>NZ_JBLWQQ010000001.1:4800000-7375000 GCF_049310305.1 Streptomyces anthophorae
AGCGCCACATGGGCACCGACTGGAAGATCGACCTGGACGGGAAGGACTTCAACCCGCAGCAGATCTCCGCGTTCATCCTGCAGAAGCTGAAGCGCGACGCGGAGTCCTACCTCGGCGAGAAGGTCACGGACGCGGTCATCACCGTCCCGGCCTACTTCAACGACTCCGAGCGGCAGGCGACGAAGGAAGCCGGCGAGATCGCGGGCATGAACGTCCTGCGCATCGTCAACGAGCCGACGTCCGCGGCCCTGGCCTACGGCCTGGACAAGGACGACCAGACCATCCTGGTCTTCGACCTCGGTGGCGGCACCTTCGACGTCTCGCTCCTGGAGATCGGCGACGGCGTCGTCGAGGTGAAGGCCACGAACGGCGACAACCAGCTCGGCGGTGACGACTGGGACCAGCGCGTCGTCGACTACCTGGTCAAGCAGTTCAACAACGGCCACGGCGTGGACCTGGGCAAGGACAAGATGGCGCTCCAGCGCCTGCGCGAGGCCGCCGAGAAGGCGAAGATCGAGCTGTCCTCCTCCACGGAGACCACGATCAACCTGCCGTACATCACGGCGTCCGCCGAGGGCCCGCTGCACCTGGACGAGAAGCTCACGCGCGCCCAGTTCCAGCAGCTCACGTCCGACCTTCTGGAGCGCTGCAAGACGCCGTTCCACAACGTCATCAAGGACGCGGGCATCAACCTCTCCGAGATCGACCACGTCGTTCTCGTCGGTGGCTCGACCCGTATGCCGGCCGTCGCCGAGCTGGTCAAGGAACTGACCGCGGGCAACGAGGCCAACAAGGGCGTCAACCCGGACGAGGTCGTCGCCATCGGCGCCGCCCTCCAGGCCGGTGTCCTCAAGGGCGAGGTCAAGGACGTCCTGCTCCTCGACGTCACCCCGCTGTCCCTCGGCATCGAGACCAAGGGCGGCATCATGACCAAGCTCATCGAGCGGAACACCACGATTCCGACGAAGCGCTCCGAGATCTTCACGACGGCCGAGGACAACCAGCCGTCGGTGCAGATCCAGGTCTACCAGGGCGAGCGCGAGATCGCGGCGTACAACAAGAAGCTCGGGATGTTCGAGCTGACCGGTCTGCCGCCGGCCCCGCGCGGTGTCCCGCAGGTCGAGGTCGCCTTCGACATCGACGCGAACGGCATCATGCACGTCACGGCCAAGGACCTCGGCACGGGCAAGGAGCAGAAGATGACCGTCACCGGTGGCTCCTCGCTGCCGAAGGACGAGGTCAACCGGATGCGCGAAGAGGCCGAGAAGTACGCGGACGAGGACCACGCCCGCCGCGAGGCCGCCGAGTCCCGCAACCAGGGCGAGCAGCTCGTCTACCAGACGGAGAAGTTCCTCAAGGACAACGAGGAGAAGGTTCCCGCCGAGGTCAAGACCGAGGTCGAGGAGGCCGTCACCGAGCTGAAGGAGAAGCTCAAGGGCGACGACTCGGCCGAGATCCGCACCGCGACCGAGAAGGTCGCCGCCGTCTCGCAGAAGCTGGGCCAGGCCATGTACGCCGACGCCCAGGCCGCCGGTGGCGCCGAGGCCCCGGGTGCCGACGCCCCGCAGGGTGACGCCAAGGCCGACGACGACGTCGTCGACGCCGAGATCGTCGACGAGGACAAGGACCGCAAGGACGGTGCCGCGTGACCGAGGAGACCCCGGGCTTCAGCGAGAGCGAAGAGCCTGACGTCCCCTCCGGCGCCACCCCTGACGACGCCGAGCCGAAGGCCGCCACCTCGCCCGACAAGGGCGAGGGGGCGGCCCCGGCCGGGGACTCGGCCGCTTCCGCTTCGGATGTGGCCCTGACAGCACAGCTGGACCAGGTGCGCACCGCGCTCAACGAGCGCACCGCGGACCTCCAGCGGCTTCAGGCCGAGTACCAGAACTACCGGCGCCGTGTGGAGCGGGACCGCGTCACGGTCAAGGAGATCGCCGTCGCGAACCTCCTGACCGAGCTGCTTCCCGTTCTCGACGACATCGGCCGTGCCCGTGAGCACGGCGAGCTCGTCGGCGGCTTCAAGTCGGTGGCCGAATCCCTGGAGACGGTCGCCGCGAAGATGGGCCTTCAGCAGTTCGGCAAGGAGGGCGAGCCCTTCGACCCGACCGTGCACGAGGCCCTGATGCACTCCTACGCGCCGGACGTGACCGAGACGACCTGCGTGGCGATCCTTCAGCCGGGTTACCGGATCGGCGAGCGCACCATCCGCCCCGCGCGGGTGGCCGTGGCCGAGCCGCAGCCGGGCGCGAAGGCGGACGAGGCAGCCGACAAGGATGCCGAGAAGGAGAACGGTGGCCCGGAAGAGGGCTGACGTCACACACACGGGTAAGGAGGGACGTCGAGGCCGATGAGCACCAAGGACTTCATCGAGAAGGACTACTACAAGGTCCTCGGCGTCCCGAAGGACGCCACCGACGCCGAGATCAAGAAGGCGTACCGCAAGCTCGCCCGCGAGAACCACCCCGACGCCAACAAGGGCAACGACAAGGCGGAGGAGCGCTTCAAGGAGATCTCCGAGGCGAACGACATCCTCGGTGACCCCAAGAAGCGCAAGGAGTACGACGAGGCGCGCGCCCTGTTCGGCAGCGGCGGGTTCCGTCCGGGACCCGGCGCCGCCGGTGGCAACGGCTCGTTCAACTTCGACCTGGGCGACCTCTTCGGAGGCGGCGCCCAGGGCCAGGGCGGTCCGGGCGGCTTCGGCGGCGGCATCGGCGATGTGTTCGGCGGACTGTTCAACCGGGGCGGCGCGGGCCCGGGCACGCGTACCCAGCCGCGCCGGGGCCAGGACATCGAGTCCGAGGTGACGCTCAGCTTCACCGAGGCGGTGGACGGGGCGACGGTCCCGCTGCGGATGTCCTCCCAGGCCCCCTGCAAGGCGTGCTCCGGCACCGGCGACGCGAACGGCACACCGCGCGTGTGCCCGACCTGCGTCGGCACCGGACAGGTCTCGCGGGGCGGCGGTGGCGGCTTCTCCCTCACCGACCCGTGCGTGGACTGCAAGGGCCGCGGCCTGATCGCCGAGACCCCGTGCGACAGCTGCAAGGGCAGCGGGCGGGCCAAGTCCTCCCGCACCATGCAGGTCAGGATCCCCGCGGGGGTCTCCGACGGCCAGCGCATCCGACTCCGCGGCAAGGGCGCTCCCGGTGAACGGGGCGGCCCCGCGGGCGATCTGTATGTCGTCGTGCACGTCGACGCCCACCCGGTCTTCGGCCGCAAGGGCGACAACCTCACGGTCACCGTCCCGGTGACCTTCACCGAGGCGTCGCTCGGCGGCGAGGTCAAGGTGCCCACGCTCGGCGGCCCGCCGGTCACCCTGAAGCTGCCCCCGGGCACGCCGAACGGGCGGACGATGCGGGCCCGCGGCAAGGGCGCCGTCCGCAAGGACGGTACGCGCGGAGACCTGTTGGTGACGGTCGAGGTGGACGTACCCAAGGACCTTTCGGAGGACGCCCGCTCGGCCCTCGAGTCGTACCGCAAGGCGACTGAGGACACCGACGTGCGGGCAGAACTGTTCAAGGCCGCGAAGGGAGCGTGAGGGTGATGGACGGGCAGCCGGGTCGTCGGCGCAGCAATCCGTACGAACTGACCGACGAGACGCCGGTGTACGTCATCTCAGTGGCGGCACAGCTGTCCGGCCTGCACCCGCAGACCCTGCGCCAGTACGACCGGCTCGGCCTGGTCTCGCCCGACCGCACGGCCGGGCGCGGCCGCCGCTACTCGGCCCGCGACATCGAACTGCTGCGCACCGTCCAGCAGTTGTCGCAGGCCGAGGGCATCAATCTCGCCGGCATCAAGCGCATCATCGAGCTGGAGAACCAGGTCGCCGCGTTGCAGTCCCGGGTGGCCGAACTCTCCTCGGCAGTGGAGAGCGCGGCCTCCGCGATCCAGCAGCGCGAGGCGGCGGTGCACGCCTCCTACCGCCGGGACCTGGTCCCGTACCAGGAGGTCCAGCAGACGAGCGCGCTGGTGGTGTGGCGGCCGAAGAACAGGCGGTCGCAGGACAAGTAGGCGCACGCGCGTGAAGGGGCCCGGAGGTCACGACCTCCGGGCCCCTTCACATGTCCTCATCTCCCCGTCGACTGCCACACCGCGATCACCAGCGCGGCGCACGAGGTGAGTGCCGCGAGGGACGGCAGCGGCCAGCGGGAGCGTTCGAGGGCGTCGAGGCGGTCCTCGTGCTCGCCGAGGGTCTTGTCCGTCTGGTCGGCGCGTTGCAGTACCAGTGCCAGGTTGCCCTGGGTGGCGGCGAAGCCGACGTCGACGGAGCGTCGAAGACGCTCCAACTCCAGGGCCACATCGACCTGTTCACCCACTCCTCCGTCTCCTCTCATGCGCGCGGCACGCGCAGCTTGTCCCAGCTGGTACGGCCGGGAACGCCGTCGGCGTCCGCGCCCGTATAGCCGAGCCTGCGCTGCCAGGCCGCGTACGAGGCCACGTCGGCCTCGGTCCACTCCGGGCCAGGACCGATCCGGTACCGCCCGCAGCCCTCCGCGACGAGCCGCCGCCCGACCGCCGTGATCAGCGCGCTGCGGCGGCCCGGCACGAAGAAGGCGGCGCCGGGGAACTCGGCGCAGGAGGACGGGGGCGGGGTGGGGCGGACACCGAGGCGGGCGTCGATCCGGGTCCGCATGCCGCTCATCGAGAACGACGGGTCGATCTTGCGGCGGGTCCACTCCTTGTGGCCGATGACGCTCGCCGCCGTCCAGCCGTGGACGCGGCACAGGGCGGCGGAGAGCCGTTCGACGGCGGTGAGTTGGGGCGAGGGGTAGGGGTCCTGCCCGTTGCCGAGGTTCTCGATCTCGAAGCCGTAGAAATGGATGTTGCCGTCGACGGAGTCGGGGCCCGGTGGGGACGGAAGGGCTCGTTCGGCGCGTACGGCCGCGTAGGTGGCGGCGGAGCCGGAGCCCGCGTGGTTGGTGCGGCCGTAGCCGACCAGGTGCACGGTGCCGTCCTTCGCGACGAGGCCCGTGCAGAGCGGGCCCGGGAGGGTGGCGGTGCCGTCGCGGCAGAGGGCGAGGCTGTCGCGGCCGGCGGTGTGGTGCAGCATGACGCCGTTGACCGGACCCCACGCGCCCTTGTGATTACGGTTGTGGGACTGCCAGTTGGCGTGTTCGCGGACGGTCACGCCCTCGTCGCGCAGGACGCGGGCGAAGGCGGACGCGGTCAGGGGTGTGGCCACCGAGGCTCCTCTTTTACGGGATGGGATCGACGCGGATGAAGCGGGTGTCGAAGTAGGCCGTGTTCGAGGCGTTGCCGGAGCGGTAGGCGGGGGTCGCCGCGTGGGTCGTGCCGACGACGAGGCCGGTGACGAGGAACTGGGCGGAGACCGAGCTGCGGCTGTTGAGCGAGGATGCCGCGGAACGGTTGTCGTCGGCGGCCAGGACGACCGTGCCGGAGGCGTTGCGGATGTTGGCCGACATGTACGAGGAGTAGGCGCCGGACGACCGGATGTAGCTGCCTACGGTGACGATGACCTGGCCGGACGCCGGGACGGTGAACGTCGCCGTCATGGGGTCACCTGCGGCGTTGGCGAGGGTCTCGGCGTAGGTGGTCGAGGCGGTGTCGCCGTCGTCGACGTTGACCCGGTACACCGGGACCGGGGCGAGCGGCAGCCATCCGGTGCCGGTGTAGTACATCATCCGGCCCGGGGTGCCGATCCAGGCGATCATGCCGGCGACCGGGGCGGCCAGCTTCGCGTCGCGGGTCGCGGTGTCCGGGAAACGCATGACGAGGCGGGGGTCGATGGTGTCGGCGAGGGCCTTGAGATGGGCGGGGAGGTCGGCGGGGTCGGTGGCCTGGGGGTAGGGCAGGGAGCTGATCGGGGTGTACTGGGTGCTCACGGGGTCTCCTCAACGGGTGGCGGGTCGAGCGTGACGGTCAGGAGTTCGTCGCCGACGGATTGCCGGTCGGCCGGGGGCGGGTCCTCGTAGGGGTCGGCCTCGGCGGCCCGGGTGGCGGCGAGCTCCTGGAGGAGGGCGTCGGGAGGTTGTACGGGGGTGGGTTCATCGGAGACGTCCGACACGGTGCACTCCGTGGGTAGGTGTGGTTGCCGGTACTGGGGTTGCGGTCCCGGGGCTCCGCCCCGGACCCCGCCGCTCAATCGCCGCAGGGGCTCGAGGGGCGCGGGTTACGCCACCGCTGGGCGGCGGACGTCCTCCCATGTCGGGTTCGCGGAACGCATCGCCGTGAGGGTGGCGTACGACGTCGCCACCGAGGCGTACGTGCGGGACGGGGTCGGGGCCGGAGGGAGCGCCGGGGCGTCCGGGGTGAGGCCCGCGTCCGCCGGGACGCCGTTCGGGGCGACGCCGCGCAGGCTCAGGGTCTGCTGGACTCCGCCGCCCGCCGCCGCGGAGGCCGTGATGCCGACGACCCAGGCGAGGGTGTCAAGGGCCGCGCCGGACGTGTCCACCACCCGGACGACGTCGCCGAGTTGGATACGGGGGTCGTACAGGACCTGGACGTCTTCCAGGACCGGGACCGGGAGTTCCCCGGCCGTCCGCATCGCCGACGCCAACTGCTGCGCCGCACCCAGATCCTGGACCCACTCCGACTGGTCGCCGTAGAACTCCTGGCGGCCGTACCACTTCTCGCTGTCGCTGCCCGCGACGTACGACACCGCCTGCCGGTCCACCGGTTCGGCGTTCGGCTGGATCGGCGCGATCCGGATGGACGGGGCGCCGTTGGTGTCGACCGTGTAGAGCCGGGAGGACGTGCGGTTGGTGAGACGGAGGACGATGACGCCGTTCTCGCGCCGCACCATCGCGTCGACCGCCCCCTTGACCGCCTTCGTGCCCGCCGCGTTCTGCGTCGCGACCCGGAACGACGAACCGGGTGTACCGACCGAGTCGTCGTCGGTGTCGGGCGGTCCGACGTCCAACTCCTCTTCTCCGAAGGTGTAGTTCACGGTGAGCGAGCCGCCCGCCGGGATCTCCCGCACCACCGTGTCGACGATCGAGTCGGCCTGCTTGATGCGGACCGCGCTCCAGTCGGAGACCGGCTGCACGCAGTAGTTGCGGCAGGCGTCGATCTCCTCGGTGACCGTGAGGGCGGCGATCGAGCGCACGGACGTCAACGTCAGATCCGGGCCGGTCGGCGTCGTCGCGAAACGTGTGAAGTTGCGCCAGCGGAAGCGGCCGCGTTCGTCCAGTTCGGCCGTGGACATGCTGGCCTTCGCGATCTGGCCGATGGCCTCCCACTGCGAACCCGACACCTTCGGAATGGTCCGCAGCGGCAGGATCGCCTCGTCGAGGTCGGCCGACTTGACCCACTGCCCCGCCTGCGTGAAGTCGGCGACGGTCGGCGGTCCCGCCAGACCGCTCGTCACCTGCACCGCTTCCGTCGCCATCGACGTGATCAGCCGGATCTTGCGCAGCTCGGCGACAGGCTGCGGCCCCGTCGTCGCGGTGAACGCGCCGACGCCGCCGACCCAGGTCGTGCCGTCGGGCGCCGTCAGCAGCGGCGTGATCTGCGGCAGGGCCCGACCGCCCGTCGAGGCGTACACATCGACGTACGCGCCGATGTGCCACACGCCGCGCTGCGCCTTCATCGCGGTGGCGTTCTGGCTCCAGGTGAGCCCGCCGCCCGGCACCGCCGAGTCGCTGCTGAGCGACCACGCCGTGACAGTGCCCGCGGTGAAGTCGAGTGCGAGGGACAGGGTGCCGGTGGCCGTACCCGTGCGGTTCAGCTCCAGGTCGAGTCGGACGGTCGAGCCGATGCCGACGGCGGTGTTCACCCACGCCTCGGCGAACAGCCGGCTGCCCGGTACGGTGACGCGGCTGCGCGGGAACCAGGACGCCGTGATGCCGCTCGCCCCGGCCGGTAGACCGCGCGGCACGAGGGCCATCTCGTGCGGCGCCCCGGCCCGCGCCCACGTGTAGTGGCGCGGGTCGGGCAGGTCCTCGGGCATGCCGTACGAGGTCGCGAACCCGCCGTGGAGCGTGGCGTGGACGAGCGTCAGCGGCTCGCCCGCGACGAACAGCGGGGCCCGCGCCGGCGGGCTGGTCAGGAAGCCGGCCTGGCGGAGCAGTTCGTCGACGCACCACGTGGCGGTGGCGATGGGCCGGCCCCAGTACAACCCCGTGTAGGGGCGCGGGAGTTCGGCGGGCGAGCGGAGCCGTTCGGCGCCGTCGAGCGCGGTGAGCTGCACGGTGTCGGTGCCGGATGCGGCGGACCGGGCGCGCAGGGTGCCGCGGAAGGAGGGCAGGGCGCCACCGGCTCCGACTCCGGTCTCGTGGACGACGCTCTGGCCGGGGCGGGCGAGGTCGCCGGTGGCCCGGTCGGCCCACGCCGAGTACAGCTCCGGAGCCAAGCCCGTCCCACTCCCGCCCAGTTGGAGCTGAAGCTGCGCCGACGAGCTCCCCGAGAAGGCGCGCATCGCGGCTGGGAGATCGGTCGCGTACGAGCGTTCCAGCTCCCAGGACTGCACCTGGTCGCTGACGTCCTGCCCGCCGAGCCGGGTGGTGTGCGTGGCGGTGCGCTCGCCGGTGCCGAGCGCGGCCTCCGTGGCCGGATCAGCTTGTTGCACGGGACACCTCCACGAGTTCGAGGTTGATGCTGCGATAGGGCAGCGGGAGGCCGGGGGTATCGGTGTACGTGGTCACGGCGAGCTGCGGGAGGCCGTCGCCGGGGATGGTGTGCGCGGCCCCGTCGTCGTACGAGAGGCAGGCTCCGGCGAGGGAGTAGGTGCCGGCGGTGCCGGGGGTCGCGCACGGCGTGGCGAAGACGGCTCCGGCGGGGACGGTGGCCGCGACGTAGGGGCCGGTCGCGGAAGGCCCGGACAGATAACTCCCGTCCGCCTTCTTGAAGTCGATGTTGACCCCGACCGTCCCCAGCGCGGCGATGGCGCTCGGCGCGCGGAACGAGATCCGGGTGCCGGCCGCCACCGGGAAGTTGCCCTGCCACGGCACGCACCGCCAGCCGAGCTTGCTGGTCGCGTCGGCGGCCGTGAACGCGAACATCCCCGGCGCGCCCGCGACCTCGACGACGGCGCCGGTCGCCGACACCTTGAACCACTGGTCGAGCCCGCTGACGTCCCCGGCCCCCGCGACACCGCGCCCCGCGGCCTGCGCGGCGCCGAGCACGTTCCCGGCGACCGGGTCGATGAGGACGAGCGGGCCCGGACCGTCGATGCGCCGCGCGAGCCGGTCGAGGGCGCGGGCGTCGGCGGGCGGCAACCGGTCCCAACTCAGCTTCGTACGACGGGTGGTGGACGCGGTGCGGGTGACGGTGACGAGGCCGCCGAGCGACTTGAACTCACTGACGCCGAGGTCGGCGCTGCGGTCGAAGGACGTGGTGGCCTGATCGATCTCGTAGAGGGACCCAGGCGCGCCGATCCACAGATTGCTGCCCACGATTCACACTCCGTTCGGTGTAGTCGGCTTATCGGCGGGCGAGTTGGCGCTGGCCGAGGAAGACGGCGCGCGCGATGGTCTGCGAGTCGACCTGGATGTGTACGGGCCGGTCGGCGAGCTTCTCGACAGCGGCGGCGAGCCGTTCCACGGCGGCGCCACCGCCCGGGTGACGGCCGAGCATCGCGTTCAGTTTCGACAGCGGAATGACCGCCTCGTCCTCACCGGCCTCACCGACGACGGCGAGACGGCCGCCGGTCCGCGCGCCGATGACGCCGCCTTCGGCGAGCGTCGGAATGTTCGGAATTCTCGGGAGGTTGATCCCGAATTCCTTGCCGCCGACGACCGGCACCCAGCCCGGAATCTTCACGTGAATCTTGTTCAGGCCGCCGATCATGGCGTTCATGCCGCCGATGTAGGCGCGGGGCAGGGCCGTGAAGGCGTTGATGATCCCCTTCATGACGGCCTTGATGGGACCGGAGTGGGACTTGATGGCGCCGGATATGGCGTTCCAGGCCCACTTCACGCCCTTGGCGAGGAGCTTGGAGACCTTGTCCATGTTGATGAACTGGCTGATGATCGGCGCGAGCAGGGTCATGACGAGCCCGAAGGCGTTCGCCTTCATGGCGACGTTGAGCCCCTTCTGCGCGAGGGTGGCCCCCTTCAGCCCCTTCCCGAGCCCGGTCATCGACTTACCGCCACTGGTGGCGGATTTGCCGGCCTTGCCGACGGACTTGTCCACGGCGTCGGACTGGCGTTTTACGTCGCGAAGAGCGGTACTGGCCTTGCTTGAAGAGGACTTCAGACCGTTGAGCGACGTCTTGAATTTGTCGCTTCGCGAGCGTGCCTTGCCCAGAGCCGTGTCCGATTGTTTGAGCGCGGTGACGTTCTGAGCGGTGGCCGTCTTCATCCTGGAGACTTGGGAGGCGCTCTGCGAGACGGTCTGTGTGAACTTTCTGGTGGCTGCTGAGGCGGTACCGAGACTGACTGCGAGTCCCATGGAACGTTCCTCTCGTGTGCTCGTGCGGGAGAATCGATGAAGCGGCCTCGGTCAGAGCTGTCGGCTGAAATCCGCTACCGACCTCTGCGCGGTGCGAATCTCGCGCCTCATTTTCGTCAGTTCCTTGTTTGCCGCAGTGGTCTGATCCTTGACCGCCCGGCGTGCCGTCTTGGCCTCTTCTTCTTTTTTCTTCAACGCGTCGAGCTTCACTTGCAGTTTGTTCACGCGGGTGGTGCGATTCGACAGGACAGTGGTCAGCAATTTGACCTTCGAGTCGATGCGATTGGCCTTGGCGTCAAGTCCTGACATTTCGGTTCGAATTCGAAATACCGCCGACTTGTCCGTGGAGCCCTTCGCGGAACTCTCCTTCCCCAGAGCCGCGTCCCTGGTAGTGGTGAGCTTTGCGATCTGCCGGTCGATCTTCTCCTGCCGCTTCAAGTTGCCCTTGTGGTACATTTCGATGCGCTCTTCAAGACTCTTTTTCTTGTCGGCCCAAGGGAAGGTGGCGAGCTGCTTACCGCGAAGCGTTATTCCCTTTTCGTCGACTTTGAAGAGGGTGAAGTCGGCCTTGATCAGCGTCAGTCCAGTGGCTACTGCCGCTAGGTCGAACTTCAGCAAATTGACCGTGTGGCTCAGGTCGCGATAGAGGGACTTCTGGTGCTCTATTTCCTGCTTATTGAGCCAGAACGGATGTACCCAGGCGTCGTCGGGTCCCGCTTTTGGTCCTGACATGTTTCGTCCACATCCAGGGGGTTGTGTTGATTGCTGGAGCCTGGCTTTCCTATGTAATAGTTTTTCTTCCTTCCTTGGTGGTCTCCCCATTCGTGGTCAGGTCTCTGTGCGTGCGCTGGGTTCTCCGGGCGAGAGGCGTCGAGACCGTGGGGAAATGCGACTGGGTCCATTACGACAACCAGGTGCACCCGGTCCGATACCGATACGTCGACTCGGGTGACGTCAGTCACTTCCGGAGCGTCAGACTGCGTTACGCTCCACCGGATGAGTTGAAAACCGGGTCTCCGGTCGAGGTGGTCTACGACCGCAGAAGACCGTCCCGGTCGCGTGCTCGGTTCGAACTGGCACGCATCGTTCCGTGGGCCGGAGTCCACATCGGCACCTGGGCAGTCGTACAGGCGGCTTGTGTCTACATCGGGGGAGCCAGGATTCTGGCCTGATCCGCCGGAAGCGCCCTAGGGGTGGGCGAAGAACCTGGTCAGCTGTTCGGGGGCCGGGAGGTGCACCGCGTCGGGCTCCGCCTCCTCGCCCGACTGGCCGGGTGCCGGCACGCCCGGCCGGGGAAGAGGCTCGGGGAAGTCCACGGGCTCCGCGTCCTCGTCCCGGTTGACCGTCGCGAACATCCAATTGGCTTCGGCGAGTTGGTCCGCGATGTGGGCCAACAGATGTTCGCCCACCGACCAGTCCGCACTCTCCCCGTGCAGCTCATGGGCAAGGTTGCTGTCGTGCGGCAGATACTTGACCAGCGTCGCGAGCCGTCGCGCTGTCAGCCGGTCGCGGTACCAGTCCAGCAGGTCGACACCGTAGTGACGCAGCAGGTCGGCCTCGATGGCCTCGGCGTGCTCTTCTACGAGCGCGTCGAGGCTCAGCCTTCCCCCAGGCCGAGCCCGGTCTCCTTGCCGTAGGCCTCCAGGATGGCGCCGATGTCCTGCACGGTGACGTCGTGCTGGTCGAAGCGCGCGAACTGTTCGTCGCCGAGGAGGAGGTGCAGGAGGCCGTCCACGTCGTTGTCGTCGAGGTCGCGCAGCTTGCGGGCCGTCGCGCGGCCGAGTTCCGTCGGCAATTCGAAGGTGTCGTCGTCGAGTTGGAACGGCCAGGTGCGGCCGAGCGCCTCCAGGCGCTGGGCGCGGGCGGCGTTGACGTCGAAACCGGGCATGGGTGTGCTCCTTCGGAAGACTGGGTGGGTGGCGCGGTACGGCGCCCGCCCGTGCTCGGGTGGGCGCCGTACCGCTGGAGGGGACGGGCGGGGCCGGGTGGCGGCCCCGGGGCCGGTTACACGTACGCGTCGTCCTTCATCAGCCAGGTGGCCAGCGGCTGCGACGTGTCGTCCTGGGCGAACGCCGTGAAGGTGACGCCCAGCTTCAGCGCACCGGTTCGCGTCATCGAGAGCTCCTCGGTCTCGGTGACCTGGCCGCGCGGCACGATCAGCCGGTAGACGACCGGCGTACCGCCCTTGTTGTCGGTGAACTCGAAGCCGAGCTGACGCTCGTCCGCCGACGGGTTGGAGGTGAGGTCGTACTTGAAGGTGCCCGCCTCCGCGCCGGTGGTGGCGACGGCAGCCGTCGAACCGCCGCCCATGAAGAACGGCAGCGTGGTCTTGTTGAACTGCATCAGCTGGAACTTCAGCGTCAGCTCACGGTCGGAGTAGATGTAGCGCAGCGCGCTCACCGACTGCCAGCCGTCGACCTGGTCGATCTTGTCCTTCTTGGCCAGCTTCACGCCGTCGGTCGAGGTGTAGCCCAGCTCGGTCCACCCGGTCGGCCAGGTCGCCTTGGTGTCGATGGGGCCGACGACGGCCGGGCTGGCGCCGTACGGGGCGACGAGCACCTTGCCGGTGCCGGCGACGCGGATCTGTGAGCTGGTGTTGGGAGAAGGCATGCGAACTCCTCTTATGTGTCGGTGTGTTGAGGTGGGGCTACGCGGGGCTGATCGACAGCCGCAGCGTCGTGAGGTACCGGCTGCTCGCCGGACGGTTGTAGTCGGGCAGCCAGCGCGGCCCGTCCGCCTCGGCGACGTCGGTGACGAGCGCGGTGCCGTACGTCGTGCCCTCCAGCTCGACGGCACAGGCGCGGGCGGCGAGCGAGATGCCGTGCGCGACCGTCTTGTCGGCCGCGTACACCTCCAGGTCGACCAGCGGGTGGTCGAGCGCGAGGTCGTCGACCCAGGCGCCGCCTGCCCTGGAGACCAGGACGGTCTTCTGGGTGCCGTCGAACCCGGCGGGCGGCCGGTTGTCGACGGTCACGCCCGCCATCTCGGTGCGGTTCTTGAGGAAGTCGACGACGAGCATCTCGACGTCGGGAAAGTTCAGGACGGCCACATGGACGCTCCTTAGGTCCTTCGGACTTTCGGATACGGGGAGTCGCGCGGCGTTCGCGCCCGGATCGCGACCGCGACGAGGGAGTCCGGGCAACACAAAGCGGCAGGACCGCCGCCCGGGGTTCCGGGCGCAGCTCTGCCGCTGCTTCAAGTGTGATCCGGGGTGCCGGATCCCGCAACTGACTCTGGAGTGTGGCCAGTTGGAGACATGCGAAAGGGCCCGTCGACGCAGGTCGACGGGCCCTGATGGGTCGAGGTGACTCACTTCCCCCTGCCGCGTGCGGCGCGCTCGGCGGCGAACACGTCCTCAAGCCGGTACAGCGTTCGCCGCCCCTGTTTCCCGGCCGGCGGGAGGTGTCCGAGCTGCACCCACTTGCGGATGGTCGCGGGTGCGACGCCCGCTTCGGCGGCGGCCAGGTCGCCGGTCACGTACGTCATCCGTCGCTCTCCTCTTCGAGTACGTGGCGGCAGGCCGGGTTCACGCACATCACCACGGCCCGCTCCGGCAGTGCTCGCAGGGAGACCGAGTCGCAGGCGGGGCAGCGGCCGGGGATCCGTACGAGCTGCTCGGGGTCGCCGGTCGCGCGGGCGCAGCGGCCGGCCATCCGGCGGGCTTCGCTGGTCACGTGGGCGTAGAGGTCCGGTACGGCGGCGACCTGGTCGAGGAGTTCGGCGAGACGCCGAAGTCGTACGGGGACGGGAGCGGGGGACGGACGTGTGGGTCGCAGTGCGAGCCGTTCGTGGACCGCCTCCTCCAGCTCGACGACGCCGTCGGTGACGTCGCGCAGGGTGTCGGAGACGTAGAGCCGCAGCGGGGCGCGGCCACCGTCGCGGCTCCCTCCGGAGGCGCCGGGGCGGGGGGTGCCGGAGGCGGGGGCCGGGGCCAACTCCGCGAGCAGCAGAGGGAATCGCTCGGCGAGGGCGCGCAGCCAGTCGAGGGCTTCGGCGGTCTCACGGGCCGGGCGTTCGGTGCGTACGTTCATCGCCGGGTCTCGCTCTCTTCCTGGGCGTCGACCGCGCGACCGTTGCGCCACAGCCGGCCCGCGCAGACGCCGTCGAACCAGGTACGGGCGGGGTCGACCACGGCCTCGCACTCCTGCCGGATCGCGCATTTGTTGCAGGCTCGCAACGTAGGGGCGGCCTCCGAGGGGCTCCGCGTAAAGACGTGGTGCTGGGGTAGTTCGGCACAGGCGGCGGACCTGCGCCAGTCGAGTTCATCGTCGTGCCGGGTGAAAACCCTGGTCAGCGAAGGAATGGGAAGAATTTTCGGGCTTGACACGTGCAGCGCCTCCCCGCGTATGGGAACATTTGTTCGACACATGCGAACGCGTGATGACAGTGGCATGTTGCGTGCGCGTGCGCAAGTGAGTCCGATGTGTACAAGGCGAGCGGGAGGAGGGTGCACCCAAGAGACCAACCAGCCGTCCCCGTCGGCGTGTTGTACAGATCTCCGTAACTGTGTGCGTGCGCGCGCAGCTTTGGTGCGCGCGCGCTCGGTACCCTGTGCCCGCGACGAGGGGAGATCAGCGTCATGAGCGGAAGCTCGTGGGCACGGGCCCACATCGAGCAGGGCCCTGACCAAGGCCCGGACCAGGGGGCGGGCCAGGAGCGCGGCGGCGAACCGTCGGGCCTGGACGCGTTCGCGGACTGGATCGAAGGTCTGATGCGGGAGCGCGGCTACACCATCGACAGCCCGCGAGGTGGCGGAAAGTCGCGGCTCGCGGACGACGCCGGTGTCCACCGGGCAGCCGTCAGCCGGTTGTTGAACCGGCAGAGCATGCCCGACCTGGAGACCATGCGGCGGCTCGCGGTGGCTTTGGGGGTGCCGGTGCGGGACATGTTGATCAGGTCGGGCCGGCTCAGCGAGGCGGACCTGCCGGTTGGCGGCAGCCCGCAGGGGAATGGAGAGGCCGAAGGGCCGCGTCTGACACCTGAGGAAGCGGCCCAACGCATGGGAGTACCGCCGGAGTTGCGGGACACCTTCGTCAGGGTGGCGAAGCAGTTCCTGCCGGAAGGCGGCTGAATGGGAAGTCAGTGATCAGTCCCAGGTGGGACGAAGGGGCAGGGGTGTATGGGTGGCGAAGTGCCCGACGGGCGGCGCCGCGCCGGTGATTTAGTCGTCGAACTCGGCCGGAAGTTGGCGGAGTTCGGTCCCGAGGCGCTCCGCGTCGTCACCGTCGAGGAGGCCGAGCGCGAGCGGGTGGACTGGTTCCGCCTCGGCTGGCAGGAGCACGCGCGTCTGGTGTCGGGCGAGAGCGGAGAGGCCCGCCCCGGACCCCTTCACGACGGGCCGGACGAGCCCGGTATGCCGCCGGGGGCACCGGCCCCGCGGCTGCGCGTCGCGGAGAACGGCGACGCGACGGACGAGGGTGCAGGGGACGACAGCGCACACGACCGTGCGCCCGATTCCACGCGGTCCGACCGGCGGGAGCAGGCCGAGGGTGAGCACGCGGACGGCGAAGAGGGTGCGGGACACGGTGATCGGAGCGGGGGCCGCGACGAGTTCCCTTTACCGGTCGTCGGCGCGGCCGAGGCGGAGGTCCGTGAGCTGATGCCGCACCGGATCAGGTCCCGGGGGCGGCATCGGCCGTAGTGACGACGGGGATCGTCACCGCCCCTTCGTGTGTGACCGCGCCCCTTACTTCACGTCATGCCCATGCCCTACGCTCCCCGCCGTGACGACCGAACAGGTGTTGCGCAGCCGCCTCACCACCGCTCGCCTGCGGCGCGGCGCCGTGCTGCTCGACCGGGCCGGGACCGGACTGAGCCTGCGCATTCCCTTGACCGCGATCGAGACGGTCCGCCCGCGCGGCGCGGCCGGGCGGCGCGGCATCGAGATCGTCCTCACCGCCGCCCCCGACGAGCCGGACCCCGCCACGTACCGCCTGCGTCCCAGCAGCCGGACTGCCGCGAAGGTGTTCGCCGACGCGGTCAACTCGGCGCTGCCGGTGCGGGACGCCGACCAGCCGCGGCGCAGTGGCCGTACGGCGGTGTCGTACGAGCCGAGACCGCCGCGCGGGCCCCGGCCGCCGGGCGGGGGCCGGTGGTACTGGTGGGCGTTCGGCGCACTGTTCGTGCTGGGGATCTGCCTGACGGCCGCCACGGGTGAGTCCGGACTCGTCATCGTGTGGGCGGCTTCCTACGCGGGCTTCTACGTCGGATGCCTGATCACCCGGTTGTGCTGGTCGATTGCCAAGGACTGGTGGGTGCTGCGCCGGAGCGGGATCACCGTCGAGGCCACGTACGACCGGACCGCCGAGTCCCGCGACAGCAGCGGCGATCTCACGTCGACCAAGGTGTACGTGTTCCGGGAAGTCGGGGGAGCGAAGCGCGAGTATCGCGGCGGGGGCAGGATCGTCGCCCGGGACCCCGACCGGATCGAAGTGACCTACGACCCGCTCGACGAGGACCGCGTGAACGCCCGGCGGGGTCTCGTCGCCCGCGCGCTGCTCTTCCTCGTGTTCCTGCTGCTCGGCCTGCCCGTCTGTGTGCTGACCGTGCTGTATCCGGTGGTCTTCTTCGTGGTTGCCGTCGCCGCGTTCTAGCGAGTACGGGCGGGGCTGCGGGCGCTGCGGTGCGGCCGCCGCAGGAGCCCCGCACCCCCGGTCACCACGACCCTCCGCCGCCCCCGCCCGTCCCGCCGCCGACCCCTCCGCCGCCGGAACTCCCGCCGCCCGAGCCGCCGCTCCCGCTCGATCCGCTGGAGGGCGGCGCCGTGGCGGAGATCGCGGCGGCGGCGATGAGGCCCAGGGCGATTTGGGGGCCGAGGCGGGAGAGGGTGGTCGAGCGGTGGGCGGTGGTGCGAGAGTCGTAGGCCGTGGACGCGGCCACCGCACGCTCCCAGCGTTCCTCCTCGCCGAGCGCCACGGCCCACGCGGTGAGCAGTTCCGTCCGGGCCTCGTCGTCGGCCGGTTCGTCGCCCGGCCGGGGCGGCGTGGGGGATCCGGCGGCGAGCCACCGCCGCAGGGACTCCACCTGGAGCCGCAGGGCCGCTCCCCGGGCCGTACGGGACTTCAGCTCCCAGGAGCACAGGCACAGGGTGATGCCGATGCCCACGACCGCCGCGCCCGCGAGCGCGACCGGCCAACCCGCCGCGTTCACCTGGCTGTTGAGAACGCTTCCGGTGAGGGCGGCGGCGAGGCCCGCGACGAACGCACCGACACCGGCCCGCCGTGCCACGCGTGCGCGCCGTTCACCGGCCGGCTCCCACAGGTCGCTGGTCCGCTGCCATGCGGCGAGACGGGAACCGAGGGACAGCCACGCCGACCGGAACAGCGAGTCGCGCGTCCCCAGGACGAACGTGCCGCGGCCCGCGAACATGTCGTCGAGCACGGCCGTGGTGTCCGCGTCCGGGGCCTTGCGCGCGAGGTCGGGGGTGCGGCGCACGGTGGGGTACTGCCCGGATCCCCTGATGGCGATGTGCCTGTCGAGCGCGGCGCCGAGCAGCCACGCCACCTGGTGGCGCGGTTCCACGTGTTCGGTGAGCAGGATGCCGCCCTGGGCGGGGGTGAGCCCCTCGGGCGGTGTCCCCGGGGGCGGTTGCTCCGCGTCGGCGGCGGGTCGCCGGTCACGGCCCAGGAGGCGCAGCGCTCCCATGGTCAGCAGGCCGCAGGCCAACGCGGCACCTGCCACCACCAGTCCGGTCCACAGCGGGTTGCCGGACGCCTCGGCGTCGGGCTTCGCGTGCGCGGGCGGTACGGGGCGTGCTGCCCGGCCCGAGGCGTCGCCCCGCGCGCCGGCGGACGCGTACAAGGTGACTCCGCGCCCGGCCCCGACCTTCCCGAACGAGGCGTCGAGCCGCCCCGCTTCCGGCCGGGCGGTGCTCGCGCACGGCATCGTGGATCCGCGCTTGCCCTGCACGCACCGGGTCCGTTCGAGGCCGTACGGGGCGGTGACGTGGATCTCGACGTTCCGCAGATCGAGCTGCCAGCCCGTGCCGACCGCGTCCCAGGCGAGCTTCCCCTTCTTGACGACGTCGGGGAGCGGGTACGTGATCCGGTAGCGGTGCTGCCCGCTGACCGTCGCGTCGGGGTCGCCGACCCGGATGCTCTGGTCCGTCGTCTCGCCGTACGTGACGTCGTACGGGACGTGGCCGCCGTCCATGGTGACGCTGACGTCGTCCTCGTCGACGTCCCAGGTCAGGCCGGGGATGTCGCGGAAGATGCCGTGCCGGCCCTCCACGGGGTGCCCGAAGTCGTAGTCGATCACCTCGGTGACGCGGGCGCTGCCGTTCTCGGCGACCCGGGCGCCCACCCACATCCGGGTGACCCGCTCACTGTTGCCGGCGGCCCCGGCGAACCAGGTGACGCACCCGAGCGCCAGCGCGGTGAACACCACCCAGGCGAGCCCCCGGATCCGGTGCCGCCGGGCTCCGCCGCCACCCGTGCTCTTCCCCGCGCCCTTCCCCTCGCTCTTGCCTGCGCCGCTCAAGACACCCCTCCAGCCGTCGCAAGTGCGGGAGGGAGCCTAGTGCGGGTTCGGAGAGAAGGAACCGCACTGGAATGTCTCGATGCGATCAAAGTGGTTCATTTTTTGGCCAGTTGGCGGTGAGGTGGGGTGGTGTCAGACAGGAGGAGCGGATGAAGCGACCCGGCATCGGCGGCCATGGCTACGGGCACGCGACCGTGCCGCTGACCACCGGCACGTACCCGGCCATCATCGCCATCACCCACAACGGCCATGGCCACTTCGTCGTGGACGCGCTCGACGCGGAGCTGCGCTCCGACAGTCAACTCGTCTACACCGACGGCCCGTTCACCTGTCGCGCGCTCGTGAACGCCGACACGGACCGTCCGGTGCACGCACTCCGCGTACAGGCGGACGGACCCTGGCAGATCGACGCCGTTTCGGTCACCGCCGCACTCCCCTTCACCGGCTCGGTGCGCTGCCCGGCATCCGAGGTCCTCCGCTACGAGGGCGGCCCGGCGATCGCGACCCTCCGCCACGAGGGCGATCCACGGGCCGACGACGGCGGCTACTTCCTCGTGGACACCTTCACGGTCGACGGCCACGGCTTCCTCGACGAACTCGCCAACTACGTGGGTCCGTGGCAGGGAGAGGTGCCGCTACCGGGGCCCTGCCTCATCCACGCCCGGTCCGACGGGCCGTGGTCCATCAGTGTGCCGTCGAGTCCGAGGAAGTGAGGAATTGGGAACGTGCTGCTGTGGCGCGACGGAGAGCGAGCAGGTCCGGGGCGACGGCAGTGCGTTGCCTCTAGAGGTCTTCGGGCAGAAGCCGGAACGCTCCGTGCCCGGTCAGCGGGCGCATCATGCGGAAATCCCTGTCGGTGGTGAACAGGGCATCGGTGCCGTACGCCTTGGCGAGAGCGACGTTCATCGCGTCTGTCAGGCCGATGCCGCTGCCTCCGCGTGCGTCGGTGTATCCCTCGGCCACGGCGATGGCGGTCGACAGGTGAGGGGCGAGGTCCGGGACGGTGAAGCGGTTCAAGGTGCGCTGCGTCTCGATGAACCGTGCCGCCGCCAGAGCGGGGGCGGGCCCGGAGCGGACGGTGACGATGTGGTCCAGCTCTGCGAGGACGAGCGGGGAGACGACGAGGTGGGCCATCTGCGCGAAGGCGTTTCTGTGCTCGGCGTGGCCCTTCTCGCGAGGGGCGAGCAGTCGGATGAGTGCGTTGGTGTCCGCGATGACGAAGGGGATCGTCATTGCCCCATGCCTCGCAGGATCTCGTCCATGTCCTCGTTGGTCATGGGCTCGCCCAGGTCGATCTCCGGCAGGTCGATGGCCCCTATGGGGGTCGTCGGATGCGGCGGGATGTCGGTGTGGTCGATCGGCACTATGCGGGCGACGGCGCGGCCGTTGCGCGTCACCGTGATCTCCTCGCCGCGCTCGACTTGGTCGAGCAGCGCCGAGGACCGTTGGTTGAGCTCGCGGGCCGTGGCTTCCATGTATTACAGCGTACTACCTGGTGCCTCGCTTCACGGCTCGGTGCGCTGCCCCGAGGGGCCGTGGTCCATAACGTGATGCTGACGGTCGCGCTCGTGCTGACGATGCTCCTGACCGGCGGGCTGACCTTCTGGCATGTCCGCGCGGAGGAAGCCGACCGCCGAGAACGGGTCGAGCGTCTCAGGCCCGACCCCGTGACACCGTTCCCCGACCCTTTCAGCCATCGATGAGGAATGCGGTCGGCGGGTGTTCCGGACCTCGGACAGGGACTGGCTCGTGGAGTTCACTCACAGGGGATGGCCGGAAAGCTGCACCTTCCCCACCTCGTGGACAGCTGTCATGCGGGTCTCGATCGCAGAGCTGGAGTACGAGCTGGAGGCCAAGGAGCCTGAGCGGCCTGCCAAGAAGAAGAGGTTCGGGCGGCCAGGGTGAGGACTGACGGGGCACCGCGCCCCGGCCCGCGCACGTACCGCGTGCGTACAGGCAGGATGGGTCCCATGACCGAGATCCGCACCCCCCGCCTCCTCCTGCGCCGCTGGAACCCCGACGACGACCTCGCCCCGCTCGCCGAGATCCAGGCCGACCCCACCGTAATGCGCCACATCGGCGACGGCGCGCCCCGCTCCCTCGACGAGACCGCCGAGGACATCGAGCGCTGGGAGGATGAGTGGGACGACGAGGGCTTCGGGCTCTTCGCCGTGGAACTCCTCGGTTCCGGCGAGCTGGCGGGCGCCGTCGGCCTGTACGTTCCCGATGCCCCGCCGCAGGTGGCGGACCACATCGGTATCCAGTGGCGGCTCGCGCGTCAGTTCTGGGGCCAGGGCTACGCCTCGGAGGCGGCGCAGGCGAGCCTCGAATTCGCACTCCAGGACCGCGGCATCGACCGCGTCGTCGCTGTCACCTCGGAGACCGACGCCTCCTCGGCGAAAGTTGTCCACAAGCTGGGGATGACGCTCACGCACGACGCGGGTGGGCTGCGCCTCTACGCGATCGACCTGACCGAGTTCCAGGGCTGACCCCCGAGAAACCGGCCCCAGGCCGCGCCGCTCACGGTGAGGTGGGGGCCGGTGACGTTCTTGGAATCGCGGAGATGGACGGTGCCCGTTCCGGTGCCGGTGGCGTGGGCGACCTCGACGCAGTCGCCCTCGCTGCCGTTGCTGCTGTAGCTGCTCTTGCGCCAGTCCAGTTCGGCGCCATCTCCGGTGGAGAACGTGCGGTTCATGTCTCTCCCAGCAGTTGCTCGGTGAAGGCCCGCGACTCTCTCGGGGGGAGGGCTTGGGCCCGGATCATGCCATACCGCAGTTCGAGGATCCGGAGCTGTTTGGGGTCGTCGACGGGACGCCCCGAAGCGACGCCCGGTGAACGCCCCACGGCGGTGCCGTCCCCGAACCCCAGCATCGTGATGCTGCCGTCCACCCCAGCATGTTCCTCTCGGTCGATAGGCATGACCTGGAGTGCGACGTTGCGCAACTGCCCGACCTCCAGCAAGTGTTCGAGCTGCTCACGCAACACCATTCTGCCTCCGAGAGGCCGCCGCAGAACGGCTTCTTCCAGTACGAAGCTCAGCGCGGGAGCTGGTTCCCTCGCGAAGATCGATTGACGTGCCAGCCGTGCGGCCGTCACCCGGTCGACCTCGCCCGGCGTGTACGCGGGCTGCCGCATCTCGAACAGCGCCCGCATGTATCCCTCGGTCTGCAACAGGCCGTGGATGTCATGGGCGCCATACCACTGCACGTCGACCGCCCTGGCTTCCATACGCGCCAGGTCCCGCAATCTCTTCGGATACCGAACCTCCGCCACGTCCGACTTCATCGCCTTGATGAGCCCGCCGGCGTCCAACGCCTCGTCCGCCTTGTCGAGGAATTCCGGCCGGGGGATCCGCTTCCCGGCCTCGACCTTGTAAACGATGCCTTCGCCATAGCCCATGGCCGCCCCGAGCTCGGACACCTTCAGCCCCGCCGCCTCCCTACGCGCGCGCAGCTGTCGCCCCACCATGGCAATCACCGCCGCACCCTGCTCATCCCCCGGCTCGATCTCCCACCCGTCACCGTCCGTCGTCCCAGTCATCCGCACGCACCTCCAGTCCGCCGAACTCCCCGCACACGTACCGTCAACACCCGTGCCCGCACAGCGCCCTGGACAGCCTGTACAGCTCTGGACAAACGCTGGACAGTCACCGTACGTAGCGGCCGAGTCGCTGGTCAGCGTAGGCAGGCGCGGACACGCTGAGTGACGTGAACCGTGAAATCGCCGAACTTCCCCGCACCACACACCACTTCAGCGTGCAGCTGTCACCCACACCACGCGCGGCGCGCCTCGCACGCCTCCTCGCCACGGAGCAACTCCGCGCCTGGGAGGTCGGCTTCGACCTCGACGCGGCAGCGCACGTCGTCGCGGAACTCGCCGCGAACGCCGTCACCCACGGCCGCCTGCCCGGCCGCGACTTCCGCCTCGTTCTCTACGTCGCCGGGGCCATCCTGCGCATCGAGGTCACGGACACCAGGGCGGATCGCGTCCCGCAAGTCGTCGCTCCAGACGGAGAATCCGGCCGTGGCCTGCTCCTCGTAGACGCACTCGCCCACCGCTGGGGCGTCAGCGAAGGTCCCGCTCCCCGGAAGACGGTCTGGGCCGAGCTCGATCTCGTACGGCCACCGGTGCCCCTTGAGCCCTCTACGCTCACGCCCAGCGGCACCACAACAACAACCCCAAACATGTGACGGCCCCCGCCGGGACGGCAATCCCCCGCCCTCCTCCGCACCGCCACCGACCTCCTCGCCGCCCTCCACCGCAGCGACGCCCGCCTCACCCTCTCCACCCACGACATCGAACGCCTCGCCCCGGGCGTCGTCGCCTGGCTGGAACGGGACCTCATCCCCTCCGCCGTGCGCCACGCCCTCATCCTCGACCTGCCGGAGGGCGAACCGGTCCACCGCCCGGCGGCCCTCATCGCCCACCGCCTGCTGCCCCGGTTGCCGCACCACGCCGCGCTGACCGGATCGCTTGTGCCCCATGTGTACCCGGCCCACACGCGCGCGACGCGCCCTGGACAGATGTCTGGTGGGTGGTGACCACGCCGCGTACCAGGACACCAATGTCGTCCATCGGCTCAAGTCATGGATCCCCGATGTCTTCGTCGGGCCGGAGGACCTGGAACCATACGCGGACGAGGACGGGCTGGGCGTCAAGGCCAAGGCGGCCTCGCTCGTCGTGGAGGTCGTCTCTCCGGGGAAGCACAACCAGGACCGGGACCGCGTCCGTAAGTGCCGCGAGTACGCCCGTGCGGAAATCCCCGTCTACGTACTCATCGACGACTACGACGACGGCGGCACCGTCACCGTTCTGTCGGATCCCCGCGCCGGCCGAGCGGACTGGGCCGTGGCCCATCGTGCCCCGTACGGCACACCGGTCACGGTCCCCGAAGGCCCTGCCAAGGGCTTCGTCGTCGACGAGGGCATCACGGGCGCGCGCCGCGCCTGACCTCCGCAGACCGCCCCTGTGGAGTTCCTGTGTGCTTTGCGAAGGTGTCCGGTATTCGCCGTCATCGGCTTCATGTGAAGAAGTAAAGGACCCGGTTTCGTTGCGTTGTGGCTTCACCTCTTGACGGTCAGTGGGCGGGCGAGTTGGCTTTCGAGCCACCTCGGCCGCACCGTCGCGGCCACGTCAGGGAGGTATCCGCACATGAACACGCGTATGCGTTGCGCCGCCATGGCCGGCGCCGCATCCGTCCTGGTCGCCTCGCTCTCGGCCTGTGGCGGCGTGCTGCCGGGCGACGACAGCGAGCCGAGCGCGTCCGCCAGCAAGGGGGACGACGTCAAGATCGGTCTGCTGCTCCCGGAGAAGGAGACCGCCCGCTACGAGAAGTTCGACCACCCCATCTTCGAGCGTCAGGTGGCGAAGCTGACGCACGGCAAGGGCGAGCTGGTCTACGCCAACGCCAAGCAGGACGCGGCCCTCCAGCGCAAGCAGTTGCAGGAGATGATCGCCGCGAGGGTCGACACGATCGTCGTCGACGCCGTGGACGCCAAGGACATCGCCCCGGCCGTGCGCAGGGCGAAGGACGAGGGGATCCACGTCATCGCCTACGACCGGCTCGCCCAGGGCCCCGTCGACGCCTACGTCGGCTTCGACAACGAGCTCGTCGGCCAGACCCAGGGCAAGGCGCTGATCTCCGCCCTCGGCGGGGCCAAGGCCACCAAGCGCGACAAGGTCGTGATGATCAACGGCTCGCCCAGCGACCCCAACGCCGCGCAGTTCAAGACGGCCGCCCGCGCGGAACTCGGCAACGCCGTGACCGTCGCGAAGTCGTACGACACCGCGGGCTGGAAGCCGTCCAACGCCAAGGCCAACATGGAGCAGGCCATCAACGCGCTCGGCGTCGACAGCATCGCGGGCGTGTACGTCGCCAACGACGGGATGGCCGGCGGGGTGATCGAGGCCCTGAAGGAGGTCGGTGTCCGCAAGATGCCGCCGATCACCGGGCAGGACGCCGAACTCGCCGCCGTGCAGCGGATCCTCACCGGCGAGCAGCACATGAGCGTCTACAAGCCGTACCCGGACGAGGCGCAGACCGCCGCCGAGATGGCGGTGCGGGTCTCGCAGGGCCGCGCCATCGAGTTCGAGGCGCTGGCGATGGACCGCACCGACAGCCCCACCGACAAGCAGATCAAGACGGCGAGCGTCAGCGTCGTCGCGCTCACCAAGGACAACATCAAGAGCACCGTCGTCAAGGACAAGATCTTCACGGTCGCGCAGATCTGCACGCCGAAGTACGAACAGGCGTGCGCGGAGGCCGGGTTGAAGTAGCCCCCGTACGGCGTGACCGGCTATTCGGCGTCCTCCAGGATGCCCGAGCGGCCGATCAGGTAGCCCAGTTGCGCCCTGCTCTCGCTGCCCAGCGTCGCCGCGAGCTTCGCGATGTGCACGCGGACCGTGCGGATGTTCATGCCGAGCCGCTCCGCGATCACCGCGTCCGTGTGGCCCTCGATGAGCAGCGTCGCGATGGTGCGCTGGCGCGTCGTGACGCCGTTCGAGGCCGGCTCCTCGACCGCCGTCTGCGGGAACATCGGCGTGGCCAGCCGCCACAGACGCTCGAACGTGGTCGCCAGGTAGGCGATCAGCGCCGGATGCCGCAGCTCCAGGGCCACCGTGCGGTCCTGGTTCGCGGGGATGAAGGCGACGGTGCGGTCCAGCATGATGAGGCGCTCGGTCACTTCGTCGAGGGTGCGGACCTGCACGTCACCGGCCAGCTGCTCGAAGTGGGCGAGCACGGCCTGCGAGTGGCGTGACGTGTGCTGGTAGAGCGTGCGCATCCGGCAGCCACGGGACAGCAGTTGCTGCTCCTTGGGCAGGGCCGAGGCGAGCAGGGGAGGCGGGCGGTGGCCGCCCGGCTGGATGGTGAGCAGTTCGGTCGACGAGGTGGACATGGCCTCGCCGATCGCGTCGTTGATGCGCTGGAAGCCGAGCAGGACGGTGATCATGGGGGCGTCCGGGACGGCCGCCCGCTCCGCGTCCAGGGCCATCAGCGGGGCGAAGGTCTCGGCCAGCTTCGCCTCCTGACTGCGGCGCAGGGCGATGTTCTCCTCGACGGCCCGCAGCAGCCGGGGCAGCGCGATCGCGGGCGGGACCGGTCGCAGCCACCCGGGGTCCCCGGTGTCCGGGCGGAGAAGTGCGTGCGCTTCGAGGCAGGGAACCGGCTCGGAGTCCGTGCGCGGTACGCGGCCTTCGCGCAGGGCGCGGGTGTAGAGCCGCATGCCTGGCTCGCACACCTCGCCGACGTCGTGCGAATGAGCCCTGAGGGTCATGACTCGCTCCCTCTGCTCGCTGCGGGGGTGCCTGTTTCGAGCATTCCGGACTGCGCGATGAGATAGCCGAGTTGGGCCCGGCTTCCGCTGCCGAGGGCGGCCGCGAGTTTGGCTATGTGGGCGCGACAGGTGCGTACGTTCATACCGAGCCTGCGGGCTATCGCCTCGTCGACGTGGCCTTCGACGAGGAGTCTGGCTATGGAGCGCTGGACGCCCGTGATGCCGTCGGTCGGTGGCCCGTAGGGGGTTTCGTCGAGCAGGGGGACCCCGCGCTGCCAGAGCTGCTCGAAGACATTGGCCAGGTATTCGACCAGACCCGGGTGGCGCAGCTCAAGGGCGGCCTGCCGGTCTTCGCGCGCGGGAATGAACGCGACCGAGCGGTCGACGATGATCAGCCGCTCGATGAGCTCCTCAAGGGTGCGTATGTCGACGTTTCCCTGGGCCAGGGCTTCCGCGTAGGCGAGGGTGCCGTGACTGTGCCGCGCCGTGTGCTGGTAGAGCGTGCGCATCGTGATGCCGCGATCGGTGATCTCCCTGCCCATCTGGAGGGCCTTGGTGAGCGTGTGCTCGTCCCGGCCCCCTCCGGGCTGGACGGTGAGCATCTCGGTCTTGCACTCGGCGAGGGCCGCTTCGATGGCGGTGTTGATCCGCTCCTTGCCCTCGAGCACCGTGATGGAGTGGGTGGTCGGTTGCCGCTGGGCGCTGATGGCCAGGAATGGCTCGAAGGCATCGGTGAGTTCGATCGCGAGAGCCCTTCTTTCCTGTATCTCGCGTTCGAGCGGGTGCAGTCGTTGCGAGAGCGCCGCTGTCGGCGGAACCGGCCGGAGCCAGGCGGAGTCATCAGGATCGGGATGCAGGAGAGCGAAGTCCAGCAGGCAGGGAGCCGAGGAGATTTCGCTGCGCGCGATGCGTCCCGAGCGCAGGGCCGTCGCGTACAAGTGCCTCCCGGCGTCGCACAGCTCGGTCATGGCGTGTGGATGTGCCTGATTTGAGCTGGTATTGGGCATAGCTCCACCCCCCAGGGTCCTGAACGTGCAGGAACATGATGCATCGACCCTGTGGTGTTTGCGTGGCCGAATGAGCCATCGTCGTGGAGAGCCGGGGGAGAGAATCCATGAAAGTGAGGACGAGACCCGCTATGCGTAAGGGAATACTTCGCGCCGTTGTTGCCGGCGCTTTTTCCGCCGGGCTGGTCCTCGGCGCGATCGGGCCGATGGACGCCATCTGGAACACCGCACCCGCGGCCCAGGCGGACGCGATCTGGAACGTGGCGCCCACGACCGTCCAGGCACTTCCCGCCGATGCGATCTGGAACTCCGCGCCCACGGACGCAGGCGCATGATCACCCCGCCCGACGACCGGTCGTTACGCCGGGAGATGGCGATCGCCTACCGCTCCGGTTGGCACACCATCGACCTCGTGACCGCGATTCCGAGCGACGGTGACTCCCTCATGGTCACCCTCTTCGGAGAGCCCATCATCGTGGTCCGGGAGGGCGACGACATCAGGGCCTACCGGTGTCTGCGCCGACCGCGCGGAGCCCCACAGCCGGTACGTACGGTCGTCCGATACGGAATGATCTTCGTCAACCTCGACCAGCGGGACCATGAACTGGTCGGCGAGGCCGGACCCGAGACCTCGCAGTCCCACCCACGCTCCACAGCCACCCCCCGCAGTGCCTGACGCGATACCCCCGTCGTTGTAGATCGCGCAGGTGCTTCCCCCCTGCAGCGGCGTCACCGTGAACCTGACACGGTGACGCCGCTGCGGTCGTTCTACGCACCTTCCCGGGGGTCCTTCGGAAGGTTCGCCGTCGCCCGGTCCACCGCGATCTCGATGACCACCCGGTCCGGATTCGGCCGCGGCGACCTGTAGCGCTCCGCGTACCGTCGCTCCGCGTCCGCGACCTCCGCCGGCTCCGTGCGCACCGTCGCCGCGCCCTCCAGCGTCGCCCACCACCGGCCGTCGACCTGGCACACCGCGACCCGTCCCGAGCCCTCGACGACGTGCGCCGCCTTCCGGGTGCCCTTGCCCGTGATGACCCGGGCGATGCGCGTCCCGGCGTCGTACGTCACCCCGACCGGCACCACGTGCGGCGTGCCGTTCGCGCGCAGCGTCGTGAGCGTGCACAGGTGACGCTCCCGCCAGAAGTCGAGAAACGCGGAACCGGGGGCGTCGAGGTCGATGCGCTTGGCCATGAACGGGAACCTATCCCAGGGAATGGGGAACCCGTCCCGGAGGCCAGGGGCGCTGTCGCGACCCGCCTTGAGTGGAATAGACTCAACTTTGTGCACGTTGGAAGAGTCAGAGTTAGTTTCCCTGGAACGTGGAGGAGAACAGGCACGTGGACGCCGAGCTGACGAACCGGAGCCGCGACGCGATCAACGCGGCAAGCAGCCGGGCCGTGTCCGGGGGCCACCCGGATCTGACCCCGGTCCACCTCCTCCTGGCCCTGCTCGAGGGCCAGGACAACGAGAACATCACCGACCTCCTCGCCGCGGTCGACGCCGACCAGGCACAGGTACGCGCGGACGCCGAGCGGGCCCTGGCCTCCCAGCCCAGCGTCACCGGATCCACCGTCGCGCCGCCCCAGCCCAACCGCGAACTGCTCGCCGTCATCGCCGACGCCTCCGAGCGCGCCAAGGAGCTCGGCGACGAGTACCTCTCCACGGAACACCTGCTCATCGGCATCGCGGCCAAGGGCGGCGCCGCCGCCGACGTGCTCACACGGAACGGGGCCAGTGCGAAGAAGCTGGCCGAGGCATTCACCAAGAACAGGGGAGGGCGCCGGGTGACCACACCCGACCCCGAAGGGTCCTACAAGGCGCTGGAGAAGTTCGGCACGGACTTCACGGCAGCCGCCCGCGAGGGCAAGCTCGACCCGGTCATCGGACGCGACCAGGAGATCCGCCGCGTCGTCCAGGTGCTGTCCCGGCGCACCAAGAACAACCCGGTGCTCATCGGCGAACCCGGCGTCGGCAAGACCGCCGTCGTCGAAGGACTCGCCCAGCGCATCGTCAAGGGCGACGTACCCGAGTCCCTCAAGGACAAGCGGCTCGTCTCGCTCGACCTCGGCGCGATGGTCGCGGGCGCCAAGTACCGCGGCGAGTTCGAGGAGCGCCTCAAGACCGTCCTCTCCGAGATCAAGGAGAGCGACGGCCAGATCATCACCTTCATCGACGAGCTGCACACCGTCGTCGGCGCGGGCGCCGGCGGCGACTCCGCCATGGACGCCGGCAATATGCTCAAGCCGATGCTCGCCCGCGGCGAACTCCGCATGGTCGGCGCGACCACCCTCGACGAGTACCGCGAGCGCATCGAGAAGGACCCGGCCCTGGAGCGCCGCTTCCAGCAGGTCCTCGTCGCCGAGCCCTCCGTCGAGGACTCCATCGCGATCCTCCGCGGCCTGAAGGGCCGCTACGAGGCGCACCACAAGGTGCAGATCAACGACAGCGCCCTGGTCGCCGCCTCCACCCTCTCCGACCGCTACATCACCTCCCGCTTCCTGCCCGACAAGGCCATCGACCTCGTCGACGAGGCCGCGTCCCGGCTGCGCATGGAGATCGACTCGTCCCCGGTCGAGATCGACGAACTCCAGCGCTCGGTCGACCGGTTGAAGATGGAGGAGATGGCCCTCGCCAAGGAGACCGACCCGGCCTCCCGCGACCGCCTCGACAAGCTGCGCCGCGACCTCGCCGACAAGGAGGAGGAGCTGCGCGGGCTCACCGCACGCTGGGAGAAGGAGAAGCAGTCCCTCAACCGCGTCGGTGAACTGAAGGAGAAGCTCGACGAACTGCGCGGCCAGGCCGAACGCGCGCAGCGCGACGGCGACTTCGACACCGCGTCCAAGCTCCTCTACGGCGAGATCCCCACGCTCGAACGCGACCTGGAGGAAGCGTCCGAGGCGGAGGAAGAGGCTTCGAAGGACACGATGGTCAAGGAGGAGGTCGGCCCCGACGACATCGCCGACGTGGTCGCCTCCTGGACCGGCATCCCGGCGGGCCGCCTCCTGGAGGGCGAGACGCAGAAGCTCCTGCGCATGGAGGAGGAGCTCGGCAAGCGCCTCATCGGCCAGACCGAAGCGGTCCGCGCGGTCTCCGACGCGGTCCGCCGCACCCGCGCGGGCATCGCCGACCCGGACCGTCCCACCGGCTCCTTCCTCTTCCTGGGCCCCACGGGCGTGGGCAAGACAGAACTGGCCAAGGCCCTGGCGGACTTCCTCTTCGACGACGAGCGGGCCATGATCCGCATCGACATGTCGGAGTACAGCGAGAAGCACAGCGTCGCCCGCCTGGTCGGCGCCCCGCCCGGCTACGTCGGCTACGAGGAGGGCGGCCAGCTCACGGAATCGGTCCGCCGCCGCCCGTACTCCGTGGTCCTGCTCGACGAAGTGGAGAAGGCCCACCCCGAGGTCTTCGACATCCTCCTCCAGGTCCTCGACGACGGCCGCCTCACCGACGGCCAGGGCCGCACGGTCGACTTCCGCAACACGATCCTCGTCCTGACGTCGAACCTGGGCAGCCAGTACCTGGTCGAGCCCCTCACCTCGGCGGAGGAGAAGAAGCAGCAGGTCCTCGAAGTGGTCCGGGCCTCCTTCAAGCCCGAATTCCTCAACCGCCTCGACGACCTGGTCGTCTTCTCGGCCCTGGACAAGGACGAGCTCCAGCGCATCGCGAAGCTCCAGCTGAACCGCCTCGCCAAGCGCCTCGCCGACCGCCGCCTCACCCTGGACGTCTCCGACGAGGCCCTGGCCTGGCTCGCCGACGAGGGCAACGACCCCGCCTACGGCGCCCGCCCCCTGCGCCGCCTGATCCAGACCGCCATCGGCGACCGCCTCGCGAAGGAGATCCTCTCCGGCGAGGTCAAGGACGGCGACACGGTCCGCGTCGATTCGTTCGGCGACGGGGTGATCGTGGGGCCGGCGACGGGGAAGACGCTGTAACGGACCGACCCTGACGGCTTTCGCGCGGCTCCCACCCCCACCGGGGAGGGGGCCGCGCGAAGTCGTGTCCACGGAGGCTCCGATGTCGCTCGTACGGGCGAAAGACGTGATGTTCGACTACACGTCGATGCGGATTCCCGCATGGTCGCGAGATCCGCTGCACTCCAAGGGGGAGTCCGCCGTGCGCCGTGTTCTCGCAGTCCAACGCATCAGCCGCGACACCGAATCGTCGTCCGCCCTTCTCCGCCAGGACGAGGAGCTCAGCGTGGCCCTGTGCGCCGGGGCGTACGAAGAAGTGGGCCGGGTCGTCGACTCGACCGTGTCCGGGGCGGTCAACCTGGACCAGAGGGCAAGCCTCGGCAAATGGTTGCGCGCACCCCTGGTCCACGAGTGGGACGCGCTCATGGTCACGAGCCAGGACCGCATCACGCGGGACGACATGCACTGGTGGCAGTTCGTCGATTGGGTGCTGAAGAACGGCAAGAGCGTCGTCGTGCTCGACGACCCCTCGTTCGACATCACCACCGAGGACGGCCGGATGGTGGCCGGTATCAAGGCGGCCCAGGCCGCCAAGTACCGGCGCGCCGTACAGGAGAAGCAGCTCGGCCGTACCGCCTACTTTCGTGACAACAAACTGTGGAACGGCGGGATCTGGCCGTACGGATACCGCGCCGTCGCCTTCGAGTTCAAGGGCGAACGCCGTAAGCACCTTGTCCCGGACCCGGTGACAGCACCGTTTGTACGCGAGGCGGTCGAACGCCTCGTCAGCGGTTCGTCCACGGTGTACGCCATCGTCCAGGACTGGAACGCGCGCGGGGTACCCACGGCCCGCGACCACCAGCGTCGCGTGCAGAACGCCGAGCGCCCGGAGCACGAGCACAGGCCCGAGACCGGAGGGTTCTGGGCCGTCACGCCGCTGCGCAACATGCTTCGTTCAGAGGCGCTCATGGGGGTCATGATGCATCGGTCCCGGCCTGTCGTCGGAGCGGACGGATCGGTGGTGCGGTGGGCCGATCCGCTCCTCACTCAAGAGGAGTTCACTGCGCTTCAGCGTGCTCTCACGACCGAGCACAGTGCCGTCATGTCGGCGGCAACGGCGGCAACGGCGGCGGCGGTGGCGGCCGGACGGCAGTCGAGGACTCCACTGGCCGGCGTCGTCCGCTGCTTCTGCGGTGCACCCATGCATGTGCGGACGCAGCGCAACAGGTTGAAGGGCGGCGGCGCCTCCGCCCTTGAGTACTACAACTGCAGGACCACGGCGGACGGCCCGCGATGCGAACTGCCGGCGTCCTGGCGGGTGGCAGCGTTGCACGAACGCGTGGAACAGGACTTCCTGAACCGACTGGGCGGCCGGGACATCATGAAGCGCACGCTGGTGCCGGGGCGCGACAGATCGGCCACGATCACCGAACTGCGGAAGGCGATCGACAACCTGGCCGCAGCGGTCGCGACCGCGGAAAGTCCGGCCGCCGTCGCGGCGCTGACCCGGAAGCTGGACGAGACGTCGAGAACCTTGGCGGTTCTGGAGCAGGAGCCTGTGATCCGGCCGCGCTGGATCGAAGAGGCCTGCGGCGAGACGTACGGGCAGCGGTGGCAGCGGCTCGACGGGTGGGCGAACCGCGCCGAACTGCTCAGGGAAGCCGGAGTCACGTACTTCGTGCGGGGGCAGCGGGCCGGCCAGGAGCTCTTCGGCCACCTGCCGGACCATCTCCTGCCCTCGGGAGAGCGCGACAGCGCCCCGCCCCGTTTCGCCGAAGAGCCCGAGGCGGGCACGCGTGCCTTTCTCACGGGCCTGCGGGTGGAGCGGGGGCTGAGCGCGGAGCTGTGGCCGTTCCGGAGGGCGGACGGGGACGTCGCGCGGGAGTCGCCGGGCGCGTAACCGGCGCACATTTCAGAATCGGCCCAAAGATGCAAGGCTGGCACCGCCAAGGCATCGCACCGGGCACCCTTGGCCGCAAGGGACGGTCCGTACGATGGGCCGAAACCACAGTGTCAGGAGCAGGAATCTTGTCTATCGACCCGTCCTCGATTCCCAACTTCGGGGGACAGCCCGAGCCGCAGGAAGGCGCGGGACCGGCCGGTCCCGTGGTTCCCGACCAGGAACTGGTCAAGCAGCTTCTGGAGCAGATGGAGCTCAAGTACGTCACCGACGAGGAGGGTGACCTCGCGGCGCCGTGGGAGGAGTTCCGTACGTACTTCATGTTCCGCGGCGAGGGTGACCAGCAGGTCTTCTCGGTGCGGACGTTCTACGACCGGCCGCACGGCATCGAGATCAAGCCGCAGCTGCTCGAGTCGATCGACGACTGGAACCGCCGCACCCTGTGGCCGAAGGTCTACAGCCACACCCACGACGACGGCACCGTCCGCCTCATCGGCGAGGCGCAGATGCTGATCGGCACCGGGGTCTCGCTCGAGCACTTCGTGTCGTCGACGGTCAGCTGGGTCCGCGCCGCGATCGAGTTCGACCGCTGGCTGGTGGAGCAGCTCGGCCTTGAGGCCGAGGTCGACTCCGCGGAGAAGCCGGAGGACGGCAACGACTCCGAGTGAGTCGGTGAGCCCCTGCGCCACGAACGACGAAGAGCCCGGTCCCGAGAGGGGCCGGGCTCTTCGTCGTTCGGACCGGCCGCCTACGATCCGTGGGCCGTCGGCTTCGGGTCGATGCGGAACAGTTCGCCGTCGACCTGGCCGATGAGGCCGTGGCGGCCCTCGGTCATCAGCTCGGGGGCGACGCCGCCTTGTACCGGTCGCTCGGGCAGGTCCACCTTGCCGCGCCAGCGCACCGCTCCGTCGTCGAGGTCGAGGCCGACCATGTTCCCGGTCGGGTCGAGGAAGTAGGCGACCCGGTCGGTGAGGTGCACGGCGGCGGCGGAGGCCAGTTCGTACGTGTCGGGGCCGGTGGGGTCCTTGCGGAGCCGGAGGCCGGTCGGGGTCGCCCACCGTTGTTTCCCGTCGGCGGCCGACCATGCGAGGGCCGTGCCGTCCTTGCGGACCACGAGCATGACGCCGTCCGCGATCACGCCGCCGCGCGGCCCGTCGGCGCGGTGCCGCGTCACCTTCTCGGTGCCGGTGTCGACGCGGGTCAGAGTGATGGGGCCGGGCTCGCCGAAGTACTTCTGCTTTCCGGCCAGGCCCGCGAGGAGCACGGTGTCGCCGTCCTTGCCGATATAGCTCGTCATGCCCTTGAGCGTCGCGGCGGTGTGCGGGCGGCCGGTGGACGGGTCGAGGCGGACGACGGTGCTGCGCTGCGGTGCCTTCTCGCTGTCCGGTGAGCACATCAGGTGCGGTACGCCGCCGATCGCGGCGGCGGTGCAGTCGGCCTGCTTCCACTTGTGCGTCCACAGGGTGCGGCCGGTCCTGGGGTCGAGGGCCGCCGCGCTCTTGAACGTGGGGGTGTTGGCGAGGATGCCGCCGTCGAAGAGCACCGCGGAGTCCGCGTCGCGGCTGTCGTCGGCGAGCTTGTGCTTCCAGAGCACCTTGCGGCTGTCGAGGTCGATGGCGACGAGGTCGGTGCCGGGGTTCGGTGTGCCCGGGGCGTGGTCGGCGTAGGAGTAGAGGATGCCGTCGCGGACGCCGGTGACCGAGCCCGCCGGGGTGCCGCCGCCGTCGGGGCGCGCGGCCTTGCGCTGCCACACGACCTTGCCCGTACGGGTGTCGATGCCGATGCCGTCGTAACCGGCGCCCCGGCAGTACACGGCGCCGGGGCCCGTGGCGCAGGCGTCCCATGTGGTCCTGCCGGGCAGTGTGGTCTGCCAGCGCAGTGTGCCCTCGCGGCTGACGTGGGTGGGCGACGCGTGGTTGCGGCCGCCCGTGCCGGTGACGAGGACGGTGCCGAAGGCGACGGCGGTGAGGCCGAGGGCGGCGCCGGTGACGCGCAGGGTGGTGCGGCGCCTGCGGCGGCGTACGAGACGGTCGGCGAGGTCCGTGGGGGCGGCGGTGGTGGTGTCGGGGGTCCACGCGTGCAGGACGTCCCGGAGGGTGCGGTCGAGCTGGTCGGCGTTCATGCGTGGGCTCCCTTCGGCGCCGTGCCGTTCGCGGGGCGGTCGGGATCGGTGGCGGCGGCCGGTGGCCGGGCGTCGAGTTCCGGCGCGAGTGTGCGCAGTCGGGCCAGGGAGCGGTGGGTGGTGCTGCGTACGGTGCCGACCGAGCAGCCGAGGGTGGCCGCCACCTCGCTCTCGGAGAGGTCCTCGAAGTAGCGCAGGACGAGCATGGTGCGCTGGCGCGGGGTGAGCCGGGCCAGGGCGCCTGCCATGGTGATCCGCAGGTCGGCGTCGGCGCTGCCGTCCGCGGTGCCCTCCTCGCGCCACACCGTGCGTGACGCGTCGAACGTCGGCTCGCGGTGCGGTCGGCGCAGTCGCCAGCGGCTGACCTGGTGCCGGTACATCACCTTGCGGACGTAACCCTCGGGGTCGTCGATGTGCTGCCAGCGCCCCAGCGTCTTCAGCAGCGCGGTCTGGACGAGGTCTTCGGCCTCGTGCCGGTCGCCGCCGGTGAGCAGGTTCGCCAGGCGGAGCAGGGTGCTCCACCTGGCGTCGACGAAGTCCCGGAATCTGAGCTGATCCTGCGGGTCCATTGGCCCTCCCGTTCTCTGACGCCCACAAGGACGCGCGGAGCACGGGACATCTATGCCTGTCGCGGCGGCCTTCTTCAATGGGCCGCCGGGAACTGCCGCAGGAACTCCGCTACCGGGTGCGCACCTTGGCGAGCCGTGCCGCCGCCTCGCTCAGTACCTCGTCCTGCTTGCAGAAGGCGAAGCGGACGAAGGGGGCGCCGGCCGTGCGGTCGTCGTAGAAGACGGCGTTGGGGACGGCGACGACGCCGCAGCGTTCGGGGAGGGCGCGGCAGAAGGCGAAGCCGTCGTCGAAGCCGAGGGGGCGGATGTCGGTGGTGATGAAGTAGGTGCCCTGGGGGCGGAAGACGGTGAAGCCGGCGTCCTCGAGGCCGGTGGCGAGGAGTTCGCGCTTGGCCGTCATGGTGGCGCGGAAGTCGGAGAAGTAGGTGTCGGGGAGGGCGAGGGCCTCGGCGACCGCGTACTGGAAGGGGCCCGCGGAGACGTAGGTGAGGAACTGCTTCGCGGAGCGGACCGCCGTGACGAGTTCGGGGGTCGAGGTGACCCAGCCGACCTTCCAGCCGGTGAACGAGAACGTCTTGCCGGCGCTGCCGATGGTGACCGTGCGTTCGCGCATGCCGGGGAGCGTGGCGAGCGGGATGTGTTCGGCGTCGCCGTAGGTGAGGTGTTCGTAGACCTCGTCGGTGACGACGAGGAGGTCGCGTTCGACGGCGAGCTCGGCGATGGCGGTCAGTTCGGCGCGGCTGAGGACGGTGCCGGTGGGGTTGTGCGGGGTGTTGATGAGGAGGAGGCGGGTGCGGGGGGTGATCGCGTCGCGGAGTTCGTCGAGGTCGAGGCGGAAGGAGCCTTCGTGGGGGCGGAGGGTGACCGGGACGCGGGTGCCGCCTGCGAGGGCGATGCTCGCGGCGTACGAGTCGTAGTAGGGCTCGAAGGCGATCACCTCGTCGCCGGGTTCGACGAGGGCGAGGAGGGAGGCGGCGATGGCCTCCGTGGCGCCGGCGGTGACCAGGACCTCGCGGTCGGGGTCGAGCTCCATGCCGTAGCGGCGCTGCTGGTGGGCGGCGATGGCGGTGCGCAGTTCGGGGATGCCGGGGCCGGGCGGGTACTGGTTGCCGTGCCCTTCGCGCAGCGCCCGTACGGCGGCCTCGCGCACCTGCTCGGGGCCGTCGGTGTCGGGGAAGCCCTGGCCGAGGTTGATGGCGCCGGTCTTGACGGCGAGCGCGGACATCTCGGCGAAGATCGTGGTCCCGAACTCGGCGAGGCGGCGGTTGAGGAGGGGGCGTGCGCTGGAGGTCATGGCGGCCATCCTGCGCCGAACCTCTGGACTTGCTCAACTCCTGCTTGGCCCGGCGCGGGCAGGGGCATTTCCCTGTCACGCCCGCACGGGGCGGCCCCTCGGGGGGTACGGGGGAAGAGAGAGGAGGGCCGGTGATGGAGACGTTCTTCATCGTGGTCTTCGTTGTGCTGGTTGTCGCCATCGTGCTCGGAACGGCCAAGGCGGGCGGCAGCGGCCGTTCATCCAGTACCTCATTGAAGAAGAACCGGGCCGGCCGGAGCAGCTGGTGGGCCGGTGGCGGTGCCGCGAGCGGCGGCGGTTCCTACGGGTGTTCGTCGTCCGGTGACTCCGGCGGCGGGCATCACGGTCACTCGTGCGGGGGCGGTTCCTCCTGTGGCGGGGGCGGCTCGTCGTGCGGTGGTGGCGGCGGGTGCGGGGGCGGCGGAAGCTGACGCACCTTGAACGGGCGTGCGGCCCGCGCGGAGGCGACTGACACGGGGCAGTCGGTCCGCGTGGGCCGCACGCTTGTCCGGTTGTGCCCTCGCAGGTTGTGCGCCGGGCGCGAAAGATGCTCGTGGAAGTTGAACAATTGAGCTGTGCTGCCCTCGGGGGGATGGAAACCCTCCGAAGTTGGGTAAAAACGCTGTGGTGGCGTCGCCCCCCATGATTCCCTTTAACCGTCAACGCAGCCCTCGTACTACGTAGTTATCGCGTTCTCGTGGGCACGAGCCGGCCCCTTTGATCCAGCCGGCCCCACCTCCCTTTGCGTGCTAGCGGAGCCGACCCATGCTCACGACCCTGAACACCGCCTATACCGATACGAGTGCGGCCGATCTGGCCTGGGCCCTCGGACGGGAGCCCTTGCCCGCGCTCGCCACGCTCGACCTGGACATCGACGATGTCAGGCTTCAGCTGAGGCTGCTCGGCGCCTCTCACCAGGTGCTGCTCGAGGAGGAGCGCGGCACCTGTTCGGAGACCGTGGCGTGCATCCCCGGCAGCAGCACGCCGCTCCCGCTGGGGGTCGCGAAGCGACTCGGCGACTGGGAGTACGAGTTCGCGGCCCGCGTCGAGCATTTGACGGCGGGTCAATTTGCGGGCCGCGCACAGGAGTTGCTGGCCCTCGTCGCCGACCACCCGAACGGGCTTGCCGGTGTCTTCCCCGGCAGCCCGCACGCCTTCACCGCGATGCTCGCCCAGCGGCACGAGGGGCAGGTGCACTGGCGCACCTGGCACGCCTATCCGCAGGACGGCCAGTTGGTCGCCACCCGTACGCGGGTGGGCGCGCGGATGCCGGTGGCCGCCGCGCTGTAGTCGCCGCGAGCCGGGCTCGCGGCGGAGGCGGGGGTCGCGGGTATGCCTGCGGTACGTCGGTTCCACACGTGTGGGTGACTGGACGGAGTCATGCGGTGACGTAGCGTTCCAGGGTGATCGAACCGCACCCGCCCGTGACGACCTCGGGCCCCAGGCCCTTGGGCGGTCCGGGCCGGGCCCCGCTCCCGGTGAAGCCGGGCACCGCCCGCTTCCTCGTCCTGGTGGGAGTCTTCGTCTGTGCGGCCTGCGGTCTGGTCTACGAGCTCGAACTGGTGGCGCTTGCCTCGTACTTGATGGGCGACTCGGTCACCCAGGCCTCCGTCGTGCTCTCCGTCATGGTGTTCGCGATGGGCCTCGGTTCGCTCGCCGCCAAGCGGCTGCGGCTGCGTGCCGCGGTCGGCTTCGGGATGATCGAGGCGCTGCTCGCGCTCGTCGGCGGCTCCAGCGCCATGGTGCTGTACGCGGTGTTCGCGTGGACCGGGGACTGGGGCGGGGCGTGGGCGGACGGGCCGCGCTGGCTGCTCGTCGGGTTCTCGCTGGCCATCGGGGTGCTGATCGGGGCGGAAGTGCCGCTGCTCATGGTGCTGATCCAGCGGATCCGGCGGCAGGACGCGAGCGGGGCGGTCGCCGATCTCTTCGCGGCGGACTATGTGGGGGCGCTGGTGGGAGGCCTGGCGTTTCCCTTCCTGCTGCTGCCGCTGCTCGGGCAGTTGACCGGGGCGCTGCTCACCGGGGCGGTCAACGCGGTGGCGGGGGCGGTGCTCGTCCTCGGGCTGTTCCGGCGGGACCTGAGCCGACGGGCCCGCTGGCTGCTGATCGTCGCGAACGTGACGGTGCTCGGGGTGCTCGCCACGTCGTGGGTGCTCGTCGACGACTTCGAGCGGGCGGCGCGGCACGCCCTGTTCGGGGCGGATGTGCGGGTCGCCGTGCAGAGCGGGGTGCAGGAGGTCGTGCTCACGGGCGGCGGGCGGCGCCCCGCGTCGCTCTTCCTCGACGGGCGGCTGCGGGTGGACGGGCAGGAACGGGGCCGTCCCTACCGGCAGTTCGTCGGCCCCGCGCTGCACGGCGGGCCGCGTGCGCGGGTCCTGATCCTCGGCGGGGGCGACGGGCTCGCCGCGCGCGAGGCGCTGCGCGCGCGGGGGGTGCGGCGCGTCGACGTCGTCGACCCCGACCCGGAGGTGGTGCGCCTCGCCCGGACCGATCCGGGGCTGAGCGAGCTGAACGGGCGGGCGCTCAGGGATCCGCGGGTGCGGGTGGTGACGGGGGACGTGTTCGCGTGGCTGCGGAGCGCGCCGCGGGCGGTGCCGTACGACGTGGTGGTGTGCGATCTGCCCGATCCCGGCAGCACGGCGAGCACGAAGCTGTACTCGCAGGAGTTCTACGGGTTGGTGGGGCGGGTGCTCGCGGACCGGGGGCGAGTGGTGGCGCGGGTGGGGGGTGGGGCGGGGCCGCTGGGGACGGCGGCCGCGACGGTGCGCTCCGCGGGGTTGCGGGTGGTGGCGTATCGCGGCGAGGGGGATGTGGGGTTTGTGCTGGCGGGGTGGGCCCCACCAGGGCCTCCGGCGGGTGAGCGGGTGGTTCGGACGGGGGCCGGGTTCGCACCGTCGACGTTGGTGCATCCCCGCTTTTCCGACTGACGTCTGGGCGGGGGTGTTGTTGCGCGGGGGCGGTGCCGGGGGGCGGAGCCTGTAGTGCTGACTCGCGGCGTCGTGGTCTTCGGCTGCGCCGGGCCTTGCTCATCTCCCACCCGCCCGCCCCCTTCGGGGGCTTCGGCCCCCCGGGGTTGTGCCCGGTGTGCGGCGCCTGTGGCGCCTGGCGCGCGGCGCCGTGGTTTTCGGCTGCGCCGGGCCTTGCTCGTCTCCCACCCGCCCGCCCCCTTCGGGGGCTTCGGCCCCTCGGGGTTGTGCCCGGTGTGCGGCGCCTGTGGTGTCTGGTGCGCGGCGTCGTGGTTTTCGGGCTGCGCCGGACTCCGGCCGTCTCCCACCCGCCCGCCCCCTCCGGGGGCTTCGGCCCCCCGGGGGCGAGTCGACCGTGGGGCGGTGCTCGCCCCCCCGGCGTCGATAGGCGCGCTGCGGTGTTCGGTCCCCCCTCGGGTGTACGGGGCAGGCGGGGGCGGTGCTCGGCCTCCCTCGGGTGTCGGGGCAGGCGGGTGGCGGTGCTCGGCCCCCGTGCGTCGAGGCAGGCGGGTGGCGGTGCTCGGCACCCGAGCGTCGAGGCAGGCGGGTGGCGGCGCTCGGCTCCCCCGGCGTCGAGGTAGGCGGGCCGCGGCGCTCGCCCCCCCCTCGGGTGTCGGGGCAGGCGCGCTGCGGTGCTCGCCCCCGTGCGTCGAGACAGCGGGCCGCAGTGCTCGCCCCCCCGGGCGTCGAGGTAGGCGGGCCGTGGTGCTCGCCCCCCCCGGGCGTCGAGGTAGGCGGGCCGCGGTGCTCGGCTCCCCCGGCGCCGAGGTAGGCGGGCCGCAGTGCTCGCCCTCCCCCGGGCGTCGAGGCAGGCGCGCCGCGGTGCTCGCCCCCCCCGGCATCGAAGTCGGCGCCCCGCCTCGGTGGGCCGTGGCAGGGCGGGGGTGGGCGCGGAGCGCGGTAGCACAGGAGTGGTGGCGGGAGTCGGAAAGTCGAAAGGTGGGGCGCGAAGGGGGTACACGTGAGCGATGGGGTCGCTAGGCTCGGCGGCATGGAGCATGAGGTGTTCGTTCCGGTTCCGGCGGAGTCACTGCGGGCGGTGCTCTGCGATTCCCAACGCGTCGACCGGGCCCTGCCCGGGTACCAGGGCGATGCCGCCGGTGGCGGAGGCCGTCTGAAGGTGCGTATCGGCGGGCACACCATCACGTACCGCGGCAGCGTCTCCGTGACGCAGTCGGCGGACGGGTCGTTCGCCGTGACGGGTGACGGCAGCGAGGCCCGCGGCGCGGGCGGCGTGAAGTTCGCCCTGACCGCCCGGGTCGCCGCGGTGGCGGGCGGCTCCTCGGTCACCTTCTCCGGCACGGGATCCGGCGACGGCCGCGTCGCGGAGCTGCCGCGCGAGGCCGTGGAATCGGCGGCCCACCGCCTGCTGAACCGTTTCGCGGAGAACCTGGGAGCGACCGGCCAGGAGCCCGGCTCGGACCCCGATGAGGACGCCCAGGACGCCCAGGACGCTCAGGATGTCGAGGACACCCACGACACCCACGACGCCCACGACGCCCACGACACCCAGGACGGCGAGGACGGCGAGAGCGGTGAGGATGTCGGCGCGGCCGCGGGGCCCGTCGATGACACCGTCGGGGGATCGGGGAGCAGCCCGGTCGGCGACCCTGCCGACGTCGACCACGAGACCCACGACCACTCCTCCGTCTTCGACACCGAGATTCCGCCGCCGTCCCTCGACCCCGCCGCCGGATCCGAGACCGAGCTCCCGGCGGAGCCGGTCGCCGCGCACGCCCGGCGCACCATGATCGGCCGCAGCGCGGAGGAGGTCGACCACGCGCCGCCGCGCGGCCGGTACGCCCCCGTTCCCGCCCCCGAGGGCGTCACGACCAGCGCCACGCTGCGCTGGGCCGCCCCCGCGGCCGCCGTCGCGCTCGCCTCCGCGATCGTCGTCGGCCGAGCCCTGCGCAGGCGCCGGTAGCCGTCCGCCGCATAGGCTCAGGAGCCGTGACGACACAGGAAACGACGCTGACCGCGGGCGACGCGGAAGTGACCGTGGCGCCGGGCAACGGCTGCCGTATCAGCAGCCTGAAGATCTCCGGCACCGAGCTGCTGCGGCAGGGCGAGAAGTACGGGTGCTTCCCGATGGTGCCGTGGTGCGGGCGCATCAGGGAGGGCCAGTTCCGCAACGGCGGCCACGTCCACCAGATGCCGCTGAACTCCCCGCCGCACGCCATCCACGGCTTCGGCCGGAACTCCGAGTGGACGACCGCGCGCGAGACCCGCACCGAGGCCGCCTTCACGTACGACCTCACCGACCCGTGGCCGTACAGCGGACGCGTCACGCAGCTCGTCTCGCTCACCGAGGACTCGCTGACGCTGTCGATGGGGATCGAGACGTACGGCGACTCGTTCCCGGCGCAGATCGGCTGGCACCCCTGGTTCAACCGGACGATCACCGACGGCGGCAGCAGCGTGCAGATCGCCTTCGACCCGGCCTGGCAGGAGGAGCGCGGCGCGGACCACCTGCCGACCGGCAAGCGCATCGAGGCCACCCCCGGGCCGTGGGACGACTGCTTCGGGATGCCCGAGGGGGTCGATGTCACGCTGAACTGGCCGGGGGCCCTTCAGGTCCAGGTGAAGAGCCCCGAGCAGTGGGTCGTCGTCTACGACGAGCAGGAGGCGGCCGTCTGCGTCGAACCGCAGACCGGCCCGCCGAACGGGCTGAACACGGCGCCGCGCCTGGTCACCCCGGTCGAGCCGCTGGAGGCGAGCACCACCTGGACCTGGCGCCACCTCTGAAACCGGGCCCCCGACCGGGCCCCTTAAGCTCGTAGGCATGACGACGAACGACGTGCGCGACGCGCTGCTGACGCAGATCAAGAACAAGGCCGTGGTGCACGGCAAGGTGACGCTCTCCTCCGGCATCGAGGCCGACTACTACGTCGACCTGCGCCGCGTCACCCTCGACGGCGAGGCCGCCCCGCTGGTCGGCCAGGTGCTGCTCGACCTGACCCGTCAGCACGGCCTTGAGTTCGACGCGGTCGGCGGCCTCACCATGGGCGCCGACCCGGTCGCGGGCGCGATGCTGCACGCGTCGGCCGCGCGCGGCGAGCGCCTCGACGCGTTCGTCGTCCGCAAGGCCGCCAAGGCGCACGGCATGCAGAAGCGCGTGGAGGGCCCGGAGATCAAGGGCCGTCGCGTGGTCGTCGTCGAGGACACGTCCACGACCGGTGGCTCCCCGCTGGAGGCCGTGCAGGCGGTGCGCGAGGCCGGGGCCGAGGTCGTCGCCGTCGTGACCATCGTGGACCGGGCCACCGGCGCCGCGGAGAAGATCACCGAGGGCGCCGGGGTCCCGTACCTCTTCGCCTTCTCGAAGGACGAGCTCGGCCTGGACTGACCCCTTCGGCCGCCGGGCTGGAGCATTCGCACGAGTCTGGAAAGATGGGGTCGACGACGATGTCACCCCCTGACGCTTGGTGAGGGTCAGCCGGAGCCGCTGAGAGCCACGACAACCCACACCCGCAACCCGCGCTTTTCTGAGGAGACGGCAGATGGCCATCGCAACCCCGGACCAGTACAACGAGATGCTCGACCGGGCCAAGGCGGGGAAGTTCGCCTACCCGGCCATCAACGTCTCGTCGACGCAGACCCTGAACGCCGCGCTCCAGGGCTTCGCCGAGGCCGAGTCCGACGGCATCATCCAGATCTCCACCGGCGGCGCCGAGTACCTCTCGGGCCAGGGCGTCAAGGACATGGTCGTGGGCGCCGAGGCGCTGGCCGAGTTCGCGCACGTCGCCGCCGCGCGCTACGACAACAAGATCGCGCTGCACACCGACCACTGCCCCAAGGGCAAGCTGGACGGCTACGTGCGCCCGCTGCTCGCGATCTCGCAGAAGCGCGTCGAGGCCGGCGGCCTGCCGCTGTTCCAGTCGCACATGTGGGACGGCTCGGCGGAGACGCTCTCCGACAACCTGGAGATCGCGCAGGAGCTGCTCGCCAAGGCCAAGGCCGCGAACATCATCCTCGAGATCGAGATCACGCCGACCGGTGGCGAGGAGGACGGCGTCTCGCACGAGATCAACGACAACCTCTACACCACGGTCGACGACGCGCTGCGCACCGCCGAGGCCCTGGGCCTGGGCGAGAAGGGCCGCTACCTGCTGGCCGCGTCCTTCGGCAACGTGCACGGCGTCTACAAGCCGGGCAACGTCGTGCTCCGCCCCGACCTCCTCAAGGAGCTGAACGAGGGCGTCGCCGCGAAGTACGGCCAGCCGGCCGGCTCCAAGCCGTTCGACTTCGTCTTCCACGGCGGCTCCGGCTCCACGGTCGAGGAGATCACGACCGCGCTGGAGAACGGCGTCGTGAAGATGAACCTCGACACCGACACCCAGTACGCCTTCACCCGCCCGATCGCGGGCCACATGTTCGAGAACTACGACGGCGTCCTGAAGGTCGACGGCGAGGTCGGCAACAAGAAGACGTACGACCCCCGCGTGTGGGGCAAGAAGGCCGAGGCGAGCATGACCGCCCGCATCGTCCAGGCCTGCGAGAACCTGCGCTCGACGGGTACGCGCATCAAGTAGGGCGCATCGCGTGCACGGGCCCGGTTCCCCCTCGGGGGAGCCGGGCCCGCGGCATGTCACCGCTCGTCGCCGGGGCGCTCGACGGGCAACGGGGAAGGCGCGGCACACTTGACCCCATGAACCTTCACGAGAACCTCCTCGGCGGCCCGCCCCCGACCGAGCTCCCGGACGACCCGGAGCCGCGCGAGCTGCTCGCGACCGGCACGGCCCCCGCGGACGTCGCCGCGAAGTACCCGACCTCCTCGCTCGCCTGGGCGCAGCTCGCCGACGACGCCTTCGAGCGCGGCAGCGTCGTCGAGTCGTACGCCTACGCCCGCACCGGCTACCACCGCGGCCTCGACTCGCTGCGCCGTGCCGGCTGGAAGGGCCACGGCCCGGTGCCGTGGGAGAGTGGCGGAAGATGTCATCGTGCACTCGGTGCCGCCGCTTCGTAAGAAGCGGCGGCATTTTTTGTGCTGCTAAGACTGCTACGACTGCAGCGGCTACTGCCGCTCCGGTCAGCGCTTCAGCGTCGCGTACGCCTCTTCGCTGCTGTCCTGAAGGAACTGCCAGCACCGCTCGGTCTCGTCCTTCTCCTCGATCGCGCCGGCGGCGCGGGCGAGAGCGGCGAGGCAGCGCAGGAACCCGCGATTTGCCTGGTGGTCCCAAGGGATGGGGCCGTGCCCCTTCCATCCCGCCCGGCGCAGGGAGTCGAGCCCTCGGTGGTAACCGGTGCGCGCGTACGCGTACGACTCGACCACACGCCCCGCCTCGAAGGCGTCGTCGGCGAGCATGGCCCAGGCGAGCGAGAAGGTCGGGTACTTGGCCGCGACATCGGCCGGCGACTGGGACTCCTCGCCCAGGAGGCGGTACGCCTCTTCGTTCTCCGGAAGGTACGTCGGGTCCGGTCCACCCAGCAGGTTCTTGTGCGTCGTCATGCCGCCAGTCTGCCACTTGCTGCCTGGTGTTCGGGATGGGCGCAGCGAAGCTCGGCCAGGGAGCGAATAGTGGCGAGAAGGGCGGTTGATGTATTCGTTCGCGGTGTGCGACGATCCCGCGCATGGCAGAACGACGGGGGCCCTCCGGTGGCATCCAGGTGGGCATCTACACCCGCATCAGCAAGGACGACGAGGCCGAGGGCCTGGGCGTCGTGCGGCAGGAAGAGGACTGCCGACTGCACTGTGCCGCGCGGGGGTGGGAGGTCGCCAAGATCTACGAGGACAACGACCTGTCCGCCTACAAGCGGAAGACCGTGCGCCCGGAGTTCCGGCAGATGCTGGAGGATCTCAAGGCCGGACGGATCGACGGCGTCGTGGTCTGGGACATCGACCGCTTCACACGGCAGCCGCGCGAACTCGAAGCATGGATCGATGAGTACGAGGACGCCGAGCGCCGCAAGCGTCATCTCGTCTTCGACTCCGTGTCGGCGTCGGACATCGACCTGTCCACGGAGAACGGCCGGTTCATCGCGCGGATCAAGGTCACCATCGCCAACAAGTCCTCGGCGGACACCTCGCGACGTACGAAGCGCAAGCACCTCGAACTTGCCACACAGGGAAAGCTGCCGGGCGGCCGAGCGCCGTACGGATGGAACCGTGAGGACCGCAGGACGGTAGTGCCGGAAGAAGCCGAGAACCTCCGCAAGGCGGTGAGGGACTTCCTGGGCGGCATCCGCTGGGCGACGATCGCGCGCGAGTGGCGGGATGCCGGAATCAGGTCGCACAGCGGTGGCTTCTTCGACGACTCCAAGATCAAGCGCATGCTGATGAACCCCCGGATCTGCGGCTACCGCATGCACCAGGGAGAGCTGTTCCTCGACGAGCACGGTGAGCCCGTGGCCGGAGACTGGGAGCCGGTCGTCACCCCGGACGAGTGGCATCTCCTTGTGGACAAGGTCCGGCAGGAGTCGGAGGGACGGGTCGTACGCGATTACGCCACCAAGTACCTGCTCTCCGGCATCGCCCGGTGCGGTCGATGCGGCACGAAGATGCGGGCCTTCCCGTCGTACCGGAAGTCGAAGACGTCGTCGCAGTTCAGGTACGCGTGCCCCGGAAAGAACGACGGGGGATGCGGGGGAGTGGCCAGGACGGGCGAGCCGGTCGACCGTCTCATCAGGAACGCCGTGTTCATCAGCTCGGACAAGGCGCTGACGGATGTCCGGACGCGTGCGCCGGAGTGGACCAAGGAGGAGGAACTGGCCTCCTTGGAAAGGGATATGGCGGAGTTCAAGCAGGCATGGCAGGAGAAGCGGATGTCCGCTGCCCGCTACGTCGCTCTCACCGATGACCTTGAGAAGCAGATGGCGGAACTCCAGAGGGAGCGTGCTCTCCACCGGGCCGAGGTGGCGACTTTTGCGGCCGGTCCCGTCGACGTACGGGAGCGGTGGGAGGACCTGACGATCGAGCAGCAGCGGGCAGCCGTGCTCAAGGTCTTCCGTGCGGTTGTCATCAAACCGGCGTCCAACGGGCCGGTCTTCGACCCGGCGGACATCGAACCGGTACTCAGGTAACGGCAACGCGTGGTGACGAACGAAAGCCGGGCCCTGTCGGCTCGAATGAGGCAGGGGCCCGGCTTCCGTTCGTTCACGCTCGTTCTATGCCGAAGATCCGGAGCAGGTCATCGACCCACTCCTCGTCACGGGCGGGGAGCTGGGCCTCTACACGGCGAAGCCACTCGTCCTCGGTCAAAGGGCCGGACCTCCCTCACCGTTCCCGCTGTGGCCGCTGCGTAGTTGAGCGAGCGACGGTGGGGCAGGGCGAGGGAGATGGCGGCGTTCGTGCGGAGGCCGAGGTGCGGTGGGGAGGGTGTGACGCAAGGGCGAATCCTCTTCGGGGCCCGGCGGGAGTGCGGCAACACCGACCCACCGGTTGATGGCTAGGGATGTGGTTGAGCTGACCGTGCCGAGTGTTTGCGGGCTCGGTGCGGTCGTGGAGTCTGGGGCCTACGCCTCGTCGTCGGGTGCGGCAGTGTCGTGTTCGCCGGGTGGCGGTGCGTACGCCTTCAGCAGGTGCTTGGAGGCTTCGGTTGCGATGGCATTGGAGACTGCGACGTCGGCTTCCTCCCTGATGTCGGGGTGCTCGGTGAGGTAGGCGTCGAGGGCGTCGCGCGCCTCGGTGAGGGTCGCGTTGGCGCGCTGTGTGGCGCGGAAGGCGTCGACGACCTCGTCGATGAGTTCCATGGCGCGGGCCTGGGCCGCGAGCTGCGGGGGGCCGACGAGGTTGCGCAGGTCGAGGCCGAAGACGTCGGCGAAGCCGATGGCCTCGTCGAGGTTGATGCGGCGTTTGCCGTTCTCGATGCGCCAGACCGCGGACGGGTTCATGTCGAAGCCGGCCTCGTTCAGGCGGTCGGACAGGGCGTTGGTGCTCCAGCCGCGTGCTTCGCGTTCCAGCTTGATGCGCACCGCGACGTTGCCCTCGCCGCTGAGCAGCACTCCTTCTGGCGGATCTTCATCGGCCACGACCGCCTCCTTCCGTTCGTAGGGGGTCTCTGCCATCCGCAGGGACCCAATAGTACCAGCAATTCTGCGACGCGCAGAGCAGTACTGCGATCTGCAATTCGTGTGGCATGCTGATAGCCCCACACCCCCTGCGCTCACAGGGGGCCAGGGCACGAAAAAGCCCCCGGCGATGCCGGGGGCTCAGGCGCAAACCTCTCAACCGCCATCCCTAGCGATCAACACGCGAGGCCGGGATTGCCGTCCCATATGGCCCGCGAGCAGAGGAGCTACAGCCCAGTATGGCCGATCCCGAACCGAACCGCACCACCCTGCCACCACTGCCGCCCGTGGAGGCACAGGAGCCTCCCGCCAACGTGGACGCCGAACGCGCGGTCCTCGGCGCCTGCATGCACGACGCCACCGTCATCGACACGGTCCGCCCCGTCCTGGGCGACGACGCCTTCCACTGGCCCGCGCACGAGACCATCTGGCGCGCGCTCCTCGCCCAGCACCGCGAGGACAGGCCGACCGACCCGATCGTGCTGAGCGAGCGGCTCCAGCAGCAGGGCGACCTGCGGCGCGTCGGCGACCGCAGCTACCTTCACCAGCTCGCCGACGCCCTCTACGCCACCACCAGCGCGGGGCACCACGCGGAGATAATCCGGGCTAAGGCCGACCTGCGGCGCCTCCGCAGCTCCGCCGTGCGTACCCTCCAGCGCGCCCAGGAGCCGGGCGCCGACCCCGAGGCGATCCGCAGCGAGGTCGAGACGGAGATGCGCGCCGAACGCGAGCGGGCGCTGGCCTCCGGGCAGGGACGCCTCAACCGCTTCGCCAAGGACGGATGGTCCTTCGTCACGGAGACCGGAGCGGACGCCGAGCCCCTTTGGGGCACCCGGGAACAGACTGTCTGGGCAACCGGCGAGAGCCTGATGATCGTCGGCGCTCCCGGGGTCGGGAAGACCACCCTGGCCCACCAGGTGATCTTCGCCCGGCTCGGCCTGCAGGAGACCGTCCTGGAGCTGCCGGTCGCCCCCAGCAGGCGGGTCCTGTACCTGGCCATGGACCGGCCCAAGCAGATCGCCAAGGCCATGGCGCGGCGCGTCTTCGACACCGACGAGACGATCCTGCAAGACGGACTCGTCGTCTGGCAGGGCCCGCTGCCCGCCACCCTCGACAAGGAGCCCGATCTCCTCGCCGACCTCGCCGCCGCCCACCAGGCCGACACCATCGTGATCGACAGCCTCAAGGACGCGGTCAGCACCATGGTCGACGACAGCCTCGCCGTCGCCTTCCACAACGCCCGCATGCGCGCCCTGCGCAGCGGCGTGGAGATCCTGGAACTGCACCACCAGCGCAAGGCCACCGCCGACGCCCCACGCGGCCAACGCCCCGCCCTCGACCAGGTCTACGGCTCCACCTGGCTCACCGCCGGCGCGGGCAGCGTCCTCTTCGTCACCGGCCGGGCCGGCGACCCCGCCGTCACCCTGCACCACCTGAAAACCCCCACCGGTGAGGTCGGCCCGCTGGACGTCACCCACGACCACAAGCGCGGCACCACCACCGTCGACCCCAGCCGGGACCCCGCAGTCCTGCTGCGCAACGCCGCCGGCGGGATGACCGTCCGCGAGCTCGCCGCCATCCTCACCGGCGGCAGCGAGCCAGAGCGTGCGGACGTGGAGAAGGCCAGGCGCCACCTGACCCGCCTCGTCGACACCGGCCTGGCCACCCGCGCCGACGGCATCGCCGGAGGAACCGGAGGCGGGCAGCAAGCCAGGTACTACGCCTCCGCCCGCCACCTCACCGCCGTCGGCTGAACCGTCCACAACCCCTGCAGAGCGTTCACGTGACCGTACACGCGCCCCTCACGCTAAACCGGCGCCGTGAACCGCTCGCGGCGTACACGGACACGGCAAAACCGCAGGTCAAACGATCACGGAACCGTGCACGCCGTACACGCACACAGGCGTTCACGGGCGGGGCCCCCTTTAGAAGGGGGCCCGCGTGTACGCCCCCTCGCGTGACCCCGCGTGAACGCCCCGAACCACCACCCCGCACAGCACCCTCCGGAGACCGAACCTTGCCCCTCCGCACCACCCCCACCACCGCCCAAAGCCTCAGCCCGACAGCAGGCACCGCAGCCATTCGCACCGGCATCGCCCTGCTCGCTGCGTTCGCCTTCGCCCTCTCCTACGACGCCCTGCGGCAGATGGCCGTCGCCACCCACATCCGCGGGCTCCTCACCTACGCATTCCCCCTCGTGATCGACGGGTTCATCGCCATCGGCGTCGGCGCCCTGCTCATGCTCCGCACCGCTCCGACTCACTCACGGGCGTACGTGTGGGCCCTCGTCGGTGCCGCGACCATGACCAGCATCTGGGCCAACGCCCTGCATGCCGTCCGCCTCAACGAGCAAAGCCGGCACAGCGGCGGCCTGCGGCTCGACAACGTCACCGTCGGCGGACTGTCTGCCATCGCCCCGCTCGCGCTGGCCGGTGCCGTCCACCTCTACATCGTCATCCGACGTCATCCCACAGCCCGCGACGAGGTGGCGTCGTACGAGCCCACCCCTGGCGACGTGGCTTCGGACGCCACCGATGTGGCGACGGTCTACAGCGCCGCCACCACACCGCACGAGCACCTGCCCTCCGATGTCTCCCCCGAGCGGCTCGCCCTCGCCCGCTCCGCACCCCTTGGCCGCCAAGGTCGTGCCTCGCGCCGCCACATCGAAGCCACTTTCCGCGAGCGGAACCTGACGATCGGGCGGATCGAGGCGGACCAACTGAAGGGCCTCGTCCAGAAGGAACTTGACGCCGCAGCCGACCGGCCGCAGTACGACGCAGACGCTGCCTGACGCCCGACCCCTCCTCCGACCACGGCCCCGCACCCCCGGAGAACCAGCCCATGCACAACGTCCCGCGCCCTGAACCGCACACCGCCCAGCAGGAGACGACCACCAACCCCAACGACGGAGCAAGGTATCCCGTTGGACCGTCCAAGGGCCGGTCCAACGGGCAAGCCTCCGCCCCAGGGGTGGCGGAAGCGGCGGTCGAGCGCCAGGGGGCACCCGACCACGGAGCCACAGGAGAAGCGCAGCGCGTGCCGTCCCGTGCCGCTGACGAAGCCGCACTCCACCGCGTCGCCCGCCGCCGACACCGCGAGCCCGTGCAACGCACCGACCGCGTCGACGTCCGCTACAGCAGCACCGAGAAAACCGCCATCCTCGCCAAGGCCCGCTCCCTGAACATCGCCGGCGCGCACTACGTCGGCGCCGTCGTCATGGCCCACCTGCACGGCGACCTCGCCCTGCCGGCACAGCGCACCCAGCTCGACGACTACATCGACGAGCTGGCGGCCCTGCGCGAACAGGTCGCCGCGATCGGCCGCAACGCCAACCAGATCGCCAAGAAGCTCAACTCCGGCGGCACGCCTCGCCCCGGCGACACTGCCCTGCTGGCCCAGGTCGAGCGCACCCTCACCTCGGTCGGCAGCACGGTCACCGACATCGCGGCGGCCGCCAACCCGGCCGTCGCGGTGGGCAGGAAGACCGAGAGGGCCGCGCCCCGGTGATCGCGAAGATCAGCAGTGGCAAGAGCACCGGGGGCCTCATCCGCTACCTCTTCGACACCAAGAAGGCCACCGACCACACCGACCCGCACCTGGTCGCCTCCTGGGACGGCTTCGCCCCCGACCCGGGCCGCACCACCCAGGACCCCGACATGGTCCGCAAGCAGCTCGTGGCGGACCTCGACCTGCGCGTGAACCAGGCTCGCCGCCACGGCCGCGCCCCCGAACGCCACGTGTGGCACTGCTCGATCCGCGCCGCCCGGGCCGACCGCCACCTCACCGACGACGAGTGGGCCGACATCGCCCACCGCGTCGTCGCCACCACCGGCATCGCACCGAACGGCGATCCGGACGGCTGCCGTTGGATCGCCGTCCGCCACGCCCCCGACCACATCCACATCGCCGCCACCACCGTCCGCGCAGACCTGCGCCCCGCCCGCCACTGGAACGACTACCTCACCGCAGACCGCGAACTCGCTGCCATCGAGAAGGAGTACGGCCTCTTCCAGGTCGTACGCGGAGACCGCACCGCCGCCAGGCGACCCACCCGCGCCGAGCAGGAGAAGGCCCGCCGCAACGGACATGCGAAGACCCCACGCGAACAGTTGCGGAAGACCGTTCGCAACGCCGTGGCCGTCTCCCGCAGCAGCGAGGAGTTCCTGCACCTGCTCACCCATACCGACGGCATCCAGGTCGACGTCAAGTACTTCCCCTCGGGGGACGTCCGCGGCTACACGGTCGCCCTCACCGGCGACACCAACCAGGCCGACGAGCCGGTCTGGTTCTCCGGCTCCGAACTCGCCCCGGACCTGTCCTTCCCGAAGGTCAAGAACAGTCTGGACAGTCTCACCCCGCAGTCCACCACCCCGTCCGTCGAGCGTCGATCCAACTCATGGCACCAGGCCACCGCTGCCCTTGAACGCCTTCCACACCACCTCGCCGAAGGCAACACGGACGAGGAGGCAGCCCAGGCCCACATCAACGCCCTGGGCGAAGCCCTCACTGCTGCTTCCCTCACCGCGCCGGCCCACCGACGGGCTCAACTACGCGACGCTTCTACGGCCTTCGAGCGCGCGGTCCGCTCCCGCACACAGGCCGACCACTATCATGCCCGCGCCCTGCGCAGCACCGTCCGGGCCATCCTGCGTGAACCCGCGCCTGCCGACGGCGCGACCCTGGGCATGTTCCTGGACGCCGCGATCCTCGCAGTGATCGCCTCCATCCGCTGGCACCAGCACCACCACCACAACCAGCAAGTGGCAGCCGCACACCACACCCTCACCGGCCTCCAAGCCCTCTACGAGGAGACAGCTCCGGCCCCGCTGGCCGTGCTTGCTCACCAACGTCCGCCGCGGACTGTGGCCGACAGCCACCGTGCCTACCTCTGGCAGGCCGTCCCCGCGCACGCACAGCAGGTCATCGACGATCCCGCATTGGACGCCCTCACCACTGCGCTCGCGCAAGCCGAAGGCGCCGGACACGACCCTGCACAACTTCTGCGCTACGCGGCCGACCAGCGTGCGCTGGACGACGCGGATTCTCCCGCCCGAGTCTTGACCTGGCGTATCGAACGGCTTGCTGCCCGCCCCGCGCCCAGCTCACGAGCCCGCGCCGCCCGGACCCACAGCTCTCCAAGGAGCCCCGGTACAACAGGCCCTACGGCGACACCACTGTTCCGTACACCTGGGACCGAGCCCGCCCGCCAGCCGCGGCGCCGCTGATCAGCGCCGGTCAGCGGTCATGCGATGGGGCAACGGTGGAGGGTGTTGGCGATGGCGGCGTCGGGGTCGGTGTCGTGGCTGGTGTGGAAGGGGGGCTCGTAGGCGTCGTCTCCGATGAGGTGGCGGGCCTGGTCCTGGCATGCCAAACGTGCGGTGACGAGCTCCGGGATACCCATCTGAGGCGCGTCGAGAGCGTGCCAGATTTGTTCGGCGACGCCGCTGAGGCGGCGGGCGTGCTCGGCATGCCCGGAGGCGGTGGCCGCGGGGCGGGTGCATCGAGGGTCATGGCGGTGCCGAAGCTGTCGTGGAGACGGAGCCTGCCGTTCAGGTAGGTGCGAACGTGGGCCGCGGCCTGCTCGGTCCGTCTGAGCGCGGTGAGGCCGAGCAGGTGGTCGGCCCAGGCGCGAAAGTAGATTTCGCCGCGCCGGGCGCGCGCTCGGCGCTCAGTTCGTCGGCGACGGCAGCGACCGTGGCGAACTCTCCGAGTCGGATGTGTGCGAAAGCGTGCACGGTCCGGCCAGGAAAAGTGCGCACAGTCGGTGCTGTGGCGTGCGCGGTGCTTCCTGCGGGCTCAGATGGGAAGGCGGAGCCGGAAGGCGCGTGGAAGATCGAGTCGCCTGGCCCGCCCCCGCCGCAGCTGTCGCAGAGGGGGCGGTGCGGTCCTCTGCTTCAGGTGCGGCGGGCGGTCGTGCCCTGGGGGTCAGCTCTTGGGCATGAGGACGGAGTCGATGATGTAGACGTTGGCGTTGGCGGTCTTGACGTTGCCGCAGACGACGTTGGCGGTGTCGTTGACCTTGTAGTTCTCGCCGGAGCCGGCGGTGGTGAGCTTCGTCTTGGCCAGGGTGTCGAAGGAGCCGTTCTCGAGGTCCTTGGGGGCGAGCTTCTGGCCGACGACGTGGTTGGTGAGGATCTTGGTGAGCTGGGCCTTGTCGGCGAGGACCTTGTTCAGGTCGGCCTTGGGGATCTTGGCGAAGGCGTCGTTGGTGGGGGCGAACACGGTGATGTTCTTTGCGTTGTTGAGGGTGTCGACCAGGCCGGCCTTCTTCACGGCGGTGACGAGGGTGGACAGGGCCGGGTTGTTGGAGGCGGCGGTGGCGACGGGGTCCTTGGCCATGCCGTCGAAGGAGCCTGCGCCGTCCTTGGGCACGGAGGAGCAGGCCGAGCCGAACGGCTTGTCCATGTCGGCGGTGTTGCTGGACGGGCTGGCCGTGTCCGACTTCTTCGAGGAGGCCGAGGAGGAACTGTCGGAGGCCTTGTCCTTGGAGTCGCTGTTGGAGCAGGCGGTCAGGGCCACGGGCAGCATGGCGGCGGCAGCAACGGCAACGGCGACACGACGGACGCGAGTCTGCATGGCAATTCCTCAACGATCAGAACCGTGAGGGCCATTCGCCCTCATCACCGGGAATCCGGTGCGCCCCGTGCCGCGGATTGGTCGCCTCCCAAAAAGAGTGACCTCGCGTGCGGCACGGGGTTCTGCTGGAGGGAAGTGGCTCGGGCCCGATCAACCACTGTGTGTTCCGGAGCCCGTCTCACCCCCGGCATCAAGGCGTACGCCCGTACCTTCGGATGAGGGACAGTCGGGGCTTCTCGGGGCGCGGCCACGCAGGGGGCATCCGAGTCATGACGCGAGAACCGGTGGGCCCGACCAAGCCGTGCACGAGAGGCCACCGGATTACTGCCGACAGCGGCAAGTGCCGCGAGCAGCCCTCGCCGTCAAGGAGAGTGCTTCGTCCAGATGTTGGGGGAGTGCGGTGAAGCAACGAGATCCGTTCCGGTCGGCAGGATGGTGGCCCTTACGGAGGTACACCGCGAAGCTGTTGCGGCCGACGGGCGAGGCGGGCGTCGGGCCCACCGGATGCGGGCCGCCGGAGCACGAGAAGGCCGGTGGCGGCGGAGGTGCGTCCGAGACGACGCCGCCGCCTCGGCTGCGTGTCGCCGTGTTGGCCACCATCCGGAACGTGCCCCAGGTCCGCCCGAGCGGCGGCGGAGCGACGGACAGCTTGCCGTGAGCCGGCGCAGCCGACCCGAACGAGTGAAACCGGACGAATCGGCCAATCCGCGCCGCGGGACGTAGCGGATTGCTCGTGAGGAGCGAGCAGTTCCTTGTGTCGCCCGCTGAGGGTGATGCTGTTCGAGCAGCAGGGAGAGTTTCATGTCTCGTGTGTTCAGGAGCGCGGCGGTTCTGGTGGCTGTGGGCGGTGCGGTTCTCGCCGGTGCGAGCGCCGCCTCGGCCGACAGCGGGGCGCAGGGCGCCGCGGTGGGCTCGCCCGGTGTGCTGTCGGGCAACCTCGTCCAGGTGCCGGTGCATGTTCCGGTGAACGTCTGCGGGAATACCGTCAGCGTGATCGGCGCGCTCAACCCGGCGTTCGGCAACACCTGTGCCAATGCCTCCGGTGGCTGGGGCCACCACGGCGACATGGGTGACTGGGACATGTCGAAGTAGTTCCGCGTCCTGGCGCACTTGCCGGGGCGAGAGCTGGTGAGGCCGGGTGCTGCCTTTTGGGGGAGGCGGCACCCGGTCGCGGCACCGCCGTTGCCTGAGGGAAAGGCGATCGTCTGCGCTCTGGCAGATGTGCTGGTCGACGTCCTCTGGTTCTTGAGGGGGCGGGGACGGGTAGAGGGGTCCGGATAGCGCGTTGAAGGTCCTGGAGAGCGTCGCCGCTCTGGTGTCTCACCTGTCGAATGATCAGCGAAGTGAGTTCATGGACTTGCTCGCTTCGATGGCTGTGGAGGAGGCCGGCCTCGTTGCGTCGCGTGACGACCTGACCGTCGGCAAATCGGTGCATCCGCGGTTTCTGAACAAGGCCCAGTCACCCGTCAGTAAGCCGTCCAGCGTGAGTGGCTCCCCTTCGCAGACCATGAGCGAGGCGTGTTCTGATGAGGTGTCAGAGTTCTGCCCCCTATTTGTTTGATGTGCCGTCAGGTCGCGGCTGAGAGTGTGCTGGTGTTGCAGCCTGAGCGGCAGCGGACCCGAACTCGGGTCTGACAGTTGGGGTGCTCGCGATCGATGGCGGCGGCGACGCGTCATGATCCAACGCGCGTCGAGGCCCGGACCGTTCTATCGTTGAAAGTGTTGTTGCCGTAGGACAAAGGAGTTCCTCATGCGCATCACACTCGCCCGAGGGGCGGCCATCGCCGCCCTCACTTGCGCCGCTGCTCTTCCCCTGGCTGGCGCTGCACAGGCTGCGACCCCTGCGCAATCCACGACCACCCAGGCGGCCCAGACCCTCCCCGCCGACGACGGACCTGGGTGGCACCATCACGGTGGCTACTGGGACCACGGCTACTACTACGGTGGAGGTATCGGGCTCGGACTCGGCCTGGGCCTAGGAATCGGCCTCTGACCCATCCTGATGCAACCAGCGGGCGGGCCTCTGTCGAGGGGACTGCCCGCTTCATAGTGCGCGATGAGCGAATATTCGCAGCGGAGGATCGGTACAGGCGTGTCAGGGTGCATGCATGACAACAGACCGGTTTGAAGTCACGCGTCACATTGCCGCGCCCGCCTCCGCGATCTTCGACGTGCTGCGTTCGCCGCAGGGCCACGTGAGCATCGACAGTTCTGGAATGCTGCAGTCTGCGGAGGGTGCTCCCGTGGAGAAGGCGGGAGACGAGTTCGTTGTCCACATGGACCGGGAGGCTCTGGGGGATCTGCCCATGGGCCGCTATGACGTAACAGTGATCATCACGCGCTATGAACGCGACGTTGTCCTGGAGTGGACCATCTCGGGCACCATCCAGCCTCCCATCCGTCATCTCTACGGGTACCGACTCGAACCCAACGAGACGGGCACCCTCGTCACTTCCTACTACGACTGGAGCCAGATCGACGACAAGTACCGCGAGGCGGGCGTCTTCCCGGTCATTCCGGAGGCGGGGCTGCGCGCCACACTCGGAATCCTTGCTCGTACGGTCGAAAACGGGTCGTTCGCCCTGTGACGGCGGCTGTCGGTTCTCTTCAGGACTTGGGGTGCGGCCCGGAATGCGTTCACCACGGGCCACACCAGAGTGCCCTCCGTCCCACGGCTGGGATCAGCCTCGTGCGATGCGCCGGTATCGGCTGACGGCCAGGGGCATGAAGACGGCGACGATTGCGCACGAACACAGCAGCGCGTAACCACTGGCGTGTTGCACCGGCCAGGAGTGCGGTGGGACGACCGCTGCCGGGGCCTCGTTGCCGAAGAGCGACCGGGCGGCGGTGGCGGTCGCGGAGACCGGGTTCCACTCGGCGATCGTGCGGAGCGGGCCGGGCATCGTGGTGACGGAGACGAAGGCGCCAGAGATGAAGGTGACGGGAAAGAGCCAGATCAGCCCGGCGCTCTGGGCGACCTCGACGCTGCGAGCCATGAGTCCGATCGTGGCTCCGACCCAGGACATGGCGAAGGCGAAGAGCAGAATCAGCCCGTACGCCGCCATGGCGTCCAGTGCCGAGCCCTCGACGCGCCAGCCGACCAGGAGCCCGCACAATGAGGTCACCACGAGCGTGACGACGCTCATGGTGAGGTCGGACAGAGTGCGGCCAAGGATCACGGAACCGCGCGGCATGGGCAGTGCGCGGAAGCGGTCGACCATGCCTTTGTCCATGTCCGCGGCGAGACCGATGGCTGTGAAGGACGCGTTGAAGGTGACGGCCTGCGCGAAGATGCCGCCCATCAGGAACGTGCGGTACTCCGCACCGCCGAGGCTGCCTCCGAAGACGTAGGCGAGCAGCAGCACGAACATCAGGGGCTGGACGAGCGCGGCGATGACCGCTCCCGGGGTACGGCGCAGGTTGAGGAGGTTGCGCTCGGCGATCAGCAGCCCGTCACGCACGGTGCGAAACGGGCCGGCCGGCTTCTGGGCGGTCAGGCTCACTGTCGCCATGCGTGGGCTCCCTTCTTGCGTCCGTTGCGCCGTCGGGCGGCGGGACTCTCGTCGCCGGGCTTCCGGCCGTGACCCGTGGACAGTTCTGGTCCTTCCGTGTCCTGCTGCGCGCTGGAGGTGTCGGGATGCCGGGCTCTGCCGGTCAGTGCCAGGAACACGTCGTCGAGGGTGGGCGGTGCGAGGGAAACGTCGTGCACGGTGAGCTGCGCCTCCTCCAGCGCGGCAAGGGCGCGCCGCAGAGCCGGGGCGCCGTGGTCGGTGGCGACGGAGACGTGTCCGGCACGCCGGTCCACCTCCGGCTGGTACGGGCCCAGTCCTGCCAGCACTCCAGCGATCGCCGCCATGGTCTCCGACACGGCCGGGCGGAGCGTGATGCGTTCTCCGCCGACCTTCTCCTTCAGTTCGGTCGCTGTGCCGCGGGCGATGACGTGGCCGTGGTCGATGACGGCTATGGAGTCGGCGAGCTGGTCGGCCTCTTCCAAGTACTGGGTGGTGAGCAGGACAGTGGTGCCGTCGGCCACCAGGTCCTGCACGGCCCGCCAGGTGTCGGCCCGGCCGCGTGGGTCGAGGCCCGTCGTGGGCTCGTCGAGGAAGACGACGGCGGGCCGCGTGGTGAGGGCACCGGCCAGGTCGAGGCGGCGGCGCATGCCGCCGGAGAAGCTGCCGCTCGGCCGGTCGGCGGACTCGGTGAGCGCGAACCGGTCGAGCAGGTCACCGGCACGCTGCCGGGCTGCCTTGCGGTTCATGCCGTACAGCCGCGCGACGAGGTAGAGGTTTTCGCGTGCGGTCAGCCGTTCGTCGACGGCGGCGTACTGCCCTGACAGGCCGATGCGTTCGCGCACAGCCTCCGGCGCGTTGCGGACGTCGTGTCCGGCTACCGTGGCGCGGCCGCCGTCCGGACGCAGCAGTGTGGTGAGGATGCGCACGATGGTGGTCTTGCCCGCGCCGTTGGGGCCGAGCAGGCCGAGCACGGTGCCCGCCGGGACCCGCAGGTCGATGCCGGCGAGTGCCTGGCGGTTGCCGAAGCTCCGGGTGAGGCCCTCAGCCACGATCGCGTCCTGCTCACCCGCAGGCGCCACGTGCCGCCCGACGTGCTCCTGTTGAGGGAGGGGCGATCTGAGGGTGCCGAGCAGATTCGCTCCTGATGTGCTCATCGGGAGGCCAGCGCGCTGCGCGGAGTGAGGTCCGTCCAGTGGGTGTCGACGTAGGCGATGCATGCCTCGCGGGTGGTGGGCCCGTGGACGGGCTGCCAGCCTGCGGGCACGTCGGCGAACTCGGGCCACAGGGAGTGCTGGCCCTCGTCGTTCACCAGGACACGGTGCTGGACGGCGGGGTCGTCGAAGGGGTTGGTCATGATGCGGTCACTCTCTCGGGTCGTGTTCGGTGAACTGAACTGTTTTCGGGCGCATTTGGCCGAGCAGGGGCTGTCCGGTCGAAGCGGGCTCAGGTGGCCCGGAGGGCCATGTCGAGGACGGGGCCGATGAGGGCCCGGGAATCGGGACGGAGCATCTGGGCGTGGCCGCACGGCACGTCGTGCACCTGGACGGTGCCGTCGACGTACGGGTCCCACAGGGCGGGGACGAGGCCGCTCGCGGGGGCTTCTTCCGTGGCGCGGAAGAAGAGCACGTCGCCGTGGAAGATGCTCGGGACGTAGTCGCGCATCAGCCGGGCCTGGGCGGCGAAGTTGCCGACCATGGTCTCGATGGTCTCCGGTTCCAGCGCGCCGAGCGGGCTGCCTGTCTCCCGCAGAGCGTCGCGTACGGCGGCTGCGTCCAGTGGGGCGTCGGCGTCCCAGGCGGACAGGTCGAGGCCGAGGGCGGTCAGCAGGGCGCGGAAGACGACGTCGCGTCCGGCGTCCTCCAGGCCGTCGGCGGGTGGCACGGGGAAGGAGTCCAGCACAGTCAGAAGCGCCACCTCCTCGCCCGCGTGCTGGAGTTGGACGGCGACCTCTTGGACGACGTTGCCGCCGAAGGACCAGCCGAGCAGCCGATAGGGGCCGTGCGGCTGCACTGTGCGCAGCTGCGCGATGTAGTGGGCCGCCATTTCCTCGATGCTCTGCGGGAACGACCGGGTGCCATCCAGATTGGGTGTCTGGAGCCCGTACACCGGCCGGTCGGCGACGTGCTGGAGCAGCCCCGCGTACGACCACGCCAGGCCGCCCGCCGGGTGTACGCAGAACAGCGGCGGCAGACTGCCGCCGACGCGCAGCGGCAGCAGGGAGGCGAGGTCCGCGCCCGGTCGGGGGTCGCCCGACTCCGCCTCGCGTGCCGCCAGCGCGGCCGCGAGGCCGGCCGGGGTCGGCGTCTCGAACAGCGCCCTGATCCCCAGGTCCGTCCCGGTGGCGTCGCGTACATGTGCCAGCAGACGCGCCGCCAGCAGTGAATGGCCGCCGAGCGCGAAGAAGTCGTCGTCGGCCCAGCACTGTTCGGTGCCCAGGACCTCCGCGAACAGGGCGCACAGCAGGTCCTCGCGCGGGCCGGCCGGGCCCCTGCCCGTCCCGCGGGCCAGGTGCTCGTCGCGCGGATCCGGTAGTGCGGCGGCGTCGAGCTTGCCGCTCGCGGTGAGCGGCAGTGCGTCGAGGCCGACGAACGCGCCGGGAACCATGTAGCCGGGCAGTTCGGCCGCGACGGCCGTGCGCAGGGCGTCACGGTCCGGCTCGGCGGGTCCGCCCGTCGCGGTCCTACCGCTGTCGGGCACCACATAGGCGACCAACTGCTGCGTACTGTGGGCGTCTTGAGCGCCGACGGAGCGCAGCACCACGGCGGCCCGCCCGATGCCGGGCTGCCGCTCCAGCACGGCGACGATCTCACCGGGTTCCACGCGGAAACCGCGCACCTTCAGCTGACCGTCGGCCCGGCCGCGGAACTCCAGTCGGCCGTCCGCCGACCGCCGTACGAGATCCCCGGTGCGGTACATCCGATTGCCCGGCGGACCGAACGGGTCCGGCACGAAGCGGGCGGAGGTCTCGGCGGGCCGGCCGAGGTAGCCGCGGGCCAGGCTTGTGCCCGCGAGGTACAGCTCGCCGGTCGCGTTCGGCGCGGCGGGCCGCAGATGCCGGTCGAGGACGTAGCAGCGGGTCCCGGACACCGGGTCGCCGAGTACGGGCCAATCGGTGTGGTGCAGAGGTGCACACAGGGTGTCCACGGTGGCCTCGGTGGGGCCGTACAGGTTCCACACGGTGAGGCCGGGCACGGCGCGCAGCCGCTGCCACAGGCCCGGCGGCACCGCCTCGCCACCGAGCGCCAGGACGGCGGGCCGGTGGCCGGGCGCCCCCGGCTCGCACAGCCCGGCGTCCAGCAGGGCCGCCGCGTGGCTCGGGGTGGTCTCCAGTACGTCGATACGGTCCTCGCGCACGGCCCGGACGAGGGCCGCCGGGTCGCGGCGGGTGTCGTTGTCGACGATCAGGAGTTCGTGCCCGTCGAGCATCCACAGAACGGGGTCCCAGGAGGCGTCGAAGGACAGGGAGGCGGTCAGTGCCACCCGCATCCTGCGTCCGCCGGTTGCTGTTTGTGCGAACAGCGTCTGCCGGTGGTGCTCCCACAACTGGGCCAACGACCGGTGTTCCACGACGACGCCCTTGGGGCGCCCGGTGGAGCCGGAGGTGTGCAGTACGTAGGCCACGTCCCGGGGCCCGGCAGCAAGGTCCCGTGGCGGTTCGCCGTCGAGCCCGGCCAGTGCCGCGAGGGTGTCGGCGGAGTCCAGCACAATGACCTGCCAGGGACCGTCGGGTATGCGGTCGGCGGTCGCCGTGGCGGCCAGCACCACGGCGGGCTGGGCATCACTCAGTACGGCGGCCACCCGCGCCGGTGGCAGGGCGTCGTCGAGCGGCGCGTAGACACCGCCCGCGGTCAGCACACCGAGCAGCGCGGTCAGCGATCCGGTGGAGCGTGGCAGCAGTACCGCGACGGTGCGGTCCGGACCCACTCCGTGTGCCCGCAACAGATGCGCCAAGCGGGCACTGTCCTGCGACAGTTCGGCGAAGGAGAGAACCTGCGCCCCGCAGCGCACCGCGATGTCGCTGCTGCGTGCCGCCGCCGCGGTGGCCTCGAAACCCGCGATCACCGTCGGGTGCCGCGGGGCGGTCTGCGGCCCGCTCCCGAGGGCGAGCAGCTCGGCGCGCTGTTCCCGGCCGAGCGGATCGTGCCGGGACAACGGGGCGTCCGGATCCGCAACGGCGAGCCGGAGCAGCGTGACGAAGGAGTCGGCCAGGTGCTGTGCGGTCGCGGTGTCGAAGAGGTCGCGGGCGAACTCCAGCTCGCCCGTGAGCTCTTGGCCCCCGCTCTGTTCGGAGAAGTTGAACGACAGGTCGAACTTGGCGGCGGCCGTGTCCACGCCTTGCACCGCGGCGTGCAGGCCGGGCAGGTCGAGCGCGGGGCGACCGGCGTTGTTGAGGGAGAGCATCACCTGGAACAACGGATGCCGGGAGAGTGACCGCGGAGGCGCCAGGTGCTCCACCAGTGACTCGAACGGCAGGTCCTGGTGGGCGTAGGCGGCGAGGTCGGTCTCGCGGGCGCGGTCGAGCAGGGCGCGGAAGTCCGGGTCGCCGTCGGTGCGGACCCGCAGGGTCAGCGTGTTGACGAAGAAGCCCACCAGTCCGGCGAGTGCCTCGTCGGTGCGGCCGGCGACCGGGCTGCCGACGACGATGTCCTCTCCCGCGCCGTACCGGTCCAGCAGAGCGGTGAGCACCGCGTGCAGCGCCATGAAGGTGCTGGCTCCCTCGCGCCGGGCCAGCTCCGCCAGTCGGCGGCCATCGCCGTCGGTGAGCGGTAGTGCGACGCTGCCGCCGCGTCCGGAGCCGACGTCCGGGCGCGGCCGGTCGGCGGGCAGCGCCAGCTCGGTCGGAGCCCCGGCCAACGCGTCTCGCCAGTAGGCCAGTTGGCGTGCGTGCACGCTGTCGGGATCGTCGGGACCGCCCAGTAGGTCGCGCTGCCAGAGAGCGTAGTCGGCGTACTGCACCGGCAGCGGCGTCCAGTCGGGGGTGCGGCCGGTGGCCCGTGCTGCGTACGCGGCCGCCAGATCTTGCGCCAGCGGGCCCATGGACCATCCGTCGGCCGCGATGTGATGCACCGTGAGCAGCAGGACGTGCTCCTCGACGCCGGTTTGCAGCAGCTCGGCGCGCAACGGCAGGTCACGGGCGAGGTCGAACCCCTCGCGGGCCGCTGTGCGCAGCAACTGCGCGGCCCCGTCCTGGGTGCTGGGCGTGACGGTGAGCGTCGGGCGGGCCTCGCCGGGGGACAGGATGCGCTGGGCCGGGGTGCCGGGCCGGCCGGCCGTGTCGCGGAAGACCGTGCGCAGGCTCTCGTGCCGGGCCACCACGTCGCCGAGCGCGTCGCGCAGCGCGGACACGTCCAGCCGTCCCCGCAGCGAGACCGCCATCGGCAGGTTGTAGGAGGCGTCGTCGGAGCGCATCCGGTTGAGGAACCAGAGCCGGTGCTGCGCGAAGGACAGCGGCAGGTCCGCCGGCCGGTCGGTTCGGGACTGGAGTGAGGGACGGCCGTGCGCGGCACCGGCGAGGCGGCGGGCCAGTCCGGCCGGGGTGGGGTCCTCGAACAGGGCGCGGACGGGGATCTCGACACCGAACGCACTCCGTACGCGGTTGACGATCCGGGTGGCCAGCAGCGAGTGGCCGCCGAGCGCGAAGAAGTCCGCGTCGCGACCGACGGAGTCGGTGCCGAGGCACTCGGCGAACAGCGCGCACAGGATCTCCTCCTGCGGGGTGCGTGGCCGCTCACCCCGTTCCTGCACGGCCGCCCCCGGGTCGGGGAGGGCGGCAAAGTCCGTCTTGCCGTGCACGGTGAGCGGGATGTCCGGCACCAGCGCGAGGTGCGAGGGAGTCATGTACGCCGGGAGCCGGTCTCCGAGGAACGATCGAAGTCCGGCGGCCGTGGGCTCGGTACCGGTCTCCGGTACGGCCCAGGCGACCAGCCTGCCGCCGCCGGCGGCGTCGCGGACGGTCACCACGGCCTGCCGCACAGCCGGGTGAGCGGTGAGTGCGGCCTCCACCTCGCCGGTCTCGACGCGGAATCCGCGCACCTTCACCTGGGAGTCCGTGCGACCCACGAACGACAGGGAGTGGTCCGGCCGCCTGCGCACGAGGTCGCCGGTCCGGTACATGCGGCTTCCCGGGGCACCGTAGGGGTCGGCGAGGAACCGGTCGGCGGTCGCCCCCGTCGCTCCGTCGTAACCGCGGGCCACCCCGGCCCCGGCCAGATACAGCTCGCCCATGACGCCCGGCGGCGTGGGGCCCAGCCGCGAGTCGAGGACCCGGGCCCTCATGCCCGTGACCGCGTGGCCGATGGCCGGCCCCGAACCGGGAGTCACCCGGACGGCAACACTGTCCACGGTCGTCTCGGTCGGCCCGTAGAGGTTCCACACGGTCACGCCGGACAGCTCGGCCAGTTCCCGCCAGAGCTTGTCGTGCACCGGTTCGCCGCCCAGAGCCACGACACGTGGCCAGGGCCTGCCGGGCGCGAACAGGCCGCACCCCCGCAGCTGTTCGAGGAAGGACGGCGTCGTCTCGATCACGTCGATCCGCCGCTCGTGCAGCAGGTGCACCAGCGCCTCCGGATCACGACGGCTCCGGTCGTCCACCAGGTGCAGTTCGTGCCCGGCGGTCATCCACAGCAGCGGGTCCCAGGAGGCGTCGAAGGTCGCTGCGGCCGTCAGGGCCACGCGCAACGGGCGCCCGTTGTTGGCCTGTTCGGCGGGCTCGATCAGCTGGCGGCCGTGATGCCGCAGCAGGTTGGCAAGTGCACGGTGCTCCACGACGACGCCCTTGGGCCGACCGGTGGAGCCCGAGGTGTAGAGCACGTAGGCCGGGTCTGCTCCCCGGGGGCCGTCCGGTGGCAGGGTTTCAGCAAGGCCCGTGCCGGGCGCGTCCTCCAGGTAGAGCGCGGGTGTGCGGGATGCGGGCAGGGCCGCGGCGCAGGACCGTTCGGTCAGCAGCACCACCGGCCGTGCGGACTCCAGGATCTGTGCGTTGCGTTCCGCCGGATGCGATGGGTCGAGCGGCACGTACACCGCGCCGGCGCGCAGCACACCGAAGACGGCGGCGATCTGCCGTGTGGACCGGGGCACGGCTACCGCTACCCGGTCGCCGGGGCTGACGCCGGCGCCCACCAGACGCCGAGCGACGTCGTACAGATCCGTCGCCAACTCCCCAAAAGAGATGGACAGGTGACCGTCGTTCACCGCGGTGCGGCCCGGGGTGACCGCCGCCTGCGTCTCCAGGACGTCACAGACGCTGTGCACCAGTTCCTGACCCCGGTCCGCGCAGTCGTCACGCGTTCCCGCGTCAAGGGCCGCATGCACCTGTTCCTTCGTGAGCATCTCCAGAGCGCTCAGCCGCGTGCGGGGCGAGGCGAGCGCCGACCGCAGCAGCCGGACGAAGTGGTCGGCGAAGCGACGCACGGTGCTCTCGTCGAACAGTTCGGCGCTGTACTCCACTTCGCCGGTCACTCCCGTCGGCTGTCCGTCCGCGCCGTGCAGCTCGGTGAAGTCCCAGGTCAGGTCGAACTTCGCCGTTTCGCCTCCGGAACCCAGGACCTCGGCCCGGACACCGGGCAGGTCGAGGTGGGGTGTGTGGGTGTTGTTCAGGGCGAGCATCACCTGGAAGAGCGGGTGTCGCGCGAGTGAGCGCGGCGGAGCCAGTGCCTCCACCAGTTGCTCGAACGGCAGATCCTGCCGACTGTAGGCGCTCAGATCCGCCTCCCGCACCCGGCCCAGCAGCTCCCGGAAACCCGGATCGCCGCCGGTGCCCACGCGCAGCACCAGGGTGTTGACGAAGAACCCCACGACATCGTGGAACTCCTCCTCGTCACGTCCCGCCACCGGGGTGCCGACGACGATGTCGTCCCCGCCGCCCAGGCGTTGCAGCAGCGTGGCGAGCACAGCGTGCAGGACCATGAACGGGCTGACCCCAGCCTCCCGCGCAAGCGCGACCAGGGCGCGGTGCTCGACCGCGTCCAGTCGCAGCGGCACGCGGCCGCCGCGGAACGTGGCATGTTCCGGACGGGGCCGGTCGTACGGCAGGGGAAGCTCAGGCGTCGCCCCGTCCAGTACCGTCCGCCAGTCCGTCAGCTGTCGCGCGCTGAGCGATTCGGCATCGTCCCGGTCGCCGAGCAAGGTGTGCTGGCGCAACGCCCAGTCCGCGTACTGCGCGGGCAGTGGTGTCCACTGCGGTCCATGCCCCTCGACGCGGGCCCGGTACGCCGTGCACAGATCACGGACCAGCGGCCCCATCGACCATCCGTCAGTCACGATGTGATGGAGCGTCAGCAGCAGCAGGTACGAGCCCGTGCCGTCGCCGTTGCGCGCGGCGGTCGGGACCAACAGGGCCTGCCAAGGCGGCCGTTGAGCGAGATCAAAGTCGGGCGCCGGAAAGGTCCCGGGGCGACCGTTCGGCTGCACGGGGGCGGTGTGCAGCTCGACGCCGCAGTCATCGGCCGGCAGCACGACCTGGTGCGGTCCTGCTGTGTCCTCCCGGTAGACCGTCCGCAGACTCTCGTGCCGCGCCAGGAGGTCGGAGAAGGCCGCCTGAAGAGCAGGAACGTCGAGGTCGCCGTCGAGCCGGACGGCGACGGGTATGTGGTAGCGCTGACCGCCCTCGCCCATCTGTTCCAGCAGCCACAGGCGGTGCTGGCCCGCCGAGAGCGGCAGCCGCGCGGGACGCTCCCCGACAGTCGGGCCGTCGCCGGCTTCCGCACGGTGGGAGCGCCGTTCGGCGTCGACGAATCCGGCCAGGCCGGCGACGGTCGGCGCCCCGAAGAGCGCGCGCACCGGCAGCCGGACGCCAGTCCGTTCGGCCAGGCCGGCCAACAGTCGGGTGGCCAGCAGGGAGTGGCCGCCGAGCGCGAAGAAGTCGTCCTCCCGCCCGACTTCTGTCAGCACGAGCAGGTCGGCCATCACCGCGCAGACCGCTTCCTCGGTGGCAGTACGCGGCTGCACCGTGGGGCCCGCGGAAACAGCCGTGGCCGGGGGCAGAGCGGCCGAGTCCAGCTTCCCGTTCGGCGTCAGCGGCAGCCGGTCGGTGGCCGCGTACGCCGCGGGCACCATGTGTGCGGGCAGTGACGCTGCCAGGGCGTCGCGGGCCGGGCGCTGGTCGGAGCGCATCTCGCTGCCCGCTGCGTCCGGAGTCGGTACGAGATAGGCGGCCAGGATCTCTCCACCCGGCCCGTCACCGCGCACCGTGACCGCCGCCTGGGCGATCCCCGGCAGCGCGGTGAGCGCCGACTCGATCTCGCCGATCTCCACCCGGTGCCCTCGCACCTTGATCTGGTCGTCGCTGCGGCCGACGAATTCCAGTGAGCCGTTCCCGTGCCACCGCACCAGATCGCCGGTGCGGTACATGCGCGCCCCCGGTTCCCCGAAGGGGTCCGCCAGGAACCGGTCGGCGGTCAGCCCGGACTGCCCGGTGTAGCCGCGAGCCACCCCTTCGCCCGCCAGGTACAGCTCGCCGGTCACACCGCACGGCAGCAGGTGCAGGGCCGCGTCCAGCACATAGGCGCGGGCGCCGCGGACCGGGCGGCCGATGACCGGCTCCGCACCGCCGATCCGGGTGGTGACGGCGTCGACCGTCGTCTCCGTCGGTCCGTAGAAGTTGTACGCGAGCAGGTTCTTGTCCGCGGAGAGCCGTTGCCACAGCTCGTCGTTGACGGGCTCGCCGCCCAGAGCGATCACCTTGGGTCGGTGCGCTGCCGCGTCGGCCGCGTCGTCTGCGGCGGCAGTGAGGCCCGCGGCCAGTAGCTGTTGCAGGAAGCTGGGGGTGGTCTCGATGACGTCGATGCGCTCGGTGTGCAGGAAGTCGACCAGGGCCTCCGGGTCGCGACGCGTGGTGTCGTCCACGATGTGCAGCTGATGGCCGGCCAGCATCCAAAGCAGTGGGTCCCAGGAGGCGTCGAACGAGGTGGCGGCGGTGAGCGCGACACGCATGCGCCGTCCCCCGGCGAGTTCCGCGCTCGCGTGCGACTCCTGCCGGTGATGGGCGAGCAGATTGCTGATCGACCGGTGCTCGACCAGCACGCCCTTCGGGCGGCCCGTGGATCCGGACGTGTAGATGAGGTACGCGGCATCGTCGGCACGCGGCGCGGCGAGTGGCGAGCCGGAGACGGTGTTGCGGAACTGCGGCAGGCTTCGTACGGCCGTGCCGACAGGGGCCATGCCGGCGACCGGGCCGTCGGGCTCGCAGAGCAGGATCACCGGGGCGGCATCGGCCAGCAGATGGGTGATGCGCTCGGCCGGATACGCGACGTCCACCGGCAGGTAGACCGCACCGCTGCGCAACACGGCGAGCGGGGCGACGACAGTGTCGACCGAGCGGGGCAGTGCGACGGCGACCGTCGTGCCCGCGCCGGCGCCGTCGGCCTGCAGCGCCGTGGCTGCCGAGTCGACCGCCCGGTCCAGCTCGGCGAACGTCAGGCTCCGTGTGCCGTCGTCGACAGCCGGCGCGTCGGGTATCTCCCGCGCCAGCCGCGACAGCACCTCGGGCAGCGTCGGATCGCCGCCCTCGGCAAGCGTGGAGGAACCGCCCCCGCCCGGCCGGGAGTTCACCGGGCCCCGTCCCAGGGACAGCATCCGCTCCCGCTCCCGCGCATCGGTGAGCTCCAGCGCGCTGAGTGGCCGGTCCAGGTCCGTGACGAGTCCCTCGGTCAGCCGCAGGATGCGTTCCAAGTGCCCAGCGGCGGACGCCTCGTCGTAGAGCGCCGCATCGGCCAGGATGTCGACGCGGGCGCCGGCGCCGCCCGGGACCGGGTGCACGGCCAGGGTGAGGTCCTCGACGGGGCCGAGCGAGAGATTGTGCAGAGTGCCGCTCGCCGATCCGAAATGCAGGTTCTCGTCGAAGGCCAGCACGTTCACCGACGGCCCCACCAGAGGTTCGCCGCGCACCAGGCCGCGCTCCCGGCGCAGTTCTTCAGCCGGGAACTGCTGGTGCCGCAGCGCGCCCCGCATCGCCGTCGTCACCTGCCGCAGCAGGTCCCGGGCGGAGTCCGTGGCGTCCAGGCGCAGCCGCAGCGGAAGGACCTGCGACATCATGCCCGGCGTCTGCCGGGCGGTCCGGCTCCGGCGGCCGGTCACCGGCATGCCGAGCAACAGGTCCTGCGCGCCGCGTATCCGGTGCGTATAGGCGGCCGTGCCGGCCACGAACAGCGCGGGCCAGGCCACCCGCCCGCGTCGTGCTCCGTCCCGCAGCCGCTGCCACCGTGCCCGGTCCAGCGAGACCGAGTGCCGCAGCACCTTCGAGGCCGGGGACACCGTGTGCTCCGTGAGCCGCTCGGCGGAGGGAGTGCCGTCCAACTGGCCACGCCAGTAGGCCGCGTCCTCGGCGTATTGGGGCGACAGGGTGTACTGCCGCGCCTCTGACACCAGCGGTTCGAGCGGCAGCGGTGTGAACGGGACGTCGTCTCCGGCGGCGAGGAGGCCGTACGTCTCGGCGATCCGCCCCAGTGCCACTGCCGCGCCGTACCCGTCCAGCACGAGGTGGTGCGTGCGCATGTACAGCAGGTGGCGTGACGCCGAGAGCCGGTACAGCGTGAAGGCGGTCACCGGCCCCCGCGCGACATCGATGGGTATGGACAGGTTCTCTCGCATGGCCCGGTGTGCGTCTGTTTCGCCGTCCGCATTCGCGGACAGGTCGACGAAGGAGACGCCATTGGTGATGTCAGGACGGGCCCGCTGAAGCCCCGTCGTACCGCTCGGGTCGTCGACCACGGTCGCGCGCAGCGCTTCGATCTCCTGCGTCGCGAGGGCGACGGATCGGCGCAGTGTGGCGAGGTCCAACTCCCCCTCGATGTCGACGTATTCGGCAATCGTGAAGTCGGCCCCCAAAGGGCGCAGCTGATGCGCGAACCACAAGGACTCCTGCGCTGCGGTGAGCGGCAGCCCGACGGTGTTCTTCTCAGTCATGTGCCCGCTCCAGTACCAAAGCGATGCGTGTCGACACCGTCGACCACCCCTCCTGATCTCACCTCGATCGGTGCAGATGCGAACCCTTCACTGCACCGTCTTTCGTGGTTAATCCGCGACGCATGGGGCTACGGATTGGTGTGTGACACAGGGCACCCTTTGTTACCGGTGCGTAGTCCGTCCCTTTCGTGCCGGCGGCAGCGGTATTCCGAGCCTCTGTTGGTCTGTGGGATCGGCGGACCCATCCGTGCGGGGGGAGGGCTACGGATCAATGGGGTCAGGCATGGTGAGCGGTTCACACGCCGCCAAACCCGAGCACAGAGGAGCACCTTCAGATGCACCGTCCAGGATGGGCCAAGTCGCTTCGCGGCATAGCCGTCGCAGGCAGCGCGGTGGCCTTGTGCCTCACCGGCGCCACCGTCGCATCGGCTTCCGGCGCGTCAGGAAAGGCAGAGAGCGCTCGGTCCAGGCAGGAAGCGCCCGCTCGGCATGCGGCGACAACGGCAGGCGGTTATCGGGGCACACAGGGCTTCAACCTGTGTCTGCTCTCGACATGTTCGACCGGCTCCGACGAGGACACCGAAGGCGGCATCGGCCTGGTGCAGGGCGGCAATCTCTGCCTGCTCTCCACCTGTGAACTGAGGCCCTGAACCGGCGGGGCGGGCCGACTTCGACCCGCTCGTCACCCTCACGTGTCGCGAGGGTCTTTGGGGCTGCTCAGGTGCCACCCGCACGCGGGCAACAACGTGCGCCTCTGGCGGTGACAGGAGTCGTTCTACGGGTGTGCCCGGCGTATCGACTGCGCCGCGCGGAGGCGCGGTGTCTGCCCTGCTGTTCTTCCACGGTGGCCGCCTGAGACGCCGCGGCCCTGTGCGGCAGTGAGGAACCCTCACTGCCGCACAGGGCCGCAGCATCGTGTCGCAGGCTCTGGTTCAGGCCGGGCGCGTGGACCGGCCCGGGGGGAGGCGTTCAGCTCTTGGGCATGAGGACGGAGTCGATGATGTAGACGTTGGCGTTGGCGGTCTTGACGTTGCCGCAGACGACGTTGGCGGTGTCGTTGACCTTGTAGTTCTCGCCGGAGCCGGCGGTGGTGAGCTTCGTCTTGGCCAGGGTGTCGAAGGAGCCGTTCTCGAGGTCCTTGGGGGCGAGCTTCTGGCCGACGACGTGGTTGGTGAGGATCTTGGTGAGCTGGGCCTTGTCGGCGAGGACCTTGTTCAGGTCGGCCTTGGGGATCTTGGCGAAGGCGTCGTTGGTGGGGGCGAACACGGTGATGTTCTTTGCGTTGTTGAGGGTGTCGACCAGGCCGGCCTTCTTCACGGCGGTGACGAGGGTGGACAGGGCCGGGTTGTTGGAGGCGGCGGTGGCGACGGGGTCCTTGGCCATGCCGTCGAAGGAGCCTGCGCCGTCCTTGGGCACGGAGGAGCAGGCCGAGCCGAACGGCTTGTCCATGTCGGCGGTGTTGCTGGACGGGCTGGCCGTGTCCGACTTCTTCGAGGAGGCCGAGGAGGAACTGTCGGAGGCCTTGTCCTTGGAGTCGCTGTTGGAGCAGGCGGTCAGGGCCACGGGCAGCATGGCGGCGGCAGCAACGGCAACGGCGACACGACGGACGCGAGTCTGCATGGCAATTCCTCAACGATCAGAACCGTGAGGGCCATTCGCCCTCATCACCGGGAATCCGGTGCGCCCCGTGCCGCGGATTGGTCGCCTCCCAAAAAGAGTGACCTCGCATGCGACCACAGCCTGCACGCGGTCGCCGCGATCACGTGCAGGCCGACGCCGGCCGCCAGACGCTGGAGCGCGGCACCTCGAATGCCACCGTCCACTCCATCGACACCGGCCACACCCCCGACACGTTCCGGCGCGGTCTCGCGTCCTTGCGCGGTCGTGCCGGTTCAGGCCGGGAGGGACAGCAGGGCCACCGGCGCCGTGCTGGGCTGCTTCGAGCCCCCGGCCGGTTCGAGAGTGACGCCCATGCCCGAGGCGTCGCCGACGGCACCGGACATCAGGACGCTCTGATCGGGGCGAGAGGGGTTCATCAGGCCGGCCGGGCGCATGTGGTCACCGTCGGCGAACCACAGCTGGTACACCTTGCCCTTAGGGGGAGCGGCCATACCCGAGGCGATGAAGACGGCCTTGTCGCTGTCGTGCGAGACGACCACCGAGCCGCGCGCGCCGCCCCCGACGGCCACCGAGGCCACCTTGGCATCCGGTGCGGTGAGCACCCGGGCTATCCGCTCGGACCGGTCCTGCGTGGCTCGCGCTTCCTGGCGGGCCTGGTCGGCTTGCTGGTGCTGCCACAGCGTTGTGCCGCCGAGCGCGGCAACGCCGGCAATGCAGACAGCGAGCGCCCAGCGTAGGGCGTGCCCGCGCCGGACATGACGGGACAGCACAGCCGCCGGGGTGTCCGGCGGGTCCTGCCGAACCTCGGTGATCTGCCTCATGACCTGAGCTTTCAGGCGAGGCGGCGCCGGCAGTGAAGCGGCGAGCCCCAGCCGTCCCGCCGTCGCGGAGAGCTCGCGCACCTCTTGGGCGCAGGAATCACACTGGGCCAGGTGCTTCTCGAACACCCGGCGTTCATCGTCCTCCAGCGCGTCCAGCGCGTACGCGCCGGTGAGCGTGTGCAGGTCGGACGTGGCGGTCATGCGGTCACCCCCAAGCAGTCGCGAAGCCGGATGAGTCCGTCCCGCAGCCGCGTCTTGATCGTGCCCAATGGCGTGGACAGTGTGCTGGCGACTTCCTTGTAGGTGAGGCCCTCGTAGTAGGCCAGCGTCACGGACTGACGCTGGATCTCGCTGAGCGACTGCAGACAACGCCGCAGCTGCTCCCGTTCGAAGCGGGCCTCCACCTGCTCGCTGACCTCGTCGAACTCCGGCGTGCGTGCCAGGAGCGCGTCCTTGTGGTCGCGGGCGGCCGCCGACTCCACGGAGCGGACGCGGTCGATGGCGCGTCGGTGGGCCAGAGTGAGAATCCAATTGATGACCGTGCCGCGCTCCGGGCGGTAGCCGACAGCGGTGCGCCACACCTCGACGAGGACTTCCTGGGCCACCTCCTCGGACTGCGCGTGATCGCGCAGGACCCTGCGCACGGTGCCGAACACGGGCCCAGCTACGTCGTCGTACAGAGCGGCGAAGGCTTCTCGGTCGCCCTGCCCTACTGCCGCCATGAGTTTTTCGAGGTCAGGTTTGCTCGCTGGGTTTTCTCCGACGTCGATGGTTTCCGTCATGTGCGGCCTTCCGGCTACCGCTGGGCAGCGGCTTGATGGGGTCGAAGCCCCCAGTAACTCATAGCCGTGACGACGGCGAAGGCCGGGGTCCGCCCGTGTGCGTTCCCTTGCGTCCGGCTCTAATCGACTGTGACGACAACTGAATGCCAGCCGGAGGCGCCGTCGGGGATGGTAGGGGCGCGCTTTTCGGTCTGCGTCTCGCCCGTACGGTCGGTCGCCCGGACCGTCAGGGTGTGGCCGCCCTTGGGGGCGTCCCAGGCATAGGACCACTGGCGCCAGGTGTCGCGGGTGTCCTCGGCGGCGAGGCGGGCCTCCTCCCACGGCCCGTCGTCGACCCGTACTTCGACCTTGTCGATGCCGCGGTGCTGAGCCCAGGCGACCCCGCCCACCATGACGGCACCGGACTTGGGGCGGGCGAAGGGCTTGGGGGTGTCGATGCGGGACTGGGTCTTGATGGGTGCGCGCTGGGCCCAGTCCCGCTTGACCCAGTAGGGGTCGTAGGCGTCGAACGTGGTCAGTTCGATGTCCTGGATCCATTTGCAGGCGGAGACGTAGCCGTAGAGGCCGGGGACGAGCATGCGGACGGGGAAGCCGTGCTCGAAGGGCAGCGGCTGGCCGTTCATGCCGACGGCGAGCATGGCGTCGCGGCCGTCCATGACGTCGTCGACCGGGCTGCCGATGGTCATGCCGTCCACCGAGCGGGCCACCAACTGGTCGGCGGGACCACCCTTGGACGGTGGCTGCACCCCGCACTCCCGGAGCAGGTCGGCCAGGCGGACGCCGATCCAGCGGGCGTTGCCGACGTAGGGCCCTCCGACCTCGTTGGAGACACAGGTCAGGGTGATGTTTCGCTCGATGAGCGGCATCTTGAGCAAGTCGTCGAAGGACAGAGTCCGTTCGCGGGCGACCCCCTTGCCGTGGATGCGCAGCCGCCAGGAGGTGGCGTCGACCTTGGGCACCACGAGGGCGGTGTCGACACGGTAGAAGTCGCCATTGGACGTCATGAACGGGCTGATGTCCTTGATCCGCAGCGCCGCGCCCTTCGGCACGGGAGCCGCCTTCGAGGACGGGGCGGGAAGCACGACGTCCTTGCGAGAGGCGACAGCGCTCTGACCCTGGGAACCGTTGAGCGCGCGCCCGGCTAGGCCGGCGCCGGTGGAGGCAGCAGCCGCCGCGGTGGCCGCGAGGATGAAGCCACGCCGGTCCCACCCGGAATCGCCCAGGCCGTCCTCGGGGTGGGCGGACGTCGCGCCGCCGTCTGTGCGGGCGTCCCCTTCGACGGCGCCGGTGCCACCCGTATTCGTTGTCCTCGGCCCGTGCGCTGTCCGACCGGTGCGCCCCAGCCTTCCGATCAGCCAGTACAGCAAGCAGGCACCAGCCACGGCACCTACGACGGAAGGCAGTGCGTCGCTGACGCCGCTCGAGTCGGGCCGGCCGGTTGCGGCGAGCGCGCCGACCACACCGAAGGCGAGGACACCGAGCGAGCCGATCAGCCGCCACCGCGTGGCCAGCATCCCCAGAACAAGTGCCAGCGCGGTCAGCACGGCGAGAATTCCGAGCTGGAGAACGAGCTTGTCGTTGGTGCCGAACTGCCGGATCGCCCAGTCCTTCACCGCGGGCGGGGTACGGTCGATCGCCGCACCACCGACCGCGATGACAGGACCGGACTCAGGGCGGACAGCCGCCGAAACCAGTTCCGCCACGGCAATGGCCGCATATCCTGCGAGCAGCCCGCTGAGCGCACCCAGCGACAAGCGTTTGATGCCGCGCAGCGGCTCGTGTCGTGCGTCGTCGTCCATGACCGGAATCCGTTCTGGTGGCGCGTCCGGATTGGTCCGTTCACGCCATTGGGGGCATGGAGCGCTGTCCCGCAGCAACAGCAAGCAGACGCAACGGGTTCACCGCAGACGGAGACCAGAACGGGCCGGTGACCTCGCCGGTCGATGGGACGCTGCTGGCCGAACACCGCCGCGGTCACGGCGCCCATACTGAAGGAGTACGCTGCGGCCTCCCCCAGAGCGGTCGGCCGCCGAAGCACGGCAAGGAGTTCCGCTTCGCCAGGCCCGATACCTGGAGCGAGCCCGACGCCGAGATGGTGCAGGTCACCGACCGCTACGGCACCGCGCAGGCTCGCTCGGACTGGGTTCCCTCGCCTCTGGGATCAGGTTGTCAGGGTGAGCGCGACGGTGACGATGGCTCCCACATCGCCGAGTTCGATGTCGAGTCGGTCGGTCAGGTGCCGGGTTAGCCACAGACCCCGGCCACCTTCGCCTGCCTCGATCTCCGGCAGCTCGGACGGGATACTGTCCGCGGTGAAGCCGGGCCCCTTGTCGGTGATACGGCAGCGCAGCATCCCGTCGCCGTTGTAGGTCACCAGGTGGCCTTCCCCACCGCCATGTTCGACCGCATTGGCCAGCACTTCGTGGACGGCGAGGACGAAGTCGTGCCGGCGGGACTCACACAGCCCACTGCGTTCGGCGCACTCTGCTACGCGAAAGCGCAATGTGGGCAGGTCGACGGCGGTGAAGCGAGCTTCGAGCAGGGGCGCTTGGAGCGACACGGCCACGTGATTGGTCGTCATGCCGGCACCTCGCACAGGAGTAGCCGGTCGAGCGTGTCGGCGCCGAGCAGGCGGAGCACCTTCGCCTGCGTGTGCCTGCAACGGATTTCCACCCGCCCGCAGCCTCTGTCCGCCGCTACCAGGCGCAGCAGCAGCGCCGCACTGTCCACCCCCAGGAAGCACAGGTGGGTGAGGTCCAGCAGGAAGCGGGGGGCCGTTTGGCTGTGCGCAAGCGCGGTACGTACTTCGGTCTGCATCTGCGTGCGGGTGGCCACGTCGGCATCACCGGCCAGCCGCAGCCCGTTGACCGTATGCGCGGCCTCCAGCGCGCCGAGACTTTCCAGCAACGCGACCGGGTGACCGGCCCGCATGGCCTCGACAACCTCGGGGGTGAAGCGCCGACGGTCGTAGGTGCAGATCTCGGCGTAGCGGTGGTCGGTGAACAGCGCGTCGGCGTGGGTCTCACGGTGCATGACGTCTTCAACGGCAGGGCCCAGGTCTTGCACCCAGGCCATGTCGATGACCGACCTGAGGCCCGCATAGCCTTGCGCGCAGGCGCGATCGGTCTCCTCCCACAGTCTGCCGACCTGTCGTTCGGCCGTGAACCGGGTGTCGGGGAGGATCAGCTCGCGCATGCTGCTGAACTCCAACTGCCCACGCGCGCGGGCTGCTTCGGTTACCGGGCTGTGCGTGTGCATCCGCTCGTACACTTCGTCGCGCGGGACATCGGGGTCGGCGAGCATGACGACTTTCTCACCGCGGACCAACCCGTGGTGCGCGAAGGCGATGAGGATGTCCCAGCGCGCCTCGTCGTCTTCGTAGCTGGCGAACGCGTGGTCGCCCAGCCGCATCCGCTCCACGGGGAGGCCGAGAACTTGCGTGTGCATCGGCGGGGGCATTGCATCCCTCTTCTATCTCGTGCAGTCGGGGTGCGGCTTGAGGGATCGACGTTAGTGACACCTGTCGGGCAACGAACCGATTGCCCTGAACGGGGCGGACAATGACCGGTTGCGCCCTCCGGGCGGCCAGGTGGTGCCACATACAGTCCCGTAGCGGCCTGCCCCAGACGGCTTCATTGACGTGCCCTGTGCGGGACGGTCAGCCCACATCGACGTCGTCAGCCTGAGCAGTTGCCTCTCTTCCTCGTCGTCCTTCGGTGGGTAGTCATCACTGGTCGCTACCAGGAAGCCCTGTGTTTCCGGACAATGAATCAGCGCCCGCGACCACCCAGCACAAGATCGCGGACACTTTCAATCCGTTGCATTTGGGTGTGGGCTCCACAGGAGTGTCGGGAAGTGGGCCGAGTGCCAGACCGTGACTTCAGATGCCGTCGGCCGCGGCGGACGTGCCCTGGTGCACTGCCGATTCCGTATCGTCTGGTGAGACCGAGCAGCCGCCAAGCGCAGCGACCGTCTCGCCTGTCGGGGCCTTGTCCGCCGTCCATTGCGTCGAGCAGATCCGGGCGAGGTCCAGCACCCACTCCAGATCCCGCTCCGGCAACTGAGCTGCCACGCTGTCCAGCCATTCCTGCTCGGTCATGCTCCGACCCTCCCAGGGCAACCCGCATCAGGGGTACAAGTTCCGCCAATCTCCTGGGAGCACGAGCCCAACCGCGGCTTCCTGCGCGCGCTGCACGCCCTCGCGCGGGCCGCGGGCGAGATCGGTGAGCAGGCGGAGTACGAGCGCTGCACGCAGTTCCTGAAGGACTCCTCGGAGTCGGCCGCGCAGACGCTGACCTGAGCTGCTGACCTGAGCTTTCGTCGTGCGGTGAGGCCCGCCGGTCCATTGTGACCAGGCGGGCCTTGCCGTTTGCGGGGACGATTGCGGAGGATGCAGTCGGGGACCGGGGCCCCGTGTCGGTAACGGCAGGGCGGACCGCTACCCGGAGTACAAAACAGGAGACAGCGATGTCCCACGACGCGGATCACCACGCGGATCAGGGCGGAGAAACGCCCGACGCACCGCATCTCGACTTCGCGGGCACCACGCCCTACGAGGACTACGTCCAGGCCGACGTCCTCACCCACCTCCAGCACCTGCGCTCGGACGACCCCGGCGAGATGGTCTTCCTGGTCACCACCCAGGTGATGGAGCTGTGGTTCACGGTCATCGTGCACGAGTGGGAGACGGCCGCCCGCGCGCTCGGCACGGACGACGTGCCGACGGCGGTCGCGGCGCTGAAACGGTCCGTCAGGGAACTGGAGGCGCTCAACGCCTCGTGGCGGCCGCTCGGCCAGCTCACCCCGGCCCAGTTCAACTCGTACCGGTCCGCGCTCGGCGAGGGCAGCGGCTTCCAGTCGGCGATGTACCGGCGCATGGAGTTCCTGCTCGGCGAGAAGTCGGCGTCGATGCTGGTGCCGCACCGCGGCGCGCCCCGGGTGCACGCCGAGCTGGAGAAGGCGCTGCACGAGCCGAGCCTGTACGACGAGGTGCTGCGGCTGCTGGCCCGGCACGGCCATCCGGTGCCGCGCGCCGTCCTCGACCGCGACGTGTCGCAGAAGTACGAGCCGTCGCCGGAGGTCGAGGCGGTGTGGACGCGCCTGTACGCGGGCGACGAGAACGACGAACTCGCGCGTCTGGGCGAGGCGTTGACGGACGTCGCCGAGCTGGTGTGGCGCTGGCGCAACGACCATCTGGTGGCCACGCGGCGCGCGATGGGCGCGAAGGCGGGCACGGGTGGCTCCGCCGGTGTGGCGTGGCTGGAGAAGCGGGCGCGGAAGAACGTGTTCCCCGAGCTGTGGACGGCGAGGTCCCATGTCTGATCTGCACGAGCGGGCGAAGGAACTGGACGCCGCCGATCAACTCGCCGGTGTACGGGGCGAGTTCGTCCTCGACGGCGAGGGCGTCTACCTGGACGGGAACTCGCTGGGCGCGCTGCCCGCGAACGTTCCGGGACGGGTCGAGGACGTCGTGCGGCGGCAATGGGGCGAGCTGCGGATCCGGTCCTGGAGCGAGTCGGGGTGGTGGACGGCGCCGGAGCGGATCGGCGACGTGATCGCTCCGCTCGTGGGCGCGGGCGCGGGGCAGGTCGTGGTCGGGGACTCCACGAGTGTCAATGTTTTCAAGGCACTTGTGGGCGCGGTACGGCTCGCGGGCGGTCCCGGGGCCGGGCGCGACGAGATCCTCGTCGACGCGGCGACGTTCCCGACGGACGGGTACATCGCCGCCTCCGCGGCCCGGATGACGGGCTGTTCGGTGCGGGCGGTGGAGCCGGGGGAGGTGCCGGGCGCGCTGTCGTCGCGCACGGCGGCGGTGCTGCTGAACCACGTCGACTACCGCAGTGGCCGGCTGCACGATCTGCCGGGGCTTACGGCGGCGATCCGTGCGGCGGGGGCGGTCTCGGTGTGGGACCTGTGCCACAGCGCGGGCGCGCTGCCGGTCGGGCTCGACGAGCACGGGGTCGATCTCGCCGTCGGCTGCACGTACAAGTTCCTGAACGGGGGGCCGGGGTCGCCCGCGTACCTGTACGTGCGCAGGGACCACCAGGCGGCCTTCGACTCGCCGCTGCCGGGGTGGAACTCGCACGCCGAGCCGTTCGGGATGCGGTCCGAGTACGAGGCCGCGGACGGGGTCGTACGGGGGCGGGTCGGGACGCCGGACATCCTGTCCATGCTGGCGTTGGAGGCGGCGCTGGAGGTCTGGGCGCGGCCCGACGTCTCGGTCGACGCGGTGCGGGCCAAGTCCCTCGCGCTTACGGACTTCTTCCTGGAGTGCGTCGAGGCGTACGTTCCCGGGGGCCGGGTCGAGGTCGTGACGCCGGTCGGGCACGGGGAGCGGGGGAGCCAGGTGGCGTTGCGGTGCGCGGATGCGGGGGACGTGATGGGGCGGCTGATCGGGGCCGGGGTCGTGGGTGACTTCCGGGCCCCGGACGTGCTGCGGTTCGGGTTCACGCCGCTGTATCTGTCCTTCGCGGATGTGGAGCGGGCGGCGTCGGTCCTGGCGCGGGAACTCTCTTAGCGTCAGCCGTCTTTGGCGGACGGGGGTGCGGGTGGCCGGGGCACGGCGGTCGTCGTCGCGGCCGCGGCCGACCGGGTCCGCGGCCGCTGCGGGGGCGTCGGTGCGGGGGTTGGCGCCCGCGGTGCCGGTTGCGCGGCACCGGTGTCCCGCGGGCTGTGCCGGTGCCCGCTCGTCTCCCACCGCCCGCCCCCTCCGGGGGCTCCGGTCGTCCGGCCCCCGGCCGCTTCGTCGGGGGCGGCGCCGGTCGTCCCGTTGCGCGGCACCGGGGCTTGAGCCCCGGAGGGGGCGGGTGGGTGGGAGGTGACCGGGCAAGCGGCCTGACCTACGGCTCACCCCGCATAGACCCCCGCCACCCCCGCCGCCACGACCGCCGCCACCGCGCGCTCCGCGTCCGCCTCCGTGGGGGCGGTGCCCGAGGTCAGCAGCCGGTAGTACAGCGGAGCGGACACCGCTCGGACGACCTCCGGCGGATTCGTGCCGGGGGGCAGTTCGCCGCGGGTCACCGCTTGTTCCACGCAGGGGGCCCACTCCGCCACCCGGACCTCGTAGAAGTGGGCGAGGGCCGAGGCCGTGCGCGGGTCACAGGCGGCCGCGGCGATCACCGAGCGGAACAGGGGGCCCTGCCGGGGGTCCGCCAAGGTGCGTTGCACGAGGCGGGCGTTGGCGGTCAGGTCGCCGTGCAGCGTGCCCGTCTCGGTGCGGGGGAGCGACTCCTGGGCCATCTGGTCGAGGAGGTCGGCGACGAGGCCCGTGGGCGTGCCCCAGCGCCGGTACACGGTCGTCTTGCCGACGTCCGCGCGCCGCGCGATGTCGCCCAGGTCGAGCCGGTCGAAGCCGTGTTCCGCCAGGATGTCGCCCGCCGCCTCGAGCACCGCGGCGCGGACACGGGCCGTGCGCCCGCCGGGACGGAGCGTGCCGGGTTCGTGCGCTTCGGTCGGGTTACCGGTCATGCCCGCCAGGGTAACGGCACGAAGGAACCGTTTGTGCGGTCACTGTACGTGTTGACGCACGTCACGGGCCTGGTAGCGTCCGCATACCGCGACGCATCGGCTGCCTGCTGGTTCGTTCGTATTTGGTCAAGTTCCGCACGATGTCGAGAGGTTGGAGCATGCCAGACCCCGACAAGTCCGGCGCCGCCCGCGCGGAGGCGGAGGAGGCGTCGGCCTTCTCGCACCCGGCCGTGCCGCCGGACGTCAGCGCCGCGTACGGCGATCACCCGGATCAGGTCGTCGACTTCTACGCCCCTAGGGACGGTTCGACGGCGGCCCCGCTCGTCGTGGTCCTGCACGGCGGCGCGTGGCGGGCGCCGTACGACCGGCAGTACATGACCCCGTTCTGCGACTTCCTCGCGAGGCGCGGGTTCGCCGTGGCCAACGTCGAGTACCGGCGGGGGTCCGGGAGTGTGGGGGGCATCCCCCCACAGGGAACAGCGCTGCCGCATCAAGGTGTCGAGGGCCCCGTCGCCGGGCGCTGGCCGGAGACCTTCGACGACGTGGCGACCGCGCTCGACGCGATGCCCGCGCTCGCCGCCGAGCACCTGCCGTCGGCCGACCCGCGCCGCACCGTCGTCACCGGTCACTCGGCGGGCGGCCAGCTCGCGCTGTGGGCGGGGGCCAGGCACGTGCTGCCGGAGGGCGCGCCGTGGCGCACCCCGAACTCGGCGGCGCTGCGCGGCGTCGTCGCCATCGCCCCGCTCGTGGGCTTCGTGCTCGCCGAGGAGCTGGGTGTCTGCGGCGGAGCGTGCATCCAACTCCTCGGTGGTATGCGGGAGTTGTTCGACGAGCGACGGCCGTACGCGGACCCCGTGGAGCTGCTGCCGACCGGTGTCGCGACGACCGTGGTGCAGGGCCGTACGGACACGACCGTGCCGTTCGAGCTGGCCGAGGCGTACGCGGACGCGGCGGCGAAGGCGGGCGAGGTCGTGGGGGTCACGTTCCTGGAGGAGGTCGGCCACTTCCCGGTGATCGACCCGGCCGCGGACGCCTGCGCGGTGGTCGCGGAGGAGATCGCGCAACTGGCCTGGTGACCCTCCGGGGGCGGGCGCATAGTCCTTGCGACGGACCCCGCCGAACCCTCCTCCGTGCGGACGCGGGGCGCCGCCCCGCGACCTACCGTGAATGCCATGACCGACACGACCATCGTCCAGGGCCCGCGCGAGCACAGCCCTGAGATAAATCTCGCCAAGGCGGCGCTGCGGGGGCTGCGCGAGGACCTGTTCCGGGGGGTGCTCGCGTACCGGCCGATGCCGCGGGCGGGCACGGACGGGCCGTGGGCCCGGCAGTTCCCGGAGCGTTTCCGCCGGCACCTGGGGCTCCTGCCGCACGCCGTCGTCCTCGGCCTCGCCGGGCTCACGCTGATCACGGGCATGGCGAGCTACGGCGCCCTCGACGACGGCTTCTTCGCCCTCGTCGCCGGGCTGATGGCGTCGGTCCCGGTGGCGCTCACCCTGCTCCGCCCGGTCCTCGCCTTCTGGCTCTCGCTGGGGGCCGCCCCGATCCTGGTGTGGGCGACGAGCGACGACCTCTACCCGTGGTCGGGCGGCAGCATCCTGGGCCACACGGTCGTGATGATGGTGGTCGCTGCGCGCACCCGGCCGCGTACGGCGGCGTGGGTGTGGGCCCTGTCTACGCTGTACTCGCTGGTCTCCGCGGCGGTCTTCGGCGGCCTGAACGGCGGCATCGCCGTCCCCATGACGGTGCTCTCCGGCATCGGGGTCGGCATCGTCGCGCTCGTCCAGGTCAACCGGAACGCGCGCCGCGAGGTCGTCCAGGAGCGCACGGTCACCGCGGTCGAGCGGGACCGGCGCACGCTCCTGGAGGAGCGCACGAACATCGCACGTGAGCTGCACGATGTGGTGGCGCACCACATGTCGGTCGTCGCCATCCAGGCCGAGGCCGCCCCCTACCGCGTCGAGAACCCGCCGCCCGAGCTGGAGCAGGCCTTCGTCACGATCCGGGAGAACGCGGTGGCGGCGCTCACCGAACTGCGCCGGGTCCTCGGTGTCGTACGCGCCGAGGACTACGAGGCGCCCGACGCCCCGCAGCCCACGCTCGCCGACCTCGACAGGCTCCTGGAGAACGTGCGGGAGGCGGGCCTGCCCGTGACACGGACGGTGACGGGCGCGGTCCGTGAACTCCCGCAGGGCGTCGAGCTGTCGGCGTACCGGATCGTGCAGGAGGCGCTGAGCAACGCGCTGCGGCACGCCCCGGGCTCGCAGGCCGCCGTCGAGGTGTCGTACGTCCTCGGGGGCCTCGGCCTGCGGATCGTCAACGGCCCGTCCACTGGTCTGGTCAAGCCGAGCCCCGGCGCCGGACACGGCCTCACCGGGATGCGCGAGCGGGTGTCGATGCTGGACGGCGAGATGACGGCGGAGGGGACGGCCGACGGCGGGTACGAGGTGGCGGTCTTCCTCCCCGTCGCCCGCGCCTCGGCCACCGGGACGGAGGGCGAGGCGTGATCCGGGTCCTGGTCGCCGACGACCAGATGATGGTCCGCGAGGGCTTCTCCGTGCTGCTGAACGCGATGCCGGACTTCGAGGTCGTCGGCGAGGCCGTCAACGGCGTGGAGGCCATCGCCAAGGTCCGCGAACTGCGCCCCGACGTCGTCCTGATGGACATCCGGATGCCGGAGCTGAACGGCATCGAGGCGACCCGCGAGATCGTCGCGGCGGACGCGGGCACGAAGGTGCTCGTCCTGACCACCTTCGACCTGGACGAGTACGTGTACCAGGCGCTGCGGGCCGGGGCCTCCGGCTTCCTCCTCAAGGACGCCTCCGCGCGCGAACTCGCCGACGGCGTACGGGTGGTGGCGGGCGGCGAGGCCCTCCTCGCGCCGACCGTGACCCGCCGCCTGCTCACCGAGTTCGCCAAGCTGTCCGAGACCTCGCCGGTCCCGGCGGGGCGGCAACCGGGCGCGTACGGGGAGCTGACCGAGCGCGAGACGGAGGTGCTCGTCCTGATCGCGCAGGGCCTGTCGAACATCGAGATCGCGGAGCGGCTCGTGGTCGCCGAGTCGACGATCAAGACGCATGTGAGCCGGGTCCTGGTGAAGCTGGGCCTGCGCGACCGGACGCAGGCGGCGGTGTTCGCGTACGAGGCGCGTCTGGTCACGCCGGGGTGAGACGGCCGGGGTGGCACGTCTGGTCACGCCGGGGTGAGCGGGGCTAGCGTCCGTGCATGGACGCGCCCGTGGAATCGTTCGACCCCTGGTCCCCGGCCTTCGTCGCCGACCCGTACCCCGCCTACGCGGCCCTGCGCGAGGCCGGCCGGGTGCACTGGTTCGAGCCCTCGAACCAGTACCTGATCCCGCACCACGCCGACGTCTCGGCGCTCCTGCGCGACCGCCGCCTGGGCCGCACCTACCAACACCGCTACGCCCACGAAGACTTCGGGCGGACGGCCCCGCCGCCCGAGCACGAGCCGTTCCACACCCTCAACGACCACGGCATGCTCGACCTGGAGCCCCCGGACCACACGCGCATCCGCCGCCTGGTGTCGAAGGCGTTCACGCCCGGAACGGTGCGCCAACTCCAGCCATATGTAGAGAAGTTGGCGGGCGAACTCGTCGCCGGGCTCGTCGCCGAAGGCGGCGGCGATCTGCTCACGGCCGTCGCCGAACCGCTGCCCGTGGCCGTCATCGCCGAGATGCTCGGCATCCCCGAGTCCGACCGGGCGCCGCTGCGGCCGTGGTCGGCGGCGATCTGCGGGATGTACGAGCTGAACCCTTCGCAGGAGACGGCGCGGGCGGCGGTCGCCGCGTCCCTCGAATTCACCGAGTATCTGCGGGAGTTGATCGCGCGGCGCCGGGTGCGCCCCGCCGACGACCTGATCTCGGGGCTCATCGCCGCCCACGACGACGAGGACGGCACGGGGTCCGCACCCGCCCGCCTCACCGAGCAGGAGATGATCTCCACCTGCGTCCTGCTCCTCAACGCGGGACACGAGGCCACGGTCAACGCGACCGTGAACGGCTGGTGGGCCCTGTTCCGGCACCCCGAGCAGCTGGCGGCCCTGCGCGCGGACCACTCGCTGGTCCCCACCGCGATCGAGGAGCTGATGCGCTACGACACCCCGCTCCAGCTCTTCGAACGCTGGGTGCTCGACGAGATCGAGGTGGCGGGCACCACGATCCCGGCCGGTTCGGAGGTGGCCCTGCTGTTCGGCTCGGCCAATCACGATCCGGCCGTGTTCACCGACCCGGCCCGCCTGGACCTGACCCGTCGGGACAACCCGCACATCTCCTTCTCGGCGGGCATCCACTACTGCATCGGCGCCCCGCTCGCCCGCATCGAACTCGCCGCGTCCATGCGGGCGTTGCTGACGCAGGCGCCGACGCTGCGGCTCGCGGCCGAGCCGGAGCGCAAGCCGAACTTCGTCATCCGGGGCCTGGCGGGTCTGCGCGTCGAGCTGTGAGGAGGCGGGGCGGCAGCGCCCCGGCCGGCGCTCAGCTGGACATGTCCCGCCTGCGCAGCCCGACCAGGCCCACGGCGACGAACACGGCCGCGAGCACCGCCTCCACGACCACCGGGCCCCACGACATCTCCCCGCCCGGCAGCTTCGGCAGATGCCCGAACGGCGAGACGTCCATGACCGCCTGCGGCAGCTTCAGCGCAGGGCCGATCCAGCCGATGAGGAGCGCCGCACCCGCCGCCGCCCACGCGGCGACGGCCGCCCTCGGCAGCAGCCCGTACAGCAGCACGGCCACCCCGCCGAGCGTCCAGATCGCGGCGAGCTGGACCAGGCAGGCGCCGATGACGGGCCCGAACTCCTTGCCGTAGCCGGCCGCGAGCCCCACCCCGCCGAGCAGCATGATCAGCGCGGCGCCCGCGAAGGCGATCACCAGGTGGCCACCGGCCCAGGCGATCCGGCCCACCGCGTTCGCGAGGACCGGTTCGGCGCGCTGCGAGGTCTCCTCGCCGCTGAGCCGGAGCACCGCCTGCACGATGTAGAGCGCGGCGACCATCCCGAGCATGCCGACCATCGTGGCGAGGAAGGCGTCGGTGATGCCGGAGTGGCCGCCCATCCGCTCGATGATCTCCACGGTGTTCTCGCTGTCGCCGACGAGGTCGGCCGCCCCCTCGGTCATTCCGCCGAAGACGACACCGGCCGCGAGGAACCCGAGCGACCAGCCGATGACGCTGCCCCGCTGGAGCCGCCAGGCCAGCGCGCCCGCCGTGCCGAGGCGCCCGTCCGCGGGGCCCGGCCGGGACGGCAGGAAGCTCATGCCGATGTCGCGCCGCCCGGCCAGTTCGTAGCCGACCGCGCCCTGGATCAGGACGGCCGCGAGGAAGAGACCGAGCACCCACCACCGCTCGTCGGCGAACGCGCGGGTGTTCTCGACCCAGCCGATCGGCGAGATCCAGGTCAGCGGGGACGAGCCGTCGTTGGTGCCGGAGTCGCCCGCCGCGCGCAGCACGAAGGCGACACCGAGCACCGCCGAGGTGGCACCCCGCGCGAGCCGCGCGCTCTCCGTGAACTGGGCGACGATCGCCGCCATCGTCGCGAACACCGTCCCGCAGCCGCCGATCGCGAGCCCGAGGGCCAGGGCCCCCGCGCCGCCCTGGGAGGCGAGGCCGCCCGCGATCAGCAGCGCGAGCACGGCGTTGGCCACGAGGGCCGTGAGCAGTGCGGCGGTCAGCGGCGCGCGCCGCCCCACCATCGCCGACGACACCAGCTCCTGCCGCCCGCTCTCCTCCTCGTCCCGGGTGTGCCGCACGACGATGAGCAGGCTCATGATCGCGGCGAAGACCGCGGCGAACGTGCCCCCGCGCCAGGCCGTGAGCGCGCCGAGCGAGTCCCCGAACACGGGCCCGTACATGGCGCGCATCGAGCCGTTGGTGTTCATGGAGGCCGCGATGTCGGCCCGCTCGGCGGCCGTGGGCCAGACGCCCTTCAGCGTGTTCGGCATCGACACGACCATCACGGTGGTGATGGCGATCCATACGGGCATCATCACGCGGTCGCGCCGCAGCGCGAGCCTGAGCAGCGTCCCGGTGCCGGCGAGGTGCCGTGCGCCGCCGGACCGGGAGGCGCCGTGTCCATCAGCGGCTCCGCCGCGGGGGCCGTCGTTCACGAGGATGGTCATCGCGCCACCGCCGCCTCGGGGGTACGGACGTCCTCCTGGTAGTGCCGCATGAACAGCTCTTCCAGGGTGGGCGGGGTGCTGGTCAGCGAGCGCACACCGGACCCGGCGAGCGAGCGGAGCACGGCGTCGAGCTTGTCGGTGTCCACCTGAAGCTTGACGCTTCCCCAAGCTCTCGAACCAGCTCGAGCAGGGGAGTCCCCATAGCCCTGGACGTCGAGGTCGTGCACCCCGGGAAGCTCGCCCAACCCGCCCGGCTCACCCGCGAGTTCGGCGGTGACGCTGGTGCGGGTCAGATGCCGCAGCTCGGCCAGCGAACCGCTCTCCACGGTCACGCCCTTGCGGATGATGCTGACCCGGTCGCAGAGCTCCTCGACCTCGCTGAGGATGTGCGAGGACAGCAGCACCGTGCGCCCGTGCTCGCGCGCGGCCTCCTCGACGTAGGACTGGAAGACGTCCTCCATCAGCGGGTCGAGCCCGGAGGTCGGCTCGTCGAGGATCAGCACATCGATGTCGACGGCGGCGAACGCGGCGACCAGGGCCACCTTCTGCCGGTTGCCCTTGGAGTAGGTGCGGCCCTTCTTGGTCGGGTCGAGTTCGAAGCGCTCGATGAGCTCGGCCTTGCGCTTCTTGTCGAGCCCGCCGCGAAGGCGTCCGTAGAGGTCGATGACCTCGCCCCCGCTGAGATTGCGCCACAGCGTCACGTCACCGGGTACGTACGCGACCTTGCGGTGCAGCTCCACGGCGTCGGCCCAGGGGTCGCGGCCGAGCAGCTGCACGGCGCCGGAATCCGCGCGCAGCAGACCGAGCAGGACGCGGATGGCGGTGGACTTCCCCGCTCCGTTCGGGCCGAGGAAACCGTGCACTTCTCCGGCCTCGACATCCAGGTCGAGGCCGTCCAGCGCGTGGGTCCTGCCGAACGACTTGTGCAGTCCGGAGACCGTGATTGCCTTCGTCATGTTTCTGAAGCTACGCGCACTTCACAAACTTGTGAAGTTAAGGAAACGTATAAACTGGCGTCGCAGGCCGGGCAAGGGGAGAGGATCGGGACATGGGTACGCAGGGCATGGACGGGACGCAGGCGCGGGCGGCCGACGAGGCCCGCTCCCGGTTCGTCGAGCGTTTCGCCGCCCAGCTCGTCGAGGCCGGCATGACCCGGATGCCGGCCCGCATCTTCTCGGCCCTGCTCGCCTCCGACTCCGGCGCCCTCACCTCCGCAGAACTGGGCAAGCAGCTCCAGGTCAGCCCGGCCGCGGTGTCCGGGGCGGTGCGCTATCTGACCCAGCAGCACATGGTCACGCGCGAGCGCGATCCCGGGACGCGGCGCGACCTCTTCCGGGTGCACAGCAACCAGTGGTACGAGGCGCTGGCCAACCGCGACAGCATCCTGACGCGCTGGGAGGACGCGCTGCGCGAGGGCGTCGACAGCCTCGGCGCGGACACCCCCGCGGGCCGCCGCATCGGCGAGACCCTGGCCTTCTTCGAATTCGTCCAGGTCGAGTTCGAGGGCCTCCTGGAACGCTGGCGCGCCCACCGCAAGACCCTGGGCTTCTCGGACAACTGACCGCATTCAAGAGCGCTGGGTGCTTGAGTCGCGGCATTCAAGCCCCTGCGGCGATTGAGCAGCGGGGTCCGGGGCAGAGCCCCGAGACCTCAGCCACGGTGCCGGTCAACAATCCCGCTACGGAAGCGCGAGCGACCACGCCCCGGCCCGCACCGACCACGTCCGCCTGCGCACCGGCCCCCCGATCGTCACCCGATCCGCCCGGTACCGGAAATCCGCCCCGGTCACCGTGACCGTACGCGCCCGCACCGAGACGGGCGCCTCCGCGGCCCTGCGCACCTCCACCCGCGCGAACCCGTCCCCCGCACAGGGCGTCACCGAGACGCCCCGCACCGGCTGGTCGAGGTCGACGAGCGTCGCCCCGTCCGCCTCGATCCGCAGCCGCGCGGGGTGCGCCTCGCCCGCATCGGCGCCGCGCGGCGAACGCGCCGCGAGATTCCGGACCAGCGAGCCGCACGTCCGCCACCAGGGCCTGCCACCCCCCTGCCCCGAGCCCGCCGGATCGGCGATCGGCGGGATGCACAGACCGCCGAGCACCACCCCGTCGCTGTCGTCCACCAGCAGATCGAGCCGCCGCGGCGCCCCGTCCAGGGCGGCCCGCGCGGCCTCGACCGTGCCCCCGGGCACCCCGAGCGAACGGGAGAGCGACACCGCCGCCCCCACCGGCACCATCGAGAACACCGCGTCCGCCAGCTCCCGCTCCCGGTGCAGCAGGGACACCGCGCGCAGCAGCGCCCGGTCGTCGCCGACCACGACGGGGCGCCGCGCACCCCGTTTGGCCAGCGCTTTCGCGAATTCCGCGGGGCCTTCCGGCAGACACACCTTCGCCGTCGAACCCGCGCACAACACGTCCTTCGCGATGCGCACGGACTCCCCGTCGGCGCGCATCGCGAGCGGATCGACGATCACCAGGAGCTGCCGCGACAGCCCCTCGCTCGCGCCGTCCGTACGGTCAGATGGATGGTCCAAAGCCGCCACCTCGGCCTTGCCTCGCTTCCTCGGGTAGCATCTTTGTGCAAGAGCCCCTTGCGCTATTGCGCCAGGGGCTTCGTCTATTCCGGGGCACCCCAAGGCTCACGAAGGCACGCCGCAAAGCCGCGGCCACAGCCCCTGACCTTGGACATGCCCCGCCCGGAAGGGGTGTACGCCTGTGCCCGCACTTGTGCTGCTCGGTGCTCAGTGGGGTGACGAAGGCAAGGGAAAGGCCACCGACCTGCTCGGTGGATCCGTGGACTATGTAGTGCGCTACCAGGGCGGCAACAACGCCGGCCACACGGTTGTCGTAGGCGACCAGAAGTACGCGCTGCATCTCCTCCCTTCCGGAATCCTCTCGCCGGAGTGCACGCCGGTCATTGGAAACGGTGTCGTCGTCGACCCGTCGGTCCTGCTCTCCGAGCTGAGCGGTCTGAACGAGCGCGGCGTCGACACGTCGAAGCTCCTGCTCAGCGGTAACGCGCACATCATCACGCCCTACAACGTGACGGTGGACAAGGTGACGGAACGCTTCCTCGGGAAGCGGAAGATCGGCACCACGGGCCGCGGCATCGGCCCGACGTACGCGGACAAGATCAACCGCGTCGGCATCCGCGTCCAGGACCTCTACGACGAGTCGATCCTCACCCAGAAGGTCGAAGCGGCGCTCGAGGTCAAGAACCAGCTCCTGACGAAGCTCTACAACCGCCGCGCCATCGAGGCGCAGCAGGTCGTCGAGGAGCTGCTCGGCTACGCCGACAAGATCAAGGGCTACGTCGCCGACACCACCCTGGTGATCAACGACGCGCTCGACGAGGACAAGGTCGTGCTGTTCGAGGGCGGCCAGGGCACGCTCCTGGACATCGACCACGGCACGTACCCCTTCGTCACCTCCTCGAACCCGACCGCGGGCGGCGCCTGCACGGGTGCGGGCGTCGGCCCGACGAAGATCAGCCGCGTCATCGGCATCCTCAAGGCCTACACGACGCGGGTCGGCGCGGGCCCGTTCCCGACCGAGCTGTTCGACCAGGACGGCGAGGACCTGCGCCGCATCGGTGGCGAGCGCGGTGTCACCACCGGCCGCGACCGTCGCTGCGGCTGGTTCGACGCGGTGATCGCCCGTTACGCGACGCGCGTCAACGGCCTCACCGACTTCTTCCTGACGAAGCTCGACGTGCTCACCGGCTGGGAGCAGATCCCGGTCTGCGTCGCGTACGAGATCGACGGCAAGCGCGTCGAGGAGCTCCCGTACTCCCAGACCGACTTCCACCACGCGAAGCCGGTCTACGAGTACCTGCCGGGCTGGTCGGAGGACATCACGAAGGCCAAGACCTTCGCGGACCTCCCGAAGAACGCGCAGGACTACGTGAAGGCGCTGGAGGAGATGTCCGGCGCCCCGATCTCGGCGATCGGCGTCGGCCCGGGCCGCGACGAGACGATCCAGGTCAACTCGTTCCTGTAAGCCCTCACCGGCTTGTGCGCCCCGGTCCGCTTCGGCGGGCCGGGGCGTCGCCGTTCGCGGGGCGCCGGCCCGGTGACCCTCACCCCGACCTGTCGTACGTCACCGGCGCCTCGCCGCCCGACATCGCGCGCTCGAGCTCGCCGGTCGCCGTGAGGGTGAGCGTGCTGGATTCGCCCGGGGTGCAGGCGGAGGCCGGCTGGGCCGTGGTCGGATCGGTGGGGCCGATGCGGACCGTGGAGGACGTCGCCGACTCCAGCCGGCCCCGGAAGACGCAGTGGTAGGGCTCGCCGTTCTTCTGGTAGCCGTCCGCCGTCAGGGAGAAGACCGTGTCGCCGGAGGCGCCCTGCTGGAGCGTGATGCTGCGCGGGTGGTGGCCGCCTGCGTTGTCGATCGCGCCCTCCCACGTGCCGAGGAACGTGGTCGGTATGTCGCCCGCGGCGGACTGCGGGGACTCCTCCTGGGAGCTCGTCTCCCGGGTCGCGGGGCTCGGGTCCGGGGAGGCCGGGGCCGAGGTGGCGGACGTGGGGGAGACCTGGTCGTCGGCCCGGCCGGACGGCTTGTCCTCGCCGTTCATCAGCGCGTACACCGAGCCGCCCGCACCGAGCGCCACGACCAGCGCGACCACGATGAGCGCCGGAGTGGAGCGATTGCGGTGCGGCGGCTCGGGAGGCGGCGGGCCGTACGGCGGGGTCCGGCCCCAGCCGCCGGGCGGATGGCCGTTGGCGGGCGCTTGGGGCCGGGGCTGGGGCTGAGCGGGGTGCGGGTGGCCGTACTGCGGCGCGGGCGCGGGCGGCGGGGTCGCGGGTGCTTCGTGGGAGACCACCGTCGGCAGATGGTTCAGCGAGGCCCCGCCGGGCGTGCCCGGCGGTGGGGGCGCGGCCGGTTCGGGAGCGGGCGCCGGAGTCCCGGCCGTGCTCTCCGGGTTCTCCGTGTCGAGCAACTTCACGGCGTGCCGGGCGAGTTGGGCGACCAGCGCGCCCGGCAGCCACGGGTCACGGGTGCGGCCGCCGTCGCCCAGCGCGTCGTCCACGCCGGTCCGCTCAAGTATCTCGTCGAGCGTGGGACGGTCGCCGGGCCGCTTGTGCAGACAGTCGCGGACGAGATCCTGGAGGCCCTCCGGAAGGTCCGTCAGCTCCGGCGGCTCCTCCGCGATGCGGTACATCAGGGCGTGCACCCCGCTGTCGGTCGTACGGAACGGCAGCCGCCCCGAGGCCGCGAAGGCGAGCACGGACCCGAGACAGAACACGTCGCACGCCGGAGTGATCCGGTCGCCGCGCACCTGCTCGGGCGCCATGAATCCGGGCGAGCCGACGAGCGCTCCGGTGCGGGTCAGCCCGCCGTCGGTCACGGTCTCCAGGGCGCGCGCTATGCCGAAGTCGATCACGCGCGGGCCGTCGATGGTGATCAGCACGTTCGACGGCTTCAGGTCGCGGTGCACGATGCCCGCCGCGTGGATGTCCTTGAGCGCGTGCGCGAGGCCGCCCGCGAGGATGCGCACCGAACGCTCGGGCAGCGCGCCGTAGTCGTGCGAGACGACCTGCTGGAGGCTGGGCCCCGCCACGTACCCGGTCGCCACCCAGGGGAGCTCCGCGTCCGTGTCCGCGTCGAGCACCGGAGCCGTCCACGCGCCGCCGACCCGCCGCGCGGCCGCCACTTCCTGCCGGAACCGGTTCCTGAACTCCTCCTGCTCCGCGAGCTCTTCGCGGATCACCTTCACCGCGACCGTACGACCGCGCTCCGAGCGCGCCAGATACACCTCACCCATGCCGCCCGCGCCGAGCCGGCCGAGCAGTCGGTACGCGCCGATGCTCTGCATACCCTCCATGTCGCGCCACCCTCCCCCGGTATGTGTGCAACGAACTGAGAATAATGCGGACATACGACAGAGAGGCCCCCCGCGGGCCGAGCGGTTCCGTTCGTCGACGTACGTTGACGAACGCCGGCGAACGTCGGCGCGGACACCGCGGCGCCGATCGTTAACCGTCACCAAGCGCGGCGTTAACCCGGCCGTTCGTAGCGTCAGGGGCATGGACAACCTCCCACCGGCGGCGGAGCTCGGCGCCCATCTCGGCCTCGATCTGCTCGCCGTGACCCTGCTGACCTTCGGCATCTTCTATCCGCGGCATCGCAGGCGCGAGCTCGTGCCCGCGTATCTCGCGCTGAACGTCGCCCTGTTCGCGGTCGTCGCCGCGCTCGGCGAGGTCGGCAAGGGCGGCGGACTCGCCCTCGGGTTCGGCCTGTTCGGAGTGCTGTCCATCGTGCGGCTGCGCTCGGACGCGCTGCGGCACCAGGAAGTCGCGTACTACTTCGTGACGCTGGTCCTCGGGCTGCTGTGCGGGCTGCGCGCACTCGGCCTCGGCGTCACCGCCGCGCTCGCCGCGCTGCTCCTCGCGGTCGTCTACGTGGCCGACCACCCGCGCCTGTACGCCCGTGACCGCCGGGCCGTCGTCACCCTCGACGCCGTGTACGTCGACGAGGACGCGCTGCGGGCCGAACTGGCGAGGCGCGTGGGACGGCCCCATGGTTGGACCGTGCAGGAGATCGACTACGTACGCGACCTGATGGTCGTGGAAGTTCGATTCCGGCAGCCGGATGCCCGGGAACGATCGGAGGCGCCCATACGTACCTCTCGTACCCACAGGGGTGCTCATGACCGTCATGAGCCTCGCAGTACGACGAAGACCGCAGCCGCCTATCACCAGGAGACCGTGTGATCCCCGCCGTACGCGCCATCGGGCGCGCCGCACTTGCCGCCAAGCCGTTGTCGCTCGATGAACTGAACAACAGGGCAGAGCTGTTGGCCCGCTACGACAACAGCTATCTGGTGCCGGTGGAGGTCTTCGAGGACTTCGCGGCGCTGCTGACCGACCCGCGGCGCCCCGAGGGCCCGTTCCGCTCGCTGTCCGTGAACGGCCGCCGCTGGTTCTCCTACAGATCCACCTATTACGACACCGCCGACCTGCGCACCTATCACGACCACCGGCAGGGGCGCCGGCTCCGCTACAAGATCCGCGAGCGGCTCTACCAGGACACGGGGGAGCGGCAGTTCGAGATCAAGCTCAAGAACGGGCGGGGCGAGACCGTCAAGCACCGCCGCCGCCTGGAGGGCGAGGAGCGGCCGCTCGACGCCGCGCAACAGGGCTTCCTCGCCGGTGTGCTCGGCGGGGCGTACGGCATCGAGGCGCCCGAGGGGCTCGAACCCTCGCTGGTCACGGACTACCAGCGCGCCACGTTCGTCGCCGACGGGCAGCGGATCACGTGCGACGCGGGGCTCGTGGTGCGGGATCTCGCCGACGGGCGGACGGTTCGGTCGGACGGGGGGCTGGTCCTCGTCGAGACGAAGACGCGCGGTCAGCTGACCGAGGCGGACCGGGTGCTCCATCGCTTCGGCGTGCGCACGGCCGAGTTCACGAAGTACTGCGGCGGATTCGCCGCACTGCGACCCGAGTTGGGCATCAACCGCTGGGCCCGGGCGACCCGGGAGGCGTTCCCCCACTCAAGCCTCTGCGGCGATTGAGCAGCGGGGTCCGGGGCGGAGCCCCGAGACCGCAACGCCGGTGCAGGTCAACCCCACCGAAGCGTGACCACCGCTCCGCTCTCCCCCGAGCCGAAGGAGACCGTCCCCCCGGTCTCCTCGGCCGTGCGGCGGACGATGGAGAGGCCGAGGCCCGTGGAGCCGCCCCCGCTGGCGCCACGGGTCTCGGCCTCCGCCGGGATGCCGGGCCCGTCGTCCGCGACGACCAGCTCCACGGCGGAGCCCTCCGTGCGGACGGAGATCCGGAAGCCGACCCCCTGCGGCGTGTGGTCCAGAACGTTCCCGATCAGCGCGTCGAGCGCCGCGACCAGCTCGTCCTCCGGCACGGGCACCGCCACCGCGGCCCGGGGCACCGACACCTCCAGGTCCCGCCCCTGGTCCGTGGCGAGCGGCTCCCAGAAGTCCGCGCGTTCCCGGGCGACCGCCGCGAGGTCCGCCCCCGCCACCCCGCGCAGCGGCTTGCGCGCCTTGCGGATGACGTCGTCCACGCCCAGTTCGAGCGCCGCGACCCCCGCCGCGATCCGCTCCGCCTCCTCCGCGTCCCGCAGCCCCTCCGCGTCCAGGCGCAGCGCCGCGACGGGCGTGCGCAGCCGGTGCGCGAGGTCGGCCGCGTTCTCCCGCTCGGCGGTGAGCAGTTCGTCGATGCGGGCCGCGAGATGGTTCAGCTCGGCGGCCACCGAGCGCAGCTCCGGCGGCCCCTGGGGCTCGGCGCGGGCGGTCAGATCGCCGCCCGCGAGCCGGTCCGCCGTCCCGGCCAGCGCCCGCGTCGCCCCGACGAGCCGCGCCCCGAGCCGGTCCGCGAGCAGCAGCCCGATGAGCACGAGGCCGAGCCCGATGCCGGCCAGCGTCAGCCACGACGAGAGCATCCCGTCGTACAGCTGCCGGCTGGTCAGGCTCACCCGGACGACGGCCGTGCCGCCCTGCGCGCCCTGCACCGGCACGAAGACCTGACGGCCTCCGCTCGGCGGCTCGTACGTGAAGGCGCGGCCCGCCCGCGCGAGGCGCACCGCGTCGGTGACGGCGGCCGGGGCGCCGATCACCTTGCCGTCGGCGAAGATCAGCGAAGTGTCCGGCTGGTCCCCGGAGTTGACGCTCTCCACGGCCTGTTCGGCACCGGCCCGCTCGTCCGGACTGTGCAGCGTGGGGCCCATCGCGGCGGCCACCCACTGGGCGCGGGCGGTGGCCTCCGCGGTCGTACGGTCCGCGGCGTGGCTGCGGGTGAGCAGGGTCAGCGGAACGAGCAGCGCCGTCAGGACAAGGGCGGTGGTGGCCGCGGTGAGCAGCAGCAGGGTGCGGCGCACTACGACGCCGCCCGGTCGTCGGGGGCCATCAGCTTCACACCCACCGTGCGTACGGTGTGGAGATAGCGCGGCGACTGGGCCGACTCGCCCAACTTCCGTCTCAGCCAGGACAGATGGACGTCGACGGTCTTGTCGGCGCCGCCCAGCGGCTGCTGCCACACCTCGGCGAGCAGCTCGCGGCGCGAGACGACCTGTCCCGGTCGCTGGGCGAGATGGGCGAGCAGGTCGAACTCGCGCGGCGTCAGGTCGAGCGGCCGCCCGTCGAGCGTGACCTCGCGGGACGCGGGCGTGATCACGAGGCCGCCGACCGTGAGCGGCTCGTCGGCGTCGGCGGGCAGCCCGAGACGGCGCAGCACCGCCTTGATCCGGGCGTCCAACTGGGCCGCGCCGAACGGTTTCACGATGTAGTCGTCGGCCCCGTCCCCGAGCACCGCGACCATCTCGCCCTCCTCGTCGCGGGCCGTCGCCACGATCACCGGTACGTCGCTCACCGCGCGCAGCATCCGGAGTATTCGGGCGCCGTCCACATCGGGCAGGCCCAGATCGAGGACGACCAGATCGGGCCGGTCGGTGACGGCGGCATCGAGACCGGCCATGCCGGTGGCCGCGGTGGCGACGGCGTGCCCCCGGTCGCGCAGGGCACGGACCAGGGCGTTCCGCAGGGCGGGATCATCTTCGACGACCAGGAGATGTGGCATTTGATCACCGTATGTGTGGGGCGCCCGCGGGCCCCGGCGGGGTCCTGCCGACGTCAGTCGTCGTCATCGTCGTCGGGGACCAGTACGGCCCGGGGCGTGCCCGAGGCGGCCGAACACCGGATCTCGTAGTGCCGGTCCGGGCTGTCGTCGTCGGAGGGTTCCGCCTCCAGGCGGGCCACCCGCCCAGGACCACGTACGACGTCGTCGTCGATCTCGTAGCCGTCGGCCGGGCTCCACGCCACCAGGTACACGCTGCCGTCCGTCCCGCACTCGACGGTCGCCGAGCCGCCGGTGAACCGGATCGTGCGGCGCTGGTCGGCGGGGGCCGGGGCGGCGGACGAGGTGTCGGCGCGGGGCGTCGACGCCTGCGCGGAGGCCAGGGCGCGGTGAACCGCGGCGTCGTCGAGGGGATGGCCGTGCGAGCCGGTCTCCGCGTTCGCGTCGGAGCCGGCGAGCTGCCAGGCGCCGAGCGCGCCCGCTGTCGTGCCCACGGCGACCCAGGCCGCGGTCACGGCGACATTGCGCCAGCGGCGCGCGTTCGGCTTGGTCATGCGGACAAGCCTGCCCGACGGTTTCCTAACGCCACGCTAAAAGCAGCTCAGGAGGTGCCCGGGAACGGGCGCGACAGGGGCGGGCCGGGGCGGGGCGACAGACTGTCGGGTTCGGCGGCGTCCCACAGACAGGACGCCGATGGTGTGCCGGTGCATCGCGCATTTACCCTCGGCCCCATGACCCCTCAGCCGAATCCCCAGGTCGGCGCCGCCGTGAAGGCCGCGGACCGCAAGCACGTCTTCCACTCCTGGTCGGCACAGGAGCTGATCGACCCGCTGGCCGTCGCCGGCGCCGAAGGCTCCTACTTCTGGGACTACGAAGGAAACCGCTACCTCGACTTCACCTCCGGCCTCGTCTACACGAACATCGGGTACCAGCACCCGAAGGTCGTCGCGGCGATCCAGGAGCAGGCCGGGAAGATGACGACCTTCGCCCCCGCCTTCGCCATCGAGTCGCGCTCCGAGGCCGCACGCCTCATCGCCGAGCGCACCCCCGGCGACCTCGACAAGATCTTCTTCACCAACGCGGGCGCCGACGCCGTCGAGCACGCCCTGCGGATGGCCCGCCTGCACACGGGCCGCCCGAAGGTGCTCTCCGCGTACCGCTCGTACCACGGCGGCACCCAGCAGGCCATCAACGTCACGGGTGACCCGCGCCGCTGGGCCAACGACACCGGCACCGCGGGCGTGGCCCGTTTCTGGGCCCCGTTCCTGTACCGCTCCCGCTTCTACGCGGAGACGGAGGAGCAGGAGTGCGAGCGCGCGCTTGAGCACCTCGAATCCACGATCCAGTTCGAGGGCCCGTCGACGATCGCCGCGATCATCCTGGAGACGATCCCGGGCACGGCCGGCATCATGCTCCCGCCGAAGGGCTACCTCGCGGGCGTCCGCGAACTCTGCGACCGCTACGGCATCGTGTTCATCCTCGACGAGGTCATGGCGGGCTTCGGCCGTACGGGCAAGTGGTTCGCCGCCGACCTGTACGACGTGACGCCGGACCTCATGACCTTCGCGAAGGGCGTGAACTCCGGTTACGTCCCGCTGGGCGGCGTCGCGATCTCCTCCGCCATCGCCGAGACGTTCGCGAAGCGCCCGTACCCCGGCGGCCTGACCTACTCCGGCCACCCGCTGGCCTGCGCCGCCGCCGTCGCCACCATCAACGTGATGGAGGAGGAGGGCATCGTCGAGCACGCGGCGAAGCTCGGCTCCGAGGTCATCGAGCCGGCCCTCCGCGACCTCGCCGAGCGGCACCCGTCCGTGGGCGAGGTGCGCGGCGTCGGCATGTTCTGGGCCCTGGAGCTCGTACGTGACCGCTCCACGCGCGAGCCGCTGGTCCCGTACAACGCGGCCGGTGAGGCGAACGCCCCGATGGCCGCGTTCGGCGCCGCCGCCAAGGGGGCCGGTCTCTGGCCCTTCATCAACATGAACCGCACCCACGTGGTCCCGGCCCTCAACATCACGGAGGCCGAGGCCAAGGAGGGCCTCTCCGCGCTGGACGCTGCGCTGGCGGCAGCGGACGCCCACGTGGCGTGACATCCGGGTGACCGGGGGCCGGGGGCCGACCGGGGGCGGGTGACCGGGGGTCGGGGGCCGACCGGGGGCCGGGTGACCGGGGGTCGGTGGCCGACGGCCGGTGGCCGGGGTTGGGCCGGCGGTCTGGTGCCGTGGGCCGGGGTTTGGCCAGGTGGTCGGGGCCGGGCCCTGGGGCTCGACCGGGCGTCGGGGTGGGGCGGGTGTGACCGGGGCTGGCCGCCCGGAGGCCCGGCCGCCCGAGGCCCGGCCGCCCGAGGCCCGGCCCGTTCCCCCGCCCCTCTCCCACCCGCCCGCCCCCTCCGGGGGCTCCGGTCAGGAGCCCCCGGGCCCTGGCTCCTGCCACCCGCACCGGGCTTGAACCGTGAGGGCTGCGCCCTCAACCCTCCGGCTGTGGGCTGTGGGCTGTGGGCTGTGGGCTGTGGGCTGTGGGCTGCGCCCTCACCCCTCTGCCTGAGGGCTGTGGCCTGCGCTCTCACCCCTCACCCCTCGGTCTGTGGGCTGTGGCCTGCGCCCTCAACCCTCAACCCGCGGCCTGCGGCCTGTGGCGTGCGGACGTGTGGCGTGCGGCGTGCGGGCTTGCGGCGTGCGGGCCTGCGGCCTGCCGCCTCCGGGCCCCGCGCTCGTGCCTCTCTTCCGCGAGCGGGCCAGATCTACAGCCCGCGGGCCCCGTCCCGCTCTGCTCCGGGCAGGCAACCCGCCGCCGAGCACGGCCGCAAGCGGCATCCACGGGCCTACGTCGTGGCACCCTTCCGGGATCACGCCCACCGGGCCTCCGGACTTCCGGGCTTACTCGTTCCTCGCGGGCTTACTCGCCTCTTTCGGGCTCGCCCGCCCCTTCCGGGCTTACTCGCTCCTTGCGGGCTCGCCCGCCCCTCCCGGGCTTACTCGCCTTCTCCGGGCTCACCCGCCCTCTCCGGGCTTACTCGCCTTCTCCGGGCCCGCCCGCCCCTTCCGGGCTCACCTGCTCCTCTCGGGCTCGCCCGCTCCTCCCAGGCTTACTCGCCCCTTCCGGGCTCACTCGCCCCTCCCGGGCTCACCCGCCCCCTCCGGGGCTGGAGCCCCCGGAGGGGGCGGGTGGGTGGGAGATGAGCGCGGGACGGCGCAGCCGGAGGCGGCACGGCGCCGCGAACCGGCACCACAGGCGCCGACCCCGGCATCACCTCGGATCCCCGGTGCCGCGAACCGTTGCCGGTAGGCGTGGACCCGGCAAGGCTCCAGAGCCCCGCTGCCGCGCAACCATCACTACGGGCGTCGGCCTCGGCGAGCCCCCGGAACCCCGGAGCCGCGTATGGAAGACGGCAGGCGCCGCCCCCGGCACGGTTCAGGAACCCCGGTGCGGCGCAATAGGCACTGCCCCGGTCGGGGCCGGAGCCCCCGGAGGGGGCGGGCGGGTGGGAGTTGAGCGGGCCGGCGCAGCCGGAGAAGGCACGGCGCCGCGAACCCGTGGCGGCAGGCGTCGCCCTCGGAGAAGCCCCGAAATCCCGGTGCGGCGTACCGGTAATGGCGGGCCCGGCCCCGGTACAGGCCCTGTGGAGCCCCGGCCCCGCGCGACCGTCACGGCGGCCCCTGCCCCGGTACAGGCCCCGGAGCCCCGGCTCCGCGTCACCGTCACGGCGACCCCCGCCCCGGTACAGGCCCCGGAGCCCCGGCTCCGCGTCACCGTCACGGCGACCCCCGCCCCGGTACAGGCCCCGGAGCCCCGGCCCCGCGCAACCGTCACGACAACCCCCGCCCCGGCACAGCCCCCAGAACCCCGGCCCCGCGCCACCGTCACCGGTGACGCCGACCCGCCCCCGCCCGACCCGCCAACCCGCAGGCGTAACCTGACCAGCCACACCAGACCGCCACACCTGACCGCCCGACCAGACCGCCCACGCCAGCCGAACCGGGGGACCCGACCCGTGCCCGCTCCAGACGGCCCCGCCGTCACCCGCTCCACCCTGCGCCAGCAGATCGCGGACGCGCTGCGCGACGAGATCCTGGCGGGACGCCTCAGCCCCGGCCAGGAATTCACCGTCAAGGAGATCGCCGAGGGCTACGGGGTGTCGGCCACCCCCGTCCGCGAGGCCCTCGTCGACCTGTCCGCCCAGGGCCTCCTCGACTCCGCGCAGCACCGCGGCTTCCGCGTCCACGAGTACTCGCTCCCGGACTACCGGGCGATGATCGAGGCCCGCAGCCTCGTCGCGGACGGAATCTTCCGCGGCCTCTCCGCCGACCCGTCCCGCGCCCCGCAGACCGCCGACGACCTCTCCGGCGTCCGCCGCCGCGGCGAGGAGGCGGCCCGTGCCGCCCGGGGCGGCGACCTGAACGTCCTCATCGGCTACGACCTGCGTTTCTGGCGAGAGCTCTCCGCCCTCTTCGGCAATCCGTACCTCTCCGACTTCTTCCACCGCCTGCGCGTCCAGTCCTGGATGTGCGCCGTCCCGCACCTGCGCGCCGCGGGCGATCTGAGGGGCCGGCTGTGGGCGGGCCACTGCGAACTGGTCGACGCGCTCGTGAACCGCGATCCCGAGGCCGCGCAGGCGCTCATCGACTCCTACAACGACGACTCGCTCTCCTTGATCGAGGCTCTGACCGGCGCGTGAGCGGGTACTTCGACGAGAACGGGTAGGCGCAAGACAGGTCAACCCTGCGCCGCGTCCCACTACCCTGATGACGACGCCGATACCGTCCACCGCGCCGGAGCACTCCGGAGCACTGAGGAGCCCCCTTGGCCTGTGACCTGTGGCTCGTCCCCCTGGTCGACGTGCTGTGCCACAGCCCCGACAATCCGTTCGCCGAGGAACTCGCGCTCTACGACAAAGCGTTGAACGAGGCAGGACTGCCACCGGTGCCGGTCCACGCGTACATGCCGGGCCTGTCCGGGGACGTGGCCCCGATCGCGGGCTTCGACTACGACGCGCTGCACTTCCTGCGCCGGGCGTACCTCCTGCAGATCTGTGGCCTCGCCGTGACGCCGGTCGACGAACTGGGCGGTGACTACGAGCAGTTGCTGGAGATGTTCGAGTCGACGGCCCAGAGTTCCCATCTGGTCTGGCATTACGACCACGCGGGCGCGTACGTCCCCGTGGACTTCGCCGAACCGCTGTCCAACGAGGAACTCCTGGCGGGGGGCGGCCCGTTGGGCTCCTCGCACGCGTTGCTGCGGGAGCTGGAGTTCGTGGCGCCCGCGATTGGTATCGATCCGGGGAATCCGCCGCAGCCGCCGGCTCCGCCTGTTGCGCCGACGTCTCTTGAGGAGCCGGCCGCGGCCGTGCCCCTGGACGACAATCCGTTCGCCCGGGAGCGGCATGTGTGGCTGGGCCTGCACCAGGCGGCTACCCGGAGTCTGGCCCAGAGCTCCATGCTCATCTTCAGCTGACCGGACCTGTTGCGGTCGACCGTCCCTACGCCTCGGGGCTCCGCCCCGGACCCCGCTGCTCAATCGCCGCAGGGGCTTGAAATACCGGTGCCGCGCAACCCGGAACCAGGGGCTACCGCGGCTCCGGCGGGCGCTGGCGTGGCATGTTCGGGCGGGTCCCCGGCGGCAGCGGAAAGCGGCTGCTCGGCTGGTCCGCCGGGCGGGCCGCCGGGACGGACGCCTGCATGGTCAGCGGGGCCGGGCCGGACTTGAACTCCACCATCCAGTCCGCCGTCTCGGCCCGCACCAGCTCCGTCACGTCGTCCGAGAACCGCCGCAGCACCCCGAGGCACCGCTCGGCCGCCTCGCTGGCCGTCCCCTCGGTGGGCCCGAGGACCTCCCGTACGTTCTCCGAGGCCCAGTCGAACTGAAGGACCTGAAGGCGCCGCTGCACGGCCTGCGCCGTGGCCACGTCCCGTATCCAGCCGGACGTCAGACCGAAGTACCGGTCGCACCCGATGCACGCCACCGCGAGCAGCAGCGACAGATAGCCCCAGGGGGCCGCGCCGGCGAGGACGCCCGTCAGGTCGAGCAGCGGCAGCACTCCGCCGCAGACCGCGCCGAGGACCGTGCCGGTGCGCAGCGCCCGCGCGCCCCGCCGCTTCCACACCCGGTCGGAGAGGTACCAGTCCGCCGTGTCCAGGGCGCCCTTCTCGACCCAGCGGTACAGCTCGTCGAGCCGCTCGGCCGGTTCGCTCCAGTCGCCGAGCGGGAGCGCGCGGCCGGTGAGATCGCCCTGCCGGGGAATCTTCTTGCCGAGGCCGCCCCCGTCGCCGTCCTCGCCGGCGCCCGCCCCCTCCTGGGGTGCACCTTCGGGCTGCATCTCCGGCTGACTCACCCGGAACTCCCTCGACAGATCACGGCTGGGCCAGGCTCCGCACGGGTCGTGAGGGCCTGATGTGCAGCATCTTCCTACCGCCCAATGGGTGGCTGAACCCCAGTTTTCACCGGATCTCCGCCCGGAAGTGGTCCCGCATCAGGTATAGAAAGCAACCCATCTCACTCGAAAGAGTGCAGACCGGAAATGAGGCCCCGCATGCCCCGGGAGGCTTCAGGTCACCGGGGCGGGCGGCCCCCCGACCACGTAGGCTCGGATCCAGGGGCACCGGCGGACAACCGCAGACATACGCCCCGTCCTGACGACGTGCAACGGACCGGAAGCGGACCGGAACAGGAGCTGATCGTGATCCCCGGTGGTGGCCAGCCCAATATGCAGCAGCTGCTCCAGCAGGCCCAGAAGATGCAGCAGGACCTCGCGCAGGCTCAGGAGGAGCTGGCGCAGACGGAGGTCGAGGGCCAGGCGGGCGGCGGTCTCGTCAAGGCGACGGTGACCGGGGGCGGTGAGCTGCGCAATCTCGTGATCGACCCGAAGGCGGTCGACCCGGAGGACACCGAGACCCTCGCCGACCTGGTGGTCGCGGCGGTCGCGGCGGCGAACGAGAACGCTCAGACGCTCCAGCAGCAGAAGCTCGGCCCGCTCGCCCAGGGACTCGGCGGCGGTGGCGGCATTCCGGGTCTCCCCTTCTGACCCCGCCGCCAACTACCGTACGTACCAAGCGACAACCGTAAGCAGCAGGAAGGCAATCCGTGTACGAAGGCGTGGTCCAGGACCTCATCGACGAGTTGGGCAGGCTGCCCGGCGTCGGTCCCAAGAGCGCGCAGCGGATCGCTTTCCACGTGCTTCAGGCGGAGCCCACCGACGTACGGCGGCTCGCGCAGGCGCTGATGGAGGTCAAGGCGAAGGTCCGCTTCTGTGCGACGTGCGGCAACGTCGCGCAGGAGGAGCTGTGCAACATCTGCCGCGACCAGCGGCGGGACGGTTCCGTGATCTGTGTCGTGGAGGAGCCGAAGGACGTCGTCGCGATCGAGCGCACCCGTGAGTTCCGCGGGCGGTACCACGTGCTCGGCGGCGCGATCAGCCCGATCGAGGGCGTGGGACCCGACGATCTGCGGATACGGGAGCTGCTCGCCCGCCTCGCGGACGGCACGGTCACCGAGCTCATCCTCGCCACCGACCCGAACCTCGAGGGCGAGGCCACAGCGACGTACCTCGCCCGCATGATCAAGCCCATGGGCCTGAAGGTCACCCGCCTGGCCAGCGGCCTCCCCGTCGGGGGCGACCTGGAGTACGCGGACGAGGTGACCCTCGGCCGCGCCTTCGAGGGGAGAAGACTCCTAGATGTCTAAGACGCCACAGAAGTCGCCGGTGAAGGCGCCGGCGGCCCAGCAGCCGTCGACGCCGGACGCGGTCGCGCTGCACTCGACCACCCAGGACCCCGACGACTTCGCCGTCCAGATCTCGGACCAGGTCGAGTCGTTCATCGTGGCCGTGACGGAGATCGCCAAGGGCGACGAGCCGGACTCGGCGGTGCCCTTCCTGCTGCTCGAGGTCTCTCAACTGCTGCTCGCGGGCGGCCGGTTGGGCGCGCACGAGGACATCCTCCCCGACGAGCGCTACGAGCCGGACCTGGGCGCCGAGCCGGACATGGACGACCTGCGCGAGCGGCTCGCCGTGATGCTCGACCCGGTCGACGTGTACTCCGAGGTCTTCGACCCGTACGAGCCGCGCAAGGCGCCGGTCGCCGCGCGGATCTCGGACGACCTGGCGGACGTCGTCTCCGATCTGCGGCACGGCATGGCGCACTACCGCGCGGGCCGGATCACCGAGGCGCTGTGGTGGTGGCAGTTCTCGTACTTCTCCAACTGGGGGTCGACGGCCTCGGCCACGCTCCGCGCCCTTCAGTCCCTGGTGGCCCATGTCCGCCTCAACCAGCCGCTCGAGGACCTCGACGGCCTGGACACGGACGAGGACCTCTCGGCGGCCGAGGGCACGCTGGAGGAGGAGGCGGGCCAGGTCATGGCCGAGGAGATCGCGGGCCCCTTGGGCCTGCGCCCGGTGAAGTAGCGATGGCGCAGTGACCAGCGCCCCGACAGGGGCGCGGGGAACTGCGCACGCCGACCCCGGCCGACCGCAGCAACGATGTGACCCGCCCCACGTTCCCGGTTACCCCGGCAAGGGACGGGCATGCGACTGTCCGGAGCGGCCGGAGATCGGCAAACGGAAACCTGGTGATCAAGTCGTGGGCGGGACATCTCACGGAGTGATACGGCCGGGGCGGATTTCGGCCGCTCGTTAAACTGAGCCGACCGCAGTGCGCATACGTACATGCGGTGACAGACGGACTGAGCGAGGAGCGCACGTGGGCCTTGTCGTGCAGAAGTACGGAGGCTCCTCCGTTGCAGATGCCGAGGGCATCAAGCGGGTCGCCAAGAGGATCGTCGACGCCAAGAAGAACGGCAACAAGGTTGTCGTTGTGGTGTCCGCGATGGGTGACACGACGGATGAGTTGATCGATCTCGCCGGACAGGTATCTCCGATTCCTGCCGGGCGCGAATTCGACATGCTGCTGACCGCCGGAGAGCGGATCTCCATGGCCTTGCTGGCGATGGCGATCAAAAACCTGGGCCACGAGGCCCAGTCGTTCACGGGCAGTCAGGCCGGTGTCATCACCGACTCGGTCCACAACAAAGCACGGATCATCGACGTCACTCCGGGGCGCATCCGGACCTCGATCGACGAGGGCAACATCGCCATCGTCGCCGGGTTCCAGGGCGTCAGCCAGGAGGGCAAGAACATCACGACCCTGGGTCGTGGTGGGTCCGACACCACCGCTGTCGCCCTCGCCGCCGCGCTCGACGCCGAGGTCTGCGAGATCTACACGGACGTCGACGGCGTGTTCACCGCCGACCCGCGCGTCGTGAAGAAGGCGCGGAAGATCGACTGGATCTCCTTCGAGGACATGCTGGAGCTCGCCAGCTCCGGGTCGAAGGTGCTGCTCCACCGCTGCGTGGAGTACGCCCGTCGGTACAACATCCCGATCCACGTCCGCTCCAGCTTCAGTGGGCTGAAGGGCACGTGGGTCAGCAACGAGCCGATCGAGAAGAACCAGCAAGGGGAAAAGGGCGTGGAGCAGGCCATCATCTCCGGTGTCGCGCACGACACCTCCGAGGCGAAGATCACCGTCGTCGGGGTACCGGACAAGCCGGGCGAGGCCGCGAAGATCTTCCGGGCCGTCGCGGACGCCCAGATCAACCTCGACATGATCGTGCAGAACGTGTCGGCGGCCTCCACGGGCCTGACCGACATCTCCTTCACGCTTCCCAAGACCGAGGGCCGCAAGGCCATCGACGCCCTGGAGAAGCAGAAGGCGAGCGTCGGCTTCGACTCGCTGCGCTACGACGACCAGATCGCCAAGATCTCCCTCGTCGGCGCCGGCATGAAGACGAACCCGGGCGTCACGGCCGGCTTCTTCGAGGCGCTCACCGACGCGGGCGTGAACATCGAGCTGATCTCGACCTCCGAGATCCGTATCTCGGTCGTCACGCGCGAGGACGACGTGAACGAGGCCGTGCGCGCCGTGCACTCCGCCTTCGGGCTCGACTCGGACTCCGACGAGGCCGTGGTCTACGGAGGCACCGGCCGCTGATGGCCGAGGCACCCGTGCGGCGTCCGACGCTCGCGGTCGTGGGAGCGACCGGGAGCGTCGGCGCCGTTCTGCTTCAGATCCTTTCGCAGCACGCGGACATCTGGGGCGAGATCCGGCTCGTGGCCTCCGAGCGCTCGGCGGGGCGCAAGCTCACCCTGCGCGGCGAGGAGGTCGAGGTCGTCGCGCTGACGGAGTCCGTCTTCGACGGGGTCGACGTCGCGATGTTCGACGTACCCGACGCCGTGGCCGCGCAGTGGGCACCCATCGCCGCCGCCAAGGGCGTCGTGGTGGTGGACAACTCGCCCGCCTTCCGGATGGACCCGGACGTACCGCTCGTCGTCCCCGAGGTGAATCCGCACGCCGCGCGCGTGCGGCCGCGCGGCATCATCGCGAACCCGAACTGCACGACGCTTTCGATGATCGTGGCGATCGGGGCGCTGCACGCCGAGTTCGGTCTGCGCGAGCTGGTCGCGTCCAGCTATCAGGCGGTGAGCGGGGCGGGCCGCGCCGGGGTCGAGACGCTGCGCGCGCAGCTCTCCCTCGTGTCCGGTTCCGAACTCGGGACCACCCCGGGTGACCTGCGCCGTGCCGTCGGCGACCGGACGGGTCCTTTCCCCGAGCCCGTGGCGCTCAATGTCGTGCCCTGGTCGGGCACGCTGTGCGAGGACGGCTGGTCGTCGGAGGAGATGAAGGTGCGGGACGAGTCCCGCAAGATCCTCGGCCTGCCGGACCTGAAGGTCGCGGTCACCTGTGTGCAGGTGCCCGTCGTCACCACGCACTCCCTCACCGTGCACGCCCGCTTCCAGAGCGAGGTCACCGTCGACCGGGCGCGCGAGATCATCGCGACCGCGCCGGGCGTCGTGCTCTTCGACAATCCGGCCGCCGGTGAATTCCCCACGCCGGCCGACGCGGTGGGCACCGATCCGACGTGGGTGGGCCGCGTGCGGCGTTCGCTCGACGATCCGACCGGGCTCGAACTCTTCGTCTGCGGGGACAATCTGCGCAAAGGTGCGGCTTTGAACACCGCGCAGATCGCCGAGCTGGTGGCGGCCGAGCTCGCCGCGATGTGAGCTGCGGCTCTTTCGGTGCCCGTGATGCGGGCAGCCTCTTCCTATTCGTGTGTCCGCCCATAAGATTCTGTGTGAGTTTTGTGTAAGGCGTTTTCCCTCCCCGTCCTGCAACCGCGCGCAGGGCGGGGAGCGTCTTTGCGGTCGCCCCCCTGAGGCGTCGACCGGCATCGGGCATACGGGGCATAAGGGAAGAGTGTGGTGCGCATGTCGGCAATCGAGGCGGCGTCATCGGTGGGGATGACGAGGTCCGTCGCAAATGGGGCGCCTGACGCGTACAACCTTGACGGGGGGAAGCTTGTCCAACAGGCGTGGCAGAAGTACTGGACTTCACAGCGGTACGGGCGACAGGCGCGGCTCTGCAACCGCCCCTGGTGCCCCTCGCACCCCTTGGAACCCGGCGTGTCCGGGCAGCCGGCGGCATGCCGGTGATCGCCCCCATGCCCGCGGCGCGCCCGGCGCGCGTTCCAGCACAGGGTGCTGACGAGTCGATGACGCAGGCCGGTACCTCCGTCGACCATCTCACCGAGACCTATCGCGCCCATTACCGCTCCTTGCTGGGGCTCGCGGCGCTGCTTCTCGACGACACCGCCTCCTGCGAGGACGTCGTGCAGGAGGCGTTCATCCGCGTGCACTCGGCGCGCAAGCGCGTCCGGGACCCGCAGAAGACGCTCGCGTATCTGCGGCAGACCGTCGTCAACCTGTCGCGGTCCACGCTGCGCCGCCGCATCCTCGGCCTGAAGCTGCTCACCAAGCCGATGCCGGACATGGCGAGCGCGGAGGAGGGTGCGTACGACCTCCTGGAGCGGGACGCCCTGAAGAAGGCGCTGCGCGGGTTGCAGCGACGCCAGCGCGAGGTCCTCGTCCTGCGATACTTCGCGGACATGACGGAGGCGCAGGTGGCCGAGTCCCTCGGGATATCGCTCGGCTCGGTCAAGGCGTACGGATCGAGGGGCATCGCGGCGCTGCGCGTCGCCATGGAGGAGCCAGCATGAACCACCATCTCGACGGCGGCCCGGGCCGGGCGGCCGACGAAGTGAGTGAGGCAGACCGGCACTCCCCGGACTCCGCCGACACCGAAGGGCTCGGTGACGACGAGCTCGCGGTCCGCCGGATGATGCGGCAGGCCGTCGTGGACCTCGAGCCCTCGGAGCAGGCGCTCGACGAGCTGCACCGGGCCGTCCCCGCCCGCCGCGCGCGCAAGCGGCAGGCCGCCGTGGGCGCGATCGCCGTGGGCGTGTTCGCGGCGATGGCGGTGCCCGCGGTGCTGCATGTGACGAGCACCGACTCCTCGGGCGACCGGCCGTCCATCGCGGGCAACAGCAGCGACGCCACGCGCGGCGGGGCGACCTCGGGCACGGCGTCCGGCGGCGCGGGCCACGGCGACACCGGCAAGCCCTCGCACGCCAAGGACAAGGGCAAGGGCGCCAAGAAGGACAAGAAGGGCGACGGCCGCAAGGCCTCGGGCGGCGCCACCGCGGGCGCCGACCCGGCCTCCACCGCGGCCGCGACCTCGCCCACCTGTGAGGCGAGCGAGCTGGGCAATCCGCAGGCCAGCGTCAGCGCGCCCGACGGGGCCGGCAAGGTCTACGGCTCGTTCCGCGTCTCGAACGTCTCGGGCTCCAACTGCACGGTGGACAGCGCCGGCTCCGTGGTCACCGTCGCGCAGGGCGCGGCCGACCCGGCCAAGGTCAGCGTCGTCGACCACACCCCGGGCGACGGCTCCGGGCTGCCCGACCCGTCGACCGAGCCGAGCCAGGTGATCCTCGAACCGGGCAAGGCGTACGAGGTGCGGTTCGCGTGGGTGCCGTCCGCGTCCTGCTCCGCGACCGGTGGGAGCAGCGGGGGCAGTGGTGGCGGCGACCCGTCCCCCTCGCCGACGCCGACCGGCGACGCGTCGAACGGGGGCGACGCCACGACCGGCACGGAGACGCAGACGACGACGCAGCTCGGCTCCGACGGGGGTGCGGAAGGCAGCGTCGCGGTGTCCCACACGGCGGAACCCGGCGCCCCGACCGCGGCGACCACCATCTCGAACGCCTGCGAGGGCACGGTCTACCGGACGGGTCTGCTGCCGGCGTCCTAGTTCACCGTGAGCAATCCGCCGCTCTCGGGGCAGAGCCCCGAGGCGTCACGCCGGTTCGGCGATACCCAGTTCCGCGTCCCGGAGGGCCTCCGCCTCGCGGCGGACCAGGCGGAACCACATGAAGACCACGAACCCCGCGAACACGAACCACTCACCCGTGTACCCGAGGTTCTGGAACGCCTTGAGGTCGAGCCCGCTGCCCTCCGGCGCCGTGGCCGGAACCGCCGTCATCCCGGAGTCCGCCTTGTCGAGCGTGACCCACCCGTCGTACACGTCGTACGGGACGAGGTTCACCAGGGACGCCGCGCTGATCACGCCGACCTGCCCGGCGGGCAGCCCACCCGCGGTGGTCACCCCGCTGGAGGTCGGCGACTCCGAGGCCTGGAGCGCCCCGACGACCGTGACCTCCCCCTTCGGCGCCGCGGGCGCCTTCGCGGCGGACGCCTTGCCCGGCACCCAGCCGCGCACCACCGGCAGCGCCTTCCCGGTGCCCTCGACCTTGAGCAGCGTCACGACGTAGAAGCCGCTGCGCTCGCCGAGGTCCCGCTGGGGCACCAGGAGCTGCTTGCCGTAGTGGCCGGTCGCCGTGGCCCGCTTCCCGGAGGTCTTCTGGTCCACGGGCAGCAGCGAGTCGAGCGGCTGCGGCGCCGACTTCTCGTTGACCTGCGACTGCTTGGCCGCGGACTCGTGGTCCTGTACCCGGCCCTCGAAACGACTGAGCTGCCACGAGCCCATGAAGATGCACACGGGGATCGCGAGCAGGACGAAGATGTTGATCCCCCACCAGCGCGGGGTCAGGAGGAACCGGTACACACCCCCACGGTACGGGGTCCGAAATGCTGTCCCTTCCCGGGGGCAACCCCCGGACCCCCGGCCGGACAAGCAGGTCGGCCGCTGCGACCGGCCAGGGGCCCGTAAGCCTCAGCTCGGCAAGTGGCGCTTCGCGAAGTCCAGTTCGAGCGCGACCTGCTTGATGCGCTCCTCGACGACGAGCGAGCCGTGCCCCGCGTCGTACCGGTAGACCTCGTGGGTCGCGTCGCGTGCCGCGAGCCGGTCCACGTAGTTGAGGATCTGCTGGAGCGGGCACCGCGGGTCGTTGACCCCCGCCGAGATGTAGACCGGCGCCTTCACGTCGTCCACGTACGTGAGCGGGGACGACACCCGGTACCGCTCGGGCACCTCTTCCGGCGAACCGCCGAACAGCGTGCGGTCCAGGGCCTTGAGCGCCTCCATCTCGTCCTCGTACGCCGTCACGTAGTCGGCGACCGGCACCGCGGCGAGCCCCACGGCCCACGCGCCCGGCTGCGTGCCGACGCCGAGCAGCGTCAGATAGCCGCCCCAGGAGCCGCCCGCGAGGACGAGGCGCTCCGGGTCGGCGAGCCCGGAGGAGACGGCCCACTCGCGGACGGCCGCGATGTCCTCCAGCTCGATCAGGCCGACGCGGTGCTTGAGCGCGTCCGTCCACTCACGGCCGTACCCGGTCGAGCCCCGGTAGTTGACCCGGACCACCGCGTACCCGTGGTCGACCCAGGCCGCCGGGCCCGCCGCGAACGCGTCGGAGTCGTGCCAGGTCGGCCCGCCGTGGATCTCGAAGACGGTGGGCAGCGGGCCGCTCGCGCCCGCCGGCTTCTGCACGAGGGCGTGGATGCGGCCCCCGGGGCCCTCCACCCACACGTCCTCGACGGGGACGGAGGCCGGGGCCTTCATGCCGGGCGGGTCGAGGACGACCTCTCCCGTGGTGGAGCGCACGACCGACGGCTCGGCGGCCGACGACCACAGGTATTCGACGCTGCCGTCGGGCCGCGCGGAGGCGCCGGAGACCGAGCCGACCGGGGTGTCGACCTTCGTCAGCGCGCCCGTCGCGAACTCGTAGCGCCACAGCTCGCCGCGGGCCTCGAATTCGTGCACGACGAGGAGCGCCGAGCCGTCCGGGTACCACTCCGCCGACACGTCGCCCGGCAGGTCGAGCGCCAGGTCGGTCTCCTCGCCGGTGGCGACGTCCCAGACCATCGGCTCCCAGCGGCCGCGCCGCTGGTGCCCGACGAGCAGCCGGGTGTCACCGGCCACGGGCGCGAAGCCGAGCACTTCGAGGCCGAGGTCCTCGGTGCCGCCCTTGGAGTCGTCGAGCTCCGCGACCGTCGAACCGTCGAGCCGGAGCACGCGGAGCGCTCCGTGCATCGCGTCGCCGTGCTCCGTGTGCTCGATCGCGATCAGCGTCCCGTCGTGCGACAGGTCGCCGACGCCCGCGGACTCGCGGTGCCGGTAGATCTCGGCGGGGGAGTCGGCGCCGGGGCGCACCACGTGGATCGTCGTGCCGTCCTCGTCGGTGGAGCAGCCGATCACGGCCGTGTGCCCGTCGCGGCCGAGGGCCAGGCCCGCCGAGTAGGAAGGCGCGAGGCCGGGGACCGCCTCGACGTCCTCGCCGCCCGCGAAGGGCTGGCGCAGCCAGGTCCCGAACTCGTCCCCGTCCGTGTCGTCGAACCACCAGATCCACGCGCCGTCGGGCGTGAGCACGCCGTCCGTCGTCCCGTTCGCCCGGTTCGTCGCGCGGCGCTGCTCGCCCGTGGCCCGGTCCCAGGCGTACAGCTCGTACGTCCCCGTGGCGTTCGACACGAACAGGGAGCGGTCCGGCGCGTCCTCCGCCCAGTCGGGCAGGGAGACGCGCGGTGCCCGGAACCGCTTCTCCCAGTCGGGCATGGAATCGGTGGCGGGCACGGCGTTGCTCTCAGTCATGCCCCCATAGTGCCTGCCCCCACCGGCAATCCGCGGGGGAGCGGACGCGGCCCGGCCGGAATGGTGCGTTCCGAGGGGAGCGGCCGGGCCGGCCTTCGCAGGTGCTCCCGCTGTGTCGCGCCTGCACGCCGTCTTCGACAGCGCTCGGGCGTGGGATGAAGAGCACCGACGCAATTCATCCGCGCGACCGTGCGTGCGCCGACGGTGAAGCGAATGTACGCCTGAGTGCCCCGGCCCGGAACAGCCTTCGCGCATATCTGTGCGAGTGGTTTCGGCGGCCGTGCCCGAGGGCTCCGGCCGCCGGAAATCTCCTGCCCCTACTTCAGCCCGTGCCTCCTGGCCACCATCCGTTCGGCCGCCGCGCGGGGCAGCGCCCGGCGCAGCGCGAACACGAGGGGCGCGTTGCTGCCCACCGCGTACAGCGGCCGCGGCCGCCCCGCCTCGATCGCGGTGACGATCTTCGCGGCGACCTTCTCGGCCGAGATCCCGTGCGCCTCATTGGAGTTGAGGGCGGCGAGCATCGTGTCGTAGGCGGCACGGAAGGGCGAGTCCTTCGCCACGTACTGGGTGCGCCGCTCGCTGATGCCGGTGGCGATGGAGCCCGGCTCGACCGTCGTGATGCCGACGCCGAACGGGGCGTACTCGCGCCGCGCCGCGCTCGCGAAGCCCTTGATCGCGGCCTTCGAGGCGACGTAGGAGGACCGGTAGGCGAGCGGGAAGCTGGCCAGCATCGAGCCGACCATCACCACCCGGCCGCGCCGCCGCTCCCGCATCCCCGGCAGCAGCAGCTGGCTCAGCCGCACCGCCCCGAACACGTTGAGCTGGAAGAGCCGCCGCACCGCGTCCATCGGCAGCTCCTCGAACGGGCCGCTCTGCGATTCCCCGGCGTTGTTGACGAGCACGTCGACCTCGCCGACCGAGCGCGCGAGGGTCTCGATGCTCTCCTCGTCGGAGAGGTCGAGCGGCAGATACTCCACGCCCGGCACCGGTGAGGCGACCTTCCGGGGGTCCCGGCTGGTCCCGTACACCTTGTAGCCGCGCTTGAGCAGCGCCGCCGCGACCGCCGCCCCGATGCCCGAAGAGGCCCCCGTCACCAGGGCCGTGCCCCGCGTACTCATGCGAGGCTCCGCGCGAGCGCGCGCCCGGCGGCGCGTCCGGAGAAGATGCAGCCGCCGAGGAAGGTCCCCTCCAGCGCGTTGTACCCGTGCACGCCGCCGCCGCCGAATCCGGCGACCTCCCCGGCCGCGTACAGCCCTTCGAAGACGGACTTGTCGGGCCGCACGACCTGCGAGTCGAGGTTCGTCTCCAGACCGCCGAGCGTCTTGCGCGTGAGGACGTGCAGGCGTACGGCGATCAGCGGGCCCTGCGCCGGGTCGAGGAGGCGGTGCGGCTTGGCGACGCGGGTGAGGCGGTCGAAGAGGTACGAGCGGGCGTTGCGGATCGCCATCATCTGGAGGTCCTTGGAGTACCCGTTGGCGACCTCCCGGTCCCGCGCGACGATCTCGCGCTCGACCTGCTCGTAGGAGACGGGAGTCGACGGCGTCAGCTCGTTCATCCCGGCGACGAGGTCCTTCAGGTTCCGCCGGACGACGAAGTCCTCGCCCTTGTCGAGGAACGCCTGGATCGGTCCGGGCGCGCCCTTCTTCACGCGCTGGAGGACCAGCTTCAGGTCCTTGCCTGTGATGTCGGGGTTCTGCTCGGATCCGGAGAGCGCGAACTCCTTCTCCACGATGGCGCGGGTCAGGATGAACCACGTGTGGTCGTGGCCGCTCCCGGTGATGTGCTTGAGCGTGGCGAGGGTGTCGTGACCGGGGAAGAGCGGCGCGGGCAGCCGCTTGCCCTCCGCGTCCAGCCACAGCGAGGACGGGCCGGGGATGATCCGGATGCCGTGTCCCGGCCAGATCGGGTCCCAGTTCTTCAGGCCCTCGGTGTAGTGCCACATGCGGTCGCGGTTCACGAGCGAGGCGCCGGCGCCCTCGGTGATCTCCAGCATGCGCCCGTCGACGTACGCGGGGACGCCGGTGACCATGGACTCGGGGGCGGTGCCCATGCGCTCGACGGGCCAGTTCTTCCTGACCAGTTCGTGGTTGGCGCCGATGCCGCCCGAGGTCACGACGACGGCCTTGGCGCGCAGTTCGAAGTCGCCGACGGTCTCACGGGACGAGGCGACACCGCGCGCCGCGTCGGAGGGTTCGAGCAGCGAGCCGCGCACGCCGACGGCGGCGCCGTCCTCCACGATCAACTCGTCGACCTGGTGCCGGTACTTGAAGTCGACGAGCCCGCGCTCGGCGGCCGCGAGCACCGGCTCGCGGAAGACGCGCACGACCTCGGGCCCCGTCCCCCACGTGATGTGGAAGCGCGGCACGGAGTTCCCGTGCCCGGTGGCCGTTCCGGACCCGCGCTCGGCCCACCCGACGTTCGGGGTGACCTTCAGCCCGAGCCCGGCCAGATAGTCCCGCTTCTCCTCGGCGGCGAACCGCACATAGGCCTCGGCCCACTTGCGCGGCCAGTGGTCCTCGTCCTCGCGGTCGAAGCCCGCGGAGCCGAGCCAGTCGGCGAGGGCCAGCTCGTAGGAGTCCTTGATCCCCATGCGCCGCTGCTCGGGGCTGTCGACGAGGAAGAGTCCGCCGAGCGACCAGAACGCCTGGCCCCCGAGGTTCGCCTCGTTCTCCTGGTCGACCAGCACGACTCGCTTGCCCGCGCGAGTGAGCTCGTACGTCGCGACGAGTCCGGCGAGGCCGGCCCCCACGACGATGACATCGGCGGTGGTGTCACTCATGCGCTCTCCAACGGTGTGCTGTAGGCGTCCAGTACGTTCATGAAGAGGGCCTCGCGACGGGCCCGTACGGCCGCGTCGTCCGGCTGAAGCAGAACCTGCACGGTGGTTCCGTCGTGCACGGCCACCAGGGCGTCGCCCAGGGCCCGTTCGTCGGTGACCCGGCGGCCGAGCCGGCCGAGCGCGGTCACGAACACCGGCAGGATCGCGTCGCGGATGGCCTCCTCGCGGGCGGCCATCACCCGGCGCAGGCCCGGATTGCGCAGCGCGTGCGCGGTGAACTCGGCGGTGATCCGGAACCAGGCGTCGTCGACGGGGGTGGCGTCGATCGCGGACCGCACGGCGGCCTCGGGATCATCCGGGTCGACACCGGCGAGGGCAGCCCGCACATCATCGAGCATCCGCGCGGACCGCTCCTCCCACAAGGCGAGAAACAGCTCGTCGAGCGAGGAGAAATTCGAGTAGAAAGCGCCGCGGGTGAACCCCGCGCGCTCACAGACCTGTTCGACCGTGGAGCGCCCGAAGCCCTCCTCGGCGAACACGTCGAGCGCGGCGTCGAGCAGCCGCTGCCGCGTCCGCGCACGCCGCTTGGTGACGGGCATCCTCGCCTCCCCGGTTGGATACGCGAACGTATTCGATACGTTCGTGTATCCACAAGGGGTCCGCGGAGGCCGGCGCGCGGGCCGTGCGTCAGCCGGTGAACACCTCGACGAACGACCAGATGGCCAGCGCGAGCATGCAGAAACCGCCCACCCGCTGAACGGTCTTGAGCGGCACCCGCTTGGCGATGAAGCGCCCGGCGACCAGGGCGAGCGCGGACACGGACATCAGGGCCGCCCACGAGCCGATCGCGGTCGACCAGGTGCCGTTCGTGGCGGCCAGGTTGGCGGTGGTGATCTGCGTGAGGTCGCCCCACTCGCTGATGAAGACGGCCATGAACGCCGTGCCGAAGACCGGCCAGAAACCGGTGACCGTCTTGGGGCCCGCCGAGTCCTCGTCGTCCTCGTCGTCGCCGCCCTTGAGGAGCATGAACGCGCCGAAGAGGAACATCAGGCCGGAGACGACCTTCACGATCCAGCCGGGCAGGAGGCCGAGCAGCGAGCCCGCGCCGACGGCGATGGCCACGTGCACGAGGAACGCGGCGGACGTGCCGAACCAGACGTACAGGGGCTTCATCCGGGTGCCCATGGCCAGGGAGGCGAACATGGTCTTGTCCGGGAGTTCGGCGAGGAAGATCAGCCCGAAGGCGGTGACGATCGCCAGGGGATCGAGATCCATGGGGATGCTTTCTGTGCGGGCCGGACCGGCGCGGTCCCCGTCCCGCTGCGTAGGGAGGACCACTCGACCCGGCAGCGGACACACGTAGGCACGGTCGCGTACGTGTGCTGTGTTCTGCCTGGTCGAAGGTCTCGCCCACCCGTCCCGCCGAGGCGGTCCGAGCCCGGCCACCGGGAACCCGGGGGTTCCAGTGTGTCGACGACCGGTTCGCGGGGCTACTCCCCTTCGCTTGCACGTCAAGGGTACACGTGGTCGATCCCGGGCCGCCCTGTGACGATCGTCGCGTGTAGTACGTCCGATGGACCCGGGGCGGGCGACACGGCGACGTACGGCCGTCCGGCTTGTACTTTTTGCGACATTCGGTCGATGCGATGTGTGCGACGGAACGGAACACGGCGTACGGGGACGGCAGCATGCGTGGCCGCGGCGGTCGCCGCGCTCCTCGTCTCCGGCACCGGCCGGTCGTCCGCGGACGACGGCCCCGGCCTCGGACGCCTCTCGGTCCGCGCCGAGCACCTCATACAGGAGGCGTCGAAGGCCGTCGCCGCGCACGAGAAGGCGCGGGCCGCCGCGCGCAAGGGCGAGCGCCGGCTCGCCGAGGCGACCAGAAGGCAGGCCGCCGAGCAGCGCAGGCTCGACGCGCTCAGGGCCACCCTCGGGCGCCAGGCACGCAGCGAGTACCAGGGCGCCTCGGGCCTCGGCACGGTGCTTCCGCTGCTCACCTCGTCCTCCCCGCAGCGGGCCCTCGACGCCGGCGTCCGCGCGGGCCGCGGCGACCGCGCCGCCCGGCAGCTCACCGACCGCGTCACCGAGTCCAGGAACCGGGTCGCCGACCGGCGCGCCGAGTCCGCCCGCATCGTGAAGGGGCTCAGGGCGCAGGAGAAGCGCCGGTCGGCCGCCCGCGACGACATCGAGGCGAAGCTGGAGCGGGCCGAGGCGGAGGTGCGGCAGGCGCGGGCCAGGGCCCTCGCGGCCGGGCCGCCGATGCCGACCGGAGGCGGGGCGTGCGGGCGCGGTGACATCGGCGCGCACGACCGGGCGGGCAAGGGCCGGACCTGGGTGAAGCCGGTGAGCCCCGCCCCGCTGTCGGCGGGCTTCGGCTCGGGCGGCCGCCTGTGGTCGCACACGCACACCGGCCAGGACTTCGCCGTGCCCACCGGGACGCCGGTGCGGGCGGTCGGCGCGGGCACCGTCGTCTTCACGGGCTGCGGCGACGGCTTCGGCAACCAGGTGGTCCTGCGGCACGCCGACGGCTACTACACGCAGTACGCCCACCTGTCCCGGATCGGCGTCAAGGCCGGCTCCCGCCTCGAAGCGGGCGAGCCGCTCGGCCTCTCCGGCGCGACCGGCAACGTCAGCGGCCCGCATCTGCACTTCGAGGTGCGCGTCACGCCGCGGTTCGGCTCGGGCATCGACCCGCTGCCGTGGCTGCGGGCGCGGGGGCTGAACCTGTGACGGGCCGGGTCGCCGGGGCTGTAATGGCGCAGTAACGGCCGCTTCCTAGGTTTCGGGCACCCCGTACCCTCCCCGAGGAGTGCCCGATGCCCCTGCCCCGACCGCCGAGGCGCAGACGAACCGCCTGGGCGGCGGCGTCGCTGACCGCGGCCGCCGCCCTGTTGGCCGGCGCGATACCCGCCGTCGCCGACCCCGCCCCCACGTCGGCCACCGTCGACTCCGCTCTGGAGAAGGCCGTCTCCCAGGGCGGCGACGCCACCTTCTTCGTCGTCCTCAAGGACAAGGCCGACCTGTTGGCCGCCAAGAAGCAGCGCACGCACGCGAAGGCCGCCGAGGCCGCGTACAAGGCGCTGAAGTCCACGGCTGCCGAGAGCCAGAAGCCGCTGACCGCCTTCCTCGACAAGGAGAAGGTCGGGCACAAGGACTACTGGATCACCAACGCCGTCCAGGTCACCGGCGACGAGGACCTGGTGAACAGGCTGGCCGGGCGCTCCGACGTCAAGGAACTCGTCAAGTCGCGGAAGTTCAAGATCGACGACAGCAGGACGCCGGGCGCCGAGGTCACCAGGACCCGTTCCGGCGTCGCGTCGTCCGCCGACGGCACGGACACCCCCGAGTGGGGCGTCTCCGACATCAAGGCCGACCAGGTCTGGGACCGGTACAAGGACCGCGGCGAGGGCATCGTCATCGCCAACGTCGACACCGGTGTGCAGTACGACCACCCGGATCTGGTGGCCAACTACCGCGGCAACAACGGCAACGGCACCTTCACGAACGACTACAACTTCTACGACCCGTCGGGCAACTGCCCCTCCGACGGCACCCCGTGCGACAACCAGGGCCACGGCACCCACACCATGGGCACGATGGTCGCCAAGAACGGCATCGGTGTCGCGCCGAACGCGAAGTGGATAGCCGCCAAGGGCTGCGAGACCGACGAGTGCTCGGAAGAGAACCTGCTCGCCGCCGGCCAGTGGATCCTCGCGCCGACCGACCACAACGGGCAGAACCCGCGCCCGGACCTCGCCCCGAACATCGTCAACAACTCCTGGGGCCAGAAGCAGGCCACCGTCCCCTTCTACGAGGACATCATCGACGCCTGGAACTCCGCGGGCATCTTCGAGGCGTTCGCGGCGGGCAACGACGGTGACGGCGTGACCTGTTCGACGGCCCACCCGCCGGGCGCGCAGGTCTCGACGTACACGGTCGGCGCCTACGACGCGGCCGGCAAGATCACGGACTTCTCCGGCTTCGGCCCCTCGCCGGTCGACGGCTCCGCCAAGCCGAACATCGCGGCGCCGGGCAAGAACATCACGTCGACGTACCCGGGCTCGAAGTACGCGGCCATGGACGGTACGTCGATGGCGACCCCGCACCTCGCGGGCGCCGTGGCCCTGCTGTGGTCGGCGGCCCCCTCGCTGGTCGGCAACATCGACGAGACCCGCAAGCTCCTCGGCGAGGGCGCGCTCGACGTCGACGACACCCACTGCGGCGGCACCGCCGCCATGAACAACGTCTGGGGCGAGGGCAAGCTCGACATCCTCTCCTCCATCGACAAGGCGCCGCACACCGCCGTCAACGTCACCGGCAAGATCACCGACAAGGACACCGGCGCACCCCTCGCCGGCTTCAACGTCAAGGCCACCGGCGCCGACGGCGACCACGTGGTGACCACCGGGCCCCAGGGCACGTACAAGATGACGCTGGCCCCGGGCACGTACGACTTCACGATCAACCAGTACGGCTACGCGGCCAAGACGGTCTCCGGTGTCGAGGTGATTGCCGACACCCCGCTGACCCAGGACATCGCGCTCACCCACCTCCCGCGGCACGCCGTCACCGGCACCGTCCTCGACGTCACCGGCAAGCCGCTGGCCAAGGCGACCGTCGCGGTCCCCGGCACCCCGGTCGACTCCGTCACCTCCGCCTCCGACGGCACGTTCACGCTGCCGAAGGTCGCCGAGGGCACGTACCCGCTGAAGGTGACGCCCGCCGCGCCCCTGCTCTGCAACGGCGAGTACACGGCCGAGCTGAAGGTTGACGGCGACGTGACCCGCACCGTCCGGCTCCCGGCACGGGCCGATGCTTCGGGCAACTCCTGCGCCCCGGCGGCGTACTCCTGGATCCCCGGCTCCAGCAAGGTCGCCCTGAGCGGTGACGAGGACGCCAAGACGGTCCCGCTGCCGTTCCCGGTCTCGTTCTACGGCGTGAAGTACACCAGCGCCGCGGTCACCACCGACGGCCTGGTCAACTTCCTCTCCTCGCGCATCGGCGACTACGAGAACGAGGCGCTGCCGACGGAGACCCAGCCGAACGGCATCGTCGCCCCCCTGTGGGACGACCTGACCCTCGACAAGAAGTCGACCGTGCAGACGGCCACCACGGGCGAGACCGGCAGCCGCAGGTTCGCGGTCGTCTGGAACAACGTCCTGTTCGCCGGGACCACTGACCGCGCCACCTTCGAGGCCGTCTTCGACGAGGCCACCGGCGCGATCACGTTCCAGTACCAGTCCGTCACGGGCAAGGGTGCCTCGGCCACCGTCGGCATCGAGAACCAGGCCGGCGACGACGCCCTCCAGTACTCCTACGACCAGGCCGTTGTGACGAACGGTTCGGCGATCCGCATCGCGCAGGGAGCCAAGTGATGAGAGCCCACACCTCACGGCGGGCGCTGACGCTCGCCTCCACCCTCGTCGCGGCGGGTCTGACGCTGACGGCGGCGCCGCCCGCGCCGGCCGCCGACTCCTCGACCGGGTCGACGACGCTGAGCGCGAGCGAGGCCAAGACCCTCGCCGACCACGTCAACGTCGACGTCTACGGGGACGACAACGAGTACGCGGCGAAGGACGACGGCTCCGGCGACGGCTCGACCACCGACGCCACCGTCGACCCGTCCACCAAGGTCACCTTCACCAACAAGTCCACGCTGGAAGGCGCGCGCGGCACCGCCGCCACCGTCCCGGCCGGCTCCGACGGCAGCTACTTCACCGTGCACAGCCTGGGCAACGTCCAGCTGCACAAGGCCGACGGCTCCACCGCCTGGGCCCGCACCAACGCCTCGCTCTACACGGACTGGCAGGCCAAGCCGGCCCAGGTCTGGCGCGTCGAGCCGTACCCGGCGCGCATCGTGATGGGCTACAACGCGGTCTCCCCGTCCTCGCCGTACTCGGACCAGGGTTTCGACACCGCCGACCTGACCGGTGACGGCACGAAGGACATCGTGTTCTCCGCGTCCGTCGGCCTCGGCGACCCCCGGGCGATCACCACGCCCGACTCGTCGTTGAAGGGCGGCACCTTCGTGTCGGTCCTCGACGGCAAGACCGGCAAAATGGTGTGGTCGAAGCTGTATTCGTTCGCCACCAACGTCAAGGTCGTCGACGGCACGCTGCTCATCGCCAACTCGCCCCGCCTGAACGGGTACGCGCCCGCGACGGAGACGGCCACCCTCACCGGCATCCGGTTCTCCTCCGCCGACGGCAAGCTCACCCCGTCGTCGACGTGGACGTACGACACCAAGTCGACGGCCGGTGTGAACTGGGGCGCCCTTGAGGCCGTCGGTGACGGCAAGGTCGCCGGGGTCTGGGACCTGCGCAAGACCGACACGAACGCCGCGCGCGGCCGTACCGTCGTCCTCGACACGGCCGACGGCTCGGTGAAGTGGGAGACGGACAGCGCCCTGTACGGTCGTCAGCTGCGCCTGGACGCTTCCCGCAACCGGGTCGTCGCCCTGGAGCAGGCGGACACCTCCGACGCCATCGAGTACCAGCTCGCCTCGTACGACCTGGCCGACGGCAAGCGGACCACGCTCGACACCCGCGCCAACGTCCTGCCCACCGCGCTGATGGTCGGTGACGCGGCGTCGGGCGGCGGAGCCGAGATCGCGGTCAGCGAGTCGGCGTACAACGCCTCGTACTTCGTGACCTCCAGCACGATCCGGGTCCTCGACGGCTCGGACGGCTCGACGGTCAAGTGGGCGTACACCACCAAGCGTTCCGCCGACAACAGCCACAACGGTGCCAGCGCCTGGACCCTCGCCGCCAAGGGCGGCGCGCTGTACGCCACCGCGAACGACGACCGGGCCCAGGACACCTCGCTCAACCCGGGCGGCCTGCGCTACGGCTCGCTGACCGCTTTCACCAGCGGCGGCAAGGTCAAGTGGCGTCAGAACGGCTACGACTCATCGCCCTTCTACCAGCAGATGTACTCCGCGGGCGGCGGCGACTACGTGCGCACCGTCGACCAGCAACAGAACATCCACGAGTTCAGCCTCGGCAACGGCAGCCAGAAGAGCCTGACGCCGCTTCAGGGCGACCTGTACACCGGCAAGGCCGCCGACTTCGACGGCGACGGCAAGAAGGACGTCGTCGTCGGCGGCTCCTCGCACGGCGTGTGGGCGTACTCGGGTACGTCGCTGGTCAACGGCGCCCCGAAGAAGCTGTGGCAGGCCACCGTCCCCGGCGAGGTGCACAACATCGCGACCGGTGACGTGAACGGCGACGGCACCCCCGATGTCGCCGTGGCCGCCGACAGCGCCACCGCCGTGCTCGACGGGAAGACCGGCAAGGTCCTCTCCACGATCGACGGCAAGGGCGCGTACGTCCGCTCGGTCACCGTCGCCGACGTCGACGACGACGGCAAGGCCGAGATCCTCGTCCCGACCGACGCACTGCGCGTGTACGACGCGAGCGGCACTCAACTGTGGTCGTACTCCGCGCCGTCGAGCGCGGGAGACGTAATCTTCTCCGACACGGTGGTCTCCGGCGGGCAGGTGTACACGCAGTACTCCAGCCCGAACGCGATCCAGGCCTCCGACGCGGTCGTCAACGGTGTCGCCCTCGACGGCAAGGGCGCCGTGAAATGGACCGCCGACCCGAAGGCCCCGAGCCAGGCGGCCGACGGCAAGCTGCACGGCGCGGTCCTGGTCAACGGCGTCTTCGCCTCGCCGAAGATCCCGTACGCGGACGGTCACGCGGTCGTCTACACCTGGATCGTCAAGGCCGACCCGACGGTGGACGGCGACCTCTCCACCGCCTCGCCGCGCGTGGTGACCGAGATCCGGGACGGGTGCACCGGTGAGCTGATCCGCCAGATCCTCGGCGGCAGCCCGTGGTCGCACGGCAACTACTTCACCGACGACCAGAACAACGTGCTCTACCACATGAGCTTCGGCGTGATGTTCGGCTTCCCGGGCGACGGCAAGGAAGACACGTACGCCTCGGTCGCGGCCCCGCTGCGGATGGCCGGGTTCATCAACGGCCCCGGCGGCCGGGAGCTGTTCGCGGGAGGCACCGAGTCCGGGCTCGCCGCGTACGACCCGTCGCAGCTGACCAACGGCGGGATCTTCCAGTCCGGCATCGGCGGCGCCACCCTGATGGGCGGCCGCAACTACCTCGCCGCCGACCTCGACGGCGACGGCACCGACGAAATGGTCTCACTCAACTTCGACCGCTTCGGCACCAACCGGATGGCGGAGCAACTGGGCGGCGGCGTCCTCTCCCTGGACGACGGCATCCACCAGATGTCGACGTTCAAGCTGTCCTGACCTGAACCGCACGGCCGCCGACCCCCTGGGCGCACGCCCAGGGGGTCGGCGGCGTGCTCGGCTACGCTGTCGCCCTGATGGATGCAGCACGCACGGACGACGCCCCCGACTCCGGCGCCCCGCTGCTGCGCCTGCACCTTTTCGACGGCTTCCGGGCGACTCGTGACGCCGGCCCCGAGCCGGCCGAACGCTGGCCGCGGCCCGGCGCCAGGACCCTGGTGAAGCTGCTCGCCGTCACCCCAGGACACCGCCTCCACCGCGAACAGGCCATGGACATCTGCTGGCCCGACGCCGATCCGCAGTCCGCCGCGGGCAGCCTGCGCGTCGCGCTGCACGCCGCCCGGCACGCCCTGGAACCCGAACTCGCCCCGCGCGCCGCGTCCTCGTACCTCATGTCCGACGGCGGGATGCTCCTCCTCGACCCGGCGACCGTGCGGATCGACGCCGACGCGGCGGAGACGGCGGCGCGGGCGGCGCTCACCGAGGGCGGAGCGCCCGAACTGGCGGCCGCCCTCGCCCTGTTCACCGGCGAGCTGCTCCCCGAGGACCGGTACGCGCCCTGGGCCGAGGAGCGCCGCGAACGGCTCGCCCTGCTGAAGGAGCGGCTGCTGCTCGGCCTCGCCGAGGCGCACCTGGCGGCAGGCTCGGCGGCGGACGCGGCCGCCGCGGCGGAACAGGTCCTCGCCACCAGCCCCGCGGAGGAGCTGGCCCACCGCGTCCTCATGGACGCCTCCCTGCGCCAGGGCCTGCGGCGGCGCGCCCTGCACCAGTACCACGTGTGCCGCGAGGCGCTCGACGCGGAACTCGGCGTCCGTCCGGGGCCCGAGACGGAGCGGCTGCACCGGGCGGCCCTCGCGGCGGCGCCCGCCCCGGTTCCCGTGACGACAACGTTGCCAGCGCTGCTGCGGGCCGCGCCCGCCACCCCGCTGCACGGCCGCGACGCGGTGCTCGACCGGCTCCTCGCCGCCGAGGGACCGCCGGTCACGCTGCTCACCGGCGAGGCCGGCGTCGGCAAGACACGCCTGGTGGGCGAGGTGGCCCGGCGGGCCGCGGCGTCCGGCACGGCCGTCCTGTGGGGCGGCGGCCAGGACGCGGAGGGGTACCCGCCGTACGGCGCGTTCGCCGAGGCCCTCGACGGGTGGCTGGCCGAGCACGACGCGGCACAACGCGCGCGGATCGGCGCCGAGTACCCCGAACTCGCCGCGTTCCTGCCGTCGTTGGGTCAGGTGCGCACGCCGGGGGAGCGCAGCCCCGAGGAGGAGCGGGACCGGCTGTTCCGGGCGGGCGCAGCCCTGCTCGGCGATCTGGCCGCCGCCCGCCCGGTGCTCGTGGTCCTCGACGACCTGCACGCGGCCGACACCGGTTCGTACCAGCTCATGAGCCATCTGGCCCGGCGGGCCGCGGACCGGGGGATCCGGCTGCGGTTCCTCGTGACGTACCGCGAGGAGGAGCTGCCGGAAGGCGATGCGCGGCGCTCCGTCCTCAGCTTCCTGGTGCGCCAACGGCTCGCCGTACGCGAGGAGCTGGGCCTCCTGGACCGGGAGGCGTGCCTCGCCGTGGCGCGCGACGCGGCGCCCCGCCCCGGGCAGGAGCACCGGGTCTGGGAACTCTCCCTCGGCAACCCGCTGTTCGCCCTCGAACTCGCCCGCGACCTGGCCGAGGGCCCGGCCGGTGCGGGGGCGCCCCAGGGCGTGCGGGAGCTGGTGGCGGACCGGCTCGTACGGCTCGACCCCGACGCGCGCCGCCTGGTCGAGGCGCTGTCCGTGGCCGGGGGAGAGGCGGCCCTGTCCGAACTCCTCGACGTCGCCGGACACGGCCTGCACCCGCCGGTGACCGGGGCCGCGGCAGCCGACGGGGTCGAACGGGCCATCGGCGCCGCGCTGGTGGAGGAGCGGCAGGTCGTGGTCGCCGGGCGGCCCGAACCAGGGCTCGCCTTCCGCCACCCGCTGGTCCGCCTCACCTGCTACGAGCGGCTGACCGCGGTCCGCCGCAGGCAGCTGCACGGCGCGTTCGCGCAGGCCGTCCTCGCCCGCCGCCCCGACGCGGTCGACGCCCTCGCCTCGCACTTCGCCCGCGCCGACGACCCGCGCGCCGCCGAGTACCTGCGCCGCGCCGCCGAACGCGCCGCCGCCCTCTACGCCAACGACACCGCCGACCGCTACTACCGCGACCTCGTCGCCCGCCTCGACGTCGACGCGGCCCGCGCCCGCCTCGCCCACAGCCAAGTGCTGGCCAGGATGGGCCACTTCGAGGAGGCGGCCGAAGCGCTGCGGCAGGCCCTCGCCGAGTTCGTCCGGCGCGGCGCGCACGACGACGCGGTGCTCACGGCGGCCCGCCTCGCCGAGTCCCTCGTCCGCACCGGCGCCCTCGACGCCGCCGCCGACGCGCTCCGCGCCCACCCGGCCGCCCCGGACACCGCCCCCGAGCCCCTCGCCGTGCACCACCTGTCGCGCGCCATGCTGCACAGCGTCAGGGGCGAGTACGACGACGGGCACGCGGCCGCCCGCCGGGCCCTGGACGCCGCGCGCCGGGTCCCCGGAGCCCGCGGCCAGGGCCTCCTCGCCCGCTCCTACGCCCTCCAGGCCACCAGCCTCGGGCTCTCGGGCCGGCTCACCGAGGCCCGCGAGGCCGGCGACCGGGCGCTCGCCCCGGCCGAGGCGTACGGCGACCCGACGCTGCTCGGCACGGTCCTGTCCACACTGCGGGAGAACGCGCGCCGCCACGGCCGGCTGCGCGAGGCGGTCACGAGCGGCGAACGCGCCCTCGACCTCGCCGACCGCTCGGGCAACCCCACAGCGGCCTCCTTCGAACGCCTGAACCTGGCGGAACTCCACCTCCTCCTTGAGCAGTTCGACGAGGCCACCGCCCTCGCCGAGGCATCCGTGACGCTCGCGGAGGGCGACGGCGCCTGGTGCCTGCCGTACGCGCTCGCGACGCTGGCGCTGGTCCGGCTGCGCACCGGGGACACGTCGGCGGCCGCGGACCTCCTCGACCGCGCCGCCCCCGCCGCCGACCACCTGGGCGACCGCCAGGCCCGCCACGAGGTCGGCACCGCCCGCGCCGAACTCGCCCTGCGCACCGGCGACCCCGAAGCGGCCCTGCGCGCCCTCGCCGACTGCCCCGACGCCGCGCCGTCCCTGACCGCCTGGGCCCAGCTCGACGCGGGCCGCCCCCGCCTCGCCCTGGAACTCGCGACAGCCGAGGCCACCCGAGCCGAACGGACCGGCGAACGCCTGGCCGAGGTGGAGGCCCACTTGGCCCACGCGGCGGCCCTGTCCCACCTGGCCTCACCCGAGGAGGCCGAACGGGCCCTGTCCCACGCCACCGACCTGGCGCGTTCCCTCCCGTACCCGGCGGCCCTCCGCATGGCGAACCAGCTCCGCCCACTCTCGAACCCTTCAAGCCCTGTCGACTCCGCGCGTGCGGCTGGTCCGGGAGATTCAAGCTCCGGCGACTCCGCGCGCGCGGCCGAGCCCGGAAAATCAAGCCCCTGCGGCGATTGAGCAGCGGGGTCCGGGGCGGAGCCCCGAGACGTAGGCACCGACGACCCCGTAGCCCCGAGACGTAGGCACCGACGACCCCGTAGCCCCGAGACGTAGGCACCGACGACCCCGCAGCCCCGACGCCCGCTCGAACGATTGGCCCTCACGGGTGGGCGCCCCGCAACCCCCGTATCCGCCGCCCCCCACCCACCGTTAACCCGGCATGATCTCAACTCGACGTGCCCTCAGCGCTGTCCTCTTCGCCGTCGGCGCCGCCGCGGCCGCCACCCCCGCGGCCCAGGCCGTGGAACCCATCTCGCCCACCGGCACCATCGACTCGCTCTCCACGATGGCGCTCCCGGAGGACCAGCAGGGTCAGCTGCCCAGCACCGCTGAGCAGCTCTCCGGGCTCAACGACCTCAACAAGCTGAACGAGCTGCACCAGGCCACCGACCTCGTCGCACCGGTCACCGGCCTGCTCCCCGCGATCCAGTAGCCGGTAGCGCCGGAAGACACGACGAAGGCGGTGGACCCGAACAGGTCCACCGCCTTCGTCGTGCCTGGCGTACGGGATCCCCGTACGGAGAGTGGCGGCCGCGCGTCCCGGCGGCCGCCACTCAGCCGGCTCAGTGGTTGCCGGTGCCGTTCCCGGTGAGGACCGGGATGTCGCTCAGGATGTGCGAGAGCGGCTCGTCACCCTTGGCCTGGGTGGAGTTCTCGGTGCACTGCTGGTTCTGCGGGGCCGACAGGATCGGGATGTCCTGGACGGAGACCGGCACGACACCGACGAGCGAGCCGACGTTGGCCTTGGCCGGCAGGCCGATGCAGGGCTTGTTGAGGGAGCCCTGGACGAGACCGAGCTGCGGGCTCATGTCACCGGCGGTGGAGGAGTTGCCGTACGTCTGCGACGAACCGTTGCCGCTGGTGGACGTGGTGCCCTGGTCGTCGCCGATGGCGAGCGCGGACGGGGCGGCCACGGCCGACAGGCCGGCGACGGAGGCAGCGATCGTGGCGGCTGCGAAGAGCTTCTTCATGGGGTGGTTCCCTTTCGATACGCGCGCTCCGGATACGGAGCTACGTGTGGTCAACTGGATTGCATTCCGGGCAGTTGCGGGCCGAAACCCGTTCGGACCATTCCCGCGCGAGCCAATCGCAGGAAATTCGGCACTGTGCGCGACCTCCCGAACATCCGGACGCAGCGGATCAAAAGGCTCGTACAGCTACCTGAATTTCAGGCCGGGGCCGGAACATTGGGTCGGGCCGCCGGTGCGGCGGCCCGATTCACGCAACGGGTCCTCAGTTGTTGCCGACGCCGTTACCGGCGAGGACCGGGATGTCGTCCAGGACGTGCGAGAGCGGCTCGTCACCCTTGGCCTGGGTGGAGTTCTCGGTGCACTGCTGGTTCTGCGGGGCCGACAGGATCGGGATGTCCTGGACGGAGACCGGCACGACACCGACGAGCGAGCCGACGTTGGCCTTGGCCGGCAGACCGATGCAGGGCTTGTTCAGGGAGCCCTGGATCAGCGCCATCTGCGGGCTCATGTTGCCGTACGTGGCGGAGTTGCCGTACGTCTGCGAGGCGTTGTTGCCGCTCTCGGACGTGGTGCCACCGTCGTTGCCGACGGCCAGGGCCTGCGGGGCGGCGGCGGCCGCGATACCGACGAGAGAAGCGGTGGCCGCCGCGGCAGCCATGGCCTTCTTCAGCATGAGGAAATTCCCCTTCTTTTTCCGTCTGGGAGCACTTGTATCAACTCCGTAGCCCGCCATCGGTTGCTCACGTTCACTCGGACGGGGTCCCGATCGATTCCGCCCACGCCTCGGGTTCGATGAAATGAAAATCTCGCCGGAGCGGACTGTGTGGCCTGGGCACGGGTGATCGAGTGGTTTTCGATCCCTGTCCGATCGGGTGTATATGCGGAACCATTTCCGTGTTTCGGAGTTGCGCTCAGTGCAGTAACCGTTGCCCGTCAGAAAAAGGAAACAGAACCATGCTCAAGAAGGCCATGGCCGCCGCAGCGGTCGCCGTCTCCGTCGTCGGCGTCTCCGCCGCAGCCGCTCCGCAGGCGCTCGCCATCGGCGACGACCAGGGCACGACCTCGACGAGCGGTAACGGCGCGTCGCAGACGTACGGCAACTCCGCGACCAAGGGCGACCTCAGCCCCCAGGTCGGTCTCGTTCAGGGCTCCCTGAACAAGCCCTGCGTCGGCCTGCCCATCAAGGGCAATGTCGGCTCGCTGGTCGGTCTCGTGCCGGTCTCCGTCCAGGACATCCCGGTCCTGTCGGCGCCGCAGAACCAGCAGTGCACCGAGAACTCCACCCAGGCCAAGGGTGACGAGCCGCTCTCGCACGTCCTGGAGGACATCCCGGTCCTCGCCGGCAACGGTGTGCAGAACGGCTGATCAGCCTCCCGCACACACGGCTCGGGCCGCCGGCGTTCGCATCTGCCGGCGGCCCGAGCTCTGTCATGGGGCGCCGGGCCGGAGGAGTCACGGGGCGCCCGGGGCGGGGTCCGCCCTCCCAACGGCGTGGAGCCGACGGCTGGCAGGAAGACGGCGCGGCCGATCTCATGACGGCCCCCAGTGGACCACCGGCCCCGCACCCCGGAAGAACCGGTTCACCCGTTCGCTCACGACGTCACCCCATTGGGGCCGCCGCGCGGCCAGTCACCCGTTCGGAGCCGCAACCCCGCGCGCGGCCGTGCCGTTGCACCGTGTGCCAGGCACCCGCGCTGGCCGAACAGAACGACCCCCAAGGAGCATGCTTCATGTCGCGTACCGCGAAGGCAGTCGTCTTTTCCGCAATGGCCGCCGCTGCCCTGGCCGGCTCGGCCGGCGTCGCCGCCGCCGACTCCGGCGCGCAGGGCGCTGCCACCAACTCCCCCGGCGTGATCTCGGGCAACAACGTGCAGGTTCCCGTGCACGTGCCGGTCAACGCCTGCGGCAACACCGTCGACGTCATCGGCCTGCTGAACCCGGCGTTCGGCAACACCTGCGTCAACGACTGACGGGCACAGCCCGACTCTTCCGCAGCCGCCCCTCCCCGAGGGGCGGCTGTTCCGTTGTCCGGCTCCGTCTCGTGCGGTTCCTTCGGGTTTTGGCGCGAATGCGGCACACCCCCCGGTCGAGACGCTCGTTGAGTAAACAGAAGCGAATTTTCCAACCGATGACGCAGGTCGTCGAGGGAAGGCATAAACAATGAAGGTTCTGAAGACCGCTGCCGTTGTCGCCGGATCGATGGCGATTGTCGGTGCCGCCGCTCCGGCATTTGCCTCGGACCTCACTCCGATGAGCCTTAACGGTGCGGTGAACACGATCACCAGCCAGCCGACGCTCGATGTCGCGCCGGTGGACAGCAACCTTCTCGACCCGAAGAACGACGGGGGCGCCGTCAGCACCGTCTCGGGCGCCGTGAACGGGCTGAACGAGAGCGGCTCGGGCACCGGCAGCCTGCTCGGCGGGCTCCCCGCCGGCAAGTAGCCGGTCAGCAGGTTCGTACGGCGGGCCATGCGTCGAAGGCTGGTTCGGGACTCTGGTGTCCCGGGTCAGCCTTCGGTATTTCATCCACGGAATGCGTTCCGCCAAGCGAGTGAACGAAGGCCGGTGCGCCAATCGCTTCTGGCTAGGCTTCTTGGGTGACTTCAACTGTGAGCAGTGGCCCCGCATTTCGAGCAGCCGATCTGGGAACTCTGGCGGTCATCGCCTGGAGCGGCGAAGGCCCCGACGGAAATGGCGACGTCCCCTTTCTCCTCGCGTACTCCATGGGCGATTCCCCGGCAGGCCCCGAGGCCGCGGAGACGGCCGTGCGAGGCCTCCTGGAGACCAACGGCCTCACGGTGGGCACCACCGTCCACGACGCGGCGGGCCGGCCCCGGTTCCCCGTGTCCCTGCTGGTGGAGGCGGGGCAGGCCGTCGTCACCGCGCCGCTCCTGAACGCGCAGTGCTCCGTGCCGCCCGAGTGGCTGGCGGCGGCCGAGGCCCGTAAGAGCGCGTACTTCCTGTTCACCACCCGCGTCTGGCCCAGCGCGACGCCGGGTGCGCCGGTGAGCGAGAAGGAGCTGGAGGAGTTCGTGGGCTCCGAGGAGACCCTGCTGGCCTCCGCGCACTGCCTGCTGCCCATCCGGCGCGTGCGCGCGTGACGACGGCGCCACGGGGCGTACGGGCCTTCTTCGCGGACTCCTCCTGGGCACCGACCGCCGCCCACCTCGGCATCGTCGGCATCATGATCCTGACCCGCTGACGGGAGTTCCGGACGGGCTGACGAACACGCCCTCCAATGGGCCAATATACCCCTTCTGTCCCGGTTCGGCGGTGTGATTGGCACGTCATATCCCCTCACCTCTCAAGGGAGCAACGATGCGTCTTCGCACCTTCGCGGCCGCGGCCGTGCTGGCCGGGACCGCTGTCATGGGATCCGCGGCCATGGCCTCCGCCGTGGACGGCCCCGACGGCGCCAGCGCCTCCGGTGTGGCCCAGAACAGCCCCGGCGTGCTGTCCGGGAACGTGATCCAGGTTCCGATCGACGTTCCGATCAACGCGTGCGGCAACTCGCTCAACCTCATCGCCGGTCTCAACCCGGCGGGCGGCAACGTCTGCGCCAACGGCTAGGCATCCGACTTCGATCGGACCCTGCGGTGCCCGGGGCGGCTTCGGCCGTCCCGGGCACCCGCTTTCCGGGGGAAGACCTGTCGCTCGTTAGAGGGCCAGTGAGGCCATGGGCCGGACCGGGAGGGCTGCGGCGGTCAGGACAAGAGCACGGTGCCCCACGACAGGGCGCACCGTTTTCCTGTCTTCCGGAGGTACGCGCTCGTGCTCATCGCCATCGTCGTCGCCGTGCTCGCCCTGATCGCGGGGCTCGCGGCGAACAAATATCTGCGGCCGAGGCTGCTGGCCGAGGACGACGACAGCGGGATGGCGGTCAAGGACCTGGTCGGCCCCCTGCTCACCCTGACCGTCCTGCTGCTGGCCTTCGTCCTGGTCACGGCCAACGGTTCGTACGGAAAGGCCGAGGTGGCCGCGCGCGGCGAGGCGCGCGCCCTGGACCAGCTCGTCGAGACCGCCGAGTACGCCGACGGAGACCAGCGGGCGGCCATCCAGTCCGACGCCGCCTGTTACGCCCGCGCCGTCCGCGTCCAGGAATGGCCCGCGATGGCCGACGGGAACGGCGACGGCTCCAAGGCGCCCAGCGTGTGGTCCACCGCCATGCGCCACAACTTCCGCCCCCTGGAGGGCGAACCGGCCTTCGGCATGCTGGTCAGCGCCGACACCAAGCGCTCGGAGGAGCGCTCGGAACGCCTCACCCAGTCGACCGCGAGCATCCCCAGCGCCATCTTCTGGTTCCTGCTGGCCGTCCTCGCAGTGACCGTGGTCTCGCTCGGCATCTGCCTGCCGCGCAAGCACAACCGCGGCCAGCTGATCGCGCTCACCCTGATCACGGCACTGCTCACGGCCACCTTGTGCATCATCCGCGACGTCGACCGCCCCTTCGGCGGCATCGTCGACGTGCAGCCCACAGCCATCTCAGACGTCGAGAAGCAGGCCGTCCGCGACCTCCGCGCCCACGACAGCAACGCGGAACTCCCCTGCGACGCGGCCGGCAACCGCATCACCCAGCAGACCAAGGGCTGAGCCACGCACGCACACACACCAACAAACAGGCGAGGCGCCCACCGTTTCCGGTAGGCGCCTCACCTGCTGTTTTGGCTGTCGGGGTGGCGGGATTTGAACCCACGACCTCTTCGTCCCGAACGAAGCGCGCTGCCAAGCTGCGCCACACCCCGATGTCGTTGTTCCGGTCTCTGCTGTTCTGCAGGTCGCGGCGACGTCGTTTACTTTAGCGGACTGTCGGCCTGAGACGAAATCCGGTTTTCGGCGGCCCCGTGCGCGGGGGCTCAGGGAGCCGCGGGAGCCAGCGTCAGCAGGGTCGCCTCGGGCGGGCAGGCGAAGCGGACCGGGGTGTAGCGGTTGGTGCCGCAGCCAGCCGAGACGTGGAGGTAGGACGTGTTGCCCGCCGCCTCGTGCGTGGACAGGCCCTTCACGCGGTCCGTGTCCAGGTCGCAGTTGGTGACGAGGGCGCCGTAGAAGGGGATGCAGAGCTGGCCGCCGTGCGTGTGGCCCGCGAGGACCAGCGGGTAGCCGTCCGCGGTGAAGGCGTCCAGGGCGCGCAGGTACGGGGCGTGCACGACGCCCATGGAGAAGTCGGGGCCGGAGAGCGGTCCGCCGGCCACCTCCGTGTACCGGTCGCGCTTGATGTGCGGGTCGTCGAGGCCGGTGAGGCCGATCTCCACGCCTGCCACCTTCAGGGTGCCCCGCGTGTTCGTGAGGTTCAGCCAGCCGGCCGCGTCGAAGCCGTCGCGCAGCTCCTCCCACGGGTTGTGGATGGCGCCGACGACGGGGGCGTTCCCGTTGAGGCCGTGCCTGCCCGAGATCTGCTGCTTCAGGTAGCGGGCCGGGTTGAGGAGCTTGGGGCCGTAGTAGTCGTTGGACCCGAAGACGTACGCGCCGGGGAACTCCATCAGCGGGCCGAGGGCGTCGAGGACCTCGGGGACGCCCTCCGTGTCGGACAGGTTGTCGCCCGTGTTGATGACGAAGTCGGGGCGCAGACCGGCGAGCGACTGGAGCCAGCGGCGCTTCTTGTTCTGGCCGCCGACCATGTGGATGTCGGAGACCTGGAGCACCCGCATGGGGCGCATTCCCGCAGGCAGTACGGGGATCGTGACCCGTCGCAGGCGGAATGAGCGGGCCTCGAAGCCCGCCGAGTAGACCAGTCCGGCGGCGCCCGCCGCCGCGATGCCTGCTGTCACCTTCAGGGAGGTCTTCAGGGGATTCCCGTATCGAGCGCGCATGCTCACCATCGTGTCAGACCGGCACCCCGCCGGAAATCGGCGGGCGTTGAGGCTCGGGCACCTGCGACAATCACGTCATGACCACGCTCAAGTCGAAGCTGCATGACGACCTCAACGCCGCGATCAGGGAGCGTGACGAGCTGCGCTCCTCGACGCTCCGGCTGACCCTCTCCGCGATCACCAACCAGGAAGTCGCGGGAACCGAGAAGCGTGAGCTGACGGACGACGAGGTGCAGAAGGTGATCGCCAAGGAGGCCAAGAAGCGCCGCGAGGCGGCCGAGGCCTTCGAGAAGGCGGGCCGCACCGAGTCCGCGAGCCGCGAGGTGGCGGAGGGCGAGCTGCTCGCCGAGTACCTGCCGCAGCAGCTGTCCGACGCCGAGCTCGAGCAGATCGTCGCGCAGGCGGTCGAGGAGGCGAAGGCGGCGGGCGCCGAGGGGCCGAGGGCCATGGGCCAGGTCATGAAGATCGTGAAGCCGAAGGTCGCGGACCGCGCCGAGGGCGGCCGGGTGGCCTCGACGGTCAAGCGCCTCCTGGCGGGCTGACCGCCGCCGCGGACGACGTGCACGAAGAGGGCGCATCCCGTGCGGGATGCGCCCTCTTCTTCGTTCGCCGGGGGGTCAGTGGCGGCCCCTGCCGCCCCCGTGTCCGTTCCCGCCGATCAGGTCCGGCGGGATCGAGATGTCGGGGAGCGGGTTGGTGTCGCCGTTGCCCCCGTCGTCACCGGGCTGGGGCTTGTCGCCCTTGCCCTTGCCCTTGTCCTTCTTCTTGTCCGGGTCCGGGATGTTCACCTTGTTGAAGCTGGGCGCTTCCTTGCCGGACAGCGCGCCGGTCATCGCGTCGCGCCAGATCGGGCCCGGGGTGTCGGCGCCGAAGACCTTGTCGTGGTACTGGCCGCCGATGGTGATGTCGGTCATCTCGACCGCCTGCGAGGCGCTGCCGACCCAGACGGCGCCGGACAGGTTCGGCGTGTAGCCCGCGAACCAGGCGTTCTTGCGGCCGTCGGTGGTACCGGTCTTACCGGCGTTGTCCCGGCCGGAGAGACCGGCCGCCTTGCCCGTACCGGAGTCGATCACGCCGCTGAGCAGCGTATTGATCTTGTCGGCCGTCGACGCCGACATCGCGCGCGAGCACTTCGACTTCGGCACATTGAGCGCCTTGCCGTTGGGGTCGGTGATCGACTCGATGGCGACCGGCGTGCAGTACGTGCCGCGGTCGGCGAACGCCGCGTACGCGGAGGCCATCGTCAGCGGCGACAGGCCCGTCGAGCCGAGGGTCATGGACGAGGGGACCTCGTCGACCTTCTTGCCGTTGCCCTGCACCACGCCCAGCTTGTCGGTCATCTTCACGACCGGGCACATGCCGATGTCGCCGATCATCTGCACGAAGTACGTGTTGATGGACTTGGCCATCGCCTCCTTGAGGCGATAGGGGCCGACCTCCGACTCGTTCTCGTTCTCCAGCTTGTAGCCGCCGTCGTTGACCCACGGCTTGCCGCTGCACGTCTGGACGCGGCTCGGGTACGGCATCTGGTACGGCGCCGGGTACTGCTTCGTCACCGACGTGCCCTTCTCCAGGGCCGCGGCCGCCACGAACGGCTTGAACGTCGAACCGGTCGGGAAGCCGAGGTTGGAGCCGCCGTCCCGGTAGTTGACCGAGTAGTTCATCTCGGACTCGTTCTTGCCGGCGTCGGATCCGTACGGCTTCGACTGGCCCATGGCGAGGACCTTGCCGGTGCCGGGCTCGACGAACGCGCCCGCGGCGTCGACCTTGTCCGACTGGTAGACGTGCTGCTTCATCGACTCCTGCACCGACTCCTGCGCCTGCGGGTCGAGCGTCGTCTTCACCGTCAGGCCGCCGCGGTTCCAGATCTTGGTGCGCTCCTCCGGGGTCTTGCCGAAGGCCGGGTTGTTCTTGAAGGCCTGCTCGACGTACTTGCAGAAGAACGCCGCGCCGTGTTCCGCGGTGATGCAGCCGTTCTGCGGCCTGCTGACCTTCAGGCCGATGGGCGTCTTCTTGGCCTTCTCGGCCTCGGCCTGCGTGATGTCGTGCGTCTCGGCCATCCGCTGGAGCACGATGTTGCGCCGCTTCTTCGCCTCGGCCTCGTCGTTGACGGGGTCGTAGCGGCTGGGCGACTGCACGATGCCGGCGAGCATCGCCGACTCCGGGATGTCCAGGTCCTTGGCCGGCTTGGAGAAGTAGCGCTGGGCCGCGGCCTCGACGCCGTAGGCCTGCTGCCCGAAGTACGTGATGTTCAGGTAGTTGTTGAGGATCTTCTTCTTGCCGACCTCGTTCTCCACCTGGATCGCGTACTTCAGCTCCTTGACCTTGCGGCCGATGGTCTGCTGAGTCGCCTGCGCCAGCTTGGTGGGGTCGTCGCCCGCCTCTTCCATGAAGACGTTCTTCACGTACTGCTGGGTGAGGGTGGAAGCGCCCTGCGAGACGCCGCCGTTCTGCGCGTTGGCGTTGATCGCGCGCAGGATGCCCTTGGCGTCGAGGGCGCCGTGCTCGTAGAACCGCGAGTCCTCGATCGCGACGATCGCCTTCTGCATGTAGGGCGAGATGTCGTCGAGCTTCACGACGGTGCGGTCGCGCGAGTACGTCGTCGCGATCTTCCCGCCCTGGTTGTCCAGGATCGTGGTGCGCTGGCTCAGCGGCGGGGTCTTCAACATCGCCGGGATCTCGTCGAATCCCTCGACCGAACCCTTGGCCGCGAGGCCGAGCGCGCCTGCCGCGGGCAGGGCGATCCCCGCGAGGACGGCTCCGGCGAGCACGCTGACTCCGAGGAACTTGGCGGCCTGTTGGGCCGGCGACATGCCGCCGCCACCGCCCGAGCGCTTCTTTCCCATACGGGGCAGCCTACGTGTCGATTCTCCGGACAGGCGTATATGCCTTGGCCTAAGCTGCACTCAACTGTCACAGCAGTGCGGTCTCGTATCAAGATGCGGGACGACCCCGAATCGTTCCCGGTACGTATGAAGTGCCTCTTGTAGTCATTCCCGGGCCCTTTCGCGCGGCTTCGCGTAGGGCTCAGGGGGTGTCCGAATCCGCCTTGTGTGTCACTCGACGCCCGTTGTGACTCAAGTGAACTGTCCCGTTTTGCCGGGGTTATTACGCATGTCCCCCGGTCACTCCGTCGGGTGATCTGCCGCTTACGCATAGTCCGTTCGGGCCATTCAAGATTGGGCCCGAAGGGGGTGTTGCGCTGTGCCCACCTTCCGTAACGTCCTCAACTGGCGGCGGTGAATATGCCGCTGCCGCCGTGGGGGAGCCTCGATTCGGGAGAGGACGGCGCCGGTATGGGCTGGGTAGTCGACTGGAGTGCGCAGGCGGCCTGCCGCACTACCGATCCGGACGAACTGTTCGTTCAAGGAGCAGCGCAGAACCGGGCGAAGGCGGTGTGCACGGGATGCCCCGTGCGGACCGAGTGCCTGGCGGACGCGCTGGACAATCGCGTCGAGTTCGGCGTGTGGGGTGGCATGACGGAGCGGGAGCGCCGCGCGTTGCTGCGCAGGCGGCCGACGGTCACCTCGTGGCGCAGGTTGCTCGAGACGGCGCGTACGGAGTACGAGCGCGGCGCGGGCCTGCTGCCCGTGGAACTGGAGAACGACGAGACGTACGAGAGGTACGCGGCCGTCGGATAGCCGGCCCGCGCACCACCATCATCCGTCGGACCACGGATGTTCGGACCACGGATGTACGGCTCACGCTCCGGCCGGAGTGCCACCGGCCGCGAGCCGTTCTCCGATGTCCCTGAGGCCTGCCAGGTCGTGCACGTCACCGGGCAGGGCCGCGACCTCGGTCACGGCGACCTCGGGGTGCAGCGCGGTGAAGCGGTCACGCGTGCGCTGTTCGCGCGCGACCACCTGCATGCGCTCCGCGTGCAACCGCAGCAGTCCCGCGGTCAGTTGTTCCATGCTGGGCCCGGCCGTGGGGTCGGACCCCGATGTTTCGGGGGATGCCTCGATGGGCGCTTCGGAAGATGCCTCGGGGGGTGCCTCGGGAGTGGCACGACCCTCTTCCTTCCCGCCCGTCTGATCCACAATGCGGCGCTCGTCAAGATTTTCTGCGGCGGCAAGCGCCCGCTCGGCGGACAGCCGGCTCGCGCCGCTGCCGTGCACCCGGTTCAGTACGAGCCCGGCCAGCGGCATCTTCTCGGCGGCCAGGCGCTCCACGAAGTACGCGGCCTCGCGCAGCGCGTCCCGCTCGGGCGCGGCGACCACGAGGAACGCCGTGCCGGGGGCCTGAAGCAGCTTGTACGTCGCGTCGGCGCGCGTGCGGAAGCCGCCGAACGTCGTGTCCATCGCGGCCACGAACGTCTGGACATCGCGCAGGAGCTGACCGCCGAGCAGCTTGCCGAGGGTGCCGGTCATCAGCGACATCCCGACGTTCAGGAACTTCATGCCGGCGCGCCCGCCGACCTTCGCGGGCGCCATGAGCAGCCGGATCAGCTTCCCGTCGAGGAAGGAGCCGAGCCGCGTCGGCGCGTCCAGGAAGTCGAGCGCGGAGCGCGAGGGCGGGGTGTCGACGACGATCAGGTCCCACTCGTCGCGCGAGCGCAGCTGGCCCAGCTTCTCCATCGCCATGTACTCCTGCGTGCCGGCGAAGCCCGCGGAGAGCGACTGGTAGAAGGGGTTGGAGAGGATCGCCTTCGCGCGCTCCTCGTCCGCGTGCGCCTCGACGATCTCGTCGAACGTGCGCTTCATGTCGAGCATCATCGCGTGCAGCTCGCCGCCCGAGCCGTTGTCGATGTCCTTCACCTGGCGCGGCGTGTTGTCCAGCGAGTCGATGCCCATGGACTGGGCGAGCCTGCGGGCCGGGTCGATGGTGAGGACGACGACCTTGCGGCCGCGCTCGGCGGCGCGCAGGCCGAGGGCGGCGGCCGTGGTGGTCTTGCCGACGCCGCCGCTGCCGCAGCACACCACGATGCGGGTGGCCGGGTCGTCGAGCAGCGGGTCGACATCGAGCGAGGCGCGCGGATCCAGCGTCATCGAAACGGTCCCCTAAATCCCTTGCTGTCGCAGTTCCTCGGCGAGCGTGTAGAGCCCGGAGAGGTCCATGCCCTCGGTGAGCAAGGGCAGTTCGTGCAGCGGGAGGCCCGCCGCGGCGAGCTGGTCGCGCTGGGCGCGCTCCAGGGCGTAGCGCTCGGCGTACTCCCCGGCCTGCGCGAGCAGCGGGCCGACGAGCCGCTTGGCGCTGCCGAGCCCGGCGGCCGTGAGGGCCTCGGTGACCGCCGGACGGACCTCGCCGTCTGAGGTCAGCGCCAGGGCGGGTTCCCCGAGAAGCGCGGGTCGCACCATGTTCACCATGATTCGTCCCACCGGGAGCTTCGCGGCACGCAGTTCGGCGACCCCGTCGAGGGTCTCCTGCACCGGCATCTCCTCGAGGAGTGTCACCAAGTGCACCGCGGTCTCACGGGACTTGAGGACGCGCATCACCGCCTGCGCCTGGTTGTGTATCGGGCCCATCTTGGCGAGCCCGGCCACCTCGTCGTTCACGTTCAGGAACCGGGTGATGCGGCCGGTGGGCGGCGCGTCCATCACCACGTAGTCGTAGCTGTACCGGCCCTGCTTGTCCTTGCGGCGCACGGCCTCGCAGGCCTTGCCGGTCAGGAGCACGTCCCGCAGGCCGGGCGCGATGGTGGTCGCGAAGTCGATCGCGCCCAGCTTCTTCAGGGCGCGGCCGGCGCCGCCCAGTTTGTAGAACATCTGGAGGTAGTCGAGCAGCGCCAGTTCGGGATCGATGGCGAGGGCGAACACCTCCCCGCCCCCGGGCGCGACGGCGATCTTGCGCTCCTCGTAGGGGAGCGCCTCTGTCTCGAAGAGCTGTGCGATGCCCTGTCTGCCCTCGACCTCCACGAGGAGAGTGCGCTTTCCCTCGGTCGCGAGGGCGAGCGCGAGCGCGGCGGCGACCGTGGTCTTTCCGGTCCCGCCCTTGCCGCTGACGACCTGGAGCCTGCTCACGTATTCGAGCCTAACCAGTACGTCGGACATCCACGCAGCAGCCTCCGGAACGCTTCGGCCATGTCCGGCGGATACAGTCGGGCCCATGGCAAAGAAGTGGGAATACGCGACCGTGCCGCTCCTCGTGCACGCGACGAAGCAGATCCTGGACACCTGGGGCGAGGACGGCTGGGAGCTGGTCCAGGTCGTGCCGGGGCCGAACAACCCCGAGCAGCTGGTGGCGTACCTGAAGCGCGAGAAGCAAGCATGAGCGGCGTCGTCGACGCGCGGCTCGCCGAGCTCGGCCTGACGCTGCCGCCCGTGGTCCCGCCGGTGGCCGCGTATCAGCCGGCCGTGCAGTCCGGCGTGTACGTCTACACGGCGGGTCAGCTGCCCATGGTCGACGGCAAGCTGCCGCTGACCGGCAAGGTCGGCGACGAGGTCACCGACGAGCAGGCCAAGGACCTGGCCCGCACCTGCGCGCTGAACGCGCTGGCGGCAGTGAAGTCCGTCGCCGGTGACCTGGACCGCATCGCGCGTGTCGTGAAGGTCGTCGGCTTCGTGGCCTCCGCCACGGACTTCACCGGTCAGCCCGGCGTCATCAACGGCGCGAGCGAGCTGCTCGGCGAGGTCCTGGGCGACAAGGGCGTGCACGCCCGCAGCGCCGTCGGCGTGGCCGTGCTGCCGCTGGACGCGCCGGTCGAGGTCGAGATCCAGGTGGAGCTCACCGAGGCGTGAGCCGCTGACGTTCGCCTACGCGCGTGTGCGTGCGCGCAGGCCGTGTGTCCGGGAGGCCGTCCGATCTTGGTTTCGGGCGGCCTCTCGAACATCCTGGCGTCACCGGTTAGCCTCCGGCCATGGCTAATGGGCAGTGGTATCCCCCCGAGTGGCCGGAACGCATCCGTGCCCTCACCGCCGGCACGCTCACGCCCGCGACGCCGCGCAGGGCGGCGACCGTGATGCTGCTCAGGCAGGACGCCGCCGCTGAGGGCGTCGAGGTGCACATGCTCCGCAGACGTACGTCGATGAAGTTCGCGGCCGGTGCCTACGCGTATCCGGGCGGCGGCGTCGACCCCCGCGACGACGACCGGCTCGTCCGCTGGGCGGGCCCCACGCGCGCGGAGTGGGCCGAGCGGCTCGGGGTGCCGGAGGGGGAGGCCCAGGCGATCGTCTGCGCCGCCGTGCGGGAGACCTTCGAGGAGGCGGGCGTGCTGCTCGCCGGGCCCACCCCGGACACCGTCGTCGACGACACGACGGGCGAGCGGTGGCAGGCCGACCGGCAGGCGCTGATCGACCGGGACCTGTCCTTCGCCGAGTTCCTGGAGAACCGCGGCCTGGTGCTGCGCTCCGACCTGCTGGGCGCGTGGGCCCGCTGGATCACTCCCGAGTTCGAGCCGCGCCGCTACGACACGTGGTTCTTCGCGGCCGCGCTCCCGGCGGGCCAACGCACCAGCGACGACTCCTCCGAGGCGGACCGCACGGTGTGGATCAGGCCGGGGCGGGCCGCGGCCGAGTACGACCGGGGCGAGCTGACGATGATGCCGCCGACGATCGCGACGCTGCGCACGCTCGCCGAGTACGCGCGCGTGGGCGACGCCCTGGACGGGGCGGCGGGCCGCGATCTCACCCCCGTGCTCGCGCAGGCGCGCATGGAGGACGACGAACTGGTGCTGTCCTGGCCGGGGCACGACGAGTTCACCAAGCACATCCCGGCCAAGAAGAGCGACAGCAACGGGGGAGCCTCCTCATGACCGAAGCCGCGGCCCTGCCGGGACAGCCTCGCGGCGGGGTCCTCTCGGGCCCCGCCACCGCCCGCGCGATCAACGTGTTGGCCCCCAACCCGTCCGCGATGACCCTCGACGGCACCAACACCTGGCTCGTCGCCGAACCGGACAGCGACCTCGCCGTGGTCATCGACCCCGGACCGCTGGACGACGAGCACCTGCGCGCCGTCATGGACGTCGCCGAGAAGGCGGGCAAGCGGGTCGCGCTCACCCTGCTCACGCACGGGCACCCGGACCATGCCGAAGGGGCGGGCCGGTTCGCCGAGCTGACCGGGACGAAGGTGCGGGCGCTCGACCCGGCGCTGCGGCTCGGGGACGAGGGGCTCGCCGCCGGTGACGTGATCACCACGGGCGGCCTGGAGCTGCGCGTCGTGCCGACCCCCGGCCACACCGCGGACTCGCTGTGCTTCCATCTCCCGGCCGATCAGGCCGTGTTGACGGGTGACACCGTCCTCGGTCGCGGCACGACCGTGGTGGCCCACCCGGACGGTCGCCTGGGCGACTATCTCGACTCGCTGCGGCGGCTGCGGTCGCTGACGGTCGACGACGGGGTGCGCACGGTGCTGCCGGGCCACGGTCCCGTACTGGAGGACGCCCAGGGAGTGGTCGAGTTCTACCTGGCGCACCGCGCGGGCCGGCTCGCCCAGGTGGAGACGGCCGTCGAGAACGGGTACGTGTCCGCGCCGGACGTCGTCACGCACGTGTACGCGGACGTGGACCGCTCGCTGTGGCCGGCGGCCGAGCTGAGCGTGCGGGCCCAGCTCGAGTACCTGCGCGAGCACGGGCTGATCTAGGAGTCTGCGGGCTCCTGCGGCCACGTGATGCCGAGGGCGGCCAGGCGCGGCGGGTCCGCGATGATGTCGACGCCGACGACCCTGCCGCCGCGGAACGTGAAGGCGAGCACCGAGACGACCTGGCCGCGGGGCGCCTGCACGATGCCGAGGGCGTCGCCGACGAACGCCGGGTACGCCTCCTGCGCCAGCTTCCCGTAGAACGCGGCCTGCTTGGCCACCGCGAGGCTGCCGCGGAGCAGTCCGGTGGCGGTGCCGCCGCCCGCGTCGACGCGCAACAGGACGTCCGGGTCGAGGAGTTCGAGCAGCGCTTCGAAGTCGCCCACGCGCGTCGCGGCCAGCCAGGCGTCGACGACCTCGCGCTGCCGGGCGGGCGGGGTGTCCCGGGGCACCTGCGCATCCTGCACCCGGCGCCGCGCCCTGCTCGCCAGCTGCCGGGTCGCGGCGGGGGTGCGCTCCACGATGGGGGCGAGCTCCTCGAACGGCACCGAGAACATGTCGTGCAGCACGAAGGCGAGGCGTTCGGCGGGCGCGAGAGTGTCGAGCACGACGAGCAGCGCGAGCCCCACGGAGTCCGCGAGTTCGGCCTCGTGGACGGGGTCGGCGGGGCGGACCACCGGGTCGGGGACGCGGATCTCGGCCGCCCCGTCCTCCAGCGGGTCCTCGCGGCGCGCCGTGCGGGTGCGCAGCATGTCCAGGCAGATCCGCCCGACGACGGTGGTCAGCCAGCCGCTCAGGTTCCGCACGTCGTCCGTCTCGGCGCGCTGCAAGCGCAGCCAGCCCTCCTGCACGGCGTCCTCGGCCTCGCTCAGCGAGCCGAGCATCCGGTACGCCACGGAGCGCAGCCGCCCGCGCTCCTCCTCGAAACGGGTGACGAGTTCGGCCGACTGTGTCATCGAGGGCTCCCCTTGGTACGTCGACGGGCCCCGCCACGAGGTGTGGCGGGGCCCGTCCGCGCAGGCATGGTGGGTGGTCAGCGCGAGCGCTTCGCGAGGCGCTCCACGTCCAGGAGGATCACGGCGCGGGCCTCCAGGCGGAGCCAGCCGCGGCCCGCGAAGTCCGCGAGCGCCTTGTTGACCGTCTCGCGGGAGGCGCCGACCAGCTGGGCCAGCTCTTCCTGCGTCAGGTCGTGCACGACGTGGATGCCTTCCTCGGACTGCACGCCGAAGCGGCGCGACAGGTCGAGGAGCGCACGGGCCACACGGCCGGGCACGTCGGAGAAGACCAGGTCGGACATCTGGTCGTTGGTCTTGCGCAGGCGCCGGGCGACAGCGCGCAGCAGTGCGGTGGCCACCTCCGGGCGGGCGCTCAGCCAGGGCTGGAGGTCGCCGTGCCCGAGACCGAGCAGCTTGACCTCGGTGAGGGCGCTGGCGGTGGCGGTGCGCGGTCCCGGGTCGAACAGCGAGAGCTCGCCGATCAGCTCGCCGGGGCCGAGGACGGCGAGCATGTTCTCGCGCCCGTCGGGGGAAGTGCGGTGGAGCTTCACCTTGCCCTCGGTGACCACGTACAGGCGGTCTCCGGGGTCGCCCTCGTGGAACAGGGCGTCGCCGCGTGCGAGGGTCACCTCACTCATGGAGGCGCGGAGCTCCGCGGCCTGCTCGTCATCGAGCGCCGCGAAGAGCGGGGCGCGCCGCAGAACGTCGTCCACGAGTTTCTCTCCTATGTCGCCTGCATCGGGAAGGGACCCGATCGAATCGACCGGATCGCCCCGGTTGTCGATCATTTCCACTGCCCATTTTGCCGGACGGTCCAAACAGTGTGATCAGTCACTCGTACACAAGTCTGCCGCACCCGCGCCACAACCCGAGGGGGAGGGGGCCAATCGTGGAGCGATCCGGCGGCTTCGGGGCGGATGTCAGTGCCGGGCTTTAGGCTGGCCGGGTGTTCAAAAAGCCGGTGAGAGCGCAGGCGGAGGGGGTCGTGGCGGTGGCGAGCGATCTCGATTCCGCTGTGGGCGAACAGGCGCAGAAAAGTGTCCCCGAGGCCGTGACCAGGAGGCCGATGGTGGTCCCTGTGAGCGTGATCGGGACCGCGCCCGTACTCAATTCCGTGTCCGTACAGGGGAAGGCCGCCTAGTCGATGTCCGCGCCCGCGAAGAAGACCGCAGCGAAGAAGGCGGCGGCCCCGAAGAAGGCTGCGGCTCCGAAGAAGCCCGCCGTGAAGAAGGCGGCAGCTCCGACGGCGGCCGCCGCGAAGAAGACCGCCGCGCGGCCTGAGTCGCACACGGCGCTCGTCCGCCGCGCCCGGAAGATCAACCGGGAGCTCGCGGAGGTGTACCCGTACGCCCACCCTGAGCTGGACTTCGAGAACCCCTTCCAGCTCCTGGTGGCCACGGTGATGTCGGCCCAGACCACGGACCTGCGGGTCAACCAGACGACGCCCGCCCTGTTCGCGAAGTACCCGACCCCCGAGGACCTGGCCGCGGCCAACCCGGAGGAGGTCGAGGAGCTGATCCGGCCGACCGGCTTCTTCCGCGCCAAGACGCGCTCGATCATGGGCCTGGCCAAGGCGCTGAGCGAGGAGTTCGGCGGTGAGGTGCCCGGCCGCCTGGAAGACCTCGTCAAGCTGCCCGGCGTGGGCCGCAAGACCGCCTTCGTGGTGCTGGGGAACGCGTTCGGGAGGCCCGGCATCACCGTCGACACGCACTTCGGCCGCCTGGTGCGCCGCTGGAAGTGGACCGACGAGACGGACCCCGACAAGGTCGAGGCGGCCGTCGGCGCGCTCTTCCCGAAGAGCGAGTGGACCCAGCTCAGTCACAACGTGATCTTCCACGGCCGCCGCATCTGCCACTCCCGCAAGCCGGCCTGCGGCGCCTGCCCGATCGCCCCGCTCTGCCCGGCGTACGGGGAGGGCGAGACGGACCCGCAGAAGGCCGAGAAGCTGCTCAAGTACGAGAAGGGCGGCTACCCCGGCCAGCGCCTGAAGCCCCCGCAGTCCTACCTGGACGCGGGCGGCCTCCCGGCGCCGCCCCTGGCCGGCCGGGAGGCGTGACGGACCGCACAGGAGGGCAGCTTGGCCCAGCACACCGCGAGGGGGCGGCGATGAAGCACGTGAGCGAGATCGGCGGGATGAGCGGCGGGGCGGAGGGGACGGCAGAGGCGCACGGCACGGCGGGTGCGCACGGATCGGGTGGGTCGCACGGACCGGGCGGATCGCACGGCCAGGGCGGCCCGCCTCCCTCCGACGTGACGCTCCGCACCGAGGGTCTGCCCTCCTGGCTGGACCCCGTGGCCCACGCCGCCGCCACCGTCCGCGGTGAGCAGCTCAGCCGCTTCCTGCCGCCCGAGAGCGGGGCGGGCCGGCAGTCCGCCGTGCTGATCCTGTTCGGCGAGGGGGAGCGCGGTCCCGAGCTGCTGCTCATGGAGCGCTCGGGATCGCTCAGATCCCATGCGGGCCAGCCCTCCTTCCCCGGCGGCGCCCTCGACCCGCAGGACGGCGACCCGCTCGCCGACGGGCCGCTGCACGCGGCCCTGCGGGAGGCGTGGGAGGAGACGGGGCTCGATCCGGGCGGCGTCCAGCTCTTCGGCGTGCTGCCGAAGCTGTACATCCCGGTGAGCAGCTTCGTCGTCACGCCCGTACTGGGATGGTGGCGGGTGCCCTCACCCGTCGCGGCGGTCGACCCGGCGGAGACGGCGCGTGTCTTCACGGTCCCCGTGGCGGATCTCACCGACCCGGAGAACCGGGCGACGACGGTCCACCCGAGCGGTCACAAGGGCCCGGCCTTCCTGGTGGAGTCGGCCCTGGTCTGGGGGTTCACCGCAGGCGTGATCGACCGGCTGCTGCACTACGCGGGGTGGGAGCGCCCCTGGGACCGATCAAAGACGGTCCCACTCGATTGGCGGTCGTGACAGGGTGGGCGCCGTGAATCACGAGCACAGGCCGACAGGGGCGAGGCGAGATGCAAGGCGGGGCGTGAATCGGTGAACGTGCTGGACTTCCTGCTGCTCGCCGCGGGCGCCTGGTTCGCGATCGTCGGCTACCGCCAGGGGTTCGTCGTCGGCATCCTGTCGGTGATCGGGTTCCTCGGCGGCGGCCTCGTCGCGGTCTACGCGCTGCCGCTCCTGTGGGACGCGATCACCAGTGACGCGGAGGTCACCACGACCGCCGCGGTCGTCGCCGTGGTCGTCGTGATCGTCTGCGCCTCCGTCGGTCAGGCCTTCACCACGCATTTGGGCAACAAGCTGCGCAGATACATCACTTGGTCCCCGGCCCGCGCGCTCGACGCGACGGGCGGCGCGGTGGTCAACGTGGCGGCGATGCTCCTGGTGGCCTGGCTCATAGGCTCCGCCCTCGCGGGCACCACCCTGCCCACGCTCGGCAAGGAAGTACGCAACTCGAAGGTGCTGCTGGGCGTTTCGCAGGCGCTTCCCACGCAGGCGGACACCTGGTTCGCCGACTTCTCCTCGACCCTCGCGCAGAACGGGTTCCCGCAGGTCTTCAGCCCGTTCGCGAACGAGCCGATCGCCGATGTGAAGCCGCCGGACCCGGCGCTGGCGAACAGCCAGGTGGCGCGGGGCGCGAAGCGTTCCATCGTCAAGGTGGTGGGTCAGGCGCCCAGTTGCGGCAAGGTCCTCGAGGGCACCGGCTTCGTGTTCTCCGACCGCCGCGTGATGACGAACGCGCATGTGGTCGGCGGGGTCGACGAACCCACCGTCCAGATAGGCGGCGAGGGCGTGAAGTACGACGCGAAGGTCGTGCTCTACGACTGGAAGCGCGACATCGCGGTCCTGGACGTGCCGGCCCTGAAGGCGCCCCCGCTCCAGTTCACGCGGACGGACGCGCAGCGCGGCGGCGGCGCGATCGTCGCGGGCTTCCCGGAGAACGGCGCGTACGACGTGCGCTCCGCGCGCGTACGCGGCCGCATCACGGCGAACGGCCCGGACATCTACCACCGCGGCACCGTGCGCCGCGATGTGTACTCGCTGTTCTCGACGGTCCGTCAGGGCAACTCCGGCGGACCGCTGCTCACCCCGGGCGGCCAGGTCTACGGCGTGGTCTTCGCGAAGTCGCTCGACGACTCGCAGACGGGTTACGCGCTGTCCGGAGACGAGATCAGCACCGACATCGCACGCGGCCGTACGGCGAACCAGCAGGTCGACACGGACGCCTGCGCGCTGTAGTCAGCGGGTGTGGAAGGGGCGTTCAGCCCCGACTGCCGTGCCGGATCCGCGCGGACACCCACCGGGCCCGGCGCCGCAGAATACGAGGAATGCCCAGCCGGGGATCGTGCGCCGACCAGCCGTCCGGCGCCCCCCTCTGGGGAGAGCCCAGCGTCATCGCTGGGCGGCGATTGCGTGCTGCGTCACTGTAGTCGTGCGTCCAGCCCATACCCCGACGTGTGCCCCTGCCCCATGGTCGGTAATCGCCCTCACGCTCCCCAAAATGGCGTATGCGCCGGGCAATTGGCCGTTCGAAGCACAGGCGTTCCCCCTGTCGTAACCGCAACGAACAGGGCTCACCGGTCCGGTTCGGGATCCTTCAGCCAGTTCACCAGTTCCTTCGAGAACGCGGCCGGGTCCTCTTCATGCGGGAAGTGGCCGAGGCCGTCGAAGAGGCGCCAGCGGTAGGGGGCCTCCACGTACTCGCCCGAGCCCGCCGCGCTGCGGGTGCGCATCACCGGGTCGAGGGAGCCGTGCACATGCAGCGTCGGCACCCGCACGGGGCGCTTCATCCGCCGGTTGAACTGGATCCCGTCGGGGCGTGCGAGGGAGCGCACCATCCATCGGTACGGCTCGATCGAGCAGTGCGCGGTCGACGGGATGCACATGGCCTGCCGGTACGTCCGCACGGTGGCGTCGTCGGGCTGGTGCGGCCCCGACCAGTCGCGGACCAGCTTGCCCACCAACTCGCCGTCGTTCGCGAGCAGCTGCCGCTCGGGCAGCCAGGGGCGCTGGAATCCCCAGACGTACGACCCCGAGCGCGACTGCCGGTAGTCCGCCAGCATCGCCGAGCGCCACCGGCGCGGATGCGGCATCGAGGAGACCACGAGCCGGCGCACCAGCTTGGGGCGCATCACGGCCGCGGTCCAGGCGAGGTAGCCGCCGAGGTCGTGGCCGACGAGCGCCGCGTCGGGCTCGCCCAGGGAGCGGATCACGCCCGTGACGTCGAGCGCGAGGTTCGCCGGGTCGTAACCCCGCGGCGTACGGTCGCTGCCGCCCACCCCGCGCAGGTCCATCGCCACGGCCCGGAAGCCCGCGTCGGCGAGCGCGACGAGCTGGTGCCGCCACGTCCACCAGAACTGCGGAAAGCCGTGCAGCAGCAGGACCAGCGGCCCGTCGCCCATCTCCGCGATGTGGAAGCGCGCGCCGTTCGCCGCGACGTCCCGGTGGGTCAGCTTGTGCTCACCGGGGACGTCGAGGAGTACGGAGGATGCGGGCGGCTGGGCCGATGGAGTGGCAGGGTCCGTCATGAAGACGAGCGTGCCACAGCCTCGATGGCCTTCGTGTCATGGCCGTCCGCGGTCACCTCACGGGGGTGCGGCTTGGCGTTCTGGAGTACGCCCGCCGTCTCCTTGAACGAGGCGGCCGTCTTCTGCGGGCCCTTGCCCTTCGCGGCCTTCTTCGCGAAGGCGATGCCGACCAGCGCGAGCAGTCCCGCGAGGACACAGCTCGCGGCGAACGACAGCAGGAAGCACCAGGCGAGGTTCCAGCCGCCCTCGCCGTTGTGCCCGCCGGTCCACGAGTTGATCCCGTACGCGAGCGCGAAGCTCAGCATCGGCAGCGAGAAGGTGAGGACCACCCCGGCCGCCGCCAGTGCGCCGCCGCTGACGGCGCCTCGCTTCACGTCCCGCTTCAGCTGCGACTTGGCCAGGGCGATCTCGTCGTGCACCAGCGCGGACATCTCGGCCGTCGCCGATGCGAACAGCTGGCCGATGCTGCGTTCGGCGCCGACCGGGTTGTCGTCGGGTGCGCTCATCGCGTACTCCCCTGTTCTTCTGTGGCTGCTTCTTATGCGCGTACTGTTCGTGCGCTTACCGCGCGGACTCTCCGTCAGATCATGCCGGACGCTCGTCCTCGCCGCCTGCCCCGGCCGCCACTTGCGCAAGCCTGCGATGTTCCGCGGCCTTCTTTTCGTAGAGCTCGGCCATCCGCAGGTGGTACTCCGGCTGCCCCTCTTCGTAGATGTCGGGGATGCCCGAGAGATCCTCGTCCCGGTTCTCGGCCTCGTACAGGGAGCGGTACTTGGCGTTCCGGATCTTCAGGAGCGCGCTGGCGATCACAGCGGCGATCAGCGATCCCACCAGCACGGACGCCTTGATCTCGTCGGTCAGCAAGGGGTCGTCGGTGAAGGCGAGTTCCCCGATGAGCAGCGAGACAGTGAAGCCGATGCCGGCGAGCGAGGCGACCGCGAACACATCGGGCCAGACCAGCTCGTCCGAGAGCGAGGCCTTGGTGAACCGGGCCGTCAGCCAGGTGCCGCCGAAGATCCCGAGCGCCTTGCCGAGGACGAGACCGAGCACCACGCCGAGCGTCTCCGGCTTGGTGAACACGTCGCCCAGCGCGCCGCCCGACACCGCGACACCGGCGCTGAACAGCGCGAACAGCGGCACCGCGAGCCCTGCGGAGAGCGGCCGGACCAGGTGTTCGATGTGCTCGCCGGGGGACTGCTCCTCGCCCTCCTCGCGGTGGCAGCGCAGCATCAGGCCCATGGCGACACCGGCGATGGTGGCGTGGACGCCGCTGTTGTACATCAGCCCCCAGATGACCAGGGCCAGCGGCACGTAGACGTACCAGCCGCGCACCCGCTTCCGGAGCAGCAGCCAGAAGACGGCGAGGCCGAGGAAGGCGCCGCCGAGCGCGGCGAAGTTCAGGTCGTCCGTGAAGAAGATCGCGATGATCAGGATCGCGAAGAGGTCGTCCACCACGGCGAGGGTCAGCAGGAACGCGCGCAGGGCGCTCGGCAGCGAGGTGCCGATGACGGCGAGGACGGCGAGCGCGAAGGCGATGTCGGTGGCGGTCGGCACCGCCCAGCCGGACATCGAGCCGCCGCCGAACGCGTTGACGACCACGTAGACGATCGCCGGCATGGCCATGCCGCAGAGGGCGGCGACGACGGGCAGCGCGGCTGCCTTGGGATCGCGCAGGTCGCCCGCGACGAGCTCGCGCTTGAGTTCCATACCGGCGACGAAGAAGAAGATCGCGAGCAGCCCGTCGGCGGCCCAGTGCTCGATGGAGAGGTTGAGGCCGAGCGCGCCGGGCCCCAGGTGGAAGTCGCTGACGGCCTCGTAGCTGTCGTGCAGGGCCGGGATGTTGGACCAGACGAGCGCGGCGACCGCGGCCACGAGGAGCAGGACACCACCGACCGTCTCCGTGCGCAGCGCGTCGGCGACGAAGGTGCGCTCGGGCAGGGAGAGCCGGCCGAGTGCCTTGCGGACGGGCTTGTTCTTGGGCGCGCTCACGGGGGAGACCTCCAGTCGGGTACGGCTGACTGCGTTGCCGACCAGACTTCCCGGCGCACCTGTTGGATCCCTGACGCGTCCTTGACGCGACATTCACCCTACAGGGTGCCCGGTCTGCTTGGTGATCATCACCTTATGCACGAAACGGGCACCCGGCGCGCTCGCCGGATGCCCGTTCCTGTGACCGCGTGGGCGGCCCATCGCTCAGTCGGTTCAGTCCTCGCTGGACGCCGAGGGCAGCTCCGCCTGGATCAGGTCCATCACGGAGGAGTCGGCGAGCGTCGTGACGTCGCCCACCGCCCGGTTCTCCGCGACGTCGCGCAGGAGGCGGCGCATGATCTTGCCGGAGCGGGTCTTGGGCAGCTCGGCGACCGGCAGGATGCGCTTGGGCTTGGCGATCGGGCCGAGGGAGGTGCCCACGTGGCCCCGCAGGTCCGCCACCAGCGACTCGTCCTCCGCGTTCGCGCTGCCGCGCAGGATCACGAAGGCGACGATCGCCTGACCGGTCGTCTCGTCGGCGGCGCCGACCACGGCGGCCTCGGCGACGGCCGGGTGCGAGACGAGCGCCGACTCGACCTCGGTGGTCGAGATGTTGTGCCCGGAGACGAGCATGACGTCGTCGACCCGGCCGAGCAGCCAGATGTCGCCGTCCTCGTCCTTCTTGGCGCCGTCACCGGCGAAGTACGTGCCCTCGAAGCGGGACCAGTACGTGTCGATGAACCGCTGGTCGTCGCCCCAGATGGTGCGCAGCATCGACGGCCACGGCTCGGTGAGGGCCAGATAGCCACCGCCGCCGTTCGGCACCTCGTGGCCCTCGTCGTCGAGGACGGTGGCGGAGATGCCCGGCAGCGCGCGCTGCGCGGAGCCCGGCTTGGCCTCGGTGACGCCCGGCAGCGGCGAGATCATGATCGCGCCGGTCTCGGTCTGCCACCAGGTGTCCACGACGGGGCACTTGTCGGCGCCGAAGTTCTTCCGGTACCAGACCCAGGCCTCGGGGTTGATCGGCTCGCCCACGGAACCGAGCACCCGCAGGCTGCTCAGGTCGAACTTCGCGGGGATCTCGTCGCCCCACTTCATGAACGTACGGATCAGGGTGGGCGCCGTGTAGAGGATCGTGACGCCGTACTTCTGCACGATCTCGGAGATGCGGCCCTGGTGCGGGGTGTCCGGGGTGCCCTCGTAGATGACCTGCGTCGCGCCGTTCGAGAGCGGGCCGTAGGTGATGTACGAGTGTCCTGTGACCCAGCCGATGTCGGCCGTGCACCAGTAGACGTCCGTCTCCGGCTTGAGGTCGAAGACCGCGTGGTGCGTGTAGCTGGCCTGCGTCAGGTAGCCGCCGGAGGTGTGCAGGATGCCCTTGGGCTTACCCGTCGTGCCCGACGTGTAGAGGATGAAGAGCGGCTGCTCGGCGTCGAAGGCCTGCGGCGCGTGCTCGGCGGACTGGCGCCCGACGGTCTCGTGCCACCACAGGTCGCGCCCCTCGGTCCACGCCACGTCCTGCTTGGTGCGCTGCACGACGAGGACCTTCTCGACGGATACGCGGGTCAGCGCCTCGTCGACCGCTGGCTTCAGCGCGGACGGCTTGCCGCGCCGGTAGCCGCCGTCGGAGGTGATGACGACCTTGGCGTCGGCGTCCTCGATGCGCTTGGCGATGGCGTCGGCCGAGAAGCCGCCGAAGACGACGGAGTGCGCGGCGCCGATGCGCGCGCAGGCGAGCATCGAGATGACGGCTTCCGGGATCATCGGCAGGTAGACGGCGACCCGGTCGCCGGCCTGAACTCCCAGCTCGGTCAGGGCGTTCGCGGCGCGGCTGACCTCGTCCTTGAGCTCGGCGTAGGTGATCGCGCGGCTGTCGCCGGGCTCGCCCTCGAAGTGGATGGCGACCCGGTCGCCGTTCCCGGCCTCGACGTGGCGGTCGACGCAGTTGTACGCGACGTTGAGCTTGCCGTCCTTGAACCACTTGGCGAACGGCGGGTTCGTCCAGTCGAGCGTCTCGGTCGGCTCGGTGGCCCAGGTGAGGCGGCGGGCCTGCTCGGCCCAGAAGCCGAGCCGGTCAGCCTTGGCCTGCTCGTACGCCTCGGCCGTGACGTTGGCGTTCGCGGCCAGGTCAGCGGGCGGCGCGAAGCGTCGCTCCTCCTTAAGAAGGTTGGCCAGGCTTTCGTTGCTCACGACGCTTCTCCCATGCAGTGTTTGTGTCGGAGGCGACCGTTGTGTCCCAGGCCACAGCTCATCAGACCGCGACCCCTGGTGACAAGGGGGGTCCACGAACTGGTTTAGACCTGTACGCGTAGGGCTCCCGACCTGGTCGGGAGCCCTACGGTCTCATCTGTTGCACGGAGGCGGGGGCGGGTTGGTTCAGGCCCGCGTGGCGCTGCCTTCGTCGAGGCCGCCGTCGAGGACTCCGGCCGCGACCTGTCCGAAGACGGGATCGGCCTCCTCGAGCAGATACGCCTGCGCCTCCCCGACATGGAAGTACATGCCGTGCAGTTCGAGCGCGCCCCGCTCCAGGGCGCGTGCCACGCACTCGTGCTCCCGCAGGTGCTCCAACTGCTGGACGACATTGGTCAGGCAGAGCTGCTCGGCCGCGTCGGCGGGCGCCCGCCCGGCGAGCCGCGCCCACGGCAGGACCGCGTCGGACATCCGCTCCAGGCTGGGCACCCCGTGCCGCAGCCAGCGCTTGAGCGGGGTCTGCGCGCCCGCGTGGGGCGGCGTGCTCAACAGCGCCTGCATCGCCCCGCATCCGGAGTGCCCGCACACGGTGATCGACTGCACCTTCAGCACGTCCACGGCGTACTCGATGGCGGCCGCCACCGAGTCGTCCCCGCTCTCCGCGCCGGGCAGCGGCACGAGGTTGCCGACATTGCGGACGACGAAGAGATCGCCCGGACCGCTCGACGTGATCATCGAGGTGACGAGCCGGGAGTCGGCGCAGGTCAGGAAGAGCTGCGTGGGCTTCTGGCCCTCGCGCGCGAGCCGGGCCAGCTCCTCGCGCACCAACGGCGCCGTATTGCGCTGGAACGCGCTGATGCCGCTGGCCAGTTGATGGTTTCCGGCGCGCCGCGGCTCTGCGGCCTCGGCCTCCCGCGGGGTGTGCGAGGGCCGGTCGCAGTGGTGGTTGCGCCACGGCGTCCAGGGCCGGCAGCAGGTGTGGCTCGCGCGCGCGGGTTCGGCGATCCTGGCCCCTCCGCGTCCGGCGACCTCGACCCCGCCGCCCTGCGCGGCGTGCGACTTCTGCCAGTCCTGAAGCGCCTCGTACGCCGCGTGGTCCATGAAGGACCCGTCCAGCTCCACGGCACAGTCCGCGCCGTGCGGCACCTGGTGCAGGGTCCGGCTGAGCCGGGGCACCGCGAGGAACGTCAACTGCCCTCGTACGCGCACGTGGTGGACGCCGCGGGAATCCACCTCGTGCGTGATGCGGGTGCGCGCGAGGCGGTGCAGGGCGACGCCGACGGCGACCGCGACACCGAGTCCGACGCCTTCGAGCACGCCGAAGACGACGACGCCGAGGGTGGTGACGGCGTAGACGAGGACCTCACGGTGGCGGGTGACCGTGCGGATGTTGTTCAGGGACACCATCTGGACGCCGACCGCCATCACCAGCGCGGCGAGCGCGGCGAGCGGGATCAGCTCCAGGACGGGGACCAGGAGCAGCGTGGCGGCCACTACCCAAACGCCGTGCAGGATCGAGGAGTTCCCGCTCACGGCGCCCCCGTTCACATTCGCCGTGCTGCGCACCGCGACCCCGGCGACGGGCAGCCCGCCGAGCGAGCCGGAGACGATGTTCGACGCGCCCTGCGCGAGCAGCTCCCGGTCCAGGTTCGAGCGGCGCATCGCGGGCGGCAGGTCGGGCCGCTTGGCGGTCATCTTGTCCACGGCGACCGCCCCGAGCAGCGACTGCACGCTGCACACGAGCGTGGTCGTCAGCACGGCCGCGACGAGGCCGAGCACGGGCCCGTCCGGAAGCCCCGCGAGCGCGTGGCTGCTCCAGGAGGGCAGATCGACCTCGGGCAGGCTGAGCCCGAGCAGGGCGGCGGTCACGCTCGCGGCGGTCACGGCGATGAGCGCGGCCGGCACCTTGCGGGCCCAGCCGCCGATCCGGCCGGGGATGCGCGGCCAGGCGAGCAGGACGGTGAGCGTGAGCACGCTGACGCCGAGGGCGGCGGGCTGGGCGTCGGCCAACTGGCCCGGCAGGGATGCCACGTTGGCGAGCACGGAGCTGTCGGGGCTGCCGCCGAGCACGATGTGCAGCTGGGCGACGGCGATGGTGACCCCGATGCCGGCGAGCATGCCGTGCACGACGGCGGGGCTGACGGCGAGGGCGGTACGGGCCACTCGCAGACACCCGAGGCCGAGTTGGGCGACTCCGGCGAGGACGGTGATGGCGCAGGTGGTCCGCCATCCGTAGCGCTGGATCAGCTCGGCGGTGACGACGGTGAGGCCCGCGGCGGGCCCGCTGACCTGGAGCGGGGCGCCGCCTACGCAGCCGGCGACGATGCCGCCGACGGCGGCGGCGACGAGCCCCGACTCCAGGGGCGCGCCGGTCGCGAGGGCGATGCCCAGGGACAGCGGCAGGGCGATGAGGAAGACCGCGACGGACGCGGAGAGGTCGGCTCCCGCGATGCGGAAGCGGCGGGGCGTGGGCGGTGGACTGTGTGCGGTACGGGCGGAGCCGGAGGGCTCGCCCGGTCGGTCGGAGTCACTGGTGCGGGTGGGTACGCAGGCTGACATGGTTCCCGTCTCCTCCGGGGTGCAGCGCGGTCGCGGAATGTGGGGTGACCCCTGAGCGGTGGGTGGGGTCGATCGCGGCCGTGGTTCACGGCGTGCAGCGGCGGGATGAAATCAACGCTCGGTAAATGAATCGTAATGCAGAGTAAAGGTTGTGGACGGATTAAAGGGGCAAATGGGTCAGAAGTTCACGCTCAGTAGTGAATAAGAATCCTGGTCGGCTTGTCGGATTAATTCGGTTCGGCTCCCGTGTCACGGTGGCGGCGATGTCCGTACATAACGGACGTTTCTTGCGTTTCACCGCCACACAAGCCGACTCCAGGAAGAAGGTGGGCGGAAGATGGCCGCCACCCACAGGACCGCCGCCAAGCGGCTCGCCGCGGGCATCACCGCCGCCGCGGCATGCGCCGCGGCACTCGCCGGATGCGCCACCGGGGGAACCGGCGGATCCGCTGAGCACCGGGCAGAGAAGGTCAAGCCCCGCCAGGGCGCCCCCGGCCCAAAGAAGGCCAAGCCGGGCAGCGCGATCAGGCTCATCGGCGACGGCTCGACCGCGTACACCGGGCGGCAGCCGAACCTGCCACGGGCCGAGCGCCTCAGACCGGGGCAGAAGCCACCGCAGTTCGTGGTCTTCTCCTGGGACGGCGCGGGGGAGGACGGCCAGAAGCTGTTCTCGCACTTCCGCAAGGTCGCGAAGAAGAACGACGCGACCATGACGTACTTCCTGAGCGGCGTGTACCTGCTCCCGCAGGACAAGGCCGACGAGTACCACGCGCCGCAGCACTCGGCCGGCCGCTCGGACATCGGCTTCAACGACGCCAAGGGAATCAAGGACACCGTCGAGCAACTGCGCGGTGCCTGGCTCGAGGGCAATGAGATCGGCACCCACTTCAACGGCCACTTCTGCGGCAAGAACGGCGGCGTCGGCCAGTGGTCGGTGGCCGAGTGGAAGAGCGAGATCCGGCAGGCCAAGTCGTTCGTGAAGGGCTGGAAGACCAACGCGGGCCTGAACCGCTCCGCGCCGCTGCCCTTCGACTACGACAAGGAGCTCATCGGCGCCCGCACCCCCTGCCTCGAGGGCAAGGAGAACTTCACGCGCGCCGCGAGCGAGCTCGGCTTCCGCTACGACACCAGTGGCGTCAACAACCAGGTCTGGCCCCGGAAGAAGAACGGCCTGTGGGACCTGTCGATGCAGCTCGTACCGTTCCGGGGCCACTCCTACGAGCAGCTGACCATGGACTACAACTTCATGGTCAACCAGTCCGGCACGGCGACCCAGGGCGACCCTTCGAAGCGCGAGTACTGGGGCGACCAGATGCGCGACAGCCTGCTCGCGGGCTTCGACCGCGCCTACAAGGGCAACCGCGCCCCGCTCGTCATCGGCAACCACTTCGAGTCCTGGAACGGCGGCACGTACATGCGCGCCGTCGAGGAGACGGTCGAGCGGGTCTGCACGAAGCCCGACGTCCGCTGCGTCTCCTTCAGGCAGCTCGCCGACTGGCTCGACGCCCAGGACCCGAAGACCCTGAAGAAGCTCGGGGGCCTCGGTGTGGGCGAGAGCCCGAAGAAGGGCTGGGCCTCCTACCTCGGCGGCAAGCGGGCCCCGGCCCCCAAGGGGGTACCGGGAGCCCCGGCCGCCAAGTCGTAGTCGCGACGCGGCACTTGCTCAAGCGGTCGCCGCGACGCTCTCCCGCAGCACGAAGTCGGGGTCGACCTGGGACGCCAGGTCGGCCCCGGTCTTCTCGTTGCCCCAGCTCTGGGCGTTCTTCAGGTGGAAGTGGACCATCTGGCGCGTGTAGCGCTCCCAGTCGCGGGCCTCGTACGTGGCGTCGGCCGCGGCCTGAAGCGCCCGCAGGGACGCCTTGTTGGGCTCCTCCAGGAGCTCGAAGCGCGGCGGGCGCCCCTTCTCCATGGCGCGCACCCAGTCCGAGTGCCCGACGGTGACGAGCAGGTCGTCGCCGACCTCGGAGCGCAGGAACTCCAGGTCGTCCGCGTCCCGCACCTTGTTGCCCACCACCTTCAGGTCGACCCCAAAGTCCCGCGCGTACTCCTTGTACTGGCGGTAGACCGAGATCCCCTTGCGGGTCGGCTCGGCGACCAGGAACGTCATGTCGAAGCGCGTGAACATGCCCGAGGCGAAGGAGTCCGAGCCCGCGGTCATGTCGACCACCACGTACTCGCCCCGGCCGTCGACGAGGTGGTTGAGGCACAGCTCCACCGCGCCGGTCTTGGAGTGGTAGCAGGCGACCCCGAGGTCGGCCTCGGTGAAGGGCCCGGTGACCATCAAACGCACGGCCCCGCCGTCGAGTTCCACATCGCGGGCGCAGGCGTCGTACACCGGATTGTTCTCGCGCACCCGGAGCAGCCGGGAGCCCTCGCCGGGCGGCGTCGTCTTGATCATCGTGTCGGCCGAGGCGATCCGCGGGTTCGAGCCGCGCAGATAGTCCTTGATCAGGGGCAGCCGGGCTCCAAGGGCGGGCAGCTCGCCCGCGACGCCCTCGTCGAGGCCGAGCGCGGCCCCGAGGTGCTGGTTGATGTCGGCGTCGACGGCGATGACCGGGGAGCCGGTTCCGGCGAGGTGGCGGATGAACAGGGAGGAGAGAGTGGTCTTGCCACTGCCGCCCTTCCCCACGAAAGCGATCTTCATGTTCACGAAGGGTATCGGTAGGGTCGCTGTCCGTGTCGATGTGGCGTGAAGAAGACCACTCCTTCGTGGGGCGGCGCCGCACGGCCCGTAGGGTCGTACTCATGAGTACGACAGCCGACCCCCTCGCCGCCCTGGCCGACCTGCCGGGCGTGGCCGATTCCGTGGCCTCCGTGCGCAAGGCAGTGGACCGGGTCTACGGGCACCGGGTCATGCGCCGTCGCAGCAACGAGATCACCTCAGAGGCGGCGCTGCGCGGGGCGCGCGGCAGCGCGGCGCTCTCCGGTGCCGACTGGCCGCTCGAAGAGGTGCGCAGGCGCACCGACTTCAGCGGCGGTGACGGCGACAAGGAAGCGCCCACGGTCGGCGCGGCCCTGCGACTGACCGCCGAGGCGGGTCAACTGCTCTCCATCTGGCGGCAGTCGCCGCTGCGCGTGCTCGCGCGCCTCCACCTGGTCGCGGCGGCCGACAAGAGCGACGCGGTGGGTCGGCCGAGGCTCGCGGGTGAGCCGGTCGACGAGCCGCTCGTCGAACTCCCGGTGCCGGACGCCGAGGAGGTGGCGGGCCGCCTGGAGGGGCTCTCGCAGCTGATCATCGCCGAGAGCGCGGCCCCGGCCCTGGTGAACGCCGCCATCGTGCACGGCGAGCTGCTCGCCCTGCGCCCCTTCGGCTCGCACAACGGCCTGGTCGCGCGGGCCGCCGAACGCATCGTCCTGGTGGGCAGCGGCCTCGACCCGAAGTCCGTCTGCCCGGCGGAGCTGGGCCACGCCGAACTCGGCCGCGCGGCCTACGCGGCCGCGCTCGACGGCTACGTCTCCGGAACGCCGGAGGGGATGGCGGCCTGGATCAACCACTGCGGCAAGGCGATCGAGCTGGGCGTCAGGGAGTCGACGGCCGTCTGCGAGGCGCTTCAGCGGGGTGCCGCGTAGCGGGAGAAGGTCCGGGAAAAGGGTTGCGGCGGTACGAATACTCGTACCGCCGCTGGCATGTCCACTGGGTTACCAAGCGTCCTCGAAGTGTTGCCCATCAGGTCGGGTTCTTTGCCCGTCGCCTGGTGCGGCTGGCCCGTAATCGACGGGTCGACGTCGCGTGGGTGCCCGGTGTTCATGCATCGGTCCGTGGGGCCTGATTGCGGTTGAAGGTGTTCCTCTCGGATGTCCTTGGTCTCGCGGGCCGTTGAATCCTTTGTACTCCTCCCCAGGGGGAAGCGGAAGCCCTGGCCGCACTTCTTTACTTTTAGGTTCAAATAGGGCGAACCGGCGGCTTCAGTGGGCGCTTCAGTGGGCGCCCGACGTGGCGCGTCGCCTGCTCGCGTACCAGACGAGGCCGGCCGTGACCGCCGCCGCGCCGACCCCGGCCGCCGCGAGCAGCGCGGGCCGCGAGGGCGCGGACAGGTGGGGCAGGCGCTGCTTGAGCCGGACCGGCTTGTGGAAGTCGAGGATCGGCCACCCGCGCGCGAGGGCCTCGCGGCGCAGCGCCCGGTCCGGATTGACGGCGTGCGGATGCCCGACGGAGCTGAGCATCGGCAGATCCGTCGCCGAGTCGCTGTACGCGTGGCAGCGCCCGAGGTCGTATCCCTCGGAGCGCGCCAGTTCCTTGATGGCCTCCGCCTTGGTGGGCCCGTACGCGTAGTACTCCACCTCGCCCGTGAAGCAGCCGTCGTCGCCCACGACCATGCGGGTGGCGATCACCCGGTCCGCGCCGAGGAGCTCCCCGATCGGCTCGACGACCTCGGCGCCCGACGTGGAGACGATCACCACATCGCGCCCGGCGGTGTGGTGCTCCTCGATGAGGGACGCCGCCTCGTCGTAGATGATCGGGTCGATCAGGTCGTGCAGGGTCTCCGCGACGATCTCCGTCACCTGCCGCTGGTTCCAGCCGCGGCAGAGCGCCGAGAGGTACTCGCGCATCCGCTCCATCTGATCGTGGTCGGCGCCGCCGGCGAGGAAGACGAACTGCGCGTAGGCGGTGCGCAGTACGGCCCTCCGGTTGATCAGCCCGCCTTGGTAGAACGACTTGCTGAACGTGAGTGTGCTCGACTTAGCGATGACCGTCTTGTCCAGGTCAAAGAACGCCGCTGTACGAGGCGTGGAGTGAGGCAAGGAGTGGTTTTCCACGAGGCCGAGCATAGGCGCCAACCATTCGGCGTAAGCTGTGGCGCGTGGGTTTGCTTGAGAAGGCTCTCGGGTACACCATGGAAGTCACGGATCGTTCGCGACCGTGCTAACCCGGTCTGGCTCCTCCCCCCCCGAGTCGGACCGTGGGGACGACCCCCGCTCTCCCCCCCGGCGGGGGTCGTCGCATGTCCGGACCCGTTTTCGGGTCCTTTTTTCATGCCCGAACAGGGGGTTTCAGGGGCTCGCGCGCCCCGGCCCGCACCCCGAGGCCTCGTCACGCTGTGTGACCGTTGGGCTGCTCTGCGGACAGATTCATGCCGAGTTCACAGTGTCACTGGTATGGGTGACGGGGATATTCACAAGCCTTCTCGTGTCCACAGTTATTGACCAAGATCCACACGATTTCCGGGATCGCTGCACGGTGATTCCGCACGCGAAGTCCGGGTCCGTGTTCATGGCCGGTTTGTTATGGCCGTGCTGTGGCGGATGGGCGGTATTCGGCGCCTAGGACACCCCTGTCTTCACGTGCGGAACGGATCGTCCGCAGGTGCGGGCGAACGCGGCGAGAGGGGGACCGGACCATGACGGGAGTCATCGAGCGCGACGCACGGGACGTGCGAAGCGCCCCGTTGATCGTGACGGAGGACGTGGAACTGCTGGACGACCTGCTGCGGCTGTGCGCGGCGGCGGGCGTGCGGCCCGAGGTCGGGCACGGGGCGCCGGCGGGCAGAGCGGGCTGGGGCGGCTGGGAATCGGCGCCTCTCGTACTGGTCGGGGACGATGCCGCGCGGCGGCTGCGAGGGGTGTCCCGGCGACATGGCGTGATCTTGGTTGGGCGTGATCAGGACGATTCCGGGGTGTGGCGGCGGGCCGTGGAGATCGGCGCCGACCATGTCCTGGTGCTGCCCGACGGCGAACAGTGGCTGATGGACCGGATCGCCGACGTCGCGGAGGGGGTGGGGCGGCCCGCCCTCACCGTCGGAGTGCTCGGCGGATGCGGCGGGGCCGGGGCCTCCACGCTCGCCTGTGCGCTGGCGGTGGCGTCCGCGCGGTCGGGGCGGCGCACGCTCCTGGTCGACGCGGACCCGCTCGGCGGCGGGCTCGATGTGCTGCTCGGCGGCGAGGCGGTGGACGGGCTGCGCTGGCCCGCCTTCGCCGAGTCGCGGGGCCGGGTCGGCAGTACGGCCCTGGAGGAGTCGCTGCCCCGGCTGCACGATCTGCGGGTGCTCAGCTGGGACCGCGGGGATCTCGCGGCGGTGCCGTCGGAGGCGGTGCGGGCGGTGCTCGCGGCCGGGCGGCGCAGGGGCGGGGTCGTCGTGGTGGACCTGCCGCGCCGGGTCGACGCCGGATCCGTCGAGGCCCTGGCCCAGCTCGACCTGGGACTGCTCGTCGTGCCACCGGAGCTGCGGGCCGTTGCGGCGGCCCGTCGGATGGCGGGGGCCGCGGGGATGGTGCTGCGGGATCTGCGGGTGATGACGGCGCGCGCGGGCGGCGCGGGAGGCCTCGCGGCGGACGAGGCGGCGCGGCTCGTCGGGCTGCCGTTCGCGGGCGAGCTGCCGGCGGACGCCGAGGTGGTGAAGGGCGGCCCGCTGGGGCGGTTCTGCGAGGCGTTCTGGGAGCGGATGCCGGTGGCGGCGGTGGAGGGGGACGCGGCGTGAATCGGAGGGGCTGGGCGTCGGGCGCGGCTTGGCGGGCCGTGGAGGGCGCGGTGGTGGTCGGTGTGCCGGCGGTTGAGCGGTGGATGCGGGGAGGGGTGTCATGAGCGCGGTGGTCGGGGCGCGGATGCTGGACGGCGTACGGCAGTGGCTCGCCGAGAACGGGTCGGAGGCGACGCCCGCGCGCGTGGCCGAGGCGCTGCGGGCGCAGGGCCGGATCCTGGGCGACGCCGAAGTGCTGGGCGCGGCGGGCAGGTTGAGGTCGGAGCTGGTGGGCGCGGGGCCGTTGGAGCCGCTGCTCGCCGACCCTTCGGTGACGGATGTCCTGGTGTCGGCGCCGGACGAGGTGTGGGTGGACCGGGGCGGCGGTCTGGAACGGGCCGGTGTGGCCTTCGAAAGTGCCGCCGACGTACGCCGGTTGGCCCAGCGGCTCGCGGCCGTCGTGGGCCGCCGCCTGGACGACGCGCGGCCATGGGTGGACGCCCGGCTGCCCGACGGGACGCGGCTGCACGCGGTGCTGCCACCGATCGCGGCGGGCTGCACCTGCCTGTCCCTGCGGGTCGTGCGACCCCGGGCGTTCACCCTGGAGGAGCTGACGGCGGCGGGGACGGTGCCGCCGGGCGGCGACCGGGTGCTGCGGGCGCTGCTCGACGCACGCCTGTCGTTCCTGATCAGCGGCGGTACGGGCACGGGCAAGACGACGCTGCTGAGCGCGCTGCTCGGCCTGGTGGGGCCGCGGGAGCGGATCGTCCTGGCGGAGGACTCCGCCGAGCTGAGGCCGGACCACCCCCATGTCGTCCGCCTCGAATCGCGCCCCGCCAACCAGGAGGGCGCGGGGGCCGTCGGGCTCGACGACCTGGTCAGGCAGGCGCTGCGGATGCGGCCCGACCGGCTCGTGGTGGGCGAGGTGCGCGGCGCCGAGGTGGTCTCGCTCCTGGCCGCCCTGAACACGGGCCACGAAGGGGGTTCGTGCACGGTCCACGCCAACGCGGCGAGCGATGTCCCGGTGCGCCTGGAGGCGTTGGGGACGGCGGCCGGGCTCGACCGGGCGGCGCTGCACAGCCAGTTGGCGGCGGCGCTGTCCGTGGTGCTGCATCTCGTACGGGACCGGGGCGGGCGGCGGCGCATCGCCCAGGTCCAGGTGCTGGAGCGGGACGCGGAGGGCTGGGTGCGGGCGGTACCGGCGCTGGAGTGGGGCGAGCGGGGATTCGTGGAGGGGGTGGGGTGGGCGCGACTCGGCGGGTTGCTGGGGCTGCGGTTGGGGTGAGGGCGGCGGCTGCGGCGACGGGCCCGGTGTGCGGGGCGTCGCAGGTGGGTGCGGCCCGGTGGCCGTCTGTGGCGCCCGGAGAGGGCGCGTGGCGGTGGGGCGTCGGTCGGAGGCGTGCGGGTCGGTGGATTCGGTGGAGCTGCCGGATTCGGTGGAGCTGGTGGAGAGGGGTGCGTGGGTGTGAGTGGTGGGAGCTTGGGCGGCGGTCTCGGTGTGGTGGTGGCCGTGTTGGGGGCTGTGGTCGTGATGCGGGCGGTACAGGTACGGGAGTTGGAGGTGCGGCGGGCCCGGAGGGTGTTGGGTGCCGGGGCGGATCTCGGGGTGCTGTCCGGGTGGTCGGTCCTGGCCGAGCGGTGGTGGGCGTGGCTGCGGGCGCGGCCCGAATGGGCTTGTGCGGTCGGGGGGTTGGTGGTCGGGATCGCCGGGGCCTCGGTGCTGCCGGTCGTGCTCGGGGTGTGCGCGGTGCCCGGAGCGGGACGGTTGCGCGGGGCGCGGGCGGCGCGGCGGGGAAGGGAGCGGCGCGGGGAGGCGGTGATCCGGTTGTGCGGGCTGCTGGCCGGTGAGGTGCGGGCCGGGCGGCAGCCGGGGGAGGCGCTGGTGGTGGCGGTGCGGGGGTCGGGGGCGTTGACCGGCGCGGGGAGTGCGGCCGTGGTGGCGGCGGCCCGGTTCGGCGGGGATGTGCCCGGGGCCCTGGGAGCGGCGTCGCGGGAGCCGGGGGCCGAAGGGCTGAGCGGGCTCGCGGCGTGCTGGCGGGTGGCGGTGGACAGAGGCGCGGGGCTCGCGTCGGGGCTCGAACGGCTCGCGGACGCCCTGCGCGCGGAGCGGGATCAACGAGCCGACTTCAGGGCCCAGTTGGCGGGCCCCTCGTCGACCACGGTGATGCTCGCCTGCCTGCCGGTGTGCGCGCTGTTGCTCGGGGCGGGCATGGGGGCGCGGCCCCTGCGGGTGCTGCTGCACACGTGGCCCGGGATCGGGTGCCTGGTGGTGGGCGGGGCGTTGGAGGCCGCCGGGCTGTGGTGGGCGATGCGGATCGTGCGAGGGGCGGAGGGGTGAGGGGCGATGAATGTTGTCCACAGGCTGGGGGCGGTGCTGTGCGTCGCGGTGATGGCGATGTGGCTGGTGCGGGAGATCGCGGAGCGGCGGGCCGAACGGGCGTTGCGGAAGCGGGTACGGCTGGTGCTGCGGGTGGCTGTGGAGTCCTCGGCCCGGCGGACCGTGCGCCTGCCGGCCGGGGTGCGGCGGTGGGTGCCGGTCGCTGGTGCGGTGTGCGCCGGGTTCGTGCTGGTCGGCGGGGTGCCGGGGGCGCTGGTCGGGGTGGTGTGCGGGGTGGGGGTGTGGAAGTGGTCGCGCCACCTGGAGGGGCGCGTGGGAGCCGGGGCGGTGCCTCGGGGTGACGCGGTACGTCAACTGACCTTGGCCTCGGACCTATTGGCTTCGTGTCTTGCGGCGGGTGCCGGCCCTGTGGAGGCGGCGCGGGCGGTGGGTGAGGCCCTGGGCGGGCCCGTCGGGCGGGGCCTTGCGCGGGGCGCGGCCCAGGTGCGGCTCGGGGGTGAACTGGGTTTGGTGTGGCGGGAGTTGTCGGCGATTCCCGGGGCGGCGGGGCTTGTACGGCTGCTGGAGCGGGCGGGCGAGTCTGGGGCCCCGGCGGCGGCCCCGGTGGCGCGGTTCGCCGCGGAGTGCCGCGCCGGGCGGGCGCGCGTCGCGACGACGGCGGCCCGCCGGGCCGCGGTGGCGATCACGGCACCGGTGGGCCTGTGCTTCCTGCCCGCGTTCCTGGTGGTCGGGGTGGTGCCGGTGGTGATCGGCCTGGGGGACGGGGTCTTCGGAGGGCGATGAACGGCGTGACGGATCAAAGGCGGGGCGGCGGGGCGGCTGGACGGCAGATGGGCGGGACGGCAGAAGGGCTGAACGGCCCGACAGGTAGTTGGCGTAACAGCAGCACGGATCAAGGGAGTTGGCATGAACGGAATGCGGGCAGGTCGAGCGTGCGAGTGGCTGCGCGGAGGCGTCCTTCGGTGGGTGCGGGCGGTGCGGTCCGGGCGGCGGGACGCGGGGATGGTGAGCGCCGAGTACGCGGTGGGGCTGATCGCGGCGGTGGGCTTCGCCGGAGTGCTGTTCCAGGTGGTGACGAGCGACGTCGTGCAGTCGGCGTTGCAGTCGTTGGTGGCGAAGGCGCTCCATGGGTCGTTCTGAGCCCCGGCGCGGCGACCGGGGATTCGTGACGGCGGAGGCGGCCGTGGTGCTGCCGGTGCTCGTGACGTTCACGATGGCGCTGGTCTGGGTGGTGCTCGCGGCGTCGGCGCAGATCAGATGCGTGGACGCGGCGCGGGCCGGGGCCAGGGCGGTGGCCCGGCAGGAGCCCAGGGGTGCGGCGCTGGCGGCGGCGCGGGAGGCCGCGCCGCCGGGGGCCAGGGTCGTGGTGGGCCGGGAGGGCGATCTGGTGCGGGTGACGGTGCGGGCGAGGTCCGTGGGGCCGGGAGCGCTCGGGGTGGAACTGGGCGCGCAGGCGGTGGCGGCGGAGGAGACGACGTGAGGGGGCGGGGCGACCGCGGCTCGGCGACCGTGTGGGTCGCGATGGCGATGGCCGCGGTGGGAGTGGTGTTCGGGGCGGTGCTGGCGATGGGCCAGGCGATCGAGGTACGGCACCGGGCGGGCTCGGCGGCCGACCTGGCGGCCCTGGCGGCGGCGGACCACTGGATGGACGGGACTACGAAGGCGTGCGCCCTGGCGGCGCGTGTGGCACGGGCGCAGGACGCGGGGGTGGTGCGCTGCGTGGTCCACGGGGAGGTGTCGGACGTGACCGCGACGGCGGGCCACGGGGCCTTCCACTCGGAGGTCCGGGCGCGGGCAGGCCCACCTGGGCAGGCCTCAGCCTTCGGATGCGGGGCCGGTGTCGGCCATTCAAGCCCCTGCGGCGATTGAGCAGCGGGGTCCGGGGCGGAGCCCCGAGGCGTAGGACCGGAAGACCGCAACGGAACACGAAGGGCTACTCCGCCGCATCCCGCAACGGAACGGACGGCTACCCCGCCGCATCCCGCAACAGAACGGAGAGGAGCCGCACCGCACCCCGCTTGTGCAACGGGTCGTTGCCGTTGCCGCACTTGGGGGACTGGATGCAGGAGGGGCAGCCGGCCTCGCACTCGCAGGACGCGATGGCCTCACGGGTGGCGGTCAGCCACTCACGGGCGGTGTGGAAGGCGCGTTCGGCGAAGCCCGCGCCGCCGGGGTGACCGTCGTAGACGAAGACCGTGGGGAGGAGCGTGTCCGGGTGGAGCGGGATCGAGACGCCGCCGATGTCCCAGCGGTCGCACGTGGCGAAGAGGGGGAGCAGGCCGATGGAGGCGTGCTCGGCGGCGTGCAGGGCGCCGCCGAGGATCTCGGGGTTCACCCGGGCCGCGTCCAGCTGGTCCTCCGTGACCGTCCACCACACCGCGCGGGTGCGCAGCGTACGAGGAGGGAGGTCGAGCTTGGTCTCGCCGAGGACCTCGCCGGTGATGAGGCGGCGGCGAAGGTAGCCGACGACCTGGTTCGTGACCTCGACCGAGCCGTAGCACAACCGGCCGTCGCCCCAAGGGACTTCGACGTCGGTCTCCAGGATGGAGATGGCCGTGGTGTCGCGGGCGGTGGTCGAGTAGGTGGGGTTCGCCGTCTCGACCAGGGCGACGTTGTCGTCGAGGTCCAGCTTCTTCACCACGTACGTGCGGCCCTGGTGGAGGTGGACCGCGCCGTCGTGGACCGAGGTGTGGGCGGAGCCCGCGTCGACCGTGCCGAGCAGCCGACCCGTGGCGGCCTCGACGATCTGGACGGGAGAGCCGCCCTCGCCGCGGATGTCGGCCAGGTCGGCGGCGGACTCCCGGCGCGTCCAGTGCCAGGCCTTCGTGGCAGCGCGGCGGCGCAGCAGCTTCGCGGCCTCCAGCTGCGGCAGCAGGTCCAGGGTCGCCGGGCCGAACAGGTCCAGGTCCGGTTCGGTCAGGGGGATTTCCGCCGCCGCGGCGCACAGGTGCGGCGCCAGGACGTACGGGTTGTCGGGGTCGAGGACCGTCGACTCGACCGGCTGGTCGAAGAGGGCTTCCGGGTGGTGGACCAGATACGTGTCCAGGGGGTCGTCACGGGCCACCAGGACCGCCAGCGCGCCCTGCCCGGAGCGCCCGGCCCGGCCCGCCTGCTGCCACAGCGACGCCCGCGTACCCGGATAGCCGGAGATCAGCACGGCGTCCAACCCCGAGACGTCGATGCCGAGTTCGAGGGCGGTGGTGGCGGCGAGGCCGAGGAGTTCGCCGGAGTGCAGGGCCGCCTCGAGGGCCCGGCGTTCCTCGGAGAGATAGCCGCCGCGGTAGGCCGCGACCCGCCGGGCGAGCGAGCGGTCGACCTCGGCGAGCCGCTCCTGCGCGATCACCGAGATCAGCTCGGCGCCACGCCGGGAGCGTACGAAGGCCACCGAGCGCACGCCCTGGACCGCGAGGTCGGTCAGCAGGTCCGCCGTCTCGGCGGTCGCCGTGCGCCGCACCGGCGCGCCCTTCTCGCCCTGCATCTCCGTCAGCGGGGGTTCCCAGAGCGCGAAGACCAGTTCGCCGCGCGGCGAGGCGTCGTCGGCGACCTCGACGACCGGAAGGCCCGTCAACCGCTGGGCGGAGAGGGCCGGTTCGGCCGAGGTGGCCGAGGCAAGCAGGAAGACGGGATCGGATCCGTAGCGGGCACATATGCGGCGCAGTCTGCGCAGCACCTGCGCCACGTGGGAGCCGAAGACGCCGCGATACGTGTGGCACTCGTCGATCACGACGTACTTGAGCGCCTTGAGGAAGGAGGACCAGCGCGGGTGCGAGGGCAGGATGCCCCGGTGCAGCATGTCCGGGTTGGTGAGGACGTAGTTTCCGTACTGGCGTACCCATTCGCGTTCCTCGAACGGGGTGTCGCCGTCGTAGACCGCCGGCCGAATCGCCGTACCGAGCGGTTGTGAAAGTTCCTTCACCGATCGGCACTGGTCCGCCGCGAGCGCCTTCGTCGGGGCGAGGTAGAGCGTGGTCGCGCCGCGCCCGTTCGGCGCCTCGGATCCGTCGAGGAGAGTCGACAGGACCGGAACCAGATAGGCGAGCGACTTTCCGGAGGCCGTGCCGGTGGCGACGACCACCGAATCGCCGTCCAGCGCGTGCTCCGCCGCGAGTGCCTGATGGGCCCAGGGATGCGCGATTCCGGCGGTCTGCACGGCCGCGATGACCTCGGCGCGGATCCGATCGGGCCAGACGGCATGACGGCCGGGGCGAGGGGGCAAGTGCTCCGTATGGGTGATGCGCGCAGCCCTGCTCGGACCCGAGGCGAGCCGCTCCAGGACCGCACCGGGAGAGGGGCGGACTGGGGCGGATGGCGAGGGTCGTTCGGATCGGTGATTCTTGGCCATCGGCACCGAGTGTGTCACTGGCGTGACGGACAATGCTCTCAAGGCGTCGTGCACGCCTGCCGGTAAGTGATTGAATGCCATCGCGGCTGGCGAACCGTCCCGGGGGATCATGCCGAGGTGTCCCCGAGGGGCGACCGCTCGATAGCAAGGTGCTGGAGGATCCGTGGACCTGTCCCTGTCGACCCGTACCGTCGGCGATCGTACGGTCGTCGAGGTCGGTGGCGAAATTGATGTGTATACCGCGCCCAAGCTGCGCGAGCAGCTGGTCGAGCTGGTGAACGACGGCAGTTTCCACCTTGTCGTCGACATGGAGGGCGTGGACTTCCTCGACTCCACCGGGCTCGGCGTACTGGTCGGCGGTCTGAAGCGCGTGCGTGCCCATGAGGGCTCGCTGCGCCTGGTGTGCAACCAGGAGCGCATTCTCAAGATCTTCCGTATCACCGGACTGACCAAGGTGTTCCCGATCCACACCTCGGTCGAGGAAGCCGTCTCGGCGACCGACTGATCCGGTTGATGCCGGTGGCGACACCGGCGGAGACGAGGGGATCGGGCGGCCGAGGCCGGCCGATCCCCGGGAGCACGCTCGTACAACCGTGGGCCCGTCTGTCCGAGGGGGATGCATGGCCACTGTCGAACTCCGCTTCAGCCCTCTGCCCGAGCACGTCAGGACGGCCCGCCTGGTGGCGGCCGCCGTGGCGCGCAGGTCGGGCGTGGACGAGGCCGTGCTCGACGAGGTCAGGCTCGCCGTCGGTGAGGCTTGCAGCCGCGCGGTCGGGCTGCACCAGAGCAGCGGCATCACGGCGCCGGTGCGGGTGGCCCTGATCGAGGAGGAGAAGCAGTTCTCCATCGAGGTCGGGGACGAGGCGCCGCGCTCGGTGCCCCCGTCGGCCGCGGCCGACGGCGCGGGAGCCGCGGACGAGCTGGCGGCGGAGGGCGAGGACGAGATGGGTCTCGCCGTCATCAGCGGCCTCGTGGACGATGTCGAGGTCACCGCGGACACGGACGGCGGACTCATTCGGATGAGTTGGCCGACCCTGCCGGCGACGCTTCCCTGACGCTCCGCGTCATCAGAGATCTTTTGCAGAGGCTCCGTTCACCGCGAGGTGAACGGAGCCTCTGTTGTGTTTCCCGAGGTCACGTTGCGTTTATCGAGATCATTACGATCTTTCTCGCGCGCTAATGCGCTCAATGCATTACGCATTCCTCTTCGCGTGACCGATCGAGGTTCACCGAACATTTGCTGGGTAGGAAACAATTCCGTTTGCCGCGCCCTGTTTTGATCAGGGTCCGCTCCCTACAATCCGTCCACATCTTGAGCTCAGTCCAAGCGTCAAGGAGGACGAATGGCGGAGCCCTCTACCCCTGCTACGTTCGCAGCCGCAGTTCTGACCGACGACAACAGATTGATCGTCGTCGTCATCGCCGTCGTCGCGCTCGCGGCGCTCGCCGTCGCCGGAGTCCTGGTGCGCCAGGTGCTCGCGGCCGGTGAGGGCACGGACTCGATGAAGGAGATCGCGGGCGCGGTCCAGGAAGGCGCGAAAGCGTATCTGGGCCGACAGTTGCGGACTCTCGGCGTATTCGCCGTCGTGGTGTTCTTCCTGCTCATGCTGCTTCCGGCGGACGACTGGAATCAGCGAGCGGGCCGGTCGATCTTCTTCTTGATCGGCGCGGTGTTCTCGGCCGTCACCGGCTATATCGGAATGTGGCTCGCGGTGCGCAGCAATGTGCGCGTCGCCGCTGCCGCAAGAGAAGCGACCCCGGCGGAAGGCGAGCCGGAAAAGGATCTCACCAGCGTTTCGCACCACGCCATGAAGATCGCTTTCCGTACGGGCGGCGTCGTCGGCATGTTCACGGTGGGACTCGGCCTGCTCGGCGCTTCCTGCGTCGTGCTCGTCTACGCGGCCGACGCGCCCAAGGTCCTGGAGGGCTTCGGGCTCGGCGCCGCGCTGATCGCGATGTTCATGCGTGTCGGAGGCGGCATCTTCACCAAGGCCGCCGACGTCGGCGCCGACCTGGTCGGCAAGGTCGAGCAGGGCATTCCGGAGGACGATCCGCGCAATGCCGCGACCATCGCCGACAACGTGGGCGACAACGTCGGAGACTGTGCGGGAATGGCCGCCGACCTCTTCGAGTCGTACGCCGTCACGCTGGTCGCCGCGCTGATCCTCGGCAAGGCGGCCTTCGGCGACGCCGGTCTCGCGTTCCCGCTGATCGTGCCCGCGATCGGGGTCGTCACGGCGATGATCGGCATCTTCGCCGTCGCGCCACGCCGGGCCGACCGCTCGGGAATGAGCGCCATCAACCGCGGCTTCTTCATCTCCGCGGTGATCTCGATCGTGCTCGTGGCCATCGCCGTGTTCCTGTACCTGCCGGGCAAGTACGCCGACCTGGACGGCGTCACGGACGCGGCGATCAGCGGCAAGGACGGCGACCCGCGGATCCTCGCGGTCGTCGCCGTGGCGATCGGCATCGTGCTCGCGGCCCTCATCCAGCAGCTCACCGGCTACTTCACCGAGACGACCCGGCGCCCGGTCCGCGACATCGGCAAGACCTCGCTGACCGGCCCCGCGACGGTCGTCCTCGCCGGCATCTCCATCGGCCTCGAATCGGCTGTCTACACGGCGATGCTGATCGGGCTCGGCGTCTACGGGGCGTTCCTGCTCGGCGGTACGTCGATCATGCTCGCCCTGTTCGCGGTCGCCCTGGCCGGTACGGGGCTGCTCACCACGGTCGGCGTCATCGTCGCCATGGACACCTTCGGCCCCGTGTCCGACAACGCGCAGGGCATCGCCGAGATGTCCGGCGACGTCGAGGGCGCGGGCGCGCAGGTGCTCACCGACCTGGACGCCGTCGGCAACACGACGAAGGCCATCACCAAGGGCATCGCCATCGCGACGGCCGTGCTCGCGGCCTCCGCGCTGTTCGGCTCGTACCGGGACGCGATCGTCACGGCGGCGCGGGACGTCGGCGAGAAGGTCGGCTCCGGCGGACCCATGAACCTGGTCATGGACATCTCGCAGCCCAACAACCTGGTCGGGCTCATCGCGGGCGCCGCGGTCGTGTTCCTCTTCTCCGGGCTCGCCATCAACGCCGTCTCGCGGTCGGCGGGTTCGGTGGTCTACGAGGTGCGCAGGCAGTTCCGCGAGCACCCCGGGATCATGGACTACACGGAGAAGCCCGAGTACGGACGTGTGGTCGACATCTGCACGAAGGACGCACTGCGGGAGCTCGCCACGCCCGGGCTGCTCGCCGTCATGGCGCCGATCGCGGTCGGCTTCACGCTCGGCGTCGGCGCGCTCGGGGCGTATCTCGCGGGGGCGATCGGGACGGGCACGCTGATGGCCGTCTTCCTCGCGAATTCCGGCGGCGCGTGGGACAACGCGAAGAAGTTGGTGGAGGACGGGCATCACGGCGGCAAGGGCAGTGAGGCCCACGCCGCCACCGTCATCGGTGACACCGTCGGTGACCCCTTCAAGGACACCGCGGGCCCCGCCATCAACCCGCTCCTCAAGGTGATGAACCTCGTGGCGCTGCTCATCGCGCCGGCGATCGTGAAGTTCAGCTACGGGGACGACGCGAGCGTGGGCGTGCGGATCGGGGCCGCGGTCGTGGCGCTCGCCGTGATCATCGGTGCCGTGTACATGTCCAAGCGGCGCGGCATCGCGGTCGGCGGGGACGAGGACGGGACCACCGAAGGGGCCGGACGGGTGCCGGAACAGTCGGATCCCGCCGTGGTCTCCACGACACGTACGTGAGGAACATGCGTACGTGACTTGAGTGCACGTCAGTACGACAACGGGTGGGCGGACAGCCTTTTTTGACGGGCTGTCCGCCCATCGGTCTGTTCTGGCGTAGTTTTCTTACGCCTGCGGGGCGGGCCCTTCCGGTTTCAGTGAGCCTTATCTCTCTTGGTGCAAATGGCTGCTAAAGGTCAATAAAGTGGTCGTATAGGACACCCGGCGTGCGATTGTCGTGTGCGTGGCGTGTAAGTTCCGGGGCCGAGAGCCATGGAAGGGACCAATCCGGTGAACAAGAAGCTTGCTGCCGCACTGTCCGGCGGTGCGGTACTGGTACTGGCGTTGTCGGGCTGCAGCGACGACAGCAACGAGAAGCTCGACTCCTGGGCCAAGCAGGTCTGCGACAAGGTCCAGCCGCAGGCCAAGAAGATCGAGGCCGCGAACACCGCGATCCAGAAGCAGACCTCGGACAACAGCGAGCCCAAGCAGGTCCAGGAGACCGACTCGCAGGCGTTCCAGGACATGTCCGACGCGTACAAGGCGATCGGTGACGCGGTCGACAAGGCGGGGGCCCCGCCGGTCGACGGCGGTGACAAGAAGCAGCAGAACGCCGTCAAGGAGCTCGACAAGATCTCGACGTCGTACGCCGACCTGAAGAAGAAGGTCGACAAGCTCGACACGGGCGACCAGGCGAAGTTCGCCGACGGGCTCAAGGACATCGCCGGCCAGCTGGACACGCTGAGCCAGGACGGCAGTGACGCGCTCAAGAACCTTGAGGAGGGGGACGTGGGCAAGGCGATGGCGAAGCAGGAGAGCTGCAAGAGCGCTTCCGCTACGCCTTCGGGGTCCTAGGTTCCGGTTTGGGGTTCGCGCCCCCGGGGTTGCGCTTTTTTGCGCGGCACCGGGGGCGCTGTCGTGTTTTCGGAGGCCTGCGCCGGGGGCTGTGCCCACCCGTTCCGCCGTGCGGAACGCCTGCCCACAGCGGGGCGGAATGCCTGCCCACAGTGGGGTGTAGCGGCTGTCCGTGGCTGTGGGGGAGTCACAATGGAGGGGTGAGTTCTTCCGCGTTTGTATCGCTGCCCTCCGTTGATCGAGACGATGTCGCCCAGTCCCTGCGGGACGCGCTCGTTGCTGCCGAGTTCACCGCCGACGGCCTGCTCGAGTTGCTGGGGGCGTCCGCCTACGCGGCGCTTGCGCGCAGCGAGACCGTGCCTGCCCTGCGGGCCACCCGGGGCGAGCGGCCCCTGGAGACGCTCGTCCGGCTGTTCCTGTTGCAGCAGCCCGCGCCGCGCGAGCGCGTGGCCGGGGTGCTGCCGCTCGACGCGTGCCTGGAGAGCGGGTGGCTGCGGGCCGTCGGGGGCGACGAGGTCGCGGCGAGCGTCGACGTACGCCCGTATGGCGGCCCCGAGGGCGAGGACTGGTTCATCGTGTCCGACCTCGGGTGCGCCGTCGGCGGCGCCGGAGGCATCGGCAGCAGCGAGGAAGGCGTCGTGCTCGGGGTCGGCGGGGCGTCCACCACGCTCGCCGGGATCACCGTGCGCACGCCCGTCGGCTCGGCCCTCGACCTCGGCACCGGATCCGGGATCCAGGCGCTGCACGCGGCGCGCCACGCCACGCGCGTCACCGCGACCGACCTCAACCCGCGTGCGCTGCACATGACGGCGCTGACCCTCGCGCTGTCGGGTGCGCAGGCGGCCGACCTGCGGGAGGGCTCGCTGTACGAGCCCGTGGGCGACGCCACGTACGACCTGGTCGTCTCCAACCCGCCGTTCGTGATCTCGCCGGGCGCCCGCCTCACGTACCGGGACGGCGGCATGAGCGGGGACGATCTGTGCCGCTCGGTCGTTCAGGGGGCAGGGGAGCACCTGAACGACGGGGGGTACGCGCAGTTCCTCGCCAACTGGCAGCACGTGGAGGGGGAGGAGTGGACCGAGCGGCTGCGCTCCTGGGTGCCGCGCGGCTGTGACGCCTGGATCGTGCAGCGCGAGGTGCAGGACGTCGCGCAGTACGCCGAGTTGTGGCTGCGGGACGCCGGTGACCACCGCGGCGACCCGGCCGCGTACGCGGCGCGGTACGACGCGTGGCTGGACGAGTTCGAGGCGCGCAAGGTGCGGGCCGTCGGCTTCGGCTGGATCACGCTGCGGAAGACCGCTGCCGAGGAGCCCTCGATCGTCGTCGAGGAGTGGCCGCACCCCGTCGAGCAGCCGCTCGGCGACGCCGTGCGCGCGCACTTCGAGCGGGTCGACTGGCTGCGGGCGCACGACGACGCGGGGCTGCTCGGTGCGCACTTCAAGCTGGCCGGGGAGGTCGTGCAGGAGCAGGTCGGCCTTCCGGGCGCCGAGGACCCGGAGCACGTCGTGCTGCGGCAGGGGCGCGGGATGCGCCGGGCGACGAAGGTGGACACGGTCGGGGCCGGGTTCGCCGGCGTCTGCGACGGCTCGCTGAGCGCCGGGACGATCCTGGACGCCATCGCCCAACTCATGGGCGAGGACCCGGTGTCGCTGCGCGACCGCACGCCCGCGCAGATCCGGACGCTGGTCGAGCAGGGGTTCCTGGAGCCCTTCACGCCCGCCGGCTGACTCCGGTCGGCCGCTCTTCGCCTTGTGGCGCCCGGGAGTTCACCCGGGGTTCGGCTGTCCGTGTCAGCGTCGCCCGCCTGGGTACCGGAATCGGTCCGTAGGTTGGGGGAGGCAAGGCGATGGAGAGTGTTCCCGCGGTGTTCGCAGGCGCCGTGTTCGGATTGTTCGGAGCGGGCCTGCTGACGTGGACCGGGGCCCGTGCGGCGCACCGTGAGCCGGTGGCGTACGGGGCGCGCCCCGTGACGTCGGTGGTGCTCGCGGGGGTGGCCGGTGCGGGGGCCCTGGCGCTCGCCGTGTGGTGTTTCGGCCAGGTCTAGGGCCCTGGCCCCGGCCGTCCGGCTCCACCGGGCCGCCGTTCAGAGCGCGTTGCGCAGGACCGCCCAGGCCACCGCCCCGATCAGGATCGCGGCCGCGCCGCGCCCTCCGATCGGCGGCGCCCAGCGGCGCCCGCGCAGCCCCTCGTACGTCCAACACCCCAGCAGGGCAAGGACGAAGGGGGCGGCGAGCAGCAGCGCGCCGTTGTCGTGCCAGGCCATGACGTACCGGCCGTGCATCAGGTCGTAGACCATCCGGGTCCCGCCGCACGCGGGGCAGAGCAGCCCCGTGGCGAGGCGGAAGGGGCAGCCCGGCAGGGCGTGGCCCGGTTCGTGCGGGTCCGTGCCGTACAGGTACAGCGCGGCCGCGGTCCCCGCCGCGAGCACCCCGAGCGGGGCCGCCGCCGGGGCGCCGAGCGCGCTCCTGAGGCGAGCCGTGGGTGACGCGGCGCGGAGCACGGGTCAGGAGTCCCGCAGCAGGCGGCCCTGAGCGTCGGTGGCGTTGCCGCCGGCGAGCATCATGATGCCGTCGATCAGGCCCCAGACGCTGCCGATTCCACAGGTCACGATCGACACGATGAGCTGGGCGACGGCGATGCCGGTGTGTCCGGTGTAGAAGCGGCCCGCGCCGAAGAAGCCGAGGAAGATGCCGAGGAGACCCGCGGCGAGCTTCGTCTTGTCCGAGTACGGACGGCCGTACGGGTCGTAGCCGTAGGGCGCGGCCGGGTCGTAGGGCATGCCCATGCCGGGGCCCATGTTCGGGGCGCCCATGCCGGGAGCTCCCATGCCGGGGCCGGGCGGGGGCGGGTACGCGCCACCGCCGGCCGGGGCGGAGCCGGGGTAGGGGTAGCCGTAGCCGGGCTGACCGGGCTGGCCCTGCGGCGGCTGACCGGGCTGGCCGGGAGGCGGCGTGCCGTAGCCGGGCTGCGAGCCCTGCTGCGGGTAGCCGTACGGCTGGCCCTGCGGCGGCTGGCCCGGCTGGTCGGCCGGGGGCTGGTTGTACGGGTTCCCGCCGGACGGGTCCTTGGGGGGCTGGCCGTACGGATTACTGTCGGACATGTCCGGAAGCTCCTGGATAGTAATACCTTGGGGACGAGCCGGAGGCTTCCCGTGGGCTCCCCCAGCCATGCGCCATCTTGTCAGGAAGGGATAAACGGGCGGGTCCGAGGGCACGGGACCGCTATGTATCGGGGTGGGGCCTCACCGGTCCGGGGGCAGGATCACGAGGAGTCGGGTTACCGTTCCGAGTGGCTGCTGCGTGCTTTTCCCGTTTGACACACCGGCGGGAGGTACCGTCACACTCCGCAGCAGTGCCGCAGAAACGGCACGATCCCGCGGGAGAAAGCCATCGAAGAGGCCCCGAACCGCCGACCGGAGAGAAGAGCGAAGTTGTCCCCGACCAGCGAGACCGCACAGGGCGGCCGCCGACTCGTCATCGTCGAGTCGCCCGCCAAGGCGAAGACGATCAAGGGCTATCTCGGCCCCGGATACGTCGTCGAAGCGAGCGTCGGGCACATCCGCGACCTCCCCAACGGCGCGGCCGAAGTGCCGGACAAGTACACCGGGGAGGTGCGCCGCCTCGGAGTGGACGTCGAGCACGACTTCCAGCCCATCTATGTCGTGAACAGCGACAAGAAGGCGCAGGTCAAGAAGCTCAAGGACCTCATGAAGGAGTCCGACGAGCTCTTCCTCGCAACCGATGAGGACCGCGAGGGCGAGGCCATCGCGTGGCACCTCCAGGAAGTCCTCAAGCCGAAGATCCCGGTCCACCGGATGGTCTTCCACGAGATCACCAAGGACGCGATCCGGTCCGCCGTCGCGAACCCCCGTGAGCTGAACAAGAAGCTGGTCGACGCCCAGGAGACCCGACGCATCCTCGACCGCCTGTACGGCTACGAGGTCTCGCCGGTCCTGTGGAAGAAGGTCATGCCGCGCCTGTCGGCGGGCCGTGTCCAGTCCGTCGCCACCCGCCTCGTCGTCGAGCGCGAGCGCGACCGCATCGCCTTCCGCTCGGCCGAGTACTGGGACCTGACCGGCACGTTCGCGACGGGCCGCGCCGGTGACTCCTCCGACCCGTCCTCGCTGACCGCACGCCTGAGCGCCGTCGACGGCAAGCGCATCGCGCAGGGCCGCGACTTCGACTCGCTCGGCCAGTTGAAGGCCGGTTCGGCGAACACGCTGCACCTGGACGAGACGAACGCCCGTGCGCTCGCCGCCGCCCTTCAGGACACGCGGTTCTCCGTACGCTCCGTCGAGTCCAAGCCGTACCGCCGCTCGCCGTACGCCCCGTTCCGTACGACGACGCTGCAACAGGAGGCCTCGCGCAAGCTGGGCTTCGGCGCGAAGGCGACCATGCAGGTCGCCCAGAAGCTGTACGAGAACGGCTTCATCACCTACATGCGTACGGACTCCACGACGCTGTCGGACACGGCCGTCGCGGCCGCCCGTTCGCAGGTCACGCAGCTCTACGGCAGCGACTACCTGCCGGACAAGCCGCGTACGTACGCCGGCAAGGTCAAGAACGCGCAGGAGGCGCACGAGGCGATCCGTCCCTCGGGCGACCGCTTCCGCACGCCCGCCGAGACCGGCCTGACCGGCGACCAGTTCAAGCTGTACGAGCTGATCTGGAAGCGCACCGTCGCCTCCCAGATGAAGGACGCGGTCGGCAACAGCGTCACGGTCAAGATCGGTGGCACGTCCGCCGACGGCCGCGACGCCGAGTTCAGCGCCTCCGGCAAGACGATCACCTTCCACGGCTTCCTGAAGGCCTACGTGGAGGGCGCCGACGACCCGAACGCGGAGCTGGACGACCGTGAGCGCCGTCTCCCGCAGGTCGCCGAGGGCGACGGCCTGTCCGCCGAGGAGATCTCGGTCGACGGCCACGCCACCAAGCCGCCCGCGCGCTACACCGAGGCCTCGCTCGTCAAGGAACTCGAAGAGCGCGAGATCGGACGCCCGTCTACGTACGCGTCCATCATCGGGACCATTCTGGACCGTGGATATGTGTTCAAGAAGGGGACGGCGCTCGTGCCCTCCTTCTTGTCCTTCGCCGTCGTCAACCTGCTGGAGAAGCACTTCGGCCGGCTGGTCGACTACAGCTTCACCGCCTCCATGGAGGACGACCTCGACCGCATCGCGCGCGGTGAGGCGCAGGCCGTTCCGTGGCTGCGGCGCTTCTACTTCGGTGAGGGCTCCGACGGCCAGGGCGGCGCCGCCGACGCCGGGAACGGTGACGGGGACCACCTCGGCGGCCTCAAGGAGCTCGTGACCGACCTGGGCGCGATCGACGCCCGCGAGGTCTCGTCGTTCCCCGTGGGCAACGACATCGTGCTCCGCGTCGGCCGCTACGGCCCGTACATCGAGCGCGGCGAGCGCGACTCCGAGAACCACCAGCGCGCCGACGTCCCCGAGGACCTCGCCCCGGACGAGCTGTCCGTGGAGTACGCCGAGGAGCTGCTCGCCAAGCCGAGCGGCGACTTCGAGCTCGGCGCGGACCCGGAGACCGGTCGCCAGATCATCGCCAAGGACGGCCGCTACGGCCCGTACGTCACCGAGGTGCTCCCCGAGGGCACCCCGAAGACCGGCAAGAACGCGGTGAAGCCGCGCACGGCCTCGCTCTTCAAGTCCATGGCGCTCGACACGGTGACGCTGGCCGACGCCCTGAAGCTGATGTCGCTGCCGCGCGTCGTCGGCCAGGACGCCGAGGGCGTCGACATCACCGCGCAGAACGGCCGGTACGGCCCGTACCTGAAGAAGGGCACGGACTCGCGCTCCCTGGAGACCGAGGAGCAGCTCTTCAACATCACGCTGGAAGAGGCCCTGGAGATCTACTCCAAGCCGAAGCAGCGCGGTCGTGCGGCCGCCAAGCCGCCGCTGAAGGAGCTCGGCACCGACCCGGTCAGCGAGAAGCCCGTCGTGGTGAAGGACGGCCGCTTCGGCCCGTACGTCACCGATGGCGAGACCAACGCGACGCTGCGCTCGGGGGACTCCGTGGAGGAGATCACGGCGGAGCGCGGGTTCGAGCTGCTCGCCGAGAAGCGGGCGAAGGGCCCCGCCAAGAAGAAGACCGCGGCCAAGAAGGCGCCCGCCAAGAAGACCGCCGCGAAGAAAACGGCGGCGAAGAAGACGGCCGCCAAGAAGACGACCACGGCGAAGAAGACCGCGGCCAAGAAGACGACGACCGCGAAGACGGCCGCCAAGAAGACCGCTCCGGCCGAATAGTCGGCGGAGTGGCCGACCGGATGGTCGGCGGCTCAGCGGAACGAGTGCCTCCCCGTGATCCGTGCGGGGAGGCGTTCACACCGGGAACACACCTTCGGTGTGTCAGCGGGTCCCTATAGGCTGGACGAATGACCCGTGCCGAGCAGCCAACGGACCCCAACACGGCCCCAGACGACGCCCTGGTCGCGGACTCCCGAGAGCGTGCGGTGCGCGCCTTGTTGCGCGTACCTCAGTTGAAGCGACTGTGGTCGGCGCAACTCGTCGGCGGAGTCGGCGACGTGATCGGGCTGCTCGTCCTTGTGGTGCTGGCGGTGCAGACGGCCATCCCCGAGGAGTCCTTCGGCGGTGGATACCGGGGCGTGGCCTTCGCCGTCGCCGCCGTGTTCGGGGCGCGCATCCTGTCGACGCTGCTGTTCGGCGCCGTCCTGCTCGGGCCGCTCACCTCGCTGACGACGCCCGGCGGACCGCTCGACCGGCGCTGGACCATGGTCGGCGCCGACGGAGTGCGGGCCGCGCTGCTCATCGTCGCCCCCCTGTGGATCGACTGGGTGCCGGACAACGCGCTGGCGATGCTCCTTGTGACCGCGTTCGTCGGCGGTGTCGCCGAGCGCTTCTGGACCGTCGCCAAGGCGAGCGCGGCGCCCGCGCTGCTGCCCCCGCCGCCGCTGGAGGGCGCGGCCGTCCGGCCGCTGCCCGACCACACGGACGCGCTGCGGCGGCTCTCGCTGCGCACCGGATTCGTCGCCGTGCCGCTGGGCGCGGCCGGCCTCGTCGTCGTCACGCTGGTGCAGAACCTGCTCGGCGCGGGCGTCGACTGGTTCGCCTCGCACCAGGTGGCGCTGTCCTCCTACGTAGGGGCGGGCCTCTTCGCCGCCTCCCTGTCGGTCGTGTTCTTCCTCGAACTGCCCGACACGCAGACCCCGCGCGCGCGGTCGCCGCTGGAGGGGCTGCGCAGGCCGAACACCGGCACGGGTGTGGACAAGGGCCGCACCGGCGCGATCCGGCTGCTCGTCCTCGCCTGCTCCTGCGTCGCCGGGGCGATCGCGGCGGCCGTCGCCGTGTCCGTGCTGCACGCCAAGGACCTGGGCGGGGGCCCGGTCACGTTCGGGCTGCTCGTGCTCGGCCTGACCGGCGGCACCGTCGTCGGCATCCGCACGGCGCCCAAGGTGCTGCCGCCGCTGTCGCGGCGCCGCCTCTTCGCGCTCGCCATCACGCTCACGGGCATCGCCCTGCTCGCCGCCGGCCTGGTGCCCGACGTCACGAGCGTGATCCTGCTCGTGACCATCGCCGGAGTCACCGCCGGCATCGCGGCGAACACCGGGCACGCGCTGCTCGACCAGGAGACCGAGGACCACCGTCGTGCGCGCACGACCGAGCACCTCCAGGCCGTCGTACGGGTGTGCGTCGCGCTCGGCGCGCTGCTCGCGCCCGTCCTCGCCGCGCTGATCGGGCCGCACCACCTGGAGAGCGGAAAGTTCGTCTTCGCGCACGGGGGCGCCGCGTTCACGCTCATGCTCGTGGGCGCGCTGCTGCTGCCCGTCGCCGCGCTGGTGCTCGCCAAGGCCGACGACCGCAGCGGAGTGCCGCTGCGGCACGACCTGCGGGACGCGCTGCGCGGCGGGAACGACCCGGTGCAGGCCCCGGCCGCGACCGGCTTCTTCATCGCCCTGGAGGGCGGGGACGGCGCCGGGAAGTCGACGCAGGCCGAGGCGCTCGCGGAGTGGATCCGCGGCAAGGGCCACGAGGTCGTCGTCACCCGCGAACCGGGCGCGACGCCGGTCGGCAAGCGGCTGCGGTCGATCCTCCTGGACGTCTCGTCCGCCGGTCTCTCGCACCGCGCGGAGGCGCTGCTCTACGCCGCCGACCGCGCGGAGCACGTCGACACGGTCGTCCGGCCCGCCCTGGAGCGCGGCGCCGTCGTCATCTCCGACCGGTACATCGACTCGTCCGTCGCCTACCAGGGCGCGGGCCGCGACCTGTCGCCGACCGAGGTCGCCCGGATCAACCGGTGGGCCACGAGCGGCCTGGTACCGAACCTGACCGTGCTGCTCGACGTCGACCCGGAGGCCGCCCGCGAGCGGTTCACCGAGGCGCCCGACCGGCTCGAGTCGGAGCCGCTGGAGTTCCACACGCGCGTGCGCTCCGGTTTCCTGACGCTGGCGGCGGGCGACCCCGGCCGCTACCTGGTGGTCGACGCGGGCCAGGAACCGGAGGCCGTCACGACGGTCGTACGGCACCGGCTCGACATGCTGCTTCCGCTCTCCGAGGCCGAGATCAAGGCGCAGGAGGAGGCCCGGAAGGCCGCCGAGGAAGAGGCGCGCCGCAAGGCCGAGGAAGAGGCCGCCCGCAAGGCGGAGGAGGAGCGCCTGGAGCGCGAGCGCCAGGAGCAGCTCGCCAAGCTGCGCGCCGAGGAGGAGGAGCGCAAGCGCCGCGAGCTGGAGGAGGCGCAGCGCCTGGAGGCCGAGCGGCAGGCCGAGGAGGCACGGCAGCGCGCCGAGGAGGAGCGCCGCAGGGCCGAGGAGGAGCGGGCCCGCCTCAAGGCCGAGGCAGAGGCGCGCGCCGCCGAGCAGGAGCGGCTTCGCAAGCAGGCCGAGGACGAGGCGCGGCTGCGGGCCGAGGCCGAGGAGCGGCGCCTGGAGAAGCAGCGCAAGGCCGAGGAGGCCCTGCTGCGCGCGGAGGAGGCGCGGCGGCTCGCGGCGCAGGCCGCCGAGCAGGCGCAGCGCAGCGCGGGCGCGCCGACCGCGAACCTCCGCAAGGTCGAGCTGCCGAGCGAGGCCCCGGGCGACGCGGCCGCGGACGACGCGGTGCCGGACAACGAGACGACGGTGCCGACGCCGATCGTCGACTTCACCAAGGCTCCGGAGCCGTCCTCGGACGCCGCGGAGACCACGGTGCTGCCGCAGTACCGGGACACGGCGGACGCCGAGGAGACGACGCAGCTGCCGCAGCCGCCCGCGCCCGGCGCAGCGGACGAGACGGCGGTCCTTCCGCAGGTGTCCGAGCCGGCGGACCGGGTGCCGAGCGGCTACTTCCGCGACGAGCGGGAGGGGTCCAACGAACGTACGGCGGAGCTGCCCCAGGTCGACGAGAACGGCAGGCCGCGGCGGCCCCGGCCCGACTGGGCGGAGGAGACGCCGCTGGACGACCTGCCGTCGCTGGCGGACGAACTGCTCGGCGGGCACGAGGACGAGGACGACCGGGGCGGACGGCGCCGCTAAATCAAGCCCGCCTTTCGTACGAGAGCCCGCGGGATCCGGGGCAGAGCCCCGCGACCTGGGCACGGTTCCGGTGATGTCAGTGGTGCCCGGCACAATGGGGTGCGCTGGGATCGGCAGGAGCAAGGGACGGTGACCGCATGGCCGTGTGGGACGACCTGGTGGGTCAGGACCGGGTGACCGCGGAGCTGAGCGCGGCCGCGCAGGACGCGGACGCGCTCGTGACGGCGGCCGCGGCCGACACCCCGCCGCCCGCCGCGTCGAGGATGACGCACGCCTGGCTGTTCACCGGTCCGCCGGGAGCCGGCCGGGAGACCGCGGCCCGCGCGTTCGCCGCGGCCCTCCAGTGCGTCAGCCCGGACCGCGCCCTCGGCGGCGCCCCCGGCTGCGGATTCTGCGACGGGTGCCACACCGCGCTGCTCGGCACGCACGCGGACGTGTCGACGGTGGCCGCGGTCGGCTCGGAGATCCTCGTCAAGGACATGCGTGACACGGTCCGCAAGTCGTACACGGCACCCGCCGTCGGCCGCTGGCAGGTGATCCTCGTGGAGGACGCCGAGCGGCTCAACGAGAAGTCGGCGAACGCGGTCCTGAAGGCCGTGGAGGAGCCGGCGCCGCGCACGGTGTGGCTGCTGTGCGCGCCTTCTGTGGAGGACGTCCTCCCGACGATCCGCTCCCGCTGCCGCCTGCTCACCCTGAGCACGCCCGCCGTCTCGGCCGTCGCCGACATGCTCGTACGACGTGACGGCATCGAGCCCGATGTCGCCGCCGCCGTCTCCCGCGCCACGCAGGGCCACATCGACCGGGCCCGCCGTCTGGCCACGGACCCGCGCGCGCGGGAGCGCCGGGCCGCCGTCCTGAAGGTGCCGCTGCGCGTCGAGGAGGTCGGCGGCTGCCTCAAGGCGGCGCAGGAACTGGTGGACGCGGCCGCCGAGGACTCCAAGCAGCTCGCCGAAGAGGTCGACACCAAGGAGACGGAAGAGCTGAAGGCGGCGCTCGGCGCGCAGAGCGGCGGGCGGATGCCGCGCGGCACCGCCGGGGTCATGAAGGACCTCGAGGACATGCAGAAGAGGCGCCGCACGCGCTCGCAGCGCGACAGCCTCGACCTCGCGCTCACGGAGCTGACCGGGGTCTACCGGGACGTGCTGGCGATGCAGCTCGGCTCGCGCGTGGACCTGGCCAACATCGAGATCCAGGACACGTTGGAGCGGGTCGCCCGCAGTACGTCGCCGGAGTCGACGCTGCGGCGGATCGAGGCGATCGGGGCGTGCCGGGTGGCGTTGGACGGGAATGTGGCGCCGCTGTTGGCGGTGGAGGCGATGACGATGGCGCTCCGCGCGGGTTAGCGGTCGGGTACGGGGAGCCGTTCCCTCAGCCGTCGGGTACCGGGCGCCGCCCCCACGCCACGGGGCTCCGCCCCGGACCCCGCGCCTCAATCGCCGGCGGGGCTTGAGTTGTCTCGCCGATACGCAATGTGACCAGTTGTCCGCGGAGCGTTACGCTCGCTCGATGTACTCCTGGCGCCACCCCCTCGCCCCACGCCGCCGACCCGCCGCGCTCGCCGTCGCCGGTGGGCTGTTGCTCGCCGCCATCTCCGCCTGCGCGTCGGGCAGTTCGGGGAGCCCGGGTTCCTCGCTCGCCGCGCTGCCCCGCGCCACACCGGCCGACCTGGCCCCGTATTACGACCAGACCCCGAAGTGGCACGAGTGCGGCGTGCCCGGATTCGAGTGCGCCACCCTCAAGGCGCCGCTCGACTACGACAAGCCGTCCGCCGGCGACATCGACCTCGCCGTCTCCCGGAAGAAGGCCACGGGCCCCGGCAAGCGCCTCGGCTCGCTCCTGGTCAACCCGGGCGGCCCCGGCGGCTCCGCGATCGGCTATCTCCAGTCGTACGCGGGCATCGGCTACCCGGAGAAGGTCCGCGCCCGCTACGACATGGTCGCCGTCGACCCGCGCGGCGTCGCCCGCAGCGAGCCCGTCACCTGCCTCGACGGCAAGCGGATGGACGCATACACGCAGACCGACGTCACCCCGGACAACACGGCCGAGCGGGCCCGCCTGACCGCCGCCTACAAGGGGTTCGGCGCCGGCTGCGAGACGACGAACCGCACATCCGGCCGGGTCCTGCCGCACGTCTCCACGGTCGAGGCGGCCCGCGACATGGACCTCGTACGCGCGGCGCTCGACGACGAGAAGCTCAACTACGTGGGCGCCTCGTACGGGACGTTCCTGGGGGCGACGTACGCGGGCCTGTACCCGGAGCGGGTCGGCAGGCTCGTCCTGGACGGCGCGATGGACCCCTCGCTGCCCGCGCGCGAGATGAACGAACAGCAGACCGCCGGCTTCGAGACGGCGTTCAAGTCCTTCGCGAAGGACTGCGCGAAGCGCTCCGGCTGCCCCCTCGGCACCGGCGCCCCCGCCGCGTCGAGCAAGCGCCTCAAGGACTTCTTCGCCACCCTCGACCGCAAGCCGATCGGCACCGGCGACGAGCACGGCCGCAAGCTCGGCGAGGCCCTCGCGACGACCGGCGTGATCGCCGCGATGTACGACGAGGGGGCGTGGCCGCAGCTGCGCGAGGCGCTCACCGCGGCGATGAAGCACAAGGACGGCGCGGGCCTGCTCGCCCTCTCCGACAGCTACTACGAGCGCGACCCCGACGGCACGTACTCGAACATGATGTTCGCCAACGCCGCCGTGAACTGCCTCGACCAGCCCCCGTCCTTCACCTCGCCCGAGGAGGTGGAGAAGGCGGTCCCCGACTTCGAGAAGGCCTCCCCGCTGTTCGGTGAGGGCCTCGCCTGGTCGTCCCTGAACTGCGGCTACTGGCCGGTGAAGGCGACGGGCGAGGCCCACCGCATCACCGCCGACGGCGCCGCCCCGATCGTGGTGGCCGGCACCACCCGCGACCCGGCGACCCCCTACCGCTGGGCGAAGTCCCTCGCCTCCCAGCTCTCCTCCGGCCACCTCCTCACGTACGACGGCGACGGCCACACGGCGTACGGCCGCGGCAGCGACTGCGTGGACGGAGCGATCGACGACTACCTGCTCACCGGCACCCCTCCGGCCGACGGAAAGCGCTGCTCGTAGTGCGTGTCCCCTGGTCATAAAGGCTGTACGGAGCACCCCCGCGGAGCGTGTAGGATTGGCGACGTTGCTGACGCACTCCGGTGCGCGCGGCGGCGCCGCCTTAGCTCAGATGGCCAGAGCAACGCACTCGTAATGCGTAGGTCTCGGGTTCGAATCCCGAAGGCGGCTCAGGCAGGGAACCCCAGGTTGGAATCCATTCCGACCTGGGGTTCTGTCGTTCCAGCGGATGCGGCGACGACGGCGCGCACGGGCCGCGCGGCGGTCCGCGGTCTCGGTTCTACTTGGCGTCCGCGTAGCACTCCACGACCGCCACCGTGAACGGGAAGCGCACCGGTGTCTCGCCGAACGCGATCCGGCCCGCGAGGTCGGCGGCCTCGCGGATCGCCGCGCTCACCTTCTCGGCCTCGTCCTCGGGGCAGTGCACGATCACCTCGTCGTGCTGGAAAAAGACCAGCTCGGCTGCCATGGAAGCAAGGTCGCGGCGCAGTGCGGCCAGTACCAGGAGTGTCCAGTCGGCGGCGCTGCCCTGCACGACGAAGTTCCGGGTGAAGCGGCCGCGGGCGCGCGAGTTCGACGAGGCGTAGCCGTAGGCGGAATCCCCGGCGGACGACGGCTGTTCGGGCTCGTCCTGGGGGATGCCGGCCTCGTCGGGTTCGGCGGAGCCGACGGCGGGTGGGCAGGTGCGGCCGAGCCAGGTGCGGACGAGGCGGCCCTCCTCGCCCGCGCGTGCCGCCTCGTCCACGTACGCGACCGCCTGCGGGAAGCGGCGCCGCAGCAGCGCCAGGTTCTTCAGGCCGTCGCCCGAGGTCTGCCCGTATATGGCGCCGAGCACGGCCAGCTTGGCCTGCCCCCGGTCACCGGCGAACGCCCGGTCGGAGACGGCCTGGTAGAGGTCGGCGGCCTGCCCGGACACCTCCATGAACGCGGGGTCGCGGGAGATCGCGGCGAGCACCCGCGGCTCCATCTGGTCGGCGTCGGCCACGACGAGCCGCCAGCCCGGATCGGCCACCACCGCGCGGCGGATGACCTTGGGGATCTGGAGCGCGCCCCCGCCGTTCGTCGTCCACCGCCCCGAGACCGTGCCGCCCGGCAGGTACTCGGGTCTGAACCGGCCCTCCCTGACCCAGTCCTGCAACCAGGACCAGCCGTGGGCCGTGTAGATCCGGTACAGCTTCTTGTACTCGATCAGCGGCGGTACGGCCGGGTGGTCGATGTTCTCGATCTCCCAGCGGCGGGTGGAGGTCAGCTTGATGCCCGCCTGGGCGAAGGCCTTGATCACGTCCGCGGGGAGGTCGGGGCGCACCGGTCTGCCGAACGCCGCTGACACTTCGTCCGCCAGCTCCGCGAGGCGGCGCGGCTCGCCGCCGCCCCCGTACCGCTCGCCGAGCAGCTCGCCGAGGACCGCGCGGTGCACGTCCGCCCGCCACGGCAGGCCCGCCGTGTGCATCTCGGCGGCCACCAGCATGCCCGCCGATTCGGACGCGGTGAGCAGCCGCATCCGGCCCGGGTGGGCGGTGGCGTCGTGGCGGCGCTGCTGCTCCGCGTACACCTCGACGAGGTCGGTCAGCGATACGTCCACGGGTGGGCGGGGCTCGAAGAGGGAGGACTGGGAGCCGGGGGCGGCGACGCGGGGCGGGGGATCGGGCGGTACGGGGGCGCCCTTGAGGCGGGCGAGGGCGGCTGCGGCGGAGCGGGGGTCGCCGTGCCGTCCCTCGTGCGCGACCAGGAGGTTCTCGGCGGCCTCGATGTCGTAGCACCGCTCCACGCGGACGCCCGCGGCGAGCAGCTGGGGGTATACGGCGTGGGTGTCCCGCCAGACCCACCGGGTGACCTCCGGCCGGGAGCGGACGGCTTCCGCGAGATCGGGTTCCCGTACGACCGGTCCGGCGGGCAGCCCGTCGGGGCCCAGCGGCACCAGGTCGGCGCCGCCGCGCTCGGTGGGGGCGAGAGCCCATCGTCCGGTCACGCTGCCGAGTGTCACACCCGGCACTGACAATCTTCCTGCGGCGACGGCGTTGCGGCCTCGGGGCTCCGCCCCGGACCCCGCGCCTCAATCGCCGGCGGGGCTTGATTTTGCCCACCCGCCGCAGGGGCGATTCAGCTGTCGCCGCCCTCGTCGATCAACCGGCGGACCTCCCGGTCGATCAGGCCGAGCCGCGCCTCCGCCACCAAGGGGACCGCCCTGCGCTGGCGGCGTGCCTCGTGCACGTCGATGTCGACCGTCACGAGCCCCGGCTCCCACTGCGGCGCCTGCGCCACCACCGTGCCGCGCGGGTCGACGACGCGGGAGCCGCCCCAGAAGGACGCCCCGTTCTCGTTGCCGACGCGGTTCACGAAGACGACCCAGCACTGGAGCATCTTGGCCGTGTAGGACAGGAGCGTGTCCCAGTAGAGGGTCGTGTCCATGGCCTCCGGGTCGAGCGTCGCCGCGCTGTTCGCGGGGACGAACAGGACCTCCGCACCGTCCTGCACCGCCAGCCACGGAAGCACCGGCTGCCACGCGTCGTTGCAGACCAGCGTCGCGGCCCTGCCGTGCTCGCCGGGCAGGTCGTACGCGCGGGAGTGCTGGCCGGGGCTGACGTGCTTGCGCTCCTCCCAGGCCAGGTAGTTCGGGAGGTACAGCTTGCGGTGGGCGTGCAGCAGGGCGCCGCCCGCGTAGTAGGCGGACGTGTTGTACGCACGCAGGCTGGTGTGCTCGTGCAGGCCCACCATGACGTCCGGGCCGTCCGGGGACGTGAGGCCGAGCAGGCGCGGATCGTTCGTGGCGATCGACGTGTCCGACTTCAGGCCGCCGAGGTGGTAGCCGTGCAGGCTCAGTTCGGGAAAGACGACGAGGTCCGCTCCCTGGGCCCTGGCCTGCGCGATCTGTTCGCGGGCCGTGTCCAGGTTGGCGTCCACTTCGCCGAGTTCGCAGTCGGTCTGCGCCAGTGCCACTCTCATGCTCTTGAGCCTCGCATGTCGCGGCGGCCCCTGGCATCTCGGTGGGCCGCAACCGTTCGGGTGGGCGGGACCGTCCTCGTAACCGAAACGTTCAAGAAGATCATCGTCGCGCAGAAGGGACCACCCCCCACCGTGTCCACCACCCGCCGCGCCATCCTCGCCACCGCGACCGCCGTCGGCGCCACCGCGCTCGCCGGTACCGCTTCCGCCGCCCCTCGGGCGGCATCCGGCACCGCGCACGCCGCCGGTCCGGCCGACGGCCGCTTCGCCGCCCTGGAGCGCGCGCACGGCGCCCGCCTCGGCGTGTTCGCGCACGACATCGGCACCGGGCGCACCGTCCGGTACCGCGCCGACGAGCGCTTCCCGATGTGCTCCACGTTCAAGACGCTCGCCGTCGCCGCCGTGCTGCGCGACCTCGACAAGGACGGGGAGTTCCTGGCCCGCCGCGTCCACTACACGCAGGCCGACATCGACCGCGCGGGCGGCGCCCCGGTCACCGGGAAGCCGGAGAACCTCGCGCACGGCATGACCGTCGCCGAGCTGTGCGGCGCCGCGATCTCGTACAGCGACAACACCGCGGCCAACCTCCTCATGGAGCGCCTCGGCGGCCCCACCGCCGTCACCCGCTTCGCCCGCTCGACCGGCGACCGCACGACCCGCCTCGACCGCTGGGAGCCCGAGCTGAACTCGGCCGAGCCGGGCCGGATCACCGACACCAGCACGCCCCGCGCGATCGGCACGACCTACGGGCGTCTGGTCCTCGGCGACGCCCTCGCGCCCGCCGACCGCGACCGGCTGACCAAGTGGCTGCTCGCCAACACCACCAGCGGTGAACGTTTCCGCGCGGCCCTGCCCGCCGACTGGCTGCTCGGCGACAAGACCGGCACGGGCAGGTACGGCACCGCCAACGACGTCGGCATCGCCTGGACGCCGGACGGGGCGCCGGTGATCCTCTCCGTCCTGTCGACCAAGCCGGACGGCGACGAGGACACCGAGGGCGACAGCCCGCTGGTGAAGCGGGCCGCCGAACTGATCGTGGAACGCCTGGCCTCCTAGGGCTGGGATCATGGCCGGATGAGCGGTACGAGCAGTGACAGCACGGTCGGGCGGGCCTTCGCCGCCGCCCTCCACGACGGCGGCGACCTCGACACCGGGGCTTCGCTGCTCGCCGCGGACCCGTCGTCCGACACGGAACTCGCCCTGCGGGGACGGGAGTTCGTGCGGCGGGCGTGGGAGCGCGGCTGGCAGCCGGCCGACGTGCTGCGGATGGTCGTACGGCAGGAGGGCCTGGACGCGGGCCACGAACGGCTCGCGGCCCGCCTGATCCGCACCGAGACCGAGCGGTACGAGCACCTGCCGCCGCGCTGGTCCGCCCAGCTCGCCGAGCTGCCGGCGGACGGGCCCGCGCGCACGGACCGGTTCTCGTACGCGACGACCGCCCTGGAGCTGTACCGGCTCCTTGCGCGGCTGCCCGCGATCGAGCCGGTCGGTCCGGTGCCGGGGGAGTCGGTCACCGTCCCCGTGGCGGGCGAGCCGCGCGCCCTGGCGAAGATCCGCGCGCTGCTCGCCAAGGCGGAGCGGACCGGGTACCCGCCGGAGGCGGAGGCGCTGTCGGCGAAGGCGCAGGAGCTGATGGCCCGGCACTCGGTCGACGAGGCGCTGCTCGCGTCCCGTACGCACGCCAAGGACACGCCCGCCGCCTGCCGGATCGGCGTCGACGCCCCCTACGAGACGGCGAAGGCGGTCCTCCTCGACGCGGTGGCCTCGGCGAACCGCTGCCGCGCGGTGTGGAACTCGGCGTTCGGCTTCTCGACGGTGGTCGGCTTCGAGCCGGACCTGGAGGTCGTCGAGGTGCTCCACACGTCGCTGCTCGTGCAGGCCACGGCCGCGATGACGCGCGCCGAGGCCGAGCAGCGGGCGGGCGGCCGCAGGCGCACGAAGACCTTCCGTCAGTCGTTCCTGGCCGCGTACGCCCACCGCATCGGGGACCGTCTCGCCGCCGTCGCCGACCAGGTGACGGAGTCGCTGGGCGACGCCCTCCCGGTCCTCGCCGCCCGCGACGTCGCCGTCACGGACCGGGCCGAGGAGCTGTTCCCCGAGACCGTGACGACCCGGATGAGGGGCGTCACCGACGAAGCGGGCTGGACCGAGGGCACCGAGGCGGCCCGGAGGGCCCGGCTCGACGGGTGAGCCGGCGTCAGGCGGCGGCGCGCTCGATGCGGTCGAGCAGCCGGTGGTGCCGGACGGCGTGCGCGAAGTCGGGGACGACGGACGTGCCCTCGGCCAGATCGCGCCGGAGCTGGGCGTAGGCGGCGCCCACGTTGTACGCGTCGGTGCCGCGCAGCTCCGCGAGTTCGGGCTCGAAGTGGCGCTCGGGGACGGTGATCACGGTGGGCGCGGTGTCGGCGCCGCGCGCCCCGCTGAGGGTGTACTCGCCCATCTGGAGGTGGCCGTGGTCGCCGGTGAGGATCAGATCGCCCTCGGTGCCGTTGATCTCCCAGTGGAAGTTCGTGCCGCGCGACTGACCACCCCGGAAGTGCACGGAGGCCACCGCGCCGGAGGCCAGCACCCCGCCGAGCACCACCTGGTCGGCGACGTCGGGCCGGTGGATCCCGCCGGTGCGCGGGTCCTTGATCTCCCGGTGCCGGGTCGCGGTAACGGCACGGAGGGGAGCGGCCTCGTCGAAGTCGCCGAGGACCGAGGTCAGACCGTCGAGGGTGTGCCCGAACGGGATGGTCAGCATGTTCGCCCCGGAGGCCCGGTCCAGGAGATACGCGCCGCCCTCGGGGAACTCCGCTCCCCAGCCGCGCCCGGACGCCACGAGGCTCGTGGACAGCACCTCGCCCACGTAGCCCTCCGCGACCAGATCGCGCAGGTGGCGCACGACCGGGGCGGAGCGCGCCTGTAGCCCGGTGAAGGTGCGTACCCCGCGGTCGGCGGCGAGCGCGGCGAGCGCCTCGGCCTCGGCGGGCCCGACGCCCAGCGGCCACTCGGAGAACACCGCCTTCCCCGCGGCGAGGGCGGACTCGATGATCTCCCGGTGGTCCGGCACCTTGACGGTGACCACGACGAGGTCGACCTCGTCGGAGGCGGCCAGCTCGGCGGCGGTGCCGAAGGAGTGCGCGATGCCGTACTTCTCGGCGGCGGCCCGCGCGGATTCGGCGCTGCTCGCGGAGAGTGCGCGCACCTCGAAACCCTTGAGTCGGCGCAGGGCGGGCAGGTGGGCACGGGAGGCCCAACCGCGTTTCGCGGAGAGACCGACGATGCCCACACGGACCGGAGACGGCTGGGACAGGGGCATGACGGGACTCCTCCGCGAGGCCATGAGGCAGTAGAGTGTTTGATGATCAACGAACATTCGGAGTGTACGCACGGCATCGAACACTCGGCAAGGGGTGTCCGGGAGCCGGCTCACCCGAGGACAGGGAGGACGGCATGGCGGCGGCGCGGGCAGCGGCGGAGGGTACGGCGAGCGGGCACCGGGCGGCGCCCGTGCACGTCGATCCGGTGGATGTTCCGCTGGAGGCGGCGCTCGTCGCGCTCGCCGACCCCGTACGGCGCACGCTCGTGCGGGAGCTGGCCGGGGCCGTCGACTGGGAGCGGACCTGCGGCACCTTCGACGTGCCGGTCACCAAGGCGACGCTGAGCCGGCACTTCGCCGTGCTCCGGGAGGCGGGGCTGCTCGAACAGCGGGACGCCGGGCCCAGGCGCCTCAACCGGCTGCGCCGCGCCGAGTTCGACGCCCGTTTCCCCGGTCTCCTGGACCTGGTGCTCCGCGAAGGGGAGTAAGGCCCGCCGTCCGGAACGGCCAATGCCCGTATTCTGGCGAAATGAGCTGGTTCCGGGCGTTGAAGGTGACCACGCGCTCGGGCCTGACCGTGGAGCGCAAGCGTCTCGAACCGCTGATCGCCCTGCGCGGCGCCGCGGGGCTCGCGATCGTGATCGCGGTGAGTCTGTCGCTGTTCGGTCCCGCGGTGGCGGCCGGTTCCGCGTTCGGCGCGTTCCAGGCGGCCATCGCCACGTTCCAGCGGAGCTGGCGGCCGCGGCCCGAACTCGCGCTCGCCTCCGGCGCGAGCCTCGGCATCTCGACGTTCCTCGGCTATCTCACCGGCTCCCACCTCGTCTTCTTCCTGCCGCTGCTCGCCCTGTGGACGTATCTCGCGGGGCTCGCCTGGGCGGCCGGGCCGACCATCGGCATCATGGCGTCGTCGAACGTCGCGATGATGCTGGTGACCATCACCCTGCCGACGACGATCGCCGAGGCCGCGGGCCACGCGGCGATGATGGTCTTCGGCGGCCTGGTCCAGGCGGCCCTGGTGATCCTCTTCCCCGTACGGCGGTGGGGGGCGCACCGTGACGCCCTCGCCGACGCGCTCGCGGCGGAGGCGGACTACGCGCGGCGGCTGCGGCACGATCCCGTCGCCGCGTTCGATCCGGAGCCGCTGATGCTGGCGCGCAACGCGGCCGCGCTCACGCCGCGGCAGGCCAGGACGCGGCCCGCGCAGCTGCACGGTGCGCGGGGGGTCGCGGAGCGCATCCGCCCGGTCCTCGCCTCGCTCGCCGATCCGGCGGTCGGGGTGCCGGAGGAGGGGCCCGAGCGGGACCGTGTGCGGGAGTTGCTGGCGGCGGCGGGGGCGATTCTGGACGCCGCGGCGAGGGCCATCCGGCACGGGTCCCGGGTGGAGGTGCCGCCGGATGCGATCGCGGCGTTCCGGTCCCCGGATACCGGGGGCATTCTGTCCGGGCCGCCGCAGCGTGCGGCCAACCGTCTGGGGTCGCTTCTGCGGGATGTCCTGGAGACGGCGGGCGGGGTGCGGCTGTCCGACGAGTCAGGGGACCCCGTCCCCACGCCACGGGGCTCCGCCCCGGACCCCGCGCCTCAATCGCCGGCGGGGCTTGATTTTGCCCACCCGCCGGACGGGCAAGAAAGTGCCCACCCGCCGGACGGGCCTGATGATGCCGACCCAGCCTTGGGCAATCTGCCTTCCCCAAGCTCTGCGACAGGCTCCGAGCAGGGGAGACCCCATCGGGCGGCAGGGTGGGCAAGGCGGCCCACGGTGCCGCGCGCCGATGACGACGCCGCCGACCCCGGCACCGCACGGGGCTCCGCCCCGGACCCCGCTGCTCAATCGCCGCAGGGGCTTGAGGGACCCGCCCAACCGCTTCGGCGGCCCAGTGTTTTCACGTTGCTGCCCGTCGCCGTGCGGGCCATCCGGCGGGAGGCCCGGCCAGGGTCCCCCGTGCTGCGGCACGCGAACCGCGTCGCCGCGGTCGCCGTCGCCGGGTACCTCATCGGCGAGGTCCTCCCGTACGGCCACGGCTACTGGGCCCCGATGTCCGCCGTGATGGTGATGCGGCCCGATTTCTCGCAGACGTACTCCCGCGCCGTCGCACGATTCGGCGGCACGCTCGTCGGCGTCACCGCGGCCACCGCGATCCTCCAGCTCGCGCACCCCGGCACGTATCTCTCCGCGCTGCTCGCCGTGGTGTGCGCGGCGCTGATGTACCTGCTGATGCGCACGGGACAGCTCGCCGCCCAGGCCTGCGTCGCCATGTACGTGGTGTTCCTGCTCGGCATGGGCGGCCAGGAGTGGAGCCAGACGGTCCCCGAACGCGTCGTCCTGACACTGGTCGGCGGCGTGCTCGCGATGCTGTCGTACGCCCTGTACCCGGCCTGGGAGACCCCCCGCCTGCGCACCCGGCTCGCCGACTGGCTGGCCGCGCTCGGCGAGTACGCCGCCGCGGTCGTCGCCCACTACGCGAGCCCGGCGGGCAAGAGCTGCCCGGACGTGCGCGAGGCCCTGCTCAAGGCCCGGGACGCGCACATCGCCTGGGAGCAGGCCGCGGCCCGCGCCAAGACCGAACCCGTACGGCACCGCGGCCTTTCCAACGCCGCCGCCGACGAGGCCGCGCACGCCCTGCACCACATCGGCCGGGTCGTGATGCTGATGGAGGCGCACCTGCCGGAGCGCGGTGCCACCCCGGTGCCCGCCGCGGACGCGCTCGCCGACGCGCTGCGCGCCGCGACCCGCGACGGTGCCCAGGCCATCCGCGAGCGCCGGATCCCGCGCTGGAAGCCGGTCCGCGAGGCCCTCGAAGCGTGGGACGGCGAGGGCGTCCCCGACCGGGTGGTGCGCCGCGGGGCGGGGCTGTTCCTCGAAACGCTGGAGGAACTCTCCGACGCCCTGGACACCGACGTGCCGCCGATGACCAGGGAGTCGACCGACCAGCGGTGACACCAGGGGCGGCTCAGTTCGTCGGGAGGCCGCTGGGCAGCCCGGTCGGCAGCTCGCCGCCCTTCGCCTTCTTGAACGTGTCCTGCTTGCCGCCGTCCCACGAGACCCGCATCGTGCCGCCGTCGTTGGACTCGACCGCGCCCTTCGTGCGGTCGGTGTTCCCGTCGGCGCACCTGAGCGTGATCGCCGGCTTCCCGGTGCCCGCCAGGGTCCCGGTGCACAGGTGTCCGTCGGCGGTGGTCAGCGCGGCCTGCCTCGCGCCGACGACGAGGACGACGGGCTTGCCGCCGCCGGACGCCTTCCACACACCCTCGGCATCCTTCGCGGTACCGGGCCCGGCCGCCGACCCGGCGGACGACTCCTCGTCGGGTGCCGACGAGCTTCCCTTCGAGGCGGAGTCGGAGGCAGCGGACGAGGCCGAGCCGGAACCCTTCCCCTGGTCCTTTCCGCCGTCGCCGCCGTCGTCGCCCCCGCCGCTGCACCCGCCGAGGGCGAGCGCCACCACCAGGGCGGCAGCGCCCACTCCGCACCGCACGGTCCTGCTGCGCACAACGTCTCCCAACCTCAGTACGTCTCAGTACGTCCTCAGAACGGGAACTGCGAGCGTCCCCGCTGCACCGATATCCACTTCTGCGTGGTGAACGCCTCCAGCGTCGCCTCGCCGTTGAGCCGCCCGATTCCCGACTGCTTCTGCCCGCCGAAGGCGACGAGCGGCTCGTCGTGCACGGTCCCGTCGTTCACATGGAACATGCCGGTGTCGATCCGCTGGGCGAAGGCCACCCCGCGCTCCACGTCGCCCGTGTGCACGGCGCCGCTCAGCCCGTACGGGGTGTCGTTCGCGATCCGCACCGCCTCCTCGTCCCCGTCGAACGGGATGAGCAGGGCGACGGGCCCGAAGATCTCCTGCCGCAGGACGGGGGAGTCGGCGGGCAGCCCGGTCAGCACGACCGGTTCCACGATGTTCCCGTCCACGCCCCCGCGCACGAGAGCGGTGGCGCCCTCCGCGACCGCGGTGGCGACGACGCTCGAAATCGCCTCCGCCTGTGTGGAGTTGATGACCGGACCGATGACGGTGGCGGGATCGCGCGGGTCGCCCGACTTGAGGGAGGAGACCTTCGCCACGAACTTCTCCGTGAACTCCTTCTCCACCTTGCGGTCCACGAGGATCCGGTTCGCCGCCATGCAGACCTGGCCCTGATGGACGTACCGGCTGAAGACCGCGGCGTCCACGGCGTAGTCGATGTCCGCGTCGTCGAGCACGGTCAGCGCGCTGTTGCCGCCGAGTTCGAGGATCGACTGCTTGAACTGCGCGGCGCACACCGTCGCGACGTGCCTGCCGACCTGGTCGGAGCCGGTGAAGGAGATGACCTTGGGCACGGGGTGGGTCAGGAACGCGTCGCCGATCTCGGCGATGTCGGTGATGACGACGTTGAGCAGACCGGCCGGCAGGCCCGCGTCCTCGAAGAGCTTCGCGATCAGCGAACCACCGGTGACCGGGGTGTTCTGATGCGGCTTGAGGACCACGCCGTTGCCGAGCGCGAGCGCGGGCGCCACGGACTTCAGCGACAGCAGGAACGGGAAGTTGAACGGCGAGATGACCCCGACGACCCCGACCGGCACCCGGTACAGCCGGTTCTCCTTGCCGTCCACCGGCGAGGGGATCACGCTGCACTGCGGGCGCAGCGCCAGCTGGACCGACTCGCGCAGGAACTCCTTGGCGAGGTGCAGCTCGAAGCCGGCCTTGACCCGCGTACCACCGAGCTCGTCGATGATCGCCTCGGTGATCTCCTCCTCGCGCTCCTCCAGGAGGCGCAGGGTGCGCTCGAAGACGGCGCGGCGCGCGTACGCGTTGGTGTCCGCCCAGTCCTTCTGGACCCTTTCGGCCGCGCGGTACGCCTCGTCTATCTCTTCCACGGAGGCGACGGTGATGGAGGCGAGTTTGTCACCGTTGTAGGGATTGAAGTCGATGATGTCCCACGCCCCGCGTCCGGGACGCCACGAGCCGTCGATGTATTGCCGGTCCAGTTCCGTGAAGTAGGACATGTAATCCCTTGCTGCAGCGCCGGGCACCTCTGATGCACGTCATCGTACGGGCGGGTAATGACAGTTGCAGCAGGAGTTCCGTCAACTCACAGCAGGCTCAAGCCAATTCGGACAACGCGTCACGGAGCAGTCGCACACTGTCCTCGGGCGAGGGGCACTGGGCCGAGAGTTCCGTCATGGCCTTCTCGTACTGCGTCACGTCCTCGCGCTTGTCCAAATACAGGGCGCTGGTGAGCTGTTCGAGGAAGACGACGTCCGAGAGATCGGACTCCGGGAACGTGAGAATGGTGAACGTGCCGGACTCGCCCGCGTGCCAGCCGTGGCTGAACGGCATGATCTGAAGGGTCAGATGGGGGAGTGACGCCAGCTCGACGAGATGCTCCAGCTGTCCGCGCATCACCTCGCGCCCGCCCTGCACGCGCCGCACCGTGGCCTCGTCGAGCACGATGTGCACCTCCGGCGCCCGCTCGTCGACCAGCAGCTTCTGCCGTTCGATGCGCAGCGCGACCCGCCGCTCGACGTCCTCGCGCGGGGCCCCCTTCATGCCCTGCTCGACGACCGCGTGGGCGTACCCCTCGGTCTGGAGCAGGCCGTGCACGAACTGGGCCTCGTAGCCGCGGATCTGGGTGGCCGCGCCTTCGAGCCCGAGATACGTCGGGAACCAGCCGGGCAGTACGTCGCTGTAACTGTGCCACCAGCCCGCGACGTTGGCCTCTTTCGCGAGCGAGAGCAGGGCGGAGCGCTCCGCCTCGTCATCCACCCCGTACAGCGTCAGCAGGTCGGCGACATCGCGCGTCTTGAAGCTCACCCGTCCCAACTCCATGCGGCTGATCTTCGATTCGGAGGCGCGAATCGAGTAGCCGGCGGCCTCGCGGGTGATCCCGTGCGATTCCCGCAGGCGCCTCAGTTGCGAGCCCAGCAGGATGCGTCGCACCACCGAGCCCCCACCAGAGTTCAGCGCCTGGGGCGACCCCCATGCCTCCCCAGCGGTCACGTCTCTTCATCCTCCCCATTGGTCCACGGCCGAAGTCTGCCATCAAAACGCTCCAGCCTGTACTCGTTCGGTTACAGAAACGGAAAGATCACGAACTACATGCGCAAGAAGTCGTAGGAAGAAAAGAGCGAGAAGCGGTACGTCGCTGCTCAAGTCGGGCGCGTGCACGTGCATCTGCCCTTGCATCCGCTGTACGCATTCGGAACGATGGCGCCACCACCGCTCGCTGCGTACTGCGAAAATGGGAGTGCCTCGCATGGGGACGGACGGATCGACCATGCTTGAGTCTTTAGACGCATGGAGGCAGAGCCTGCCTCCGGTCGATCCCTCGGCCGTCTCCAGTACCGCGTCCTGTGCTCTGCCCGCCCGCTATGAAGCGGTGCGCTGCGCACGGGAGTTCAGTCGCAGGACGCTCGCCGACTGGGAGGCGCTGGAGCGCTTCGACGACATCTGCCTCGTCGTCTCCGAACTCGTCACCAACGCACTGCGGCACGGCCTCCCGGCGGACACGCCGCACGGCCACGACCCTCCCGTACGGCTCCATTTGATGCACTGGTCTTCGCGCGTAGTGTGCGCGGTCCGTGACCCCAGCGACGACAGTCCGGTCGCTCAAGAGGTGGACATCGACGCCGACTTCTCGGCGGAGTCGGGGCGCGGTCTGTTCCTCGTCGACTCCTTCGCCGACAGCTGGGGCTGGCACCCCTTGGCCGGAGCGCTGAGCGGAAAGGTCGTCTGGGCGCTCTTCAGGTTCTGACGGCCGCCCTATTGAGGTCGCGTCAGGCCCCGGCCGTCAGATGGTCGAATTCCCCGTCCTTCACGCCGAGGAGCATCGCCTCTATCTCCGCGGGCGTATAGACGAGCGCGGGCCCTTCGGGAAAGTTCGAGTTGCGCACGGCGACCCTTCCGCCGGGCAACTTCGCGAACTCCACGCAGGAACCCTGCGAGTTGCTGTGCCTGCTCTTCTGCCAGACCACTCCGTGCAACTCCGTGGCCGCCATGCCGTTGTACACGTGGTGCACGGTTCGCTCCCCGGTGGTGCTGTCAGTGCTGTAACAGTGAATGATTCTGTGGTCAATGCGAAAGCCGGGGCGGCAATGATCAACTGCCCCAACTGTCCAGGATCATAGCTGCGTTCAAATGCCCATGCATGGGCAGATGCACGTGCACGCGGGGTGTTCTCGCAGTTACAGCTCGGAAAGCGCCTGCCCCAGTGCCCGCATTACATGCGACCGCCATCCACCGTCCATGATCTTTCGAGCCATCGCCTGCGCGGGGTCGTCCGGATCGAATCCTTCATGAACCAGGAAAAGCCGCGTCCCACGGCCTTCGGCGTACAGAGTCCAAGTGATCGTCCAGTCCGCGGAATTGGCCGGATCTCGATCCGCCCAGCGCATCCTCAGCATCCGCCCGTCCTCGTAGGCGAGCACCTCCGCCTCGACCGTGCCGGAGAAACCGGTGTTGGGGCGCGGCACCGCCGTCATCGTGTAGCGGTGTCCGACCACGAGCCGGAACCCTTCGCTTCCCGGCATCATCCAGCGCCGGATCAGCTCGGGTTCGGTCAGCGCGCGCCACACCTTGGCGGGCGGGTGGGGGAAGAACTGGTCGACGGTGATGGTCGTGGGGTCGGGCGTCGGGCCGGGCTCAGGGGTGCTCATGAGGCGTCATCGTCGGGCATGGCGTCCAGTACGTCGCCGAGGTCACTCAGCTTCTTCCGCCAGAATCGCTCATAGGGATGCAGCCAGTCCTGCACGTCGGCGAGCGGGGCGGCCTCCAGGCGGTAGATCCGCTGCCGGCCCGAGCGCTCCTCGGAGACGAGGCCCGCCTCGCGCAGCACCCTCAGGTGTTCGGAGAGGCTGGGCCGGGCCATGTCGAAGCGGTTCGCCAGTGCCCCGGCCGGCTGTGGTCCCAGCTCCCGCAGCAGGTGGAGGATCTCGCGCCGGGTGCCGTTGGCGAGCGCGGCGAAGATCCGGTCCGGGTCCTGGCCGGTGGCGGTGCGCGCGCTCGCGGGGTTCATGGCGGTCAGAAGCTCCCTGTCTCGTTCTCGGTGATCAGCATCAGGCCGTTGCCGTCCGGGTCGCTCAGGCCCGCCATCCGCCCCCACGGCAGCTGTTCGGGCCCGCTGACCTCGACGCCCGCGGCCTTCAGGCGCTCGCAGTCGGCGTCGACATCGGTCGTGACGAACATGATCCCCCGCGCCGATCCGGGCGTGAAATCGCCCATGCCGGGTCCGGCCAGCGTGAAGACGGTCTGGGCGCCCGCGGGCGCGACCTGAAGCCAGCGGCCCGGCGGCATCTCCCGGTCGACGACGACGTCAAAGCCGAGCACGTCGACGTAGAAGCGCAGGGCGCGGTCCTGGTCGGCGACGGGGAGGGTGAGGAAGGAGGCGTGGGTGATGTTCATGCGCCCGAAGATACGTAGGAATTTCCCTAAGCGTCAAACGTAGGGGAATTCCTACGCGTTTCCGTGCGGAGCTTGACCGGCGGCGGGCTCCTGTGCCCCGACGTCTACGCTGGACCGCATGTCAGCGATCCGTCTGCTGGTTCTCGGGGCCGTACGCCAGCACGGCCGCGCGCACGGCTATCAAGTACGCAACGACCTGGAGTACTGGGGCGCCCACGAGTGGTCGAACGCCAAGCCGGGCTCGATCTACCACGCGCTCAAGCAGATGGCGAAGCAAGGACTGCTGCGTGCCCACGAGGTCGCGCCCTCCACGGCCGGCGGCCCGCCGCGCACCGAGTACGAGCTGACGGAACAGGGGCAGGAGGAGTACCTCGCCCTGGTCCGTGAGTCGCTGACCTCGTACGACCAGCGGCCCGACATCCTCACGGCGGCGCTCGGCTGCATGGTGGACCTGCCGCGCGACGAGGTCGTGGGTCTGCTCAAGGAGCGGGTGCGGGGCATGGAGGAGTGGCGGCGCTCCGTCACGGAGTACTACACGCCCGAGGAGGGCCCCGAACAGCTGGGCCACATCGGCGAGATCATGAACCACTGGGTCTTCTCCGCCGACACCGGCGCGCAGTGGACCAAGGGCCTGATCGCCCGCATCGAGGGGGGCGCCTACACCTTCGCGGGCGAGGGCGAACCCTTCGTCGGGGTGCTCGCGGAGGGGCAGGAGAACCCGTACGCGGCGGGTGAGCAGGCCGCGGGGAAAGACCGCTAATCAAGTTTGACGAATGGCCTCGCTTCCCTTACCTTCGTCCATCTAGTCAAGTTTGACTACGACGGGTTGGGTCACGGAGGGAGCCGGATGACGGACGCGATCGTCGCCGAGGGAGTGCGTAAGCGGTACGGGGAGAAGGCGGCACTCGACGGGCTCGACCTGACGGTGGGCCGGGGCACCGTGCACGGCGTGCTCGGGCCGAACGGGGCGGGCAAGACCACCGCCGTACGCGTCATGACGACGTTGCTGCGGGCCGACGCGGGCCGCGTCGAGGTGGCGGGCCACGATGTGCGGCGCGCCCCGGACGAGGTCCGCCACCGCATCGGCCTGCTCGGCCAGCACGCGGCGCTCGACGAGGAGCTGAGCGGTCGGCAGAACCTGGAGATGTTCGGCCGGCTCCACCACCTGGCCGCCCGGCGCGCGGGGGTTCGGGCCGACGAGCTCCTGGCCCGCTTCGGCCTCGCGGACACCGGCCGCAAGGCGGTCAAGGCGTACAGCGGCGGCATGCGGCGCCGCCTCGACCTCGCCGCATCGCTCCTCACGGAGCCGGAGGTCCTCTTCCTCGACGAGCCGACGACCGGGCTCGATCCGCGGGGCCGCGCCGAGGTCTGGGACGCCGTGCGCTCGCTGGTCGGCGGCGGCACGACGGTGCTCCTGACCACGCAGTACCTGGAGGAGGCGGACCAGCTGGCCGACCGGGTCTCGGTGGTCGACCGGGGCCGGGTCGTGGCGGACGGCACCCCGGACGAGCTGAAGGCGAAGCTGGGCGGCGACCGGATCGACGTGGTGGTCCGGGACGCGGCGAAGCTGCCGCGGGTGGCCGCGATGCTGCCCGCGGGCGCCACGGTCGACGCCGACCGCCGCCTGGTGAGCGCCCCGGTGGCCGACCGGATGGCCGCGCTCACCGATGTCGTACGAGCCCTTCAGGAGACCGGCGTCGAGGCGGAGGACGTGGCGCTGCGCCGTCCCACGCTCGACGAGGTGTTCCTGCACCTGACGGAGGTCCCCGCATGAGTACGTCGGTGAGCTGGGCGGTCACGGACTCCTGGACGATGACCCGCCGCGAACTCGCCCACTGGGCGCGGCAACCGGTGCAGGTCGTGGTCGGCCTGGTCTTCCCCGTGATGCTGCTCGTGATGTTCGGCTACCTGGTCGGGGGCGGGAAGGGGGTCGAAGGCGATTACGTCGACTTCCTCGTCCCCGGCATGCTCGCGCTGACCATGGCGTTCGGCCTGGAGTCGACGATGCTGGCGGTCACCCAGGACCTCAACAAGGGGGTGGTCGACCGGTTCCGGTCCATGCCGATGACCAACGGCGCGGTCCTCGTGGGCCGTTCGGTGGCGGACATGCTCCAGTCGGCGGCGTCGATCGTGGTCATGGCGGGGGTCGGGTTCGCGATCGGCTGGCGGGTGCACGGCTCGTTCGGCGCGGTGCTCGGGGCCTTCGGGCTGCTGCTCCTGCTGCGCTTCGCGATGCTGTGGGCGGGCATCTGGCTGGCCATGGTGGCGGGGAGGCCGGAGCTGGTGCAGGCCGTGCAGATCCTGGTGTGGCCGGTCGGGTTCCTCTCCAACGCCTTCGCGGTGCCGCAGGCCATGCCGGACTGGCTGGGCGCGGTCGTGGAGTGGAACCCGATGTCGGCCACGGCCTCGTCGGTCCGGTATCTGTTCGGCAACCCGGGCGGCGCGGACGAGGTGTGGCTCGCGGTGGCGTGGCCGGTGGGGCTCGTGGCGGTCTTCTTCCCGCTGGCGGTACGGAGGTTCGCGGGGCTGAACCGCTAGCAGGCCCTAGTGGTGGAACCCGGTGGCCGCGCCCCGGTCCCGCGTGAAGGGATGCGGCTGCTGCCGCAGCTCCGGCAGCAGCCGCCCCAGGTCCTCCACGAGCAGCTCCGCCAGGTCGGACGAGAACCCGTTGCGGCACACCACCCGCAGCACCGCCAGATCCTCCCGGTGCGCGGGGAACGTGTACGCCGGCACGAGCCACCCCCGCTCCCGCAGCCGCCGCGACACGTCGAACACGTCGTACGCCGTGACCTCGGGCGCCGTGGTGAACGCGAACACCGGCAGCTCGTCGCCCCGCGTCAGGAGCTGGAAGTCGCCCAGCGCCTCGATCCGCTCCGCGAGTCCGCGCGCCACCTGCCGCGTGGCGTGCTGGACGGCCCGGTAGCCCTCCCTGCCGAGGCGCAGGAACGTGTAGTACTGGGCGACCACCTGCGCCCCCGGCCGCGAGAAGTTGAGCGCGAACGTCGGCATGTCCCCGCCCAAGTAGTTGACCCGGAAGACGAGTTCCTCCGGCAGCGCCTCCGCGTCGCGCCACAGGGCCCAGCCGACGCCCGGGTAGACGAGCCCGTACTTGTGGCCCGACGTGTTGATCGACGCCACCCGCGGCAGCCGGAAGTCCCACACCAGATCCGGGTCGAGGAACGGGGCGACCATCGCGCCCGAGGCCCCGTCCACGTGCACGGGGATGTCGAGGCCCGTCTGCTCCTGCAACCCGTCGAGCGCCGCGCACAGCTCCGCGATCGGCTCGTACGAACCGTCGAACGTCGAGCCGAGGATGCCGACGACGCCGATCGTGTTCTCGTCGCACAGCTCCGCTGCCGCCGCCGGGTCGAGGTGGAACCGGCCGCCCTCCATCGGCACCTGGCGCGCCTCCACCTCCCAGAAATTGCAGAACTTCTCCCAGCAGACCTGCACGTTCACGCCCATGACGAGATTGGGGCGGGCCTCGCGCGAGGGGTAGCGGTCGGCGTTCTTGAGTGCCCAGCGCCGCTTGAGCGCCATCCCGGCGAGCATGCACGCCTCGCTCGACCCGGTGGTCGAACACCCGACGGCGGTGGACGGATCGGGTGCGTTCCACAGATCGGCGAGCATCGCGACGCAGCGCCGCTCCAGCTCCGCCGTCCGCGGGTACTCGTCCTTGTCGATCATGTTCTTGTCCCGGCACTCGCCCATGAGGACACCGGCCTGCGGCTCCATCCACGTCGTGACGAAGGTGGCGAGGTTGAGGCGCGCGTTCCCGTCCAGCATCAGCTCGTCGCGGACCAGTTGGTACGCGGTCATGGGCGCGAGCGGGCCCTGCGGCAGCCGGTGCTTGGGCGGGGCGTCCGTCATCCCGGCCGTCGGATTCGCCTCCCCGTAGAAGGGGTTGACGGCGACCGGTCGCTCGTCGGGCTTGCCGTAGCGGTCGGCCGGACTCTGATGCAGCGGTGACATGAGGGTCAACTCCTTCGGGAGAAAGGGAAGTTGCGTCGTTTCCGTCGCGCTCAGCGGATCGCCGATCCGTCCTCCGACAGTTGCATCTGCGGGCGTCCCGTCACCAGGAGCCAGGCGGGCAGTGACGCGATGCACATCAGGGCGATGATCGCGGGGGACGCGACCAGGACGGCCGCCGTGAAGAGGCTGACCCAGCCCTGCCGGGTGACCGCGAGCAGCACCCCGAGAACCCCGGCCGCGATGCCGACGGACGGGTTCACGCCGGGCACGAGCGCGTGCGCGAAGAGGCCGAAGGCCGCGCCCACGAAGACGGCGGGGAAGATCCGCCCGCCGCGGAACCCGCACGTGGCGGCGATCAGCAGCGCGGCCAGCTTCACCACGGTCATCAGGGCGAACTCCCCGGCCGACCAGCCGTCCGGGGAACCGGCGATCTCCTTGACCTCCGCGAGCCCCTTGAACAGGGTCAGTTCGCCGCCGAGCGCCCCGAGCAGGCCGAGCACGAGCCCGCCGAGCGGCAGCGTCAGCATCGGGTGGCCGAGGCGGCCGAAGGCCCGGTGCACGTAGGGGAAGGCGTAGACGGCGGTCATCGCGAACACCGCTGCCGCGCACGCGACGACGATCGACGAGACGAGGTCCACCCAGTCGGGGTCGCTCAGCGGCGGCAGGCCCAGGTCGAAGGAGGGCGAGGCGACCAGGGCGGTGGTCATGGAGCCCGCGGCCGCCGCGAGCAGGGGCCCGAACATGTTGTCCCACAGCGAGCCCTTCATCGGCATCGCCTTGCCGGCCAGCGTCTCCGAGACGAGCAGCGCGGCCGCGATCGGCGTACCGAACAGGGCGCCGACGGTCGCCGCCGTCGCGAGGCTCACCCACATCGTCGCGGGGGACCGCGGCAACAGCTTCTTGCCGAGCCAGAACGCGAGTCCCACGTTCACCGCGATGATCGGGTTCTCCGGGCCCAGGCTCGGCCCGCCGGCCAGCATCAGCGCGGCGGCGAGCGCGAGCCCCGGCAGCACGTACGGGGGCAGCGGGGCCTCGCCGCCGAGCCCCATCGTGGCCGGGTCGGGGCCCGCGTGGCCCGGCACCTTCCAGACCACGAGCCCGACGAGGACGCCCGTGACGGTGAGCATCACGATGATCCACAGCGTGGAGTAGCCACCGATGCCAAGGGCGTCGGGGAGGTCTTCCCACACCAGTCCGGCCAGCTTCTCCGCGATCCGGTCGAGCGCGAGGAACAGCAGGCTGCAACCGACGCCCACCACCAGGGCGGGCAGCACGAACGGCAGCAGGGTGCGAGCGGAGACGGCGGACGGGGGCTCGGACGGGGGCGGCGGTTCGATCTCGGTATGCGTGCTCACGGCGCCACCCTAAGCGGACATAAAACGCATAACACCCCGAAAATCCGCCGAAGGAATCGACTTGCACCTCACGTCACGTGAGGCCCCAAGCTGAATCACGTACGAGGAAGGAGGTACGGCGGATGAGCTACTCCGTGGGCCAGGTCGCCCGCTTCGCCGGAACCACGGTGCGCACCCTGCACCACTACGACGAGATCGGCCTGCTCACCCCGAGCGAGCGCAGCACGGCGGGACACCGCCGCTACGGAGAGGCCGACCTCGACCGGCTCCAGCAGGTCCTCTTCTACCGGGAGCTCGGCTTCCCGCTCGACGAGATCCAGGCCCTGCTCGACGACCCGGCGTCCGACCCGCGCGAGCACCTGCGGCGCCAGCACGAACTGCTGACCGTCCGCATCGAGAAACTGCAGAAGATGGCCGAGGCCGTCGAACACGCCATGGAGGCACAGAAGATGGGCATCCAGCTCACCCCGGAAGAGCGCTTCGAGGTCTTCGGGGACAAGGACCCCGTGGAGTACTCGGAGGAGACCGAGCAGCGCTGGGGCAACACCGAGGCGTACGCCGAGTCGCAGCGCCGCGCCGCGACGTACTCCAAGGAGGACTGGCTGCGCATGAAGGCCGAGAACGACGACTGGCTCGCGCGCTACGCGGCCCTCGTCGCGGCCGGCGAACCGGCGGACGGCGAGCGCGCCATGGATCTGGCCGAGGAGCACCGCGACCAGATCTCGCGGTGGTTCTACGACTGCCCGCACCAGATGCACGCCTGCCTCGGCGCCATGTACGTGGCCGACGAGCGCTTCAAGGCGTACTACGACGCCCTGGGCGAGGGGCTCGCCGACCACCTCAGCACCGCGATCCACGCCAACTCGGTACGGAACGGCTGAACCACAGGTATGCCACAGTTTCCGCACAGTGCATCCTGAGGGGGCCACTGGAACCTGGCGGGCACGACCGGCGTTGATAACTTTGCATCGCCGTTGCCTTGCCCTGCCTTTGTCACCAAGCCCCTCAGGAGTCCGGACCCGTGATGACGCTTGCTCTAGGACCAAGCTGGCTGGACCCGGACTATCTGCTGAACACGTTCGGCATCTGGGGCCTGCTGCTGATCGTGTTCGCCGAGTCGGGGCTGCTGATCGGCTTCTTCCTGCCGGGCGACTCGCTGCTGTTCACCACGGGTCTGCTGATCACCGCGGGCACCCTGGACTTCCCGCTGTGGGGCGCGGTCGCGCTGATCTGCGTCGCGGCGGTCCTGGGCGACCAGGCGGGCTATCTCTTCGGCAAGAAGGTCGGCCCCGCGCTGTTCCGGCGCCCCGACTCCAAGCTGTTCAAGCAGGAGAACGTGCAGAAGGCGCACGAGTTCTTCGAGAAGCACGGGCCGAAGTCGCTGGTCCTGGCCCGCTTCGTGCCGATCGTCCGCACGTTCACGCCGATCATCGCCGGTGTCTCCGGCATGAGGTACCGCTCGTTCATCACGTACAACGTGATCGGCGGCGTCCTGTGGGGCGCGGGCGTGACGCTGCTCGGCTCCTGGCTCGGCAACATCGAGTTCGTGCACAAGAACATCGAGGCGATCCTGATCCTGATCGTCCTGATCTCGGTGGTGCCGATCGTGATCGAGTTCCTGCGGGCCCGCGGCAAGTCGAAGAAGGAAGCCGCCCGCTCCGCGCAGGCGGGGGAGCCCGGCGGCCCCGGCGACACCCCGCCCGCGCCGCCGCGCCGCCGCCACGCGAAGCGCTAGAAGCCCCTCGTGCGCTTGGCCGCGCGCCGTCCCGCGGCGCCCGGGCCCTGGAGGAACAGGCGGGAGATCTCGCCACCGAGGTTCACCCCGATCGCGATGGCGAGGGCGAGCGCCGCCGCCTTGGACAGCGAGGTGAGCCCGCTGTTCACATCGCTGTGCGCGATCGCCAGCAGACCGAAGTACGTCGCCGAACCGGGCAGCAGCGGACCGATCGCGGCCGTCACGTACGGCAGCGCCGAGGCGAACTGGTAGCGCGAGAAGAGCTGCCCGAACAGGCCCACGAGCCCCGCCGCCGCGGCCGTCGCGGCCACCGGCGAGATCCCGCCCTGGTAGTGCAGCGCCCCGAAGATCGCGCCCGCGACCCCGCCGTTGAGCGTCACGGCGATCACCGTCGCCCGCTCCTGCTGAAGCAGCACGGCGAACGCGAGCGACAGCGACATCGACGCGAGGATCTGCCAGACCGGCCGGTCGGTGCCCTTCAGCAACTCCTCCGGATCGAGCTGGGCATGCAGCTGCACACCCACGTAGAGCATGATCAGGACGCCGATGACGATGCCCACGAAGAAGTACATGACTTCGAGCAGGCGGGCGGCGGCCGTGATGTAGAAACCGGTCAGGCCGTCCTGCACACCGGCCACGAGGGCCCGCCCCGGCAGCAGGGCGAACAGCCCACCGGTGATCACCGCGGACGCCCGCACATCCACGTAGTCGTGCGCGAGCGTCAGCGCGATGCCCATCGCGGCGGGCGGCATCGCGGCCACCGTGAACTGGTAGAACTCCGGGAACCCGCGCCCCGCGCAGAGCCACGCGAGCCGGTCGCCGAGCATCGCGCCTATCGCGGCGACGACGAACACCAGCAGGTCACCGCCGACCAGGATCGAGGCAGAACCGGCGAGCAGCCCGCTCGCCCCGGTGAGCGCCCAGCCCGGGTAGGGGTGCCGGTTCCTGCGGATCTCGGCGAGGCGCCGGTAGGCCTCCTCCAGGGAGACCTCGGTCTCCTCGTCGCTGAGGTCGTCGACGAGCCGGTACACGGCCGCGAGACGCGTGTAGTCGGTGCCGCGGCGCCGCACGGTGCGCGAGGCCGTCACCGGGTCGTCCACCAGGGACGGCTGGAAGCTGATCGACAGCAGGGTGAACGTCACCGTCGGCTCGCAGCGGTCGAGCCCGTAGGACCGGCACACGGCGAACATCGCCGCCTCCACGTCCTCGGCGCCCTCACCACCGGCGAGCAGCAGCTCACCGATACGCAGCGTCAGGTCGAGCACGCGCGGGACGGCGGGGCCCGACTCCTCGTCGTGCTTCTGCACGAGGTCGGGGGCGGGCCGCTCGGCGACCGGCATCCGCAGCATCGTGCGCATCCGGTCCTGCCAGGGCGCCTCCTTGATCAGCTTGACCATGGGAATGCCCTGCGGCGGGGTGAACGCGGGCGGCGACTCGCGGGCGCTGTACGTCCGCGGCGGCGTGAACGCCGAGCCCTCCGTGTCCACCGGCTCCGGTGCCTGCACGTTCAGCCCATTGGGCACCGCGAACTCCGATGTGGTCGACGAGTCCTCGTCGACCACCGGGGGCGGCGTGATGATCCCGATCGGCTGCGTGAACGCGCTGCGCGCCTCGTCGGACTGCGGCTTGCGGTCCTCGGGGGCCTCGGACTCCCGCTCCGTCACCTCTGTCGTTCCTCGCCCTTCACATCGCTGCGTATCCATGTACCGCACGTACGCCTCAGTATGCGCACAGATACGCGAACGGGCCGCCCCAGGGGGGCGGCCCGGACGTGAACGCTGGTGACTCAGTGGCCGCCGTTGTCCTGCGCGCGCTTGTAGGAACGCTCGATCTCGGCCTCGGCCTCGGTACGGCCGACCCAGTCGGCGCCCTCGACGGACTTGCCGGGCTCCAGGTCCTTGTAGACCTCGAAGAAGTGCTGGATCTCCAGGCGGTCGAACTCCGACACGTGCTGGATGTCGCGCAGGTGCTCCATCCGCGGGTCCGTCGCCGGGACGCACAGCAGCTTGTCGTCGCCGCCGGCCTCGTCCGTCATCCGGAACATGCCGATCGCGCGGCACTTGATGAGGCAGCCCGGGAACGTCGGCTCGTCCAGGATGACCAGGGCGTCCAGCGGGTCGCCGTCCTCGCCGAGGGTGTCCTCGACGTAGCCGTAGTCCGTCGGGTACGCGGTCGACGTGAACAGACGACGGTCGAGGCGGATGCGACCGGTCTCGTGGTCGACCTCGTACTTGTTCCGCGATCCCTTCGGAATCTCGATCAGAACGTCGAACTCCACCGGTGGCTCCTCAATGATCAACACAAACGTCTGGTGGTTAAGTGTCCCCTACGCAGATGTGTGATCGCGAAAGGGGCTGGTCCGCGGTGCCGGAGCCGAAGGCTTCGCAGCTCGTGAAGAGTGCGGCGAAGACTGTTGCCGGATCCAAGACCAAGCACGTCACGGTGGGCGCGACGGCGGTGGGTCTCGCCCTCGCGGCCGTCGTGGCGGTCGCGGCCGGTCCCTGGGACGCTTCGGGTCAGCGTAAGGCCGAGTCCGACCGGGCCGCCTCCTCGGAGGCCGGAGGTGGCACAGATCACGGCCGTGAGGCCGAGGCGGCGCCGAGCGCGCCCGTGGTCCTCTCGGCCCCCGGCGCGTCCGTGCCGGGCCCCACGAAGAGCGCCCTGGCCGATGTGCTCGACCCCCTCTTCAAGGGCTCCGCGCTCGGCGGCAGGCGCACGGCCGCGGTCGTCGACGCCGTCACCGGAAAGAGGCTCTACGGAAGGTCGCCGGGCGACACCCTCACCCCGGCGTCCACGACGAAGCTGGCCACGGCGGTCGCGGCCCTCTCCGCCGCGGGCCCCGACCACCGCATCGCCACCCGTACGGCCCTGGAGAAGGACTCCAAGAAGCTGATCCTGGTGGGCGGCGGCGATCCGACCCTGACCGCCCGCGAGAAGAATCCTTACGGTGCCGCCGACCTGGGCACTCTCGCCGACGAGACCGCCAAGGACCTCAAGGGACGCGACATCGGCGAGATCACCCTCACGTACGACACCTCGCTGTACTCGGGACCCGACACCCACCCCATCGGCCCCAACGAGAACCTCGCCCGGGTCACCCCGCTGATGGCCGACGAGGCCCGCACCGACGACTCCGACAGCGGACCGGCCGCGCGCGAGGGCGATCCGGCGGCCGCCGCGGCGAAGAAGTTCGCGGACCTGCTGAACGACCGCGGCATCAAGACCAAGGGCGATCCGGCCTCCGGCAAGGCGTCCGGCAAGGCCGAGAAGCTCGCGGAGGTCTCCTCGCCGCCGCTCTCCGCCCTCGTCGAGCGGATGCTGACGCACAGCGACAACGACATCGCCGAGGCGCTCGCCCGGCAGACCGCGATCGCCGCGGGCGGGAGCCACGACTTCGACGGCGCGGGCAAGGCCGTGAAGAAGCAGCTCGAAAAGCTCCGCCTCCCCGTCGAGGACACCCGCTTCGCCGACGGCAGCGGCCTCGACCGCGCCGACAAGGTCTCCGCGGACCTGCTCACCGGGCTGCTCGCCAAGGCCGCCGACCCGTCCCGCCCGGAACTGCGCTCCGTCCTGACGGGCCTGCCGGTCGCCGGCTTCACCGGAACCCTCGCGAGCCGCTACGAGGACGCCGCCGACGCCTCGGGAACCGGCCTGGTCCGCGCCAAGACCGGCACCCTCACCGGCGTCAACACGCTCGCCGGGACGGTCGTCGACGCCGACGGACGCCTCCTCGTCTTCGCCTTCATGACGGAGGGCGCCACGGACCCCAAGGCCGCCCAGTCGGGCCTCGACCGCCTCGCCTCCTCCGTCGCGAACTGCGGCTGTAGGTGAACCCTTAAGGGTTCCGAGGGGCCGAAGTGGGGCGGCACTCCGGGGCCGACCCCTCTTCCCGTACGCGAGGGGTCACGTACCGTTGACGCATGACGAGCCTCGGCGGTGCTGCATCTTCGGGAATGGTCGACTGGAACCTCGCGGTGGCGACCGCGACCCGACTCGTACGACCAGGTCCCGAGGTCAGCCGGGACGAGGCGCGGGCCGTCGTGGCGGAGCTGCGCCGGCACGCCAAGGCCTCCGAGGAGCACGTGCGCGCGTACACGCGGATGGCCACCGACTCCGACCACGACACCCCGGTGCTCGTGGTCGACCGGCCCGGCTGGGTGAAGGCCAACGTCGCGGGCTTCCGTGAGGTGCTCAGGCCGCTGCTCGACAAGATGAACGAGCGGCGCGGCTCGGGACCGGGCCCCGCGATGCTCGGCGCGGTCGGCGGCAAGGTCACCGGCGTCGAACTCGGCATGCTGCTCTCGTTCCTGTCCTCCCGCGTCCTCGGCCAGTACGAGACCTTCGCCCCTGCCACCCGTGACCTGCCCGCCGCGCCGAACGGCGGCGGCAGGCTCCTGCTCGTCGCGCCGAACATCGTGCACGTGGAGCGCGAACTCGACGTGGAGCCGCACGACTTCAGGCTCTGGGTCTGCCTCCACGAGGAGACGCACCGCACCCAGTTCACGGCCGTGCCCTGGCTGCGCGACCACCTCGAGGGCGAGATCCAGTCATTCCTGGAGGAGACCGAGGTCGACCCGACGACGTTCCTGGAGCGCGTACGGGAAGCGGCCCAGTCGCTGGCCGGAGGGCGCCCCGAGGGCGAGGAGGACGATGGCGGACGCTCGCTCGTCGAACTGGTGCAGACCCCGGCGCAGCGCGAGATCCTCGCCCGCCTCACCGCCGTCATGTCGCTGCTCGAAGGGCACGCGGACTATGTGATGGACGGCGTGGGCCCGGCCGTCGTGCCGTCCGTCGAGGAGATCCGCGAGAAGTTCCAACAGCGCAGGCAGAAGGGCGCGTCCCGGCTCGACCTGGCCCTGCGCAAGCTCCTCGGCCTCGACGCGAAGCTGCGCCAGTACCGCGACGGCGAGAAGTTCGTCCGGGCCGTCGTCGACGAGGTCGGCATGGACGGCTTCAACCGGGTGTGGACGTCTCCCAACACGCTGCCGACGAAGGCGGAGATCGCCAAACCGGCGGACTGGGTCGCGCGGGTGCACAACAGGACGGACGGCGCTCACGAAGCCCCGTAAGGCACGCCCATAATTGCTCAGGATCACCCATCCGAGGGACCGTAGGCCGTGGGCTGGCGTGCAATGCTCGGGGAACCGCTCGGCTCTGTCACCATCGACACACTCTGCGTGACCGATCTCACCCGGTCACCGTTGAGCGATTGAGCCGGGTCAGCCGGCGCTGGTCCGGTTCGAGTTGTCCAGCAGCGCCCACCCCCCAGACAACGGAATGAAGGGAACCGGACATGGGTCCCCATCCTGCGGTCGCGGCGATACGCCTGGCGGTCCGCCGCGTCCTCCACGACATCCTCAACGACTCCCCTCCGGACGCCGAGCCCGTGGTGCTCGTCGCCTGCTCCGGCGGAGCCGACTCCATGGCCCTCGCCTCCGCCCTCGCCTTCGAGGCCCCCAAACTCGGCATCCGCGCCGGTGGCATCACCGTCGACCACGGCCTCCAGCCCGGCTCCGACGCCCGCGCTGAAGACGTCGTCCTGCGCCTGACCGCCCTCGGCCTGAAGCCGGTCGAGTCCGTCGCCGTCGACGTCGGCCGCGACGGAGGCCCCGAGGCCGCCGCCCGCGACGCCCGCTACGCCGCCCTCGACGCCGCCGCCGAGCACCACGGCGCCGCCGCCGTCCTGCTCGGCCACACCCGCGACGACCAGGCCGAGACGGTCCTGCTCGGCCTCGCCCGCGGCTCCGGCATCCGCTCCCTGTCGGGAATGGCCGCGATGTCGGGGACCGGCGGCCGCTACCGGCGCCCCTTCCTGACGCTCGACCGGCAGACCGCCCGCAAGGCCTGCCTCGTCCAGCACCTGCCCGTCTGGGACGACCCGCACAACACCGACCCGACGTACACCAGGTCCAGACTCCGCCACGAGGGTCTGCCCGCCCTGGAGAAGGCGCTCGGCAAGGGCGTCGTCGAGGCTCTCGCCCGTACGGCCCAGTTGTCGCGCGACGACGCCGACGCGCTCGACACCTGGGCCCGCGACGCCGCCGAGTCCGTACGGGACGCGGCCGGACTCCTCGAATGCGCCAAGCTCTACGCCCTGCCGCCCGCCGTGCGCCGCAGAATCCTGCGCCGGACGGCCATCGAGGCCGGCGCCCCGGCCGGTGCGCTGTTCGCCCGGCACATCGAGGAGGTCGACCGCCTGATCACGGGATGGCGGGGCCAGGGAGAGATCAATCTGCCGGGCAAAGTTCTCGCTCAGCGGCAGGGTGGCAGACTGGTCATCCGGCAAGGCTGACTCGACGGTCACGTCGCGGCGGCCGGTGGGACGACCGAAAGTGATGCGGGTGGACGCGAAAGACATGGGCACCGACCTTCAGTCGGTGCTCATCACCAAGGAAGAGATCGACGCGAAGCTGGCCGAGCTGGCCGCGAAGGTCGACGCGGAGTACGCGGGCAAGGACCTGCTGATCGTCGGGGTGCTCAAGGGCGCCGTGATGGTCATGGCGGACCTGGCTCGCGCCCTGTCCACCCCGCTCACCATGGACTGGATGGCGGTGTCCTCGTACGGCTCGGGCACCCAGTCCTCCGGGGTCGTGCGGATCCTCAAGGACCTCGACACCGACATCAAGGACAAGCACGTCCTGATCGTCGAGGACATCATCGACTCCGGTCTGACGCTGTCCTGGCTGCTCACCAATCTCGGTTCGCGCGAGCCCGCCTCCCTCGAGGTGTGCACGCTGCTGCGCAAGCCGGAGGCGGCCAAGGTCGACATCGACGTGAAGTGGGTCGGCTTCGACATCCCGAACGAGTTCGTGGTCGGTTACGGCCTGGACTACGCGGAGAAGTACCGGAACCTGCCGTTCGTCGGCACTCTCGCGCCGCACGTCTACGGCGGCTGAGCCGTCGTCAGAGCTGCTCGCCGGGACGGGAACCCTCGCGGGGTTCCCGCCGTTGGAGCATGCGAAGGGCAGATTCCCGGCCCTCCCCTGCGGCTTCGGGTGACAATGCTGGGGTACCGTCCGAAGAACAGTTCTTCAAACAGCTACAACAGCACCAACAGCTCCAAACAGCCTTATCAAACTCACTATGGCAGGAGGGACGGGGCGGCACCGCTCCGTATGGATGGACGTGAAGCGATACTTCCGTGGGCCGGTCATGTGGATCGTGCTGGCCGTCCTTGCCGTGGTCGTGTTGATGCAGGTCGTCGGTTCGTCCGGCGGCTACAAGACGGTGGACACCGGCCAGGTAATTCAGGCCATCAACGACAACAAGGTGGACTCGGCCAAGCTGACCACCGGCGATGAGAGCACGATCAAGGTCGAGCTGAAGGACGGCCAGAAGGTCGACGGCTCGAACAAGATCCAGGCCAGCTACATCGGCGACCAGGGCGTCGACGTGGCCAAGAGTCTCCAGGCCAAGTTCGAGGACAAGCAGATTCCGGACGGGTACACCGTCTCGCCGTCGAAGCAGAACCCCTTCGTGGGAATCCTGCTCTCGCTGCTGCCCTTCGTTCTCATCGTCGTCGTGTTCCTGTTCCTGATGAATCAGATGCAGGGCGGCGGCTCCCGAGTCATGCAGTTCGGGAAGTCCAAGGCCAAGCTCATCACCAAGGACACCCCCAAGACGACGTTCTCCGACGTCGCCGGCAGCGACGAGGCCGTCGAGGAGCTCCACGAGATCAAGGAGTTCCTCCAGGAGCCGGCCAAGTTCCAGGCCGTCGGAGCCAAGATTCCCAAGGGCGTACTCCTGTACGGCCCGCCCGGTACGGGCAAGACCCTGCTCGCGCGTGCCGTCGCGGGCGAGGCGGGCGTCCCGTTCTACTCGATCTCCGGTTCCGACTTCGTCGAGATGTTCGTCGGTGTCGGTGCCTCCCGTGTCCGTGACCTCTTCGAGCAGGCCAAGGCGAACGCCCCGGCGATCGTCTTCGTCGACGAGATCGACGCGGTCGGCCGGCACCGTGGTGCCGGACTCGGCGGTGGGCACGACGAGCGCGAGCAGACGCTCAACCAGCTGCTCGTCGAGATGGACGGCTTCGACGTGAAGGGCGGCGTCATCCTGATCGCCGCCACGAACCGGCCGGACATCCTCGACCCGGCGCTGCTGCGGCCCGGCCGTTTCGACCGCCAGATCGCGGTCGACCGCCCGGACATGCAGGGCCGTCTGGAGATCCTCAAGGTTCACCAGAAGGGCAAGCCGGTCGCCCAGGACGTCGACCTGTCGGCCGTCGCCCGCCGTACGCCGGGCTTCACCGGTGCCGATCTCTCCAACGTGCTGAACGAGGCCGCGCTCCTTACGGCCCGCTCGGACCGGAAGCTGATCGACAACACGATGCTCGACGAGGCGATCGACCGTGTGGTCGCGGGCCCGCAGAAGCGGACCCGGATCATGTCGGACAAGGAAAAGAAGATCACCGCGTACCACGAGGGCGGTCACGCCCTGGTCGCGGCGGCCTCGCCGAACTCCGACCCGGTCCACAAGATCACGATCCTCTCCCGCGGCCGGGCCCTCGGTTACACGATGGTCCTGCCCGACGAGGACAAGTACTCGACCACGCGCAACGAGATGCTCGACCAGCTCGCCTACATGCTGGGCGGGCGCGCGGCCGAGGAGCTCGTCTTCCACGACCCGACCACGGGTGCCGCGAACGACATCGAGAAGGCCACCAGCACGGCCCGCGCGATGGTCACGCAGTACGGCATGACCGAGCGGCTCGGCGCGATCAAGTTCGGCGGCGACAACTCGGAGCCCTTCCTGGGCCGCGAGATGGGTCACCAGCGCGACTACTCGGAAGAGGTCGCCGCGCTCGTCGACGAAGAGGTCAAGAAGCTCATCGAGACGGCGCACAACGAGGCCTGGGAGATCCTCGTCGAGAACCGCGACGTTCTCGACAACCTGGTCCTCGCGCTGCTCGAGAAGGAGACGCTGAACAAGGAGCAGATCGCCGAGATCTTCGCTCCGATCGTGAAGCGCCCGGCCCGCCCCGCGTGGACCGGCTCCAACCGCCGCACCCCCTCGACCCGCCCGCCGGTGCTCTCCCCCAAGGAGCTGTCACTGACGAACGGGGCGAACGGAGCGTCGCCCGCCATCGAGTCCACCACCCCGGTGGACACGGTGAAGGAAGAGCGCCCCGAGAGCTGACCCGGCCCTCATTGGGCAGGCCAGACCCGGAATGCAGGCCGCGTCCCCCACGCTTTACGGTGTGGGGGACGCGGCCTTTGCGCGGTCGCGCGCGAATGTAAGCAGAGAAAGAGGCACCAGATGACCGACCCGGTGACGCTGGACGGCGAGGGCTCGATCGGCGAGTTCGACGAGAAGCGGGCCGAGAACGCCGTGCGCGAGCTGCTCATCGCGGTCGGCGAGGACCCGGACCGCGAGGGCCTGCGGGAGACTCCGGGCCGGGTCGCCCGCGCCTACAAGGAGATATTCGCGGGCCTGTGGCAGAAGCCCGAGGACGTCCTGACGACGACGTTCGACCTGGGGCACGACGAGATGGTCCTGGTGAAGGACATCGAGGTCCAGTCGAGCTGTGAACATCATCTGGTCCCGTTCGTGGGCGTCGCCCACGTCGGCTACATCCCGTCCGCCGACGGCAAGATCACGGGCCTGTCGAAGCTGGCCCGCCTCGTCGACGTGTACGCCCGCCGTCCGCAGGTCCAGGAGCGTCTGACGACGCAGATCGCGGACTCCCTGATGGAGATCCTGGAGCCGCGCGGCGTCATCGTCGTCATCGAGTGCGAGCACATGTGCATGTCGATGCGCGGGGTCCGCAAGGCCGGTGCGAAGACGCTCACGTCCGCCGTGCGGGGGCAGCTGCGGGACCCGGCGACCCGCAGCGAGGCGATGAGCCTGATCATCGGGCGCTGATCTGCGCTGACGCGCTTTTTCGGGAAGGGCCCTAGGCGGCCGGTGCCGCCTCCTCCGGGTCCTCGTCGTCCGGGAGTTTGCAGATGCGCTCCAGGAAGATGGCCGCCGCGACGACGGCGATGCCGGCGAGTACCGAGAGTCCGGCGTAGATCGCCTGGTCGCGGCGGGCCGGGACGTCCAGGGACTCCAGGAGGAAGACGCCGGTGCCGCCGTACATTCCGGCAACCAGCGCCGCCACCAGGGCGCTGGCCTGGCCGAAGACGAGGGCGCGCGCCGCCATCATGGGGTCGACGCCCTTGGCCTCGGGGCGGCGCTCCCGCTGGGCGCGCAGCCGGGAGCGGATGGACAGCGCCGTCGCGAGCAGCACGACGGCGATCACCGCGAGCACGATGGGCGCGGCCAGCGGGACCTTCGGCAGCGTGCCGAGCGAGTCCCACAGGCGGGCGCCCGCCCAGGACAGCACTCCGGCGACGACGAAGAGGCCGACCAGTGTCCTGATGCGCAGTTGCTTCATCCCGGTTGGTCGCCCCTCGTCGTCTTGGCCCTGGTGCTCTTGTCGCCCGGTGTCCGGGGCCGTTTTACCGTGCCCGGTAGACCCTAACGATTACTCGGGGAGGCGGAGTTCCAGGTCGGCGCGTGCCGCGACGCCCTCGCGGGTCACGGAGCCGAGCAGCTGCGCGACCGTGCCGTGCCCCGGGAGCTGGGCTTCCGGCTCCACGTCGTGCCAGGGGACGAGCACGAAGGCCCGCTGGTGGGCCCGGGGGTGGGGGAGCGTGAGATATGGGTCGTCCGAGACCACGTCGGCGTACGCGACGATGTCCACGTCGAGGGTGCGGGCACCCCAGCGCTCGTCCCGGACCCGGTGGAAGGCCTCCTCGACGGCCTGCGCGCGCTCCAGGAGCGAGGACGGCGGCAGCGTCGTCTTCAGGACGACGACGGCGTTGAAGTACGAGGGCTGGCTGTCCGGGGCGACGCCCCAGGGCTCCGTCTCGTAGACGGGAGAGACGGCCTTGACGCGGACGCCGGGGGTGTCCTCCAGGGCGTCCACGGCGCCCTGGAGGGTCTCCAGGCGGTTGCCCAGGTTCGCGCCGAGGGAGATCACGGCGCGCTTGGGGTTGGAGAGCGTGGTGTCGGCCGCGTCGACCTGTTCCACCACGGAGGTCGGCACCGGCTGGACGGTCGGGTCGAACGGAGTTTTGTTCATACTCGGCTCCGGGTGATGGTGACGGTCACGTCGTCGAAGGGCACGGTGATCGGTGCGTCCGGCTTGTGGACGCAGACCTCGACCTCCTGTACGCCTTCGTGCTTCAGGCATGTCTGGGCGATGCGCTCGGCGAGCGTCTCGATGAGATCCACGGGGTCGCCCGAGACAACGGCCACGACCTCCTCCGCCACGACGCCGTAGTGCACGGTCTTCGCCAGGTCGTCGTCGGCCGCGGCCGCCCGCGTGTCCAGGCCGAGCACCAGGTCCACGATGAAGGTCTGGCCTTCCTCGCGTTCCTTGGGGAAAACGCCATGGTGCCCACGGGCCTTGAGGCCGCGCAGCGCGACACGATCCACGCGAATCACTCCTGCAGTCGTTGGTGACGGCCGGTGCCACCGATGTGCGGTCGGTGTCCCGGCCTCGATCGAATCTACCTGCGGGCACTGACAGCACCGGCCCGCGGGGGCTATGACTGATCCCACCCGGAGCGCCCGCCCCAGGGTGTGCCCTCGGCTGGTAGCCGCCCATACCCATGGGGTCGAGCACCCAACCCCGCATGCGGGATCTCGGGTTCCACGGGGGTGCCTGCCCACTCAGGCGGGTGAGTCGCCGTCGTCCGCGTTGCCCATCTCGTCGGATTCGTCGTCCGATTCGGCGAGCACGGGAGAGGCGTGGTGCGACCAGAGCTTCCAGCTGTCGCGCGTGCGCCGGAACACGTTGGTGGCGACGACGCGCTGGCCGACGAGCGGTCCGAGTTCCTCGCCGCCCTCGGGGGCGGGACCGCCGCTGAGGATGTTCTCCGTGCAGGTCACGAGGGCGGTGTCGGCGACGACGCTGATGTGCACGTCGGTCAGGAAGAACTGGATGTACTCGGTGTTCGCCATGATCAGCGCGTAACTGCGGAGCACCTCGCCGCGGCCCGTGAGCACCGGCCAGCCGGGGTGCACACAGCTGATGGAGGTGTCCTCGGCCTCGTCCGGATCGGCGTCCTCGGCGTACTCGACGTCCTCGGGGGCGAGCCACAGCGACGTGAGTTCCTCGAAGTCGCCGCGTTCCATGGCCTCGTAGTACGAGCGGTTGGCCGTCTCCACGGCCTCGGCGTCGGCGCCGGTCACTGGGCTCCTTCGACCGCGCGGGCTACGCGTACGGCGTCGGCGGTGGCCCGCACCTCGTGCACGCGCACCGCCCAGGCGCCCGCCTGCGCGGCGAGCGCGGAGACGGCGGCGGTGGCCGCGTCGCGCTCGCGGGCGGGCGGCGGGGCGCCCTGCTCGCCGGCCAGGACATGGCCGAGGAACCGCTTGCGGGAGGCCGCGACGAGGACCGGGTGGCCGAGCGCGTGCAGCCGGTCGAGGTGGGCGAGCAGGGAGAGGTCGTGCTCGGCGTTCTTGGAGAAGCCGAGGCCCGGGTCGATGACGATGCGGTCGGGGGCGATGCCGCCCTCGATGGCGGCCCGCACGCGCGCGTGCAGCTCGTCCACGACTTCGGCGACGACGTCCTCGTAGGTGCCGGGCACATTGGTGCCCTCCAGGAGGCCGCGCCAGTGCATCACGACGAAGGGCGCTCCCGCGGCGGCGACGACGGGGACCATCTGCGGGTCGGAGAGCCCGCCGCTCACATCGTTGACCAGGGAGGCGCCCGCCGCGAGGGACTGCTCGGCGACGCAGGCCCGCATGGTGTCGACCGAGACCGTCACGCCTTCGGAGGCGAGTCCGCGGACGACGGGGATGACGCGCCGCAGCTCCTCGTCCTCGTCGACGCGGGTGGCGCCGGGGCGGGTGGACTCGCCGCCGACGTCCACGAGGTCGGCGCCCTGGGCGACCAGGTCGAGGCCGTGTTTGATCGCGGCGGTCGTGTCGAACCAGCGGCCGCCGTCCGAGAACGAGTCCGGCGTCACGTTGACGACGCCCATGACCGCGCAGCGGTCCCAAACGGGGAGGTTGGCTACGTGGCCCCGGCGGACCTGCGACGTGCTCATGGCCTCAAGCCTAGGCCCTTCGCGGCGGCCGGGATCTCGCGGCTTCGGCGCCCCGGGAAGGCACCGCGGGTTTCGTGGCGGGGCCGCGCCGCCAGGCCGGTCTCGCGGGTCCAGACCGCGCACCCCGTCTCGGAGCAGCCCATGACGGCCGGCGTCCAGGAGTGGGTCCGGGCCTCGTCCATGAAGCGCTCCATGGCGCCCGGCCACGCCTCGACGTCGCCCATGGGATCGCCCTTGGCCAGCATCACGCCCGACACGACCCGGTAGCGGACCGCCGCCTTGCCGCTGGGCGAGAACACGATCCCCTTGTCGCGGGCTGTCGGGCCCTCGGGGCGGCACGCGAGGTAGAGCGTGGTGAACGCGGTGACGAGGCCGAGGGCGCCGAGCGAGAGGGCGACGGTGTGCGCCGTGCCGCCCGTGTAGACGAGGGGGCCCGCCATGCCGAGCAGGCCGCACAGGACGTGCTCCAGGCGGTCCACGAGGCTGGGGGCGCCGACGAGCCGCTGCGGGTGCGCGCTGACGACGGCGAGGCCGATCAGCAGCGAACCGGCGCCCAGGAGCACGAAGTTGGCCAGGGCGCGCCAGCGGCCCCGGGGGTCGGGCGGCGCGTCGAACTGCTTCCGGTCGCGCAGCAGGAGCCACAGCGGCACCAGGGAGAGCGCCGCGCCGACGGCCCCCACGGGCGGTTCGCGGTACGCGAGCTGTCCGGCGGCGCCGAGCGGCAGCAGCGCGATCACCGCCCAGCAGGCCCGCCGCTTCCGGCGCCGCAGCATGCGCGCGAGCAGGACGAGCAGGACGCCGCTGCCGAGCGTGAGGGCCGCGGCGTACGGGCCGAGGGGGCCAGGCAGTGCCTCCGTGACGGCGCCCGTACGGCCGCGGGCGAGCCGCGGCAGGACACCGGCCACGATGTCCGCGCCGCCGGCCAGGAGGCAGGCGCCCGCGATCCGCCGCATCCCCGCGCCCCCTCCCGCCGCTCGCCCCACGAGGCATGTGAACACGGTGCGAATGCCGCATCCGTGACGTACGACCTGTAGGACGGAAGCGGAGCGACCCCGGTTCACTCGTGAAGGGCGAACCCCACGGGAGTGTGAACGGCGGCCCGGTCAGGGGAGCAGTTGTTCCACCGTTTCCAGGTCGACCTCCGCGCGCGAGATGTCGCGCGCGTCCGCGGCGGTGGAGCGGCGCAGGGCCTCGTGCAGCCGGGCCGGGGTGAGCACGCCGAGGAAGCGGCCGGCGCTGTGCTCGTCGATGACGGCGATCCAGCCCGCGTCGTGCTGGAGCATCGTCGCGAAGGCCTGCTTGAGCGGGGCGCCGACGGGCAGCCAGGCCTCCATGCGGCGGGCGTGCTCACGTACGGAACCGGTGCCCACGCGCGCGTGGTCGGCGGAGATCCAGCCGTGCAGGTTGTTGTCGTGGTCCAGGACGACGGCCCAGCGGGCGTCGAGCTCCTTGGGCAGCGGGTCGTCGAGGTGGACGACGGGCGGCTGCTCCAGGTCGCCCTCCTCGATGGGTGTCACCGAGAGGCGCTTGAGGCCGCGGTCGGCGCCCACGAAGTCGGCGACGTAGTCGGTCGCGGGCATGCCCAGGACGGCCGACGGGGTGTCGTACTGCTCGATGCGGCCCTCTCCGTAGACGGCGATCCGGTCGCCGAGGCGGACGGCCTCCTCGATGTCGTGCGTGACGAACAGGACGGTCTTGCCGAGCGTCTGCTGAAGGCGCAGGAACTCGGTCTGGAGGTGTTCGCGGACCACGGGGTCGACCGCGCCGAACGGCTCGTCCATCAGCAGGACGGGCGGGTCGGCGGCCAAGGCGCGTGCCACGCCCACGCGTTGGCGCTGGCCGCCGGAGAGCTGCTCGGGGTAGCGCCCGCCGAACACCTTCGGGTCGAGTCCCACCAGGTCGAGCAGCTCGGCGGCCCGCTCACGGGCTTTGGCGCGCTTGACGCCCAGGAGGTGCGGGACGGTCGCCGTGTTGTCGAGGACCGATTTGTGCGGGAAGAGGCCGACCTGCTGGATCACATAGCCGATGCGGCGGCGCAGTTGGACGGGGTCGACCTCGGATATGTCGTCGCCGTCGAGGAAGATCCGGCCCGCGGTGGGTTCGATCAGCCGGTTCACCATCTTCATCGTCGTGGTCTTGCCGCAGCCCGACGGGCCGACGAGCGTGACCAGTTCGCCCTCGGCCACCTCGAAGGACAGATCGTCGACGGCGGTGGTGCCGTCCGCGTACCGCTTGCTGACGTGCTCGAACCGGATCATGGGACCCCATTCTGCCGGGCCGCGGCCCGGTTGGGGATGACCGGAGACGGCAGTCATGTGACGTCCGTGTTGCGTCCGGCGTCCGGGCCTCGGTCATTGTCAGTGGCGCGGGCTAGGGTCTTCGGCAGTCGGGAAAGGCGCGTGCGGCTGTGCGGGCCACTGACATACGTTCGGGGAATCGGGGGAGGTGGCCGGCGTGAGCGAGCGGAACTGCCTGGTGGCCAATGACTGGGTGTGCGGGGAGTATGTGCGCACCCGCGGCCAGGAGTTGGTCGACGCGACCGTCCAGCACCTCGGCATCACCGCGGCGTCGGTGCTGATCGGCGTGCTGATCTCGGTCCCGCTCGCGCTGCTCGCCCGGCGCGCCCGCGTCTTCGCGGGACCGGTGCTCGGCGTGACGACGGTGCTGTACTCGATCCCCTCGCTCGCGATGTTCTCGCTGCTGCTGCCGCTGTTCGGCCTCTCGGTCTCGCTGGTGGTCACGGGTCTTGTGCTGTACTCCCTGACGATCCTCGTGCGGAACATGCTGGCGGGTTTGCAGGCGGTGCCCGAAGAGGCGAGAGAGGCCGCCCGCGGGATGGGGTACGGGCCGCTGCGGCTGCTGTGGGAGGTCGAACTCCCGCTGGCGCTCCCGGCGATGCTCGCCGGAGTGCGGATCGCGACGGTCTCCACGGTGGCGCTGACGACGGTCGGCTCGATCGTGGACTACGGCGGGCTCGGCACGCTGATCGTCGGCGGCCTCCAGAGCGACTTCAAGGCACAGGTGCTCACCGCGTCCGTGCTGTGCGTAGTGCTCGCGGTCCTGGCGGACCTGCTGCTGCTCGGCGTGCAGCGGTGGCTGACGCCGTGGACGAGGGTGGGTGCGCCCGCTCGGGGCGGCTCGCGAATACGGGGGCCGCGCGGCCGCGGCGACGAGCCGCGCGCCGAGCGGGAGAAGCCGGAGAAGGCGGCAGCATGAACGCGATATCGGGGGCCTACGACTGGCTGGCCACGGGCGCCAACTGGCAAGGGGAGAAGGGGGTGTGGCACCGCCTCGCGGAGCACCTGTACTTCTGCGGCGTCGCGCTCGCCGTCTCCTGCCTGATCGCGCTGCCGCTGGCCCTGTGGCTCGGGCACAAGGGCAAGGGCGGCGCGCTCGCCATCAACATCTCGAACGTGGGGCGCGCGGTGCCGACGCTGGCCGTCCTCGTGCTCCTCACGCTCACCCCGCTCGGCCGGCACGGCGATGTGCCGACGCTGATCGCGCTGGTGCTGTTCGCGGTGCCGCCGCTGCTCACCAACGCGTACGTGGGGATGCGGGAGGTCGACCGGTCGGTGGTGGAGGCGGCGCGCGGCATGGGGATGAGCGGCCGCCAGGTCTTCGCCCGGGTCGAGCTGCCGCTGGCGTACCCGCTGGTGATGACAGGGCTCCGGTCCGCGACGGTGCAGGTGATCGCGACGGCGACGCTGGCGGCGATGGCGGGGGAGGGCGGGCTCGGGCGGATCATCACCGCCGGGTTCAACCTCCAGGACACGCCGCAGGTGGTCGCCGGGGCGGTGCTCGTGGCCGTGCTCGCGCTGGCCGCGGAGGGCTTGTTCGTCGCGTTGGGGCGGGTCTTCGACCCCATGCGGAGGCGGGCGTGACCCAGGGGCGGGCCCAAGGGCTCGGTTTTGTTTTTTCGGTACCGGCAGCAGTGCGACGAGGAGAGCGATGAACAGCAGAACGCGTCGGGTGGCCCTGGCGGCCGTGACCGTGGGTGCGCTGACCGCGGGGCTCACCGCGTGCGGTGGCGACAGCCTCGAGGGCAAGGACGATGCGGGCGGGTCGGGTGGCGGCGGGAAGGGCAAGGTCGTCATCGGCGCCGCGCGTTTCACCGAGGCCAAGGTGCTCGGTGAGCTCTATCGGCAGATATTGGACGACGCCGGGTACGACGCGTCGGTCAAGACGGTGGAGAACCGCGAGATCTACGAACCGCAGCTCGCCAAGGGCGCCATCGATGTGGTGCCCGAATACGCGGCGACCCTCGCCGAATTCCTCAATCTGAAGGAGAACGGGTCGAAGGCGAAGCCGGTCGCGTCGAGCGATGTGGATGCCACGGTGTCCGCACTGCGCAAGCTGGCGGAGCCGCAGGGGCTGAAGGTTCTGGACGCGGGAGAGGCCGTCGACCAGAACGCGTTCGCGGTGAGCAAGGACTTCGCCGCGAAGCACAAGTTGAAGACGCTTTCGGATCTTGGCAAGTCGGGCCAGAAGGTCAAGATCGCGGCCGGTGACGAATGCGAGACCCGGCCGTTCTGCGCACCCGGACTCAAGAAGTCGTACGGGATCGATGTCACGGGAATCGACCCGAAGGGCGTCGGCACCACGCAGTCGAAGCAGGCGGTGAAGAACGGCACGGACCAGCTGGTCCTGACGACCACGACCGACGCGACTCTGGAGAACTTCGGGCTTGTTCTTCTGGAGGACGACAAGAAGCTCCAGAACGCGGACAACATCGTTCCGGTTGTGAACGCCAAGGATGCGGGCGACAAGAAGATTGCGGATGTCCTCGGGAAGCTGACGAAGGCGCTCACGACCGACGATCTCGTCGAGCTGAACCGGAAGGTCGACGCCGAGCGTCAGAAGGAAGCCGATGTCGCGAAGGAGTATCTGGAGTCCAAGGACCTCATCGCTAAATGATCTTGATCGACGCGCGCGTTCGGGAGGGGCGTGATCGGTATCGGCCGCGGTAAGTGGCCTTGTCCGTACGGGGGTTAGGTGTTTTCTGTGACAGGTGTGTCCGAATATTGCCGGGCGGGGCTTCGCGATTTGCCTACGCGCGGTAAGTTTCTGGCCATGCCACGTGGACGCCACCGCCATTCTCCGCCCCTGCACCGACTCCTGCCTCCGACGGTGATCGCCGGTGTGCCTCTCGTCTGCGCGGGGGCCGCCTGGCTGTCCGACGATCCGTTCGTGCTGCGGGGCGTCGCGGCCGCGGCCGCCGCCGCGGCGGTCGTCGGTGCCGTGGTGATGCGTCGCTGGGACCGGCTCGCCGGCAAGCGGGTCGCCGAGCTGACGCGCGGCGCCGCGAGCGAGCGGTGGCGGCACGAGGAGGCCGTGGCGGAGCTGGAGGGCGACCTCGACGAATCGCGTGAGCTGCGCACCCGCCTGGAGGGCAAGCTGCGGGCGAAGCGTGCCGAGCTCGCCGCGCTGCGGGGCGAGCACGCGGCGCTGCTGCGCCGGTACGCGAACGCGGAGACGGAGCGGGCCAGCGCGCTCGAAGGCCGTCGTCGCCTCGCGATAGAGGCCTCGGCCCCGGCGCGGGCGCTGCCGCCCGTGCCCCCGGCCGTGCCGGGCCGTCCCACCCCGGAGATGTACCGGCGGGCCAATGTGGCGCTCAAGCGTCTCGCGCGGCCCGAGCCGGCGGCGCACGCCGCGGAGGAGGCCGATTCCCAGGGGAAGTCCGAGGCGGCGGCCGGCCACTTCACCGTGCCGACCGCCGCGATGGTCGTCCCCGCGGCTCCCGCGCGGAAGGTGCCCCAGGGCGGCTTCGACTTCTTCGGCGCGGGGCGCTCCGCGCAGGGCGAGGAAGACCTGGCGGATGTCGTGGGCGAGGAGCTGGCGGCGGAGGTCGCGGCCGAGGTCGACCAGGCGGACGAGCCGGTGGCCGAGTCGCAGGCCGACGCCGACGCCGACGCCGACGCCGGCGCCGACGCTGAGCCCGAGTCCGAGTCCGAGGTCATGGCGGAGGCGGAGGCGGACAGCGAAGCCTCCGCGGACGCCGAGCGCGAGCAGCAGGTCATCGACCTGACCGCGCACGACGAGACGGAGCAGATCGACATGGGCGAGCTGAGGTCGGCACTTCAGGCGTGAGGTCTGGGCGTGAGGTCTGGGTGTGAAGTCCTGGGCGTGAAGTCCTGGGCGTGATGCCCAGAACGGGACGCGTCAGGCGTGAAACGGGCAGGTGAGGGGCGGGTCGGCGGACAGCCGACCCGCCCCTCACTCTTTCCCGCCCCCCCACTCGTTCCCGCCTTCCCGGGCCTACGCCCCGGCCATCCACCGGTCGGGGCGCGCGTCGCGCCGCCCCGTGCGGGACCGGTCCGCCTGGGTCCGCAGCAGGTCGGACGCCTCGTCCGCGTCCCTCAGACGGGCCGTCACCGTCTTGTTGGCGCCCGTGTCCAGGTGCAGGTCGGCGACGCGCCAGTACCGCTCCCAGGGCCCCTGGGTGAGGCGCACGCTCTGCACCTTGGCGTGCGGGACGAGCGAGAGGCGGCGTTGCAGCAGCCCGTGGCGCGCGGCGAACACCGTTTCCGTGACCGCCACTCCGTAGCTGCGCCACCACACCGGCACGCACCAGCGCCCGCGCCGCGGCGCCCCTGCGAAGTCGGCGGGCTTCGGCACGGAGACCCCCGGCAGGATCCGCGCGACGACGTCCTCGGCGTCCTCGCGCGGCGCCACGGGGACGAGCGCGGTGTTCGACGACCCGGCGACGTGCAGCTCGACGCGGACCCAGCCGCGCCGCCGCCACAGCAGCGGCTCCACGATCCGTACGGTCTGCACCCGCCCCGGCGGCACGGTCTCGTGCACCCGGTCGAGCAGCCCGTGGTCGATGCGCAGCCCGTCCTGGGACTCGCCGACCGTCCAGTCGTACTCCTTGATGAACCGGCCCGCGCTGTTGGTGAAGGCGCCGCCGACCAGCGGCACCGCGACCGCGACCACCGTCCACAGGTTGTGGGTCGCGAACCACAGGAGCAGCGGAACGGCGACCGCGGCGAGCAGCATGGCCCACGGAGCGCCCGTCAGGAGCAGCGCCACCGCGAGCATGCGCGGGGGCGTGTGCAGGATCGGCCGCGCCGGCGCCTCGCCCACCTCGTGCGCCGACTCGGGCGCGAAACCGGCGGCCCGCGCGAGGAGTTCGGCACGCAGCTTCCCGGCCTCGCGCTCTCCCAGGAAGGCGAGCTCGTCCTTCTTGTCGGCGCCCACTACGTCGAGTTTGAGCTTGGCCACGCCTACGAAGCGGGCGAGGAGGGGCTGCGTGACGTCCACCGCCTGGAGGCGGTCGAGCCGGATGTGGGCGGTACGGCGGAACAACAGGCCCGTACGGATGCGCAGTTCGGTGTCGGTCACCGCGAAGTGCGTGAACCACCAGGTGAGGAATCCGTACAGGGCGGCCGCCGGAACCAGCACTCCGATGCCGATCAGCAGCATGGCGGTGGTGAGGTGGGCCAGCTGACGCTGCGCCTGGTCCATGTCGTGGACGGCCCAGCCGAGCAGGATCGCGATCGGCGCCCACGCGCGGCGCAGCGGCGTGACGGGGTGCAGGCGCCGCTCTCGCGCGTTCTCCTCGGACTCCTGGACCGGGACGCCCTCGGGGGCGCGGGAGGCCGTCACAGGCCCGCCGATCGGGCCTCGCCGAGTTCGGTGAGACGGTCGCGCAGGCGTTCGGCCTCCTCCGGCGCGAGGCCGGGGATCGTCGCGTCGGTGGCCGCGGCGGCGGTGTGCAGTTGCAGGCTCGCCAGCCCGAACTTCCGCTCCAGCGGGCCGGATGTCACCTCGACGAGCTGCATCCGTCCGTACGGCACGATCGTCTCCTCGTGCCACAGGACGCCGCGGGTGATCAGCAGGTCGTCGGACCGCTCCGCGTACCGCCACGAGCGCCAGTTGCGCCCGAGCATCACCCAGCCCCAGGCCAGGACCGCGAGGGGGAGCGCGGCGAACGCCGCCCAGCCGGGGCCCGCGAACACGGCGAGCAGCACCGCGAGCGCAGCCGTCAGCGGCACCAGCCACAAGAGCAGCAGCAGGCGCCGCAGTCTCAGCAGTCCGGCGGGCAGCCCGGTCCAGTCCGGCCCTGTCGTGCTTGTCGACGCTGTCGGCCCTGCCGCGCCTGTCGCCCCTGCCGCCCCTGTTTCCATGGGTTCACCCTACGTACGAGAGACTGTGTCCATGACGCCCACGACTCAGGCCACGGTCGGCATCGGTGGTGCCGCGGAGAGCACCGACATGGTGCTCAACATCGGTCCGCAGCACCCGTCCACCCATGGTGTGCTGCGCCTGCGTCTCGTGCTCGACGGCGAGCGGATCCAGCACGCGGAGCCGGTCATCGGCTACATGCACCGCGGTGCGGAGAAGCTCTTCGAAGCGCGTGACTACCGGCAGATCGTGATGCTCGCCAACCGCCACGACTGGCTGTCCGCGTTCTCGAACGAGCTGGGCGTCGTGCTCGCCGTCGAGCGGATGCTGGGCATGGAGGTACCGGAGCGCGCCGTGTGGCTGCGGACGCTGCTCGCCGAGCTGAACCGGGTGCTCAACCATCTGATGTTCCTTGGTTCGTACCCGCTCGAACTGGGCGGAATCACGCCCGTCTTCCACGCCTTCCGTGAGCGCGAGGAGCTCCAGAACGTGATGGAGGAGGTCTCCGGCGGGCGCATGCACTACATGTTCAACCGCGTCGGCGGCCTCAAGGAGGACCTGCCGCTCGGCTGGACGACCCGCGCGCGTGCGGCCGTCGCGAGCGTGCGCTCCCGCATGGACGTCTACGACAACCTCGTCCTCGGCAACGAGATCTTCCGGGGCCGCACGCGCGGGGTGGGCGTGCTGTCCGCCGAGGCCGCGCACGCCTACGGGGTCAGCGGCCCGATCGCCCGCGCCTCCGGCGTCGACTTCGACCTCAGGCGCGACGAGCCGTACCTCGCCTACGGAGACCTTCAGGACACCCTGAAGGTCGTCACGCGGCAGGAAGGCGACTGCCTGGCCCGGTTCGAGTGCCTCCTGGAGCAGGCGCACAACGCGCTGGACCTCGCCGACGCCTGCCTCGACCGGCTCGCGGAACTCCCGCAGGGCCCGGTCAACCAGCGCCTTCCGAAGGTCCTCAAGGCGCCCGAGGGCCACACGTACGCGTGGACGGAGAACCCGCTCGGCATCAACGGCTACTACCTCGTCTCCAAGGGCGAGAAGACGCCGTACCGGCTCAAGCTGCGCTCCGCCTCGTACAACAACATCCAGGCGCTGACCGAGCTGCTTCCGGGGACGCTCGTCGCCGACATGGTGGCGATCCTCGGGTCACTGTTCTTCGTGGTCGGGGACATCGACAAGTAGTCCGGCGCCGACGAGCGGGCCGTCCGGCGCCAGGCCCACCGGTTCGACCAGCCAGCCGAAGTCGCCGAGCCCGCCGCGCGCGGTCAGCTCCGCCGCCTCTCCGGCGCCCGCGAGTGCCCGGACGTACGCCGCCGGGTCCTGCGAGGCGAGGGCCAGCGGCGGGCGGCCCGCACTCACCCCCAGCGCGCCCAGGGCGGTGCGCTGCGTCAGGAGGCGGGCGCCCGGGGTGCTCGCGCACGCGTCCAGTGCCACGTGCGCCGTGATGTCGCGGGAACCGTCGGGCACTGGCGTCGTCTCCCGGCCTTCGCGAAAGCCCGTGAGCGTGCCGAAGGGCGGCCGCGAGGCGCGGGTGTGCGCGTAGTCCACCGCGACCGCCAGGCCGCGCTCCAGGGTGCGTACAGCGGCCGCCCAGGCCTCGTCGCGGGGGAGCCCGACCTCGGCGCGCAGGCCCGGCTCGGCCGGCAGCGGCCACCACCGGCGCAGCCACTCCGCCGAGGCCTCGTCCAGGGGCGCCGTGTCCAGGGTCTCCGTGCCGTCCTCGCGTACGAGGACCAGCCGGGCCGTGCCGTTCGCGTCCGCCTCGACGACCTCCAGGGGCACGTTGTCGAGCCACTCGTTCGCGAAGAGGAGGCCGGTGACACCGGCGGGCGGCTCGGCCTGCCACTCGATCCGGTGGTCGAGCCCGGCGGGCGGTTCCGCCTTCTCCACTGCGTAGGCACGCGCGCGTAGTGCCACTTTTTCCGGCAGCACCTCCAGGACGCGCGAAACCAGCTCGCCGCGGCCCGCCGCCATGTCGACGAACGCCAACTCCGCGGGCTCGCCGAGGGCCGCGTCCACCCGGCACAACAGCTCGGCCACGGCCCCGGCGAAAAGCGGCGACGCATGCACCGACGTGCGGAAATGCCCCGCGGGGCCCTCGGCCCTCCGGTAGAAGCCGGCCGGTCCGTACAGCGCCTCTTCGGTGGCCGCGCGCCATCCGCGCGGCGCCTCCCGTTGTCCGTTCTCCACACCTGAAGGCTATGTGCGCCGGGCGCGTGCGCCGTGGGGTCCCTCCACCTTCAGGAGTACGCGCGCCGGGTCCGGATCGACCCTCCGGTTGACCCCTGCACGCTGCACGCTTCCCTACTCTGGGTTACGTGCAGCGCGTCTACGACTTCATCCGCAGACACCCGACATGGGTCGACGGCTTCTGGGCCGTGATTCTTCTCGGCATGTCCGTGGTCGGGGCGAACGGCGCGGGCAGCGCGGGGCACGGGAACGAGGCGGCGCTGCTCGTCTGTGCCGTGCTGATGTCCGTGGTGGTCACGCTGCGCCGCCGCATGCCGGACAAGATGCTGCTGCTCGCGGTGGCCACGGGCCTCGGCCAGCTGGTGTTCGACGCGCGGGTCAACCCGTCGGACTTCGCGATGCTGGTCATCATCTACACGTGCGCGGTGAGCGGACCGCGCTGGGCGTCCCGCTCCGGTCTCGTCGGCGGGCTGCTCGCGGCGCCGCTCTCCCAGCTCCGCTGGCCCACCGCGGGCGACATCAGCACCACGGGCCAGGTCCTCGTCACCGTCTTCCAGATGGTGCCGTTCGCCCTCGCCTGGGTGCTCGGCGACTCGCTGCGCACCAGACGCGCGTACCTGGACCAGCTGGAGGAGCGCGCCGACCGGCTCGAGAAGGAGCGCGAGGCGCAGTCGAAGGTCGCGGTGGCGGCCGAACGGGCGCGCATCGCACGCGAGTTGCACGACGTCGTCGCGCACAACGTGTCGGTGATGGTGGTGCAGGCGGACGGCGCCGCGTACGTCCTCGACCAGGCGCCCGACCAGGCCAAGAAGGCCCTGGAGACCATCTCGGGCACCGGCCGCCAGGCGCTCGCGGAGATGCGCAGGCTGCTCGGCGTGCTGCGCACCGGCGAGCACGAGGAGGCCGGTGAGTACGTTCCGCAGCCCGACGTCGAGCAGATAGAGGAGCTCGTCGACGAGGTGCGCACGGCGGGTCTCCCGGTCGACTTCCGGGTGGAGGGCACCCCGCGCCCGCTGCCCAGCGGCGTCGAGCTGACCGCGTACCGCATCGTCCAGGAAGCCCTCACCAACACCCGTAAGCACGCGGGGCCCAACGCGGGCGCCAGCGTCCGCCTCGTCTACTTCGACGACGGCCTCGGCCTGCTCGTCGAGGACGACGGCAAGGGCGCCCCGCACGAGCTGTACGAGGACGGGGGCGCGGACGGTTGCGGCCACGGCCTCATCGGGATGCGCGAGCGCGTCGGTATGGTCGGCGGCACGCTGGACGCGGGGCCGCGGCCCGGCGGTGGCTTCCGCATCAGCGTGCTGCTGCCTCTCAAGCCCGCCCATTGACACGTACAAGCCCCCTGCCAGGTACCTGTCCACCGCCCCGTACAAGTGAGGACCGCCCGATGTCGATCAAGGTCATGCTCGTCGACGACCAGGTGCTGCTGCGCACCGGCTTCCGGATGGTGCTGGCCGCGCAGCCGGACATGGAGGTCGTCGCCGAGGCGGGCGACGGCGTCGAGGCGCTGGAGGTGCTGCGCTCGACGACGGTCGACGTCGTGCTCATGGACGTCCGTATGCCGAAGCTCGACGGGGTCGAGACGACGCGGCGGATCTGTGAGGCGGCCGAGCCGCCGAAGGTCCTCATCCTGACCACCTTCGACCTCGACGAGTACGCCTTCTCGGGGCTGCGGGCGGGGGCCTCCGGCTTCATGCTCAAGGACGTGCCGCCGGGCGAGCTGCTCACCGCGATCCGCGCCGTGCACAGCGGCGACGCGGTGGTCGCCCCGTCCACGACCCGGCGGCTGCTCGACCGGTTCGCCCCGATGCTGCCGAGCAGCCCCGACCAGCCGCAGCACAAGCGGCTCGAACGGCTCACCGAGCGCGAGCGCGAGGTCATGGTCCTGGTCGCCCAGGGGCACTCGAACGGCGAGATCGCCGCGCGCCTGGTGCTGTCCGAGGCCACGGTGAAGACCCATGTGGGCCGCATCCTGACCAAGCTCGATCTGCGCGACCGGGTCCAGGTCGTCGTCCTCGCCTACGAGACGGGGCTCGTCCGCGCGGGCGGCGCCGGGGCCTGAACCCCGGAGGCCAGGGCTCCGGCGGTCAGCGCAGCACGCCCTCGATGAAGTCCCCGCCGAGGCGCGAGACCACGCTCAGGTCCAACTGGTGCTGCACATAGCGGCCCCGCCGCCGCGTCGTGATCAGCCCGGCCTTCTTCAGCACCGACAGGTGCCGGGATATCTCCGGCGCGGACATCCCGTGCGCGTCCGCCAGTTCACTGGTCGTGTACGGCCCCCGGGCCAGGTGCCGGCACAGCCGCATCCGCGTCGGGTGGGCGAGCGCCGACATGCGCCGCGTCAGCTGCTCGACGGAGGGCGGCGTCGTGAGCCCGGGGGAGGCGATCGGGTACGTGATCATCGGCTGCCAGCCCTTGCGGTGCAGCACCCACAGATGCGGCCACCCCAGGCTGGTCGGCGTGAGGATCAGATTGCCGCTGCCCGTCTCCGTGCGCCCCACGGAGATCTTGTCGACGACGACGGCGCGGCGCGCCTCGTCGAGCGCGACCGCCGAGGAGGTCGCCGCGAGGGCCTCGCCGAGCCCCTTGCGGCGCAGCACCTCCGTCTTGTGCCGTGCGTCGGCCGCCAACTGGTGCCGCACGCGCGCCCATACGTCCGAGAAGAACGCCTCGTCGCAGTCCTGGAGCAGCTCGCGGAACCATGATCTGACGGCGGGCGGGTCCTCAAGGAGGCGCTGGGTGAACCGGACCTGAGGCGCTCCGCGCGCGGCCGCGAGCTCGAGCGCGCGCTCGCGGGTGCCCGGGTCGTCGAGCCGGCTCACCACCCGCTCCGCGTACTGCGACTGGCAGGTGAACTCCAGGGCCGCGTCCACGAACTGCTCGTCGGAGAGCTTGTCGAGCAGGTCGAGCTCCTCGGCGAGCGTGGCACCGGGCAGGGTGCGCCGCCCCGGGATCCCGGCGGACGGCGTGAACACGTCCGAGAACGTCGTGCGCCACAGGAAGTCCGCCTCGCACATCCGGTCCGCGAGGCACGGGTCCAGGCACGCGGACACGCTCGTCGTCCACCCCTGCAACCCCGGGTGGTGGGCGGGCTCCGACAGTGCGTGCAGTGCCATGCCCAGCTCGGCCAGGGGCGAGGGCACGACATGGATCCGCTCGGGCGTCAGGCCCGTGATGTCGATGCTCACGCTCATGACCCCATGGTGCACGCCGCCACTGACAGCCGGGTCGTCGATTGACGGCTCCCGTCAATCGACGTGACCGCCCGGTGGGGCCGGGCGCAGTCTCGTACCCATCGGCCCCGAACGACAGCAAACAGGCTGATTCCGGGTCGCAGCGCGACAATCGAGATGAAGAGCGAGGTGTTCGACATGAGCGTCACCCAGCAGTACGCCATCGACCTCTACCGCGCCGCCCAGCGCGGCGAAGCGGCCCCGCCGGCGCCCGGTCGGCACGAGCTGGCCGCCCTCCGGGAGCTGCGCGACTACCGCCGGTTCAGGGCGGTCGTGGCCGGCCGTCCGGCCCGCGGCCGGATCCGGGCGGCGCTGGCCCGCCGGCTGTCGGGACGCCGCGTCTCGGGGCGCCGCGGTCATCCCGCCGGTTGCTGACCCCCATGGCCCATGAGAGGCCTACGAGGGGAGCCGGCGTACGAAGTCCGCGACGGCCGCGCGGACGTCGTCGGGCCCCCAATCAAGACCTGCCGCCGCGACCGTGACCTCCGTCGCCGCGAGCCCCGGCACCGCACCCTCGTCCGACCAGCGCGCGAACAGTGCCGTCCGCGTCTGTTCCGCCTGCGCGATCCCGGCCTCCGTGAGCGCCTCGGCGTCGTAGGGCAACCAGACCTTGAACTGGTGCGTGTGCGGCACCTCGGGGAACACCCGCGCCCCGGCGACACCGGCCTTGGCGAAGCCCTCCACCAGCGCCTGCGCGACCACGCGCGCGTGCGCCACGTACTCGGGAAGCCGCGGCAGTTCCCGCTCCAGGCCCGCAAGGGCCGAGATCGCCTGCGGGAACTGCTGGAAGACCTGGCCGCCGTAGCGGTGCCGCCAGGCCCTCGCCTCCCCGACGAACGACTCCGGGCCGGCGAGAACCGCGCCGCTGAGGCCGCCGAGCGACTTGTAGAACGACACGTAGACGCTGTCCGCGAGCTCCGCGATCTCGTCCAGCGGCCGCCCGAAGTGCGTCGTGGTCTCCCACAGGCGGGCCCCGTCGAAGTGGATCACGGCGTCACGCGCGCGTGCCGCCTCGCAGACCTCTTCGAGCTCCTCCCACGTGGGCAGCGTGAACCCGGCGTCCCTGAGCGGCAGTTCGAGCATGAGTGTCCCGAACGGCTCGGCCAGGTCGTGCACGTCGTCGGCGCCGATCTGCCGCGCCGCCTTCGTGGGATGCACGGTGCGCAGCCCCGCCACCGTCGTCAGCGCCTCCCGCTCGTGCACCTCCGGGTGCGCCAGCGGGTGCAGGGCCACCGTGGCGTTCCCGGTGCGGCCCGCCCAGCAGCGCAGCGCCACCTGCTGGGCCATCGTGCCGGTGGGGAAGAACGCGGCCGCCTCCTTGCCGAGCAGCGCGGCGACCCTCGTCTCCAGGTCGGCCACGACGCCGTCCCCGTAGATGTCGACGTCGCCCGACAGGTCGGCCACCGCGGCCGCGGCGCCGGACAGGCTCTCCCACCGCTCGCCCAAGGTGGCCTCGTTCGGCCTGCGGGCCAGCGTGCGCTCGGCGCCCCGCAACGCTGTGATCAGCCGTTCGGCCTGCGTCTTCTCGGGCGTGACAGTGTTCTCGGCGGTTCCGTCCATCCGTCGATCATGGCGCACCCGCGTGCGCTTGCCCACAGCCTGTGGACGGCCGGGACCCGTGCGGACAGATAGCGTTAACATGACGAGAAATCGTCCGGTACCCCGAGCGGACTGGAACGGAAGGCCATCGCCTCGTGACTACACCCTCTCCGAACCCGCGATCCGAACCCAACGAGCCCATCGCCCCCAAGGACCGCCCCGCCCGCCTCACCGTGGGCGTCGTCGGCGCGGGCCGCGTCGGCCCCGCGCTCGCCGCGTCCCTGCAACTGGCCGGGCATCGCCCCGTCGCCGTCTCAGGAGTCTCCGACGCCTCCGTGCGCCGGGCCGCGACGCTGCTGCCCGACGTGCCGCTGGTGCCGCCCGCCGAGGTCCTCGCGCAGGCCGACCTGGTGCTCCTCACCGTCCCCGACGACGTCCTGCCGGGCCTCGTCGAGGGCTTCGCCGAGACCGGCTCCGTACGGCCCGGACAGCTGCTCGTGCACACCTCGGGACGGTACGGCACAAAGGTGCTCGAACCGGCGCTGCGCGCGGGCGGCCTGCCGCTCGCGCTGCACCCCGCGATGACGTTCACCGGCACCCCCGTCGACGTCCAGCGGCTGGCCGGCTGCTCCTTCGGCGTCACCGCGCCCGAAGAGCTGCGGATGGCGGCGGAGGCCCTGGTCATCGAGATGGGCGGCGAGCCCGAGTGGATCGCGGAGGAGAACCGCGCGCTCTACCACGCGGCCCTCGCGCTCGGCGCCAACCACCTGGTCACCCTGGTCGCGCAGTCCATAGAACTGCTCCGCGAGTCGGGCGTCGGCGCCCCCGACCGGATGCTCGGCCCGCTGCTCGGCGCGGCCCTCGACAACGCGCTCAGGTCCGGCGACGCGGCCCTCACGGGCCCGGTGGCGCGCGGCGACGCGGGCACCGTCGCCGCCCACATCACGGAGCTGCGCAAGCACGCCCCGCAGACCGTCGCCGGGTATCTCGCGATGGCCCGTGCGACCGCCGACCGCGCGCTCGCGCACGGCCTGCTGAAGCCGGAGCTCGCCGAGGACCTGCTGGGCGTCCTCGCGACCGGTGCGGAGGAGACCCGATGAGCCCCACCGATTCCATAGCGGCGAGCCCCTCGAGGGCTTCGCGTACGCGGCTCCTCCACAAGGGCGCGGACCTGCGGGCACGCACGCGTACCGGGCCGCGCGTCGTCGTCATGACGATGGGCGCCCTGCACGAGGGGCACGCGACGCTGATCCGCTCGGCCAGGGCCCGTGCCGGGGCGGACGGCGAAGTGGTCGTCACCGTCTTCGTGAACCCGCTCCAGTTCGGCGCGGGCGAGGACCTCGACCGCTACCCGCGCACCCTCGACGCCGACGTGAGGATCGCCGAACAGGCGGGGGCGGACGCCGTGTTCGCGCCCTCCGTCGACGAGGTCTACCCCGGCGGGCAGCCCGAGATCCGCATCACGGCGGGCCCCATGGGGGAGCGGCTCGAAGGCGCCTCGCGCCCCGGCCACTTCGACGGCATGCTCACCGTGGTCGCCAAGCTGCTGCACCTCACGCGCGCGGACGTGGCCCTCTTCGGCCAGAAGGACGCGCAGCAACTGGCCCTGGTGCGCCGCATGGTGCGCGATCTGAACTTCGACGTGGAGATCGTCGCCGTGCCCACGGTCCGCGAGGACGACGGGCTCGCGCTCTCCTCCCGCAACCGCTACCTGTCCCCGGCCGAGCGCCGCAGTGCGCTGGCCCTCTCCGACGCCCTGTTCACGGGCCGCGACCGGCATGCGGCGCAGGAGGCCCTGCGCGCGCGTGCCGCCGAGAGCCCGACCCCGCGCGCGCGGGCCAAGGCGCTCGGCAGGATCGGCGAGGCCCGGGCGGCCGCCGACGCGCACGCGGTCGCCACGGCGTCCCCGGGCCGCCCCTCGGCCGTCCTCGCGGCGGCCCGCCTGATCCTCGACGAGGCGAAGCGGCTCCAGCCGCCGGTCGAGCTCGACTACGTGGCCCTCGTCGACCCGCGCGACTTCACCGACGTGACCGACGGCTTCGAGGGCGAGGCCGTGCTCGCGGTCGCCGCGCGCGTGGGTGCCACCCGCCTCATCGACAACCTGCCGCTGACCTTCGGAGGCCACGAGTGAGCAGCACCGGCATAAGGCTCCACGCCCCCGCCCCCGGCTGGAACGTCGAGGCGGACGTCGTGATCGTCGGCTCCGGCGTCGCGGGGCTGACCGCGGCGCTGCGCTGCCAGGCCGCCGGCCTGCGCACCGTCGTCGTCACCAAGGCCCGCCTCGACGACGGCTCCACGCGCTGGGCGCAGGGCGGCGTCGCGGCGGCCCTCGGCGAGGGCGACACCCCCGAGCAGCACCTGGACGACACCCTGGTCGCCGGCGTGGGCCTGTGCGACGAGGCTGCCGTGCGCACCCTCGTCACCGAGGGCCCCGACGCCGTACGCCGCCTCATCGAGACCGGCGCGCACTTCGACGAGTCCACCGAGGGCGCCCTGGAGCTGACCCGCGAGGGCGGCCACCACCGCCGCCGCATCGCGCACGCGGGCGGCGACGCGACCGGAGCCGAGATCTCCCGGGCGCTCGTCGAGGCGGTACGTGCGCGTGGCGTGGAGACCGTCGAGAACGCCCTGGTCCTCGACCTGCTGACGGACGCCGACGGCCGCACGGCCGGCGTCTCCCTGCACGTCATGGGCGAGGGCCAGCACGACGGCGTGGGCGCCGTCCTGGCGCCCGCCGTGGTCCTCGCGACCGGCGGCATGGGCCAGGTCTTCTCGGCGACCACGAACCCGCACGTGTCCACGGGCGACGGCGTCGCGCTCGCCCTGCGCGCGGGCGCCGAGGTCAGCGACCTGGAGTTCGTCCAGTTCCACCCGACCGTGCTGTTCCTGGGCGCGGACGCGGAGGGCCAGCAGCCGCTCGTCTCCGAGGCCGTGCGCGGCGAGGGCGCGCACCTGGTGGACGCGGACGGCGTGCGCTTCATGGTGGGCCAGCACGAACTCGCCGAGCTGGCGCCCCGCGACATCGTCGCCAAGGGCATCACGCGCCGCATGCAGGAGCTCGGCACCGAGCACATGTACCTGGACGCGCGGCACTTCGGCGCCGACATGTGGGAGAACCGGTTCCCCACGATCCTCGCCGCCTGCCGCGCCCACGGCATCGACCCGGTCACCGAGCCCATCCCGGTCGCCCCCGCCGCGCACTACGCCTCCGGAGGCGTCCGCACGGACCTGTACGGCCGCACCACGGTGCCGGGCCTGTACGCGTGCGGGGAGGCCGCCTGCACGGGCGTCCACGGTGCGAACCGGCTGGCCTCCAACTCCCTTCTGGAAGGCCTCGTCTACGCGGAGCGCATCGCGGACGACATCACGCGCCTGCACGCGGAGAACGCCCTCCACGCGCGCGTGCCCGCACCCGTGGAGCACCCGGAGACCCCGACGCACCCGCTGCTTCCGCCGGAGGCCCGGTTCGCCATCCAGCGTGTGATGACGGCGGGCGCGGGCGTCCTGCGCTCGGCGGACTCCCTCGCCGAGGCCGCCGCCCGGCTGGGCCGCATCCACGCCGAGGCGGTCAACTCCCTGACGGAGAACGGCAAGACGGCCGAGCCCGGCGTCGACACCTGGGAGGCCACCAACCTCCTGTGCGTGGCCCGCGTCCTGGTCGCCGCCGCGCGCCGCCGCGAGGAGACCCGCGGCTGCCACTGGCGCGAGGACCACCCGGACCGCGACGATGCCACGTGGCGCCGCCACATCGTCGTACGCCTGAATCCGGACCGGACCCTGGCCACGCACACCACACCCGCAGCAGACTTCCCGGCAACGGCCAAGAACACTCAGGAGCAGTGACCGACGTGAGCGCGACCCCCGACCTCCCCCTGGCAGCCGCCGGCAGCGAAGGCTGCGGCGACGACTGCGGCTGTGCGCAGGGAGATTCCGACGACGTCATGGAGTGCGGCCTCGACCCGTCGCTGGCCCAGCTGCTGCTCGACGCGGGCCTGCACCCGGTCGAGATCGAGGACATCGCCCACATGGCGATCACCGAGGACCTGGACGGCGGCGTGGACGTCACGACCGTCGCCACGATCCCCGAAGAGGCCGTCGCCACCGCCGACTTCACGGCCCGCGAGGCGGGCGTCGTGGCCGGTCTGCGGGTCGCCGAGGCGGTCGTCTCCGTCGTGGCGACGGACGAGTTCGAGGTCGAGCGGCACGCGGAGGACGGCGACCGGGTCGAGGCGGGCCAGAAGCTGCTCTCCGTCACCACCCGCACCCGCGACCTGCTCACCGCCGAGCGCACCGCGCTCAACATCATGTGCCGCCTCTCCGGCATCGCGACCGCCACGCGCGCGTGGGCGGACGTGCTGGACGGCACGAAGGCGAAGGTCCGCGACACCCGCAAGACGACCCCGGGCCTGCGTTCCCTGGAGAAGTACGCGGTCCGGATGGGCGGCGGCGTCAACCACCGCATGTCCCTGTCGGACGCGGCCCTGGTCAAGGACAACCACGTGGTCGCCGCCGGTGGCGTGGCACAGGCCTTCCAGGCCGTACGTGACCGCTTCCCCGGCCTGCCGATCGAGGTCGAGGTCGACACCCTGCACCAGCTGCGCGAGGTCCTCGACGCGGGCGCCGACCTGATCCTCCTGGACAACTTCACGCCGGGCGAGACCGAGGAGGCCGTGGCGATCACCGACGGCCGCGCGCTCCTGGAGTCCTCCGGCCGCCTCACGCTGGAGAACGCCGCCACGTACGCGAAGACGGGCGTCGACTACCTCGCCGTCGGCGCACTCACCCACTCCTCGCCGATCCTCGACATCGGCCTCGACCTGCGCGAGGCGGACGCCTGATGCTGCTCACCATCGACGTGGGCAACACCCACACGGTCCTCGGTCTGTTCGACGGCGAGGAGATCATCGAGCACTGGCGCATCTCCACGGACGCGCGCAGGACCGCCGACGAACTCGCCGTCCTGCTCAAGGGCTTGATGGGCATGCACCCGCTGCTCGGCGACGAACTCGGCGACGGCATCGACGGCATCGCCATCTGCTCGACCGTCCCCTCGGTCCTGCACGAGCTGCGCGAGGTCACCCGCCGCTACTACGGCGACGTGCCCGCCGTCCTGGTCGAACCCGGCATCAAGACCGGCGTGCCGATCCTCATGGACAACCCCAAGGAGGTCGGCGCCGACCGCATCATCAACGCGGTCGCGGCCGTCGACATGTACGGCGGCCCCGCGATCGTCGTGGACTTCGGCACGGCGACGACCTTCGACGCGGTGTCCGCGCGCGGCGAGTACGCGGGCGGCGTGATCGCCCCCGGCATCGAGATCTCCGTCGAGGCGCTCGGCATGCGCGGCGCCCAGCTCCGCAAGATCGAGCTGGCCAGGCCGCGCAGCGTCATCGGCAAGAACACGGTCGAGGCCATGCAGGCGGGCATCGTGTACGGCTTCGCGGGCCAGGTCGACGGCGTCGTGAACCGGATGGCGAAGGAGCTCGCGGACGACCCGGACGACGTGACCGTCATCGCGACGGGCGGGCTCGCGCCGATGGTCCTCGGCGAGTCCACCGTGATCGACGAGCACGAGCCGTGGCTGACGCTGATCGGGCTCCGTCTGGTGTACGAGCGGAACGTGTCGCGGCTCTGACGGGCGGTCCGGCGGGGCGCGCCCGGAAATTGCCGGTTAAGCGGATTTGTCCGTAATTGGCCTTACCGTTATTTCATGCCCACGCCCTACGGAAACCGTGGCGGCATGGCGTTCGGTGCAGAAGAGCTGCGTGTGCTCCGACGCGCCCTCGCCCTCGCCCTCCACCCCAGCCCCACCTCGGACGAGGATGTCCGGGCCTGTCTGCGACTCGCGGAGTCGGTCGACGAAGCGGCCAGGGAAGGCATCCGCATGCGGGCCTTCCTCCGCTCCGACCTCGACCGCTACCGGGCCGCCCTGCCCGGCTCCGCTCCCGGCTATCTCAGCCTGCTCAAGGAGGCCCTGGCGGCGGGTCACGGGCCCGGCGCCGACGACCTCGCGGCGCTGCGCGCGCTGCCCGGGAACCCCGGCGCGGCGGCCCTGCTCGCCCGCTGCCGCGACCTGGCGGAACAGGGCGTACGCGACAAGTTCGACACGCTGTACCGGACCCGCGTCCCGGCCTCCCGCACCCACCTGCTCGCCCTGCCCGGCGGCCTCTCGGCGGCGGACGGCGACAAGCCCGCGCGACCGGCCCCCGAGCCCCCTCAGCGCCCGGTCCCCACCCCGGCCGAGGTCTTCCCACCCAAGCGCCGCCCCGCCCAACCTCCGGCCCCGTCGCAGCGACTGGCCGTCGGGTAGCTACTCTGGGGGCATGGACTACGTCTCCGCGCTCGTGCCCCCGGTCGTGATGGCCGCGTTCTTCATCGGTCTCATCGTGACCATCGTGAAGTCGCAGGGCGGCGACAAGAAGGCCAAGGAGGACGCGGCCGTCGACGCCGCCATCGCGCGTGCCGAGGCCGCCCGGCAGGGCGGCGGCCCGCAGCAGGACGCGACCGCCTGAGAGCGGCCGCGACCGGCACGGAAACCGCAGTGAGGGGCGCCCATCGGGCGCCCCTTTTGTCATTGCTTGGCGATCGTCGCCACGTCCCGCGTTGAATTACCGACTTCTCCCACTATTGTGCTTCTCGTGCCGCGCCCCTTGGGAGAACTCGAAGACGCAGTGATGACGCGGGTGTGGAAGTGGAACCGCCCGGTCACCGTGAGGGAAGTCCTGGAGGACCTCCAACAGGAACGGTCCATCGCCTACACGACCGTCATGACCGTATTGGACAATCTCCATCAGAAGGGCTGGGTGCGCCGCGAAGCGGAAGGCCGGGCCTATCGATATGAGGCGGTCTCCACACGGGCCGCGTACTCGGCCGCGCTGATGAACGAGGCCTGGGCGCAGAGCGACAACCCGGCCGCCGCGCTCGTCGCGTTCTTCGGGATGATGTCGCCGGGACAGCGCGAGGCACTCAGGGATGCCATGCGGATCGTCTCGCCCGAACTGCCGGCGGAAGTCCCCTCGGCCCCCGAGGAAGCGGGCGACGGGGCCGGGCGATAGCGTCCGGACATGCCAGCAGAGCTCCCCGAAGTCGGGCCAACCGTCGAATCGACCCGTAAAGCAGTCACCGTACGCAGGGCGAGGACGGCCGATGTGCCGGAGGTGCGCCGCCTGCTCGACGCGTACAGCCGACAGGGGATCCTGCTCGACAAAGCCACCGTGACGCTTTACGAGGACATCCAGGAGTTCTGGGTCGCGGAACGCGACGACAACGCCGCGGTCGTCGGCTGCGGCGCACTGCACGTCATGTGGGAAGACCTCGCGGAAGTCCGCACTCTCGCGGTCGACCCGCAGGTCAAGGGCTCGGGCGTCGGACATCTGCTGCTCGAGAAGCTTCTTCAGACCGCACGCTGGATCGGTGTTCGGCGGGTTTTCTGCCTCACCTTCGAAGTCGAGTTCTTCGCCAAGCACGCCTTCGTGGAGATCGGCGAGACACCTGTCGATACGGTCGACACCGATGTCTACAGTGAGCTCCTGCGTTCCTATGACGAGGGCGTAGCAGAGTTCCTCGGTCTCGAACGAGTGAAACCGAACACCTTGGGCAACAGCCGGATGCTTCTGCATCTGTGATCGCCGCCGGGCGCTATTCCGGCATGCGTGCTTGCAACGGTTCCCTATGTCCGAATCGCGCATGTTTTTGGTCTCGGCGGGCAGTGTTCAACTCTGGGATCTCTCCCTGATCTCAGCCAGGGGTTTGTGTTTTTCGGGCAAAAGCGGTTTGCTTTCCGACGTACTGCAGTACTGCATATAACAAGGGGACGGCGAATCAGCGGCCGTGGTCGCGGGGGCCGCCCTTCAGATTTCGATGAAAGGAAATCCGGTGGCACAGAAGGTTCAGGTCCTTCTTGTCGATGACCTCGACGGTGGCGAGGCGGACGAGACCGTGACGTTCGCGCTCGACGGCAAGTCGTACGAGATCGACCTCACCACCGCCAATGCGGACAAGCTCCGCGGCCTCCTTGAGCCGTACCTCAAGGGCGGTCGTCGCACCGGTGGCCGCTCGAGCGGCCGGGGCAAGGCGCGCGCCACGTCCGGCGGCGGCAACCAGGACACCGCGCAGATCCGCGCGTGGGCCAAGGAGAACGGCTACGAGGTCAACGACCGCGGCCGTGTTCCCCAGTCGATCCGTGAGGCCTACGAGAAGGCCAACGGCTGACGGGACGGCCGCATTGGTCGCTTTGTTGACGTGGTCGCCGGCGCGGCAGCGCCGCGACGCAGTCGGGCCCGGTGGCAGTGCGTCGCCGCCGTGTCCACGAGGCGTACGAGATCGGGGGCGCCCCCACCGCCCCCCACGACCGACCAGGTCGAGACGGCCGTCAGGCTCGTCAGGGCCGGCAGCACCGGTTCCACCTCGCAGCCGGGCTCGGGGGGCCGCACCCAGACGGCGGCCTCCTGCGAGCCGGACCATCCCGGAGGCGTCGGCGCGTCGATGAGACCGCCCGCCCCGACGGCGACGAGATCCAGGGGCAGCGCCCCCCACTCCAGCCAGTCGAGCAGCCCCGGCAGTTCGTCCGCGCTGCCCGCGGCGACCAGAAGCCGCATCGTTTCCCCGCACACGGCCACCGGTGACCGGGGATCGAGTCTGCGCAGCATCGCGAAGCCGGCGTCGGCCGGCACCTCCAGGACGTCGAAGCGCAGCCCGGTGTGCAGCAGTGCGCCATGGGTGCCGGGCGCGGTCGCCCAGCCGAGTCGGTCCTCGTACCACTGCCGGACCGGATCGCGTCCGGTGTCGGTCAGCGGTTGCCGGGGAGCGGGAACGGTCGTGCCGGAGGTGGTGACCATGCCAGGAGCAACAGCCACCGACGCTCCGGGGTTACGCACTGTCGCCGACTGCATGCGTAGTGTGTCCGGAAAAGGGGCGTACGGGAGCGCTGGGCGGCGCAAAGATGTTCGCCCGTAGCGGAGGGAACCGGGGCGCGCCGCATGGAGTGTCAGTCCTTACGGGTAAGACATCCCTAGTGGGAGGGGCGACACGTGCGGAACGGGCAGCCTGCGTTCGCCATCGGCGTACTGATGGTGGGGGTATCTGCCTGGCCTGCGGGAACATCGTCTCGCACCATCGGGTTGGAGCAGTTGTCGGCGTTCGGGGCAGGAGACCATGAACGGGTGTCGGCAGATGGAATGAGCGGTCCCCGCTTGCGGGACTAAGCTGCGGAAGGACAGGGAGGGGACCGACCCCTAACTGCCTGACCGCTCTGAGGAGCGATTAACGATGTTCGAGAGGTTCACCGACCGCGCGCGGCGGGTTGTCGTCCTGGCTCAGGAAGAAGCCCGGATGCTCAACCACAATTACATCGGCACCGAGCACATCCTCCTGGGTTTGATCCACGAGGGCGAGGGTGTCGCCGCTAAGGCCCTGGAGAGCCTCGGGATTTCGCTCGAGGCGGTCCGCCAGCAGGTGGAGGAGATCATCGGTCAGGGCCAGCAGGCCCCGTCCGGCCACATCCCCTTCACCCCCCGTGCCAAGAAGGTCCTGGAGCTGTCGCTCCGCGAGGCCCTTCAGCTGGGCCACAACTACATCGGCACGGAGCACATCCTGCTCGGCCTGATCCGTGAGGGCGAGGGCGTCGCCGCCCAGGTCCTGGTCAAGCTGGGCGCAGACCTCAACCGGGTGCGGCAGCAGGTCATCCAGCTGCTCTCCGGTTACCAGGGCAAGGAGACCGCCGGCGCCAGTGGCGGTCCTGCCGAGGGCACGCCCTCCACGTCCCTGGTGCTCGACCAGTTCGGCCGCAACCTGACGCAGGCCGCTCGTGAGTCCAAGCTCGACCCGGTCATCGGGCGCGAGAAGGAGATCGAGCGCGTCATGCAGGTCCTGTCGCGCCGGACCAAGAACAACCCGGTCCTGATCGGTGAGCCCGGCGTCGGCAAGACGGCGGTCGTCGAGGGACTGGCCCAGGCGATCGTCAAGGGCGAGGTCCCCGAGACGCTGAAGGACAAGCACCTCTACACGCTTGACCTCGGTGCGCTGGTCGCCGGTTCCCGCTACCGCGGTGACTTCGAGGAGCGCCTCAAGAAGGTGCTCAAGGAGATCCGCACCCGCGGCGACATCATCCTGTTCATCGACGAGCTGCACACGCTGGTCGGTGCGGGTGCCGCCGAGGGCGCCATCGACGCGGCTTCCATCCTGAAGCCGATGCTGGCCCGCGGTGAGCTCCAGACCATCGGTGCGACGACGCTCGACGAGTACCGCAAGCACCTGGAGAAGGACGCGGCCCTCGAGCGCCGCTTCCAGCCGATCCAGGTCGCGGAGCCGTCGCTGCCGCACACGATCGAGATCCTCAAGGGCCTGCGCGACCGGTACGAGGCGCACCACCGTGTGTCCATCACCGACGAGGCGCTCGTCCAGGCCGCGACCCTGGCCGACCGGTACATCTCGGACCGCTTCCTGCCGGACAAGGCGATCGACCTGATCGACGAGGCCGGTTCCCGGATGCGCATCCGCCGGATGACCGCGCCGCCGGACCTCCGCGAGTTCGACGAGAAGATCGCGGGCGTGCGCCGCGACAAGGAGTCGGCCATCGACTCCCAGGACTTCGAGAAGGCGGCCTCTCTCCGCGACAAGGAGAAGCAGCTGCTCGCCGCGAAGGCCAAGCGCGAGAAGGAATGGAAGGCCGGCGACATGGACGTCGTCGCCGAGGTCGACGGCGAGCTGATCGCCGAGGTCCTCGCGACCGCCACCGGCATTCCGGTCTTCAAGCTGACCGAGGAGGAGTCCTCGCGTCTGCTGCGCATGGAGGACGAGCTCCACAAGCGGGTCATCGGCCAGAAGGACGCCGTCAAGGCGCTCTCGCGGGCGATCCGCCGTACGCGGGCCGGTCTGAAGGACCCGAAGCGTCCGGGTGGTTCGTTCATCTTCGCGGGCCCGTCCGGTGTCGGTAAGACCGAGCTCTCCAAGGCGCTCGCCGAGTTCCTCTTCGGTGACGAGGAGGCGCTGATCTCCCTCGACATGTCGGAGTTCAGCGAGAAGCACACGGTGTCGCGTCTCTTCGGTTCGCCCCCCGGTTACGTGGGCTACGAAGAGGGCGGTCAGCTGACCGAGAAGGTGCGCCGCAAGCCGTTCTCCGTCGTCCTCTTCGACGAGGTGGAGAAGGCTCACCCGGACATCTTCAACTCGCTCCTCCAGATCCTGGAGGACGGTCGACTGACCGACTCCCAGGGCCGCGTCGTGGACTTCAAGAACACGGTCATCATCATGACGACCAACCTTGGAACCCGTGACATCTCGAAGGGCTTCAACCTCGGCTTCGCGGCCCAGGGCGACTCGAAGTCCAACTACGAGCGCATGAAGAACAAGGTGTCGGACGAGCTCAAGCAGCACTTCCGTCCCGAGTTCCTCAACCGTGTCGACGATGTCGTCGTCTTCCCGCAGCTCAGCCAGGACGACATCCTCGAGATCGTCGACCTGATGATCTCGAAGGTGGACGAGCGCCTGAAGGACCGCGACATGGGCATCGAGCTCTCGCAGTCCGCCAAGGAGCTGCTCTCGAAGAAGGGCTACGACCCCGTGCTCGGCGCGCGTCCGCTGCGTCGCACGATCCAGCGCGAGGTCGAGGACAGCCTGTCGGAGAAGATCCTCTTCGGCGAGCTGCGCCCGGGCCACATCGTGGTCGTGGACACGGAGGGCGAGGGTGAGAACAAGACCTTCACCTTCCGCGGCGAGGAGAAGGCGGCTCTGCCGGACGCCCCGCCGATCGAGGACGCGGCTGCCGGTGGCGGCCCGAACCTGAGCAAGGAGGCATAACCCCTCCGGGGCGAGCCTTTACGGGTGGGCCCGAACTGTTCCTGACGGAACGGTTCGGGCCCACCCGTTTTTAGCGTTTTGCGCGTGGAATCACGGCGACCTCGGCATCGGGGAATAGCGGGGCGTAGCGCTCGGCCGGGAAGGTCTTGCCGGGGCTGGTCTGCAGGGCCACCTCGCGTACGCCGGGGAAGCGAGACGGTAGCGCGGACAGGTCCTCGGCGCCGTGCAGGGCGAAGAGGGTCAGGGCCTCGACTCCGGGGAGTTCGGGCAGCGCCGCGATCGAGTCGCGGTGGTCGCTGAAGAAGGCCGCGTGCAGGAAGAGGCCAACCAGGGCAGGGAGTTCGGCTACGTAGCGCCAGTCCTGGGCGGTTGGTGGGGCAGTGAGGGAGCCGAGGCTCAGGGCGGTCAGGGTCGGCCAGCGGCTGAGGCCGCGCAGACCGGTCGTGCGGGTGGCTTCGCCGCCCAGGTAGAGAAATTCCAGCGCGGCCCCGGTCGGCAGAGCGTCGGCGAGGGAGTCAGCCGCGAGCTCTCCTTCGAGGGTCAGGCGGCGCAGCGAGTTCAGTGCGGACAGGCCCGTGAAGTCGTGGGCCCCGTACTGGAGGTAGGTCAGGGGCAGGTCGGCGAGGGCGCCGAGTCCATGTGCATTCGGGCAGCCAGTCACCATGAGGCTGTCCAGGGCGGAGAACGCGGCCAAGGTGCCGAGGTCCCCGGCCAGTGGATTGTCCTGGACGTTGACAACCGACACGGCCTCCGGGGCAGGGATCGCGGCGACCACGTCGGTCAGCGAGTGCGGACCGCGGAAATCGAGCCACTTCCAGGGGCGCATCGCGGGCAGCTCCAGGCGTTGCTCGTCCGTCTCGCACGTGACGTACAGGTCGTCACGTCCCAAGTGGTCGAGGACCTCCGCCGCGTACTCGCGGGTGTCGAATCGGCGCCATGTACCCGCCAGCTGACGCCGCACCTCCAACGACGGATGCGCGCGGAACCGCCGCAGCACCCCTAGCGCGCCCGCCGGTTCGGCGCTGCCAAGGAGTGAGGCGGTGATCGCCACCCCGTGCGCCTCCTCGTCGGTTAGCCCATCGGGCCCCGGCAGCAGCTCCAGCACGAGAGGCCCCGCCTCGGTCAGCTCGTGGGCGGCGTCGCGGTCGCGGGGCGGGGTCAGCGCCCCCGCCGCCCGCTCAACTTCAGCCCTCACCCCCGGATCCAGCGCCATCGCATGCTCCAGGCACGCCAGCGCGAGGAGCGTGAGGCGCGGCGTGGCCGGTGACAGCAACTCCCGTAACAACTGTGCCCGTTCGCCGGGGCGGGCGTGGGCGACGGCCATGCGGATCGCGTCCTCGCCCTGCGGGTCGTCGGCGAGACGCTGCACGAAGGGGAGGGCGTGGCCCTCCTCCACGGCGTAACGCGCGGCCAGGTAGTCCTGGAAGGTGCGGTGGCCGAAGTCGACTGTGTCGGCGGTGGGTTCGCGCAGCAGGCCGCTGCGGAGCAGCAGAGTGCGCAGGACGGTCGCCGCGTCGCCATGCGCCGCCGCCGAGGCCACGGTCGGCAGCCGGCGTTCCAGTGCGCCGATGGCGTGCTCGCGGCTCATCTCGGTGCGGCCGCTGAGGACGAGCGCGTACGCGAGGTGCTGGAGGAGGTCGAGCTGGACCTCCTCGCTCAGTTCGGGCACGGTCATGCCGCGCTCCCGGTCGCGCCGGGCGAGGAGCATCGTCAGGGCGGCGTCGTACAACTCCTTGCGGCCTGTGGGCAGGTAGCCGCGGCGTTCGCGGTGCAGGGCACAGATCAGGCCGCACATCAGGGGGTTGGTGGCGAGGCGGGCCAGGTCGCGCTTGGTGCGCAGTGAGTCGAGGAGCGCGGTCTCGTACGGGAGGGCGTCGGCGGCCGTGTGCCAGCGGTGCACGAACGTGGCGACGTCCGCGGGCCGCATGGCCGGCAGGAGCACCTCCCGGAAGTCGCTGTCGGCAAGCCAGTCGGGGCGTACGGCGGTGGGGCGCGAGGTGAGCAGCCAGCGGTTGCCGGGGTACGCCCCGACGAGACCGAGCAGCCAGTCGCGCACCCGGTTCCGCTCGGCCGTGGGGATCTCGTCGAGGCCGTCCACGAGGACCAGGGCGCGGGAGGCGGACAGGACCCGCTCGGCCCAGCCCGCGGGCGCGCCCAGCGGACAGGAGACCGCCGTCAGGAACGACTCGGGGGCGGGCAGTGAGTCTGCCGATGCCAGCGTGCGCAGCGGCAGCACGAACGGGACGCGGTCGCCGTCCGCGGCGGCCCTCGTCGCCAGCCACTGGATCAGCGTCGTTTTGCCGGAGCCCGCCTCGCCGCGCAGGAGCACCCGGGCGTGGCCGGAGGCGAACGCGTCCTCGGCGCGGATGCGGACGGCCGGGGCGGGTCCTTCGGCGACCGGGTCGAAGGTGTCCACCGGCGCGGGGGCCGTCGCCTCAAGGCTCAGATACGCCACGTCCAGGGGCCAGCGCTCGGGGGCCTCGCGCAGGTCGATGCCGTAGATCGTCAGATGCCGGTGGCGGTCGGCGATGTGCCGGGCGTAGCGCTCCTCGAAGGCGGTGTCGGCCGCATCGGCGCGCGGGGTGCGGGCGAGGAGCTCGTCCGCCCTGGCGAGGAGTCCGGCCTCGTCCCGGCGCTGCTCGACCAGGGTGCGGGCGACGAAGGTGGACCGCTGGGTGAAGAACTGCAACACCTGGCGGCAGGCCTCGTCGACGGCTGCGTCCAGGAAGTGCCCCGCGTCGGCGGAGAGGCCGTGCGAAGCGGGGGCCGCGCGACGTAGTGAGCGGGCCAGCGCGTGTGGGTCGAGGTGGGCCGCCTGCACGTCGTCCATGGCGAGGCCGCCGAGGGCGGACAGCGTGGCGGCCAGGGCGAGGGCGAGGGGTTCCGCCTCGTCGGACGGGAACGGCGCCTCGCCCGGGGTGTCCGCGGCGGCGGTGACGAGGGCGCGGGCGAGCCGCTCGGCGTCGGTGTCGTTCAGGGCGCGCTTCTCGCCGCGGAAGGAGATCGGACCCGACAGGCGGACCGGGTCGGGCGTCAGGCCCGCGCCAGGGCCCTCCTGGGCCAAGAGTTTCTTGAGTGCCGGGGCGATCAGGCTCGATGCCAGACGGGTGCCGAGGGCAGCGGGATCCATGGGGCGGAGCGTAGCCCCGGTCACACCCGGGAGGGGTTGGATCTTGCCGGCCGGTGACATGCCGCACAGGACGTGGATCACGTACTAACGGAAATAGTGGAGCGGGGGCGATCCGGGCGTCTCGTTACACGGTCGACGGGTTTCGGTGATTTGACCGTTTCGGTGGGACGGAGTGGTCATCGAGCCCGTATTGCCATGCCTTGCTTTGATGAAGTGGGGTTAAACCAAGGATGAGGTCATAAATCGGACTACTTTCGTCCGGGTCCGACGGCGGTCCGGGCGAGGTGGTTCTCGGGGTGGTTCTACGAAGACATGTCGTAGATGGGTGTTTTGGGCGGCGATGGGGGGTGGGGTTACCAAGGGATGGCCGGCCCGGCAGCACGAGGCAGTGCGCCGGGCCCCGTTACGTCCCCGTTGAAAGGTCTGCCCATATGTCGAAGCGCACCCAGTCCCACCGCCCCGGTACGTCGATGCTCCGTAAGCGGGCTGCCGTCGTGGCCGCCGGATTCGGAGTGTCGGCGCTGCTCGGGACCGGGGCCGCGGTCGCCGACTCCGCAGACACCGCCCTCCCCGGAATCGCCGCCTCCTCCGTCGAGGCCCAGGCCACCGCTCAGGCCAAGGCCGCCGACAACGCCGCGAAGGCGAAGAAGAAGGCCGAGGCGGAGAAGAAGGAGGCCGAGGCCAAGAAGAAGGCGGCCGAGGAGAAGAAGGCCAAGTCCTGGATCGACCCGGTCGAGGACTACGAGCTCTCCGCCGGCTACTCGCAGGGCGGCGCCATGTGGGCGAGCGGCCACCACTCCGGCCAGGACTTCGCGGTGCCGATCGGCACCGACGTCTCCGCCGTGCACGGCGGCACCGTCGTCAAGGCCGGCGGCAACGGCGCCGGTGACGGCCCCGCGTACGGCAACGCCATCGTCATCAAGCACAGCAACGGCACGTACTCGCAGTACGCGCACCTGTCGCGGATCGACGTGAAGGTCGGCGACACGGTCACCACGGGCGACCACATCGCGAAGTCCGGCAACACCGGCAACTCCAGCGGCCCGCACCTGCACTTCGAGATCCGTACGACGGCGGAGTACGGCTCGGCAGTCAACCCCGTCACCTTCCTGAAGAAGGAGGGCGTGCGCGTCTGACGACGCCCGCGCCGGTGGCCCGTCAGCCGTGATGGGCCCGCGTGACCAGGTCGGAGGCGACCTCGAGGATGGCCTTGCGCTTCTCCTCGGGGTCGCCTTCGACGTCTTTGAGGATGAACATCCCGGCGTGCATCGAGACCAGCGCGCTGAGGCAGCGGACCCGGTCGGTCAGCGTGACGTCCTCGGGGAGCAGGTGGTCGAGCAGGGACGTCATCCGCTCCTTGAAGTTCTCGCCGATGCTCAGCTCGCGCATCGTCGCCTGGTTCTCCTGCATGAAGCGGAAGAGCGGGGCGGCGTGGGCCAGTGCGTTCGAGTAGTGGGCGAGGATCTCGAGCTTGGCCTCGAGCGTCGGCGGCTGCTCGGCGGCCCAGGTGATCACGTCGTCGATCGGCCTCATCAGATCGGTGAAGAGGCTGACGACGATGTCTTCCTTGGTCTTGAAGTGGTAGTAGAGCGCGGCCTTCGTCACGCCGAGGCGCTCGGAGATCTCCCGCAGTGAGGTCTTCTCGTACCCCTGCTCCGCGATGAGTTCCAAGGTCACGTCCTGAATGCGCTGGCGGGTGTCCCCGCGGCGCTGCTGCGGCTTGCTGCTGCCCGTGACCATCGGCTGCTGCCCTTCGTGCCCTTGGAGAAAAACTTACTTGACGCCCGGCTAGTTGGCGCTCTACTTTCCTCATTGTAGGGAACTAGCCGGGCGACAAGTAAGTCCGGGTGAGGCAGGGGGAGTGGGGACCATGACGCAGACGGCGGTGCAGCCCGCGAAAGCGGATCAGGAGCCGGTGAAGCAACCGCGCAGCGTGCGGGTGGTGCTGCTCGCGCTGATGCTCGCCATGTTGCTGGCCATGCTCGACAACATGATCGTGGGCACCGCGATGCCCACCATCGTCGGCGAGCTCGGCGGCCTGGAGCACCTGTCGTGGGTGGTCACCGCGTACACGCTCGCGACCGCCGCCTCCACGCCGATCTGGGGGAAGATCGGCGACATGTACGGCAGGAAGGGCGCCTTCCTGACCTCCATCGTGATCTTCCTGCTCGGCTCCGTACTCAGCGGAATGGCCCAGGACATGGGCCAGCTGATCGGCTTCAGGGCCGTGCAGGGGCTCGGCGCCGGCGGACTGATGGTCGGGGTCATGGCCATCATCGGCGACCTGATCCCGCCCCGTGAGCGCGGCAAGTACCAGGGCATGATGGCCGGCGTGATGGCGCTCGCCATGATCGGCGGGCCGCTCGTCGGCGGCACCCTCACCGACCACCTCGGCTGGCGCTGGGCCTTCTACATCAACGTGCCGCTCGGCATCGTCGCCCTCGTGGCGATCACCGCGGTGCTGCACCTGCCGAAGAAGCGGGCCGCGCACTCCATCGACTACTTCGGCGCCGCGCTGCTCACCGTCGGCATCACCTCGATCGTCCTCGTGACGACCTGGGGCGGGACCGAGTACGCCTGGGACTCCGCCGTGATCATGGAGCTGATCGGGATCGGCGTCGCCGCGCTCGTCGGGTTCGTGTTCTGGCAGACCAAGGCCGCCGAGCCGATCGTGCCGCTGCACATCTTCCGCAACCGGAACTTCACGCTGATGTCCGTGATCGGCTTCATCACCGGCTTCGTGATGTTCGGCGCGGTGCTCTTCCTGCCGCTGTACCAGCAGTCCGTGCAGGGCGCGTCCGCGACCAACTCCGGTCTGCTGCTGCTTCCGATGCTGCTCGCGATGATGGTCGTCTCGCTGATCGCGGGCCGGGTCACCACCAACACCGGCAAGTACAAGGTGTTCCCCGTGGTGGGCAGCGTCCTGATGATCGTAGGCCTGTTCTTGCTCGCGCAGATGGACACCGGGACGTCCCGGTTCACGTCCGGGCTCTACATGGCCGTGCTGGGCGCCGGGATGGGCTGCCTGATGCAGATCACGATGCTGGTCGCGCAGAACAGCGTAGAGATGAAGGACATGGGCGTCGCATCCTCGTCCACGACCCTGTTCCGTACGCTCGGGTCCTCGTTCGGCGTCGCCATCATGGGCGCGCTGTTCAACAACCGGGTGCAGGACGTCATGGCGGAGCGGGCCGGGGCCCTCGGCGGGAAGATCACCGAGCAGTCGGCGCAGCTCGACGCGGCCAGCCTGGCGAAGCTGCCGGAGCAGGCGCGAGACGCCTACCAGTTCGCGGTCTCCTCCGGCACGCACTCGGCGTTCCTGCTCGGCTCGATCGTCGCGCTCGGCGCGCTGCTCGCGGCGGTCTTCGTCAAGGAGGTCATGCTGCGGGGGGCGGGGCCGAAGGACCAGGAGCCCGCGGACGAGGTGCCCGCCGCCTAGTCGGGCACCAGTCGAGCACTGGGTGGGCACTAGTCGGGCAGCTTCACCATCGGGAAGCTGCCCGTGTTCGTCGGAGCGTGCTCCGGAAGCCACAGCACCGCCACGGCGCCCTCGGAGGGGGCGTCGTGGTCCGCTCCCTGGGGGCGGATGTTGCGGAACGTGAGGCGGGCGCCGAGCACCCGGGCCTGGCCCGCCGCGATCGTCAGACCCAGGCCGTGGCCGTGGCCCGCGCGGTCGGCGGCGCCGGTGCGGAAGCGGCTCGGCCCCTCCTCCAGGAGTTCCTCCGGGAAGCCGGGGCCGTGGTCGCGCACCCGCAGGACCCGGCCCTCGACGCTGACCTCGATGGGCGGGCGGGCGTGCTTGGAGGCGTTGGCCAGCAGGTTGAGGAGGATGCGCTCCAGGCGGCGCGGATCCGTCGTCACCTCGGACTCGTGGATCACCCGGACCGTGACGCCGTCGCCCGCGCGGGCCGCGATCCGGCGCTCCACGAACTCGCCGAGCATGATGTCCTGCAACTCGGCCCGCTCGGCGGCGCTGTCGAGCCGGGCCACTTCAAGTACGTCCTCGACGAGCGTGCGCATCGCCTGCGCGCGGTCCTTGACGAGCTCGCTGGGCCGACCGGGCGGCAGCAGCTCGGCGGCGGTGAGCAGCCCGGTGACCGGCGTGCGCAGCTCGTGCGCGATGTCGGCGGTGACCCGGCGCTCGGCCTCCAGACGCTGCTTCAGGGCGTCGGCCATCGCGTCCACGGCGAGCGCGAGATCGTCCGTCTCGTCGCGGACGACACCCCCGATGGCGCTGCGGACACGGACCTCGCTCTGGCCGGCCGCGACATCGCGGGCCGCGCTCGCCGCCTTGCGCAGCCGGCGGGAGAGCTGGCCGCCGACGAGGACGCCGAGCGCGCTGCCGCCGAGCACGACGGAGATCGAGCCGATGAGCAGCGCCTTGTCGAGGTCCTTCATCACGGTGGCGCTGCGGTCGGCGAACCGGGTGTGCACCGAGAGGATCCCGCCGTTGCTCAGCGGGACCGCGGCCCAGATGTCGGGCACGCCGCTCGCCGACTCCGACACATAGGTGACACGGCGGCCCTCGCGGGCCTTCAGCCGCAGATCGTGCGGGAGCTCCGGGTCGTCGACCTTGAAGCCGACGGGCAGATTGCCGCCGCGCGCCTCGTACTGCCGCTGCACGAACTGGATCCGCTCGTCCTGCACGTCCCGCGCGTTGTCCAGCATCGAGACGCGGGCCGCGTTGTGCACGACGAGGCTGAGCGCCACCGCGACGAGCGCGCCCACGAAGGCGATGGCGACGCTGATCTTCCAGCGCACGCCGGTCCGCAGGCCGTACGGGATCCAGGAGCGGGCGGGCCGCACCGCTGCGGCAGGCTTCCCGGCGGCGCCCGTGGCGCGAGGCGCCGGTACGGCCGTCGCGGGAGCGGTCCCCGTGGCTCCCGTGGTCCCTGTGGTCCCCGTGGACCTTGTGGTCTCCGTGGACCTGGTGGTCCCCCTTCTCATATGCGCTGTCCCATCAGCCCGGTCAGGCCTTGAGCTTGTAGCCGAAGCCGCGGACCGTCTCGATCCGGTCCTGGCCGATCTTCGTACGCAGTCGCTGCACATGGACGTCGACGACGCGGGTGTCGCCGCCCCAGCCGTAGTCCCAGACCCGCTCCAGGAGCTTGTCGCGGGACAGCACCGAGCCGGGCGCGGAGGAGAACTCGAGCAGCAGGCGCATCTCGGTGGGCGTCAGGGCCACCGGCTGTCCGGCCTTCCTGACCTCCATGCCGTCCGTGTCGATCTCCAGGTCGCCGAAGCGCAGCGCGCCGTGGTCGGGGGCGGGGCTCTCCTCGGCCGCGCCGGAACCGGCCGCGGGCCCGCCCGCGTGCCCGAAACGGCGCAGCACGGCGCGGATCCGGGCCACGAGCACCGCCCCGTCGAACGGCTTCGTCACGTAGTCGTCGGCACCCGCCTCCAGGCCGAGCACGACATCGATGGAGTCCGCGCGCGCGGAAAGCATGATCACCGGGACCGTCGACTCGTCCCGGATGCGGCGGCACAGGGAGACCCCGTCGAGTCCCGGCACCATCACGTCGAGCAGCGCGATGTCCGGCCGGTTCGACCGGAACGCCTCCAGGCCCGCGAGCCCGTCCGGCATCGCGGTCACCACGAAACCGTCGCGCTCCAGGGCGAGCTGGGTGGCCTCGCGGATGACGTCGTCGTCCTCGACGAACAGGACGTGCGTCGGCTCGCCCTTGCGCTCACCGCCCATGCCGGCCATCCGATCTCTCCTCCACGTCTGCCTTCACCGTGCCACTCAGCCGCCGTCGTCCGAGGGCGCCGGACTCTCCCCGTCCACCGCGTTGCTGTAATCGTTGTGCGTGCGGCTTTCCTGGGTGAAACCGTGCCCGCCCCAGCGGTACGTGAGGACCTCCTCGCCCGACGGCGAGGCGACCGAGTCGCCCTTCTCGTACACCTGCTTGGTGACCACGAGATCACCTCGATCGATCTCCGCGTACACCGGGGGCTCTTCGTCCTTGAACACATTCTTGTACGCGCCGCCCTCGTCGCGATACACGTACGTGCCGATGCCGACCGCGTCCCCGCAGGTCATCACGTTGACCACGACGTCGCTCCGGGAGCTTCCGGTCAGCGTTCCGTAGCTCACGTCCACCGGGTACTCGTCCGCGACGCACGGCTTCAGGTCGCGCTTGATGTCCGCGCCGACCGACGGGTCCTTCTTCACCATCCGCACCGCTTCGGCGGAGCTGGGGGCGCTCGGCGAGGCGGAGGCCGAGGGGCTCGCGCTGCCCGCGGCCGTCGACCCGACCGGGTCCGAGCGGGCCGGGCCCTCGTCACGGGGGCCGGTGCCACCGGTCGAGCACGCCGCGAGGACCCCGGCGAACAGCCCGAGGGCGGCGAGCCCGGCGATCACCGCGCTCCCCGCCTTCAGGCCCCGCATCAGGGCGGAACGCCCCCGCATCAGGGACGTACGAATCCCCGAGGCACGTATGCCTAGGCCGCGCAACGCTCCCGCTCCTTCACGTCGAGCGCGCGGCCGGCCAGTTCCTCGCGCTCGCGCTTCTCCAGCTCCTCACGGAGCCGGGCGAGTGCCCGGTGCAGCGTGCTCTTCACGGTTCCGGCCGACATTCCGAGAGCGGCGGCCGTCTCCTCTGTGGACATCTGCTCCCAGTGTCGCAGCACCACGACGCTGCGCTGCTTCGGAGCGAGCACCTTCATGACGTCCATCAGCAGGGCGCGGTCCGCGTGCTGCTCCGTCGAGTCGTCGACCGAGGACTCCGGGAGCTGCTCGGTGGGCACTTCCTCCAGCTTGCGGGCGCGCCACCACTCGGTCCGCGTGTTGATCATGACACGGCGCAGGTACGCGTCGGCCAGGCGCTTGTCCGCTATGCCGTCCCACCGCCCGTACGTGCGCACGAGCGCGGTCTGCAACAGGTCCTGGGCGTCGACCGGGTCGGGCACCAGACGCCGGGCGCTGCGCAGCAGGGCGTCCTGCCGCGTCCGCACGTACTCTTCGAACCCGAGCACTTCACCGGCGTGCGCCATGATCAACTGCCTCCCGCTTCCCGCAATCCCCGTGGTCCGCACAGATCCTGTGCGGTTACGAGGAAGAAGTTACGGAGGAGTTGTCACGGCGTTGTCCGTGCCGGCCAGCGGGCAACGCACGACTGTCCGTCGGTTGTGTAACGAACGTAAGGTCCGCCTAAAACCGGGCCCGGCTCAGCCCTGCGGAAGCCGGTAGAGGCCGTCGGCGAGCGGCTCGACCAGGCCGTCGTCGACCAGACCGTCCAGGGCCCTGGCCCGCTGCACCGGCTCGTCCCACACCCGGTCGAGCGCGGACTGGGGCACCGGGGCGACGGCCTCCCGCAGCACGGCGAGCAGCTTGCCGCGCACCTGGCGGTCCGTGCCCGCGTACGTCTGGCCGCGGCGCGGCGGGCCCTCGTGCGCAGGCTTGCCGGCGAGCCGCCAGGAGCACATCGCCGCGATCGGGCAGCGGTGGCACTCCTCGTTCTTGGCGGTGCACACCAGGGCGCCCAGCTCCATGGAGGCGGCGGCCCACTTCGCGGCGGTGTCCTCCTCCTCGGGCAGCAGCTCCCGGGCCAGCTTGCGCTCGGCGGCGGTCGTCGCGTTCGGCGGGTACTGCACGCCGGCCACGGCGCGGGCGAACACCCGCCGCACGTTCGTGTCGAGCACGGCGTGCCGCTGGCCGTACGCGAACGAGGCGACGGCGGCGGCCGTGTACTCGCCGATGCCGGGCAGCGCGAGGAGCTGCGCGTGGCCGGTCGGTACGTCGCCGCCGTGGCGTTCCGTTATGGCGACGGCGGCGCCGTGCAGGCGCAGGGCGCGGCGCGGGTAGCCGAGCCGGCCCCAGGCGCGGACGGCCTCGCCGGGGGCCTCGGCGGCGAGGTCGGCGGGGCGGGGCCAGCGGGCGAGCCACTGCTCGTACACGGGGAGCACGCGGTTGACCGGGGTCTGCTGGAGCATGAACTCGCTGACCATCACGCCCCACGGGCCCGCGTCGCGGCGGCGCCAGGGGAGGTCGCGGGCGTGCTCGGTGAACCAGTCGATGACCGGTGCGTGGAGATCGGCGTTCTCGGGGTTCTTCGTGAGCGCAGTCATGGCACATCCGATCCTGCCATGTGCGGGGGGCGGGGCGGGGGAGCGCGGTGCGGTCCGGCTGCGCCGGGGCTTGTCCGGTAGTGCGCTTCGGCTGCGCCGGGGCGGCGCGGGGGCCCGTCCGGTCCGGCCCTTTCGGCTGCGCCGGGCCTTGCTCGTCTCCCACCCGCCCGCCCCCTCCGGGGGCTTGGGTCCGTCGGGGTCCGGGGCTGCGTCGGGCCGAGGGCCGTTGTGACGGATACGCGGCACCGGGTCCGGGCCAGTGTCGGGGTCGGCGCCTCGGGCTCCGGTTGCGCGGCACCGGGGGCCGCCTTGCCCACCCTGCCGCCCAAGGCGGCAGATTGCCCAAGGCGAGGGCGGCCTCGTCGGTCCCTTCGACGGAGGCGGCGGGGGCCCAAGGTGCGGTGTGGTCGACCGATGGGGGTGGGGAGGCGCCCCATGGCGGAGAGTCGCCCGAGGCGTGATGCCGTCGGCCCTCACCGGTGGGGAGTCGCCCATGGTGTGGTGCGGTTCACCGTCGTCGGTGCGGAGGCGTCCATGGCGTGATGCCGGCGGCCGTCGCGGGGCAGCGCGGGGCCGGAGTCGGCGCGGGAGAGCCGAAGGGGTCGGAGTCGGCGAGAGGGAAGCCGAAGGGGTCGCAGTCGGCGAGAGGGAAGCCGTAGCGGGCGGAGTCGGATCGAGGGCAGTCGTAGGGGGACAGGACCTGACGATTGGCAGGGGGGGTTTCGGGGGTGGCGCTTGTACCGTCGACGGGGTGAACGCCCGACGTCGGAACCTGGTGGTTGACCTGGTGCTCTGGGGTGCGCTCGTCGTGCCCGTGTTCGCCGTTGAGTGGCTGCATCTGCATGAACCCGACAGCACCTGGCAGCAGGTGGGCGGGATCGTCGCGCTGGGGGCGGCCGCCGCGCTGCACCGGCGGCTGCCCGCCACCGCGTTTCTGCTCGCGGCCGCGCCGGGGCTCGCCGTCGCCTCGTCGCTGTTCACCCTCTCGTACGGGTGCGCGCTCGCGGCGTTCGCGTATCTGATGGGGCTGCGGTCGCCGGCCGTGCGGTCCGCGCTGCTCGGTTTCGGGGCGGTCGCCGTCGCGGGCACCGTCAAGATCGGCGTCCGGCAGGTCGACCCCGCCGCCGAGTGGCTGGTGCTCATGGGGACGCTGTTGTTCGGCGCGGTCTTCCCATGGCTCATCGGGCGGTACTGGCGGCAGAGCGGGGAGCTGACGGCCGCCGGGTGGGCCAGGGCCGAGCAGCTGGAGCGCGAGCACCTGATCGTCGCCGATCGCGCCCGGCTGCGCGAACGGGCCAGGATCGCGCAGGACATGCACGACTCCCTGGGCCACGAACTCAGCCTCATCGCCCTGCGCGCCGGCGCCCTCCAGGTCACCCCCGGCCTCGCCGAGGCGCACCGCACGGCCGCCGCCGAACTCCGCTCCGCCGCCTCCGACGCCACCGACCGGCTGGGCACCATCATCGGCCTGCTGCGCGAGGCGGACGACGAACAGGCCCCGCTCGCCCCGCCCGGCGAGACCGTCGCGGAACTCGTCGAGCGCGCCGCCGGGTCCGGTCTCCCGGTGCGGTTGCTGGGTGACCCCGGGATCGCACCCGGAGCCGACGACCGCGCCGCCCACCGCGTCGTCCAGGAAGCCCTGACGAACGCCGCCAAGTACGCGCCGGGCGCCCCCGTCACCGTGGAGGCGCGGCAGGACGGCACCACCACGACCGTCACCGTCACCAACGCCCGCCCCGCGGACCCGCCCGCCGCGCCGTCCGGCAGCGGCACCGGACTGCTCGGCCTGCGGGACCGCGTCACCGCGCTCGGCGGCGCCTTCGAGGCGGGACCGCACGACGGCGGCTTCCGGGTCAGCGCACGCCTCCCCGCGCCCGGCGCCCCGCGCACGCACCCCGCCGACACCGGTTTCGTGCACGCCCGCCGCACCGCCAGACGCCGGGTGGGCCTCGCCTTCGGGGCCGCCGCGGTCGTGGGAACCGTCCTGATCGGCGGGGCGTTCACCTGGTACGCGTACACGAAGACGCACGCCGTCCTCGCCCCGCGGGCGTACGCGCAGCTGCGGGTCGGCGCACCCCTCGCCGACGTCGAACCGCGGCTGCCCGAGCGCACGATCAGCGATCCGCCGGTCGAGCGCGCGCCCACGCCGCCGCCCGCGCGGGCCGACTGCCGCTACTACCGGGCGAGCGGCGAACTGTTCGTGACGGTCGAGCACTTCAGGCTCTGCTTCGCCGACGACGCGTCGCACACGCTCGTCGACAAGACGGTGATCCCCAGGGCGGGCACCGCCGACCAGGTACAGGAAGAGGAGCGCGAATGGGCGCGCTGAGCGAGCCGGGCAGCCGCATCCGGGTGCTGCTCGCCGACGACGAGGCGATGGTCAGGGCCGGCGTCGCCGCGATCCTCGCCGCGGGCGGCGACTTCGAGGTCGTCGCGGAGGCCGCCGACGGGCGGGAGGCGGTGCGCCTCGCCCAGGCCCACCGCCCGCACGTGGCGCTCCTCGACATCCGCATGCCCCGCCTGGACGGGCTCGCGGCGGCGGAGGAGATCACGGCGACGGTGCCCGGCACGGCGGTGGCGATGCTGACCACGTTCTCCGAGGACGCCTACGTGGCGCGGGCCCTCGGCGGCGGCGCGACCGGCTTCCTGCTCAAGTCCGGCGACCCGCACGAACTGATGGCGGGCGTACGGGCGGTCGCGGACGGCGCCGCGTTCCTGTCGCCGAAGGTGGCCCGGCACGTCATCGACGGGCTCGGCGGCGGCCGGCTGACCCGCGAGGCCGCGGCCCGGCAGCGGGTCGCGGCGCTCACCCCGCGCGAGCGCGAGGTGCTCGGCCTGGTCGGCGCGGGCCTGTCGAACCCGGAGATCGCCGGACGCCTGCACCTCGTGGAGGGCACGGTGAAGGCCTACGTCAGCGCGGTCCTCGACCGGTTGGAGGTCAAGAACCGCGTGCAGGCGGCCATCGTGGCGTACGAGGCGGGGCTGCTGACCTGAGTCCGGTGCGGCGGAGTCAGCGGCGGAGTCAGCGGCGGTGCGAGCCGCGCCGCGAGCGGCCCTCGGACCCCGAGCCGTACCCGGCCCCGGCGGGCCCCGGCCCGGCGAACCACGTCACCAGCCCGTTCCCCGACCCCCGCATCGCCTCGGTCACCCGCGCCCCCGGCCGCGTCAGCAGGCGGACGACGAGGAACGCGACCAGGGTGCCGAGCAGCAGGCCCGCCGCGACGTCGTGCGGGTAGTGCACGCCCACGAAGACGCGCGAGAACGCCATCAGGATCGCCATCGGCACGGTGAGCCAGCCGATCTTCGGCCAGGCGAGCGCGAGGCCGACGGCCGCGGCGGCGGCGATGGTGGCGTGGTTGGAGGGGAACGACCAGTCCCCGTAGACCGGGCAGTCGATCAGGGACGGCAGGGCGCCCGAGACCGCTCGGCAGGGCCGCTCCTCGTCGATCCCCGACTTGACCACCTCGCTGATCACATACGCCACGGCGGTGGCCAGCGGAGCGAGCACCGCGACGGCGAAGGCCTTCGGGTCACTGCCCCGGGCCCGCCACCAGGCGACGACGAAGAGCACGGCGAACAGCAGCAGGCCGACTTCCGTCCACACCTCCATGAGGTGCTGGACCCACGACGGCGTGTCGTGGGCGAAGTCGAGGATGCTGCGATACAGGTCGGAGTCGATGGTTCCCATGGTGACGGACAGTATGCAATACCCAAGGCCTGTCACATCCAGCGATGGTCCCGGCCCGCACCTGACGATCGACAGGGGTCCCGGAGCCCGTTCGGGGGCCCGCGCGTGATGATGATCCGGAAAACTTGGGGTCCGAGGCGGCGGGTGGCACCGGACAACGGCCCGATCTCTCGTAAGGTTTGAGCCGTGGGATCTCTGCGCAATCCGATCGGGCCGCTTCCCTCCTCCATCTATTGGCGACGGAGGGCTGTTCTGCTGTCCGTTGTGGCGCTGCTCGCGCTGCTGATCGTATGGATCGTCAACTTGGGCGGTGGCGGCGGGAACAACGGCGCCGACGGCCCGGGCGGCAAGAGTCCGACGGAGTCCATCACGCCCGGACCCTCCGGAACGGGGCCCGCGATCAGCGAACACCCCGGCGGTCGCGACGAGTCGGGCGGCTCCGGCGGCTCGGGTTCGGGCTCCGGCGGCGGTTCCGGTTCCGGCTCGGGCTCCGGCGGTTCGGACGATGCCGCGGGCGGCGACTCCGGTGACGGCGGGGGCAGTGGCGGCAGCGGGGGCACGTCCTCCGGCGACCAGGTCCCGGCCGGCTCCAGCCTCCCGGACTGCACGGCGGGCGGCGTGACCCTGAAGGTGCGCAGCGTCCACAACTCGTACGCGCCCGGGGACAAGCCGAAGCTCCAACTCGTCGCCAAGAACACGGCGGACAAGTCCTGCAAGGTCGATCTCGGGCCGAAGACCGCGGTGGTCACGATCACCAAGGCGGAGGGCGACAAGCCGTTCTGGTCCTCCGAGGACTGCCCGGCCGGGGCGGGCAGCATGGTGCTGCGGGCCCCCGCGGGCGGCACGGTGCAGCGTGACTTCACGTGGGACCTGCGTCCGAGCGAGCCGCGCTGTGCGACTCCGCCCGCGGGTTCCGCGACGCCGGGTACGTACCTGGTCGAGGTGAAGGCGGCGCAACTGCCGGAGGCGCAGACGTCGTTCGTCCTCAAGGAGGACTAGGTTCGGCGCCCGCCGGCTCGAGGCCTCGGGGCTCTGCCCCGGACCCCGCGCCTCAATCGCCGGCGGGGCTTGATGTGGCTACACGTACCGCTCGAGGATCGACGACTCGGCCAGCCGGGACAGGCCCTCCCGCACGCTGCGCGCACGCGCCTCGCCCACGCCGTCGACTGTCTGAAGGTCGTCGACGCTCGCGGCGAGCAGCTTCTGAAGGCCGCCGAAGTGCTCCACGAGCCGGTCGATGATGGCGCCGGGAAGGCGCGGCACCTTGGCGAGGAGCCGGAACCCGCGCGGGGACACCGCCGAGTCGAGGGCCTCGGGGGAGCCGGTGTAGCCCAGGGCCCGTGCCACTATCGGCAGTTCGAGCAGTTCCGCGTGGCTGAGCGCGTCCAGCTCGACCAGCGCCTCCGCGACCGTGCGGGAGCGCTTGGCGGTGGGCTCGGGCACGTAGTCCCGCGCGACCAGTTCGCGCTCCGGCTCGACGCCCGCGATCAACTCGTCGAGCTGAAGCGCCAGAAGACGGCCGTCCGTGCCCAACTCGACGACGTACTCGGCGATCTCCGTGGCGATCCGGCGCACCATTTCCAGGCGCTGCGCGACCGCCGTGACGTCCCGGACCGTGACCAGGTCCTCGATCTCCAGGGCGGAGAGCGTGCCCGCCACCTCGTCGAGGCGCAGCTTGTAGCGCTCCAGGGTCGCAAGGGCCTGGTTGGCGCGGGACAGGATCGCCGCGGAGTCCTCCAGGACCCGGCGCTGGCCGTCCACGTAGAGCGCGATCAGGCGCATCGACTGGGAGACCGAGACGACGGGGTAGCCGACCTGCTTGCTGACCCGGTCCGCCGTGCGGTGCCTGGTGCCGGTCTCCTCGGTCGGGATCGTCGGGTCCGGCACCAACTGGACGCCGGCCCGCAGGATCTTGTCGAGGTTCGAGGAGACCACGATGCCGCCGTCGAGCTTGCACAGCTCGCGCAGGCGCGTGGCCGCGAACTCCACGTCGAGGATGAAGCCGCCCGTGCACATCGACTCGACCGTCTTGTCGGAGCCGAGGACGATGAGGCCTCCGGTGTTGCCGCGGAGGATGCGCTCCAGACCGTCGCGCAGGGCGGTTCCGGGCGCGACGGCGCTGAGCGCGGCGCGCATCAGGCTGTCCGCGCCGGAGCTTCCGCCGGACTTGCCGGGAGTTGCCGCCCGGTCATTGGCTGCCACTGCACTCCTCCGGATCGCAGACTCTGGGGTGCCCTGTGGGCTCGGGGCCTTCGCCCCTCGCGTTCGCACGCGCGGGCGAGACCAGGGCAAAGTCTACCGGCGCTGCTCCGGCTCCTGTGGGGTGTCTCGGCGACGGCCCTTCGGCAGCACCCGCAGAGCATCCCCTATATCGGCGACTTCCAGGACCTTCATACCGGCCGGGACCTTTCCGGGATCGGCCGGGACCAGGGCGTGTGTGAACCCGAGACGGTGTGCCTCGGCGAGCCGGCGCTGCACGCCCGTGACCCTTCTGACCTCGCCCGCGAGGCCTACTTCTCCGATCGCCACGAGGTTCTTGGGCAGCGGGGTGTCGCTCGCCGCGGAGGCCAGGGCCAGCGCGATGGCCAGGTCGGCGGCGGGCTCGGAGAGCTTCACGCCGCCGACCGTCGCGGAGTAGATGTCCCGCTTGCCCAACGCGCTGATCCGCCCGCGCTGTTCGAGCACGGCCAGCATCATGGAGACGCGGGAGGTCTCGAGGCCCGACGTGGTGCGCCGGGGGGAGGGGATCTGCGAGTCGACGGTGAGCGCCTGGACCTCTGCGACCAGCGGGCGGCGGCCCTCCAGGGTGACGGTCAGGCAGGTGCCGGGCACCGGCTCGTCGCGCCGGGTCAGGAACAGGCCGCTGGGGTCGGCCAGGCCCGTGATGCCCTCGTCGTGCAGCTCGAAGCAGCCGACCTCGTCCGTCGTCCCGTAGCGGTTCTTGACGCCGCGGACGAGGCGCAGGCGCGCGTGCCGGTCGCCCTCGAAGTTCAGGACGACGTCGACCAGGTGCTCCAGGAGGCGCGGGCCCGCGATGGTGCCCTCCTTGGTGACGTGGCCGACCAGGAGTGTGGACATGCCGCGGTCCTTGGAGGCGCGGATGAGCGCCCCGGCCACCTCGCGGACCTGGGACATGCCGCCGGGCGCGCCCTCGATCTCCCCGGACGCGATCGTCTGTACGGAGTCCAGGACGAGCAGCGACGGCTTCACCGCGTCCAAGTGGCCGAGGACGGTGGCCAGATCGGTCTCGGCCGCCAGGTACAGGTGGTCGTCGAGCGCGTGGATGCGGTCGGCGCGCAGGCGGACCTGGGAGGCCGACTCCTCGCCCGTCACGTAGAGGGTCTTGTGCTCCTCGCTGGCCGACTTGGCCGCCACGTCCAGCAGGAGCGTGGACTTGCCGACGCCGGGCTCGCCCGCGACCAGCACCACGGCGCCGGGCACCAGGCCGCCGCCGAGCACCCGGTCCAGCTCGGGCACGCCGGTGGTCCGGGCCGTCGCCTGCTTGCCGTCGACCTCGCCGATGGGCAGCGCGGAGGTGGTGACGCGGCCCGGTGAGGTGGTGCGCACGGCGGGCGCGCCGTACTCGTCGATCGTCCCCCAGGCCTGGCACTCGGGGCAGCGGCCCAGCCACTTGGCCGTCTGCCAGCCGCAGTCGGTGCAGCGGTAGGACGGACGGTCCTTGGATTTCGTACGGGCAGCCATGAACGGAACCGTAGCGGGCAGGACTGACAACGGGCGTCCGCGGCCCGTGCCGCCCCGCGGAAGGGCCCGTGCCGCCACCGTGGAAGTCGCCCCGCGTAGCCGTGCTGGCCACGGAATGGCGGCTTCCTGTCCTCTTTTGAGGGATCGTTTCACCCGTAAGGATTAAATGCGCTCAAGGGGGAGGAAGCCCCCGCGCGGTGAGCCTACGGTCGCACAGTGATGAGCAGCAGGCCGGAAACTCCCACACAGACCACCGGCGCACACCGGGCGCACCGCACCGGGGCGAGGCGGCAAGGGCCGCGTACCGCCCCGCAGCGCCCGCCCGCCCGCTACGAGTCCTGTCTGGACGGCCTGTTCACCTACTGCCTCTCCGTGCTCTGCGATCACGACCAGGCGACCGAGGCCCTCGGCGACGCCCTCGCGCTCGCGGAGCGGCGCGGCTCGCGCGCCCCGGCGGGCGACTCGCCCGCCGAGCGCAGGGCCTGGCTCTACGCGCTGGCCCGCTGGTCCTGCCTGCGCCGGCTGGCGGAGGCCAATCGGCGGCGGCAGAGCGCGCAGGACAGCGGCCGCCCCGAGGACGGCCTCCTTCAGGAGGAGCGCAGGCGGCAGCTGGCCCAGCTCGCCTGGCCGGAAGCCGCGGGCACGACCCCGGAGCAGCGCGAGGCCCTGGAGCTGGCCGTGCGCCACCAGCTGTCGCCGCGTGAGGTCGCCGCCGTCCTCGGCACCGACCCCACCGCCACCCGTGAGCTGCTCTCGGCCGCGGCCTGCGAGGTCGAGCGGACCCGCGCCGCCCTCGCCGTCGTCGAGACCGGCAGCTGCCCCAGCGTCGCCCGCCTCACCGGGGACAACCAGGTGCTCCTGTCGGCCGCCCTGCGCCGCGAGCTGGTCCGGCACGTCGACGACTGTCCGCGCTGCCGCCGCACCGCCGAGCGCGCCGCGCCCCGCGCCTGGCCCGGGACCTCGGTGACGCCCGCCGCGCTGCCCCTCGTGGAGGCCCCGCGGCCCGCCCTGCACTTCGCGATGCACGGCCGGCGCCCCGGCGCCCCGCGCTTCGACCGGCGCGGCTACCCGATGGACCCCAAGGACCGCGCGGCCCGCCGCGACCGGCTGCGCTCGCGCGCGGTGACGACGACGGTGGTCGCCACCGTGGTCGCCGCCCCGGTGCTCGCCCTGTGGGCCGCCTATCGGGGTGCCCCGCTGACCGGCGAGGCCGCGGACGGCCGCTCCGTGACGGCCAGCGAGGACGGCACGGCGGACAGCCTCGACGGCGAGCGCACCGGCGGCGCGTACGAGAACGCGGGGAACGCGCGGACGAGCCCCGACCCCCGCTTCACCAAGGGCAGCCGCTCGCCGGACGTCTCCGTGGAGGTCACTTCGCCGCCCGGGCACGCGGGCCGCGGCCCCGGCCGCATCACCGTGGAGGCCCAGCCCAGCGGGAACGCGACGGCGATCACGCTCACCGCCTCGGGCCGCTCCCCCGTCGACTGGACGGCCTCGACGGACGCGTCCTGGCTGTACCTGAGCCAGGCATCGGGAACGCTGCGTCCTGGTGAATCGCTCACGGTTTACGTCTACGTGGACGAGTACCGGGAGCCGCGCGGGCACTGGACGGCGCACGTCGGGATCGACCCGTCCGGCGCGATCATCTCCCTTGAGGGCTACGGGCGTTCGGGCTCCGGCGGCGGAGGTGGCACCTCGCGGCCCTCGCCGACCCACTCCGTGCCGACGTCCCCGTCCGAGCCGACGCCCACGCCGACGCGCACCTCGCCCGAGCCGACGAAGGAGCCGACGACGTCGCCGAGCCCGAGCGACCCCGAGCCCACCGACTCGGCGTCGCCGACCGACTCGGCCTCGCCCTCCGGGACCGGCGGGTCCGGGTCGGGCTCGCCGTCAGGGACCTCCTGACCGCCCGTCCCGGACGTCCGGATGTGTGCGTTACGCGGGGTCGGCCGGGTGCGGGGCGATCAGCGGCAGGCCCTTGGGCGCGGCCGCGAGACGCTCCTCGCACAGCTCGACCAGCTTGTCGTAGCCGGCCTTGCCCATCAGCTCCGTGAGCTCGGGCCCGTAACTGACGTAGACCGGGTCGCCCGCGCCGTGCGCCGAGGTCGCCGACGTGCACCACCAGTGCAGGTCGTGGCCGCCCGGGCCCCAGCCGCGCCGGTCGTACTCGCCGATCGAGACCATGAGCACCTTGGTGTCGTCGGGCCGCTCGACCCACTCGTACGTACGCCGGACCGGGAGCTGCCAGCACACGTCCGGCTTCGTCTCCAGGGGCTCGCGGCCCTCCTTGAGCGCCAGGATGTGCAGCGAGCAGCCCGCGCCGCCCTTGAAGCCCGGCCGGTTCTGGAAGATGCACGAGCCCTGGTACGGGCGGGTCTGGCGCTCCCCGTCCTCGTCCGTCGACACCCAGCCGGTCTCCGTGCCGATGTCGTGGTGCTGCCAGATGTCCGGCGTGAGGCGTGCCACGTGCTCCGCGACGCGCTTCTCGTCGTCCTCGTCGGAGAAGTGGGCGCCGAGCGTGCAGCAGCCGTCGTCGGCGCGGCCCGCCTGGATGCCCTGGCAGCCGCTGCCGAAGATGCAGCTCCAACGAGAGGTCAGCCATGTCAGATCGCAGCGGAAGATCTGCTCGTCGTCCGCAGGGTCCGGGAACTCGACCCACGCGCGCGGGAAGTCGATCGGCTTCTCGTCCGCCTTGGCCCGCTGCTTCGATTGCTTCTGGAGGTCCTTCTGCCGGCCCTTCGGCTCCTTCAGCTCCTGCTTTGCCGACTTCGTCTTCTTGTCGCTCTTGTCGGCCTTGGCCTTTTTCGTCTTTGGCACCGTTCCAGAGTAAAGGCGATGCCGCCTTCAACAGGACCTTCCTGGACGGGCAAGCCGCCGGGATGGGTAGCGTTCCCTACATGAGACTCGGTGTCCTCGACGTGGGTTCGAATACGGTCCATCTGCTCGTGGTGGACGCGCACCCCGGCGCCCGCCCGCTGCCCGCGCATTCGCACAAGGCGGAGCTGCGGCTCGCCCAACTCCTCGACGACCACGGGGCGATCGGCCCCGACGGCGTGGACCAGCTGATCGGAACGGTCAGAGAGGCCCTGGAGGCCGCCGAGGACAAGGGCGTCGAGGACCTGCTGCCGTTCGCGACCTCGGCGGTCCGCGAGGCCAGCAACGCCGACGACGTCCTCGCCCGGGTCAAGGAGGCCACGGGCGTCGAACTGCGGGTGCTCAGCGGCGAGGAAGAGGCGCGGCTCACGTTCCTGGCGGCCCGGCGCTGGTTCGGCTGGTCGGCGGGCAGGCTCCTCGTGATCGACATCGGCGGCGGCTCCCTGGAGATCGCGTACGGCATCGACGAGGAGCCGGACGCCGCGGTGTCGCTGCCGCTCGGCGCAGGCCGGCTGACGGCGGGCTGGCTGCCGGGGGACCCGCCGGACGCGGACGACGTGAAGGCGCTGCGGCGGCACGTGCGGGCGCAGATCGCGCGCACGGTCGGGGAGTTCGCGCGGTTCGGGGCGCCGGACCACGTGGTGGCGACGTCGAAGACGTTCAAGCAACTGGCACGCCTCGCCGGGGCGGCGCGCTCCGCGGAAGGCCTCTACGTCCAGCGGGAGTTGAAGCGGAAGTCCCTGGAGGACTGGGTGCCGCAGCTCGCCGCGATGACCGTGGAAGAACGCTCCGAGCTGCCGGGAGTCTCCGAGGGCCGGGCCGCGCAACTGCTCGCCGGGGCGCTGGTGGCCGAGGGCGCGATGGACCTCTTCGGCGTCGAAACCCTGGAAATCTGCCCCTGGGCCCTCCGCGAGGGTGTCATCCTCCGACGCTTGGACCACTTGCCGACAGAATCAAGCCCCTCCGGCGATTGAGGAGCGGGGTCCGGGGCGGAGTCCCGAGGCGTCAACCACGGGTGGGCGCCCCACCGGAACGACGGGGCCGTACCCTGTCCCCGTGGCAGAACCAGTGGTGCGCATCCCGGATGCGAAGGTCGCGCTGTCCACGGCCTCCGTGTACCCGGAGTCGACGGCGACGGCCTTCGAGATCGCCGCGCGCCTGGGCTACGACGGCGTAGAGGTCATGGTCTGGACCGATCCCGTCAGCCAGGACATAGAGGCCCTGCGCCGCCTCTCCGACTACCACCGCATCCCGATCCTCGCCGTCCACGCGCCATGTCTGCTGATCACGCAGCGCGTGTGGTCGACGGACCCGTGGGTGAAGCTCCAGCGCGCACGGGCCGCCGCGGAGAAGCTGGGGGCCTCGACCGTGGTCGTGCACCCCCCGTTCCGCTGGCAGCGCCAGTACGCGCGGGACTTCGTCCAGGGGATCTGGCGGATGGCAGGCGAGACGGATGTGCGGTTCGCCGTCGAAAACATGTACCCGTGGCGCTACCGGGACCGCGAGATGCTCGCGTACGCCCCCGACTGGGACGTGACCAAGGACGACTACCGGCACTTCACGGTCGACCTCAGCCACACCGCGACGGCGCGCACCGACGCGATGCAGATGATCGACCGGATGGGAGACCGGCTCGGCCATGTGCACCTCGCCGACGGCGGCGGCTCGGGCAAGGACGAGCACCTGGTGCCGGGCCGCGGCACGCAGCCCTGCGCCGAACTCCTGGACCGCCTCGCGGTGAACGGCTTCGACGGGCACGTCGTCATCGAGGTCAACACGCGGCGCGCCATGTCCAGCGCCGAACGCGAGGCCGACCTGGCGGAGGCCCTCGCCTTCGCCCGCCTGCACCTGGCGTCGGCCGCGCGGGTGCCGCGTTCATGACCGAACCGGTGCGCCGCAGGGGCCGCCCCGCTCGTACGGAGACCGGGGACACCCGGGCCCGGATCCTTGACGCGGCCCGCGAGGAGTTCGCCGAGCGCGGCTACGACAAGGCCTCGGTGCGCGGCATCGCCAAGGCCGCCGGGGTGGACTCGGCCCTGGTGCACCACTACTTCGGCACCAAGGAGCAGGTGTTCGCCGCGTCGATCGAGGTGGCGCTCGCCCCGGCCCTCAAGGCCCCCGCCGCCCTGGCCGACGGGCCCCTGGACGAGGTCGGCGAGCGCATGACCCGGTTCTTCTTCGGCGTGTGGGAGTCGCCCGAGACGCGCGTCCCGCTGCTCGCGATCCTGCGCTCCGCCGTGAACAACGACGTGGCGGCGGGTGTCCTGCGCCGGCTCGTCGCCTCCCGGCTGCTCGCGAGCATCGCCGAGCGGATCGACCTGCCGAAGGACGAGGCCGAGCTGCGGGTCGCGCTGGCCGCCGCGCAGCTCATGGGCACCGCGATGATCCGGTACGTGATGCGGGTGGAGCCCATCGCCTCCGCGGACCCGGAGCGGATCATCGCGCGGGTCGCCCCCGTGGTGCAGCTGCACCTGACCGGCCCCTGAGGCCGGCTCCCCGAGCGGCACGTGAGACGGCCGTCCCGGCATCCGGACACCCTGTCCAGTGCTTGGAGCGGCGGCGTAGTCTCGGGAGACAGTCTTGATATCCCTCTGAAGGAGCGAGCGACGATGCCCGAGCTGAGGTCCCGCACAGTCACCCACGGCCGCAACATGGCGGGCGCCCGCGCCCTTATGCGCGCCTCCGGTGTACCCGGTGCGGACATCGGCCGGAAGCCGATCGTCGCGGTCGCCAACTCCTTCACGGAGTTCGTGCCGGGCCACACGCACCTGGCGCCCGTGGGCCGCATCGTCAGCGAGGCCATCACGGCCGCGGGCGGCATCGCCCGCGAGTTCAACACGATCGCCGTCGACGACGGCATCGCGATGGGCCACGGCGGCATGCTCTACTCCCTGCCGTCCCGCGACCTGATCGCGGACTCGGTCGAGTACATGGTCGAGGCGCACTGCGCGGACGCGCTGATCTGCATCTCGAACTGCGACAAGATCACGCCCGGCATGCTGAACGCCGCCCTGCGGCTCAACATCCCGACCGTCTTCGTCTCCGGCGGCCCCATGGAGGCCGGCAAGGCGACGCTGGTCGACGGCACGGTCCGCAAGCTCGACCTGGTCAACGCGATCAGCGACGCGGTGAACGAGAGCGTCTCGGACGAGGACATCCTCCGCATCGAGGAGAACGCCTGCCCGACCTGCGGCTCCTGTTCCGGCATGTTCACCGCCAACTCGATGAACTGCCTGACCGAGGCCATCGGCCTCTCCCTGCCGGGCAACGGCTCGGTGCTCGCCACCCACACCGCCCGCAGGGCGCTGTACGAGAAGGCGGGCGCCACGGTCGTCGAGATCGCCAAGCGCTACTACGACGGCGACGACGAGTCGGTGCTGCCGCGCAACATCGCCACCCGCGCCGCCTTCGACAACGCGATGGCGCTCGACATCTCCATGGGCGGCTCCACCAACACGATCCTGCACCTGCTGGCCGCGGCGCAGGAGGCCGAGCTCGACTACACGCTCGCCGACATGGACGCCGTCTCGCGCCGCGTCCCGTGCCTGTCCAAGGTCGCCCCGAACGTGGCGCCCGGCGGCACGTACTACATGGAGGACGTGCACCGCGCCGGCGGCATCCCCGCGATCCTCGGCGAGCTGTACCGCGGCGGGCTGCTCCACGAGGACGTGCACACCGTCCACTCCGCCTCCATCAAGGAATGGCTCGACGCCTGGGACATCCGCGGCGGCGCGGCGACCGAGGAGGCGAGCGAGCTGTGGCACGCGGCCCCCGGCTGCAAGCGCTCCGCCGAGGCCTTCTCGCAGTCCGAGCGCTGGGACACCCTCGACACCGACGCCGCGGGCGGCTGCATCCGTGACGTCGCGCACGCGTACTCGGAGGACGGCGGCCTGGCCGTCCTCAAGGGCAACCTCGCCGAGAACGGCTGCGTCGTGAAGACCGCCGGTGTCGACGAGTCCATCTGGACCTTCGAGGGCCCGGCCGTCGTCTGCGAGTCGCAGGAGGAGGCCGTGCAGAAGATCCTCATGAAGCAGGTCAAGGAGGGCGACGTCGTCGTCATCCGCTACGAGGGCCCCAAGGGCGGCCCCGGCATGCAGGAGATGCTCTACCCGACCTCGTACCTGAAGGGCCGCGGCCTCGGGAAGGCCTGCGCGCTCGTCACGGACGGCCGCTTCTCCGGCGGCACGTCGGGCCTGTCCATCGGCCACGCCTCGCCCGAGGCCGCCGCCGGTGGCACCATCGCGCTCGTCGAGGACGGCGACCGCGTGCGCATCGACATCCCGAACCGGGGCATCGAACTCCTCGTGAGCGAGGAGGAGCTGGCCGCGCGCCGCGAGGCCCTGGGCGGCGTCTACGCCCCCAAGTCCCGCGAGCGCAAGGTCTCGGCCGCGCTGCGCGCGTACGCCGCGATGGCCACCAGCGCCGACACGGGCGCGGTCCGCGACGTGTCGCAGCTCGGCTAGGACAAGCCCTAAGGATCGTCCGCCGTGGCGGCACCGGAGACGGTGCCGTCCGGCGCGCTCCCGTACACCCGGCCGCCGCTCACCACGGGCGCCGGAATGTCCGCCACCACCCGGTCGGAGCGGCCCGCGGGCCGGGGACCGCTCTGGCCGACCGGACGCCCCGTGCGCCGGTCCACGGCGAGCAGCCGCCCGTCGGGGGCCGTCACGTACACGCGGTCCGACGCGGCGTCGACGGCGGGCGCGGAGCCCCGGCTCACGGAGGTCTCCGACCGCCACAACTCCTTGCCGTCCGCGAGGTCCTGCGCCACCAGCGCACCGCCCGCCGCGAGCAGATACGCGGTGTCGCCGTGCAGCGCCGCCGTCGCGGACGGCAGCGGCAGTGCCAGCCGTACGCGACGCGCCACCGCCCCGTCCGCGAGGCGATGGCCGACGAGCGCGACGGTCCGGCCCGACGCGTCCCGCTCCGTGCACCACACGACCCCGCCGGACACCCCGATCGGCGTCGCCGTGCCCGGCGACCGCTGCCGCCAGCGGACGGCACCCGTCCTCGGATCCACCGCGCTCACCTGGGTGTTCGCCCCGTCGGGCGCCGGCGCCGTGGCGTAGGCCAGGCCACCACCGACGTACGAGAGGGTGGACCGCGGTCCCAGGGCCCGGCGACGGCTCCACTCCCGTCGCCCGGTCGCGCTGTCGACCGCGCTCAGCGTGCCGTCGGGCGCCGCGAGGAGCACCCGCCCCGCCGCCTGACGCACCTGCCCCTGGAACCGCGACACATCCATCGACCAGCGCGACTTCCCCGTACCGGCCGCCATCGCGACGAGCCGGGACCCGTCCGGGGTGAGCGCGTGCACCAGGCCGCCCGACACCACGGGCGCCGCCCCGCCGACGTCCCCCGTGCCGCCGGACGCCTTCCGCTTCCACCGCACCGAGCCGTCCCGCGGATCGAGCGACACGGCCAGCGCGCCGGGTACGACGCAGTTCAGGCTCCCGGCCCCGTACGAGCAGGCGGGCGCGGCACCGGGGCCGAGCTTGCTCCGCCAGGGGTGGAACGTGGCGGGGGAGCCCGCCGGGGCGGTGCGGGTGCCGGTGCCGGAGTCGCCGCCCGTGAGCAGGGTCGCCGTGAGCGCGCCGCCCAGGGCGAGGGCCCCGGCGAGGGTGAGGAGGGTGCGGGGGCGTGGCCGCCTGCGCGCCGCCGACGAACCGGGCGCCTCCTGAACGGGGCCGCCGGTGCCGGGCCCGACCGGCCCGACCGGCCCGACGGACTCGACGGACTTGACCGGCTCGACCGACCTGACCGGCTCGTTCGACTCGACCGGCGCGCGCTGCGCCGGGATGAACGCCTGGGTGTCGTACCGCGCCGAGATCCGCCGAAGCTCCGCCATCAGCTCGTCCGGCGTGGGCCGGTCCTCCGGCTCCTTGGCCAGACAGGCGAGGACGAGCGGCGCGAGGTCGTCGGGCACGCCGGACACATCCGGTTCGTCGTGCACCACCTGGTACGCCACCAGGTAGGGACTGTCCGAGTCGAAGGGGCCGCGCCCCGTCGCCGCGTGCACGAGCAGCGAGCCGAGCGCGAACACATCGGCGGCCGGGCCGACTTCACGCGGGCTGCGGAACTGCTCGGGTGCCATGAACGGCGGCGTACCGATCAACTTCCCGGTCTCGGTGCGCAGTTCACTGTCCTTCGGCCGCGAGATGCCGAAGTCGATGACCTTCGGGCTGTCCTCGGCGAGCAGCACATTGCTCGGCTTCAGATCCCGGTGCACGACACCGGCGCGATGAATGTCGCGCAGCGCCTCCGCGAGCCCGGCCGTCAGGTGCCGCAATTGCGCCGGGCACAGCGGCCCGTTCCGCTTGACGTGCTCGGCGAGGGTCGGACCGGGGATGAACAGCGTTGCCATCCACGGCAGTTCGGCCTCCGGGTCGGCGTCCACGACCGGCGCGGTGAAGGCTCCGCTGACCCGCCGCGCGGCCGCCACTTCCTGCCGGAACCGCCCCCTGAACTCGGGGTCCTCCGCGAACTCGGCGTGCACCACCTTCACCGCGAGCGGCAGCCCCGCCGCCGACCGCGCCAGATGCACGACGCCCATGCCGCCCGCGCCGAGGCGCTCCTCCAGCCGGTAGTGCCCGGCATACGCCGGAAGTTCCGCTTCCGGTCCGCTCCCGATGCTGTTGTACGACGGCATGTCCACGCCCCCCGTGGCTGATGAACGGGCCTTGCTAGCCTGCGTGTTCGACATTCCAACACACATATTTCAACGGGCCCTCAACGAACGTTGAACGAGTCGGCCCGACGGGGGAGACCCAGAAAAGTGGCACCAGAGGAGCAGCCCGTGCAGTCGGATCAGTCCGGCCAGTCCGCTCAGTCCGCTCTGTCCGTGGAAGCGGCGGCGGCGTCGATGTACTACCCGGTGGCGCCGGGCTACAACGTGAACGTCCGCAGCGGCCCCGGCACCCAGTACCGCGTGGTGCGCGTGCTGCCGCTGAGCGCGAAGGTGCCGATCTTCTGCCAGAAGCCGGGCGAGACGGTCGCCGGCCCGTACGGCACGTCGAGGATCTGGGACAACATCGGCGTCGGCGAATACGTCTCCGACACCTACGTGAAGACGGGCAGCGACGGCTACGTGGCGCCGCGCTGCGCCTGAGCCGCGCGGCCCGGACCGGGCTGCGGGACGCGCGGCCCGGTCCGGTGATAATCGATGGCGTGAGCGACGAAACCGGCACCCCCAGCACCTCCCCGGCCCCGGGGCCCCAGCCCGAGGAGATCCGCTTCTTCGGCACGACCTGGGTCGACCACAGCGGCAACTACGGCCTGCGCCGGGCCGCGGTCGGCGTGGGCGCGCTCGTCCTGGCGGCCGCCGGCTGCTTCGTCCTCCGGTTCGCCTACGAGGGCCTGGCCATCGCCGACGTCGGATCCCTCGTGAACCTGCTGCTCATCGTGATGTTCGCGGTGTGCAGCGCGCTCGCCTTCGCCCGCACCCGCACCGGTTTCACCGAGCGCCACGACCCCGAGAAGCAGGCGTCGCTGCGCGGTTTCCTGGCGATCGGCTTCGTGGGAGTCCTGCTCGCCTACGCCCTGCGGTGCCTCGTCGAGGCGCCGGGCGAGAAGCTCCGCCGCGAGGAGTACGAGACGGCTCGCGAGCAGTACGAGCGCCGCACGAAGCGCCGCACGGGCAACCCGTCCAAGAAAAAGGGCAAGCGCTGATCCCGCCGGGACTGAGCGGTCCTATCCGCCGTTACGACCTCGTGGCGCTGCCCGCCGGGCCGAGCAGGCGGAACCGGCGTTGCGGCCTCGTGGCGCTGCCCTGCCGGGGCTGAGCAGGCGGAACCGGCGTTGCGGCCTCGGGGCTCCGCCCCGGACCCCGCGCCTCAATCGCCGGCGGGGCTGTCATTGCTGAACCGGCGCCAGGGCTCCGCCTCAGGCCCCGCGAGCGGGTCTCAAAAGATCGGGGCGTTGCCCCGGACCCCGCGTGTCCCGTCCCAGACCGGGGCTTGAATCGCCCCTCCAGGTGCGTCGCCCCACGGGTCACCGCACCCGCGACGGCAAGGCCCGCCCCGCCTTGGGCAATCTGCCGCAGCAACGCCTCCCCACCCGTTGCGGGACGGCCGCCCCCGCCTTGGGCAGCCTGCCGCCGGCACGGCTCCCCACTCGTGACGAGCAGCCGCCACCGCGTTGGGCCGCCGCCGCCGACCCCGGCTCCCCGCCTGTTGCGGGACGGCCGCCCCCGCCTTGGGCAGCCTGCCGCCGGCACGGCTCCCCACTCGTGACGAGCGGCCGCCACCGCGTTGGGCCGCCGCCGCCGACCCCGGCTCCCCGCCTGTTGCGGGACGGCCGCCCCCGCCTTGGGCAGCCTGCCGCCGGCACGGCTCCCCACTCGTGACGAGCGGCCGCCACCGCGTTGGGCCGCCGCCGCCGACCCCGGCTCCCCGCCTGTTGCGGGACGGCCGCCCCCGCCTTGGGCAGCCTGCCGCCGGCACGGCTCCCCACCCGTGACGAGCGGCCGCCACCGCGTTGGGCCGCCGCCGCCGACCCCGGCTCCCCGCCTGTTGCGGGACGGCCGCCCCCGCCTTGGGCAGCCTGCCGCCGGCACGGCTCCCCACCCGTGACGAGCGGCCGCCACCGCGCTGGGCCACCGCCGACCCCGCCTCCCCACCCGTTGCGGTCAGCCGCCACCGCCTTGGGCAATCTGCCGCCTTGGGCGGCAGGGTGGGCAAGGCGGCCCCCGGTGCCGCGCACCCATGGGACGGGCGCCGCCCCCGGCAGAAGCCCCCCCGGGTGCCGCGCACCGATGACGACGGGCGCCACCCCGGCACAGGCCCACCCCCGGTGCAGCGCACCCATGACTACAGGCGCCGACCCCGGCACAGGCCCACCCCCGCCGCCGCGCGCCCAGAACCACCGACCCCGAAACCGCCCCCGGCCCACCTTGACGCCCCACCCCCTCCGGAGGATTATTCATCGTGTGATGAATAAAACGCCACCCGCCGTGGACGCCACCGGACTCACCGTCGCCCGCGGCCCCCGCACCGTCCTGCGAGCCCTGGACTTCACCGTCCCGCGCGGCCAGATCACCGGCCTCCTCGGCCCCTCCGGCTGCGGCAAATCAACCCTGATGCGCTCCGTCGTCGGCACCCAGGCCAAGGTCACCGGCACCCTCACGGTCCTCGACCACCCCGCAGGCCACCCGAACCTGCGCTCCCGCGTCGGCTACGTGACCCAGGCCCCCTCCGTCTACCTCGACCTGTCCATCCGCCAGAACCTCGCCTACTTCGCCTCCGTCCTGCTCCCCGGCAGGTCCGCCGCCGCCCACCGCAACGCCGAGGTCGACCGCGTCCTCACCGACGTAGACCTCACCTCCCACGCCGACGCCCTCGCCGGGAACCTCTCCGGCGGCCAGCTCAGCCGCGTCTCCCTGGCCGTCGCCCTGCTCGGCACCCCCGAACTCCTCGTCCTCGACGAGCCGACCGTCGGCCTCGACCCCGTCCTCCGCCGCGACCTGTGGAACCTCTTCCACGACCTCGCCGCCCGCGGCACCACGATCCTCGTCTCCTCGCACGTCATGGACGAGGCCGAGCGCTGCCACCGCCTCCTCCTCATGCGCGAGGGCGAACTGCTCGCCGACGACAGCCCCGACGCCCTGCGCGAGCGCACCGCCGCACCCACCGTCGAAGAGGCCTTCCTGCACCTCGTCGACGAAGCGAACGCGAACACCCCCGCCCACTGACGCACCCACCGACCAAAGCCCCGGGGAACCCGCCATGAACACGTACCGCACCACCGCCACCGCACTCCGCGTCCTGCGCCAGCTCCGCCACGACCCGCGCTCGATCGCCCTGATGCTGCTCGTCCCGTGCGTGATGCTCTTCCTGCTCCGCTACGTCTTCGACGGCAGCCAGGCCACCTTCAACTCCATCGGCGCCTCGCTCCTCGGCATCTTCCCGCTGATCACGATGTTCCTGGTGACGTCCATCGCCACCCTCCGCGAACGCACGAGCGGCACCCTGGAACGCCTCCTGTCCATGCCGCTCGGCAAGGCGGACCTGATCGGCGGCTACGCGCTCGCCTTCGGCGCCGTCGCGGTCGTCCAGTCGATCCTCGCCACGGGCCTCGCCCTCTGGGCCCTGGACCTCGACGTCACCGGCTCGGCCTGGCTGCTCCTCCTGGTCGCCCTCCTCGACGCCCTGCTCGGCACGGCCCTCGGCCTCTTCGTCTCGGCCTTCGCGGCATCGGAGTTCCAGGCGGTCCAGTTCATGCCGGCGGTGATCTTCCCGCAGCTGCTGCTCTGCGGCCTGTTCACCCCGCGCGACCAGATGCAGCCGGTCCTGGAGGGGATCTCCAACGTCCTCCCCATGTCGTACGCGGTCGACGGCATGAACGAGGTCCTCAAGCACACCGACCTCACCGCCACCTACATCCGCGACGCCGTGATCGTCGCCGGCTGCGCCGTGCTCGTCCTCGCCCTCGGCGCCGCGACCCTGCGCCGCCGTACGGCCTGAGCCCGTTCCGCCCACCGGACAACCGCGTACGACGGGCAGGGCCGATGCGAGGATGCGTGCGGACGGACGACGCACACGGAAGGCCCCGCTCATGAGCCAGCACCCCCGCCACAAGGTCGCCGTACTCGGCACGGGCAAGATCGGCGAAGCCCTGCTCAGCGGAATGATCCGCGGCGGCTGGGCACCGAGCGACCTCATGGTCACGGCCCGCCGCCCGGAACGCGCCGAGGAACTCCGCACCCGCTACGGCGTCACCCCGGTCACCAACCAGGAAGCGGCCAAGCAGGCCGACACCCTGATCCTCACGGTGAAGCCCCAGGACATGGGCACGCTGCTCGACGAGCTCGCCCCGCACGTCCCCTCCGACCGCCTGGTCATCAGCGGCGCGGCCGGCATCCCCACCACCTTCTTCGAGGAACGCCTCCCCGAGGGCACCCCGGTGGTCCGCGTCATGACGAACACCCCGGCCCTGGTCGACGAGGCGATGTCCGTCATCTCCGCCGGCACCCACGCCACAGCCGCCCACCTCACCCACGCCGAGGAACTCTTCGGCTCGGTCGGGCAAACGCTCCGCGTCCCCGAGTCCCAGCAGGACGCCTGCACGGCTCTCTCCGGCTCGGGCCCGGCCTACTTCTTCTTCCTGGTCGAGGCCATGACCGACGCGGGCATCCTCCTCGGCCTCCCGCGCGACAAGGCCCACGACCTCATCGTCCAGTCCGCCATCGGCGCCGCCACGATGCTCCGCGACAGCGGCGAACACCCGGTCAAGCTCCGCGAGAACGTGACGTCCCCCGCCGGCACGACCATCAACGCGATCCGCGAACTCGAGAGCCACGGCGTACGAGCGGCCCTCATCGCCGCCCTCGAAGCCGCCCGCGACCGCAGCCGCGAACTGGCCTCCGGCAACAACAGCTGACCCGCGTACGGGCCCGAGGCGTGAAGTTGACACGCCCCGGGCCCATCCGTAGTGTTCTCCGAGTTGTCCGCCGTGAGCGCCGACCCCGGTCGGTCCCCGGACAACCATTCCGCAAGACCTCTCAAAAGCACGACGACTGGCTTCTGCTCGGTCGTCGTCTGTATTTGCGTGCGTCTTTGCGAAATGAGGAATCCACGTTCGAAAGGACGCGACCCCGATTAGCTCGGGGGCCGGGAATCCGCTAAAGTCTCACTCGCCGGAACGGCCCAACAGCCGGGAAGACAAGCCCCCCTGACTGGGAATCAGGCCCGAAAGGATCTGATAGAGTCGGACTCGCCGGAAAGCCGAAAGGCCGGAAAGCGAAGCGGAACCGAGGAAAACGGGCCGGGAAACGGTCTGATAGAGTCGGAAACGCAAAACAGCAAGAACAAAAGCAAGACCCGAAGGGAAGCGCCCGGAGGAAAGCCCGAGAGGGTGAGTACAAAGGAAGCGTCCGTTCCTTGAGAACTCAACAGCGTGCCAAAAATCAACGCCAAAATTTGTTGATACCCCGTCTCCAGCATCCGCTGGGACGAGGTTCCTTTGAAAAGTCCTGCCAGCCATTGGCTGGCAGGCGCACAGCGAGGACGCTGTGAACGGTCGGATTATTCCTCCGACCGTTCCGCTCTCGTGTGTGTCACCGGGATATCCCGGAAACATTCACGGAGAGTTTGATCCTGGCTCAGGACGAACGCTGGCGGCGTGCTTAACACATGCAAGTCGAACGATGAAGCCCTTCGGGGTGGATTAGTGGCGAACGGGTGAGTAACACGTGGGCAATCTGCCCTTCACTCTGGGACAAGCCTTGGAAACGAGGTCTAATACCGGATAACACTCCCATTCTCCTGGATGGGGGTTAAAAGCTCCGGCGGTGAAGGATGAGCCCGCGGCCTATCAGCTTGTTGGTGAGGTAATGGCTCACCAAGGCGACGACGGGTAGCCGGCCTGAGAGGGCGACCGGCCACACTGGGACTGAGACACGGCCCAGACTCCTACGGGAGGCAGCAGTGGGGAATATTGCACAATGGGCGAAAGCCTGATGCAGCGACGCCGCGTGAGGGATGACGGCCTTCGGGTTGTAAACCTCTTTCAGCAGGGAAGAAGCGAAAGTGACGGTACCTGCAGAAGAAGCGCCGGCTAACTACGTGCCAGCAGCCGCGGTAATACGTAGGGCGCAAGCGTTGTCCGGAATTATTGGGCGTAAAGAGCTCGTAGGCGGCTTGTCACGTCGATTGTGAAAGCTCGGGGCTTAACCCCGAGTCTGCAGTCGATACGGGCTAGCTAGAGTGTGGTAGGGGAGATCGGAATTCCTGGTGTAGCGGTGAAATGCGCAGATATCAGGAGGAACACCGGTGGCGAAGGCGGATCTCTGGGCCATTACTGACGCTGAGGAGCGAAAGCGTGGGGAGCGAACAGGATTAGATACCCTGGTAGTCCACGCCGTAAACGGTGGGCACTAGGTGTGGGCAACATTCCACGTTGTCCGCGCCGCAGCTAACGCATTAAGTGCCCCGCCTGGGGAGTACGGCCGCAAGGCTAAAACTCAAAGGAATTGACGGGGGCCCGCACAAGCAGCGGAGCATGTGGCTTAATTCGACGCAACGCGAAGAACCTTACCAAGGCTTGACATACACCGGAAACGTCTGGAGACAGGCGCCCCCTTGTGGTCGGTGTACAGGTGGTGCATGGCTGTCGTCAGCTCGTGTCGTGAGATGTTGGGTTAAGTCCCGCAACGAGCGCAACCCTTGTTCTGTGTTGCCAGCATGCCCTTCGGGGTGATGGGGACTCACAGGAGACCGCCGGGGTCAACTCGGAGGAAGGTGGGGACGACGTCAAGTCATCATGCCCCTTATGTCTTGGGCTGCACACGTGCTACAATGGCCGATACAATGAGCTGCGATACCGCAAGGTGGAGCGAATCTCAAAAAGTCGGTCTCAGTTCGGATTGGGGTCTGCAACTCGACCCCATGAAGTTGGAGTTGCTAGTAATCGCAGATCAGCATTGCTGCGGTGAATACGTTCCCGGGCCTTGTACACACCGCCCGTCACGTCACGAAAGTCGGTAACACCCGAAGCCGGTGGCCCAACCCCTTGTGGGAGGGAGCTGTCGAAGGTGGGACTGGCGATTGGGACGAAGTCGTAACAAGGTAGCCGTACCGGAAGGTGCGGCTGGATCACCTCCTTTCTAAGGAGCACTTCTTACCGAGTCCTTCGGGGCGCGGTCAGAGGCCATTACGTCGGCACACGTTCGACGGTGGTTGCTCATGGGTGGAACGTTGATTATTCGGCACGATCGGTTGGCTTCACTAGTACTGCTTCGGCGTGGAACGTGAGAGTGGACAGGTCGGGCCGGGCACGCTGTTGGGTATCTGAGGGTACGGATTTGATCGCGACCTCAGTGCCGGCCCCGGTAAAGATCCGCTTCGGTGGGTTGTGACGGGTGGTTGGTCGTTGTTTGAGAACTGCACAGTGGACGCGAGCATCTGTGGCCAAGTTTTTAAGGGCGCACGGTGGATGCCTTGGCACCAGGAACCGATGAAGGACGTGGGAGGCCACGATAGTCCCCGGGGAGTCGTCAACCAGGCTTTGATCCGGGGGTTTCCGAATGGGGAAACCCGGCAGTCGTCATGGGCTGTCACCCGCTGCTGAATATATAGGCAGTGTGGAGGGAACGCGGGGAAGTGAAACATCTCAGTACCCGCAGGAAGAGAAAACAACCGTGATTCCGGGAGTAGTGGCGAGCGAAACCGGATGAGGCCAAACCGTATACGTGTGAGACCCGGCAGGGGTTGCGTGTGCGGGGTTGTGGGATCTCTCTTTTACGGTCTGCCGGCCGTGAGACGAGTAAGAAACCGTTGATGTAGACGAAGGACATGCGAAAGGTCCGGCGTAGAGGGTAAGACCCCCGTAGTCGAAACGTCAGCGGCTCGTTTGAGAGACACCCAAGTAGCACGGGGCCCGAGAAATCCTGTGTGAATCTGGCGGGACCACCCGTTAAGCCTAAATATTCCCTGGTGACCGATAGCGGATAGTACCGTGAGGGAATGGTGAAAAGTACCGCGGGAGCGGAGTGAAATAGTACCTGAAACCGTGTGCCTACAAGCCGTGGGAGCGTCGCTGTATGTGCTTGCACATGCAGTCGTGACTGCGTGCCTTTTGAAGAATGAGCCTGCGAGTTTGCGGTGTGTTGCGAGGTTAACCCGTGTGGGGAAGCCGTAGCGAAAGCGAGTCCGAACAGGGCGACATAGTAGCGCGCTCAAGACCCGAAGCGGAGTGATCTAGCCATGGGCAGGTTGAAGCGGAGGTAAGACTTCGTGGAGGACCGAACCCACCAGGGTTGAAAACCTGGGGGATGACCTGTGGTTAGGGGTGAAAGGCCAATCAAACTCCGTGATAGCTGGTTCTCCCCGAAATGCATTTAGGTGCAGCGTCGTGTGTTTCTTGCCGGAGGTAGAGCACTGGATAGGCGATGGGCCCTACCGGGTTACTGACCTTAGCCAAACTCCGAATGGCGGTAAGTGAGAGCACGGCAGTGAGACTGTGGGGGATAAGCTCCATGGTCGAGAGGGAAACAGCCCAGAGCATCGACTAAGGCCCCTAAGCGTACGCTAAGTGGGAAAGGATGTGGAGTCGCAGAGACAACCAGGAGGTTGGCTTAGAAGCAGCCACCCTTGAAAGAGTGCGTAATAGCTCACTGGTCAAGTGATTCCGCGCCGACAATGTAGCGGGGCTCAAGCGTACCGCCGAAGTCGTGTCATTGCAGCTATAGGGCCAACGCCCGCTGTGATGGGTAGGGGAGCGTCGTGTGCCGGGTGAAGCAGCACCGGAAGGTAGTTGTGGACGGTTCACGAGTGAGAATGCAGGCATGAGTAGCGATACACACGTGAGAAACGTGTGCGCCGATTGACTAAGGGTTCCTGGGTCAAGCTGATCTGCCCAGGGTAAGTCGGGACCTAAGGCGAGGCCGACAGGCGTAGTCGATGGATAACCGGTTGATATTCCGGTACCCGCTGTGACGCGAAAGACATCGAATCCAGTGATGCTAAGGCCGTGAAGCCGTTCCGGACCCTTCGGGGAATGGAAAGTGGTGGAGCCGCCGGCCCAAGCTGGTAGTAGGTGAGCGATGGGGTGACGCAGGAAGGTAGTCCAGCCCGGGCGATGGTAGTCCCGGGGTAAGGGTGTAGGCCGTGCGGTAGGTAAATCCGTCGCACACAAGGCTGAGACCTGATGCCGAGCCGATTGTGGTGAAGTGGATGATCCTATGCTGTCGAGAAAAGCCTCTAGCGAGTTTCATGGCGGCCCGTACCCTAAACCGACTCAGGTGGTCAGGTAGAGAATACCGAGGCGTTCGGGTGAACTATGGTTAAGGAACTCGGCAAAATGCCCCCGTAACTTCGGGAGAAGGGGGGCCATTCCTGGTGATGAGTCTTGCACTCTGAGCTGGGGGTGGCCGCAGAGACCAGCGAGAAGCGACTGTTTACTAAAAACACAGGTCCGTGCGAAGCCGTAAGGCGATGTATACGGACTGACGCCTGCCCGGTGCTGGAACGTTAAGGGGACCGGTTAGTCACATTTCGGTGTGGCGAAGCTGAGAACCTAAGCGCCAGTAAACGGCGGTGGTAACTATAACCATCCTAAGGTAGCGAAATTCCTTGTCGGGTAAGTTCCGACCTGCACGAATGGCGTAACGACTTCTCGACTGTCTCAACCATAGGCCCGGTGAAATTGCACTACGAGTAAAGATGCTCGTTTCGCGCAGAAGGACGGAAAGACCCCGGGACCTTTACTACAGTTTGATATTGGTGTTCGGTTCGGCTTGTGTAGGATAGGTGGGAGACTTTGAACTCGGTACGCCAGTATCGAGGGAGTCGTCGTTGAAATACCACTCTGGTCGTGCTGGATGTCTAACCTGGGTCCGTGATCCGGATCAGGGACAGTGTCTGATGGGTAGTTTAACTGGGGCGGTTGCCTCCCAAAGGGTAACGGAGGCGCCCAAAGGTTCCCTCAGCCTGGTTGGTAATCAGGTGTTGAGTGTAAGTGCACAAGGGAGCTTGACTGTGAGACCGACGGGTCGAGCAGGGACGAAAGTCGGGACTAGTGATCCGGCGGTGGCTTGTGGAAGCGCCGTCGCTCAACGGATAAAAGGTACCCCGGGGATAACAGGCTGATCTTCCCCAAGAGTCCATATCGACGGGATGGTTTGGCACCTCGATGTCGGCTCGTCGCATCCTGGGGCTGGAGTCGGTCCCAAGGGTTGGGCTGTTCGCCCATTAAAGCGGTACGCGAGCTGGGTTTAGAACGTCGTGAGACAGTTCGGTCCCTATCCTCTGTGCGCGTAGGAATATTGAGAAGGGCTGTCCCTAGTACGAGAGGACCGGGACGGACGAACCTCTGGTGTGCCAGTTGTCCTGCCAAGGGCATGGCTGGTTGGCTACGTTCGGAAAGGATAACCGCTGAAAGCATCTAAGCGGGAAGCCTGCTTCGAGATGAGTATTCCCACCCCCTCGAGGGGTTAAGGCTCCCAGTAGACGACTGGGTTGATAGGCCAGATCTGGAAGCACCGCAAGGTGTGGAGGTGACTGGTACTAATAGGCCGAGGGCTTGTCCTCAGTTGCTCGCGTCCACTGTGTTGGTTCTGAAACCACGAACAACCGTCGTAGCCATGTGCCACGGCTCCGGTTGACAGTTTCATAGTGTTTCGGTGGTCATAGCGTGAGGGAAACGCCCGGTTACATTCCGAACCCGGAAGCTAAGCCTCACAGCGCCGATGGTACTGCAGGGGGGACCCTGTGGGAGAGTAGGACGCCGCCGAACTAATTTTAGAGAAAAGCCCGGGCCGGGATACGGTCCGGGCTTTTCTGCGTTTAGGGTCGAATACATGGGCATTCGCTATGACCTCGTCATCTTCGACAACGACGGTGTACTCGTCGACAGTGAGCCGATCTCCAACACGCTCCTGGCCGGCTATCTCACCGAGCTCGGGCACCCGACCTCGTACGAGGAATCGCTGCGGGACTACATGGGCGCCGCCATGCACCGCGTGCACGATGTGGTGCTCGAGCGGACCGGGCAGCGGCTTCCCGAGGATTTCGACGAGGTCTTTCACGCGCGGGTGTTCGCGGCGTTCGAGCGGGAGCTGGAGCCGGTCGACGGGATCGTCGAGGTCCTGGAGAAGCTGACGGCCGACGGGGTGCCGTACTGCGTCGCGTCGTCCGGGAGTCATGAGCGGATCCGTGTCGGGCACCGGAAGACCGGGCTCGACAAGTGGTTCGGGGACGAGCGGATCTTCAGCTCGCAGGATGTGGGGCGGGGGAAGCCGGCGCCCGATCTGTTTCTGTACGCCGCCGAGCGGATGGGCCTTCCGCCGGAGAAGTGCCTGGTCGTCGAGGACAGCCCGCTCGGTGTGCAGGCCGCCGTCGCCGCCGGGATGGATGTGTACGGGTTCACCGCGATGACGCCCGCCGACCGGCTGGCACGGGCCGATGAACTCTTCGGCGACATGCGGGAGTTGCCCCGGCTGCTCGGCTGAGGGCGCCGAGGTCACGGTCGGCCCATGGTTTTGTGATCCATCTACCCACGGGTAGGGCGGAGGCATACGCTGTGCCGCCATGACCGATGGCACAGCCGGGACGGCCGGCACGGTGGGTGGGCGGCTGCGGTGGGGCCGTGGGGCGCTGGGGTTCAGCTTCTTCGCGCAGGGCGCCGCCTTCGCGCTCCTCGTGACCCGGATCCCCGCCATTCAGGACCAGTACGGGATATCCGACGCGCTGCTGCCCGTGTTCCTGGCCGCCGTGCCGGTGCTGGCCGGGGCCGGGAGCGTAGGCACCGAGCAGTTGGTGAAGAGGGTGCGGCCCAGCCGGGTGCTGAGGTGGTCGCAGCCCGTCGTGCTCCTGGCGCTGCTCGGGGTCGGGGCGGGGGACTCGCTGGCGGAGGTGGCCGTCGCGCTCGCCGCGTTCGGGTTGGCCGTGGGGGCGCTCGACGCCTCGATGAACATGCTCGGCGTCAGCCTTCAGCGGACGTACGGGCGCAGCATCATGCTGGGCTTCCATGCCGCGTACAGCTTCGGCGGGATCGTCGGGGCGTCGCTCGCGTGGGGCGGGGCGCACTGGGACCTGACGCTGTTCGTGTCGTATCTGCCGGTGGTGTGCGTGCTGCTGCCGCTCTGTCTCGTGGCGAGCCGGTGGTACGTGGACGGGCGGGCGGCCGCGGGGGAGGCGGACGCCGCGGAGCAGGGGCAGGGCGGCGGGGTCGTCTTCAAGGTGCTGCTGCCGCTGTGCCTGGTGATGTCCTTCGCGTACATCGGGGACTCGACGGTCTCGAACTGGAGCGCGAAGTACCTCCAGGACGTGCTGGGGAGCTCGGAGCAGCTGTCCACGGTTCCGTACAACGTCTACATGGTGATGACGCTGGTGGGGCGGGCCGTCGGGGATGTGGGGGTGCGGCGGTTCGGGGCGGTGGCCGTGGTGCGGCTGGGGGCTGTTGTGGCCGCCGGTGGGTTCGGTGTGGTGGCTGTGGCGCCGGGGGCCTGGGTGGGGATGCTGGGCTTCACGTTGCTGGGGCTGGGCTTGTGCGTGATCGTGCCGCAGACCTTCGCCGCGGCGGGGCGGCTGTTCCCGAACGCGTCGGATGCGGCGATCGCGCGGCTCAACATCTTCAACTACGTGGGTTTTCTGATCGGTTCGCCGCTTGTCGGGGCGATCGGGGACGCGTGGAGCTACCGCGGGGCGATGCTCGTGCCGATGGTGTTGGTGCTTCTTACGCTGGTGTACGCCCCGTCGTTCCGGGAGCGGGGGGACCGATACGGTGGCGGGCATGAGCGGCCGCGCGCAATTGATGTGGGACCCGGCGGTAGCGGGGTATGACTTCGGGCCCGGACACCCGATGGATCCGGTCAGGCTTGATCTGACCCGGAGACTCGTGGACGCGTTCGGGCTCGACCGGGAGCTGGAGGTCGTCGCGGCCAAGGCGGCGGGGGAGTCCACGCTGCGGCTCGTGCATCGCGAGGACTACGTGGAGGCGGTCAAGGCGGCTTCGGCCGATCCGGACGCCGCCGATCCGGCGTACGGGCTCGGGACCATGGACGATCCGGCATTCGCGGGGATGCACGAGGTGTCCGCGCTGATCGCCGGGCAGTCGGTGGGGGCCGCGGAGAGCGTGTGGCGGGGGGACGCGCTGCACGCCGTGAACTTCTCGGGCGGCCTGCACCATGCGATGCCGGGGGCGGCGTCCGGGTTCTGCGTCTACAACGACGCGGCGCTGGCGATCGCGCGGTTGCTGGAGCTGGGCGCCGAGCGGGTCGTGTACGTGGATGTGGACGTGCATCACGGGGACGGGGTGCAGGCGGCGTTCTGGGAGGACCCGCGGGTTCTGACGATCTCGCTGCACGAGCATCCCCGTACGTTGTTCCCGCAGACCGGGTGGCCCGAGGAGACCGGGGCGGACGGGGCCGGCGAGGGGACGGCCGTGAACGTGGCGCTGCCGGCGGGGACCGGGGACGCGGGGTGGCTGCGGGCGCTGCACGCGGTGGTGCCGGAGCTGTTGGCGGAGTTCCGGCCGCAGGTGCTGGTGACGCAGCACGGGGCCGATACGCACTTCGAGGATCCGTTGGCGCATCTGGCGGTTTCGCTGGACGCGCAGCGGGCGGTGCAGGTGGCGTGTCACGAGTGGGCGCACGAGTACGCGGACGGGAAGTGGGTCGCGCTCGGTGGGGGTGGCTACGCCGTGGTGGATGTGGTGCCGCGGTCGTGGACGCATCTGGTGGGGATCGCGGCGGGGCGGGAGATCGCGCCCGAGTCGGTGATTCCCGACGGGTGGCGGCAGGAAGTGTTCGCGCGTACGCGGCAGTTGGCTCCGCAGCGGATGACGGATGGGCGGTGGCCGGTGTCGTATCGGGAGTGGGAGGCGGGGTACGACCCCGCGGACCGGTTGGACCAGGCGATTCTGGCCACGCGTAAGTCGGCGTATCCCCTCCGGGGGCTGTTGCCGTGATCGGTGGGCGGCACCGGGGTTTTTGAGCCGTGCCGGGGTCGGCGCCCGTCGTGATGGGTGCGCGGCACCGGGGTTCCTGAGTCGGCCGGGGCCGGGGCCTCTGCGTTTGTTGCGCGGCGCAGGGGGATCCCACGTCGGCCGGGGCCGGGCCTCTCCCCTCGTTGCGCGGCACCGGGCGCCGCCTTGCCCACCCTGCCGCCCAAGGCGGCAGATTGCCCAAGGCGGGGGCGGCCTCGTCGTGACCTTCGGCGGAGGCGGGGTGGCGCCCGATGGGCCGACGCCCCTGGAGGGGGCGGGTGGGTGGGAGATAGGCGGGGGAGTCGGCGACAGACGGGGGGAGCCGGAGGCAGGCGAAGGAGTCGGAGGGGCGGAGGTCGGCGGGCCGAGAGGTGTGGTGGGGGCAGGGTTACTCCGACTGTGGGGTGTTTCGGGGTTTTCGGGGTGGAGGTGGGGGCAATGCAGCAACATCACAAGGGTGTTGAGCGTCGGCGCCCTGCGTGCGCATCTGTTGGCGGCTCGGCTTGCCGGGCCCGTGGCGACCTCCCGTGAGGAGAGTCTGCGGAGTTACCGCCTGTTCGAGGCGCGGGATCCGCGCGTGATGCTCGGGCTCGACCCCGAGTGGGTGTGGGGGCACCGGGACCTGCTCGCGCTGATGGCGGACAAGTGCGGGGTTTCCCGGGACCCGCGGCACCGGACAGGGCACGATGTCATCGATCCGGAACGGACGTTGGCGGCGCTGGACGCGTTTGCGGAGCGGCTCGGGAGGGCCGCGGAGAACCGTTCCCCGGTGCTGTTCGGGACGGGCCATCCGCATCGACTGCTCGGTTTCTACGCCGCGTTGGCGGACGCCCTGTCGGCGGTGGGTTGTCCCGTCCTCACCCCCGCGCAGGGCCGGAGTGTCGACATAACGACCCGGTTCGGCCTACGCACGTACAACCTCGACTACGACCGAGGAGTCGCGCTGGTGCGGGAACCGGGCGCGTACTCGGCGCGAAGTGACACCGGCGCGCACACCCATTCCCCACTCCCGGTTCGCCTGGTGCTGGGCGCGCTCTCGGAGGCCGGCGAGCCGCTGCCGGAGCTGGTCATCGGGGACCACGGATGGGTCTGCGGTGCAGGTCAGTTGGGGTTCGACGCCATCGGTCTGGCCGATACGGACGATCCCGCCCTGTTCGTCGGTGAGGCCGAGGGGCAGGTGGCCGTCGTCGTTCCACTTGATGACGCTGTGCGGTCTGATTACTACCGACCGCTTACTCGCTATGTACTCAATCGAGCGTGTCTGTCACAGTAGGCGGCCGATCGCTGCTCCTCTTCCCCACTCGCATCACCCGCCTCTACATTGGGGAGTGAGCACGCAACGACGTTGAGTCACCGGAAGGGGAAGCCGGTGGCCGTCGAGTGCGGAAGGTTCAGGTGTGTCATGGCTGCTGACCAGAGGCCTCTATCCGAGGTGGCGTTCCTGACCGTGGCGGAGGTCGCCGCGGTGATGCGTGTGTCGAAGATGACCGTGTACCGCTTGGTGCACAGCGGTCATCTGCCCGCGATCCGGGTGGGGAGGTCCTTCCGAGTCCCGGAGAACGCGGTTCACGAGTACCTCCGTGACTCTTACGTGGGGGTGGACGCCGGCTGATCCACAGGATCCCGCGGACCTCGATTTCTGCTCGGCGCTCGGGGCGGGGTAGGCTAGCCCCTCGTAGGTCGTGTGGGCCCCAATGCAGCCCCGCACCGAGTGATTGTCCCTGCATCGCAGGGGTTGTCCGAGAAGTGAGCGAGGGTAGTCGTGGGCTCTGTCATTAAGAAGCGGCGTAAGCGGATGGCGAAGAAGAAGCACCGCAAGCTGCTGAAGCGCACCCGCGTGCAGCGTCGCAACAAGAAGTAAGCGGCAGCTGCTGTACAGCGCGCCTTGTGGCCCTTCCACCATCCGGTGGGAGGGCCACATTGCGTTGCGCGGCCCGTGGCGGCGACAGCTCCCTTGAACAGGCAAATGTTCACTTCGGAACCTCCCGTTGTCCGGGTGTGTGGCCGTCGTCACTTCCTGCATCGAGCAGACATCACAGCGCAACATCGAACCGCTAACGTGGCCCGCAGGCAGTGATTGCGGAGCGCGGCGAGGCTGGGACGGAAGGTAGGCGCTGATCTTGGGCAAGGTCGTGCTCGTGACGGGGGTGGCCCGACAGCTGGGCGGCCGGTTCGTACGCAGGATCCAGCGGGACCCCGAGGTGGACCGGGTCATCGGCGTGGACGCGGTGCCGCCGGCGCACCATCTGGGCGGTGCCGACTTCCTTCAGGCCGACATCCGGCAGCCGACGATCGCGCGAGTGCTCGCCGAGTACGCCGTGGACACCGTCGTGCACATGGACGTGACCGGGACCCCGCTGGCCAGCGGTGGCCGGGGCGCGGTCAAGGAGACCAACGTCATCGGCACGATGCAGCTGCTCGGCGCGTGCCAGAAGGCGCCGAACGTGAAGCGCCTGGTGGTGAAGTCCAGCACCAATGTGTACGGGTCGGCTCCCCGCGATCCCGCCGTCTTCACCGAGACGACGCCGCCGAAGTCGCTGCCGAGCGGGGGCTTCGCCAAGGACACGGTGGAGGTCGAGGGGTATGTGCGCGGGTTCGCCCGGCGCCGTCCCGATGTCGCGGTCTGTGTGCTGCGCTTCGCCAACATCCTGGGGCCGACGGCGGATTCGCCGCTCGCCGAGTACTTTTCGCTGCCGGTCCTGCCGACGGTGTTCGGCTACGACCCGCGGTTGCAGTTCGTGCACGAGGACGACGTGATCGAGGTGCTGCGGATCGCCTCGCACGACCCGGCCCGGGGGACGTTGAACAGCGGCACGTTCAATATCGCCGGCGACGGTGTGCTGTTGCTGTCGCAGTGCTCGCGGCGGCTCGGCCGGCCGACGGTGCCGGTTCTCCTTCCCGCCGTGACCTGGGTGGGCGGCGCGCTGCGTACGCTGGGGGTGACGGACTTCTCGCCCGAGCAGATCCGGCTGCTCACGCACGGACGCATGGTGTCGACGGCCCAGATGCGCGACACACTGGGCTTTGCGCCCAAGTACACGACCGCGGAGGCGTTCGCGGAGTTCGTACGCGGCCGGGGCCCGGGCCTGTTGCCGCCGCAGGCACTCGCGGGGGCCGTGGACCGGATCGCCGCGTTGTCCTTCCTGGGCGGTGCCCACCGCACAGGTCCCAGCCACCCCCCGACGCAGAGCGCCAACTGAGGAGCGCATCAACGATGGCGGACGCCAAGGTCATTCCGTTCGACGACGACAGGTCGCGAGGGGCGGCGGCGAAGGGTGCCGCGCGCCGCGGCCGGGGCCCGGGGGGCGGTGCGCGCCGCAAGGGCGAACCCGTGGCCGTACGGGAGGTGCGGCCGTTGCAGCAGCCGGAGTCCGAACCCGAGCCCGGGCCGCAGGAGCCGGCCGGGCCGTCGCGGGGCGGCGGCTGGGACCGGAAGATCGCGGGTGGGCTCGCGTTCCTGCGGCGGCGGATCACCGGGGACTACGACGTCGACGAGTTCGGCTACGACCAGGAGCTCACCGACCAGGTCCTGATGTCGCTGCTGCGGCCGATCGCGGAGAAGTACTTCCGGGTCGAGGTGAAGGGCATCGAGAACATCCCGTCCGAAGGCGGGGCCCTGATCGTCTCCAACCACTCGGGGACGCTGCCGCTGGACGGCCTGATGATGCAGGTCGCCGTGCACGACAACCATCCGGCGAGCCGGCATCTGCGGCTGCTCGCGGCGGACCTGGTGTTCATGCTGCCGGTGGTCAACGAACTGGCGCGCAAGGCCGGGCACACGCTGGCCTGCGCGGAGGACGCGCAGCGGCTGCTCGAGAGCGGTGAGCTGGTCGGCGTCATGCCGGAGGGCTTCAAGGGGATCGGCAAGCCGTTCAGCGAGCGGTACAAGTTGCAGCGCTTCGGGCGGGGCGGCTTCGTGTCGACGGCGCTGCGGGCCGGGACGCCGATCGTGCCGTGCTCGATCGTCGGGGCGGAGGAGATCTACCCGATGGTCGGCAACGCCAAGACGCTCGCGCGGCTGCTCGGCTTCCCGTACTTCCCGATCACGCCGACGTTCCCGTGGCTGGGGCCGCTCGGTGCGGTGCCGCTGCCGACGAAGTGGACGATCCAGTTCGGCGAACCGATCCCGACGGACGGCTACCCGCCGGAGGCGGCGGAGGATCCGATGCTGATGTTCAACCTGACGGACCAGGTCCGCGAACAGATCCAGCACACGCTCTACAAGCTCCTGGTGCAGCGGCGGTCGGTGTTCTTCTGACGCGGCTTTCTTGGGGAGGTCGGGTCGGGCCGCTTTCTGTTCGGTGCGGCGTCACCGCGTCGGCGGGCGGAGTAGAACGAGTCGGGGCCCGAGGCAAGCCTCGGGCCCCGACTGCTGCGCGGTGTACTACTGCGCGTCCTCGCCGTCGACGCCCAGGCCCGGCAGGAGGCCCGGGAGCAGCGGGGGCACCGTCACGTCCGGCTTCGGGGAGTCCGTGCCGGTGTTGGAGCCCGGGCTGTCGTCCGAGGGGCTCGGGGTCGTCCCGTCCTTCGGCGGGTCGAGGAGGCCGCCCGTGTTCTCGCCGAGCAGACCCTCCTTGTCCTTGCCGGTGTCGGACGTGGACGGCTTCGGCTTCGTCGACGTCTTGTCGTCCTGGGAGGCGGAGCCGGAGGGCGTGGAGCCGCCGGTGTCCGGGGTCCCCGGCGACGTACCGTCCTGGCTGGTGCCGGGGCTCGTCGAGGCGCCCTTCTCGTCCGGGGTCCGCGGCAGCAGGGAGCGCAGCGGGCCGACCTCTTCGTCTATGGCGTCGAAGACCGAGCTGACCTGGTCCCGTACGTCCCCGAGCTGGACCGGCAGGCGGTCGCTCAGGGCCGTCCAGCTCTGCCTGTGCGCGTCGGAGAAGGTGGACAGGGCCTGGATCGGGCCGAGGGCGCCGTCGCGCTTGTACGCGTCGCTGAGCAGCCGGTGGCCCTCGGAGGCGTCGTACCGCACGCCGGAGAGCGCGCGCCTGACCTCGCCCACCGACTCGTGGTCGAGCTGTCCCGTGCGGCCGCGCTCCATGAGCCGGCGCGCCTCGCTCAGCCGCGTCGACGCCTGGTCGAGGTAGGCCTGGCCCTTGTCCGAGTCGCTGTTCGCCATGCCCAGCTTGAGGTCCTCCATGCCGCGCTTCAGGCCGTAGAGGTGGTCACCCGGCAGCGCGCTGGACGACGCCGCGGCCACACCGCTGAACGCGCCCGCGGCCACACCGACCGTGAGCCCGCCCGCCGCGATGCCCTTGGTCAGCCGGGAGCGGGGCCGCAGCTTCCGCAGCGGACTCGCCCGGTGCGCGCCCTTGCCCTGGCGCTGCTTCGGTACGGCGGCGGCCGCGCCGCCCTCCTGGACCATGGCCTCCATGGCGGCGACGAGCTGAGCCCGCTGCACCACTTTGACCTCGGGATCCAGCTCCGGCTTCGGCAGCTCGCCGAGAGCCGCGGCCAGGGACAGCAGCCCGCCCTCCTCGGCCGCCGCCGCATCGCTGCGCCGGACGGCCGGTTCTTCTTCCGGTTGCTGCGCCGCCGGGTCCTGGTCGGACTGGTCCTCCAGGGCCTGGGCGAAGGCGTTCGCCCGCCGGTGTGCCGATACGTTCGCGATCACTGGCGGCACCTCCTCTCAATCATGACGGTCGACTCCCCAGGGGGTCCTGGGGTTGCACCCCCGGTCCCGGATACACACCAAAGAGTGGGTGCATCCCGGTCGGGAGTGACCACAGGGAGCCTGCATCCCGCACAACGAGCGGCTCGGTACTTCGGTTACGCGCGAAATATGATCCGGGCGCGATCCCATCTCGCTTTCACCGTAGGTGAGTTGGGGACTGCGGGCAGTAACGGCGCCAGGGGTGAAGAAAGGGCGCCCCGGCTCAGCGGGCGTCGTCCGGCAGAAGTCGCGCCAGCGTGCGTACCGCCCGGTACTGGAGGGTCTTGATCGCGCCCTCGTTCTTGCCCATCGCGCGAGCGGTCTCGGCGACGGACAGGCCTTGCAGGAAGCGCAGCGTGACGCACTCCTGCTGCTGTGGGTTGAGGCGGCGCACGGCGTCGAGCAGGGCCGCGTTGGAGAGGGACTCCAGGACCGAGTCCTCGGGGGAACGCTCCACCTCGTTCGCATCGAGCATTTCGCCCGTGGTCACTTCGAGGCGGAAACGGCTCGACTTGAAATGGTCGGCGACCAGGTTGCGCGCGATCGTGACCAGCCAGGCGCCGAAGTCACGGCCCTGCCAGGTGAACGTGCTGATGCGGCGCAGCGCGCGCAGGAAGGTCTCGCTGGTGAGGTCCTCCGCTGTCGCCTTCCCGCCGACGCGGTAATAGATGTAGCGGTACACAGTGTCGCTGTACTGGTCGTAGAGCCGGCCGAACGCGTCGGCCTCGCCCCCCTGGGCGCGCTCGACCAGATCCATCATGCGGGCACTGTCGCTGTCGGCCGCGGGACGGCGGGCCGTAGGTGTGGCCGACCTGGCCGCGGTGCCCGAGGCGCCGGCGGACCCGGAACGGGCCCGCCGACCTACGGTGGCCGCGGTCGAATCGGCCATGGCGAAACATGGCGAGGCAGGGGCGGGCACGGCCGACGCTGCCGCAGCGGCGAGGGCGGGGACGGCGTACGCGGTGGGGACGAAACCGCGCAAGCGGTCCACGACCGTCGCGTGCAGCGTTGCCAGGCCCGAGGCGTCAACCCCGACGTGTGGGTACACGGGACTCCCAGAGGCAGAGCTTCCATCACGTGCAGTGCGGGACCGTTCACCCGTCGTGCTGACGCGTGGGTACCGGTTTGCGTCTGAGGAGAATAACGCTTCGTGCAGGGAGCACTACACCCAGTTGCTCAAATCACCGATTACGTCACTTCTGTAGTCACTCGACGGCGTTTCAAGTACCAGAGAGTGACCACTTGTTGATCGATTACGTTCAAGTTCCGGCTCTGGCGGTGACGTGTTGTGGCCGAGTGGTACTTGCGGGACTGGCGGGGGCGGGACACGGGTAGGACGTTCGGAATGTCGTCCCGGGCCGCCGCGCGACCGTCCGTGACCGGTTGTCAGCGACGGCGCCGGTGCAGCGCGATCGCCGCGGCCGTGCCGCCCGCGACCGCGCCGACGCCGGCCGCGGCGGGGAGCCCGACCTTCGCGGCCTTGCGGCCCGTGCGGTAGTCCCGCAGCCGCCAGTCGCGCTCGCGTGCGTACTTGCGCAGCTTCGCGTCCGGGTTGATCGCGTACGGGTGTCCGACGAGCGAGAGCATCGGGATGTCGTTGTGCGAGTCGCTGTACGCGGCGCAGCGGCCGAGCTCCAGGCCCTCGGCGGAGGCGAGCGCGCGGACCGCCTCGGCCTTCGCGGGGCCGTGCAGCGGTTCGCCGACGAGGCGGCCGGTGTAGACGCCGCCGATGGACTCGGCGACCGTGCCGAGCGCGCCGGTCAGGCCGAGGCGGCGGGCGATGACCGTGGCGATCTCCACGGGCGCGGCGGTGACCAGCCAGACCTTCTGGCCCGCGTCCAGGTGGGCCTGGGCGAGGGCGCGGGTGCCGGGCCAGATCCGCTCGGCCAGGTACTCGTCGTAGATCTCCTCGCCGATGGACATCAGCTCGGCGACGCGGTGGCCCTTCACGATGGACAGGGCGCTGTTCTGCGCGTCCTGCATGTGCTCGGGGTCCTCGACACCGGCGATCCTGAACCAGGCCTGCTGCCAGGCGAAGCGGGTCAGCTCGCGGCGCTCGAAGAACTTCCGCTTGTAGAGGCCGCGGCCGAAGTGGAAGATCGCCGCGCCCTGCATCACGGTGTTGTCCAGGTCGAAGAAGGCGGCGGCCTTGTCGTCGCCCGCGACCGGGAACTCCGGTTCCTGGACCTCGTCGTCGACCGGCGGCGACTGGTCCGCCAGCTCCTGGGAGGACTTGCGGGCGGCCTCGGCCGAAGCCTCGCCTGCCAGCACGCTCCGCGCGGTGGCGGAGCGCCTACGGGGTGTGAGCCATCCGAGAGCGGCCATGTCGTGAGCATAGCCAGTCTGTTCGGGGGTTCCGGAGTCGAGCGGGTTTCGGGAGCCTGTCCGCACGTGAATTCTCGGCGACAGGAGGGCCATGGGTGGGGCGAGAATGGCCGGTATGAGTCCCATTTTTCGCAACCGCGAGAAGAAGGATCCGCGTGAGCGGATCGTCACGCTGATCGGCAAGCCGGGCTGTCATCTGTGCGACGACGCACAGGTGGTGATCGAGAAGGTGTGTGCCGAGGTCGGAGCGTCCTGGGAGAAGAAGGACATCACCGAGGACGAGGAGCTGTACCGCAAGTACTGGGAACAGATCCCGGTCGTTCTCGTCGACGGGGCGCAGCACGATTTCTGGCGCGTCCAGGAGGAGAGGCTGCGGCGCGCGCTCACGCGGTGACGGTCCGCTCACGACGCCCCGGACCGGTCCCTGTCGGTCTCGGTCCGGTCGTACAAGTCACTGACCGACGAGTCCAACTGGTCCCAAAAGTCGCTTAGGATCGAGGGCGGTTTTGGTCTCGGGGGCGTGGATCTTGGCAACGTTGAGGAGAGTGTGCCGTTTTGGCCCCCACTGGTGAGCAACGAAGCTGCCTGCGCGCCGGTTCCAGGGTGGCGCGCGGGGCGCGCGTGAGCCCGGTCACGTTGGCCGGGCAAATCGGACACCATCTTTGTGCACGCGTTCACAAAGACATAGCCTGCATTCGACGGGGCGGTCGAGTAGCAGGGTGCCGCCCACAGCCCCGCTCTACCCGCAGGAGCACCGTGGCAACTGGCCGAACTCACCGACCGGCGACCCGCAGCCGAGGGATTCCCGAGGCCACCGTCGCCAGGCTTCCGCTGTACCTCCGAGCCCTCACCGCACTGTCGGAGCGCTCGGTGCCCACGGTCTCCTCCGAGGAGCTCGCGGCCGCCGCGGGGGTCAACTCCGCGAAGCTGCGCAAGGACTTCTCGTACCTCGGTTCGTACGGGACCCGCGGCGTGGGCTACGACGTCGAGTACCTCGTCTACCAGATCTCACGCGAACTGGGCCTGACCCAGGACTGGCCGATCGTGATGGTCGGTATCGGTAACCTCGGTGCCGCGCTTGCCAATTACGGTGGTTTCGCCTCCCGCGGCTTCCGCGTCGCGGCACTGATCGACGCCGACCCGGCGATGACCGGCAAGTCCGTCGCGGGCATCGCCGTGCAGCACGCCGACGACCTCGAGAAGATCATCGACGAGAACGGCGTCTCCATCGGCGTCATCGCGACCCCGGCCGGTGCCGCTCAGCAGGTCTGCGACCGGCTCGTCGCCGCGGGTGTCACCTCCATCCTGAACTTCGCGCCGACCGTCCTTTCCGTGCCGGACGGCGTCGACGTGCGCAAGGTCGACCTCTCCATCGAGCTTCAGATCCTCGCGTTCCACGAGCAGCGCAAGGCAGGCGAGGCGCCCGACGACGGTGCCGCCGCCGAGGGCGCCGTGGGCGTCGAGGGCCCGGCCGCCAAGGTCACCAAGCCCGCCGCCGAGAAGAACAACGACGACCGCAAGGGACCCGACGGGGACGTGCCCGCCGTGATGCCGGCATGAGCCTCCTCGTCGTAGGTCTGAGCCACCGCAGCGCCCCCGTCAGCGTCCTGGAGCGTGCCGCGCTGAACGCGGACACCCAGGCCAAGCTGTTGCAGGACACGCTCGCCGCCGAGCCGGCCGCCGAGGCCGCGGTGCTCTCCACCTGCAACCGCATCGAGCTGTACGCGGACGTGGACAAGTTCCACGCCGGTGTCGCCGAGCTGTCGACGCTGCTCGCGCAGCACAGTGGCGTGGGTCTCGAAGAGCTCACTCCTTATCTTTATGTGCACTACGAGGACCGGGCGGTGCACCACCTGTTCTCGGTGGCGTGCGGGCTCGACTCGATGGTGGTCGGCGAGGGCCAGATCCTCGGCCAGATCAAGGACACCCTCGCGCGCGCCCAGGAGCTGCACTCCGCGGGCAAGCTCCTCAACGACCTCTTCCAGCAGGCCCTGCGGGTGGGCAAGCGCGCCCACTCGGAGACCGGGATCGACGGGGCCGGGCAGTCGCTCGTCACCTTCGGCCTGGAGCAGCTCGCCGCCGGGCAGCCGGTGGACGCGTGGGCGGCCGGGAAGCGGGCGCTCGTCATCGGCGCCGGTTCGATGTCCTCGCTCGCCGCGGCCACGCTCGCGCGGGCCGGGGTCGCCGAGGTCGTCGTCGCGAACCGGACGGCGGAGCGCGCCGACCGGCTCGTCGAGATCTTGAGCGAGGGCGGCACGGCGGCCCGCGCGGTCCGGATGGACGCCGTGGCGGACGAACTGACACGTGCCGACGTCGCTATCTCCTGCACCGGCGCGACCGGTCTCGTCCTGACCGCGGAGGCCGTACGTTCCGCCGTCGCCGGTCGCACGCCGACCGCGGGCGCCGAGGTGCCGGGCGCTTCTGCCCCCGTCTCCGGCAGGCCCGCCGGGGAGGCGGCGCCGGTCGTCGAGACCGTGCGCGGTGGCTTCTCCGTCGAAGGCGAGGCCGCGGTCGCCGGATTCGACGCCGCCGCCCTGGAACAGCACGGCGCCTGGGTCGACAACGCGCCCCGCGAGCAGGTCCGCCCGGTCCAGGCATCCGAGGCCGAGACCATCGCCGCCCTCGCCGTCGCCGGGCGGGTCCCGGAGATGCGCCGCGAGCGCACTCCCGAGCCCGTACGGCAGGTGGCGCTCGCCCTGCTCGACCTGGCGATGCCGCGCGACGTCGACGCGGCCGCGCACCGGATCGACGGGGTCCGCCTCGTCGACATCGAGTCGCTCGCCGACGCCTCCGCCGACGCGCCCATGGCCGCCGACGTCGACCTGGTGCGGACGATCGTGGCCGACGAGGTCGCCGCGTTCGGCGCCGCGCAGCGGGCCGCGCACATCACGCCGACCGTCGTCGCGCTGCGCACGATGGCCGCGGACGTGGTGGCGAGCGAGATCGCCCGGCTCGACGGCCGGCTCCCCGGGCTCGACGAGAAGCAGCGCGCGGAGATCACCCAGACCGTGCGGCGCGTGGTGGACAAGCTGCTGCACGCGCCGACCGTACGGGTCAAGCAGCTCGCCGCCGAGCCCGGCGGCGCCGGGTACGCGGACGCCCTGCGGACCCTGTTCGACCTGGACCAGGAGACGGTCGCGGCCGTCTCCCGGGCCACCCCCCACGAAGAAGGCAAGAATCGAGGCCCGGCATGACCGCCGAGAAAGCCCTGAGGCTGGGCACCAGGCGCAGCAAGCTGGCCATGGCCCAGTCCGGGCATGTGGCCGAAGCCGTAAAGCAGTTGACCGGCCGCGAGGTCGAGCTGGTGGAGATCACCACGTACGGTGACACCTCCCGCGAGCACCTCGCGCAGATCGGCGGCACCGGTGTCTTCGTCACGGCGCTGCGCGACGCGCTCGCCCGGGGCGAGGTCGACTTCGCGGTGCACTCCCTCAAGGACCTGCCGACCGCGCAGCCCGAGGAGCTGGCCCTCGCCGCCGTACCGGTGCGCGAGGACCCGCGTGACGTGCTGATCGCGCGCGACGGACTGAAGTTCACCGATCTCCCGGCGGGTGCCCGCGTGGGTACCGGTTCGCCGCGGCGCATGGCGCAGCTGAACGCGTACGCGCGCAGCCACGGCATGCGGATCGAGACCGTGCCGATCCGTGGGAACATCGACACCCGGATCGGTTTCGTCGAGAAGGGCGAGCTGGACGGTGTGGTCCTCGCGGCCGCGGGCCTCAGCCGCACCGGTCGCAGCGAGGAAGTCACCGAGTTCCTCCCGACCGACATGATTCTGCCCGCCCCCGGCCAGGGGGCACTGGCTGTCGAGTGCGCCGCCAACAACGGTGAACTCGTCGCCGCGCTCGCCGAGATGGACGACCCGTTCACACGGGTCGCCGTGACCGCCGAGCGAGCCCTGCTCGCCGCCCTGGAGGCCGGTTGCAGCGCACCTGTGGGTGCGCTGGCCGACCTTCTGGTCGACGGGCAGATTGTCAAGGAAATGCGCCTGCGCGGCGTCGTCGGCTCGACCGACGGCTCCGAGCTGGTGCAGCTGTCCACCACCGGTCCCGTGCCCTCGTCGGACGACGAGGCGCTGGCACTCGGGCGGGAACTCGCCGCCGAGATGCTGGCCAAGGGTGCGGCCGGTCTGATGGGGGAGCGAGCACGATGAGCCCCACCACCGCTGTATCGACCGCCTGTGCACCTGGGCACGTCACCTTCCTGGGTGCGGGTCCCGGAGATCCGGGGCTGCTGACCCTCAGGGCCGTGGAGGCCCTGTCCCGAGCGGATGTGCTGATCGCCGAGCCTGAAGTGCTCGACGTCGTGCGGACGCACGCCAAGGCAGGCGTGACCGTCCTCGACGCCACGGGCACCCCGGAGCGTGCGGCGACCACTGACGGTTCGTCAACTGCCGTCGCGGTCCCGGCTCTGAGGGACTGGGCCAATCTTGTCATGGAGGCCGCGCGGGGCGGCAAGCGGGTCGTGCGTGCGGTCGCGGGCGATCCCGGCCTCGACACGTACGCGGCCGAGGAGATGCTCGCCTGCGCGACGGGCGGCGTCACCTTCGAGGTCGTGCCCGGCATCGCGGCGGCCGTGGGCGTGCCCGCGTACGCCGGTGTGCCGCTCCGTGACGACCAGGGTGCCGACGTCCGCTTCGTGGACGCGGCCACCGCCTCCGAGCGCTGCTGGACCGAGGTCGGCGCGTCCGACGGCACGGTCGTCGTGTCGACGACGCTCGACGCGGTGGGCTCCACGGCCGGTGAGCTGGTGGCGGCGGGCCGCAAGCCCGACACCCCGCTGTCGGTGACGGTCGCCGGTACGACGACGCGGCAGAAGACCTGGACGGCGACGCTCGGCACGATCGCGCAGACCCTGAAGCAGGCCAAGGTGCTGCCCTCGCCCGAGGGCAACCGGCCGGTCATAGCCGTGGTCGGTGAGCGCAGCGCCGCCGCCCAGCGCGACCAGCTGTCCTGGTTCGAGTCGAAGCCGCTGTTCGGCTGGCGCGTGCTCGTCCCGAGGACGAAGGAGCAGGCGGCCTCGCTCTCCGACCAGCTTCGCTCCTACGGCGCCGTGCCGCACGAGGTCCCGACCATCGCGGTCGAGCCCCCGCGCACGCCGCAGCAGATGGAGCGCGCGGTCAAGGGCCTGGTGACGGGCCGCTACGAGTGGATCGCCTTCACCTCGGTGAACGCGGTCAAGGCCGTCCGCGAGAAGTTCGAGGAGTACGGGCTCGACGCCCGCGCCTTCGCCGGGATCAAGGTCGCCGCGGTGGGCGACCAGACGGCGCAGGCCCTCATCGCCTTCGGCGTGAAGCCGGACCTGGTGCCGAGCGGCGAGCAGTCGGCCGCCGGTCTCCTGGAGGACTGGCCGCCGTACGACCCGGTCTTCGACCCGATCGACCGTGTCTTCCTGCCGCGCGCCGACATCGCGACCGAGACGCTCGTCGCCGGGCTCATCGAGCTGGGCTGGGAGGTCGACGACGTCACGGCGTACCGGACCGTGCGTGCCTCGCCGCCGCCGGCGGAGACGCGTGAGGCGATCAAGGGCGGCGGCTTCGACGCGGTGCTCTTCACCTCCTCGTCGACGGTGCGGAACCTGGTCGGCATCGCGGGCAAGCCGCACAACGTGACGGTGATCGCCTGTATCGGTCCGGCCACGGCCAAGACGGCCGAGGAGCACGGGCTGCGGGTCGACGTCATGGCGCCCGAGCCGTCGGTGCTGAAGCTGGCGGCGGCGCTTGCGGACTTCGGTACGAAGCGGCGGCTCGCGGCCATCGAGGCGGGGGATCCGGTGACGCGGCCGAGCGAGCGGCGTCCGGGGTCGCGGCGCAGGCGCGCGGCTCCGTAAGGAAGAGTGTGGGGCGGGCATTTTCCGGGCTTACGGGCCCGGATGCCCGCCCTTCTGTTTTCACGGGTATCCCGTAGGTAGGTAGAGGTGACAGGTTCAGTGACTCGGTACGGTTCTTTTCCCGGTGCGCGGCCGCGGCGGCTGCGGACGACTCCCACCATGCGGCGCATGGTCGCCGAGACGCGGCTGCATCCGTCCGACCTGATCCTCCCCGCGTTCGTGCGCGAGGGGATCGACGCCCCCGTGGAGATCGGCTCCATGCCGGGCGTGTACCAGCACACCCGTGACTCCCTGAAGAAGGCCGCGGCCGAGGCCGCCGAGGCGGGCGTCTCCGGGATCATGCTGTTCGGCGTGCCGCTGGACGAGAAGAAGGACGGCCGGGGCACGGTCGGCACGGACCCCGACGGCATCCTCCAGCTCGCGCTGCGGGACGTGCGTTCCGAGGTCGGGGACGATCTGCTGGTCATGTCCGACCTGTGCCTGGACGAGTTCACGGACCACGGCCACTGCGGCGTCCTCGACGAGCAGGGCCGGATCGACAACGACGCGACGCTGGAGCGGTACGCGGAGATGGCGCAGGTCCAGGCGGACGCGGGCGCCCACATCGTCGGCCCGAGCGGCATGATGGACGGTCAGATTGGCGTCATCCGGGACGCGTTGGACCAGATCGGCCGCGAGGACGTCGCCGTGCTCGCCTACTCGGTGAAGTACTCCTCCGCCTTCTACGGCCCGTTCCGCGAGGCCGTCGGCTCCTCGCTCCAGGGCGACCGCAAGACGTACCAGCAGGACCCGGCGAACGTCCGGGAGTCCCTGCGGGAGCTGGCGCTCGACCTCGAGGAGGGCGCCGACATGGTGATGGTGAAGCCGGCCGGCCCGTACCTCGACATCCTGGCCCGGGTCGCCGACGCGTCCGACGTGCCGGTCGCGGCGTACCAGATCAGCGGCGAGTACGCGATGATCGAGGCGGCGGCGGAGCGCGGCTGGATCGAGCGGGACAAGTCGATCATGGAGTCGCTGCTCGGCATCAAGCGGGCCGGCGCGAACATGATCCTCACGTACTGGGCCACGGAAGTGGCGCGCAAGCTGGACTGACGTTTTCGGGGTGCGCGGGGCGGGCCGTGCCGGAAGAATTCCGGCATGACCACGAACTCGATCTCCGCGCAGGTCCTCAACAGGTCGACTCTGGCCAGGCAGTTGCTGCTCGGCCGGGCGGACGTGGGGGCCGAGGAGGCACTACGGCGGGTCGTCGCGCTCCAGGCGCAGCAGCCCGCTTCGCCGTATGTGGCGCTGTGGAACCGGGTGGCGGGGTTCGAACCGGGGGACCTGGACGCGGTGTTCGGCGGGTTCCGGGCGGTGAAGTCGACGCTGATGCGGATCACGCTGCACGCGGTGCATGTCGACGACTACCAGGACTTCCGGGCGGCGGTGGAGCCGACGGTGCGGGGTGCGCGCCTTGGGGATCCGCGGTTCCGGGCGTCGGGTCTGGTGGCGGAGGACGCGGACGCGCTGCTGCCTGAGCTGTTGCGGGTGGCTGAACACCCGCGTACGGCGGGGGAGTTGGCGGACTGGTTCGCGGGGCGGGCCGGTCCTGACGGCGAGGAGCTGGTGACGGCCTGCCGGATGCTGCGGCAGTACGCGCCGCTGTGGCATGCGCCGGTCGAGGGCTCACCGTGGTCGTACGCCTCCGACAAGCGGCAGCTGTTCGTGGCGGCGGAGGCGGGTGCGCGGCCGCGGCTGCGGGAGCCGGAGGCGGTGGCCGCGGGGCTGCGGGCCCTGATCCGCCGCTACCTGGCGGGGTTCGGGCCTGCGTCGGTGGCGGACATGGCGCAGTTCGCCCTCGTGCAGAAGGGGCGGGTGCGGGCGGCGCTCGACGAGGACCTGGTGCGGCTGACGGGGCCGGGCGGCGAGGTGCTGTACGACGTGCCGGGCGGGGTGCTGCCCGATCCGGAGGTGCCCGCGCCGCCGCGCCTCATGGCGATGTGGGACAGCGTCCTGCTCGCGTACGCGGACCGGGGCCGGGTGCTCCCGCCCGCGTACCGGAAGCATGTGACCAGGGTGAACGGGGACGTGCTGCCGACGGTCCTCGTGGACGGCTACGTGGCCGGTGTCTGGCGCCTCGCCGCGGACGGCGGCGGCGTGGAGGTGGGCGCGTTCCACCCGCTGCCCGAGGCGGCGTGGGAGGCCCTGGAGACCGAGGCGCGGGGCGTGGCCCGCCTGCTGATGGGCCGGGACCCGGGGGCCTACCGGCGCTACGACCACTGGTGGGACAAGGGGCTGCCGGTGGCGGAGACGCGGATGCTCGGCCTTTAGCGGGCGGCGCTGGTTGCGGACACACCTCGGCCGCGGCGGTTCCCCCTCCGGTCCGCCGCGGCCGATCCCCGTCTCCGTGGTGGTCTCAGGCCTTTTCGCTGGATATGTGCGAGTCCTGCGGGGTGATGGTGCCGTCGGAGATGTGGCTGTCCTGCGGCTTCACCTCGTCGAGTTCCTCGCTCGAGATGTGACTGTCGAGCGGCTTCACCTCGTCGAGCTCTTCGCTCGAGATGTGGCTGTCCTGCGGCTTGATCTTGTCGCTCATGGCGATGATCTCCCTGTAGGTGGCGTACGTGCGGAGGACGTCCGCCCGGCAACTCCCCCGTGGGTTGCCGGGCGGCCGTCGTAGGGCCGCACCGTAACGGCCGGCCCGACCGCCAATCCGTCTGCCCCCCGACGCGACGGGTCGGCAATGAAGAGAGTGGCGTGCCGCGATAAACGAATGATGAACGGCCGCCTGAAGGGGACGCCTACGCCGCGACGGGCTTCAGCAGCGTCCGGACCTCAGCGGCCTCGGGGGAGCCGAGACGCTCGTAGATGGCGAGGGCCTCGCTCCAGCAGGCCTGCGCCCGGTCCGGCTGGCCGAGCATCGCCAACGCCTTGCCGAGAACGGTCAGTATGCCGCCGCGCCGCCACTCCCCGCCGATGCCGCGCAACGCGATGGCCTGTTCGGCATGGGCGGCGGCGAGCGGGGCGCGCTTGGCCGCGAGGTGCACCTCGGCGAGCCGGAGGTGCGTGACGCCCTCCCACAAGGGCTGGCGGTTCTCGCGGAAAATACCCAGTGCGGCGGTGAGTTGGTCGAGCGCCTCGCCGTATCGCTGCGCCGCGGTCAGTGCCAGGCCGAGGGCGTACCGTCCGTTGGCCAGGCGCAGGGCCGTGCCGAGACGGTCGTAGACCTCGATGCCCTGCTCGGCGAGCTCTATGGCGCTGTCGGGCCTGCCCTGGGCGAGGTGGATGCGGGAGAGGTTGCAGAGCGCGCTGGCCTCACCCGGGGTGTTCTTGTCCGCGCGGAAGTTCTCGAGGGCCACCCGAAGGTATGTGTCCGCCTGGTCGAGGTCGTTGCGGTAGAAGGCGATGATGCCGCGCTCGTGCGGTGCGTGGCCGTTCGACCAGGGGTCCGATGCGGCGTCCAGGTCCATCGCGGCCGCGGCCGCCCGCTCCGCCTCGTCGAAACGGCCCGCGAACGCCCACACCTGGGACAGCGTCGTCTGCGCCCGCGCCTCGGCGACGGGGTCGCCCAGCTCGCGGGCCTTGTCGCGCAGGGCGACGGCCGCACGCTCGTACCGCAACGAGCCGGCGCCCGACTCGGACAGGTCCTTGGCCACGAGGATGAGGCTCGCCGCCCGCTGCAACAGGTCCGCCCGAAGCGACTGTTGGAGGCAGGCCAGCAGGCACTCGGACTCGGCGAACAGCCAGTCCAGAGCCGCTGTCTGGTCCTGGAAGGAGAGGCCCGGGTGGTCCGTCGGCGCCACGTGGTCCACCAGGCGGTCTCCCGGCCGTTCGATCGCGTAGACGCGCGTCGCCGTCGCCAGATAGAAGTCAAGGAGCCGCGACAGCGCAGCCTCCCGCTCCCCGACCGTCTCGTCGCGCTCCGCGCACGCACGCGCGTAGAGGCGGACGAGGTCGTGGTAGCGGTAGCGGCCAGGAGCGGCGGATTCCAGGAGAGAGGTGTCGACCAAGGACTCCAGGACGTCCTCCGTCGACTCGATGTCGAGGTCCAGGACCGCGGCGGCCGCCGCCAGGGAGATGTCGGGGCCGTCCGCGAGGCCCAGGAGGCGGAAGGCGCGGGACTGGGCGGGTTCCAGCTGTCCGTAGCCGAGTTCGAAGGTGGCCTTGACGGCGAGGTCGCCCGCCTGGAGCTCGTCCAGGCGGCGGCGCTCGTCCGCGAGCTTCGCGGCGAGCACCGACACAGTCCAGGTGCGGCGGGCCGCGAGGCGGGAGGCCGCGATGCGGATCGCCAGGGGGAGGAAGCCGCAGGCCGCGACGACGTCGAGGGCCGCCTTGCGCTCCGACGTCACCCGTTCCTCGCCCACGATGCGGGTGAACAGGAGCAGCGCCTCGTCGGGGGACATGACGTCCAGGTCGACGAGGTGCGCGCCCACCAGGTCGACCATCCGGACCCGGCCCGTGATCAGCGCCGCGCACCCCGCCGTGCCCGGCAGCAGCGGTCTGACCTGCGCCGCGTCCCGCGCGTTGTCGAGGAGGACCAAGGTCCTGCGGCCGTCGAGGGTCGAGCGGAACAGGGCTGAGCGCTCCTCCAGGGACTCGGGGACCGCGGAGTCCGGGGTGCCGAGGGCGCGGAGGAAGGAGCCGAGGACCGTCTCGGGTTCGGCGGGGCGCGGGCTCGTGCCCTGGAGGTCCACGTAGAGCTGCCCGTCGGGGAACGCGCCGCGGGCCGCGTGCGCCACGTGCACGGCGAGGGTGGTCTTGCCGACCCCGCCGATGCCCGCCACCGCCGAGACCGCCATCACGGAGCCCGCGCCCGATTCGCGGGACGCGGCGGCGAGGGTGTCGCCGAGCTCCGTCACGAAGGACGCGCGGCCCGTGAAGTCCGGGACGGTGGCCGGGAGTTGGGCCGGGCGCTGCGGTGTCTGGGAGTGCTCCGCCGGCTGCGCCGAGGGCTCCGACAGGGACGGGTCGGCCTGGAGGATGCGCTGCTGGAGCTCGGAGAGGCCGGGGCGCGGGTCCACCCCGAGCTCGTCGGCCAGGAGGCGGCGGGTGTCCGCGTAGACGGCGAGGGCCTCGGCCTGGCGGCCCGAGCGGTAGAGCGCAAGCATCAGCAGTTCGCGCAGGCGCTCGCGCAGCGGGTGGTCGGCGGTCAGGGCCGTGAGGGCGGAGACCGCCTCCGCGTGGCAGCCCTGCTCCAGGTCCATGTCGAGGCGGGTTTCGAGGAGTTGCAGGCGCCACTCCTCCAGGCGGGCGCGCTCCGTCTCCGCGTGCGGGCCCGGTACGTGGGCCAGCGACTCGCCGTCCCACAGGTCGAGCGCCTCGTTCGCCAGCGCCCGGGCCAGGCACAGGTCGGCGGACTGCCGCGCCCGCTCGGCCCGCGCCGCGAGCGCCTCGGCGGCCGCGAGGTCCAGGGCGTCCGGCCGCGCCATCCGCAGCGCGTAGCCGCCCGCCTCGGTCTCCAGGACGCCGGGGCCGAGGATCTTGCGCAGCCGCGAGGCGTAGGTGCGGATCGCGGCCAGCGCCTGCGAAGGCGGCTCGTCGCCCCATACGGAGTCGATCAGTTCGGCGGCCGTCGCCGTGCGGCCCTGGCGCAGCAGGAGGGCGGCGAGGAGCGCGCGCTGCTGCGGGGAACCGGTGGGCAGCGCCTCGTCGCCGCGCCAGGCCCTGACCGGGCCGAGCACGCTGAAGCGCAGGTCGGAGCCCGCGGCCGGGGCCGCGCCCGGGGGTTCCTCGGGCGGGGCGGCATGCCGCTGCTCCGGTACCCGCGGTCCACCGACCATTTTCCCTGCTCCCTGCCGCCGCGTCCGCACGGGTCGTTCCGCGCACGTCATTCTGTCGCGCCGTCCAACCGGCGCGCCGTGTTGCGCGCACATCAAAGACAACTGCCGTCAGTTTGCCTTGTTCCTGGGGGAAACGTCAGCCATGGAAGGCACCCATCACAGAGACCACACGCGTAAGCCAACGGGAACCACTGTGCCCCCACTAGCTGACGGGTCGTCAGATCGGCGCTACCGTGAGCGCATGGAGACCACGGAGACAGAAAGCACTCGAAACGCTCAAAACCCTCTGGAATCGGCCGACTTCCCGCGCATCATCTCCGTCGACGACCACACCGTGGAGCCGCCGAACGTCTGGTCCGACCGGCTGCCGAAGAAGTTCCGCGACACCGGGCCCCGTATCGTCCGCGCCCCGCTGAAGGAAATGACCTTCCTGGGCGGGAAGTTCGCGCCGGTCATGGGCGCGCCCGGTGACGAGGGGCCGATCGGCGACTGGTGGGTGTACGAGGACCTGCACCGCCCGCTGACCCGCCTGGACACGGCGGTCGGCTACGACAGGGACGAGATCAAACTCGAAGTCATCACGTACGAGCAGATGCGGCCGGGGTCGTTCAGCGTGCCGGAACGGCTCGCCGACATGGACGTCAACCACGTCCAGTCCGCCCTCTGCTTCCCCACCTTCCCGCGCTTTTGCGGGCAGACCTTCACCGAGGCCAAGGACCGGGAGCTCGGGCTGCTCGGCGTGCAGGCGTACAACGACTGGATGGTGGAGGAGTGGTGCGGGCCCGAGGCGCGGGGGCGGCTCATACCGCTGACCCTCGTGCCGCTGTGGGACCCCGAGCTGGCGGCGGCGGAGGTGCGGCGCAATGCCGCGCGCGGGGTGCGGGCGGTCGCGTTCTCGGAGATCCCGCCGCATCTCGGGCTGCCGTCGATCCACGGCGACGAATGGGACCCGTTCCTCGCGGCGTGTGCGGAGACCGGGACCGTCATCGCGATGCACATCGGGTCGAGCAGCAAGATGCCGTCGACGTCGCCGGACGCGCCGCCGGCCGTCGGGTCGACGATCACCTTCGCCAACTGCTGTTTCTCGATGGTGGACTGGCTGATGAGCGGCAAGTTCGAGCGGTTCCCGCAGCTGAAGATCATGTACGCGGAGGGGCAGATCGGGTGGATCCCGTACATCCTTGAGCGGGCGGATGTGGTGTGGGAGGAGAACCGGGGGTGGGGCGGTGTCGCCGACAAGGTGCGCAAGCCGCCGTCCGAGTACTTCGCCGACCACGTCTTCGGCTGCTTCTTCGACGACGCGTTCGGGCTGAGGAATCTCGATTCCATCGGGGTCGGGAACGTTCTCTACGAGACGGACTATCCGCACTCCGATTCGACGTGGCCCAAGTCGAAGGAGGTCGGTGAGGCGCAGATGGGGCACCTGGCGGCGGATGTGGTCGAGCGGATCGTGCGGGGCAATGCGATTGACCTGCTCGGTCTGGATCCGGACGGGTGCTGGAGGCCCTGACCGGTCGCCCGGCACCGGTGTTGCGGTCGCGGGGCGGTGCCCCTGGCCGGTCCCCCGGCACCGGTGTTGCGGTCGCGGGGCGCTGCCCCGGGCCCCGCGCCTCAATCGCCGGCGGGGCTTGAGGGGGCCGGGTTGAGCTCCGGCCCCGGCGTCTCGATCGGCGGCGGGGCTTGAGAGGTCCGGGTTGAGCTCCGGCCCCCGTGCCTCGATCGCCGGCTGGGCTCAAAAGATCGGGGCGCTGCCCCGGACCCCGCTGCTCAATCGCCGCAGGGGCTTGAGAAGCAAGCCCCTGCGGCAGGCGGGCAAAGTCCAGCCCTTGGGGGCAGTGGGCAAAAGCAAGCCCTGCGATGAGCGGGCGAAGTTCGGGCCCTGGGGTGAGTGGGCGAAAGCAAGCCCCTGCGGCGGGCGGGCAAAGTCCAGCCCTTGGGGCCGGTGGGTAAAAGCAACCCTGCGGTGAGTGGGCGGAGTTCGGGCCCTGGGGTGGGTGGGCGAAAGCAAGCCCTGCGGTGAGTGGGTGAAGTCCAGCCCCTGGGCTGGGTGGGCAAAGTCCAGTCCCTGTGCCGGTGGGCAATCAGGTCCCTGCGGTGGGTGAGCGAAGTCCAGTCCCTGGGGGGCGGGTGAAAGCAAGGCCCTGTGGTGAGTGGGCAAAGTCCAGTCCCTGGGGTGGGTGGGCAAATCAGGTCCCTGCGGTGGGTGGGCGAAGTCCGGGCCCTGGAGTGGGTGGGTGAGAGCAAGGCCCTGTGGTGAGTGGGTGAAGTTCAGGCTCGGCGGTGGGTGGCGGGATCAGGGGCCGGGGGTGGGTGGGCGTCATTGAGCCCCGCCGGCGATTGAGGCGCGGGGGCCGGGGCGGAGCCCCGAGGCGTAGGGGCGGTGCAGGGGCTTGCCTGACGATCTGTCAGGCGTGAGGATGTGACGGTCCGTCAGAAACCGATCGGCAGGGGGTCTCGTGGTGTCGCTCGCGTACGGAATGCAACTCCCGGTCCAGTCCCAGAGCACCGTCTACGCCGAACCGTGGGAGGCGGGCGCGGGTGTCGAGGATCTCGCCGAGATCGCCCGCACCGCCGACCGGAGCGGGTTCGACTACATCGCGAGCTGCGACCACGTCGCCATCCCGCGCCGGCTCGCCGACGCCATGTCGACGACCTGGTACGACCCCGTCGCCACGCTTTCCTTCCTGGCGGGCGTCACCGAACGCGTACGGCTGCTCAGTCACGTCGCGATCGTCGGCCTCCGGCATCCGCTCGTCACCGCCAAGCAGTACGCGACGCTCGACCACCTCAGCGGCGGGCGGCTCGTCCTCGGCGTCGGGGCCGGGCACGTACAGGAGGAGTTCGAGGCGCTCGGCGTCGACTTCGCCAAACGCGGCGCCGTGCTCGACGAGAGTGTCGATGCGCTCAAGGCCGCGCTCGGGCCGGAGGAGTTCCCCGTGCACAAGGGGGAACTGTTCCGGTTCGAGGGGCTCGGGCAGCGGCCCCGGCCCGCCCAGCGGCACGTGCCGATCTGGGTCGGCGGCTCCTCCGCCCCCGCCGTGCGCCGCGCCGCGCTCAAGGGCGACGGCTGGCTGCCGCAGGGCGACCCCAGGGACCGGCTCCCGGCGCAGATCGAGAAGCTGCGGCGGCTGCGCGCCGAGGCCGGGATCGAGACGCCGCTCACCGTGGGCGCCATCACCGAACCGCTCTACCTGGGCGAGGCGGCCTGGGACGTCGGGCGCCGCACCCTGACCGGCCCGGGCGAGGCGATCGCCGAGTCGCTGCGGGCCTACGCCGCGATGGGCGTGCAGCAGATCCAGATCCGGTTCCGCAGCCGGACGCGCAAGGAACTCACCGACCAGATGGCGGCGTTCGCCGTCGAAGTCGCTCCGCACCTGAACGACCTCAACTGACCGACAAGGCAAGGGGTTCGACGTATGGGCAAGCTCGACGGACGCGTGGTCCTCATCACCGGTGCGGCGCGCGGACAGGGGGAGCAGGAGGCGCGGCTGTTCGCCTCGGAAGGCGCGAAGGTCGTCGTCGCCGACGTGCTCGACGACCAGGGCGAGGCCGTCGCCAAGGACCTCGGCAACGGCAACGCCCTCTACGTGCACCTGGACGTGAGCAAGGAGGAGGACTGGGTCGCCGCCGTCGGCGCCGCGAAGGCCGCCTTCGGGAAGATCGACGGGCTCGTCAACAACGCGGGAATCCTGCGGTTCAACGAGCTGGTCTCGACGCCCCTCGACGAGTTCCAGCAGATCATCCAGGTCAATCAGGTGGGCGCGTTCCTGGGGATCAAGACCGTGGCCCCCGAGATCGGCGCGGCGGGAGGTGGCTCGATCGTCAACACCTCCTCGTACACCGGGGTGACGGGGATGGCGTACGTCGGCGCGTACACCGCCACCAAGCACGCCATCGTGGGGCTCACCCGCGTCGCCGCGCTCGAGCTGGCCGCGCAGAGGATCCGGGTCAACGCCGTCTGCCCCGGCGCCATCGACACCGCCATGAGCAATCCCTCCCAGCTCGACCCCGAGGCGAACACCGAGGAGGCCGCGCAGGCCCTCGACGAGCTGTACCGGAAGCTGGTGCCGCTCGGCCGGGTCGGAAAGCCGGAGGAGGTCGCGCGGCTCGCGCTCTTCCTCAGCGCCGAGGAGGACTCGGCGTACATCACGGGCCAGCCGTTCGTCGTGGACGGCGGGTGGCTGGCGGGCGTCAGCGTCCTCTGACCGTATCTGACGCTGCGTCAGGTATTGACGCTCAACCACCGCAGTGGAACAGTCGATCCAACCAATCTGACGATGCGTCAGAAACTGACGAGGACGGTGAACCTCCTTGGAATTCGGGCTCTTTGTACAGGGATACTTGGGCAAGCAGGCGCTGACGGACCCGACGGCCGAGCACCGCGCGCTCATGAACGAGACCGAGTACGTCATCCAGGCGGACAAGTCCGGCTTCAAGTACGCCTGGGCGTCCGAGCACCACTTCCTGGAGGAGTACTCGCACCTTTCCGCGAACGATGTCTTCCTGGGGTACCTCGCGCACGCGACGGACCGGATTCATCTGGGGTCCGGCATCTTCAATCCGCTGGCGCCGGTCAACCACCCGGTGAAGGTCGCGGAGAAGGTCGCCATGCTCGACCACCTCAGCGAGGGGCGGTTCGAGTTCGGCAGCGGCCGTGGTGCGGGAAGCCACGAGATTCTTGGGTTCATGCCGGGGGTCACCGACATGAACTACACCAAGGAGATCTGGGAAGAGACCATCCGCGAGTTCCCGAAGATGTGGCTCCAGGACGAGTACGTCGGGTTCAAGGGCAAGCACTGGGAGCTGCCGCCCCGCAAGGTGCTGCCCAAGCCGTACGGGAAGTCCCACCCCGGCATGTGGTACGCGGCCGGGTCCCCGCCCTCGTACGCGATGGCGGCGAAGAAGGGGCTCGGTGTTCTCGGGTTCAGCGTGCAGAAGGTCTCCGACATGGAGTGGGTCCTCGAGCAGTACAAGACGGCCATCCAGGACCCGGACCCCATCGGTGACTTCGTCAACGACAACGTCATGGTGACGTCCACGGCGATCTGTGCCGAGACGCACGAGAAGGCGGTGCAGATAGCCGTCGGCGGCGGGCTCAACTACCTCCAGTCGCTGCTGTTCCGGTACCACGACACGTTCCCGCGGCCCGAGGGGATTCCCGAGTGGCCCGAACTGCTTCCGGACTACTCCGAGGAGATCATCGAGCTGCTCATCGCCGAGGAGCTGATGATCTGCGGTGATCCGGACGAGGTGCTCCAGCAGTGCAAGCGGTGGGAGCAGGCGGGGGCGGACCAGTTGTCGTTCGGGCTGCCCATCGGGGTGTCGCACGAGGACACGTTGAACTCGATCAAGCTGATCGGGGAGCACGTGATTCCGAAGATCGATACGGATCCGGTGCATCGGACGACCAGGTTCCGGTCGGCTGTGTAGTCCGGTTGGGCCGGCCCCGGCTTCCCCTCCCGGACGGAGGCCGGGGCCCTTCGGGCGGTGCGGGTGGGGTGGTTGACGTCGCGGGGCGCTGCCCCGGGCCCCGCGCCTCAATCGCCGGCGGGGCTTCAAAAGATCGGGGCGCTGCCCCGGACCCCGCTGCTCAATCGCCGCAGGGGCTTGAGGTGCGGGGCCCGGGGCCGCAGGGAATTGAAGTGTGAAGGGAGACGGACTCGTATGCTCGACCACCTCATCAAGGGCGCCACCGTTGTCGACGGGACCGGTGCGCCTGCCTTTATTGCCGATGTCGGGATTCGGGGCGGGCGGATCGCCGTCGTCGCCGAGCCCGGGAAGGTCGCCGAGGAGGCGCGGAGTGCCGAGGACGCCTCGGGGCTCGTGCTCGCGCCCGGGTTCGTCGATCCGCACACGCACTACGACGCCCAGCTGTTCTGGGACCCGTACGCCACGCCCTCGCTCAATCACGGTGTGACCACCGTGGCCGGTGGCAACTGTGGCTTCACGCTTGCCCCGTTGAACCCGGAGCAGCCCGGTGACGCCGACTACACGCGGCGGATGATGTCCAGGGTGGAGGGGATGTCGCTGGTCGCCCTGGAGGAGGGCGCTCCGTGGACGTGGAATTCGTTCGGGGAGTACCTGGGCGCGCTCGACGGGCGGATCGCCGTCAACGCCGGGTTCATGGTGGGGCACTGTGCGCTGCGGCGGTATGTGATGGGGACGGACGCCGTCGGCGGGCAGCCGACGCCTGAGCAACTCGACCGGATGGTCGGGCTGTTGAAGGACGCCATGGACGCCGGGGCCTGGGGGCTCTCCACCACCCAGTCGTCCTCGCACTCCGACGGGGACGGCGAACCCGTCGCCTCCCGGCACGCGAAGCCCGCCGAGCTGATCGCGCTCAGCGAGGCGGTCGGCGAGCACGAGGGGACGCAGATCGAGGCCATCGTCGCCGGGTGCCTCGACCAGTTCAGCGATGACGAGATCGAGTTGTTCGTGGACATGACGGCTGCTGCCGGGCGGCCGCTCAACTGGAACGTGCTCACCATCGACGCCGCCGTGCCCGAGCGGGTGCCGCGGCAGCTGGAGGCGAGCGAGCGGGCCCGGAAGTCCGGCGGCCGGATCGTCGCCCTGACGATGCCGATCCTGACGCCGATGAACATGTCCCTCGGGACGTTCTGCGCGCTCAACCTGATTCCCGGGTGGGGTGACATCCTCGGACTGCCGGTCGATGAACGGATCGCCAAGCTGCGGGACCCGGACGTGCGCGGCGAGATGCTGCGGCGCGCCGACAGCAAGGAGGCCGGCGTCTTCCGGCGGCTCGCCAACTTCGGGCGGTACGTCATCGGGGACACGTACTCCGAGGCCAACGAGGGCCTGAGCGGGCGCGTGGTGCGGGACATCGCCGCCGAGCGGGGGCAGGAGCCCTTCGAGTGCCTGGTCGAGATCTGCGCCAACGACCGTCTGCGGACCGTGCTGTGGCCGATGCCGACCGACAACGACCCCGACTCCTGGGCGCTGCGGGCCGAGACCTGGAACCACGAGGACGTCATGCTCGGCGGGTCCGACGCGGGCGCGCACCTGGACCGGATGTGCGGGGCGCCGTACACGACCCGGTTCATCGGGGACTGTCTGCGGGGGCGGAGGCTGCTGGGCCTGGAGCAGGCCGTCAAGATGCTCACCGATGATCCTGCGCAGCTGTTCGGGCTGCGGGAGCGGGGGCGGATCCAGGAGGGGTGGCACGCCGATCTGGTGCTGTTCGATCCCGAGACCATCGACGCCGGGAAGGCGACCCTCGTGCACGATCTGCCCGGCGACAGCCCGCGGCTCGACTCGAAGGCCATCGGGATAACCGCCGTATGGGTCAATGGTGTTGAGGCCATGCGCGGCGATGTCGTGAGTGGTGCGGTGCCGGGCAAGGTGCTGCGGTCGGGCGCCGACACCCGGACGGTGAGCACCAAGTGAGCGAATCCCAGCGGCTGTTCATCGGCGGTGAGTGGGTCGAGCCCGGGGCCGGGCACTACGACGTCGTCGATCCGGCGAGCGAGGACGTCGTCGGGCACGCCCCCGAGGCCTCCCGGCAGCAGGTGTACGACGCCGCGCGCGCGGCCCGCGACGCCTTCGAAGCCTGGTCGCGCACGAAGCCGGAGGAGCGGGCCGCGATCCTCGACCGGGCCGCCGACCTCATGCAGCGGGACTTCGCCGCCAACGCCGAACTCGCGCAGGCCGAGAGCGGGGCGACGACCGGGACCGCGCGCGGCATGCAGGTCGGCGTCGGCGTCGCGCGGTTCCGGCGGTACGCGAAGGGCGCCCTTGAACCGGTCGAGGAGGCGATGACGCCGCAGATCAACGAGGCCGGGCCGATGGGCAGGGCGGGCGTGACGGGCGCGCTCGCCGTGCGGCAGCCGGTCGGCGTCGTCACCTGCATCACCTCGTACAACAACCCGTGGGCCAACCCGGCGGGCAAGGTGGCCCCCGCGCTCGCCATGGGCAACACCGTCGTCGTGAAGCCCGCGCCGCAGGATCCGCTGTCCGTCTTCCGGATGGCGGCCGCGCTGGAGGAGGCGGGGGCGCCGCCCGGTGTCGTGAACGTCGTGAGCGGGACCGAGGTCGGTGTCGGCGAGGCCGCCGTCGATTCGCCCGACGTCGACATGGTCAGCTTCACCGGTTCCACCGCCGTCGGTCAGCGCATCGGCGAGGTGTGCGGCCGGTCCATGAAGCGGCAGCTGATGGAGCTGGGCGGCAAGGGCGCCGCGGTCGTCCTCGACGACGCCGACCTGGACTCGGCGGTCGCCGGGATCGGGACGACGTACGCCTTCTACAGCGGGCAGATCTGCACGGCCCCGACGCGGGCGATCGTGCACCGGTCCGTCTACGACGAGTTCGTCGCCAAGCTGACCGCGTACATCGGCTACATGAAGGTCGGCGACCCGCGCGCGAAGGGGACCGTCGTCGGGCCCGTCATCTCGGCGGCACACCGCGAGCGGGTCGAGTCCTATGTCGAGTTGGGACGCAAGGAAGGTGCGACGGTCCTCGCCGGTGGCGAGCGGCCCGCTCTTGAGCAGGGGTTCTACGTCGCGCCCACGCTGCTCGCCGACTGCACCAACGACATGCGGGTCGTCCGGGAGGAGATCTTCGGGCCCGTCGTCGCGGTGGTGCCGTTCGACGGGGACGAGGACGAGGCGGTCGCCCTCGCCAACGACTCCGACTACGGCCTCATCGACTACGTGTGGTCGGGCGATGTCGCGCGGGCCTTCCGGGTCGCGCGGCGGCTGCGGGCCGGCGGCGTCGGCGTGAACACCATCGGGCGGAACATGGAGGCGCCGTTCGGCGGCTTCAAGAAGAGCGGAGTCGGCCGGGACGTCGGTTCGTACGCTCTGCACGCGTACAGCGAGTGGCAGTCGATCGTCTGGCCCGGCTAGGCCGCGCCGCGCCGCGTACGGGCGGGTCCCGACTGCATCACCAGTCCCACGGAACCCACGCACCTCCTTTCTGCGTGTCTACAACTGGGCATGTGAAAATGCGCAGTTGTAGATGGTCACTACGTCGGAACCGGGGGTTCCATGGAGGCGCTGGAGGCGCGGGACCCGCGCACGGTCGGCACGTACCGGGTGCTCGGGCGGATCGGTGAAGGCGGCATGGGGCGGGTCTACCTGGCCCGCAACACGGGCGGCCGGAACGTCGCGCTGAAGTTCATCCACTCCGACATGGCGGCGCAGCCGGGCTTCCGTGAACGCTTCCGGCGCGAGGCGGACGTCGTCCGCAGGGTCGGCGCGCCGGGCACGGTGCCGGTCGTCGACACGGGCCTCGACGAGCAGCACCCCTGGTACGCGTCGGAGTACGTGTCGGGGCCCTCCCTCCAGGACGCGGTCGACCGGTTCGGGCCGCTGCCCGCCGAATCGCTGTGGCGGCTCGCCGCCGATCTCGCGCAGACCCTGGAGCACGTGCACCGCGCGAAGCTCGTGCACCGCGACCTCAAGCCGTCCAACGTGCTGCTGTCCGCCGACGGGCCGCGCCTCATCGACTTCGGGATCGTGCACGCCGCGCTCGACGCGGGGCTCTCCTCGGCGGGGCTGACCTCGACCGGGGCCCGGATCGGGACCCCGGCCTACATGTCGCCGGAGCAGGCGTACGGCGAGCGGGTGACCGCCGCCACGGACGTCTACAGCTACGGGCTCACGCTCGCCTTCGCCGCCACCGGCGTCCAGCCGCACCGGGGCAGCCTCGACCCGCAGCTCCCGGGCGTGGGGGACGAGCTGCGGGACCTCATCCGGCAGTGCCTCGACCCGGAGCCGGAGCGGCGGCCCGACGTGGGGCAGCTCGTGGCCCGGGCGCGCACGCACGATGCGACGGGTGACGCGTGGCTGCCCGGGCAGGTCATCTCGCTGATCGCCCGCAAGTCCGGGCAGCTGCTCAACCTGGAGGCACGGGCCGACACGGTGATGCACGGGCCAGGGGCAGGGCCCGGGTCCACGCGGCCGGACGCGGGCGGCGTGTTCGGGCCGAGCGGCGGAGACTTCCACGACGCGGCCACGCGGGTGCCGGGAGCCGGTCCCGCGTCCCCGCCGCCGCCTTCGACGCCGCCCCCGGCCCCGGCCCCGTACTCGACTCCGCCCTCGACGCCGCCCGGTGGCGCGCACTTCGCTCAGCAGCCGACGGCCCCGGCCTGGCCCGCGTACGGGCAGCAGCCGCACCCGGCCGGGACGCCGCGGCCCTCGTCGGGGCCCGCGCCGCGCGGGACCGCCGAGCGGCACGACGGGGGCCCAGGACTGCCGGGGCGGCCGCTGCTCGGTCTCCTGTGGCTGGTGCCCGCGGGGTTCGCCGCGCTGCTGAAGGTCCCCAGCGTCCTCGGGCTGATCGACGGCGTCGCCGTCGTCGTGCTGATCTACCGGGCGGTCCTGCTGTCCCGGCGGGGCGGCAGCGACCACGAGCACCTGGTGTTCTGGATCGGTCTGGGGGCCGCGGTCGTGCTCGCCCTCTGCATCTCGACCGGGGCGCCCGCGCTGATGGCGGTCCTCGCGCTCCTGACGCTCGCCCTGATCTACGCGGTGCCCACCGCCGTCGGCCGCTTCCGTGGCGGGGGCCGCCCGGCGGGACGCACGTGACGCAGTAGGCACGGGAAAATTTTGAATCGGGTGAAAACGGACCCGGCTTCGATTACCGAATATCGAACGCCGGGCCATTGGCCTGCGATCTGCCGGTAGACTGGCCTCATCCCCCTGGGATGCGCCGGGTGTCTGCCCGGATTCCCCATGGATTGATAGCCGCCTCGGTCGTGACAAATACCGCCAGATGTGGAAACCGCAGGATTTAACGTCCTGTTCATGACTCAGTTGGACGCAGGGCCCTCGACGGAGCGGGCCGCAGACACCACCGCGGGCGGCGGCAAGGGCCTCGGCGGGAACTCCGTCGGGCTGCTCGGCAGCGCCGTCATCGGCGTCTCCACGGTCGCCCCGGTCTACTGCCTGACCTCCACGCTCGGCTCCACGGCCGGCGAGGTCGGCCTCCAGATGCCGGCCGTGTTCCTCGCGGGCTTCCTGCCGATGCTGCTCGTGGCCTTCGCGTACCGGGAGCTCAACAAGGTCATGCCGGACTGCGGCACGTCCTTCACCTGGACCGTGAAGGCCTTCGGGCCGCGCGTGGGGTGGATGTGCGGCTGGGGCCTGGTGATCGCGACGATCATCGTGCTCTCGAACCTCGCCGGGGTCGCGACCTCGTACTTCTGGCTGCTCGCGGGCGAGATCACCAACAGCGCATCGGTGGCGGCGCTCGACGACGACAAGGCCGTCCACATCGTCACGTGCCTCGTCCTCATCGCGGCCGCCACGGCGATCAGCTACCGGGGCATGACCGCGACGAAGGGCGTGCAGTACACGCTGGTCGGACTCCAGCTGGTGGTGCTCGCCGTCTTCGTCGCGATGGCGGTGGCCAAGGCGGGCTCCGCCGACTTCGCCGGGACCTCGGTGGACTTCTCCTGGTCGTGGCTGAACCCGTTCTCCGTGCAGTCCTTCGGGGCGTTCACGGCGGGCCTGTCCCTGTCGATCTTCATGTACTGGGGCTGGGACACCTGCCTCACCGCGAACGAGGAGACGATCGGCAGCGACAGGACTCCGGGCCGCGCCGCGCTCATCGCGATGGTCGTCCTGGTCGGCTCCTACCTGGCGACGGGCGTGGCCGCGCAGATGGTCGTCGGCTCCGGGGAGAAGGGCCTCGGCCTCGCCAACCCGGAGACCTCCGACAACGTCTTCGCGGCGCTCGCGGGACCGGTGATGGGCCCCGGCCTCGGCATCCTCCTGTTCCTCGCCGTCCTCGCCTCGGCCGCGGCCAGCCTCCAGACCACGTTCATCCCGGTCGCCCGCACGGTCCTCGCCATGTCGACGTACGAGGCGCTGCCGGCCTCTTACGCGCGCGTGCACCCGAAGTTCCGCACGCCGGGCCGCGCGACGGTCACGGCGGGCGTCGCCACGGGCGTCTTCTACACGGTCATGACGCTGGTCTCCGAGCACGTCCTCGTCGACACGATCTACGCGCTCGGCCTCATGATCTGCTTCTACTACGCGCTGACGGCCTTCGCCTGCGCCTGGTACTTCAAGGCGGAACTGCGCGACTCCGCGCGCGACTTCACCTTCAAGGGCCTCTTCCCGCTGCTCGGCGGCGTCCTGCTGTCCGCCGTCTTCGTGAAGACCCTCGTCGACATGTGGAACCCGGCGTACGGCAGCGGTTCCTCGGTCCTCGGGGTCGGTTCGGTCTTCGTGATCGGCGTGGGTCTGCTGCTCGTCGGCGTGGTCATCATGCTGGTGATGGGCCGGCGCAGCCCGGCGTTCTTCCGCGGCGAGGTCCTGAACCGGGAGACTCCGGTGCTGGTCGTCGCGGAGTAGGCACTTCAAGCACCTGCGGCGACTGATCCTTTCAAGCCCGCCGCCGATTGAGGCGCGGCTTTTCAAGCCCCTGCGGCGATTGAGCAGCGGGGTCTGGGGCAGCGCCCCAGGACGTAGGCATCGGCGCCGGTGTTGCGGCCGCGGGGCTCTGCCCCGGACCCCGCGCCTCAATCGCCGGCGGGGCTTGAAAAGCTCAATCGGCGGCGGGGCTTGAAAGGCACAGTCGGGGGCGCGGTCTCACGTCCCCAGGAAGATCGGGTTCGTGAAGGCCGCGAGGGCGCCCGGCAGGGGCTGCACCGAAGGCGCATGCCTGACCTCCGCCCGCACGTACGCCGCGTAGGACGCCGTCGTGCGCCACGTCGCCGAGGTCGCGCCCGCCGCGGACGTGAAGAGGGTGCCCTGGTCCGTGACGATGTGCAGGGTGCAGTCGGAGGGCGCCTTCGCCTTCAGGGTCACCGTGACCGGGGTGTCGGGGCCCACCGCGAGGCGTTCGCCGATGCCCGCGACCTCGCCCTTGCCGCCGGTCGCCGTGAAGGTGAGCTCGACCGACGAGGACTCCGCCACGTACGAGTGGCCCGCCTTGATGCCCGCCTGGATCGCCTCGCGGCTCAGCTCGTCCGCGAGGACCACGGTCTGCGGGCCGCCCACGCGGTCCGGGTCGCGGTGCGCGTCGCTGTTGCCCATCGCCGGGAGCCACCCGGTGCGGCCCTTGGAACGGGCGTACGCGACCAGCGTGTTGTCCCAGTCCGCGAGCGACACCTCGTCGTCCGGCGTGTACGGGCCGTTCCACACCTCGACCGCGTCCGCCTCGCCGAAGCCGAACTTCCAGCCGCAGCCGATGCACGTGGCGTGCGGGTGGGCGGGGACGACGAGGCCGCCCGCGCGCCGGATCTGCTGCGCGTACTTCGCCCACCGGTTGTCTCGGGCCCGGTAGCGCCAGTCGACGAACGTCCCGGGGTCCGTGCCGAGGGCGACCACGTGGCCGTTGCGGGTGGTGATCTCCTCGCCGATCAGCACCAGGAGGTCGTCGCCCGCGACGTCCGACCAGTGGGCGTGCGCGGAGTGCGTGTTGTGGTCGGACGTGTTGATGAAGTCGAGCCCCGCGGCGCGGGCGAGCGCGCCGATCTCGGCGGGTGTGCGGCGGCCGTCCGAGTACCAGGAGTGCAGGTGGCAGTCGCCCCGGTACCAGGCGCGGCCCCGGCCGCGGGCGCGCTGCGGCGGATACGTCGGGCGGGGCGTCGGGTCCGGCTTCCCGTGCGTGAGCGTCACCGTCACCTCGTACGGCAGGCCGTCCGGCGCCACCGTGTACGGGCCGAGCGCGATGTTCCAGCGGCCGGGGCGGACCGGGCCCGGGATGTATCCGGGCGTCGCGTCGTCGGCGCGGACGAAGAACTCGGTGCGGGCGCCGCCCGACCAGCCGCGGAAGCCCGCGCCGCCGAGCTCCGTGCCGCGCTCGTCGAAGACGCCGATGTCCAGGGCGTTGTTCTGGGTGCCGGCGGGGAGCCCGGTGGCCTTCTCGTACGTGTAGGAGACCTTGATCTCGCGTACTCCCGAGGGGACGTCGACCGGGAGGTAGACGTAGTCGGGGGAGCCGGGCGGCAGGGTGCCCTTGAGCGTCTTCGTGGAGGTCGAGCCGTCGGCGGCGCTGGCGAAGCTCATGGTGCCGAGCGTAAGCGCGCTCGCGGCGCCGGTCACGAGCAAGGCTCGTCTGCCGATTCCGTGTTCGGCGTCAGTGCACATGTGGCGGCTCCCAAAGGTGGCTGGCGTGGCGCGTGCAACCCTCGTATTGAGCCGTGAACCGCGGTGTAAGGGAAGGGCTCCGACGGGCGCCCTCGAAGTGTCCGGATGGCGCTCGTATGCTCGGTTCATGAGTGATCAGGACGCCGTACAGGAGAGCCAGCCCACTGCCAACTCGATGCGCCGCGCGCTCAAACGGGCCAGGGACGGTGTCGCTCTCGACGTCGCCGAGGCCGCGGTCCTGCTCCAGGCGCGCGGCGACGACCTGGCCGACCTCACCACGTCCGCCGCCCGCGTGCGCGACGCGGGCCTGGAAGCGGCCGGGCGGCCGGGTGTCATCACGTACAGCAAGAGCGTTTTCGTCCCGCTCACCCGGCTGTGCCGTGACAAGTGCCACTACTGCACGTTCGTGACGGTCCCCGGCAAGCTGCGCCGCGAGGGCCACGGAATGTTCATGTCGCCCGACGAGGTTCTCGACATCGCGCGCAAGGGCGCCGAACTGGGCTGCAAGGAAGCCCTGATCACCCTCGGCGACAAGCCGGAGGACCGCTGGCCCGAGGCCCGCGAGTGGCTCGACGCGCACGGCTACGACGACACCATCGCGTACGTGCGGGCCATCTCGATCCGGATCCTGGAGGAGACGGGGCTGCTGCCGCACCTCAACCCGGGTGTCCTTTCGTGGACCGACTTCCAGCGGCTCAAGCCCGTCGCGCCCTCCATGGGCATGATGCTGGAGACGACCGCCGAGCGCCTCTGGTCCGAGCCCGGGATGCCGCACTACGGCTCGCCCGACAAGGAACCGGCCGTGCGGCTGCGGGTGTTGGAGGACGCGGGCCGCTCCTCCGTCCCGTTCACCAGCGGGCTGCTCATCGGCATCGGGGAGACGTACGAGGAGCGCGCCGAGTCCCTCTTCGCGCTGCGCCGCACCGCCCGCTCGTACCACGCCATCCAGGAACTGATCATCCAGAACTTCCGCGCCAAGCCGGACACGGCGATGCGCGGCATGCCGGACGCCGAACTCGACGACCTGGTCGCGACGGTCGCGGTCGCCCGGCACATCATGGGCCCGTCGGGGAACATCCAGGCCCCGCCGAACCTCGTCGACGGCGAGTACGCGCGCCTCATCGGGGCCGGGATCGACGACTGGGGCGGCGTCTCCCCGGTGACCATCGACCACGTGAACCCGGAGAAGCCGTGGCCGAAGCTGAAGGAACTGGCGCGGCAGTCCGCCGAGGTCGGCTTCGAGCTGCGGGAACGGCTGTGCGTCTACCCGGAGTTCGTCACGCGCGGCGAGCCGTGGCTCGACCCGCGCCTCCTCCCGCACGTGCAGGCGCTGTCCGACGCCGACGGGCTCGCGGTCGCCGACGCGCCCGTCGTCGGCCGCCCCTGGCAGGAGCCCGACGAGGGGTACGTGGCGGCTTCGGGCCGCACCGACCTGCACCGCACCATCGACACCGAGGGCCGCACGAAGGACCGCCGCGACGACTTCGACGTGGTCTACGGCGACTGGGAGGCGCTGCGCGAGCAGGCGGCCCCCGGCATGGAGCCGTCCCGCATCGACGGCGACGTGCGCGCGGCCCTGAAGCAGGCGGCCGACGACCCGACGAAGCTCACCGACGACGAGGCGCTCGCCCTGCTGCACGCGGACGGCCCCGCCCTCGACGCGCTCTGCGGCATCGCGGACGACATCCGCAAGTCGGTGGTCGGCGACGACGTCACGTACATCGTCACGCGGAACATCAACTTCACGAACGTCTGCTACACCGGCTGCCGCTTCTGCGCCTTCGCCCAGCGCCGCACGGACGCCGACGCCTACACGCTCTCCCTCGACCAGGTCGCCGACCGGGCCCAACAGGCCTGGGACGTCGGCGCGGTCGAGGTCTGCATGCAGGGCGGCATCCACCCGGACCTGCCCGGCACGGCCTACTTCGACATCGCGAAGGCGGTCAAGGAGCGCGTGCCCGGCATGCACGTGCACGCCTTCTCGCCGATGGAGGTCGTGAACGGCGCGAGCCGCACCGGCATGTCCATCCGCGAGTGGCTCACCACGGCCAAGGAGGCGGGCCTCGACTCGATCCCCGGCACCGCGGCGGAGATCCTCGACGACGAGGTCCGCTGGATCCTCACGAAGGGCAAACTCCCGGCGGCCGACTGGATCGAGGTCATCAAGACCGCCCACGAACTGGGCATCCGCTCCTCCTCGACGATGATGTACGGGCACGTGGACCAGCCCCGCCACTGGCTCGGCCACCTGCGCACCCTGGCCTCGATCCAGCAGGAGACCGGCGGCTTCACGGAGTTCGTGACGCTCCCGTTCATCCACACCAACGCGCCGGTCTACCTCGCGGGCATCGCCCGCCCCGGCCCGACGACCCGCGACAACCGGGCGGTCACGGCCATGGCGCGCGTCCTGCTCCACCCGCACATCCCCAACATCCAGACGAGCTGGGTGAAGCTCGGCACGGAGGGCGCGGCCGAGATGCTGCGCTCGGGCGCGAACGACCTGGGCGGCACGCTCATGGAGGAGACCATCTCCCGCATGGCGGGCTCCTCCTACGGCTCGTACAAGTCGGTCAAGGACCTGATCGCGGTGGCCGACGCGGCGGGCCGCCCGGCCAAGCCGCGCACGACGCTGTACGGGGCCGTCCCGGAGGAGCGGGTGCGCGCGGCGCGGGCGTCGGACGGGCATCTGCCGGAGCTGTTGCCGGTGCTGGAGCCGTAGGGCTGTCCTGGAGGTCCCGGGCCCGGCGCCGCTGACAGGTTGGGCGGCCGGGCCCGAGGGCGTGCAGGCGCTCCCGCATTGCCTGCGCCAAGTCCGCTTCCGGACACGGGACCGAGGGGAGCGGCGGGTGGGCGGCGCCGACGCCGTCCATCGTCCGCGACATCCCGTGCGCGGGGCGGTACCAGGACCGTACGGCCCGAGCGGGGGCCGGGGCTCGCCGGTTCGCGCGCGGCCGCTATCCGGTTCGCGCGGTGCGGCGCGCGGCGGCGAGCGTACGGGAGGGCGGCTCGCCGAACCGGGCCCGATAGCGCCGGGCGAACCGGCCCAGGTGGACGAAGCCCCAGCGGTAGGCGGCCTCGGTGACGGTGGTCTCGCCCGGTTCGGCGGTGCGCAGCAGCATCCGTACGCGTTGCAGCCGCACCTCGTGCACGTATCCCATGGGCGTCATGCGCACCTGCGACCGGAAGGCCTCCTGGAGCGTGCGCAGGCCGACGTGGGCGACGGCGGCGAGCCGGTTCGCGTCCCACGGCTCGGCCGGGTTGTCGCGGACGGCGTCCATGACGCGCTTGACGGCGGCGGCGGGCATGTCGGGCGGGGGCGCTTCGAGGGCGTCGCGGTAGCGGTGGTCGGTGGCCAGCAACAGGCCTTCCAGCAGGGTCTGTTCGAGCCGCCCGCAGATCATGGGGCTCTGTAACAGCCCGCCGGGGTTGTTCGCGTCCAGCGCGATCCAGCGGGCGAGCCCGGCCCAACTGCGTCCCGCGCCCCGGGAGGTGTCGATCGCCGGCCTGAAGTCGGCGTTGCGGTGCACGGGCCCGCCCAGCATGATCTCCAGCTGCCGGTGCACAGCCGTCTTCTCCATCTTGATCGTGAGCGTGTCGCAGTCGGGCGAGAAGTCGAAGGCCCGGAAGCCCGCCGGGGGATTCAGCACGCTTCCGGTACGGGCCGTCACCCGGGCGTCGGCCGCCCCGCACCGACCGATCCCGAAGGAACCCGTCACCGGCGCCACGACGTGGTAACAGTCCAGCTCGGGGACGTAGGCCCTGATGGCGGCGCCGAACGACATGCGCCCGATCGTCACGCCCCGCAGCACCACGACATCGGCTTCGAGCTCGAAGTCGTCCGCTGCGGGGGTGTCCAGCTTCATGTCGTAGAACTGCTGCGACAGCAAGGCGCGCGCCTCGTCCACGGACCGCGTGGTGAAGCGGTTGGCCGCGCCCGCAAGGCCCTGTCCCTTGCCCGCGTCCATGTCGTCCCACCCTTCCCGGCGCCCCTCAGCACCAGAAGACGTGTGCCTTCATGGTGCTCCGCCGGGCGGGGCGGCGGGGAGGGTTCCGGGCAATGGCCACCGTGCGCACGCTCGTCCACAGTCCCATCACTTCGTGAACATTCCTGGTCGACGCCGGTCGATTACAGTGCTCCAAGCCGAAGGGTCGAGGGTTGTGACAGGAGGAGTGCCCCATGGGCGCAGCGCCCAATGCGGCGGCGGTCTGGGGCCGCGCCGAACAGCAGGACTTCCGCAGCAGGGTGCGCGGGACCCTGCTCGGCGGCGCACTCGGTGACACCCTCGGCGCCCCGCTCGACGGCCTCACGCTCGACGGTATCCACGCCGAGCACGGGAACGAGGGGCTCAAGCAGCTCGTGCCCGTGTACGGGCGGACGGGTGCCATCACCGCCGCCACCCAGCTGACCCTCTTCACCGTGGACGGGCTCATCAGGGCCCAGGTGCGCCGCGACACCGGCGCCTGGCATCCGCCGACCGATGTGCACCGCGCCTACCTGCGGTGGGCGGCGACCCAGCGCGACTGGGGCCCCGACCTGCGCCGCAAGGAGGACGGCTGGCTGGCCCGCGAGGAGTGGCTGTACTCGCGGCGGGGCGCCGCTCAGGCGTGTCTGCTGGGGCTCGGCAACGACGTCATGGGCACCCTCGACCGACCCAAGAACCTGGACGCGAACGGCGCGGAGGCGGCGACCCGCTCCGCGCCTTTCGGGCTCCTCGTGGGCTGGGAGCCGCAGCTCGTCCTCCAGCTCTCCGTCGAGTGCGCCGTGCACACGCACGGCGCCGCGGAGGCCTACCTCGCGGCCGGCGCGTACGCGGTCCTCGTGCACGCCCTCGCCCGCGGCGACTCCCTCGACACCGCCGTGCAGCGGGCGCTCGCCCTGCTCGCCGCGCGCCCCGGGCACCCGCCCGTCGCGGATGCGCTCAAGCACGCGCTCGGCGCCGTACGGCAGGGCATGCCGACCGCCGCGCGGGTCGGCGAGCTGGTCGGGGAGGGCGATGCGACCGGTGTGCTCGCGGCCGCCGTGTACTGCGCGCTCGTCAGCGACGACATCCGGCACGGACTCGGTCTCGCCGTGCACCACGACGGGCCATCCGCGCAGGTCGGTGCGTTGTGCGGCGGGCTGCTCGGGGCGCTGCACGGGGAGACGGCGTTGCCGCCCGCGTGGGTCGCGGAGCTGGAGGGGCGCCCCACGATCCTGGAGCTCGCGGACGACTTCGCCATGGAGATGACGCAGGGGGCCGCCCTGCATGGGCCTGCGGCCGCTTCCCCGGGGTGGTTGGCCCGGTATCCGCGGGCCTAGGCCACACCCCGGGGCTCCGCCCCGGACCCCGTGCCTCAATCGCCGGCGGGGCTTGAAAGGCCGGGGCTCTGCCCCGGACCCCGCGCCTCAATCGCCGGCGGGGCTTGAAAGGCCGGGGCTCTGCCCCGGACCCCGCTGCTCAATCGCCGCAGGGGCTTGATTTGCTCAGCCGCCGCCGGGGGCTCGAAGTGCTCACCCGCCGTCGAGGGCTTGAAGTGGTCACTCGCCGCCGAGGGCTTGAAGTGGTCACTCGCCGCCGAGGGCTTGAAGTGCCCACCCGCCGTCGAGGGCTTGAAGTGGGCACTCGCCGTCGAAGGCTTGAAGAGCGGGGCTTGAGTTGGTCAGTCGCCCGTGGTGCTCGGCTGGGCCGCCGGGGTCGGGAGCGTGGCGCTCGTCGATCCGTCGTCGTCCGAGTTGATGCGGGCGATGATCGCGTCGCGCTCGGGGGTGTCCTCCGGCTTGATGAAGCCGATGAGGATGTAGAGCACGAGCGAGACCGCGAGCGGGATCGACACCTGGTACTGGAGCGGCACGCCGCCCTCGATGTTCCAGCTGATCGGGTAGTTCACCAGCCAGAACGCGAGCAGACCCATGCCCCAGCTGGTGAGCGCGGCCGTCGGCCCCGACCTGCGGAACTGCCGCAGCAGCCCCAGCATCATCGGGATCGCGATCGGGCCCATCAGGCCTGCCACCCACTTGATGACGACCGTGATGATGTCCTTGAACGTCGGCGAGTTCACCTGCGTCGCCACCGCCATGGACAGCGCCAGGAAGATCACCGTCGTGAGGCGGGCCGCGACCAGGCCCGTGCGCGGGCCCCACTCCCGCGCCTTCGAGGAGAGCGCGGGCGCCACGTCCCGCGTGAAGACGGCCGCGATGGCATTGGCGTCGGAGGAGCACATGGCCATCGTGTGCGAGAAGAAGCCGACGATGACCAGGCCCAGCAGGCCGTGCGGAAGCAGCTGTTCGGTCATCAGGCCGTACGAGTCGGAGCCGTCCGGCTTCTGGGCCTGAACGAGCAGCGGCGACATCCACATCGGGAAGAAGAGGACGACCGGCCAGATCAGCCAGAGCGCGGCGGACAGATACGCGGACCGCTTGGCCTCGCGCCCGCTGCTCGTCGCCATGTAGCGCTGCGCCTGGTTGAGCATGCCGCCGTTGTACTCGAAGAGCTTGATGAAGAGGAACGCGAGCAGGAAGACCGTGCCGTACGGGCCGACGAGCGGCTTGTCGTGGCCCTGGAGCTCGGGCCGGCTCCAGGCGTCGAAGAAGCCGATGTGCTTGTCGCTCAGTTCGAGCACGACCGCGATGAACATCGAGATCCCGGCCAGCAACTGGATGATGAACTGGCCGAGTTCGGTGAGCGCGTCCGCCCACAGGCCGCCGATGGTGCAGTAGACCGCGGTGATGGCGCCGGTGATGAGGATGCCCTGGTTCAGGGACACACCCGTGAACACGGACAGCAGCGTGGCGATGGCCGCCCACTTCGCGCCCACGTCGACGATCTTCAGCAGCATCCCGGACCAGGCGAGCGCCTGCTGGGTGCCCAGGTTGTAGCGGTTCTTGAGGTATTCGAGAGGTGAGGCCACGTGCAGCCGCGAGCGCAGCCGGTTGATGCGCGGCGCGAACAGCCGGGCGCCGATGGCGATGCCGAGTGCGATGGGGAAGGACCAGGTGACGAAGGACGTCACGCCGTACGTGTACGCGATACCGGCGTACCCGGTGAACATCACCGCGCTGTAGCCGGACATGTGGTGCGAGATGCCGGACAGCCACCACGGCATCTTGCCGCCCGCGGTGAAGAAGTCGGAAACGTCGTCGACGCGCTTGTGGGACCAGACACCGATCGCGACCATCACGCCGAAGTAGGCGATGAGCACGACCCAGTCGAGACTGTTCATGTGCCCCCTCCAGGGGTTCCGCTGCACAACGGTTGCCCCCGGTAAGGGTGTTGGGGACGTGGGGGATTGAACCTCCGCGCCAAGTGCCGGTCAAGGGTTCTGTAGTCATGGATATGAACCCCGGACAGAATTCAGAACGTCCCGAAACTCGGGGAGAAGCGGGGGCATTGCGGCTGACCTGCGATGTCGCCGGTTTTCCCGAGCGGTGCGGCTACCGCATGAGTTCTCCGGCGTTCACCAGGAGCTGCTGGCCGGTGATCGCGCGCGCCCGGTCGGACGCGAGGAACACCGCCGCGTCCGCCACATCCCCGTCCGTCGCGAGGTCCGGCAGCGCCATCCGCTCGGTGAGCCGCCCGAGCACCTCGTCCTCGGGCACGCCCTCGGTCTGCGCGGTGATCTGGACGTAGGCCTGCACGGGCGGGCCCCACATCCAGCCGGGCAGCACGGTGTTCACCCGGACCCGGTGCGGGCCGACCTCCCGGGCCAGCGAGTACATCGCGCTCGTCAGGGCGCCCTTGGACGCCGCGTACGCCGCCTGCCGGACCTGTGAGGGCGCCGCGATCGCCGACTGCGTCCCGATGAAGACGACGGAGCCGCCGCGCTCCTTGAGGGCGGGCAGGCAGGCCCGGGTCATCCGCAGCGTGCCGAGCAGGTTCACGTCGACGACCTTGCTCCATGTCTCGAAGTCGGCGTCCTCCAGGCCGCCGAAGTAGCTGTCCCAGGCCGCGACATGGACGACCGCGTCCACGCCCCCGAACCGCTCGCGCGCCAGGTCCGCCAGTGCCTCGCACTGCGCCTCGTCGCCGATGTCGGTGGAGCGGAACGCGGTCCGCGTGCCGTCCGGGTCCAACTCCTTGGCACAGGACGCGAGATGGGCCTCGGTGCGCGCCCCGAGCACCGCGTTCCCGCCGTCGCGCAGCACGGCCTCGGCCACCTGGCGGCCGAGTCCCGCGCCCACTCCGGAGACGATCACGGTCTTCCCCGCAAGCAGTTCCGCATTCACCATCGGTTCGCCTCCCGGCTCTGGCGCTTTGTCTGACGGGGCGTCAGAGTATGGGCGTCGAACGGGAGATGGAAGGCTTGCGCGAGAGGGCAGAGGGTGAGCGGCATGGCGGACACGCACGAGGACACGCACAGCGAGACGTACGCGGAACTGGCGGCCGTCGGGCCGTACGGGGTGCGTCCGGGACACGCCCTGATCACCATGGTCGAACCGCACCCGGGCCATGAGCACGCGTACAACCGCTGGTACGAGGACGACCACTACTACGCCGGCGCCATGGCCATGCCGTGGATGTACTCCGGGCGCCGCTGGGTCGCCACCCGCGACCTGCAACTCCTGCGCTACCCCGAGAAGTCGGCGGTCGCCGAGCCGGTCACCGCGGGCTGCTACATCTCCACGTACTGGATCACCGAGGGCCGCTACGCCGACCACATGAAGTGGACCGTCGGCATCAACAAGCGGCTCAACCGCGACGACCGCGTCCACCAGGACCGCACCCACGTCTTCACGTCGTTCCAGGACCACGAGGCGACCGTGTACCGGGACGGGGACGAGGGGCCGCGCGACTTCCACGCCCTCGACCACCCGTACCAGGGCCTGGTCGTCGAGGTGATCGACGCCGAGGGGCCCGGGCAGCGCGCGGAACTCCTGGACTGGCTGCGCGAGGAACACCTGCCGCGGCGGCTCGCGGGCTCGCCCGCCGCGATGGTCACGGTCTTCCGTCCGACCCCGCTGCCGGGGGACCGGATGACGTACGTGAAGCAGGTCGAGGGCGTCGACACCCGGCTCACCCTGCTCTGGTTCCTTCAGTCCGACCCGCGCGAGGCCTGGCAGGAGCACTTCGCGGGCCTGGGCGGGGCGGTGGCGGAGTCGGGGCTCGGCCGGGTGGAGCTGGTGGCCCCGTTCATCCCGACGGTGCCGGGTACGGACCGGTACGTGGACCAGCTGCGCTGACCCGGGTCCTTTGGCCCCGGACAGCGCCGAGCCCCCTCGGCCAGGACGGCGGACCAGTCGAGAGGGCTCTGTCAGTGGTGCTGTGTTGCATGGTGCTGTGTTGCATCGTGCTGTGTTGCGTGTTCGGTTGTCTCACGGAGTGTGCTGGGGGTCAGACGTCGACCCGGCCCATCTCCGTGACGAAGGCGCTCCATGAACCGGGCGCGAACGCCAGGTTCGGGCCCTGCGGGTCCTTGGAGTCGCGTACGGCCACGGCGTGGGCCGCGGGAGACTTGATCTCCACGCACGCGCCGTTCCCTGCCGAGTACGAGGACTTGATCCAGGTGGGCTGTGCGCCCTTGGTGATTGCCATGATCTGCTCCGGTCTGGCCAGTTGTCCCTTGCTGGGCCGCGGACCTGCCGCGGCTTTGCGCCAACACCTTGTCTGTTGTTGGCGTGATCGACGCTACTCGCCGACTCGGGGCAGCGGTGGGGCCATTCACTCGACCGGATGGCATATTCCAGGTGGGTCTTCCGCGAGCCCGTGGGAAAGGTGTACCGTGCGGGGCTTTCCCACGGGCGGGGCCCGGACCGGAGGCCTGAACTCTGCGGTCCGTTACGCGAGTTGGTTCTCAGCGCGTGTGCCGCTTCGCGGCTTCCAGGATGAACTGCCGGGATTGTTCCACGTTCAGCGCCTGCGCACGCAAGTGCTCGTACATGACGCTGTACTTCTGCACGTCCTGCGTCTTCTCCAGGTAGAGGTCGCTGGTGACGCCCTCGATGTAGACGACGCTGGAGTCCGCCGCGTCGGGGAACTCCAGGATCGCGTACTGCCCCGTGATCCCCGGGTGCGCGCCCATCTCGAAGGGCAGCACCTGCACGGTGACATGGGGGAGCCCGGAGACCTCCGCGAGGTGCTCCAGCTGCTCGCGCATCACCGCGGAGCCGCCGACGGCGCGGCGCAGCGCCGCCTCGTCCAGGACCACCCACAGGCGCAGCGAGTTGGCCTCGTCCTCGATCCGCTCCTGGCGGCGGATGCGGACCTGTACGCGCTTCTCGACGTCGGTCAGCGAGGCCTCGGGCATCGCGCCCTGGATCAGCGCCTCCGCGTAGCCGCGGGTCTGCAACAGGCCGGGGATGCACTGCGACTCGTACACCCGCAGGGACGCCGCGTCGGTCTCCAGACCGATGTAGACGCTGTACGGGATGTCGCCGAAGGAGTGCCACCAGCCTTGCTGGCGCGAATCCTTGGCCATTTGCATCAGCGAGTCGATGACCCGGTGGTCCTCGACCTCGTACACCCCGCACAGATCGCGTACGTCGCGCTGGCTGATGCTGCGCCGCCCGTTCTCCAGGCGGCTGATCTTCGACTGCGACACCAGCAGGCGCTCGGCGACCTCTTCGGCGGTCATGCCCTTGAGTTCCCGGAGCCGGCGCAGCTCCTGGCCCAACCGGCGTCGCCTGACGGTGGGATTGACGTTGGACGCCACGGACGTGCACCTCCGGCTACGTGCATTTCTCTGTTCTGCATACGTTGCGTATCTACTGCTCAGCAGATTGCCACCCCGAGGCGGCCCTGCGCTGGGAAACGGCGGATGTGCGCGGACGCACATGCGGCTTGCACGTGCCTCCTGTGCAGCACAAACGCGAGCGCGCGGGGCGACGGGCCGGGGCGTCGTCCTCACGCCCGGCACGCCACCCCGCGCGGTACAGCGGCTCCCGGACCGGTTCTTGGGGACTACGGTGCGGCGCTGCGGTGCTACGGGTGGTGCGGTTCGCCTAGTGGGCCACGGCGCGAGCCATGGATCCGCGGCGTGGCTGCATCGGAACGCCGCGTGCGGGCTCCGGTGCGGCCCGACCCGCCGAGGGGGCCGGTGAGCGGCGTGGCTGTACCGCCACACCGTTCTGGACGTCCATCACGGCGTGCGCCACGAGGCCGCCCATCGGGTCGTGCCTGATCAGGTCCCGCAGCCGGGAGCGCGAGGACCTGCCCTCGTTGCCCGGATACAGGTGCTTGCCGAGTCCGACCGCATGGGCCAGTGCGGCGAGCGCCGCGGTCCGTGGGTCCGGTGGGACCCCGGTGCGGATCGCGCTGTCCAGCCGGGCCCTGATCTCCCGGCTGATCGCCGTCTCCGTCGCCTGGTAGCGAGTCGTCGGCAGCACCCCGCACATCTGTCCGGCCACGGCATGCACCATGCCGCACCGCTCCAGATGCGAGAGGTAGGTCTGTCGCAGGCCAAGACGCGGCCCGCCAATCCAGTGGACGGCCCGTACGGGAGCGCCACGCCTTCGCAGCAACTCCAACGCGCAGTCCAGTGTCGGATCTCCGGTCGGCCGTGGTGCCACCACGGCGATACGATCCCCGTCTGGGGCTATCCGTCCGGCCAGCGCCAGCTCTACTAGCTGTGCTCCGGCCAGACCTAGGTCGAGCGACTGCGGCTGCGCTGTGGTACCCGTGGCCGGGTCCAGAGCGAGCAGCAGAAGCTCCTCCGGAAGTGTTCTGCGGCTCCTGCCCATCCATGCCTCCCCGCGTGGATGAATGACAGGGTGACCCCTCTCACATCTGTCTGTCGAGAGTGCGTGGGGGCTTTGGGCGGGAACCTATAGGTATGTCGTTCTCGTCTACCACGTGGGTTAAGCCCCCACACAGGACACTGGTACATGGTTCGGACAGGGCTGGTCTGTCCGGCGACAAGTGGTTGAGTGGTTCATTCGGTCGAGGAGGCATCGGTGGCGGGGACCCCCGACAGGTCGGGAGAGCACAAGGCGTCGGGAGGTCCGGCTCCGGAGGATCCGCGTCTCGCGGTGTCGCGCGGCGTGGACCAGGAGACGGCGGTGTTCTCGGTCCGCGACGCGGCGGACGAGGAACCGGACACGGGCGCCGCGGCCCCGGATCCGGACGCCGGCGACGAGCGCCTGCGGGCGGCCGTGGCGGCGTGGGTGGCGGGCGACGGGGGCTCCGCCGATTCGTCTGCATCTGCAAATTCGGACGACGCCGAGGCGGAGACCGCGTCGGCCACGGGTGACGCCGGGTTGTCCGCCGGGGACGACGCCGAGGGCGACGGGGAGCCGGCTGCCGAGGCGAAGGCCGACGGCGCGTCGGGCGCGGAGGGCGGGAAGCTTTCTGCCGAGGGCGACGCGAAGGCCGACGGTGAGTCGACGCCCGGGTCCGACGCGAAGGCTGACGCCAAGGGCGCCGGGAAGCCGTCTGACGCCAAGGCCGATGACCAGTCGACCTCCAAGGCCGAGGGCCCGACGGACGCCAAGCCCGTCGCCGCGAAGTCCGGTGGCGAGTCGGCCCCGCAGGCCGACGGCAAGGCCGGAGCCAAGCCGGTCCCCGGAGTCGACGGTCCGTCCGGCGGCAAGCCGGGCGCCAAGAGCGCCGACGCGAAGGCCGGTGGCGAGTCGGACCCGCAGGCCGATGGCCCGTCCGACGCCGAGTCGGACCCCGAGGGTGACAGCGCGTCCGAGGCCAAGTCGGCCCCGGAGGCCGCCAGCAGGGCCGGAGCCAAGCCGGTCCCTGGAGTCGACGGTCCGTCCGATGCCAAGCCGGGCGCCAAGAGCGCCGACGCGAAGGCCGGTGGCGAGTCGGACCCGCAGGCCGATGGCCCGTCCGACGCCGAGTCGGACCCCGAGGGTGACAGCGCGTCCGAGGCCAAGTCGGCCCCGGAGGCCGCCAGCAGGGCCGGAGCCAAGCCGGTCCCTGGAGTCGACGGTCCGTCCGGCGGCGAGTCGGGCGCCAAGAGCGCCGACGCGAAGGCCGGTGGCGAGTCGGACCCGCAGGCCGATGGCCCCACCGACGCCAAGCCGGACCTCGATGCCGACAGCAAGGCCGCAACCAAGTCGGCCCCCGGAGCCGACGGTCCGTCCGACGCCAAGCCGGGCGCCAAGAGCACCGACGCGAAGTTCGACGCCAAGTCGGCTTCCGGAGGCGCCGGCGCGTCCGATGCCGAGCCGGATGCCAAGGCCGATCCCAAGCCCACCGACGCCAAGCCGGACGCGAAGTCGGGCTCCAAGCCGGACGCGAAGGCCGACGCCAAATCGGACCCCAAGTCGGGCGCGAAGGCCGACGCCAAGTCGGGCGCCGACGCCGACGGCAAGGCCGACGGCAAGGCCGGGGGCCGTGGCGGAGCCGGTCGTGGGGTGGATCAGGCCACCGCTGTGTTCAAGGCCGTGCCGCAGCCCGTGGACCAGCCGACCACCACGCTCAAGGCGGCCGGGACCGCGCAGAGCAGTAAGTTCGTGCCGCTCAAGTCGCTCGACGAGGGCAAGGCCACGGGCAAGGAGCTCCCGCCGGAGGCCGAGCAGCCCACGGTCGAACCGGCCGAGCGGACGACCCAGCAGCCGTTGCCGCCGAAGCCGCCGCTCGACCTGCTCGCCGAACTGACCAACACCCCGCCGCCCCCGGAGACCCGGGTCCGTACCGCGGTACGCCGGGTCAAGGTGTGGACGCCGATCGTCATCCTGCTGATCGTCGTGTTCGGCGTCATCCAGGCCGTCCGCCCGCTGCCGACGCCGTCCCTCTCGCTCACCGCCGACGCCACGTACAGCTTCGACGGCGACAAGGCGTCCCTGCCGTGGCCGGGCGAGGGCCAGGGCTGGATGGACGTCCAGGGCATCGGCACGATGGACAACTTCGGCAAGCAGACGCCCGTGCCGATCGGTTCCGTCGCCAAGTCCATGACCGCGTACATCGTGCTCAAGGACCACCCGTTGAAGGCGGGCGCGGACGGGCCGTCGATCGACATCGACGCCACCGCCGAGAAGGAGGGCGGCTACGACGCCGACGGGCAGAACGAGTCGACGCTCAACACCGTCAAGGAGGGCGACAAGATCTCCCAGAAGGACGCGCTCGCGGCGGTCATGATCCCGTCCGCGAACAACATCGCGCGTCTGCTGGCCCGTTGGGACGCCGGTTCCGAGGAGGCGTTCGTCAAGAAGATGAACGCCACCGCGAAGAAGCTCGGCATGAAGAACACCACCTACACCGACCCCTCCGGCCTCAAGGAGAGCACCGTCTCCACCGCCGAGGACCAGGTGAAGTTGGGGAACGAGTTGGTGCAGATTCCCGCGCTGACCGACATCACCAAGTTGCCCACCTGGACCGACCCGTCCGGCAAGAAGTGGACCAACTACAACCGCCTCGTGCCGTACGACGGTGCCATCGGCATCAAGACCGGTACGACGACCAAGGCCGGCGGCAACCTGCTCTTCGCCGCCACCAAGGACGCGGGCGGCTCGACGGTCACGGTCGTCGGCGCGGTCCTCGGCCAGCACAGGGCCCCGATCATCGACACGGTCAACGCGGTCAGCAAGACCGCGATGCTCGCCGCCCAGGACGCGGTCACCTCGTCGACGGTCCTGAAGAAGGGCGACGTCGTCGGCTACGTCGACGACCAGCTCGGCGGGCACACCCCCGTCACGGTCACGAAGGACGTCAAGGCCGTCGGCTGGGCCGGCAAGACCGTGCACCTGCAACTCGCGGACCAGGACGGCAAGTCCGTGCCGCACACGGGCAAGGCGGGGGAGACCGTCGGCGTGCTGGAGGTCGGCGACGGTGAAGGCGGCGCCGTGGAGGTGCCGGTGGCCCTCCAGAAGGGCCTCACCGAGCCCGGGTTCGGCGCGAAGCTGACCCGCGTCGGCTGACGCCCCTCCCGGGACCGCTCGTGGGAGGCCGATTCCCGTCGGCCTCCCACGGCGCCCGTCCGCGGACACCGTGCTAGCGTCGCGAGACCGGGCAGGCGGGGGACGCCCACCCGTTCATTCACAACGGCACACGGGTAAACGGGAGTGTTGGGAGTGGCCACAGCGAGGCCGACGCGCGCCGACGACGCGAAGCCCGGGACGGACAAGGGTAGCCCCCGGATACGACTCCCCGAGGTCCCCGAACAGCCCGAAGGACCTTCCGAGGCCGAGGCGGTCGCAAAAATCCTGGGCGGCACCGCCCGCCTGAAGCGATTCGCCCGGCACCCCGTCACCCTCGCCACACTGGTGGCCGCACTCCTCCACCTCATCTGGTTCTTCACGTTCGCGAACAGCGGTGGAGACCTCGCGGCGCAGGACGCCTGGGCCGAGTTCGTCGGCCGGCACCCCGACTCCGCGTACAACCTCGCCTGGTACGGCGGCATGCACCCGGTGTCGTACAGCGTGGTCTCGCCGTATCTGATGTCGGTGTTCGGTGTGCGCACGACGATGATGGGCGCGGGCACCCTGTCGGCGGCGCTGCTCACCATGATCCTGATCCGTACGCGGGTGGTCGCCAAGCCCCTGTGGCCGACCCTCGCCGGTGTCTTCGCCCTGCTCTGCAACGCCGCGTCGGGGCGCGTCACGTTCGGCCTCGGCATGATGTTCGGGCTCGCGGCGACGGCCGCCGTGTTCTGCTGGCCGTACCGCTGGCGCTACAGGCGCTGGGCGAAAGCGGCCGTGGCGGCGCCCCTCGCGGGCATCGCGACCGCCTGCTCGCCGGTGGCGGGACTGTTCGTCGGGCTCGTCGCCGTGGCCCTCTTCCTTCAGAAGCGGCGCCCCGGCGCGTACGCGCTCGGACTCGCGCCGACCGCCGTCGTCGTGCTGTCGGCCTGGCTGTTCCCGTTCTCCGGCACGCAGCCGATGTCGTTCGGGTCGGCGCTGCTGCCGATGGTCTACGGCGTCCTGGTGTGCGTCCTCGTGCCCAAGGGGTGGGTGACGGTCCGGATCACGGCCGCCGTCTACACCCTGTCCGTGCTCCTGGTGTGGCTGATCAGTTCGCAGATCGGCTCCAACATCACCCGGCTCCCGATGCTGTTCGCGGGCGTCGCGCTGCTCGCGGCCCTGCCGTTCACGGCCCCGCGTTCGCGCAAGTGGTACGTCATCGTGGTCGCGTTCGTCGCCTTCAACGCGTGGATCGGCTTCAAGTCGGTCGACGACGTCGTGCGGACCACCCCCGCCGCTTCCTGGGCCCGTGAACTGGTGCCGTTGGTCAATGAGTTGCAGGAGGTCAGGGCCGAGCACGGCCGCGTCGAGGTGGTGCCCGCCCGCTCGCACCGCGAGGCCTCCGCGCTCGCCCCGTACGTGAACCTGGCGCGCGGCTGGAACCGGCAGGCCGACATGGAGCGCAACCCGCTCTTCTACGACGACACCCTCAACTCGGCGAACTACCGCGAGTGGCTGCGGCGCTGGGCCGTGCACTACGTGGTGCTGCCCAAGGACGAGCCGGACGGCAAGGGCGCCGAGCGCGAGCGGCAGCTCGTCCAGCGCGGCCTGCCGTACCTCAAGCAGGTGTGGGGCGACGCCAACTGGCAGCTGTTCGCCGTCACGGACCCGGAGCCGCTCGCCGAACCGCACGCGGTCGTCGACGCGGCGGAACAGGGCGAGCTGACCATCGAGGTGACCCGTCCCGGCCGGGTGCTGATCCGTGTCCCGTACTCGCCGTGGCTCTCGGTCGTCGACGCGGAGGGCAAGAGCCTCGGCTCTCCGAAGGAGACGGAGGCGTCCAAGCGGGCGAGGGAGTCGGACGACTCCCTGGCGAAGCGGTACGCGAACGTGCACGGTTGCCTCATCGAGACGGAGAAGGACGAGGCGGGGGACGCGTGGACGGTGCTGCTCGCCCCGAAGCCGGGAACGTATCGCCTCGCGGCGCCGTATCAGCTGCCCCGGGGGACGCCGTGCCCCGAGGAGCTGAGGTGACTGGTCGCACGGCGTTGCGGTCCCGGGGCTCTGCCCCGGACCCCGCTGCTCAATCGCCGCAGGGGCTTGAAATACCCAGCCCCGCCGGCGTTTGAGGCGCGGGGTCCGGGGCGGAGCCCCGAGACGTGATCACCATTCCGCGAAAGAACCGTCCTGGTGGCGCCACACCGGGTTGCGCCAGCGGTGGCCGGAGGCGGCCGCCTTGATGACGGCCTGCTCGTCGACCTCGATGCCCAGGCCGGGCGCGGTCAGCCGTGCCATGTGGCCGTCCGTGGAGTCGAAGGCGAAGACGGACGGGTCGACGAGGTAGTCGCCGAGGTCGGAGCCCACGTTGTAGTGGATGCCGAGGCTGGTCTCCTGGATGAACGCGTTCGGCGACGCGAAGTCGACCTGGAGGCAGGCCGCGAGCGCGATCGGCCCGAGCGGGCAGTGCGGGGCGAGGCCCACGCCGTGCACCTCGGCCTGCGCGGCGATCCGGCGGGTCTCGGAGATGCCGCCCGCGTGCGACAGGTCGGGCTGCGCGAGCGCGATGCCGGAGCGCAGGACCGGGTCGAAGTCCCAGCGGGAGAAGAGGCGTTCACCGGTGGCCACGGGGATGGTCGTCGAGGCCGTGAAGTCCCCGTACTGCGACGTGAGTTCGGGGAGCAGCGGCTCCTCGATGAACATCGGGCGCAGCGGTTCGAGGGCCTGGGCGAGCTGCTTGGCCAGGGCGGGCGAGGTGCGCCCGTGGAAGTCGACGGCGACGCCGCCGTCGGGGCCGAGCACGTCGCGCACGGAGGCGACGCGCTCGACGACCGCGTCGATCTCGCGCGAGGTCTCCAGGAGCCGCATCCTGCCGCCGACGTTCATCTTCACGGCCCGGTAGCCCTGTTCGAGCCGCTGGGCCGCGTGCTCGGCGGCCTCGCTCGGGTCGTCGCCGCCGATCCACGAGTACATCCGCATCCGGTCCCGGACGGCGCCGCCCAGCAGATCGTGCACCGGGACGCCGTGGAACTTGCCCTTGATGTCCCACAGGGCCTGGTCGATCCCGGACACGGCGGACGACAGCACGGGCCCGCCCCGGTAGAACCCGGCCTTCGTCATGACCTGCCAGTGGTCCTCGATCCGCAGCGGATCCCGCCCGACGAGGTAGTCGCTCAACTCGTCGACAGCGGCGGCGACCGTGTGCGCCCGCCCTTCGACGACGGGCTCCCCCCACCCCGTGATCCCCTCATCGGTCTCCACCTTCAAAAACAACCAACGGGGAGCAACAAGGTAAGTGGTGAGCGAGGTGATCTTCATGGCGACTCCAAAAGTTCAGGTGGGCACAAATAAGCCCCTGCGGCGATTGAGCAGCGGGGCCCGGGGCAGAGCCCCGCAACGCTCACACGGGTGACCGCAACAGTTCGGCCAGCAAGGGAAGTTGCGCCGAGTCCTCCAGGGCCGAACCAACGGCAACCACAGACGCCCCTCCCGCCAAATAAGCGGCAGCGTTCCCCGCGTCCATGCCCCCCGTGGCAACGAACGGCACCTCCGGGAACGGCCCCCGCATCGCCCGGAACCAGTCCACCCCGAGCACGCTCGCCGGGAACGCCTTCAGCCAGGTCAGTCCGATGGCCCGCGCGGCCTGCACGTCCGTGGCGGTGGCGACACCCGGCAGGTGCGGCAGCCCCGCCGCGACGCTCGCCCGTGCCACCTCCACGTCAAGACCAGGGGCCACCGTGAACGCGGCGCCCGCGTCCACCGCCCACCCGAGCCGCTCACCGGAGGTGACCGTGCCCGCGCCGACCGGTTTGCCGCGCTCGGCGCCCGCGGTGACGACGGCGCCGAGCACCCGCGCGGCCTCCTCCGTCTGCACGGGGACCTCGACGCACTCGATGCCGAGGTCCCAGGCGCGTACGGCGAGTTCGACGGACTTGTCGGCGGGCATGCCGCGCAGGATCGCCATGACGGGCACCCCGGCGAACAACTCATCAAACGTTACGGACGCCATCCCAGCTCCTTGGAGATCGTGTCGGCGGTGGTCATGAGGTCGGGCAGCACGTCGGATTCGAGGGCGCCCAGGTCGGCCCTGGCCTTGAGCGCGGTCACCGACACGGCGGCGACGACCTCGCCGCTGCTGTCCCGTACGGGCACGGCGACGCAGTTCACGAAGTCCTCGTACTCGCCGTCGTCGACGGCCCAGCCGCGGGTCCTGGTCTCGGCGAGGGCCTTGCGGTAGGCGTCGGGGGAGGTGATCGTCGTGGTGGTGTGCGGCGCGAAGTCGCAGTCGGCGAGCAGCTCGTCGGCCCGTTCGCGCGGGACGTACGCGAGGATCGCCTTGGCGACACCGGCGGTGTGCAGGGTGACCGGGCGGCCGATCTGCGAGTAGAGGCGCACACCGTCGACGGGGTCGACCTTGTCGACGTAGACGATCCGCTCGCCCTCAAGGGCGGCGAGGTGCACGGTGTGCCCGCAGCGCTCGCCGAGCAGCCGCAGGTGTTCGCCCGCGACGTCCTTGAGGCCGAACTGCTCCAGGGCGAGGTGGGCGAGACCGGCGAGCCGGTGCCCGACCGCGTACCGGCCGTCGGGGAGGCGGCGCGCGAGGCCGCCCTCGGTGAGGGACTCCAGGATGCGCAGCGCGGTGGAGCGGTGCACGCCCAGGTGCTCGCCGACCTCGGTCTGGGTGCGCGGGCGGCGGGCGATGAATTCAAGGATGTCGATGGCGCGACGGACGGTCTGTGACATGGGATCAGTGTCCTTCGCCGGTCGTGGCTGCCGCGGTGGGGCCGGTGGCGGGCACGTAGTCCTCGATGCTGCGCAGCGTCCGCCCGGCGAGCCGGTGCCCGAGCGCGAGCCGCTCGGCGGACGGCGCCCTCTTGAGCAGCCCGCTGAGATACCCGGCCGCGAAGGCGTCCCCGGCTCCGACGGCCTCGACGACGTCGACGGCGGGCGCCGCCACGAACTCGCTCCCGGCCGCGGTGAATTCGGTGGCCCCCACGTCGCCGTCCTTGACCACGAGGGTGCCGCGCGGCGCGAGGTGGTCGCGTACATCCTCGGCGGTGGCGGTGTCCCACAAGGTCTCGGCCTCGTCGCGCCCGACGAGCACGACGTCGGCGCGGCGGGCGAGCGCGAGCAGGGCGTCCGCCGCCTCGTCGCGTGAACTCCACAGCGCGGGGCGGTGGTTGACGTCGAACGACACGAGCGTCCCGCTGTCCGCCGCCCGTCGCACGAGCGTGTCCACGAGCTCGGCGCAGCCGTCCGAGAGGGCCGGTGTGATCCCGGTGAGGTGCAGCAGCCGTACGCCGGTCAGGTCCACGCGGTCCGCGTCGGCGGCCGTCATCCGGGACGCCGCCGAGCCCGCCCGGTAGTAGTGCACGCGCGTGCCGTCCGGCCCCGGGTCCTTGAAGTAGACGCCGGTGGGGGCGGCCGGATCGGCGAGCACCCCGGCCACGTCCACGCCGCGCGAGGCGACCGCCGCGACGATCCGCCGCCCGAACGGATCGTCCCCGACCCGGCTCACCCACGCGGCCTCGTGCCCGAGGTCCGCGAGGTACTGCGCCACGGTCGACTCGGCGCCCGCGACCGCGAGCCGCAGCTCCCTGCTGTGCTCGAGCCCCTCGCCGTCGGCGGGGGTGACCTGCGCCATCGTCTCGCCGAGGCAGATCGCCTTACCGGACATTCGCCGTCCCTCCATTGACATCCCGATGGGCCCATGAAGAACATTAGCAGCCTTCACGCAACAGGCGTGCATATGTTGCAACATCGGGTCGTCAGTCGGCCCGCCGAGCCCGGAAAGCGAGTGAGATGAGCCCGAAGACGAGCACATCCACCCACAAGGAGACGTCCGCTCCGAGGGACGCGAAGGGCATGAGCGCCCGCACCCGCCAACGCCGCACCGCCGCCGCGAGCGTCGTCGGCTCGATCCTCGAGTGGTACGACTTCTTCCTGTTCGGCGCGTCGGCCGCGCTCGTCTTCAACAAGGTCTTCTTCCCGGACGTCTCGCCGTTCGCGGCGACCCTCGCCTCGTTCGCGACCTTCGGGCTCGGCTTCGCCGTGCGCCCCATCGGCGGCCTCGTCCTGGCCCACCTCGGCGACCGCATCGGCCGCCGCCCGGTGCTGATCCTCACCGTGATCCTGATGGGCGTCGGCACCCTCGCCATCGGCTTCCTGCCCACGTACCACTCGATCGGCATCTGGGCCCCGGTCCTGCTCGTGCTGTGCCGGATGATGCAGGGCTTCGGCGTCGGCGCCGAGCTGGGCGGCGCGTACGTCATGTCGACGGAGGCGGCCGAGGAGGGCAAGCGCGGGTTCTACGGTTCGCTGCCCGGCGCGGGCGAGTTCATCGGCGTCGTCATCGCCTCCGGCGCGGTGGCCGCCGTCTCGACGCTGCCCGAGGACGACTTCCTGAGCTGGGGCTGGCGCATCCCGTTCCTGGCCAGCGCCTTCGTGGTCGTGATCGCGCTGCTGATCCGCAACGCCGCGCCCGAGACCGAGCAGTTCGAGCAGGCCCGGGACAGCGGCAGGCGCGAGAAGCTCCCCGTGCTCGCCGCGATCAAGGCCCGCCCCAAGGCGATCGCCCTGCTCATCGGCTCCGGCTGCGCCACCGCCATCGCCTCGTACGCGATCCAGGGCTACCTGCCCAGCTACCTCACCAACCAGCTGGGCCTGTCCTCCGGCACCTCGGTCCTCGGCATCACGATCGCCTCGGCGGTCTCGATCCTCACCATCCCCCTCGCGGGCGCGCTCTCCGACCGCGTCGGGCGCAAGCCGGTGATGATCGGCGGCGCGGTCGCGATCACGCTCTTCGCGTACCCGTTCTTCTGGCTGGTGGACACGCGCGAGCCGTGGCTGATCTACCTGGCGATCACGATCGCGTTCGCGCTCATGCTCAACTCGATCTTCGCGGTCACCGGCACGTTCTACGCCGAGTCGCTGCCGACCGAGGTCCGCTACAGCGGTCTCGTCTTCGTCCGCGAGATCAACGGCGTGATCTTCGCGGGCACCTCGCCCTTCGTGGCGACGCTCCTGGTCGACGCGGGCGGCGACCGCCCCTGGTACCTGGCGGGCTACATGGCCCTCGCCGGCCTCGCCAGCGCGCTGTGCGTCTGGCGCCTCCCGGAGACGGCACCGGTCCGCACCCGCGACTGACCCGGAATCGGGGTGCGCGGGCGGTGGGATCCGGTCATGATGCGGATCATGCCTTTCGACACCAAGCACGTCATCGAGCCGGGCACCCTGGCGTCGGCCCCGCAGCCGACGCTCCGCTCGGCCGACGGTGAACTCGTCCTGCGCACCCCGGCGTTCGACGACGCGCGGGCCGTCCACGACGCCTTCCAGGACCCGGTCCTGCGCTACTGGCACATCCGCAGCATGGAGTCCCTGGACGAGGCGCGCGCCTGGGTCGAGGCGACGCACACGGGCTGGCGGGAGGAGACGTCGGCCCAGTGGATGGTGGCCGGGGCCGCAGACGACGCCCCGCTCGGCCGGATGGCGCTGCGCGAGATGAACTTCCTGGACGGCGTCGCCGAGGTCGCCTACTGGGTGCTGCCGCAGGCCCGTGGGGCAGGCGTGGCGCCCAGGGCCCTGGACGCGCTGACGGACTGGGCGTTCGCCCTCGGCTTCCACCGCCTCGACCTCCAGCACTCCACCCGCAACGAACCCTCGTGCCGGGTGGCGCTCAAGTCCGGCTACGAGCTGGAGGGCACCCGGCGCAGCTCGGCGCTGCACACCGACGGCTGGCACGACATGCACGTCCACATGCGGCTCAACTTGTAGACACCGGCTTCCGGTTGGATGTCCGAAGTGCCCGAAGGGCTCTTGACAGCGTGCGTACTGTTTCGCGACCTTTGAGCCCTCTGGGGGAAGAGGGGGGCTCATGAGCGGCACGCTCACGTATCGACGCTCGTACCCGATAGCCGGTGGGCCGTGCGCCCGCGGCGAGGGGCGGGCGAACCGACGTTGAACATCACGACGTACAGAGCCGACGAGCTCAGCGCGTCCCTGCGTGCCGCCTGGCACGAGACGATGGAGCACTCTCCGGACTTCCAGAACCCCTTCCTGTCGCCGGAGTTCGCGGAGGGCGTCGCCAGGTTCAAGGGCCGCGCGCATGTGGCGGTGCTGCGCGAGGGCGGCGAACCCGTCGGCTTCCTCCCGTACGAGAAGGGGCCCGCGGGCATCGGCCGCGCCATCGGGATGGGCCTGTCCGACTGCCAGGCGCTGGTGCACCGGCCCGGGGTCACCTGGGACACGAGACAACTCCTGCGCTCCTGCGGGCTCTCGGTCTTCGAGTTCGACCACCTCGTCGAGGAACAGAGACCCTTCGGCCGCTACGTCACCGGAACCTTCGCCTCACCCGTCCTCGACCTGAAGGACGGCAGCCACGAGACGTACGCGGAGTGGCTGAAGGCGGCCTATCCCGGCCAGGCCAAGACGACCCTCAAGAAGGAACGCCGCCTGAGCCGCAACGTCGGGGAGATGCGCTTCGTCTACGACGAGCGGGATCCGGCGGTCCTCGGGCAGTTGATGCGCTGGAAGTCGGCCCAGTACCGCCGCACCGGCCGCATGGACCGCTTCGCCCGGCCGTGGATCGTGCACCTCACGGACCACCTCTTCCACGTCCGCGAGGACCACTTCACGGGCGTCCTCTCGGTCGTCTACGCGGGCGACCGCCCGGTCGCCGCCCACTTCGGGCCGACGTCCCGGACGGTCTTCGCGGCCTGGTTCACCGCGTACGACCCGGAGTTCAGCTACTACTCGCCCGGCCTCCTCATGCACCTGCGCATGGTCGAGGCCGCGGGCCGCCAGGGCATCCGGCTGATGGACTGGGGCCGCGGCGAGAAGGAGTACAAGGACTGGCTCAAGACCCGCGAACTCCGGGTCGCCGAGGGCTTCGCGACCCGCCCCCACCCCGCCGCTGCCGCCCACCGCCTCTGGCGCCGCCCGGTCCGCGGCCTGCGCAACACGGTGCTCGCGCATCCGGAACTGCGGGAGCGGGCGGACCGGGTGCTGCGGACGGTGGGGTCGCTGCGCGGTCCCCGCTGACGCGTGGTCCGGGCACGAGCCCGGACAGGCCGCCGGGCCCCGTAGTCGCTCGAGATACGGGGCCCGGTGGTCGGGAGGTGCCTGCGTGGACCGGTGTGCGGGAGTGGCATCGTCGGCGGGAGTCCACGACCGCACATCAACAAGACTAGAAAGGGTGCGCGGACCGGGTAAGCCCCCACATGGGCCGATGGAGCGGCCCACGTGGGCTGTTTCGCGACCGGGCGGGCGCGGTCCGCTCAGCGTTCCCGGGGCTCGTCGGCCGACACCCGCAGCAGCCCGGACCTGGCGGCGAGGACGACCGCCTCCAGCTGGCTGTGCGCGCCGAGCTTCGCCATGACGCGCTTCACGTGGCCGCGCGCGGTGTGCGGGCTCACCACGAGCCGCTCGGCGATCGCCCGGGGACCGAGACCCCGGCCCATCAGGCGCAGGACCTCCCGCTCCCGGGACGTGAGCCCGGCCCCGTCGGCGTCACGCCGCTGCCGGGCCGCCGCGCCGCCGGAGGAGCCGATCGCCGCGACGAGGATGCCGAGGGTGGACTCCTCGACGTACATCGGCCCCTCGGCCGGCGCCCTGACGGCCGCGAGCACGGCGGGGAACGCGCTGTCCTTGGCGAGGAAACCGGCCGCCCCCGCCTCGGTGGCGGCCACCAGTTGACCGGGGTCGGTGTCGGCGGTGAGCAGGAGCACCCGCGTGCCCGGGTGCTCGGCCCTGATGCGCCGGGTGCCCTCGATGCCGTCCGCGCCGGGCAGGTGGATGTCCATCAGCACGACGTGGGGGCCGTGGGCGGCGACGAGCGGCAGGGCCTCCTCGACCGTTCGCACGGCGCCGACGCAGTCGAGGTCGGGCTGTACCCCGAGCGCGATCTCCAGTGCGTCCGCCATCGCCCGCTGGTCCTCGACCACAAGTACTCGGATCATGGGAAGTCCTCAAAGGGGCCCGGGCCCCGGGGCCCGGGCCCCGGGCGGCGGCCCGTCCTTCGATCGTAGCCGGGGGACCGGATTTCCGAGGAGGGGCATCAACTCCCCGAGGGAATCTGGTAGTTGACCAAGCCGCTGACTAAAATCGAACGCCGGAGAAGCCGCACCACGGAGGCTTCGCGATGCACAGTGACCACGACCCACCGGCGTGCAACGGACAGGCCACGCACTGCTTCACGCTCTTCGTGGCCGGGGCGACGGAGCGCTCCGACGCCGCGCGTTCGAACCTGCGCACACTGTGCGAAGCCCGGCTCGTGGACGGCTACGAACTCACCGTGATCGACGTCATGAGCCGGCCCGAACTGGCCGAGGAGCACCACATCCTGGCGACCCCGACCGTCATCAAGGTCGCGCCACTCCCGCAGCGCCGCGTCATCGGGGATCTGTCCGACCAGGGCCGTGCCGCCCTCGCGCTGGGGCTGCCCGTCCAGGACGTACCGTCCCGGGAGAGGCGGGGGTGAGATGACTGGAACCGACGGCAGCCAGGGGCCCCCTCCGAGGGTTCCCATCCCCAGGGTGCCCACCGGCATCAACGGCTTCGACCAGATCGCCCTCGGCGGCCTGCCCGAGGGACGCTCCACGCTGGTGGCCGGCTCGACCGGCAGCGGAAAGACACTGTTCGCCATCGAGTTCCTCGCACGCGGCGTACAGGACCAAGGCGACCCCGGAGTGTTCGTCACCTTCGAGGAGAGCCCCGGCGGCATCCGGACCAACGCCGCCTCCCTGGGCTTCCCGATCGAGGAGTGGGAGCGGGCCGGGACGTGGGTGTTCGTCGACGCGTCGTCGGGCACCGCCCGCGAGACGCCGACGATCGGGTCCTACGACCTGGCCGCGCTGGCGGCACGGATCGCGCACGCCGTCCGCAGGACCGGCGCCCGCCGGGTCGCGCTCGACTCGATCGGCGCGATCCTCACCAACTTCACCAGCGCCGGGGGCATCCGCCGTGAGGTGCACCGGATCGTCTCGGCCCTGGACTCGCTCGGTGTGACCACCGTGGTCACCGTCGAGCGGGACGCGGAGTACACCAGCGTGTCCCGCTTCGGCGTCGAGGAGTTCGTCCCGGACAACGTCATCGTCCTGCGCAACGTCCTGCGCCAGGAGCGGCGCCGCAGGACCGTCGAGATCGTCAAGTTCCGCGGCACCACGCACCGTACCGGCGAATGGCTCTTCACCATCGGCCCCAGGGAAGGCATCGTGATCATGCCGCTCGCCTTTCTGCGGCCACGGGAGCGCGCGTCGACGCAACGGGTCTCCTCCGGCAACGCCGGCCTGGACGCCATGTGCGGCGGCGGCTTCTTCCGGGACTCGATCGTGCTGCTCACCGGGCCCACCGGCACGGGCAAGACGCTGTCGAGCCTGTTCTTCGCGGCTGCCGCCGTCGAAGCGGGGGAGCGGTGCCTGCTCCAGAGCTTCGACGAAACCCGCGACCAGCTCGCCCGCAACGCCGCCGGCTGGGGGCTCGACCTGGACGCCATGGAAGCCTCGGGACTGCTGCGCGTCGTGTCCGAATACCCCGAAGTGAGTTCGCCCGAGGAGAGCTTCATGCGGGTGCGGCGCGTCATCGAGGAGTTCCGCCCCTCCCGCGTGTGCATCGACACCCTCTCCGCGCTCGAACGCGTCGTGAACTCGCGCGCGCTGCTCGACTTCGTCATCTCCCTGGGCGCGGTGCTGCGCCACCACGAGGTCACGACCCTGCTCACCTCGGCCCCCACCGGCCGGGTCCCCCCGACCGTCGCACCGGCGATCGCGATGGAGGTCACCAGCCTCACCGACGTGACGATCCTGCTGCGCCACGTGGAGGCCCACGGCGAGATACAGCGCGCCATCGCGGTGCTGCAGACCCGCGGTTCCGCCCACGACACCGGCATCCGCCGCTACGAGATCGACGGCTCCGGCCTGCACATCGGCGAACCGATGCACGGCCCGTCCAACGTCCTCGGCACGGCCGACTCGCCGCCCGGTACGCCGGCACAGCACGACCCGTCGACCGGCGGAGCGCAGTGGAGCCCGCGGGACACGCGGGATCCCGGCAAGGATGCACACGATCCTGATGGCTGACGCCGGCCCGCCGTCGGGGTCCCCGACCGACGAACCCGCCGGGGCCGAACCGCGGCACAGCGCGGACACCGGGCCGCGCGCCCACCCCGTCCAGGCGGTCGTGGACGCCGCGCCCGACGGGATCGTCGCGGTCGACGAGGAGGGCCTCATCCGGCTCTGCAACCCGGCGGCGGCCGAACTGTTCGGCCGCCCGGCGGACGAACTCCTCGGCCTCCCCTTCGGCTTCCCGCTCGCCGCCAGGGAACCGGCGGAGATCGACCTCGTCCTGCCCTCGGGCTCGGGACGCGTCGTCGAAATGCGGGTCACGGCGACGCGCACGCCCGACGACCGCCTCCACGTCGCGATGCTGCGGGACGTCACGGAGCGGCGCCGGACGCAGCACGCGCTCGAAGCGGCGCTCGCCCGCCAGGACACCGTCATCGCCGTCACCGCGCACGAACTGCGCAACCCGCTGGCCACGATCGGCGTGCTGGCGCACACGCTGCGGGACGAGCACAACCGGCTGACCGACAAGCAGCGGGCGGAGATCGCGGGCCGCATCATCGACGCGACGGCGTGGTTGCAGACCCTCGTACGCAAGCACCTGGCCGCGGCGAGAATCGACGGAAACGCCGTCGACGCCGCGCCGCGGCCCGTCCCCGTCCTGGAGTTCATCCTCGAACAACTGGGCGCGATGGACGAGGACGCCCTCCAAGTGGAGGTGGACTGCGCGCCCGACGTCGTGGCGTTCGTGGACCGGGGCGACCTGGCCGAAATGCTGGTCAACTACCTGGAGAACGCCTTCACTTACGGCGGCCCTCCGATCGGCATACAGGTCACGGCGGTGGCAGGGCACATCGACCTCCGGGTCCACGACGGCGGCCCCGGAGTCCCGCCCGAGGCCGTCCCCCGCCTCTTCCAGCGCTTCGGCCGCGCGACCCACGCGCATGGGCCGCAGGGCACGGGCCTCGGCCTGTGGATCGTCCGCATGCTGGCGCGGGCCGGGGGCGGGGACGCGTGGTACGAACCGGGGTCGGCCGAGGACGCGGGCGCGGCCCCAGGTTTCCACCTGAGGCTGCGCCGCGCGTGACTGCTTCTTCGTGTTCTTCGTGAGCGTGGCTACTTCTTCGTGAGCTGGAGCGGTCCGCTGTAGCCGGCCGTGATCGTGTGGCCGTAGAACGGGTCCTTGCCGGTGGTGCTCGCGATCACGGTGGCGCCCCCGCGCTGGAAGGGCACGCCGCTGGTGGAAGCGGCGGAGGCCGTCCACGCGGTGGGCTCACCGGGCACGCAGTCGACCTGGGTGCGGTAGGTGCCGCGGGTGGTCACACCGTCCAGGGTCTGGCTCACCGTCCCGTACGTGTCGAGGGCGACGGGCTCGGTGCAGGTGACGGTGCCGTGCACGAGCGCGCGCCCGCTGACCGGGTCGGCGACCGCGTCCGGGGCGACGTCGAGCCCCAGCGCGGTCTCGGCGGGCGGCTCCGGGTTGCTCAGGTGGACCTCGCCGCGCACCGACTCCGTGGCACCGGGGCAGTGCTGCTCGAAGGTGGCGTCGAGCTGCTTCACGTAACCGTGGGCGCGGATGTCCGCGTCCTGGATGGTGAAGGACCCCTCGGCGAGGCAGTCCCGGCCGTCGCCGCGCAGCTCGACCCACGGCTGGCTCGCGTCCGGGTTGGCCGCGGCGCCGGTGTAGGTGCCGGGTGCCAGCGGCTGGACGTCACCGGCGGGCGTTTCGAGGTGCAGGGCCCAGCTGCTGCCGTCGGCCCCGTCGACGAACACGCCGACGCCGGTCGGGACGCCGTTGGTGAGGTAACCCTGCGCGGTGAGCCCTTCGGCGTAGGCGTACGACTGCCCGCCGCTGATGTACTCACCGGCGTCCCCGCTGAAGGCGAAACTGCCGGACTCGACGTCATAGGCCTCGGCGGTCCCGACGCCGAACGCTCCGGAGAGGAGCGCGGTGGCGGCGAAGGCGGTGACGGTACGGGCGATGACGCGTCTGTATCTCACGAATCTCCAAATAGTGGTCGGAGAAGGCTAGTTGGCTCATATGTACGGGAGGGGGTGCGGCCACTCGTCATTTGCGCAGCGACACGACGGTGGTGGCTGCGGGGTCGGTGACGACCGTGTGCCCGTACACCGGGTCGGCCGCCTGGGCCTTGTAGCCGACGGAGGCGTCGCCCTTGGCGAAGGGGACGCTCCCGGTGGCGGTGCCGACGGCGGACCAGGCGACGGGCGCGCCCGGGGTGCAGGCGACATGCGTGTAGTACGTGGCGGTGGCCAGGGCGTCCTTGCCGACGACCTGCTCGATACGGCCGTTCACCAGGACGTCGTCGACGGGCTCGGAGCAGGTGACGGTGCCGCGCACGGTCGCCTTGCCGTCGGCGGACACGGAACCGGTGGCGTCGACATCCGCCGCGAGGCTCAGCTCGGCGGGCGGCGGCGGATTGGTGAGGTGGACCTGCCCGGTGAGCCCGGGAACGGTGTCCTTGCAGTTCTGCGCGAAGTTCGCGTCGAGGGCCTGGACGTACCCGCGGGGCCCGAGTTCGAGCCGGTCGATGCTGAACGTCCCCTCGGACTCGCACCCGTAGAACGTCCCGTCCACGGCCAGCTTGGCCCCGCCGAGGGAGGGTGTGTCGGTGGCCCCGGTATACGTCCCGACGGCGAGCTTCTCACCGCTCGGCGCCCCCATGGTGAGGTCCCACCGATCCCCGTTCGCGGCGAGCACGATGACGTGCACGGAGTTCTGCTCGTCGTTCCACCCGGCGTACATGGAGTCGCCCGACCCCGCGCCGTCGACGTACGAATAGGGATACCCGCCACCGACCGGGTCCCCGACCTCACTGACGACGTCGAACGTCCCGGACTCCACGTCGACCGCGTGCGCAGGCGCCCCCACGGCGAACGTCGTCGCGACCGCGGCCACCGTCAGAGCGACAGCGCGCGACACAGCATGCATGTTCAAGATCCCCCCAGGGGAATACGAAGACAGCCAAGCCCTGTGCGGGCTCTGGCCGTTGGGGGGCGGCTGGAGGAGTATGCCAACCCCATTGGATCTTCACAAGGAGGTCACAGGGGCAGGTGGCTTCCCGGGGCCCGGCGGGGGCGTTACGGTCCGGGTCATGGAGTGCTTTGCCGCTTGGCGTTCGCGGGCCTGAGGGCCCCCGTCTCTCCGCCGATTCCCCGGCCGGGAGCGGGCCGACCCATGCCCAACTCCCTTTGACGGCAAGAAAGGCACCCCATGCGTCTGCGTGCGTTCACCCGCGAGGACCTGGCTCCACTCACCGCCCTGACCATCGACACGTTCCGCCCGTTCTTCGAGGAGGTCTTCCGCCCCTTGATGGGCGAAACCATCTTCGCTGTGCAGCACGGCACTTGGCGCGACGACTACCGAGGGCAGGTAGCCGGACTCCACGCCCCAGAGCGTCACTCGTACGTCGCCGTCGCCGAGGTGGCAGGCGAGATCGCGGGCTACGTGGCGTGGTCGGTCGACCCGGACCGCCGACACGGCGAGGTCGTACTCCTCGCGGTCTCGCCCCAGCACCGACGACACCACCTGGGCGCCGCTCTGTGCGAGCACGCCTTCGAGCGGATGCGCCTGCTCGGAGCGGAGATCGTGGAGATCGCCACCGGCGGAGACCTCTTCCACGCCCCGGCGAGGGCCCTGTACGAGCGGCTCGGGTGCACCCCGAATCCGGTGGCCGTGTACTTCCGACGGCTCTAGCTTCGGGAGCGCGGTGCGGGTGGCGTAATCAAGCACGGGGGCGGGGCACCCACGGGGTAGTTCTTGTGGTCGGATGGAAAGCGTGCCAGGCGAGAGGACGGCAGCGTGTCAGCGTGGCGGAACTTGGGCGAGCGCACCGTGTACGAGAACCGGTGGGTGCAGGTGAACATGGCCGACGTTGAGCTTCCGGACGGCCGGCACCTCGACCACACCGTGATCCGCCTCCGCCCCGTCGCCGTGGCCACCGTCGTCAACGAAGCCAACGAGGTGCTGCTCCTGTGGCGCCACCGCTTCATCAACGACGCGTGGGGCTATGAACTCCCTTCCGGCGGGACCGGCGAAGGCGAGGACCCGGCGGCCGCGGCGGCGCGCGAGCTCGAGGAAGAGACCGGATGGCGCCCCGGCCCCATGCGGCTGCTCCTCGCGGTCGACCCGATGCCGGGCATCTCGACGTCGCACCACCGCGTGTACTGGTCCGACTCCGCGGAACAGGTGCGTGAAATCCCGCTGGACGACTTCGAGTCGTCGCGTCGCGAGTGGGTGTCACTGAAGAAGATCCCGGACCTGATCGCCCGAGGAGAGATCCGCTCGGCCAACGCGGTCGCCGCGCTCCTCATGCTGCACGGGCAACGTATCGGGGGCGTGGAAGGGTGAAGCACGTACCGGGAGTCGAAGGGGGCGGGGGAGGCGTGGCTGATCTGGAGCGTATCGAAGCGGAGGTCGTGGCGTACTTTCGATCCCTTGACGAGGCTGCCACCTCGCGGTGCCACTATCGCTTCGCCGATGAAGAGGGTGGCATGTGGTACCTCGAAGTCGTGCCGGACCGAGGCGAGTTGGCTGTCATCAAGCAAGCCGAGCTGACTTCGGAAGGCCGACTCCATCGGTACAGCTGGGAGCACCTGGGGGACGAGCACGGCTGGCTGACGGATCAGGCCGTCGACCCTGACGAGGACCAGTTGGAGGCCATCTCGGCCGAGGAGTTCCACCGGGTGTGGGCCCGGTGACAGGGCTGTCACAAGACGGCGGCGGGTGTGGAGGAGAGGGAGCTTGCATGGCTGATTCCTGCGTCATTCTCGACATCGGGGGCGTACTGGAGATCACTCCGGAGACGGGGTGGGTGCAACGGTGGGAACAGCGGCTGGAGTTGCCGCCGGGCACTGTTGATGAGCGGATGCACGACGTGTGGCGGGCCGGGAGCGTCGGAGGCATCAGCGAGCGAGAGGTGAACCAGCAGGTCGCGGCCCGCTTGAGGCTCGATGTCCCCTTGGCCGAAGCCTTCATGGCGGACCTCTGGGCGGAGTACCTGGGGACGCCGAACGAGGAACTCATCGACTATGTGCGTTCGCTGCGGGGAACCTGCCGGCTCGGCATCCTGAGCAACAGCTTCGTCGGCGCCCGGGAGCGGGAAACGGCGCTGTATCGCTTCGACGAACTGGTGGAGCAGATCGTCTACTCGCACGAGATCGGCATCGAGAAACCCGACTCACGTGCGTTCGAGGCCGCGTGCGCCGGCTTGGCCGTGCGGCCCGAGGACTGCCTGTTCATCGACGATGTCGCGGTGAACGTCGAGGCGGCGCGGGCAGCGGGTATGCAGGCGCACCTGTTTGAGGACAACCCGAGGACCGTCGCGCGCATCGCAGCTCATCTGGAGTGACGCCGGCCCGGCGGATCCACCGCCCCGGCGAATCCCACCTGGTTCGGCATTCGGCACCGGTTCGGCTGCTCAGCACTTCTTCTTCAGCACGTTGTAGAAGTCGTCGGCGAACTCGTCCCTGGACTCCTCCGACGGGTACTTCGGGATGCTGATGGGGTGCTGGGGGTCGTGCGCGCGGTAGGCCTCGCAGTACTCATGACGCTCGGCCTTGGTGCTCTCGTACCAGGCGCCTTCACCGGGCGTCCTGGGCGGACGCAGCTCGGGCTTCTCCTGCGCACACGCTGCGAGCAGGGCGGCGGACAGGACCGCCACGGTGGCTGTGCGGGCGCGGTTCATGGGGCCTCCATCGCGCATTCTCCCTAGAGCCGGCCTCGCCACCACGGCCCGTCCAGGCTCTCGGCCGGGATGACCTTGGCCCTCGCCAGAATCTTCGTGTCAAGGGCTCGCACCAGGGCGCGCAGCTCACGGGCGCTCTTCTTGGGCAGTGTCAGGAGCACGACTTCCAGGTGTTCACGGAAGTATGCGCCGTTGCACCCGCACTCGGGGATGCCGCAGTCCAAGCCTGTGAACCGGTCCGTCAGTTGCCTGAGTGGGCCATGGGCGAGCACCTTCCAGTGCCAGAACGCTTCCTCCGTGGCTTCGGGCCAGAAGCGGGTCCGCTCGAGCCGACGCAGGTCAGCCGTGCAGGAGCCTGAAAGGTGATCGATGAACGGGTACTTTCGCCGCCTCGGAGAGCGGACGGGGATACTGCCCCGCAGGGCTGATGGGCGCCTACGCGGCATTGCCCCTTCGGTGGTCGGTCATAGGGGGACGGTACCGAGGGATGTGGCGGTCAGCCATCGGATTCCCGGCGGCCCGAGCCCCCGAGGCCTTGCTTGATGTGCGGCGTCCTGCTCAGGCCGCGACGTGAAGCGGCGCATCGGTACCAAGCGGCAATGGACTGCTTATAGGCCTCGGGCATGGTCAGCCCTGGCACTTCGTCCGCAGTGAACATGCCGAGCTGCTTGTGCTCAGAGCTGACGACAGGTGCCCGTCCGGGCGTGAGTACGGTGCAGCCGTAAGTGACGATGAGGACCTTGCGGCCCGGAACGGGCTCGTAGATCCATACGCCGCCTTCGACCAGCGGACCGGCCTTGGCCTCCCAGCCGGTCTCCTCCTGGATCTCCCGCTCCAGCGCGGCCTGCGGACTGTCATCGGCGACAACGGCCCCGTCCGGACCGCCGATCTCCAGCCGTCCGCCGGGCAATTCCCATTCGTCGCGCTCGTTCTTGAGCAGCAACACGCGATCATTCGCGTCCAGGGCCACGCCCTTCACCGACACGGGCCACAGCGGCGGCACGTACTTGGTCACGGTTCCGGAACGTAGCACGCCATTTCAGCCCCTCACTCAATCCCGCGGAACAGGCCCTGCGCGACGTAGGCGACGGTGCCGCCGAAGATCCGCGAGGCGGACGGGATGGCGGCTCGTTCACGGCTTCGTACCCAGCGTCGCTACGCGGTTGCCCGGATCAGCATCGTTGCCGTGTTCTGGCCCGTCGGCGGGTCGATGACCTCGGCTTGTACGTCGGTGAAACCGTGGCGGTGCAGGAGCCCGGTCCACTCGGCGGGTGTGTGGTCGTGGCGCATGCCGGCCTTGCGGCCCGGCGTGAGTTCCTGGCTGCCTGCCGGGAGATGGGAGAACGCGAGGGTGCCGCCCTCGTTCATGCGGGCCCGTACGAGGGGCAGCAGCGTGTCCGGGTCCACGAACCAGACCGCGCCGAAGATGGACAGCACCACATCGAACGTGGCGGTCTCGGTGGTCAGGTGGTCGACGGCCTCGGCCGTACGGAAGTCCAGGCCCGGCAGGTGTCCCCAGCGTTCGCGTGCGGCGGCCTCGCGGCTCGGGGCGACGTCCACGCCCGTGCAGGCGGCGCCGAGCGTGGCCAGGTGGGCGAGGTTGTCGCCGTTCCCTGAGCCCAGCTCCAACACCCTCAGGCCCGCCAACGACGTACCGAGAACGCCCTCGTCGGGGCCGTGGTCCGGGTACTGCGTCCAGTTGAGCCACGTCGACCGCCCCCGCGCGTTCACCGCACGGCGCGGTGCGCGCTCCTTGGCGAAGCGGTCCCAGGTCTCGGCGAGCGACATGCGGACGGTTCCTCTCAGGGGGAAGGGGCCCGCCCCGAATGTAGAGGGACGGGCTCCAACTCTTGTGCTTTGCTGTCTACTTGCCCTTGCCCGTGTTGGGTGAGTCGGTGCACCCGGCATGGCATTGAGTGCACTTGACGCCCATGTTCCACAGCTCGCGGTCGACGGCGAAGCCAGCAGCTTCGATGGCCTTCACGGTCTGCTCAAGGACCATCGGTCGGCCCTCGGCCGCCTCCACCTTGTCGTCGTCGCTGACGCACGCCACGTCGCCCCCCTTCTTGCCGTCACCGCCGCCGTTGTTGGTGCACTGGACGCACAGGTCGGTTTCGAGTTCGGGGACGTGGTGGACGTACCGGCCGAAGTGCCCGTACGTGAACTGGTGGTACGGGATGGTGTCGAGCATGAACGAGTGGACACCCTTGTCCACCTCGGGGGACGGGCCAACGAGGAGGTCAGGGTTCTCTCCGGCTGTCACGAAGTAGGCGACGGTCTGGCCGAAGATGCGCTCTGCCTTCTCGATGCTGATCTCGGTGCCCCGCATGATCAGTGCTACTTGCCGCTCCCACACGGCCGAGGGAACGAACGTCTTCGGGTCGCGGACCTTCACGGCGGTGCTCATGCTGATGTGCCTCCACGCGATTGGGGATTCGTGGTGGTGCCTGGTGAGCGTCCTCCGCGTCGGCGGCAGACAGGGCAGGAGCACGGCGGCAACACGCTGGTCGCTATCGGCTCGTCGGAGCCCTCGCCTTCATAGAGGGTCCGTGAGGCGGTCTGACTGCCGTCGGCTCTCACCGTGTACACGCTGATCCGGATGGACATGGCTCCCATCTTCTGGACGCGCCACGACCATCGCGACGACGTTCCAGGCGTCCGAAAGGCGGCAAGTCGGCGTCACACGAAGGCGTCAAACCGGTGTCATTGGAGCGGGCGCGAGGCTAGCCTCGGACCATGACCACCACAGCACAGGTCCAGACGAACGACGTCCTGCGTGCCGTGCGAATCGGCATGCGGCTCTCGCAGGACGAGTTCGCGAACGGCCTCCGAAAGACCGGCAAGGACCTGGGCGAACCCAACGAAGCCAGCAAGCGCCTCGTACAACGATGGGAGTCGGGCCAGACCCGGACGTGCCGCCCGCTGTACGCCCGCGCGCTTCAGCGGTTCACGGGTCGACCCATCGAATCACTCGGGTTCGCGCTCGCCGTGCCTTCCTCCCGCGTCCACGAGGACGGCGCGGGCGGCCACGACATGGACGCCGGGGCGTCCGGCGTCCAGGAAGCGTCAGGGGCGCCCGAGACGGCGCCGGACGCCCAGGCCGTGGACTACTCGGGTATCTGGCTGAGCCGCTACGAGTTCTACTCCTCCGGCCGCGACACCTCGTACGAGGGCAAGCACCACGTCCTCGTCGTGCACCGGGGCAACCGGCTCACGGCCGAGTCGCTGCCGGGTGCGTCCAGTAACCCGGACAGTCCCCTGCACCTCGACCTCACGGCGGACCGGAACATCGTCACCGGGTCGTGGGTCGAGCAGACCGCTTCGGGCGGGTACTACCGGGGCGCCCGCTACCACGGCGCGATCCAGATGCTCATCGAGCCGACCGGACGCCGGATGGCGGGCAAGTGGGTCGGCTTCGGCAAGGACTTCGACGTGAACACGGGCCCGTGGGAACTGCGGCTGCTCGACACATCGACGTCCAAGGCCACTGTGGAGCGCTACTCCCGTCCACCGGAGTAGCCCGATCTCACGGGACGTGGGGCATGGTCGATTCGGGCGGTTGCGGTTGCGGTACTCCGATGCCGCACGAGGGCGGACCATCTGATGTTGGATCAGAACCATGGACTATGAGCCTTGGTTGGGTGTGCCCGACAGCCCAGCTCACCATGCCGTTGAACATGGCGACTTGGCGGAGCTGACGAGGTTGCTGGATACCGGCACCGATCCGAATGAGGTGTCCGGGAACTTGACGCTGCTCTTGCACGCCATCGACATGGAGGCAGACGGAGCGGCCCAGACCGGAGAACCTCTTGATGCCGCGTGTACTGCCGTGCTCCTTGCATACGGAGCCGACCCAGAACTTGCAGGCCCCAGCGGTAAGGTTCCGCGACTTTTCGCCTTCCACTACGGACACGGCCCGGCGGTCCGACTGCTGGAGGCGTACATCGCACGCCTCAAGCGGGAGCCAGTCCCAGATCCTTGCCCTCCACTTCTGCCTGCGGAGCCGGCGAATCGTCGGGCGACGGAGTAACCGGTGACCTTGGTCCCTCCCTACTCGCCAAACATGCATGTCACGGTGGATGCATGAACATGCACGGCCCTGTCCGGGGACACGACAGGTGGACCCGCCCACCAGTCGCAGTGCTTGCTGCGGTGTGCGCGCTCGGGGCCGCGATCATGGTGTGGAAACTGGGCGGCACCGACGCCGGCTTTGGCGCCGTGGTGGCCGGGATCCTGGGCTTCGTGGGCGGCGCCTGTCTCGGAACGAGGCTCTTCCCGGGGTACGACGAGGGCGACGACGAGTAGCTGCGACGCGGGCGAGTCGGCTTCCCGCCCCGCGGCTCCGTAGTACAGATGCCAGTAGGGCTCCGAAAATCCGGAGGTGAGGCCCCTACTGAGCTGGTGCCCGTCAAATTTCGACCTGTCGACACTCGATTTAGGAGTTCGATCAAGGCTCAGCTCGGCCGTAAGATTGTCTGAACGCTGTGGCTGAGCGAGATCATGCACGACTGCTGCTGTACGCAGGCGTTGATGTCAGTCTTGGATGTCAACCGACCGAGATTCATCAGCCTCCTGGCCTGTCTGCTGAACACGTCTGTTGATCTCATCGGCAGCTGCCTGAAGCACGGCGACACGTGTGCCTTGGCTGAATCCAACGCCGAAGTGGGTTCCTGCTCGGCCGAGGAGGTCCTGAAGGAGCTCCGAAACTCGCTCAGTTGCCCCCTCCTCCGAGATGACAGAGGCTAGGGCGTCCTTGAAATCCGGAGCCTTCTCCACTGCCGCAAACCAGGCTAAGAAGGTCTCAAGTTCCCTACTGGGGCGCTCTTCTCTGGTCGCGATCCAGCGAGCCATCTGGGCGGGGTCCGCCCAGTCTGGAGATTCTTGATGGCAAGGCCTACAGAGTAGGAGCAGGTTGCTCGCGTCGTCTGACCCGCCGAGGCTGCTGGGGATGATGTGGGCTCGTTCGAGATTGGCACGCTGCCATGAGGCTTGGGCAGTGGTTCGCTTCCATCGCTCTGAGAACCACCCGCAAGCGAAGCAACATGGCTCATCAAGCAACAGGTGTGGTGCGAAAACTTCCCTTCTCGGGCTTTCATTCCAATGCTGTGCAATTTTCCACTTACTTGGTACGGACATAGGCCCCCCTCTGTCGACTGCTCGTAGCATGCCAGCCACCTGTGACATCAGCCTGGGCTTGGCCGAGCAGCCGATAGATGTTGATCCTGCGAAGGCAGGGCGCTGTCAGCACCGCTTTAGGAGCGAGGTTGGGCGACTTGGCGGCTGACCTGCGCAAGGAGCAGTCCAGCGGATGTGGAGTACACCCCCCGCCGGCACCTGCCGTTCCCCGTGGCTCCCCGCTCGTTCTGGCACGGCTGTGGCACGAGGAACATCTAATCCGTAGCTCTATGAAGGTCGGTCGTGGGTGGTCATATCGGCCGCATCAAGGTCCTAAGCCGACGGGACAAGTTGCTGGCGGTTGCTGAAGTTGCGGTACTTCGCTGCTGTACTGCTGGCTGGGAGCACGAACCGCTCGCGCAGGAACCTGAGGGGGGCGCATGCAATGGTCGACGCTTGCAGCGACAGCCGTGGGCACGGTGCTTGGCGTGCTCGCCACGCTCCTTGCTGATCATGTCCGCTGGCGGCGCGACCGTTCGGAGCGGGATCGTGACACGCTGCGCGCCGCCTTCACGGCGTACCTCACGGCTCTTTCGACAGCCAAGGACGCATTTTCTCGGGCAGAGACTTCCCCTGAGCGTGTCGGCAAGGGGCACGTCGCGATCGCCGAACACGGTGTCTACGCAGCACAGCAACAACTGGAACTGGTGGCGCAACGGGCGATCGTCGACAGAGCCGCAAGCGCCACCCTGTCTGTGCTCGACTTTCACGACGCGGTGGCTGCTGGCCACGCCCCGAACTCCTCGGAGTACGTCAATGCTTGGCGATCCGCCCGCCAGACTCGGGCAGCGTTGACCGAGGAGATGCGGAAGGTTCTGCAGCGAACCTAAGGCGCCAAACGATTGCCAGAATCTCAGCTGGGTGTAGCTCCTCTGGAGGGATGGCCGCCGAGGAGAGTCACATCTGTCGGCCGGCCCGTGCAGGATCGGGGCTTCCCTGGAGCAGCACCACACCCCTATGGTCACAGCGGTATGGGACCTGGCAGAGAGCGCAAGGTGGGCGCGAGGCGCTTGTCGCGAACTCGACCGCTCGATGAAACGAGCCTCTGGTGGATTCTGCTCGGGGCCCTTGTCATGCTGTTTATGAGCTGGGGGATCTCTGGGTTCATAGCCCGTTGCGAGCCTGGCATCAGGGGTGACTGCGTTGCTCCGCACCACAGCGTCCCGTGGCCGTTTTGGGTGGTGTTTCTCGCAGTGATGCCGACGCTCGTGGTGGTGATCACGGGACTGGCCACGTGCCATTGGCCGCCTGCACTCGGCGTAGCGCTGGGTGGTATCGCTGGTGGGGTGTACGTGCTTGCCCAAGGACAGACGAGGCCGTCCATGATCACTGCGGGCATCGCGTTCGTCCTTGCCCTTGCGTCTCCCGCACTGACATGGCATCGCCGCCGACACCGAGCCCACACATGAACCTAGGCGGTCATCCCTCCAGAAGAGCCACACCCATCTCAGCTTGGGAAGCTCGGTTGATCTAGGGGGAGTTGAGCCCCTGACCTGCGAGGGAGCGCCTTAACGCCCCCTCGGCGCGGTCGACTTCATGCCTGCCGTTCCCCGTGGTTTCCCGTCCGATCTGGCACGGGTGTGGCACGGGCTTGAGTGGTGCGGCAGCCGACCCTTGTCGCACCCCGGGTCCCGGCCTTTACCGTGCGGACGACCTCGCCACCTAACAGGGTATGCCTTCTGATCCACAGTGCCCGGATCAGCTACTCACGGCCGCCGGGACCGCATGAAGGCTCCGGAGATCGCTATGGGCTGGCAGAGGTCACCCCAGTTGCGGGGCTACGTTGCCGTGCAGCCGTAGCGCGTGATGTCCGCCGCGAAAGCGGGAGCGGCTCCGCAGTCGGCTATCCAAGATCTGGACAGCGATTAGGACGATCACGGCTACCACCAGCCACGTTGCCTGGCGCAATATCGCGGACATGGTGTCGCCATTGATCACACAGCTCAGAATGGTGCCGAGCAAGATCAAAAAGCGGTTGCGGCTGTCAGTGCCGTGTGCGAGAGTGCGAGATGTAATGCCTCCGTTTTGGCGGAGCGCATTCCGGGCCAAGAGTGGATCCATAGTTCCCCTTCGGTTCATCGGTGAGGCGCCCTAACTTCTTCGCGGGAGGCGGGCGCCTCAGTCGTTTTGGGTGGCAGCGACGCTAGCGCATGGGACTGACATTCAGCTCCAACGGCCGCTTGCCGAGCGGGAGTTGCCTCGGCAGTGGTCGACCGTCGCCAATGTCGTTCCACCACTATTCACAACCCCGCAACCATTTCTGGCGAATCTCCGGAGTAGATGAACGCTCTGGCGCCAAAACGGATCATGCAGGAATTCGCTGACCTGCGGTTTCCCCTATTTGATCTGGTGACGAGCATCACGCTTGAGCGGGTGTTTCAACCCCCGTTTGTTGAACACCTTGATTTGTTAGTGGCACCCCTTATTCTGAAGGGTTTGCCCGGCGAGGGTTGCAGGAGAATTCCCGATCATCCAGGGTTGTCAGTGGAGCCCCTTATGATGAGAGGTTTTCCCGGAGCCTCATTTCCGGTCTCCACAGTCCTACGGCACGACACTGACAAATAGGTGGCCGGAGTCCGCTTAGTCGTCGGGGTTGGTGAGTCGCGCGGTACTCCATCCCGTCCGCCGTCGACCTACACGGATGTGGAGCGGGCGTGGCCCCTGGCGTCCAGTTGGAGCGCGCCACTGTACGAACGACCTGGACACCAGGGGCCACGTCTGCTCGGCTTTGCCTGGGTCGACGGTGGACGGGATGGGAGCTCCCCGCAACCAACGACGTGCCCGCACTCGGCAGCGCGACCCCCGGCCCCCGGTGCCGGCCGATCCCCCGCCGGAGGCATCGTCTTTGACCGAGGCCGGTGTGCGTCGGGTGCTCGACTCATGCTCCCGGCTAACCGGCGGAGCGGAGCGCAGCCGGTCTTGATGAAGTAGGGAAAGTTCTATCGCGCTACGGCCCCGTGGCCGCCAGAGCTTCACGGTTGGCTGCGAGGCACTGCATCAGGTCGCTCATCGAGCACTCGATCCGGGCGCTGGGGATCGGATCGAAGTCTGTGATCTCCGGTGCCGTTGCACGGTAGTTGGAGGGTTCGATGCCCCACCCCTCTGCGAGGCTCCAGCCGGCCTGGACGTCCGCTGCGCACCCGTCTGCCGATGAGACACGCAGCCAGGCCGTGCACTGGTCCGAGAAGTCGTAGGGCAAGTAGGCGACGCCTCCTGCAACCCGCAGCTCGTCGACCTGCTCCAGCCATTGGTCCAGCAGGCGGGCCAGACTCGCGCCGAGGTGCCGCAGCGCGGTGGGTGACTCGTCGATGGCGAGGTAGTACGAATCGCATCGGTGACGGTACGAGGCAATACGCAATTGCAGGTCGTTGTGGGCGCCCTTCGTGGTTCGCCGCTCGAACCTGAGAGCAAGAGGCGCGGGCATGCTCCCCCTAACGTGCGGTGACGGTGAGGCGACGACCGCTGTGGCTTCGGGCATGTGGGCCCGCCCCGTCGCGGTCGTCAGTGACCGCGCGCGTTGATGTCAGCTGTAGATGCCAAGGGCCCCGGACCGTGACCGGTCCGAGGCCCTTGAACTGGTGCCCCCGGCAGGATTCGAACCTGCGACACCCGCTTTAGGAGAATGGCGCTTTGGGGCGGGAACGCTGCTGGCCACCTCGTCTATGGGCCGCTCAACGTAGATCGTTTAGGAGCGATTTAGGAGCGAGCCGCTACGGGTGCTTCACCAGGTCCACGCGATCCCACAGTGTGCGGAGTCCGGCGTTCGCCATCGCCTCCCAGAATACGGCCTCGAGCCCCTCGATGCGCTCGGCCCGCATTGCGGGTGTCGGTTTCTGGTAGTGCCGCTTGATGCCCGGCCGGCGGTGCCCGGCCGCCTCGAATGCGAGTGGCTCCTTCACTCCCAGCTCGGACTGCAGGGTGTCGTGCAGCGCGCGCAGCGCCCGCATGTCGAGGCCCTCGCAGATCGGGTCCCACGCCTCCCGATACGCGACGCCCCGCCGCCTCGTTCGCTCCTCGCGCCCGTCGCATGCCGGCCGGAACGTCCGAGCCCAGTTGCCGCGGCGCCACGGCTTGCCGCTGTCCGTAGCGAACGGCCGCTCGTGCGGCCAGTCGTCCAGTTGCCAGCGCAACAGGCGGGCCAGGAACGGAGGCACGTCGATGTCGCGGGTGCTGCCGTCGTTCTTCGTCGGCTCCAGCTGCAGCACGTAGCCCAGCTTGTTCCCTTGCTCGTCGCGACGCTGGTACTCGGCGTACTCCTCGACGACGCGCAAGACCGGACAGACGAACTCGCCGGCACCCCACTGTTGGCGCCGCCACAGCAACGTGTTGTCCCGATGCAGGCCGAGGCCCTCGCCCCACCGCAGCCCGGAGAAAGCGGTCGTGAGGATGTGGGTACCTCGAGCGGGGCCGAGCCGTTCGGCGATACGCACCGCGTCCTCGGGCCGCACCCCGCCATCGCGCCGGATCTTTGGCGGCCGGGGTCGGGCCGCCTCGCCCGAGGTGTCCCGAGTGCGGCGCCGGCCGAACAAGGGGTTGACTGTGATGTACCCGGCATCCATCGCACCCGTCATGATCGTCGACATGAGGGAGACGCAGTGCCCGCGGCTCACGTCCTCGATCGTCATGGACTGCTGCCACGAGTCGACGTCGAACCATGTGATCGCGCCGAGCGGCACGTCCTTCCAGCGCGGCAGGATGTGGTTGTCGAGCCGATCCCAGCGCGTGCCGCCGGTGCGGCCGCGCTTTCGCCGGGACGCCATGAAGATCGTGGCGAACTCGCCGAACGTCGTAGCCCGTTTCGTTGGGTCGATCCAGACGCCCGCCTTGATGAGGCGCTCCTGCTCGACGCCCCACGCCCGGGCCAGCTTCTGCGTGTCGAACCCCGGCTCGGTGCACTTCTTGCCGCTCGGGTCGCGGTAGCAGGCACGCCACGTGAACTGCTTCGTCTGTTTCCCGTCCCGAACCTTGTAGACCTTCTCTGCATACGCCACGGCGCAACCCCCTCGACTTCCCCGCTGTGATGGTGAGTTCAGACCGCGATCGCGTGGGGCGCATGCGCGGCGCAGGTCCGGGCGGTTCGCAAGTTGAGGCGGGGGTCGACTCTCGTTAGTGCCTCATCGACGGCCTGGGCGCCGTAGCGGGTCAGTCCGCTTCGCCTGAACAGCGATGCGTCGGTGAGGACTTCGAGGTGATCGGGGGTGCGCTCAAGGTCGATGAAGACCTGGGTACTGCGGGGCATACCCACCACACAGATCAGACGCACACAGAATTTGACGCACACCAGCACCACCCCTGTCCGAATGGTGGCCCCCTGGTCAGCGTCCGGTCATGGTTCCACACTTTCGGGGCAGTTGTGGACCCTTTGTACGTAGGGGGACACGCGAGCTGCTATGAGCCTTCAGCGGCTGCTGGGGGCTCTGTGGCATCTCCTTCTTCGAGGCTCGCCCGCTTCCGGTTCCAGGCGCGCAGCTCCTCGAGCAACTCCTCGGCCGCGACGCCCGGTTCGCCTTTGACGACGATGACCGCGCGGCCCTTCTCGCCGATCTTGATCACAGCGGTGTCGAGTAGCTCGCCGTCGTCCGACAGTTCGTGAACGATCCGCAGCGGCAGGCGCCTGTCCTCGAGGTCCGCGTCGGCCGGCGTCGAGTCCGGGGCCTCGGCATGGATCAGGGTCCGCTCGCCGCCGCCGAGCACCTGCTCGACAGAGCCGTCGGTCCAGTGCAACAGCGCCGCGTACTGACGGATCGTGCGCGTGGGCTTGCTGTACTCGTGCCCGCGCTCAATCGCCTGGATCGAGGAGAGTCCTGCGTCCAGTGCGTCAGCGGCTTCCTGCTGTGTCAGGCCCTGCCGCCTGCGGTCGCGCTTCAGCGTGGCGCCGAGGAGTGCCCAGTCGTCTCGATCCATGGCTCACCATCATGCCTCATATCTGAGACTGATGGGACGCCACTTCTGAGCCTTTGACCTGCGCATTAGCAGTCGTTTCAGGACTGGGTGGACGCATCATGCGCCCCGCATATGCACTCTGGCGCCATTCGGTGAGACAGATGGGGCCTCAGTTTCTGAGGGTGTGTACTCAGAATGCTTGACCTTGTACTCAGGTTGCACTTAGATTCTGAGCGTGAGACCGAACGGAACCCGCATCCGGGACCTCAGAAATGAGCGTGGTCTGAGTCTGCGTGCACTTCAAGAGCAGACCGGAGTCCACCGCAGCTACTTGTCGCGGCTGGAAACCGACCAGATCAAACGCCCCGAGCCGGAACGACTCCGCGCGGTCGCCGACGCCCTCGCCGTCGACATCGGCGACATCACCCACCAAGGAGACGCCGTGCCCCGGAAGCGCACGACGCAAGTTGTGGACGAGACCGCGCTCCGCCGCTGGACCCCGCAGGAGGTCGTTGACCTGCAGCTCCTGCCGTTCACCAGCGTGCGAACGCTCAAGGCGAAGTGCCATGCCCGAAAGATCTGGCACCACCAGGACAACGGGCGCATCACCTTCACCGCCGACGACATCAAGCGGAACAACGAGGCGAGCCAGGTCTCGCCCGTCGCCGCCTGACCTCGCCCCAGAAACGCCGATGGCCGCTCCGACTGGCAGGCCCGAGCGACCACGACCGGCAACCCCAACCAACGATCAAGAGAGGTCACCGTGACCGACATCATCGCAGACCACCGCGGCGAGTACATCGCCGGACTGCGCGCGCTCGCCGACACCTTGGAGTCGACGCCGACCATGCCGTGCGCGGACAGCGAGCGCATCCTGCTGCCGCTGGGCGCGAACTCGGCTGTCGAGGAAGTCGCAACTACGCACGGGCTGAGCGTGCAGTACACCGAGCACGGCAACGCGTACACGGACCTGGTGTTCGGGCCGATCACGTACCACGTGTACGGCTACGTCGACTTCACGGCGCACGTGGCGCAGCAGGACGAGAAGCACGCCCGCACGTGGGCCAAGCGGCACGGTATGGAGATCCAACCGGTCGAGCAGCCGACCACCCAGTTCAAGGCAGTGCCGCTGAACGAGGTGCAGTTCTGCGGCAGCCAGTGCCCCGAGCACATGGAGCACAAGTGCCAGCGATCGCCGGGCCACCAGCCGGGCATCTGCCGCGACGAGAAGCAGAAGGGCACGGAGTCCTGCACGTGGGACCCGGCCCGGTCGGTGGTGATCGCGTGAACTGCCGCGCGATCAACGCGGCGGCCGGGGTCATCCTCGCCGCGCAGGAGCAGGGCCGTCTCGCCGCCGGCATCGCGCTCGCCCTCGACTCCGCCAGACTCCTCAACTCCCCCGAGCAGGCCGCCGAGTTGCAGCAGCTGCGCGAGCGGGTCGCCGACCTCGAGGCCGAGCGCGCCGAGTCGCGGCCCGTCGACGAGGACCCCATCGCCTACGCCCTCACCTCCGTGGCCGAGCCCCTGCTCACCGACGACGTGGCGCCGCAGGTGCGCAAGCTGCGCGCGCTGCTCGCCGGACAGCAACAGCAGACGGGCGGTGCCCTGTGATCGGAACCGTGCTCCTGATCATCGCCATCGCCATGGCGCTGTACGCCCTCGGCTCCGCCGTGGTGTGCCGCCTGACCAAAGGAGGTCGCCGGTGATCAGCACCGAGACCAGACGCGGCTACCTGCTCGCCGCGCTCGTCACCGACGGCCAGGCCGTCACCGTCGCCCGCGCCGTGCAGCTGCTCGACGGCTCCCCGTGGCCGACGGCCGGCCGGAACACCGCTCGTAAGGACCTGCGGGCGCTCGCGCTCGATGGGTTCCTGGTCGCGATCGATAAGCCCGGCCGCCGTACGTACCTCGTCGACCGGTTCTGGGCCAAGGTGCAGATCGGCACGGCCGCCGAGTGCTGGCAGTGGACCGCCGCCGTCAACCCCAAGACGGGATACGGGCAGTTCAGGATCGGCGGCACCATGCGGGGCGCGCACACCATCGCCGCTGTGTACCGGCACGGGCCCGTCCCGACCGGGCACGTCGTCGACCACGAGTGCCACACGGACGCCTGCCCCGGCGGCGACCAGTGCCTACACCGCTCGTGCGTCAACCCGCACCACCTCGCCGTCGTGACGATCGCCGAGAACACGAGGCGCGGCATGGCGCCCTCGGCGGTCGCCGCCCGGGAGAACCGGTGCACGGCCGGCCACGAGTTCACGCCCGAGAACACGATCAACAAGACCGACGGGCACCGGCGTTGCCGTACGTGCTTCAACGCCTGGCAGCGCGCCCGCTACGCCGCCAAGGGGGTGGCCGCGTGACGACGACCGTGCAGGCCGGGGCTCAGGCCCCGGCCTCCGGCCCGGCCCCGATCACTGAGCCCGGCCTCTACGAGATGAGCAACGAGGAGTACCACTCGCACCGGTACGCCCTGTCGTCCAGCGGCGCGCGCCGCCTGCTCGCCCCGTCGTGCCCGGCAATCTTCCGGTGGGAGCAGGACAACCCGCAGCCTCCGAAGAAGGTGTGGGACATCGGGAACGCCGCGCACAAGCTCGTGCTCGGCGAGGGCCCTGACTTGCAGCTCGTCGATTACGAGCGGTGGGACACCGCCGCCGCCAAGGCCGAGGTGAAAGAGGCCCGCGCCGTCGGCGCCGTGCCGCTCAAGCGCGCCGAGTACGAGCAGGTGCACGCGATGGCCGAGGCCATCCGCCGGCACCCGATCGCCTCGCTGCTGTTCGACCCCGCCCGCGGCACCCCGGAGCGGTCGCTGTTCTGGCGCGACGAGCGGACCGGCGTGATGTGCAGGGTCCGGCTCGACTGGCTGCCCGACGCCCGCGACGGTCGGCTGATCCTGGCGGACTACAAGACCTGCCGCTCGGCCGAGCCCGAGGCCCTGGCCAAGGCGATGCACGAGTTCGGTTACCACCAGCAAGACGACTGGTACCGGCGCGGCGCCCGCGCGCTGGGCCTCGCCGCGGCCGACGCCGCGTTCGTGTTCGTGTGCCAGGAGAAGACTGCGCCGTACGTCGTGACCGTGTTCGAGGCCGACGTGTTCGCCCGCCGCATCGGTGCCGCCCGCAACCGCCGCGCCCTCGACACCTTCACCGAGTGCACCGCCTCCGGCCGCTGGCCCGCCTACCACGACGACATCGTGCCCCTGCCCCTGCCCGTGTGGGCGGAGAAGCGTGACACCGAGGAGTACCTGTGAACAACCTTCCCGAGCAGTACGCGGCTCCGGCCGCGCCCGCCCCTCAGTTCGTCGGTCAGGGCACCGCGGTTGAGCAGTCCCGCGCCGTCGCCGAGGTTCAGGCCGCGGTCATCGTCGCCCGGCAGTTCCCTCGTAACGAGGCGCTCGCCGTGCAGAAGATGACCACGGCTTTCCGGCAGCACGACCTCGCGTCCCGCTCGTTCTTCCGCTTCAACCGCGGCGGCTCGAACGTGTCCGGCGAGACGATCCAGTTCGCGAAGGAGCTGGCCCGCTGCTGGGGCAACCTGCACCACGGCGTTCACGAGCTGCGCCGTGACGACGTGGCCGGCGAGTCCGAGATGCAGGCGTGGGCCTGGGACTTGGAGACCAACGAGCGCGCGTCCACGACGTTCATCGTGCCGCACACCCGCTACACCAAGACCAACGGCAGCACGCGTCTTGAGGACCCGCGCGACGTCTACGAGTCGAACAGCAACAACGGCGCCCGCCGCCTCCGGGAAATGATCTTCACTGTGCTGCCGTCCTGGTATCGCAACCAGGCTCGAGCCACCGCGACCAACACCATCGAGAACGGCGCCGGTGACAAGCCGCTGTCCGAGCGCACGGCCGAGGCCATCGCAGCGTACGAGGAACTCGGGGTCACCCTCGCCCAGTTGGAGACGCACCGCGGCCGCGAGTCCGGGAAGTGGACGAACCCCGACCTGGCCGAACTCCACATCGTCTACGAGTCCATCCGCCGCAGCGAGACGACCGTGCCCGCCGAGTTCCCACAGGCCCACGTCACCGCCGCCGAGGTCAAGCAGCAGGCCGGGAGCGGGTCGTGAACGTCGTCTCCCTGTTCTCCGGGATCGGCGGCATCGAACTGGGCTTGGAGCAGGCCGGCATGACGACCGTCGCCCAGGTCGAGGTCAACCCGTTCTGCCGGCAAGTGCTAGCCCACCACTGGCCGGAGGTCCCCCGCCATGACGACGTACGCACCTTCGCCGCCTGGTGGGACTCCGAGCCCCGGCCCGAAGTCCACGTCGTTGCCGGCGGATTCCCCTGCCAGCCCTTCAGCATCGCCGGAAAGCAGCTCGGCATCGCCGATGAGCGATGGATGTGGCCCGCAATGGCTTCCGTTGTGCGCCACGTACGACCCCACTACGTCTTCGTGGAGAACGTCGCCGACCTTGTTCGAGACACCGACGCCTTCGGATGGCTCCTCGGTGACCTGGCCGCTGACGGGCTCGATGCGGAGTGGCGAGTGTTTTCAGCGCCCGAGTTCGGCGCCCCTCAGGCTGCCCGTGAACGGGTCCTCCTCGTGGCCCACTCCCAGGGCCTCAATGGGACCCCACGGGATCGCATGGTCCCGCGCGGAGAGCGGCGATCACCGCTCGCAGCTAGAGGACTACATGGCCTTTCTGTGGCTGCGCGAGGGCAGGCCGCGCGTCAGTGGCTTGAAGCCGAACCCCGAGTGGATCGCCTGGTTGATGGGGTTCCCCACCAAGTGGAGCAGCTTGCCGGATACGGCAACGCCGTCATCCCCGCAGCCGCCGAGCACATCGGCCGACTGATCGTTGCCGACTACGCGGACGCGCTTGTGCCCGCGGCTCTGTAACTGCACCCGCACACGGCCCCGGGGCGGGGTGACCAGCCACACCTCCGCCCCGGGCGCCCGACCCATAGAGAGAAGCGTCGAGTTGAGCACTGAGGAGCGCGTGCAGTCCGTGCGCAACGCCTGGACCAACGCCCTGCGGGCCGAGGTTCTGCGCGTGGGCCGGACTGTGCCCGAGGTGGCGCGCGTCGCCACAGTCGGCGTGTGGATCGCCACGTACGCCGACGCCGACGGGTCCAACGCGTTCCCCTCCCGCGCCACCCTGGCCACGCTCGCCGGATGCTCGCAGGAGACCGTCACCCGGGCCGTGAAGGTCCTCATGGGCGTGGACATGCTGGAGCGGAAGCGCCGGCCGAACGCCTCGTCGATGTACCAGCTGGCCATGCCGGTCGGGCGCATCGACTGGGGCGAGCACATCCACCACATGACGGACACCCGGCAGCGGAAGGCCCACGCGAAAGCCAAGGCCGCGAAGCTGGCCGACGCTGCGCGGACAGCGTCCGAGGACGCTGTGGAAAACCCTGGGGACAACAGCACGGACAGCGTCCACGGACGTCATCCGGACAGCGTCCGCAGCGGGGGTTCCGAAACCCCTGGCCAGGATCCGGACAGCGTCCACGGACGCCCCCGGACAACGTCCACGGACGCGTTCCGGACAGCGTCCGCAGCGGGGGTCTACCAGTACCTACCTACCTCCGGTAGGGACCCCCTCCCCGACCACACTCCGATGGGTTTCCCAACTCAGCCACAGACGCGCGCGGGCGGGGCCGAGCAGAAAGACGAGTCATCGACGGGTGAGAGGCAGGCGGGCGAACCGGCGGACGCCGCGCTCGCAGCGGTGCAGGCCCGCGAAGTGCTCACCCGCTGCGAGGAACCCGACTGCGACATGCCCCTGCCTTACGGCCGGACCGGACTCTGCCAGGGCTGCGCCGACTACCAGGCCACCTCCGAGAGGAACGCGTCATGACTCCACACGATCGCCTCGCAGCCGAGGAGGTCCCCACCGGCACCTTCGGGCACGCGCGCCCCCCACGCCCCGCAGACGCTCGCGTGCGGCCCGGCCCCACCTGGAGCGCCACCGAGCAAGCGCAGCACTGCGCCGACCTGCTCGCCGCCATCGACGGATGGGTGTGGGGCGACAACCGCCGCGCCGACGAGCGCCGACACCTCCGCCTCATCGAGGACGAGGCCGCCTGATGCCGGCCTGGACCTCGGCCCCGGTCGACGAGCCCACGCACGACGGCCGCCCCGTCGCCGACGTGCCGCTGCCGGGCGACCCACCCCCGTCCAAGCGCCGCTGCATCTGCGGCCGCCGCCTCACCGACCCGATCTCCCGGGCCCGCGGCCTCGGCCCCAAGTGCTACCGGCGCCTGCACGGTGCCGCCGAGCGCCGACCGGCCGCAACGCCCCCGCCGCCCGTGCCCGGCCCCGCCATCGAGGGCCAGGCCGAACTTCCCCTCACCGACCAACCCGCCCTCTGGTCCCTCTGACCACCACCAAGGAGAAGCACATGACCAATCGCACGCTGCCCCACGACCCGTACATCAACTCCGTCGTCGACGCGCTCACCGCCGCCAACCTCGGCCCCGACGACTACTGGACGTCGGACGCCGAGACCGACCCGTACGACAACGGCCCCGACGCCGGCTGCACCACGATGCTGTCCGCCTACCTCGACTGGGACACCGCCGACGCGCACGAGCACGGCATCGCCCTCATGTGGGAGCACCCGGCCGAGCAGTGGCAGTGGGCACCACGCCACCGCGACGGCCACCTGGAGCGCGAACCGGAGTTCCTGCCCATGCTCGGCCGCTATGCCCAACCCGCATCGGTCGTGGCCGTGGTCAGCGCACTCCTCGCGGGCGACCCGTTGCCGGATGGACACGCTCCCTATTGGCACGAGGCCGACCCGATCCGCGTGGCGGTCAAGGCGTGGGCCGAGGACGAGTCCAGCCAGTGAGCAACAGCACGGCCGCCCCGCGGGCAATGCGGGGCGGCCGGTCCGGCCAGTCCACCACAACCACCCCGGAGACGACATGACCACACTGCTCGAAGCCTCCCGCCGTGCGCTCGCGTCACTCACCGACCTGATCCGCGACAGCCGCGACCCAGGCACCGAAGCCATCACCGCGCAGTACGAGCTGCAGCAGGCGCTCGTTGTCGCCTCCGTCGCCGCGCCGCCTGTCACCGCGCCCGCCGACCCGGCCGCCGAGGACCCTGACGCCACCGCCTACCGGCACTTCCGTGACGCCATCCTCGCGACCATGACCGACCCCGACGCGTGGGACGGCGACGACGACGAGGAGACGATCCTCGCCCGGTACGTGCAGACGCTGAGCCAGCAGGCCACCCAGTCCGCCGAGCAGCCCGCCGACACCGGCCTCCGCGACCGCATCGCCGAGGCGCTCGCCAACCACGTTGGTTGGAAATGGACGCCCGGCTTCCGGGCGCAGAGCCCCGCGTGGCACGACTTCCAGAAGGAGGCCGAGGCCGTCCTGACCGTCCTCCCCGCGCCCGCCGACCGGGCCGCCGTACTGCGCGAGGCCGCCGACATCGCCGCCCGTTGGAACTCCGGCTGCCAGGACTGCGCCACGGAACTGGAACTGCGCAACCACTACCGCCGCATGGCCGACGAGGCGCAGCAGGCCGACGGTACTGAAGACGCGGAGGCCACCGCGCGCCGTTTCGCCCGTCGGCTCCACGCCGTTGAGCGCCTGTGCTCGGGCCGACCCGGCTACCACACGGTCACCGTCAAGACGCTGCTCACCGCCATGAGCGAGGCCGACGAGGAGCAGCAGCCGTGATCGTCCACGACCTCGCCGCCCTCGGCACCACCCTCATCGGCCGCGCCGTCCTCACCGTCGGCGCTTCGGCCGGCACCGCAGCCGCGCTGCTCATCGCCCTCGCCACCGCCATCCACCGAAAGGCCGGCCGATGACCGACCTCGTCTACGTCCTCCTCACCCTCGCGTTCGGCTGGATCGTGGGCCACAGCACCGCCCGCATCCGCATCGTCGTGGTCGGTGCCACCGCCGAGCAGGACGAGGCCGCCCTCGCCCTCAATGACGCCTGCTGCGAGGTCTGGTGGACATCCACCGGCACCGCGCACGAAGACGGATGTGACCGCGCGAGGTGGGCCGCATGACCGAGCAGCGCCACACCGCCAACAGCATCAACGACGCCGCCCTCGACGCGCTGTACGCCGAGCGCGACGAGCTGCTCGCCGAGCTCGGCGGCCGCGACGAGGAAGCCCGAGAGCGCTGGATCGAGAAGCAGCTCGCCGAGACCGGCCTCAAGGCCCTGGACTTCCGCAACGGCATGGCCATGGAGATCGAGCCCGCCCGCGAGCTGGTCGCCCACTGGGTCGGCGCCGCCCGCGCCATGCTCGGCGACGCTCCCAACTACACCGAGACCCCCATCGAGATGGAGGTCAAGGTCGCCGAGTCGCCCGAGCGGTTCGCGTTCGTCCTGCAGCGCGTTGCCCCCGGGGCGCTCACCCCGCATCAGGCCCGACAGCGCGCCGAGGAGCACGCCGCGCAGCTCGAGGAGCTGCTCCGCGTGGCAGAGCAGACCTCGAACAGGTCCGAGGCCGAACGCGCCAAGGCCGCGGCCGCCATCGAGCGCGTGCGCGCCTACTGCGACCAGCTCGATGCCAGGGCGCAGCGCCTGGCGAAGGAGCCCACAGCCGTGCACCCGGTCGCTGAGAGCGTCCGTTACCGCCTGGCCACACCCAAGGAGTAGAGCACCATGAGCGCCACCTGCGGCCTGTGCGAGACCGACCTCGAGCACGGCTACCTGTGCCCCGGCTGCACCCTCGCCACCGCCCACCGCCTCGACGACGCACCCCGCTGGTACACCGCGCTCGCCGGATTCCTACAGCCCGCCGTCACCGGACCCGCCGAGGGCGTACGGAACGGCGGCCGCACCGAGGCGCCCCTGCCCGTCGCCGAGGCCCCGTTCAGCCTCCGTGGCCCCGGCGGCATCGTCGGCATCCTCGAGGACTGGCGCAGCGCAATGCAGGCCGACCGCGAATGGGGAGCGCCCGTCATCGCGGGCGACACCGAGCGCCGCGTCCTCGTCGCCGCCCGCGCCCTCTCGATCAACCTGGAATGGATCTCGGGCTGTTGGCCGATGGCCGGCGCCATGGCCGAGGAGATCCGCGACCTCGAACGCGGCGTCCGCTCGATCGTCGAGCCCACCGACCCGGCCGAGCGTCCCATCCGGATGGGCCTGTGCCCCACCGTCGTGGACGCCGAGGACACCCGGTGCGGCGCCGTCCTGACCCGGCGTCCCGGCGAGGGCACGGTCACCTGCCGGTGGTGCGGCTCGACGTGGCCGCCATCCCGCGCGCTCGCCCTCGCCCGCGCCCAGCAGGACGCCGCCAACTCCCTCGGGACGCTCGCGAGTTGAGGCGCGGGATTCGTAACAAAGCATGGCTAACCGGCTGATCTTGTGCCAAGCTGACCCGTACAACCAAAAACAGAACGGCCCCCGCCGGTGCTGGTAACACCGAACGAGGGCCTGACCGCCACCCTTGATCAAGCAAGGAGACGGCTATGGCGAATCCTGCCATGCCCCACCGCGCCCGCGGCGCGCTGGGCCGGATCTTCCGGCCCACCCATCTCAGCCCCGACCGGCCCATCCCGCCCCTCTGGGTACGCGGACTCACCGCCGGCGGCCGCCCCGTCGTCCTCGCCGTCGCACTCCTCATGTGCGCCCCCGGCGAGTACCACCTCGCCCGCGCAGCAGGCTGGTCCGAGCAGTTCGCCTACGGCATGCCGGTCGTCCTCTCCGCCTATGCCGGCATCGCGGCCGCCGTCGCCTCCACCCGCCGCAGCGGCGACCGAGGCCGCTGGTCCGCGATCCTCGGCGCCTGCCTCGCCCTCGGCCTCGCCATGGCCGCACAGGTCGTGTCCCACCTCATCGGCACCGGGCACCTCGCAGCGTCTCAGGCGTGGCTCGTGGCCGTCACGTCGCTCGTGCCCCCGGCGGTCGTCGGGCACCTGCTGCACCTCGCAGCCACCCCGCCCGGCACGCACCAGGACGCCGAGGACACCACCGAAGCCCCGGACGTCCCGAGCGTCCCGGTTGCCCCTGCGGCCCCGCTCGTCATCTGCACGGCCGACCTGCGGCTGCAGGACGGCCAGGACGGCGACGAGGACGACCAGGACGCTGGCCACCGACCGCCACCCCCGCCCGTCCTGCTCACCACCGCAGAGGTCGCCGACCGGTTCGGCGTCGACCCGTCCACCGTGCGGAGCTGGGTCCACGCGGGACGCCTCGACGTCCACAGCAAGGACGACCGAGGACGCAACTGGTTCACCGAGGACGCCAAGCCGCGTGCTGCCGAGGTCGCGTCATGACGCAGCCCGCGCCCGACGAGCGCCGCGTGCGCTACCTGCTCCGCCGAGCAGGCGTCGGCCCCGACGCCGACGAGCAGCCGCTGCCCACGCTCCCGCCCGGCGGCCTCCCGCCCGGCTACGAGCCCGCCCCGGCCCCGTGGTCGTGGGACGCCTACTTCGCCGGCCTCCCGGTCATCGAGTAGACCCCAGTGCCCACGGCGTTCTTCCTCGTCGCCGTCCTGGTCGCGTTCATCGGCCCCTGCGCCGTCGCGCTCGACGACGTCCCCCGCATCACCGGGACCGTCGCCCTCATCACCACACTCGCCGCGCTCGCCGCGGCCATCCTCCGGTAGAGGACCCATGACCCCGCTCAACATCCCCACCTACGCCGTCGTCTCACTCGGCGGCATCACCGTGGGCCTGTCCCTCATCGGCTGGGACGTCTCCCGCTGGTGGGCCTCCAACAAGAAGCGCCTGAGCTACAAGGCTCTCAAGCGCCTCGGCCCGTTCCTGCTCTGCCTCGCCTACGGCACCCTGCTCATCCTCTCGGCCGGCGGCCTCATCGGCGCCACCGCCGACTGGTCCCTGTGGGGCACCAACAAGGTCGGCGAGATCGTCCTCGTCTACGGCGTCGGCGGCACTTCCCCGACCGTCACCCGCGGCTCACAGCTGGCGCTCACTCCCGGCGGGCACGCCGTCGTCATCATCGCCACCGTCGTACTACTCGGCGTCGGCTCCGTCCGCGGCTTTCGCTGGGACTTCGTACGCGGCGCCCTCGCCGGCATCAGCCTCGGCCTCGCCTCCAGCGTCGCCGGCCTCGCCGGGTACGTGCTCGCCCCCGTCGTCTCCACCCTCGGCGACTGGGTCGGAGGCCTGGGATGAAGGACCAACTCACCGCCGCCTTCCGGCGCCTGTGCCTCGGCACCATCCTCACCCTCGAGGCGTTCGGCCACTGGCTGTCCGCCGAGCCCCACACCCCGGACCGTCACACACTGCGCACGGACGCGCCGTGGCTCGGCCGCATCCTGCTGCGCACCGCGATCACACTCGGCGCCGCAGCGTTCTGGGGACAACTCATCACCCGCGCCCCGTACTTGATCTACGCCGTACCGCTCGTATGGGTCGTCACCGCATGGCAGATGTCCGATTGGTCCGCCACTCCCCCACCGAGAGGGGGTGCCCCCCGAAACGACATCGCCGCAGATCACGCGCGCGCCATCGCGAGAGGGGCTCAGGATCCGATCGGGGTTATGTGCATCTACCACCCGCCCGCCGAGACAGAACCCGAGGAAGCGAACCAGCGATGATCCATACCCTGTTGAAGATCCTCCGTGCCGCCCCCACCTACTGCGGTAAGTGCGGCTGGTGGGTCGAAGGATGCCCGCACCAGAACTGATCGCCGCGGGCATCATGGCCACATGCAGCAGCCCGTGCTCGTCGACATCTACGCCGCCGCCACCGCCACCGGCATCAAGCCCGGCACCCTCCGCGTCCGCCTCCACCGAGGCACCCTCACCCGACACGGCCACGACCGCGACGGACGCGCCCTCGTCGACCTCGCCGAGCTGCAGCCCGACACCACCACCAACGCCGCTTGACCAGCCAACTGACCTGCTGTAACACTCAAGGCACATCCGGCGTGCCCAGGCACAGCCGACACAGACGCACGACGAAGCCCCCGCACGGTCCCCCCGGCGGGGGCTTCGTCGTGTCACGGCTGCATCACGCGGTCTCCACTTCCTCCCCACATACCGGATGATGCGCTTCAACACAGCACATCCCAGGGGGGACCATGCACAACCGCACCACCACCGGCCTGCTCGCCGCCGGCCTACTGCTCGCCACCATCACCGCCTGCAGCACCAGCGACGCACCCGAGCCCGCCGTCACCGTCACCAAGACCGTGACCCAGGAGCCCGAGGAGCAGGCCGCGCCCAAGAAGGACGGACCGCTCGCCATCGGCGACAAGGTGCCTGTCGAGGGCGCAGAGGGCGCCAAGGCCTCCATTGAGGTCCTCGCGTACACGCACACCGAGAAGGGCCCGCAGGCGCCCGGCGACGAGCTGGGCGGCGACTCGTGGGCCACCGCCGACATCCGCGTCTGCAACACGGGCAGCGACGACATCAGCGTCAGCCAGACCCCGTGGTCACTGAGTTACGCCGACAGCACGAGCATGGAGTCGACCGGCCTGTCCGGCGGCGACATGCCGAAGCCCGAGTTCCCCATGGACAAGGTCCTCGGCGCCGAGAAGTGCGCACGCGGCAAGGTCGCTTTCCCCGTCCACGCCAAGACCAGGCCGGCCACCATCGACTACGCGATCGACGGCGAGAGCCCCATCGAGTGGGCCGTGCCCAAGGCGTAAGGAGGTGGCGCCCGTGGCCGGCAACCCGCGCAACGGGCGCCCCTACCGCCGACTCGTCGCCGCACAGAAAGCCCTCGGCCTACCGTGCTGGATCTGCGGCCACAACATCCCCACCGAGGTGGACGGACGCCGGCACCCGCTCGCCTTCACCCTCGACCACTTCGAACCGCTCTCCCGGGGCGGCGACCTGCTCGACCCCGCCAACGCCCGCTCAGCGCACCGCAGATGCAACTCGGCCCGTGGGAACCGGATGACGCTGCGACAGCCGGTACGGTCTTCTCGGAGGTGGTGAGTGTGTCCGAGCCGCACCTGACCCTGTTCAGCTCCGACCTGCTGTCGAAGTGGGGCTTCAACGACGGCGACGACCCCGAACCCTGGCTCGACTGGTGCGAGGCGCAGGGCATCGACTACACCACGTTCGACATCCCGTGGGCCGCCCTCGTCCGCAAGTACCTCGTCCCGCTGATTGAGCAGGACGTGACCGTCATCGACATCGAGACGAGCCACAACCCCATCCGCGTCGAGACGGTCAACGGCGCGGACATGCATGAGGTCTGGTACGGCAAGGCCGACGCACCGGCCCTCACCCCCGAGTCCGTAGACGTACCGATGGCCGACGTGCTGGCCCTGACCCTCGCCGAGGCCGGGCTGACCGCAGTGCCCCGCCACACTCCGCCGCTCCCCCTGTCCTGACCCGCAGCGCTGGAGGGTGACGTGCTGTACGTCGTGACCGGTCCGCCGGCAGCAGGTAAGTCGTCATGGATTCAGGCGCACGCCAAGGCCACGGACATCGTCATCGACCTGGACCTGATGGCGCTGGCCATGGCCGGGCCCGGCGCCGATCACCACGCTCACACCGATGTGCTGATGCGGGTGGTGCACCGTGCACGGTTCGCCGCCCTCAACGAGGCGTACCAACACCTCGACAAGACAGACGTGTACGTGATCCACACCCAACCCAGCACAAAGACGATCAAGAAGTATGAGCGACTCGATGCCCGGATCATCACCGTGGACCCGGGCCGCGAGATCGTCATGCGACGCATCGACGCCATGCGGCAGCCGGGCATGGCACGGGTCGCGAGCAGGTGGTACAACGCCCGCCGCAGGCAGTCGCCGAACGCGATGCCCCAAGCCTCGCGGCCTTGGTGATCATGAGGCGGGGCCGGGCCCCCGCCATTCTTTGAGGCCCGGGGCGGGCGACCCAAACGCCCTTCTCGCCCTGTTTTTTGCGCGGCCCGGATCACTCGCTGATCCGCTGGCCTCGGCGCCAGCGATTTAGCGGGCAGTCACCGAGCGTGATGTGACGCTCCGTCACGACCGGGGGTGATCATGGGCGCGGTCACCGACGAGATCACCGACGAGATCGATCAGCTCAGCGTTCGCGAAACAGCGCCCGGCATGGCCCAAGTCGCCATCGCGCTCGCCGAATCGATGGACTCAACGGATGGTGCGACGCCTCGGGCGAACGCTGCCCGAGAGCTACGCGCCGTGATGGACACCCTCCGCAAGCTCGCACCCGTCGCCACGGAGGGAGACAGCGTCGATGACATCACTGCTCAGCGACAGAAGCGCCGTGCTGCGGCCCGAGAGCAAGCTGCCAGTGGCGACTGACGGCCCGGCATACGGCCACCAGCGGCCGCGCATCTTCACCGTGCCCGGCACGGCGTTGTCCTCGGCGGGGCAGGAAGCCGTCGACCTCGCCGCGCGGGCGGGCCTGAAGCTCGACCCGTGGCAGCAGTTCGTCCTCGATCAGGGCATGGGCGAGCGCGCCGACGGCAACTGGTCGTCGCCCGAGGTCGCGGTGAACGTGCCGAGGCAGAACGGGAAGGGCGGGATCATCGAGGCCCGCGAGCTGTGGGGCCTGTTCATCGGCGGCGAGAACCTGATCCTGCACAGCGCGCACGAGTTCAAGACGGCGAAGAACGCGTTCAAGCGGATCGAGCGCCTCATCCGTTCATGCCCTGACCTGCACAAACGCGTGAAGCGGTATTGGCAGACGGTCGGCGAGGAAGGTATCGAGCTGCACACGGGGCAGCTGCTGCGGTTCATCGCCCGCTCGGGAGGCTCCGGCCGCGGGTTCACCGCCGACTGCATCATCCTCGACGAGGACATGATCCTCGGCGATGACGCCATGGGGGCGCTGGCGCCGACCCTCGCCGCGGTCCACAACCCCTCGACCTGGTACCTGGGTTCGGCTGGGATCGGGACGCCGTCCGTGCAGCTGGCCCGTCTGCGGCGCCGCGCGCTCGGCGCTGCCGAGACCGGCGTGCCCGATCCGGCGCTCGCCTACTTCGAGTGGTCGATCAACGAGCACCGCGACGAGTGCCCGCGCGACTGTACGGAGCACGACGACGTCGACGCACGCGAGTCCATCCTGATCGCCAACCCGGCGATCGGGTACCGGCTCACGTTGGAGAAGTCGGCCAACGAGCGGCTCACGATGGGCGATGCCCTGTACGCGCAGGAGCGGCTCGGCGTGGGCCGCTACCCGTCCGATGCTGCGGATACCTGGCAGGTCATCGGCGAGGACGCGTGGCGGGCGCTGGCGGCCGCCGAGTCCGAGCCGTCCGACCCGCTCGTGTTCGCCATCGACATGACCCCGGAGCGGTCGCACGCGGCGATCGCCGTGGCCGGCCACTGGCGGGGCGGCACGCACGTCGAGGTCATCGACCACCAGCCCGGCACGGCGTGGATCGTGGACCGGGCGGAGAAGCTGCACAAGGCGCACAAGCCGAAGTGCTGGGTCGTCGACGGGGCGGGCCCGGCCGCGTCCCTGATCGAAGACTTGCAGGAACGGATCGGCATCGAGGTGGTGCAGCCCAAGGCCCGGCAGGTCGCCGCGGCATGCGGCCAGTTCTACGACGCGGTCACCGAGCAGGCGCTCTCGCACATCGACAACGCCCCGCTGGCCACCGCGCTCGCGGGCGCACAGAAGCGGCCGCTCGGCGACGCATGGGCGTGGGCGCGGCGCGTGCCGTCCGTGGACATCTCCCCGCTGGTCGCGGTGACGCTGGCCAAGTGGGGGCTCGGCGCCCAGGTCGAAGACTCCGGCGACGTACTCAACTCAGTGTGGTGAGAGGGGCTGTTATGAGGTGGTGGCCCTTCCGCCGCAAGGAGAAGCGGGCGCTGTCGTATCAGGACGTGTGGGGCTCGGGTGGTCCGGCGAGCGGGCTGCGCGGCACATCGCAGGAACGGGCGCTGCGGCTGGCGCCCGTGTACGCCGCCACACGGCTGCTGTCGGACGCGGTCGCGTCCCTGCCCTTGAAGGTGTACCGCAGCGCGGGAGACGCGCGTCTGCCCGTCCCGGTGCCCACCCTGCTCGTGCACCCTGCCGCGTCCGGCACGCGCTACGACTGGCTGCACCGCTGCATGTCCTCGCTCGCGCTGCGCGGCAACGCCTACGGCCTGGTCGTCGCGAGCGACGGCGCCGGCTACCCGACACAGATCGAGTGGCTGCACCCCGACGACGTGACCCTGTTCGACAACTTCGCCACGGTCCCCGTCTGGTACTACAAGGGCCGCAAGCTCGATCCGGGCGAACTGTTCCACGTGGCCGCGTACACGCTGCCCGGTCAGATCCTCGGCCTGTCGCCGGTGGCGTACTTCGCGTCGACGACCGACACCGGGCTGCTGGCCCAGCAGTTCGGCCGTGACTGGTTCGCCAACGGGTCGACGCCGGCCGCCGTGCTGGAGACCGACCGCGAGGTGTCGCGCGAAGCGTCGGTGATCCTCAAGGCCCGGTTCAAGGAGGCCGCGGCCGAGCGCGACGTGGCGGTGCTGGGGCTCGGCACGAAGTACCGGCCCATCTCCGTGCCCGCCGACGAGTCGCAGTTCCTGGAGACCATCAAGGCATCGGCGAACCAGGTGGCCGCGATCTACGGCGTGCCACCCGAGAAGGTAGGCGGCGAGACCGGCAGCAGCCTCACCTACGCCACGGTCGAGCAGAACAACATCGACCTGCTGACGTGGACGCTGCGCCCGTGGCTGGCCCGCCTCGAGGACGCGCTGTCACAGCTGCTGCCGCCCGGCCATGAGGTGAAGTTCAACCCGGACGCGATGCTGCGCACCGATCTCCTGTCGCGCATGCAGGCCTACGGCATGGCGCTCGACCAGGGCTGGCGCAACCGCGACGAGGTGCGCGCCCTCGAGGACGAGCCGCCGCTGCCCAACGGGCTCGGCCAGACCTATCTGCCGCTGTCGACCGCACTGTCCGTCAGCCTCGACCCGGACCAGGCCAACGCCCGCAACGTCGTCGAGATGATCCAGAAGCTGGGCGCCGGTGTGGGCGTGATGCTCAGCCCCGACGAGGCCCGGCACATCCTCAACCAGGCCGGCGCACAGCTCACCGGTAGCTACACCCCACCGGTCACGGAGGAACCATGAACGAGCAGGAACGCAGGTTCACCCGCGGCCTCGTCGAGGTGCGGGCGGCCGGCGACAGTCGCACGATCGGCGGGTACGCGGCGAAGTTCAACACGCTGTCGCGCAACCTCGGCGGGTTCGTCGAGCGGATCGATCCCGGGTTCTTCGCCAAGTCCGAGGGCGACGGCTGGCCCGAGGCGATGGCCCGCTACAACCACGACGACAACATGCTGCTGGGCACTGCCGGGGCGGGCACGCTGCGGCTGGCCACGGACGGCACCGGGCTGGACTACAGCGTGGACGTGCCCGCGGCTCGCGGCGACGTGTACGAGCTGGTGCAGCGCGGCGACGTGCAGCGCTCCAGCTTCGCGTTCTACACGTTCGAGGACGACTGGGGCATGACCGAGCAGGGGTTCCCGGTGCGGACGCTGCTGTCCGGGCAGCTCGTCGACGTCGCCCCGGTCAACACCCCGGCCTACCTCGACACGTCGACGGGGCTGCGCTCGCTCGCCGAGCGGGCCGGCGCCGACATGGCCGAGGTCCGGGCGGCCGCCGAGGGCGGGCATCTGGAACGGTTCCTCGCCGAGCCCAAGGACACGACGGTCATCGACCTGAAGCCCGCCGAGCGCGGCGAGGACACCACGACTCCGCAGGGCGGGCAGGGCGAACCCCACCCGCTGCTCGCGGTACGGCAGCGGCGCGCCGAGCTGATCAAGCGCCGCACCTTCTGAGGCAGGGCGAACCCCACCTCACCATCCATCCCTGACACCCCTGGCCTGCGGCTAGCGGTGTCGTCGTCATGCCCAGGAGGGCTACGTGTCCAGTCTCATCAAGGCGCTGCAGGAGCGCCGCAACAACGTCTGGGAGCAGGCCAAGGCGCTGCTCGACACCGCCGAGGAGGAGAAGCGGGATCTGTCGGCCGAGGAGGAGACGACCTACCAGGCGCTCAACGCCGACATCGACCGCATCGACGGGCGCGCCAAGCAGCTCGCCGAGGCCGAGCAGCGCAACCAGGACGCCGAGGCGGCGTTCGCGAAGCTGCTCGACAAGCCCGCCGACGAGCGCCAGGAGCAGGCCGGGAAGAAGGATTCCGAGCTGCGCCAGTGGGCGCGCGGCGAGCAGCGCGCCATCGAGATCGCAGCGCCGCAGGGCGTCGCGTTCCGTGACCTCGTCAAGGGCACGGCGACAGCGGGCGGCAACACCGTGCCCACCACGTTCTACGGGCAGCTCATGGCCCACCTGATCGAGGTGTCCGGCATCATGATGGCCGGCCCGACCGTGCTCAACACGACGTCCGGTGAGAGCATCGAGATCCCGGTCACGACCGCGCACTCCACCGCCGCGATCACGCCCGAGGGTCAGCCGCTGTCCGAGTCCGACCCGGCGTTCGGCAAGCGCACGCTGGGCGCCTACAAGTACGGCGTCCTGCTGCAGGCATCCGCCGAGCTGCTCGCCGACACGGGCGTCGACCTCGAGGGCTACCTCGCCATGCAGGCCGGGCGCGCGCTCGGCAACGCGTTCGGCGTGCATGCCATCACGGGCGACGGCACGTCGAAGCCGACCGGCATCGTCACCTCTGCGTCGGCCGGTGTCACCGGTGGCACGGGGGTGACGGGCGGATTCACTGCGGACAACCTGATCGACCTGTACCACTCGGTCATTTCCCCATACCGCAACAGCACGTCGTGTGGCTGGCTGATGCGGGACGCGGCGCTCGGTGCGGTCCGCAAGCTGAAGGACACGCAGCAGCAGTACCTGTGGCAGCCCTCCATTCAGGTCGGCGCCCCGGACACGCTGCTCGGCAAGCCCGTATACACGGACCCGAACGTGGCCGCTGTGGGGCTCGGCGCCAAGTCCGTGCTGTTCGGCGACTTCTCGCAGTACTTCGTGCGCATGGCCGGCGGGGTGCGGTTCGAGCGTTCCGACGACTACGCGTTCAACTCCGACCTGGTCACCTACCGCGCGATCATCCGCGCGGACGGTCTGCTCGTCGACCAGACCGGCGCCGTCAAGACGTTCACCGGCAACGCCGCCTGATCCCCCGCGCGGGGCGGCGCACCGCCGCCCCGCGCCCCCACCCGTGAAGGGAGCACCCATGCAGGTGCGCATGAAGGTCACCATGTCCGGCACGCGCAATGGGCAGGACTGGCCTCCGCGCGGCGAGCTGGTCGACCTGCCCGAGGCCGAGGCCGACGACATGGTCCGCGCTGGCCTCGCCGAGATGCCCGACGAGGCGGACGAGTCCGAGGCGCCGCAGGTCGAGGAGGCCACCGCCCCCAAGGCCGAGACGTCGACGCCGTCCCGCCGCAAGCCGCAGTCCAAGTAGGGGGCAGGCCATGGCGCTGCTCACCCTCGACGAGGCCAAGCGGCAGCTCGACATCGAGACGACCGGCGACGACCTCGAACTGCAGGTGTACGTCGATGCATTGACCGACGTCATCGAGCGGCACATCGGGCCCGTCATGTTCCGGCAGGTGACCGAGACGGTCGAGGGCCGCGGCTGCACCATGTGCCTGTCCTCCGTTCCCGTCACCGCCCTCACGTCGGTCACCCCGCTCGGCAGCGGGACCGCGCTCGACGTGGCCGGCCTCGACCTCGACCCGGCCACGGGCATCGTGCGCTACCTGAACGGCTCGTTCAGCGGGGCCCGTTGGCGGGTCGTCTACACGGCCGGCCGGATCGCGGAGAACGGCACCGTGCCGCCCACGATCAAGCTGGCGGCCGCGATCCTGCTGCAGCACCTGTGGCGCACGCAGTACGGCAGCGCGCGCGGGCAGGGCGGCATGGACGACTTCAGCGTCAACGAGCCCATCCCCGGCTTCGGGTACGCGGTGCCCAACCGGGTGCTGCAGCTGATCGAGGCGTACAAGCTGCCGCCGGGGGTGGCGTGATGGCTACCTCCCGTGTGGGCGCGGCGGTCGACGCGCTGCTCGCGATCCTGCGTGCGGCGCCCGCGCTGGCGGATGCCGAGGTCATCGACGGGCCACCCGCCGTGAACTACACGAGCAGGCGGCGCCTGTACGTCGGGTGGGCGCCGGGCGCCGACCAGGCGGCCGCCATCGAGCAGAGCTTCAACTCGGCGGGGGCTCGCACCCGTGACGAGAACTTCACCATCACCGGCTATGCCGAAGTGCGCGCGGGCGACAAGGACATGGCGCTGCGGCGTGCGGCCGTGTTCGAGCTGCTCGCCGAGGTCGAGGACGCGCTGCGTGCGACCGACGCCGCACCCGAGGCGCCGACCCTGGGCGGTGTCGTGCTGTGGGCGCACCTGACCGCCGGCAGCCTCACGCAGGACCAGACCAGCGACGGCGCCCTGGCAGGCCTCGCATTCACGGTCACCTGCCGGGCCCGTATCTGAACCACCCACCCCACCCGAGGAGTTCCCCATGGCGCGTGTGCGTCTGATCGGGCCCGAGCTGGTGACCGTCCCCGAGCTGGGCGGCCGCGCGGTCGAGCCCGACGCGATTGTCGAAGTGCCCGACGAGCGGTTCGAGGCCTACGTCTGTCAGACGCAGACGTGGGAGTCGATCGAGGAGCCGGGCGCGAAGCCCAAGAAGACCGCGGCGAAGTCGCTGCAGAAGGAAGAGGGCTGATCCATGGCGATCGGATCCGGGCTCGGCGCCCAACTCAGCATCGGCGCAGAGACGACGTACGGCACCTACGCGGCGCCGGCCAAGCATCTGGAGTTCACCAAGGAATCCTTGGTGCTCAAGAAGACGACCGCGCAAAGCGCCGGGATCGCGGCGGGGCGTCTGCTGCCGCTGTCGTCGCGGCGTGTGGTCACCCAGCGCGAGGCCAACGGCAGCGTGGACTTGGAGGTGACCAACAAGGGGATGGGGCTGCTGCTCCAAGCCCTCATGGGCACGACCGTGACGCCGGTGCAGCAAGGCGCCGGCCCGGCGTACCTGCAGACGCACCCGTTGGCCGACACCGCGGGCAAGTCGCTGGTGATCCAGAAGGGCGTGCCGCTCACGACCGGTGCGGTCTCGGACAAGACGTTCCTGGGCTGCAAGGTCACCTCGGCCGAGTTCTCGTGCGAGCAGGGCGGCATGCTCACCGCGAGCTTCGAGTTCGACTGCAAGGACTGCGATGAGAGCCAGACCCTGGTCGTCGCCTCGTATGCGCCGCAGGCCCCGTTCCACTTCGGGCAGATGGCGCTCAAGTCCGGTGTGTACGCGTCCGAGACGGCGCTCGACGGCATCCGCAAGGTGTCCGTCAAGTTCGAGCGGCCGCAAGCTGTCGACCGGTTCTATGCGGGGCAGGCCGGGCTGAAGAAGGAACCGATCTCGAACGACCAGGTGAAGATCACCGGTTCGGTCGAGATGGACTACGTGGCCACTCTCCTCGACGACCTGCACACCTCGGACGCCGCGACCAGCCTCGTGTGGGAATTCGTCGGCCCGAACATCGCGGCCACGTTCTTCGAGACGTTCCGGATCAAGCTGCCCGCCATCAAGGTCGACGAGGCGCCTCCGACCATCGAGGGGTTCGAGGTCGTCAAGCCCACGATCAGCTTCACGGGCCTGTACGACGGCACGAACCAACCGAGCATCGAGTACATCAGCACCGACATCACCCTGTAGGTGAGCGATGCGCGAGGTCCGTCTCCTCAACACCGGCAGCCTGCTGGAACTGCAGCGCAGGCTGCGGGCTGCCGGTAACGAGAACATCCGCAGCAGCATGCAGCGCCGCATCCGGCGCGCGGCCGAGCCGCTCAAGGCCGACCTGCAGTCGACGATCCGCGGCCTCGAGATCCGGTCCGACGGCCGCAAGCGCAACCGTCACGGCGTCGTTCCGCACGGCGGGCCGTCGCCGACGACGCGGCCGCTGCGCGCCACGATCGCCGGGGCCATCCGTATCAGCGTGCGCACCACCGCAGGTGGCGCGGGCGCGAAGGTCTGGATCGACAAGGCGCGGCTGCCCGCCGACATGCGGAACATGCCGAAGGTCCTCAACGAGGGCCCGCCCCCCGGCCGTATCCGACACCCCGTGTTCGGCAACCGCAGCAAGTGGGCCAGCCAGTACGTGCAGCCCTACTGGTGGGACAACACCGTGCGTTCCCACACCCCCCGTATCGAGCGTGAGGTGGCCCGCGTCCTCGACGACGTGCGCCGCCGCCTGAGCTGAACCTGGAGCAGCAGTGATCATCATCTACACGCCGGAGAACGGCGAGCCCGAGGAACTCGACGCACGGCGGCTACGCGCGTCCGAGGTGCAGATCATCGAGCGCACCGCCGACATGAAGTGGGCCGATGTCCGGCAAGGCCTGCGGGCCGGGGACGTCACGTCCGTGCGCACGGTGGCGTGGGCGCTGAAGAAACGCGCCGAGCCGACGCTGCGGCTCGCCGACTTCGACCCTTACGACGACGAGGTGCGGGTGCGCCTCGACGCGCGCGAGGTCGAGGACATCGCGGCCCAGTTGTTCGCCAGGCTCAAGGACGACCCCGAGAGCCTGGCCGAGGCATGGGAGGAACTGCGGGACGCCGCCCACGACCGCGAGGCCTGCGAGCTGGCCATCAAGGAAGCAGCCGCCCCAAAAGACCTGGCCCTCGCCCCGGAGCCGGAGACGACGGCGGATGGTTCGCCGACCGCCGCCTGAACTACCTGCCGCTGTTCGGCCTGTACCTGCACTACACCGCGCGTGACGTCGACGAGCTGACCATCGACGACTTCGACTACCTGTGCGCGTGGATCGATCAGCACGAGGCCCGCCTGAAGGCGGCCGCAACAACCGAATAGCGGGCCGCGCCCGCCCTGACCAAAGAGGGGGCGGCGTGGCCACGAACCACCTGAACTTCGTCCTGAGCGGGCGCGATGAGTTGAGCCGCACCCTCAATGGTGCGGGCAACAGCGCGGCCCGGCTGCACCAGCGCCTGGACGGCACCATGCGCCAGAACAGCGCATCGGTACAGCGCTTCACCCGGGACGCGAACGGTCACCTGCGGGACCTCAACGGCGGGTTCCTGTCCGCCGGGGACGCCGCGCGATCCATGGGCGACGGCCTGCCCTCGCTGTCCAACCGGCTCGACGACGTCGCGAGCTCGGGCGGCGAGGCCGCCGCCTCGCTCGGTTCGAGCGGTGGCGGCCTCGGCGGGGTCATGGGTGCGGTGGCTGCGGCGGCGGGCCTGTCGCTGCTGCCGGCGCTCGGCGCGGTCGTGCCGATGATGGCCGGCGCGGGGCTCGCCGCGGGCACCATGAAGTTGGGGTTCTCCGGTGTCGGTGAGGCGATGGAGGCCTCGGGCAAGGGCACCGAGGAGTACAACAAGGCGCTGAAGAAGCTGAGCCCTGAGGCGCGCACCTTCACCAAGGCCCTGGTCGGGGTGAAGAAGGAATTCTCTGGGATTGGCCGAGACGTCCAGAAGGCGATGCTGCCGGGCTTCACCTCTGCGGTGAAGGCAGCGTCTCCGCTGGTCAAGCTGCTCGGCCGGAACATGACCGACCTGGGCGGCACGTTCGGCAGCCTCGCCCGGCGAGCCGGGTCGGTGTTCCGGGAGTCCGGGTTCCAGCGCGACCTGCAGACCAACCTGGACCTCGGCAAGAAGTTCGTCGTCGATCTGGGGGCGGGGGTCGGTCAACTCGGGCGGTCCTTCCTGTCGTTCGGTGCGGCGTCCAAGCCGACTTTGACCGCACTGTCGACCGGGATCCGGGACCTACTCGGCCGCGGTCTGCCCGGGATGTTCGACGGGCTGAAGGCCGGGATCAAGGGCAGCGCGCAGTTTCTCGACGGCCTGTTCTCCATGATCAACCGGGTACTTCCGGCGGTCGGCCGTTTCTCGGGCGAGGTAGCCCGCTCCCTGGGCCCGCTGCTCGGGCAGGCGTTCACGAACGCGGGCGTGAGCGCATCCACGGTCCTGGACGCCCTGGGCACGGGCGTCAAGGCCTTGACTCCGCTGTTCAAGGATCTCGGGTACGGCCTGAAGTCGAGCTACCAGATCCTGAGCATCCTCGGGCCGGTAGCCCGAGATGTCGGCTCGGCCATCGTCGGCAGCCTGCTGCCGTCCTTCTCGCAGGTCGACAAGGCCAAGGGACCCCTGCAGAGCCTGTCGGAGAGCATCGAGCGGAACAGAGGCAGCATCCTCGAGTTCGCCCGCCAGGGCGGCATCGCGATCCTCACCCTGGTGCAGGCCGGCGTGACTGCTCTGCCCCAGCTCATCAGCGCGTTCCGCATCATGTCGGGCGGGATCGTCGTCGCATTGGGCGGCATCCTGCACGGCGCGGCCTCGGCGTTCGGCTGGATTCCCGGCCTCGGCGGCAAGCTGAAGACAGCGGACCGCAAGTTCCAGGAGTTCAGCGCCTCCTACCTGCAGGGGCTGAAGACCGCCGAGGACAAGGCGCAGGGGTTCGCGAACTCGGTCGGGCCGAAGCTGTCCGCAGGCAAGCTGAAGCTGAACATCTCCAACTGGCAGTCCCAGATCGCCGCGGCCAAGGCGCAGATGAAGTCGGTGCCGCCGTCGAAGCGTGCCGCACTGCAGGCCAAGATCGATGACTTGCAGGCCAAGGTGAGGTCGGCCAAGGGGCAGCTCGCGTCGATCAAGGACCGTAAGCCGACGGTCAGGCTGTCCGACATGGCCTCCCGCGCGGCTCGCAACATCGTTGCAGAGATCGGCCGGGTCCAGTCGAAGACGGTCACGGTCACCGTCCAACGGCGTATTCAGCAGGGCATGGATGCCGTCAGCAGGCTGGCCGGGTTCGCCGACGGCGGCCGCCCCATGGCGGGTTGGGCCGTGGTCGGCGAGGAGGGCCCCGAGCTAGTGAAGTTCGCGGGCGGCGAGACCGTGTTCAGCCACGGGGAGTCCAAGGCCATGGCCGCCGGTGCCCGCCTCGACTCTCCCTCGGGGATTGGCCTGGCTGCTGGCCAGGGCCTCACCTCGGGACTGCTCGGCTCGATGGGATCGATCGGTGGCGCCGCGCGCACTGCGGCCGGCCACATTATCTCGGCGATGAAGTCCGAGCTGCAGATCGCCTCACCGTCGAAGCGCACGACGGCGCTGGCAAAGGACGTCGGCTCGGGCCTGATCAAGGGTCTGACCGGCTCCAAGTCCAAGATCGCGTCCACGTCCAAGGACTTGGCCAAGGACATCTGGTCCGCGTTCACCGGCAAGAAGGACAACTTCTACGTCGCCTTCGTCAACAAGTGGACGAAGAAGCTGCAGACCCTGGCGAGCAAGCGCGACAGCATCGCGGCCACGATCAAGCGGGCCAAGGACTTCGCCGAGACGACCCGTGTCGGGGCGAAGCAGTCGGCCAGCTTGGGCGGCATGTTCGAGGGCGAGGAGCAGGTCTCCGCGTCCGGCATCAACAGCAAGTTGCAGGCCCGGCTGGCGAAGATGAAGACCTTCACCAGCTACATCAACACCCTCGCCAAGCGCGGCCTCAACAAGACCATGTTGCGCGAGATCCTGACGATGGGCCCGGAGGAGGGCTACGCCTACGCCTCCGCGCTCGCGGGCGCGAACAGCAAGCTGTTCAAGGAGATCAACACCACCCAGTACGGCATCAACGCGCAGGCCGAGAAGCTCGGCAACTCCGGCGCCGACGCGCTGTACGACTCGGGCAAGGACGCGGGCAAGGGGTTCCTGAAGGGTCTGGCCTCGCAGCAGAAGGCCATCGAGAACCAGATGCTGAAGATCGCCAAGGGGATGGACAAGGCCATCCGCAAGGCGCTCGGTATCCGCTCGCCCTCGCGCGTCATGGCGCAGGTGGGCCGCTACTCCACCGAGGGCCTGGCGGCCGGGCTCACCGAACGCACCCCGGTCCTGGACCGTGCGCTCGGCGCCGTCGCTGGGCGGGTCGCCGCGACCCGGCCCGTCATCGGGCGGCCTGCCGTCGCGCCCGGCGCCGGTGGCGGGATGGTCGTCAACGTGAACATCGGCAACGCGATGGACCCGGTGGCCGTGGCCCGCGAGTTCCAGAAGGTGCTGGTCCGGTACGGGCGTGCGCAGGGCACGACCGTGAGTCTGCAGGTAGGGGGGTGATCGCGTGGGGCTGCTCGTTGAGATGGGGTGGGGCGGTCTGGTGCTGGATCCGTCCACGATCACGTGGACGGACATCACGCAGTGCGTGGACGTGAAGAACCAGGGGGTGGCCATCACCCGGGGCGCGTCCGACGAGCTGTCGGAGACGCAGCCGGGAACGGCCACCCTCACCCTCAACAACGAGGACGGAAGGTTCACGCCCGGCAACAGCGGCTCGCCGTACTACCCGTTCGTGCGGCGCAACGCGCCGATCCGCGTGTCCGTGGCGGTCATCCCGCAGCGCACCGGGTCGGCGCCCTACCCGCTCGCGCAGCTGGGCGACGACTTCGACGACAACCGGATCAGCAGCACGCTGTGGCCCAACAGCTACGGCGGCGCCCTCGAGGTCGGCGGCCGCGCCCGCGTCCCCGTCACCCCCGGCGGGTTCTCCGCCTACCAGACCGCCCGCCAATGGACCTTGGCGGGCAGCAAGTTCACGGTAAAGCTCGCCACGCTTCCGGCCGCTGGCGGGAGTTCGAGCGCAGCGGTGAGCATCATGGCGAACTCCACGACCGACGGAACCCGCGCCGGGTTCACGTACAACCCGGTCGCCGGAACGCTGCGCCTGGTCTCCGAGACCGGCTACTTCGACGGGGCCGCGACCCAGCTCACGTTCTCCGCCATCAACCACATGTGGCTGCGACTGCGCGAGGCCGCGGGCACTCTCTACTGGGAAACCTCGGGCGACGGCTTCAACTGGACGACGCGCCGCACCCTGGCCACCCCGGCATGGGTGAGCGCGCAGCAGCTCGTCGTCGAGATGATCGGTAACCGGACCGGCGGCACCGGCGACTACGTCGAGTTCGACCTGGTCGGCGCCACCATCCGGCCCCGCTTCTACGGCACCGTCAACGAATGGCCGATCGAGTGGGAGGGCCTGTACTCCAAGGTCACGATCACCGCGACGGACATGTTCAAGCGGTTCAACAAACTGCCGTCGTTGAGGAGCATGGTCGGCGAGGAAATCATCGTCGGCCAACCCCTGCTGTACTACCCGCTCACCGAGGACAGCGCCGCGACGAGCGCGGGCGACCTGTCCGGCACCGCGGCGCCGGCCCTTCCCGTCACGCAGGCCGGGGCCGCGGGCAGCGGCACCCTCGCCCTCGGCAGCACCGAGGGGCCCGCCGAGACCGGCGAGCAGCTGGCCGTGTTCACGCCCGTCTCGGCCACCGCGGGCAAGTACCTGACCGCCGACCTCGGCCCGCAGTTCCAAGACCGCATGGGCAACTACCTGGCCTTCGAGGCGTGGATCCAGACCACCACGGCGAACCGCGTCATCCTCGGTATGCACCGCACGGACCTGAGCTACCAGCTGGTGATGTCGCTCAACGCGACCGGCGGCCTGCAGTTCGAGATGATCTCGGACGGCTTCACCACGACGGTCACTCCCGCCGGGCCGGCCAACCTCGCCGATGGCAAGTGGCACCACGTCGCCTACGACGAGCGGTCCCACACCCTGCGCATCGACGGCACGGTCACCGACACCTCGTCGTTCGTGGTGTCGGTCCACGACATGCGCGTGCTGCACATCGGCGGCTACCGAGGCGCCCGCCTGTTCAATGGCAACATCGGGCACGTCGCCATGTTCACCAGCGACAGCATCGGCTTCGGGCCGAGCCAGGCCAGCCGCTACGACGCCGGCATGAACGGGCATGCGGGCGAGAGCGCCGACACCCGGATGCTGCGCCTGGCGTACTACGTGGGCCTGCTCGACATCACGGTGTGGGGCAGCACGCACGACCCGATGGCCAGCCAAGGCCCCGCCGGGAGCACGGCCATGGCCCGCATGCGCGAGGTCGAGGCCACCGAGTCCGGCCGCCTGTTCGCCGAACGCGACTGGTACGGGCTCGCCTACCAGTCCCGCGACATCCGCTACAACCCGAGCCCTGGCGCGGAGACGTTCACCATCGACTACGCCGACCTCGAGCCCGGCATCTCGCTCGCGGACGACGACCAGAAGATGGTCAACATCGTCGACGCCACCCGGCCGGGCGGGGCGACGCAGCGCGTCACCGCGTCGCAGTCGGTGGCGGCGTTCGGCGAGTACTCGCAGGACATGAACATCCTGAAGACCTCGGACAACTCCGTGCTCGACGCGGCGTACTGGCTGGTGTCCCGCTACGCCAACCCCACGCCGGAGCTGCGCGAGGTACCCATCGAGGCGTTCACGCTGCCGTACTACCTCGACGTCCTGGACGCCGAGATCGGCTCGTACTTCAGCGTCTACAACCTGCCCGCGCAGGCGCCCGCCCTCTCCATGCGGGTCACCGTCGAGGGATACAGCGAGGTCATCAAGCACAACAGCCACGTCATCACGTTCCACACGAGCGCCTCGGCGACCGACTCCGTGTGGATCCTCGACGACCCGGACTACTCGCAGCTCGACCAGACGACCAGGCTGGCCTACTGACCGGAGGGCCCATGACCATCCCCGTCCCTTCCCCGCCCGCCGACGCGATCGTGCAGGCCGAGACGTACTACCTGCCACCCACTCCGCGGCGCGGCCAGATCGCACAGGACTGGTCGCAGGTGCCGGGCGCCGAACTCGTCTACAAGTGGGTGGAGTACAAGTTCGGCTGGCGGATGCCCGTCCCCACGCAGTCAGTGCCGGACGACCCGGGCCTGTACGCGCGCATCGACGACGGCCGATGGGTCGCCGAATGCACCTGCGGAAACGCGTGGATCGTGTCCGTCCTCGACCCACGGTTCGGGTGCGCGCACCCGCAGTGCCGCCGCGACTGGGTGCCGCTCATCGTGCCCGACGACATCCCCGCCGCCGAAGCCGAAGCGCTCGCCCTGGACCGCCGGTTCTGGTTCCACACCGACGACCCGCGCAACCCCGCCGCGCCCGCGCCCGAGGACCCCGAGCCCGCGCCCGAGGACCCGGAGGCACCGGCCGAGCCCGCACCCGAGGAGCCGCAGTGACGTTCGCCCCCAAGACCTGGATCGTCGGCGAGACCGTGACGGCCGCCCTCCTCAACCAGGAGATCCGCGACCAGTTCAACAGCTTCTTCGGCGCCTGGCAGACGTACACGCCGGGCTGGTTCGCCGACACCGGCACCAACCCGACACTCGGAAACGGCACGTTGACCGGCCGCTACCTCAAGGTCGGCCGCACCGTCGACTGGGTTGTCCAGCTGACATGGGGATCGACGACCGCAGCAGGCTCGGGCGGCGGATCCGAGAACTGGATGATCGGCCTGCCCGCTGCGCCGGCCTCCGGGTTCTCGCAGCGCATCATCCTCGTTGACGCATTCGACGCGTCGACCTCGCTGCACTACAGCGCCACCGCTATCTACGCGACGACGAATGGCGGCGTCTTCCGCACGATGGTGTCCAACCGTGCAGATACCTCGGGGATCTGGGACTCGACGTTGCCGTTCGTGTACGCGGCCGGCGACATCCTCTACGCCTCCGGCCGCTACGAAGCCGCCGCCTGACCAGCCCAACGCCCGGCCGCCCCGCGCCACATGGCCGGGGCTTTCGTCATTCCTGGAGAGTTCATGGCGACACCCATGTCCCCGTCGGCATTCATCGCGGCCCTGCGCGCCGAGGGCGTGAAGACGTCCGAGTACGCGGGCTGGCGCACCCGCGGCCGGGACGCCGCGACCGGCAAAGCGTTCGGCCCGGTCCACATGGTCCTCAACCACCACACCGCAGGCTCCAACTCCCGCGACGTCGTGGCTAAGAACGGCGTGCCCGGACTGCCCGGACCGCTCGCGCACATCCACCTCGCCAAGTCCGGCGTCGCGACGATGTGCAGCGCGGGCCGCGCCAACCACGCAGGGACCATGGCGCAGAACGCGTATACCTCGTTCCTCAACGAGAAGACCACGCATCCCAAGCCGTCCAGCGCGTCGGGCACCGTCGACGGCAACGACGTCTCCTACGGCATCGAAACCGAGAACCTCGGCAACAACACCGACGCCTACCCGCGCGCGCAGTACGAAGCGTGGGTCCGCATCAACGCCGCGATCTGCCGCCACTACGGCTGGTCGGCGCAGTCGTGCGGCGGGCACCTGGAGACCTCGGTCGAGGGCAAAGTCGACCCGCGCGGCCCGGTCGAGGGCTACGGCAGCCGCGGCCGCTTCACCTTCTCCATGGACCAGTTCCGCCGAGACGTCGCCGAGCGTCTCACGCACGCCCCCAGCTGGTCACCGGCCAGCACGTCCACCACCCCGCCGAAGGAGTCCACCGTGCCCGACACGTTCCACGACGTGTGGGAGGTCGACGAGGCCGACGCCCCGTCCACCTCGCCGACCGTGAAGACCAACCCCAAGTGGAAGCCGATCAGCTTCCTGCGCGAGATCTACGACCTCGTGCACGAGATCCGCGACCTGACCCGCGAGATCCGAAACGCCCAGAAGGGGGCCTGACCATGGCTTCGTCCTCTGCTCCGATCGAGAAGAAGGTCAAGGCGTCCAGCGTGCTCGCCTACCTGGCGAGTCTCGCCGGGCTCGCGGTCCTCGGCGCCGTCACCGACGACCCGTCGCTTATCTCCGGCATGCCGGACGCGTTGGAGCCGTTCGTCCTCGCCCTGGTCCCGGCCGCCGCGTCGTGGGTCGCCGGGTGGGCGGCCCCGCACACACCGCGCTCGGACGCCTGATCCCGCACTAGAACGAGGGGGCCCCGGTGGCTGATGAGCCGTCGAACAGCGAGCTGTGGCGGCTCATCACGGAGGTACGCGCCGACCTGTCGCTGCGGCTCGACCAGCTGGTGCGCAGGGACGTGTACGACGCACGAGAGACCGCCCGCGACCGCGCGATGGATTCCCTGCAGCGTGACATTCAAGAGATCAAGGACGACCAGGAGAAGACCGAGGACCGGCGCGCGGCCGACCGGCGTCTCATCTTCACCGCCCTGATCGCCCCCGTCCTCATGCTGCTGCTCACCGTCTACCTGGCTTCGCAGGGGGTGAAGACGTGACGCACAAGGAGCGCCGCCTCAGCGATCTCCTGTACGCCCTCGGCGCGTTGGCGTTCTTGGCCGGGGCCCTGTGGGTCGTCCTCACTCTGCAGGGACTGCGCGCCGACCTGCAGACGCAGTACACCGCCCGCGACGCCCTCGCCCGCCAAGTCGAACACCTCGGCGGCGACCCGGTGTCCGGCCCGCCCGGTAGCCGCGGCGAACCCGGGCGCTCCGTCACAGGCCCGAAGGGACCGAAGGGAGACGAGGGCGAGCAGGGCAACCCCGGGCCAACCGGGCCGTCAGGAAAGAGCGGGAAGAACGGCGACGACGGCAGTAACGGAGTCGGCCAGACCGGTGCCAGCGGCGAAGCCGGACAGGACGGCGCGGCGGGACAGGAGGGCGCGGCAGGGCAACCCGGCCCCCAAGGCGAACCCGGGCCCGCGGGCCCACAGGGTGAACCAGGAACGGACGGCGCCGACGGCAAGGACGGCAGCGACGGGCAGACCTGCCCCAGCGGCTATTCCCTGCAGCCCCCGCCCGATGATCCCGACGCGCTCGTGTGTCGTCGCGACGGGGCACCACAGCCCGAGCAGAACCAGGGCAACGATTCACAGTCCCTCGGCGCTCTCGACCCGCAGCGCCGCCAGTACCCGTGAACCCAGGCCCCGCTCTCCTCCGGGAGGGCGGGGCCCTTTCGTCATGCCTCGACGCCGCCGAGCCGCTGCGCGTGCAGCATGAGCAGCGCGGCCACGGCGTTCGCCGATCGGACCTCGCCGCGCGCGACCAGCTCGGGCACCTTGTCGAGCGGCACCCACTCACGGCGTGACGACTCGAAGTCGTCGACGGGGATCTCCCGTACCTGCTCAGCCAAATCGGCCACGTACACGCGATGGTGCGACGTCGAAATCCCAGGCATGGGGTCGACCGCGAGGAGCAGCTGCATCGGGCCCGGCCGCCACCCCGTCTCCTCCTCAAACTCCCGCGCCGCGGCTTCGGCCGGGTCCTCGCCAGCGCCGGTGCCGCCCGATGGCAGTTCATAGCCCCACGCGTCGGTGATGAACCGGTGCCGCCACAGGAGCAGCACCTCGTTCGCCTCGTTGACGACCGTGGCGACCGCGACCGGGCGCAGCCGGATCACGGTGTGGTCGAGGTGCCGTCCGTCCGGGAGCTCGACGTCGGCCATGTTCACCTGCACCCACCGGTTCTCGTACACGGTGCGCTCGCCGAGGTTCCGCCACACTGACACGCTGCTGCCTCTCGTCGGGTACGCGCTCCATCCGACCACACCCGCTACAGCGGGATGCGAAGGGTGTCGTCGATCCTGCCGACGACCTCGCCCACCGAGCGGCTCCTCGTCGCTGCAAGGTTGCGACGCACGCCGACGAGCCGGTCGTACAGCCGGTGCGACTCCATGCCCTGCATCGTGTCGAGCATCCGCGTCGCAGTGCCGGCGGCCTGGTCGACGTGGCCCGCCCGCAGCTCGCAGTCGGCGAGGGTCGCAAGCCGGTGAACCCGGCCGCGCTCGTGCGTCTGAATGTCGACGGCCGACTTCGCGTACGCCTGCGCGGGTCCGGTGTCGCCGAGCCGCATGAGGGTGTCGGCGAGCGATGTCTCCAGGAGACCGGGCTGCACGTAACCGGTCTCGGCGGGCTCCTCGTCGGGCCGGATCAGCCCGGCGGCGGTCTCGGCCTGCTTCATCGCCCTGTGCGCACCACCCTGGTCGCCGAGCCGGGCGTACGCCTTCGCCTGCATCGCGTGGAGGTCGCAGGCGAGCGCGGGCGAGATCGCGTTCCCGGCCGTACGGAGCCCAGCCTCGGCGAACGCCACCGCGCTCCTCAACTCCCCGAGGTAGATGGCGTGATTGACGAGGAGCGCTATCACGTACCCGCCGAACGCCCGGTCGCCAGAGGCTTTCGCGAGGCGGAGCGCCTGGTGGTAGTAGCGCTGCGCGAGGCCCTGCGCGTTCGAGTCGTACGCACAGATCCCGGCGACCGCCACCAACCCGCCGACCGCGCGATGCAGTTCACGCCCTGTGCGATCGGAGTACGTGCCGCGCATCAGCGGCGCCGTGTCCTTGACCAGAAAGCGCAGCACGCGGCCCCTCGTGGCGACGCCGCCGGCCTTGCGGTACATCTGCTCGTAGTGGCCGCGGGCGGTGCGCAGCTGCTCGACGTCGGGCAGGCCGACGCGGACAGTGCCGCGGCTGGAGACGTCGGTGTCGTCCGGCGGGTTCTCCCACTCCCACACCGGGCCGACCGCGGGCAACCCGGTGATGATGGGGGCCTGTTGGAGATCCTCGCGTTGCTGGTGGTCGCCGCGCCACAACGCGGTCGCCTTGCCGATGAACCCGTCGAGCGGGGTGCCGGCGGGCTGTGCGGCCGCGGTGCCCATGCCGATGTCGTCGAGGGTGAGCCGTCGGCCGAGCTTGTCGCCTAGCACGTCGGCGATCAGGTCGGCGACCGGGCCGCGTGGGCGTTGGCCTTTCAACCAGCGGATCACCGAGCTGTGGTCGTAGCGCATCTGCTTCCCCTGTGCCGACCCGGCCTGGTTGACGCGCGCGGCTAGACCTTTGCGGGACATGCCCGCCTCGTCGATGAGCGCGTCGAGCAGGGTATTGGGTTCCATGTCGTGACCCCCGAATTACTCAGTGCGACAAGGGTAGTGAGGTCTGGTTCACACACTGTGTGAAGCGGTCCATGCGACACACACTCTGCACTCACTCCCGAACGCCCCCTTCATGCGCGAACGATGAGGGCTCGGCAGCTGGGAGGGAGCGGCGTTGTGAACGGCGTAGCAGGAGTGGAAGCAGTCCGAGTACCGGCTGTTGGGGAACTCTCCGAGGTGCAGCTCTGCGGCCGGTGCTGCGTGTGGTGTGGCGCCGCGCTCGGTGCTGCTCTCGTTGTGGACCTCGGCGAACGCGATGACGAGAGTGGACGGCGTTGGTTCCCGCGCGGCTGCCCTCTCTGCACGGCAGAGCAGGTGTATGTGCAGCTCATAGAGCACGCCTCGTCCTGCGAGCAGTGCGCCGACAACGGCGGCTTGTGCCCGGACTCGGTCGAGTTGCGGCGGGCGCTGAGGGAAGGGCGAGCGCGATGACCACCGATCGGGGCCGGCTGTGCTGGCGATGCGACGAGCCGCTCCTCCCCGGCGAGGAGATCGAGACGGTCGACGTGTTCAGCAACTCGGGCGCGGGCGCGGTCATCGAGATTCACCGTAAGTGCCCTGTGCCCCCGCGTCCTAGACAGGCGTCACCCGTCGGCTGGAGCACGCGCAGCTGACCATCGACCCCCGACGCCGGCACCTCCACGGATCCCCGGCGCCGGGAAGTGCGGCCGCCTCGAGCCCGTGCTTGGGGCGGCCGCTTCAAGCTCCCGCGTTCCCAGACCCCGAGCGCGGGCGGCGGCGGCACGACGGCGGACGTGCCGCCGCCCGATTCACACGGGGCGTGAACGGAACACCGGGATGCGAGGTGATCGCGCACTTCCTGTATATGACATTTAACGCAAGGGTAAGTACCGCATCGCTGAGCCAGGTCTACCTATCCGAGGAGGTCGGTCACGTGGACGCGCAGCGCCGCGGCGATGAGCAGTAGGTCCGAATACGCGGGGTCGCGGCGTGCGTTCTCGTACCGCTGGATCGATCGGCGGTCCATGCCGGCGAGGTTCCCGAGCTGCTCTTGCGAGAGGTCAGCGTGGCGGCGTAGGTCGGCGATGCGGTGCCCGAGCGCGACGCGACGGGCGGTTACCCAGTCGGGTCGAGGGGTTCGTCGGGCTGCCACCCACCCACACAATGATCGTTGTGCGAGGGTGTCAGTACCCAAATGGTCGCCTCTTGATCTTTTGGCTGATCGTGACCGGTCGCGACGTGAAACGTGAAGACCTGCGCACATAGCTCTGCGGCATATGCGTCACGCCGCAGGGCTCGATGTAGTCTGAAGGAATAGAACACACGTTCGCTCGAAAGGGTGAATGACTCAGGGGCTGCGCATCCGTTAAGCAGGGTGGGAAGTCGTACAGCGCGAAACAATCCATGATCGTGCGCCGTCGCTCCGTGGTGGCCCCCGGCAGCGGGCGGCGCACAAGTCCGGCCCCCCTCAACGCGCGAGGGGGGCCGGACGCTTTGTGTCTGCCGCGACCTGCGTCAACGACTTGATCGTTTAGGAGTCATTTAGGAGTCCGCCCCTCGTACTGAGGGTGTATCGGGACTGTGCGACAGCGTGCCGAGACTGTACCCAACGTCGAGACAGAAAGACCCCGGACCCCGCTTGACCTGCGGTTTCCGGGGTCTTTCCCCTGATCACAAACGTGCCCCCGGCAGGATTCGAACCTGCGACACCCGCTTTAGGAGAGCGGTGCTCTATCCCCTGAGCTACGAAGGCGCGTGAACAGCGTAGCGGATCGGGTTCGGGGCGTGGGGTGGGCCGGTGCGCGGGGTGGGTCACGCCAATGGGGGACGTGGGGCGGCCGGGGGCGGCTGGGGCTGTTAAGCCGGAGGGACACAGGAAAACGAGGGGGGACACGTCTCGTCGGGTGCGGCTTCGCGGCGCCCGGCCCCACTGGGTGGAGGTACCACTCATGATCCAGAATCTCAGTACGCCGGACGGCGCCAGCACGCTCGCCGTCAACTTCACTCAAGGGCTCAACGACGCGTGGTCGAAGGTCGCCCAGTTCGTGCCGAAGCTGCTGGGCTTCATCGTCGTCATGGTCATCGGCTGGTTCATCGCCAAGATGATCACCAAGCTGCTCGACCGGGGCCTCCGCAAGATCGGGTCGGAGAAGCTCGCCGAGCGGGCCGGCTCGGCGAAGATGCTCGAGGGGTCGAAGTACGACACGACCGCGATCCTCTGCAAGGTCGTCTACGTCGCCCTGATGCTGATCGTGCTCCAGCTCGGGTTCGGGGTCTTCGGCCCCAACCCGGTGTCCGACATGATCAACGGCATCGTCGCCTGGCTGCCGCGCGGCATCGTCGCGGTCGTCCTGATCGTCGTGGCCATGGCCGTCGCCAACCTGGTGCGGGACATCGTCACCAACACGCTGTCCTCCGTCTCGTACGGGAAGACCATCGGCACCATCGTCTGGGCCTGCATCGTCGTGCTCGGTGCGATTGCCGCGCTCGGGCAGGCGGGGATCGCCACGACCGTCACGCAGCCGGTGCTGATCGCCGCGCTCGCGGCGGCCGCCGGAATCCTGATCGTCGGCGTCGGCGGCGGGCTCATCGGCCCGATGAAGCAGCGCTGGGAACGGTGGCTGAACATGGCCGAGGAGGAGACCGCCAAGGCGAAGGGGAGCGCCCGGAGCGGCGGTGCCGGGGCCTATCAGGCGGGGCGCGAGGACGCGCTCACCAACCAGCCCGTTCAGGAGCGGGAGCGGTTCGACAACCAGTAGGGGCCGGCGACCGGTGTGAGCTACACCAGGTCGAGCAGGTCGTGCCGTCTCACCAGCCAGCTGATGGCGGTGAGGCGGCACACCGCGTAGTCGTGTCCCACGGGTTCGAGCCAGCCGTTCTCACTGAGCGCGTCGAGGAAGCCGAGCGCGTAGTCGCCGAGGGCCTCGGCGTCGGGGGCCGGCGGGTGCAGTGCGGCCGAACCGGCTTCCAGGCGGTCGCGGACCTCCGCCACGTGCTGGTCCACCGCGGCCAGGAAGGCGGGCTCGAAGGCGAATTCGGCGAAGCGCGGACCGTACGCCTCGCTCACCCGGGCAAGAGGGGACATCCGTCCAACGTAGGCGCGAGGGCGGCCGATTGGCGGTGCGTGGCGGGTGCTGTTGCTCACAAGTGGGGTGTTTGCGGTGACTTGTGCGTCACATCGGGCGGGGTCACGTGATCGGTGAGACTGGGGGCATGGAGTTTTCCGCGTCCGGCGCAGCGCCCGGAACCGCGTCCAACAGGCCGCAGCCCGAGAATCCCGCTCCGGGCGGCGGCCCCACGCTGGCGCGGGTCGTCGAGGTCGTGGGACGGGACGTCGTGGAGGTCGTACGGGCCCCGTGCGGGACGGACGTCGCCGTGGGCGGGGTCGGGGTCTTCGACGCCGGGGAGAGCCTTCAGGAGCGGGGGCGGGTGCTCATCGCCGTGGGGGTCGATACGTCGGATCCCGCTGCCGCTGAAGTGTTGCGGGCCGCCGACCGCGCGGGGGCCGCGGCGCTGGTCGTGCGGCGGGGTGCCGAAGGGGTCTCGCCGCTGCTCGGCGAAGTCGCAGACGGTGTGTCCACCGCGCTGCTCGCCCGCGCCCCGTGGGTGGACTGGGGCGAGCTGATCGGGCTGCTGCGGGCCGCGCTCGCGGCCGGTGGGGCGCGGGTGCCGGAGCCCGGCGTCGACGTGGGGCTCGGGGATCTTCCGGCCCTCGCGTCGGCGCTCGCCGCGCTCGTCGGGGGCGCGATCACCATCGAGGACCCCGAGTCCAACGTGCTGGCGTACTCGCCGACCGCCGACACCGCCGATCCGCTGCGGCGGCTGACCATCCTCGGGCGGCGGGTGCCGCGGTGGCGGGTCGCCGAGCTCGCGGAGAGCGGGTTCCTGGCCGCGCTGTGGGCGGGGGACGTCGTGCATCGACCTGCTGACGGGCGGTTTCCCGAGCGGCTCGCCGTCGCCGTACGCGCGGGCGATGAGGTCCTCGGGTCGCTGTGGGCCGCCGCCGACGGGGAGCCGCTGCCGGACGGGGCCCGCGACGCGCTGCGGCAGGCCGCCGCGATCGCGGTCCCGCATCTGCTGCACCACCGGTTGCGGTCCCGGTCCGCCGAGGGGCGCAGGCGGCACGCGGTGCGCGCGCTGTTCGAGGAGCGGTCGCCGGATGCGGTCGCCGCGGGGGCCGCGCTCGGCGTCGATCCCGGGCAGCCGTGTGTGGTGCTTTCCGGTGTGGTGTCGGGGGGCGTGGCACCGGAGGTGCGGGAGCGGGCGTTGCGGGCGGCGGCGTTGCGGGTTGCTGCGCATGGCTCGCCGGCGTTCGCGTATCGGGTGGAAGGTGGCCTGCCCCCGGCGCACGGGGCGGCACCCCGTCCGCAGGACTCGGGGCTCCGCCCCGGACCCCGCTCCTCAAACGCCGGAGGGGCTGGGAATTCGAACCCCGGAGGGGCTGGAAATTCGAACGCCGGAGGGGCTGGAGATGCAGGCGGAGCCGGAGATGCCGGTGGAGCCGGAGATGCCGGTGGAGCCGGAAATATCGGCGACCGGTTCGACGTGTTGCTCATCGATCCCCGGGCCGACGCCGCCGAGCGTCTCGCCCGGGACCTCGCCGCCGTCCTGCGCGGCGCCGGGGCCCGGCCCCTCGTCGCGGTCGGGCCGGTCGTCGGCGCGCTGAAGGACGCGGTGGACTCCCGCGCCGGGGCCGGTGAGGTGCTCCGGGTGCTGCGCGAGCGCGGGGAGCCCGAGGTGGCGGGCGCCGACGACGTGCGGTTCGCCCTGGACGCGCTGCGGGTGTCGGACGCCGTCGCCGCGCAGGTGCCGTCCGTCGGGGACGCCGTGGCGGCGCTCCTGGCGCACGACGAGCGGCACGGGACGGACCTGCCGCGCACCGTGGCCGCGCATCTGGCGTTCTTCGGGGACGCCGGGGCCACCGCCCGGTACCTGGGGATCCACGCGAATACGTTGCGGTACCGGCTGCGCAGGGCCCGCGAGCTGGGCGGCTTCGACCTGGCGGACCCCGACGTACGGCTCGTCGTCGAGCTCGGGCTGCGGCGGGCCGGGCTCATCCCGCTGCCGTGAGCGCGGCATGAGAACCCGGGGCGTAGTGCGCCGCCACCATGCCCGCCCACCCGCCGTCGTACGCAGGCACAACACGTTCCGCCCTGAAGTCCGCCCGTTGTGCCCGCGCACCATCCCCCTGCCCCGTACTTCGTGCCGGCGCACGCAGACACGCCGCCCCGCCGCGCTGCACAGTGACGAGTGCCCCGAGCACCACCCCGTACGAAGCAATACGAAGCAGAAGGCAGGCCACCCCTGATGCCGCAGCCCCCCGCCTCCGCCGCCCGCCGCGACGCCGCTCTGCGTGCCGCCGTCGAGCAGGGGCTCGTAGGACCCGACGCCCCCGTGCTCGGGCTGCTCGACGTGGCCGGGGTCCGGGAGGCGGCGCGCGCGCTGAAGGCGGCGTTCGCGGGCGTCGACGCGCGGCACACCTTCGCCGTGAAGGCGTCCTCGCTCGTCCCCGTGCTCGCGCTCCTGAACGAGGAGGGCATCGGAGCCGAGGTCGCGAGCCCCGGAGAGCTGGCCCTCGCGCGGGCGGCAGGGGTGCCCGCCGAGCGGATCGTCTTCGATTCGCCCGCCAAGACCGTCGGTGAGCTGCGCGAGGCGCTCGCGGCCGGTATCGCCGTGAACGCGGACAACCCGCAGGAGCTGGAGCGGATCGACGCGCTCGTCGAGGAGTTCGCGGCGAACCCCAGCGCCTCGCCCGTGGGGCTGCGGGTGAACCCGCAGGTCGGCAGCGGTTCGATCGGCGCGATGAGCACCGCGACCGCCACCTCCAAGTTCGGCGTCGCGCTGCGCGACGAGGGCGCGGAGCAGTGGGTCGTCGGCGCGTACAAGGCGCGGCCGTGGATGACCCGGCTGCACACCCACACCGGATCGCAGGGCGTCGCCCTGGAGCTGATGGCCGAGGGCGTACGGGCCGCGTACGACCTGGCCGAGAAGATCAACGCGCACGTCGGGCGGCAGCAGATCGACACCATCGACATCGGCGGCGGACTGCCGGTGAACTTCGCGTCGGACGACATCACGCCCGGCTTCGAGGAGTACGCGCGGATCCTGCGGGAGACCGTCCCCGGGCTCTTCGACGGGCGGTACACGCTCGTCACCGAGTTCGGGCGCTCGCTCCTCGCCAAGCAGGGGTTCATCGCCGCGCACGTCGAGTACACCAAGACGTCCGGCGGGCGGCGGATCGCCGTGACGCACGCGGGCGCGCAGGTGGCGACCCGTACCGTCTTCGTGCCCGATTCCTGGCCGCTGCGGGTCGGCGCGTACGACGCCGAGGGCCGGCCGCGGACGAGCGCTCCGCTGGTGCAGGACGTGGCCGGGCCGTGCTGCTTCGCGGGCGACCTCGTGGCGCGCGGCCGTGAGCTGCCCGAACTGGAGCCCGGCGATCTCGTCGCGCTGTACGACACCGGCGCGTACTACTTCTCGACCCACTTCCACTACAACAGCCTTCCCCGTCCTGCTGTGTACGGATATGTCCGGTCGGAGAACGGGGCAGAAGCGGGCAAGGTGACCTTCGCCCCCGTCCGGTCCGCGCAGTCCCTCGACGAGGTGCTCGCCGAGTCCGGTGCCCCGTACGTGGGTTCACTCGTCGGGCTCGTGGATTAGTTGCCCCTGTGAACGGTTTAAGGTGGCGTGTCGTCGCGCGGTAAGCCCGCGGCACACTCCACCGGGATCCGTTCCGATCTCGTAGTTCGCCGAATCCGGCGGACCAGTCCTGTCCAACAGGTACGCCGTACACGCTTGCGCGCGTTCGCGCTCGCGTGTGTGCGGCATGCCGTTTTGCACGTACGTCGGAGAACCATGGAGCACACAGCACAAGCCGAGTCCGAGGCTCGGCCCGCGCAGGCCTCTACGGCTGCGACCGAGAGCGGTGTGACCACGGGCGGCAAGGCCACGGCCGGAGCCATCCGTGAGGGGGGTTACGCGGCCGGCCTGCGCAATCGTCAGGTCCAGATGATCGCGATCGGTGGCGCCATCGGCACCGGTCTGTTCCTCGGCGCGGGGGAGCGGCTGCACACCGCGGGCCCGTCCCTGGTGGTCATCTTCGCCATCACCGGTCTGTTCGCCTTCTTCATCACGCGCGCCATGGGCGAACTGGTGATGCACCGGCCCACGTCGGGCTCGTTCGTCTCGTACTCGCGTGAGTTCCTCGGCGAGAAGGCCGCGTACACGGCGGGCTGGGTCTACTTCCTGCACTGGGTGTGCAGCGGCATCGCGGAGATCACCGCGGTGGCGATGTACCTGCACTACTGGGCCATGTTCCGCGACATACCCCAGTGGACGCTCGCGCTGGTGGCGCTGCTCGTGGTGCTCGGCGCCAACCTGATCTCGGTGCGCTGGTTCGGCGAGTTCGAGTTCTGGTTCTCGATCATCAAGGTCGCCGCGATCCTCGGCTTCCTCGGCATCGGCTGCTGGCTGCTCGCGAGCCGCCACCCCGTCGACGGCCACAGCACGGGACCGCAGCTGATCACCGACAACGGCGGCATGCTGCCGAACGGACTGCTCCCCGCGATCGTCCTCATCCAGGGCGTCGTCTTCGCGTACGCCGCGATCGAGATGGTCGGCATCGCCTCCGGCGAGACGGAGAACCCGCGCAAGGTGATCCCGCGCGCCATCAACTCCGTGTCCTGGCGCATCGTGCTGTTCTACGTCGGGTCCGTGCTGCTCCTCGTCCTCCTCCTGCCGTGGAGCGCGTACAAGGCGGGCGAGTCCCCGTTCGTGACGCTGCTCGGGAAGCTGGGCGTGCCCGGCATCAGCGGCATCATGAACTTCGTGATCCTCACGGCGGCCCTGTCCAGCTGCAATTCCGGCCTCTACTCGACCGGCCGCGTGCTGCGCTCCATGGGACTGGCGGGCTCCGCGCCCGCGTTCACGACGAAGATGAGCCGCAAGGGCGTGCCCTACGGCGGCGTGCTGCTGACCGCGACCTGCTACATCGCGGGCATCGTCCTCAACTACATCGTGCCCGAGCGGGCGTTCGCGATCGTCATCAACTTCTCCGCGATCACCATGATCGGCACCTGGGTCATGATCATGATCTGCCAGATGGTGCTGCGCCGTAAGTCGCTGCGCGGCGAGCTGGAGCGCCCCTCGTTCCGGCTTCCGGGCGCGCCGTTCACGAGCTGGCTGACCATCGTGTTCCTGGTCGCGGTCGTGGTCCTGATGGTCGTCGGCGGCGGCGACTCGGCGATCTCGGTGTACTGCTCCCCGCTGATCGTGGTCAGCCTGGTGATCGGCTGGTTCCTGACCCGCAAGCGGGTGGCGGAGCACAAGCGGGTGGCCGAGCAGGCGAAGGCCGAGGCGTAGAAGGTTCCGAGGCTCGGCGGCGGGCGGTGCGCGTGGAGGTTCACGCGCACCGCCCGCCGCGTTGTCGGGGCCCTGTCCGCCGTGTTGTCCGGGCCCCGTCCGGCCGTTGGCCGGTGCACGTACCTTGACGTGGGTCGGGCCGCCGGACGTACCGTCCGACCATGGACGCTGATGCCGTGGATTCCGTGGAAGCGCTGCTGACCGCTCCGGGCGCCCCCTTCGCCGTCGTACGAGGCGAGGACGGGCGCCTTTCCTATGCCGACGGGCCCCGTACGTTGCGCGAGTTCTGCGAGACGACGTGGGCGTTCGGCGACACGCCCTTCGTCGTCTCCGAGACCGGGCGCATGACCTACGGGGAGTTCTTCGCGGCGGCGTGCGCGCTGGCCCGCCGCTTCACCGACGACGAGAGCGCGGGCGGCTACGGGCTGCGGCCGGGCGACCGGGCCGTCATCGCGATGCGCAACCATCCGGAGTGGCAGGTCGCCTTCTGGGCGGCGCAGTTGGCCGGTCTGGTGGCGGTGCCGCTCAACGGGTGGTGGACCGCCGAAGAGTTCGCGTACGCCCTCGACGACTGCGGGCCCGCGGTGCTGGTCGTCGACGGGGAGCGCTACGAACGGGTCCGGCCGTGGCTCGACGCGGCGAGCCCCCGCCCCTGGACGCTGGTCTGCCACGAGGAGGGGCGGGAGGCGAGCGGTGACCGGGTGGAGCGGTATGCGGACCTGCCCGCCCCCGACCCCCAACTCGGCCCGCCCGACGTGGAGATCGACCCGGCCGCCGACGCCACGATCCTCTACACCTCCGGTACGACGGGTCGGCCCAAGGGGGCGGTCGCCACTCACCACGCGCACATGGGCGCGATCGCGGGGCCCCGCTACGCCGCCGCGCGCACGGCGCTGCTGCGCGGTGTCATGCCGGGGCAGGGCCCGGCCCCCATCGGTCTGTTGACGTTCCCCTTCTTCCACGTGGCGGCGTTCACCGGGTTCTACGCGGCGATGGGGGTGGGCGGCACGATCGTGGTGCTGCGCAAGTGGGACCCGGACGTCGCGCTCGCCATGATCCGCGAACACGGCGTCACCAGCTTCGGCGGCGTCCCGGCCACGGCCCTCCAACTCCTGGAACGCGCCAAGGAACTGGGCGACGAACTCCCCTCCCTTACGGGATTCAGCACGGGCGGCGCCGCGGCCCCGCCCGGGATCGTGGCCCGCCTCACCGACCGCTACGGCGAGCGCATCGAGCCCCGCAACGGGTACGGGCTCACCGAGACGCTCGGCGGGGTGCTCTCCAACGCGGGGGAGGAGTACCGGAGTTGGCCGGGGAGCGTGGGCCGTCCGGCGCCGGCGGTGGAGGTGCGGATCGCGGACCCGTCGGGCGAGGCGGTCGCCGACGGTGAGGTGGGCGAACTGTGCCTGCGCGGGCAGCCGATGATCCGCGGTTACTGGAACGCGCCCGAGGCCACCCGGGCGGCGTTCACGGCGGACGGGTGGTTCCGGACGGGGGATCTGGCGGTGCTCTCGGAGGGACGGGTCAGTGTCGTCGACCGGATCAAGGATCTCGTGATCCGGGGCGGCGAGAACGTCCACTGTGTCGAGGTGGAGGCGATCCTCCACGACCACCCGGACGTTCTGGAGGCGGCCGTCGTGGGTGTCCCGCACCCGGTCCTCGGGGAGGAGGTGGCGGCGGTCCTCCGCGTCCGGCCCGGTTCCGCGGCCGGGCCGGACGACATCCGCAGCTTCGTGGCCAAGTCCCTGGCGGCGTTCAAGGTTCCGACCCACGTCGTCCTCCAGGAGACGGAACTCCCCCGCAACGCGACGGGCAAGATCCTGAAGCGCCGGCTCCGGGACTCGCTGGCACGGAGCTGATGGCCGGGGGCCGGTGCCGGTGCCGGTGCCGGGGGACGGGTGGGCGGCACCGGGGGTGACCGTGGTTTTGGTTGGGCGGCACCCGGACCCCGGGGGGCCTTGCCGGGGTCGGCGCCTCCGGTTCGCGTTGCGCGGCACCGGGGGCCGCCTTGCCCACCCTGCCGCCCCAGGCGGCAGATTGCCCAAGTCGGTGGCGGCCTGCCGTCGGGGGCGGGGAGCCGTGCCTGTGGCCACTTGGCCGAGGTGGGGTGGAAGTCGACCGTCGGGGACGGAAGGCGGGTTCGTGGTGGCCTGCCCGTGGAAGCGGACCATCGAGGGTGGGGCCCGGGCATGCGGTGACTCGGCCGAGGTGGGGTGTCGGTCGGTCGTCGGGATGGGCGGGGCGGACGGGTTCGTGGCAGATTGCCGAGGCGGGTGCGACACCCCGTCGGGCCTACGCCCCTGGAGGGGGCGGGTGGGTGGGAGATGGCCGTCGCCATTGCCCGCGAGGCGGCGGGGCGAGCCAAGCCCCGCTGGGCAGAGGGGGGCAAGTCCCGCGGATGGGCGGGCATTTCAAGCCCCACCTGGCGGTGAGGGATCAAGCCCCGCGGATGGGCAGGCATTTCAAGCCCCGCTGGGCGGTGGGGGATCAAGTCCCGTGGACGGATGGGCATTTCAAGCCCCGCCGGCGATTGAGGCGCGGGGTCCGGGGCGGAGCCCCGTGGCGTGGGGACGGTCCAGCTCGGCGGGGCGGAGCCCGTGGCCTACTTTCGGGTGACGTAGACCTGGTAGTCGCCGGTGGACGTGATCCCGCCCACCGTCACCCGCACACCCGCCGACTTGTCGCGGAACACCTCGCCCGACTGGAACGCCGCGTCGGACAGTTCCGCGTGGACGTTGGGCTGCCGCGTGCAGCCCCCGCTGTCCGGCTTCGCGTCCTCGACCTTGACCGGGCCCTGCCCGGTGTCCACATCCGCGTCGACCTTGTAGACCAGGACTCCGGACCGGCACACCGCCTCGTCGTTGCCCTCCTGCGTCCGCACCTCGACCGCGTACCCGGACTTCCGGGTCAGCGGCACGAACACCAGCTTCGACCCGCCGTCCTTCCGGGCCAGCGGAGACAGCCGGTACTCCGTCGTACCGGACTGCGCGGCGCAGCCGACCTGGCTGTCGTCGAGCCACCCGAGCTTCCACTTGTGCCAGCCGAGCAGATCGTTCCCGGCCCCCCAGTCCTCGCTCATGATGTCCCAGTGCCCGGCGGCACCGCCGCCGTCCTGCGTGTAGAGGTCCGGCAGCCCGAACACGTGCCCGTTCTCGTGCGGCAGCACCCGGTACCCGGTCTTCGCGTACGACCCCGATCCGTCGTCCTGACGGGAGTACACGAACGACGCGTTGGACAGCGGCACCCCGTCGGCGACCGGCGCCTCGTGGTTGCCCGCGAACGTCACGGACAGCACGGTGTCCAGCGCGGAGGGCCCCGCGTTCGGGGTGACGAGGATGTTCACCAGGTCGTACCGCCGGAAGTCCACCTCGGGGTCGGCCGCCGCCGCGATGTCGTCGGCGAGCTCGCGGTAGCCGGGGTCGAAGGGGGCGCCGCGGTCTATCCCGTACGCGGTGAACGGCTTGGGCATCCGCAGCCAGTGGTCGACCGGGGCCTCGGGAACGTAGTCGAGCTTCCCGTACGAGCCGGTGCGGAACCAGTCCTGGGTCTGCGGGAAGAACTCGCGGAACCGGTCCTTCGCGGGGCCCTGCCCCGGTGCGTCCGGGAAGTCGACCATGAGGTTGAGGGCGCGCACGGTGCCGGTGGACCGGGCGTAGCCGGGGGCGGTGGGCAGGCCCTCCGACATCTGGACGCCGAACGAGCCGCGGATCATGCAGGGGGCGAGGGAGGTCGTGCGCGAGACGGCGACGGGACCCGCCGCGGTCGTCGAGTCGTCGAGGAGCCTTCCGGTGCTCGCGGTCATCGTCACGGTGAGCGCCACGGCCGTGCTCACGGCGAGCAGCGCCCCCCGCCGGCCCCTGCGTATCCGACGCATCCGCATCCGCACCGCCTCACGCTCGGGTCCCTTTCGATCACCCTGTGGTGAGGTGTGGCGGGCCGCTCGCTGGGTGCGCCGATCGTGGGTTTCCGAGGTCAGAGGCGTGTGAGGCAGGTCACATCAGGCCCGGGAAATAACCGGGGACGCTCTCCCCGTTTAGACCCGTGTCCGCACGAACCGGGGACCAGCTCCCCACTTCATCCGAAGCCCGTGCGGCCCGAACACCCCGAACACCCAGACCGTGAAGCTCGTAGCTCGTACACCCGGACCGTGAAGGAGACCGCCGTGACCACCGCGACCGAGAAGCCGCAGCGCCGCGTCCCGCGCCCGCGGGCCGACGCCGTGCGCAACCGGGAGCGGATCGTCGCCGCCGCGCGCGAGCTGCTCGTGGAGCACGGCCCGGTCCTGCCGCTCGACGAGGTCGCGCGCCGCGCAGGCGTCGGCAACGCCACGCTGTACCGGAACTTCAAGGACCGCGGCGAGCTGATGCACCACGTGGTCCTCACGGTCACCGACACCATCACCGAGCACGCGGAGCAGGGGCTCGCCGCCGAGGACGCCGGCGAGACGACCGCGTTCGGCGCGCTGCGGACCTTCGTGCACGCCGCCGCCGAGGAGCGGATCGGCGCCTTGTGCCCGATGCTCAACGCCACCTTCGACAAGGACCATCCGGATCTGGTCGCCTCCCGCGACCGGCTCACCGGCGCCGTCGAGCAGCTCACCGAACGGGCCCGTACGGCCGGTGAACTGCGGCCCGACGTCGGCGTCGGCGATCTGATGGTCGCCCTCTCCCAGCTCACCCGGCCGCTGCCCGGCACCGGCTGTCTGGACTTCGACCGGTACGTCCACCGTCATCTTCAGCTGTTCCTGGACGGCCTGATGGCACCCGCCCGCTCGGAACTCCCGGGCGAGCCCGCGACCTTGGAGGACCTCCGCCAGGACTGACGTCCGGGCCCCTCCCCCTCTTCGTAGAGCTTCGTCTTCGTCTTCGTCTTCGTCCTCACCTTCACCTTCACCGTAGAGATTCGTAGCAACCCGATTTCTCACGCTTATTCACGACTTGGAGTCCCGCTGTGGGTACCCCCTTGCCGGAAACGGCACCCGATTCGCGGCGCTGGAAGGCCCTCGCCTTCATCGCGCTCGCCCAGCTGATGGTGGTCCTCGACGCCACCATCGTGAACATCGCCCTGCCCGCCGCGCAGCAGGACCTCGGCATATCCGACGGCAACAAGCAGTGGGTCATCACGGCCTACGCGCTCGCCTTTGGTGGTCTGCTGCTGTTCGGCGGGCGCATCGCGGACCTGTGGGGCCGCAAGCGCACCTTCGTCACCGGCCTGATCGGCTTCGCCCTCGCCTCCGCGCTCGGCGGCGCGGCGGCCAACGAGGCCATGATGTTCGGCGCCCGTGCGCTCCAGGGCCTGTTCGGCGCGCTGCTCGCGCCCGCCGCCCTGTCCCTGCTCGCCGTCATGTTCACCGACGCCAAGGAGCGCGCGAAGGCGTTCGGCATCTACGGTGCGATCGCCGGTGGCGGTGGCGCCGTCGGCCTGATCCTCGGCGGTTTCCTCACCGAGTACCTGAACTGGCGCTGGACGTTCTTCGTGAACATCCCGTTCGCGATCGTCGCCGCCGCGGGCGCGTACTTCGTCATCCGTGAGCCGGCCGGTTCGCGCAACCGCTCGCCGCTCGACATCCCCGGCGTGCTCCTTTCCACGCTCGGCCTGGTCTCGCTCGTCTACGGCTTCACGCGTGCCGAGACCAACGGCTGGTCCGACGCGACCACCATCGGCATGTTCGTCGCCGCGGCCGTGCTGCTGGTCGCCTTCGTCGCCGTCGAGGCCCGTGTGAAGCACCCGCTGCTGCCGCTGCGCGTGGTCGCCGACCGCAACCGCGGCGGTGTCTACGCCTCCCTCGGTCTCGCCGTGATCGGCATGTTCGGCCTGTTCCTCTTCCTGACCTACTACCTCCAGGTCGTGAAGGGCTTCTCCCCGGTGAAGACGGGCTTCGCGTTCCTGCCGATGATCGTCGGCATGATCACGGGCTCCACGCAGATCGGCGCCCGCCTGATGACGCGGGTCCGCCCGCGCCTGCTGATGGGCCCCGGCTTCCTGGTCGCGGCGCTCGGCATGCTGATGCTGACCCAGCTGTCCGTCGACTCCTCGTACGCCGGTCTGATCCTGCCCGCCGAACTGCTGCTCGGCCTCGGCATGGGTACGGCGTTCATGCCCGCCATGTCGCTCGCCACGCTCGGCGTGGAGCCCCGGGACGCGGGTGTCGCCTCCGCGATGGTCAACACCTCGCAGCAGGTGGGCGGCGCCATCGGCACGGCCCTGCTGAACACGATCGCGGCCTCGGCCACCACCGCGTACATCGCGGACCACGCGGCCGGAGCCACGAGCCGGCAGCTGCTTCAGGCGCAGGCCATGGTGAGCGGCTACACCCACGCCATCTGGTGGGCCGTCGGCATCCTCGCCGCCGCCTCCCTGATCGCCTTCACGCTCGTCAACACGGGGGTTCCGGGCACGGGTTCGCCCGCGGCCTCCGGCGACACGGAGGGTGCGGAGGACGAGCTGCTGGTTCCGGTGGTCGCGCACTGACCACCCCTGCGTACGGGGCGGATCTCACCTGAGCCAGGGAAGGTCCGCCCCGGCGTCCTTCGGCTGAAGTCCCTCGGCGACGATCATCATGATCTCGCCGAGGGACTTCTGCTGTTCGGGGGTGAGCCGCGCGAAGAGCGCCTGGCGGACGGTCTCGACGTGCCCGGGCGCGGTCTTCTTCAGGACCTCGAGGCCCTCGTCCGTGAGGATCGCGAACTGTCCGCGCTTGTCGGAGGGGCAGTCCTCGCGCCGCACCCATCCGCTCTTCTCCAGGCGGGCGATCGCGTGCGAGAGCCGGGAGCGGGTGATCTTCGTTTCGCGGGCCAGCTCGGTCATCCGCAGCCGCCGGGGCGACTCGCTCAGCTTCACCAGAAGGCCGAAGTAGATGTGCGGCATCTTCGCGTCGCGCTGGAGTTGCCGGTCGAGGTGGTCCTCCAGGAGCGTGGTGGCATGGAGGTACGCGCGCCACGTGCGCTGTTCGTCCTCGCTGAGCCAGGGAGCGGCCTCCGCGCCCTTCGCGTCGCGTCCGTCGCTGCCCGTGTGCCGCTGCTCCATGGTTCCCATCGTAGACCTCCTCCTTGAATATTAAACAAAGAAGGCTTACTTTTGTCGGTAACAAGAGCTTGAAACTTCAAGGAGGTCGTCGTGAACCGGATGCCTGCGCTCTACCTCTCCCACGGTGCGCCGCCGCTCGCCGACGACGCCCTGTGGCCGGGACAGCTCGCCGAGTGGTCGGCCGATCTCCCGCGCCCCCGGGCCATCCTGATGGTCTCCGCGCACTGGGAGAACGCGCCGCTGGCCCTCGGCGCCACCGAGACCGTGCCGCTCGTGTACGACTTCTGGGGCTTTCCCGAGCACTACTACGAGGTGACGTACGCGGCGCCGGGCGCGCCCGAGCTCGCCGACTCCGTGCGCAAGCTGCTGCGCGCACCCGGCATCCCGGTCCAGGACGTGCCGGACCGCGGGCTCGACCACGGTGCGTACGTCCCGCTCGTCGAGATGTATCCGGACGCCGACATCCCCGTCCTCCAGATCTCCATGCCGACGCTCGACCCGGCCCGGCTCATGGACATCGGCCGCCGCCTCGCGCCGCTGCGCGACGAGGGCGTGCTGATCGTCGGCTCCGGCTTCTTCACGCACAACCTCGCCGCGCTGCGGCAGGGCGGGATCCCGGCGTGGTCCTCCGAGTTCGACGACTGGGGGCACCGGGCGCTGGAGGCCGGTGACGTGGACGGACTGCTCGACTTCACCCACAAGTCCCCTGCGGGCGCGCTCGCGCACCCGCGCACCGAGCACTTCGCCCCGCTGTTCGTGACGATGGGCGCGGCGGACGCCTTCGGCGACCTCGCGGGCCAGCGGAGCGTGATCGACGGGTTCTGGATGGGGCTGGCGAAGCGGTCGGTGCAGTTCGGCTGAGCGCCGGGCTCACAGCTCCTTCTCGTACCAGGCCACGTCCCAGTAGCGGCCGAACTTCCGGCCCACCTCCCGGTACGTGCCCACGTGGCGGAAGCCGAAGCGGGCGTGGAGGCGGCCGGAGGCCTCGTTGGGCTGGGCGATGCCCGCGTAGGCACGGTGGACGTCCTGGTCGGCGAGCGCCTCGAAGAGCGCCTTGTAGAGAAGCGTGCCGACGCCGCGGCCGCCCGCGTCGGGTGCCAGGTAGACCGTGACCTCCACCGAGGTGTCGTACGCGGCCTTCGCGCGGAACGCGCTGGCCGTGGCGTACCCGAGGATCCGGTTAGAGGTGGCCTCAGTGGCAACCAGGAGTGGGTGTCGTTCGTCTTCAAGATGGGAGAGCAGCCAAGGACGTCGCTCTTCGGGAGTGAAGACGGCCGTGTCGAACGTGATCGGCGTCTCGCGCACATAGTGGTTGTAGAGGTCCGTGAGGGCTTTGAGGTCGTCCTCGACTCCCGGCCTGACCTGCACCTCTGTGGAACCGGACACCATCCTGTCTCCCCTCTTCGCGCGGTGTGGCGCGACAGGGTACTGCATGATCACAAAAAAGATGGGCGGCTTGGGAATTCTGTCCGGATTCCAGTCGTTGATTCCATCGGATGCAGGGCACCCGTAAGGCCCCGGAAGGGGCGTACAGCCGACCTACCACCGCAAGGGAGCACGCATGGCAACCCGTGCCGTAGCCCGTCGTAAGTCCGCCACTACTGGTGAGACCGACACGGCACGCAGTGTTCGCGCCGGAGGCGGGGAGATCGCCGACCGCGACCTGGTCGGCATGTACCTCGACGAGATAGCGCGCACACCGCTGCTCGATGCCGCCAAGGAAGTCGAGCTGTCCCAGACCATCGAGGCGGGCGTCTACGCCCAGCAGATACTCGACGGCACGGTCTCCGACAGCAAGGCCGCGGTCGAGGCGTCCCGCGAGGAGTTGGAGGCTCTGGTCGCGGCGTCTGAGAACGCGAAGGACATCTTCATCAAGTCGAACCTGCGCCTGGTCGTGGCGGTCGCCCGCCGCTACCCGCGGTCCGGCCTGCCCCTGCTCGACCTGATCCAGGAGGGGAACGCGGGCCTGGTGCGCGCGGTCGAGAAGTTCGACTACCGCAAGGGCTTCAAGTTCTCCACGTACGCGACGTGGTGGATCCGCCAGGCCATCACGCGCTCGATCGCCGACCAGTCCCGCACCATCCGCCTCCCCGTCCACCTGGTCGAGGAGCTGGGCCGGATCCGCCGTGTCCAGCGCGAGTTCAACCGCGAGCACGGCCGCGAGCCGGAGCCCACGGAGATCGCCGCCGAGCTCGGCGCCAAGCCGGAGCGCGTCGTCGACGTCCTGGACTGGGCCCGCGACCCGGTCTCGCTGAACATGTCGGTGGACGACGAGGGCGAGACCCAGTTCGGCGACCTCCTCGAGGACACCTCGGCCGTGTCGCCCGAGCAGTCCGTGCTCACGCTGCTGCGCAGCGAGGAGCTGGACGACCTCATCGGCCGGCTCGACCAGCGCACCGCGTCGATCATCAAGATGCGGTACGGGATCGAGGACGGGCGCGAGCGGACGCTCACGGAGGTCGGCAAGGAGCACGGCCTGACGCGTGAGCGGATTCGCCAGATCGAGAAGCATGCGCTTCTCGAGCTCAAGAAGCTGGCGCGGGACACGGGGTTCGACGCGGCGGCGTGACCCGTTCCTTGTTGCGCCGCAGCGGGGTCGCGGTCTCGGGGCTCTGCCCCGGGCCCCGCGCCTCAATCGCCGGCGGGGCTCAAGGATTGGATGCGCTCGACCGCACCAGCCGCCCACCCAATTCCCGTACTGCTGTGATGAGTTCGTCCGGTCCTCGGACCGTGAAGTCGTAACCCGTCATCGCCAGGCGGACCGCCGTCCACTGCACCGGGTCCGATGACGTGGTCCGCAGACGGCAGCGGTTGTCCGAAAGTGGTTCCGGGACTCCGACCGTGGGCGGGATGTGTTCCGCGATGGTCTGTGCCGGGGCCGCGAATTCGACGTCTAGGTCGTACGACGTGCCCGCGCCCCGTGAGGACACCGAGCGGCGTACGTACTCCGCCGCGTCGCCCCCGGGGACGTCCCGCGGAGCGAACCGCGCGCCCGTGGCGAACGGGTCCGAGATGCGGTCGACGCGGAAGGTGCGCCAGTCCTCGCGGTCGATGTCGTAGGCGACGAGGTACCAGCGGCGGCCCGTCGACACCAGCCGGTGCGGCTCCACCAGGCGGCGCGATTCCGCGGTGTCGCGCGCCCGGTACGTGAAGCGCAGCCGTTCGCCGCCCGCCGCCGTCGAGGCGATCACCGTGAGCGTCTCCGGCGCGATCGTGGCGCCGTCGCCCGAGGTCAGGGGGATGGTGGCCGCCTGGAGCGTGGCCACCCGGTGGCGCAGCCGCGAGGGCAGCACCTGTTCGAGTTTGGCGAGCGCCCGTACCGAGGCCTCCTCGACGCCCTCGACCGCGTGGCCCGCCCCGGCCCGCAGGCCCACCGCGATGGCCACCGCCTCCTCGTCGTCGAGCACGAGCGGCGGCAGCGCCTTGCCCGCGACGAGCCGGTAGCCGCCGTCCGCGCCGAGCGTGGCCTGCACGGGATAGCCGAGGTCGCGCAGCCGGTCGATGTCGCGGCGCACGGTGCGGCGACTGACCCCGAGCCGTTCGCAGAGCTCGCTGCCGGGCCATTCGCGGGGCGTCTGCAACAGGGAGAGCAGTTGCAGCAGCCGTACGGGTGTCTGGGCGCCGGTCGCCCCGGTCATCGCTGTGCCTCCGCAGCGACGGAGGTGCTTGCCGTCATCGTCATGGCACCAGCATGCCCGGGAACTAGGACCTCTTATGACCTATATCCCTCCTAGCCTTCCGGCATGAGTTCTTCCACCAGCACTTCTCCAGATGCCCGGCCGGAGGCGGACCGCAGGCGCTGGTTCGCCCTCGCCATCGTGATGACGGCGGCCTTCATGGACCTCGTCGATGTCACGATCGTCAATGTCGCCCTGCCGACCATCCAGCACGACGAGGGCGCCTCGACCGGGCAGCTCCAGTGGATCACCGCGGGGTACGCGCTCGCCTTCGCCGCCCTGCTGATCACGGGCGGCCGGCTCGGCGACATCTTCGGCCGCAAGCGCCTGTTCCTGCTCGGGGTCGGCGGCTTCACGATCGCCTCCGCGCTGTGCGGCTTCGCCGCGAACCCGGAGATGCTGGTCGCCTCGCGGATCCTCCAGGGCGGCATGGCGGCGATGATGGTGCCGCAGGTCCTCTCGATCGTGCACGCGACATTCCCCGCGCACGAACGCGGAAAGGTCTTCGGCCTGTTCGGCGCCATCGTCGGCATGGGCGCGGTGACCGGTCCGCTGCTCGGCGCGCTGCTGACCGAGTGGAACGTCGCCGGTCTCGAATGGCGCCCGATCTTCCTCATCAACCTGCCCGTCGGCATCGCCGCGCTCATCCTCGGCGCGCGCGTCATCGGCGAGTCGAAGGCGCCGAAGGCGCTCAAGCTCGACCTCGTCGGGGTCGTCCTCGTCACGCTCGCCATGCTGGCGCTCGTCTACCCGCTCACCCAGGGCCGCGAGAACGGCTGGCCGCTGTGGGGCTACGCGATGATGGCGGCGTCCGTCGTGATCGTCGGCGTACTCGTCGCGTACGAGCGGGCGAAGACGCGGCGCGACGGGTCGCCGCTGATCGAGCTGTCGCTGTTCAAGGTGAAGAGCTTCGCGGCGGGCATCGCCGTGCAGACCGTCTTCGGCATCGCCACCGGCATCTTCTTCCTGACCTGGACCCTCTACATGCAACTCGGCCTCGGCTGGAGCGCGTTGCGGGCGGGTCTGACGGGCGTCCCGTTCTCGATCGCGGTGTCGGTCGCCGCCGGGATCTCCGTGCAGAAGCTGGTGCCGCGCTTCGGACGCAAGGTGCTCCAGACGGGCGCGCTCACGATGGCGGCCGGTGTGCTGATCTACGTATGGCAGGCCGGGCACTACGGGCTCGGTATCGCCTCCTGGCAGATGGCGCTGCCGCTGGTCGTGATGGGGCTCGGCATGGGCCTGGTCGTCGCGCCGCTGACCGACGCGGTGCTCTCCGAGGTGCCGCGCGCGCACGCGGGTTCGGCGTCCGGGCTCATCAACACGGTGATGCAGATGGGCAACGCGCTCGGCCTCAGCCTCGTCTCCGTCGTCTTCTTCAACGTGGTGGAGGACAAGTTCGCGCAGGGCATCGGCAACGCGGCGTTCGTGGACGGGTTCCGCAGCGCGCTGGTGTGGGTGGCGGGGGTCCTCGTCGGGATCTTCCTGCTGATGTTCGCCCTGCCGAAGGCCTCCGGCGGTGCGGGGGAGGTTGTTTCGGGGGACGTGGAGGAAGCGGAGCCGGACCGGGAGCGCGAGTTGGTGTGACGCCTCGGGGCTCCGCCCCGGACCCCGCGCCTCAATCGCCGGCGGGGCTTGATGGGTCGTGCCTCAATCGCCGGCGGGGCTGACCCCGTCCAAGTCCTCCAGGACCTGGGCGGGGTTGCCGCCCGGGGCGACCGCCGCGCCGATCCGCTCGCGTACCGCGGAGCGCACCTTGGGCCATGAGCGAAGGCCCACCGGGTGGAACTCCGCGTCCGGCATCTGGTCGACGAACTTCCACAGCTTCCGCTGCGAACGGTCGGCCCGCAGCTCGTCGGAGGCCGTCACGGTCACCGGGAGCGTGGCCTGCGCGCCCCCGTACGTCTTCGCCGAACCGGTGCTGAACAGGAACGTCAGGAACTTCCCGGCCTCCGTCACGTGGCCGCCGCTCCTGAACGCCATCATCCAGTCGTTGAGCCCCACCGGAGGCGCCGCCTCGGTCCCGGACTTGAGCGGGAACGCGGCGTGCGCGTACGGCAGCCGCGCCTTGTCGGCGGCGCCGAGCAGCACGGGGTGGGCGATGATCATGCCGGCCTTCCGCCCGAGGAACTGCGTGTAGGCCTGCGTCCTGGTGAGCCTGCCCGGGTCGGCGCCCGCGAGGCCGGGCCTGACCAGCTCGTCGCGGAGCCAGGTCAGCGTCGCCTTGTTCTCGGCGGAGCCGAAGTCGTACCCGCCGAGGTCCGCGTACCCGCCGCCGCCCGAGAGCAGCCACGCGAGGAGTTCGTCCTCCGCGGCCTCGGGGCCGAACTGAAGGGCGTACGGGGTGGGCACGCCGATGGCCTTCAAGGCCTGTGCGGCCGCGCGCAGTTCGGCCCAGGATCGGGGCGGCCCCGCGATCCCGGCCTGCTCGAAGAGGTCCGTGTTGTAGAAGAGGCGCGGGGTGCTGGCGAGGATCGGGATGCCGTACTGAACGGAGTCGACCCGGCCCGCGTCGGCGAAGGAGCGGACGAAGTTCGCCTGCGTGGGGACGTCGAAGAGCCGCTCCGCCGGGTACAGCAGGCCGTCCTCGGCGTACGGGGCGAAGAGGTGGCCCTGCGCGATGTCGGGCGCGCGGCCGTCCTTGACCCGGCGGGCGAGGACCGCGTCCATCTTGAGGAACGGGACGCGCTCCACCTCGACGTGGATGTCCGGGTGCTTCTTCTCGAAGGCCCGTGCGACGTCGTCCCACTGGTCACCGATGGAGGCGCCGACGCTTTTGTCGTAGCTCGACACGAGGAGGTCGAGCGTGACCTTGTCGCCGTCGGCGCTCCCGTCGCCCGAACCGCAGCCGGTCAGGGCCAGGGCGCCCGCGCCCGCCCCCGCCAGGCCCGTCGTCCTCAGAAAGTGCCGCCGCCGCACTGCTCTCGCCTCGCTCACGTGGGTTGATGGCCGAGCCCTTGGCATGATCATTACTCGGCGGTGGCAGATTGTGCCATAGCGGCATACCATGTCCGCATGGCAGGTACTGCGACGGCGATCCCGACGCTGACGGAGCGGCGCAAGGCCGCCACGCGCCTGGACATCGCCCGGGCCGCGGCCGAACTGTTCACGCGGGACGGTCTGCGGGCCACGCGCGCCGAGGACATCGCGCGGGCGGCGGGTGTCGCGCCGCGCACCTTCTACCGCTACTTCGCGACCAAGGAAGAGGCGGTCGCACCGCTCCTCGACGCCGGGGCCCGCCAGTGGGCCGAGGCCGTCCGCGAGGCACCCGCGGACCTGCCGGTCCCCGCCGTGCTGCGGCACGCCGCGCAGCGCGCCCTCACCGGGGCCGACCCGGCGAACGCGGCGTCCCTCGGCTGGGTCCGCGCCCTGCTCCGCCTCGCCGAGGAGAGCCCGGCGCTGCGAGCCGTCTGGAGCGACACGTGCCGCGTCTCGGAGTCGACCCTCCTCACGGTCCTCGCGGAACGGACGGGCCCGACGACCGCCCCGGACCTGCACCTGCGCCTGCTCGCGGGCCTGGCGACGACGGCGGTACGCGTCGCGGTCGAAGCCTGGTCCCACTCGGACGCACCCCCCACGGGCCCGACCGGCCCAGCAGCACTGGCCCTCGAATGCCTGACCCAGTCACTCCCCCCATCAAGCCCCTTCCGCGATTGAGCCGCGGCCACACCAATCCCCGCCGACGCCTGAGCGGCGGGCACATCAAGCTCCTGCGGCGCTTGAGCGGCGGCCACATCAATCCCCGCCGACGCTTGAGCGGCGGGCACATCAAGCTCCTGCGGCGCTTGAGCCGCAGGCAAATCAAGCCCCTGCGGCGATTGAGCAGCGGGGTCCGGGGCAGAGCCCCGAGTCGTCAACCACGGGGGGCGCAATCCACATCGATCAAGCCCCGCCGGCGCTTGAGGCGCGGGGCCCGGGGCAGAGCCCCGAGTCGTCAACCACGGGGGGCGCAATCCACATCGATCAAGCCCCGCCGGCGCTTGAGGCGCGGGGCCCGGGGCAGAGCCCCGAGTCGTCAACCACGGGGCCGCAACACATCCACGGGGACGTAACCCAAAGGGAGCCGAAATGAACAACCTCACCGGCAAGACGATCCTGGTCACCGGCGGAGCCCGCGGCATAGGCGCCGAAATCGCCCGCCTCGCCACCACCGCCGGCGCCAACATCGTCATCGGCGACGTACTCGACGAGGAGGGCAAGGCCCTCGCCGCCGAACTCGGCGAGACCGCCCGCTACACCCACCTCGACGTGACGTCGGAGGACGAGTGGCAGGCCGCGCTCGCCCACGCCACCACCGAGTTCGGCGGCATCGACGGCCTGGTCAACAACGCCGGTATCTCCACCGGCATGCCGTTCGAGACGGAGAGCGTGGAGCGCTTCCGCCAGGTCCTCGACGTCAACCTCGTCGGCGTCTTCGCGGGCATGAAGACCGTCGTCCCCGCGATGAAGGAGGCGGGCGGCGGCTCCATCGTCAACATCTCCTCCGCGGCCGGCCTGATGGGCCTCGCGCTCACCTCCTCGTACGGCGCCTCGAAGTGGGGTGTCCGCGGCCTCACCAAGATCGCCGCGGTCGAGCAGGGCACCGCACGGATCCGCGTGAACTCCGTGCACCCCGGCATGACGTACACCCCGATGACCGCGCAGGTCGGCATCCAGCAGGGCGAGGGCAACTACCCGAACACCCCGATGGGCCGCGTCGGAGAGGCCGACGAGATCGCGAAGGCGGTCGTGTTCCTGCTCTCGGACGACTCCTCGTACATGACCGGCGCCGAGCTGGCCGTGGACGGCGGCTGGACCACGGGTCCGACGGTGAAGTACGTGATGGGGCAGTAGGCGCCCGCCGCCCCACCCCGCACAGGGCCCGGTCCTCCTCGCCGGAGGGCCGGGCCCTGCGTCGTGCGGACGGCGGTGATCTCGCAGCGGATGCCCGTTTGTGTCTGCCACATGCCCGAACCTGTTTACTTTCCCGAAATCCGGTCGTAGCCTCAGAGGCGAGCAACACATTCGGGCAGACCCGCAGACGAGGACACAGGTAAACGGACATGTACGCACCCGAGCGCCAACAGGAGATCCTCCGCCTCGCCCGCGACGGCGGCCGGGTCGACGTGCTGACGCTCGCCGAGGAGTTCCAGGTCACCGCCGAGACCATCCGGCGCGACCTGAAGGCCCTCGACCGCGCGGGCCTCGTCCGCCGCGTGCACGGCGGCGCCATCCCCGCCGGACGACTCGACTTCGAGCCCGACCTCGCCGAGCGCGAGGGCACCGCGGCCGACGAGAAGGACCGCATCGCCCACGCCGCGCTCGCCGAACTCCCGGCCGAGGGCAGCGTGATCCTCGACGCCGGATCGACGGTCTCCCGGCTCGCGACCGCGCTCCCGCTGGAATCCGAACTGACCGTCGTCACCCACTCGCTGCCCACCGCGGCCCGGCTCGCCGACCACCCCGGCATCCAGCTGCACCTCGTCGGCGGCCGCATCCGCCACCGCACCCGCGCCGCCGTCGACGCCTGGTCCCTGCGCGCGTACGGGGAGATCCGCGCGGACGTCCTCTTCCTCGCGGCCAACGGCTTCTCCGCCGAGGCCGGACTCACCACACCCGACCTCGCCGAGGCATCCGTGAAGCGGGCCACCGTCGCCGCGGCCCGCCGCGTCGTGCTGCTCGCCGACTCCGGCAAATGGGGCCAGGAGCACTTCGCCCGGTTCGGCGACCTCGCCGACGTCGACCTGCTGATCACCGACACCGGCCTCGCCCCCGAGGACGCCGCGGCGATCGAGGCGGGCGGCACGGAGGTGCACCGCGTATGACCGGCACGCCCCACCCGCACCACCCCGAGCACGAAGGCAACGGCACCCGCATGATCCTCACCGTCACCCCCAACCCCTCCCTCGACCGCACCTACGAGATCCCCGGCCTCGACCGCGGCGAGGTCGTCCGCGCCGGCGGCGAGCGCATGGACCCGGGCGGCAAGGGAGTCAACGTGTCGCGGGCCGTGGCCGCCGCCGGAGCCCCCACGCTCGCCGTCCTCCCGCTGGGCGGCGCCCCCGGCGCCCTGGTCGCCGAACTCCTCGACGGGCAGGGCATCAAGGTCGCCCCGGTCCCGGTCGAGGGCCACACCCGCTCGAACATCGCGCTCGCGGAAGCCGACGGCACCCTCACGAAGATCAACGCGCCCGGCCCCGAACTCTCCGCCGGTGAGGCCGAGTCGCTGCTCGCGACGATCGGCGAGCAGTCGGCGGGCGCCGACTGGATCGCCTGCTGCGGCAGCCTGCCGCGCGGCCTTGAGCCCTCCTGGTACGCCGAGTTGGTCGCCCGCGCGCACGCCGAGGGCGCCCGCATCGCGCTCGACACCTCGGGCCCCGCACTCCTCGCGGCGCTCCGGATGCGCCCCGACGTCGTCAAGCCCAACGCCGAGGAACTCGCCGAGGCCGTCGGCCGCCCGCTCACCACGGTCGGCGACGCGGTCAAGGCGGCGGAGGAACTGCGGGAGTTGGGCGCGGTCGCCGTGCTCGCCTCCCTCGGCGCGGACGGCCAGCTCCTGGTCGACGCGAGCGGCGCCTGGTTCGCCTCGGCCCCCGTCGACGCGGTGCGCAGCAACGTCGGGGCCGGCGACTCCTCCCTCGCCGGCTTCCTGATCGCGGGCGGCGAGGGCCCCAAGGCGCTCGCCTCGGCGGTCGCCCACGGCGCGGCGGCGGTCCAGCTGCCGGGCAGCGCCATGCCGACGCCGCGGGACCTCCGTCCGGACGCGGTGGAACTGACGGCCGAGGTCCCCGTGGACCGCGCCCTGAAGGAGCCCGTGCGATGACGACGGCAGCCCGGACCCGAACAGTCACCCCACCCCTGCGTAGGCAAAGGAGCCCGCGATGACGGAGATGATCACCGCGGACCTGGTCGACCTCGACCTGTCCGCCGGAACGAAGGAAGCGGCGGCCAGGTCGCTGGCCGAACGGATGGTGGCCCTCGGCAGGGTCACCGACCTCGACGGCTTCCTCGCCGACGTCGCGGCCCGCGAGGCCCAGATGCCGACCGGCCTCGACGGCGGCATCGGCATCCCGCACTGCCGCAGCGAGCACGTCACCGAGCCGACGCTCGCCTTCGGCCGCAGCGCCGAGGGCATCGACTTCGGCGCCCCGGACGGCCCCGCCGACCTGATCTTCCTGATCGCGGCCCCGGCGGGTGCGGACGACGCCCACCTCACGATCCTGTCCTCCCTGGCCCGCCAGCTGATGGACGAGGACTTCAAGGCGACCCTGCGCGCGGCGACGGACGCCGGGGCGACGGCAGCCCTGATACGCGGCGACGAACCGGCCCCGGAACCCGTACCGGAACCCATACCGGAACCCGCGGTCCCCGAACAGCCCGCGGAACCCGACGAGAGCGACGCCCCCTTCAAGATCGTCGCGGTCACCTCCTGCCCCACTGGCATCGCCCACACCTACATGGCGGCGGAGTCCCTGGAGAACACCGGCCGCGACACCGAAGGCGTCGAACTCGTCGTCGAGACGCAGGGCTCCTCCGGCTTCACCCGCCTCGACCCGGCCGTCATCGCCGCCGCCGACGGCGTGATCTTCGCCCACGACGTCCCCGTGCGCGAGAAGGAACGCTTCGCCGGAAAGCCCACGGTCGACGTCGGCGTCAAGGCGGGCATCAACCGCCCCGCCGAACTCATCACCGAGGTCCGCGAGAAGGCCGCCCGCGGCGAGACCACGGCCCACGCCGACGCGTCGTCCACACCTGTGGACAACTCCGGCGACTCCACGGACGGTTACGGCACAAAGCTCCGCAAGTGGCTGATGTCGGGCGTGAGTTACATGGTGCCGTTCGTGGCGGCGGGCGGACTGCTGATCGCGATCTCCTTCGCACTCGGCGGTTATAAGATCGCCAACACCGACGTCCAGTCCGTCGTCGACGCCTTCAACTGGGGCTCGATGCACAGCTGGGCGGCCCTGATGTTCTGGACCGGCAAGGCCGCTTTCGCCTTCCTGGTCCCGGTCCTCGCCGGCTACATCGCATACGGCATGGCCGACCGGCCCGGCCTGGTGCCCGGCTTCGTCGCGGGCTCGATCGCGGTCACGATCAACGCGGGATTCCTCGGTGGACTGGTCGGCGGTCTGATCGCCGGTGCGCTGGTCATGGCGATCCAGCGGGTCAAGGTGCCCGATGTGCTGCGCGGCATCATGCCGGTGGTGGTGATCCCGCTCGTCTCGTCGGCGCTCGTCGGCTTCCTGATGTTCGCCGTGGTGGGCCAGCCGATCGCCTGGGTGCAGACGCGGCTGACCGACTGGCTGGGTTCGCTGTCGGGCTCGAACGCGATCATTCTGGGCGTCGTGCTCGGCGTGATGATGGCCAGCGACCTGGGCGGCCCGCTCAACAAGGTCGCCTACGCCTTCGCGGTGGGCGGCCTCGCCAACCCCAACGACGGCTCCCTCAAGGTGATGGCCGCCGTGATGGCGGCCGGCATGGTCCCGCCGCTGGCCATGGCACTCGCGACGACCGTCCGGTCGAGGCTGTTCACCAAGGCCGAGCGGGAGAACGGCAAGGCGGCCTGGGTCCTCGGCGCCTCCTTCATCACCGAGGGCGCCATCCCCTTCGCGGCGGCCGATCCGTTTCGCGTGATCGTCCCGTCGATCGTCGGCGGCGGCATCACCGGCGCCCTCTCCATGACCTTCGACGCCACCCTCCGCGCCCCGCACGGCGGCATCTTCGTGGTCCCCCTGATCGGCAACGCCTGGCTGTACCTGCTGGCGATCGCGGCGGGCACGTGCGTCACCGCGGCGCTGACCGTGCTGCTCAAGTCGGTGCGCAAGCAGCCGGCCGCCGCCGGGCAGCCGGAGACCGTGCAGGCCCCGTCGCGGACGGTGACCGCCACGGAGCCCGAGGTGGCGCAGCCCGCGAAGGTGTGAGGCTTGCCGCGCTTGGTGTGATGGACGGGGTTGGCATGGTTGGCGAGGCCTGAGGAGTCTTGCGAGATACGTCACGGTCCGGGACCAAAGTCCCGGACTGTGGTGTTCACTGGACCGCATGCCTGAGCACGTGTCGATCCTTCAGCAGCTGGGTCTGGCCCTGGTCGCTCTCGCGGCCGTGGCCTGGGTGGTCGGTCTGGCCCGCCTGGTGCGTACCGTCGCCTTCGATCCGCCGCGGCCGCGGCCGCAGTTGCCGATGGGCGTGCTTCCGACGCAGTCGCGGGCGCCCGCCCTGGAGTCGGTGCCGCTGACGGCCGACGAGCAGGACGCTTTCGCCGGTCTTGTACGGGAGTTCAGCCGCCGGTAGGGCGAGTGCTACCCGCGGGCCCGCGGGTGGGACGCCGCGCGGTGTTCCATCGCGGCCCGCGCCGCCTCCTGCGTCGCGTACACCTCGCACATGTGCCGGCCGTCCGGCGTCGCCGTGTGCTCGACCTCCCAGAGGCTGAGCTCGCAGTCGTCGCGCAGCAGGAACGCGTGCTCGTACAGCGCGAAGCCGTGGCTGACGCGGCAGCCGAAGGCCTGGGTGATGTGGTGTGCGCACGCCTCTTGCAGCAGCCGCGCCGTGCCGGGGCCGGGGCGCGTCGTGGCGTCCGGGTTCTCCGCGCGGCGCAGCAGGCGGCGGGCGTGGTCGGCGGAGCTGTCCGGGTCCGCGGCGCCGAAGGTGCGGCGTATCGGCGGGGGTGCGGGGAGCTTGACGGGGGTCATGGGGACGTGGAGGTCGAACTCCGGCTCGGCGTCCTGGGGCAGCGGAAGTCGTCCCGTCGCGAGGTGCAGCTCGTCCTCGGAGACGTAGACCTCGTGCTGCGGGGTGCCGTCGCGTCCCGTGTTGTGCACGAGCTCCCAGAGGGTGAGGGAGCCGCCGTCGACCAGCAGCCAGTTGTGCCGGTAGGTCTCGCGGTGGCGGCCCGCGCTGTGGTGGGCCGAGTGCAGGGAGCCCGCGTACGCGAGTGCACCGTCGAGCCGCTCCAGTGCTTCGTCGGGCAGGTCGAAGGAGTTGAGCGCACGGCCGAGGAGCCGCCCGAGCTGTGCTTCGGGTGACGCGTCCGGTTCGGTCCCGAACCCGGTCTCGGGCCCGGAGTCATACGGAGCGCTCAAGGCACCTCCCAGTATTGCTTCGTGTCACCTCGTGGGTGCATACCGTAGTCCTTCGGCCGGACTTCGTGTCCGTGAAATGACAAACGGGGGACGGGATTTGAGCAACGTGCCTGGACAACGCGCGGGCCGCGCGGGAGGTTCCCGCGCGGCCCGTGTCAAAGAGCGTGCGTGTGGGGCGGTGAGGACGCGTGCGGGTCAGGCGGCGCTGCCCGCGGTCCACTGGTCCCACGCCATGTTCCAGCCGTTCAGGCCGTTGTCGGGGGCGATCGTCTCGTCGTGCGAGTTCTTCATGACGACGACGTCGCCGACGAGCGAGTTGTCGTAGAACCACTTGGCGGTCGTGTCGCCGCCCGCGCCCTTCACGTCGCGCATGCCGACGCAGCCGTGGCTGGTGCCCTGCGAGCCGAAGATGCCGGGGGAGCTCCAGTAGTTGCCGTGGATGAAGGTCCCGGACTGGGACAGGCGCATCGCGTGCGGCACGTCCGCAATGTCGTACTCGCCGCCGAAGCCGACGGTGTCGCCGTTCATGCGCGTCTGGACGAACTTCTCGGAGATCACCATCTGCCCGTTGTACGTCGGGTGTTGGTTGCTTCCGGTGGAGACGGGGACCGACTTGATCGTCTTGCCGTCGCGGACGACCGTCATCTTCTGCGTGTTCGCGTCGACCGTGGAGACCTGCGCGCGGCCGACGGTGAAGCTCACCGTCTTGTCCTGCACGCCGTGCACCCCGTTCGCTCCCTCGACGCCGTCGAGGTCGATCTTCATGGTGACCTTGGAGCCGGCCTTCCAGTACTCCTGGGGCCTGAAGTCGAGGCGCTGTGCACCGAACCAGTGGCCGACGACCTTCTGGCCGCCGCTGGACGTCACCGTGATGTGCGACTGCACGTCCTTCTTGTTGGTGATCGCCTTGTCGAACGTGAACGAGACCGGCATGCCGACCCCGACGGTCGATCCGTCGTCCGGCGTGTACGTGCCGATGAAGCTGTTGGCGCTGGAGACGGTCGTGAAGATGGAGTTGGCGGCGGCCTTGTGTCCGCCGTCGTCCTTGGCGGAGGCGGAGATCCGGTACTTGGTGCCGCGCTCCAGCTGCTCCTTCGGCTTCCATGCCGCGCCGTCGGCCGTGATCGTGCCGGGGACGGTCTTGCCGCTCGCCGACTCGGTCATCTTCACCGTGGTCAGCTTGCCGTCCTTGACCTTCACGCCGGTCGCGTTGATCGACGCGCCGGTCGAGCCGTCCTTGGCGGAGATGGCGATCTTCGGGGCGTCGCCGCCCTTGTCGTCGCTGGCGGTGGCGTCGCCCCCGCAGGCCGTGAGGGTCAGTGCGCCGACGGCGATGGTCGCGCACACGACGGCTATGTTCTGCCTGCTCACGGTCTGCTCCCCTTTTCGTGGTTTCTGCTGTTCCGCAGGTTCTCTACCGATGTGGGGGAAGAGCGTGAGAAGGGCGGAAGGGTTCCCTCCGCTTGTTGTGAACGCAGCCACAGGGACAGTTCTGTTACGCGGCGGTGGATCTCTGTTACACGGCGTCGGCCGGGCCCCCGTAGAGGTCGCTGTACGAGAGGTGGGTGCGGCCGTCGACCGACACGGACTCCGCCGTGCGCAGGGCCCGCACGATCGCCCGCGTCACGAGGTCGGCACCGGCCGCGAGCACCTCGTTGAGGGCGAGGGGGTTCGCGGCGTCGAGCGGCCGCTCCCCGGTGGCGAGCGCGAACACCGTGTCCCCGTCGTTGAGCAGGTGCACCGGGCGTACGGCCCGGGCGATCCCGTCGTGCGCGGTACCGGCGACCTTCTGCGCCTGGGCGCGGCTGAGGTCGGCATCGGTGGCGACGACGGCGAGGGTGGTGTTGAGGGGCTGCACCCCGTTGGCCGCGGCCGCCTCCGCGATCCGCTTGCCCGCCGCCTCGTGCGTCTGTGGCGTCGGGTACGTCACCGGTCCGCGCTCCGCGAAGAACTCGCCGTAGAGCGCCCCGGTGGCCGGGTCCACGGCGGAGCCCGCGGCGTTCGCGACGACCAGGGCGGAGACCGTGATCCCGGAGTCGAGGACCGTGGAGGCGGTGCCGATGCCGCCGCGCAGCTTCCCGACGAGCGTGCCGGTGCCCGCGCCGACGTTGCCCTCCTGGACGGGGGAGCAGGGCTCCGTCGCGGCGGCGGCCTCGATGGCGGCGCGGCCCGTCGCCGCGTCCGGCCGGGCCCGCCAGTCGCCGCCCCGGCCGAGGTCGAACACGCACGCCGCGGGCACCACCGGCACGACGTCCCCGGGGCGGGCGCCGGCCGGGACCCCGCGCCCCTGGTCCTCCAGCCACGCCATCACGCCCGACGCGGAGTCGAGCCCGAAGGCGCTGCCGCCCGTGAGCACGATGGCCTCGATCCGCTGCACGAGGTTGCGCGGGTCGAGTGCGTCGGTCTCCCGCGTGCCGGGGCCACCGCCGCGTACGTCGACGGCGGTGACCGCGCCGCCCTCGGGGGCGAGCACGACCGTCGTACCGGTCAGGAATCCGTCCCCGACGCGGGTGGCGTGTCCGACGCGCAGGCCGCGGACGTCGGTGAGGGCATCGTTGCGTGTCGTCATGTGCCATGCCTACCACGGGAGTTGGCTCCCGGCCGGGGTGCCGCCCGGGGTGCCGTTCGCGGCCGGTCAGGCCGGTCAGGCCGGTTGCGGCTCGCTCCCGCGCGAGGACAGCGTCACCCCGGCCGCCACCGTGAGCGCCGCGACGATCCCCGCCGCGAGCACCGCCCAGTGCCCCGCGAACGTGCACGCGAGCACCAGCAACGCGCTGACCGGCAACGCCATCTGCTGCGCGGCCCCCACCTTGAAGAACCGCGCGTGCAGCGCCCACACGAGGAGCAGGAACACCGCCGACGGGACGGTCACGGCGGCGGAGGCCGCGGCCGTGGAGATGTGCGCCTCGCCCACCGCCTGCTCGACGGCGACCTCGATGCCCGCGCCGATGGACGCCGCCGACGCGAGGATGAAGAAGTGGCCGTAGCCCCACACGAACGCCTGCCGGTTGCTGCGCAGCCGGTCGTGGATCGGCACCGCGAAGTAGATCCACCAGGCCGCGAAGACGATGAGGAGGCCGCCCGCCGCGATCGGCAGGAGCTCGCCGAGCGCGTCGTTCTCCTCGATGCCGGACTTCACCGCGACCGTCGCCGCGGCGATCGACTCGCCGAGGACGATGATCGTGAACAGGCCGTAGCGCTCGGCGATGTGGTGCGGGTGCCAGGACGTCTGCCGGTCCCGCTCCGCGTACACCGGCACGCACATCTCCAGGATCGCCATCGCGAGGAACACCCAGCCCTGCGCCGCCTTGGGCGTGAACAGCAGGGCCAGCCAGCCGATCTGGCAGGCGAGCACCCCGCCCGCGTACCGCAGCGCCACCCGGCGCTCGGCCCCCGTGGTGGAGGCGGCGGCCCGCAGCCAGTGCGTGGCCATCGCGACCCGCATGATCAGGTAGCCGAGCCAGACCACCATGTAGTTGTCGTGTGCGAACGCCTGTGAGACGCCGGCCGCGAGCACCAGGACGCCCGCGATCTGGACGAGCGTGATCACGCGGTAGACCGCGTCGTCGTTGTCGTAGGCCGAGGCGAACCACGTGAAGTTCATCCACGCCCACCAGATCGCGAAGAAGACGCGCGCGTAGTCGATCACGCCGGCGCCCGAGTGGCCCTCCGCGACCGCGTGCACCAGCTCCGCCCCGCCCTGCGCGACGGCGACGACGAAACAGAGGTCGAAGAAGAGCTCCAGCGGGGACGCGGCCCGGTGTTCCTCGTCGCGCCCCCTTTCGACCATGCGGCGGATCGGGGAGCGTTTGTCTGGCGTGGACGTCATGGGTCCACCCCAGCAGATCGGGCCGCGGCGTGGGGGAATCGGCACGCAGTCCACGCATGTGCGGCCGCGGCCGGTACCACGGAAATCCGGCACATTTCTTGTGAATGCGTTCACAAGCGGACATGGGTCGAAAGTCCCGAGGAAACCCCCAGGTCAGCCCGCATGTTGTGGCGGATTTGGGCCCGAAGCAGGGCCTTATGGTCCTGAACTCAGGACCATCGCCGCCCCTCCAAGGGGCCCCGCAGGAGTGCAATGAACACGTAGCAACCCACCGGTCGAAGAGATGGGGAAGGTGCCGCAGATGACTGCCACTCCCGCGGAAAAGACGACGCACGGCGAGGCCTGGGACGGCTTCAAGGGAGGGCTGTGGCGCGACGCCGTCGACGTCCGCGACTTCGTCCAGCGGAACTACACCCCCTACGAGGGCGACGGCTCCTTCCTCGCCGGACCGACCGAGCGCACCACCGCCGTGTGGGACAAGCTCCTCGGGATGTTCCCCGCGGAGATCGAGCGCGGCGTCCACGACGTCGACGTGAAGACCCCCTCCCGCATCGACGCGTTCAGGCCCGGCTACATCGACGGCACGCCCGCGAATCACAACGACCTCATCGTGGGCCTCCAGACCGACGCCCCGCTCAAGCGCGCGATCATGCCCAACGGCGGCTGGCGGATGGTCGAGGGCGCCCTGAACGCCTACGGCTACGAGGCCGACCCCGAGGTCCGCGAGATCTACACCCACCTGCGCAAGACCCACAACGAGGGCGTCTTCGACGCCTACACCCCCGAGATCCGCGCCTGCCGCTCCTCCGGCATCATCACGGGACTGCCGGACGCCTACGGCCGCGGCCGCATCATCGGCGACTACCGCCGCGTCGCCCTCTACGGCGTCGACCGCCTCATCGCCGCCAAGCAGGCCGACAAGGACGAACTCGCCGCCGCCTGGCCCACCGAGCACGTCATCCGGGACCGCGAGGAGATCTCCGAGCAGATCAAGGCGCTGAACGAGCTCAAGGCCATGGCCATGTCGTACGGCTACGACATCTCCGGACCCGCCACCACAGGACGCGAGGCCGTCCAGTGGCTCTACTTCGCCTACCTCGCCGCCGTGAAGGAGCAGAACGGCGCGGCCATGTCGATCGGCCGCATCGACAACTTCCTCGACATCTACCTCCAGCGCGACATCGAGGCCGGCCGGATCACCGAGTCCGAGGCCCAGGAGTTCATCGACGACTTCGTCATCAAGCTCCGCATCGTCCGCTTCCTGCGCACCCCCGAGTACAACGACCTCTACTCCGGCGACCCGACCTGGGTCACCTGGTCGATGGCCGGCATCGGCGAGGACGGCCGCCCGCTCGTCTCGCGCACCACCTTCCGCGCCCTGCAAACTCTCTACAACCTCGGCCCGGCCCCCGAGCCGAACCTGACGGTCTTCTGGTCGCGCGAACTCCCCAAGGGCTTCAAGGACTTCGCCTCCCGGGTCGCCATCGACACCTCGGCCATCCAGTTCGAGTCCGACGAGCTGATGCGCCCCAAGTACGGCGACGACACCGCGATCGCCTGCTGCGTCTCCGCGATGGCCGTCGGCAAGCAGATGCAGTTCTTCGGCGCCCGCGTGAACGTCGCCAAGGCGCTCCTCTACGCGATCAACGGCGGCCGCGACGAGAAGTCCGGCAAGCAGGTCGTCGAGGGCTTCGAGCCCATCGAGGGCGAATACCTCGACTACGAGACCGTCGCCGCCCGCTACGACGCGATGCTCGACTGGCTGGCGAAGACGTACGTCCACGCCCTCAACGTCATCCACTACATGCACGACAAGTACGCCTACGAACGTATCGAGATGGCCCTGCACGACCAGGAGATCCTGCGCACCATGGCGTGCGGCATCGCGGGTCTGTCGGTCGCCGCGGACTCCCTGTCGGCGATCAAGCACGCCAGGGTCAAGGTGATCCGTGACGAGACCGGCCTCGCCGTCGACTACGAGATCGAGGGCGACTACCCGGCCTACGGCAACAACGACGACCGAGCCGACGACATCGCCAAGCGCATCGTCCACGGCTTCATGGAGAAGGTCCGCAAGCACCCGACCTACCGGAACGCCGTGCACACCCAGTCGGTGCTCACGATCACCTCGAACGTCGTCTACGGCAAGAAGACCGGCAACACCCCGGACGGCCGCCGCGCCGGCACCCCCTTCGCCCCCGGCGCCAACCCGATGAACGGGCGCGACGAGCACGGCTACATCGCCTCCGCCCTGTCGGTCGCGAAGCTGCCCTACGACGACGCCGAGGACGGCATCTCGCTGACCAACACGATCACCCCGGACGCACTCGGCCGCACGCCCACCGAGCGGATCGGCAACCTGTCCGGCGTGCTCGACGGTTTCATGGCCAGCGACGGCTTCCACATGAACGTCAACGTCCTCGACAAGGCCACCCTCGAGGACGCCATGGAGCACCCGGAGAACTACCCGCAGCTCACCATCCGGGTCTCCGGGTACGCGGTGAACTTCGTCCGCCTGACGCGCGAGCAGCAGCTGGACGTCATCCACCGCACCTTCCACGGCTCCCTCTGAGCCGCTCCTCCCGACCGAGACACCCCGTAGGACACGAGGAGGAACGCCATGACCGTGCTGCTCACCCAGAACCTCACCGCGAACGACGCCGCCACCCCGGCCGCCGCCGCGACCCGTCGCCCCATCGAGGGCTCGGTGCACTCCTGGGACCTGTCGACCGGCGTCGACGGGCCGGGCACCCGCTTCGTGACGTTCCTCTCCGGCTGCCCGCTGACCTGCCTGTACTGCCACAACCCCGACACCTGGAAGATGCGCGACGGCAAGCGCACCGCAGCCGACGCGATCGTCGCCGAGGCCGCCAAGTACACCCGGTTCATCGAGGCGGCCGGCGGCGGCGCCACCATCAGCGGCGGCGAGCCCCTGCTCCAGCCGGTCTTCGCCGGCGAGCTGCTGCACCGCTTCAAGCACGAGCTGGGCCTGCACACCGCCCTCGACACCTCGGGCTTCCTCGGCGTACGCGCCACCGACGCCCTGCTGCGCGACGTGGACCTCGTGCTGCTCGACATCAAGTCCTGGGACCGCGCCACGTACAAGCACGTCACCGGGCGCCCGCTTCAGCCCACCCTCGACTTCGCGCACCGCCTCGCCGACCTCGGCAAGAACGTGTGGGTGCGCTTCGTGCTCGTCCCCGGCCTGACCGACGACCCCGCCAACATCGAGGGCGTCGCCGCCTTCGCGGGCTCCCTCGGCAACGTCTCCCGGGTCGACGTGCTGCCCTTCCACAAGCTCGGCGAGGCGAAGTGGCAGGCGCTCGGCAAGACCTTCACGCTGCACGACACCCCCTCGCCCACCCCCGAGCAGGTCGCTTCCGCCAAGGCGATCTTCGAGTCCCACGGCCTCACGGCCGTCTGACCCGGCGCCCAGGGGGCCGCCGCCCCCGGCGACGTACCCTGGAGCCATGAGCAGCCCCGCCCCCGACCCCAAGAAGCGCGATCCGAAGAAGCGTGACCCCAAGGCCGCGCTGATCTTCGACGATCCGCTGACGGCGCAGTCCTCCGACGACACGGACCGAGGCTGGGGCGAGCGGCCGGCAGCCGGCGACAACAGCGCCGCCGACCTGGCCCGTTTCCTCGACGAGAAGCCGCCCCACCACATCTGAAGGGCCGCGGCGAGCCCTGCTAGGGCTCGGTGTGCCCCGAACCGCGCTGCGCCACGAGCGCGTCGCGGATTTCCTTGAGCACCTCCAGCTCGGAGACCTCCAGGACCTCCTGGGTGCCCTCCTTCTCGGCCTTCTTCGCGGCCTGCCGGGCGAGGTACTTGGCCATCGGCAGCACCATCAGGAAGTAGACGACGGCGGCCGTGATCAGGAAGCTGATCGCGGCGCTGAGAACCGTGCCCCACATGATCTGGATGCTGTCGTCGCTGCCCTTTTCGCACGTGCCCTTCAGGCAGTACGCGTACTTGTTCAGGTCCTGCGTGCCGAACGCGCCGACGATCGGGTTGATGACCCCTTCCACCACCGCGTTCACGATGTTGGTGAATGCGGCGCCGATGACCACGGCCACCGCGAGGTCGATCACATTGCCCCGCATGAGGAAGGCCTTGAAGCCCTCCCACAGGCTCGGTCCGTTGTTCTCGCTCACCAGAAGGCCTCTCTTCACATGTCCAGGTTGTGGAGCAAACGCTTCCGCAACCTACGACAGTTCGGGTCAGACCTGTCCAATTCAGTAGCTCGATCGGGGGACTTGACGAGATATACGTCACCACACCGTCACCGCCAACCTAGAGGCGGCTCCGGCGCCCGCGAGCCGCGCCGCGGTCGCGCGTTCCACCGTCAGCACCACCAACGCCCCGCCCGCAGCCGAGGTTTCGCCGACATCGCCGCCTTGACCGAGAGTTGGCCCCGGTTTCGGAACGGATGCCACGCGGGCGCCGGACGCGAGCACCCGCACCCCCGGCCCGCCGTCCGCCCGCGCCGCCACCACGTCGACCCGGTCGCCCGGCCGCAGCAGCCGCACCGCACCCGCGTCCGCGATCCGCACCGGCGCCGACACCGTCACGGCGGACGCGGCGGCCCGACCGCCCGGCGCCGCTCCCGCGTGCGGGGGCTCGGGACCGCCTCCCGCGCCGGAGGACGGCACCGCGGCCGCCAGCGCCGCGGCGGCCAGGACGAGCCCCGCCGCCACGGCAGGACGGCGCCGACGCCGGCCCGAGCGCCCCGGCCGCCACCGCGCGCCGCGCACCCGCACGGGAGGGAAGGGCGGCACCTCGGACGTCGGGGGAATGCCGAGCTCGTACGGGACAGGTACAGATGCGGACACAGTCGTCACCGCCTGCGGATCGGTCGGGCCGGACGGGCACCTCGCCCGTCTCGCCGCTCACGATCCGCCTCCGCGCCGCATCCCGCCGGAGCCCGTGCACTACCGAGCGGTTGTGGACAACTCCCTCACCCGAAGTGGGAGTTCCGGTACCGGGAGCCCGGCGTCACGGCAGCCGGAACCCCGGGTCCATCCCGCCGAGCGCCCCCGTGCACGGGCAGTCCCGCTCCGCCTCCGCGGGCAGCCCCGCCACCGCGTCGAACAGCACCGTCCGCAGCCGGTCCACATTGGCCGCGAACACCTGGAGCACCTCGTCGTGCGAGACGCCCTCGCCGCTCTCCGCGCCCGCGTCCAGGTCCGTGACGAGGGTCAACGACGTGTAGCAGAGCTCCAGTTCACGGGCGAGCATCGCCTCCGGGTGCCCGGTCATCCCGACCACCGACCAGCCCATGGCGGCATGCCACCGGGACTCGGCGCGGGTGGAGAACCGGGGCCCCTCGACGACCACGAGCGTCCCGCCGTCCACCGGCTCCCAGTCCTTGCCGCGTGCCGCCTTCACGGCGACCTTGCGCCCGGTGGGGCAGTAGGGGTCGGCGGGCGACACGTGCACGACGTTCGGCACCGTCCCGTCCGGGAGCGGCCGGCCGTCGAAGTAGGTCTGCGCCCGCGACTTCGTACGGTCCACGAACTGGTCGGGCACGAGCAGCGTCCCCGGCCCGTACTCGGGCCGCAGGCCGCCCACCGCGCACGGGCCGAGGACCTGGCGCACGCCCACGGAGCGCAGCGCCCACAGATTGGCGCGGTAGTTGATGCGGTGCGGCGGCAGATGGTGGCCGCGGCCGTGCCGGGGCAGGAAGGCGACCCGGCGCCCCGCCACCTCACCGAGGAAGAGCGAGTCGCTCGGCGGCCCGTAGGGGGTGTCGACGTGGACCTCTGTCACGTCGTCCAGGAACGAGTAGAAGCCGGAGCCGCCGATCACGCCGATCTCGGCGGCGGCGCTTGCGTTCGTGTTGCCTGAGTTGGTCGCCATGGTGCAGCACGGTAGTCACGCGGGGAACGCCGAAGACCCTGCCGTCCGAAGACGACAGGGTCTCGTAAGAATTCGCGGCGCTGTTCGCGCTGGTCGCGCTGCTTACGCGGCGGAGGACGTCGAAGAACTCGACGAGCTCGACGAAGACGCGGACGAAGCGGACGTCGACGGCTTGGAGTCCGAGGACGGCTTCGAGTCAGAGGACTTCGACTCGGAACCGGTCGACGACTTCGAGGCCGACGCCGGGCTGCTGCTCGACGAGGAACCGCGGCTGTCGTTGCGGTAGAAGCCGGAGCCCTTGAAGACGATGCCGACGGCCGAGAACACCTTCTTGAGGCGGCCGTTGCAGCTGGGGCACTCGGTCAGGGCATCGTCGGTGAACTTCTGCACCGCCTCGAGGCCCTCGCCGCACTCGGTGCACTGGTACTGGTAAGTCGGCACTGTGTCTTCCTCCTGGCACTCTCACTCGTTGAGTGCTAACGACGATCCATAGTGACCTATTCCGCGGGATCAGTCCACTGCCACGGGCTCGCGGTGACCCACACCACGTGCCACGGTCCGCCCCACCGAGGTCGGAGTGAGCCGCGAACGCAGCAGGAACATGACCATCAGGGCGAGCACGGTGCCGCCCATCGGGACGAGGAATCCGGCGCCGTCCCAGAGGCGGTCCTCCAGCTGTCCGGCCACCGACACGGCGGCCGCCTGACCGAGCGCGACCGCGCCGGTCAGCCAGGTGAAGGCCTCGGTGCGGGAGCCCACGGGGACGATCTTCTCGACCAGCGTGTAGCCCGTGATCAGGGACGGCGCGATGCACACGCCGACCAGCAGACCGAGCCCGGCGAGCAGCACCACGGACTGCGCCGCCCACAGCCCGGAGGCCATGACGGCGAGGGCCGTGTAGCCGACGAGGAGCCGGCGCTGCGGGGCGATCTTCCACGCGATGGCGCCGCAGACCAGGCCCGAGAGCATGTTGCCCGCGGCGAAGATCCCGTACAGGACGCCGTTGAGGCCGGGCTCGCCGATCGACTCGGTGTACGCGGCGAGCGAGACCTGCATGCCGCCGAAGACGGAACCGATGCCGAGGAACGTGACGATCAGGACGCGCACACCGGGGACGCGGAGCGCGGAGGCGTGCTGCACGCGCGCGTGCCCCTCCAGGCCGGCCACAGGGGGCTGGGTGGCCTTCTGGGTGGCGAACAGGAGGCCGCCGACGAGCGTGAGCGCCGCCTCGGTGAGCAGGCCCGCGGCCGGGTCGATGCCGGTGCACAGGGCCGTCGCGAACAGCGGTCCGAGCACGAACGTGAACTCGTCGGTGACCGACTCGAAGGCGGCGGCCGTCTGCATCAGGGGCGAACCCTGGAGCTTCACGCCCCAGCGGGCCCGCACCATGGGCCCGATCTGCGGTGTCGAGGCACCCGTGGGCACGGCCGCCAGGAACAGCGTCCAGGTGGGCGCCCCGGAGAGCGCGAGCGCGGTGAGCGTGAGACCCGCCGCGGAGTGCACGAGCACGCCGGGCAGCAGCACGGCACGCTGCCCGAAGCGGTCGGCCAGCTTACCGCTGTAGGGCGCGAACAGCGCCATGGCGACACCGGTCGTCGCGGAGACCGCGCCCGCGGTGCCGTAGGAGTCGGTGGTGTGCTGCACGAGCAGCACGATGGAGATCGTGAGCATCGCGAACGGCTGGCGGGCCGCGAAGCCGGGAAGCAGGAACGTCCAGGCCCCGCGGGTGCGCAGGAGCTGCCCGTAGCCGGGGCGTGCGGCCCGCTGGGTGCCGGGTTCGGTGACCGTGTCCTTCTGTGGCACGGTCCTTGCCTTTCTGCCGCCTGGTAGCGCGCGGTCCTCCTGGTTGAGGGGTGCGCGCCGAGAGCCGTCCTCATGCGCCGGGAACCGAGTGATACCTACGGTCCGCGCCAGGAGAGGCCCTGGGCCAAGCAGGTCAGGCCGTGAAGCACGGCGCTGCAAGGGGACCGCGGCCGCTTTGCGGTCGCGCCGGCTCTACGTCAGGCAGAGTCGGTCGTACATGGTCTGTGCATCCATGCTAACGGGCTCCCGGGCCCGCCGTGCCCAACCATCCGGCCAGCTTTCCGCCGAGGGCGACGGCCCGCAGGCGCGCCTCCGCCGCGTCCCGCACCGGGTCGGTGGCGACGACCAGGAGTTCGTCGCCCTTGCGCAGCACGGTGGTGGGTGCGGGCACGGAGGAGGCGCCGTCGCGGACGACGAGCGTGACGGCGGCCCCCTTGGGCAGCCGAAGTTCGCCGACCTCCACGCCGTGCATCCGCGAGCCCTCCGGAATGGAGACGGACAGCAGGTGCCCGCGCAGCCGCTCCAGGGGCGCCGATTCGATGCCGAGGTCGGCGGTGTCCGAGGTGCCGGCCAAGCGCAGCTTCCCGGCGAGCCAGGGCAGTGTCGGGCCCTGGATGAGGGTGTAGACGACGACCAGGACGAAGACGATGTTGAAGATCCGCTGGCTGTCGGCGACGCCCGTGACCATCGGGATGGTCGCCAGGATGATGGGCACGGCGCCGCGCAGCCCGGCCCATGACATGAGGGCCTTCTCCGCCCACGGTATGCGGAAGGGCACCAGGCTGACGACGACCGACAGGGGTCGCGCGACCATCGTGAGGACCAGGCCGATGAGGAGCGCGGGCACGATGTCGTCGGCCAGCTCGTGCGGGGTGACGAGCAGGCCGAGCAGGACGAACATGCCGATCTGCGCGATCCAGCCGAGCCCCTCGGCGAAGCCTCGGGTGGCCGGCCAGTGCGGCAGCTTGGCGTTGCCCATCATCATCGCGGCCAGGTAGACGGCGAGGAACCCGCTGCCGTGGGCCATGGCGCCCGCGGCGTACGCGGAGGTGGCGATGGCCATGACGGCGATCGGGTAGAGGCCGGAGGCGGGCAGGGCCACGTGCCGCAGGCCGAAGGAGCCCAGCCAGCCGACCGCGAGGCCGATGGCGGCGCCGATGGCGAGCTCCAGGGCGATCTCGCCGACGAGGACGTACCAGTGCTCCATGGGGCCCGCGGCGGAGAACGCGACGACGAGGATGACGACCGGGGCGTCGTTGAAGCCGGACTCCGCTTCCAGGACGCCGGTCACGCGCGCGGGGAGCGGCACCCTACGGAGAACGGAGAAGACCGCCGCCGCGTCCGTGGAGGAGACCACGGCGCCGATGATCAGTGCCTGTTGCCACGCGAGGCCCACCAGGTAGTGCGCTCCTGCCGCCGTCACACCCACGCTCACCGAGACGCCCACGAGGGACAGGGCGGCGGCCGCGGGGAGCGCGGGTTTGATCTGCTTCCACTTCGTGCCCAGACCGCCCTCGGCGAGGATCACGACGAGCGCCGCATAGCCGATGACCTGCGTCATTTCGGCGTTGCTGAAGTCGACGTGACCGAACCCGTCCTGGCCCATGGCGACGCCGATGCCGAGATAGAGCAGGAGGCTGGGCAGTCCGCTGCGCGAGGAGATGCGCACGGCGGCGACCGCCACGAGCAGCACGAGGGCGCCGACGAGCAGGAGCTGGTTGAGCTGGTGGACAGTCAGGGGCCGTTCCTTCCAGGAGGGGCACTGCGACAGGCAAGTTACTTCGTTACCTTACCTAATCGTTAACGCTTTCTTGATGCCGGATACGTCACGCCGTTCTCCGTAGAACCCTGCTTCTCGACTCCGCGTCCGGAGCCACAGCGCACTGCTCGTAAGGTTGCTCTCGCCCAGCCCGGTTAGCGAAGGACAGCAAGGACCGCGATGCCCTCCACTACGAACGCCTCTGCCGGCCGCCCGCCCGGCAAGAAGAAGGGGCGCCGAGCCCGACTGATCGTGATCGTCCTCGTGTTGGCCGTCCTTGCGGGCATCGGATTCGGTGCCTACTGGAGCGTCGACAGTGTGCGGGCGTCCATGCCGCAGACGACCGGGTCCATCCAACTCGACGGGCTCGACGGACCGGTGCAGGTCAAGCGGGACAGCTACGGGATCCCGCAGATCTACGCGTCCACGGACCACGACCTGTTCATGGCGCAGGGCTATGTGCAGGCGCAGGACCGGTTCTACGAGATGGACGTGCGGCGCCATACGACCTCCGGTCGGCTCTCCGAGATGTTCGGCAGGGGCCAGGTCAAGACCGATGAGTTCCTGCGCACCATGGGCTGGCATCGCGTGGCGCAGAAGGAGTACGACACCAAGCTGTCGCCCTCGACCAAGAAGTACCTCCAGGCGTACTCCAAGGGAGTCAACTCCTACCTGGGGGGCAAGAGCGGCAAGGCGATCTCCGCGGAGTACGTCGCGCTCGGCTTCGAGAACGACTACAAGCCGCAGAAGTGGTCGCCGGTGGACTCGGTGGCCTGGCTCAAGGCGATGGCCTGGGACCTGCGCGGCAACATGCAGGAGGAGATCGACCGCTCGCTGATGACGAGCCGGCTCGGCCCGAAGCAGATCGCCGACCTGTACCCCGACTATCCGTACACGCGGCACAAGCCGATCGTGCAGGAGGGCGGCTACGACAGCGCCACGAAGTCGTTCGACGCGTCCTCCGGCGGCGGTACGGGCACCCAGTCGGCCGGGGCGGCGGGCACCGGCCTGGCGGGCGACGCACAGGCCCCCAGCGGCCTCCAGGGGCAGCTGGGCGGCCTCTCCAAGGTCCTGGACGAGATCCCCGACTCCGCGGGCCTCGGACCCAACGGCAACGGCATCGGCTCCAACTCGTGGGTGGTCTCGGGCGACCACACCATCACCGGGAAGCCGCTGCTCGCCAACGACCCGCACCTGGCGCCGCAACTGCCGTCCGTCTGGTACCAGATGGGCCTGCACTGCACGAGCGTCTCCAGCAAGTGCCAGTACGACACCTCGGGCTACACCTTCGCGGGCATGCCGGGCGTGGTCATCGGCCACAACCAGAACATCTCCTGGGGCCTGACCAACTCGGGCGTCGACGTCACCGACCTCTACCTGGAGAAGTTCAGCGGCGACGGCTATCTGGTCGACGACAAGACGGTGCCGTTCAAGACCCGCAAGGAGACCATCAAGGTCGCGGGCGGCGACTCCAAGACGATCACGGTGCGCGAGACCGACAACGGGCCGCTGCTGTCCGACCGCAACTCCGAACTCGTGAAGGTCGGCAAGAAGGCCGGCGTGGACGCGGCGGCCCCCGACCGCGGCGACGGCTACGGCATCGCGCTGCGCTGGACCGCGCTCCAGCCGGGCAACACCATGGACGCCGTCTTCGGGCTCGACAAGGCGTCGAACTGGTCCGAGTTCCGCAAGGCGTCCGCCGACTTCCAGGTGCCCTCGCAGAACCTCACCTACGCCGACACCGAGGGCAACATCGGCTACCAGCTGCCGGGCCGGATCCCGACCCGAGGCGAGGGCGACGGCTCCCTGCCGTCTCCCGGCTGGGACTCCAAGTACCGCTGGACCGGCTACATCAAGCAGAACGAGCTGCCCTACGAGTTCAACCCGAAGCGCGGCTACATCGTGACCGCCAACCAGGCCGTGGTCGACGACAGCTACCCGTACACGCTGACCAAGGACTGGGGCTACGGCACCCGCAGCCAGCGCATCACCGACCTGATCGAGTCGAAGATCAAGGACGGCGGGAAGGTCTCCACCAACGACATGCGCACCATGCAGATGGACAACAGCAGCGAGATCGCGAAGCTCCTGGTGCCCTACCTGCAAAAGATCGACGTCCAGGACAAGGACGTCAGGGACGCGCAGCAGCTCCTGGAGAACTGGGACTACACCCAGAACCCGGACTCGGCCGCCGCGGCCTACTTCAACGCCGTGTGGCGCAACATCCTCAAGCTCGCCTTCGGCAACAAGCTGCCCAAGGAGCTGCGTGTCGACGGCCAGTGCCTGAGCGTCGAGCCGGTCGACAAGACGGGCCCCGCCGACGAGGACCGCAAGGTCCGCGAGTGCGGCGAGCGGGACACGCACTCGGCGCAGCCGGACGGCGGCGACCGCTGGTTCGAGGTCGTCCGCAAGATCATCAAGGATCCGAAGAACGACTGGTGGAAGACGCCGGGCAGCCGCACGAACGCCCCCACCGAGAACCGTGACCAGCTGTTCGCGCGCGCCATGGAGGACGCCCGCTGGGACCTCACGGCCAAGCTCGGCAAGGACATCGACACCTGGAGCTGGGGCCGGCTGCACAAGCTGGAGCTGAAGAACCAGACCCTCGGCACCGAGGGCCCGGGCTGGCTCCAGTACGTGCTCAACCGCGGCCCCTGGAAGCTGGGCGGCGGCGAGGCGGCCGTGAACGCGACCGGCTGGAACGCGGCGGGCGGCTACGGGGTCGACTGGGTGCCGTCCATGCGGATGGTGGTCAACATGGCGGACCTCGACAAGTCGAAGTGGATCAACCTCACGGGCGCTTCGGGGCACACCTTCAGCGACCACTACACGGACCAGACCGAGAAGTGGATCAAGGGTGACCTGTTGCCGTGGAACTTCTCCGAGAAGGCCGTCGGTGACAGCACCGAGGACTCACTGGTGCTGAAGCCATAACAGCGCACCATGCCGAAGGGGCCTGCACGCGCGCGTGCAGGCCCCTTCGGCATGTGGGGCGCGGGGGTCTAGAAGCGCCGCACGCCCGAGGGCGTCACCACCGCGTCCACGGCCTTGTCGTGAGCCTCCTGGGGGAGGTGTGCGACGACCTCGCTGTCGTGGAGCAGCACGACCAGCGCGGGCCGCGCACCGGCCGCCTCCAGGCGCGCGAGCACCCGGTCGTACGAGCCGCCGCCGCGGCCGAGCCGCATCCCGCGCGCGTCCACGGCGAGCCCCGGAAGCAGCACCACGTCCGCCTCCAGGACGGCATCGGGGCCGAGCCGCTCGCCGCCGGGCTCCGACAGGGCCATCTTTCCCGGGTGCCGCACCGTGACGAGCGAGGCCGCCCCGTCGTACCCGCCCCAGTCCAGGTCGTTGTCGGGCAGCAGGGCCGGCAGCAGCACGCGCGTACCCCGCGCGCGCAGGGCGTCGAGGAGCGCGCCGGTCCCGGGCTCGCCGCCCACGGAGACGTACGCCGCCACCGTGCGGGCCTTCGCCAACTCGTCGAGTTCGAGAGCCCGGCGGGCCACGGCCCGCTCCGCCTCCCGTACGTCATCCTCCGTCAATGCGTTCCTCACCTGGAGGAACTCCCTGCGCAAGGAACGCTTGTCAGGGTGGACGCCGCGCGGTTCAGCTGCGGGCTCATCGGTGTGCGGACTCATAGCCGGGTCACAAACCTCTCCTATTCGACGCATATATGTGCCTACAAAGCGGACCCACAGATTCCGCCCATAGCAGCCGGATATGGTGACCCGCATGACTGACGCGCACACCAGGATCACCAAGGCTGTCATCCCCGCCGCGGGCCTCGGCACCCGGTTCCTGCCCGCCACGAAGGCGACTCCCAAGGAGATGCTCCCGGTCGTCGACAAGCCGGCGATCCAGTACGTGGTCGAAGAGGCCGCGGCGGCGGGGCTCGGCGACGTACTGATGATCACAGGTCGCAACAAGCGCCCGCTGGAGGACCACTTCGACCGCAACCACGAGCTGGAGGCGGCGCTTCAGAAGAAGGGCGACGCGGGCCGCCTGGCCAAGGTCCAGGAGTCCAACGACCTCGCCACCATCCACTACGTGCGCCAGGGCGACCCCAGGGGCCTCGGCCACGCGGTCCTGTGCGCCGCCCCGCACGTGGGCAACGAACCCTTCGCGGTACTGCTCGGCGACGACCTGATCGACCCCCGCGACCCGCTGCTCCAGAAGATGGTGGAGGTCCAGGAGGAGCACGGCGGGAGCGTCATCGCGCTCATGGAGGTGGAGCCCTCCCAGATCCACCTCTACGGATGCGCCGCCGTCCAGGCCACCGAGGACGGGGACGTCGTCCAGGTCACCGACCTGGTGGAGAAGCCCGATCCGGCCGACGCCCCCTCCAACTACGCGATCATCGGCCGCTACGTCCTCGACCCCGCCGTCTTCGACATACTGCGCAAGACCGAGCCCGGCCGCGGCGGCGAGATCCAGCTCACCGACGCGCTCCAGCAGCTCGCCGCCGACGAGAAGATCGGCGGCCCCGTGCACGGCGTCGTCTTCAAGGGCCGCCGCTACGACACCGGCGACCGCGGCGACTATCTCAAGGCGATCGTCCGCCTCGCATGCGAACGTGAGGACCTGGGACCGGAGTTCCGGACCTGGCTGCGCGGCTACGTCGCCGAGGAGGTCTGACCCGACGAGGTCCGGCACCCGCTCCCCGGTGGACCTGCGCCCCGGTACGGCACACCGCCTCCGGGGCGTCACATATCGCCCGTGGTAGTAACACCGGTATACGCCGAAGATTCAGTACACCGGCACGAGGAGCAGGGGAGCAGCAGTGAACAGTTTCAGTGCCACCGAGGACCAGGCGCAGATCTGGTCGGTGGACGAGCATCTGGACGACATCCTCGCCGCCGTCCACGCTCTCGACCCCATCGAGCTCCAACTCCTCGACGCACAGGGCTGTGTGCTCGTCGAGGAGGTGACGGTCCCGCTGTCGCTGCCGCCGTTCGACAACAGCTCGATGGACGGCTACGCGGTGCGCGTCGCGGACATCGCGGGCGCGAGCGAGGAGTTCCCCGCCGTGCTCACGGTGATCGGGGACGTCGCCGCGGGCCAGGCCGAACAGCCCACCGTCGGCCCCGGCGAGGCCGCCCGCATCATGACCGGCGCCCCGCTGCCGCCCGGCGCCGAGGCCGTCGTCCCCGTCGAGTGGACCGACGGAGGACTCGGCGCGGGCCCCGTCACCTCGATGCCCGCCCACAGCACGGCCCCTGAGGGTGCGTCGGGCGAGGTCCGCGTGCACCGCCCCGCCGAGGCACGCGCGCACGTACGCGCACAGGGCAGCGACGTGCAGGCGGGCGACCGGGCGCTCTCCGTCGGCACCGTCCTCGGCCCGCCGCAGATCGCGCTGCTCGCCGCCATCGGCCGCGGCACCGTACGCGTGTGCCCGCGCCCGCGCGTGGTCGTCGTCTCCACCGGCACCGAACTCGTCCAGCCCGGCGAACAGTTGGCGCCCGGCCAGATCTACGACTCCAACAGCTTCGCCCTCACCGCCGCCGCCCGCGACGCCGGAGCCATCGCCTACCGGGTGGGCGCGGTCTCCGACGACGCCGAGACGCTCCGCTCCACCATCGAGGACCAGCTCATCCGCGCCGACCTCATCGTCACGACGGGCGGCGTCAGCGTCGGCGCGTACGACGTGGTCAAGGAGGCCCTGAGCGGCATCGGCGACCCGGACGACGAGGAGGGCATCGGGGCCGGCAGCGGCGTCGAGTTCCGCAAGCTCGCCATGCAGCCCGGCAAGCCGCAGGGCTTCGGCTCCATCGGCCCCGACCACACCCCGCTGCTCGCGCTGCCGGGCAACCCCGTGTCGTCGTACGTCTCCTTCGAACTGTTCGTACGCCCCGCGATCCGCGCCCTGATGGGCCTGCCCGAGGACGCCGTGCACCGCCCGAAGGCCCGCGCGACCCTCACCGCCGACAAGGCGCTGACCTCGCCCTCCGGCCGCCGCCAGTTCCTGCGCGGTGTGTACGACGCCGAGGCCGGCGAGGTCGCCCCCGTCGGCGGCGCCGGCTCCCACCTCATCGCGGCGCTCGCGCAGGCCGACTCGCTGATCGTGGTCCCCGAGGACACGACGTCGGTGGAACCCGGCGCCGAGGTGGACGTGGTCCTGCTGGGCTGACAGGGCCGACTGTCGGAGGCTCGCGATAGCGTGTCGCGCACAAATCGTCCGGCGCGCCGCACCGCGCACGGCTCGGATCGGGAGCGCCACAGCACCATGAGCACTTCGCAGCATCAGCAGGACCAGACCGACCGGCTCACGCACATCGACGAGGCCGGTGCCGCCCGCATGGTCGACGTATCGGAGAAGGACGTCACCGCACGCACCGCCCGCGCCAGCGGCCGCGTGCTCGTCTCGCCGCGCGTGGTGGAGCTGCTGCGCGGCGAGGGCGTGCCCAAGGGCGACGCGCTCGCCACGGCGCGGATCGCGGGGATCATGGGCGCCAAGCGCACCCCCGACCTGATCCCGCTCTGCCACCCGCTGGCCGTGTCCGGGGTCAAGCTCGACCTGTCCGTGGCGGACGACGCCGTGGAGATCCTCGCCACCGTGAAGACCACGGACCGCACGGGCGTCGAGATGGAGGCGCTCACCGCGGTCTCCGTCGCCGCGCTCACCGTCGTCGACATGGTCAAGGCCGTAGACAAGGGAGCCGTCATCTCGGACGTACGGGTGGAGGAGAAGACCGGCGGCAAGTCCGGGGTCTGGAACCGGGAGGCGCGGTCATGACCGACGGCTACCGCGCCCTCGTCGTCACGGCCTCCAACCGGGCCGCCGCAGGGGTCTACGAGGACAAGGGCGGCCCCCTGATCGCCGCGGGCCTCAGAAAGCTGGGCTTCGCCGTCGAGGGCCCCCAGGTGGTTCCGGACGGCGATCCGGTGGAGGCAGCGCTGCGGGCCGCGGTCGGGGCGGCGTACGACGTCGTGATCACCACCGGCGGCACCGGCATCTCGCCCACCGACCGCACCCCCGAGGCGACGGCCCGCGTCCTCGACCGCGAGGTACCCGGCATTCCGGAGGCGATCCGCGCGTACGGCCGGGAGAAAGTGCCCACGGCGGCGCTCTCGCGTGGCCTCGCGGGGGTCGCCGGGCGCACACTGATCGTGAACCTGCCCGGTTCCAGCGGGGGTGTGAAGGACGGGCTCGCCGTCCTCGGGCCGCTGCTGACCCACGCCGTCGACCAGATCCACGGCGGCGACCATCCGCGAAGCGATTCCGGACCCGACGGAAGCGGGTCCAGACCCGACGCCCAGGCACCCGGGGGTGCGCACTGAACAGCCCGTCGTGGCCCGTCGTGCTGGTGGAGGGCGAAGTCGTCCTCCGCCCCATAAGGCTGCGCGACCAGCGTGCCTGGCGCGAAGTGAACCGGCGCAACCGCGACTGGCTGCGCCCCTGGGAGGCGACCATCCCGCCGCCCACGCCGAGCGGACCGATCACCCACCGCCCGACATACCGTCAAATGGTGCGGCACCTGCGCTCGGAGGCGAACGCGGGCCGGATGCTGCCCTTCGTCGTCGAGTACCAGGGCCGCCTCGTCGGGCAGTTGACCGTCGCCGGGATCACCTGGGGATCGATGTGCTCGGGCCACGTCGGGTACTGGGTGGACCAGTCGGTGGCGGGCCGCGGCGTGATGCCGACGGCCGTCGCGCTCGCGGTCGACCACTGCTTCCGGACCGTGGGCCTGCACCGCATCGAGGTCTGTATTCGGCCGGAGAACGGGCCGAGCCGCAGGGTCGTGGAGAAACTCGGATTCCGCGAGGAGGGCCTGCGTCCACGATATCTTCACATCGACGGGGCCTGGCGCGACCATCTCGTCTTCGCGCTCACCGCCGAAGAGGTCCCGGAGGGGCTCCTGAGGCGACGCCGTCGTGAGCGGCGCGGTACCGCAGGTCCGAGTGCCCCCAATGCGGTCGATCCGGGCACCCCCTGGAAATGAAATAAATGTTCGAAATTGATCGATGAGGCACCGTCAGGGGTCATTGAATTCCCCCGAAGGTCGGCCCGTTGATCACATCCATCGCAAAAAAGCTCGGATTATCAGCCAGATCGTGCGACACACCGGCTCAATTGGCGGATGGCCCCGCGTAAACCCCTCTACGGTGTGTCCGTGAGCAGCAGCGGCCTCATCTACGCAGTCATCGTCGGGGCCTGGGCCGCCTACTTGGTGCCGATGTGGCTCCGTAGGCAGGACGAGTTGAACGAAGCTCGTCCGACGGAACGCTTCAGCACCGCCATCCGGCTTCTCTCCGGTCGGGCGGGCATGGAGCGCCGGTACGCCAAGGACCTGCAGGCGCGCTCGCCCGAGTCGGACGAGCGGCGCGGCGACCCGGTCGACCCGGACGCACCCACCGAAGGGGTGGACGTCCGGGACGTCGGCATGTCTCCGTCCGGGGAGCGGCGCGCGCCGCACCCGGGACGCGAACGCCGCGAAAGCCGTGAACACCCCGATTCCGCCCGAGAGTTCGCGGAACCGGCCCACGAGCGCGCGGAACCCGCCCGCGAACCCGAACCGGCGGCCGAACCCCCGGCACCCGCCAAGCCCCGCGCCGCCCGCGCCACTTCCGCCGCCGCGGCCGAGGCGCAGGCCGCGCGCGCCCGGCGCACCAAGGTGCTCGCGCGCCGCCGCCGCACGACCGTGCTGCTCTTCGCCGCCTTCACCGTCGGCGCCGTCGTGGCCGCCGTCGGCGGCGTCGCGTTCCTCTGGGCGCCCGCGGCCCCCGCCCTGCTCCTCAGCGCGTACATCGTCTACCTGCGCACCCAGGAACGCCGCCGCTTCGCCTACGTCATGGACCGCCGCCGCGCCGAGGTCGCCGCGCAACGACTGCGCGAACGCCAGCCCCGCAGGCGGCAGCCGGCCGCGGCACGCGCCGCGGCCGAGGACCAGGAGGGCGGCCCAGCGGTCGACGAGACCGCCACCGACCCCGGCCTGGAGGCCCTCGCCGCCGACCGCCGCGCCCTCGTCGAACAGACCGACCACCAGGAGTGGGTCGACCAGCAGCGCGAACGGCAGCGCCACCCCGGACCCGGCGACAGCTGGGACCCGGTCCCCGTGCCGCTGCCCACCTACGTCACCGCCCCCGTCGCCCCGCGCGCCACCGGCGGCATCGACTACAACGCGCCCGAGACGTGGAGCTCCGCCCGCTCCTCCGCCGCCGAACAGGCCGCGCAGCAGCAGGCGCAGGAGGAGCGCGCCCAGGAGTCCGCCGCGGAATCCGCCGAGCCGGCCGCCGACGACGGCCGCAGCGACGCCCGCCGCGCCGCCTCCGCGCGCCGCTCCCGCGAGCGCGGCCGCACGCCGCTCTTCGACCAGTTCGACGACGACGCCGACGGGCGTCCGCGCGCCGCCAACGAGTGAGCCGGACCACTTCGGAGCCCGCCCGGCTGACCAGCCAGGGAACGGATTTCCAAGCACCCGGATCGGGGTGCTAGAGTTTCACTCGTTGCAAGGGCGTGTGGCGCAGTCCGGTAGCGCACCTCGTTCGCATCGAGGGGGCCAGGGGTTCGAATCCCCTCACGTCCACAGCAACGAAAACCCCGGCGGGAAACCGCCGGGGTTTTCGCATGTCCAGAGCCTCTTCTGTCCAGAACCTCTTCTGTCCGGAGCTTCTTCCGGTCGGCGCCCCTTCTGCTCAGAGCCTCTTCGCGAAGCACCGGCTCAACTCGTCGAACCGGTAGTGACCGAACTTCGCACACGGCTCGTAACCGCTCGACGTGTAGAGGGCTATCGCCTCCGGCTGCTTGAGGCCCGTCTCCAGAACCATGCGGGTACGGCCCGCCGCCCGGGCGTCCTCCTCCAGCGCCGCGAGGATCTGCCGGGCGAGGCCAAGGCCGCGCGCCTCCGGGGTGACGTACATGCGCTTCAGCTCGGCGTCGCCGTCCGCGTACCCCTCGTCGTTCGCCTCCTGGCCGCGCCAGCCGCCGGTCGCGAGCGGCGTGCCCGCGGCGTCGTACGCGATCAGGTAGAGGCCGCGCGGCGGCTCGAACATCGTCGGGTCAAGGGGCGTGACATCGCCCTCGTCGCCGTAGCGCTCCGCGTATTCGAGCTGGACGCGGTCGTTCAGCGCGATCGCGTCGCGGTGGCCGAACGAGGTGGGGCGCAGGCTGGGCGCCCCGACTCCGGGAAGCTGAATAGTCATACGGAACATCGTAACTCTATGCGGGTGCTTGCGGCTGTCCCGTCCAGTCTGCCGGTATCGTGCCGGGGTGCTGACTGTGACCTCTGTGAATGTGAACGGGCTCCGGGCCGCCGCCAAGAAGGGCTTCGTGGAGTGGCTCGCCGAGACCTCCGCCGACGCCGTCTGTCTCCAGGAGGTGCGCGCCGAGCCGCACCAGCTGCCCGAGAACGTGCGCGAGCCCGAGGGCTGGCACGTCGTGCACGCGCCGGCCGCCGCCAAGGGCCGGGCCGGTGTCTCCCTCTATACGCGGCGCGAGCCGGAGCGCGTGCAGATCGGCTTCGGCTCGGCCGAGTTCGCGGACAGCGGCCGCTACGTCGAGGTGGACCTGCCGGGCGTCACCGTCGCCAGCCTCTACCTCCCGTCCGGCGAGGTCGGCACGGAGCGCCAGGACGAGAAGATCCGCTTCATGGGCGAGTTCCTGCCCTACCTGAAGGAACTGCGCGAGCGGGCCGCCGCCGACGGCCGCGAGGTCGTGGTCTGCGGCGACTGGAACATCGCCCACCAGGAGGCCGACCTCAAGAACTGGAAGGGCAACAAGAAGAACTCCGGCTTCCTCCCGGAGGAACGCGAGTGGCTGTCCTCCGTCTTCGCCCCGTCCGACGGCGGCTACGTCGACGTGGTCCGGTCCCTGCACCCGGACGTCGAGGGACCGTACTCGTGGTGGTCGTACCGGGGGCGGGCCTTCGACAACGATTCAGGTTGGCGCATCGACTATCACGTATCGACGCCGGGGCTCGCCGGGCGAGCGGTGAAGGGCTTCGTCGAGCGGGCCGCCACGCACGACGAGCGCTGGTCGGACCACGCGCCCGTCACCGTCGTGTACGAGTAGGCGTCGGCGCCGGTGAGGCGACATGACGGGGCCCCGTCCGGATCTCCGGGCGGGGCCCCGTCATGTGTGTTCAGGTGGCGTCACTGCTGGAAGCGGTCCTTGGCCTCCTGGGCGGCGTCCTGTGCCTTGTCCTTGGCCTGGTCCATGCCTTCCTTGGCGCGGTCCTTGCCTTCCTCGGTCTTGCCCTCGGAGCCGCCCATGGCTTCCTTGGCCTTGTCCTGAAGCTGCTCGGCCTTGTCCTTGAACTGGTCAGAGATACCCATTTGATGCACTCCATGAAGGATGGGGGGTGGGCCTCGATCAGACTGACATGGCGGCCGATATGTCGCATTTCGATCAGTGACGGACCGTGGGTGGGTGTGGGAAGTCGCAGGTCAGCGGCCTCGCGAGGCCTCGTCGGCGGCTCCGCCCGCGCCCACGAGGCCCTTGGAGATGCCGCCCATGCGGCCCTCGAAGCGCTTCACGCGCTGCTGGCCCACGATGCCGATCGCCGAGGGCAGGTAGCCGCGTATGCCCTGCATGCCGCGCAGCCACCACTGCGCGTACACGTGCGGCGAGCGGCGCTCGATGCCCGCGACGAGGCGGTCGACCGCCGGGCCGAGGGGGTACGTCTTGTTCGACGGCCACGGGAGCTGCTGGCGCAGTTCGCGCATCACGTCGTCCTGGTCGGCGCCGCGCACCATGTCGGTGTCGGTCCAGGACAGGTAGCCGACGCCGACGCGGACGCCCTTGTGGCCGACCTCGGCGCGCAGGCTGTGTGCGTAGGCCTCGACGCCCGACTTGGAGGCGCAGTAGGCGGTCATCATCGGGGCGGGGGTGATCGCGGCGAGGGAGGCGATCTGGAGCAGGTAGCCGCGGGACTCCGTCAGGACGGGGAGGAAGGCGCGGGCGGTGACGGCGGAGCCGATGAGGTTGACCTCGATGACGCGGCGCCATGCCACCGGGTCGGATTCGGCGAAGGGGCCGCCGGTCGCCACGCCCGCGTTGGCGACGACGATGTCGACCTTGCCGAAGCGGTCCTTGACCTCCTGGGCGACCTGGGCCATGGCCACGTGGTCGGTGACGTCCGCGTGCCACCAGTCGGCGTCGGAGTGCAGCCGTGCGGCCACCTGCTTCAGTTCGTCCGGCTCCAGGCCGACCAGTGCGATCTTGGCGCCGCGTGCCGACAGCTTGCGGGCGAGGAGTTCGCCCACGCCGCGTGCGGCTCCCGTGACGACCGCGACCTGTCCTTCGAGACTGACCTTGCTCATGCGGCGTCTGCTCCCTTGTCCGACTGCGACTGCGACTTCACGTACTGGGTGGAGAGTTCGCGGATCTTCGATGTGACGGCGTCCGGGGCCTCGACGGGGGTCATGTGGCCGAGCCCCGCGAGCTCGGTCAGGCCCGCGCAGTCGGGCAGCGCGGCGGCGATCCGCCGGGCGTGCGCGACCGGGGTGAGCCGGTCGGCGGTTCCCGCGACGACGGCGACGGGCATCGTCAGCTGTGCGACACCGGCGTCCAGTTGGAGGTGTTCGAGCACGTGCGACCAGCCGTACCGGACCCCGCGCGGGCAGGCGTGCACGATCCGTGCGCAGGCCTCGACCTTGTCGGGGGCCGACCCCGGGCCCATCGTCGCGTACTTGAGGACCCGCTTGCCGATGGGGGTGACGGGGCCGAGCGGTGCCTTGGAGCCGAGGATCGCGCGGGTGAAGCGGGTGCGCAGGTTGCTCGCGCGCATCAGCGGCACCACGGTGGCCTCGGCGACGAGCTGCGAGCTTCCGGTACTGCACAGCAGGACGGCGGCCGCGTGCTCCTGGAACTTGGGACGTCCGGCGGCGGCCATCATCGTCATGCCGCCCATGGAGTGCCCGGCGAGCACCGCCTGTTCGCCCGGTTCCAGGGTCGCGCCGAGCACGGCCTCCAGGTCGTCGGCCAGCATGTCGGTGGTGTACGGGAGGGTGGTGGCGGCGGGGCTGCGGCCGTGTCCGCGCTGGTCGTAGACGATCACCCGGTGGTCGGTGGCGAGGGCGCGGGTCTGCGCGGCCCAGAACGCCGTCGAGCAGGTCCAGCCGTGCGAGAGCACGACGGCGGGGGCAGCCGTGTCCTCGGAGGGTCCGTGCACCTCGACGTGCAGCCGGGCCCCGTCCGCGGAGGTGACGGTCAGCTCGCGGGTGGCGACGGGCGGTGCGTACGGTCCCGTCGTGACATGGCGCATCAGGCGGCTCATGCGGCGTTCACCTTGGCCTTCTTCTTGGTACGTGTCGTGGGCGCGGCCGGCTCGGCGGGTGCGCGCACCACCTCGTACTCGCCTACGTCGACATGCCGGGTGGCGTGCCGGAATTCGGTGGTCGTGCCGGGCCACACCGTGGTGTTGACCCCGTTCTCGTCGAGGTACCAGCTGTTGCAGCCGCCGGTGTTCCACACGGTGCGCTTCATGCGGTCCTGCACGCGGTTGTTCCAGCCGGTGACGGCGGTCTCGCGCGGGGTGAGGGCGACGCGGCCGCCGAGGACGTGCAGTTGGCGCATGTAGTCGGCCAGGTAGTTCAGCTGGGCCTCGATCATGAGGATCATCGAGGAGTTCCCGAGGCCGGTGTTGGGGCCGATGACGGTCATGAAGTTCGGGAATCCGGCGGCGGTGGCGCCGCGCAGTGCCTTCATGCCGTTCTTCCACGACTGCATGAGGGTGTCGCCGTCGGCGCCGATGACGCGGTCGGCGATGGGCATGTCGGTGACGTGGAAGCCGGTGCCGAAGACGATCGCGTCGACCTCGGCCTCGGTGCCGTCGGAGGCGACGAGGGTGTTGCCGCGGATCTCGCTGAGTCCTGAGGCGACGACGTCGACGTTGGGCTGGGCGAGCGCCGGATAGTACGTGTTGGAGAGCAGGATCCGCTTGCAGCCGATGCGGTAGTCGGGGGTGAGCTTGGCGCGCAGCCCCGGGTCCTTGATCGCGCGGTGCATGTTCCGCTTGGCGAGCTGCTCGACCATGCCGAGTTCGTTCGGGTGCTTGGTGAACGCCTGGACCTGCAACTCCCGGATGCCCCACAGGAGTCCGCGGCGGGCCTGGGTGGTGAAGGGCAGCTGCCGGTGCAGCCAGCGTTCGGCCTTGGTGATGGCCCGGTCGGCGCGCGGCATCACCCAGGGCGGCGTGCGCTGGAAGAGGGTGAGTTTGCCGACCTCCTTCTGGATGGCCGGCACGATCTGAATGGCGGAGGCGCCCGTGCCGATCATGGCGACGCGCTTGCCGCGCAGGTCGTAGTCGTGGTCCCACCGCGCGGAGTGGAAGACCTTGCCGGGGAAGGTGTCGATCCCGGGGATGTCGGGTGTCTTCGGGTCGGAGAGCGGTCCGGTGGCGGAGACGACGACGTCGGCGGTGAGTGTGCCCTTCGCGGTGTCGATCTCCCACCAGAGCTTCTCGTTGTCCCAGCGCAGCTGCTCGACCTCGGAATCGAGGCGGATGTGCGGGCGCAGCCGGAAGGTGTCGGCGACGTGCTCCAGGTACTCCTGGATGCGCTCCTGTCCGGAGAACGTCCGCGGCCAGTCCGGGTTGGGCGCGAAGGAGAAGGAGTAGAGGTGGGACGGCACGTCGCAGGCGCATCCCGGGTAGCTGTTGTCGCGCCAGGTCCCGCCGACCGAGCCGGCCCGCTCCAGGACCACGAAGTCGGTGATCCCCTCGCGGCGCAGCCTGACCGCCGCGCCGAGGCCGCCGAAGCCGGATCCGATCACCGCCACTCGTACGTGTTCGTGCTCCTGCTCGGGCATCCCGGCGCCTCCCTTGCCGCTGCGACTCTGCCAGTGAACACTGGCGTAATTCGGAGAGTAGAGGCTGTACGTACTCATGGGTAGGGGTCGGACCGAGGAAAGTTACTCCCGGTACGCCCGCCCGTCGCCCGACCACCGCCCCTCAACGGGGCCCTCCGGGCCGCAGTACTTGTCATAGGGTTCCCCGCGTGGGAGGAGACGTGAAAGAAGACGTGGGCAGGCGCGAGTACCGCATGGAGGAGCTGGCGAAGGCGGCCGGCATCACGGTCCGCACCGTGCGCTTCTACCGTGAGCGCGGGCTCATCAAGCCGCCCCGCCGCGAGGGCCGCATCGCCTGGTACGACGAGACGCACCTGGACCGGCTGCGCACGATCGCCTCGCTCCTGGACCGCGGCCACACCCTCAGCGGGATCAGCGAGCTGTCCGAGGCCTTCGACCGCGGCCGCGACGTCGGCGAACTCCTCGGCGTGCAGCCCACGGAGGAGGTCCCCGTCCGGCTCTCCGCCGCCGAACTCGCCGACTACTTCGCGGACGACGTCACGCCCGAGAACCTCCAGGCCGCCCTGGATCTCGGCTACTTGGGCATCGACGGCGAGGAGATCGTGCACATCAGCCGCCGGCTCCTCGACATCTCGGCGGCCCTGGTCCGCGAGGGCATCCCGCTGGCCGACGTGCTCGCGGCGGCCAGGCGGGTGCGCGACCACGCCGAGGCGCTGGCCGCGCTCTTCACCGACCTCGTCGCCGAGCACGCCTCCGACAAGGACATCGGCCGGCTGCGCCCGCTCGCCAAGGGTGTGGTGGAGGCGGAGCTGTCCCTGGCGCTCGACCGCAGGCTGGACGCGCCCGACGGGTCACCTGGGTAGCCACCAACGGGCTTTGTAAATACCGCCGTTGACGTAACGGAAGGCCCCGGCGGGCCGGTGCAGGCTCACGGTGGTCGTCCACCACGTCTCGCCGAGCCCCTTCTCCGGCACGGTGGTGACCACCCGCCCGGTGCGCGGATCGTCCCCCACGCACTTCACGGACTTGCGGACGATCTCCGAGGCCCCCGCGAAGTCCTGTGTGAAGCCCTGGCCGACGATGTCGTACTGGAACACGGACGCGCTGGTCGTCACCCACATCCGCGCCGGCACCCCCGCCACGGGGAACAGGTCGTGTCCACCGGCGGACTTCCCCGCAGTGGCGACAGGGAGGGCCACCGCGTACTGCCGCGCCAGCGAGGGGCGTACGCGCGTTCCCTCCACGCGGTAGGCCACCAGTTCGTCGTCGCCCATGGCCCACAGCACCTCGCGCACCGGGTCCCAGTGCAGCCCGTGGGCCCCCTTCAGCTCGGCCTCCGTGTACCGCGTGGAGTGCGGGCCGAGGGAGGCCGCGTACAGGCGTACGCGCGCGCCCGTGCTGCACGCGACGGCGACGTTCCCGTCGGGGAGGATCTCGGCGGTGTGCGGGTTGATCAGGTCGTCCCCGGGGCCGAGCGCCCCGGCCCAGTACCGCCGCCCGCTCGGCCACTCGACCACGCCCACGAACCCGAACGAGGCCGTGGTCAGCACGTAGGTGCGCCCGCGATGGCGCCGCACCTTCGCCTCGCTCGGGTACACCCAGCTGATGTCGGGCTCGGTGTCCCGGTACCGGGCGTCGCCCACGGGGGAGAACGCCCAGCGCACCACGCCGGGGTCCGCGGCCGGGTCCCACACCCGTACCCGCGGGTCCATCACCAGCAGCCGCTTGCTCGCCTGTTCGGTGATGAGGACGGGCGGCAGGCCGGGGGCCGACGCCGCGGCTCTCCCGCCGCCGAGCGCGAGGCCCGCCCCGATTCCCGCGGCGCCGAGCAGGATTCCTCTTCGTGAGCCGTGCGACATGAAAGCCCCCTGGGTGAACGGCAGTTGAGCGTGACATCGCCATGTGCGCGCCCAGAATCTGTCATGCCGGGGCGGAACGGGGTAAGCCCTCCGCAGGACATTGGTCCCGCGGAGGGGCCGGTCACCGCGGCGGCAGCTGCGGCCGCCGCAGGTCCGGGACGTCCGAGTAGTCGGGCGGGGTCGTCGCGCCCTGCTCCGCCAGCAGGTTCAGCGCCAGCTCCACCGCGTCGTCGAGCTGGGCGTGGCGGCCCTCCGCCCAGTCGAGCGGGGTGCGCAGGGCCTCGATGTCGGGTTCCACGCCCCGGTTCTCGATGGACCAGCCGTACTGGGGGAACCAGGCCGCGTTCATCGGCACCGTGATCACCGTGCCGTCGCCGAGCTTGTGCCGTCCTGTCATGCCGACGCCGCCGCCCCAGGTGCGCTGGCCGACGACCGGGCCGAGCGCGAGCAGCTTGAACGCGGCGGCGATCATGTCGCCGTCCGACGAGGTCGCCTCGTCCGCGAGCGCGACGACCGGGCCGCGCGGGGCGTTCGAGGCGTACGAGACGGCCTGCGCGTTCCTCGTCAGGTCCCAGCCGATGATCTTCCGGGTGAGTTTCTCGACGACCAGCTCGCTGATGTGGCCGCCCGCGTTGCCGCGCACGTCGACGATGAGGGCGGGCCGGGAGACCTCCATGCGCAGGTCCCGGTTGAACTGGGCCCAGCCGGAGCCGCCCATGTCGGGGATGTGCAGGTAACCGCACTTGCCGCCGCTCAGCTCGCGGACGACGGCGCGGCGTTTGGCCACCCAGTCCTGGTAGCGCAGCGGGCGTTCGTCGACGAGCGGGACGATCGCGACGCGGCGGGGCCGGCCGCCGCCCTCGGCGGGCGTGAAGGTCAGCTCGACGGTCGTGCCGCCCGCGCCCGCGAGCAGCGGGTAGGGGCCCTTGACCGGGTCGACCGGGCGGCCGTCGATGTGGGTGAGGACGGCGCCGTCGCGGATGCCGGTACCGGCGAGCGGGGAGCGGGCCTTGGAGTCGGACGAGTCGCCGGGCAGGATCCGCTGGAGCGTCCAATGCCCGTCGCGGCAGACGAAGTTGGCGCCGAGCAGGCCCTGGGCGCGCTGGTAGTGCGGCGGGCCCTCGTTGCGGCGGGCGGCGGCCACGTAGGCGTGGGAGGTGCCGAGTTCGCCGAGGACCTCCCGCAGGAGATCGGCGAACTCGTCGGGGGACGCGACGCGTTCGACGAGCGGCCGGTACTGGTCGAGAACGGCGTCCCAGTCGATGCCGCACATGTGCGGCTCCCAGAAGTAGGCGCGGATGATCCGGCCCGCCTCGTCGTAGGCCTGCCGCCACTCGGCCGCCGGGTCGACCTCGTGCAGGATGCGGCGCAGGTCGATCCAGACCGTCGTGTCGTTGTCGCCCGCCTCGGTGGACGGCACGGCCTCCAGTTCGCCCTCGTCGACGACGACGAGCCGGGTGCCGTCGCCGCTGACCGCGAACCAGTCCATGTGGGCGACGAGTTGGGACTTCTTCCCCTTCACCAGGTCGAAGTGTTCGAGGGTGGGCTGGGCCGAGGGGTCGGCCGGGTTGGCGAAGGTCTCGCCGAGCGCGCCCGAGATCGGCCAGCGCAGCCAGACGAGGCCGCCGCCGGCCACGGCGTGCAGCGACGAGTACTTGGACGCCGAGACGGGGAACGGCACGACACGGTTGGCGAGCCCCTCGATCTCCACGGTCGGCGTGCCGTCGCCGCCCGCGTCCTCCACCGGGTCCAGGCCGCCCGCCGCCGTCCGCCCGTCGGGGGAGAGCGCGAAGGGCGACGGCGTCGCGGACGACAGCGGTACGAGGTAGGGGCGGCAGCCGAGCGGGAACGACAGGTCGCCGGTGTGCACGTCGTAGACCGGGTCGAAGCCGCGCCAGGAGAGGAAGGCGAGGTAGCGGCCGTCCCGCGTGAACACCGGGTTCTCGTCCTCGAAGCGGCCGTTGGTGACGTCGACGACCGTCGCGGTCTCGGCCTTGGGCGCGCCGAGCGCGGTGGAGCCGCCGCCCCGGTTGATCCGGGCCATCTTGATCTGCCGCAGCGAGCGGCCGATGCCGGGGTGCGACCAGGTCAGCCAGGCGCCGTCGGGGGAGAAGGCGAGATCGCGGACGGGGCCGTTCGTGGAGCGGATCAGCTCGGTGACGGTGGGTTCCTCCAGCGGTGCCTCGCCGCCCTCGTCCTCGCCGACGTCGATGAGGAGCAGTCGCCCGTCGTTCGAGGCGACCGCGAGGCGTTCGCCCGCCGGGTCGGAGACCAGCTCCTGGACGCGGCCGAGCTGCCCTGAGGCGAACCGGCGCGGCGGCCGGTCGCCGCTGGCCCGTGGCAGGTAGGCGATCTCGACCGCGTCCTCGCCGTCGGCGTCGGTGACGTAGGCGACCTGCCCGCCGGAGCCCAGCATCTCGGGCAGGCGCACGCGCACGCCCGGGGTGTCGGCGATGGTGCGGGCGGGGCCGTCGCGGTGCGTGAGCCAGTACAGGCTGCCGCGGACGACGACGGCGCTGGCCCGGCCCGTCTCGTCGACGGACAGCGAGTCGACGTGGTTCGCGGCGGGCACCTGGTAGCTGCGGCGGCCCGCGCGCGGACCGCCGAGCCGGACCCGCAGCCTGCGCGGCGCGGAGTCGGCGCACAGCGAGTCGAGGATCCACAGGTCGCCCGCGCACTGGTAGACGACGCGGCTGCCGTCGGTCGTGGCGTGCCGGGCGTAGAACGAGTCGTGGTCGGTGTGGCGGCGCAGGTCGGTGCCGTCGGGGAGGCAGGAGTAGACGTTGCCGATGCCTTCGTGGTCGGAGAGGAACGCGATGCGGCCGTCCACGAACATCGGGTCGTCGAGATGCCCGTCGAGGTCGGCGAGGATGCGCTGCCCGTGCACCCAGAGCCGGCCCTGCGCGCCGCCCCGGTAGCGCTTCCAGGCGGCCGGCTCGTGCGGCGGCGTACCGGTCAGCAGGAGGGTCTGCCGCTCCCCGTCGATGTCGGCGACCTGGATGTCGGAGACCGGGCCCCAGGGCAGCTTGCCGCCGGGGGAGCCGTCGGTGGGGACGCTGTAGGCGAAGGTGAAGTACGAGAACGGTTCGCCGTGCGAGGCCACCGCGAGGATGTCCCCGTCGGGCGACCAGCCGCGCACCTGGGTGTCGACGCTGCCCCAGTACGTCAGGCGTCGCGCGGAGCCGCCGTCGACCGGCGCCACATGGATCTCCGGGTCGAGGCTGCGCCACGTCGTGTACGCGATGTGCCGGCCGTCGGGGGAGAAGCGCGGGTGGCTGACCTTGGTGCGGTCGACGGTGACCCGCCAGGCCCGCGCCGAGCCGTCGAGCGGCGCGACCCACAGATCGTCCTCCGCGGCGAAGCACAGCCGCTCGCCGCTGATGTGGGGGAAGCGCAGGTACGCCCGGCCGTCGGCAGCATCGGATTCCTCAGTCACCTCAGTCACCTCCTCATGCTTTTCCGCGAGGCGGGCTCCGGCAACCGGGACTCGCTGAGAAGGGTGGCCGGGACCGGTGTGGCGCAGCGCACGTACGAAACCGTTTCGTTTCGCTAGCGGGCAGGGTACTTTTATGGCGTACGCATACGGAGAGGTCAGGTGGGTGACATGGTCGCGGAGGCAACGACGCGTCGCAGCCGGATCACGCCCGAGCGCGAGGCCGAGCTGTACGGCGCCGTGCTCGAACTTCTCCGTGAGGTCGGCTACGACGCCCTGACGATGGACGCCGTGGCCACCCGCACGCGCTCGAGCAAGGCGACGCTCTACCGCCAGTGGGGCGGGAAGGCCGAGCTGGTGGTGAAGGCGCTGCGGAGCCAGAAGCCGCACTTCGACGAGGTCGACACCGGCTCGCTGCGCGGTGATCTGCATGCGATCGCGTTCCGTGAGGACGACTGTCACATGGAGCAGAACAGCGCCCTGATGCGCGGCCTGATGGTGGCCGTGCACGCCAATCCGGATCTGCTCGCGGCCTTCAAGGAGTGGATCGTCGAGCCCGAGATGACGGGCGTCGACCGGATGGTGCGCAGAGCGGTGGACCGGGGCGAGGTCCGGGCCGACAACCCGGCGCTCGGCTATCTGATCCACATGCTGATCGGCGCGTTCGCCACCCGCACGCTCATCGACGAAGAGCCGCCGACGCAGGAGTACCTCGTCTCGTACATCGACGCTGTGGTCCTCCCCGCCCTCAGCGCCTGACCGTTCCCCGACTCCCCAGCTGTTCCACCTGACGCACAACCGCTCATGTCGTCGGGCCGATCACCCATGCCCTGCTGTCCTGTTGGACCCACGACCTGACCGGGAGTACGCCTCCGTGGCCACATTCCTCTACAAACTCGGCAAACTCGCCTTCCGTCGACGGCACTTCGTCGCGCTGATCTGGGTGGCCCTGCTCACGCTCGCGGGCGTGGGCGCCGCCTCCGCGCCGACCGCGGCCTCCAGCTCCTTCTCCATACCGGGGACCGAGGCCCAGAAGGCCTTCGACCTGCTCGACCAGCGCTTCCCCGGCTCCGCCGCCGACGGGGCCACCGCCCGCGTCGTCTTCGAGGCGCCGAAGGGGGAGAAGCTCACCGACGCCGGCAACAAGGCCGACATCCAGGACACCGTCGCCTCCCTCAAGTCCAGCTCGAAGCAGGTCGCCTCCGTCGCGGACCCGTTCGCCGCCAAGACGATCAGCAAGGACGGGCGGATCGCCTACGCGTCGGCCTCGTACAAGGTCTCCTCCATGGAGCTGACCGATGCCGACCGGGACGCGCTCCAGGACGTCATCGACGAGGCGAAGCAGACCGGTCTGACCGTCGAGGTCGGCGGTGACGCGCTCCAGGCCATGCCGGAGACCGGCGCCACCGAGATCATCGGCATCGCGATCGCGGCCGTCGTCCTGGTGATCACCTTCGGCTCGCTGATCGCGGCGGGGCTCCCGCTGCTGACCGCGCTGATCGGTGTCGGCATCGGCGTCTCCACCATCACGGCGCTGGCCAACGTGCTCGACCTGGGCAGCACCACCTCCACGCTCGCGATGATGATCGGCCTCGCGGTCGGCATCGACTACGCGCTGTTCATCGTGTCCCGGTACCGGGCCGAACTGGCCGAGGGCCGCGAGCGCGAGGAGGCGGCCGGGCGGGCCGTCGGGACCGCGGGTTCGGCCGTCGTCTTCGCGGGCCTGACCGTCGTCATCGCGCTCGTCGGTCTCGCCGTCGTCAACATCCCGATGCTGACCAAGATGGGCGTCGCGGCCGCTGGCACCGTCGCCATCGCGGTGCTCATCGCGCTCACCCTGATCCCGGCGCTGCTCGGCTACGTCGGCAAGCGCGTGCACGGCCGCAAGGCCCGCAAGGATCTGGGCGAGCAGAAGGAGCCCAAGGTCAACATGGGCACCCGCTGGGCCCGCTTCGTGCTGCGCCGCCCGGTCACCGTCCTGATCGCGGGCATCCTCGGCCTCGGCGCCATGGCCGTCCCGGTCGCCTCGCTCGAACTCGGCCTGCCCGACGACGGCTCGCAGCCCACCAGCACCACCCAGCGCAAGGCGTACGACCTGCTCTCCGAGGGCTTCGGGCCCGGCTTCAACGGGCCGCTCATGACGGTCGTCGACGCCAAGGGCGCGGCCGACCCGAAGGCCGCCGTCTCCGAGGTCGTCCGCGAGATCAAGGGCACGGACGGCGTCGCGGCCGTCACCCCGGCGACGTTCAACAAGGCGGGGGACACCGCCGTCATCAGCGTCGTCTCGAAGTACAAGCCGTCGTCGGTCGACACCGAGAACGTCGTGCACGACATCCGTGACGCCGGCAAGGACATCAAGGCGGACACCGGCGCCGAGCTGAGCGTCACCGGCTCGACCGCCATGAACATCGACGTCTCGCAGAAGCTCAACGACGCGCTGATCCCGTACCTGGCGCTCGTCGTCGGCCTCGCGTTCCTGCTCCTGATGGTGGTCTTCCGGTCCGTCCTGGTTCCGCTGAAGGCGGCGCTCGGCTTCCTGCTCTCGGTTCTCGCGGCGCTCGGCGCGGTCGTCGCCGTCTTCCAGTGGGGCTGGCTCGGCTCGCTGTTCGGCGTCGAGCAGACCGGTCCGGTCATGTCGATGATGCCGATCTTCATGGTGGGCGTGGTCTTCGGCCTCGCGATGGACTACGAGGTGTTCCTCGTGACCCGGATGCGGGAGGCGTACGTGCACGGCGAGCGGCCCGCGCAGGCCGTCGTCACCGGGTTCCGGCACGGGGCGCGGGTGGTCACGGCCGCGGCGGTCATCATGATCGCGGTCTTCGCGGGCTTCATCGGAAGCTCGGAGCAGATGGTGAAGATGATCGGCTTCGGCCTCGCCATCGCCGTCTTCTTCGACGCGTTCATCGTGCGCATGACGCTCGTGCCCGCCGTGCTCGCGCTGCTCGGCAAGAAGGCCTGGTGGCTGCCGAAGTGGCTGGCGAAGGTGCTGCCGAACGTGGACGTCGAGGGCGAGGGCCTGCGGACGGCTTCCGGCGATCAGCGTCCCGAGGAGGACCGGGAGCTCGTCAGCGCGTGACGCCCTGAGGGGCTCGGGCCGGGGTGACGGCCGTGTGGGTGCGGCGCAGGAAGCGGACCAGCGCTTTCGTGTCGAACTGCACGACCGTCACCCCGCTCGGCTTGTGCGGGGCGTGGAACTCGATGACCGTCTGGACGCGCCCGCACGGCCAGATCCGGACGGTGCCGCCGGAGACCGGGGTGCGCAGTCCGCTTTCGAGGAGGTCGCGGGGGAAGGCCCCCCACTCGCCGGAGCCGGGCAGGGCGACACGGACCGTGCCGCCCTCGTGGCGCAGTACGACGGGGACCGCCCGGTGCGCCTCGGGGGAGTCGGTGACGACTCGCGCCCGGGCGTACTGCTCTACGTACTGCTCGACAACCGTCATGTTCACAAATGTCGCATATGTAGAGGTGTACAGACCAGGGACGACCGGGGAAGATCGGGGCCAATTGGTGCCGGGAGGCTCTTGCAAGGCATTCGCAACAAGCCTCTATCATCGAACGATGCATGTCCCTGACGGATTCATCAACGCCCCCGTGTCGGCCGCCACGGGCGTCGTCGCCGCGGGCGCCGTCGCCGTCAGCCTGCGCGGCGCCCGCCGCGAGCTGGGCTCCGAGCGGGCCGCGCCGCTCGCCGGCCTCGTCGCGGCGTTCATCTTCGCCGTGCAGATGCTCAACTTCCCCGTCGCGGCGGGCACCAGCGGACATCTCCTGGGCGGGGCGCTGGCCGCGATACTCGTGGGCCCCTACACCGGGGTCCTCTGTGTGTCCGTGGTCCTTCTCATGCAGGGCGTGCTGTTCGCCGACGGCGGCCTGACCGCGCTCGGCGTGAACATCACCGACATGGCGATCACCACGACGGTCGTCGCCTACCTGGTCTTCCGCGGCCTCGTGAAGCTGCTGCCGCGCACCCGCCGCTCGATCACCGTGGCGTCCTTCGTCGCGGCGCTGCTGTCCGTCCCGGCCGCCGCCGTCGTCTTCACCCTGATCTACGCCATCGGGGGGACGACCGACGTCTCCATCGGCAAGGTCGCCACCGCGATGGTCGGCGTGCACGTCCTCATCGGCATCGGCGAGGCCGTGATCACCGCGCTCACCGTCGGCGCCGTCGTGGCCGTGCGGCCCGACCTCGTGTACGGGGCCCGGGGCCTGCACCAGCCGCTGAAACTGAGGGTGAACGGGGAACTGGTCGACGCGCCCGCGGCGGCTCCGGTGGCTGCCGCCCGCTCGCACCGCAAGGTCTGGGCCATCGGCCTGGCCGCCTCCGTGGTCCTCGCCGGCTTCGTCTCCTTCTACGCCTCGGCCGACCCCGACGGACTGGAGAAGGTCGCCCACGACAAGGGCATCGACCAGAAGACGAAGGAGCACGCCTCCTCCGAATCCCCGCTCGCCGACTACGGCGTGAAGGACATCTCCAACGGCCGCCTCTCCGGCGGCCTCGCCGGGATCATCGGCGTCGGCGTCACCGTCGTCGCGGGCACCGGGATCTTCTGGGCGCTGCGCAGGCGGCGCACGAGCGACGCGGCCTCGACCGAGGTGCCGGCGGCGCAGGAAAAGGTGTCCTGACATGGGCGCGGGCCACGCCCACCAGCTCTACCGTGCCGGGACCTCGCCCGTGCACGCGCTGCCGCCGCACACCAAGCTGGCCGCCGTCTTCTGCTTCGTCCTCGTCGTCGTCTCCACGCCGCGCGAGGCGATGTGGGCCTTCGGCCTGTACGCGGTGCTGCTCGCGGCCGTCGCGTACGCGGCGCACGTCCCGGCGGGCTTCCTGCTGAAGCGCCTCCTGATCGAGGTCCCGTTCGTGGCCTTCGCCGTCCTCATGCCGTTCGTGGCCGAGGGCGAGCGGGTGCGGGTGCTCGGGATGTCGCTGAGCGAGAGCGGACTGTGGGGCGCCTGGAACGTGCTCGCCAAGGGCACCCTCGGCGTCGCCGCGGCGGTCCTGCTCGCCTCGACCACCGAACTGCGCGAACTGATCCTCGGCCTGCAACGCCTGAAGCTGCCCCCGCTCCTCGTCCAGATCGCCTCGTTCATGATCCGCTACGGCGATGTGATCACCGACGAGATGCGCCGCATGAAGATCGCCCGGGAGTCGCGCGGCTTCGAGGCGAAGGGCGTACGGCACTGGGGCGTGCTCGCCAAGTCGGCGGGCGCCCTGTTCATCCGCTCCTACGAGCGCGGGGAGCGGGTGCACCTCGCGATGGTCAGCCGTGGCTACGCGGGGTCGATGCCGGTGATCGACGATCTGGCGGCGACCAGGACCCAGTGGTCGTACGCGCTGACCCTGCCGGGTGCGGCGCTCGTGGTGTGCTTGATGGGATGGGCGCTGTGACTTCTTCTGCATCTTCTTCCGCGGCTGCTCCCGCTGCTTCTTTGGACGTACGCGGGCTCGCCTTCGCCTACCCCGACGGGCACCAGGCCCTCTTCGGCGTGGACCTGCGCATCGGCAAGGGCGAGCGGGTCGCGCTCCTCGGGCCGAACGGCGCGGGCAAGACGACCCTCGTCCTGCACCTCAACGGCATCCTGACGGGCGGCGCGGGCACGGTGACGGTGGCCGGGCTGCCCGTCTCCGCGAAGAACATGGCGGAGATCCGCCGCAAGGTCGGCATCGTCTTCCAGGACCCGGACGACCAGCTGTTCATGCCGACGGTCCGCGAGGACGTCGCGTTCGGCCCCGCGGCGGCGGGCATGAAGGGCCCGGAGCTGGAGGCACGGGTCCGCAAGGCCCTCGCCCTGGTCGGCATGGAGGAGTTCGCGGACCGGCCCCCGCACCACCTCTCCTTCGGCCAGCGCCGCCGCGTCGCGGTCGCGACCGTCCTCGCCATGGAGCCGGAGATCCTCGTCCTGGACGAGCCGTCCTCCAACCTCGACCCGGCCTCGCGCCGCGAACTCGCCGACATCCTGCGCTCGTTGGACGTCACGGTCCTCATGGTCACGCACGACCTGCCGTACGCGATGGAGCTGTGCCCGCGCGCGGTGATCCTCAGCGACGGCACGATCGCGGCGGACGGGGCGACGGGCGACCTGCTGGTGGACGAGGACCTGATGGCGGCGCACCGGCTGGAGCTGCCGTTCGGGTTCGATCCGAGGTCGGTGGCGCGCAAGGCGGTTTGATCGATCATCCGGAATGCGGGGACGGCGCCCCCTGTTGCACCCTGCGTGGACATCGCAGTGAACGGCACGACGGCCCCCGGATTCGAAGGCGTACGCACCGCCTTCGGCGAGAACTTCACGGCCCGCGGTGAACGTGGCGCCGCGCTCGTCGTCTACCGGGACGGCCGCCGGATCATCGACCTGTACGCGGGCACCCGGGACGTCGACGGGGACGCGGCCTGGCAGCCGGACACCGCCCAGATCCTCCGCTCCGGCACCAAGGGGATCGCGGCGGCGGCACTGCTCCTGCTCCACCAGCGCGGCGAACTCGACCTCGACGCGCCCGTCGGCTCGTACTGGCCCGAGTTCAAGGCGCACGGCAAGGAGGACGCCCGCGTACGGGACGTGCTCGCGCACCGGGTGGGCGTGCCCGCACTCGACCGACCGCTGACCGTCGCCGAGGCCGCCGACCAGGACCTCGCGGCAGCCGCGGTCGCCGCGCAGGAACCCTTCTGGGCCCCCGGCACCGCCCACGGCTACCACGCGCAGACGTACAGCTGGCTGACGGCCGAGCTGGTGCGGCGCGTCTCGGGCCGGTCGATCGGCGAGTACGTCGCCGAGGAGATCGCGGGTCCGGCCGGCGCCGACCTGTGGATCGGCCTCCCTGACGCGCAGGCCCACCGGGTCGGCCGCGTCGGCCCCGTCGAACCCCCGCCCACCGGCGGCCCGCGCTCGCGCCCCAAGCGCGCCATCGCGGAGGCGTACGCGAACCCGGACTCGCTCACCAGCCGCGCCTTCGGCACGATCGCCCCCGCGGCGGACGAGAACGACCCGGCGTACCGGGCGGCCCAGCTCCCCGGCTCCAACGGCATCGGCACGGCCGAGGGCCTGGCCCGCTTCTACGCCTCACTCATCGGCGAAGTGGCGGACGGGACCCGCCTCTTCACCCCGGAGACCACCCAACTCGCCCGCGCCGAAGCCTCCTCGGGCCCCGACCGCACCCTCATCGCCCCGTCCCGCTTCGGCCTCGGCTACATGCTCCACGGCATCGCCTCCCCGCTCCTCTCCCCGAACTCCTTCGGCCACCCGGGCCGTGGCGGCGCCCTCGGCTTCGCCGACCCGGAGACCGGCATCGCGTTCGGCTACGTGACGAACGGAATGCAGAAGGGCGTCACGGCGGACCCACGGGCTCAGGCGCTGGTGAGGGCGGTGCGGGAGGCGCTCGCGGCGCCGAGCCACAGCGGCGCGTAACCGGCCAGCAGGAGCAGCGCCGCCACCGGCATCAGGTCCTTGCTGCCGAACGGGGCGAGCGTCGCGGCGAACACCAGGCACGGCGCCCACAGCGGTACCGCGCGCAGCGCGAACAGGCGCAGAATCAGGATCACCTGGCCGACGAAGAACAGCATCGGCCCGAAGGAGTAGAACAGCGCCTCCGCGCCCGGCAACTGGCCGAACGTGTCGCTGAGTTCGGCCATCTCGGCGTGGTTGGCGGCCATCAGCCCGGTCACGAGGTCCACCCCGAACTGCACCGTCAGGGCGATCGCCCCGGCCACGACGGCCCCGAGGCCGACGACGGCCCACTGGTCGCGCCGCCCGGTGAACCGCCGACGGGCCGCCGCCCACCCGCGTACGAAGAAGCCGAGCGCGGCGACGAAGCACAGATGCCCGACCGTCCAGGCGACCCCGGGCCCGCGCTCCCCGTCGAGCCCGTCGAGAATCCGGATCCCGCCGTAGGCGGCGAACAGCACGGGACCGACGAGAAGCGGGTGGAGGGGCGTGCGCTGTGTTGTCTTCATGCCCCGATCCTCCGCCCGCCCGGGTCCTCAACTCGATCGGGAATCCCCCTGGTTGACCCCTGAGAGGCCACTGGGGGATCACCCCGAGAGGGTGGGCGGGTAGCGTCGGGGCATGGAGCGCTTCAAGGGGTACGGGGTTCTGGTCACCGCCGCCGGGCGCGGCATCGGCGCCGCGACCGCGCGGCGGCTCGCGGAGGAGGGGGCGCAGGTGCTGGTCACGGATGTCGACCGGGATGCCGCCGAGAAGGCAGCCGCCGTCATTCGTGAACTGGGCGGCGACGCGCGGGAGTTCACGTGCGACGTGGGGGACAGGACGTCCGTCGAGGCTGCGGTCGCGTACGCCGTCGAGGTGTTCGGGCGGCTCGACGTCCTCGTCAACAACGCGTACTCCTGCCAACCCGACGCGCCGCTCTTCGAGGACGAGGACGACGAGGTGTGGGCCCGCGACCTCGACATCACCCTCACCGGTGCCTACCGCTGCGCCCGCGCCGCGCTGCCGCACCTGGTCGCCTCCGGCCGCGGCGCCATCGTCAACATCGGTTCCGTCAACGGGATCCAGGACTTCGGCAACCACGCGTACAGCGCGGCGAAGGCCGGGCTCGGCTCCCTGACCCGTACGCTCGCGGGCCATGCCGGGCCGCGCGGCGTCCGGGTCAATCTCGTGGCACCGGGCACCGTGCGGACCGCGGCGTGGGAGGGGCGGGACGAGCAGCTCGACGCGATGCGGCGGTTGTATCCGCTGGGCCGGGTCGGGGAGCCGGCCGACATCGCGGCGGCGGTGGCGTTCCTCGCGTCTCGCGATGCGGCGTGGGTGACAGGTGTGGTGCTTCCGGTCGACGGTGGGACGACCGCGGTCAGCAGTGGGTTCATGGCCCTACGTGGTTGACGCCTCGGGGCTCCGCCCCGGACCCCGCTGCTCAATCGCCGCAGGGGCTTCAATGAGCCAGCATCAACCCGATCCCGGTGACCACCACACCCGCCGCAAAAAGCCTTGGTGCGCCGAAGCGTTCCTTGAAGAAGATCGCGCCGATCGCCGCCCCGACGATGATCGAGGACTCGCGGAGGGCCGAGATCGGGGCCAGGTCCGCCCGGGTCTGGGCCCACAGGACCAGTCCGTACGCGGCGACGGAGAGCGCCGCGCCAAGGAGGCCCCGCCACGCGAACGGCCGCAACCGCCGCACCAGTTCACCGCGCCAGCGGTACGCCGCGTACACCGGCACCGCGATCCCCTCCAGGATCATCAGCCACGCGATGTACCCGAGGGACGACCCCGAGGCGCGGACGCCCAACCCGTCCACCACCGTGTACGACGCGATCGCCACGCCCGTCGCCAGCGCCGCGCCAAGCGCTCGCCAGTCCGGCCGCCGCCCCGACCCCCGCAGCCCCCACAGCGCGAGACCGGTGAGCCCCGCGCTGGACACCGCGACGCCCGCCGCCTGCCAGCCGCCCGGCACCTCGCCCGCGAAGACCGCCGCGAGGACCGTCACCACGAGCGGCGCCGTGCCCCGCGCGATCGGATAGGCCTGCCCGAAGTCGCCCAGTTTGAACGAGGTCATGAGGAGGGCGTAGTAGGCGATGTGGAGAAGTGCCGAGGCGATCAGGTACGGCCACGCGCCCGCCGCCGGGATCGGCGCGAACACCGCCAGTGCCAGCCCGATCAGCGTGCCGCCACCCGATATCAGCGTGAAGCCGACCAGTTTGTCCGTGATGTGGTGGGCCAGCGCGTTCCACGAGGCGTGGGTCACCGCGGCGAGCAGCACCGCCGCGGCGACCAGGGGAGTCATGCGCGCACGTCCACGAGCGCGGCGCCCGCGTGCGAGATCAACTCCTTGGGTCCCATGGGGAAGACGGCGTAGGGACTGCCGGCCGCCGCCCACACCGTGTCGTGCGCGAGGAGGGACCGGTCGGCGAGGACGCGGGTCTTGTTCGCGTGGCCGAAGGGCGGCACGCCGCCGATCGCGTAGCCGGTGAACTCCCGGACGACATCCGCCTTCGCGCGGGTCACCTTCTCGGCGCCCAGCTCGTCGCGTACGAGATCCAGGTCGACGCGCGAGGCGCCGTCCATCAGGACCAGCACCGGCACGCCGTCCGCCGCGAAGATCAACGACTTGCAGATCTGGCTCAGTTCGCAGCCGATCGCGTCGGCCGCCTCCTGCGCGGTGCGGGTCGCCTCGGGGAAGCGCCGCGCCCGCGGAAGGAGGTCGGCCAGGCCCATCGCCGTGACGGCCTCGGCGAACCGGGGGTGCGCCGCCGTGCTGCTGTTGCTGCTCTCCGCTGTCGTCATGCGCCGCACGCTAGCCCTACGTGTACGGGACACGCGACCCCGTTTCGGGGTGCGGTCCGCCACGCGGACGGCCGCCCGGTCAGCTGCCCGCGAGCAGCATCTTGCGGACGACGGGGCCCGCCGAGTCGCCGCCGTGCCCGCCCTGCTGCACCACGGCCGCCGCCGCGAGGTCCCCGCGCCAGGCCGTGAACCAGCCGTTGGGGTCCTTCTGCCCGTCGACCTCCGCCGAACCGGTCTTCGCGCCCATGTCGGAGCCGAGCCCGGACATCGGCTTCACGGCCGTGCCGGCGATCGCCGTGTAGTGCATCAGCTCCCGCAGCTTCGAGGCCGTCGAGGCGGAGATCGGCTTCGCGGCCTTCGCCAGCGTCCGGTCGTCGAAGTCGGGCGAGACCAGGTACGGCTGGTGGAAGGCGCCCGCCTTCACGGTCGCCGCCACCGAGGCCATGTTCAGCGGGTTCATCCGGACGCCGCCCTGCCCGATCAGCGAGGCGGCCATCTGCGCGTCCGACATCACCGGCACCGCGCCGTCGAAGCTCGGCACCCCGATCGACCAGTTGTTCATGCCGAGGCCGAAGACCTGCTGCGCCTGCTTGGTCAGCGAGTCGTTGTCGAGCTTGGGGGCCTGGCTGATGAAGGCCGTGTTGCAGGACGCGGCGAAGCTCGACTTGAACGTGCCGTTCTTGATCTGGAACTTGTCGTCGTTCTGGAACTTCCAGTGCCCGTACGTGAAGTACTTCGGGCACGGGTGCTTCTTGTCGACGTCCGTGATCTTCTTGTCCAGCAGCATCGACGCCGTGATGACCTTCATCGTGGAGCCGGGCGCGAGCGAGCCCTGGAACGCCGTGTTGAAGCCGCGGTCGGAGTTGGCGACGGCGAGGATCTCGCCGGTCGACGGCTTCACGAGCACGACCGAGGCCTTCTTGCTGTTCTTCACCTGCTCCTCGGCGGTGGCCTGGAGCGCCGGGTCGAGCGTCGTCTTCACGGTGCCCGGGGTGCCCTTGGAGAGCGTGAGCAGCGTCTTGTCGGGCAGCGCGTTCTTGTCCTCGGACTTCTTCGCGGACTTGCCCCGCACGACGCGCAGTTCGACGCCGGCCGTGCCGCCCGCCTTCTTCCCGTACTTCTCGCGCAGTCCGTCGACGATGGTGCCGATCGAGGGGTACTTCTTCGCGTCCAGCTCGTTCCCTGCCCGGTCCACGGCCTTGACCGGCGGATCGCCGGCCTCGCCGGTCTCCAGGTGGTCGCCCTCCTTGAGGTCCGGGTGGACGACGGAGGGCTTCCAGTCGACGAGGACCTTGCCGTCGCTCTTGCGGCGCTCGGCGGTCAGCGAGGAGTCGTACGCGAAGGGCTTGGTCAGCCCGGAGTCCGAGCCGCCGCCCTTCTTGTAGTCGACCGTGGACGTGACGTGGAAGGGGACCTCGGCGCCCTTGCGGGTGCCGGGAGCGAGCTTCAGATCGGTGAGGTGGGCGTCCTTGGTGAGGCCTGCGAGCGCCTTCTTCGCGGTCGCCGCGTCGTTCGTGTACGCGGCGGCCTTCGCGGTCTCGCCCTGCTGCCAGGCGGTGAGGAAACCGTCGGCGACGGCCCGCACCTCCTTGGCGGTCGGCGGCCCCTTCGGGATCTCGGGCTTGTCGTCGGCGGCGGAGGCCGAGGTGCTGCCCGCCTGTCCACCGCTCCCGATCAGCGCGTACGCGCCGACGCCGGCCCCGATGACGGCGACGGCGGCGACGCCACCGATCACCAGGGCGTTCGTGTTGCGTCGCGGCTCATCGCGACGCTTGCCTCTGCTGCCCACCTGAGTCCTCCGGAGATCTACGGGTGGCCCAGGGTACGGGGTGGCCCTGAACGCACTTTCCGTAGGACAGAACGACGTGGTAACGACTGGCGATGCGTGGATTCACCGCCAGGCGCCCGGATTCGTAGGGGAACTACGCTCCGGCCCGTAGTCGCCGCGTACGGGAGCTACGAGCCGGCCCGCAGCACGGCCGCCACGATGGGCCCCGCCGCGTCCCCGCCGTGCCCGCCGCGGGGCACCGTCGCCGCGGCCGCCACATCGCCGCTGTAGCCCGCGAACCAGGAGTTGGCGTTGCCCTGGCCGTCGACGTCGGCGGAGCCGGTCTTCGCGCCCTTGTCGCCCGGAACGCCCGCCATGGCCGCGGCGGCGGTGCCGCTGGTCGCGGTCAGCCGCATCATCTGCCGCAACTGGGCGGAGGTGCCCGGCTTGAGGCCCTTCGCCGTGGCGAGGGGGTGGTCGTCGACCTTCCGGGAGACGAGGACCGGCTGACGGAAGGTGCCGGTGACGGCGGTCGCCGTGACCGAGGCCATGTTCAACGGGTTCACCTTGACCTGCCCGTGACCGATCAGCGCGGCGGCGTCGTCGGAGTCGCCCGGCATGTCCACCGAACCGTCACGGGAGACGATCCCCGTCTTCCAGTCCTTGCCGAGCCCGAACCGGTCCTCCGCCTCGGCGGCGAACTTCGCGGCGCCCAGGTCGTCGGAGAGCTTGATGAAGGCGGTGTTGCAGGACCGGGCGAAGCTGTCGGCCAGCGTCGCGTTCTCGTTGGGCCGCAGGCCCTTGAGGTTGTGGAAGGTCTGGCTCAGCGCGACCGCCGAATCGGGGCAGGGGGCCGGGCCGTTCGCCGAGGTGACACCGTTGTCGATCAGTGCGGCCGCGGTGACGATCTTCATGACCGAGCCGGGCGCGTTGCCGCCCTGGAACGCCGCGTTGAACTCGCCCTTCGCCTCGTTGGCGACCGCGAGCACCTCACCGGTGGAGGGCTCGACCGCCACCACGGACGACTCCGGGTACTTCTTCACCGCCTGCTCGGCGGCCGCCTGCGCGGTCGCGCTGATCGTCGTGCGCAGCTTGCCCGGCTTGCCCTTGGCGAGCGTGAGCAGCGTCTTCGCGGTGGTCGGCTCCCCGTTCGCGTCGGTGTGCTCCACGTACGTCTCGATCCCGGACGAACCACCGGCGGAGTCCCCGTACTTGGCGCGCAGCTGGTCGAGGACCGGGCCGAGGGACGGGTACGTGCCCTTGGTCAGCACCGTGCCGTCGCGGTCGACGGCCTCGATCGCCGGCACCGTCGCCTCACCGGTGACGAGCGTGTCGCCCTTCTTCATCGCCGGGTGCACCACGGCCGGCGACCAGTCCACGAGGGCCCGCCCGGTGGTGTGCCCGCGGACGACCGTGAGCGAGGAGTCGTACGACAGCGTCTTCGTCTTCTTGCCGTACGTGACGGTCGCCTTGACGTGGAAGGCGACCTTCGGTCCTTCCGCCTTCGTCGGCGTCAGCTCGGTGTGCGTGACGTGCGCCTTGTCGTGCCAGTCCTCGAGCACGCGCATGGCGTTGTCGGCGTAGTCCGTCAGCCGTGCCGCGGCCGCCGCGTCGTTCTTCGCCCACGCCGCGAGGAACTGCTCCGAGGTCTCCTTCACCTCGTCGCCGCTCGGCGGCCCGGACTTGTACTCGGATCCCTGCGACGCCACGGTGTTCCCGCCCGTGACCGCCGTGACGAGGTTGTACCCCGCGTACCCCGCGCCCCCGACCATGACGGTGAACACCCCGCCGACGATGGCGATCTTGACCCCCTTGCGCATGACGCGCTCCCCTCCCCAGGTTTACGGAAGGGACTGTAAGCACGGGGGGTGCCCCAAGTGCCGCGAGTTCTATAGATGATGTCCGAAGGTGTCCGGATTGAGATCACAAAGCTGACCGAAACCGACTCAGACCCAGGTGTCCAACCACATCCGTGAACGCCACGAGTCGACCGGGATCGCGTCGCCCGTGTAGATCGGCCAGAAGTAGATGAAGTTCCACGCGATGAGCAGCACCAGCGCGCCCGCGCCCGCCGCGCCGATCACCCGCCGCCGCTCCGGTGAGCCCGGTTTGCCGATGATCGCGCCGAGCATCATCGCGAGGGCCAGGCAGAGGAACGGGGCGAAGACGACCGCGTAGAAGTAGAAGATCGTCCGTTCCTGGTAGTTGAACCAGGGGAGGTAGCCGGCCGCGATGCCGCACAGGATCGCGCCCGCCCGCCAGTCGCGGCGGAAGAACCAGCGCCACAGCACGTACAGGAGGGCGAAGCAGGCCGCCCACCACAGCAGCGGCGTGCCGAGGGCGAGGACCTCGCGGGCGCACTTCTCGGCGGCGTCGGTGGGGCAGCCCTGCGCGCCCGGCTTCGGCGACTCGTAGAAGTACGAGACGGGGCGGCCGTCGACCATCCAGCTCCACGGGTTGGACTGGTAGGTGTGCGGCGAGCTGAGCGTGGTGTTGAAGTTCCACACCTCGTGCTCGTAGTGCCACAGGCTGCGCACCCAGTCCGGCAGCCAGGTGAAGCTGCCGCCCTTGCCGTCGGTCGCCGCCCAGTCGCGGAAGTAGCCGCCGGAGCCGTCGGTGGGGGAGAGGATCCAGCCGAGCCAGGACAGCACGTACGTGGCGACGGCCACGGGGACCGTCGAGAGGAACGCCGGGACGACGTCCCGCTTCAGGACCGCGCGGTAGGGGCGCTCGGCGCCCGCCACCCGCCGCGAACCCACGTCCCACAGCACCGACATGAGCGCGAAGGCGGCCAGGAAGATGAAGCCGTTCCACTTCGTGGCGGCGCCGAGCCCGAGGCAGAGCCCGGCGAGCAGCCGCCAGGGGCGCCATCCGAGCCGCAGGGACTCGGCGACCTCGGTGTCGGGGTGCGGAAGGCCGTGCTCGTCCACGGGCAGTGCGGCGGCCAACTGCCCGCGCGTGCGCTCCCGGTCGAGGATCAGACAGCAGAACGCCGCCACCACGAAGAAGACCAGGATCGAGTCGAGCAGCGCGGTGCGGCTCATCACGAACGCGAGCCCGTCGACCGCGAGCAGCGCGCCCGCCAGGCAGCCGAGGAACGTGGAGCGGAAGATGCGGCGGCCGATCCGGCAGACCATCAGCACGCACAGCGTGCCGAGGACCGCCGTCATGAACCGCCAGCCGAACGGGTCGAACCCGAACATCCACTCGCCGATGCCGATGACGTACTTGCCCACCGGCGGATGCACGACGTACGAGGCGTCGTGCGGGATCGGTACGTTTCCGCCCGTGGCCAGGATCTTGTCGTTGGCGTCCTTGGGCCAGTTCACCTCGAAGCCGCGGTGGATGAGCGCCCACGCGTCCTTCGCGTAGTACGTCTCGTCGAATATCACGGCCTTCGGGCTGCCCAGATTCCAGAACCTGGAGAGGCCCGCGACGAGCGTGACGAGCAGCGGCCCGACCCAGCCAACGATCCGCTCCGCCTGGGCGGCGGAGAAGCGGCTGAGCCCGAAGGACGCCCACAGGCGGCCCCCGAGCGGCGGGAACGGCGGCACCAGGCGCGCGCCCACGGCACCGTCTCTGGCCTGCGCCCGGTATCCGTACCTGCGCAGCCCGCGCAGCCACGACGACTGCTGCGGCTCCGTGCTGGCGGCCTGCTCGGTCGGTGCGCTGGTCGGAGTCGCCCCGGACGACGACGCGGTACTGGTCACGCGCGCCATCGTAGGGAACACGACTGTGCGAGTCCTGTCGCCCGCTCCTGCGAGACTGGAAACGTGACAGGAACCGCAGAATCCCCCGAGTCCACCGGAACCCTCGTGCTCGCGGGCACCCCGATCGGTGACGTGTCGGACGCGCCGCCGCGCCTTGCCCGGGAGCTGGCCACCGCCGATGTCGTCGCCGCCGAGGACACCCGGCGCATGAAGCGGCTCACGCAGGCGCTCGGGGTGCAGGTCGGCGGGCGTGTCGTGTCGTACTTCGAGGGCAACGAGTCGGCGCGCACGCCGGAGCTCGTCGAGGCGCTGGCCGGCGGGGCGCGGGTGCTGCTCGTGACGGACGCGGGGATGCCGTCCGTGTCCGACCCCGGCTACCGGCTCGTCGCGGCTGCCGTCGAGCGGGACATCCGGGTCACGGCCGTGCCGGGCCCCTCCGCCGTGCTGACCGCCCTCGCGCTGTCCGGCCTGCCTGTCGACCGCTTCTGCTTCGAGGGTTTCCTGCCGCGCAAGGCGGGCGAGCGGCTCTCCCGCCTCAAGGAGGTCGCGGAGGAGCGCCGCACCCTCGTCTACTTCGAGGCCCCGCACCGCCTCGACGACACCCTCGCCGCGATGGCGGAGGCCTTCGGCGAGGACCGCCGCGCCGCCGTGTGCCGCGAGCTCACCAAGACCTACGAGGAGGTCAGGCGCGGCCCCCTGAAGGAGCTCGCCGAGTGGGCCGCCGAGGGCGTACGGGGCGAGATCACGGTCGTCGTCGAGGGCGCGCCGGAGAAGTCCGCGGACGACCTCACCCCCGCTGAGCTGGTGCGCAGGGTGCACGTGCGGGAGGAGGCCGGGGAGCGTCGCAAGGAGGCCATCGCCGCGGTGGCCGCCGACGCCGGGCTGCCCAAGCGCGAGGTGTTCGATGCCGTGGTGGCGGCAAAGAATGCGGCGCGGACCGCCCCATAGGGACGTAAAGGACTAACCTGAAAAGCAAAGCGAAGACCGCGCGCCCGGCCCGTTTCGGCAGGGAAAGACCAAATCGGATCCAATAGTCGACAGGGCTTTTGCGCTCGGCCCAGCGGAGGCGTCCACTGGTTGAAGGGGACGCACCCGTCCCCACGCTGCTGAAGAGCAGCGTTTGTCCAGCGGGCAAGAGGAGCTGGCATGAGCGAGTTCGCAGTCTCCAAGACAGCCATTGGTGCACAGACGCCCCCGGTCCCCAATCGCAGCGCCGCGACAGCCATCGTTCACGAGGCGTACGCCTTCGCCTGCATGCGGTGCGGGCACGGCTGGGAGCAGTCCTACGAGATCGAGCACCACGTCGACGGGGAGGGTGCGGAGTTCGTGATGTACGTGGTCAAGGGGGAGCGGGTGCCGTCGCCGCTGACCCGGCCCACCTGTGTGAACTGCGGGGGGCACGTCGTGCGCATCATGCGCTCGGGGCGGGTCTCCTCGGCCCGCGACGCGTTGCAGCAGCACCGCACGCCGCAGGTGGGCCCGGTGGAGGTGCCGGAGCCGGAGTCGGCGGAGCGCGAGGGGCACCACTGGCACCTGTCGGACCTGCTGCACCCCTTCAGCCACCACAAGCGGGACGAGTGACACCGGGTTCGTAGGATCGGGGCATGAGCCCCAGCACCAAGGACGTCACCCCGCCGCCGCTGCCCGCGCCCCTCGAGGTCGAGGTCGCCGACTCCCACACCCACCTGGACATGCAGGAGGGCACTGTGGAGGAGGCCCTCGCCAAGGCGGCGTCGGTGGGGGTGACCACGGTCGTCCAGGTGGGCTGCGACCTCGCGGGCTCACGGTGGGCGGCCTCCGTGGCCGAGGAGCACGCGCGCGTGCACGCGACCGTCGCCCTGCACCCCAATGAAGCGCCGCGCATCGTGCACGGCGACCCCGACGGCTGGTCCCGGCAGGGCGCGCGGGAGCCGCTGGGCGACGCCGGGCTCGACGAGGCGCTCGCCGAGATCGACCGGCTCGCAGCCCTCCCGCAGGTGAAGGGCGTCGGCGAGACCGGCCTCGACTACTTCCGTACAGGACCCGAGGGCAAGGCCGCCCAGGAGAGGTCCTTCCGCGCGCACATCGAGATCGCCAAGCGGCACGGCAAGGCGCTCGTCATCCACGACCGTGAGGCGCACGACGATGTGCTACGCGTCCTGAAGGAGGAGGGCGCGCCCGAGCGCACCGTCTTCCACTGCTACTCCGGTGACGCGGACATGGCCCAAATCTGCGCGGAGAACGGCTACTTCATGTCGTTCGCGGGGAACGTGACGTTCAAGAACGCGCAGCCGCTGCGCGACGCGCTCGCGGTGGCCCCGCTCGAACTGGTCCTCGTCGAGACGGACGCGCCGTTCCTGACGCCCGCCCCGTACCGCGGTCGGCCTAATGCCCCGTATCTCATTCCGGTCACGCTGCGGGCCATGGCCGGGGTCCTGGGCGTCACGGAGGAAGCCCTCGCGACGTCGGTCTCCGCCAACACCGCGCGGGCCTTCGATTACTGAGCGATAACGGTCGCGGGCGCTCGCGGCCGCCCAGCTCCGGGCAAAGTCGCCACGCAGAGTAACCGTGGTGCTTTGGAGGGTGACGAACGCTCCGCTAGGTTCTGCTCGCCCGATCCGCCCCTCCCCGGGGGCCGGAACCCGTGAGTGCCTGGAGCGTCGTCGTGAGCATTACGCCGCAGGAGACGTACGAGCGGTATGAGCCGCCGTACCGGACGTACGAGGCGGAGACCCAGGTCGACGCCCCGGCGCCGTCCGGCGGGCGGGCCGCCGCGCGGCGCGCCGCGCGCCGCAAGAAGGTGGCGCGGCGCCCCGAGTCGCTGCGCAGGCTGCTGCCGCAGGCGCTGGTCGTCGCGTTCCTCGCGGGCGGCACCTCCGCGTTCGTCGCCGACGACAAGGCGATCCACCTCAGCGTCGACGGCAAGGAGCGCACCCTGCACACCTTCGCCGACGACGTCACCGAACTCCTCGCCGACGAGGGCGTGGACGTCGGCGACCACGACGTCGTGGCGCCCGGCGAGGGGACCGCGCTGGCCAGCGGGGACGAGGTCGCGGTCCACTACGGGCGCCCCGTCCGGCTCACCCTCGACGGGCAGCGCCGAGAGGTGTGGACGACGGCGCGGACCGTGCACGGGGCGCTCAGACAGCTCGGGGTGCGGGCGGAGGGGGCGTACGTCTCGGCCTCGCGCTCGCAGCGCATCGCCCGGCACGGGCTCGACCTCGACGTACGCACCGAACGCAGCGTCACGATCATGGCCGACGGCAACCGCCGCACCATCCGCACCAACGCGGCGACGGTGCGCGAGGCCGTCGAGGACGCGGGCGTCACGCTGCGCGGGCAGGACACCACATCGGTGCCGCAGAGCAGCTTTCCGCGCGACGGGCAGGTCATCACCGTGATGCGGGTGACGGGGGAGAAGGAGGTCCGCGAGGAGCCGATCCCGTACGCGACCGAGCGCACGGAGGACGCCTCGCAGTTCCAGGGCACGGAGGTCGTCACGCGGGTCGGTGAGCCGGGCATGAAGCGGGTCACGTACTCGGTGCGCACCGTCAACGGGGTCAAGGGGAAGCCGCGCCGCGTGCGGCAGGAGGTCGTACGGGAGCCGCGTACGCAGCAGGTCAGGGTCGGTACGAAGCCGATGCCGACGTCCGTGGCCGGGGCGGACTCCCTCAACTGGTCGGGGCTCGCGGCCTGCGAATCGGGCGGCCGGCCGGGGGCCACGGACGCCACCGGCACCTACGGCGGCCTCTACCAGTTCGACACCCAGACGTGGCAGAGGCTCGGCGGCTCGGGCCGCCCCCAGGACGCGCCGGCGGCGGAGCAGACCTACCGGGCGAAGAAGTTGTACGTCAGCCGGGGGGCGACGCCGTGGCCGCATTGCGGGGCGCGACTGTAGGGGGGCGCGGCACCGGTGTCACGGCCTCGGGGCTCCGCCCCGGACCCCGCGCCTCAAACGCCGGCGGGGCTTGATAGATCAATCGTCGGCGGGGCTTGATCTATTAAGCCCCTGCGGCGATTGAGCAGCGGGGTCCGGGGCGGAGCCCCGCGGCCGCGACCACGTCACGGGCAGCCCCCCGGCAGGGCCCCGCTACCCTTGAACGGTGAGCACCAGTGACCCCCAGGGCCCCCTCCTCGGCGCCGCGGACATCCGCGAACTCGCCGCGGCGCTGAACGTCCGGCCGACCAAGCAGCGCGGCCAGAACTTCGTGATCGACGCCAACACCGTCCGCCGCATCGTCCGCACCGCGGAAGTGACCGAGGACGACGCCGTCGTAGAGGTGGGACCCGGCCTCGGCTCGCTCACCCTCGCCCTCCTCGAAGCGGCGCGCCACGTCACGGCCGTGGAGATCGACGACGTACTGGCCTCGGCCCTGCCCGCGACCATCGCGGCCCGCATCCCGGCCAAGAAGGACTCCTTCGACCTCGTCAACATGGACGCGATGCAGGTCACGGACCTGCCGGGCCCCGAGCCCACGGCCCTCGTCGCGAACCTTCCGTACAACGTCGCGGTCCCCGTCCTGCTCCACATGCTCGAGAGCTTCCCGACCATCGAGCGGACCCTCGTGATGGTGCAGGCCGAGGTCGCCGACCGGCTCGCCGCAGGACCCGGCTCGCGCGTCTACGGCGTCCCGTCCGTGAAGGCCAACTGGTACGCGGAGGTCAAGCTCGCCGGCCGGATCGGCCGCAACGTCTTCTGGCCCGCCCCGAACGTCGACTCCGGCCTCGTCTCCCTCGTGCGCCGCACCGAGCCGATCCCCACCACCGCGTCCAGGCAAGAGGTCTTCGCGGTCGTCGACGCCGCCTTCGCCCAGCGCCGCAAGACGCTGCGCGCGGCGCTCGCCGGGTGGGCGGGTTCGGCGCAGGCCGCCGAGGAGGCGCTCGTCGCGGCGGGCGTCTCCCCGCAGGCGCGCGGCGAGGCGCTCACCGTCCACGAGTTCGCCCGTATCGCGGAGGCCGGGAACAAGTGAGTGTGACCGTTCGCGTCCCCGCCAAGGTCAACGTCCAGCTCGCCGTCGGTGGCGCCCGCGCGGACGGCTTCCACGACCTGGCGAACGTCTTCCTCGCCGTCGGCCTCTACGACGAGGTGACGGTGTCGGAGGCGGACTCCTTCGCCCTCACCTGCACGGGCCCCGGCTCCGACCAGGTTCCCCTTGACCGCACGAACCTGGCCGCGCGCGCGGCCGCCGAGCTGGGGCGCAGGTACGGCATCGCCCCCGACGTACGTATCCACATCGCCAAGGACATCCCCGTCGCCGGCGGCATGGCGGGCGGCTCCGCGGACGCGGCGGGCGCGCTGCTCGCCTGCGACGCGCTCTGGGGCACGAACGCCTCCCGCGAGGAACTCCTCGACATCTGCGCCGAGCTGGGCAGCGACGTGCCGTTCAGCCTGGTCGGCGGGGCGGCGCTCGGTACCGGGCGCGGCGAGAAGCTCGAACTCCTCGACGTGGGCGGCGAGTTCTGGTGGGTGTTCGCGGCGGCGGACGGCGGCCTGTCCACGCCGGCGGTGTACGGCGAGTTCGACCGCCTCAGCCCCGACGCCCCCGACCCCGTCGCCGCGCCCGCCCTCCTGGCGGCGCTGCGCACCGGCGACGTCGAGGCCCTCGCGGCCACGGTCACCAACGACCTCCAGCCCGCGGCCCTCTCCCTCTTCCCGTCCCTGAAGGACACCCTTGAGGCGGGCAGGTCGGCGGGCGCGCTCGCCGCACTGGTCTCCGGCTCGGGCCCGACCACGGCGTTCCTCACGGCCGACGAGTCCGCTGCGCGCCAGGTGGCCGACACCCTCGCGGCGTCCGGAACCTGCCGGTCCGTGCGGGTGGCGCCGTCGCCCGCGCCGGGCGCCACCCTCCTCTGAGCGGACGCCGCCTCAGCGGGCCTTGGGCATCTGCTGCGTCGAGCAGTGGATGCCGCCCCCGCCCTCGCCGAGCGTGTCGACGGAGACCTGGACGACCTCCCGGCCCGGATACAGCTCGCGCACCACGGCCGCAGCCTCCCGGTCCGCCCGCCGGTCGCCGAAGCGGGGCATCACCACCCCGCCGTTGACCACGTAGTAGTTCACGTAACTGGCGAGGAAGCCCTCGCCGCGGCGGCCGATGTCGACCGGTTCGGGCAGCTCCACGATCTCCAAGCCCTCGCCCCGGGCGTCCACCGCCTTGTCGAGGACGCCGCGGGCCTGGTCGTAGGCGTCGGTCCAGACGTCCCGCGGAGCCTCTTCGTCCGGGGTGCTCATGACCACCACCCCGGGCTCGGAGAACCGGGCGAGGGCGTCGATGTGGAAGTCGGTGATGTCCTCGCCGCGGACGCCGTCCACCCAGATCACCGTGGTCACGCCGAACAGCGCCTTGAGCGCCTGCTCGATGTCGGCGCGGGACCTGCCGGGGTTGCGGTTGGCGTTGACCAGTGAGCTCTCGGTGGCCATGAGCGTGCCCCGCCCGTCCACCTCGATGGAGCCGCCCTCGCCGGTGATCGGCGCTTTGATCCGGCGGATGTCCTCGTCGGAGAGGATCTCGCGGGCCACGTCGCCGTCGCGGCCGTGGGTCTGCTTGCCGCCCCAGCCGTTGAAGTTGAGATCGACCCCGGCGATCCCGTCGTCCCCCAGCACGAAGTTCGGGCCGGTGTCGCGCATCCACAGGTCGTCCACCGGGATCGGCACCACCTCCACCCCGGAGCCGCACGCCTTCCGGGCCGCCGTCACGTCCCGCTCGTTGGCGAGCAGCGCCACCGGCTCGAACTCCGCGACCGCCCGCGCGATCCCGGCGATGTCGGCCCGCACCCCGGCGATGTCGGAGCCCCAGATCCGACGGGTGGGCCACGACATGTACGTCAGCTCGTGCGGATGCGCCTCGTCGGGCATCCGCAGGCCTGGACCCGTCGCCGCCGCGGCCGGGGCGCTGGACCGCCCGCCCGTCGGCGCTCCGCCGCCGCTCCCCGTGCCGCACGCGGCGAGCGCCCCGCCGATACCGGCCGTCAGCGCCGCTCGCAGTGTCCGCCGACGGGACATCCCCATGGGTAGTTCTCCCTGACTGAAAATTTGGTCAGTTTCGAGCGTAAGGCATCATGGAGCCCGGCCACCGGCCGAAGCCCAGGAGTTCCAGGAGCGAGCAGTGCCCGACCGACCGACCCAGATACTCCGGGCCGCCGCCCGCCTGATCGCCCGCCGCGGCGTGCGCGGACTGCGCGTCGAGGAGGTCTCCGCCGAGGCCGGTGTCTCGACGGCGCTGATCTACTACCACTTCAAGGGCCGCGCCGGACTTCTCCGCGCGACCCTGGAGTTCATCAACCAGCGGGCCGTCGACTACACCGACGCCGCCCTGAAGACCGCCGCCGACCCCCGTACGCGGCTCACGGACCTGCTCCTGCTGGAACTGCGGGACGACCCGGAGGTGCGGGAGAACAGTGCGGCCTGGGGCGAACTGCGGGCCACCGCCGTCTTCGACCCCGACCTGCGGGAGCAGCTGGCCGCGGCGAGTGCACGCTGGGCGGACGACGTCGCGAACCTGATCCGCGAGGCCCAGGGGTCGGGGCTCGCGGCCCCGGAAACGGACCCCGAGGCCGCGGCGGAGCGCCTCACCGCCCTCGTCGAGGGCCTCAGTGAACGCTGGCTCAGCGGCACCACCGCGCTCGACCGCGCCCGCGCACTGCTGCGGGACGCGGTCGACCTGGAGGTTCCGCCGCCGGGCGCCGCACCCCGCTGAGCTTTCCCCCCCCGTGGCTCGGGCCCGTCCCATCGTCCCGCGGCACCGGCCGCCGCCTTGCCCACCCTGCCGCCCAAGGCGGCAGATTGCCCAAGTCGGCTGCGGCACCCCGTGAGGCCGACGCTCCCGGAGGGGACGGGCGCCCGGGCGATTGCCCGCGGCGGGTGGGCACATCAAGCCCCTGCGGCGATTGAGCAGCGGGGTCCGGGGCGGAGCCCCGAGAGCGCAACGCCGGTTCGGCAAGATCAGCCCCTGCGGCGATTGAGCAGCGGGGTCCGGGGCGGAGCCCCGAGACCGTAACGCCGGTTCGGCAAGATCAGCCCCGCCGGCGATTGAGGCGCGGGGTCCGGGGCGGAGCCCCGTGGCCGGGGGAACGGGTGGCCGACACCATCGGTGAGCCGACTACGCTGGAAGACTGGCCCACACCCGTGGCCCACCCCCCGGAGCGGAGCGAAATGGCAGTCAATCTGGTCAACGTCGAGAACGTCTCGAAGGTCTACGGCACCCGTGCCCTCCTCGACGGCGTCTCCCTCGGCGTACAGGAAGGCGACCGGATCGGCGTCGTGGGGCGCAACGGCGACGGCAAGACGACCCTGATCCGGATGCTCGCCAAGCTGGAGGAGGCGGACACCGGACGCGTCACCCACAGCGGCGGCCTGCACCTCGGCGTGCTCACCCAGCACGACTCGCTCGACCCGAAGGCCACCGTCCGCCACGAGGTCATCGGCGACATGGCCGACCACGAGTGGGCGGGCAGCGCGAAGATCCGCGACGTGCTCATGGGCCTCTTCGGCGGCCTCGACCTGCCCGGTTTCCCGCAGGGCCTGGACACCGTGATCGGCCCGCTCTCCGGCGGCGAGCGGCGCCGTATCGCGCTCGCCAAGCTGCTCATCGCCGAACAGGACCTGATCGTCCTCGACGAGCCGACGAACCACCTCGACGTCGAGGGCATCGCCTGGCTCGCCCAGCACCTGCGGGCCCGCCGCTCCGCCCTCGTCTGCGTCACGCACGACCGCTGGTTCCTCGACCAGGTCTGCACCCGCATGTGGGACGTGCAGAAGGGCGACGTCTACGAGTACGAGGGCGGCTACTCGGACTACGTGTTCGCGCGCGCCGAGCGGGAGCGGATCGCCGCGACCGAGGAGGCCAAGCGGCAGAACCTGATGCGCAAGGAGCTGGCCTGGCTGCGCCGCGGCGCCCCGGCCCGTACCTCCAAGCCGCGCTACCGCATCGAGGCCGCCAACGAGCTGATCGCTGACGTCCCGGAGCCGCGTGACAAGAGCGAGCTGATGAAGTTCGCGAACGCCCGGCTCGGCAAGACCGTCTTCGACCTCGAGGACGTGACCGTCACCGCGGGACCGAAGGTGCTGCTCAAGCACCTGACCTGGCAGCTCGGCCCCGGCGACCGCGTCGGCCTGGTCGGCGTGAACGGCGCGGGCAAGACGTCCCTGCTGCGCGCCCTCGACGAGGCCGCCCGCAGCCAGGGCGACGTCCAGCCCGAGGCGGGGAAGATCATCGTGGGCAAGACGGTACGGCTCGCGTACCTCTCCCAGGACGTGACCGAACTGCCCGCCTCCCTGCGCGTATTGGAGGCCGTCCAGCAGGTCCGTGACCGCGTCGACCTCGGCAAGGGCCGCGAGATGACCGCGGGCCAGCTGTGCGAGCAGTTCGGCTTCGCGAAGGACAAGCAGTGGACGCCGGTCGGCGACCTGTCCGGCGGCGAGCGGCGCCGGCTCCAGATCCTGCGCCTGCTCATGGACGAGCCGAACGTGCTCTTCCTCGACGAGCCGACGAACGACCTGGACATCGAGACGCTGACGCAGCTGGAGGACCTGCTCGACGGCTGGCCCGGCTCGATGGTCGTCATCTCCCACGACCGGTTCTTCCTGGAGCGCACCACCGACAACACGTACGCCCTGCTCGGCGACGCCACGCTGCGGATGCTGCCGCGCGGCGTCGACGAGTACCTGGAGCGCAGGCAGCGGATGATCGAGGCCGCGTCCCCCGCCCCCGCGGCCGCCCCCGCCGCGGCCGAGAAGGCGGGGCCCTCCGCCGCCGATGCGCGGGCCGCGAAGAAGGAACTCCAGAAGGTCGAGCGGCAGATGGACAAGATCTCCGAGAAGGAGGCCAAGCTGCACACGCAGATCGCGGACAACGCCACCGACTTCGGGAAGGTCGCGAAGCTCGACGCGGAACTGCGTGATCTGGTCGCGCAGCGCGAGGAGTTGGAGATGCGCTGGCTGGAGCTGGCCGAGGACGCGTAGCGCGGCGCACCGCGGGCCGGTCCTCCCCTGGGTACGGGGACGGGCCGGCCCGTTGCCTGTCGGCGGCGAGTGACAGACGCGAGTGATAGAAAAGGGCCGCCGGGACGAGAACGTGCGGTCCGGCCCACGGCGACTGGCCTTGCCGAAACTCAACGTCCCCGAGGTACCCAGGTCATGACCCAGCCACCCCCGCCCCGTCGGCCGAACGAACCCCCGTCCCCCCAGGGCGAGTTCGGCGCCCCACCGCCCATGCCGCCGTACACCGCTCCCGGTTACGGCACGCTGCGCACACCGCTCCCGCCCGAGGTCCGGGCCCGCCTGGCGCGGCAACAGCCGTACGAGCAGCCCCAGTACGGCCCCCCGCGGCCGCCCGCCCGCAGCAAGGTGCCGCCGCTCGCGCTGGTCATCGGCGCCGCGGTGGTGGCCCTCGTGCTGATCGTCGGCGGCGGCTTCCTCTACGCGTCGAGGTCCGGCGACGACCCCGGCGTGGGCGCCGACGGCGGCGACAAGGGCGGCGACGGCTTCGGCGGTTCCGAGGCGGAGCGGGCCCCGGCCGACCCGTCGGCGGGGGTGACGCTGCGGCTGCCCGCGCCGAAGGTGGCGAAGCGGCAGGTGGACAGCGTCCAGGGCTCCTGGCTGACCGACAAGACGTACGCCAAGGCGGGCGTGAACCAGCTCGTCGGGTACGACGCCGCGAGCGGCGAGAAGACCTGGACCCTCCCGCTGTCGGGGCAGACGTGCGCGGGGACGGACAGCGTCACCGACGGCGCGCTCGCGGCCGTGGTCAGCGAGGCGGGCAAGCGGCCCGCGAACGGCGACCACAGGCCGTGCAGCCAGATCACGGTCTTCGACGTCAACACGGGGCACAAGCTCTGGACGCAGAGCCTCGGCCAGGGCTCGAACCGGCGGATCTTCGAGGAACTCTCCCTGACGGGCAACACGCTCGCGGCGGGCGGCGGCCTCGACGGCGGCGCCGCCTTCGACGTCAAGACGGGCCGCATCCTGTGGCAGCCCGATACGGGGGAATGCCAGGACCTCGGCTACCACGGCGGCGCCCAGCTCGTGACGGTCCGCAAATGCGGCACCTACGGCAGGAACGCGACGTACGACGTCCAGCTCATCGACCCGGTGACGGGCCAGCCCAAGTGGTCCCACAAGCTCGCCTCGGGCCTCGCCGACGTCAAGGTCCTTTCCACCAAGCCGGTCGTCTTCGGCGTGGGAAGGGGCGCCGACCAGGCGGGCACCATCACCGACGTATTCGCCCTGAACAGCCGCGGCGGGGTCGCGAGCAGGATCTCCGTCGACCCCCGGAAGTACGACTTCGCCTGCGAGGTCGGAAAGACCGAGGGCTGCGCGAAGATCACCGTCGGCAATGGGCGGATCTATCTCGCGACCCGGCCGCGCGAGAGCGGCGGCGCCGCGGGTCCGGCCAACGAGATCGTGTCCTACTCACTGGAGTCGGGCAGGCGCACCGGCGACCGCGTCACCGGAGGCGGCCGCCGCGAGATCTTCCCGGTGCGCATGGACGGCGGGAACATCCTGGCGTTCACGACGGGGTCCGCCGACAAGGGCAGCCGGATCGTCACGATCGACCCCCGCACCATGAAGCGGTCGACGCTCCTGGAGACTCCGGCGACCCCGGCCGTCCGGGACATGATCAATGGCATCGCGCCGGGCCGCTCGAATTCCGAATTCCGCTATTCCAAGGGCAGACTGTTCCTCGGCCAGCCCCTGATCGGCGAGCCCTATGCGGACGGCGGCAGGCGGTACACGGCGATCGGTTTCGGCACCGGATGAAACCGGTCGGGAAACCGTCCCGAACGGGCCTTTCTTGGCGATGGCTTTGCGTTCCTGTACCCCCAAACATCCCTCAATGCACTGGATTTCAGCATTCAGGGCCGCTTCTGGCCGGTAGGGGGCGCGCAACCTCGAACAAGCGTGTAGCTTCCGGGGGATGAAGGAGGACGGGGAGTCGGGGGGCTCGCCTGTCCTTGGGGGGCCCGGGGGTTGGAGGAGACTCCCGGGGTCGATTGGGGGGTTGGCCCGATGGGTGTGCGGCTGATGGTGGTCGATGACCACCGACTGCTGGCCGAGGCGTTGGCCTCGGCCCTGAAGCTGCGCGGGCACCGGGTGCTCGCGGCGGCCGCACCGGCGGCCGGAGCGGCGGACCTGGTCATCTCGCGGGCGCCCGAGGTCTGTCTCCTGGGCACGGCGACCCCGGCGGAGCCCGGCACCTTCGACCCGGTCGTCCGCATCAAACGCGAGCGCCCGCAGGTGGCCGTGGTGGTCCTCGGCCCCGTCCCGTCGCCCAGAGGCATCGCGTCGGCCTTCGCGGCCGGCGCCTCCGGCTACGTACGGCACGACGAGCGCATAGAGGGTGTCGAGCGCGCGCTGATGAAGGCGCGGGCGGGGGAGGCGGCGGTGGCCCCCGCGCTGCTCCAGGGCGCGTTCGGGGAGCTGCTCAATCCGGTGGCCCAGCCGGACGACGAGGGGCAGCGGCTGCTCCAGATGCTCACGCCGCGCGAGGTCGAGGTCCTGGTGCGGGTCGCGGACGGCGAGGACACCCGGCTGATCGCGGCGGGCATGGGCATCGCCCCGTCCACGGCGCGCACGCATGTGCAGCGGGTCCTGATGAAGCTGGGCGTCGGCTCGCGCCTGGAGGCGGCGGCGCTCGCGGCGCGCACGGGGCTGTTGGACCGGGCGGGCCCGGTGGGTTCGCCAGAACAGGAGTCCTGAGCTACAGTTGATCTTGTTGGTCGCCGCAACTCGCGGTGAACGACCGCGCGTTGGTGGTCCAAGGAAAGACGTCCCGCTTCCTGCGGGGAGATGCAGGTGCAAGGCCTGCCCGGCGCTCCAGTGCACAAGGCCCGTTCCGCTCCGGCGGAACGGGCCTTGTGCGTTGCGCGGACCCGCCTACGGCAGGCGGCGCCCCATCCTCGCCGAACCGCGGTTGCCGCTCTTGGTGTCCCACCACTCCTCCATCAGGGACCTGACCAGATGGACGAGTTGCCCGAGGCGCTCGGGTTCGGGAGCGGCCGACGTGAGCACGTCGGTGAAGGACTTGTCGTCCCAGTGCAGGGTGAAGACCCAGCGCTCCGGGGGCCGGGAGCCGCAGGTGACCGTGAGGCGGTACGTCAACAAGGCCGTTCTGTCCGGCCGATGGTCCACCGCCAGGTCGTCGACGTCGAAGCGCTGCGCCCCGTCGCCCGTGGTGTACGAGCGCCCCAGCGCCCGCTCGGCCGGTGTCCTGCCCGCTCGTCCCGTACCCATCCGAGCACGTTAACGAAGGACCGGAGCCCACCGCTCTCCCAAGTGGTGGGCTCCGGGCCCGGTCCTACCGGGTGGGTGGCGTTACTCGGACGCCTCCGCCAGCTCCTCCGCGGTCGGCGGCTCCGTGGGGCGCAGCTTCATCCAGATCAGGAAGAAGAGGCCGAGGAGCAGCATGCCGATGCCGGTCCACAGGTTGATGTTGATGTCCTGGGCCTTCTTGAGGTCGGCGTCGGACGCTGTGAAGCCGGCGATCGTGACGATCACGCCGTACACCACGAAGAGGCCGCCGATGATGCGTCGCACGTCGAAGAGGCGGGCCGCCGTCGCCGACTTGGCCTCCAGCTCCTTCACTTCCTCGACGTGCTGGTTCATTTCGTCGCTCATGTCGTGTTACCTCGGACCTCAGAAGGAGAACGGGATGTAGCAGATGACGGCGAGGACGATCGCTCCCCAGCCCAGCAGGGCCGGCTTGCGGTACCAGGCGTCGTCACCCTCGGCCGGCGGCTCCTCCATGCCCGGCGACTTCGTGCCGTACACGAGACCGGCCAGCTCCTCGGCGGGCTTGGACTTGGTGCAGAGCGTGACCACGAACATCACCACGGCGCCGACCACGAAGGCGACGATCGACGAGACGAAGTTGGCGCCCTGGTCCGAGGGGATCGAGATGACGCCCTGCTTGTAGAACCAGAAGTAGTTCACCATCGCGGCCACCGTGCCGGAAAGCAGGCCCCAGAAACCGGCGGCGGGCGTCGTGCGCTTCCAGAACATGCCGATGATGAAGACCACGAACAGCGGGACGTTGAAGAACGAGAACAGCGTCTGAAGGTAGTTCATGATGTTGCTGAAGCTGCCCGCGATGAACGCGGTGCCCATGCCGATCACGACGCCGACGGCGGTGACGACACGGCCCGTCTGAAGGTAGTGCCGGTCGCTCTGGCCCTTCTTGATGTACGCGGCCCAGATGTCGTTGGTGAACACCGTGTTGAAGGACGAGACGTTGGCCGCCATGCCCGCCATGAAGGCGGCGAGCAGGCCCGTCACCGCGATGCCGAGGACACCGTTGGGCAGCAGGTCGCGCATGAGGACCGGGATGGCGTCGTTGTACTGGAGGCCGTCGGCGGACTTGCCGATGGACGGCTCCATGACCAGGGCGATCAGACCGGGGATCACGACGACCATCGGGATGAGGATCTTCGGGAACGCGGCGATCAGCGGGGTGCGCTTGGCGGCGGAGAGGTTCTTCGCGGACAGCGCGCGCTGCACCTCGGCGAAGTTCGTCGTCCAGTAGCCGAAGGACATCACGAAGCCGAGGCCGAGCACGATGGTCAGCCAGTTGGCGCCGAGCGGGTTGGCGTCGCCGATGCCCGTGCCCTGCCAGGCCGTCATGAACGAGTCGCCGTGCGAGCTGGACAGCGAGTCGGAGATGCCGTCCCAGCCACCGACGCGCTTGAGACCGACGATGGTCAGCGGGATGAGCGCGGCGAGGATGACGAAGAACTGGAGGACCTCGTTGTAGATCGCCGAGGAGAGCCCGCCGATCGTGATGTACGCGAGGACGAAGAGGCCGGCGATGACGATCGCCACCCACTGCGGCCAGCCGAGCAGCGCCTGGAGCACCAGGGCCATCGCGTACAGGTTGACGCCCGCGATCAGCACCGAGGAGACGGCGAAGATGATCGAGGAGAGCAGGTGGGACGAGGGACCGAAGCGGTGCAGCAGGAACTCCGGGACCGAGCGCACCTTCGACGAGTAGTAGAAGGGCATCATCACCAGGCCGAGGAAGACCATGGCGGGGATGGCGCCGATCCAGTACCAGTGCACCGTGTAGAGGCCGTACTGCGCCCCGTTGGCCGCCATGCCGAGGAGCTCGGTGGCACCCAGGTTCGCGGCGACGAACGCGAGACCGGTGACCCAGGCGGGCAGGGAGCGCCCGGACAGGAAGAAGTCCAGGCTGGTCTTCACGGAGCGGCGGGCGGCGAAGCCGATGCCCAGCACCACGACGAAGTAGATCGCCATGATCGCGTAGTCGAGGCCATTGGTGGGCAGCCGGAGCCCCTCGGCCAGGGTTGTTGTGGGGGACAGCATGTAGATCTCGCTTCGTTGCGCGAACTGAAACAGTCCGGAACCTACGCCTCCGGCTTCAATAAGTGAACAGTTCGCATGATGTTCTTTGTTGGATTGTGATCGAGGACTCGCCCGGAGTGCTCGCGAGGGCACAGAAAGCGCACAGACCCTCGCCCCGCCGCACCCTTGACGTCGCTGTTGGCTTATGCTTTGTTCTGTTTGGTTCTGTTTGGTTGGTGTGATGAGGAGCATCGGACGTGAAGAAGACGTCGACCCGGCTCGCCGACGGTCGTGAGCTCATCTATTACGACTCGCGCGACGACGTCGTCCGGGACGTGGCGGACCGCCGCCCCCTCGACCCCACGGTCACCACCTCCGAGGTGCGCCGCGACCCGCTGCTCGGCGACTCCGTGGCCATCGCCTCGCACCGCCAGGGCCGCACCTACCACCCGCCGGCCGACGAGTGCCCGCTGTGCCCCTCCGAGGGCGAGCGGCTGAGCGAGATCCCGGACTCCTCGTACGACGTGGTGGTCTTCGAGAACCGCTTCCCCTCGCTCGCCGGGGACTCGGGCCGCTGCGAGGTCGTGTGCTTCACGTCCGACCACGACAAGTCCTTCGCGGACCTCACCGAGGAGCAGGCGGGGCTCGTCCTCGACGCGTGGACGGACCGCACCGCGGAGCTCTCCCACCTCGACTCCGTCGAGCAGGTCTTCTGCTTCGAGAACCGCGGCGCCGAGATCGGCGTCACCCTCGGCCACCCGCACGGCCAGATCTACGCCTACCCCTTCACCACCCCGCGCACGGCCCTGATGCTGCGCAACGCCGCCGAGCACAAGGAGCAGACCGGCGGCCGCAACCTCTTCGCCGACGTGCTGGAGAAGGAGGTGGCGGACGGCTCGCGGATCGTCCTCGACGGCGAGCACTGGGTGGCCTTCGTGCCCTACGCCGCGCACTGGCCCTACGAGGTGCACCTCTACCCCAAGCGGCAGGTCCCGGACCTGCTCGCGCTCGACGACGGCGCGCGCACAGAGTTCCCCAAGATTTATCTGGAACTCTTGAGGCGCTTCGACCGGATCTTCGGCGCGGACCAGCCGGTGACCCCGTACATCGCGGCCTGGCACCAGGCCCCGTTCGGCCCGCTGGACGAGTTCGAGGGTGTCAACCGCGACGACTTCGCGCTGCACCTCGAGCTTTTCACCGTCCGCCGCACTTCCGGCAAGCTGAAGTTTCTCGCGGGTTCCGAGTCCGGCATGAGTGTGTTCATCAACGATGTGCCGCCGGAGGCCGCGGCCGAGCGACTGCGAGAGGTAGCGAGCGAGTAATGGGAAAGTACCTGGTCACAGGTGGTGCGGGATACGTCGGATCCGTCGTCGCCCAGCACCTTCTTGAGGCGGACCACGAAGTCGTCGTCCTCGACAACCTCTCCACCGGCTTCCGCGAGGGCGTGCCCGCGGGCGCCGCCTTCGTCGAGGGCGACATCCGCGACGCGGCCAAGTGGCTCGACCCCTCCTACGACGCCGTGCTGCACTTCGCCGCGTTCTCGCAGGTCGGCGAGTCCGTGGTGAAGCCCGAGAAGTACTGGGCCAACAACGTCGGCGGCACCATGGAGCTGCTCGCCGCGATGCGCGCAGCGGACGTCCGCAAGCTCGTCTTCTCCTCGACCGCGGCCACCTACGGCGAGCCGGTCAACACCCCGATCACCGAGACCGACCCGACCGCGCCCACGTCCCCGTACGGCGCCTCGAAGCTCGCGGTCGACCACATGATCACCGGTGAGGCGACCGCGCACGGACTGGCTGCCGTGTCCCTCCGGTACTTCAACGTCGCGGGCGCGTACGGCAGCTGCGGCGAGCGCCACGACCCCGAGTCGCACCTGATCCCGCTCGTCCTCCAGGTCGCCCAGGGCAGGCGCGAGGCGATCAACGTCTTCGGCGACGACTACCCGACGCCCGACGGGACCTGCATCCGCGACTACATCCACGTCGCCGACCTCGCCGAGGCCCACCTCCTCGCCGTCGACGCCGCACAGCCCGGCGAGCACCTCATCTGCAACCTCGGCAACGGCAACGGCTTCTCCGTCCGCGAGGTCGTCGAGACCGTCCGCCAGGTCACCGGGCACCCGATCCCCGAGGTCGTCGCCCCGCGCCGCGGCGGCGACCCGGCCGTCCTGGTCGCCTCCGCCGACACCGCGCGCGAGCGCCTCGGCTGGAACCCGTCCCGCGCGGACCTCGCGGGAATCGTCGCCGACGCCTGGGCGTTCGCCCAGGCCCGTGCGCAGCAGTAGTCACTACGAGGGTCAGGTAGCCAACTGATGTCCGTCGCCACGCAGTTCAACGACCTGTACGGGTACGAGCCCACCGGAGTCTGGGCGGCCCCCGGCCGCGTCAACCTCATCGGCGAGTACACCGACTTCAACGAGGGCTTCGTCATGCCGCTCGCGCTGCCGCACACCGCGGTCGCCGCGGTGGCCCGGCGCGAGGACGGCGTCCTTCGCCTGCACTCGGCCGACATCGACGCCCCGGTCGTGGAACTGCGCGTCGACGAGCTGGCGCCCCTGTCCACATACGGCCAGGGCGGCTGGGCCGCGTACCCCGCGGGCGTCGTCTGGGCGCTGCGCGACGCGGGCCACCCGGTCACCGGCGCCGACATCCACCTCGCCTCCACGGTCCCGACCGGCGCGGGCCTCTCGTCGTCGGCCGCCCTTGAGGTCGTGACCGCGTACGCGATGAACGACCTGTACGAACTCGGTCTCACCGGCGCCGAGTTGGCGGTCCTCGCGCAGCGCGCCGAGAACGCCTTCGTCGGCGTGCCCTGCGGCGTCATGGACCAGATGGCCTCGGCGTGCGCCACCGAGGGCTACGCCCTGCACCTCGACTGCCGCGACCTGTCGATCCGCCAGGTCCCCTTCGACCTGTCGGCGCAGCGCCTCCAGCTCCTCGTCGTGGACACCCGCGTCAAGCACGAGCTGGGCGACGGCGCGTACGCGGAGCGCCGCGCTGGCTGCGAGGAGGGCGCGCGGATCCTCGGCGTCTCGCACCTGCGCGACGTGCCGTACGCCGAACTGGGCAGGTCCGTCGCCGAGTTGGAACTGGCCGGCGTCGACGAGAAGGTCGTCCGCTACGTCCGCCACATCGTCACCGACGACCACCGCGTCGAGCAGGTCATCGAGTTGCTCGACTCCGGCGACGTCCGCGCCATCGGCCCGATCCTCGTCCAGGGCCACGTCTCGCTCCGCGACGACCTGCGCATCTCCTGCCCCGAGCTGGACCTCGTCGTCGCCACCGCGATGGCCTCCGGCGCGCACGGTGCGCGGATGACGGGCGGCGGCTTCGGCGGCTCCGCGATCGTCCTGGTGGAGTCGGGCGACGCCGACACCGTCACGAAGTCGATCGCCGACGCCTTCGCGGAGGCCGGTTACACCGCGCCGCGCGTGTTCCCGGCAGTCCCCTCGGCGGGAGCGCGGCGCACCGCGTAGCGGCTACCCGAGCCGCTTCGTCAGCGTGAACTCCTTGATCCCGGGCGGGTAGTCCGGGATCACGGACACCACCTCGTACCCGTGCAGCCGGTAGAAACCCGGCGCCTGGAAGTCCCAGGTCTCGACGCGGGAGCCCCGGCACTCGCGCTCCTCCCGCGCCAGGCGCTCCGCCTCCGCGAGGAGCCGGGAGCCGAGCCCCGCCCCGCGGTGCCGCTCGGCGACCCAGAGCAGGTCCACATGCAGCCAGAACGCCCACGTGTACGCGTCGAGCCCCGCCGCGAGCGCGCCCTCCTCGTCCAACACCCACACCTGGAGCGGGACATGCTGGTCGGCAGGGGTACCGCGCAGCTCCCGGAGCTCCGGTGACGCCGCCGCGTTGGTCTCCCTCAGCAGCGACCGGAGCAGAAGGGCGCGCTCCTTGTCGACTTCTGTCTCGATGCGAAACATGCGCATCACCATAAACGCGCAGGACAGTCGCTGCTCCGCCAACCGCCAACCAGTTCTGCGAATTGACTTCCCCTCTGGGCCTTCGCCTCTAGTCTGAGGACAGCACCGGTGGGGGCCGGTGCCGATCAGGGGGCGAGACAGCCGGGTACGACGCCCGGAGCGGGGGTGGCAGTTCGGCTCACGGCGGCGGCCGTGCGGCTGCGGCGACCCGCACTCCGGGCGCCGTACCCGTGTTGGTCCGTCCCCCGACGTTGGGGTATCCCCTGCTCCGTACCGGAGCTCGGGGAAGGGGGTAAATCACGTGGTTCGTATCCGGGTCCTCGTAGTCGACGACCACCGCATTTTCGCGGAGTCGCTCGCGGCGGCGCTCGCCGCGGAGCCCGATGTCGACGTGTCGGCCGCGGGGAGCGGCCCCGCCGCTCTGCGCTGCCTGGACCGGGCGGTCGCGGAGGGGCGCAGGTTCGATGTGCTGCTGATCGACGCGGACCTGGGCGCCGTATCGCTCCAGGGCATGCGCGCGCCGACACCGGTGCCCGACAGCGCCGCTCAGGACGGCCTCGTCGACGGCATCTCCCTGGTGGCGGGCGTCCGTTCGGCCCAGCCCGCCGTGCGCACGGTGGTGCTCGCGGAGCGGGACGATCCACGCCGCGCGGCGCTCGCGCTCCAGGCGGGGGCGTCCGGCTGGGTGGCCAAGGACTGTTCCCTGTCACGCCTGTTGACCGTCATACGGGGCGTGCTGCGCGAAGAGACGCACCTTCCGCCGGCGCTTCTCACGGGCGTCCTGCGGGAGTTGACCGCGGCCCGCAAGCACCGCACCGAGTCCGAGCGGCTCGTCGAGTCCCTGACGCCGCGCGAGCGCGAGGTGCTGCGCTGCATGGTGGCGGGCCTCGGCCGCAAGGCGGTGGCGGAGCGCCTCTTCCTGTCCCCGCACACGGTGCGTACGCACATGCAGAACGTGCTGGGCAAACTCGGCGTCCACTCGACGCTTGCGGCGGTAGCGCTCGCGCGCAGGGCGGGCGTCGGGCCGGTCGACCTGGAGGCGGCCAGCTGAGCTGCGATTCAAGCAGTTCAAGCCCCGCCGGCGATTGAGGCGCGGGGCCCGGGGCGGAGCCCCGAGACGTCGACCAGCGTCAACCAGGAATGTTGTCGAACGGAGCGGTCAACTGACGTAGCAGCGAGGCCAATTCACCCCGCTCCGCTCGCGAGAGCTCCGCCAGGATCGCCCGCTCCTGGTCGAGCAGCCCGGCCAGGGCCTGGTCGGCGCGGTCCCGCCCCTCGTCCGTGAGCCGCACGAGCACGCCACGCCGGTCGCTGGGGTCGGGCAGCCGCTCGACGAGGCCCTTCTTGGCGAGCCGGTCGATACGGTTCGTCATCGTGCCGGACGTCACCAGGGTCTGCGTGAGCAACTGGCCGGGGGAGAGCTGGTACGGGGTGCCCGCGCGGCGCAGTGCCGTCAGGACGTCGAACTCCCACGGCTCCAGGTTGTGCTCGGAGAAGGCCAGGCGGCGGGCCCGGTCGAGATGGCGCGCGAGCCTGCTGACCCGACTGAGCACCTCAAGGGGCTCCACGTCGAGGTCGGGGCGCTCTCGGCGCCACGCTGAGACCAGACGGTCGACCTCGTCCTCCATGACGATCAGTGTAGGGGGTGTGTCGACGTGAAGTCTCTTGAGGTCGACTATCTTGACATCGAGATACTTCGGGCCGAGGCTTGACGACATGACGCCTGCACCCACCTGGGACCCCCAGCAGTATCTCCGGCACGCGGGCCACCGGGGCCGCCCCTTCGTCGATCTGCTCGCCCGCGTCCCCGATCTGCCCGGGGAACCGGCCCGTATCGCCGACCTCGGCTGCGGCCCCGGAAACGTCACGACGCTGCTCGCCGACCGCTGGCCCACGGCCCACGTCACCGGCTACGACAACTCGCCGGAGATGCTGGCCAGGGCCGCCGCCCACGCCACCGACCGCCTCGACTTCGCGTACGCGGACGCCGCCGACTGGGCGCCCACGGAGACGTACGACCTGCTGCTGTCGAACGCGACGCTGCAATGGGTACCGGGCCACGCCGACGCCTTCTCCCGGTGGATCGACGCGGTGGCCCCCGGCGGCACGTTCGCCTTCCAGGTGCCCGGCAACTTCGAGGCACCCAGCCACGTCCTGATGCGGGAACTGGCCGAATCGGCCCGCTGGAAGGACCGCCTGTCCGGCGTGCTGCGGCACGGCGACGCGGTGCTCGCGCCCGCCGCGTACCTGGAACGCCTGGCCGGCCTCGGCTGCGCGGTCGACGCCTGGGAGACGACCTACCTGCACCTTCTTCAGGGCCCCGACCCGGTCCTCGACTGGGTCAAGGGCACGGGTCTGCGCCCGGTCCTGACGGCGCTGGACGACGACCCGACGGCCCGGGACGCGTTCCTCACCGAATACCGCGACCTGCTCCGCGAGGCCTACCCGGCGACGCGGCACGGCACGGTGCTGCCCTTCCGCCGCATCTTCGTGGTGGCGACCCGCTCATGACACCGACCGGCATCGACCATGTGCAACTCGCGGCGCCACCCGGGAGCGAGGAGATCCTGCGCTCCTTCTACGCCGACGACCTCGGCATGACCGAGGTCCCGAAGCCCCCGGCGCTCGCGACGCGCGGCGGCTGCTGGTTCGAGGCCGGGACGGTCCGGCTCCACCTGGGGATCGAGCGGGATTTCCGGCCCGCGAAGAAGGCCCATCCGGCGCTTCTGGTGCGCGACATCGAGGCGTACGCGAGGCGGCTGGCCGGGCGGGGTGTCGAGGTGTCGTGGGACGCGGCCCTGCCGGGCCACCGCCGCTTCTACTGCTCCGACCCCGTCGGAAACCGGCTGGAGTTCCTGGAGCCGAAGTCTCCACATTCAAGCCCCGCCGGCGATTGAGGCGCGGGGGCTTGATTCGCTCAACTCTTCCGGTGACCTATCAGCCTCGGCTTCGGCTCAAGACCGTCCAGCCCATGCCACGCCAGGTTCACCAGATGCGCCGCCACCTCCGCCTTCCCCGGCTTGCGCGCGTCCAGCCACCACTGCCCCGTCAGCGCGACCATCCCCACCAGCGCCTGCGCGTACAGCGGCGCCAGCTTCGGGTCGAAGCCCCGGTTCTTGAACTCGCGGCCCAGGATGTCCTCGACCTGCGTGGCGATGTCGGAGATCAGCGACGCGAACGAACCCGTGGACTGCGGGATGGGGGAGTCGCGGACCAGGATGCGGAAACCGTCCGTGTACTCCTCGATGTAGTCGAGGAGCGCGAACGCGGCCTGCTCGCACAGCTCACGCGGATGCCCGGCCGTCAGCGAACTGGTCACCATGTCGAGGAGCTGACGCATCTCGCGGTCCACGACCACCGCGTACAGCCCCTCCTTGCCGCCGAAGTGCTCGTACACCACCGGCTTGGAGACCCCGGCCTTCGCCGCGATCTCCTCCACCGACGTGCCCTCGAAGCCCTTCGCGGCGAAGAGCACGCGACCGATCTCCAGGAGCTGCTGCCGCCGCTCCGCCCCCGTCATCCGCGTTCTGCGCGTGCGCCGGGTCTTCTCGGGCCGGTCCGGCCTGTCGCTGCTCGAATTGCCCGGGGTGCTTGAGTCGGTCGCCACGTCTTCCATCATGCCGTGTGGTGGTCAGGCCGCGTCGGCGACCTGCTCCTTGCGCTTCGAGGCGATGCGGTCCCGCGACGGCCAGCGCACGTCGTGCGCCCAGCCCAGCTGCTCGAACCAGCGGATGAGACGGGCCGAGGAGTCGATCTGGCCGCGCTCCACCCCGTGCCGCGCCGACGTCGGGTCCGCGTGGTGCAGGTTGTGCCAGGACTCGCCGCAGGACAGGACGGCGAGCCACCACACGTTGCCCGAACGGTCGCGGGACTTGAAGGGGCGCTTGCCGACGGCGTGGCAGATCGAGTTGATCGACCACGTCACGTGGTGCAGCAGCGCCACCCGCACGAGCGAGCCCCAGAAGAACGCCGTGAACGCGCCCCACCACGACATCGTGACCAGACCGCCGATCAGGGCGGGCAGGAAGAGCGACAGCGCCGTCCACAGGACGAACTGGCGGGAGATCGCGCGGATCGCCGGGTCCTTGACCAGGTCGGGCGCGTACTTCTCCTGAGAGGTCTGCTCCTCGTCGAACATCCAGGCCATGTGCGCCCACCACAGGCCCTTCAGCAGGGCGGGAACCGTCTCCCCGTACCGCCACGGAGAGTGCGGGTCGCCCTCGGCGTCGGAGAACTTGTGGTGCTTGCGGTGGTCGGCGACCCAGCGCACGACCGGCCCCTCCACCGCGAGCGAGCCCATGACCGCCAGCGCGATCCGCAGCGGCCGCTTCGCCTTGAAGGAGCCGTGCGTGAAGTACCGGTGGAAGCCGATCGTGATGCCGTGGCAGCCGACGAAGTAGAAGACGACGAGCAGTCCGAGGTCGAGCCAGCTCACACCCCAGCCCCAGGCCAGCGGCACCGCCGCGAGCACGGCGAGGAAGGGGACCGTGATGAACAGGAGCAGTGTGATCTGCTCCACGGAGCGTTTCTGTTCGCCGCCGAGTGTCGCAGAATGCGAGGTGGCGGGCGGTCCTGACGCCGGATCGGCGGCTTCTTCGATCACATCGGTACTGGTGGCCATGGGAGTCCCCTGTAAGTCGAGGGTTGAGACGGGCTGAGACGGGTCAGGAGATCCACGGGGATCCGCGGACAGCTTGCCTACGGTTCCGTAACCTACGGCACCGTAAGTAAGTAAGCGTGCAGCCGGGCGACACGAGGTCCCGACCTCGTCCTCTGCTGTGGCACATATCCTTGGAATCGGTCGGACAGCGCGGTCCGCTCTGAATCTCCACCCTGGGTTACGTACCCGGATCCGGGGATCCTCCCTCCCGACGTGCTTCACCACGTGCCCGACGTGCTTCACCATTGCAAGGAGCCGCACCTGTGAGCAGTGCCGACGAACAGACCGCTGCGACGAGCGCCGAGCTGCGCGCCGACATCCGTCGGCTCGGTGACCTGCTGGGCGAGACCCTGGTCCGCCAGGAGGGCCCGGAGCTGCTCGAGCTGGTCGAAAAGGTCCGCCGCCTGACCCGCGAGGACGGCGAGGCCGCCGCCGAGCTGTTGCGCGGCACCGAGCTGGACACCGCGGCCAAGCTGGTCCGCGCCTTCTCCACCTACTTCCACCTGGCCAACGTCACGGAGCAGGTGCACCGTGGCCGCGAGCTGCGCGCCATGCGGGCCGCCGAGGGCGGACTCCTCGCCCGCACCGCGGACCGGCTCAAGGACGCCGACCCGGACCACCTGCGCAACACGGTCAAGCACCTCAACGTGCGGCCCGTCTTCACCGCGCACCCCACCGAGGCCGCCCGGCGAAGCGTCCTCAACAAGCTGCGCCGCGTCGCCGAGCTCCTGGAGACCCCGGTCCTGGAGACCGACCGCCGCCGCTACGACACCCGGCTGGCCGAGAACATCGACCTCGTGTGGCAGACCGACGAGCTGCGCGTCGTGCGCCCCGAGGTCACCGACGAGTCCCGCAACGCGATCTACTACCTGGACGAGCTGCACGCCGGCGCCGTCGGCGACGTCCTGGAGGACCTCACCGCCGAGCTGGAGCGCGTCGGCTTCAAGCTCCCCGAGGACAGCCGGCCGCTCACCTTCGGCACCTGGATCGGCGGCGACCGCGACGGCAACCCGAACGTGACGCCCGCCGTCACCTGGGACGTCCTGATCCTCCAGCACGAGCACGGCATCAACGACGCGCTCGACATGATCGACGAGCTGCGCGGCTTCCTGTCGAACTCGATCCGCTACACCGGCGCCACCGAGGAGCTCCTCACCTCGCTCCAGTGCGACCTGGAGCGCCTCCCCGAGATCAGCCCCCGCTACAAGCGGCTCAACGCCGAGGAGCCCTACCGGCTCAAGGCCACCGCGATCCGACAGAAGCTCGAGAACACCAAGACGCGGCTCGCCAACAACACCCCGCACCAGGACGGCCGCGACTACCTCGGCACCGCCGAACTCCTGCACGACCTGACGATCATCCAGACCTCGCTGCGCGAGCACCGCGGCGGCCTGTTCGCCGAAGGCCGCATGAACCGTACGATCCGTACGCTCTCCGCCTTCGGCCTCCAGCTCGCCACGATGGACGTCCGCGAGCACGCCGACGCCCACCACCACGCGCTCGGCCAGCTCTTCGACCGGCTCGGCGAGGAGTCCTGGCGCTACGCCGACATGCCGCGCGACTACCGCGGCAAGCTGCTCGCCAAGGAACTGCGCTCGCGGCGCCCGCTGGGCCCGACCCCCGCGCCGCTCGACGCCGACGGCGAGAAGACGCTCGGCGTCTTCCACACCATCCGCAAGGCCCTCGAAGTCTTCGGGCCCGAGGTCATCGAGTCGTACATCATCTCGATGTGCCAGGGCGCCGACGACGTGTTCGCCGCGACCGTCCTCGCGCGCGAGGCGGGCCTCATCGACCTGCACGCCGGCTGGGCGAAGATCGGCATCGTGCCGCTCCTGGAGACGACGGACGAGCTGAAGGCCGCCGACACGATCCTCGAGGACATGCTCTCCGACCCCTCGTACCGGCGCCTCGTCGCGCTCAACGGGGACGTCCAGGAGGTCATGCTCGGCTACTCCGACTCCTCCAAGTTCGGCGGCATCACCACCTCGCAGTGGGAGATCCACCGCGCCCAGCGCCGCCTGCGCGACGTCGCGCACCGCTACGGCGTGCGCCTTCGCCTCTTCCACGGCCGCGGCGGCACCGTCGGCCGCGGCGGCGGCCCCTCGCACGACGCGATCCTCGCCCAGCCCTGGGGAACCCTGGAGGGCGAGATCAAGGTGACCGAGCAGGGCGAGGTCATCTCCGACAAGTACCTGGTGCCGTCCCTGGCCCGCGAGAACCTGGAACTGACCGTCGCGGCGACATTGCAGGCCTCCGCCCTGCACACGGCGCCGCGCCAGTCCGACGAGGCCCTCGCCCGCTGGGACGCCGCCATGGACGTGGTGAGCGACGCGGCCCACGCCGCGTACCGCGAGCTCGTCGAGGACCCCGACCTGCCGCACTACTTCCTCGCCTCGACGCCGGTCGACCAGCTCGCCGACCTGCACCTCGGCTCGCGGCCCTCACGGCGTCCCGGCTCCGGCGTCTCCCTCGACGGCCTGCGCGCCATCCCGTGGGTGTTCGGCTGGACCCAGTCCCGGCAGATCGTCCCCGGCTGGTACGGCGTCGGAAGCGGCCTCAAGGCGCTGCGCGAGGCCGGCCTCGACACCGTGCTCGACGAGATGCACGAGCAGTGGCACTTCTTCCGCAACTTCATCTCCAACGTCGAGATGACGCTCGCCAAGACGGACCTGCGGATCGCCAAGCACTACGTCGACACGCTCGTGCCCGACAACCTCAAGCACGTCTTCGACGCCATCGTGGCCGAGCACGAGCTGACCGTCGCCGAGGTCCTCCGCATCACCGGCGGCACCGAACTCCTCGACGCACAGCCCGTGTTGAAGCAGACGTTCGCGATCCGCGACGCCTACCTCGACCCGATCTCGTACCTCCAGGTCGCCCTGCTCAAGCGGCAGCGCGACGCGGCGGCCGCCGACGAGACCCCGGACCCGACGCTCGGCCGCGCCCTGCTGCTCACCGTGAACGGTGTGGCCGCGGGCCTGCGCAACACCGGCTGACCTAGAAGCTCAGGGCGGCGAAGGCCGCCGTAAGCAGCGCGAAACCGGCGCCTCCCGTGATCCACGTGAGGCGCCGGTCGCGTATCCCGCCCGCGAGCACCACCGACGCCAGCAGCAGCGCACCGCCGAGCGGCACCCAGGCATGCAGAAATCCGGCCGTGCCCGCGCGCACCGCATCGGTCGAACTCGGCTTGAGGACCACGGGGAAGCGCGCGCCCTTCTTCTCCCCGATCGAGCGGTCGATCGTCACGCTCGCATGCCGCACGGCGGTGGGGGAGGCCGGAGAGAACGAACCGGCGCAGCTCTCTTCCACGCACCGGCTCACCGTCATCGTGCCGCGCTCACGGCCCGTCGGGAACATCACGTGCTGCGCCGCACCCCACGACGCCCACACGCCGGCGATCAGCAGCAACGCGGCGACCACGGCCGCCGCGACTTGGCGGGCAACAGGCAACATGGCCGGGATCCTTGGCCATCACCCCGCGCACGGTCAACTCCCGGCCGGATCCCGCCCCCGACAAGTCCGTACAGGTCAGGAGTTGTACGTCGACTGCGCCCGCTCAAGGCCCTCGATCACCAGCGCCTCCGCGGCATCCGCCGCGCGGTCCACGAAGTAGTCGAGCTCCTTGCGCTCCGTCGACGAGAAATCCTTCAGCACGAAGTCCGCGACCTGCATCCGCCCCGGCGGCCGACCGATCCCGAACCGCACCCGGTGGTAGTCGCTGCCCAGCGACTTCGTGATCGACTTCAGACCGTTGTGCCCGTTGTCGCCGCCGCCCAGCTTCAGCCGCAGCACCCCGTAGTCGATGTCCAGCTCGTCATGGACCGCCACGATGTGCTCCGTCGGCACCTTGTAGAAGTCGCACAGCGCCGTCACCGGACCACCCGAGACATTCATGTACGACATCGGCTTCGCGAGGATCACCCGGCGGTTCAGCGGCCCGGGAGGACCGATCCGCCCCTCGACGACCTGCGCCTGCCCCTTCGTCGCCCGCTTGAACTTGGCGCCCATCCGCCGCGCCAGCAGATCGGCCACCATGAAACCGACGTTGTGCCGGTTCATCGCGTACTCCGGACCAGGGTTGCCGAGCCCGGCGATCAGCCAGGGAGCGTTCTCGTCGGACATGCACATTCCTTACGGCTACGTCGTCGGTGCGTCGAAACAGAGATACGGGGTGGTGGGCCGCGCCCACCACCCCGTACAGGTCAGACCCTGAAGGCTCAGGCCTCCGCGGCGGCCTCGTCGCCCTCGGCCTCGGCCGGGGCCTCCTCGGCCTGCGCGGCCAGGACCTGGAGGACGACCGCGTCCTCGTCGGTGGCCAGCGTGGTGCCCTTGGGCAGCGCGATGTCCTTGGCGTGGATCGAGGCACCGGCCTCGAGGCCCTCGACGGAGACGGTGACCGACTCGGGGATGTGCGTGGCCTCGGTCTCGACCGACAGCGTGTTCAGCACGTGCTCGAGCAGGTTGCCACCCGGGGCCAGCTCGCCCTCGGTGTGGATCGGGAGCTCGACGGTGACCTTCTCGCCGCGCTTGACCTGGAGCAGGTCGACGTGGACCAGGAAGCTCGTGATCGGGTCACGCTGCACGGACTTCGGGATGACCAGCTCGTTGCTCTTGCCGTCGATGTCCAGGTTGATCAGGACGTTCGGCGTACGCAGGGCCAGCATCAGGGCGTGCGAGTCGAGCACGATGTGCTGCGGGTCGTTGCCGTGGCCGTAGACGACACCGGGGACCTTCTCGACCATGCGCAGACGGCGGGAGGCACCCTTGCCGAACTCGGTGCGGGTCTCGACGGAAAGCTTGACCTCGGACATGCTCTTCAACTCCTCGTAGAAATAGGGGGCCTTGAGAAAAGGCGGTCACCCGGCCACGAACGGCCTGCTACGAAGAGCGCGTCGATAACGGATCGCCGTACAAAAAAGTACGGCCTCCCTCGCCGAGCAACTTCGTCAGTCTACTCGGCGAGGAAAGCCGTACCCAAATCGATCTTTACGCCTCGCCCTCGAAGAGGCTGGTCACCGAGCCGTCCTCGAAGACCTCGCGCACCGCGGAGGCGATCGTCGGAGCGATCGACAGGACCGTGATCTTGTCCAGCTCCAGCTCGCCCGGCGTCGGCAGCGTGTCCGTGAACACGAACTCGCTCACCTTGGAGTTCTTCAGACGGTCCGCGGCCGGACCCGAGAGCACACCGTGCGTCGCCGTCACGATGACGTCCTCCGCGCCGTGCGCGAACAGGGCGTCGGCGGCGGCGCAGATCGTGCCACCGGTGTCGATCATGTCGTCGACCAGGACGCAGACGCGGCCCTTCACGTCACCGACGACCTCGTGGACGGTCACCTGGTTGGCGACGTCCTTGTCACGGCGCTTGTGCACGATCGCCAGCGGGGCGCCGAGCCGGTCGCACCAGCGGTCGGCCACGCGCACACGCCCGGCGTCGGGGGAGACCACCGTCAGCTTGTTCCGGTCGACCTTCGCGCCCACGTAGTCCGCCAGGATCGGCAGCGCGAACAGATGATCCACCGGGCCGTCGAAGAAGCCCTGGATCTGGTCCGTGTGCAGGTCCACCGTCAGGATGCGGTCCGCACCCGCGGTCTTCATCAGGTCCGCGACCAGACGCGCCGAGATGGGTTCACGCCCACGGTGCTTCTTGTCCTGCCGCGCGTAACCGTAGAACGGCACGATGACGGTGATGGAGCGGGCCGACGCGCGCTTCAGCGCGTCGATCATGATCAACTGCTCCATGATCCACTTATTGATCGGAGCCGTGTGGCTCTGGATCAGGAAGCAGTCGGCGCCGCGAGCGGACTCCTGGTAGCGGACGTAGATCTCGCCATTGGCGAAGTCGAACGCCTTGGTCGGGACGATCCCGACACCGAGCTGGTGCGCGACCTCCTCGGCAAGCTCGGGGTGGGCGCGGCCAGAGAAGAGCATCAACTTCTTCTCGCCCTGCGTCTTGATCCCGGTCACAGCACTAGTCTCCTCAGACGAGTTCGTCCGCCGCAGCTGCCCGCGCGTCCCTTTAGCAGCGAGCCAGGCGAATCGTGAGCACCTATCACGGTACGCCGTGTCGGGCGCACCTGTTTCCGGTCAGACCGCCTCAGTCAGCGGTTTCCGGGTTCCGGGACGCCGCCTCCGCCGCCCTGGCGGCCGCGCTCCCCGGACGCTTTCGGGCCACCCAACCCTCGATATTCCTTTGCTGGCCCCGCGCCACGGCCAACGAACCCGCCGGCACATCCTTCGTGATCACGGACCCGGCGGCGGTGTACGCACCGTCCCCGATAGTGACAGGAGCCACAAACATGTTGTCCGAACCGGTCTTGCAGTGGGACCCGACGACCGAGTGGTGCTTGCTCTCCCCGTCGTAGTTCACGAAGACACTCGCGGCACCGATGTTGGTGAAGTCACCGATCGTCGCGTCACCCACGTACGACAGGTGCGGCACCTTCGTGCCCTCACCGATCGACGAGTTCTTCGCCTCCACGAACGTCCCGATCTTCGACTTCAGACCCAGCCGAGTACCGGGGCGAAGGTAGGCGAAGGGCCCGACGGACGCCTCCGGACCGATCTCCGAGCTGTACGCGACCGTGTTGTCCACGTGCGCCCCAGCGCCCACCCGGGTGTCCGTGAGCCGGGAGTTGGGGCCCACCACGGAACCCTCGGAGAGGTGCGTGGCACCGTGCAACTGCGTGCCGGGCAGGACGGTGGCGTCCCGCTCGAAGGTCACCGTGGCGTCGACAAACGTACTGGCGGGGTCGATGACCGTGACACCGGCGAGCATCGCCTGCTCGAGGAGACGGTCGTTGAGCGTGCGGCGGGCCTCCGCGAGCTGCACACGGTTGTTGATACCGGCGATCTCACGATGGTCGCCCGCCACGGACGCACCGACCCGGTGCCCCGCCTCACGCAGAATCCCGAGCACGTCCGTGAGGTACTCCTCACCCTGCGAGTTGTCCGTCCGCACCTGCTTCAGCGCCTCGGTCAGCAGCCGCCCGTCGAACGCGAACACACCCGAATTGATCTCATTGATCGCGCGCTGCGCCTCGGTCGCGTCCTTGTGCTCCACGATCGCGGTGACGGCCCCCGAGACGTTGTCCCGGACGATCCGCCCGTAGCCCGTCGCGTCCGGGACCTCGGCGGTCAGCACGGTCACCGCGTTGCCGTCGGCGGCGTGCGTCGCGGACAGCGCCTTGAGGGTCCCGCCGGTGAGCAGCGGGGTGTCGCCGCAGACCACGACGACGGTGCCGTCCAGGCCGTTGTCGGGGTTGAGGTCCTCGAGCCCCATCCGCACGGCGTGCCCCGTGCCGTTCTGCTCCGCCTGCACGGCGGTGCGGGCCCCGGCGTCGATGGTGTTCACATGCGCGGCGACCTTCTCCCGCTCGTGGCCGACGACCACGACGAGCTCCTGGGGCTCCAACTCGCGGGAGGCGGCGAGTACATGACCGACGAGCGAACGGCCACAGAGTTCGTGCAGGACTTTCGGAGTGGCCGACTTCATACGGGTGCCCTCACCCGCTGCGAGTACGACGACGGCTGCCGGGGTGTTGGCGCTGCTCACGGGTGGGCCCTTCGGCGTCGGATGCGTTGTGGGGTGGACATCCGCAGGATACCGGGGCGTTTTGGGGCGGGCAGGGGGGCGGGGCCCGACCGTTTCGATCGGGCCCCGCACGGTGCTCCCGGGGAAGGAATCGAACCCTCATTCAATGGACCAAAACCATTTGTCCTGCCATTAGACGACCCGGGATGGTTCGTCCGCTATGTCCGATTTCTTGGATCACTCGCGGAGGCAGCCCCTACTATGCCGTACCAAGCGCCTTCGATGCGACGGTACAGCTCGGCGCTCTGGAGAACCTTGATCGCGAGGCAGCCTCGGTAGGCCTCTCCGACGTTCTTGCGCACGGTCTTCGGGTTGTGCTTCTTGAGCGTCGTCTTGTAGAAGGCGTCGCGGTCGGAGTCGACGAGATCCGCCCAATACTGCTCGGCCGCCGGCACGTCCGCGGATTCGTGGATCATCACGCAGAAGCGCAAGCGGCGGCGATCGACCTCGAGCAGGTCGAGCCAAGCGAGGAAGACCCGGATCATGCCCGGGTCGCTGTTGACGAATGTGACGGTCTCGCGTCGCGCGTGCGGTTTGTCCTTCGTTCCCTCGGCCCAGTACAGAGCCGTGCCGACGAGGAACAACTCGCGTTCCGACAGCTGCCCGACCTCCAGGCGGGCGGCCTCCTTGGTGCGTGACCGCTCCGTCTCTCGCACCGCGTGCTCGTGCTCCCACCTCTTCCGCGCCGCCAGTCCGGCCTGCTCCGACGCGGCGGTCCGCTCCGGCTTCGGCAGATCTCGCACCCACAGCGAGATCGAGCTCTTCGAGCAGCCGAGCTCGACCTGGATCCGGTCGTAGGTCCACCCCTGGAGGCGCAGCTCGCGGGCGCGGTCGCGCAGGTCGTCCTTGGCGTTGGGGCGGCGGGTCCAGTCCGGGGCGGGCTCGCCCTCCAGGAGGCGGTTGAGGAGGTCGTTGTTGTCGACGTGGATCCGGTCGCGGATCTGGCGGCGGCTCAGGCCCTCGCGGCGGAGCTGTACCGCCTGCTCGCGGAGAGACTCGAAATCGGCGTACTTGCCTGTGGCGTGCGTCATGGGCACAGATTCCGGGGGAGCCGGGGCGCCGCGCGGGTGTTCCGTGGGGGTTCGCTGGGATGTGTGGTCGAGTTATCCACAACGTGGGGGTTGTCCACAGGTCCAGGGCGTCGAAACTCACCGGAAAACGGGCACCGGACGCCCGTAGTCTGGAAGGCATGACCACAGCGGGGGAAGTTCACCGAGTCGCGGCCGGGGGGCCGTGGTGGTGGGCGCGGCGCAGGGCCGTCGCGCTGGATGTGGTGCTTGCGGTGGCGTCCGCGGTGGAGTGTGCCGTGGAGGGGGTGCCGTTCGCGCACAAGGCCGGTCTTCCGGTCTGGGTGGGGGTCCTTTTCGGGGCGCTGACCGGTTCGACGCTCGTGCTGCGGCGGCAGTGGCCGATCGCGGTGGTGCTGATCTCGGTGGCGGTGACGCCGGCGCAGATGGGCGTGCTGCTCACGGTCGTCGGGCTGTATTCGCTGGCGGCGTCCGAGGTGCCGAGGCGGATCATCGGGGCGCTCGCGGGGATGTCGTTCCTGGGCACGTTGATCGTGTCGGTGGTGCGGGTGCAGCAGGACTCGGCGGCGCACGCGGACACGTTCCAGGTGGCGAACTGGGTCGTGCCGTTCCTGGCGATCACCACGGCGCTCGGGGTGACGGCTCCGCCGTTGCTGCTGGGCCTGTACGTGGGGGCGCGGCGCCGGCTTATGGATTCGTTGCAGGAGCGGAACGAGTCGCTGGAGCGGGAGCTGGGGCTGCTCGCGGAGCGGGCCGAGGAGCGGGCCGAGTGGGCGCGGGGCGAGGAGCGGACGCGGATCGCGCGGGAGATGCACGACGTGGTGGCGCACCGGGTGTCGTTGATGGTGGTGCACGCGGCGGCGTTGCAGGCGGTGGCGCGCAAGGACCCGGAGAAGGCCGTGAAGAACGCGGCGCTGGTGGGGGACATGGGGCGGCAGGCGCTGACCGAGCTGCGGGAGATGTTGGGGGTGCTGCGGGCCGGGGATCCGGTGCCGCGGCGTGCGGACAGGATGCCGTTGGAGGCGGTCGGGGTGGCCGCGGCGGCGGCGGCCTCGCGGGCCGAGGCAGAGGTGGACGGTGGGCCGCTGCTGTCCGAGGTGGAGGAGTTGGTGGAGCAGTCGCGGGCGGCCGGGATGGTGGTCCAGGTGTCCGTGGAGGGTGAGGTCCGGGCGTATGCGGCCGCGGTGGAGCAGACGGCCTACCGGGTGGTTCAGGAGGCGCTGACGAACGTGCACAAGCATGCGGCGGGTGCGAAGACGTACGTCCGGCTCGCGCATCGGGGCGCGGAGGTGGCGATGCAGGTGGAGAACGAGCCGCCGCCGGAGCCGGGTGCTGCCGCGTCGGCCGGGCTGCCGTCCGGGGGAAACGGTTTGGTGGGCATGAAGGAACGCGTGGCCGGCCTCGGCGGCGTCTTCGTCTCGGGCCCGACGGACGCGGGTGGCTTCCGGGTGTCGGCGGTGCTTCCGGCGGCGTCGTAGGCGGGGCCCTCCGGGTGGGGGCGGGGTGGTGCTGCCGGGCGGCGTGATGGTGGCGCGGCGCCAGGGTTTGTGGCCGGTGTCGGGTTGGTGCCTGGCGTGATGGTTGCGCGGCGGCGGTGCCCGGGTGGCTGTGTCCGATGCCCGCTCACCTCCCACCCCCCGCCCCCTCCGGGGGCTCCGGCCCGCGGAGGTCGGCGTCTCGCCGTGCCGCGCCCGGGATTCGGCGTATCGAGCCCGGCGTCTGCCGTGATCGGTGCGGTGCCCGTGGCTGTGCTTGTCCGGGGCTCGGCCCGCGCTCGTGCTTCGCGGCACCTGCCCGTGGCTGGGGCCGTCGTATCGGGTGCGCGGCACCGGGGGCCGCCTTGCCCACCCTGCCGCCCAAGGCGGCAGATTGCCCAAGGCGGTGGCGGCCGGCCGTCACGGGTGGGGAGCCGTGGTGGGCGGCGGACGACCCAGGCCGGTGACGGCACCCGACGCCGGCACCCGGCACACCGACACCCGGCACACCGGCACGGGCACCCGGCACCGACACCCGGCACCGGCACAGGCACCCGGCACCGGCACAGGCACCCGGCACCGGCACCCGGCACAGGCACCCGGCACCGGCACCCGGCACAGGCACCCGGCACCGGCACCCGGCACCCGCACCGGCCCCCCGTGAGGCCGAAGCCCCCGGAGGGGGCGGGTGGGTGGGAGATGAGCGGGGGGGAAAAGAGGCACGTCCGTGGGCGTGAGGCGGCGCGTTGTCCGAGGGACCGTTGGCGTCCGCGGGCACGTCCGGGGATGCGGTGCCGCGGGCACGTCGCGGTCCGGGGGTGCGGTGCCGCGGGCACGTCGTCGGCCATGGGCGGTGGTGTCGCCCAAGGGCGTCGCACCGTACGCGGACGGTCCGGCCCCCGTAGGGACCGCCCCCGCTATCCCGGAGGGGACAGGCGGGGCGGCTGGAGGCCGGTGATCAGGGTGGAGAGGGCCTCGTCTATGTCGGGGCCCAGGTACCAGTCGCCGCTGTGGTCGAGGGCGTAGATGCGGCCCTCCGTGTCGATCGCCAGGAGCGCCTCCGTGCCCGACTCGGCCCCCAGCGGAGCGAGTTCCGTGTCGAGGGCGCGGCCGAGGTCGCCGAGGGTGCGGGCCGCGTGGAGGCCGTGCAGCGGGTCCAGGTGCGGCTGGGCGGGTGCGATGTGCCGGCCGGGCCCCGTGGGCGTCAGGTGGAGGCCGCCGAACTCCGCCCAGGCCTCGACCGCCGCCGGGAACACCGAGTGGCGGTGCCCGGCGGGGGAGACGTGGGTGCGCAGCGCGTCCGCCCAGAACTCCGCCTGCTTGATGTCCCAGCGGCCCGGCTGCCACCCGGCGACGCGCAACGTGGCGTCGACCAGGTCGGAGAAGCGGGCGTCCTGGGAGGTGGGGTGGGGCATCAGTGCGCGGCCTCGTTGTCGTCGTGCGGGGTGTCGGTGTCGGGGGCCACGACGTGGACGCCGAAGTGGGCCGTCAGCGCGGTGCAGGCGCGGCAGGGGCGGGCGAATCCGCCGTGCAGCGGGTCCCCGTCCTCGCGGATGCGCCGGGTGGTGAGCTTGGACTGCTTGAGGGCCTTGCGGGCCTCTCCGATGGTCATGGGTCTGCGGCGGGCCCGCTTCGACTTCTCCGTGCGCTCGGTGTCGCTCGCCGTGAGATGCCGGGAGACGAGGATGGCCTCGGCGCAGCGCCCGGTGAAGCGGTCGCGCTGCGCGCTGGTCAGCGTGTCCAGGAAGTCCTGGACCAACGGGTGCAGGTCCGGGGCCTTTTCGCCGCGGGCCGCGGTCGCGGTGAGGGTGGTGCCGCGGACGGAGAGGGCGGCGGCGACGGTGGGGAGTATGCCGTCCCGGCGCACGCGAAGGGTGGGGACGGCGCCGTCGTCGGTGGCGCTCCAGCCGACGCGCGGGTCGTCGCCGGGCTGCTCGTCCGCGGGTGCAGTTTCCTCTGCGGTACCGCTGCGCATCTGTTGTTTCCCCTCCTGCAGTTCCCCACTGCAATCCCCCTGGTTGCCTGCACAGACTGCCAAACGGGCCCGGAGGTTTGGAAGCCGGACCCCGATCTCGGCGCTGTCACGCCCGATCGTCACGTCGTGGTGATGCTCGGGTGACTGCTGGTCATGGAACCGGAGGCCCGGTGACCGGTGTCGCACAACCGCATAGGCTGTCGTTTGATTCGTACGGATCAGGAGCAGGTCCGGAACAGACCCGGAACAGCCCCGGGACAGATCCGCATCCGTCACCAGCGCCGCAGGGGGCAACAGCCATGACGACAGGTCGGCTCGGGCAGCAGGCCGCGCCGCCGAACGCGGCTTATGCCGGGCAGGTCGTGCACTTCCCGGACCCGGTCCGCGCCGCCCGTCATCCGCGCGGGGTGCGTGTGGACGGTGACGGTTTCCCGGATTTCGCCCCGTATGCCCGTGCCGTCGCGGAGATCGCAGATCCGCCGCAGGGCTTCGGTGTCGACGAGTTGCGGCTGACGGACTACGTGTCGGCGAACGCGGCGCTCGCCGCGTCCGGGCACGAACTGTGGGACACGGTCCCGCAGGTGGCGACTCCGCACGGCTGGACGTGGCACCACGCGCGCGGCTCGCGGCGGCTCGAACTGGTCCCGGTCGAGGTGAAGGCGCTGCTGCGGCACCACGGCGGTCTGGCGACGGCGGCGGTGGACCAGCACAAGCGCGGTACGCGGCCGTTGCAGGACACGCGGCCCGTGCACTTCGGTCTCCCGAAGTCCGGGGTCGCGGTGACGGAGAGCCAAGTGCTGTCCGCGGAGGAGGACTTGGGTTACCGGCTGCCGGGGGCGTACCGCTCGTTCCTGAAGGCGGGTGGTGGTTGCGCGCCTGTCGGCACGGGCCTGGACGCCGAGTTGGGTCTGCTGGTCGATCAGCCGTTCTTCACGGTGCGCGACGAGGCGGCCGTGAACGACCTCGTGTATGTCAACAAGTGTCTGCGTGATCACCTGACGAAGGACTATCTGGGTGTCGCGTTCGTGCAGGGCGGGCTGCTCGCCGTGAAGGTGCGGGGCGAGGCGGCCGGTTCGGTGTGGTTCTGCGCGTACGACGACGCGCGGGACAGCGGAGAGACGGCGGAGCTGCCGGTGGCCGAGCGGGTGGAGCGGCTGCTGCTGCCCTGTGGTGCGGACTTCGACGATTTTCTGTCCCGGCTCGCGGGCAGTCCGCCGGAGTTGGAGACGGTGGCGAATCTGATGGTGGACGGCGGCTTCGCGCGTGCCGTCCCGGTCGCCGGTGGGGAGTGAGCTTGCGATGGTGACGTTCGCGCAGGCGCAGGAGCGCGCCGAGGAATGGATCAACGGGGACGTGCCCGCGTACCAGCACCGTGAGGTGCGGGTGCGGGAGTTCGAGCTGGGCTTCGTCGTGTGGGCGGAGGACCGGGAGGCCGGTCCGGTGTCCGACGGCGGGCGGCAGCGCCTGGTGATCGCGCGGGACAGCGGGGACGCCTCGCTGTGGCCCTCGCTGCCGGTGGGCGAGGTGATCCGGCGGTACGAGGAGGAGTACGGGCTGCCGGACGCGCCGGCCGGTCCGGCGGCGCCGCAGCCGCCGGAGCGGGTGGACCTGAACCAGACGTCGTTCCTGCTGACTCCTCCGGAGTGGTTGCAGGAGGCGGCGGACAAGAAGGCGGACGCGCCGGGGCCGGTGGCTCCGGCCGCTTCGGCCCCGCCCGCTTCGGCCGGCGGGACGCCCGCGGACGCGATTCCGGCCGCGGCGCGTGCCGAGCCGCGGGATGCCGAGCCGCAGGACGCGGTGCCTCCGCTGCCGGTCGACGCGACGCCGTGGGCCGGTACGGACACGAACGGGGTGGGCGACGAGGAGGACCGTTCGGTCCCGCTGCCCGACACGGTGTTCTCGCCGCCGCTCGCCGAGGACGCGCCGCCGCCCGGTGCCGTGCCGGACACGCACACGGCCCGCTTCGTGGGCGGCAGCCAGTTGCCGCCGACGGCGGTGTCCCCTGCGCTGGACAAGGAGCCGGAGGGGGCGCCGTACGGCTACCCGCAGGGTTCCCCCGACGCGGCGGCCCGGCCGCCGGCGGCTCCGCCCTCGTACGGCTACCCGCAGGGCGCGATCCCGCCGCCCCCGCCGCCGCCTCCGTCGGAGGGCCCTGTCTCGTACGCCCGTCCGCAGGGCCCGCCCGACGCGGCGGCCCGGCCGCCGGCGGCTCCGCCCGCTCCTTCGTACGGTTTTCCGCAGGCCGCGCCCGACGCGGGTTCCCAGCCGCCGGCCTCGTTCCCGCCGCCCGCTCCGGGGACCGCGATTCCCGGGCCGCCGCCTCCGGGTGCTTCGTACGGCTATCCGCAGGAAGGGCCCGAGGGGCGCGACGCCGCGGGCCGGCCGCTCGCGCCCGGCGCCGGTGACATCGCGAACGCCGCGACCAGCAAGGCGGAGCCCCCGCGGGGCGGTGGCGCGCAGACTCCGCCGCCGCCGGGACCGCCCGGCGCCCCGGCGGGCGGCTATGTGCCGACGCAGATGGTGTCCGCGCCCGGTCCGGACGGGCCGCCGGAGACGCCCGGTACGCCCGGCCCGCCGCCGCCTCCTGGTGCTCCCGGCGCTCCCGGTGAGGGCGTGCATCACGCCGCGACGATGCTGTCGGGCCCGCCGCCCGGCGGCCCCGCGGGCCAGACCCCGCCGCCTCCTGGCGCCCCGGGAGTCCCGGGCCCGCCGCCTCCCGGCGCTCCCGGTGCTCCTGGCGAGGGCGTGCACCATGCGGCGACGATGCTCTCCGGCCCCGCCCCCCAGGGCCCCGGTCCGATGCCCCCTGGCCCGCCCCCGCCGCCCGGCGCCCCGGGTGGCCACCAGCCCCCGCCGCCCGGGCCCATGCCCCCGCCCGCTCCCGGTCAGCAGGTCCCCGGCCCGCCCCCGGCGGCGTACGGGTATCCGCAGCCGCAACAGCCCCAGCAGCCCGCCCAGCCGGTGGGGCAGCCGACGGTGGGTCCCGGGTACCAGGCCGTGCTGCGCTACCGCGCGCCCGACGGGTCCGAGCAGCAGCTCATCCGGCGGTCCGCGCCGGGGACGCCGCACCCGGAGTGGCAGATCTTCCACGAGCTGCGCGGCATGAGCATCCCGCCGGACCAGGTCCTCGAACTCCACACGGAGCTGGAGTCCTGCTCGCTGCCCGGTGCGTACTGCTCGCGCATGATCAAGGAGCAGTGGCCGCAGGCGCGGATCACGTCGATCGCGCCGTACGGCACGGATCACGCGAGCCGTCAGCAGGGCATGCAGCAGCTTCTCGCGCACCAGGGCGAGCTGCACCAGGTCGCCGACGGTCCGGCGCGTCCGGCCCCGGTGCGCGCCCCGCTCCAGCCCGCGCAGCCCGCGCCCCCGGCCGCGCCGGAGGCGATCGCGCAGGAGCTGGCGGCGGCGTTCGGCCCCGGTGTGTTCCGGTTCGACCAGCGGGCCGTGTCGCGGCAGGGCGTTCCGGACACCGTGGCGCACACGCTCGTCGTCGCGGGTCTTCCGTCCGACTTCGGGCCGTTCTTCTGGGCGCAGGCCCAGCCGGGCCGCCCCGTGCCGACGCTCGCCGAGCTGGCGCAGGAGCGTGGCGTCCAGGCGGCGTCGGACGCGGGTTCGTACCTCGTGATGGGCAGCGACTTCGGCAAGGCGCTGTGCGTGCAGTACGGGACGGCGAACATCGTGGCCGTGCCGGTGGAGGCGGGGCCCGACGGTGCCCCGGCCCCGCCGCAGTTCGTGAACAGCGGGCTGCCGGAGTTCGCCCGCTCGCTCGCGCTGCTCGGCCGGATGTGGCGGCTGCGCTTCGGGCTCAACCAGGAGCAGGCGGGCCGCTGGACCGTCGACTTCCAGGCGGAGCTGAACGCGATCGACTCGGCGGCGCTCGGTTCGCCCGAGACCTGGTGGTCGGTGCTGCTGGAGCAGATGTGGGACGGCCTGCTGTAGGCGCGTACGTACGGATGTGAGGGGCGCTCGACCTGCGGGATCGGTCGGGCGCCCCGATCATGCGCACATGGCAGGTGAGTGGAGTGAGCCGACGACGGTGCGGACGACGCGGCCGCGGCGGCGCTGGCCCCGGCGGCTCGCGCTGACCCTGCTCGTCGTCCTCGTGGTGCTCGCCGCGTACGGCGTCGGCCTGTATTTCTGGGCGGGGTCGCGGTTGCAGACGACGGACGCGTTCAGCGACTACGAGGGCCGTCCGGCGGCGGGTGCGGGCACGAACTGGCTGCTGGTCGGTTCGGACTCGCGGGAGAACCTGACGCCCGAACAGCGCAAGGACCTGCACGTCGGCAACGACGAGGGCAATCGCACCGACACGATCATGGTGCTGCACTACGGGGACAACGGCCCGTATCTCGTCTCGATCCCGCGCGACTCGTACGTCTCGATCCCGGGACACGGCCAGAACAAGATCAACTACGCGTACTCGGTGGGCGGCGCGAAGCTGCTCACGCAGACCGTGGAGCAGTCGACGGGGCTGCGCATGGACCACTACGCGGAGGTCAGCTTCCTGGGCCTCGTCGATGTCGTGGACTCGCTCGGCGGGGTCGAGATCTGTGTGGCCGACGGCGGCCTCCACGACGAGAAGTCGGGCGCCGACTTCGACGGGGGCTGCCAGACGATGAACGGCACGCAGGCCCTCCAGTACGCGCGGGCCCGCTACTCCGATCCGACCGGCGACCTCGGCCGGGTCAAGCGGCAGCAGCAGCTGGTGGACGCGATCGCCGCCAAGGCGCTCAGCCCGGGGGTGCTGGTGCCGCCGTGGAACCTGATCCCGTTCATGAGCGCCTCGCTCGACGCGCTGACCGTCGACCGGGACACCGGGGTCGCCGCGCTGGCGAACATGGGTGTCAAAATGTCGGACCCGGCCGCGACGACGACGGTTCCCGTGGGCAGTGAGCCCAATGTTTCGGGGGCCGGGGACGTGGTGATGTGGAACGAGAGCGAGGCCGATCAGCTCTTCACGGCACTGCGCGAGGACAAGGCGATTCCGACTTTCGACGGCAATTGACGCATCCTGGACCGAGTGGGTCGACCTGGGTGCCACGTGTGTCGGATTGTGGCCGCCTCCGGTTGTTCCATCAAGATGTGCGCCAATCGCGCAAAATGTCGTAGATCGGGCCTGCCGATGCCGGTCGGTGCCTTGCCGGAGAGGGGATCCAGATGAGCGGTGCGGGTGGAGCGGAGTCGTCGCAGTACGGCTTCGTCGTCGTACGGGGCCGGGGCTACCGGCCCCAGCAGGTGGAGGCCGCCGCCGCGACGCTCTCCGGGGAACGGGACGAGGCCTGGGAGCGGGCCGCGCGCCTGACCGTCCTCGCCAAGGAGATGGAGGAGGAGGCGGAGCGGCTGCGCGAGGCTGTCGCGAACCTCGCTCCGCAGACGTACGAGTCGCTCGGCAAGCGGGCCCAGTACCTCCTGGAGCTGGCCGAGGAGGAGGACGCCGCCGTGCGCGGCGCCGCGCGGGACGACGCGCAGGCCGAGGCCGACGCCGCGCGGGCGGCGGCCGACGAGGCGCGGGACGACGCGCAGGCCCACTCCGACGAGGTGCGCGCCAAGGCCGAGGAGTACGCGCAGCGGCGCATCGCCGCCGGCCAGGCGGAGGCCGACGACATCAGGGTGGCCGCCCGGCGCGACGCGAAGCAGACCCGGGGCGAGGCCCTGGAGGAACTGCGCGCGATGCGTGAGCGCACGGACGCGGACCTCGCCGCCCAGGCGAAGGAGCACGCCGAGCGGACCGAGGAGGCGGACCGGGAGGCGGCCGAGCAGGTGGCCGCGTCCGAGGCGTGGGAGGCGGGCGCCGTCGCCGAGGCCGAGGAGCGGCTGTCCGCTGCGAAGCGGGCGCTCGGCGAGACCGAGGAGGAGGCGCGGCACGGCCAGGAGGACGCGGAGGCCGCCGCCGCGGAACTGCTCGCGCAGGCACGCGCGCGTGCGGAGCGGATCGAGCGGGAGACGGAGTCGATCCTCGAGGGGCACGAGGAGGAGCGGGAGGAGCTCCGCGCCCATATGGAGCACGTCCGGGAGTCGCTGTCCGCGCTCACGGGCAAGGCCTCGGCCGACACGGAGTGACGGCCACCCGTCCTCCGCCCACGGGGCTCCGCCCCGGACCCCGCGCCTCAATCGCCGGCGGGGCTTGATGGATCAAGCCCCGCGGGAGTTGGTATTTCAAGCCCCTGCGGCGATTGAGCAGCGGGGTCCGGGGCGGAGCCCCGTGGCGTGGGGGCGGACGAGCGCACCGTTAAGGTGGGCGGTCGTCAAGTGGTGGGCGGATGCGAGAGGTTGAATCGGCATGGGTGATGGCCAGCTGACACCGGAGGTCGAGCGGGGAACGGTCCGCCGCATCACCATCGTGGGCGAGGACATCCTGCGCCGCCGCTGCGCCCCGGTCACCGACACCCTCTTCGGCACGCCGGAGCTCGACCGCCTGATCGACGACATGTTCGCCACGAACCACGTCGCGCACGGCGCCGCCATCGCCGCCAACCAGGTCGACGTCGACCTCCAGCTCTTCGTCTACGACATGGAGGACGACTGGGGCGTGCGCCACACCGGCCACATCTGCAACCCCGTGCTCGACGAGCAGCCCCCGGCGGAGCGCAGGCTCGTCGACGAGATGGAGGGCTGCCTCTCCGTGCCGGGCCCCTACAAGTCCGTGGCGCGCGCCGACCACGCCGTCGTGCGCGGCCAGGACAAGGACGGCAGTCCGATCGTCGTCGAGGGCCGCGGCTACTTCGCCCGCTGCCTCCAGCACGAGACGGACCATCTGTACGGCCGCCTCTACATCGACCGCCTCGCCAAGCGCGAACGCCGGGACGCGCTGCGGGAGATGGAGGAGCTGAAGGACGGCGTCCTCGCGCGCCGCGCCGAACTGGCGGAGCGGCTCGGCAAGTAGCGCACCCTCAGCTCCGCGTGGTGTCGCCGGCCGGCGCCGTCGGCGAGCCCGCCAGGATCCACGCCTCCACGGCCTCGTACTGCTGCCGTTGCGCGTCGGCCCTGCGCCGGTCCGTGAGGACCGTGCCGAGCCAGCCGAACAGGAAGCCCAGCGGAATGGACACGATGCCCGTCGTCGTGAACGGGAACCAGTTGAAGTCCATGCCGGGGAACGCCGAAGTGGGCGAGCCCGACACCAGGTTGGTCCCGGTCATCAGGACGGCGCAGGCGACCGTGCCGCCGAGCAGCGTCCACAGCAGGCCCGTCCGCGTGTAGCGGCGCCAGAAGAGGCTGTAGACGAGGGCCGGGGCGATGGCGGAGGCGCCCAGGCCGATCGAGAGCATGACCAGCGGTTGCAGGTTGCGGTGCTGGAACGCGCAGGCGAGGGTGATCGCGAAGGCGCCGACGCCGAGGGCCGACATCCGGGCGATCGACAGTTCCTTACGGCCCGTCAGGTCCCGTTTTCGGTACGCCAGCACATCGTGTGCGAGGGAGTTCGCGCAGGCCAGGATCATGCCCGCGACGGAAGCCAGCAGTGTCAGGAACAGCGCCGTGGTGACGGCGGTGAACAGCAGGGACTCGCCCGTGCTCGTCGTCGCGCCGAAGACCGCCCGCGCCCCGAGCAGATACGCCGTGTTGCCCTGCCGGTCGGCCGCCGCGATCGCCGGGGCGCCCAGCATCGCCGTCGCGCCGAAGGCGACCACGGAGATGACCAGGACGAAGAGGCCGACCGCGGACACCGCCCAGGTCATCGAGCGGCGCACCTCGCGCGCGTGCCGGGCCGTGTACATGCGCATCGTGACGTGCGGCAGCGCGGCCCCGCCGACGACCACCGTCAGCTCCGAAGTGATCATGTCGAGGCGGGGGGCGGGGCTGTGCGCGAACTGGAGGCCCGAGGACAGGTAGGCGTTGCCCGCACCGCTGCCGTGCGCGGCGGCCGTGAGCAGGGTTCCGGGATCCCAGTCGAAGCGGCGCAGGACGAGGACGGCGATCACCGCGCCCGAGCCGAGCAGCATCACGATCTTGAAGATCTGGATGACGGCGGTGCCCTTCATGCCGCCGATCGCCGCGTAGCTGATCATGAGTCCGCCGAGCGCGATTACGCAGGCCGTCTTGAAGGTCTCGTTGGTGAAGCCGAGCAGGAACGCCAACAGGTCGCCCGCGCCCGCCAGTTGGACCAGCATGATGGGCATCAGGGCGGCGATCGTCGCGACGCAGGCCGCCATCCGTACGGAGCGGCCCGGCATCCTGCGTGCCAGGGTGTCGCCCATCGTGAACCGGCCCGCGTTGCGCAGCGGTTCGGCCAGCAGGAACATCAGCAGCATCAGGGAGAGTGCCGTGCTCAGGGCGAGCGCCACGCCGTCGTAGCCGAGCAGCGCGATGACGCCGCCGGTGCCGAGGACGGTGGCCGCGGAGATGTAGTCGCCCGCGATGGCCAGGCCGTTGCGGATCGGGCCGAGGTGGCCGAAGCCCGTGTAGAACTCCTCCAGGCTGTCGCGGTCGGGGCCGGTCATGATGCACAGCAGGAGCGTGATCGTGGCCACCGCCGTGAAAGCGACCAGGGACATGGCGTCGGTGGACGCGGCGGCAACGGTTTGACCTGGGGTCATCGCGCGTAGCCCCCGCCCGTGCGGTGCTGTCGGCGGATGCGGTGGACGAGCGGGTCCACGCGGCGCCGCGCCGTGTACTCGTACAGGAGCAACGCCAGGCAGGTGACCGGGAGTTGGCACAGTCCGATGAGGAGTCCTGTGGAGAGGCCGCCGGTGGCCGAGCGGTTCATGAGGCCCGGCGCGAACGCGGAGAGCAGCAGGAAGAGCGTGAAGTAGCCGAGCGCCGTGAGGGTGGCGACGCGGCGCTGCCAGCGATAGGCGGTGCGCAGCAGGCGCAGTTCGCTGCTCGGGGCGTCGGGATGGCGGGGGAGGCGGTGCGAGTGGGGCTGGGAGAGGGGTGGTGTGCGGGGGTGGGAGTACGGCTGGAACGGATAGGGCTGCGATGGGTGCGGCTGGTACGACATCCCTGTTCTCCTTGCATGGCTCGGGTCCGCCGGGGACTGGGCGGACCGCAGGGAGTGCGTGGGGAGCCGGAACGTTACTCGTAGGTAGACGAGTTGGGGAGCGTTTGGTCGAACGATCAGTCCGTGCGGGGCGACTTTTCTTGTACGTGAGGTGAGTGTTGCTGGTGGGGGACTTGTGTCGCGGATGACTTTTCCTGTCCGCCCTCGTCCGGTATGGGGTCGGGGGGGTCCGATTCCAGGACGGGGAAGCGCCGCGGGGCCAGCGTCAGGAGGACGAGCAGGGCGACCGCGGCGGCGCAGGCCGCGCCGACGTACACCGAGTCGACGGCCGCGTCGATGGCCCGGCGCACCCCGTCGGTGCCCTTGTCGCGGGCCACCGAGTCGAGGTCGGCGCCGGAGCCGAGGCGGGCCGAGATCACTCCGTTGGCGACCGCGCCGAAGACGGCGGCGCCGACCGTCTGCCCGATCTGCCGGTAGAAGAGCACGGACGCGGTGGCCGTGCCGCGTTCGGCCCAGCCGACCGTGGACTGCACGCCGACGATGAGCGGGAGCTGGAAGAGGCCGAGGGCCGCGCCGAGCAGCAGGCTGAGCAGGGTGGGCTGCCAGACCTCGCCGGGGTAGGGCAGCAGCAGCGGGAACGCGGCGAGCAGCACGAGCGCCCCCGCCATGCCGAGCGCGGCCGTGTCGCGGAAGCCGATCCTGCGGTACACGTGCTGGCTCAGGGCCGCGGAGACCGGCCAGCTGAGCGTCATCACGGAGAGCACGAAGCCGGCGGCCGTGGGGGACAGGCCGAGGACGGACTGCGCGTACGTCGGCAGGAACGCGGTCGGCGCCACCATCAGCAGGCCCATCGCGCCGAGCGCCAGGTTGACCGCCGCGATGGTGCGCCGCCGCCACACCCAGCCCGGCAGGATCGGCTCGGCCACCCGCCGCTCGATCACGAACACGGCGCCGATGAGCCCGATTCCCGTACAGAGCAGGGCGATCGAGGGGGCGGACCCCCACGACCACGCGACGCCGCCCTGCACCAGCCAGGTCAGCAGCGCACCGCCGGCCGCGAACACCGCGAGCGCGCCCGCCCAGTCGATCCGCGGCCGCTCCGTGCGCTCCCGGCTCGGCTCGTGCAGATGACGTACGAGGAGGAAGAGGGCGACGGCGCCGATCGGCAGGTTGATCAGGAAGATCCAGCGCCAGCCCGCGTACGAGGCGAGCAGCCCGCCGAGCGCCGGGCCGAGGACCGAGGACGTGGCCCACACGGTGGACAACTTGGCCTGGATCCTGGGGCGTTCCTTGAGGGGGTAGAGGTCGGCCGCCAGGGTCTGCACCGTGCCCTGGATCGCGCCGCCGCCCAGGCCCTGCACCACCCGGAAGGCGATCAGGGCGCCCATGTTCCACGCGGACGCGCACAGCAGCGAGCCGATCAGGAACAGCACGCTGCCCGCGATCAGGACGGGCTTGCGGCCGAAGGTGTCCGACAGCTTTCCGTACACGGGGAGGGTGACGGTGACCGCGAGCAGATAGCCCGAGAACAGCCAGGAGAAGACGGAGAAGCCGCCGAGGTCGCCGACGATCTGCGGCACCGCGGTCGAGACGATGGTCGTGTCGAGCGCGGCGAGCGCCATGCTCAGCATCAGTGCGGCGACGACCGCCGCGCGGCGCCGGTCGGTGGTTCCCTGCATGCGTTCCCCCTGCACGTATCTACGTCAGGAGCTTAGGCGGGTGGAGGTGTCCCTGAGTAGAGGTCCACCGAGGGGTGGACCTCCCCTAAGGGGACCTCCGTAGAAGGAGGCAGGGTCGCTTCGTCCCGCTGGAGGACGAGGGGGCGCGGGGACCTTCGTAGCGTTCAGGGGTGGGGTTTTCCCCCCGAAAAGACGGGGCTTTTCTGCAAAGCGCCGGGGCACCCCGCTCCACCAGACTTGGCCGCACAAGGCGTTGTTCCACGCATCCGACGCGTGACCGACTTAGGAGACTTACCGTGACTACGGCTGCAACCATCCCCAGGCACGGGGGCACTGGACAGAGTTCGGCCGTCGCCGCGCGAGCGCGGCAACTGGTGAAGGCGTACGGGTCGGGGGAGACCCGCGTCGTCGCGCTCGACCACGTCGACGTGGACATCGCGCGCGGCCGCTTCACCGCGATCATGGGCCCCTCGGGGTCCGGCAAGTCGACGCTGATGCACTGCCTGGCGGGCCTGGACACGGTCACGTCGGGACAGATCTTCCTCGACGAGACCGAGATCACCGGCCTGAAGGACAAGAAGCTCACGAAGCTCCGCCGGGACCGCATCGGCTTCATCTTCCAGGCGTTCAACCTGCTGCCGACGCTGAACGCGATCGAGAACATCACGCTCCCGATGGACATAGCCGGCCGCAAGCCGGACGCCGCGTGGCTGCGCCAGGTCGTCGAGACCGTGGGGCTCGCCGAGCGCCTGAAGCACCGGCCCACCCAGCTCTCCGGCGGTCAGCAGCAGCGCGTCGCCGTGGCCCGGGCCCTGGCCTCCCGGCCGTCGATCATCTTCGGCGACGAGCCGACCGGAAACCTCGACTCGCGCGCGGGCGCCGAGGTCCTCGGCTTCCTGCGCCGCTCCGTCGACGAGCTGGGCCAGACGATCGTGATGGTCACGCACGACCCGGTCGCCGCCTCGTACGCGGACCGCGTCCTGTACCTGGCCGACGGCCGCATCGTCGACGAGATGGCGCGCCCGACCGCCGAGGCGGTCCTCGACCGCATGAAGGACTTCGACGCGCGGGGCCGCACGTCATGAGTGCCAACACGGTCATGAAGACCTCGCTGCGCAACTTCTTCGCGCACAAGGGCCGGATGGCCCTGTCGGCGGTCGCCGTCCTGCTCTCGGTCGCCTTCGTCTGCGGCACCCTCGTGTTCACCGACACGATGGACAAGACCTTCGACAAGCTGTTCACCGCCACGGCGTCGGACGTCACCGTCAGCCCCAAGGACGCCGAGGCCGAGGGCAGCGCCACCGGGCGCCCCGAGGCGCTGCCCGCGTCCGCGCTCGCCACCGTCCGGAAGGCGGAGGGCGTCAAGTCCGCCGAGGGCGCGGTCAGTTCGATGAACGTGACCGTGGTGAACTCCGACAACAAGAACATGGGGTCCACCACCGGTGCCCCCACCATCGCGGGCAACTGGACGCACAACGACCTGCGTTCCATGGAGATCACCTCCGGGCACGCGCCGCGCGGTCCCACCGAGGTGATGGTCGACGCCGACACGGCGAAGAAGCACCACCTCGCGATGGGCGACGAACTGCGCACCATCACCGCCTCGGGCGACATCAAGGCGAAGATCGCCGGCATCGCCTCCTTCAAGGTGACCAACCCCGGCGCGGCCGTCGTCTACTTCGACACCGCGACCGCGCAGCGCGAACTGCTGGGCAAGAAAGGGCAGTTCACCCAGATCAACGCCGCCGCGGACAGCGGCGTCAGCGACGCACAGCTCAAGAGGAATGTCGCCGCGGCCCTGAACACCGGCGGCACGTACAAGATCCAGACCCAGCAGGAGGCCGCGGACGCGAACGCGGCGGACGTCGGCTCCTTCATGGACGTCATCAAGTACGCCCTGCTCGGCTTCGCCGGCATCGCCTTCCTCGTCGGCATCTTCCTGATCATCAACACGTTCTCGATGCTGGTCGCCCAGCGCACCCGCGAGATCGGCCTGATGCGCGCCATCGGCTCCTCGCGGGGGCAGGTCAACCGTTCGGTGCTCGTCGAGGCGCTGCTGCTCGGCGTCGTCGGCTCCGTGCTCGGCGTCGGCGCGGGCATGGGCCTGGCCGTCGGCCTGATGAAGCTCATGTCCTCGATGGGCATGGACCTCTCCACCGACGACCTCACCGTGAAGTGGACGACCCCGGCGATCGGCCTGCTGCTCGGCATCGTCGTCACCGTCCTCGCCGCGTATCTGCCGGCCCGCCGCGCGGGCAAGGTCTCCCCGATGGCCGCGCTGCGCGACGCGGGCACCCCGGCCGACGTCAAGGCGGGCGTCGTACGCGGCGTCATCGGCCTCGTCCTCACGGCGGGTGGCGGCTTCTCCCTCTACCTCGCCGCGCAGGCCGACAAGGCGAGCCAGGGCGCGCTGTGGCTCGGCGTCGGCATCGTCGCCTCGCTCATCGGCTTCGTGGTCGTGGGCCCGCTGCTCGCGGGCGTCGTGGTCCGCGTCATCAGCGCGGTCCTGCTGCGGATCTTCGGCCCCGTCGGGCGGATGGCCGAGCGCAACGCGCTGCGCAACCCGCGCCGCACCGGCGCCACCGGCGCGGCCCTGATGATCGGCCTCGCGCTCGTCGCCTGCCTCTCCGTCGTCGGCTCCTCGATGGTGGCCTCGGCGACCAGCGAGCTCGACAAGTCGGTCGGCGCCGACTACATCGTCGAGGGCCAGGGCGGCATCAAGCCGCAGGCGGCCCGGGACCTCAAGCAGGTCGAGCGGGACGGGTACGTCTCCCATGTCACGGAGGTCAAGTACGTCAAGGCCGACCTGACCGCGCCGAACGGCGCGAAGAAGTCGGAGGAGCTGGTCGCGGCCTCCCCGACCTACGCCCAGGACCTGCGCCGCGAGACCACCTCCGGCGAGCTGTCGGCGGCGTACGGGAAGAACGCGATGTCGGTCGGCTCCGGCTTCGCGGAGAAGCACGGGGTGAAGGTCGGCGACACCATGACCGTCGCCTTCGACCACGGGCGCACCGCCAAGCTCAGGGTCGCGGCCGTCACCTCGGACGACACCACGTTCGACAAGGGCGCCATGTACACGAACCTGACGACGGCGGCGAGCTACCTGCCGGCGGACCGGATGCCGCTGAACGGGATGATGTTCGCGAAGGCGGAGCCCGGCAAGGCCGACCAGGCGTACAAGGCCCTGAAGGCCTCGGTCGCCGCCGACCCGACGGTCCACGTCAAGGACCAGACCGACTACAAGCAGACCCTGAAGGACCAGATAGGCCAGCTCCTGAACATGATCTACGGGCTGCTCGCGCTCGCGATCATCGTGGCGGTGCTCGGCGTCGTGAACACGCTGGCCCTCTCGGTGGTCGAGCGGACCCGGGAGATCGGCCTGATGCGCGCCATCGGCCTCTCCCGCCGCCAGCTGCGCCGCATGATCCGCCTGGAGTCGGTGGTCATCGCCGTCTTCGGCGCGCTCCTCGGCCTCGGCCTCGGAATGGGCTGGGGCGCGACGGCGCAGAAACTGCTGGCCCTGGAGGGCCTCGGCGTCCTGGAAATCCCCTGGCCGACCATCACGGCGGTCTTCGTGGCCTCGGCCTTCGTGGGCCTCTTCGCAGCCCTGATCCCGGCGTTCCGGGCGGGCCGCATGAACGTCCTGGGCGCCATCGCAACGGAGTAGCGGTCACGCAGGGGCTCCATATGTGGAGCCCCTGCGGCGATTGAGCAGCGGGGTCCGCGGCAGCGCCCCGCGACCGCAACGCCGTGGAGGCTGCCACATCCGAGGGGGCGAAACGGATCAAACGGGTGAGCCCCCGGAGGAAGACGTACGCTGGAACCCCCGGCCCGTACCACGTGTCGGGCCCTTCGCGTTGCCCTCCGACCCGGGACGGACCTTCTCCATGAGCCTGCACGGACTGCTCGACGCCGTCGTCAAGGACGCGGCCCTCGTTGAAGCGGTGAAGGCCGCCGGTGACGGCAACCGGATGCACGTCGACCTGGTGGGCCCACCCGCCTCCCGCCCCTTCGCGATCGCCGCGCTCGCCCGCGAGGCCAAGCGCCCCGTCCTCGCGGTGACCGCCACGGGCCGTGAGGCCGAGGACCTGGCGGCGGCGCTGCGCTCGCTGCTGCCCGAGGACGGCGTCGTCGAGTACCCGTCGTGGGAGACGCTGCCGCACGAGCGGCTCAGCCCGCGCTCGGACACGGTCGGCCGCCGCCTCGCCGTGCTGCGCCGCCTCGCGCACCCGAGCACCGACGACCCGGAGACCGGCCCGGTCTCGGTCGTCGTCGCCCCCATCCGCTCCGTGCTCCAGCCGCAGGTCAAGGGCCTCGGCGACCTGGAGCCCGTGGCCCTGCGCACCGGGCAGAGCGCCGACCTGGAGGAGACCGTCCAGGCGCTGGCCGCGGCGGCGTACGCCCGGGTCGAGCTCGTCGAGAAGCGCGGCGAGTTCGCCGTGCGCGGCGGCATCCTCGACGTGTTCCCGCCGACGGAGGAGCACCCGCTCCGTGTCGAGTTCTGGGGCGACGACATCGAGGAGATCCGCTACTTCAAGGTCGCCGACCAGCGCTCCCTCGAAATCGCCGAGCACGGCCTGTGGGCCCCGCCCTGCCGCGAGCTGCTGCTCACGGACGACGTCCGCGCCCGCGCGGCCGATCTCGCCGAGCAACACCCGGAGCTGGGCGAACTGCTCGGCAAGATCGCCGAGGGGATCGCCGTCGAGGGCATGGAGTCCCTCGCCCCCGTCCTCGTCGACGACATGGAGCTGCTGCTCGACGTGCTGCCGGCCGGGGCGATGGCCATGGTCTGCGACCCGGAGCGGGTGCGTACGCGCGCCGCCGACCTGGTGGCCACGAGCCAGGAGTTCCTCCAGGCGTCCTGGGCGGCCTCCGCCACCGGCGGCAAGGCCCCCATCGACGTGGGCGCCGCGTCCCTGTGGGCCATCGCGGACGTCCGGGACCGGGCGCGCGAGCTCGGGATGATGTGGTGGTCGGTGTCCCCGTTCGCGGCGGACGAGGTGGGCGCGGACACCAACACCGACACCCTCCAGCTCGGCATGCACGCCCCGGAGACGTACCGCGGCGACACCGCCCGCGCGCTCGCCGACACCAAGGGCTGGCTCGCCGACGGCTGGCGCGCCGTGTACGTCACCGAGGGCCACGGCCCCGCGACCCGCACCGTCGAGGTGCTCGGCGGCGAGGGCATCGCCGCCCGCCTGGACAAGGACCTCGGCGAACTCGCCCCGTCCGTCGTCCAGGTGTCCTGCGGCAGCCTCGAATTCGGCTTCGTGGACCAGGCGTTGAAGCTGGCCGTCCTCACCGAGACCGACCTCACCGGGCAGCGGGCCGCCGGCAAGGAGGGCGCCCGCATGCCCGCGCGGCGCCGCAAGACCATCGACCCGCTCACCCTCGAATCCGGCGACTACATCGTGCACGAGCAGCACGGTGTCGGCCGCTACATCGAGATGGTGCAGCGCACGGTGCAGGGCGCGACCCGCGAGTACCTCGTCGTCGAGTACGCGCCCGCCAAGCGCGGCCAGCCCGGCGACCGCCTCTACATCCCGACCGACCAGCTGGAGCAGATCACCAAGTACGTCGGCGGCGAGGCCCCGACGATGCACCGGCTCGGCGGCGCCGACTGGACGAAGACGAAGGCGAAGGCCAAGAAGGCCGTCAAGGAGATCGCGGCCGACCTCATCAAGCTGTACTCCGCGCGCATGGCGGCGCCCGGCCACGCCTTCGGCTCGGACACCCCCTGGCAGCGCGAGCTGGAGGACGCGTTCCCCTACGCGGAGACCCCCGACCAGCTGACCACGATCGCCGAGGTCAAGGAGGACATGGAGAAGACGGTCCCGATGGACCGGCTGATCTGCGGCGACGTCGGCTACGGCAAGACGGAGATCGCGGTCCGCGCCGCCTTCAAGGCGGTCCAGGACGGCAAGCAGGTCGCGGTGTTGGTCCCCACGACCCTCCTCGTCCAGCAGCACTTCGGCACGTTCACCGAGCGCTACGGCCAGTTCCCCGTCAGCGTCAAGGCGCTCAGCCGCTTCCAGACGGAGACCGAGTCGAAGGCGACGCTCGAAGGGCTGCGGGACGGCTCGGTCGACATCGTCATCGGCACGCACCGCCTGTTCTCCTCCGAGACCAAGTTCAAGGACCTGGGCCTGGTCATCGTCGACGAGGAGCAGCGGTTCGGCGTCGAGCACAAGGAGCAGCTGAAGAAGCTGCGGGCCAACGTCGACGTGCTGACGATGTCGGCGACCCCCATCCCCCGTACGCTCGAAATGGCGGTCACGGGCATCCGCGAGATGTCGACGATCACCACGCCGCCCGAGGAGCGCCACCCGGTGCTGACCTTCGTCGGCCCGTACGAGGAGAAGCAGATCGGCGCGGCCATCCGCCGTGAACTGCTGCGTGAGGGTCAGGTCTTCTACATCCACAACCGCGTCGAGTCCATCGACAGGGCGGCGGCGCGGCTCCGGGCGATCGTCCCGGAGGCGCGGATCGCGACGGCCCACGGCCAGATGTCCGAACAGGCCCTGGAACAGGTCGTCGTGGACTTCTGGGAGAAGAAGTTCGACGTCCTCGTCTCGACGACGATCGTCGAGTCCGGCATCGACATCTCCAACGCCAACACGCTGATCGTCGAGCGCGGCGACAACTTCGGACTCTCCCAGCTGCACCAGCTGCGCGGCCGTGTGGGCCGAGGCCGCGAGCGCGGGTACGCGTACTTCCTGTACCCGCCGGAGAAGCCCCTCACCGAGACCGCGCACGAGCGCCTCGCCACGATCGCCCAGCACACGGAGATGGGCGCGGGCATGTACGTCGCGATGAAGGACCTGGAGATCCGAGGCGCGGGCAACCTGCTCGGCGGCGAACAGTCGGGTCACATCGCGGGCGTCGGTTTCGACCTCTACGTACGCATGGTGGGCGAGGCGGTCGCGGACTACCGCGCCTCGCTCGAAGGCGGCGTCGAGGAGGAGCCGCCGCTGGAGGTCAAGATCGAGCTCCCGGTCGACGCGCACGTCCCGCACGACTACGCGCCGGGGGAGCGGCTCAGGCTCCAGGCCTATCGCGCCATCGCCTCCGCGAACACGGAGGAGGACGTCAGCCAGGTCCGCGAGGAACTCGTCGACCGCTACGGCAAGTTGCCGGAGCCGGTGGAGAACCTGCTGCTCGTGGCAGGGCTGCGGATGCTGGCGCGGGCCTGCGGGGTCGGCGAGATCGTGCTCCAGGGCAACAACATCCGCTTCGCTTCGGTGGAGCTGCGCGAGTCCCAGGAGCTCCGCCTCAAGCGCCTCTATCCCGGCACGGTCATCAAGGCGGCCACCGGGCAGCTCCTCGTACCGCGCCCGAAGCCCAAGAAGATGGGCGGCAAGCCGGTGGTCGGCCGGGAGCTGCTGGCGTGGGTCGGCGAGTTCCTGACCTCGATCCTGGGCGCGTAGGCCTCGGCCGACCGACAAGTGGGGGGGGCGGGCCTCGGCCCGCCCCCCACTTGCTGCACCCGGCACCGAATACTTCACCCGGCACCAAATAACCGAACAGGCTCCCCGTCCGGCGCCTCGTGGATTACTGTGCGCGGCAACTACAGTTCTTCACGTTTTCTCCACACGGGGTTCACATGCTCAACAGATCTGACCGGTCGTCGTCGATACGCAGACGCTCCGCGGGCTTCGCCGCCTGGGCCCTCGCCCTGTCCCTGGCCGTCGGCGCCTGCGGGCCCGGTTCCGGCACGGACGACGCCGCCGACGCACGGCCCACGAAGTCCGTCTCCGCGACGCCGACCCCGAGCCCCACCCCGTCCACGCAGTCGCCGACTCCGACGCCGAGTCCGACCCCTACGACGCACTCGCCGACTCCCGAGGCTCCCAAGGCGACCCCCACGCCGATTCGAACGAAGACGCAGGCCCCCGCCCCGAGGCCGACCAGGACCCAGGCCCCGGCGCCCACGCGGACGAGCGCCGCCCCGAAGCCGGCCGCGCCCACCTGCGAGATCGTCTCGAACGCGGGCAACTGCTACAACGCCGGCCAGTTCTGCCGCAACGCCGACGTCGGCCGCACCACGCACGCCGCCAACGGCCGGATCGTGAAGTGCACGTTCAGCTCAGGTTCCAACCGCTGGGTCTACGCCTGACCGACCCCGGCGGAAAACCGGCTGCGGTACCGCCCCGTCCGTCGCACCATGTGCGCATGAAACCCGACCCGGGCACGGACCTGACGATCACCACCCTCGCCGAGCGTCCCGAACTCGCCCTCCCCATGTGGACGATGCCGGACACCTGGCCCGTGTTCATCGGGCACGACCTGTGCGCCGGGATCTTCCTGCGGCGCATCTGGCAGGAGCTGCCCGAGTACGCGTTCGTGGCGACGGACGCCCAAGGGGCCGTGGTCGCCAAGGCGTACAGCGTGCCGTTCGCGCTGCGCGCCGAGGGTCGCGGGGAACTGCCGGACGGCGGCTGGGACCAGGTGCTGCGGTGGGCGTTCGCCGACCGTGCCGCCGGGGTCGCGCCCGACACCGTGAGCGCCATCGAGATCGCCGTCACGCCGGGGCTCCAGGGGCGCGGCCTGTCGGGGCGGATGCTGTCCGCGATGCGCGAGAACGCGCGTGCCCGTGGCTTCGGCGAGGTCGTCGCCCCGGTGCGGCCGAGCGCCAAGCACCTCGAACCCGAGGCGCCCATCGGGGAGTACGCGTTCCGGGTGCGGGAGCCGGACGGGCTGCCGTACGACCCGTGGCTGCGGGTGCACGTACGGGCGGGCGGCGTCATCGAGAAGGTCGCGCCCGCCTCGATGGTCGTGGCGGGTTCGCTGGACGAGTGGCGGAGCTGGACCGGTCTGCCCTTCGACAAGGAGGGCCCGGTCGAGGTCCCCGCCGCCCTGGTGCCGGTGCGCTGCGAGCCCGAGCACGGCTATGCCGTGTACGTCGAGCCGAACGTGTGGGTGCGGCACGCTGTGTGAGCCCCTATGGGGCCTGTGAACACGCGGACGCGGCACGCGCGTTGAGCGCGTGCCGCATCCACTCCCCCCATTTTCCGAAGCCGGTTACAGCTTCAGGTCCCATTGCGAGCCGTCGTAGTCGAAGCTCGGCGTGACCTCGACGGTCAGGTTCTTCGCGTCCGCCGGGGCGTCGAAGCCGTAGACGACCGTGGCCTTCTTGCCGGGCAGGACCGTGCCGGTGAAGCCGTCCCCGACGTTGTCGTCGAAGATCTGCTCCGCGTTGGCGCCGGCCTTGCCGGCGCGGGCGTCGGCGGTCAGCAGGCTCGCGTCGAACTTCTCCTTGGAGTCGTTGGTGACGGTGACCGTGACCTTGTAGGCGTGGTTGCCCTTCTTGTGGCCCGCCGCGAACTCGCTCGGGCTGTACGTGACCGCGTTGGAGACGGAGACGGTCAGGTCGTCGTCGTAGACCACGGAGTCGCCCGCGGCGAGCGTCTTGCCCGCGGCCGGCTTCTCGTCCTTGCCGGCACCGGAGTCCTTGTCCTTCGCGCCGCCGGACGGCTTCGCGTCCTTGGCCTTCGTGTCGGACACCGACTTGTTGAGGTCGTCGACCAGGTCGTCCGCAGCCTTGAACACCGTGTACGCCCCGAAGACCGCGAGGCCCATGGCCACGACGCCGAGGATCGTGCCGGCCAGGGCGATGCCCTTGTTCGTGGCCTCGCCGCGCTTGACCCTGCCGCGCCCCGTCAGGCCCAGGATCAGGGCGATCACGCCGAGGATCCCCGCCAGCCAGAACATCAGCGGGATCAGGCCCGACAGGGCGCCGATGACGCCGAGGATCAGAGCCGCCGTCCCCAGCCCGTTGCGCGCGACCTGCTGCGGCGGCTGCTGCTGGAACGGCGGGTACTGGGGGTACTGCTGGGGCGGCTGGGTCTGGGACATAGCTGTTCCTCCGAGATGAGAGAAGCCAACCTCCCCCCGGCTTTCCGTGTATCCGGCGGTTGGCTGAGGCAATAACAGCACTAGCTGTGAACCGAGTCAACCTGATTCACAAAACTTCGTACGCTCACGGCTGTGAATGCGGGTCTTACGCGGGAGTCTGTATGGTCGGTCGCACAGGCACGTCAGGACGTCTCCGCGGGACGGACGTCCGGAGAGGAGTCGGCCCGGTGCAGGACAACGCGACAGAGGTGACGGCCGCCGGGATCGCCCGGCTCGCCGGAGTCGGGCGCGCCGCCGTCAGCAACTGGCGGCGCAGACACGCGGACTTCCCCAAGCCCGTCGGCGGCACCGAGACCAGCCCCTCCTTCGCCCTCGCCGAGGTCGAGGAGTGGCTGCGCGACCAGGGCAAGCTCGCCGAGGTCCCGCTGCGCGAGCGCGTGTGGCAGCAGCTCGCGGGCCACCCGGCGGGCCCGGTCGCCGCACTCCTGCACACGGGCTGCGCCCTGCTGCTCGTGCACGACCGGCCCACGGAATGGCTCGCGCTCACCGCGGCGACCGACAAGGACCGGGACCTGGCCCAGCGCCTGTCCGCCGCCCTCGAAGGCGTCCTCACCCCGCGCTTCGGCCACGCCACACAGCGGGCCGTCGCCACGCCGACGCCCACCGACCTGCTGCCGTCGGTGCCGCTGCTGCGCGGCGCCGCCGAACTCGCGGCGGAGCTCGGCGCCCGCGGCACCTTCGCGTTCCTGCTCGGCCGGCACCTCGACGCCAACCCGCGCCAGTACACGCTCACCCCGCAGGGTCCTGCCGAACTGATGGCCGCGCTCGGCGGACCCGCCACCACCGCCCTCGACCCGGCCTGCGGCACCGGCGCCCTCCTCGACGCCGTGCGCGCCCACGACCCACGCCCCGGCCGCACTCTGTACGGCCAGGACGCCGCCGCCGAACTCGCCGCGCTCACCGCGCTCCGCCTCGCCCTCGACGGCAACGGCGGGACGGACGCCCCGGCCGTGCGCACCGCCGCCGCCGACACCCTGCGCGCCGACGCCCTGAGCGACGTACGGGCCGACGTGGTGCTCGCCCACCCGCCGTTCAACGAGCGCGGCTGGGGCCACGACGAGCTGGCCTACGATCCGCGCTGGGAGTACGGCCTCCCGGCCCGCACCGAGTCCGAACTGGCGTGGGTGCAGCACGCGTTGGCGCGCCTGAAGGACGGCGGCAGCGCCGTGCTCCTGATGCCGCCCACCGTCGCCTCGCGCCGCTCGGGCCGCCGGATCCGCGCCGACCTGCTGCGCCGCGGCGCCCTGCGCGCCGTGATCGCCCTGCCCGCCGGGGCCGTCCCGCCCAACAACATCCCGCTGCACCTGTGGGTGCTGCGCCGCCCCGGCCCGGGCGCGCCCGCCGCTCCCGAACTGCTGCTCGTCGACACGGCCTCGCTCGCCGAGTCCGGCGACGTACGGGAGCAGCAGGTCTGGGACGAGGTGCGAAGCGCCGTGCTCGACGCCTGGCGCGCCTTCGACCGGGACGGCTCCCTGGAGGAGCAGCCCGGCCTCGCCCGCTCCGTGCCCGTCATCGACCTGCTCGACGACGAGGTCGACCTCGCACCCGCCCGCCGCCTGCCCCCGCCGGTCGCGGGCGGCGGCGCCGCGGAACTGGCCGCCGTGCGCGAGGAGCTCGCCGACACGCTGCGGCTGACCACGAAACTCGCCCCGCGGGCCGTACCGGACACCACGGCCCCGGCCCGCTGGCCACTGACCACGGTCGGCGAACTCGCGCGCGCGGGCGCCCTGTCGCTGCGGATCGCGGCGCCGGGCGGCGGCCCGGGCGGGCACGCGCGCGTACCCGTGCTCACCGACCACGACGTACTGACGAGCACCGCGCCCTCCGGTGGCGCGCATGCCGCGGAGGACGACCCGGTGATCCTCGAAGCCGGGGACGTCGTCGTGCCGGTGGTCGGCGGCGCCGCGGCCGTGCGCGTCGTCGACGAGGCGGACGCGGGCGCCGCGCTCGGCAAGGGCCTTGCCCTGCTGCGGCCCGAACCGACCGCGCTCGACCCGTGGTTCCTCGCCGGCTTCCTGCGCTCCACCGCCAACAACCGCCAGGCCTCCAGCTACGCCTCCACGGCCACCCGCCTAGACGTCCGCCGCCTCCAGCTCCCGCGCCTCCCCCTGGCCGAACAGGCGGGCTACGGCGAACGCTTCAAGTCCCTGGCGGCCTTCGAGGACACCCTCCGCCGCGCGGCCCGCCTGGGCGAACACCTGGTCCAGGGCCTCCACGACGGCCTGACAGCAGGCACACTCCCACCGGACAAATAAGCCCCTCCGGCGATTGAGGAGCGGGGTCCGGGGCGGAGCCCCGAGTCCGTAACGCCGGTGCGGCGCGCCGGAAGGAGTGGTTCCACTGGACCGGGTGTGAGCGGAGCGACATCCGTTCCGTACAACCCCGGGCCCGTTGTCCGAGTCCGCCTATACGCTCGAAGGAACCGGCATCCCCTTGCCGTGCGTGTTCCCACTCGGACAAGTGACCAGGAGCTGCCATGTACGGGCCCGGCGCGGTGCCGCCCCGACGCGAGAGCGACGGCGCGGCCATCACCCTGAGGGTGCTGTTCCCTGCGCTGTCCGTACTCACGTGCGGCCTGCTCTCCTGCGCCCCGCTGTTCCGCATCGCGACGTTGCGCCGCAGGCCCGTCGACTGGATCCTGGCGGTCGCCTCGCTCCCGGTCAGCATCACGCTGTTCGGCATCATCGGCTCGCTGCCGGAGGAGGACACGCGCACGGACGTCGCCCTCGGCCTGCTGCTGCTCCTCGCGCTCGGCAGCGCGGTGTACTTCCTCGTCTACGACATACGCAGGCTGTCCCCCGCGCACCCGCCGAGCCCCTACGCGCCGACGGCACCGTCCGGGCCCTCCGCCTACGGACACCCGCAGCCGCAGCCGCAGCCGCAGCCGCAGCCGCAGCCGCACCCGCAGCGGCCCTGGCCCGCGACGCCCCCGCAGCCGCACGCGATGCCCACGCAGCACTCCATGAACACGGTCACGCCCGGGCCCGCGCCCGCTCCCGTCCAGCCGCCCGCCCCGCCGCAGAACCAGGCCCCGCCGCCGCACCGCATCGACCAGGTCCGCGCCGAGCTCGACGAGCTGAGCGACTACCTGCGCAAGCAGGACGGCGGCCAGTGACCGGGCAGCCCAAGACCGGCGGCCGCGTCGTCGCCGGGCGCTACGAACTCTCCACGCTCATCGGCCAGGGCGGCATGGGACAGGTCTGGACGGCGTACGACCAGCGTCTCGACCGTCGCGTCGCCGTGAAGCTCGTGCGCCCCGACCGGGTCGCAGGCGCCGAGGCCGACGAGCTGCGCCGCCGCTTCCTGCGCGAATGCCGGGTCACGGCACAGGTCGACCACCCCGGCCTCGTCACCGTGCACGACGCGGGCGCCGAGGGCGAAGAGCTCTACCTCGTCATGCAGTACATCGACGGGGCCGACCTCGCCGACCACCTCGCCGAGCACAGCCCCTTCCCGTGGCCCTGGGCGGTCGCGGTCGCAGCCCAACTGTGCGCGGTGCTCTCCGCGGTGCACGCCGTGCCGATCGTGCACCGCGACCTCAAGCCGCGGAACGTGATGGTCAAGCAGGACGGCACGCTCACCGTCCTCGACCTCGGTGTCGCCTCCGTCCTCGACACCGACACCACCCGCCTCACGCACACCGGATCGCCCATCGGCACCCCCGCCTACATGGCGCCCGAACAGGCGATGGGCGGCGCCGTCGGCCCGCACACCGACCTGTACGCGCTCGGCGTGCTGCTGCACGAACTCCTCAGCGGCGACGTCCCGTTCGCGGGCACCACCGCCCTCGGCATCCTCCACCGCCACCTCTACGAGGCCCCCGTCCCGGTCCGCCAGCTGCGCCCCGAGGTGCCGCAGGCCCTGGAACACCTGGTGCTGCGGCTGCTCGCCAAGGACCCGCAGGACCGCCCGGCCTCGGCCCAGCAGACGTACGAGGAGCTGCTCCCGCTGCTGCCCGCGCGCGGCGTCCCCACCGGCCGACCGCTCGACCCCACCCGCCCCTTCCTGCGCCCGCACGCCCCCTGGCCCGACCGCGCCGTCACCCCGGCGCCGCAGCCCGCCGGAGCCGACCTCCAAGGCGACCGCCCCGATGTGGCCCGGGCCGTCGACGAGGTGAAGGTGCTGCTCGGCGAGGGCCGCATCACGCAGGCCGTCGACATCCTCGGTGCGATCCTCCCCGCCGCGGCAGCCCAGCACGGCGAGCACTCACCCGTCGTCCGCACCCTGCGCAAGCAGTACGCGGCCACCCTCATGGACGACGGCCAGTACCGGCGCGCCCTGCCCGAACTGCGCCGGCTCGCCGACGAGCGGGCGGCGGAAGCGGGCCACGCCGACCCGCAGTCCCTCCAGTTCCGCTACGAGGCGGCTCAATGCCTCGAAGCCCTGGGTGAACCCGCCGCGGCGCTCGCCGAGTACCGGGCCCTCCTCCCGTACTACGAGAACCAGTACGCGACGACGGACCTCAGGCTCGCCCTCGAAGTGCGGCGCCGCATCGGCCAGTTGCTGCTCTCCGTGGGCGACCGGGGCGCGGCCCACGCGACGCTGACCCGGCTGCTGCACGACGCCGAACGACTGCACGGCCCCGGCCACCCGTTCCCGGCGGAGGTGCGCCGCACGCTCCAGTGGCTCGGTCAGGTGCGGGGCTGAACCACGGCCCCGGCCGAGCCTCCCCCGGCCGATCCTCCCCCCCCGTCCGGTCCGTCCAAGATCGGGGCCCGCACGGTCAAGCCATGGCCAAGGGATGGCCAAGACCCCCACTGAGCGGGGAATTCACCGGATTCGGTCGTGCACAATCAATCCGCTCTCTGTGTGCTCCCTATGGCGCGCCTGCCTCCCGCCCCACCGGGACCATGCGCACACACCCTCGGCAGCGATCACGTGGCGCCTCCCCCCGCACGTCCCATTCCTGCTGTCCTGTCCCCTAGGAACATCCCCATGCGTACCGCCGCCCGTGCTGCCGCCCTGCTCGCCGCTGCCGCCCTCCCTCTCGCCCTCACCGCCTGCTCCTCCAAGGACTCCGGCGCCACCGGCGACAAGGACGCCACCGCGTCCGCCGCCAAGAGTGCCCAGGACCCCAACGCCGGTCTGGCCAAGGGCGCAGAGCTGAAGAAGGCTCTCGCCCCCGCCTCCTTCTTCGGCGTCGGCTACCAGGTCGACAAGGCCGCCGCCCGCGCCACCGGCACCACGTACCAGAAGCAGAGCAGCGACGCGGCCGCCCTCGGCAAGCCGGACTGCACCAAGTTCGGCGGCACCAGCTGGATCGCCGTCACCGGTGACGAGGGCGTCTCCTTCGCGCAGAACGACTACGTGAACGAGAAGACCACCGCCGACATCGCCCAGGAGATCGACGTCTTCCGCGGCAAGCAGGCGGCCACCGTCCTTCAGCACCTGAAGAAGACCGTCGCCACGTGCCCCACCTACAAGGACGTGGACACCAAGAGCGAAGTGAAGGTGGCCGGCGCCGACACGGGCGGCCTCGGCGACGAGGCGTACACGATCACCCTCACCGCCCCGTCGTGGGAGAACGGCAGCACCTTGATCGCCGCCCGTAAGGGCACCGCCGTGGTGACCGTCATGTCGACCGACGGCCACGACAACGGCGCCGCCACCGCCAAGAAGCTGGCGGCGCGGCTGACCGGCGCCCTGCCCGCCCACAACTGACACCCACCCTGCCCAGGCCCCGCCCCAGAGAGGACACGCATGCCCGCCACCGGCACCCACCGCCTCGGCCGACGAGGCCGCCGCCTCGCCATCGGCACCGCCATCGCCGCCGTCCTCGCGGGCGGGGTCACGGCGCAGCAGTCGCTCGCCACCACCACGTCCTGGCCCGCCGCGAAGTACTACACCGGCCGCGCCTTCGATGCCTGCACGGCACCGTCCGCCTCCGCCATGAAGGCCTGGCACACCGGCTTCTACGGGGCCGCCGCCGTCTACACGGGTGGCAAGAACCGCGGCTGCACCCAGGCCAACCTCACCGCCTCCTGGGTCAAGACCGTCACCACCCAGGGCTGGAAGCTGATCCCCCTCTACGTAGGCGCGCAGCCGCCCTGCGCGAGCGGCTCCAACCCGGAGAAGATGACGTCCACGACAGCCGCCTCGCTCGGCGCGGCCGACGGCGCCGACGCCGTGACCAAGGCGTCCGCGCTCGGGATGAAGGCGGGCAGCGCGCTCTACCTCGACATGGAGGCGTACGACACCACCGACTCCTCCTGCAACACGGCCGTCCTCACCTACGTCCGCGCCTGGCAGAAGGCCGTGCACGCGAAGTACTACCGCACCGGCATGTACGGCTTCTCCAGCTCCAGCGCGAAGGCCGTCGCCACCACCACCGACCGCGACAACCTGCCGGGCAACCTCTGGTACGCCAAGTGGGACAAGGTGAACACGACCACCACCGACTGGCCGTTCGCCTCGACCCTGTGGACCGGCCACCACCGCGGCCACCAGTACATGGTCAACAGCAAGGAGTCGCGCGGCGGTTACGCCATCACCGTCGACCGGGACGCCTGGGACGCTCCCGTCGCCGTGGTGGGCTGACAGGAAGCGAGTACCTCAACTCGTGGCGAATCGTTGTCGAATAGGTGGCCTAGCAAGCGGCCACTGCCTAACATCGATCAACGCCGGACTTTGTGCACCGACGCACAAACTCTTCGCAGGGAGGCCCACCTTGCACCGCCGCAACAGCCGCCGCACCGCGCTCGTCCTGTCCGCCGCCGCCATCGCCGCAGTCCCCGCCCTGACCGCCTGTGGCAGCGAAGCGCACCCCGGTGCCGCGGCCGTCGTCGGCGGCCAGCGGATCACCGTCTCGCAGCTGGAGAGCCGGGTGAACGAGGTGCGGGACGCGCAACAGACCGCCACCAAGGACTCCGCGCAGTACGAACAGGCCATCGCCAAGACCGGTGGTCTCACCCGCAACACGCTGCACACGATGGTCCTCGACCGGGTCCTGCACCGCGCCGCGACCGACGCGGGCATCTCCGTCACCCGCAAGGAGATGCAGAGCATGCGCTCCGGCCTTGAGCAACAGGCGGGCGGCGCCAGGCAGTTGGAGGTCGCCTGGCTCCAGCAGTACAACATCCCCCCGAACCGCCTCACCGAGAGCCTGCGCACCGAGATCGAGGCGCAGAAGCTGTCGACCGCGCTCGGCGCGGACATGCAGACCCCACAGGGCAAGGCCGTCTTCTGGAAGGCGCTCTCCAGCGCCTCCAAGGAACTGAACGTCGACCTCAACCCCCGCTACGGGACGTGGGACGTCACCAAGAACAGCCGGGTCGACGCCAAGACGCCGTGGCTGCGGCAGATCACGAAGGAAGCCCCGGCCGAGCAGCAGACGGCGTAGGGCCCCGGGCGGCCCCGGCGGGGCGGGGTTGTCAGTGGCTTGGGTTACGTTCGAGGGGTGAACGAACCCGAGGCGCACGACTCCCACGCCCCCGCCGAAGCCAAGGACGCCGCCGGCCGCGTCGTCCTGCTCACGACCAGCCACAGGGTCGCCCCCGGGCTCCTCTCCTGGCAGGCGTGGCAGACGCTGCGCACGGCCGACGAGGTGCTGTGCGCCGACGCCGCGCACCCCCAGCTGCCGTACGTGAAGGACGCGGGCGTCCAGGTCACGATCGCCTCGCCCACCGCCCGCGACCTCGTCGACCGCTGCGCCGACGGCGGGCGCACGCTCGTCGTCCTCGCCACCGCCGAGGGCGACCGGCAGCTCACGGACGGCCTGGCGAGCCTCGCAGGCTCGGGCCGCGAGCAGATGCCGAACCTGGAGCTGCTCCCCGGCTCGTACGACCTGCCGGGCGCCCGCCTCCTCGACCTCGTGCAGGTCATGGACCGCATCCGCCGCGCATGCCCCTGGTCGAAGCAGCGCACCCACGAGGACCTCGCCAAGTACGCGATCGAGGAGGCGTACGAGCTGGTCGAGGCGATCGAGACGGACGACCGCGAGGAACTGCGGGAGGAGCTCGGCGACGTACTCCTCCAGGTCGTGTTCCACGCGCGCATCGCCGAGGAGGCCTCCGGCGAGGACGAGCCGTTCTCCATCGACGACGTGGCGGGCGGCATCGTCGACAAGCTCATCCACCGCCATCCGCACGTCTTCGGTGACGAGAGCGCCGCCACCCCGGAGGAGGTCCGGGAGATCTGGCTCCGCAAGAAAGGCGAGTCCAAGCGCCGCGCCTCGGTCACGGACGGCGTCCCCCTCGGCCAGCCGGGCCTCGCCCTCGCCGCCAAGCTCGGCTCGCGGGTGCGCACGGCGGGCCTGGACGTCCCGGTCCCCACGGGCGAGGGCGTCGGCTACGAACTCCTGGCCCTCGCCCTGCGTGCCGAGGCGGAGGGCGCCGACCCGGAGGCGGCCCTGAGAGCCGCGGCCCGCGCCTACCGGGACGCGGTGCGGACCACCGAGGGGCTCACCGCCCCATAGAGGCGGTTACGGTCAGGTGGTGACCGAGAGCCCCACCCCCTCCAGCGCCCCCGAACTCTTCAGCTGGGAGTTCGCCAGCAACCCCTACCCCGCCTATGCCTGGCTGCGCGAGCACGCGCCCGTGCACCGCACCACGCTGCCGAGCGGCATCGAGGCCTGGCTGGTCACCCGGTACGCGGACGCCCGCCAGGCGCTCGCCGACCAGCGGCTCAGCAAGAACGCGGACCACCACGACGAGCCGAGCCACGCCAAGGGCAAGACGGGCATCCCGGGCGAGCGCAAGGCCGAGCTGACGACCCACCTCCTCAACATCGACCCGCCGGACCACACCCGTCTGCGCCGCCTCGTCTCGAAGGCGTTCACCCCGCGCCGGGTCGCCGAATTCGCTCCGCGCGTCCAGCAGTTGACGGACGACCTCATCGCCGCCTTCGAGGGCAAGGGCGAGGCCGACCTCATCCACGACTTCGCCTTCCCCCTCCCCATCTACGCCATCTGCGACCTCCTCGGCGTCCCCCGCGAGGACCAGGAGGACTTCCGCGAGTGGGCGGGCATGATGATCCGCCACGGCGGCGGCCCGCGCGGCGGGGTGGGGCGGGCGGTGAAGCGGATCCGCGCGTACCTGGTGGAGCTGATCCACCGCAAGCGCGGCGACCTCACCGACGACCTGATCTCCGAACTGATCCGCGCCTCCGACCACGGCGAACACCTCACGGAGAACGAGGTGGCGGCCATGTGCTTCGTGCTGCTCTTCGCCGGCTTCGAGACGACCGTGAACCTGATCGGCAACGGCACGTACGCCCTGCTCACCCACCCCGACCAGAGGGAGCGGCTTCAGGAGTCGATCGCGGCGGGGGAGACGGGCCTGCTGGAGACCGGGATCGAGGAACTGCTGCGCTTCGACGGGCCGGTGGAGATGGCCACCTGGCGGTTCGCCCGGGAGCCGCTCACCATCGGCGGCCAGGAGATCGGCGCCGGAGACCCGGTCCTCGTCGTGCTCGCCGCCGCCGACCGCGACCCGGCGCGCTTCAGCGAGCCCGACACCCTCGACCTCTCCCGCCGCGACAACCAGCACCTCGGCTACGGGCACGGCATCCACTACTGCCTCGGCGCTCCGCTCGCCCGCCTGGAGGGACAGGCCGCCCTCGGCACGCTCCTGACCCGCCTTCCGGACCTGCGACTTGCGGTGGAACCGACCGATTTGCGGTGGCGCGGCGGGCTCATCATGCGCGGACTGCGCACGCTCCCGGTGGAGTTCACCCCGCGTCAGAATCCGGTCGGAACTGACGGCCCGTCAACAATGTGACTTTCACGTGATCTACGCTGCATCGACTTGTGACAGGCGTTCGAGTGCCGCTACGTTCACGGATCATCGCGACACATGCACAACTCGCACCACTTGCACCACCCGTCGCGCGTAGCAGCATCAGTCTCGCGAAAGGCAAACGCATGCTCTCCGGGAACGGTCGTCACCGTCGCCCCCGTCAGGCACCTGCTCTCGTCGTCGCCGCCGGAGTCACCGGCAGCGCCATCGCGATCCCGCTGTTCGCCGCGAGCGGCGCGAGTGCCGCGACCACGCAGGCGTGGGACAAGCTCGCCGAGTGCGAGAGCGGCGGCCAGTGGAGCCTGGACGCCGGTAACGGCTACTACGGCGGCCTCCAGTTCACGCAGGAGAGATGGGAGGAGTTCGGGGGGCTCGACTACGCCCCGCGCGCCGACCAGGCCAGCCGCTCGCAGCAGATAGCCGTCGCCGAGAAGGTTCTCGACGACAAGGGGCCGAGTGCCTGGCCGATGTGCTCGCTCACCTCGGACCTCACCAAGGAGGACGGATCGGCGGACGTCGACCCGGGCGTGTCCGCGTCGCCGTCGGCGCAGCCCTCCGGGTCGTCCGACACCGACGCCGACAGCGCGTCGGACGAGGACGCGGGCAAGGCGGGCTCCACGGATTCGACCGATCCGACCGCATCGGCCGATGCGGCCGATGGGGCTGATGCGGCCGATTCGGGAGACAAGGGTCACGACGAGGCCGACGACTCCCACGTGTCGGGGGATACCTCCGGTAGCAAGGCCGAGGACTCCCCGACCCCCTCAAGTGACAAGTCCCACGCGCCTTCTGACGACGCCCCCGCCGAGACGGCCTCGCCGTCCGCCCCGCCCTCCGGTGAGGCCTCGGGCGACGCCACGTCCGGCCGCCACCGCGGCGACCGCGCCGACGACGACGGTTCCGGCTCCCGTGGGGGAGAGGGACGGCACGCCTCGCGCGACGACAAGCGCGACGGAGGCACGTACGAGGTGCACGCCGGCGACAACCTCTGGGACATCGCGAAGGCCCAGGACGTGCACGGCGGCTGGGACGCGCTCTACGAGCGGAACAAGGAGACGGTCGGTACCGACCCAGACCTCATCCTTCCTGGTCAGAGCCTGGATCTTGGGGACGGATCGGACAAAAGGTAGCTGGGGTTCCGGCCGGTTGAGGGGGCTTTGTCCGGTGTCGATCGAGTGAGACATGGGTCTCAAAGCCCCTGATCGACTTTGAAATCGGGCGGATCGACCGCTTACGTTCGTGACCGCTCGCTTCAGCGGGCCCCGACGGATGTCACGCCGAATCCTGCCAACGTCCGTACGGGAACAGTCGTCGCGTAAGCGCCGTAGGCAGGAGCGGGGGACCCAGGTAAGCGCCCTTCCGGGAGACCGGACGGGCTTGGGGTTAAGCAGCGCACAAGGATGCGTCTGCCGGGCACTCACTGGCCCGAACCCGACAGCTCACCTCGCAGGCGTCGGTGAGGAGAGATCTCCATGCTGTTTTCCGGCAAGAACAAGCACCGCCGCCCGTCCAAGGCCGTCCGCGTCGCCACGCTCGGCGGCGTCGCCGCTGCCGCCGTCGCCGTGCCGCTGATGGGTGCGACCTCCGCCTCCGCCGCCACCACCTCCGAGTGGGACCAGGTCGCGCAGTGCGAGTCCGGTGGCAACTGGTCCACCAACACCGGCAACGGTTTCTACGGCGGTCTCCAGTTCTCGTCCTCCACCTGGTCCGCCTACGGCGGCGACCAGTACGCCTCCACCGCCGACCAGGCGTCCAAGGCGCAGCAGATAGCCGTCGGCGAGAAGGTTCTCGCCTCCCAGGGCAGCGGTGCCTGGCCGAACTGCGGCTCGGGCCTGTCCTCCACCCCGAACGAGGGTGGCGGCGACGACTCGTCCGCGCAGCAGGCTCCGAAGCAGGAGACCCAGCAGCGCGCCGACCGTTCCGAGCAGCGTCAGCAGCCGCAGCAGGAGGCCCCGAAGCAGGAGGCTCCCAAGCAGGCCGCCCCGAAGCAGGACACCGTCACCACCCCGACCGGCAAGAAGGTCGAGAAGGGCGACGGCGAGTACAAGGTCGAGTCCGGCGACACCCTCAGCAAGATCGCCGAGGCGCACGGCACGTCCTGGCAGCAGCTGTTCGAGAAGAACAAGGACATCGTCAAGGACGCCGACCTGATCTACCCGGGTCAGCAGCTGCACCTCAGCTAAGACGTCCGGTCCGCACAGGACCACCGGTCCGCACAGGGCCCCAGGCCCTCCCAGGCCATCAGGCACGGGCTCGGCATCGGCGGACGCCGAGCCCCGCCGCACCCCGTCCCCACGGGCCGCTCACTTCGGCGACCTCCGTCCCGCTCAGCCGGGCCGGGGGTCGCTGTTTTTGTTCCGTTAAGGAACATTTCGCTGTGGGCGTTGTCCACGAGACGGGCGTTCGGATGGCCGATGCCCGCGAGCCGGTTACGCTCAGGGGTGCGGGACCACGTATCCATGCAGCCGCCCGCATAGCCTGCGTCACATCCCAGAAGGAGATGCTCGTGCCGTCCATCGACGTCGTCGTAGCCCGGGAAATCCTGGACTCCCGAGGCAACCCCACGGTCGAGGTCGAGGTCGGCCTCGACGACGGGAGCACCGGCCGCGCGGCCGTCCCGTCGGGTGCCTCCACCGGTGCCTTCGAGGCCATCGAACTCCGCGACGGTGACCCGAACCGTTACCAGGGCAAGGGCGTCGAGAAGGCCGTCCTCGCCGTCATCGAGCAGATCGGCCCGGAGCTCGTCGGGTACGACGCCACCGAGCAGCGCCTGATCGACCAGGCGATGTTCGACCTGGACGCCACCGACAACAAGGGCTCGCTCGGCGCCAACGCCATCCTCGGCGTCTCGCTCGCCGTCGCGCACGCCGCTTCCGAGGCGTCCGACCTGCCGCTCTTCCGCTACCTCGGCGGTCCGAACGCGCACCTTCTCCCGGTGCCGATGATGAACATCCTGAACGGTGGGTCGCACGCCGACTCCAACGTCGACATCCAGGAGTTCATGATCGCCCCGATCGGCGCGGAGTCCTTCTCCGAGGCCCTGCGCTGGGGCGCCGAGGTCTACCACACGCTGAAGAAGGTCCTGAAGAGCAAGGGCCTGGCCACCGGCCTGGGCGACGAGGGCGGCTTCGCCCCGAACCTGGGCTCGAACCGTGAGGCCCTCGACCTGATCCTCGAGGCCATCAAGGAAGCCGGTTACGTCCCCGGCCAGCAGATCGCCCTCGCCCTCGACGTCGCCGCCTCCGAGTTCTACAAGGACGGCAAGTACCAGTTCGAGGGCAAGGAGCGCTCCGCCGCCGAGATGACGGAGTACTACGAGGAGCTCGTCTCCGCGTACCCGCTCGTCTCCATCGAGGACCCGCTGTACGAGGACGACTGGGCCGGCTGGAACGTCATCACCGAGAAGCTGGGCGACAAGGTCCAGCTCGTCGGCGACGACCTCTTCGTCACCAACCCGGAGCGCCTCGCCCGCGGCATCGAGGAGAACTCGGCGAACGCCCTGCTCGTGAAGGTGAACCAGATCGGTTCGCTGACCGAGACCCTGGACGCCGTCGAGCTCGCCCAGCGCAACGGGTTCAAGTGCATGATGTCGCACCGCTCCGGTGAGACCGAGGACGTGACGATCGCGGACCTCGCCGTCGCCACGAACTGCGGCCAGATCAAGACCGGCGCCCCGGCCCGCTCGGAGCGCGTCGCCAAGTACAACCAGCTCCTGCGCATCGAGGAGATCCTGGACGACGCGGCGGTCTACGCCGGTCGCAGCGCATTTCCCCGCTTCAAGGGCTGAGCCTCACTGAGGCAGCAGTTCCGTACGTCCCCGCACTCGGTCCCGTACCGTGTGCGGGGACGTACGTACGTGAGCCGTGAGCGGCGACGGGGAGGCGGAGCAGGCGATGCCCGGAAAGGTCCGAGACAGGGACTCCAGAGATCGCTTCTCGACGGCCACCCGCCTGCGTGTGCTGGGCGAGCAGACCGCCGAGCGCGTCTACCGCTCGCAGAACAAGCGGCAGGCCCGCCGCTCCCGGCTCACGGGCCGCGCGGCGCTGCTGGCCCTCGTCCTGTGCACCCTCGTGGTCGCGCTCGCGTATCCGATAAGGCAGTACGTGTCGCAGCGCGGCGAGATCGAGGACCTGCGGCGCCAGCAGCAGGAGGCCAAGGAGCGGGTCGACAAGCTGCGTGACCAGAAGGCCCGCTGGCAGGACGACTCGTTCGCCGAGCAGCGGATCCGGGAGCGCCTGCACATGGTGATGCCGGGCGAGACCGGCTATGTGGTGCCGAGCGAGCGCACCGCCGCCGAGCGCGCCGAGCAGGGCGCGGAGGACCGCCCCTGGTACTCCAACGTCTGGGACGGCGTCGACAAGGCCGACCAGGCCGACAACTGACGAACACTGAAGGAAACACCCGAGCGATGGAAACCCCCCCGCCGCAGACCGAGCCCACCGCGCCCACGGACGCCGACATCCAGGCGTTCAAGGAGCAGCTGGGGCGCCCGCCGCGCGGCCTGCGCGCCATCGCGCACCGCTGCCCCTGCGGCAACCCGGACGTGGTCGAGACGGCCCCGCGCCTGGAGGACGGCACCCCGTTCCCGACGACGTACTACCTCACGTGCCCGCGTGCGGCGTCGGCGATCGGCACGCTCGAGGCGAACGGTGTGATGAAGGAGATGACGGAGCGCCTCCAGACGGACCCGGAGCTGGCCCGCCAGTACCGCGCGGCCCACGAGGACTACATCGCCCGTCGCGACGCCATCGAGGTGCTGGAGAACTTCCCGAGCGCCGGTGGCATGCCCGACCGCGTGAAGTGCCTGCACGTCCTGGTCGGCCACTCGCTGGCCGCGGGTCCCGGAGTGAACCCGCTGGGCGACGAGGCGATCGCGATGCTGCCGGAGTGGTGGAAGAAGGGCCCCTGCGTCACTCCGGCCGACGCGCCCACCGACTGACCTCCTTTCCCCCGCCCCGCGCCTCAATCGCCGGAGGGGCTGGGCATATCAAGCCCCGCCGGCGATTGAGGCGCGGGGGCCTGGGGGCAGCGCCCCCAGCGGCTCACCGCAACCTCACGACGACCTCAGGAGACCACCGCCATGACCAGGGTCGCCGCCATCGACTGCGGCACCAACAGCATTCGCCTTCTCGTCGCGGACGCGAACCCGGAAACCGGCGAGCTCGTCGACCTCGACCGGCGGATGACGATCGTCCGGCTCGGCCAGGGCGTCGACAAGACGGGCCGGCTCGCGCCCGAGGCCCTGGAGCGCACCTTCGCGGCGTGCCGCGAGTACGCCGAGGTCATCAAGGAGCACGGCGCCGAGAAGCTCCGCTTCGTGGCGACCTCGGCGTCCCGCGACGCCGAGAACCGCGAGGACTTCGTGAGCGGCGTCCTCGACATCCTGGGCGTCGAGCCCGAGGTCATCACCGGTGACCAGGAGGCGACGTTCTCCTTCACGGGTGCGACGAAGGAACTCACCGGCCGCGCCGACCTGGACAAGCCCTACCTGGTCGTCGACATCGGCGGCGGCTCCACCGAGTTCGTCGTCGGCGACGACTCCGTGCGCGCCGCGCGCTCCGTGGACATCGGCTGCGTACGGATGACGGAGCGCCACCTCGTCGCCGAGGACGGCACGGTCACCGATCCGCCGACTCCGGCGCAGATCGAGGCGATCCGCGAGGACATCGACGCCGCCCTCGGCCAGGTGAACGAGACCGTGCCGCTGGACGAGGCCCGCACGCTGGTGGGCCTGGCCGGTTCGGTCACGACCGTGTCCGCGCTGGCCCTCGGCCTGAGCGAGTACGACTCGGCGGCGATCCACCACTCCCGGATCTCCTACGACAAGGTCGCCGAGCTCACCGACTGGCTCCTCGAGTCCACGCACGACCAGCGCGCGCTGAAGCCGGTCATCCACCCCGGCCGGGTCGACGTCATCGCCTCCGGCGCGCTCGTGCTGCGTCTGATCATGGAGCGGACCGGGGCGCGCGAGGTGATCGTGAGCGAGCACGACATCCTCGACGGGATCGCCTGGTCCATCGCCTGAATCACGCCCGGAGCCGGGCCCTGAATCAGGCCCGGAGACGGGCCCCGGATCGGGCCCGGAGACGGCCCCGAAAAGGGCCCGAAAACGTCTCTCCTGAGCGCCCCGCGCAGCGTCTGAGCGCCCCGCGGGGCGCTTCTCGCACCCCGCCGCGACACGCTGTCGGGAAAGTTCGTGAACTTCTTCACAAGGAAAACGGCCCACTTGGTCGCTGTTACGCGCTCTCGGGCCCGTTCGGGGGCTCGCGGGGGTGCTCCCACGGCCCACGCGTGAGGTTGCCGCAGTGTTGCGAGCCGATTGCGGACCGAAGTGGTCCAGTACCGCCAAATGCTCACTATGGCTGCTCAAGAGGGGTGAGCAACGTCTGGGGCGGCGCCGTGGTTCCCCCGTCGTGTCATGACATGGGTCACGTGGGCGGCGCAGTGTAGCAGAGGGCCCCTACAAGCTTGTGAAGGGGCGCACGAGCGACCCCCGCCAGTCGGGTGGATACTCGATGGCATGAGCACCACGGAGCGTCCCAGGATCCTCATTGTCGGGGGTGGGTACGTAGGCCTGTACGCGGCGCGGCGCATTCTCAAGAAGATGCGCTACGGCGAAGCGACCGTCACGGTCGTGGACCCGCGCTCGTACATGACGTACCAGCCCTTCCTCCCCGAGACCGCCGCCGGCAGCATCTCGCCGCGCAACGTCGTCGTCCCCATGCGACGCGCTGTGCCGGGCGCCGAGATTCTCACCGGCCGCGTCACCTCCATCGACCAGGACCGCAAGGTCGCCTCCGTCGCGCCGATCGTCGGCGAGGCGTACGAGGTTCCCTTCGACTACCTGGTGATCGCGCTCGGCGCGGTCTCCCGCACCTTCCCGACGCCGGGCCTCGCCGAGGCCGGTATCGGTATGAAGGGTGTCGAGGAGGCCGTCGGCCTGCGCAACCACGTCCTCGAGCAGCTCGACAAGGCCGAGTCGACCACGGACGAGGAGATCCGCCGCAAGGCGCTCACCTTCGTCTTCGTCGGCGGTGGCTTCGCGGGCGCCGAGACCATCGGTGAGGTCGAGGACCTGGCGCGCGACGCGGCCAAGTTCTACAAGAACGTGAAGCGCGAGGACATGCGCTTCGTGCTCGTCGACGCCGCCGACAAGGTGCTGCCCGAGGTGGGCCCGGAGCTCGGCGTGTACGGCCGCAAGCACCTGGAGTCCCGCGGGATCGAGGTCTACCTCTCCACCACGATGCCGTCCTGCGTCGACGGTCACGTCGTCCTCAGCAACGGCCTCGAGGTCGACTCCAACACCATCGTGTGGACCGCCGGCGTCAAGCCGAACCCGGCCCTCTCCCGCTTCGGTCTCCCGCTCGGCCCGCGCGGCCACGTGGACACCCAGGCCACCCTCCAGGTCGCCGGCAGCGACTACATCTGGGCCGCGGGCGACAACGCCCAGGTTCCGGACCTCGTGGGCCGCGCCAACGGCAACCCGAACGCCTGGTGCCCGCCGAACGCCCAGCACGCGATGCGCCAGGCCAAGGTCCTCGGCGACAACGTGGTCTCGGGCATGCGGGGCTTCCCGCAGAGCGAGTACAAGCACGCCAACAAGGGTGCGGTGGCCGGTCTCGGCCTCCACAAGGGCGTCGCGATGATCGTCATGGGCAAGATGAAGATCAAGCTCAAGGGCCGTCTCGCCTGGTACATGCACCGTGGCTACCACGGGCTCGCCATGCCGACGTACAACCGCAAGATCCGTGTGATCGCCGAGTGGACGATCAACATGTTCCAGAAGCGCGACATCACCGCGCTCGGCGCCCTGGAGACTCCGCGCGAGGAGTTCTACGAGGCCGCCAAGCCGGCTCCGAAGCCCGCGGCCGAGGCGCCGAAGGCGGAGGAGAAGAAGGACGACAAGGTCGAGGAGAAGGCCAAGGCCTCCTGACCTGCAATTAGCTCAGCCCGAAGGGGTCGCTCGCCATCCGTGGTGCGGGCGGCCCCTTCGGCGTTTCCGCACCGATATACATGGTGGCTACAGGTATTTTGCCGTTCCGTGACTCGGTAACGGGACTGCGCAGGCGCCCTGTCGGTGTTTACGTGGTGTTGAACCGTTCCGGGATTTCCGAGAATCGTCTCGTCACGGAGGTGTCCGCCATGCAGAACGCCGCACAGCGGCTGAAGGATCTCGCCGAGAAGTTGTTCGGCGTCGAACTCCCGGTGCGCCTGCGCGCCTGGGACGGCTCGGAGGCGGGCCCTCCGGACGCCCCCGTGCTCATCGTCCGCAGCCGTCGCGCCCTGCGCCGACTGATGTGGAAGCCGGGAGAGTTGGGCCTCGCCAGGGCCTGGGTGGCAGGCGACCTGGACGTCGAGGGCGACCTGTACGCGGCCCTCGACCGGATGGCCGGCCTCATATGGGAGCGGGACCCCGACGAGGACGCGGAGGGCCCCAGGAGCCTCTTGCAGGCACTCAGGGACCCCACGGTGCGCTCCGCGGCCAAGGAGCTGGTGAAGCTCGCCGGCAGTCCGCTGCCGCCCGCCCCGCCGCCCGAGGAGATGAGCAGGGGTGGCCGTCTCCACCTGCACACCAAGGGCAGCGACAAGCAGGCCATCAGCCACCACTACGACGTGGGCAACGACTTCTACGAGCTGGTCCTCGGCCCGTCGATGGTCTACTCGTGCGCCTACTGGGAGTCGCCCGAGGCGGGTCTCGAATCGGCCCAGCGCGACAAGCTGGAGCTGATCTCCCGCAAGCTGGCGCTGAAGCCCGGCATGCGGCTGCTCGACGTGGGCTGCGGCTGGGGCTCCATGGCGATCCACGCCGCGCGCGAGCACGGTGTGAGCGTCGTCGGCGTCACGCTCTCCCAGGAGCAGGCCGCGTACGCCAGGAAGCGGGTCGCCGACGAGGGTCTGACCGACCGCGTCGAGATCCGCGTCCAGGACTACCGCGACGTGCGCGACGGCCCGTACGACGCGATCTCGTCCATCGGCATGGCCGAGCACGTGGGCGCCGAGCGGTACCTGGAGTACGCGTCCGACGTGTACGCCCTCCTCAAGCCCGGCGGCCGGCTGCTCAACCACCAGATCGCGCGGCGGCCGCAACGCGACGAGTCGGCGTACGAGGTCGACGAGTTCATCGACGCGTACGTCTTCCCCGACGGGGAGCTCGCGCCGGTCGGCTCCACCACGGGGCAGCTCGAGCGGGCCGGTTTCGAGGTGCGGGACGTCGAGGCGATCCGCGAGCACTACGCGCTCACGCTGCGCCAGTGGGTCAGGAACCTGGAGGCCCGCTGGGCCGAGGCCCTGAAGCTGGTCAGCCCCGGCCGGGCCCGGGTCTGGCGGCTCTACATGGCCGCCTCCGCGCTCAGCTTCGAACGCAACCGCATCGGGGTCAACCAGATCCTCGCGGTGCGGACACCGGAGAGCGGGGCGTCCGGGATGCCGCTGCGGGCGCGCACCTGGAACGTCGTCAGTTAGCCCGTGGGGCAAGCGAATCGGGGCGCATCCGCAGTCGCGGATGCGCCCCGATGTCGTAACTCCCTTACCGCTACTCGGCCTTGATCGCGTCGAGCATGTTCAGGCGGGCCGCGCGGCGGGCCGGCCACAGGGCCGCGAGGATGCCGACGACCGCGGCGAGCGCGAGGAAGATCCCCATCCGGCCCCACGGCAGGATCAGCTCGTACGTCGCCATGGAGTTGCCGATGAGCTGACCGGCCGCCCAGCCGAAGAACACGCCGAGACCGATGCCGAGCACGCCGCCGAACAGCGAGATCACCAGGGACTCCAGGCGGACCATCCGCTTGATGCCCTTGCGGTCGATGCCGATCGCGCGGAGCATGCCGATCTCCTGCTGACGCTCGAAGACCGACATGGCCAGGGTGTTGATGACGCCGAGCACGGCGACGATCACCGCCATGGCGAGCAGGCCGTAGAGCATGTTCAGCATCAGGGTGAAGACCTGTGCGACCTGGTTGGTGATGTCCTGCTTGTCCTGGACCTGGATCGCCGGGTTCTCGCCGAGCGCCTTCGTGAGCTTGTCCTTCGTGGCGTCGGACGCGCCGTCGGACGTCTTCAGCATGACCTGCATGTCACCGGAGCCCGCGCTGAGGTGCGGGGCGAGCGTCGGGCTGTCGATCATGATGCCGCGCATCATCTCGTTGGCCTCGTAGACGCCCGAGACGGTCAGCTTCTGCTGCTTGCCGTCCTCGTAGTGGGTGGTGAAGGTCGAGCCCGTGGTCCAGTCGTGCTCCTTCGCGGTCTTGTCGTCGACGACCACCTTGTCGCCGCCGACGGTGAACCTGCCGCTGTCCAGCGGGAGTTCCGCGAGCTGGTTGATCGTCCTGCCGTTGACGCCGGTCAGGAACTCGGTGCCGTTGTCGATGCGGGCCGGCGAGTTGGTCAGGCCGCTGACGGCCGTGACGCCGGGCGTCCTGTCGAGGGTCTTCACGACGTCGGGGGAGAGCTGGTTCCCGTTCGACATGGCGACGACGTAGTCGGCCTTGATCGAGTCGGCCGCCATCTTGTTGATCGCGCCCTGCACGCTGCCCGCGATCACCGTGAGGCCGGTGATCAGGGTCAGGCCGATCATCAGCGCCGACGCGGTGGCGGCGGTGCGGCGCGGGTTGCGCACCGAGTTGAGGCGGGCCAGCTTTCCGGAGATGCCGAAGGCGCGCAGCACCGGGGCCGCGAGCGCGATCAGCGGGCGGGAGAGCAGCGGCGTGAGGATGAAGACGCCGATGACCAGGAGGGCGGCGCCGAGGCCCATCGGGGCCTGGCCGCTGTCGCCGCTGAGGGTCGTCGCGTAGAGCACGGCCGCGACACCGGCGGCGGAGACCAGGGCGCCGAGCGTGTTGCGCAGCACCAGGGACTTGGCGGTGGGCGCGGCGTGCACCGCGTTCATCGCGGCGACCGGCGGGATCTTCGCGGCGCGGCGGCCCGGGAGCCAGGCGGCCAGCATCGTGATGAGGACGCCGACGACGAGCGCGGCGACGACGGTGTCGGGGGAGACGACCAGCGGCCCGTCCGGGATGATCGCGCCCGTCGTGCCCATGAGCGCCCGCATGCCCGCGCCGATGCCGATGCCGACGGCGAGACCGGCCACGGCGGCGACCGCGCCGACGACGAAGGCCTCCAGGAGCACGGAGCGGGTGACCTGACGCCGTGAGGCGCCGACGGCCCGCATCAGCGCGAGTTCCTTGGTGCGCTGGGCGACCAGCATCGTGAAGGTGTTGGCGATGATGAAGATGCCGACGAAGAGCGCGATGCCCGCGAAGACCAGCAGCATCGTCTTCATGGAGCTCATCGACGACGAGATCTGCTCGGCCTGGTCGTCGGCGAGCTGCTGCGCGGTGGTGGTCTCGGTCTGGCCGGACGGGAGCGCCTTGTCGAGCGCGGACTTCAGCTGGTCCTGGCTCGTCCCGGCCGCGGCCGTCACATCGATCTCGTCGTACGCGCCCGGCTTGTGGAAGAGCGCTTGCGCGGTCGGGGTGTCGAAGAGGGCGAGCGAGCCGCCCGCCGAGACGTTGCCGTCGTCGGTGGTGAAGATGCCGGTGAGGGTCGGGGTGAGGACGGGCCCGTCGACGGACATCCGCACCTGGTCGCCGACCTTGTAGCCGGCGCGCTCGGCGGTCTTCGCGTCGAGGGCGACCTGGTCGGCGCCGTGCGGGGCCTTGCCCGTCTTGAGCGGGTACCGGGAGTCGGGCTTGTCGCCGGAACCCCAGTAGTTGCCGCCCTTGGTGGAGAAGCCGTTGCCGACGAGCTTGCCGTTCTGGTCGGCGACGGCGGCGTAACCGCTGACGACGCCGTACGCGGAGCCGGCGCCCCGGGTGTCGCGCGCCGCCTTGATGGTGGCGTCGGTGAGCCGGGCCTCCTTGCCGACGGTGTTGCCCTTGTCGGCGGCGCGCTCGGCGGTGACGGCGACGTCGACGTGGCTGAAGCCCTTGGCGGAGGACTTCTCCATGGCGCCGGAGATGGTGTTGGTGAAGACGAGGGTGCCGCTGACGAAGGCGACGCCGAGCATGACGGCGAGCACGGTCATCAGGAGCCGGGCCTTGTGCGCGAGCACGTTGCGCAGAGCTGTTCGGAACATGGGTCTACTCAGTCCTGGGTGGGTGAATTGGAGCCCCTGCGGCGATTGAGCAGCGGGGTCCGGGGCAGAGCCCCGCGAGCGAGGAGGACGCTCAGCTCGTCCGCCCCTTCGCGTCGAACCGCTTCATCCGGTCCAGGACCGAGTCGGCGGACGGATCGCGCATGTCGTCCACGATCCGCCCGTCCGCCAGGAAGATCACCCGGTCCGCGTACGCCGCGGCGACGGGGTCGTGCGTGACCATGACCACGGTCTGCCCCAGCTCCCGCACGGAGTTGCGCAGGAAGCCGAGGACCTCGGCGCCGGACCGGGAGTCCAGGTTTCCCGTGGGCTCGTCACCGAAGATGATCTCGGGCTTGGAGGCGAGCGCGCGGGCCACCGCCACGCGCTGCTGCTGCCCGCCGGAGAGCTGCGAGGGCCGATGCCCGAGGCGCCCGGACAGGCCCACCATCTGGATCACGTTCTCCATCCACTGCTTGTCGCCCTTGCGGCCCGCGATGTCCATGGGGAGCGTGATGTTCTCCAGGGCCGTCAGCGTCGGCAGCAGGTTGAACGCCTGGAAGATGAAGCCGATCTTGTCCCGGCGGAGCTTGGTGAGCTGCTTGTCCTTCAGGGACCCCAGCTCGGTGTCGCCGATCCGGACGGATCCGGAGGAGAACGTGTCGAGGCCCGCGACGCAGTGCATCAGCGTCGACTTTCCGGAACCGGACGGGCCCATGATCGCGGTGAACTCGGCCTGCCGGAACTCGACGGAGACCTGGTCGAGCGCGACCACCTTGGTCTCGCCCTGTCCGTAGATCTTGGACAGATCCGTGGCGCGGGCGGCGGCCGTCGTGGTGGGGCGGCCCGCGAGCGGGGTGGTGGTCACGGGAGGGTGCTCCTGTCGGTCTGTGGTGCTGCTTTCGGGGACGCTTCCATCGTCGCGGCGGATCGGGCCGGGAAGGTCAGTCGCAGCTCTCGTTCCGATGGGCGACTTCGGAGGGACCGGGGCGGCCGGAGTCATACCTGGGGATGATCCCGGCCCCTGAGGGACGCCGGACCCGGGGTGCGCGGACCGGGGCGGTGAAATTCCGTCAATCCGTGCGAGCCCGTCCCTGGCGGCGGCAGGGCTCCCGGCAGGTGCTGATGGGCCCCCGCGTGTGCTGATGCACCCTCAGACGTCAATAAAATAAGACAACGTGGGGACGTACTCCCGCTGATCGAGGGACGCCGCCGGATAGGCTCGGAACGTCGACGCGGAGCCCCACAGCCTGCCCGGATGGTGGAATGCAGACACGGCGAGCTTAAACCTCGCTGCCCTTAGCGGGCGTACCGGTTCAAGTCCGGTTCCGGGCACCTCAGAACCTCCCCCTCCGCTTCGCGTCGCGGACCCCAACCTCCCCCGTACCAGGGAGCGTTGGCGCGCCTTCTCCCGTCTCCCGTGCGGCCCTGTCGGCCCGGGCGTCCTCGAAACCATTGACACCCGCCCCGTGCGGGGCGAGGATCCGCACAGAAGTTGATGAACGAAAGTTCACCAGGCGAACACGCGCCGCGTGACGCGGCACCACAGGCGAACGAACGCAAAGACGCGAGAGGGATCCCGTATGCGCACCACCGTCGGCATCATCGGAGCGGGCCCGGCCGGGCTGCTCCTGGCCAGGCTCCTGCACAACGCCGGCATCGGATCGGTCGTCCTGGAGAGCCGCGATCGCGCCTACGTGGAGCAGCGGCAGCGCGCCGGAATCCTGGAGCAGGGCACCGTGGACGTGCTGCGCGAGGCCGGTGTCGGCGCGCGCATGGACCGCGAGGGCCTGCCGCACGACGGCATCGAGCTGCGCTTCGACCGGCGCCGCCACCGCGTCGACTTCCCCGCCCTGACCGGCGGCAAGCAGGTCATGGTCTACGCGCAGACCGAGGTCTGCAAGGACCTCATCGCGGCCCAACTGGCCGACGGCGGACCCCTGTTGTTCGAGGCGGAGGCGCTGGCGGTGGAGGGCGCCGACACCGAAGGACCGCGCGTCCGCTTCCGGCACGAGGGCCGCGAGCAGACCCTGGAGTGCGACTACGTGGTCGGCTGCGACGGCTTCTGGGGCGTGGCCCGCAAGGCGGTCCCCGAGGAGCTCGTGCGGACGTACGAGCGCACCTACCCGTACGCCTGGCTCGGCATCCTCGCCGACGTGGCGCCCTCCCACGACGAGCTGATCTACAACCGCTCCGACCGCGGCTTCGCCCTCATGTCGATGCGCTCACCGCACGTCACGCGCGCGTACCTCCAGGTCCCGGCCGGCACCGACGCCGAGTCCTGGTCCGACGACGAGATCTGGGCCGAGCTCGACCGCCGCCTGGAGGTCGACGACCCGGACTGGCGCCTGGAGCGCGGCCCCATCACGTCGAAGTCCGTCACCCCCATGCGGTCCTACGTCCACGAGCCGATGCGGCACGGCCGCCTCTTCCTCGCCGGGGACGCGGCGCACATCGTCCCGCCGACCGGCGCCAAGGGCCTCAACCTCGCCGTCGGCGACGTCGTGACCTTCGCCCGCGCCCTCATCGCGTACGTGGAGAAGGGCGACACGGAAGGGCTCGACACGTATTCCGAGACCTGCCTGCGCCGCGTCTGGCAGGCCGAGCGCTTCTCCTACGCGATGACGACCATGCTGCACCGCGCCCCCGAGGCCACCGCCTTCGACGACAGGATCCAGCTGGCCCAGCTCGACCGTGTGACCACCTCGAAGGCGGCCGAGACGGATCTCGCCGAGGCGTACACGGGATTCCCCGTATGAGGGGCCGGAAGGCGGAACACAGAGGGTGCACGGGACGTTCCTCGTAACAGGATGGGAAAGATCCTCCCTGAGCACTAGGGTCGGATCTTTGCCAGACCATTACTCTTGATGGCAAGGCCATACAGGGTGGCCATGGAGGAGTGAAATGAGGAGCAGCAACCCGGTCTTCTCGCGACGGGGGTTCAGCCGCGACAACGGCTACGCGCAGTTCAACGCGAACGCGCAGGCGCCGCAGGCCGGGGGCCCCGCTGTCGGCACGGCGCAGGGCAGTCCGTACGCCCAGGCCCCCGCCGGCAACCCGTACGCGCAGAACCCCTACGCGCAGCAGGACGTCCAGTACGGGGCTCCGCAGGCGCCCGCCACCACCGGCCGCATGACGATGGACGACGTCATCGTGCGGACCGCCACGACGCTCGGCCTGCTGGTCGTCACGGCGGCGCTCGCCTGGGCGCTGCTGCCGGTCGACGACGCGCACATCGGCAAGTCGTACGGCATCGCGATCGGCGCGGGCCTCGTCGCGATGGTCCTGGGCTTCGTCCAGGCCTTCAAGCGCAAGGCGTCCCCGCCGCTGATCCTGGCGTACGCCGCCCTTGAGGGTGTCTTCCTCGGCGTGCTCTCCAGCATCGTCGACAACCGCATCGCCGACGGCGCGGCCATGCAGGCCGTGCTCGGCACGATGGCCGTCTTCACGGGCGTCCTCGTCGCGTACAAGGCGGGCTGGATCCGCGTCAACCGTCGCTTCTACGGCTTCGTGATGGCCGCGGCGCTGGGCTTCGTGCTGCTGATGGGCATCAACCTGCTGTTCGCCGTCTTCGGCGGCGGTGACGGCCTCGGCTTCCGCAGCGGTGGCCTCGGCATCCTGTTCGGCATCATCGGCATCCTGCTCGGCGCGTGCTTCCTGGCCCTGGACTTCAAGCAGGTCGAGGACGGCGTCGCGTACGGCGCCCCGAAGGAAGAGGCGTGGCTCGCCGCCTTCGGTCTGACGATGACGCTGGTCTGGATCTACATGGAGTTCCTGCGGCTCATCGCGATCCTTCAGGGCAACGACTAGGCGTAACAGCCGCCGCCCGACGGTCGGGGGCCCGCGCACCGGACGGTGCGCGGGCCCTTTTCCGTTTCCGTGAGGTGAGGGTTGTGAAGGGGAGCGGCGCGCTAACGGAATCGCCGTGCGGCGCGCCTCAGGTCGTACTCGTGGATGATCGCTTTCGCGTGGCCGTACGCGAGATCGTGCTCGCCACGCAGCCAACTGACCTTCTCTTCGAAGCGAAGGAAGCAGGGGCCTTCTTCGACGGTGCGCATCCAGTCGGCAAGTTCACGACCGGTGCAGTGGGGGATACGAGCCAGCAGATTGCGGTGGGTCTCCTCGGAGAAGACTTGGGACATCGGCGCCTCCGGAACGCTTCGATGTGGCCGGTCCTTCACGCCACCGTGCCTGAGCGGTGGGGCCTTGTAAACAGCTACAGTCGGCGCGTGCTTGATACGACGCCTTTGACCGCAGCAGTGGATCAGTTCGCCGATCGGCTCCGGGCCGCGCCGCAGAGCAGATTGCAGCGGAGTGCGGCGGCGGAGGCGCTGGCGCTGGCCAGGGAGCTTTCGGCTCGGGCCCAGAAACTGGATGCGCCCGATGCGCCGGTGCGGGAGATGCCCGACGCTGGGATGTTCGCCGCGGCCGACCAAGTGACGGTCGCGGGGCGGGACCTGGCGGTCTCCCTGCGGGATGCGGGGGAGCTGGCGGAGGCCGTGGAGCTGGTCGAGCTGTCGATGAAGCGGGCCGGGGTCTAAGCCCTCGCGGGGCTTGGTTCTTCAAGCCCCTGCGGCGATTGAGCGGCGGGGTCCGGGGCGGAGCCCCGTGCGGCTCAGGCCGAAGCTATGACCCGGTCGGCCAGTATGTAGACGTTGTCCTTGGCGCACTCGAAGGTCAGGGCGTACGCGCCGGAGACGCCCGAGCCGCCGAGCAGCACCGGGGTCTCGCCGTCGCGCAGGGCGGACGCCAGCTGCTCCGCCGTCTCCCGGTGGCCGGGGGTCATGCACAGCGTCGTGCCGTCGGCGAACACGTACACGTCGAGCGTGCCGAGCGGGCCAGGACGGACGTCCGCGAGGGCGGTGCGGGTCTGCGCCAGCTCCTCGAGGCACTGCACCGTGCGCTCGTGGTCGCCCACGACGGGCGACTGCACCGGGACGAAGTCGGGGTGCGAGGGGTGCCTGCGGCGGGCGGCGGCCAGCTCGGGCGAGTCCTCGACGATCTCGTCGAGCGCGGCCGTGCCGGCGAACTCGTCCTCCGGCTCCAGGGCCGGCTCCCCGAAGGGCTCCAGGCCCGCGAGGTCCGCCTGGCGCGGCAGGAACATGTCGTCGCCCAGCGCTCCGCCGGCCAGGAACGGCGGCAGCTCCGAGCTGTCCCGTGCCTCCTGGGCGGCCCAGAACGCCCGGGCCTCCGCCAGCTCGCGCTCCCGCTCCTCGGCGAGGGCGTCGGCGACGGCGTTGCGTATCGCCTCGACGTCCGGTGTGGTGCGCGCGGCGGGGACGGCGGGGAGCGCCTGATCGGCGCGGTCCCTGCTCAGCTCGTCGCGCAGATCCGAGACCTGTCGACGCAGTCCCCTGACGTGCTGAAGGGTGACGGCTCCGACGGCCGTGGCAGCGGCCGTGGCGAGCACAAGAACACTGATGGCTGCGGGCATGGCGCTCACTGACGTACTCCCGGTTTCAAGTCGACCCCCGACTTCCTACATCAGCTTGAAGCCTGGACGAACCAGCTGTCAGTGCATTACGTCACGAAACGGACAGGTCTTTTGGCGGGTGTTTAGCACCGTTATGGGGTGGGAACGGGGCTGACCTGCGAAAATGAATCTCCCCCGAGATGCACGTCACATCCTGGGGGAGATTGGATCACGAACGGATAGACCGCCGGGGTCCGAAGAGGGTCAGCTCAGGCGCTCGATGACCATCGCCATGCCCTGTCCACCACCCACACACATCGTCTCCAGACCGAACTGCTTGTCGTGGAACTGGAGCGAGTTGATCAGCGTGCCGGTGATCCGGGCGCCGGTCATGCCGAAGGGGTGGCCGACGGCGATGGCGCCGCCGTTCACGTTCAGCTTGTCCTCGTCGATGCCCAGCTCGCGGGCGGACGGGATGACCTGCGCGGCGAAGGCCTCGTTGATCTCGAACAGGTCGATGTCGTCGACGCCGAGACCGGCGCGCTTCAGGGCCTGCTTGCTGGCCTCGACCGGGCCGAGGCCCATGATCTCGGGGGACAGGCCCGAGACGCCGGTGGAGACGACGCGGGCGAGCGGGGTCAGGCCCAGCTCGCGCGCCTTGGTGTCCGACATGACCACGAGGGCGGCGGCACCGTCGTTCAGCGGGCAGCAGTTGGCGGCGGTGACGAGGCCGTCGGGGCGGAAGACGGGCTTGAGGCCCGAGACGCCGTCCAGCGTGACGCCGGCGCGCGGGCCGTCGTCCTTGCTCACGACGGTCCCGTCGGGGGTCGTGACGGGGGTGATCTCGCGCTCCCAGAAGCCGTTCTTGATGGCTTCCTCGGCGCGGTTCTGCGAGCGCACGCCGAAGACGTCCATGTCCTCGCGCGTGATGCCCTTCAGGCGGGCCAGGTTCTCGGCGGTCTGGCCCATCGCGATGTACGCGTCCGGGACCAGGCCGTCCTCACGGGGGTCGTGCCACGTGGTGTTCTCCTGCGTGGCGACCTCGGCGGTGCGGGCCTCGGCCTCGGCGAAGAACGGGTTGTGGGTGTCGGGGAGCGAGTCGGAGTTCCCCTTCGCGAAGCGGGACACCATCTCGACGCCGGCCGAGATGAAGACGTCGCCCTCGCCCGCCTTGATGGCGTGCAGCGCCATGCGGGTCGTCTGGAGCGAGCTGGAGCAGTACCGGGTGATCGTGCAGCCCGGGAGGTGGTCCATGCCCATCTGCACGGAGACGATGCGGCCGAGGTTGTTGCCCTGCTCGCCGCCGGGGAGGCCGCAGCCGAGCATCAGGTCGTCGATCTCGCGCGGGTCGAGCTCGGGGACCTTGGCGAGGGCGGCCTGGATGATCGTGGCGGTCAGGTCGTCGGGACGGAGGTCCTTGAGCGACCCCTTGAAGGCGCGGCCGATGGGGGAACGGGCGGCTGAGACGATCACTGCTTCGGGCATCACGCGGCTCCAGAGTTCGATACGGCTGACCGTGAGGGAAGTTACCCGTACGTACCGGCCGGGTCACCGGGTGAGGTGTGTGACCCGCGCCGCATTTTACTAAGCGCTTGCTCACCGCTCCGCGGGTGACCGGTTTTTGTGCGCGCGGGCCGGGCAAATCAAGCCCCGCCGGCGATTGAGGCGCGGGGTATGGGGCAGAGCCCCAAGCCCAGCCACGGCTATCCGGTGAGCGCCCCGGGGCTCCGCCCCCGGACCCCGCTGCTCAATCGCCGCAGGGGCTTGAATGAGCCGGTACCGGGTCCTCGCTGGAGACCCGCCTCCTGCGGCGCCGCTTGAGCAATGCCCACGGCCCCCGGGGACCGGTCGGCATGGCGGCAGCGACTTCCGTGCCGCCCTCCTGGGCGGCCTGCGCCGCCGCACGGGCCACCGGGAGGAAGCCCTCGGAGCGGGAGACGTCCGGGCGCTCCTCCTCCGGCCACAGGCCGAGCGCGGCGCACAGCGTGGGCAGCACCGCCATCGCCGCGGTCGCGTAGCCCTCCATGGACGGGTGGTAGTTGTCCGGGCCGAACATCTCCCGGGGGTTCGCCGAGAACTCGGGGCCCAGCAGGTCGCCGAGCGACACCGTACGGCCGCCCTGCTCCACCGTCCCGATGGTCTGCGCCGCCGCGAGCTGCCGCGAGGCGCGGCGGGCCAGCCAGCGCAGCGGCTGCTGGACCGGCTCCACCGAGCCGAGATCGGGGCACGTGCCGACCACCACCTCCGCACCGGCCGTGCGCAGCCGGCGTACGGCAGCGGACAGGTGGCGCACGGACTTCGTCGCCGGGATGCGGTGCGTGACGTCGTTCGCGCCGATCATGATCACGCAGACGTCGGGCTGCCAGTCGGGGTCGGCGAGGCCGAGCGGCACCTGGCGGTCCAGGTCGTCGGAGCGCGCGCCCGGCAGCGCCACATTGCGCAGCTCCACGGTCCGCTCCGCCACCGCCGCGAGCCCGGACGCGAGCAGCGCGCCCGGGGTCTGCCCGGCCCGGTGCACGCCCTGCCCCGCGGCCGTCGAATCGCCCAGCATCAAGAAGCGCAACGGTTCGCCGTCGTGAGGGCCGTACATCCGTCGGCCGTACACCCCGTCCGCGGCCGGCACGTGCACCGGCTCGGAGCCGTGATTGCCGACCTGACGCCGCGCGATCTGCACCTCGGCGAGCACGACGCCGACCGTGGCCGCGCCCAGCAGCCCGATCCCGCCGCCGCCGTACGCCGCACCCGCTGCGATCCGCCGTGCCACCCTCGCCCTGCTCGACATGTTCCGCGGCCACCTGCCTCTGCGACTCTTTTACGGCTACAAGGACTCCTTGCCCCGTTATCCCTGTCGGCCAATCGCAACGCCGGATGAAGCGACATGGTCCATGGTGTGCCGCTTACCCTGGCGGCACCATTACGGAGGAGAACCCGGAGACCACGGTGCGCATCCACGAATCGATGATCGACCTCGTCGGCAACACCCCGCTGGTGAGGCTCAACAAAGTGACCGAAGGGCTCAGGGCGACCGTCCTGGCCAAGGTCGAGTACTTCAATCCTGGCGGCAGCGTGAAGGACCGCATCGCGCTGCGCATGATCGAGGCGGCGGAGAAGAGCGGTGAGCTGAAGCCCGGTGGCACCATCGTCGAGCCCACCAGTGGCAACACGGGTGTCGGCCTCGCCATGGTGGCCCAGCAGAAGGGCTACAAATGCATCTTCGTCTGCCCGGACAAGGTCTCCACGGACAAGATCAATGTGCTGCGGGCGTACGGCGCCGAGGTGGTGGTCTGCCCGACGGCGGTGGATCCCGAGCACCCGGACTCGTACTACAACGTCTCGGACCGTCTCGTCCGTGAGACGCCCGGCGCCTGGAAGCCGGACCAGTACAGCAACCCGAACAACCCGGAGTCCCACTACCACTCCACCGGGCCGGAGCTGTGGGAGCAGACGGACGGGCGGATCACCCACTTCGTCGCGGGCGTCGGCACCGGCGGCACCATCTCCGGGACCGGTCGCTACCTGAAGGACGCGAGCGAGGGGCGGGTCGAGGTCATCGGCGCCGACCCGGAGGGCTCGGTGTACTCCGGTGGCTCCGGGCGCCCGTACCTCGTGGAGGGCGTCGGCGAGGACTTCTGGCCGACCGCCTACGACCGGGAGGTCGCCGACGAGATCGTCGCGGTGTCCGACAAGGACTCGTTCCAGATGACGCGGCGGCTCGCGAAGGAGGAGGGACTGCTCGTGGGCGGCTCCTGCGGGATGGCCGTCGTGGCGGCGCTGCGGGTCGCGGAGCGGCTCGGGCCCGACGACATCGTGGTCGTGCTGCTGCCGGACAGCGGGCGCGGTTATCTGTCGAAGATCTTCAACGACGACTGGATGGCGGACTACGGCTTCCTTGAGGACTCCGGTCCCAGCGCGCGCGTCGGCGACGTGCTCAAGGACAAGGAGGGCGGCGCGCTGCCCTCGCTCGTCCACATGCACCCGGAGGAGACGGTCGGCGAGGCCATCGACGTACTGCGCGAGTACGGGGTCTCGCAGATGCCGATCGTGAAGCCGGGGGCCGGGCACCCGGACGTGATGGCCGCCGAGGTCATCGGGTCCGTGGTGGAGCGGGAGCTGCTCGACGCGCTGTTCACCCAACGGGCGTCCCTGCACGACCCGTTGGAGAAGCACATGTCGGCGCCGCTGCCGCAGGTCGGCTCCGGGGAGCCGGTGGGGGACCTGATGAACGTGCTGGGCGGCGCCGACGCGGCGATCGTGCTGGTCGAGGGCAGGCCGACGGGTGTGGTGAGCCGTCAGGACCTGCTGTCGTTCCTGGCGAAGACCGGTACGAAGTAGCGGAACGAGGTACCGGAGCCGCTGGTTCGCGAAAACGGTACGAGCGCGACACGTGCGCGCAGCACCGGCTTAACACGGGTCCGGCACCTTGGTGTGTGGCGCCAGGAACTCCGGAGCGGCTCCCGGACCTCCACGGACGCCCTGGGTGTGTACACGGCCTGACCGGTGCAACACCCTTCGCGGGGACCGCCGTCGTCCCGCCCCCCGTTCACGGGGGTGCGGCGGTCCCCGCACAACTCACTTCTCCCGTACGGGAGTCACTCCATGAAGAGGCCGCGCTCCGCGGCCCGGACGTCGAACTCCTCAAGGCGCGCCTGGGCCTGCGGCAGTTCGTCGCACATCGCCTCCAGGAGCACCCGCCCGAGCAGCATCGGCGAGCACGCCGTGTCGAAGGCGAGGCCCGTGCCGACCGCCGCGGGCAGCAGCAGGTCCGAGTGGCGGGCGACGGGGGCGAAGGCGGAGTCGGCGACCGTGACGACCGTCAGACCCGCCTCCTTCGCGTACGCGAGGGTGTCGACGACCTCGCGGGGGTGGCGGGGGAGCGCGAAGCAGAGCAGCGTCGTGGCGCCCGCGCGGACGGCCGCGTCGATGCGGTCGGCGAGCATGGTGCCGCCCTCGTCGAGGAGGCGTACGTCGGGGTGCACCTTCGCGGCGAAGTACGCGAAGCCGAACGCCTGGGACGCGGCCGCGCGCAGCCCGAGGACGAGCAGCGTCGGCGAGGCGGCGAGGAGCCGGCCCGCCCGCTCGACCGGCTCCGGGTCGGCGAGCAGTTCGGCGAGGTGCCGGAGGTTGGCGATCTCGGCTTCCACGGCCTGCTGGTACTCGTTGGCCTTGGTGGCCGAGGCCGGTTCGGCGGGGGCCGTCTCACGCAGGTGCTTGCGCAGCGCCGGGTAGCCGTCGAAGCCGAGCGCCACCGCGAACCGGGTGACGGAGGGCTGGCTGACGCCCGCGAGCTCGGCCAGCTCCACGGACGACAGGAACGGCACCTCGGCCGCGCGCCGCACCATGCAGTGCGCGATGCGCCGCTGGGTGGGGGTGAGGCGGTGCCCCTCGAAGAGGTTCTGGAGGCGGGCGGAGGGGCTGTGCGTCCCCGCGTCGCCCCCCGTCCCGCTCCGTGTGCTGTCCGTGCGCTCGCTCATGTCTCCCGCCGGTCCATTCAACGGCCGATTCGTGCATGATTCTATTCAGGGCGGGGGCGTGGGCGCCAGGCCTTCCGGCCGGTACGACCCGCTCCCGTCACTGCTCGGCGAACTGCCCGAGGAGGGCCGCCGCCCGCTCCACGTCCGCCGTCAGGGGCCGGTCCGCCACGTCGTCGGGAAGCTCCTGGGACGCCAGCTCGAACGCCCGCCCCACCGGCAGCTCCGACTCCGGGTGCAGATCGCGCAGCCGCAGCGCCCGGACCGCCGCGACCAGTTCGCAGCCCACGACCTGGCGGAACGCCGCGCACGCGCGCAGGGTCTGACGGGCCGCCAGCGAGGCGAAGCTGGCCTGCTCCTCGACGCCGCGCGAGAGGACCGCGTGGCCGAGCGACGCGGGGGCGGAGAAGGCGCGCAGGTCGGCGAGGGCGCCACCGGCGGCGTACTCCAGGATCATCACGCCGGACGAGGCCGGTTCGCCGTCCGCGAGGAACGGGCGCAGGCGGGTGAAGTTCGGCTCGTTGAGGGTGGACAGGCGGGACGTGGAGAGGCGGGCCACCTGGCTGATCGCGAGCCGGAAGTGGTCGAGCGCGAGGGCCAGTTGGGCCATGTAGAAGCCGCCGTGGTGGTACGCCGCCATCTCCGTGTACGAGATCAGGGGGTTCTCCGCCGCGGCGTTGATCTCCACCGTGAGGACGTCCTCCAGGGCGTCCGCCGCGTCAAGCGCCGGGCCGTGGATCTGCGGCACGCAGCGGAAGCCGTACGGGTCCTGGATCCGGCCCAGCGGGGGTGTGGGGTGGTCGTCGGCGCCGAGGATCTCGCGCATCCGGGCCGCCACGTCGAAGCTGCCCTTGTGGCGGCGCGACTCGTGCACGGGCAGGGCGTACGCCTCGTAGGAGCCGTCGACCGCGAGCAGGCTCAGGGCCGCCACCAGGTTGGTCGCCGCCAGCAGGTCGCGCAGCTCGTGCAGGGCGAGGGCGGCCTGGCCGAGGGTGAGCGCGTTGGAGGAGATCAGGGCCAGGGCGTCGTTGTTGTCGAGGGGCTGCGGCTTGGGCGGGGTGCCCTTGCCGCGCCAGGGGTGCTCGCCGGCCAGCGCCAGGCCCATCTGGGCCAGCGGCGCGATGTCGCCGGTGCCGACCGAGCCGTGCTCGTTGACCGCCGGGTACGCGCCCGCCTCCAGGGCCTCGCACAGGGCCGTGACGACCGTGGGGCGCAGGCCGGCGCCGCCTGCCAGGAGCTGGTTCGCGCGGACCGCGAGCATCGCCCGCACCTCGCGCTCGGGCAGCTCGTCGCCGATCGCGCCCGCGTGGCTGCGCAGCAGGCGCAGGCCGTGGTCGGCGGCGGCCTCGGTGGGCACGTCCTCGCTGCGGTTGGCGCCGACGCCGGTGGAGCGGCCGTAGACCCTGCCCCAGGCGGCGATCTCCCGTGCCGCGTTCCAGGACCGTTCGACGCGGTTCATGGCGTCGGTGCCGGGGACCGGGCGGGCGCTCGCGTGGGCGAGGCGGACCACATCGGCGACCGGGAGACCGTGGCCGTCGAGCACGACGACCGGCTGTGACACCATGTGCTGTTTCCCCTTTGAACGATGTTCAAATGCCCCAAATGGGGCGTCCGCGTCTCACGTATCGGTCTCCGGCTCTGGATTTACCGACGATTTACGCGGAGGCATTGACAAGTTATTCACGCACCGAGAACTCTGCATGACGATATGCAGGACGGGCAAGAGGACTCCAGAGGCGCTCCATGATCCAGTTCGAAGCGGTCCACAAGCGATTCCCGAACGGCACGACAGCGGTGCATGATCTCTCGCTCGACATGCCGGAAGGGGGCGTGACCGTCTTCGTCGGGTCGTCGGGCTGCGGCAAGACGACCAGCCTCCGGATGATCAATCGTATGGTCGAGCCCTCGTCGGGCACCATTCGGGTCGGCGGGCGCGATGTCCTGGAGCAGGACGCGGCTGAGCTGCGGCGTTCCATCGGGTACGTGATTCAGCAGGCGGGTCTTTTTCCGCATCGGACGGTTCTCGACAACGTCGCCACCGTGCCGCTGCTGCTCGGCTGGGGGCGGAAGAAGGCGCGGGCGGCGGCCGGTGAGCTCCTTGAGCGGGTCGGCCTCTCCGCCGAGATGGGCAAGCGGTATCCGCATCAGCTCTCCGGTGGGCAGCAGCAGCGGGTGGGGGTGGCGAGGGCGCTCGCCGCGGATCCGCCGGTGCTGCTGATGGACGAGCCGTTCGGGGCGGTCGACCCCGTCGTGCGCACCCAGCTCCAGGACGAACTGCTGCGGCTCCAGACCGAGTTGAGCAAGACGATCGTGTTCGTCACGCACGACATCGACGAGGCCGTGCGGCTGGGGGACCGGATCGCCGTGTTCCGGGAGGGCGGGCACCTGGTGCAGTGTGCTCCGCCGGAGGAGCTGCTCGCGCGGCCGGCGGACGAGTTCGTCGCGGACTTCCTGGGGGCCGAGCGGGGGCTGAAGCTGTTGTCGCTCTCGACGCTGGAGGATGTGGCGCAGGGCGCGGCCCCGGAGGGCGGGGCCTGGGAGCTGGTACTGGACGGTGCGCGGCGGCCGGTCGCCTGGCGCGAGCGGGACGGTGGGGCGGAGACGCCCGTGCGGGCGCTCCGCGACGGTGACTCGCTGTTGTCGGCGTTGAACGAGTCGGTGGCGTCGCCCGTGGGGTTGGTCGTCCGGGTGGACGCGGATGGGGTGTTCACCGGTGTGTCGTCCCGGGACGACGTCCATGCCCGGTCCGGCCGGGCGCACCTTGACGCCCGGTCGGGGTTGACGCCTCGGGGCTCCGCCCCGGACCCCGCTGGCTCTCGTCCGACTGCGGGGCTTGATTTGGCCGCACCGGGGCTTGATGGCGACGCGTCAAAGCCTGATGGCGCCGCGTCGAAGGCTGATGGCGATGCACCCAAGCTTGATGGCACCGGGGCGAAGGCTGATGACGCCGCACCCAAGCTTGATGACGCCGCACCGGGGCTTGATGGCGCCGAGGCGGAGTCTGACGGCGCCGCGCCGGGACTTGATGGTGCCGGGTCGGAGTCTGATGACGCCGCGCCGGGGCTTGTTGGCGCCGGGTCGGAGTCTGACGGCGCCGCGCCGGGACTTGATGGTGCCGGGTCGGAGTCTGATGACGCCGCACCCAAGCTTGATGACGCCGCACCGGGGCTTGATGGCGCCGAGGCGGAGTCTGATGGTGACGCACCCAAGTCTGATGGTGCCGGGTCGGAGTCTGACGGTGACGCGTCAGAGCCTGATGGTGCCGGGGCGGAGTCTGATGGTGACGCACCCAAGCCTGATGGTGCCGCGGCGGGGAGTGGCGAGAAGGCCGGCGGTGTCGCGTGAGCATTGACTGGAGTTGGATCGGGGAGCATCAGGCCGATCTCGCCACCCTCACCCTCTCGCACCTTCAAGCCGCGCTCAGTGCCGTCGTGTTCGGGCTGGTCATATCCCTGCCGCTTGCCGTGGTCGCGCATCGGGTGCGGGCTCTGCGCGGGTTTCTGCTCGGGATGTCGAACGTCCTGTTCACCATTCCGTCCATCGCGGTCTTCGTGCTGCTGCTGCCCGTCTCCGGGCTCACCCGCACCACCACCGTCATCGGGCTGACGATCTACACGCTCGTCGTGCTGCTCCGGAACACGGTCGAGGGGCTCGACTCCGTGCCCGCGAAGACCAAGGAGGCCGCGAAGGCGATGGGGACGCGGCCGATGCGGACCCTGCTCACCGTCGAGCTGCCGCTCGCGCTGCCCGTGATCATGGCGGGCGTGCGGATCGCCACCGTGATGGCCATCTCGCTCGTGTCCGTGGCGACCTACATCGGGGACGGAGGGCTCGGGCAGCTGTTCACCGACGGGTTCCAGCGGAACTTCCCCACCCCGGTGATCGTGGGCGTCGTGCTGACCCTGCTCCTCGCGCTCGTCGCCGACGCACTGCTCGTCGGCGTCCAGCGTCTGCTCACCCCGTGGACCCGCACCCGGACCCGGAAGGCCTGAAGCCGTCATGTTCGAACTCTTCAAGAATCTTGGGGCCTGGCTCGTCGGCGGCGAGCAGTGGGCGGGCAGCGACGGCATCGCGACGCGCATCGCCGAGCACCTCCAGTACTCGCTGCTCGCCACCCTGGTCGCCGCCGCCATCGCCCTCCCGGTCGGGCTGCTCATCGGGCACACCGGGCGCGGCGCCTTCCTCGCCATCAACCTGTCGTCCTTCGGGCGGGCCCTGCCGACCGTGGGTCTGGTCGTGCTGGTGTTCCTCGCGAGCGGGCTTTCCATGTGGCCGGTCTACATCGCGCTCGTCGCGCTCGCCGTGCCGTCCATCGTCACCAATACGTACGCCGGGATGACCGCCGTCGACCCCGAGGTGCGGGACGCCGCGCGCGGACAGGGCATGAAGGCCCACCAGGTGCTGTTCCAGGTCGAGTTGCCGCTCGCGCTGCCGCTCATCATGACCGGGCTGCGGCTCGCGCTCATCCAGGTCGTCGCCACCGCCACCATCGCCGCGTACGTGTCCTTCGGCGGGCTCGGCCGCTACGTCTTCGACGGGCTCGCCCAGCGGGACCTCGTGCAGGTGCTCGGCGGAGCCGTGCTCGTCGCGGTGGTCGCCATCGTGCTCGACCTCGCGCTGTCCGGGCTTCAGCGGCTTCTCTTCCGCAACCGTCCCACCACTCTCAAGTCCGCCTAGGAGCACGCCAGATGAGCAAGATGAACCGACGTACTCTCCTCGGCGGCCTGGCCGCCGCGGCCTCCGTCCCCGCCCTCGCCGCCTGCTCCAGCGGCATCACCTCCCTTGACCAGCAAGGGGGTTCGCTGTCCGGCGGCGGCTCCAGCAAGAAGGGTGTCACCATCGGCACCGCCAACTTCACCGAGAACCAGGTCCTCGGGTACCTGTACGCGGCCGCGCTCGAAGCGGCCGGCGTGAAGACGAGCGTGCGGCCCAACCTCGGCACCCGCGAGATCCTCATCCCCGCCCTCAAGGGCGGCGACATCGACCTGCTGCCCGAGTACCAGGGCGCCCTCCTGCACTACCTCGACACCAAGTCGAAGGCCACCGAGGAGGGCGAGATGCAGAACGCCCTCGCCATGGTGCTCCCGGCGGGCCTCCAGATCCTCCCGTACGGGATGGCCGAGGACTCCGACGCGTTCGCGGTGACCCGCGAGACCGCGGAGAAGTACGAGCTCAAGTCGCTCGCCGACCTCGCGAAGCACAACGGGAAGCTCGTCATCGGCGCCGCCCCCGAGGTCAAGAAGCGGCAGGTCGGTGCCGTCGGGCTCAAGGACGTGTACGGCGTCGAGTTCAAGGAGTTCAAGTCCCTCGACTCATCCGGCCCGTTGGTGAAGGGCGCCCTGAAGAAGGGCGATGTCGACGTGGCGAATCTGTTCACCACCGACACCGACATCGCCGCCAACCACTGGGTCGTCCTCAGCGACCCCAAGAACCTGGTCCCCGGTCAGCACGTCGTCCCGCTGATCGCCGACCGCAAGGCCGACTCGACCGTCCGCAAGGCACTGGCCCGCCTGGGCAACGTGCTGACGACCGAGGACCTCACCGAGCTCAACCGGCTCGTGGACAAGGACAAGAAGGACCCCGAGGACGTCGCGAACGACTACGCGCACCGCCACGGGATCAGCAAGAAGTAAGGAGGCCATCGCATGGCCGCAGCGGTAGTGGAGAAGCACTCCATCGACGTGGTGCCGGACAGTGAGCGGCACGGCAGCGCGTTCAACCAGTTCACGCTCTGGCTCGGAGCGAACCTCCACATCACGGCCGTCGTCACCGGCGCGCTCGCCGTGGTCTTCGGCGGCGACGTGGTCTGGTCGCTGATCGGGCTCGTGCTCGGCAATCTGCTCGGCGGCGCCGTCATGGCGCTGCACTCGGCGCAGGGGCCGAAGCTCGGGCTGCCCCAGATGATCCAGTCCAGGGCCCAGTTCGGGGTGAAGGGCGCCGTCGTCCCGCTGCTCCTCGTGATCCTGATGTACGTCGGGTTCTTCGCGAGCGGCACCGTGCTGGCCGGGCAGGCCACCGCGCGGCTGACGCACACCAACGACACGACGGGCATCATCGTCTTCGCGCTCGTCACGGGCATCGTGGCGACGGTCGGCTACCGGGTCATCCACGCCCTCGGGCGGGTGGCGAGCATCGTGTGCGCGCTCGCCTTCGTCTATCTGGCGGTGCGGCTCTTCGACCGCGTCGATGTCGGCTCGCTGCTCTCCGACGCGCACTTCTCGATGCCGATGTTCCTGCTCGCCGTGTCCCTCTCGGCCTCCTGGCAGCTCGCCTTCGGCCCGTACGTCGCCGACTACTCGCGCTATCTGCCGCGTACGACCAGCGGCAGGGCCACCTTCTGGTGGACGCTCGCCGGCTCCGCGCTCGGCTCGCAGTGGTCGATGGCGTTCGGTGTGCTGGTCGCGGCGAGCGCGGGCGAGAAGTTCATCGACAACCAGGTCGGATACGTCGTCTCGCTCGGCGGTGCGGGCCTCGCCGCCTCCTTCCTCTACTTCGTGATCGCGCTCGGCAAGCTCACCGTCAACGTGCTCAACACGTACGGCGGCTTCATGTCGATGGTCACCGGCATCAGCGGATTCCGCGGGCAGCGGGTGCTCTCGCAGCGCGGCCGGGCGCTCTACATCGGCATCATCATGGTCGCGGGCACGGTGGTCGCCCTCGCGGGCAAGGACAGCTTCCTGACCTCGTTCAAGGACTTCCTGCTGTTCCTGCTGACGTTCTTCACGCCGTGGTCCGCGATCAACCTGGTCGACTACTACCTGATCTCGCGCGAGCGCTACGACATCCCGGCGCTCTTCGACGTGAACGGCCGCTACGGCGCCTGGCGCTGGGACGCGCTCGTCGTCTACGGGATCGGGCTCCTGGCCCAGCTGCCGTTCCTGGCCACCGCCTTCTACACGGGCCCGCTCGTCGAGCCGCTCGGCGGCGCGGACGTGTCGTGGATCGTGGGGCTCGTCGTGCCCGCCGCCCTCTACTGGCTGCTCGCCCGGCGCACCGGTGCGGGGGTGTGGCCCAGCGAGAAGACGGGGGATAGCCCCAGTGCGGTGGGGGCCTCGGCTCCGTAACGTCACACGGTATGGAAGCCCGCGAACGCGCACGCGACGCCGAACTCAAGAAGGAACTCGACGCCACCCTGCACGCACGCAGGGAACTGGGCGACGAGTACGAGCCGGCGCTCGTCGATTCCTTCCTCGACAAGGTCGAGCAGCGACTCGACTCCGTCGTCGACCGCAGGGTGCGACGACAACTGGCCGAGCACCGGATCACCGTGGCCCGCGGGGCCCGCGACTCCGGCGCCGACAACTGGGGCGAGCGCTTCGGCTTCGCCGTGGTCTCGCTCGTCCTCGCCATCCCGCTGTCCGCGATCGCCGTGGTCAACGCCGGACTGCCGGGGCTCTTCGTGGCCTGGGCGGGGATCGTCGGGGTGAACGGGCTGCACGCGGTGCGGTGGGGGCCCGGCCGCCGGCGGGAGCGCCGGGAGCACGAGGAGTCCGACTGGGAGGGGTAGGGCCCTGGTCGTGAAGGCGCCGCGCCTCACATGGCGCGGCGCCTTCTGACGCGCTCAGACCTCCAGCTCGCCCTCGATCTTCTTCAGTTGGTGACGGGCCATCGCCAGATTGGCGCGGCCCTTGTCGAGCACCAGGTACAGGAACAGACCGTTGCCGCCACGTCCCTTGATCAGGCGGATCAGGTGGTACTGGGTGCCGAGGGTGATGAGGATGTCCTCGATGCCGTCCTTGAGCCCCAGCTGGTCCATGGTGCGCAGCTTGGAGCGGACCACGTCGGTGTTGCCGGCCGCCGCGACCTCCAGGTCGAAGCTCTTGGAGCCACCGATGGTGCCGAGGGCCATGCCACTGGTGTAGTCGACGAGGGCCGCGGCGGTGGCGCCTTCTATGGAGGCGAGGGCGTCTTTGAGGGCTGTCTCGGTATTGGCCATGATGCTGGGTCCTTTCGTGCTTCTTCGAGTGTGTGCCGGAGGTCAGCGCGTGGGCTGGGGCGGCACGTTGGCGGGCGGCCGGACCGGTAGTCCGGTCTCGGTCGTGGTGGTGGACGCCGTGCGGGCACGGGCCCGGCCGCGGGCGCGGGGGGCCGGCTCGGGCGGCGGTTCCTCCTCGTCGGGAGCGGTGAGTTCCCCGATGCGGGCGCCGGAGCGGCGCCCTTCGAGATGCAGGCGGCCGACGTTGACCCGGTCCTCCGCGAGGAGCGTGAGGACGGCGGTCTCTCCGGCCGCGTAGGTGGCGATGTAGCCGTCGGCGCCGCGCACCAGGAGTTCGCGGAAGGCGCCCTGTGCGGTGGCGTCGGCGAGCCGCTGGGCGACGCCGAGCGCGGTGGCGGTGAGCGCGGCGACGCCCTCCGGTTCGATGCCCGGGGTGTCCTGGGCGAGGACCAGGCCGTCGACGCTGGCGGCGAGGGCGCCCGTGACCTGGGGCACGCGAACTCTCAACCGTTGCAGTTCGGCGAGGAGTTCGCCCTGGTCGACCATCGGAAGTCTCCTTTCGGGGGTGCGTGCGGAGGAGCGCAGCAGGCGTTTCACAGGGCCTCCAGACCGGCGCGCAGCCGTCGCAGCAGGGCCACGTCGGGGTCCTCGACGACGGGAAGCTCGGGCCATTCGGGCGGCGCCGGTACGGAGGCCGTGGTCACCAGTCCGCTCGCGGCGAGGCGCCGCAGGTCGACCAGGGTGTGGAAGGTGGGCCTGCCCAGGGTGAGCGCTATCTGGGAGGCCGTCCGCGCTCCGTCGACCAGGTCGAGGACGCGGCGCCTGCGCGGCGGCACGCCTGTCCCGTCCTGCCGGATGATCCGGCTGAGCGGCGCCGTGTCCGTGTCCGGCTCCGGCCAGATCCGCTGGAGCAGCTCGCGCCGGCGCAGCGTCTCGCGCTCGACGGCCGCCACCGGCACGGGGCGCACCGAACCGAACCAGTGGGAGACGCCGTACCGGAACCGGGAGGGGCCGCTGCTGGGGGCGAGCGTGAAGTACGAGGCGTCGAACAGGGCGCCCAGATGGCACAGTTCGAGGGCGCCGTCCGAGAGACGGCCCTGCTCCACCAGATAGCGGCCGACGCGGCTCCTCGCCCCGGCCCGGTCCACGGCCTCCGACCACCCCTCGGCCTGCACCGCGCCGCCCGCCATGAGCAGGATGTCCATGCCGGGGGTCGCGGGCGACTCGGCGTGCACGACCCGCCCGCCCTCCAGGTAGAGCGTGCCGTGCTCGCGGATGAGGGCGCCGGTGGCCTGCTCGTCCGCGAGGCGGCTGAGCATCGGTGAGACGCCGACCCGGGCGTCGGTGTTCATCCCAGGACCATCCGGTCGGCTATGTCGGCGAGCCGGAGCCGGGCGAGCGCGAGATTGCCCTCGTCCCGCCCCATCCACAAGTGGAGGAAGACGCTGCTGTCGAAGGTGGTGCGCACGAAGCGCAGCAGGTGGTAGCTGTCGCGGTTGGTGACGATGACGTCCTCGACGGGGGGCGCCTTGTCACTGGCGGAACCATGGGACCAGTCGCTTCCGTCCGCAGGGGAGAAGGCGTTGTGCTCGGCGGCGATCCGGGCCAGTTCGGCGGACTCGGCGGCATCCGCCTCGTGGTCCCCGTTGCGTGCCGCGCCGACCGTGCCCAGGGCGAGTCCGCTGGTCCAGTCGACGACGGCGGCGCCGCGCGCGCCAGGCAGTCGCATGACCTCCAGGAGACACTCGTCAATTCCGGGCACGCCTCGGGCTCCCCACCTGATCGCCACGTATGTGTCACTGGTGCGTGTGTGACGACGAAGCTACGGAACGTACGGAGACCAGGTGAGGCTTCTGTCATTTCCCGGTGGAACATGCGTGAGGCGACTAAAATCCGCCGGCTCGATCGGCCGACCGGCCCGATGTCCCGAATCCCCCTCTTGACTAGACCTATTCATGTAGCCAGGATGTGAATAGAAGGCTGAACAGCCGATGACCATGCACACCAGGACCCCCAGGAGGCCGCCGATGTCAGGACCCCGCCCCGTACGAGCCCCGCGCGGCACCGAGCTCAACACCCTGGGGTGGCAGCAGGAGGGCGCCCTGCGGATGCTCATGAACAACCTCGACGGAGAGGTTGCCGAGCACCCCGACAAGCTCGTCGTCTACGGCGGCACCGGCAAGGCGGCCCGGTCCTGGGAGGCGTACGACGCGATCGTGCGCACGCTGAAGACGCTCAAGTCGGACGAGACGCTCCTCGTCCAGTCCGGCAAGCCGGTCGGCGTGCTGCGCACCAGCGAGTGGGCGCCGCGCGTGCTCCTCGCCAACTCCAACCTGGTCGGCGACTGGGCCAACTGGGAGGAGTTCCGCAAGCTGGAGGCCGAGGGCCTCATGATGTACGGCCAGATGACGGCCGGCTCGTGGATCTACATCGGCTCGCAGGGCATCGTCCAGGGCACGTACGAGACCTTCGGCGCGGTCGCCCGCAAGAAGTTCGACGGCACGCTCGCGGGCACGATCACCCTCACCGCCGGTGTCGGCGGCATGGGCGGTGCCCAGCCCCTCGCGATCACGATGAACGAGGGCGTCGCGATCTGCGTCGACGTCGACGAGACGCGCATCGACCGCCGCATCGGCACCCGCTACCTGGACGTGAAGGCCGACAACCTCGACCACGCGCTCGAACTGGCGGTCCAGGCGCGCGACGAGCGCCGCGGCCTGTCCATCGGCGTCGTCGGCAACGCGGCCGAGATCTTCCCCGAGCTGCTGCGCCGCGGCGCCCCCATCGACATCGTCACGGACCAGACCTCCGCGCACGACCCGCTCGCCTACCTGCCCGTCGGCATCTCGGTCGAGGACTGGGACAAGGAGCGCGAGGCGGACCCGGCCGGGTTCACCGAGAAGGCCCGTCAGTCGATGCGGCTGCACGTCGAGGCCATGGTCGGCTTCCTGGACGCGGGCGCCGAGGTCTTCGACTACGGCAACTCCATCCGCGACGAGGCCCGCAAGGCCGGCTACGACCGGGCCTTCGACTTCCCCGGCTTCGTCCCGGCGCACATCCGGCCACTGTTCGAGGAGGGCCTCGGCCCGTTCCGCTGGGCGGCGCTGTCCGGGGACCCCGAGGACATCGCCAAGACGGACAAGGCGATCAAGGAGCTGTTCCCCGAGAACAAGCACCTGCACCGCTGGCTCGACATGGCCGCCGACCGCATCGCCTTCGAGGGCCTCCCGGCGCGCATCTGCTGGCTCGGCTACGGCGAACGCCACCTGGCGGGCCTCAAGTTCAACGAGATGGTGGCGAGCGGCGAACTCTCCGCCCCCGTCGCCATCGGCCGCGACCACCTCGACTCGGGCTCGGTCGCCTCCCCGTACCGCGAGACGGAGGCCATGAAGGACGGCTCCGACGCGATCGCCGACTGGCCGCTCCTGAACGCCCTGGTCAACACCGCGTCCGGCGCGTCCTGGGTCTCCCTCCACCACGGCGGCGGCGTCGGCATGGGCCGCTCCATCCACGCGGGCCAGGTCTGCGTCGCCGACGGCACCGACCTCGCCGCCCAGAAGATCGAGCGCGTCCTCACGAACGACCCGGCGATGGGCGTCATCCGCCACGTGGACGCGGGTTACGAGCACGCGGCGGACGTCGCGCGTGAGCGCGGTGTGCGGGTGCCCATGACGGAGGGCGAGTGAGTACCGATCAAGCAGAGCCGCTCAATCAAGCCCCTGCGGCGATTGAGCAGCGGGGTCCGGGGCAGAGCCCCGCGGCCCCGGGCTTCGTGGAGATGTGGCAGGAACTCCTGCCCATCGGCCGGAACCGGGAGAGCGGCGGATACCGCCGCCACGCCTGGACCGCGGCCGACGCCGACTGCCGCGCCTGGTTCAAGGCGCAAGCCGAAAGCCGCGGCCTGACCTACGAACTCGACCGCAACGGCAACCAGTGGGCCTGGCAAGGCGACCCGGAAGCCGGCGACGCCGTCGTCACCGGCTCGCACCTGGACTCCGTCCCGGACGGCGGCGCCTTCGACGGCCCCCTCGGCGTCGTCTCCTCCTTCGCGGCACTCGACGAACTCCGCCGCAGGGGAGCGGAGTTCACCAAGCCCGTGGCGATCACCAACTTCGGCGACGAGGAAGGTGCCCGCTTCGGCCTCGCCTGCGTCGGCTCCCGCCTCACCGCGGGCGTCCTCACCCCGGAGGCGGCCCACAAGCTCACGGACGCCGACGGGATCACCCTCCCGCAGGCCATGGAGCGGGCGGGCCACGACCCGGACGCGCTCGGCGCCGACCAGGAGCGCCTCGACCGCATCGGCGCGTTCATCGAGCTGCACGTGGAGCAGGGCCGCGCCCTGGACCTGTCCGGCGACGCGGTCGGCATCGCGAGCTCCATCTGGCCGCACGGCCGCTGGCGCTTCGACTTCCGGGGCGAGGCCAACCACGCGGGCACGACCCGCCTGGTCGACCGCCGGGACCCGATGCTGAGCTACGCGGAGACGGTCCTGGCGGCCCGCCGCGAGGCCCGACTCGCGGGCGCGGTCGCCACGTTCGGCAAGATCTCCGTCGAGCCGAACGGCGTCAACGCCATCCCCTCCCTCGTACGCGGCTGGCTCGACTCCCGCGCCGCCGACCAGGAGTCCCTGGACGCGACGGTCAACGGCGTGGAGAAGGCGGCCCGCGAGTACGCGGAGGCGCACGGCATCGACGTGTCGCTGACCCGTGAGTCGTTCACGCCGATCGTCGAGTTCGACGACGCGCTGCGCGACGAGCTCGGCCGCATCCTCGGCAGGGACACGGACCTGAAGGTCCCCGTCCTCGGAACGGGAGCGGGACACGACGCGGGAATCCTCGCCCAGTCGATCCCCACCGCCATGCTGTTCGTACGCAACCCGACGGGCGTCTCGCACTCCCCGGCCGAGTCCGCGGCCGAGGACGACTGCCTCGAAGGGGTGCGCGCACTGGCCGACGTACTCGAAGGGCTGGCCTGCAAGTGACGACGACCTACTGGTTGGAACACGCCTGGCTCGGCACGCATGTCGAGCCCGGCGTGGCCGTGGACGTGTCGGACGAGGGCCGCTTCACCGCGGTCCGCACGGGCGTCGCGACGCCCCCGCCCGGCGCGACCGCGCTGCGCGGACTGACCGTCCCCGGCCTCGCCAACGCCCACAGTCATGCCTTCCACCGGGCGCTCCGCTCGACCGTGCAGGTCGGCTCCGGGACGTTCTGGACGTGGCGCGAGGTCATGTACTCGGTGGCCGACCGCCTCACGCCGGACACGTACCACGCGCTCGCGCGGGCGGTGTACGCCGAGATGGCGCTCGCGGGCATCACGGCGGTGGGGGAGTTCCACTACCTCCACCACGCGCCCGGCGGCACCCCGTACGCCGACCCGAACGCGATGGGCGAGGCGCTGATCGCGGCGGCGGCCGAGGCGGGCATCCGCATCACGCTGTTCGACACGGCGTACCTGTCCTCCGGCTTCGGCAAGGAGCCGGACCACCACCAGCGGCGGTTCAGCGACGGCACGGCCGAGGCGTGGGCGGAGCGGGCATCGCTGCTGAAGGAGCGTCCGGGCGTACGGATCGGCGCGGCGGTGCACTCCGTGCGCGCGGTCCCGGCGGCGCAGCTGTCGACGGTCGCGGACTGGGCGTCGGCCCGCCGTGCGCCCCTCCACGTGCACCTCTCCGAGCAGACGGCGGAGAACGACGCGTGCCAGGCGGCACACGGCTGCACGCCCACCCAACTCCTTGCCGACAACGGCGTGTTGAGCGCACGTACGACGGGCGTGCACAACACGCACCTCACGGACGAGGACATCGCGCTCCTCGGCGGCTCGGGCACGGGAACGTGCATGTGCCCCACCACCGAGCGCGACCTGGCCGACGGCATCGGCCCGGCGCCGCGCCTCCAGGCGGCGGGCTCCCCGCTCTCCCTGGGCTCCGACAGCCACGCGGTCATCGACCTCTTCGAGGAGGCGCGCGCGATGGAGCTGAACGAACGCCTGCGGTCCCGCACCCGCGGCCACTGGACGGCGGCGGCCCTGCTCCGCGCGGCCTCCGCCGACGGCCACGCCTCTCTCGGCTGGGACGACGCGGGCGTCATCGAGACCGGTGCGGTGGCCGATCTGGTCACGATCCGCCTCGACTCCGTCCGCACGGCAGGCCCCGCCCCCCGCTTCGGCGCGGAAACGGCCGTCTTCGCGGCGACCGCCTCCGACGTGACGGACGTGGTCACGGGCGGCCGGGTGGTGGTCCGCGACGGCGAACACGTCCGGGTGGGCGACGTGGCGGGCGCCCTGACGGAAGCCATCAGCGCACTGCACCAGTAACAAGCCCCGCCGGCGATTGAGGCGCGGGGCCCGGGGCAGAGCCCCGCGACCTCAACCACGGGCGCGAAGCGCAAACTTTCGGGAAGGGGTGGGCTGGGGGAGAAAAAATCCCCACCCACCCACGGAGAGGACCCATGACGAACCGCACGACGGCCATCACCAACATCGGCACCCTGGTCACGAACGACCCGACCATCGGCGAGGGCCCCCTCGGCCAGATCCACGACGCCGCCCTGGTCATCGAGAACGACAAGATCGCCTGGGCGGGCCCGACGGCCAAGGCCCCCGCGGCCGACACCACCCACGACGCGGCCGGCCGCGCCGTCATCCCCGGCTTCGTCGACTCCCACTCCCACCTCGTCTTCGCGGGCGACCGCACCGCCGAGTTCAACGCCCGCATGTCGGGCCAGAGCTACTCCGCGGGCGGCATCCGCACCACGGTCGCGGCGACCCGTGCGGCCACGGACGAGGCCCTGGAGGCGAACCTCAAGCACCACCTGGCGGAGGCCCTCCGCCAGGGCACGACAACGTTCGAGACGAAGTCGGGCTACGGCCTCACTGTTGAGGACGAGGAACGCGCCCTCCGCATCGCGTCGGCCCACACCGACGAGGTCACCTACCTCGGCGCCCACATCGTGTCCCCGGACTACGCGGACGACCCGGCGGCATACGTGGACCTGGTCACCGGCGAGATGCTGGACGCCTGCGCCCCGCACGCCCGCTGGGTCGACGTGTTCTGCGAGAAGGGCGCCTTCGACGGCGACCAGGCGCGCGCGATCCTGACGGCGGGCAAGGCGAAGGGCCTGCTGCCCCGCATCCACGCGAACCAGCTGTCGTACGGCCCCGGCGTCCAACTCGCCGTGGAACTGGACGCGGCGAGCGCCGACCACTGCACCCACCTCACGGACGCGGACGTCGACGCCCTCGCGAACGGCAACACAGTGGCCACTCTCCTCCCGGGCGCCGAGTTCTCGACCCGCGCCGAGTGGCCGAACGCCCGCCGCCTCATCGACGCGGGAGCGACGGTCGCGCTCTCCACGGACTGCAACCCGGGCTCCTCCTACACGTCCTCGGTCCCGTTCTGCATCGCCCTGGCCGTACGGGACATGGGCATGACCCCCGACGAGGCCCTCTGGTCGGCCACGGCGGGCGGCGCCAAGGCGCTGCGCCGCACGGACGTCGGCCACCTGGCCCCGGGCGCGAAGGCCGACCTGACCTTCCTGAACGCCCCGAGCCACGTCCACTTCGCGTACCGCCCGGGCGTCCCCCTGGTCTCGGAGGTGTGGCGCCGCGGCGAGCCCGTCACGGGCTGACCGGACCCCTGCTCCGACCAGGGCGGCACCGCCCACCAGCGGCTACAGGCTCTTCCCCGCCCGCCACCGCTGCTCGGCCCCGCCGTGGAACGTGCGCTGGCCGAGGCGGAAGGACCCGTCGTCGAGTGGGGTGACCGCCGTCTTCCAGTCGGTGCCGGGGCGGATCGAGCCGTCGGCGTGGACCGAGAAGGCAAGGTTCGCGCCGTGGTCGTCGTCGGCGACGGCCGCGCAGTGCCAGAGGCCGACCGTGCGGTCGGTGTCGCCGCGGTTGTCCAGGCAGAAGTCGGGGTTGGCCGCGGACTGGACGACGCCGCGGGCCGCGTCCACGCGCCACTGCTGGCTGCCCGTGCGGTCGCACTTCACGGCCACGACGTCGTCGCCGTCCGTCAGGGGCGTGCGGGAGACGTCGAGGCACAGGCCCGACGCCACGTCGACCACTTCCGCGTAGTCCTCGCCGGGCGGACGGAAGTGCGGCGGCTTCGGCTTGTGGGCGGACGAGGACGGCTTCGGGGTCGGCGTGGCCCGCGGGGGCGGCGGCACCGTGACCGTCTCCGTGCTGCGCGCGGTCGTCGTCGCCGTGGCGGTCGTCGTGGTCGTGCTGGTGGCGGTCGTCGTCGCCGTGACCGTCACCCGGACCGGCGGCGGCGTCGAGGGCGTGGCGCCCATGCCCTGGCCCACCGCCGACAGATCGGGGCGGCCCTCCGTCAGCGTCAGGATCAGCAGCGGTACGAGCGCCACGCCGACCGCCGCCGAGGCGAGCGCGAAGCCCATCGGGGTCGCGCGCACGGGCGTGTGGCGACGGGGGGCCTTCCGGCGGTCGGCCCTCGCCGGCGGCTTCGCGCGGTGGCGGCGCGGGGCGGGGCGCTGCGGCACCGGGGCCGGGGTCGTCGGGGCAGGCGTCTCGGTCAGTACGTAGTCCGTGCCGCCCCACGGCAACAGGCCCTCCGCCAGCGCGCGGCGCGGGTCGTCCCGCAGGGCCGTCAGTTCCAGGTACGCGGCGGTGCAGCTCGGGCAGCGGGCGAGGTGGGCGTCCAGGTCGGCGGTGCCGCGCGGGCGGCCCGGTCTCGTAGCCCCCTCGATGAGACGCCCGTAGGCCCGGCAGTGCGTGCCCTGTCGCGCCGCGAGGCAGGCGCCGCGCAGCGCGTCGAGCGCCGCGCCGCGCGCCTGCGCCACGTCCCGCGCGGGCGTCCCGGTGACGATGCCGGTGGCGGCGTCGGATTCCCCGTCCACCACGGAGTGCCACAGCAGCGTCTGGGTGCGTGGCGGCAGCGTATGGAAGGCGGCGAGCAGCGCGGGCGCGCGGTGGGCGTCGGGAGCGCCGAGGGCGCCCAGGAGACCGGGAGCGAGGCGTGCGCGGCGCTCGTCGGCCGCCCACTCGACCGCGGTGCGGTGGACGAGCAGCAGCGCGTGGTGGCGCCAGGAGCCGCGCGGTTCGGCGCCGCGCGCGACCTCCCGTGCGGCGCGGGCGAAGGCCTGCGCGCCCAACTGCCGTGCGGCGTCCGCGTCGTTCGCGCACACCCGGGCGTAGGCGAGGAGTGCGTGCCGGTGCCTGCCGCGCAGCTCGCCGAGCGCCGGGTACGCGGTCGGGGTGTCGGCCCGCAGCAGGCCGACGAGCCGGTGGTCGGGCGCCGTTGCATGGGCGCCGCCGTTCGCAGACACGTGTCCTCCTGTCACCGGGGCCCAGATGGGTGCTCATAGTGGTGCAGGGGAGGGGGTACGGAAAGGTGTTTCCCGCGGTAACCGAGCGCCGGGCGGCGGCAGTTGGCGCAAAAACACCGAGGGGGCCGACCGTTCTCACGGTCGGCCCCCTCGACGTGACAGGGCGTTACGGGTGGTGCGGGTGTTACGGGTCCGAGCGATTATTCCTCGAGCGTCAGACCCTTGCGCAGGCGCACCAGCGTCCGCGAGAGCAGCCGCGACACGTGCATCTGCGAGATGCCCAGTTCCTCACCGATCTCGGACTGCGTCATGTTGGCGACGAAGCGCAACGAGAGGATCTTGCGGTCGCGCGGGGGGAGATCGGCGATCAGCGGCTTCAGGGACTCGACGTACTCGATGCCCTCGAGCCCGTGGTCCTCGTAGCCGATGCGGTCCGCGAGCGCACCCTCGGAGTCGTCCTCCTCGGGCTGTGCGTCGAGCGAGCTGGCGGTGTAGGCGTTGGACGCCGCCATGCCCTCGACGACCTCGTCCTTCGACAGGCCCAGGCGTTCGGCGAGCTCGCCCACCGTGGGGGCGCGATCGAGCTGCTGGGCGAGTTCGTCGCCCGCCTTGGCGAGGTCGAGACGGAGTTCCTGGAGACGGCGCGGTACGCGCACGGACCAGGAGGTGTCGCGGAAGAAGCGCTTGATCTCGCCGACGATGGTCGGCATCGCGAAGGTCGGGAACTCGACGCCGCGGCTCAGCTCGAACCGGTCGATCGCCTTGATCAGGCCGATGGTGCCGACCTGGATGATGTCCTCCATCGGCTCGCTGCGGGAGCGGAACCGGGAGGCCGCGAACTTGACCAGAGCCAGGTTCAGTTCGACCAGCGTGTTGCGGACATACGAGTATTCGTGCGTGCCTTCTTCGAGGGACTCGAGGCGCTCGAAGAGGGTCTTGGAGAGGGCTCGGGCGTCGAGCGGACCCACCTCGTCGTACGGGGGGATCTCCGGGAGGCCTTCAAGGCCTTCGAGGCCCTCGGTCTCGACGTCGACATGAGTTTCCGGGGGGAGTGTCGACGTCGCCTGGTCAGTACGCGATTCGTCGAGCCGGGCTGACATGATGTCCTCCATGCGTTCTCGGCATATGGCTGCCGATGCCAATGCGTGCACTGCTTCTTAGTGCGGCGCCTCCAAAGCCGGCCGTGGTCGAATGTTGTCCTTACTAGGCCTACCCGTTTTCCACACCGGGCCGCAAGTGCGTATTGCGGCGAAATGTCCGAATTCTAGAGGTTGTTCGGGTGTCGATGCACAGCCAGAGGGCGTAGTGTTCGAGGGCGTCAATCGGCACGTCGAAGGCAGCGAGAGAGAGACGTCATGGACCGCGGGACAGTCGGCAGTGCGCATCGGGGCCGGCTTCTGGTCGAGGTGCGGCAAGAGGGCTCCAGTGCCGTCGTGACCCCGGCCGGTGAGTTGGATCACCATACGGCCGATTTGCTGCGCGACCCCCTGGATGAATGCCTCAATAATGGACATTCCCGGCTTGTGATCGACTGTTCACGCCTCGAATTCTGCGATTCGACCGGGTTGAACGTGCTGCTCGGGGCCCGGCTCAAGGCCGAGGCGGCCGGCGGCGGAGTGCACCTCGCGGGCATGCTTCCGGTGGTTGCCAGGGTGTTCGAGATCACCGGTGCGGAGGCCGTCTTCACGGTGCACGCGTCGCTCGACGAGGCCCTCCTGCCCGACCCCTCCGGCGACTGACCGGAACCGGGCGGCTGCATGCCGTGGTCAACCGCAGAAGTTACGCTCCAGTTGTCTCCGTGTGATCGAGGCGTTACCAGCGTCACAGGAGCCGTTCTGAACAAGTGGGTGTTTCCGTCGTTCCCTCGGGCAGGAGACCCCCCGAACACGACCACGACCCTGCGACTTCGACGACCCTCCGACTCCGATCCGCGACCCGGACTTCTTGGCCGGGCAGTGGGCACTCGGACCCTGAAGACCCTGAATCCTGAAGCTGAATTGGTGAATCGGTGAGGTGAAGTGCTGATGAGCACCACCCGGCCTTACTCGCCGGGCGACCACGGCCCCGAGTCCGGTGAAGTGCCGGTCGTCGCGGGTGCGCGGGTCCGCAGGCTGAGCCTCAGCGGCGCGAGCGGGATCGTGCCGCTCGCCCGTGACTTCACCCGCGAAGCGCTGCACGCCTGGGGCTGGCTGCCGGCGGCGACCGCGGACCGCCGGGCCGCGGCGGAGGACGTGCTGCTCGTCGTCTCCGAACTCGTCACGAACGCGTGCCTGCACGCCGAGGGTCCCGACGAGATCATCCTGTACTTCGGAGACTCCCCGGCCAACAAGGTGCTGCGCATCGAGGTGGCGGACCGCGGGGCGGGGCAGCCCGCGCCGCGCAACCCGCACCGGGTCGGCCGGCCCGGCGGGCACGGCATGTTCATCGTCCAGCGCCTCTGCCTCGACTGGGGCGTCGTCCGCACCCCCGGCGTCACGGGCAAGGTCGTATGGGCGGAGGTCGGCGCCCCCGCGTAGCCGCCTCACGTGCGTATTCGAGAGCACGCCGGATCGACTTCGATCCGGCGTGCTCTTTGTCTTCCCTCGGCAGGGCCCCCGGCGTACCTTGAGCCACCCAGATCTGATGAACCGTCAGTAACCTTCGGTTTGAAGGGACTTCGAGGTGTCGTACCGGACGTACCAGAAACGAACCGCCGCGTTCGCGCTCAGCGCGGCCCTGGCAGGCTCGGCGGTGCTGATGGCCGCCCCCACTGCCTCGGCCACGGTGCAGAACGTCAACTACCAGTGCAAGACGCCGATCGGGAACAAGGGAGCCGTCTCCCCGATCGACATGAAGAGCGCCAAGAGCGGCAGCGGCTACAAGATCACGATGTCCTTCCAGAAGGGCGTCTCCTCCAGCCCCGTCGAGCTCGGCAAGGGCGCCATGCACCCGAGCGCGGTGATCAAGGTGGGCGGCGCGGACAGCGGCCAGTTCACGGCCACCGGGCCGCCGAACGACAAGGCGATCCCCGCCAACACCCCGATCAAGATCAGTGACCTGACGGGCACGTACACGCCCAAGAAGAGCGGCAAGGTGAACTTCACCGCGGGCGTCCTCACCATCAAGGCGCTCGGCACGAACACCACCTGTACGCCGTCCAACAGCCCGAAGCCCTCTCTTGAGATGGACGTCAAGGGCGCGGCGGGCGGTGGCGGCGGGTCCGCGGACTCCGGGTCGGGGTCGTCGGCGTCGGCGCCGGGCGGCGGGGAGTTGCCGCAGACCGGTCCAGAGGACTCGGCGATCGCGCTCGGGACGCTGGGCGGGACGGTGCTTCTTGCCGGGGCGGCGGGCGTGCTGTGGCTGACCCGGCGGCATCAGGCGGCGTCCCGTTAAGGGGCGGGCGTAGGCAGTATGACGTTGCGCTCGTCTTTGGTCGGTGGGGCCTCGCGGGGTTGCGGTCGCGGGGCTCTGCCCCGGGCCCCGCTGCTCTATCGCCGCAGGGGCTTGAAATGGTTGATCACCGCTGTCGTGGCGCTTCTCATGGGCAGCCCCGCCGCGCCGGTTGCGGCCGCCTCGCCCGCCTGGTCCGTCAGCCCCTCCTCCTCCGCCGGGACCCGGCCCGCCGACGACGACGGGCGGCCGTACATCTACGCCGAGGGGACGCCCGGGTCCGTGCTGGAGGACAAGGTGGCGGTGAGCAACCCCGGTGACAAGCCGCTGAAGGTCTCGTTGCGCGGGGCCGACGCCGACAACAAGGGCGACGGTTCGCTCGACGTGCGCAAGAAGGCGACCGACACCGGGGCCTGGATCAGGTTCGCCGAGGAGTCCGTGAAGATCCCGGCGCGCACCCGCGCCGAGGTCCCCTTCACGGTGTCCGTGCCCGCGGGCGCGACCCCCGGTGACCATCCGGGCGCGGTCGTGGCGCGGGCGGGCGGGCGCGACGCCGGGGTCAGCGTCCACCTGCGCGTCAGCGGCCCCACGCTCTCCGCCCTCACGGTCGAGAACGTGCGGGTGGACAAGGGGTCCATCGCGTACGACGTGGTGAACCGCGGCAACACGACGCTGTCGCCGCGCCTCGCGGTGCGGGCCGACGGGGTGCTCGGCGCCGCCCTCGACCGGAGCCGGGACCTGCCGGTGGAGCTGCTGCCGGGGCGCAGGGTCAGCCTCAGCGAACCGTGGAAGGACGCCCCGGCGCTCGACGCCGTCGACGTGAAGGTGACGGTCACGGCGGGCGGCGGCGCGGCGGACTCGGCCACGGCGAGCGCCCGGTTCGTGCCGTGGACGGCGGTCGGCGGGATCCTCGCCGTGCTGGCGGGGGCGGGGTGCGCCGCCTACTGGTACCTGCGCCGCCGGCGGCCCTCCTGGCCCGCACCGCCGCACCTGCTCCGACTGCTCCGCCGACAAGGGAACGTAAGGAGTGCGCCATGAAACGCCGCCGCAGCAGCGCCTCGCGGCTGCTGACCGTCCTCGCCCTCGTGGGCGCCCTGCTCGCGGGGACCGCGCCCTGGGCGGCCACCGCCTCCGCCGCCGAGAAGCCGTCCGTGAGCCTCTCCAAGTCCCAGGCGGGGACCGGGGGTTCGATCACCGTGAAGGGCGCCGGCTGGCGGCCCGACACGCTGCTGATGATGCTGATCTGCGGGCAGTCGAGCCCGTCGCGCGGTGTCATCGGCGGCACCAACTCCTGCGCCAACTCCGAGGGGCGCGCGGTCACCACCGACTCCGAGGGGGCGTTCGGCAAGAAGCTCCCGGTCGCCGAGCCGCCGAAGCCGTGCCCGTGCGTCGTCCACGTCGCCACGGTGACCGGGCAGAAGGCGCAGGCGGACGCCGTGTTCCAGGTGGCGGGGCATCCGGTGAAGGCGCTGCCGAAGTCCTCCGGGAGCGGGCAGCTGACGATGGTGGCGGACACCCGGCTCGAGGGGTCCAGCGGGCTGCTGACCTGGTTCGGCGCGCCGCCTTCGCGGTCCTTCACGTTCACCGTGGGCAATGTCGGATCGACCCCGGTGAAGAACCCGATCTTCCAAGTCGGCACCTCCCACGGCGTGTTCGCGCCGCAGTGGGAGGACCAGCAGTGGCGCGGCACGATCAGGCCGGGGCAGAAGGAGCGGATCAAGCTGCCCGTCGAACTGACGGCGGGCGCGCACGGCGACTATCTCGTCTCGCTCAAGTACGGCGGGAAGGTGCTGGCCGAACAGCCCTGGGGCGTGGGCCGCCCCTGGGGCGTCACCCTCTTCTGGATCCTGCTCTGCGTCGTCGTGCCGGCCGCCGTCTTCCGGATCGGCATGGCGGTCGTGGACCGCGTACGGCCGCGCGACCGGCGCTCGTACGGCAAGGGGCCCAAGGGAACCAGGGGGACGGCCGGCGGGCGCACCGTGCGGCTGCCGAAGGTGCGGATGCCGCAGCAGAAGCCCAGGCAGCCGGCACCCGCCGACGCGCCCACCGCGCCGACGAGCACGACACAGACCACGACCCTGCCCTGGTTCACCCCGGACACCGGACCCACCGGTCCTCCGGAGCGGCCCGCGGCCGGGCAACTCTCCGCACCGCCCGAGAACAGTCCGACGACGAAAGGAAACACGTGAACACCCAACGGAGAGTGAGCGCGGCCGGTGTCGCCCTGATGCTCGGAGGGGCGGGCCTGCTGTTCGTGGCGGCGCCCGCGCAGGCCGCCGACATCTCGTACAAGACGGAGTGCATACCGCCCTCGATCTCCGGGCTCGACCCGGTGCAGGGCACCACGATCACGCAGATCACGGCGCCCGCCACCGCGAAGGTCGGTGACACGGTGAACGTGACCTGGAAGTTCATCCAGGGCGCGTCGAAGAACCCGGACGTCCTCGACCTCGGCGAGAACACCGTCCAGCCCACCGGCACGCTCAAGGCGGCGGGCGCGCAGACCGGTGACATCGCCATGCAGGGGCCGCGCGAGAACCCGGCGATCCCCAAGAACAGCCCGATGAAGCTGTCCACGATGACGGGCAAGCTGAAGCTGGAGAAGCCGGGGGAGGTGAAGCTGACGCCGGACAAGTACAACATCAACGTCAGCAAGCCGATGTCGACGGACACCAAGTGCTCTCCGAAGGAGGCCGTGGACCCGGGCGCGGTCATCAAGGTCCTTGAGGGGGCCGGGAGTTCGGGCGGATCCGGCGGCTCTGGGGGCGCGATCGGCGGCCTGCCTGGCACGTCGAGCGGTGGTTCCTCGGGCGGCTCGTCGAGCGCGGGTGGTTCGTCGAGTTCGGGCGGCTCGTCCAGCACCGGTGGTTCCACGAGTGGTGGCGGCAGCGGCGGCCAGAGCGACTTCACCGGCAAGGAGGTCAGCGTCCCCTACTCCTGCAAGACGCCCATCGGTGACAAGAGCGCGACGTCCCCGGTGCAGATCAACGCGAAGAAGGACGGCGGGAACTTCGGGCTCACGGTGAAGTTCAAGAAGTCCGTGATGGACAGCCCGGCCGACATCCCGGCCGACTCGGTGAAGCCGTCGATGCAGGTGAAGCTGGGCGGCTCGGACAAGGGCACCGTCCCCGTGGAGGGCCCGACCAACAAGAAGGCCATCAAGTCCGGCGACCCGATCGAGATCCCGGACCTCACCGGTACGTACAAGCCGGGCGCCGACGGCAAGTCGACGCTCTCGCCGGGCGTCCTCACGGTGAAGGCGCTGGGCACGACCACCACCTGCACGCCGAACAAGGCCCCGGTCTCCCTGGAGCTCGACACGTCGAAGCAGGCGGGCGGCGCGGCGGGCGGCACGGGTTCCGCGGGCGGCTCGGCGGGCGGCGGCGGCTCGGCGGCCTCGGGCGGCGGCGGCCTCGCCGAAACCGGCTCCTCCAGCGACGGCGCCCTCCGCGCCCTCGGCCTGGCGGCCGGCACGGTGATCCTCCTGGGCGGCGCGGTGTTCACGTTCTTGCCGCGAGCACGGCGGGTGGTCCGCCGGTAACCGGGGACCAGCAGGAACGGGTCTTGTTGGCAGTTCGCGAACGTGAAAGCGTTGGCGGCTCACAAGAAACACCCCGGAGGGGACCTTGACCACGGTCCGCAATCCTCCGGGGCCTGCTGAAGGAAATGGCACATGGGGAAGTTGAAGAAGTCCGTGACGGGGGCCCTGGCGGCGGTTCTGCTCGCCTCCGGGGCGGGACTCGCCACGGCGGGCACGGCCGAGGCCGCCGCTGCGAAGTACAAGTGCAAGGCGTCGGCCAAGCTGGTGTGGGGGACCGCCCAGTCCACCTCTGCCTGCAAGAAGTCGAAGAGCGGCAAGAAGGTCAGCAAGCATCGCGCCATGATCAAGTGTGCGGAGATCCGCGGGCAGGGCAATCAGCACGACATCTACTGGACCGGTTACGGCCCGTGGAAGAAGGCGGGCACCAAGTCCACGGTGAAGTGTCCGATCCGCTCGTCCCTCGCCGGTTGCGGACAGCAGGTCAAGTAGCCGGGACACAGCGAAGCGCCGCCGTACCCCTCCGGGTGCGGCGGCGCTTGCTTTGCAGGTGCGGTGGGCTAGTTGACGCTGCCCATGAGCTCCTTGACCTTCTTGCGGTACATCCAGAAGGCGAAGCCGGCGAGGATCGCGAGGCCGGCCTCGACGGCGACCGCGCCCGTGGTGTTGAGGTTGACACCACCGGTCGAGAGCAGGCCGGTGACGGAGTCGCCCGCGGTGACCGCGAGGAACCAGACACCCATCATCTGCGAGCCGTACTTGGCCGGGGCCATCTTGGTCGTGACCGAGAGGCCGACCGGGGAGAGGCAGAGCTCACCGATGGTCTGGATGAAGTAGATCGACACCAGCCACATCGGGGAGACCTTGCCGCCGTTGTTGGCGGTGTCGAGCAGCGGGATGAGGAAGACGACGAAGGAGATGCCGATCAGGACGAGGCCCGAGCCGAACTTGACCGCGGTGCTCGGCTCCTTGCCGCGCTTGTTCAGCCACAGCCAGGCGGAGGCGACCACGGGCGCGATGGCCATGATGAAGATCGGGTTCAGCGACTGGTACCAGGAGGTCGGGAAGTCGAAGCCCAGCAGGTGGTTCGTCGTCGAGTTCTCACCGAAGATCGACAGCGTCGACCCGTTCTGGTCGTAGATCATCCAGAAGATGGCGGCGACGACGAAGAACCAGATGTAGCCGGAGAGCTTGGACTGCTCGTCGTTCGACAGCTCCTTGTCGCGCTTCATGCGCACCAGGACGGCGACCGGGATGATCAGACCGATCAGCGTCAGCGGCACGAGGACCCAGTTGAGGGTGTACGTGCCGGTGGTGACGACGATCACGTAGAAGACGGCGGCGACGGCGGCCCAGATCAGGGACGTGCGCAGCGACTTGGCCTTCTCCTCGGCCGTCGCGGGCTTCACCACGACGTCGCTCTCGCTGCTGAGGTGGCGCGTACCGAGCAGGAACTGGGCCAGGCCCAGGGCCATGCCGACCGCGGCGAGCCCGAAGCCGAGGTGCCAGCCGACGTTCTCACCGACGGTGCCGATGGTCAGCGGCGCGAGGAAGGCACCCAGGTTGATGCCGATGTAGAAGACCGTGAAGCCACTGTCGCGGCGCGGGTCCTCGGGGCCGTCGTAGAGGTGGCCGACCATCGTGGAGATGTTGGCCTTGAGGAGACCCGAGCCGAGCGCCACGAGCGCGAGGCCCGCGAAGAACGTGCCCGAGCCGGGCAGCGCCAGGGTGATGTGGCCGAGGATCACGATGCCCGCGCCGTAGGCCACCGTCTTGCGGGGGCCCCAGAAGCGGTCCGCGAACCAGCCGCCCGGTTGGGCGAGCAGGTAGACCATGGACATGTAGACCGAGTAGATCGCCGTCGCCGTGGCCGGGTCCATGTGGAGGCCGCCGGGGGCAATCAGGTACAGCGGGAGCAATGCCTTCATGCCGTAGAAGCTGAAACGCTCCCACATCTCGGTCATGAAGAGAGTGGCCAGTCCGCGGGGGTGGCCGAAGAAGGTCTTCTGCGAGCCGGGGGTGCCGGCCGAGTCCTTCGTCAGGCTGGACGCCATGGTCGATCCTCGTGGGGTGTCGGGACGCGCCTCGCAGAAGCGAGTACGCGCCCGGTGGGGGCGGCCGGCACCGGAGTCCTACCGTCCTCCCCACGCCATGAGGGGATGTGTCCGCACGAGATTGTCGTGCGGGACGAGGTACGGCGGACCCGAGATCCACACCCGGCGCGCATCCTTACACGCGGGGCCCGGCCACAGGTCATTCCTAAAAGGCTGACGGAAGTCAGCTCACACAAGAAAGGGACCTTGGGTGCGCAGTGCGCTCCAAAGGTCCCCCAGTAGTGCATCAGGCGTTGAATCACCTTACGAACGACTCAGCGGCATATGGAAGGACTTGAGAGATGGATCACAGGCCTTCGTGGAACCGCCCGCACTGTTTCAAAGGTGTTCCCCACGATGACACCCCTGCACCGCAGGGCGCGAACCCGGAAGCAAAAATTCCGTTAACCGGGAGGCGCCGCAGTGGTCGATCACCCCACGGGCGCCGTCCGGCGCGGACTACCATCGCCTCATGACCCGTGTACTGCTCGCCGAGGACGACGCGTCCATCTCGGAGCCGCTGGCCCGTGCCCTGCGCCGGGAGGGTTACGAGGTGGAAGTGCGCGAGGACGGCCCCACCGCCCTCGACGCCGGACTTCAGGGAAGCATCGACCTCGTCGTGCTCGACCTCGGACTGCCGGGGATGGACGGCCTCGAAGTGGCCCGCCGCATGCGCGCCGAGGGACACACGGTGCCGGTCCTCATCCTCACCGCCCGCGCGGACGAGGTGGACACGGTCGTCGGCCTCGACGCGGGCGCCGACGACTACGTGACGAAGCCCTTCCGCCTCGCCGAACTGCTCGCCCGGGTCCGGGCCCTGCTCCGGCGCGGCGCCACCGAGCCCGTCCAGGCCCCGGCCACGCACGGAGTCCGCATCGACGTCGAGTCGCACCGCGCGTGGATGGGTGACGAGGAACTCCAGCTGACGGCCAAGGAGTTCGACCTCCTGCGGGTCCTCGTCCGGGACGCGGGCCGCGTGGTCACCCGCGACCAGCTGATGCGCGAGGTCTGGGACACGACGTGGTGGTCGTCGACGAAGACCCTCGACATGCACATCTCCTGGCTCCGCAAAAAACTCGGCGACGACGCGGCGAACCCGCGCTACATCGCGACGGTGCGGGGTGTGGGCTTCAGGTTCGAGAAGAGCTAGAGGTCACCCGCACGGGGCTCCGCCCCGGACCCCGCGCCTCAAACGCCGGCGGGGCTGGGTTTTCAAGCCCCTGCGGCGATTGAGCAGCGGGGTCCGGGGCGGAGCCCCGTGGCCGTAACGCCGGTACCGGGTACCAATCCGGGACACTGAGACCTATGCGTCGCCGACTGATCAACTCCACCCTCGCCGTGGTCCTGGTAGTGATCGCCGTCTTCGGCGTCTCCCTGGTCATCGTGGAGACCCGAACCATCACGAACAGCGCCCAGGAACGCGTGGAGTCGGAGGCCGTCCGCCTCGCCTCCATCGTGGACAGCAGAATCCTCGGCGAGGAACAGATCACCGGCAGCATCCTCCAGGACCAGGTCGCCGGGGACCGCTACGCCGAGATCGACATGCCGGGCCGCGCGCCGCTCACCATCGGCAAGGAACCCGTCGGCGACGTCATCTCCTACACGGCCAAGGGCGAACAGGGCGAGAAGGTCACCGTCGAGGAGGCGAGGTCGGCCGTCACCACGGAGGTCGGCCGCACGCTCCTGATCATCGCGGGCGTCGCCCTGCTCGCCATCGTCGCGGCCGTGCTGCTCGCCGTACGCCAGGCCAACCGCCTCGCGTCGCCGCTCACGGACCTCGCCTCCACGGCCGAGCGCCTCGGATCCGGTGACCCGCGGCCCCGGCACAAGCGCTACGGCGTCCCGGAGCTGGACCGCGTGGCCGACGTCCTCGACGGTTCGGCCGAGCGCATCGCCCGCATGCTGACGGCCGAGCGGCGCCTGGCCGCCGACGCCTCGCACCAGCTGCGTACGCCCCTCACGGCGCTCTCCATGCGGCTGGAGGAGATCACCATGACCGAGGACCTCGACGAGGTGAAGGAGGAGGCGACGATCGCGCTCGCGCAGGTCGAGCGGCTCACCGACGTCGTCGAGCGGCTGCTCACCAACTCCCGCGACCCGCGTACCGGCTCCGCCGTCCCCTTCGACCTCGACGAGGTGCTCAAGCAGCAGCTGGAGGAGTGGCGGCCCGCCTACCGCAGCGCCGGGCGCGCGATCGTCTCCTCCGGGAAGCGCCACCTCACGGCCGTCGGCACCCCGGGCGCGGTGGCCCAGGTGCTCGCCGCGCTGATCGAGAACTCCCTGATGCACGGTGGCGGCACGGTCGCCCTGCGTACCCGGGTCACCGGCAACCAGGCCATCGTCGAGGTCACGGACGAGGGGCCCGGCGTCCCGGCGGAGCTGGGCTCACGGATCTTCGAGCGGACCATCAGCGGCCGCAATTCCACGGGCATCGGCCTCGCCGTCGCCCGCGACCTCGCGGAGGCCGACGGCGGCCGCCTCGAAATGCTCCAGAGCAGCCCGCCGGTCTTCGGCCTGTTCCTCTCCCGTACGCCGATGAAGAAGGCGGTGGACGGTGACGAGGAGCAAATGATCAGGTGACGCGCTCGGTCTCCGGCCGGCGGCGCACCGGCTGGGCGGGCCGCGAGTCGCCGAGGAACGATTCCGCGCTGGCCACGGCCTCCCGCGCGGGGAGCGTGCGGAACACCCACGTGCGGTACGACCAGAACCGGAACAGGGTCGCGAGGCCCATGCCGAGGAACTTGAAGATGTTGCTCTGGAGCGAGCTGTTCCAGCCGAACCCGTACGTCGCCGCGTACAGGACCCCGTTCTCGATGACCAGGCCCGCCGCGCTGAACAGCAGGAACAGCGTGAGTTCCTTGGTGCGGCCGCTCTTGTCGCGGTCGCGGTACGTGAAGTAGCGGAACCCCACGTAGTTGAAGGCGATGGCGACGACCGTCGCGATCACGCTGGCCCGCACCACCTGGAGGTCGGTGCTGTGCCGCATGAGGTTGAAGACCGCGAAGTTCACGAGGACGCCCAGGGCGCCGACGACACCGAACTTCGCGACCTCACGGGCCACACCCGCGAGCCGCTGTCGCAGTGCCCCGATACGGCCGGTACGTCCGGTGATCCCCATGTGGTCGCCTCAGCCCCCGTCGTCTTCTGATCCGGGCCGGTCGTCCGGTCCGTCCGGTCATGACCGACTCAGCCATGCTAACCGGGCGCCCACCCGGACGTCGGGGGACGGCGCCCCTTGTCCTTTCCTACAGGAAGAGGCGGGTACGGGATCCGGTCAAATGGCCGATACCCTGGAGCGGTGACGTTCCCCGTAGTCGGCATGGTCGGCGGTGGACAGCTCGCTCGTATGACACACGAGGCAGGCATCCCGCTCGGCATCAGGTTCAAGCTCCTCAGTGACACCCCGCAGGACTCCGCGGCCCAGGTCGTCGGCGATGTCGTGGTCGGCGACTATCGCGACCTGGACACGCTGCGCGAGTTCGCGCGCGGCTGCGACGTGATCACCTTCGATCACGAGCACGTACCGACAGAGCACCTACGCGCCCTGGAGGCGGACGGCATCCCCGTCCGGCCCGGGCCCGACGCGCTGCTGTACGCCCAGGACAAGGGCGAGATGCGCGCGAAGCTCACGTCGCTCGGCGTGCCGTGCCCGCGCCACCGCATCGTGCGGGACCCGGCCGACGTGGTCGCGTTCGCCGAGGAGGGAGACGGCTTCCCCGTCATCCTCAAGACGGTGCGCGGCGGCTACGACGGCAAGGGCGTCTGGTTCGTCCGATCGGAGGCCGACGCCGCGGACCCGTTCAAGGCGGGCGTCCCGGTCCTCGCCGAGGAGAAGGTCGACTTCGTACGGGAGCTGGCGGCCAACGTCGTCCGCTCCCCGCACGGCCAGGCCGTCGCCTACCCCGTCGTCGAGTCCCAGCAGGTCGACGGCGTCTGCGACACGGTGATCGCGCCCGCCCCCGAGCTGGACGAGTCGCTCGCCGGCGAGGCGCAGGAGCTGGCGCTGCGCGTCGCGCAGGAGCTCGGAGTCGTCGGCCACCTCGCGGTCGAGCTCTTCGAGACGCGCGACGGCCGCATCCTGGTCAACGAACTGGCGATGCGCCCGCACAACTCCGGCCACTGGACGCAGGACGGAGCGGTCACGTCCCAGTTCGCGAACCATGTCCGCGCCGTGCTCGACTTGCCGCTCGGCGACCCGCGCCCGCGCGCGACGTGGACGGTCATGTGCAATGTCCTCGGCGGCGACTACCCGGACATGTACAGCGCGTATCTGCACTGCATGGCCCGCGACCCGCAGCTGAAGATCCACATGTACGGAAAGGACGTGAAGCCCGGCCGTAAGGTCGGCCACGTCAACACCTACGGCGACGACCTGGACGACGTGTTGGAGCGCGCCCGTCACGCAGCCGGCTACCTGAGGGGCACGATCACCGAATGAGTTCCGCCACCGGCCCCGTCGTGGGCATCGTCATGGGCTCCGACTCCGACTGGCCCGTCATGGAGGCCGCGGCGAAGGCGCTCGACGAGTTCGAGATCCCCTACGAGGTCGACGTCGTCTCCGCGCACCGGATGCCGCACGAGATGATCGCGTACGGGGAGCGGGCCGCCGGGCGCGGCCTGAAGGCGATCATCGCGGGCGCGGGCGGCGCGGCCCACCTGCCCGGCATGCTGGCGTCGGTGACGCCGCTGCCGGTGATCGGTGTGCCGGTCCCGCTGAAGTACCTCGACGGCATGGACAGCCTGCTGTCCATCGTGCAGATGCCGGCCGGCGTCCCGGTCGCGACGGTGTCGGTCGGCGGAGCGCGCAACGCGGGCCTGCTCGCGGCGCGCATGCTGGCCGCGCACGACGAGGAACTCCTCGGCCGCATGCGGGAGTTCCAGCAGGAGCTGAACGACCAGGCGACAGAGAAGGGCAAGCGGCTGCGGGCCAAGGTCGAGGGCTCGGGCACGGGCTTCGGCTTCGGGAAGTGAGCGGCATGACGGACGCGTTGGAGCGGGCCCGGGCGATCCTCGCCGAGTTCCCGGTGGTCGACGGGCACAACGACCTGCCGTGGGCGCTGCGCGAGCAGGTCACGTACGACATCGACGCGCGCGACATCGCCGTCGACCAGAGCGCCCACCTCCACACGGACCTGGCGCGGTTGCGGGCCGGCGGTGTCGGCGCGCAGTTCTGGTCGGTGTACGTCCGTACGGACCTGTCCGGCGACGCGGCGGTGTCCGCCACGCTCGAACAGATCGACTGCGTCGACCAGTTGATCGCCCGGTACGCGGGTGAGCTGCGGGAGGCGCGGACGGCGGCCGACATGGAGACCGCGCGCCGCGAGGGCCGCATCGCCTCCCTCAAGGGAGCCGAGGGCGGCCACTCCATCAACAACTCCCTCGCCACGCTGCGGGCGTTGTACGCGCTGGGCGTGCGCTACATGACGCTCACGCACAACGACAACATCGCGTGGGCGGACTCCGCGACGGACGAGCCCGGCGTCGGCGGCCTGTCCGCCTTCGGCCGCGAGGTCGTCCGCGAGATGAACCGCGAGGGCATGCTCGTCGACCTCTCGCACGTCGCGGCGACGACGATGCGCGCGGCGCTGGACGTCTCGGAAGCGCCCGTGATCTTCTCCCACTCCTCGTCCCGCGCGGTCTGCGACCACCCGCGCAACATCCCGGACGATGTCCTTGAACGGCTGGCGGGGAACGGGGGAGTGGCCATGGCCACCTTCGTCCCCAAGTTCGTATTGCAGGCGGCGGTCGACTGGACGTCGGCGGCCGACGACAACCTGCGCTCGCATGGCTACCACCACCTGGACACGTCCCCGGAGGCGATGAAGCTGCACCGCGCCTTCGAGGAGGCGCGGCCGCGGCCGGTCGCCACGGTCTCGACGGTGGCGGACCACCTCGACCACATGCGCGAGGTCGCGGGCGTCGACCACATCGGGATCGGCGGCGACTACGACGGCACGGCGTTCACGCCGGACGGCCTGGACGACGTCTCGGGCTACCCGAACCTCATCGCCGAACTCCTCGACCGCGGCTGGTCCCGCACCGACCTCGCCAAGCTGACGTGGCACAACACGGTCCGCGTCCTCGACGCCGCGGAATCGGTGGCGGCCGACCTCCGGACCCGCCGGGGCCCGTCGAACGCGACGCTGTCCCAGCTGGACGGGTAGCGCGGGCGCCGGACCGGGCGGGGCGGTCGCGGTGGGCCGCGCCCCCCGGGGCGGTGCCGCGCCACGCGGTGCCTGCTGGTGCCCTTCGGGAGGCCGGTGGGGTCGGTGGGCCTGGTGGGCCCGGTGGGCTCGCTTGGCGCGTCGGTGGTTCGGGGGCCGCGGTTTCGGGGCCCGGGGGTGGCTTGGAGGGGTCTGAGGTTTCGGGCTGCGGGCGGCTTGGAGGGGCCTGAGGTTTCGGGGCCCGCGGGCGGCTTCGGGTGGCCGGTGCCTTTCACGGGCCCGACGTTCGGCTTCGGGCAGCTCGTGGTTTCGGGGCCCCACCGAACGGCGTGCTCCCTCGCCCGGTCGCCGGCCCTTCACGCAGGGCCTTTCCCTCTCCTCCGCCTACCTCCCACCCACCCGCCCCCTCCAGGGGCTTCGGCCCGCCGGGCACGGCTCCCCACCCGTTGCGGGACGGCCGCCACCGCCTTGGGGAGCCTGCCGCAGTAGCGGCTCCCCACCCGTTGCGGCCGACCGCCCCCGCCTTGGGCGATCTGCCGCCGGCTCGGCTCCCCACCCGTTGCGGGACGGCCGCGACCGCCTTGGGGAGCCTGCCGCAGTAACGGCTCCCCACCCGTTGCGGCCGACCGCCCCCGCCTTGGGCAGCCTGCCGCCGGGCCCGGCTCCCCACCCGTTGCGGTCAGCCGCCACCGCCTTGGGCAATCTGCCGCCTTGGGCGGCAGGGTGGGCAAGGCGGCCCCCGGTGCCGCGCATCGGACGGTTGGCGCCGACCCCGTGCCCGGCGCGGCGCGCGGTCACGATGGGCGTCGACGTCGGTGCAGCGCCTGGCCCCCGGTGTGCCGAAGCCCCCGGAGGGGGCGGGTGGTGGGAGATGGGCGGGGGATCGGGATGGTTGGAGCGGCGGCATGGTGCCGCGTACCGAGGCGCGTGGGGCGTCAGCCCCAGTACCGCGCGTCGCGGGGGAGCGGGCGTCGGCCCCGGTAAGGCGGTCCCGGTGCCGCGCAATGGCCGTCCGGCACCAACCCCGCCCCAGCCCCCACCCCCCCGTCGCCGCGCAACAACCGCCCCCGCCCACCCGAACGGCACCGCTCGCCGAGACCCCGCCCCCACCCCGTGCAACGGTGGTTCGAACGACTGTCCCACCGACGTCCGGAGCCCTGCCATGGCAGACCTACAGGACGAGCTCGACGCTCCCGCCGAGGCCGGTGACCTGGAAACCACCAGGCCCACCGCCGACGAGGGCGACCCCTCCGACCCCTCCGACCCCTCCGACCTCGCGAGACCCGCGCCCACAGGCCACGTCCCGGCCGACGCGGGCACCGCGCCCTCCACAACCGCGCCCCCCACCGCACCCCACGACCTCCTCGCCCACCACCCCGTGGCCGACGGGTACTGCGGTCTCCCGCAGGTCCTGCGCACCCTCCCCTGGTACGACCTGGAGCTGGGCGAGAGCGCCGTGGAGGCCGATCTGCCGAGGCTGCGCGCCGGCGGCACCGGAGCGCAGCTGTGGGCACCGCACGTGGACCCGGACGACCCGGTCACCTCGACGCTGGAACAGATCGACCTGATCACCAACATCGTGTCCCGCCACCCGGAGGACTTCCGCCTCGTCCGCTCCGCCTCGGACACCGCCGACGCCCGCGCCCACGGCCGTATCGCCGTCCTCGTCGGCCCCGCCCCGGCCTCGGCGGCGGCGGACTCGCTCGGCACGCTGCGCTGCCTGCACGCCCTCGGCCTGCGCGCGCTCACGCTGAGCCGTACGTCCTGGGCCTCGGACGACGGCCTGACCCTGTTCGGCGAGGAGGTCGTACGGGAGATGAACCGGCTCGGCCTGCTCATCGACCTCACCGGCGCCTCGGCCGCGACCGCCGCCCGCGTCCTCGCCGTCTCCAAGGCCCCGGCCGTCCTGACCCGCTCCGGCGCCCGGACCCTGAACCACCACCCGGACAACGCCCCGGACGAACTCCTCGGCGCACTGGGCGAGAGCCGGGGGCTGTGCCTGGTGCCGTGCTCTGCGGACCGCACGGGGCCCGCGCTGCGTGACGTGGCCGACCACATCGACCACGTGCGCCGCCTCGCGGGCCCCGAGTCGGTGGGCCTGTCCGGGACGTACGACACCGGGGACGCACACCCGGAGGGCCTCGCCGACGCTGCCGGCTACCCGGCCCTGATCGCGGAACTCCAGGCCCGCGGCTGGACCGACACCGACCTCACCCTGCTCACCTGGGGCAACGTCCAACGGGTGCTGCGCAGCACGGAGTTCGTCTCCCGCGCCGCACAGCGCCGCCGGGGTCCGTCGACGGCGACCCCCGAACCGTAGGGACAGGCCTTCACCCACTTCCGGCCGGATCGGGCAGAACAGGTGCCCGGCCGGATCGGGCAGACAGGTGCCCGGCCGGATCAGCAGGCGCAGAGGCAGAACGGGTGCCCCGCGGGGTCCGCGTAAACCCGCCAGCTGCGCGAACGGTCCTCCGCGTCGAGCACGGTGGCGCCCAGCGCGAGCACCTCCTTCTCCGCCGCGTCCAGGTCCTCCGCGGTCAGATCGAGGTGGAACTGCTGCGAGTCGTGGTCGGCGGCGGGCCAGGAAGGCGCCGCGTACCCGGGCGCCTTCTGGAAAGCGAGCGCGTGTCCGCCCGGCGCCTTCACGTCGACCCAGTCCTCCTCTTCCCCCGTGACGGTGCCGCCGAGCACGGCGGCGTAGAAATCGGCCAGCTCGCGCGGCCGCGGACAGTCCAGGACGACGACTCCGAGTTGTGCGACGGGCATGATGCCTCCTCGTGTTACCCCTATCAGGGGTCAACCGGTAACTTCCGCGTTACTGCATACTCCCGCACTGGGGGTAACGTCGCAAGCATGAATGCCCGCCAGACCGCACCCGGCGGCCTCTCCTTGATCGAGGCCCTGGTGAACACGCTGCTCGACATCACGACGGGCGAGGACGCGCTGGACCGGGCCGAGGTGCGCGAGCGCTTCGGCATCGCGGCGGGCGAGGTCGACGAGGCGCGCGAACTGCGCGAGTCGCTGCGCGCGGTGTGCCTGGCCCACGCGGGCCACCCGCCGCACCGCACCGTGACCCCGCTGAGCGAACTGCTCGCCCCGGTCCCGCTGCGAGTGGTCGTCGATGGGCGGGACGGCGCGGCGAGCCTGGTCCCGGTCGACCCGGAGTCCCTGGCCGGGCGGGTCGCGGCGGCCATCGCCGAGGCGCGCGGGGACGGCACCTGGGCACGGCTCAAGGCCTGCGAGGCGGCCGACTGCCACTGGGCGTATTACGACCGGAGCCCCGCGGGCCGCGGTCGCTGGTGCGACATGGCGGTCTGCGGGGCCCGGGCGAAGATGCGGCGCTACCGCGCCAAGTAGTGCCTCTGGTACCTCGGAAAAGGGTTACGCGTTCGGACGTCCCATCGCCCGGTACGTCCACCCGGCCGCCCGCCACAGCGTGCTGTCCAGCGCGTTGCGGCCGTCCAGGAGCACCGGGTGCGCGGCGACCTTGGCCAGCTCGGCCGGGTCCAGCTCGCGGAACTCGCGCCACTCGGTGAGGTGCAGCACGATGTCCGCGCCGCGCACCGCTTCGAGCGCCGAGTCCGCGTAGCCGAGCGTCGGGAACACGCGCCGCGCGTTGTCCATGCCCTTGGGGTCGTAGACCGTGACCTGGCCGCCCTGGAGGTGGATCTGGCCGGCGACATTGAGGGCCGGGGAGTCGCGTACGTCGTCGGAGTCCGGCTTGAACGTGGCGCCGAGGACGGCGACCCGCTTGCCCAGGAACGCCCCGCCTCCGAGCGCCTCGCGGGCCATCTCGACCATCGCGCCGCGCCGCCGCATGTTGATGGAGTCGATCTCGCGCAGGAAGGTGAGGGCCTGGTCCGCGCCCAGCTCGCCGGCGCGCGCCATGAACGCGCGGATGTCCTTGGGCAGACAGCCGCCGCCGAAGCCGATCCCGGCGCGCAGGAACTTGTGCCCGATCCGCTCGTCGTAACCGATCGCCTCGGCGAGCTTCGCGACGTCGCCGCCGCCCGCCTCGCAGACCTCGGCCATGGCGTTGATGAAGGAGATCTTCGTGGCGAGGAAGGAGTTCGCCGACGTCTTCACCAGCTCGGCCGTCGGGTAGTCCGTCACGATGAACGGCGTGCCCTCGGCGAGCGGCTTCGCGTACACCTCGCGCAGCAGCTTCTCGGCCCTGTCGCTGTTCACGCCGACCACGATGCGGTCCGGGTGCAGCGTGTCGTTCACGGCGAAGCCCTCGCGCAGGAACTCCGGGTTCCACGCCAACTCCGCGTGCTGCGGCAGCAGTTCGGTGAGGCGCTCGGCCGAGCCGACCGGCACGGTCGACTTGCCGACGACGAGCGCGCCGTCCTTCAGGTGCGGCGCGAGCGAGGAGAAGGCGGCGTCGACGTAGGACATGTCGCAGCCGTACTCGCCGTGCTTCTGCGGCGTGTTCACGCACACGAAGTGCACATCGCCGAACTCGCCGGCCTCGGCGAAGTCCATCGTGAAGCGCAGCCGCCCGCTCGAACCCTCGAACCCCTCGACGTGCCGGCGCAGGAGGTCCTCCAGGCCGGGCTCGTACATCGGGACCTCGCCCCGCGTGAGCATGTCGATCTTCTCGGGCACGACGTCCAGGCCGAGCACCTCGAAGCCGAGCTCGGCCATGGCCGCGGCGTGTGTCGCGCCGAGGTAGCCGGTGCCGATCACGGTGATCTTGAGGGCCATATCGCGGTGCTCCAGAGGTGTGGGTGCTTCAGGGCGTTGCCGAGCATAGCCGTGGCATGTGGAGGCGCCTCACCGGGCAACTTCACCGTTGTCGCATAGCTCACGTATCCGCGCAGTGGGCCGCGACCTAAGATTCGAGTTACTTAACGGTAATTAGCATCAGTAGAAGCGTGGCTTGGAGCGTGAGAGACCTTGGCCGGATCGGCTGACTTCGACCTGTACCGCCCGTCCGAGGAGCACGACATGCTCCGCGAGACGATCCGCGCGCTGGCCGAGGCGAAGATCGCCCCGCACGCCGCAGCGGTGGACGAGGAGGCGCGCTTCCCGCGCGAGGCCCTCGACGCGCTCACCGCTTCGGACCTGCACGCCGTGCACGTCCCCGAGGAGTACGGCGGCGCGGGCGCCGACGCGCTCGCCACGGTCATCGTGATCGAGGAGGTGGCGCGCGTCTGCTGCTCGTCCTCCCTGATCCCCGCGGTGAACAAGCTCGGCTCCCTCCCCGTGATCCTCTCCGGCTCCGAGGAGCTGAAGAAGAAGTACCTGGGCCCGCTGGCCAAGGGCGACGGCATGTTCTCGTACTGCCTGAGCGAGCCGGACGCCGGTTCCGACGCGGCCGGCATGAAGACGCGCGCGGTCCGCGACGGCGACCACTGGATCCTCAACGGCGTGAAGCGCTGGATCACCAACGCCGGCGAGTCCGAGTTCTACACGGTGATGGCGGTCACCGACCCCGAGAAGCGCTCGAAGGGCATCTCCGCCTTCGTCGTCGAGAAGTCCGACGAGGGTGTCTCCTTCGGCGCCCCGGAGAAGAAGCTCGGCATCAAGGGCTCGCCGACCCGCGAGGTCTACCTCGACAACGTCCGCATCCCCGCCGACCGCATGATCGGCGAGGAGGGCACCGGCTTCGCCACGGCGATGAAGACCCTCGACCACACCCGCATCACGATCGCCGCGCAGGCGCTCGGTGTCGCGCAGGGTGCCCTCGACTACGCCAAGGGCTACGTCCAGGAGCGCAAGCAGTTCGGCAAGCCGATCGGCGACTTCCAGGGCATCCAGTTCATGCTCGCGGACATGGCCATGAAGATCGAGGCCGCCCGCCAGCTGACCTACGCGGCCGCCGCCAAGTCGGAGCGCGGCGACAAGGACCTCACCTTCCAGGGCGCCGCCGCCAAGTGCTTCGCCTCGGACGTCGCGATGGAGGTCACCACGGACGCCGTCCAGCTGCTCGGCGGCTACGGCTACACCCGCGACTACCCGGTCGAGCGCATGATGCGCGACGCCAAGATCACCCAGATCTACGAGGGCACGAACCAGGTCCAGCGCATCGTCATGGCGCGCAACCTGCCGTAACCCACCCCCACGAACGGCCCCCGGCACCGTGCCGGGGGCCGTTCGTGTTGGGTGCGGCCCTGGTGAGGTGGAGGGGGAGACCACGGGCATACAGGACCGATCGTTGCGGGTCGTGAAGGACTGGCTCACGCCCGCGGACGCCAAGGAGACCGCCGCCAGGGCCAAGCAGCTCGCCCTGAGCGTGCTGCCGCCCGGCGAGAGCGCCGAGCTGTCCGCGGCGCACCTCGTCCAGGTCGACCCGCAGGTGTCGCAGCCTCCGGCCCGGCTGCGGCCGGACGCCTTCGACGGGTCGCCGGGGCTGCTGACCCGTGCCGGGGAGATGGACGACCGGCTGTTCCGGCTCAACCCCGTCAACGCCCTGGTCCGCGGTGGCAAGGAGCGCGAGGCGATGCGCGGTGACTGGGAGTCGGCGGCGGGTCTGCTGGTCCGCGCCCTCGTGCCGCGCTCCTGGGCGACCGTCCTGTTCACCAGCGACGGATCGCACGCCGTCGGGCGCACCTTCCCGCAGCGTCTCCCGTACAGCGCGCCCCGCCCGGGCGGGGCGTGACGAGGCGGGTCAGGGCCGCGTCCGGCGCAGTACCAGGCAGGCGAAGCCGAAGCAGTGGCGGTAGGTGCGGAGCCATTCCGTGCGGCGCTCGGCGACCAGGTCCAGGAGTCCGGCGCTGTCCGGGTGGTCCGGGGCGTCGAGGGCGTGGTTCGCGACGGAGCCGAGCCAGGACCATTCGTACGCGTCCAGTTCGTGCCGGGTGCTGAGGTGCGCCGAGACCGGGGTCCAGCCGGCCTCGGCGACCCGGTCGAGGGTGGTCGCCAGGTCGGCGAAGTCGCCGAGCATCTCGACGGCCTCGGGGGAGGGGGCCGCCTCCCAGTAGCCGTCGCCGATCAGGACCCGGCCGCCCGGGGCCAGGTGCGCGCGGGCCGCTTCGAGGGTGGGCAGCAGTCCGCCGAAGGCGTGCGCGGCGCCGACGCTGAGCACGGCGTCGTACGGCTGCTCGGGCACGAGTTCCTCGGCCGCCTTGTGGTGCAGCGTGAGCCGGTCGGCCACCCCCGCCGCCTCGGCCCGCTCGCGCGCCTCCGCCAGAGCGCCCGCGTCCAGGTCGATCCCCTCGGCGCGGGCGCCGGGCCGGTCGGCGAGGGCCCGCAGCAGCCATTCGGCGGGGCCGCAGCCGAGGTCGAGGACGCGCTCGTCGCCGCGCGGCAGGGCGTGCCGCAGCAGCTCGCGCACGGAGTCGTCGCCGAGCGGGGCCTTGATGGGGTGGTCGGTGTGGGCGATGCGGGAGATCTCTTCGCGATCCATCGGCGCAGAGTGTCAGGAGCTGGGCCGGGCCGCATCACCTTTTGTGACTTCCGGCAGTGCCGCGAGGTAGCCGCCGTCCACGGGCAGGCAGACCCCGTTGACGTACGAGGAGGTGGGGCCCGCCAGGAAGACGACGACGTCGGCGATCTCCTCGGGGGAGCAGAGGCGGCCGAGCGGGTAGTCGGCCTCGACGCGGGCGCGCGCGACCGGGTCGCGCCAGCGGTGGGCGTTGCGCTCGACGGGCACGAAACCCGGCTCGACGACATTCGTCCGTACCCCCAGCGGCCCCCACTCGGTGGCCGCCGCGCGGGCGAGGGCGCCGAGGCCCGCCTTGGCGACGGCGTACGGGGCGCAGCCGGGCGCCGCGCCGTGCGCGTGCACCGAGCCGACGAGGACCACGGACGCGGGCCCCGCGCCCTTGCGCCGCACCAGCTCGGCGGCGGCCTGCCAGGCGGAGACGAGCCCGACGTCGAAGACCGTGTGCCACTGCGCCGGGGTCAACCCGCCCAGCGGCGCCCGCAGTTCGTGCAGCAGCGCGTGCACGAGCACGCAGGGCGGTTCGGGCGCGGCGTCGAAGGCCCGCCCGATGACGTCCGGTTCGGTCGCGTCGCCCGCCAACGCCGCGCAGGCGCCCGGGAGTTGACGCACCGTCGGGTCGAGGTCGACCGCGACCACATGCGAACCGCCGGCGGCGAGCCGGGCCACGACAGCCCGGCCGACACCACCGGCGGCACCGAGAACGAGAGCGGATGCCATGACGACATCCTGGCCCGAGGGCCTGTGAAGGGGCCCTCAGTCGCTGGAGACCGTGACCTTCTCGTCGTTGTTGAACTGGTCGACGAGCTGCTTGACCTTGGCCTTGTCCCACAGCAGGTTGCCGCCGACCGAACCGCTCGTCGGCATGTTCATGGACTTGCCGTCGCCGCCGTTGACCGACTTCATCGCCAGGAACATCTTGCCGAGCGAGAACAGGCTCATGTCCTTGTCGACGGTCAGCGAGTCGAGGCCCGCGCCCATCGTCGGGTACAGCGTGAACGGGTTCAGGACCGTTCCGGGCGAGGACACCTTGTGCGCGAGCGCCCCGAGGAACTGCTGCTGGTTCTTGGTGCGCTGAAGGTCGGACTGGGCGAAGGCGTGCCGCGTACGGACGAAGGCGAGGGCCTGCTGGCCGTCCAGGGTCTGCTTGCCCTTCTGGAAGTCGGCCCCGGACCACTTGTCCTTGAAGCCCTGCTTCAGGTTCATCTCGACGCCGCCGACCGCGTCCACGATGCTCGCGAAGCCGCCGAAGCCGATCTCCGCGTAGTGGTCGATGTGCAGCCCGGTGTTGGCCTCGACGGTGCGCACGAGCAGCGTCGGGCCGTCCTCCGCGTACGCGGCGTTCAGCTTCGTCTGGCGCCCGGTGGCCGGGTACGTCTTGCCGGACTCGGCGCCCTTGTACGAGGGGATCTCGACGTTCGAGTCGCGCGGCAGCGAGACGAGGGTGTCCCCGGCCGAGCCGACGTGCAGGATCATCATCGTGTCCGTGCGCTTGCCCTCGGCGGAGCCGGTGTGCAGCTTCTTCTTGTCCTCGGCGGACATGCCCTCACGGCTGTCGGTGCCGACGATCAGGTAGTTCGTACCGTCGCCCGCCTCCGGCCGGTCGATGACCTTCGACAGGTCGACGTCGCGGTGCAGCTTGGAGTCGGCCCAGAAGTACGTGCCGACGCTCGCGACGACCAGCACGACGACCACGGCCAGGACGGTCCGCTTGATGCGCTTGCCCCAGTTCGGGGGCCGCACCGGGCGGCCGGTCGGCGGCCCGTAGTCGCCACCGTCGTCGAAGCCGCCACCCCGGCCGCGGCCGCTCGGCTGGCCGTAGACCTGACCCGTGTTGTACCCGTCGTTGTACGACTGGTCGTACCCGCCGCCGTCGTACGTGGGCGGCTGCTGCTGCGGCACGGGGCGCTGCACGTGCGGCATGACACGGGCGCCCTCCGGGCGCGCGCTGCCGCTGCCACGGCCGTATCCGCCGCGGCCCGCGCCGCCCTGCCTGTCGCTCCGCCCGTCGGGCCAATCATTCATAGGGCTCAGTGTGCCGTGCCCGAATACGTGCCTTACAAGCCCTGAAGTGAAATCGCACCAGTGCTGTTGCAGAGCTAACACATTCGACGCGCGCATAAGGTTGGTGGCATGACAGACCTGGCCCACGGCGCGGAATCGGATATTCCGGGCAAGCCGACCTCCGCTTCCCGCACGACGTTGTCGCACATCATGACGCACAACGACACCAATCTCCTCGGCACGGTGCACGGTGGCGTGATCATGAAATTGGTGGACGACGCGGCGGGGGCCGTGGCCGGCCGGCACTCGGGCGGACCTGCGGTGACGGCCTCCATGGACGAGATGGCGTTCCTGGAGCCGGTGCGGGTCGGCGACCTGGTGCACGTGAAGGCGCAGGTGAACTGGACGGGGCGCACGTCGATGGAGGTGGGCGTGCGGGTCCTCGCCGAGCGCTGGAACGAGTCGACCCCCGCACAGCAGGTCGGCTCGGCGTACCTCGTCTTCGCGGCGGTCGACGCGGACGGCAAGCCCCGCACGGTCCCCCCGGTCGAACCGGAAACCGACCGCGACCGCCGCCGCTACCAGGAAGCCCAGATCCGCCGCCAACACCGCTTGGCCCGCCGCCGCGCGATCAAGGAGCTGAGGGCGCAGTCAGGCGACGAGTGATCCAATCAAGCTCGGCAAATCAAGCCCCGCCGGCGATTGAGGCGCGGGGCATGGGGCAGAGCCCCAAATCAAGCCCCTGCGGCGATTGAGCAGCGGGGCCCGGGGCAGAGCCCCGCGACCGCAACCCCGGCCCAGGTCAACAACCCCGGCCCAGGTCAATGACAGACGACCTGGTCCCCGGTAACCGCCCCGTACGACCCAGCGTCAGCGTCCTGCGCGCGCACGGCCCGCACACCCCCATAGTCCGCCCCGGCAACGACCTTCAACGTCGGCCCGAGACCGTCCACCGCCTTCATCCGCGCCCCCGGCAACGCCGCCGCCAAGGACTTGGCCGACCGGTCCCACCCCGGGTCGTACAGCACGGTCGTCCGCTTCGCGGTGCGGTCGTCCGCGTTGACCGGCGCCTCCGTCGTCAGGAACCCCGTCTTCTTCAGCGCGGAGTCGACCTTCTTGCCGAGCCCCGCCGACGCCGTCCCGTTCTCGACCTGGACGCGGATCTCGCTCGGCGCGACGTCGACCACGGCCGGCCGCTTCGCCTTCGGCCGGTGCGGGGAGAGCGGCTTGTCCTCGCGCAGCGCCTTGAACAGGGCCGCGGACTTCTTGTCGTCCCACTTCACGGTGGAGCCGATGTTCGGCACGGGGTAGCTCATGTTCCCGATCGGCACGGTCGTGAACTCCGAGGACGACGGCGAGAAGTTCCGCATCGCCCGCGCCAGGTCCACCATCTCGTCCGAGCCGAAGCCCTTGTCGGCGCGGACCGAGCTGAGCATCGTCCGGGCGACACCCCGGAACCGGACCGGATTGAGCAGCACGCCCGACGACGTCGCCTTCGAGATCAGCGCCGCCATGAACCGCTGCTGGCGCTGCATCCGGCCGAGGTCGCCCGCGCCGTCGAGATGCCGGGCCCGTACGTACTGAAGGGCCTCCCCGCCGTTCAACTGGTGGGTGCCGGCGCCCAGATCGAGCCCGGTGTAGGAGTCCTTGAGCGGGGTGTCCGTGCAGATGTCGACGCCGCCGAGCTCGTCGACCGTCTTCATGAAGCTGGTGAAGTCGACCTCCAGGTAGTGGTCGAGCTTCACCTTCGTCATGTGCTCGACGGTGCGCAGCGTCAGCTGCGGCCCGCCCTCCGCGTACGCCGCGTTCAGCTTCACCGGGTGCTGGTGGTGCTTCTCGCCGCTGTTCTGGTCGGTGTGCGCCGGGATCTCCGCGTACGAGTCGCGGGGGAGGGAGACGACGGAGGCGCGGTCGTGGTTCGCCGAGATGTGCACGATCATCACGGTGTCCGTGCAGTGGCAGGGCGCCCCGCCCAGCTTGTACTTCTGGCGCTCCTCGTCGCTGATCTTGTCGCGGCCGTCGGTGCCGACGAGCAGCACGTTCATCCCGTCGCCCGCGGCGGGACGGTTCTTCATGTCCTTGAAGGGGTCGATCCGGTGGATCCCGGAGTCGAGGCCGGTGACGAGCGCGTGCCCGACGCCGGCGGCCGTGAGCACCGTCACCGAGAGCGCCGTCGCCACCCGCATGGCCCACCGCGACTTCTTCCGGAGCGGCGGCCGTCCTGGCCTGCGGGCCTGCCCCCGGGGGCGGGACGGCCGCTGCGGACGGTCGGGGGAGCGGGGCGGCGTGGGCACCGGTGGACACCTCCGCGACAGTGGGCGTGGGACGCGAGCACAGTAGGCCCATACGATCTGCTGCCCACGGCAGCGACTCGGCGGCGCGCGCCCGTGTCCCCCATTAGCGGTAACGTGACCCGCGATGAACGCAACCGCCAACTCTGTCACGCAGCTCCCGGCCGTCTCCGTGATCATGCCCATCCTCAACGAGGAGCGGCACCTGAAGGAGGCCGTCGAGGCGATCCTGGCGCAGGAGTACGACGGCGAGATGGAGGTCGTGCTCGCCCTCGGCCCCTCCACCGACCGTACGGACGAGGTCGCCGCGCGGCTCGTCGCCGAAACCGCCTCTTCGGACAAACGCGTGTCCACGGTGCCGAACCCGACGGGCCGCACCCCCGCCGCCCTGAACGCCGCGATCAAGGCCTCCCGCCACCCGGTCGTCGTCCGCGTCGACGGCCACGCCGCGCTCTCGCCCGGCTACATCGCCACCGCCGTCCGCCTCCTGGAGGAGACCGGGGCGATGAACGTCGGCGGCATCATGCACGCCCAGGGCACCAACGCCTGGGAGCAGGCCGTCGCCGCCGCGATGACGTCGAAGATCGGCGTCGGCAACGCCGCTTTCCACACCGGCGGCGAGGCGCAGGAGGCCGAGACGGTCTACCTGGGCGTCTTCCGGCGCGAGGTGCTCGAGAAGCTCGACGGGTACAACGAGGAGTTCATCCGCGCCCAGGACTGGGAGCTGAACTTCCGGATCCGCGAGTCGGGCGGCCTCATCTGGTTCTCGCCCGAGCTGCTGGTCGACTACCGCCCCCGGCCGAGCGTCAGGGAACTCGCCAAGCAGTACCGGAACTACGGCCGCTGGCGGCACGTCGTCGCCCGCTTCCACTCCGGCTCGATCAACCTGCGCTACCTCGCCCCGCCGACCGCCGTGTGCGCGATCGCGGCGGGCGTCGTGGTCGGCGCCGCCCTCACGCCGTGGGGCTTCGTGATCCCCGGCGGCTACCTCGCGGCGATCGTCGCGGGCTCGATCCCGGCGGGCAAGGGTCTGCCGCTGAAGGCGCGCGCCCAGATCCCCGTCGCGCTCGCCACGATGCACATGACGTGGGGCTGGGGCTTCCTGACCAGCCCGAAGTCGCTCGCGAAGAAGGTCATCGCCTCGCGCCGGCCGGCCGTGCCGCAGGAGCCCGCGGTCAGCTGACCGTCAACTCTTCGACGGGGCGCGGGAGTTCACCTCCCGCGCCCCGTCGTCGTAGCGGCTACCAGGTGTAACCCGGCTCCACCTTCATGCACGTGGAGTCGTCCGCGCCGTTCTGCGTCTGCTCCTTGTCCAGGGCCTTGCCCGCGTCCTCGTCCTCCGTGGACTTCGGGAACGCGGTGCCCGTCTTCCAGTCGGCGCCCACGATCAGCGTCACCCCGGACACCTCCGTCGACTCCTGCACCGAACTCAGCGGAATCCCGAGGGACTTGGCGACCGCCTGCGCGTCGCCCTCCAGATCGGCCGACGGATAGCGGATCACCGTCCTGTCCTCGACGAGGGACTGCGCCTGGTACGCCACCGCCTGCGTGAACCCCTTGGCGGTGAGCGCCTGCGCCACCTGCGCGGCCCGCCCGGGCGCCGCGGGGGTCGTCGCCGTACGCGTGCCGTTGCGCACCTGCACCGCGATCTCGCCGTCCGCCGCGGCCGGATCGCCGGACGTCTCGTCCTTCGGCTTCTCCTTGTCGGCCTTGTCCTTGCCGTCGAGCGCGATGTCGTCACGGAGCAGCCGCCACAGCGCGTCGGCGTCGTTCTCCTTCGGCACCACGCGCGCACCCTCGTACACGAACGGCATCGTCGTCATCGTGATCCGCTTCGGGGCGGGACGCTTCAGCTCGTTGCTCAGGTCGTACAGCTTCTTGACCGTGTCGAGGCCGTCGTCGACGCTGAGCGCGTCCGTCGCCTTCTCGGCGAGCGTGCGCAGCTTGCCCGGGTGGCTGAACGTCGCGTTCTCGCGCAGCTCGCGCACCATCGAGCTCATGTACATGTGCTGCGCCTTGGCGCGCGCGATGTCGCTGCCGTCCTCGAAGCCGTGCCGGGTCCGCAGCCATTGCAGGGCCTGCTCGCCCTTGACGGACGTCGTGCCCTTGCGCAGCTTCAGCCCCGAGCCCTCGCCCGAGCTGTTCCTGGAGTAGACGTTGGCGTTGACGCAGACGGGTACGCCGCCGATCGCGTCCGCCATCGACACGACGCCCGAGAAGTCGACCATCATGTAGTGGTCGATGTGGATGCCGGTCAGCTGCTCCCAGGTGGCGACCGTGCAGCCGGGGCCGCCGCGGGCCAGCGAGGAGTTCACCATCTGGCGGGAGACCGTCGCCTCGTACACCTCGCCGGACTTCGGATCGGTGCACTGGGGCAGCCTGGTCAGGGTGTCGCGCGGCATGCTCACCACGGACATGTTGCTGCGGTCGGCCGACAGGTGAAGGAGCATCTGCACGTCGGCCAGCGGGGCGGAGCCGACGCTCTGCTTGTGCCCGCCGAGCTTCAGGTTCTCCTTGGTGTTCCTGCTGTCGGAGCCGATCAGCAGGATGTTCAGCGGCCGCTGGCCCGCCGCGTTCGGCGTCGGTTCGGGAACCTTGTGCTCGCCGAGATTGAGCTTGCCCGTCTTGAGATTGCCGTTCAGATGCCGGTAGTAGAGGTATCCGGCGCCGGCCGTGCCGATTATCAGGAACGCGAGGATGCTCGCGGTCCAGCGCAGTATCCGTCGTCTGCGGCGGCGCGGCCGGACGGCCGCCCGCTGCCTGCCGCGCGCCGTGCGGCCGCGGCTGTCCGCGTCACCGCCCGCCGCGTCCTCGTACAGGCTGTCGTCCCACCCCAGGTCGGAAGCCTTCTCCGGTGGTTCGCCCCGCCCGGCAGGCCGCCGTGTGCGCTCCCCACGCACAGTGCCTCGCCCCATGTCCTACCCCGCCCTCCCCGCCCTGTGACAGCGCCTTTGCCGCCCACTGTCACTTGCTTAGACAGTCAACAGGCGGCAGAGGTTGGTCACTTGGCGCACACAGCCTTGTCCGCTGTTGTCTTGTCGACCTCCGGCGCCTTCGCCGAGGCTCCGTCGACGGGTGTCCCCGCACCCTTGAAGTCGCCGCCGAGGATGAGGGTCATCGCCGGCAGCCCCTGATCGTTCTTCTCGCTCTTGCCTTCCTTCAGCGCGGACGCCGGAAGGCCCATGATGTCCGCGAGCCGCCGGGCCTGGTCTGCCTGGTCCGGCGCGTACTCGAGGCTCGTCTTCGCCTGATTCGGCTTGTTGCCCATCTGGCTCGACTTCAGTACGCCCTCATTGTTCTGGAGTTCCGTGAGAGTTTCCTGGGCGGCGCCCGTCCTGCCACTGCCGTTGTAGATGTTGACGCGGACCGCGGAGGCGGCGGACTTGGGGCCCTTGAGCTTCGCGTCCTGCTTCTCCTTCTGCTTCTTCTTCGTCGCGGTGAGGGACACGTCGTTCTTGATCGCGTTGAAGACCGGCGGTCCGGCCGTCGGGTTCACGACGACGGTCACGGGCGTCGGCTCCGCCGGGTTGTCGATCACGGGCACCGTCGTGAACGACAGGTTCTTCGGCGGCACCTTCCTGATCTCAAGGGCCAGGTCCTTGAGGCTGTTCAGGCTGCCGATGCCCTTGTCGACGGTGAGCGCCTTGGTCGCGGCCTCCGCGAGGCTCGTGAGCTTGCGCGGGTTGGTGAGCGTGTCGCTCGAACTCATCTTGCGCGCCAGCGAACCCAGGAACTGCTGCTGCACCTTGATCCGGTCCAGGTCGCCCTGGTTGCCGAAGCTGTGCCGGGTGCGCAGGAAGGCCAGCGCCTGCTCGCCCTGGAGATTGTGGGTGCCCGCCGACAGCTTGAGGTGCGAGTCCGGGTCGTTGACGTTCTTGGCGACACAGACGTTGACCCCGCCCACGGCGCTGGACAGCGTCTTCACCGCGTTGAAGTCGGCCATCATGAAGTGGTCGACGGTGATGCCCGTGACCGCCTTGACGGTCTTCATGACACAGCCGGCGTCGCGGTCGGACTGCCCGAGGCTGGTGTTGAAGCGGACGTTCGGCGTGCCCTTGATGGTCCTGAGCGAGCCGTCCTTCTGCTTCACCTGACAGTCCGGCACGTCCACGACGAGGTCGCGCGGAATGCTCAACGCGGTCGCGTTCGTACGGTCCTTGGAGACGTGCAGCAGCACATTGGTGTCGGCGTGGCCGAGGCTGCCCTTGTCTCCGTAGCCCTCGTTGCCCTTGCCGGTGCGCTTGTCGGTGCCCATGACGAGGACGTTGATCGCCTCGTCCTTGGCGAAGCCGTTCTTGGCGCCGACCACGTCCTGCGAGGTGATGTTGCCGTTGAGGTGCTCCCAGTACCAGTAGCCGACCCCGGCGCCCACCAGGACGACCATGGCCATGCCGCCGGACGTCCAGAGCAGGATCTTCTTGGCCTTCGACTTCTTCTTCGGCCGCGAACGCCGCCGGCCGGAGCCCTCCTGCGCCGCCGCCTCGCGCCGTCTGCGCTGCGGAGGAACGTCGCGCCGGCCGCCGCCCTGGGGGCTGCCGCGGCGCGGACCGTCGCCGCGCGGTGCGGCGCGGCGGGGGCTCGGCACTCCCGACTGCCCAGCGGAGGGGGTCAGTCGCAGTTCGTAGTCACCGGTGTGGGGGTTGAGCACCCACTGATCTGCGGGGTCGATGTTCTCAGCCCGCCCACGGCCTTGCGCGTCCACGGTTGTCTGTGTCCTCCGTCGGGGCCACGCGGCGCCCCACCCCCCTTAAAAGCGGGCGCCCGGTCAAGTCGGTCAGTAGTGCGCGACCGGGCTCGCAAGCATGGCCGGGTGCACCGGATCGCTCACACTATCCGCCCAGTTCAGCGTCAAGCGAGGACGGTGACAAATTCCACTCCCCTACAACTGGGCAATCCGGACCATTTCTTTGAACCTGTGAGTCAGCTGATGACCACAGCTTTACCCAGGGGCGGTTGGGGCGAGGTCCGGACGACCGGTCTCAGCCGCAGGAGGCCTGTCCGGCCGTGTTGCCGCGGAAGGTCGGGGCGGGGGAGGCGCCGGGCCCGTGGACGGGGGACCCGGGCTTCCCGTCGCTCGCCTCGTCGCCGCCATACGTCCCGTATTCACCAGACCCGTCGTATCCGTCGTATGGGTCTGATCCATCTGATCCGTCGTATCCATCCGAATACTGCCCGGATTCGCCGTCCGTGCCGTATTCGTCCTGGGCGCCGTACTCCTCGTCCGCGGGCGGCTGTTCGGACACCTTCACGGGGGTGTCCTCGCGCAGCTGCGTGAACAGCCGCTCGGCCGCGGGCTGGACGAGCTGGTCCCGGTTGGCGTTGTAGACGTACGACTCGCGGGGCACCGTCAGGAACCGGACGCGCTCGGCCGGGATGTTCCGCATGCCGCGCACCAGGTCGTAGAGCCCGCGCAGGCTGGCGAGCCCGGGGTCCGTGGTCAGCGAGGAGGTGGCGGCGTCGAGGACCGGATAGAGCCGGGCCGGGTTCAGCAGCACGCCGTTGCTCTGCACCTTCTTGACGAGCGCGCCCAGGAACCGCTGCTGACGGTCCATCCGGTCGGTGTCGCTGCCGTTGCCGAGGCTCTTGCGGGCGCGTACGTAGCCCAGGGCCTGCTCGCCGTTCAGATGGTGGGTGCCGGCGGGCAGCCGGACGTGCGCGTCGTCGTCGTCGATCGGCCGTTCCAGGCACACCGTGACGCCGCCCACGGCGTTCACCATGTCCTTGAACCCGTCGAAGTCCACGACCATGTGGTGGTCGACCCGGACCCCCGTCATCTTCTCGACCGTACGGATCGTGCAGGCCGAACCGCCCACCTCGAAGGCGTAGTTGAACATCGCGAACATCGCGTCGTGCCGGGAGCCGTCCCGCTGCCGGCAGGTCGGCACGTCGGTCATCAGGTCGCGCGGGAACGAGACGGCCGTCGCGCTCTTCCGGTCCGCCGCGACGTGCAGCAGGATCGTGGTGTCGGAGCGTTGGGTACCGTCGTTGCGGCCGTATCTCCCGTTCTTTCCGGCCCGCGAGTCGGAGCCGATGAGCAGCAGGTTCTGCGCGCCCTCGGCCAGCACGGTGGGCCGTTCCTTCTCGTAGCGCGCGAGCTCGGCGGCGGTGTCCGTGTCCTCGGTGATGTTCCCGTTGAGCCTGTCGTACGCGATCCAGCCGACGCCGCCCGCGACGAGCACCAGGAACGCCGCGCAGATCGCCGAGTACCGCAGCCATCTCCCGCGCCGCCGCGCACGCCCCGCGCCGGTGGGCGAGGAGCCGTGGGCCGGCCCGGGGTCAGGGGGCGTGGCAGCGGAGTCGGTCACGTACAGGTCCCCCTCATGGAAACGTAGGCGTACCTACGACCATGGACCTTGCGGGGCGGCCGGGCCGGGGGAGCTGAGCCGAACGGGTCAGCGCGCGGTCGCGGTGACCCGCTCGCTCTCCACGCGCTTGGCGAGGGCCTCTTCGCCGAGCCGGTCGAGGTTGCGGCACAGCACGACGGAACCGCCGGTGGCCAGCGGGGCGTAGAGGCCCGCGGCGAGCCCCTGCCACGTGTCGTACGGCAGCCCCGACAGCAGTCGCGAGCCGGGGCCGGTCAGGCCGAGCCCGGTGGCGTCGGCGGCGGCCTTCTCCACGACCTCGGCGCCCGTCCACTCGGCGCCCGCCACGACGAGCGCGGGCTCCTCCGCGTCGACGGGCGCGAAGGGGGCGAACCGGTCGCCCTGTCCCGGCACTTCGACGGCGTAGTCGAGGAAGCCCTCGGGCGGCTGCGGGAACCGGCCGCCCAGCGGCCGCAGCGCGAGCGCGATCCGCTCCCCGGAGCAGGCGCGGGCGGCATCGAGGGTGTCGGGCCCGCTCACGACGAGATCGGCGCGGTCGGGGTCCCCGCCCACATCGGCGACGACGCCGACGGACGAACAGGCCAGCAGCCACACCGCGGACTGCCAGTGGGCGGGCAGCAGGAGAGCGAGCCGGTCGCCGGGCTCGGCGTTCAGATCGCCCTGCAACAGGTTGGCGGTCTTGGCCACCCAGTTCGCGAGCGTGGCCACGGACAACTCCACGCGCTCCCCGGTCGCGTCGTCGTAGAAGGTGACGAGCGGCCGCCCCGGATCGGCGTCGAGAGCGGCCTGAAGCAGAGCGGCGGGAGTACGAGCAGCAGCATTCACGCCAACCACCCTACGCACCACCATCACCCCACCCCCCTCGGCCACCCCACCCACCCTCCCCACACACCGCCACCACCTGGGGACACCCCGCCCGCCCACACCCGGTGCCGCCCGCTTTGGTCGCGTGCCGCCCGCCATGGGCGCCCCGCCCGCCCACAGCCGGTGCCGCCCGCCTTGGGCAATCTGCCGCCTTGGGCGGCAGGGTGGGCAAGGCGGCACCCCGGTGCCGCGCAACGGACCCCCATGGCGTCACCCAGGCACGGCTGACCACCCCCGGCGCCGCGCAACGGAACCCACCCGCACCCACCCCGGCCCCAACACCCGTATGACCCTCCCCCGATGGCCGACGCCCAGGGATCCGCACACGATCGTGCGCATGCGTGGATTCCTTGCTTCATCGATCGGTGTCACCTGCGCGGCGGCCCTGGCCCTCCCGCTCACCCTGCCCACGGCCTCGCACGCCGCGCCGTCCCCGACGCGCGAAGCGGTCCCCGGCAGCACCCAGTCCCTGCCCCTCGAACCGCCGCCCGGCAGCACCTCGACGCGCGCCGCCGGAGCCCCCCAAGAACAGGGGCTCACCCGCCGCGACGTACGCCCCTTCTCCCTCGTCGGCGTCGTCTGGGACGACCCGGACGCCCACCTCCACGGCCACGTACAAGTGCGTACGCGGACCACGGACACCGCCCACTGGTCCACCTGGCAGGACGTGGAGACCCACAACGACGACGCCCCCGACCTGGACACCCCGGAGCGCGCGGCGGGCAGCCTGCACGGCGCGACCGCCCCGCTCTGGGTCGGCGACAGCGACGGCGTGGAAGTGCGCGTCAAGGCGGAGCAGTCCGACCACGAACGCGCGACGGAGCCCGCCGCCCTCCCCAAGGGCCTGCGCCTCGAACTCGTCGACCCCGGCGACGAGCCCCCGCAGGGCTCCCGCGCGGAAGGCGCCACCGCGGGCGTCATCCCCGCCCTCGACAAGAAGCAGACGGAGGACGAACTGCTCAAGGCCCGCGGCACCGACGCCGCCGCGGCCGGCTCCCGCCCGTTCATCGGCCCGCGCCCGCGCATCATCACGCGCAAGGGCTGGGGCGCCGACGAGAAACTGCGGGAACGCAAGCTCGGCTACACGAAGACCGTCAAGGCGGCGTTCATCCACCACAGCGCCACCGGCAACAACTACCGCTGCTCACAAGCCCCTTCACTCATCCGCAGTATCTACCGCTACCACGTCAAGAGCAGTGGCTGGCGCGACATCGGCTACAACTTCCTCGTGGACAAGTGCGGAAACATCTACGAAGGCCGGGCCGGCGGCGTCGCCAAACCGGTCATGGGTGCGCACACCCTCGGCTTCAACACCAACAGCACGGGTATCGCGGTCCTGGGCTCGTACGGCAGCTCCAACCCGCCCGCCGCGGCCGTCAAGGCCATCGCGCGACTCACGGCCTGGAAGCTCGGTCTCCACGGCGCGAATCCGCGCGGGTCGACATATCTGAAGTCGGGCGGTGGCAATCTCTACCGCAAGGGAAAGAATGTACGACTCAAGGTGATCTCCGGTCACAGGGACGGTTTCGCGACCGAATGTCCGGGACGCCGGCTCTACGACAAGCTCGGCAGTGCCCGCTCCAGCTCCGCCCGCCTCCAGGGTCGCTGACGCCGGCCGGCCTGGGCGCCTCGCACGGTCTGCATACACTGGCCGGCCGAAAGACAGTTCGGCCGGCCCAAGCAGGAAGCAGAGACGACAGGTGACAGAAGCGATCCTCCTGGTCGGCGGCAAGGGCACCAGACTCCGGCCACTCACGGTGAACACACCGAAACCGATGGTCCCGGCGGCCGGTGTGCCGTTCCTCACGCACCAGCTGGCGCGCGCGAAGGCGGCGGGTGTCGACCACATCGTTCTGGCCACCTCGTACCTCGCCGAGGTCTTCGAGCCCTACTTCGGCGACGGCTCCCGCCTCGGCCTCCACCTCGAATACGTCACCGAGGTCGAACCCCTCGGCACCGGCGGCGCCATCCGCAACGTCGCCTCGCACCTGCACTCGGGACCCGACGAACCGGTCCTGATCTTCAACGGCGACATCCTGACGGGCCTGGACATCGCGGCCCTCGTCGACGAGCACAGCACGACAGGGGCGGACGTCTCCCTGCACCTCTCCCGCGTCGAGGACCCGCGCGCCTACGGCCTGGTCCCCACGGACTCCACGGGCCGCGTCACGGCCTTCCTGGAGAAGCCCCAGACCCCCGAAGAGATCGTCACGGACCAGATCAACGCGGGCGCGTACGTCTTCCGCCGCTCGGTCATCGACACGATCCCCGCGGGCCGACCGGTCTCGGTGGAACGCGAGACGTTCCCGGACCTCCTGGCTTCCGGCGCCCATCTCCAGGGCATGGTCGACTCGACCTACTGGCTGGACCTCGGCACCCCCCAGGCCTTCGTCCGCGGCTCCGCCGACCTGGTGATGGGCCGCGCCCCGTCGCCCGCGGTCCCGGGCCGCAGGGGCGACCGCCTGGTCCTGCCGTCGGCACGGGTGGCCCCGGACGCGAAGCTCACCGAGGGCACGGTCGTGAGCGAGGGCGCGCGGATCGGCGAGGGCGCCCGCATCTCCGGCTCCGCGATCCTGCCCGACGCCGTGATCGAACCGGGCGCGGTGATCACCGACTCCCTGGTCGGCACGGCGGCCCGCGTGGGCGCCCGTACGATCCTCAAGGACGCGGTGATAGGCGACGGTGCCCACGTGGGCGCGGACAACGAACTCCAGTCGGGCGCCCGCGTCTGGTGCGACGCGACCGTGCCCGCGGCATCGATCCGCTTCTCGTCGGACCAGTGATCGGTTCATTCGACGCTGCGTCGAATGAGCTGTTCAAGCCCCGCCGGCGATTGAGGCGCGGGGTCCGGGGCAGCGCCCCGAGTCGTCAACCACGGGGCCCCGCTAGGGGCACTTTCGGGAAGGGGCGGGTTGGGGGAGAGGAACCTCTACCCTCGAAGAACCACCCGCCCCACCAGAAGGACCCCGTGGCCGGCCGCCGATATCCCACCGAAACCCCTCTCCACCTGGGCCTGACCCTCAGCCCGCTGCGCAGGGGCCCCGCGGACCCCACCTTCCGCACCGCCCCGGACGGCGCGGTATGGCGATCCAGCCGCACCCCCCAGGGCCCGGCCACCCTCCGCCTGACCGAGGAACGCGACGGCACGGTCCGGGCCCGGGCCTGGGGCGAGGGGGCCGACTGGTTCCTGGCCCAACTCCCGCACCTGCTCGGCGAGTCGGACGACCCGGCCGTCTTCGAACCCCGGCACCGCCTCGTCGCGCAGACGACCCGCCGCCGCCCCGGCCTGCGCCTCACCCGCACCGGCCTGGTCCTCGAATCCCTGATCCCGTCGATCCTGGAACAGAAGGTCACGACGGACGAGGCGTACCGCGCCTGGCGCCTGCTCCTGAACAAGTACGGCGAACCGGCCCCCGGCCCGGCCGGCGAGGACCTGCGCATGCGCGTGATGCCGGACCCGCGCACCTGGTCGCTGATCCCCTCCTGGGAGTGGCACAGGGCGGGCGTGGACAACAAGCGCGCCTCGACGATCATCCGCGCGGCCAGGGTGGCCCGCCGCCTGGAGGAGGCGGCGGGGATGGCACCGGGGGAGGCCCGCACCCGTCTGGAACTGGTCCCCGGCATCGGCCCCTGGACCTCCGCCGAGACGGTGCAGCGCACGCACGGCGCCCCCGACGAGGTGACGACGGGCGATCTGCACCTGCCCGGCATCGTCGGCTACGCCCTCGCGGCCAACCGGGACGCGACGGACGAGGACATGCTGGAACTCCTGGCGCCGTACGCGGGCCAGCGCCACCGGGCGGCCCGCCTGATCATGCTCAGCGGCGTCTCACCGCCGCGCAGGCAGCCCAAGATGCGCAAGGTGAACATCGCGGAGTGGTGAGGTGGGGTCAGGTGAGGGAGCCCGACGCAAAAGTGCCCGCGACGCTCCACCGCACCTCGGTAAAGACGTCCTACCGCACCTCGGTAAACCCGACGCAAAAGTGCCCGCGACGCTCCACCGCACCTCGGTAAAGACGTCCTACCGCACCTCGACGAAATCGGAGACGGCCCGCTCCGGCCGCACCCCCGGCGCCCCCGCGGCGTGCCCCACCGCGACGGCCCCCATCGGATCCCACGACCCGGGCAGCCCGAGCACGTCCCGCACGACATCCCGACAGAACATCGTCGACGACACCCACGCGGAGCCGAGCCGCTCCCCGGCCAGCGCGACCAGGAAGTTCTGCACCCCGGCCCCGGTGGCCACGACGAACATCTCCCGCTCGGCGGCGTCCCGCCGCTCGTCCCCGTAGGTGTGCGAGCCGTCCATCACGAGACAGGGCACCACCAGATAGGGCGCGTTGCGCAGCACGTCCCCGCGCCGAACCCGCTTCGCGATGGACTCCTCGCTCTTGCCGTCCCGCCGCAGATCCGCGATCCACGCGTCCCGCATCGCGTCGAGCAGCCGCGTCCGCGACTCCTGCGACTCCAGGAGGACGAACCGCCACGGCGTCGTGTGATGCGGCGCGGGCGCCGTGACGGCCGCGGCGACGGCCCGCCGCACGGCCCCCGGATCGACCGGCTCGTCGGTGAACGCCCGCACGGTCCGCCGCTGCGTCACGGCCTCCCGCACCGCCTCCGACGTGCCGAGCCGGAACATGTCGTCGCGCGCGACCCGCACCAACTCCCGCGCGGATCCGCCCTGTTCCTGGGTGACGGCCGGGCCGAGCCCCCGCACCACGGCGACCGGCAGGCCGCCGGCCTTCCCCTTCACGAGGTCGCCCGCGGCCGCCAGCTCGTCGGCCGTGGCCACCACGGTGGCGCTGAGCGGATTCCCGTACGCGTCCGTGCCGCCCCGCAGGTCGTCGAGTACGCGCACGCCCGCCGCCCCGATGGCGACATCGGTCAGCCCGTTGCGCCACGGTCTGCCGAAGGTGTCGGTGACGACGACCCCGACCTCGACGCCCAGCGCGTCGCGCACGCCCTCCCGGATGGCGGCGGCCGAGGCGTCCGGGTCCTCGGGCAGCAGCAGCACCGTCCCGGCGGGGGTGTTGGAGGCGTCGACCCCTGCCGCGGCCATCACGAGCCCCAGCTTGTTCTCGACGATCCGCAGCGGGCCGCGCCGCGCCACGACCCGTACGGTCTCGGCGTCGATCGCGGCCTCCCGGTCGTCGGCCCGGAGCACGCGCCCCTCGGCCTTGCTGACGATCTTCGAGGTCACGAGCAGGACATCACCGTCGACGAGCCCCGGCTCGGCGGCGACGATCAGCTTCGCGAGGTCGTCGCCCTCGCGCACCTCGGGGAGCCCGGGGACGGCCCAGGCCTGGAACGAAGGGGCCCGCGTCACGCGCCGCGCACCTCCTCGGCGAGCTTCAGCGCCTCGCGCGCCATCTCCGCGGCGGCGGTGCCCTCCACGGGGTCCGTCATCATCAGCGGCACGGCGCGGCAGGGAATCCCGGCCGCCTCGACGCGCTCCACTGCCTTCTCGTCGACCGTGTCGACCAGCCACCCGTCGAGCAGTCCCGCCCCGTAGTGCTCGGCGACGGCGGCCGCGCTGGACTCCACGCCGACGGCCGCGAGCACCTTGTCGGCCATGCCGCGCACCGGCGCGTCACCGACGATCGGGGAGAGCCCGATGACCGGTGCGCCCGCCTCGGCGATCGCCTCGCGGATGCCCGGGACCGCCAGGATCGTCCCGACGCTCACCACGGGGTTCGACGGCGGGAAGATGATCACGTCGGCCTCGGCGATGGCCTCCAGGACGCCCGGTGCGGGCTTCGCCTCCTCGGCCCCCACCGGCACGACGGCCAGCGCGTCCACGGAGGCGCGCAGCTTCACCCAGTACTCCTGGAAGTGCACGGCCTTGCGCTCGCCGTCCACATCGACCGCCACGTGCGTCTCCACGCGGTCGTCCGACATGGGCAGGAGCCGCACGCCCGGCTGCCACCGCTCGCACAGCGCCTCGGTGACCGCGCTGAGCGGGTAACCGGCGCTCAGCATCTGCGTACGGACGATGTGCGTCGCGAAGTCCCGGTCGCCGAGCCCGAACCACTTGGGTCCGACCCCGTACGCCGCGAGCTCCTCCTTGACCGTGAACGCCTCGTCCGTGCGTCCCCAGCCCTGCTCCTCGTTGATGCCGCCGCCCAGCGTGTACATCACCGTGTCGAGGTCGGGACAGACCTTCAGGCCGAAGAGGTGGATGTCGTCCCCGGTGTTGCCGATGACCGTGATGGCCGCGCCGTCCGGCGCGGCCTGCTTGAGACCGCGAAGGAACCGGGCACCACCGATGCCGCCTGCCAGAACCACAATGCGCATGTGCCCAGCATCGCAGGCACCTCTGACAACGCGTCGGCCGGTCTCAGACAGTGGCGCCTTCGGCGGGGCCTTCGACGGTGCCTTCGGCGACCGAGCAGGTCGGTGTGTGCATGGGCATCTCGGTCAGTCCGGGGAAGTAGACGTGCAGGCTGACCGCGGGCTCCAGCGAGTCGTTGACGACCTCGTGGACGTAGCCGGGCGCGAAAACCCGCTGCGCGCCGGTGCCGAGCGCGCGCACGCCCCCTTCCGTACGCTCCGTCAGTTCGCCCTGGAGCAGCGTCAGTACGCCGGAGGAGAGGCCGTGGTCGTGCAGCCCGCTGCCCTGGCCCGGCACCCAGGAGAGCAGCCACACCTCGTAGCCGGGCCCGGTGCGCAGGCGGTGGTACCAGCGGGTCGTGGCGTCGTACTCGACGAGGTGCTCCCACTGGGAGCGGTCGGCGGCGATGGAGCGCGCGAGGCCGACGAACTCGGCCACCGTCTCGGGGTGTTCCCGGGCGGGCTGGAGCAGGTGCGGTACTTCGAAGATGTCGCCGGCGATCTGGAGGTCGCTGTCGCTGTTCATGGGGTGGTGGTGTTCCTCAAGGAAGTGCGGTGCACAGGGCCGTACTGGGATGAGAAGAAGCGTGGTCGGAGCTCTGGAGGCTCAACGACTCAACAGCTGGAACAGCAACAGCAACACGCGAGGGCAGCGCGGACGGGCCCGGCGGTGCGGGTCGTCGAGGGTGCCGAATTCGCGAGCATGCCCAACAGGACACCGGGTCATGCCCTTGTTGTCAACCCAATGTCCGGATTGTGGAATATGGTTCACCTCATCCGGTGTCCTTGTCAGGCGAAAGGTTTGTGCAGCGGGGCGACAGGACATGTGGCGCATCAACCCGGCGCGCAAACGTCGGAACGTCAGTGATCTTCGCGGCGTCCTTCCTTGTAGCAGTCATCGAAGGAGGGGTGGTCGCGCGGTGTGCGGTCGGCTCCACATGAGCCGCGGGCAAGTGTCACGGTTTTTGGCGATTTGAACACTTTCCGCATAGCCTTGGTTCCGCAGAGTGAATAACGGGCCCAATAGCAGATCTCGGCTTGACTGCCCCGGATCGGCACACTTGTAATTTCACTCGTGTCGTTCAGCCGAAATCGGTAGCGGCAACATCACGGGGACGCACGGACAGACGAGGGGCGCACTATGACCGAGTCGTTTCAGGATCTGCTGGTCGAGGACGCGGAAGAAGAACTCGGCTGGCAGGAGCGCGCGCTGTGCGCCCAGACCGACCCCGAGTCCTTCTTCCCCGAGAAGGGCGGCTCCACGAGAGAGGCGAAGAAGGTCTGCCTCGCGTGCGAGGTCCGCTCCGAGTGCCTCGAATACGCGCTCGCCAACGACGAACGCTTCGGGATCTGGGGCGGCCTCTCCGAGCGTGAGCGCCGCCGGCTGAAGAAGGCCGCCGTCTAGGACCTGATCCGGACGACAGGCTCCAGCCCCCCGAGATGTGCGGTGCTTTCCGGCCCGCTGCCCGTGGTTGTCCACAGGCGGCGGGTCGCTGTTGTTGGCAGCCGTTAGTGTGGGGCCCCGTCCCGGACGCCACCGTGTCCCCAGTGGGCGCGGGCGTCCACCGCAGTCCAACGAACCGGGGCCCGTACCTCGATGTCCGTGCACAGCCACTCGGCAGACCAATTCGGTACTGCCGCCGCCGCGTTCAACCCGGGGCCCGCAGCAGGGGTCGACCCGAGCAGCGCCCCCGAGTTCCCCAGGCATGTCGTCACCGCCGTCGTCGTCTCGCACGACGGAGCGCGCTGGCTGCCCGACGTTCTGTCAGGACTGCTCTCCCAGGAGCGCCCCGTACAGAACGCGATGGCGGCCGACACCGGCAGCGCCGACGCCTCCGCCGCGCTCGTCGCGCAGGCCATCGGTGACGACCGCGTGCTGCACCTCGCGCGCCGCACCGGCTTCGGCCAGGCCGTCGAGGAGGCCGTGCGCAGCGCGGGCGTCCTCACCCCCGAAGAGCTGCCGTACCTGAAGCGCCCCAGCGGCTGGGATCCCGTCAGCCGCAGCTGGCGCGACGACGCGTACGACCTCCCGGACCTGCCGCACGGCGAACCGGAGCAGTGGCTGTGGCTGCTGCACGACGACTGCGCGCCCGATCCCGACGCGCTCGCCCAGATGCTGCGCGTCGTCGAGATGGAGCGCGAGGCCGGCAGCGACGTCGCCATCGTCGGCCCGAAACTCCGCGGCTGGTACGACCGCAGGCAGCTCCTCGAGGTCGGCGTCTCCATCGCCCACTCCGGCCGCCGCTGGACCGGTCTCGACCGCCGCGAGCAGGACCAGGGGCAGCACGACCACGTGCGGCCCGTCCTGTCCGTGTCCACCGCCGGCATGCTGATCCGGCGCGATGTCTTCGAGCAGCTCGGCGGCTTCGACCGCAGGCTGCCGCTGATGCGTGACGACGTCGACCTGTGCTGGCGGGCCCAGGCCGCGGGCCACCGGGTCGTCGTCGCCCCCGACGCCGTGGTGCGGCACGCCGAGGCATCCTCGCGCGAGCGCCGCACCGTCGACTGCGTCGGCCGCACCGCCACGTCGCCGCACAAGGTCGACAAGGCGGGCGCCGTCTACACACTGCTCGCCAACGCGCGCGGGGCGACGCTTCCCTGGGTCCTGATCCGCGTCGTGTTCGGCACGGTGCTCCGTACGCTCGCGTACCTCGTCGGCAAGGTGCCGGGACAGGCCTTCGACGAGATCACCGGTCTCCTTGCGACGCTGCTGCGGCCGGGGCGGATCCTCGCCGCCCGCAGGCAGCGCGGCAAGGGCAGCGTCGACCCCAAGGAACTGCGCCCGCTGTTCCCGCCGCCGGGCGCGACGGTGCGGCTCACCGTCGAGCAGGTGGCGGGCAGCCTCTTCGAGGGCTCCGACCCGGAGACCGCCAGAGCGGGCCGGCACGGTGGCGGCGGCCTGGAGTCGCCCGACGACGCCGAGTTCGTCCGGGTCGAGCGGTTCGCGCGCCTCAAGCGCATCGCCCGCAACCCCGGGCCCGTGCTCGTCGTGGTGCTGCTCTTCGTCTCCCTCATCGCCTGTAGAGGGCTGCTGGGCGGCGGGGCGCTCGCGGGCGGCGCGCTGCTGCCTGCTCCCGCCGACGCCTCCGAGTTGTGGGCGCGGTACGCCGACGCCTGGCACGCCACCAGCACGGGCGGCACCCAGGCGGCGCCCCCGTACCTCGCGGTCCTCGCCACCCTCGCCTCCGTGCTGTTCGGCTCCACCGGACTCGCGGTCACGGTGCTGCTCGTCGGCTCCGTGCCGCTCGCCGGATTCACCGCGTACTTCGCGTCCAGGCCGCTCGTCACCTCGCGCCTGCTGCGCGCCTGGGCGGCCGTCGCGTACGCCTTCCTGCCCGCCGTCACGGGCGCCCTCGCGGGCGGCCGCATCGGCACCGCGGTCCTCGCGATCCTGCTGCCGCTCCTCGCGCGCGCGGGCCTCGCCGCCTCGGGCCTGACGCACACTCAGGGCGGGCGCGGCAGCTGGCGGGCCACGTGGGCGTACGCGCTGCTGCTCACGATCACGACGGCCTTCACGCCGATCGTGTGGCCGATCGCGCTGGTCCTCGGCATCGCCCTCCTGGTGGTGCGGCGCTCGGACATCGCCGCCTACGGTCTGCGCTTCCTGGCCGTGCTCGGCACACCGCTGCTGATGCTCGCGCCGTGGTCCCTCTCGCTGCTTCCGTTCGGCTTCTTCAAGGAGGCCGGACTCCCGTACGAGGCGGGGGCCGCGACCGGGTTCGGACTGCTCGGCGCCTCGCCGGGCGGCTCCGGCACCACGGGTAGCCTGCTGCTGGTGGGCATCGTCCTCGCCGCGCTGGCCGCCCTGCTCCGCACCGAGCGGCGTCCCGCGATCCTCACCGCCTGGGCCGTCGCCTTCGTGGCACTGGTCTTCGCGGCACTGTCCAACGGCTCGGCGTGGGCCGGACCCGCCACCCTCGTCTACGGCATCGCGCTGCTGGCCGCCGCCGCGCTCGGCGCCGACGGCGCGCGCTCGCGGGTGGCCGAGCAGAGCTTCGGCTGGCGCCAGCCGCTGGCCGCGCTCATCGCGTTCGCCGCGGCGGCGGGCCCCGTACTGCTCGCCGCGGGCTGGATGATCGGCGGCGCCGACGGACCCGTGGAGCGGCGCGACCCGGTGCAGGTGCCCGCGTTCGTCGCCGAGGAGGCCGGCACCCGGGACCAGGCCCGCACGCTCGTCATGGACGGCTCCACGGGCGACGTCTCGTACTCGCTGGTCCGGGGCGCGGGCGCGCGCCTCGGCGACGGCGAGCTGACCGAGGCCGCGGGTGAGAACGCCAAGCTCGACAAGGTCGTCGCCAACCTGGTCGCGGGCTCCGGCGCCGACCAGGCCGACCAGCTCGGCGGCTTCGCCGTGCGCTACGTCCTCGTACGGGGCGGTGCGCCGCGCGAGATGAGCCGCGTCCTCGACGCGACGCCCGGCCTGACCCGGCTCAGCCAGCAGGACGGCACGGCGCTGTGGCGCGTCGACCGGCAGGTGGCGCGGGCCGTCGTCCTGCCGAAGGCCGGCGTCGGTTCCACCGCGGAGGACGTCGTGCCGGTCGCCGCGGGCCCCGTCGAACTGCACACCAAGGTGCCGCGGGGCGACAACGGCCGCATCCTGCGCCTCGCCGACCAGGCCGCCGAGGGCTGGACCGCCACCCTGAACGGCTCCGAGCTGCCGAAGACCACCGTCGACGGCTGGGCACAGGGCTTCGCACTGCCCGCCTCGGGCGGCACGCTGGACGTGACGTACGACGCGCCGATCACGCACACCCTTTGGATGTGGGCTCAGGGCGCGCTCGCCCTCGTCCTCGTGGTGCTCGCCCTGCCGGGCCGCCGCGAGAACGTCGACGACGACCTGCCGGACGAGCCCGTGGTGACCGCGCAGGACCTCGCCGGCGACGGCCGCAGGGCCCGCCGGCTGCGCGCCCAGGCCGAGGCGGAGCAGGCGGTGCAGGCCGAGCCGGCGCCCCAGCCGGTTCCGGGCGCCGCAGTGCCTCCTCCTCCGGAGGAGGTCCCGGTGGCCGGTTTCCCGCACCAGCAGACGTACGCGGAGTGGGACCAGCCCAGCTACGCGGGCGCCGAGTACGGCACCTACGCGGCGGGGGAGCAGCAGCAGTACCAGGGCGGCGCCTACGGCTACGACCAGCAGGCCGACCCCTACCAGGCGGGCCAGTACGACCCGTACGCCTACGGAGGCGGGTACGAGCAGCACCAGCAGTTCGACCCCGCGTACGAGCAGCAGCACGGCCACGGCAACGGCGCCGACAATGAGCGCCCCGACGGGAGCCAGCAGTGAACCGCACGACCCTGTCCCTGATCGCCGCCGTGACCGCCCTGGCCGCCGTCACGGGCTTCGCCGCGGCCACGACGCCCGGCGGGGACGACACGTCCGGCAGCGCGGCCGCCGCGCGCCTCCCCGTCGAGCGCTCCAGCCTGCTGTGCCCGGAGCCCAGCCAGTCCGACCTCGCCGAGACCGCGTACACCTCGTACACGCCCACCACGAAGGGCACCGAGGGCGCCGGCACGGCGGAGCTGCTGCCCGCCAAGGGCGGCAAGAAGGGCAAGGCGGTCGTCACCCCGAAGAAGCCCGGCACGCCCGTCGCGGGCGACGCCTCGGGGGCGGAGGCGCCCGCGCTGACCGGCACCGCCGACGGCCCCCTCGCGCCCGGCTGGACCGTCCAGCAGACCACCAGCGTGACCGCGGGCGCCGGACGCGGCCTGCTCGGTGTGAACTGCTCGGAGCCCGACACGGACTTCTACTTCCCCGGCGCCAGCACCGCCAAGGGCCGCAGCGACTACGTCCACCTCACGAACCCGGACGACGAGGCCGCGGTCGTGGACGTGCAGATGTACGGCCCCGAGGGGCCCGTCAAGTCCGACGTCGGTGAGGGCATCACCGTCCCGCCGCACTCCAGCGTCCCGGTGCTGCTGTCGACGCTGACCGACAAGGCGTACACGAACCTGACGCTGCACGTGACCGCGCGCAGCGGCCGGGTCGGGGCGGCCCTGTCGGACGTGGACGAGAAGCAGGGCGGTGACTGGCTGCCCGCCGCGGCCGACCCGGCCGCGTCCCTCGTGCTGCCCGGCATTCCGAAGGACGCCAAGAACGTCCGCCTGGTCGCCTTCGCGCCGGGCCAGGACGATGCCGACCTGAAGGTCCAGCTCGCCACCTCAAGCGGCAAGATCGCGCCCGCCGGGCACGACACGCTGCACCTGAAGTCGGGCATGACCACGGCCGTCGACCTCGGCGCCGTGACGCGCGGCGACGCGGGCTCGCTGATCCTGACGCCCTCGGAGGGCTCCGTGCCGGTCGTGGCCGCCCTGCGCGTCACACGCGGCAAGGGCGCCGACCAGGAGACCGCGTTCATCCCGGCCACGCGGAGCATCGGCGCGCGTGCCACGGTCGCCGACAACCGCTCCAAGGGCTCAACGCTCGCCCTGACCGCCCCCGGGGCGACCGGCAAGGTCAAGGTCACCGCGTCCCCGGGCACCGAGGGCGGCACGGCGACCACGAAGGAGTACACGGTCAAGGGCGGCACGACGCTCTCGGTCGCCCCGCCGGTCCCGTCCGGCCTGAAGGGCAGTTACGCGCTGACGGTGGAGCCGGTGTCGGGCGGCCCGGTGCACGGCTCGCGGATGCTGGAGAAGAAGCAGGGCTCCGTCCCCGCGTTCACGGTGCAGACGCTGCCGGACGACCGGGGCATGGTGTCGGTGCCGAAGGCCGACGAGGACCTCTCGGTGGTGCAGAAGTAGCCGGCCGCGGGACGGGCGGCGGGGTCAGTCCTCGCCGTCCCCGAAGTCGCCGTAGTCCCCGTACCGGGGGTCCACGGTCTCCGGGGTGAGCCCCAGGACCTCCGCGACCTGCTCGACGACGACCTCGTGCACGAGCGCGGCCTGCTCCTCGCGCCCCTTGGTGCGGATCTCCACGGGGCGCCGGTAGACGACCACGCGCGCGGGGGTGTCGTCCCGCGCGGGCACGGTGCCGCCGAGCGGCACGGTGCCGCCGGTCCTCGCCTCGTCCTCGGCCGTCAGCCGCGGCACGTCCAGAATCAGGAAGTCGACCTCGGCGAGCTGCGGCCAGCGCCGCTCCAGGCGCTCCACGGAGTCCTGTACGAGATCGGAGAAGGCCTCCGCGCGGCTGGCGGACAGCGGCACCTGCGGAGGTGCCACAGGACCGCGCATGCCCCTGCCGTGCCGGTCCCGGCGGCGCGGCGGGCGCGGCTCCCCGGTGGGCGGCGAAACCGCGTCGTCTGTGTTGACTGGCCTTTCCATCACTGACGCAGCGTAGTCCTCCGCGGCGCCGGAAGCGGGGCGGCACCTGACGGAGCACTCCATGTCGCTTCCTGACCGATCAAGCCATTCTTGGGGCTGATTCAACTTCTCTCCCGGATCGATGATCTCGCGGCAATTGCCGCTATATGCCCGCAGTGGTGACCGCTTTCAACTGCCCTGAGGGGCGCACGACCCGGGGTCGACGCAGGTCACCGGGGCGCCCGTGCGCGGTGGTGTGCGCCGGATCACGCCACGACACGGTGGGGTGACCTCGGGGAGAGTCGTCGCGGCCCGCTCAAGAGTGCGGTACCGTCCAACGCTGTGAGCCCTGTACGTCGCTGTTCGCGCACCGCTTGCGGCCGTCCCGCCGTCGCGACGCTGACGTACGTCTACGCCGACTCGACCGCGGTCCTCGGCCCGCTCGCCACCTACGCCGAACCCCACTGCTACGACCTGTGCGCCGAGCACTCCGAGCGCCTCACCGCGCCGCGCGGCTGGGAGGTCGTCCGGCTCTCCGACGGCAGCGGTCCCAGCCGCCCCAGCGGGGACGACCTGGAGGCCCTCGCCAACGCCGTGCGCGAGGCGGCCCGCCCGCAGGAGCGCGCGGCCGAGGCCGGCGGCTCGGGACCGCGCACCGCGGACCCGATGGAGGTCGCCCGCCGCGGCCACCTCCGTGTGCTGCGCTCGCCCGACAACTGACCGTTTTCCTCGCGCGCCGACGCTCGGCTCCTTCGCGGGCCCGCGGTCAACTTCCTTGTGGATCAGGGCCCTTCACGGGATCTTCACAGTCGAACGCGTTGACCCGAGATTGTTGAGGACACGACGATTTCGCCACCCGACTCCGGGATTCCGGGAGGCGAAATCGTGTTCGTCCAGCAATTGGAGCCCGTAGGCGGCTCGCTCGGCCTGTCCGCCCTCGTCGCGGCCCTGCCGCTCGTGACCGTCCTCGTCCTGCTCGGCGCCGTGCGCATGAAGGCGCATCGGGCGGGCCTGATCGGTCTCGCCGTGGCAGCCGCCGTCGGCTGGCTCGCGTACGACATGCCCCTGGGACAGACCGTCTCCAGCGCCGCGCAGGGCGCGGTCTTCGGGCTCTTCCCCATCATGTGGATCGTCGTCAACGCCCTGTGGGTGTACCGGATGACGGTGCGCACCCGGCACTTCGACATCCTGCGCCGCTCCTTCGGGCGGCTCTCCGACGATCCGCGCATCCAGGCGCTGGTCGTCGCGTTCTGCTTCGGCGCGCTCCTGGAGGCGCTCGCCGGGTTCGGGGCGCCGGTCGCCATCTGCTCGGTGATGCTGGTCGCGCTCGGCTTCGACCCCGTGAAGGCCGCGGTCGTCGCGCTCGTCGCCAACACCGCGCCCGTCGCCTTCGGCGCCATGGGCACACCGGTCGTGACGCTGGCTCAGGTGACGGGCCTTCCGCTGGACGCCGTCGCCTCCGTGGTGGGCCGTCAGACGCCGCTGCTCGCCCTCGTGGTGCCGCTCGTGCTCGTCGGCCTGGTGGACGGCAAGCGGGGCCTGCGCGAGACCTGGGTGCCCGCCCTCGCGTGCGGATTCGCCTTCGCCGTCGCCCAGTTCGTGGCCTCCAACTACGTGTCCGCGCAACTCGCCGACATCGGCGCCGCCCTGGTGGGTGCCGGCGCGCTCGTCGCGGTGCCGCAAGCGCGCAGGCCGGCCACCGAGCCCGTACGCGCCGCCGTCCTGACCGGCGTACGCAGTGAGGACCTGGACGAGGAGGACGCGCGGCCCGAGGTGCTGCGGGCCTACGCGCCGTACGCGCTCATCGTCGTGATCTTCTCCCTGGCGCAGATCCCCGCCATCAAGGACTGGCTCGCCAAGGCCAACTGGGTCTTCGACTGGCCCTTCCTGAACGTCGCCGACCCGAGCGGCAAGCCGGTGGGCGGCAACATCTTCACGCTGCCGATCTTCTCCACCGGCGGCACGCTCGTCCTGATCGCGGGCCTCTTCACCGCGGTCGTCATCGGCGTGCACGCGCGCGATGCGGTGCGCGAGTGGTTCGCCACCGTGCACGAACTGCGGTTCGCCATCCTGACGGTGACGAGCGTGCTGGCCCTCGCGTACGTCATGAACCTGTCCGGGCAGGCCGCCACCATTGGGCACTTCGTGGCGGCCGCGGGCGCCGGGCTCGCCTTCCTGTCGCCGGTTCTCGGCTGGTTCGGCGTCGCGGTCTCCGGCTCCGACACCTCGGCCAACGCGCTCTTCGGCGCCCTCCAGGTGACGGCCGCCCAGCAGTCGGGCCTCTCGCCGGAACTCCTCGCCGCGGCGAACAGTTCGGGCGGCGTCCTCGGCAAGATGATCTCGCCGCAGAACCTGACGATCGCCTGCGCGGCGGTCGGCCTCGCGGGCCGGGAGGGCGACCTGCTGCGCAAGGTGCTGCCGTGGAGCCTCGGCCTGCTCCTGGTGATGTGCCTGATCGTGTGGGGGCAGAGCACGGCCGTGCTCTCGTGGATGTTGCCGTGAGCGAGGGCGGGTTTCGCTTGGTACTGCTGTGACCAGTGAGGATGCGGGCGGACCGGTTCCTCGGGAGGAATGAGGGGTTCACGGTCCGTTGTCGGTGCGGCCAGGTACTTTGTGGGTCCGTGCAGGACTCCAGGAGGGCTGGGCAGACCGTGGCTGCTGCTGATCTGTCGCAGATCGTGAAGGCGTACGACGTGCGTGGGGTGGTCCCGGACCAGTGGGACGAGGCGCTCGCCGCGCTGTTCGGTGCCGCGTTCGTGCGGGTGACCGGAGCCGACGCGATCGTCGTGGGTCATGACATGCGGCCCTCGTCGCCCGGCCTGACCGCGGCGTTCGCGCGCGGGGCCGCCGCCCTCGGCGCGGACGTCACCGAGATCGGCCTGTGCTCGACGGACCAGCTGTACTACGCGTCGGGCGCGCTCGACCTGCCCGGCGCGATGTTCACGGCCTCGCACAACCCGGCGCGGTACAACGGCATCAAGATGTGCCGGGCGGGCGCGGCGCCGGTCGGGCAGGACACGGGCCTCGCGGAGATCCGCCGCCTGGCCGAGGAGTGGAGCGCGTCGGGCGCCCCGGAGCCGGCCGCCACTCCCGGAAAGGTCACGCGGCGCGACACCCTGCGGGACTACGCGGCGCACCTGCGCGGACTGGTCGACCTGACGGCGATCCGTCCGCTGAAGGTCGTGGTGGACGCGGGCAACGGCATGGGCGGGCACACCGTGCCGACGGTCCTCGAAGGCCTGCCGCTGGACGTCGTGCCGATGTACTTCGAGCTGGACGGCACGTTCCCGAACCACGAGGCGAACCCGCTGGACCCGGCGAACATCGTGGACCTCCAGGCACGCGTGCGTGCCGAGGGCGCCGACATCGGCCTCGCCTTCGACGGCGACGCGGACCGCTGCTTCGTGGTGGACGAGAACGGCGACCCGGTGTCCCCGTCCGCGATCACCGCCCTCGTCGCCGCCCGCGAACTCGCGCGCAACGGCGGCTCGGGCACGGTCATCCACAACCTGATCACCTCCTGGACGGTGCCGGAGGTCGTGAAGGAGAACGGCGGCACGCCCGTGCGCACGCGCGTGGGCCACTCCTTCATCAAGCAGGAGATGGCCACCACCGGCGCGATCTTCGGCGGCGAGCACTCCGCGCACTACTACTTCCGCGAGTTCTGGAACGCCGACACGGGCATGCTGGCGGCCCTCCACGTCCTCGCGGCCCTCGGCGGCCAGCCCGGCCCCCTCTCCGCCCTCGTCTCCTCCTACGACCGCTACGCGGCCTCCGGCGAGATCAACTCCACCGTGGCCGACCAGTCCGACCGCCTCGCCGCGATCAAGGCGGCGTACGCGGACCGCGAGGGCATCACGACGGACGAGCTCGACGGCCTGACGATCACGGCGACCGACTGGTGGTTCAACGTCCGCCCGTCGAACACGGAACCGCTCCTGCGCCTGAACGCGGAGGCCCGCGACACCCCCACAATGGAAAAAATCCGCGACGAGGCCCTGGCGATCATCCGCGCCTGAGGCCCCGGGTGGACAAATCAAGCCGTCCGAAGACGCCTTGATCCCCCGACACCACCCCATCTCCCACCGCCCGCCCCCTCCGGGGGCGTCGGCCGGACGGGGTGCCGCCTTCGCCTTGGGCGGCAGGGTGGGCAAGGCGGCACCCGGTGCCGCGCACCCCTCACGACGCCCCCGGCCACGACACGGCCCGGCGACGATTGAGCCAATCAAGCCCCCGCGGCGATTGAGCCAATCAAGCCCCGGCGACGATTGAGCCAATCAAGCCCCGTCGCCGGTCGAGCCAATCAAGCCCCGTCGCCGGTCGAGCCAATCAAGCCCCGTCGCCGGTCGAGCCGATCAAGCCCCGCCGGCGCTTGAGGCGCGGGGCCCGGGGCAGCGCCCCGCGACCTCAACCCCGGACAGGCCCAGGCCCCCGCCGCCGGGGCAATCCGCCGCCAAGCCCGACCTCCGGAGCACCCGGCCCCTGCCGGAGGCCACGGCCCCGGCCACGACACGGCCCCCGCCCCCCGCCGGTAGGCTGGTGACCAGCGCCGCACCCCGGCCGGCCACCCGGCCACCGCACGCGGTGCAGCGCACCCGAACCCCACACCCCCCGGAGGGAACCATGCCGCTCGAAGCCGGCCTCCTGGAGATCCTCGCCTGCCCGGACTGCCACGCCCCGCTCAAGGAGGCCGACGCCGAGCTGATCTGCACAGGCAAGGACTGCGGCCTGGCCTACCCGGTCCGCGACGGCATCCCCGTCCTCCTGATCGACGAGGCGCGCCGCCCCGCGTAACCCCCGAAAAGACGCCGCTCGCAGGAGGCCTGACGCCATGTTCGACGAAACGCTCCTGGACGACCCGGACGCGCTGGCCAGGGCCGACCGCCGCGGCCTGCTGCGCGGCGCCGCGGAGGCCGGCGCCCGCGTCCGCACGGCGGCCCGGCACGCGGCCGAGGCCGGCATCGCCGAGCTGAAGCCCGACGGCCGCCCCCGCGCCGTCCTGATCGCGGGCCCCGGCACGGCCGCCGCGGGCGTCGCCGACTTCGTCGGACGCCTGGCGGGCGCCGCCTGCCCGGTCGTGCGCCTGCGCTCCACCGGCGTGGCCCCCGCGCCGGGCGCGCTGCGCTGGGAGCTGCCGGGCTGGGCGGGCTCGCTCGACCTCCTCCTGATCGCCACCCCGGACGGCACGGAGCCGAGCCTCTCGCTCCTCGTCGAGCAGGCGTACCGCCGCGGCGTCACGCCCGTCGCCGTCTGCCCCTCCGGCGCCCCGCTGACCGAGTCGATCGCCGCGGCCCATGGCCTGTTCGTACCGATGGCCGCCGCCCCGTACGAGGCGGACGAACCCGCGGCCGCCTCCGCGCCGGGCACACTCTGGGCGCTGCTCACCCCCCTCCTCGCGCTGCTCGACCGCACGGGCCTGCTCACGGCCGAGCCGGACACGCTCGAGAAGGTCGCCGACCGCCTCGACCAGGTCGCCGAGCGCTGCGGCCCCGCCATCGCCACGTACAGCAACCCGGCCAAGACGCTCGCGGCCGAGCTCGCCGAGGCGCTCCCGCTGATCTGGACGGAGGGCGCCGCCGCGGGCCCGGCGGGCCGCCGCTTCGCCGCCGCTCTCGCCGAGCTCGCCGGACGCGCCGCGCTCGCCGCCGACCTGCCCGAGGCGATGCCCGCCCACGGCGCCCTCCTCACCGGCGACCTGGCCGCGGGCGCCGACCCCGACGACTTCTTCCGCGACCGCGTCGAGGAGGTCCAGATGATGCGCGCCCGCGTCGTCCTGCTGCGCGACCGGCCCACCGGCGGCCTCACCGCCGCGCCCGCCGCCCGCGAACTCGCGCTCTCGCACGACATCGCCATCAGCGAGCTGGAGCCGGAGGAGGGCAGCGACCTGGAGACCCTCGCGGAGCTGATCGCCGTCACGGATTTCGCCGCCGTTTACCTGGGCCTCGCCTCCCGGGCCTGACCCGGACCGACCCTTTCCCCGGCCGACCCGACGGCGCCCGGCCGCCCCGCCCTGGACCGCGTACCGAAAGAACCCCTCATGGACCGCCTCACCAACACCATCCGCCCCTACGCCTGGGGCTCCACCACCGCCATCCCGCAGCTCATCGGCGCGGAGCCGACCGGCGAGCCGCAGGCGGAGATGTGGATGGGCGCGCACCCCGGCGCCCCCTCTCGTACCGAGCGCGGCCCGCTGAACGAGGTCATCGACGCGCACCCGGCGGACGAACTGGGTACGGCGGCCGTCGAGAAGTTCGGCCCCCGCCTCCCGTTCCTCCTCAAGCTGCTCGCCGCGGGCGCGCCCCTCTCCCTCCAGGTGCACCCCGACCTCCAGCAGGCGAAGGAGGGTTACGAGGACGAGGAGAGGCGCGGCGTTCCGATCGACGCCCCGTACCGCAACTACAAGGACGCCAACCACAAGCCCGAACTGATCTGCGCCCTCACGCCGTTCGACGGCCTGTGCGGCTTCCGCGCGCCCGAAGAGGCGGCGAAGCTCCTCGAAGGCCTCGGCGTCGACAGCCTCAAGCCGTACGCCGATCTGCTGCGCGCCCACCCCGAAGAGGCGGCGCTGCGCGAGGTCCTGACGGCCGTACTGAGCGCGGACCCGGCCGACATGGAGCACACCGTCACCGAGGCGACGGCCGCCGCCCAGCGCATCGGCGGCGCCTACGAGCCGTACGCGGGCATCGCCCACCACTACCCCGGCGACCCGGGCGTCATCGCCGCGATGATCCTCAACTACGTACAACTTCAGCCCGGCGAGGCCCTGTTCCTCGGCGCCGGCGTCCCGCACGCCTACCTCAACGGCCTCGGCGTCGAGATCATGGCCAACTCGGACAACGTGCTGCGCTGCGGCCTCACCCCCAAGCACGTCGACGTGCCCGAACTCCTGCGCATCGTCCGCTTCGAGGCCACCGACCCCGGCGTGCTGCGCCCCGAGGCCTCGCCCGACGGCGAAGAGGTCTACGACACCCCCATCGACGAGTTCCGCCTCTCGCGCTTCGTCCTGCCCGAGAGCGGCGCGGACCACGACCTGACGGCCGCGACGCCGCAGATCCTGCTGTGCACGGCGGGCGCCGTCCGGGCCGGAGAGCTCGCGCTCGCGCCCGGCGAGTCGGCCTTCGTTCCGGCGGGGGAAAAGGTGAATGTGTCCGGTTCCGGCACGGTTTTCCGGGCGACGGTTGTGGCCTGAGAGGCATGCGAGGCGTCCCGTGCTGCAACAATGACCCACCGCGCACGGGACGTAATACGTAGAACCTCGAAGGGACACCAGGAACGACATGAGTGCTTCAGGCGGAGCCAAGGCGATCGTGGCGGCGCTGGCCGCCAACCTAGCGATCGCGGTAGCGAAATTCGTGGCGTTCCTCTTCAGTGGCTCCTCGTCGATGCTCGCCGAGTCGGTCCACTCGCTCGCCGACTCCGGCAACCAGTTCCTGCTGCTGCTCGGCGGCAAGAAGGCGCAGCGCGAGGCGACCCCGCAACACCCCTTCGGGTACGGGCGCGAGCGCTACATCTACGCCTTCCTGGTGTCGATCGTGCTCTTCTCCGTCGGTGGCATGTTCGCCGTCTACGAGGGCTACGAGAAGATCAGCCACCCGCACGACCTGGAGCACTGGTACTGGCCGGTCGGCGTCCTCGTCTTCGCGATCATCGCCGAGGGCTTCTCCTTCCGTACGGCCATCAAGGAGTCCAACGCGCTGCGCGGCAAGCTCTCCTGGGGCCAGTTCATCAAGCGCGCCAAGGCGCCCGAGCTGCCGGTCGTCCTCCTGGAGGACTTCGGCGCGCTCATCGGTCTGGTCCTCGCGCTCGGCGGCGTCGGCCTCACCCTCGCCACCGGTGACGCCGTCTGGGACGGCATCGGCACGCTCTGCATCGGCATCCTGCTGATCGCCATCGCGATCGTCCTCGCCCTGGAGACCAAGTCGCTGCTGCTCGGCGAGGCCGCCGGCGCCGACGAGGTCGCGAAGATCGAGAAGGCCGTCGTCGACGGCGAGACCGTCACCGGCCTGATCCACATGCGCACGCTGCACCTCGGTCCCGAGGAACTCCTCGTCGCCGCGAAGATCTCCGTGCAGCACGACGACACGGCCGCCGAGGTCGCCCGCGCCATAGACGATGCCGAGGCCCGCATCCGCGCCGCCGTCCCGATCGCTCGCGTGATCTACCTCGAGCCCGACATCTACAGCGAGTCCGAGGCCGCGAAGGGCTCCGACCCGGAGGCCCGCCCCGGCGGCCCGACGCCGAGCCCGGAGCACTGAGCACTGAAGCACTCCTCTACGTAGATGGGGCCCAGCCGGGAATCCCGGCTGGGCCCCATCTACGTAGACGCGCGTTGCGGTCACTGCACCTCGGCGAGCACCCGGAGGATCGCGGCCTCGTCCGGCGCGGCCTGGAGCCGCGCCCGGAAGTCCGTGTCCATCAGCTTGCGCGACAGCAGCGCCAGGATCCGCAGGTGCTCGTCGCCCGCCGCGGCCTCCGGCACCGAGATCATGAAGACAAGCCGGGCCTTCGTGCCGTCGAGCGAACCCCACTCGATGCCCTCGTCGGACCGCGCGAAGCAGACGACCGGGGCGGTCACCGCGTCCGTCTTGGCGTGCGGGATGGCGATCTCCTCGCCGAGCCCGGTCGTGCCCTGCTCCTCGCGCCGCAGTGCGGTCTGCACGAGCTCCTCGACGTCGGCGACCTTGCCGGTGGCGGCGGCGAGGCCCGCCAGCTCGCGGATGGCCGCCTCCTTGTCCTGCGCGTCCAGCTGCACCTTGACCGTCCGGTCGGTGAGGTAACCGGAGAGGACCTCGGGCTCCTCGGCGGCTGCCGGCGCCTCCGTCCCGGCTTCGGCCGCGCCGGCCGCGGTGGAGGTCGCCGCGGCCGCCTGGAGCGAGGCGCTCGCGGACGCGGAGGCGACGGTCGCCGTGGCGTGGGCCGCGGGAGCGCTCTCGGCGGAGACGGCCGGGGTGGCACCGGCCAGGGCGGGCTCGTCGGCCTCGGCCGAGTCGGCCGAGGCCTGCTTGGCGGCGGCGCGGCGGTTGCTCACCCCGATGAGCGCGTTCGTCGTCACGGCGGTGACCACGGTGCCCGCGACGATCGCGACGAAGAACCAGGCGAGACCGCTGATCGCGCCGAACACCGCGACGATCGGACCACCGTGCGGCACGGAGTCCTCGACGCCCAGGAGACCGGCGATCGCACCGGCGACCGCGCCGCCCAGCATGTTCGCCGGGATGACCTGCGCCGGACGCGCCGCCGCGAACGGGATCGCGCCTTCCGAGATGCCGAAACAGCCCATGAACAGCGCCGCGATACCGGCTTCCTGTTCCTGCTGCGTATAGAGCTTGCGGCGGATCATCGTGGCCAGGCCCTGGCCGAGCGGCATCACCGGGATGGCCGCGGCGGCCATGCCCATGACGGCGTTGTTCGTCCCGATCAGACCGACGGCGAACAGGAACGCGGTCTTGTTGACCGGACCGCCCATGTCGAACGCGATCATGAGACCGATCAGCGCGCCGAGCAGTACCGCACTCGACCCGGTCATCCCGCCGAGGAAGTCGGTGAGGTGCGTGAACACCCAGGAGATCGGGCCGCCGAGGATGTAGATGAAGGCGAGGCCGACGGCCAGCGTGGACGCGATGGGCACCACGATGATCGGCATGATCGGCTGGATGGCCTTCGGCACCTTGATCTTCCGGATCGCGAGGACGAGATAGCCCGCGAGGAAACCGGTCACGATGGCGCCGAGGAAGCCCGCGTTGGCGTCGGAGCCGTAGATGCTGGCGTCGGCGGCGAGGAAGCCGCCGATCATGCCGGGCACGAGTGCGGGGCGGTCACCGAGCGCGAAGGCGATGTAGCCGGAGAAGATCGGCAGCATCAGCTTGAAGCCGAGCGTGCCGAGCGCGTTGACGTTGAACCAGAACGTGTCCTTGGGAATCTGGATCCCGTCGGGCGTCGCGTGCCCGCCGATCGCCAGCGAGACGGCGATCAGCAGACCGCCGACGACGACGAACGGAATCATGAAGCTGACGCCGTTCATCAGCGCCTTGTACGCCGCGCTGCGCTCCTTGCCGCCGGATGCCGCGGCTTCCTGCGCCCCGCCGCCCGCGGAGCCGGCCACGGGCGCGCTCTGGACCCGCTCGATCAGCTGCTCGGGGTGGCTGATGCCCTCCGACACGCCGACCGACAGCACCCGCTTCCCGGCGAACCGGGCGCGGTCGACGTCCTTGTCCGCGGCGATGATGATGCCGTCGGCGGCTTTGACATCGTTGTCGGTGAGAACGTTCTCGGCCCCGATGGACCCTTGCGTCTCCACCTTCATGTCGATGCCCGCGGCGTCCGCTGCCTGCTGCAGCTTCTCCGCCGCCATGTAGGTGTGCGCGATGCCGGTCGGACATGCGGTCACCGCGAGCAGCTTCAACTTCTTCTGCTGCTCGACGGCCCCTCCGCCCGCGTGGGGGTCGGCCGGACTGGTCACGTGGGGTCTCCTTCAAGCGTTCCGTGCAAGAGCGCGCAAATCTTTGCGGCTGTCTCGTCATGGTGCAACACATACGCACAGTGCCGACAGTTCAAAGGTCCCGTATCGGGTAGTCCGTGGTCATGTATCCCTGATTTCGCCCCGGCCCTCCCTCCGATGCGGTCCGATCCGGAACTCGTCCGACCGGATCGAGAGGCGGGGTGGGTTCGGCTGGGCCGATCGGTGTAGCTTTGTACCGAGCCAGACGTCGCTGCTGATGGCGGTCGGGCGGCCCGTACGCCGGGTCGACCGAGGGAGAGAGGGCCTCCGACGGACTGCGCTGCGAACGACCAGGGGACACTTGTGTCCCAGGACGCCGCAGGTCAGCCATGCGCGCACCACCCGTATCGCGGGCAGGCGCCTCAGCCCACCTCGACCGACTGCAACAGCACCGAGGAGCAGCTCACTTATGACTTCTGTCGCCAACCGACAGGACCAGGACTTCAAGGTCGCCGACCTCTCCCTCGCCGCCTTCGGCCGCAAGGAGATCACCCTCGCCGAGCACGAGATGCCCGGTCTCATGGCGATCCGCAAGGAGTACGCCGCCGCCCAGCCCCTCGCGGGCGCCCGCGTCACCGGCTCCCTCCACATGACGGTCCAGACGGCCGTCCTCATCGAGACCCTCGTCGCCCTCGGCGCCGAGGTCCGCTGGGCCTCCTGCAACATCTTCTCCACGCAGGACCACGCCGCCGCGGCCATCGCCGTCGGTCCGAACGGCACGCCGGACAACCCCCAGGGCATCCCGGTCTTCGCCTGGAAGGGCGAGACGCTGGAGGAGTACTGGTGGTGCACGGAGCAGGCCCTGACCTGGCCGAACACCCCCACCGGCGGCCCGAACATGATCCTCGACGACGGTGGTGACGCCACCCTCCTCGTCCACAAGGGCGTCGAGTACGAGAAGGACGGCAAGGTCCCCTCGGTCGACACCGCCGAGTCCGACGAGCACCGCGTCATCCTCCAGCTCCTGAACCGCACGATCTCGAACGGTTCGCAGAAGTGGACCCAGCTCTCCTCCGAGATCCGCGGCGTCACCGAGGAGACCACGACCGGCGTCCACCGCCTGTACGAGATGCAGCGCGACGGCGTCCTCCTGTTCCCGGCGATCAACGTGAACGACGCCGTGACCAAGTCGAAGTTCGACAACAAGTACGGCTGCCGCCACTCGCTCGTCGACGGCATCAACCGCGCCACGGACGTCCTCATCGGCGGCAAGACCGCCCTCGTCTGCGGCTACGGCGACGTCGGCAAGGGCTGCGCGGAGTCGCTGCGCGGCCAGGGCGCCCGCGTCATCGTCACCGAGGTCGACCCGATCTGCGCGCTGCAGGCGGCGATGGACGGCTTCCAGGTCACGACGCTCGACGAGGTCGTCGACAAGGTCGACATCTTCGTCACGACGACGGGCAACAAGGACATCATCATGGCCTCGGACATGGCCAAGATGAAGCACCAGGCCATCGTCGGGAACATCGGCCACTTCGACAACGAGATCGACATGGCCGGCCTGGCGAAGATCGACGGCATCGTCAAGGACGAGGTCAAGCCGCAGGTCCACACCTGGACGTTCCCCGACGGCAAGGTCATCATCGTGCTGTCCGAGGGCCGCCTGCTGAACCTGGGCAACGCGACGGGCCACCCGTCCTTCGTGATGTCCAACTCGTTCGCGGACCAGACGCTGGCCCAGATCGAGCTCTTCACCAAGCAGTCCGAGTACCCGACCGGCGTCTACGTGCTGCCCAAGCACCTGGACGAGAAGGTCGCCCGCCTCCACCTGGACTCGCTCGGCGTGAAGCTGACGACGCTCCGCCCGGAGCAGGCCTCGTACATCGGCGTCGAGGTCGAGGGCCCGTACAAGCCGGACCACTACCGCTACTGAGCACGCACCGCCGAGCACACGTCTCCGGACCACGCGTCCGCTGACCACTCGACTCGGCACCGCGCACCGGCCGCCCGTCGGCTGACCGCTTCGCAGGACAGGCCCCCGCACCCCCGTGTCGGGGGCCTGTCCCGTGTCCGCGCACACCGCTGGCTACGGTGGACACGCCCTTCGACGTCCGCCCGCCTCGTACGCGACGGCGGCCGTCACCAGGCCAGACAGAGGACCCCACGAACGCCATGCCCCGCGGCCGTTATTCGCTCCACGATCTGCACGATCACACCCCCCTCGGCGAAGAGCACTTCCAGTGCGCGCCCGGCCCCTCCGGCTGGCGCTATGTAGCGCAACGGACCACCCCCTCCGGCGACCACGCCGGCTCGATCGACCTCGCCCTCGACGAACTCGGCCGCCCCATCCGCCTCGAACTGAACGCGGCGAGCTGGCAGGTGAGAGGTGCCGCCATTGACGGCGTCACATGGGTCCGCACCGACCCCACGGGCACTCACGCCACCGAAGGAAACGCCCCCGCGCACGCGTTCACGGGAACATCCCCCGCGTTCCTCATCGCCACCGCACGCCTGCTCGCTCTCACCCCCGCTTCCCCTCCGACCCGCGTCCGCCTCGTCACCCTGACGGATCCAGTCCTCGCGCCACTCACGGTGGACCAGTCCTGGACCCTGCTGAACAGCGAAGCACACGCCACTGACAGCGGGCCTCTGACCGTGGACGAATACCAGGTCACAGCCCTGGACACGGGGGAGCAGCAGACGGTCCACATCAGCGGCGACGTGGTCCTCGCGGCCCCCGGCATCGAGCTGGAGGACCTGGAGAACCCACCGTCGGCGTTCCGCTGACGCCGCCGCGGGCTCAGGCAGGCGGTACGAACCCGGTGGCCGGCCCGTCCGAACTACCGGACCCGGCCGAGGGGTTGTCGACCGGCCCAGGCGCGGGAGCAGGTGAAACGGGAGCCGGAGGAACGGGAGGCGCGAGCGGAGCCGCCGGTGGCACGGGCCCCGCGGCCTGCACATAGCCGCCGTACGGCCCGGGAGCGGCACCAGCCACAGGCGGAGCCGCTTGACCACCCGCGGCGGCATTCGCCCCGAACGCACGGCGGGCCTCCCGCGACTGCCTCTCGTGCGTCACGGCCGCGAGGAACGCGGCGGGCTGCATGTCACTCGGCACCGGCGCCCCCGTGTGCGCGGCGAGCTCACCCGCGAGCCGCTCGGCCATCCCCCACCCCACCTGCGGATCCAACTGCCCCATCCGCGTCAGGTACTGCCGCACCGCGAGCCACAACCCCTCCGGCACGGCCGACAGGTCCAGCTCGGCGAACCTCCCCACCAGCCACGGCGGGGGAGCCGGCACGAACGCCATCTGCCCGGTGGGCACCCTTTCCCGTACGACGAGGGTCCCGGCGAACACGTCCCCGACCCGACGGCCCCGTGCGGACACGAGCGAAGCGATGCAGGCCACGACGCCAAAGGTCATGATGATCTCCACGACCCCCACGGCTCCCCGCACCAGCGCATGCCGGAACCGGATCGGCCCGCCGTCGTCCCGCACCACGCGCAGCCCGCACGCGAGCTTCCCCAGCGACCGCCCATGGCTCAGCGTCTCCACGGCGATCGGGATCCCGACAAGGACCAACAAAAAAGTCGCCACAGCGACGGCCGCGACCGCGGCGTCGTCGAGCGAGGCGGTCGCAGCCGCGAACGCCATGGTCACCGCGATGTAGACGGCGAACGCCACCGCCAGGTCGATGAGCACGGCAAGCGCCCGACTCGGCAACTTCGCGGGCCGCAGCTCCAGCGCCACCGCCTCACCCGTCACCAGCTCACTCACGCCGGCCACCCACCCTTCAACGAACTGCCGCAGGAACCGCCAGTCTGCCAAGCTGAAGGACCATCGCGCCGTACAGGTGCCGGAAAGCGAGGAGCAGCAGACCGGATGGACCTCGACGTCTTCGTGTCCGCCCACCGGGCCGAGTGGGACCGACTGGACGCTCTGCTGCGCCGCCGACGCCGTCTCACCGGCACGGAGGCGGACGAACTGGTGACGCTGTACCAGCGCACCGCCACCCACCTCTCGCTCATCCAGTCCAGCGCACCGGACCCCCGGGTGATCGGCCGCCTCACCCAACTCGTGGCACGCGCGCGTAGTGCCGTGACGGGCACCCGCCGCGCTTCATGGCGCGACGTAACGCGCTTCTTGACCCACGGTTTCCCGGCAGCGGTCTACAGAGCGCGCCATTGGTGGGTGCCCACCGCGCTGCTCTCGACTGCGATAGCCGCCCTGATCGGCTGGTGGATCGGCACCCACCCCGACGTCCAGGCCTCCATCGCGGCCCCCTCGGAGCTCCGCGAGATGACCCGCCCCGGAGGCCAGTACGAGACGTACTACTCGAGCCACCCGGCCGCGTCGTTCGCCGCCCAGGTCTGGACGAACAACGCCCAGGCCGCCGCCATGTGCCTCGTCCTGGGCGTCTTCCTGGGCCTTCCGGTCCTGTGGATCCTCTTCCAGAACATGCTCAACGTAGGTGTGGGTATCGGCCTGATGGCCTCCGTCGGCCGCCTCGACACCTTCCTGGGACTGATCCTCCCGCACGGCCTGCTCGAACTGACCGCGGTCTTCGTAGCCGCCGGGACCGGCCTCCGCCTCGGATGGACGGTGATCGACCCGGGCCCCCGTTCCCGCAGAACGGCCCTCGCCGAAGAGGCCCGCGCGGCCCTCGGCATGGCCATCGGCCTGGCCCTTGTCCTCTTCATCTCCGGCGCCATCGAAGGCTTCGTCACCCCCTCCGGCCTGCCGACCTGGGCCCGCATCGGCATCGGCATCGCGGCTGAAGTGGCCTTCCTGGCGTACGTCTATGTCCTCGGCGGCCGAGCGGCACGTGAGGGCGAGACGGGCGACGTGGACGCGGACGAGCGCAGCGCGCTTCTGCCCACGGCGGCCTGATGTGCGTGTGCACCGCTGACCTGCTAGTCTCCTCTTCGCCCCGGAAAGACCGTTGACACGGACAGACCGGGGAGGTAGATTCGAACAGTTGCCCCGAACTCGACAGGTTCGGCTGCAACGGCTAGCATCTAGCGCGCTTCACGAAATTCAATTCTTCGAGAAGCCTCTCCCGATTAATCGGAAACCCTGAGCCGGTCAGACCGGCCCAAAACTTCTGATAAAGTCGGCACCGCCGAAAGGCAAAGGCCCTCCAACGGCCACCGGAAATGAAATCCGAACCGGAAACGGAACGGAAAACGGATCTGGTAGAGTTGGAAACACGAAATACCGAAGGGAAGCGCCCGGAGGAAAGCCCGAGAGGGTGAGTACAAAGGAAGCGTCCGTTCCTTGAGAACTCAACAGCGTGCCAAAAATCAACGCCAAAATTTGTTGATACCCCGTCTCCAGCATCCGCTGGGACGAGGTTCCTTTGAAAAGTCCTGCCGGTCATTGGCTGGTAGGCGCACAGCGAGGACGCTGTGAACGGCCGGATTATTCCTCCGGCCGTTCCGCTCTCGTGGTGTCACCCCGATTACGGGGAAGCATTCACGGAGAGTTTGATCCTGGCTCAGGACGAACGCTGGCGGCGTGCTTAACACATGCAAGTCGAACGATGAAGCCCTTCGGGGTGGATTAGTGGCGAACGGGTGAGTAACACGTGGGCAATCTGCCCTTCACTCTGGGACAAGCCTTGGAAACGAGGTCTAATACCGGATAACACTCCCATTCTCCTGGATGGGGGTTAAAAGCTCCGGCGGTGAAGGATGAGCCCGCGGCCTATCAGCTTGTTGGTGAGGTAATGGCTCACCAAGGCGACGACGGGTAGCCGGCCTGAGAGGGCGACCGGCCACACTGGGACTGAGACACGGCCCAGACTCCTACGGGAGGCAGCAGTGGGGAATATTGCACAATGGGCGAAAGCCTGATGCAGCGACGCCGCGTGAGGGATGACGGCCTTCGGGTTGTAAACCTCTTTCAGCAGGGAAGAAGCGCAAGTGACGGTACCTGCAGAAGAAGCGCCGGCTAACTACGTGCCAGCAGCCGCGGTAATACGTAGGGCGCAAGCGTTGTCCGGAATTATTGGGCGTAAAGAGCTCGTAGGCGGCTTGTCACGTCGATTGTGAAAGCTCGGGGCTTAACCCCGAGTCTGCAGTCGATACGGGCTAGCTAGAGTGTGGTAGGGGAGATCGGAATTCCTGGTGTAGCGGTGAAATGCGCAGATATCAGGAGGAACACCGGTGGCGAAGGCGGATCTCTGGGCCATTACTGACGCTGAGGAGCGAAAGCGTGGGGAGCGAACAGGATTAGATACCCTGGTAGTCCACGCCGTAAACGGTGGGCACTAGGTGTGGGCAACATTCCACGTTGTCCGCGCCGCAGCTAACGCATTAAGTGCCCCGCCTGGGGAGTACGGCCGCAAGGCTAAAACTCAAAGGAATTGACGGGGGCCCGCACAAGCAGCGGAGCATGTGGCTTAATTCGACGCAACGCGAAGAACCTTACCAAGGCTTGACATACACCGGAAACGTCTGGAGACAGGCGCCCCCTTGTGGTCGGTGTACAGGTGGTGCATGGCTGTCGTCAGCTCGTGTCGTGAGATGTTGGGTTAAGTCCCGCAACGAGCGCAACCCTTGTTCTGTGTTGCCAGCATGCCCTTCGGGGTGATGGGGACTCACAGGAGACCGCCGGGGTCAACTCGGAGGAAGGTGGGGACGACGTCAAGTCATCATGCCCCTTATGTCTTGGGCTGCACACGTGCTACAATGGCCGATACAATGAGCTGCGATACCGCAAGGTGGAGCGAATCTCAAAAAGTCGGTCTCAGTTCGGATTGGGGTCTGCAACTCGACCCCATGAAGTTGGAGTTGCTAGTAATCGCAGATCAGCATTGCTGCGGTGAATACGTTCCCGGGCCTTGTACACACCGCCCGTCACGTCACGAAAGTCGGTAACACCCGAAGCCGGTGGCCCAACCCCTTGTGGGAGGGAGCTGTCGAAGGTGGGACTGGCGATTGGGACGAAGTCGTAACAAGGTAGCCGTACCGGAAGGTGCGGCTGGATCACCTCCTTTCTAAGGAGCATCTAGGCCGCCAAACTTGTTTGGTGGTCCAGGGCCATTACGTCGGCACACGTTCGACGGTGGTTGCTCATGGGTGGAACGTTGATTATTCGGCACACTTGACTGTCTTCTCCTTCCAGTACTGCTCTTCGGAGCGTGGAACGTTGAGGGAAGCAGCGAGAGTGTCGGGCACGCTGTTGGGTGTCTGAAGGTACGGCCGTGATGGTCGCCTTCAGTGCCGGCCCCAGTGCACTCGAACCGGAAGGTTTGGGGTGATGGGTGGTTGGTCGTTGTTTGAGAACTGCACAGTGGACGCGAGCATCTGTGGCCAAGTTTTTAAGGGCGCACGGTGGATGCCTTGGCACCAGGAACCGATGAAGGACGTGGGAGGCCACGATAGTCCCCGGGGAGTCGTCAACCAGGCTTTGATCCGGGGGTTTCCGAATGGGGAAACCCGGCAGTCGTCATGGGCTGTCACCCGCTGCTGAATATATAGGCAGTGTGGAGGGAACGCGGGGAAGTGAAACATCTCAGTACCCGCAGGAAGAGAAAACAACCGTGATTCCGGGAGTAGTGGCGAGCGAAACCGGATGAGGCCAAACCGTATACGTGTGAGACCCGGCAGGGGTTGCGTGTGCGGGGTTGTGGGATCTCTCTTTTACGGTCTGCCGGCCGTGAGACGAGTAAGAAACCGTTGATGTAGACGAAGGACATGCGAAAGGTCCGGCGTAGAGGGTAAGACCCCCGTAGTCGAAACGTTAGCGGCTCGTTTGAGAGACACCCAAGTAGCACGGGGCCCGAGAAATCCTGTGTGAATCTGGCGGGACCACCCGTTAAGCCTAAATATTCCCTGGTGACCGATAGCGGATAGTACCGTGAGGGAATGGTGAAAAGTACCGCGGGAGCGGAGTGAAATAGTACCTGAAACCGTGTGCCTACAAGCCGTGGGAGCGTCGCGCATTGAGTTTACTCGATGCGTCGTGACTGCGTGCCTTTTGAAGAATGAGCCTGCGAGTTTGCGGTGTGTTGCGAGGTTAACCCGTGTGGGGAAGCCGTAGCGAAAGCGAGTCCGAACAGGGCGACATAGTAGCGCGCTCAAGACCCGAAGCGGAGTGATCTAGCCATGGGCAGGTTGAAGCGGAGGTAAGACTTCGTGGAGGACCGAACCCACCAGGGTTGAAAACCTGGGGGATGACCTGTGGTTAGGGGTGAAAGGCCAATCAAACTCCGTGATAGCTGGTTCTCCCCGAAATGCATTTAGGTGCAGCGTCGTGTGTTTCTTGCCGGAGGTAGAGCACTGGATAGGCGATGGGCCCTACCGGGTTACTGACCTTAGCCAAACTCCGAATGCCGGTAAGTGAGAGCACGGCAGTGAGACTGTGGGGGATAAGCTCCATGGTCGAGAGGGAAACAGCCCAGAGCATCGACTAAGGCCCCTAAGCGTACGCTAAGTGGGAAAGGATGTGGAGTCGCAGAGACAACCAGGAGGTTGGCTTAGAAGCAGCCACCCTTGAAAGAGTGCGTAATAGCTCACTGGTCAAGTGATTCCGCGCCGACAATGTAGCGGGGCTCAAGCGTACCGCCGAAGTCGTGTCATTCATACAACAGGGCCAACGCCTGTATGGATGGGTAGGGGAGCGTCGTGTGCCGGGTGAAGCAGCACCGGAAGGTAGTTGTGGACGGTTCACGAGTGAGAATGCAGGCATGAGTAGCGATACACACGTGAGAAACGTGTGCGCCGATTGACTAAGGGTTCCTGGGTCAAGCTGATCTGCCCAGGGTAAGTCGGGACCTAAGGCGAGGCCGACAGGCGTAGTCGATGGATAACCGGTTGATATTCCGGTACCCGCTGTGACGCGAAAGACATCGAATCCAGTGATGCTAAGGCCGTGAAGCCGTTCCGGACCCTTCGGGGAATGGAAAGTGGTGGAGCCGCCGGCCCAAGCTGGTAGTAGGTGAGCGATGGGGTGACGCAGGAAGGTAGTCCAGCCCGGGCGATGGTAGTCCCGGGGTAAGGGTGTAGGCCGTGCGGTAGGTAAATCCGTCGCACACGAGGCTGAGACCTGATGCCGAGCCGATTGTGGTGAAGTGGATGATCCTATGCTGTCGAGAAAAGCCTCTAGCGAGTTTCATGGCGGCCCGTACCCTAAACCGACTCAGGTGGTCAGGTAGAGAATACCGAGGCGTTCGGGTGAACTATGGTTAAGGAACTCGGCAAAATGCCCCCGTAACTTCGGGAGAAGGGGGGCCATTCCTGGTGATGAGTCTTGCACTCTGAGCTGGGGGTGGCCGCAGAGACCAGCGAGAAGCGACTGTTTACTAAAAACACAGGTCCGTGCGAAGCCGTAAGGCGATGTATACGGACTGACGCCTGCCCGGTGCTGGAACGTTAAGGGGACCGGTTAGTCACATTTCGGTGTGGCGAAGCTGAGAACTTAAGCGCCAGTAAACGGCGGTGGTAACTATAACCATCCTAAGGTAGCGAAATTCCTTGTCGGGTAAGTTCCGACCTGCACGAATGGCGTAACGACTTCTCGACTGTCTCAACCATAGGCCCGGTGAAATTGCACTACGAGTAAAGATGCTCGTTTCGCGCAGAAGGACGGAAAGACCCCGGGACCTTTACTACAGTTTGATATTGGTGTTCGGTTCGGCTTGTGTAGGATAGGTGGGAGACTGTGAAGCGGCCACGCCAGTGGTTGTGGAGTCGTCGTTGAAATACCACTCTGGTCGTGCTGGATGTCTAACCTGGGTCCGTGATCCGGATCAGGGACAGTGTCTGATGGGTAGTTTAACTGGGGCGGTTGCCTCCCAAAGGGTAACGGAGGCGCCCAAAGGTTCCCTCAGCCTGGTTGGTAATCAGGTGTTGAGTGTAAGTGCACAAGGGAGCTTGACTGTGAGACCGACGGGTCGAGCAGGGACGAAAGTCGGGACTAGTGATCCGGCGGTGGCTTGTGGAAGCGCCGTCGCTCAACGGATAAAAGGTACCCCGGGGATAACAGGCTGATCTTCCCCAAGAGTCCATATCGACGGGATGGTTTGGCACCTCGATGTCGGCTCGTCGCATCCTGGGGCTGGAGTCGGTCCCAAGGGTTGGGCTGTTCGCCCATTAAAGCGGTACGCGAGCTGGGTTTAGAACGTCGTGAGACAGTTCGGTCCCTATCCTCTGTGCGCGTAGGAATATTGAGAAGGGCTGTCCCTAGTACGAGAGGACCGGGACGGACGAACCTCTGGTGTGCCAGTTGTCCTGCCAAGGGCATGGCTGGTTGGCTACGTTCGGAAAGGATAACCGCTGAAAGCATCTAAGCGGGAAGCCTGCTTCGAGATGAGTATTCCCACCCCCTCGAGGGGTTAAGGCTCCCAGTAGACGACTGGGTTGATAGGCCAGATCTGGAAGCACCGCAAGGTGTGGAGGTGACTGGTACTAATAGGCCGAGGGCTTGTCCTCAGTTGCTCGCGTCCACTGTGTTGGTTCTGAAACCACGAACAACCGTCGTAGCCATGTGCCACGGCTCCGGTTGACAGTTTCATAGTGTTTCGGTGGTCATAGCGTGAGGGAAACGCCCGGTTACATTCCGAACCCGGAAGCTAAGCCTCACAGCGCCGATGGTACTGCAGGGGGGACCCTGTGGGAGAGTAGGACGCCGCCGAACTAATTTTAGAGAAAAGCCCCGTGCCAATGGCACGGGGCTTTTCTGCGTTTAGGGGCACGCCACACCCCTTTCCTCAGGGGTTTCCTCAAAGGCGGCCGGCGGATTTCAGGGCCAGGTAGGCGTCCGCGAGAGCTGGGGCCAGTTCGGACGGGGTGGCGTCCACGACGGTGACTCCGTGGCGGGTGAGTTGTTCGGCTGTGCGCAGGCGTTCGGCCTTTGCCTGGGCTGCCGAGGCGGCTTCGTAGATGGCTTCTGTTGTGCCCCGTGCCGATGCCATCGATTCGATTTTGGGGTCGGCCACTGATGCGACGACGACCGTGTGGCGCTTCGTGAGGCGTGCGAGTACGGGGAGAAGGCCCTCTTCGATGGGGGCCGCGTCCAAGGACGTGAGAAGGACGATGAGGGAACGGCGGTGCGCTGTGTGCAGGGCTGTTGCCGTGAGGCCGCGGGCGTCCGTTTCGATGAGTTCTGGTTCCAGCGGGGCCATGGCGTTGACCAGGGCCGGGAGGACGTCGCCTGCGGTGCGGCCCTGGACGAGCGCACGGGTACGGCGGTCGTAGGCCAGCAGGTCCACGCGGTCGCCGGCTCGGGATGCCAGGGCGCCCAGGAGGAGCGCGGCGTCCATGGAGGCGTCGAGGCGCGGGGCGTCGCCGACTCGGCCGGCGGAGGTTCGGCCGGTGTCGAGGACCAGGAGGATGTGGCGGTCGCGTTCCGGGCGCCAGGTGCGGACGGCCACCGAGGAGTGGCGGGCCGTTGCGCGCCAGTCGATGGAGCGGGTGTCGTCTCCGGGAACGTACTCGCGGAGGCTGTCGAATTCTGTGCCCTCGCCTCGGGTCAACACGCTGGTGCGGCCGTCGAGTTCGCGGAGGCGGGCCAGTTTGGAGGGGAGGTGCTTGCGGCTGTGGAAGGGCGGGAGTACGCGGACCGTCCAGGGGACCCTGTGTGTGCCTTGGCGCGTGAAGAGGCCGAGGGGGCCCTGGGAGCTGACCGTGACGCGGTCCGCCGTGCGGTCGCCGCGGCGGGTGGGCTGCAAGCGCGTGGTGACGCGGCGCCTTTCGCCTGCGGGGACGTGCACGCGGTGGCGGGACGAGTCGTACTCCATGCCGGGCCGCCAGCTGCTCGGGGGCCAGGCGTCACGGATCTTCGCGCGCAGCGGGCGGCGCGAGGGGTTCGTGATCGTGAGGGTGACGTCGGCCGGGTCTCCGAGGCGTACGGAAGTGTCGCCCGAGCGGGTCAGGCGCAGGCGGCGTACGGGGGCGGCCAGGGCGAAGTCGCAGGCGCAGGCGAGGGCCAGTGGCGTGTTGACGGCCAGGATGCCGGTCCAGCTGGGCTCCCAGATGCCGATGGGGAGGGAACCCAGGGCCGCGAGAAGGGCCGTACGTCCGGTCAGAGCCATTGTTGTGTCGTCCTCCGTCTCCGTTGTAGGTCGGTCAGCGGGGGACGGGGACGTGGGTGAGGATCGCGTTGATGACCGAGTCTGCGGTCACGCCTTCCATCTCGGCCTCAGGGCGCAGTTGGATGCGGTGGCGGAGGGTGGGCAGGGCCAAGGCTTTGACGTCGTCGGGGGTGACGTAGTCGCGGCCGGTCAGCCAGGCCCAGGCGCGGGCCGTGGCGAGGAGGGCCGTGGCTCCTCGCGGGGAGACGCCGAGGGTGAGCGAAGGGGATTCGCGGGTCGCACGGCAGATGTCGACCACGTAGGCGGTGATTTCGGGGGAGACCGTCGTCTTGGCGACCGCGGTGCGGGCCGTTTCGAGGTCGGCTGCCGTGGCCACCGGGCTGATGCCCGCCGCCTTGAGGTCGCGGGGGTTGAAGCCGGAGGCGTGGCGGGTCAGGACGTCGATCTCGTCCTGCCGGGAGGGCAGGGGGACGTTCAACTTGAGCAGGAAGCGGTCCAGTTGGGCCTCGGGGAGGGGGTAGGTGCCCTCGTACTCGACCGGGTTCTGGGTCGCGATCACCATGAAGGGGTCGGGGAGTTGGCGGGCCGTGCCGTCCACCGTGACCTGGCGTTCCTCCATCGCTTCGAGCAGGGAGGACTGGGTCTTGGGCGGGGTGCGGTTGATCTCGTCGGCGAGGACGAGGTTGGTGAAGACCGGGCCCGGCTGGAAGGAGAAGCGGGCGGTGTTGGTGTCGTAGACCAGGGAGCCCGTGACGTCGCTGGGCATCAGGTCGGGGGTGAACTGGACGCGCTTCGTGTCGAGTTCGAGGGACGCGGCGAGGGCGCGTACGAGGAGGGTCTTGGCGACGCCGGGCACGCCCTCGAGCAGGACGTGGCCGCGGCAGAGCAGGGCCACGACCAGGCCCGTGACGGTGGGGTCCTGGCCGACCACGGCCTTGGCGATCTCCGTGCGCAAGGCCTCCAAGGACGCCCTTGAGCTGCGGGGATCCGTTGTGGGCCCGGCGTTGTCAGTGGTCGGGTCCATCATGGGTTCCGTACCTCACTTTCGAGGGCGTCGAGGTGGTCGGCGAGTGCGATGAGTGCTGCGTCGGTCGCGGGTGGCGGGCCGAAGAGGAGGGCGTGCGGGTCCCGGGCGGGCGTGGGGAGTTGGCGTGCCAGGGCCGGGAGGAAGGTCTCGGGCGAGTGGGCCTGGGAGACGGGGACGCCGATGAGGGGGGCCAGTCGGGTGCGGGTGGAGATACGCAGGGCTGTGGCGGCGCGGTCGCGGGCGTTCGCCTTGCGGTAGAGGCGGGCGCGGCCTTCGACGGTTTCGGAGGCGCGGATCGCGACGGGCAGGCGCTCCTGGACCAGGGGGCCCAGGCGGCGTGCGCGCCACAGTGCGGCCAGTGCTGCCGCGATGAAGAGCTGAAGTGTGCCCCAGAGCCAGCCCTTGGGGATCAGGTCGACGAAGCTGCGGTCGTTCTGTGCGCCGTCCGCCGCCGAGTCGTCGGAGAGGGAGGGGAGGTACCAGACGAGATGAGGGCGCGAGCCGAGGAGTTGGAGGGCGAGCGAGGCGTTGCCCTGCTCGTCGAGGGTGTCGTTGACGACGATGTCGGGGGAACCCAGGACGATCGTGTCGCCTTCGCCGGAGGGGGACGGCAGGCGCAGGAGCGTGGGGGAGCCGTGGCTCGGGTAGCAGGAGTCGGCGCCGGTGAGCGTCGTGCCGTAGCGGTGGCCGCCGGTGTTGGCGGGGCCGGCGCGGCGGGCCTCGGGGAGCGCGCAGCCGGGCGCGAGGGGCTTGTCGGCGGCGGGCTCGGGGTCGGCGGTGACGCCCGGGGCCAGGGCCTCGACCGCCGAGGTGCCGGGGGCGACGAGGACCGTGCGGCCCCCGGAGCCGGCGGCGGCGTCCTGGAGTCGGGACTGCTGACGGGCCGTGAGCCGGTCGGGCGCGGCGACCAGGAGGGTCGTGTCGGGGCCCGCCGCCGCGCGGGCCTCGGCGGTCGTGGTGACCACGCGCGTGTCGACGCCCCGGTCGGCGAGGAGTTCGGCGACGGCGCGGCTGCCGCGCTGGTCGGCCGAGCGCGGATCGAGGGCGCCGTGCTGGTCACCGGAGCGGGCGACCGCGATGACCATGGCCGCGACCAGGAGGAAGGCCAGCGCCAGGGCGATGCCGCGGGTGCGGGTCCAGATCTGGCGGGCGGTGGGCGTGATGGAGGTGGCGTCGCCGGGGCCGTCCGGGCCGGCGTCGGGTGGTGGTGGCGGGGCGAGCGTGGTCGTCGTGGACCGCGGGTGGGCGGCCGGGGTGGGGGCGGGCTGATCGAGCGGGCGGCCGCCGGGGTGCGCGGTGGGCTGCGTCGGGTGCGACAGGTCGGATGTCGGGTCGCCCTGGGCGCGCGCCGGGTTCGGGGTGCCGGGGTCGGTCGGTTCGGTCACCGGGCGGCTCCCGCGGCGGCGAGGTCGGGGGTGGTGCGTTCCACCTCGGAGTCCAGGGTGGACAGCCGTTCGTACGTCTCCGGGGTCGCGGTGCGGCCGCCGTACGCGATGTCGTCGAAGTCGCGGGCGGCCGCGCGGAGGCGGTCCGCGTGCTGGGGCAGCGGGCGGGCCGCTTCTGCGGCGGCCTCGTCGGCGGTGCGGCCGGGGCGGGGGTCGAGGAGGGCGCGTTCCTCCAGGGAGCGGACGAGGGCGCGCATCCGTTCCTGGACTGCCTGGTTCCAGTGGCCCTGGGCGGCGTGCGCCGCGGCGGCCGAGCGGTGTTCGGCGGCGCTGCGCGGGCGGGCGTCGAAGAGAGGGGGCGCGGAGGTGGGGGAGCGGCGCGGCGTGCCGAGGCGCCACCACAGGGCGGCGGCCACGGCGACGACGGCGAGCAGGATCACGAGCAGGCCGACGGTGCCGCCGGGGGCGGCGCCGGACGCGGCGGAGAAGAGCTCGTCGATCCAGTCCCAGAACTTGTTCAGGGCGCGCATGAACCAGTTCGGGTCGTCCTGGTGGTACGCGGGCTTGGACAGCTCGCGTTTCGCAGCTTCCCGCGCGGGGTCGCGCGGGATCCTCACCGGCGGCTCGTCGCCGCCGGTGAGGACCGACGAGATCGTCGTGTGGAGCACTCCCCCAAGTGCGCTCACGCCATCAGCTCCCCGGAGTGGCGCCGGAGGCGGACCCGTAGTCGTGCAGGCCCGCGGCGCGGGCGAGTTCGAGGTCGAGGGCCTCGCGGCGGATGCGCTGGTCGATGTAGAGCAGCACGGTGACGCCGGCCGTGATCGGGAAGGTGATGGTGGAGCCGACGACCGAGCCGATGCCCGTGATGATGAGGAAGGCCCAGCCGAAGTTCCCGCCGCTGTCCAGGAGGCTGGAGAAGCCGTCTCCGCTGACCGCCCCGGCGATGGCGGTGAACGGGAAGAGGATGATCTCCGAGACGATCGCGGCGATCAGGGACGCCAGGATCGTGATGCCGAAGACTCGCCACCAGGAGCCGCGGACGAGCTTGGTGGAGCGGCCCATGGCCTTGCGGACCGTCTGCTTCTCCAGCATCAGCGCGGGCGACGCCAGCGACAGGCGGACCATCAGCCAGATCGTCACGACGAGACCGGCGAGGCCGCCGACGACCCCGAGCGCGATACCGCCCTCGCTCGAGCCGAGCGCGCCGACCAGGATGCCGGGCGCGACGCTCACGAGCATGATGGCGGCGGCGATCAGCGGGAGCAGCAGCGTCAGGCCGAGCAGCCTGAGGATCTGCGGCCGGGCGTCGCGCCAGGCCTCTCCTATGGTGACGGGCCGGCCGAGCACGGCGCGGCTGGTGACCGTCGTCAGCAGGGCCGTCGCGACGATCGTGCCGAGCAGTGTGACGACGGCGACGAGCGCGGAGCCGATCAGGAGCGAGCCCAGGGCACTGAAGATCTCGCGCGGGGTGGCGTCGGGGTTGTCGAGGGCCGTGGTGGTCGCCGCGTCGTTGAGGACGAAGCCCTGGAGGAGGACCGCCAGGAGCTGGGTGACCACGGCGACGGTCAGCGAGATGCCGAGGACGGTGCGCCAGTAGGTCCGCATCGTCGACACCGCGCCGTCGAGGATCTCGCCGACGCCGAGCGGGCGCAGCGGGATGACGCCGGGCTTGGCCGCCTGGGGCTTGCCCTGCCAGCCGCCGCCCCAGCCGGGGTAGCCGCCGCCGGGGCCGCCCGGCCCCTGACCGTAGCCACCGCCGCCGCCCTGGCCGCCCCAGCCTTGACCGCCCCAGCCTTGACCGCCCCAGCCCTGGCCGGGAGCCGGCGGGGGCGCGGGAGGAGTCTGGGCGGGGCCGGAGGGCGCGGACCACTGGGCGGGTGGCGGCTGCTCCTTGGACCACTTCGGGCCCTGGCCCGCGGCGTCCTGCGGGGGCGTGTCCTGCGGACCGCTGCCCTGGGCGCCGCTGTTCCGGTCGGGGCCGTCCTTGCGGTCGCCGTCCGGGCCGTCGGAGGGGGCAGATCCGGGCGATGCCCAGCCCGGAGTGTCGTTCATCGTCGCTCCTTCAAAGTGCCCGTCCGCGGTCGCGGCAGCAGGTTGGCTGCCATCGTGCCATGGGGCGGGCGCCGGATGACCTGGCCCCGGGAGGGCTGGATGCCTTCAATTGTCGGGTCGGTACGGGGCAGACTGGGCGGATGGCTGATCAGTACGCGCAATCCGGCGAGGACATACGGCCCATCGGCGGCATCCGGCCCGAGGCCGTCGACATCCCGGCGATCCGGTGGGAGGAGCCGGCGGAGGGGCCCGTTCTGGTGCTGCTCGACCAGACGCGGCTGCCCGCCGAAGAGGTCGAGCTGGTGTGCACGGATCCGCAGGCACTGGTGCAGGCGATCCGTTCCCTGGCCGTGCGCGGTGCGCCGCTGCTCGGGATCGCGGGGGCGTACGGGGTGGCGCTCGCGGCTGCCCGCGGCTTCGACGTCGAGGAGGCGGCGGAGGCACTGGCCGACGCGCGGCCCACCGCGGTCAATCTGGCGTACGGGGTGCGCAGGGCGCAGGAGGCGTACCGGTCCGCGCTCGGGAGCGAGGCGGGCGACAGGGCGCGGGAGCGGGCCACCGAGGCGGCGCTCTCCTCGGCGCGGGCGCTGCACGCGGAGGACGCCGAGGCCAGCACCAGGATGGCCGGACACGGCCTGCGGCTCCTGGACGAGCTGGTGCCCGGGGGCAATCACCGCATCCTGACGCACTGCAACACCGGGGCGCTGGTGTCCGGCGGCGAGGGCACGGCCTTCGCGGTCGCGCTCGCCGCGCATCGGGCGGGACGGCTGCGCCGGCTGTGGGTGGACGAGACGCGCCCGCTGTTGCAGGGGGCCCGGCTGACCGCCTACGAGGCCGCGCGCAACGGGATGGCGTACACATTGCTCACGGACAGCGCGGCGGGATCGCTGTTCGCGGCGGGCGAGGTGGATGCCGTGCTGATCGGTGCGGACCGGATCGCGGCCGACGGTTCGGTGGCCAACAAGGTGGGGAGCTATCCGCTCGCGGTGCTGGCGCGTTATCACCACGTGCCGTTCATCGTGGTCGCGCCGGTGACGACGATCGACCCGGAGACCGCGGATGGTGCTTCCATCGAGGTGGAGCAGCGGGCCGGGCATGAGGTGACGGAGGTCACGGCGCCCCGGGCGCCGCTGGCCGGAGTGGAGGCAGGTGGCGGGATTCCGGTGGCACCACTGGGGACGCAGGCGTACAACCCCGCGTTCGATGTGACGCCTCCGGATTTGGTGACGGCGATCGTCACGGAGTGGGGCGTTGTTTCGCCCGTGACAGGTGAGGGCCTGAGTGAGCTGTGTGCCAGGTCACCTCAGGTTTCGATGAGCTAATGGGATGATGTGGTCCATGAAGGGACGAGTCCTTGTCGTCGACGACGACACCGCACTGGCCGAGATGCTCGGCATTGTGCTGCGTGGTGAAGGTTTTGAGCCGTCGTTCGTAGCTGACGGCGACAAGGCGCTGGCTGCTTTCCGTGAGACCAAGCCCGATCTGGTGCTGCTCGATCTGATGCTGCCGGGCCGGGACGGAATCGAGGTGTGCCGCCTGATCAGGGCGGAGTCCGGGGTACCGATCGTGATGCTCACGGCGAAGAGCGACACCGTCGATGTGGTGGTGGGCCTCGAATCGGGGGCCGACGACTACATCGTCAAGCCGTTCAAGCCGAAGGAGCTGGTCGCCCGCATCAGGGCGCGGCTGCGGAGGTCGGAGGAGCCCGCGCCGGAGCAGCTCGCCATCGGTGACCTGGTCATCGATGTGGCGGGTCATTCGGTGAAGCGGGACGGGCAGCCGATCGCGCTGACGCCGTTGGAGTTCGATCTGCTGGTCGCGCTCGCGCGCAAGCCCTGGCAGGTGTTCACGCGTGAGGTGCTCCTCGAGCAGGTCTGGGGCTACCGGCACGCGGCGGACACGCGCCTGGTCAATGTGCATGTGCAGCGGCTGCGTTCCAAGGTCGAGAAGGACCCGGAGCGGCCGGAGATCGTGGTGACCGTCCGAGGCGTCGGTTACAAGGCAGGACCGAGCTGACGTGTCCCGAAACAGTGCCGCTTCGGCGCCCGGGGCCCCGGGGTCCCGCCCGGAGCGGCCTGTGGGACCCGCGGTGGGACCTGCCGCCGCCCGTGGCTCACGGCTGCGCCGGGCCGTCGACAGGAGCCTGCTGCTCCAGGGCGGGATGCAGGGCAGCCCCGTGCTGCGCCTCTTCGCGCGCTGGGTGCGGCGTCCGCTGCTGCCCGCGATGCGGCTGTGGCGGCGGAACATTCAGCTGAAGGTCGTCGTCACGACGCTGCTGATGTCGCTCGGTGTCGTGCTGCTGCTCGGCATCGTCGTCATCGGCTCGGTGCGCAACGGACTGCTCGACGCCAAGGCGAAGGCCTCGCAGAGCCAGGCCGAGGGCGGCTTCCGCGCGGCCAAGGACAGGGCGGACTCCGCGGCGGCGGGCGTGCGGGACGGCGCGTCCGGCGACAGCCGCACGACGCTGACGCCCAACAACTGGATGAGCGAACTCGTCACGCAACTCGCCAGTGGTGGCAAGGGCGCGTTCGACGTGGTGATCCTGGGGTCGAGCGACGCCGACAGCGGTAACGGGCTGGCGCCGCGTGGCTCTGGCCTGGTGGATCCGAACCGCAGCGTGCCCGACGACCTGCGCGCGCAGGTCGACCGGATCGCCGGTGCCTCGCAGCAGTACACGAAGATCGTCTACGACGGTGGTGAGGACCCGCAGCCGGGCCTCGTCGTCGGAAAGCGGCTCAACGACCCTCAGGGGCACGCCTACCAGCTGTACTACCTCTTCCCGCTGACGCAGGAGGAGAAGTCCCTCGGCCTGGTCAAGGGAACCCTCGCGACGGCGGGGCTCTTCGTGGTGGTGCTGCTGGGTGCCATCGCCTGGCTCGTCGTGCGGCAGGTCGTCACGCCGGTGCGGATGGCGGCAGGAGTCGCCGAGCGGCTCTCCGCGGGCCGCCTCCAGGAGCGGATGAAGGTCACCGGCGAGGACGACATCGCGCGCCTGGGCGAGGCCTTCAACAAGATGGCGCAGAACCTGTATCTGAAGATCCAGCAGTTGGAGGATCTGTCGCGGATGCAGCGGCGGTTCGTGTCGGACGTGAGCCATGAGCTGCGTACGCCGCTGACGACGGTACGGATGGCCGCCGATGTCATCCATGAGGCGCGTGTCGACTTCGATCCGGTGACGGCGCGGTCCGCGGAGCTGCTCGCCGACCAGCTGGACCGGTTCGAGTCGCTCCTTGCCGACCTGCTGGAGATCAGCCGGTTCGATGCCGGCGCGGCCGCCCTCGAGGCCGAGCCGATAGACCTGCGGGAGGTCGTACGGCGCGTGGTGGGCGGAGCCGAGCCGCTCGCGGAGCGCAAGGGCTCGCACATCCTGGTCGTCGGCGACGACCAGCCGGTGGTCGCCGAGGCCGACGCGCGGCGTGTGGAGCGGGTGCTGCGCAACCTGGTGGTGAACGCCGTGGAGCACGGCGACGGCCGGGACGTCGTGGTGCGGCTCGCGGCGGCGGGCGGCGCGGTCGCAGTGGCGGTGCGCGACTACGGAGTGGGGCTCAAGCCCGGCGAGGCGACCCGCGTGTTCAGTCGCTTCTGGCGGGCCGACCCGGCACGCGCGCGTACCACGGGGGGAACGGGGCTCGGCCTGTCGATCGCCCTGGAGGACGCGCGGCTGCACGGAGGCTGGCTGCAGGCGTGGGGCGAGCCGGGTGGCGGTTCGCAGTTCCGGCTGACGTTGCCGAGGACCGTGGACGAGGCGCTGCGCGGTTCACCGATACCGCTGGAGCCGGAGGACTCGCGGCGCAACCGGGGGCTCGGTGACGCCGGGCTGCCGGGCGCGGACGACAAGAAGCTCGCGACGGTGCCGGCCCAGGCGCCGCCCGTGGCGGCCCGGACGCCGATCGCCCCGCGCCACGCGCAGGCGGCGGTGTCCGCGGATCCCACGGCGCTGCCCGGCAGCGGCGCGCGCGTGGTGGCGCGTGGCGAGGTGGCGAGCGGGCCGCGGCAGGCCGAGGACGCCGCGGAGCGCGGTGACCGGGAGGGCCACGGGCAGCGGGACGAGCGGCCGGACGCGGCGGGCGGGACGGACGACGCGTCGGCGGAGCCCGCACAGGCGCGTACGGGGCGGACGGCGGCGACGTCGCGTGGCGAGGGGAGCGACGGCAGTCGTGGATGAGCAGCGAGTGCCGCGGCAGCGGCGCGGGATGAGGGCCGGAATGCTGGCCGGATGCGGCGCGCTCGTGCTCGCCGGATGCGCGTCGATGCCGGACAACGGAGGCCTCGAATCGGTCGAGGCCTCGCAGCGGCCGGACTCGCAGGTGCGCGTCTTCGCCCTGCCGCCGAAGGACGATGTGGGGCCCTCAGCCATCGTCGACGGCTTCCTCGAAGCGCTGACCAGCGACGACCCCTCGTACACGATGGCGCGCAAGTACCTCACCCCGAAGGCCGCGAAGAACTGGTCGCCCGAGCAGCGCACCGTCGTGCTCGACGAGGGCCCCAGCAGGCGCCCGACGGACCGGCCGAACTCGGGGAACGACGGCCGTTCCTACCAGTTGACCGGCCATCAGGTCGCCACGGTCGACCAGCGGCAGGCCTACCAGCCGCGGGACACGTCGTACGAGGGGAATCTGCACCTGACGCAGGTGAACACCGCCAAGGGCAAGCAGTGGCGGATCGACTCCCTCCCGAAGGGGGTCGTGCTCGGCGAGTCCGACTTCCAGCGGATCTACAGCTCCGTCAACAAGTACTACTACGCGGTGGATTCGACGTCGGGCGGCGAGTCCGGGCAGCGGCGGCTGGTCGCGGACCCCGTCTTCGTACGGCAGTGGACGGATCCCTTGACGGAGACCGTCAAGGAGCTGTTGCAGGGGCCGACGAGCTGGCTGAATCCGGTGGTGCGGACGGCGTTCCCCTCGCACGCGGCGCTGAGGAAGGGCACCGACTCGCTGGCGCCGGACGACGCGAACAAGCTGACGGTGCCGTTGAACGAGGCGGGCAGCAGGGCGGGTCAGGCCAAGTGCAAGGAGATGGCGGCCCAACTGCTGTTCTCGCTGCGGGACCTGTCGTCGTCGAGCGTGAACGAGGTGGAACTGAAGCGTTCCGACGGCCGGTTCATGTGCGCGATGACCGAGGACGGGGCGGACGCGCTCGCGGCGCCGCGCTCCACCGGGCGCGTGCCGGACCAGTACTTCCTCGACGCCAAGGGCCGTTTGGTGCGGATGCCGGGCAAGAGCAGGTCCGACAAGAAGCCCGAGCGGGTGCCGGGGCCGCTCGGCGAGGGCGAGCAGGTGCTGCGCTCCGTGGCCGTCTCGCGCGACCAGGAGCGCGCGGCGGGGATCTCGAACGACGGGCGCTCGCTGTACGTGGCGTCGCTCATCTCCGGCGCCTCGCTGGGGGACCCGGTCGCGCGCAGCCACGCGAAGGCGGAGAAGAACGGCTTCACGACGCCCAGTTGGGACGGGAACGGCGACCTGTGGGTGGCCGACCGTGATCCGAAGCACCGGCGGTTGCTGATGTTCGGGCAGGGGCAGGCGGACAAGGTCCAGAAGGTCCGGGTCGAGGGGCTCGGCGACGACGCGACCATCGAGACGGTGAAGGCGTCCGCCGACGGCGCGCGCATCGGGCTTCTCGTGTCCGAGAAGGACACCACGTCGCTGTGGATCGGGCGCGTCGAGCGGCATCCCGACGCGAACGGCGACACGGAGGTCTCGGTGACCGAACTGCGCAGGGCCGCGCCGCAGATGGAAGAGGTCACGGCCGTGTCGTGGGCGGGCGACAGTCGGCTCGTCGTCGTCGGCCGGGAGCCCGGCGGGTTGCAGCAGATGCAGTACGTGCTGAGCGACGGGTCGACGCCGACCGGGCAGGCGCTGCCGGGGCTCACGAGGGTCAGCGAGATCGCGGCGTCGGACAACGACGAGTTGCCGCTGCTCGCGCACTCCGACGACGGGATCGTCCGGCTGCCCTCCGGGGCGGCGTGGCAGTCGGTGCTGAAGGACGGGACGGCTCCGGTCTATCCGGGGTAGGCGGCGGGGCCCGTCGGCCCGGGTGTCACCCGCACGAGCTCAACCGCTGGTCACAACCGTCGAGTTGTCCACAGGGCGTTGTCCACAGGGCTGGTGGGGCGGCCCGCGGATCGGCACAGTGGTGGGTATGCGGGGGTGGTGGCAGGACCTCTCCGATCTGGTGCTGCCGGCCGAGTGCGCCGGCTGCGGCAGATCTCGTACGGCGCTGTGCGCGCGGTGCTCGGCGGCGTTGCGCGGCGCCGGGCCGGGCCGGGTGCGGCCGCGGCCTGCGCCGCCCGGGCTGCCGGTCGTGTTCGGCGCCGTCCCGTACCGGAACGCGGTGCGGGCCGTGCTCCTCGCCCACAAGGAGCGCGGCGCGCTCGGTCTCGCCCGGCCCTTGGGTGTGGCGCTGGCCGGGGCTGTGCGGGCCGGACTCGTGGAGGGCGGGGCAGGTGGGGGCGGCGCGCGTGAGCGGGCCCCTGGCGGCCCTCTGGGCCCCGTGACGCTTGTCCCTGTGCCCTCCGCACCCCGGGCCGTGCGGGCGCGCGGGCACGATCCGACGCGGCGGATCGCGTACGCGGCTGCGGCCGAGCTGCGCCGTGCGGGTGTCGCGGCGCGGGTGCTGGCGGTGCTGCGGCAGCGGCGTGCGGTGGCCGATCAGTCGGGCCTGGACGGCCGGCAGCGGCTGGTCAATGTGACGGGTGCGTTGGAGGTGGCGGGCGGTGGCAGCGGGCTGCTCACCGGAATTGGCCGGATCGTGCTGGTCGACGACCTGATCACGACGGGGGCTTCTTTGGCGGAGGCGGCGCGCGCAATAGCGGCCGCGACCGGTTCCGGGAAGATCGAGAGGGATGGCAGGCCGGAGCGGGGCCGCCCCGAGGCGGGTCCGGGAATGGCGAACGCGATCAGTGAGATCACGTTCCGGGCGGCCGTAGTGGCCGCTTCTCCGGAATCCTTCGAAATAAACCGGAACTAGTAGGGAATCTGCATCGTTGCAGGTAGAGACAGGGTTCATTCGCTCGGTTGGAGGTACGTGCCAGTAGAGGGTGCCGACAACCGTCCAGGCGAGATATGTTCGGTTGTGAGGAACTCGGCAGGAAAGGCGGCCGCCACCCCTCACCATTGGATTGCCCTGTCAGGCACATTGCACAGGCATTTTCGCAATCACCCGGGATGGTGGGGTGTAGATCTTGTCCACGGGGGAGGAGGAGGTGGAAGTCACCGAGTCCGAGACTCCGGAAGTGGCCGGAGTCTGGTGCAAGAGGGAGATGCTCCGCCCAAGGAGCGGGGCTATCCGGGAACGGAGTTCTGCGTGGACATCGTCGTCAAGGGCCGCAAGACCGAAGTACCAGAGCGGTTCCGTAAGCACGTGGCCGAGAAGCTGAAGCTGGACAAGATCCAGAAGCTCGACGGCAAGGTGATCAGCCTCGACGTCGAGGTGTCCAAGGAGCCGAACCCCCGGCAGGCGGACCGCTGCGAGCGCGTGGAGATCACGCTGCGTACGCGTGGCCCGGTGATCAGGGCGGAGGCAGCCGCGAGCGACCCGTACGCGGCACTGGACCTGGCCACGGACAAGCTCGACGCGCGCCTGCGCAAGCAGCACGACAAGCGGTCGTCGCGGCGCGGGAAGCGGATCTCGGCGGCGGAGGTCGCCGAGCACGTCCCGGACGCCGCCCTGCTCAACGGGGACGGCACGATCGCCAAGGCCGAGGAGGCCGAGCCCGACGGCGTACCGACCACCAAGATGGGCTCGCTTGAGGTCAAGGGCGAGGGCCCGCTCGTCGTCCGTGAGAAGACCCACGTGGCGGCACCCATGACGCTCGACCAGGCGCTCTACGAGATGGAGCTGGTCGGGCACGACTTCTATCTGTTCGTCGACTCCGAGACGAAGGAACCCAGCGTCGTCTACCGGCGGCACGCCTACGACTACGGCGTCATCCACCTCAGCACCGACCCCATGGTCTCCCAGGTCAGGGGAGCCGACGGGGGCGACGCCATCGGCGGCTGACGACAACTGACACCCACTCATCGGGTGCCCCTGGGGTGCGTGTGCGCCCCCAGGGGCACCCTTGTGCGACCCCCGTGTGCACCGCACGGCCACCGCGCCGAGGCCGCGGCATGAAATCATGGCCGTGCCGGGTCAACCGGCGTGCTGGTGCCTCGGGTTGGCGCGGCACAGGAAGACGGGCCGCGGCCTTCAGGGGGAGGAACGATGGCGGACAGCTTCGGACTGATGCGGGGCGAGGACGCCGGTGCCGGCGAGGACGGCGCCGACATGGGGCCGGACGCGTCCTCGCGCGAGGAGCCCATCCGGGTGCTCGTGGTGGACGACCATGCCCTGTTCCGGCGCGGCCTTGAGATCGTCCTCAAGGCCGAGGAGGACATCCAGGTCGTCGGTGAGGCGGGCGACGGGGCGGAGGCCGTGGACAAGGCGGCCGATCTGCTGCCGGACATCATCCTCATGGACGTGCGGATGCCCAAGAGAGGCGGCATCGAGGCGTGCACCTCCATCAAGGAGGTGGCGCCCAGCGCCAAGATCATCATGCTGACCATCAGCGATGAGGAAGCGGATCTCTACGACGCGATCAAGGCGGGCGCGACGGGATATCTGCTGAAGGAGATCTCGACCGACGAGGTGGCCACGGCCATCCGCGCCGTGGCCGACGGGCAGTCGCAGATCAGTCCGTCCATGGCGTCGAAGCTGCTCACCGAGTTCAAGTCGATGATCCAGCGCACGGACGAGCGCCGGCTCGTGCCCGCGCCCCGGCTGACCGACCGGGAGCTCGAGGTGCTCAAGCTGGTGGCGACGGGCATGAACAACCGGGACATCGCCAAGGAGTTGTTCATCTCCGAGAACACCGTGAAGAACCATGTGCGCAACATCCTGGAGAAGTTGCAGCTGCACTCCAGGATGGAGGCGGTGGTGTACGCGATGCGGGAGAAGATTCTGGAGATCCGGTAGGGGCGGGCCCCGGCGCCGGGGCTGCTAGCGCAGGGCCTCGATCAGGGACTTCTTCAGTGGGGCCGACTCCATGTGCTCCACTCGCACGCTGTCGCAGCCGACCCAGCCCGCCGCTTCGAGGAGCGCCGCCGCCACCGCCGGTACGGCCTTCGGGCCGTCCAGGGAGACCTGCTTGGCGACCAGGGTGGTGCCCGCGCGCGCGGGGTCGACGCGGCCCACCAGGTGGCCGCCGGACAGCACCGGCATCGCGAAGTAGCCGTGGATCCGCTTCGGCTTGGGGACGTATGCCTCCAGGCGGTGCGTGAAGCCGAAGATCCGCTCCGTACGGGCCCGCTCCCAGATCAGGGAGTCGAAGGGCGACAGGAGCGTCGTGCGGTGGCGGCCGCGGGGCGCCGACTCAAGGGCCGCGGGGTCGGCCCAGGCCGGCTTGCCGCCCCAGCCCTCCACCGTGACCGGGACGAGGCCGGTGTCCTCGATCACCGCGTCGAACTGTTCGCTCTTCAGGCGGTGGTAGTCCGCGATGTCCGAGCGGGTGCCGACGCCGAGGGCCTCGCCGGCCTGCCGGACCAGGCGGCGTACGCACTCGGTGTCGTCGAGGTCGTCGTGCAGGAGGTCCGACGGGATCGCGCGCTCCGCCAGGTCGTAGACCCGCTTCCAGCCGCGGCGCTCCACGCAGACCACCTCGCCGTACATCAGCGCGCGCTCGACGGCGATCTTCGACTCGGACCAGTCCCACCACTCGCCCTTGTTCTTCGCGCCGCCCAGTTCCGTGGCGGTGAGGGGGCCCTCCGCGCGGAGTTGCTTGATCACCTGTTCGTACGCGCCGTCGGGGAGGTGGTGGTGCCAGTGGGGGCGGGCGCGGTAGGCGCGGCGGCGGAAGGCGAAGTGCGGCCACTCCTCGATGGGGAGGACGCAGGCGGCGTGCGACCAGTATTCGAAGGCGTGGGGGGTGGGGGACGGGGCCGTGCCCGGGGTCCAGTACGCCGATTCGACCTTGGTGCGGGGGACCGTGCCCAGGCGGGCGTAGGGGATCAGCTCGTGCGAGCGGGCGAGTACGGAGATCGTGTCGAGCTGGACCGCGCCGAGGTGGCGCAGGACGCCGCGTACGCCGGACCGGCGGTCGGGGGCGCCGACGAAGCCCTGGGCGCGGAGGGCGATGCGGCGGGCTTCGTCGGCGGACAAGGTGGCGGCGGGACGCGGCGAGGTCGTCATGGCCGGAACGATAGAGGGCGGGTCTGACAACGGGGCGGGGCTGGGCGTTGTGTGGTCTGCGCCGGGGTTCGTGGGCCGTGTCGGGGTGGGCGTCGAGTTTCGTGTGCGCGGCGGCGGGGTTCTTTGCTGTGGCGTGGCCGGGGCCGCCGTGAAGGGTGCGCGGCACCGGCTGTGGGCGGGCGGGCAGGCGGGGTGTGGTGGGGAGAGGGTGGTCGAGGAAGAAGGTGGTTCGTTCGTCAGCTTGGGGTTGGGAGGTACGGGAGAGGGGTGGGGAGGCCCAGGTCTGTGGGGAGGAGGGAGGCCAGCCAGCAGTCGCGCAGGGTGCCCTTGTTCGGCATGGCGGCGCGGAGGGTGGCCTCCAGGGTGAAGCCCGCGCGTTCCGCCACCGTGAGGGAGCCCACGTTGCCGACCTCCGCGCGCCACTCCAGGCGCGTACAGGAGAGGTCGGTGAAGGCCCAGCGGGCCACGCCCAGGACGGCCTCCGTCATATAGCCGTGGCCGCGGAACCGCTTGGCCGTCCAGAAGCCGATCTCCCAGCCGCCCGCGCGCGGGTGGTGCAGCGCGACCGCCCCCACCACCGGACCGCGGTCCTCCGTGCGCAGCGCGAACGTGTACTCGGTGTCACCACGCCAGCCGTCAACCACGACACGGTTGATGAAGTACTCCGCGTCCACGCGCGCGTACGGCGAGGGGATCGTGGTCCAGCGCTGGATGTCGGGATCCTGGGCCGCGGCGTACACCTCGTCGATGTCGGCGGGCACGAACGTGCGCAGCTGCAGGCGGTCGGTGGTCAGCGTCACGGGGTCCATCGACCGATTCTGCTCGGCACGCGGCGAGGGCGCCATGACTTTTCATGGCCAGTACCGGCACCTTCGCGGCGGCCCGCGCGTTGGACCTGATGGCAGACCTCCCGGCACGGTGGGGTCCTCGCATACGATGGCCGTTGCTCCAGTAGTCCTTTGCAATTTCCAGTAGTGCCCAGTAATACCTAGACGTTTTAGAGAAAACCGACCGTGCCAGGCCCGACCGGCAAGGAGACCAACCCCCGTGTCCGTCCTCCAGAAGCTCATGCGTGCAGGCGAAGGCAAGATCCTGCGCAAGCTGCACCGCATCGCGGACCAGGTCAACTCCATCGAAGAGGACTTCGAGAGTCTCTCCGACGCCGAGCTGCGCGCACTCACGGACGAGTACAAGCAGCGGTTGGAGGACGGCGAGACCCTCGACGACCTCCTGCCCGAGGCCTTCGCCACCGTCCGTGAGGCCGCCCGCCGCGTGCTGGGCCAGCGCCCCTACGACGTGCAGCTGATGGGCGGCGCCGCGCTGCACCTCGGCTACGTGGCGGAGATGAAGACCGGTGAGGGCAAGACCCTGGTCGGCACGCTGCCGACGTATCTGAACGCGCTGTCCGGCAAGGGCGTCCACCTGATCACGGTGAACGACTACCTGGCCGAGCGCGACTCCGAGATGATGGGCCGCGTCCACAAGTTCCTCGGCCTCAGCGTCGGCTGCATCCTCGCGAACATGAACCCGGCGCAGCGCCGTGAGATGTACAACTGCGACATCACGTACGGCACGAACAACGAGTTCGGCTTCGACTACCTCCGCGACAACATGGCGTGGTCCCAGGACGAGCTCGTCCAGCGCGGCCACAACTTCGCGGTGGTCGACGAGGTCGACTCCATCCTCGTCGACGAGGCCCGTACGCCGCTGATCATCTCCGGCCCCGCCGACCAGGCCACGAAGTGGTACGGCGACTTCGCCAAGCTCGTGACGCGCCTCAAGAAGGGCGAGGCGGGCAACACGCTGAAGGGCATCGAGGAGACCGGCGACTACGAGGTCGACGAGAAGAAGCGCACCGTGGCCATCCACGAGCCGGGTGTCGCCAAGGTCGAGGACTGGCTGGGTATCGACAACCTCTACGAGTCGGTCAACACGCCGCTCGTGGGTTACCTGAACAACGCCATCAAGGCCAAGGAACTCTTCAAGAAGGACAAGGACTACGTCGTCATCGACGGCGAAGTCATGATCGTCGACGAGCACACCGGCCGTATCCTCGCCGGCCGCCGCTACAACGAGGGCATGCACCAGGCGATCGAGGCGAAGGAAGGGGTCGACATCAAGGATGAGAACCAGACCCTCGCCACGATCACCCTCCAGAACTTCTTCCGGCTCTACGACAAGCTCTCCGGCATGACCGGTACGGCGATGACCGAGGCCGCAGAGTTCCACCAGATCTACAAGCTCGGCGTCGTCCCGATCCCGACGAACAAGCCGATGATCCGTGCGGACCAGGCCGACCTGATCTACCGCACCGAGGTGGCCAAGTTCGACGCGGTGGTCGACGACATCGCCGAGAAGCACGCCAAGGGCCAGCCGATCCTCGTCGGTACGACCTCCGTCGAGAAGTCCGAGTACCTGTCGCAGCAGCTCTCCAAGCGCGGGGTTCAGCACGAAGTGCTGAACGCGAAGCAGCACGACCGTGAGGCGACGATCGTCGCCCAGGCCGGCCGCAAGGGCGCCGTCACCGTCGCGACGAACATGGCCGGTCGTGGTACCGACATCAAGCTCGGCGGCAACCCGGACGACCTCGCGGAGGCCGAGCTGCGCCAGGCGGGCCTCGACCCCGTCGAGCACGTCGAGGAGTGGGCGGCCCGGCTGCCCGCCGCCCTGGAGAAGGCCGAGCAGGCCGTCAAGGCCGAGTTCGAAGAGGTCAAGGAACTCGGCGGGCTCTACGTCCTCGGTACGGAGCGGCACGAGTCGCGGCGTATCGACAACCAGCTGCGCGGTCGCAGTGGCCGTCAGGGCGACCCCGGCGAGTCCCGCTTCTACCTGTCGCTCGGTGACGACCTGATGCGGCTCTTCAAGGCGCAGATGGTCGAGCGCGTGATGTCGATGGCCAACGTGCCGGACGACGTCCCGATCGAGAACAAGATGGTGACCCGCGCCATCGCCTCCGCCCAGTCGCAGGTCGAGCAGCAGAACTTCGAGACGCGCAAGAACGTCCTGAAGTACGACGAGGTGCTCAACCGCCAGCGCGAGGTCATCTACGGCGAGCGGCGCCGCGTCCTGGAGGGCGAGGACCTGCACGAGCAGGTGCAGCACTTCATGAACGACACGATCGACGCCTACATCGGTGCCGAGACCGCCGAGGGCTTCGCCGAGGAGTGGGACCTCGACCGGCTGTGGGGCGCGTTCAAGCAGCTCTACCCGATCAAGGTCACCGTGGAGGAGCTGGAGGACGAGGTCGGGGACCGCGCCGGTCTCACCGCCGAGTTCATCGGCGAGGCCGTCAAGGACGACATCCACGCGCAGTACGAGGCGCGCGAGGAGCAGCTCGGCTCCGAGATCATGCGTGAGCTGGAGCGCCGGGTGGTGCTGTCCGTGCTCGACCGCAAGTGGCGCGAGCACCTCTACGAGATGGACTACCTCCAGGAGGGCATCGGCCTGCGCGCCATGGCGCAGAAGGACCCGCTGGTCGAGTACCAGCGCGAGGGCTTCGACATGTTCACCGCCATGATGGAGGGCATCAAGGAGGAGTCCGTCGGCTACCTGTTCAACCTGGAGGTCCAGGTCGAGCAGCAGGTCGAGGAGGTCCCGGTCGAGGACAAGGCGCCGGCCGCGAACCTGGAGAAGCAGGACGCGGTGCCCGCGCAGGCCGGTGGCCGTCCGGAGATCCGGGCCAAGGGCCTGGACTCCCCGCAGCGCCCCGACCGCCTGCACTTCCAGGCGCCGAACGCCGAGGGCGGTGTCGACGAGGGCGACTTCGTGACCGAGGGCGGGCCCACCCGGTCCTCGGCGGATGGGCTGACCCGCGCCGAGCGGCGCAAGCAGCAGAAGGGCCGCCGTCGCAAGAAGTGACGTGAGGTACGCGGAGGGGCCGGACACGGGGTGTCCGGCCCCTCCGCGCGTTCCGGGGCGGGCCCGCGTCACCCGTCGGCGTCCAGGGTGTCGCGTGGCGGCCGGCCGCCCAGTTCCACCGCCGTGCAGCGCCACCGCTGGTCCTCGCCCAGGGCGAGCCGGAAGGCCAGGGCGTGCAGCCGGGGGCCGACCGCGATGCGGGCGAACACCTCGAAGCTGCCGGGCGCGGGTTCGAAGTGGCCGATGCCGTGCACGGTCGGGCGGGGCCCCGGGCCGGGCGTCAGGGCGCGGCGTTCCACCAGCCACAGCAGGTCGTCGAAGGCCTGGTGCGCGGCGTGCCGGGCGAACCAGTGCAGGGGCCGATCGCCGCTGAGCACCAGGAGCAGGCGCTGGGTGAACAGCTCGGTGGGGTGCGGCGGCACCCGCGGCGGGACGCGCCGCGGCCCCGCGGCGGGGCGGCGGCTGTCGTGGCGGCCCGGCGGCCGGCTGTTCCCCCGCGGCCCCCGCCTGTTCATGACCTTCTGCATGACGCCTCCCCATACCGGCCGGTAACTCCTCGTGGGGATCTTGTACGAGGCCGGGGGCGCGGCGGCAAGGGCCGGCGGGCGGCGCCGGGGCACGGCGACGGGTTCGCCTATCAGGGTGAGCGGGCCGGTGCGCGGGCCGGAACCCCGGGGGCGTACGGAGGTCGGCCGAGGGCGGGCGTTGACGCCCGGGCGGGCCCGGGCCGCGGCCCGAAGGGGGACGCCCCCACGTATCCTGAAGCCCCCGACGCAGAGCAGAAAGCAGCCGGACCATGCGCGTGTACGTACCTCTGTCCCTGCCTCGACTCGCAGAGGCGTACAAGGCCGGCGAGATCGGGCCCGCGCCCGTCACCGCCTTCGCCGTGACGCCCGCGCTGCGCGAGTGGTACCTGTCGGAGGACATCGAGGAGCTGGAGTACGCGGCCCTGGGCCGTGCCGCGCTCGCCTCGCTGCGGCTCGTCGCCGCCGACCCCGGAGCCGCGCGCCGCCGGGTGGTCGTCGCCGTGGACGTGCCGGACCGGGCCGTCGTCGCCGACCCGGACCGCGGGGGCGAGCAGGGCGCGCTCGGCGAGCTGACGGTGCGCGAGACGGTGCCGCTGGCGAAGGCCGCCGCCGTGCACGTCGACTCGGGCGACGCGGACGCCGATGTCAGGGCCGCCGCCGAGGCGCTCGCCGCGGCCGACCGGGGCGACGACGACGCGCAGTTCGTCGTGGACGGCGCCGAGGACCACGACCTGCTGTGGTTCGCCACGCAGGAGATCCCGGGCCTCCTGGGTGAGGGCGGCCACTGACGGACCGCCGCCAGGTGGGTAGTTTCCTTTCATGGGGAAGCACTTCGGGACGCACACGAACACGCACGCGGGTACGGACACACACATCGTCTGGGACTGGAACGGCACGCTGTTCCACGACAACGAGGCCGTCATCCGCGCCAGCAACGCGGCCTTCGCCGCGGTCGGGCTCGAACCGATCACGCTGGAGAAGTACCGCGAGCTCTACTGCATACCCATCCCCAAGTTCTACGAGCGGCTGATGGGCCGGCTGCCCACCGAAGCGGAGTGGGCGGCGATGGACGGCGCGTTCCATCAGCACTACGCGCGCTACGCGGTGGACTGCGGGCTCACCGAGGGCGTCGAACTGCTGCTCGCCGGCTGGCAGGACTCCGGGCGCAGCCAGTCCATCCTCAGCATGGCCGGGCACGAGGATCTCGTGCCGCTGGTGCACCGGTTGGGGATCGCCGAGCGGTTCGTGCGCGTCGACGGGCGGACGGGGCCCTCCGGCGGCAGCAAGGCCGAGCACATGGTGCGCCATCTGGGAGTCCTCGACGGCGTGGCCCCGGAGCGGACCGTCGTCATCGGGGACGCGGCCGACGACGCGGTGGCCGCCATCGCCGCGGGCGCGCAGGCCGTCCTCTACACCGGAGGCTCGCACAGCAGGGCCAGCCTCGAAGGGGTGGGGGCGCCCGTCGTCGACACCCTGGCGGACGCGGTGCGCGAGGCCGAGCGGATGGCCGCGGCGGCCTGAGCCCCGCGCCCACCCCAAGACGTCAACCGGAACCGCTGAACCGACCCGTATCCGCAGCCTTTTGCATCGACTCAGTTCACCCTCCGCTGTCGGCTGCGTACGCTGTGCTGGAGCCAGTGGCGCGGCGATACGACGGGGGCGAGAGTCATGGGTTTCGGATTCGGTCAGCGGCGGGGCGGTCAACTCCCCGTGGAAGTCACCACGTTCGTCGGCAGAACGGCCGAACTGGCGGAGGTGCGGGCCGGGTTCGAGCGCGCCCGTCTCGTCACCCTGGTGGGGCCCGGCGGCGTCGGCAAGAGCCGTACGGCGATGCGGGCCGCGGCCGGGCTCGCCGGGCGGTTCCCCGACGGGGTGTGGCTCGTCGAGCTGAGCGCGCTGCGCGACCCCGAGCTGATCCCCGCCACCCTGGCCGCCGTGCTCGAACTGCCGGAGCAGGCGGGCATGGAGCCGCTCGACGCGGTCGTCGCGCACCTTCAGGGGCGGCGGCTGCTCATCGTGCTCGACACCTGCGAGCATCTCGTCGACGCCTGCGCCATGCTCACCGACGTGCTGCTGCGGGAGACGGCGGGCGTCAGCGTGCTCGCCACCAGCAGGCAGCCGCTCGACGTGCCGGGTGAGCGCTGCTGCGCCATCGCGCCGCTCACCCCGGACGACGCCCTTGAACTGTTCGTGCAGCGGGCGTCCGCCGTGGTGCCGTCCTTCGCCGTGGACGAGGCGAACCGGGAGCAGCTCGCGGCGCTCGCCCGCCGCCTCGACGGGATCCCGCTCGCCATCGAACTGGCGGCGGTGCGGCTGCGGGCGGTGCCCCTCGAACATCTGGTGCAGCGGCTCGGGCAGCGCTTCGAGGTGCTCACGGGCGGGCGGCGCACCGCGCTGACCCGGCACCAGACGCTGCGTACGGCCATCGGCTGGTCGCACGAACTGTGCACGCCCGGGGAGCGGCTGCTGTGGGCGCGGCTCTCCGTCTTCGCGGGCTCCTTCGAGCCGGCCGCCGCCGAAGTCGTGGGCGCGGGCGGCGAGCTGACGAGCGGTGACGTCATGGAGCAGCTCATCGGGCTCGTCGACAAGTCCGTCGTGCAGCGCATCGGGGAGAACGGCGGCCGGTACCGGATGCTCGACACGATCCGCGAGTACGGCGCCGAATGGCTGGAGGAGGCGGGGCAGGCGGAGGCCGTGCGGCAGCGGCACTCCGCGTACCACCGGGAGCTCGGGCAGCGGTACTGGGACGGCTTCCTGACGTCCGAGCAGGTCGGCCACTACCGGGTGCTGCGCGCGGCGCGGGCCGATGTCAGGGCCGCGCTCGACTACGCGTACAAGAGCCCCGACACGGTGGCCTCCGGCGTCTGGTTCGCATCGCAGCTCGGCCCGTACTGGCGGGCGGTCGGCCAGCTCTCCGAGGGGCGGTACTGGATCGAGAAGGGGCTCGCCCTCCTCGACGAGGTGGGGCAGGAGCAGGCGTGGGGGCGGTTCATGACCGCCCTGTTCTCCGTGTGGCAGGGAGATCTGCCGGGCGCGCTCGAACTCTTCCACCAGGCTATCGACATCGCGCGCCGCTCGGGCAACGACCGGGTGGAGCTGTTCTGCGACGCGTATCTGGGCGGCCTCGGCGCGCTGTGCGGGGAACCCGAGGGGCTCGACGCCATGGAGGACGCGCGGCAGCGGATCCTCGCGCGCGAGGACGGCCTCGGCACCGGGGTCATCCACTACGAAGCGGCGCTGCTGCTCGGCGTGCTCGGGGACACGGACGGCGCGCTCGACCTGTGCCGCACGGGACTCGCCCACCTGGAGGGCACGGGGGAGCGGCAGCTGTTCGGGTCCACGCTGATGGTGCAGGGCGTCATCCTCTGGCTCGCCGGGGAGCGGAAGGACGCCGTCGCCGCGCTGTGCCGGGGCCTGGAGGCCGCGGCGGAGATCGACGAGGTGCTGGTCGCCGCGCTGTGCTGCCTCGGGCTCGCCTGGTCCGCCGCGCACGACGAGCGGTATGTGCGGGCGGCGTGGCTGCTCGGGTACGCGGAGAACGCGCGGCGGCTCGGGGGCGGCGACCCGGTGGGGATGCTGCCGTCCCTCTTCGAGGAGCAGGAGTCCGTGCGCGGGGCCGTGCTGCTGGCCCTGGGCGAGGAGGAGTTCGGGCGCTGGTGGGGCGTCGGGGCGCGGCTGTCGGGGGCGCAGGTGCTCGATGCCGTACGGTCCGGGGCCGACGCGCCGCCGGTGGCGTCCGTGCCGACCGCGCGCGGGGCGGGGGTCGATGCGCTCACCCGGCGGGAGCGGGAGGTCGCGGCGCTGGTGGCGGAGGGGATGTCCAACCGGGAGATCGCGGAGCGGCTCGTGATTTCGAAGCGGACGGCGGATGCGCATGTGGAGCACATCCTGGCGAAGCTGGGGGTGGGGTCCCGGACGGAGATCGCGCAGATCGCCTCCGTCGGTGAGCCGGGCAGGCAGCCGGGTCGCGCGTAGCCCCGCCGGGGTGAACGTCGCGGGGCTCTGCCCCGGACCCCGCGCCTCAATCGCCGGCGGGGCTTGGTGATCCCCACGCTAGGTATACGGATCCCGTGCCCGCTGCACAGATGCGTATACGGCTCCCTTCCGATACCGATGCCGGGGGGTTTCGGGAACGGACAGGATGTACATGTGTCGCGTGCTCTGGAGGAACGGCGCGGCGGGGTGCCGGACGGCAATGGTCAACTCCCCACGGCTGTCGTGGCATCGGCCCCTCGTCGCTGCGTCCGGGGCACGGCGCGTTTCGGTGGCTGCCCTCGTCGGCGGGGCAGCCACCGCATTTCTTTCCCCGCCGGGGTGTCAGCCCCCGGCCGGCGCCTTCGCCCGCAGCACCGTCAGGAACTCCCGCATCCACTGGGAGTGGTCCGGCCAGGCGCGGGAGGAGACGAGGGTGCCGTCGACGACGGCCTCCGCGTCCTGGAACGTGGCGCCTGCCGCCTGCATGTCCGTCTCGAGCGCCGGGTACGCCGTGACGCGCCGCCCCCGCAGCGCGTCCACCGCCGCCGTCAGGAGCGGCCCGTGGCAGATCTGCGCGACGGGCCTGTCGGTGTCGAAGAAGGACTTGATGATCTTGCGGAGCTCGGCGTCCCCGCGCAGGTACTCGGGCGCCCGGCCGCCGGGAATCACCAATGCGGCGTACTGGCCCGGATCGACTTCGGAGAAGGCCAGGTCGGCGGGCCAGGTGTAGCCGGGCTTCTCCGTGTACGTGTCGAAGCCGGGCTCGAAGTCGTGCACCACGAACCGGAGCTTCTTGCGGGTCGGCGCCGCGATGTCGACCTCGTACCCCTCCTCGCGCAGCCGCTGGTACGGGTAGAGGACTTCCAGCGACTCCGCCGCGTCGCCGGTGACGATCAGGATTTTGGGTGCCATTGGTCACACGCTCCCCTCGCCGGGATCCGCCGTGTCGTGCGCCCAACGTGTCGCCGCGCCGCTCCGCTGGCAAGAGCCCGTACTACGCAAGGGCTTCAGGGGTTCTGTGCAGAGTGTCAAAGTTCGCCCCCCTGTTTTGTACACAAGCGGCTCATGACGTTGCCCCCTCGGGGAGCGATAGCCTGGTCCCGTGATCAGCGCGATATCTCGCGGGGGCATCGTCGCCCCCTGCCCGCGCCGGGAGATCACGACCTGCCACAGCAGCGGTCGTGCCCGGCGCTCAGCCGCTGATCATTTCGGGCGGATGGCCTCTTCGTTGAAAACGGCGCATTGTCGTCCACCCATCTCTCATCCGGGCATAACGTCGTCTCAGACCGGACACCCCGCGTCGGGACGTTGTGCCGAGCGATTCATCTACGCCACATCTACGTCTCGCAACGGCGCGCGACAGGAGCCAGAGGACAATGCAGACCAAGCTGGACGAAGCCAAAGCCGAGCTGCTCACCAGGGCCGCCCGGGTAGCTGAGAACAGCCCGGTAGGGGGGAACCTACCGACCGGGACGACGGGCAAGGGCACGCGGGCCGCCGGGACCACCACCAACACCGACGGCGTGCTCCCGTTCCTCCAGCGCTACTACCTGCACACCGCACCGGAGGACCTGAGCGACCGCGACCCGGTCGACGTCTTCGGGGCGGCGCACTCGCACTACCGCCTCGCGGAGAACCGCCCGCAGGGCACGGCGAACGTGAAGGTGCACACGCCGACCGTGGAGGAGAACGGCTGGACGTGCAGCCACTCCGTCGTCGAGGTCGTCACGGACGACATGCCGTTCCTGGTGGACTCCGTCACCAACGAGCTGTCCCGGCAGGGGCGCGGCATCCACGTCGTCATCCACCCCCAGATCACCGTCCGGCGCGATGTCACCGGCAAGCTCCTCGAGGTACTTCCGGCCGGCACGTCCGCCGAGGGCCACGACGTGCTCACCGAGTCGTGGATCCACGTGGAGATGGACCGCGAGACCGACCGCGCCGACCTCAAGCAGATCACCTCCGACCTGCTGCGCGTCCTGTCCGACGTACGGGAGTGCGTCGAGGACTGGGAGAAGATGCGGGACTCGGCGCTGCGCATCGCCGAGGAGCTGCCGAGCGAGCCGACCGCGGGCGACCTGCCCGACCAGGAGGTCGAGGAGGCCCGCGAGCTGCTTCGCTGGCTGGCCGCCGACCACTTCACGTTCCTCGGGTACCGCGAGTACGACCTCTCCGAGGACGACTCCCTGGCCGCCGTGCCCGGCACCGGCCTCGGCATCCTGCGCTCCGACCCGCACCACGAGCGCGACGAGCACCACCCGGTGTCCCCGTCCTTCAACCGGCTCCCGGCCGACGCCCGCGCCAAGGCCCGCGAGCACCGCCTGCTGGTCCTCACCAAGGCCAACAGCCGCGCCACCGTGCACCGGCCGAGCTACCTCGACTACGTCGGCGTGAAGAAGTTCGACGCCGAGGGCAATGTCGTCGGCGAGCGCCGCTTTCTCGGGCTGTTCTCCTCGGCCGCGTACACCGAGTCCGTGCGCCGCGTCCCGGTCATCCGCCGCAAGGTCCAAGAGGTCCTCAAGGGCGCGGGCTTCACGCCCAACAGCCACGACGGCCGTGACCTGATGCAGATCATGGAGACGTACCCGCGCGACGAGCTGTTCCAGACGCCCGCCGACGAGCTGCGCTCCATCGTGACGTCCGTCCTGTACCTCCAGGAGCGGCGCCGGCTGCGCCTCTACCTGCGCCAGGACGAGTACGGCCGCTACTACTCGGCCCTCGTCTACCTGCCGCGCGACCGTTACACCACGGGTGTCCGGCTGCGGATCATCGACATCCTCAAGGAGGAGCTCGGCGGCACCAGCGTCGACTTCACCGCCTGGAACACCGAGTCGATCCTCTCCCGGCTGCACTTCGTCGTCCGCGTCCCGCAGGGCACCGAGCTGCCGGAGCTCTCCGACGCCGACAAGGACCGCATCGAGGCCCGCCTCGTCGAGGCCGCCCGCTCCTGGGCCGACGGCTTCGGGGAGGCGCTGAACGCCGAGTGCGGCGAGGAGCGCGCCGCCGAGCTGCTGCGCCGCTACGGCCAGGCCTTCCCCGAGGGCTTCAAGGCCGACCACTCGCCGCGCGCCGCCGTGGCCGACCTGGTCCACCTCGAACAGCTCACGCAGGAGAACAAGGACTTCGAGCTCTCCCTGTACGAGCCGGTGGGCGCGGCCCCCGGCGAGCGCCGCTTCAAGATCTACCGGATCGGCGCGCCCGTCTCCCTGTCCGCCGTCCTGCCGGTGCTCCAGCGCCTGGGCGTCGAGGTCACCGACGAGCGCCCGTACGAGCTGCGGTGCAGCGACCGCAAGACCGCGTGGATCTACGACTTCGGCCTGCGCATGCCGAAGCCGGCGAACGGCAACGGCGACGACCTCGGGGCCGACGGCCGCGAGCGCTTCCAGGAGGCCTTTGCCGCCACCTGGACCGGGCTCGCCGAGAACGACGGCTTCAACTCCCTCGTCCTGGGCGCCGGTCTGAACTGGCGTCAGGCGATGGTCCTTCGCGCGTACGCCAAGTACCTGCGCCAGGCGGGCTCCACGTTCTCGCAGGACTACATGGAGGACACCCTCCGGACGAACGTGCACACCACGCGCCTGCTGGTGTCGCTGTTCGAGGCGCGGATGTCGCCGGACCGGCAGCGCGCCGGGACCGAGCTGATCGACGGGCTGCTCGAAGAGGTCGACGGGGCTCTGGACCAGGTCGCGTCCCTCGACGAGGACCGGATCCTGCGGTCCTTCCTCACGGTCATCAAGGCGACCCTGCGCACGAACTTCTTCCAGGAGGCGCAGGGCGGCAAGCCGCACGCGTACGTCTCCATGAAGCTCGACCCGCAGGCCATCCCCGACCTGCCCGAGCCGCGGCCCGCCTACGAGATCTGGGTGTACTCGCCGCGTGTCGAGGGCGTGCACCTGCGCTTCGGCAAGGTCGCCCGCGGTGGCCTGCGCTGGTCGGACCGGCGCGAGGACTTCCGTACGGAGATCCTCGGCCTGGTGAAGGCGCAGATGGTGAAGAACACCGTCATCGTGCCGGTCGGCGCCAAGGGCGGCTTCGTCGCCAAGCAGCTGCCCGACCCGTCGGTGGACCGCGACGCCTGGATGGCCGAGGGCATCGCGAGCTACAAGACGTTCATCTCGGCGCTGCTCGACATCACCGACAACCTGGTCGGCGGCGAGGTCGTACCGCCCGCCGACGTCGTGCGGCACGACGGGGACGACACGTACCTCGTGGTCGCGGCCGACAAGGGCACGGCGTCGTTCTCGGACATCGCCAACCAGGTCGCCGAGTCGTACAACTTCTGGCTCGGCGACGCCTTCGCCTCCGGCGGCTCGGCCGGCTACGACCACAAGGGCATGGGCATCACCGCCCGCGGCGCCTGGGAGTCCGTCAAGCGGCACTTCCGGGAGCTGGGCGTCGACACCCAGTCCGAGGACTTCACGGTCGTCGGCGTCGGCGACATGTCCGGTGACGTGTTCGGCAACGGCATGCTGCTCTCCGAGCACATCCGCCTGGTCGCCGCCTTCGACCACCGGCACATCTTCATCGACCCGAAGCCGGACGCGGCCACCGGCTACGCCGAGCGCCGCCGGATGTTCGAGCTGCCGCGCTCCTCGTGGGCGGACTACAACAAGGAGCTGATCTCGGCGGGCGGCGGCATCTTCCCGCGCTCCGCCAAGTCGATCCAGCTCAACGCCCACATCCGCGAGGCCCTCGGCATCGAGTCCGGCCAGGCGAAGATGACCCCGGCCGAGCTGATGAAGGCCATCCTCCAGGCGCCGGTCGACCTGCTGTGGAACGGCGGCATCGGCACGTACGTCAAGTCGTCGGTCGAGTCCAACGCGGACGTCGGCGACAAGGCCAACGACCCGATCCGCGTCGACGGCCAGGACGTGCGCGCCAAGGTCATCGGCGAGGGCGGCAACCTCGGCGCGACCCAGCTGGGCCGCATCGAGTTCGCCCGCAGCGGCGGCCGCGTGAACACCGACGCCATCGACAACAGCGCGGGCGTCAACACCTCGGACGTCGAGGTGAACATCAAGATCCTGCTCAACGGTCTGGTCTCCGACGGCGACATGACGGTCAAGCAGCGCAACAAGCTGCTCGCCGCCATGACGGACGAGGTCGGCCACCTGGTGCTGCGCAACAACTACGCGCAGAACACGGCGCTGGCCAACTCCTGCGCCCAGGCGCCGTCCCTGCTCCACGCCCACCAGCGGTTCATGCGCCGCCTGGGCAAGCAGGGCCACCTGGACCGGGGCCTGGAGTTCCTGCCGAACGACCGGCAGATCCGCGAACTCCTCAACTCCGGCCGCGGCCTGAGCCAGCCGGAGCTCGCCGTCCTCTTCGCGTACACGAAGATCACGGCCGCCGACGAGCTGATCCAGACCTCGCTCCCGGACGACGCGTACCTGCGCCGCCTGCTGCACGCCTACTTCCCGCAGCCGCTGCGGGAGAAGTACGGCGAGGCGATCGACGGGCACGCGCTGCGCCGCGAGATCATCACGACGGTCCTCGTCAACGACACGGTGAACACGGGCGGTTCGACGTTCCTGCACCGCCTGCGCGAGGAGACGGGCGCGTCCCTGGAGGAGATCGTGCGGGCGCAGCTCGCCGCGCGCGAGATCTTCGGCCTCAGCGAGGTGTGGGACGCGGTCGAGGCGCTCGACAATGTCGTCGCCGCCGACGTCCAGACCCGGATCCGGCTGCACTCGCGGCGTCTCGTCGAGCGCGGCACGCGGTGGCTGCTCAACAACCGCCCGCAGCCGCTCCAGCTCGCCGAGACCATCGAGTTCTTCCAGGAGGACGTCACCAAGGTCTGGGCCGAGCTGCCGAAGATGCTGCGCGGCGCCGACGCCGAGTGGTACCAGGGCATCCTCGACGAGCTGACCGGTGCCGGTGTTCCGGAGGAGCTGGCGGCGCGGGTCGCCGGATTCTCGTCCGCGTTCCCGACGCTCGACATCGTGCAGATCGCCGACCGCACGGGCAAGGACGCGCTGTCCGTCGCCGAGATCTACTACGACCTCGCCGACCGGCTCTCCATCACCCAGCTCATGGACCGCATCATCGAACTGCCGCGGTCCGACCGCTGGCAGTCGATGGCCCGCGCCTCCATCCGCGAGGACCTGTACGCGGCACACGCCGCGCTCACCGCCGACGTACTGGCGGCGGGCAACGGGACCTCGACGCCGGAGCAGCGGTTCAAGGCGTGGGAGGAGAAGAACGCCGCGATCCTGGGCCGGGCGCGCTCGACCCTGGAGGAGATCCAGGGCTCGGACTCGTTCGACCTGGCGAACCTCTCGGTCGCCATGCGCACGATGCGCACGCTGCTGCGTACGCACTCGTAGCGGATACGCGAACGGGGGCGCCCCGAGCCGGAACATCGGCTCGGGGCGCCCCCGTTCGCGTACAGAGATCTTCGTACGGAGAAGGCCTACACGGCGACGGGCGCCTTCGGTTTGGGCTTCGGCTTGGGCTTCGCCGGGCCCGAGGCGTTGGTGAACGCCTCGTACTCCTTGAGGACGTCCTCGGTCGGCCCGTCCATCCGCAGCTCGCCGCGTTCCAGCCACAGCACCCGGTCGCAGGTGTCGCGGATGGACTTGTTGCTGTGGCTGACGAGGAACACGGTGCCCGCGCGCCGGCGCAGCTCCTTGATGCGCTGCTCGGACCGCTTCTGGAAGGACCGGTCGCCGGTGGCAAGGGCCTCGTCGATCAAGAGCACGTCGTGCTCCTTCGCGACGGCGATCGAGAACCGCAGCCGCGCCGCCATGCCGGACGAGTAGGTCCGCATCGGCAGCGTCACGAAGTCGCCCTTCTCGTTGATCCCGGAGAAGTCGACGATCTCGTCGTAGCGGTCCCGCACCTGCTCGCGGGACATGCCCATCGCGAGCCCGCCGAGCCGTACGTTGCGCTCGCCGGTGAGGTCGTTCATGAGGGCCGCGTTGACGCCGAGCAGGGAGGGCTGGCCGTTGGTGTAGATCGCCCCGTTCTCGGTCGGGAGGAGACCGGCCACCGCCTTCAACAGGGTCGACTTTCCCGACCCGTTGGTCCCGATCAGCCCGATGGCCTCGCCGCGGTAGGCGGTGAAGGACACGTTCCTGACCGCGTGCACCCTCCGCACGCCCGCCCGTTTCTCGGCCTTCTTCCGGCCGCCGAGGATGCGGCTGAGGGCGGCGGTCGCGGCGCCGCGGCCCGCGCCCGTGCCGTTGACGCGGTAGACGATGTCGACGCCGTCGGCGATGACGGTGGGGACCCGTTCGCCGTTCGTTTCGGAAAGAGTGTCAGCCACGACCGTACGTCTCCTCGGCCTTCCAGAAGTAGATGAACCCGCCGACCCCGGCGAGCAGCGCCCAGCCGGCCGCGAGCGCCCAGATGTGCGGCGGCAGCTGATCCTTGGTGAAGCTGTCGATGAGCGCGAAGCGCATCAGGTCGATGTAGACGGCGGCCGGGTTGAGCTGGAGCAGCGTCCGCACGAACGACGGGACGTCCCGCCCGTCCGTCAGCCGGGTCAGGCTCCACATCACGCCGGACGTGTACATCCACGTACGCAGCAGGAACGGCATCAGCTGCGCGAGGTCCGGGGTCTTCGAACCGAGCCGCGCCATAATCAGCGCGAGCCCGGTGTTGAACACGAACTGGAGCGTGAGCGCGGGCACCACGAGCACCCAGGACGGCGCCGGCGGCACGCCCGTCGCCAGCAGGATGACCACCAGCGCGCACATCGAGAACAGCAGCTGCTGGAGCTGCTGGAGGCAGAACGAGACCGGAAGCGAGGCCCGCGGGAAGTGCAGGGCCCGGACGAGCCCGAGGTTTCCGGAGATCGCCTTGGTCCCGGCCATCACCGACGACTGCGTGAACGTCCACACGAACACGCCCGTGACCAGGAACGGGATGTAGTCCGGCACGCCCCGGCTGGTCCCCATGAGCTTGCCGAAGATGAGGTAGTACACCGCCGCGTTCAGCAGCGGCGTCAGCACCTGCCAGACCTGCCCGAGCTTCGCCTGGCTGTACTGCGCGGTGAGCTTGGCGGTCGAGAAAGACGTGATGAAGTGCCTGCGCTGCCACAGCTGGCGTACGTACGCGGGCAGCGAGGGCCGGGCGCCGCTGACGCTCAGCCCGTACCGGGCGGCGAGGGCCGCCGGATCCTCGGGGGTGGACCGCGGTGCCTCCTGCGGGGGAGGAGTGTCCAGGACCTGGCTCACATCCGCTGCTTTCGGTCGGAGGGGGTGGGGGCGACGGCCGGTGTTCACCCGCCGTTCACGTCGGAACGGGTCCGTATCGTCGTGACGTGAGAGTAGGGCGGATCGACGTCGGAACGCAACCGTTTCGTCCTCGCGCACTTATGCTTTGCCATATGACGACCAACGCCGACTCCTCCAAGCCGACGCGTCGCAGGGCCCCCGCAGGCGCGGCCGTCCTGCGCGAGGACGTGACGGAAGCCATCCGCGCGGCGGTCTTCGAGGAGCTGGCCTCGGCCGGCTATGCGCGCATGTCCATCGAGGGCATCGCGCGCCGCGCGGGCGTCGGCAAGACGGCCGTCTACCGCCGCTGGAAGTCCAAGCTCCACCTGGTCCTCGACCTGGTCTCGGCGATCGCCGTGCAGGGTCTGCCCGCCCCGGACACCGGCTCGCTGGAGGCCGACCTCCGCCTCCTCTACGAGGTCACGTCGCGCGCGCTGCGCCACCCCGTGGCCGGCCAGATCATCCCGGACCTCCAGGCGGAGGCGGCCCGCAACCCGGAGATCGCCGAGGCCCTCCAGAAGGCGCTGCGCGAGGGGCAGCACGGGGTGGCGAGCGGAATCGTGCGGGCGGCGGTGGAGCGGGGTGAGCTGCGTTCCGGTCTCGACGAGGAACTCGCCCTGGACCTCATCTCGGGCCCGCTGTACTGGCGCACGCTGGTGGTCAGGGCACCCAAGCTCCCGAAGGACCACTTGAAGCGCCTGTCGGTGGCGACGGCGGCGGCGCTGAAGGCGCTGTGAGGGGCTGTGGGGTGGGGCTGCGGCGTGGGGTCGCGCGGTGGAGTCGAAACTCTTAAGCCGTTCAAGTGTGATGTCCGTTACGCTCCATTTGTATGCCTTCGAGGACCCGCCCCGCCGCCACCTTCGACCGTGCCGACCCCTGGCTGACCAAGGCGCTGCCCCGGTTGCGCGGCATCGAGCCGACCAGAAGCTACGGCTACGGCGGAGAGTTGCTGCACGACGACGGGCGGGCCGACATGGAGGCCTACGGCGCGCGCGTCGCCGAGCTCGCCACGCGGCTCGGGGAGGCGCTCCTGTCGTACGGGGCCTCCGCCGAGGAGGCGGTCGCCGGGATGCTCGTGATCGCCGAGACGTACGGGCTCAGCTACTGCGAGCCGGGGGTCACGCTCGCCTCCGTGTCGCTGTCCGCGCACGCGCCCGGTGAGCTGACGCCCCTGCACGCGAACCGGGTGATCCGCAAGCACGCCACCGACTTCCGGACGCTGGGGCGCATTCACGCGCTCGTCGAGCGGATCAGTGCCGGGCAGCTCGGGCTCGACGAGGCGCGGGCCGCGACCGCGCGGATACTCGACGCGCCCGCGGAACGGGGGCGGTGGGTGCGGTGGAGGGTGCCCGTGCAGACCGGGTTCGTGGCGGCCGGTGGCGGCATCGCGTTCGGCGGTGGTGCGCTGACCTCGGTGTGCGCGTTCGTCGCGGGGCTGCTCGGGGCGCTGCTGAGCGGCTGGCTGGGGCGGCACGGTGTGCCCGCGTTCTACCGGTCGGCCGTCGCCGCGATGCCGGCCGCCGTGCTGGCCGTCGCGATCAGTCACAGCGCGCCGCCCGCGACCGTGCAGTCCGTCGTGGTCGCCGGGGTGCTGGGGCTGCTGCCGACCGTCACCTTCGTCAGCGCCGTGCAGGACGCGCTCACCGGGCACTATCTCACCGCGCTCGGGCGGCTCTTCGACGCGATCCTGGTGTTCGCCGCGGTGGTCACGGGCGTGGTCGCCGTGCTCGGCGTGGGGCGGCTCGTCGGGTTCGAGGCGCCGGTCGTGCCGACGGCCGAGCGGGCCGAGTATCTGGGGGCGCCCGCGGTGGGCGCCGCGGTGTTCTCGGTGGCCGTGGCGGCGCGGGCGCGCACGCCGCGGCGCGACTGGCTGCCTGCCGCGCTGCTCGGGACCGGCGGGTTCGTGGTGGCGGCCGAGTTCGCCGTCCTGGGGCTGCCCTCGCTCGTCGGTACGGCGGTGGTGGCGGCCGGTGTCGGGTGCGCCGCGCATGCCGTGGCCCGGCGGCGGCGGGAGTCCGCGCTGCCGCTCGTCGTCCCCGGTATCGCGCCGTTGCTGCCGGGCGGTGCGCTGTACGTGGCGTTGGCGGCGCTTGCCTCCGGGCGGACCATGACGGGGATCGGGGGGCTTGTGCATGCCGCCGGGGTGACGTTGGCGATCGCCGTGGGGGTGGGACTCGCGGGGGAGGCGGCGCAGCTGGTCCGGAGGGTCCGGGGGGCGGGAAGTGTTTCGGCGCGGCGGGGTGGGCGTCACGGGGCTCCGCCCCGGCCCCCGCGCCTCAATCGCCGGCGGGGCTTGAAATTGCCCACTCGTCCAGTGCGCTCGTCAGGTGTTCGAGGCGGGTCCGCAGGGATTCGATCTCGTCCAGGTCGAAGCCTGTCGCTGCGGCGATCCGGCGCGGGACCTCGGCCGCGCGGTCCTTCAGGGTCGCGCCGGAGTCGGTGAGGGCGACCGTCACCGAGCGCTCGTCCGTGGCGCTGCGCTCGCGGCGGACCAGGCCGTTCGCCTCCAGGCGCTTGAGGAGCGGGGAGAGCGTGCCGGAGTCGAGGCGGAGGCGTTCGCCGAGGCGCTTGACCGGGAGCGGGCCCTCGTCCTCCGTGGCCTCCCAGAGCACCAGCATGACCAGGTACTGGGGGTAGGTGAGGCCCAGGTCCTTGAGCAGCGTCCGGTAGACGCCGCCGAAGGCGCGCGACGCCGCGTTGAGCGCGAAGCAGATCTGGCGGTCGAGCCGCAGGTAGTCGTCGGTACTGGCCATGGGAACAGGGTACTCGTTGCGCGATTCAGTTGTGCACAACTGAATTGTGTGCTCTATTTGAGGGGTACGGAGAGACTCACGAAGAGACTCCGAAGAGATTCACGGATCCGAGAGGCAGGTCCTTCCCATGGACGCCATCTACACCGCCGTCGCCACCGCCACCCACGGCCGCGACGGGCGCGCCGTCTCCTCGGACGGCGTCGTCGACCTCCAGCTCGGCGTGCCCACCGAGATGGGCGGCAACGGGCAGGGCTCCAACCCCGAGCAGCTCTTCGCCGCCGGTTACGCGGCCTGCTTCGGCAGCGCGCTCGGGCTCGTCGGCCGCGGCGCCAAGGTGGACGTCTCCGACGCCGCCGTCACCGCCGAGGTCTCCATCGGCAAGCAGGGCGAGGGCTTCGGGCTCGCCGTCGTGCTCCGCGTCGAGCTGCCCGACTCGGTCGACGCCGAGACCGGCCGCAAGCTGGTCGAGCAGGCGCACCAGGTGTGCCCGTACTCGAACGCCACCCGGGGCAACATCGACGTGCAGCTCGTCGTCGAATAAGCCGTCGAACAAGCCGTCGAGCAAGCAGCCGGGCGGGAGCCTGGCGGGCGTCAAGTGCGCCTGGAAGAACCCCCGTTGACCCGTGCCAGCGCCTCGCCCGTGCGCGGGCCCCAGGCCACGAGCACCGCCTCGGGCGGCAGCCGCTCGCCCCGGTCGAGCAGCAACCAGCGCACGCGGTAGCGGTCGGCGATCGCCTGCCGCTCGGCGCGGGTGGACGCGGGGGAGAGGTAGGCGCGCACCGCCGCCCGGCGCCGGTCCAGGTCGGCCCTGTCGACGACCGGGTCCGGGCGGGCGGGCGCGACCAGCGTCGGACCGTGGCCCGGCAGGGAGCGGACCGCGCGGTAGCCGTCCGTCAGGACCACGTCGCCGGGCGGGACGTGCCGCGCGGCCCACGTGTAGTCGGGCCAGCTCGGCGGCGGGTCGAGGGCCGTGGCCAGGAAGCCGAGCGCCGCACCCGTCGCCGCCAGCCCGCCGAGCGCCCGGCGCTGCCGCGTCCACGGTCGGGGCGCCGCCAGCGCGACGGCCAGGGCGAGCTGGAGCGGCACCACCGTGAGCACCATCGCCGCGCCGTACGCGGAGGGGTGGAGCAGCGCGGCGTACCCGAGGGCCGCGACGCCCGCCGCGCACAGGAGGACGAGCGGGTCCCCGCGGTCGCGTCGCAGGCGCAGCCACAGCGGCGGGAGGCCGATGAGCGCGAGCCACGGGACGTGCGGCGTCGCGGGGTCCGCGTCCGGCCACAGCCACACCAGGCCGGCCGCCGCGAGCCCGGCCAGGGCCCACCGCGCCCCCTCGCGCCGCAGCCGCCACGCCCCCGCCCACACCCAGAACGCGAGCCCGATCGCGAACGTCGACGGGTAGCCGAGGTCGATCGTCAGCGAGCGCGGCGCGAGCGGTTCGGTCCGCCAGTCCGTGCTCGTTCCCCACAGCAGCGTCAGCGTCAACAGGGCGAGGACCGGGGCCCATTGACGGGGCGTGAGCGTACGGACGAGGCGGTTCAGGCCCGTCAGCAGGACCAGCAGATTGACCGGGCCCGCGAGCTTCATGACCTCCCAGCCCGTCAGGCCCGTCGCCCGCGCGAAGAGGCCCTCCGCCATCGCGTACGGGGAGACGAGGTACGGGCTGCCCGCGCCCGGCAGGTCGGCCAGCGGGTGGCGCGGGTGCAGCAGACTCACCTTCAGGCGTTCGATCACCGCCGCGTGCAGCCCGTACTCGTAGGCCATCGGCACCCACCAGTACGCGAGCGTCAGCAGCAGCCAGCACAGGCCGCCGAAGACGAAGAACGGGGTCGGGCGCCAGAACTGCCCGCCGCGCAGCGCCGTCGCGCCGCGCGCCGCTCCGCGCACGAGCGCGGTGGTCGTCATGTACGGCATGGGGCATGCGTGCCCCGCCTGAGCGCCCCGCCCCGCCTTTCGTGGGCCGTGCGGGTGACGGCCCACGAAAGGCCAGGAGGTCAGCGGCCCAGCAGCGAGCGCAGCAGGCCCTTCGAGCGCGGAGCCTGCGCGGGCATGGCCGAGGCCGTCGACGCGTGACGCGACACCGGCTGGGCCGGGTGCTTCGCCTTCCGGCCGTCGATGCGGATCATCGAGTGCCCTGCGACCTCCTCCGCGCCGTGCCAGAAGTCCTTGCGGCCGGCGAGCATCGCGCCCAGCTCGGTGCGCACCGGGTCGAACGCGCCCCACGTCCCGTAGAACTTGGTCGCCGTGATGCACAGCGGCTTGAGCCCGGTCGTGGCGACGGCGCCCCACGTCGCGGCAGCGACGCCCGGACAGTGCTCGGCACGGAAGTCGTCGAGCACGACGATGCCGTCCTCGCCGAGGAGTTCGCGGGACGCCTCGATGTCGCCGTGCACGTGCTCGTACAGATGCGAGGCGTCGACATGTACGAAGCGGCAGCTGTCGGGGGCGACCAGGGACGTGATCACGTTCGAGGGGCCCTGCACCACCTCGGGCAACTCCTCATGGAAGGCGCGGTAGTTGGCCTCGAAGGCGGTTCGGGTGAGGGTGCTGTAGGACTTGTTCATCTCCTTGTCGTTCGCCGTGTCGTCGGCGGGCGAGTCGAACAGGTCGCAGACCGTGAAGGTCTCCTTCTCCTCCAGGTACTGCCCCATGAAGATGGCGCTCTTGCCCAGATAGACGCCGAGTTCGAGGAGATCCCCGCCCTGGCCGAGCGCGCGCTGCCGGCTCAGGAACCAGTCGAAGAGCACCTGGTCGATGTTGTGGAACCAGCCTTTGACGTCGTCGAGCGCGGCCGGGCGCGGCAGCTCGGCGGGCGCGGTGTGGGACTCGTGCTGCATGTCAGCTCCAGTACGGATGACGTGGGTGCGAGCCCCGCGGGCGACGCGCTCGGCCCGCGGGGTCCGGGAGGCCATCCGCTCTGGGTAGGTGCCCGGGGTGTCCTCGTGGTGGACGGGAGGGAACGAGAGGCCCTCTCGCTCCATAAATCCCCGTTGTGTGTCTTGTTCCTATCCTCCCGGGTGATATGACACGCCACCGTGCCCTATTTCACGGCACCTGCCATCACTCCGGACACGAACTGGCGCTGGAACGCGAAGAACACGGCCAGCGGGATCACCATCGAGATGAACGCGCCGGGGCCGAGCACATCGACGTTGTTGCCGAACTGCCGCACCTGGGTCTGGAGCGCGACCGTGATCGGCTGGCTGTCGGTGTCCGTGAAGATCAGCGCGACCAGCATGTCGTTCCACACCCACAGGAACTGGAAGATGCCGAGCGAGGCGATGGCGGGCGCGCCGAGCGGCATCACCACCCGCAGGAACAGGCGCATCTCGCCCGAGCCGTCCAGGCGCGCCGCCTCCAGGAGTTCGCGCGGGATCTCCGCGAAGAAGTTCCGCAGCAGGAACACCGCGAACGGCAGCCCGAACCCGACATGGAAGAGGATCACGCCGAGGATCGAGCCGAAGATGCCGATGTCGCCGAAGAGCCGCGCGATCGGCACGAGCGCGACCTGCACGGGGACCACGAGCAGCCCGACCACGATCAGGAACCACCAGTCGCGGCCCGGGAACTCCATCCACGCGAACGCGTAGCCGGCCAGCGAGCCGATCACGATCACGAGCAGGGTCGCGGGCACCGTGATCAGGGCCGTGTTGACCAGGGAACGCGTGATGTCCGAGTTCTCCAGGAGGCTGCTGTAGCTCTCGAAGGTCAGCTGCGCCGGTTTGCTGAACACCGTCCACCAGCCGCTGTCCGCCATGTCCTCCGGAGAGCGCAGCGAGGAGAACAGCAGGCCGATCGTCGGCACCAGCCACAGCGCGCCGACCAGCAGCAGCACGAACTGGACGAATCCGCCGCCGAGTTTGTCGCCGATCCGGCGCGCGAGCGAGCGCGGGGCCTTCACGGTGTCGTCGAGCGTGCTCATCGCCTCGTCTCCCGCCGCAGCCGCCTCATGTTGAACCACATCACCGGGATCACGAGCAGCAGGAGCAGCACGGCGATCGCGCTGGCCAGCCCCTCGTTGTCCTCGCTGAACGCCGAGCGGTACAGCTGGAGGGCCAGCACGTTGGCGTCGTCCTGCGAGGCTCCGGGCGCGATGATGAAGATCAGGTCGAAGATCTTCAGTACGTTGATCATCAGCGTGACGAGGACGACCGCGAGCACGGGCGCCAGGAGCGGCACCGTGACCCGGCGGAACACCTGCCACTCGGAGGCGCCGTCCACGCGGGCGGCTTCGAGGAGTTCGCGGGGGATACCGGCGAGCCCCGCCCCGATGAGCACCATCGCGAACCCGGCCCACATCCATACGTACGCGACCATGATCGAGGTCGTCACGATGTTGAGGTACAGATCGAATCCGCCGAGGTGGACCGTGAAGAACTTCTTGTCGCCGAGCCAGTCGGCGCCGTTGTACGGCTCCTTGAAGTTGGCCGCGGGCAGCCGAAGTTGGGCGCCGTCGGCCTTGGCGGGGAGCGCGAAGGTGCCGTCGGCGTCGGCCGTCGTGGAGGCGATGACCTTGCCGTTCCTGACGGCCTCGACACGCATGCCGGGATAGCCGACCTCGGTCGGGTCGATCTTGTCGCGGGCCCCCGCGCCCTTGCCGAGGGTGAAGTCCTGCCAGACGGTGCCGGTGACCCCGGCCTTCCCTGTCGCGGGCTGCTTCGCGGGCTTGGCGCCCTTGGGCATCTGGTCGGCGGCCACGCCGACCAGCGGGAGCAGTACCGGAGTTCCGGCCTTCACCGGTTCCTTGGTGAGGAACGGTCCGCCGCTCTTCCCGGTGAGCGTGTCCGGCCCCCGCGGATGCGCCTTCGGGAACGCGGAGGAATCGGCGAACGTGTCGTGCACGCCCACCATGACCGCGTTCACCGCGCCCTTCTCCGGGTCCTGGTCGTAGACGAGCCGGAAGATGATGCCCGCGGCCAGCATCGAGATGGCCATCGGCATGAAGACGACCAGCTTGAACGCGGTGGCCCAGCGGATCCGCTCGGTGAGCACGGCGAAGATCAGGCCGAGCGCCGTGGCGACCGTCGGGGCGAGCACCACCCACCAGATGTTGTTGTTGATCGCGGCCTTGGTGTCGTCGCGCGTGAACAGCGTCTCGTAGTTGTCGAACCCGATGAACGAGCCGCCCGAGGCGTTGAAGAAGCTGCGGACGACCGAGTACCCGATCGGGTACACGACGAGGGCGCCGAGCAGGATCAGCGCGGGCAGCAGGAAGAGCGCGGCGACGGACCTGCGCGTGCCGGTCACGCTCTTACGGATGCGTGGTGACGTCGCGGCGGCAGCCCCGGGGTCCGGGGTGCCGCCGCCTGCGGCGGAGGTCATCGCCGCGTCAGTCCTTGTACGCCTTGGCCGCTTCGGCCTCCAGGGTCTTCTGAGTGCCCGCGACGTCCTTCGGGTTCATCAGGAAGTCCTGCAACGCCTTCCACTCGCCCTTGCCGGGCGTGCCGCCGAAGGCCTGCGGCATCTGGTCCGACATGTCGAAGCGGAAGTCGTTGCCGACGCCCACGAGCTGCTTGGCGATCTCGCGCTGCACGGCGTTCGGGTACGAGGCGAGGTCCACGTTCTTGTTGGGGGAGAGGTAGCCGCCCAACTTGGCCTGGATCGTGGCCGCTTCCGGCGAGGCCAGCCACGTCACAAGGGCCTGCGCCGCCTGCGAGTCCTTCAGGATCACCGCGGCGTCACCGCCGCTCACCACCGGCCGGTCCCCGGAGCCGACGGCCGGGAACGGGAACACCTTCGCGTCCGTGCCGACCTTCGCCTTCGTCTGCTGGATGTTGACCTGCACGAAGTCGCCCTCGTAGACCATGGCGCCCTTGGGCTGGTCGCCGCCGGTGAAGGTCTGCTCGACCGACTTCGTGAACTCGGTCTGCACGGCTCCCTTGTTGCCGCCCGCGAGGAAGTCCTTCTTGCCCCACAGCTCGGCGAGCGTGGTGAGCGCGTCCTTCACGGACGGGTCGGTCCACTTGATGTTGTGCTTGGCGAGCTGGTCGTACTTCTCGGGCCCCGCCTGGGAGAGGTAGATGTTCTCGAACCAGTCGGTCAGCGGCCAGCCGTCGGCGCCGCCGACGGAGAACGGCGTGACACCCGAGTCGTAGATGGCCTGCGAGGTGCTCAGCAGGTCCTTCCAGGTACCCGGTTCCTTGGCGGCCGCGTTCTCGAAGACCTTGGTGTTGTACCAGATCAGGGACTTGTTGGCGGCCTTGTAATAAGCGCCGTACTGCTTGTCGCCGACCTTGCCGAGGTCCTGCCAGCCCTGCGCGTAGTTCTTGGTGAGCTGCGCCTGGGCCTCCTCGCCCAGCGGCTTGGCCCACTTCTTGTCGACGGCCTGCTTGATGGCGCCGGGCTGCGGCAGCATCGCGACGTCCGGCGGGGCGCCGCCGGCCACCTTCGAGCCGAGGAAGTTGATGATCGGGTCCTGGGCGGGGACGAAGGTGACCTTCGCGCCCGTCCGCTTCTCGAACTCCGTGAGCACCTGCTTGAAGTTCTTCTGCTCGTCGCCGGTCCACACGGCGGCGATCTCCAGCGACTTGCCGTTCAGCTTCGGCAGCTTGACCGAGGACGCGGGCGTCTTGTCGCCGCCCCCGCCGTCCTTGCCGTTGTCGTCGTCGCCTCCACAGGCGGTGAGCGTGAGCGCGAGGGAACCGATGGCGATGCCCGCGAGTGCGGTGCGGAAGGTGCTCCTGCGGGTGCCGGGTGTGCGTGTACGAAGAGTGCTGCGAGTGCTGCCCATCACTGCCCCGTTCTCGTCCTGAACGCTGAACGTATGTACTGAGCGCTGTCCCGTGCGCACTGGTTCTACGCCCGACCAGGGATGAGCGGCAAGAGTGCCTGTGCCGCATCCGCGGCGATCGTGACGGGGTCGTGATACGCCAACCCGTCGAGTTCCGGCGGTTGTTGCCGTCTCGCCTTGGGCAATCTGCCGCCTTGGGCGGCAGGGTGGGCAAGGCGGACCCCGGTGCCGCGCAACGGTCCGACTGGGCTCGGCCCCGCCGCGGTTGCGGCCTCGGGGCTCTGCCCCGGACCCCGCTCCTCAATCGCCGCAGGGGCTTAATTGGCTCAACCGCCGCAAGGGCTGCTCAATCGCCGCAGGGGCTTGGTTGGCGGATGGGGCTTGATGTGGTCAGAGGAGTGAAGGGACCTCGGTGGCCGAGACGGAGCGGGCCGCGCGTTCCAGGGCGCTGGCAAGGAGCGCCAGGTCCGTGGGCCCGTTGCCCAGTTCGCGGACCGGGCGGCGGTCCGGCGGATCGCCCATGCGGGCCCACTCAAGGGCCACCACGGTGGGCCGCTGCGTCGCCGTCCGGGGAATGCGCCCGGTCACCCGCCCCGCCTGCACCTCCACGTCACGCCCGTCCGCCCCGTGCAGCACCCCGCGCCCCGGCGCCGGATCCTCGCTCCCGGTCCCCGGAGCGTCGAGCACGACCCGCGGCCGGGCCGTCCACCCCTGGGCCCCGCCGGAGGTGAACGCCGCGACGAGGTGCACCCCGAGCCGCTCCCCGTCCCGCACCACGGCCTCGAGGGCCCGCACGACCGACCCGGCGGCCGGCCGCCCCATCGACCCGAGCGGCGGCGAGAGCAACGCGTCCAGGTCGTCCACGACGACCACGAGCCGCGGCAGTGGAGGACCGGCCTCCGCCCGCTCCCGCGTGGCCCCGGGCCGCAGCCGCATCGTGGAACTCGGCGGCACGTCCACATCCCCGGCGCTCTCGGAGGACGGCGCACCGCGCTGGGAGACGACCCGCCCCGCCACGGCCCGCTGCGTGTGCCACTCCGAGAAGTGCGTACGCCCTATGAGCTCGGCCCGCCGCTTCAGCTCGGTGCTCAGCGCCTGCGCGAACTCCCGCATCCGTACGGGGTCGTTGGCGGCCAGATGCGTCGTGACGTGCGGCAGGTCCGTGCAGACCCGCAGCCCCTCCGCGCGCTCCCCGCCCGACGTCCCGTCGACCAGCACCATGCCGAGCCGGTCGGGACGCTCCGCCGCGGCGAGCGAGGCGGCGACCGAACGCAGCAGCTCCGTACGGCCGCTGCCCGCGGGCCCCTCGATCAGCAGATGCGGCCCTTCGGCGGCCAGGTCCACGGTCAGCGGGCCGCGCGGCCCGGCCCCGAGCACCGCCCAGACCCGCCCGCCGAGCGAGTCCGGATCGTCCCCTGCCGCCGCCCAGCGCGCCATGAGGGACGCCGGGGTGGCACGGGCGAGCCCCAACTCGTCCAGCAGGCGGGAGGTCTGCGGCAGCGGCGCCGACACGCGCGCGCCCGGCCGGTCGCCGGAACCGCCCACCGCGTCCGGGCGCAACGGCGCGAGCGCCCGCGCGAACCGCTCCGCCCAGGCGAGCGAGACCGCGTCGGCCGTGCCGACCGTCCCGTGCCCGACGAGCTGTCCCTGCGCCGCCCGGTGCAGCCGCAGCGTCGTCGCCACATCGCCGCTGAGCAGCGCCACCGCCCCGCACGCGCGAAACGCCGGGCTCTCGGCGCAGGCGGCCTCGTAGCTCTGCGTGGCCGGTGAGGCGGGCGAGGCGGCGGGCGCCTCGGCCAGACACACGACGTGGATCCCCGCCGCGGCCCCTTCGGCGGCGAGCCGCACCGTGGCCTCCCGAAGCGAGGCGCTTCCGGGGTCGCCGTCGATCACGACGACCGTGGCGGCGACGGGCTCGTCGGAGGCCTGCGCGGAGGGCCTGAATCCCGCCGCGTGGTCGTCGAGGCGGCGCAGCAGCTCGTTCGTACGGGCCGCCGCCTGCTCCCGGTCGTACGCGAGCAGCAGCCGGCAGTCCTGGCCGTGGGCGGGCCGCACCTGGGGCAGCCAGCCGAGCCAGGACCAGTCGGCGACCCGCTCCTCCAGGGAGCGCGCCCGGTCGGTCGAGATCAGCACGAGCTCCAGGCGCTCCGGCGCGTGCAGCGTCGTGAGCTGGGCGATGGCGCAGCGGGCCAGGCCGGTGAGCCGCGCGCGCGGCCCCGCGAGCCCCAGGGCCCCGGCCTCGGCGAGGCCCACGGTCACCGGCACCGCGGGCAGCAGCCCCACGCCGCCGGGTCCCGGCCGGTCGACGCTGCCGAGCCGCACCGCGAGCGCCTCCGCGTGGCCGGGACCGCGCTCCCACAGGCGCGGCCCCGGGCCGAGCGCGGTGAGCAGCAGCGCCGCGGCGTCGGGCCAGGTCTCGGCGGTGCCGGCGACGGGCCTGGGCTCCTCCTCGTACGGGGAGGCCTCATCGGGGGGTGTGCCGGGGGCGGCGACGGGGTCCGAGAGGTGCGGGGTGCGCAGTACGTGCGGTTCGTAGATCTCGTGATGCTGGTCGACCATGGCGAAGCCGTCGCGCTCGTCGCGCCGGCCGCGGCGCAGCAGCCGGGAGAGCCCGCCGCGCTTGCGCGGGGCGCGCGGCAGCGTGGTGCCGCGCGCGGGGGTGCTCACGCGCGTGCCCTCCGCCTCCTCCGTCGGCTCCGGCTCGGTGACGAGGGACCGCGCGCCGCCTTGGGCGGCATCGCTCGCCGCGCCCCAGGCGGAGTCCCCGTACGCGTGCCGGGTCTCCTGGTCGGGGTCGGCGACGGGCGCCTGCGCGGGCGCGTCCACCGGCTGCTCGGCGAACAGCACCCGGACGTGCCCCTCGCCGTCCGGCGCCGTCCGCAGCGGCCTGGGGCGGGCCGCGTCTCCGGCGACGGAGACCCGCAGCGCCGATTCGCCGAGGCGCACCAGCGAACCGGGGGACAGGCGGACGGGGCGGGTGTCGAGGGGGCGGCCGTCCACCGACGTGCCGTTCGTCGAGTCCAGGTCCTCCACCGAGATCCGGCCGTCGGCGCCGAGCGTCACCGCGCAGTGCAGCCGTGACACGTCCGGGTCGTCGAGGGAGACGTCCGCGTCGGCGGAGCGGCCGATGCGGATCTGCCCGCCGTGCAGCAGGTGGACGCCGCCCGCGTCGGGACCCGCCACCACGTGCAGCTGGGCCGCGGCGTCGTCCGGCTCGGGGCCCGGGTCCACGGGGGCGCCGAGCGCGATCACCGCGCCGTCGATCAGCGGGGGCTCGCCTATGACGCAGCGCTGCGCGTCGAGCCGCTGCGTGCCCGCGTACAGGGTCGTGGACCCCGCCTCGCCGCCCGCGGCGGCCGTGGCCAGGCCGGAGGCGACCGCGGCGAGCGCCGTGCCCGCGGGGGCCGTGACCAGTACGTCGACACCGCGCGCGAGTGTGTCGTCACCACGTGCGAGCATGTCGGGGCGCGTGCCCAGGGGGTCTACGACGGTAAGCCGGATCTGCATCGCCGCCTGCGGTCCCTTCTGCGCGGGCGCCCGGAAACAGAGGGGCTGCCCCGCGGTCCCCCACCGCAGATTCCCCCCACCGCCACGGGCACGTCAGCCAGTGCTGAAGGCATCCTTGCACTTGCCGCTGACAACACGCCCGTCAGCCACCCGTAAGTGATCTTGATTGGTCGGCTCTGCCCGTAAAAGTGCCTGCTCGATGCCCGCTTGAGATCGGTCACGTCGTCCCGCGGCAACCAACAGCCCCAGCCGTGCGTCTTTGCGTCGAACGCGGGTAGGCCCGGGGCCGTACACCGGTGCGACGGATGGCACGGGACCGACCGAAAGCCACAGAAGATCGACAGTCGGTACGGGGGGATCCGCCACTAGAGTAGGGGGGTCCCCCCTGCTCCTTAAGAGCTTGGGGGAGGAACACCCGGAACCAGGTGACCCAAGCAAAGACCGATGCAGGGAGCGCATGACGTGCGGCCGGTAGGCAGCAAGTACCTGCTCGAGGAGCCGCTCGGACGCGGCGCCACGGGCACCGTCTGGCGAGCCCGCCAGCGCGAGACGGCGGGCGCGGAGGCGGCCGTCGCCGGCCAGCCCGGCGAGACCGTCGCGATCAAGGTCCTCAAGGAAGAGCTCGCCAACGACGCGGACGTGGTGATGCGCTTCCTCAGGGAGCGCTCCGTCCTGCTGCGGCTCACCCACCCGAACATCGTGCGGGTGCGCGACCTCGTGGTGGAGGGCGATCTGCTCGCCCTCGTCATGGACCTCGTCGAGGGCCCGGACCTGCACCGCTACCTGCGCGAGAACGGACCGTTCTCGCCGGTCGGCGCCGCGCTCCTGACGGCCCAGGTCGCCGACGCGCTGGCCGCCTCGCACGCGGACGGGGTCGTGCACCGCGACCTCAAGCCGGCCAACGTCCTGCTGAAGCAGGACACCGGCGAGATGTACCCGATGCTCACCGACTTCGGCATCGCCCGCCTCGCCGACTCCCCGGGCCTGACCCGCACCCACGAGTTCGTCGGCACGCCCGCCTACGTGGCGCCCGAGTCCGCCGAGGGCCGCCCCCAGACCAGCGCCGTCGACGTCTACGGCGCTGGCATCCTGCTGTACGAGCTGGTCACGGGCCGGCCGCCGTTCTCCGGCGGCTCGGCGCTCGAAGTCCTGCACCAGCACCTCAGCGCCGAACCGCGCCGCCCCTCGACGGTCCCCGACCCGCTGTGGACGGTCATCGAGCGCTGCCTGCGCAAGAACCCGGACGAACGGCCGAGCGCGGAGAACCTCGCGCGCGGCCTGCGCACCGTCGCCGAGGGCATCGGCGTGCACGCGAACAGCGCGCAGATCGCCGCCGCCGAGGGCGTCGGCGCGCTCCTGATGCCGGATCCGACTCCGGCGCAGGTTCCGGGCGCCGAAGGCACCTCGGACGCGGACCCCACGCAGGTGCTGCCGAACAACGCGGCGGCCGCGGGGTTCGCCGGTGCCGCGGGCGCCGCGGCCGGTGCCGCCGCGGCGGGGGCGTACGACCCGAACGCGGCCACCAGCGTCATGCAGCAGCAGGGCAACGGCCAGGGCGGTGACGCCGCCGATCCGACCGCCGTCATGCCGCCGATGCCGCAGGGCCCGCCCGAGCAGATGCCGGACGCCTGGGGCGACCAGCTGCGCGCGGCCCGCGACCGCAACGAGCAGACGCAGGTCCAGTACCTCGACCCGAACGAGGACCCGCTGCGCCGCCGCCCGCAGCGCCAGGTCGCGCGCCCGCAGCAACAACAGCAGCAGCCGCAGCAGTACGCGCCCCAGCAGCCGCAGCAGCGGCCCCAGCAGTACGCGCCGCCGCAGCAGCCGCCGCCCCGCCAGGCCCCGCGCCGGGAGCCGGAGCCGCGTGAGCCGCGGCGCCGCAGCCCCAACCGGATGCGGATCCCGGGCCTCGGCTGCCTCAAGGGCTGCCTGTTCATGATCGTGATGCTCTTCGTCGTGAGCTGGCTGGTCTGGGAGTTCACCCCGCTCCAGGACTGGATCGGCACCGGCAAGGGCTACTGGGCCCAGCTCTCCGACTGGTTCTCCACGGTGTCCGGCTGGATCGGCGATCTGGGGAGCAAGACCGGCAACTAGCGACGACCGAACCGGCAACTCGTCGGTGACGTTGGAGATTTGTCGACATCTGGCGGGTGAATTCCCCCTCTGATGCGCAGGTTGGCGTCCGAGCCGCGTAGCTTGGGCGCCAACACGCGTCTGTAGGAGCAGCCTTGGCACGGAAGATCGGCAGCCGGTACACCGCACACCAGATCCTGGGGCGCGGCAGTGCGGGCACGGTGTGGCTGGGTGAGGGACCCGAGGGTCCGGTCGCCATCAAACTGTTGCGCGAGGACCTCGCCGCGGACCAGGAACTGGTCGGCCGCTTCGTCCAGGAGCGCACCGCCCTGCTGAGCCTCGACCACGCGCGCGTGGTGGGCGTGCGCGACCTGGTGGTGGACGGCAACGACCTGGCGCTCGTCATGGACCTCGTCCGCGGCACCGACCTGCGCACCCGGCTCGACCGCGAGCGCCGGATGCCGCCCGAGGCGGCCGTCGCCGTCGTCGCGGACATCGCCGAGGGCCTCGCAGCCGCGCACGCCGCGGGCATCGTGCACCGCGACGTCAAGCCGGAGAACGTCCTCCTCGACATGCAGGGCGAGCTCGGCCCCGGCGGCTCGCACCCCGCGCTGCTCACCGACTTCGGCATCGCCAAGCTGATCGACACCCCGCGCCGCACGCGCGCGACGAAGATCATCGGTACGCCCGACTACCTCGCCCCCGAGGTCGTCGAGGGCCTGCCCGCGCGCGCGGCCGTCGACATCTACGCGCTCGCGACGGTCCTGTACGAACTCCTCGCCGGCTTCACGCCGTTCGGCGGCGGCCACCCCGGCGCCATCCTGCGCCGACACGTCACGGAGACGGTGGTCCCGCTCCCCGGCATCCCCGACGAGCTGTGGCAGCTGCTCATCCAGTGCCTCGCCAAGGCCCCGGCCTCCCGCCTGCGGGCCTCCGAGCTGGCCGCGCGCCTGCGCGAACTCCAGCCGATGCTCACGGGCCTGCCCCCGCTCGACGTGGACGAGCCGGAGACCGAGCCCGCCGCCGACGAGCCGGAGCCGCGGACCGAGACCCCGGAGGACCCCCCGGAGCGGCCCCGCCGCGGCGCCGTCTCCCTGATCCCCGGCTCCACGCCCAAGGACTCCAACCGCGACACCCATACGTCGATGCGGGTCCCGGCCCCGGACGAGCTGGCGGGTGGCGCCCGCGGCACGGCCCGCGCGCCCCGCGCCCACGGCTCGCCGCGCCCCGGCTCGGCCCGCAACCGGCACTCCGCGCGCCGCAGACGCATCACGTTCGGGGTGGCCGGGCTCGTCCTGGTGGCCGCGGTCGGCGGCGGCGTCTGGGCGGCGTCCTCCTCCGGCTCCGACGAGGCGCCCCCAGCGGACAGCAACAATTCGGCGCCCGAACAGCCGTAAAGGGGCCCCCGGGGGCGGCCGGGGCGGATCACTTGCACCAGCCGTTAGGCTGGTCCTGTGGCAGTCGTCGATGTATCCGAAGAGCTGAAGTCCCTCTCCTCGACCATGGAGTCGATCGAGGCCGTCCTGGACCTCGACAAGATGAGGGCAGATATCGCCGTGCTCGAGGAGCAGGCGGCCGCGCCGTCCCTGTGGGACGACCCGGAGGCGGCGCAGAAGATCACCAGCAAGCTGAGCCACCTCCAGGCGGAGGTCCGCAAGGCCGAGGCGCTGCGCGGTCGTATCGACGACCTCGGGGTCCTCTTCGAGATGGCCGAGGAGGAGGACGACCCGGACACCCGTGCCGAGGCCGAGTCCGAGCTCACGGCCGTGAAGAAGGCGCTCGACGAGATGGAGGTCCGCACCCTCCTGTCCGGCGAGTACGACTCCCGCGAGGCGATCGTCAACATCCGCGCGGAGGCCGGCGGCGTCGACGCGGCCGACTTCGCCGAGCAGTTGCAGCGCATGTACATGCGCTGGGCCGAGCGCCACGGCTACAAGACCGAGGTCTACGAGACGTCCTACGCGGAAGAGGCCGGCATCAAGTCGACGTCCTTCTCCGTCCAGGTCCCGTACGCGTACGGGACGCTCTCCGTCGAGCAGGGCACGCACCGCCTGGTGCGCATCTCGCCGTTCGACAACCAGGGCCGCCGCCAGACCTCCTTCGCGGGCGTCGAGGTGCTCCCGGTGGTCGAGCAGACCGACCACGTCGAGATCGACGAGTCGGACCTGCGCGTGGACGTCTACCGCTCCTCGGGCCCCGGCGGCCAGGGCGTCAACACGACCGACTCCGCGGTCCGCCTGACGCACCTCCCCACCGGCATCGTGGTCTCGTGTCAGAACGAGCGCTCGCAGATCCAGAACAAGGCCACGGCCATGAACGTGCTGCAGGCCAAGCTCCTCGAGCGCCAGCGCCAGGAGGAGCGCGCCAAGATGGACGCCCTCAAGGGCGACGGCGGCAGCTCCTGGGGCAACCAGATGCGTTCGTACGTCCTGCACCCGTACCAGATGGTCAAGGACCTGCGCACCGAGTTCGAGGTCGGCAACCCGCAGGCCGTGCTCGACGGCGAGATCGACGGCTTCATCGAGGCCGGAATTCGCTGGCGCAAGCAGCAGGAGAAGTAACTCCAGGATTCAACGAATTGAAGGCAACTGCCGTTCATCGAACGGCAGTTGCCTTTCGTTTTGCCCTGGGACCCCTTTCAAATGTGGCGCATCTGTGAAGACTGGCCAGCCATTTACGTCACAGTCACATGTTCGTAAGGCGGTCAACTCGCTCAAGTGTGGACATAGCGTGCGCAACGGCCTTGACGTTGATCCCAAAAGTGGAAAGGCTGGCGCGCGGCATGCGTATTAGTGGGACGCGTGTGAACGGGGGAGGGGTGCACGAGGCCTCTGCTGCCTCCGGTTGAACGCGGTCCCTGGCGCTGCTCCATTGACGATTGGCTACTGGGGGTAGCAGACAGATGACCAAGAAGACGCGGATCCGCGTTGCGCGGATAGCGGCCGGTGCGGTGATTGCGGCCGGCGCCTCGCTGACCGCCGCGGGTGCGGCATCCGCCGCCACCGTCGACGAGAAGAGCGGCGAGACCTGCGGTCCGCTCGGCATTATTTGCTGGCCGACCAAGGGTGAGGACGAGGGCGGCGACGACGACGGCGGCACCGAGGGCTCGATCGCCGGCGTTGCCGGTGGCGGCGACGGTGGCTCGGTCGCCGGTGTGGCCACCGGCGGCAGTGGCGGCGACGGCGGCTCGGTTGCCGGCGTGGTCACCGGCGGCAACGGCGGCGACGAGACCACCGGCGGCAACGGTGGTGACGACTCCACCGGCGGCACGATCGGCGGCGACGACTCCACCGGCGGCAACGGCAACGGTGGTGGCAACGGCAACGGTGGCGGCACCGGCGGCGACCAGTCGACCGGTGGCTCCTCCACCGGCGGTTCGTCCTCCACCGGCGGTTCCTCGACCGGTGGCGACGGCTCCACGGGTGGCGGCTCCTCGACCGGTGGTTCGTCCACCGGCGGTGGCGACAACACCACGCCCGACGGCAACAACAACCCCGTCGAGCAGGGCCAGGGCAAGGAAGGCCTGAACGACACCGGCTCCGAGCCGGCCCAGCAGACCGGCACCGGCTCCGGCAAGGCCCAGGCCACCGGTGAGCTCGCCGAGACCGGTTCCTCCGGCACCACGTTCCTGGTGATCGGTGCGGCCACGATGATCGCGGGCGGTGTCGGCTTCCGACTCCTGCCGCGCCTCGCGGGCAACCGCGGTGGCGGCGCCGCCGCGTAACACTGCGCACACGCAAAGGGCCCGGAGCCGATCGGCTCCGGGCCCTTTCGCATGTCCGTGTGCGGTGGCTACACCGTCTGATGCGCGAGGAGCGCCATCGCCGCCACGAGCACCGCCACCAGGGCGACCAGCGCCATGGGGCTCAGTGCGGACAGCGGGTTCTGCTGCTGAAGCCGCTCGCGATTCGCCCGGCACACCGGGCAGCGTCCCTCGTTCACGGGGGCCGCGCAGTTCGCGCACACCAATCGGTCGTAGGTCATGCGCTTCTCCTCCTCCCGCGCGGCGGAGCCTGCCACCGGGTACCCCTGGGTTCTCTCCGCTCAACGCTCCGGGAAACGCAACCGTTCCCCCTACCACTGTGCCAGCTTCCCGGAAATTCGGCGCGTCCCGCCGGATGTGCCGTCCCTGACCAGGCACGGGGCGGACAATTCCGGCGCCGTATCCGGCATCACAGCGGGACAAAACGCTCAACGGGGGACGGCGCCTGCGCTCTGTGCGCGGCTTCGCGTATGGTCACGCACACCTACCTCCGACGCCCCCCGATGCACCGAGGCGCACCCGTGATCCGATTCGACAACGTCTCCAAGGTCTATCCCAAGCAGACCCGGCCCGCCCTCAGGGATGTCTCCCTGGAGGTCGAGCGTGGTGAGTTCGTCTTCCTGGTCGGCTCGTCCGGCTCCGGCAAGTCGACGTTCCTGCGCCTCGTACTGCGCGAGGAGCGGGCCAGCCACGGCCAGGTGCACGTGCTGGGCAAGGACCTCGGACGCGTATCCAACTGGAAGGTCCCGCAGATCCGCCGCCAGCTCGGCACGGTCTTCCAGGACTTCCGGCTCCTGCCCAACAAGACGGTCGGTGAAAACGTCGCCTTCGCACAGGAGGTCATCGGCAAGTCCCGCGGTGAGATCCGCAAGTCCGTGCCGCAGGTCCTCGACCTCGTCGGCCTCGGCGGCAAGGACGACCGCATGCCCGGCGAGCTCTCCGGTGGTGAGCAGCAGCGCGTGGCCATCGCGCGGGCCTTCGTCAACCGGCCCAAGCTGCTGATCGCGGACGAGCCGACGGGCAACCTGGACCCGCAGACCTCGGTCGGCATCATGAAGCTGCTCGACCGGATCAACCGGACGGGCACCACCGTGATCATGGCCACCCACGACCAGAACATCGTGGACCAGATGCGCAAGCGCGTCATCGAGCTGGAACACGGCCGCCTCGTGCGCGACCAGTCGCGCGGCGTCTACGGCTATCAGCACTGAGAACCGCGGAACCGCGAGAAGTACGAGAAGTACCGAGCAAAGAAAGCTGCGAAAGGCGTTAGTGACGCTATGCGTGCCCAATTCGTTCTGTCGGAGATCGGCGTAGGACTCCGCCGCAATCTCACGATGACCTTCGCCGTGATCATCTCGGTTGCCCTCTCGCTCGCCCTGTTCGGCGGCTCGCTGCTCATGAGCGACCAGGTCAACCAGATGAAGGGCTACTGGTACGACAAGGTCAACGTCTCGATCTTCCTGTGCAACAAGGGGGACGCCGACTCCGACCCGAACTGCGCCAAGGGCCCGGTCACGACCGAGCAGAAGAAGGACATCCTCGGCGACCTCAGGAAGCTGCCCGTCGTCGACAGCGTGGCGCACGAGTCGCAGGACCAGGCGTACAAGCACTACAAGGAGCAGTTCGGCGACTCCCCGCTGGCCAGCTCGCTGACGCCGGACCAGCTCCAGGAGTCGTACCGGATCAAGCTGAAGAACCCGGAGAAGTACGACGTCATCGCGACGGCGTTCAACGGGCGGCCCGGTGTGCAGTCCGTGCAGGACCAGAAGGGCGTGCTCGACAACCTCTTCCGGCTGCTCGGCTACCTGAACTACGCGGCGGGCGCGGTGATGGTGGTGATGCTCGTCGTCGCGCTGCTGCTGATCGTGAACACCGTGCGGGTGTCCGCGTTCAGCCGACGGCGCGAGACCGGGATCATGCGGCTCGTCGGTGCCTCGGGCTTCTACATCCAGGCGCCGTTCATCATGGAGGCCGCGGTCGCCGGGCTCATCGGCGGCGGCATCGCCTGTGTGTTCCTCGCGGCCGGCCAGTACTTCGTGATCGACAACGGCGTGGCCCTCTCCGACAAGTTGCAGCTCATCAACTTCATCGGCTGGGACTCGGTGTTGACGAAGCTGCCGCTGATCCTCGCCGTGAGCGTGCTGATGCCTGCGCTTGCCGCGTTCGTCGCGTTGCGCAAGTACCTGAAGGTGTGACGAGAGTCCTTCGCGCCACGGGGCGTCGTGCGGGTCAACGGCCCGTACGACGCCCTTCGTTGTCCTAGACTCACCGACATGTCAGGTCCGGAGCTGTACTCCAGGCCCCGTCGCATCGGCCGCGGGGCGACCCTGACATTGATCTTCATGACGGTCCTCGCGGCGGGCGCCGCCACCGGCTCCTGGCCGGGGGAGAACCGGAAACCCGCGGAAGGCGGGGACAGTTCGCTCGTCGCCGCGCACGAGAAGCCGATCGCGGGCCCGACCGACCCGAGCGACGCGGCGGCCGAGGCGATGGCCGACGGGAAGTCGCCCACGAAGGCCGCCCAGGACGCCGTCAGCCGCAGCGGCGACCGCTGGGGCTCCGTCTACACGCGGGGCGAGTACGAGGAGTTCGAGCAGGCCCTCGACGGCGAGTACACCGGCATCGGCCTGCGGGCCCGGCGCACCGCCGACGGGCGGGTCCAGGTCTCCAAGGTCCGCAGGGGATCGCCCGCGCAGCTCGCCGGCATCCGTGAGGGCGACCGGATCGCGGCCGTCGACGGCGAGCCGGTCACCGGCCGCCCCGTCACCGAGGTCCTCGCGCTCCTGCGGGGCAAGCACGCGGGCACCCCGGTTCATGTGGGTCTCCAGCGCGGCACGCGCGCGTGGAGCGAGACCCTGCGCCGCGCCAATCTGTCGACCGACTCGGTCGCCTCCACCCGGCTGCCGGACGGCGCGACGCTCGTGAAGGTGAGCGCCTTCACCAAGGGCGTCGGCGACCAGGTGCGTACGGCGGTCGGCGCGGTACCCGAGCGCGCGGGCGTCGTGCTCGACCTGCGGGGCAACTCCGGCGGCCTGGTCGCCGAGGCGGTCAAGGCGTCCTCCGCGTTCCTCGACGGCGGGCTCGTGGCGACGTACGACGTGCGCGGGGCGCAGCGGGCCCTGCACGCGCAGCGCGGGGCCGACACCTCCAGACCGGTGGTCGTGCTCGTCGACAGCGGGACGATGAGCGCGGCCGAGCTGCTCACCGGCGCCCTCCAGGACCGTGGCCGCGCGGTCGTCGTGGGCTCCAGGACCTTCGGCAAGGGCTCGGTCCAGATGCCGAGCCGATTGCCCGACGGCTCCGTGGCGGAGCTGACCGTCGGGCACTACCGCACCCCCTCGGGCCGCGCGGTCGACGGCCGCGGCATCACGCCCGATCTGGAGACCGAGGCGGACACCCTGCGGCGGGCGGAGACAGTATTGACTGGCCTCGGGGACCCCTCGTAGTGCGAAAATGGTCAGCACTATGGCCAAGGCAATGTATGTACCGAAGGAGTCCCAGCCCAAGCAGGGCAAAAAGGGGGCGTCGTCCGACAAGAAGGACGGCAAGCGCAAGATGGTCGCGCAGAACAAGAAGGCGCGCCACGACTACCTGATCATGGACACCTACGAGGCCGGCATCGTGCTGACCGGCACCGAGGTCAAGTCGCTGCGGCAGGGCCGCACCTCGCTCGCCGACGCCTTCGTCCAGATCGACAGGGGCGAGGCGTGGCTGCACAACGCCCACATCCCCGAGTACCACCAGGGCACCTGGACGAACCACGCGGTGCGCCGCAAGCGCAAGCTGCTGCTGCACCGCGAGGAGATCGACAAGCTGGAGTCGAAGTCCGAGGAGACCGGTCACACGATCGTCACCCTGGCGATCTACTTCAAGGACGGCCGGGCGAAGGCCGAGATCGCGCTCGCCAAGGGCAAGAAGGAGTACGACAAGCGGCAGACGCTGCGTGAGAAGCAGGACAGGCGGGACTCGGACCGGGCGATCGCGGCGGCGAAGCGGCGCCAGCGGAACAACGAGCGGATGGGCTGACGCCCGTCGCCCGTCGACCCTCAGGAATACGCTGGCATCGTCGTGCGTTGGTCACGTACGATGGCACTGTTCCTCACGCAGGGACGCCGGACCGCAAGGTCCACGCTTGAAAAATCAACATGGGGATGATCGGTTTCGACAGCGGATGTCGAAGCAGGGGAAGCGTGTCGAGGAAGCGGCAATGATCTCGTTAACCATATGTCGCAACCAATAATCGCCAATTCTAAGAGCGATTCCCAGTCCTTCGCCCTCGCTGCCTAATAAGTAGCGACTGAAGGACCCTAAAAGGGTGTCAGCCCGGGAGTGTTCCCGGCCCGGATCCTGGCATAATCTAGGGAACTAAACTTTTCCGTCCGGCCACGGGGCGGAAAAGGAAATCAAACAGTGGCTGGGCCCGTCGGTGACTTGTTCGCGTGATCACCGGGGCCGAGAAAATCGAAGCGAACTGCACACGGAGAAGCCCTGCTGCTGCACCGTTGGACGCGGGTTCGATTCCCGCCATCTCCACCACGAGACGGAGCCCGGACTCTGCTCGCAGAAAGCGCGAGCCTTGTCCGTCCCGTCGGGACTTCTGGGGGCATGACCCCCAGACCCCCTCATCCCATGCGATTCAGGCCCGGCTGTTCACACAGCCGGGCCTTTGTCGTGGGTGCCGTTGCGCAGTGCCCGGTGGCCAGTAGTGGGTCTTGGCGGAGCCCTGCGGTTCCGGGATGCTCCTGTGGCATGAGTAGACGTGATGGAAAGCCGTCCGTCAGAGCCCGTCAATGGGCCTGGCCTCTCGTGCTCGTCGTGGCCGCCGCGGGTCTGTCGTGGAGCGCGCCCGCCGGCGCCGATTCCACTCCCGGTGGACTGCCGGAGGCCATCGACACGATTCTCGGGGATCCGCGGATGGAGGGCGGCGCCGCGAGCGTCGTCGTGGCCGACGCGAAGACCGGAGAGACCCTGTACCAGCACAATCCGACCGGGCGGCTGATGCCCGCCTCCAACACGAAGCTCGCCACCTCCGCCGCGGCCATGGGGACCCTCGGCCCCGACTACCGGTTCAGTACGGACGTGCTCGCCGGTGAGCGGGTGCGCGGCGGGGTGCTCGACGGGGACCTGTATCTGCGCGGTACCGGGGACCCGACCACGCTCGCCGCCGACTACGACAGGCTCGCCGCCGATGTCGCCGCGGCCGGGGTGAAGCGGGTGAGCGGACGGCTCGTCGCGGACGACACCCGGTTCGACGACCACCGGATCGGTGACACCTGGGGTGGCGACGACGAGTCCTCGTACTACGCCGCCCAGATCAGCGCGCTGAGCGTCGCGCCCGACACCGACTACGACACCGGGACCGTCATCGTCGAGGTGAAGCCCGGGGCCGGGGCCGGGGACAAGCCCGCCGTCAGCGTCACGCCGAAGAACGACTACGTGCACCTGGACGTGCAGGCGTCCACCGTCGGGGCCGGGGGAGAGGACACAGTCGCCGTCGAGCGGCGGCACGGGACCAACACGGTCACCGTGAGCGGCACCGTCCCCGTGGGCGGGGACACCACCAAGGAGTGGGTGACGGTGTGGGAGCCGACCGGGTACGCGGCCGCCGTGTTCCGGGACGCGCTCGCCGCGCACGGCGTGAAGGTCGGCGGGTCCACCAAGCTGGGGCAGGCCACGCCCAAGGGCGCGAAGCGGCTCGCCGCGCACGACTCCATGGCCCTGAAGGACCTGTTGATCCCGTTCATGAAGCTCTCCAACAACATGCACGCCGAGTCCCTCACCAAGGCCATGGGGTACAAGGCGACCGGGAGGCCCGGGAGTTGGGGTGACGGCATCGACGCCGTCGCCGACTATCTGAAGGGCGCCGGGGTCGACGCCGGCAAGCTGCGGCAGGTCGACGGGTCCGGGCTCTCGCGCAAGGACAACTTCGCCGCCCGGCAGCTCGCCGACCTGCTGCTGTCCGTTCAGGACGAGTCCTGGTACGCCGACTGGTACAAGTCGCTGCCCGTGGCCTGCGACCCGGACCGGTTCGTCGGCGGGACGCTGCGCAGCCGGATGTGCGGGACCCCGGCCGCCCTCAACGCCCGTGGAAAGACCGGGTCGTTGACGGGCGCCTCCGCGCTCTCGGGCTACGTGAAGGACGCCGACGGGCGGTTGCTCGTCTACAGCGTCGTCCAGAACAACTATCTCGTCGACTCCGTGAAGCCGCTGGAGGACGCCATCGTGGTGACCCTCGCGAAGTCGACGTCCAAGGAGGCGAAGGCCGTCGTGCCGAAGTCCACGCGCGCCGTCCCGGCGGCCGAGCGGGACGGCGACCTGGAGTGCTCGTGGCGCAAGCCGGCCGTGTGCTGAGCCGCTAGCGGCGGCCCGGGCGTCGTACGTACGCGTACAGCGCGAGCAGAAGCGCGCACGAAGCCGCCGCGACCGGCACCGTGTACGCCGCGGTGGGGCCCCAGTGCTCCACCGCGGCGCCGCCCGAGGCCGAGCCGGTCGCGATGCCCGTGAGGATGCCGGTCACGGCGAGCGTCATGCCCTCGTTCAACTGGCCGGTGGGCGTGCGCTGTTGGACCAGGGTCATGCCCGTCACCATCGTCGGCGCCGTGGCCATGCCCGCGATCAGGAGCGCGCCCCCGAGGACGTACAGGGAGCCCGTGGACCATGCGGCGAGCAGCGGCAGCGTCATCAGGGCCGCCATCGCCGCCACGCAGAGCGGGTGGCGCCGCGCCGCAGGGCCCGCCGGCCGCCACGCCCCGTAGAGCAGGCCCGCCGCGCAGGAGCCCGCCGCCTGGAGCGCCAGGATGCCGCCCGCCCACACCTTGTGGCCCTGCGCCTCGGCGAAGGCGACCGTGACGACTTCCAGTGAGCCGAAGATCGCGCCCGAGGCGAGGAACGCGAGCAGCAGGGGCGGCATGCCACGCGCGCGTAGTGGCGTTTTCGTCGCCTTCGTGCGCGCGTGGGGCGGCGGTTCCGTCGCGCGTTGCGCGGTGAAGATCAGCACGCCGGTCACCATGAGGACGACGCTGACCAGGGTGCCCGCCTCCGGGAAGAGAGAGCCGCACAGGAAGGCCGCCACGACGGGGCCGAGCATGTAGCAGAGTTCGTCAGCCGCCTGCTCGAAGGAGTTCGCGGTGTGCAGGGCGTCCGGGGTCTCCTTCAGCAGGTGCGCCCAGCGGGCCCGGGACAGGCCGCCCGTGTTGGGGGTCGTCGCGGATGCCAGGTAGGCGGCGAACAGCGTCCAGTTCGGCGCCCCGAAGTGCACGCACAGGAGCAGGGCGAGCGAGCCGCAGGCCGATATGAGGGTGGCCGGGACCGCGATCCGCGCCTGCCCGTAGCGGTCCACGAGCCGCGCCGTCCACGGCCCGACGAGCGCGTTGGCGACCAGTCCCGTGGCGGTGACGGCGCCCGCGAGCGCGTACGAGCCGCGCGAGCCGGAGATCATGATCACCGCGCTGATGCTGAACATCCCTTGCGGGAAGCGGGCGATGAGGTTGCCGAGGGTGAAGGCGCGGGTGCCCGGGATCGTGAAGAGACGGGTGTAGGACGTGGCGGTGGAGGACGTGGAGCCGGTGGTCGTGGGAGCGGTGGGCATGCGAAGAGCGTCCCCGCAGGTCACCTGCGGGGTCCAACACCTACTCGGCGTCGATTCACGCGCCTGTGCTGTTAATTTCGACGCACCTGCGTTGTAAGTTCGCCCGATGCCTCCCGCGAACGTCGAACCCCGCCTGCTGCGCGCCTTCCTCGCCGTCGCCGACGAGTTGCACTTCACGCGCGCCGCCGCCCGCCTCTACGTCGCCCAGCAGGCGCTCAGCCGCGACATCCGGCGCCTGGAGCGGGAACTGGGCGTGGACCTCTTCGGGCGCACCACCCGGCAGGTCACGCTGACCACGGACGGGGCCCGGCTGCTGCCGCACGCGCGGCGCGTGATCGCGGCGCAGGACGAGCTGCTGGCGGCCTTCACCGGGCCCGCCGCCGGACGGCCGCTGCTCGTCGACGTCAACAGCCCGGGTCTCGCGCACGAGCGGGTGCTCGCGCGGGCCCGCGAACTCGCCCCGGACCACGAGCTGATGGCCCGCTACGAGAGCGGTCTGACCGGCGCCGCGGCCGAACTCCTCGCGGGCCGCCTCGACGTGTCCTTCGGCCGCTTCGCAGGTCTCGACCCGGCCGTGCGCGCCCGGCTCTCCCAACAGCCCGTGCGCTACGAGCCGATGGCGATCATGCTGCCCGAGGACCATCCGCTGGCGGCGCTCGACGCCGTGCCCCTGGACCGGCTCGCCGGGGAGTCGGTCTACGCGGGCGCCGGCAACCCCCGCACGCCCGAATGGACGGAGCTGGCCCGGCTGTTGTTCGAGGGCCGGGGCATCCACGTCGCGCCGCCCGCGCCGCTCGCCGTCGGCAAGGAGGAGTTCCGCCGGATCATGGACAAGTACCGCAATCCGGTCCTCACGGGGGTGGACTTTCCGGTCATGCCGGGCTCGGTGCTGCGCCCGCTCGTCGATCCGGTGCCGCTGTCGCCCGTGTCGCTCGTGTGGCGAAAGGGGTGTAAACACCCTGGAATCACGGCACTTCGGGCCGCCGCGGACGCCCTCGCGGCGGAGAGCGGGTGGCTGGAAAGGCCTCCGGAGGCATGGATTCCAGCCGCAGATGTGCAGATTATGTTGAGTCGTGAATGAGGTGTGTGCATGGGTGTCACTGGTGTGCGCTACATTCTGGTCTCGGGTGCGATGTGATAGTGGGGTGCCCGGATCGGGTGGGGGCCCGGTTCGGTCGGCGAAGGCCCGCGACATCGCCCGCGCACCCGTGAATGTGTCCTTGGGGGGATGTGCGTACGGTGGAGAACTCGCGAGAAGACGGCCTGTCAGGGCCGACCCATGACCCGCACGAGGTGACGGTCCAACTCGACTTCATAGGTCGGCAGTTGGGCGGCCCGGTCGGCGCGAGACCGGGTGCGCGCACGCCCCTCGGCGCGGAGCCCGCGGGCTCGGACGACAAGGAACTCCCCGTCTTCGTCGACGACTCGGGTCGGCGCGGCCGCACCTTCCGCCGCTTCGGCGTGGCCGCGGGCCTGGCCATCGCGGTCTACGCCGTCGCCATCGTGATCACCGTCTTCTCCGGGAACTCCGACGCGCCGTGGCTGCCGATGCCGGCCGAGGGCAAGGGGTCGGGCAAGGTGGACACCGAGTCGTCCGAGCCCACGCCGACTCTCTCGTCGTCCGGGTCGCCGGGCGCCACCGCGCAGCCCAGCGCCTCCGGCGGCGCGCAGCCGAGCACCTCCGCGGCGCCGGGCGCGAGCGCGTCGCCGACGACCGGAGCCAGTACGTCGGGGAAGCCGTCCACCGGCACGTCGCCGTCCGGCAGGCCCAGCGGCAAGCCCTCGACGACCGTGAATCCCACGAAGCCGGACGACAGCGACAAGCCGACGACGGGACCGTCCGGCGGCAGCCCCGCCGACCCGTCGACGGACCCCGGCGACCAGCCGAGCGGCCCGGCGGACGGAGCGGGGACCGACGGCTCGGGCACCCTCGCCGACGGCGGCCTCGCGCGTCTGATCGCAGCGCCCCTGGTGGCGCCCCTCGTCCCGCCCCTGGAAAGCAGCGTCCTGTAGATGTCCGACCGCTCACGCCGCTCGCGCCGCGCACCGGCCGCGGCCCGCAGGCGCCGCCTCCCGCTGCGCTACCTGCTGCCCTCGCTGCTGCTCGTCGCCGTGATCGCGATGCTGATGCTGCGCGGCTATGTCCACAGCGAGATCCTCGCCGACCACCGCATCCGCCCCGAGGCGGCCACCGACAAGGTGCCGGAGAAGATCCTCGACGGCGGACCCGTCATCGACACCCGGGGCGGCCGCGAGAGCAGCCGTTCCATAGGCAAGCACCAATTGGTGCTCACCTTCGACGACGGCCCCGACCCGGAGTGGACCCCGAAGGTCCTCGACGTCCTCAAGAAGCACGACGCGCACGCCGTCTTCTTCGTCACCGGAACCATGGCCTCCCGCTATCCCGACCTGGTGCGCCGCATGGTCGACGAGGGGCACGAGGTCGGCCTGCACACCTTCAACCACCCCGACCTCTCCTACCAGTCGAAGAAGCGCATCGACTGGGAGCTGTCGCAGAACCAGCTGGCCCTCGAAGGCGCGGCGGGCGTGCGCACCTCCCTGTTCAGGCCGCCGTACTCCTCGTTCGCCGACGCCATGGACGACGCGTCGTGGCCGGTCACCAAGTACATCGGCTCGCGCGGCTACATCACCGTCGTCAACAACACGGACAGCGAGGACTGGAAGCGCCCCGGCGTCGACGAGATCATCCGCCGTGCCACGCCCAAGGACGGCAAGGGCGCGATCGTCCTCATGCACGACTCCGGCGGCAACCGCTCGCAGACCGTCGCCGCGCTCGACCGCTTTCTGCCGCATCTTCAGGGCGAGGGCTACAAGTTCGCGAACCTCACCGAGGCCCTCGGCATGCCCAGCGCCCACACGCCGGTCACCGGCGTCGAGCTGTGGAAGGGCAAGGCGTGGGTCTACGCGGTGGGGGCCTCGGACAACATCACGGGCGTCCTCGTCGTCGGCCTCGCCGTCATCGGCGTCCTCGTCATGTCCCGCTTCGGCCTGATGCTGATCCTGTCCGCGGTGCACGCGCGCAGGGTCCGCCGCAAGGGCTTCGCGTGGGGGCGGCCGGTCACGGAGCCGGTCTCCGTCCTCGTACCGGCCTTCAATGAAGCCAAGTGCATCGAGAACACGGTCCGTTCGCTGGCATTGAGCGAGCACCCCATCGAGGTCGTCGTCATCGACGACGGTTCGACGGACGGCACCGCGCGCATCGTGGAGAACATGCGGCTGCCCGGCGTCCGCGTGGTCCGGCAGCACAACGCGGGCAAGCCCGCGGCCCTCAACAGGGGCCTGGCCAACGCCCGGTTCGACATCGTCGTGATGATGGACGGCGACACCGTCTTCGAACCGGCCACCGTGCGCGAGCTGGTCCAGCCGTTCGGCGACCCGAGCGTCGGCGCCGTCGCGGGCAACGCGAAGGTGGGCAACCGGGACTCGCTGATCGGCGCGTGGCAGCACATCGAGTACGTGATGGGCTTCAACCTCGACCGCCGCATGTACGACGTCCTGCGCTGCATGCCGACGATCCCCGGGGCGGTCGGCGCCTTCCGCCGCAGCGCCCTGGAGCGCGTCGGCGGCATGAGCGACGACACGCTCGCCGAGGACACCGACGTCACGATGGCACTGCACCGCGACGGCTGGCGCGTCGTCTACGCCGAGAAGGCGCGTGCCTGGACCGAGGCCCCGGAGACCGTGCAGCAGCTGTGGTCGCAGCGCTACCGCTGGTCGTACGGCACGATGCAGGCCATCTGGAAGCACCGCAGGGCGCTGGTCGACAAGGGTCCATCGGGCCGCTTCGGCCGGGTCGGTCTCCCGCTCGTCTCGCTCTTCATGGTCCTGGCCCCGCTGCTCGCGCCGCTGATCGACATCTTCTTCCTCTACGGACTGGTATTCGGCCCGACGGAGAAGACGGTGGCCGCCTGGTTCGGCGTGCTCGCGATCCAGGCGGTCTGTGCGGCGTACGCCTTCCGGCTCGACAAGGAACGCATGACGCACCTGATATCCCTCCCGCTCCAGCAGCTCCTGTACCGGCAGCTGATGTACGTCGTCCTGCTCCAGTCCTGGATCACCGCGCTCACCGGCGGCCGCCTTCGCTGGCAGAAGCTGCGCCGCACCGGCGTGGTCGGCGCGGACGCGGGCGCCCGGATGCCGCGCCAGCGGACGACCTCCGTCTCCGACGACCAGCGGAGGCCGGTGTCATGACCCACCCGACGTACGAAGGCAACGCCGACCCCACGCGCGCGATGCCCACGCGGCCGCTGCCCACTCAGCGGCCGCCGACGCCCGCGGAGCCGGCCGCCGCACCCAAGAAGCCCGGCCGGGACCGCTATCTCGACCTGCTGCGCTCCATCGCGCTCGTCCGCGTCGTCGCCTACCACCTGTTCGGCTGGGTCTGGCTCTCGATCCTCTTCCCGTCCATGGGCGTGATGTTCGCGCTCGCCGGATCGCTGATGGCACGCTCCCTGAGCAGGCCCGCGCTGAGCGTCGTACGGGGAAGGCTGCGCCGCCTCCTGCCGCCGATGTGGCTGTTCAGCGCGCTGGTGCTGCCGCTGCTGTTCATGGGCGGCTGGAATCCGGGCAAGGACCCCGACACCGGCGGCGGCGCCTGGGGCTGGCTCGGCATCGTCAACTACGTGATCCCGATCGGCGCCCCCGCCTACCCGTGGGAGATCGCCGACCCGCCCGGCTTCCTGGAGACCACGTGGGCCGAGCAGGGCATCGGCCCGCTCTGGTACCTGCGCGCCTACCTGTGGTTCGTGCTCGCGTCCCCGTTGCTGCTCAAGGCGTTCCGCAAGCTCCCGTGGGCGACGCTGTGCGCGCCGCTCGTCCTCACGGCCGTGGTCGGCACGGGCCTGGTGGAGATCCCCGGCCGTACCGGCGAGGCCGTCACCGACTTCGCCGTGTACGGCAGCTGCTGGATCCTCGGCTTCGCGCACCAGGAGGGCGTGCTCCAGAAGGTGCCGCGCTACGCCGCGGTGTCCTGCGCGGCGCTGCTCATGGGCTTCGGCCTGTGGTGGGCCTCGGGTCACCTCTCCGAAGAGGGCTGGGACCTGAACGAGATCCCATTGGCGCAGGCGACCTGGTCCCTCGGGTTCGTCGTCATCCTGCTCCAGTACGCGCCGTCCTGGCAGCAGTTGCCCGGCCGCCTCGCGCGCTGGGACCGCCTGGTGACCCTCGCGAACAACCGGGCCGTCACGATCTACCTGTGGCACAACCTGCTCATCATGGCGACGTTCCCGCTGATCGACCTGCTCTATCAACTGCCCTTCATGGACGACCGGTTGAGCTCCGCGCTCGACGCGACGTACATGCTCTGGTCCTTCGTCCTCGTCTGGCCCCTGATCGGCCTCGCGATCGTCTCCACCGGCTGGGTCGAGGACCTCGCCGCGAAGCGCAGACCGCGGCTGTGGCCCGACGGGGCGCGGAAGGGTGGCCGGAAGCGGGCGCGGCACGCCTGACGGGCCGCCGGGGCGGGCTCCTGGGTCACGATGTGATGGCGGTGTGGATTTTTCGCGTCCAAGGGGTGGAGGGGCTCGCTAGCGTGCTGCGGGGCGCTCGCGACGGACGAGCGCCGGCGGGGCGACCAGGTGAAGGTGTGACGTGCAGGCGACGGTTGACGGGTTCGGCTACGGGGCCGTGACCCCGGTGGCGGCGTTCTTAGTGGCCAGTCTGGGAGGCGGGATCGGGCTGCGTTGCACCGTGCGGGCGCGGCACCTCGACTCGGGGCGGCCCAAGTGGCTTGCGTACAGCGCGCTTTCGCTGGGCGTCGGCATCTGGTCCATGCACTTCATCGCGATGATGGGCTTCCAGGTGCACGGCGCGCACATCGACTACGACGCGCAGCTCACCTTCCTCAGCCTCGCCGTCGCGGTGCTCGTGGTCGGCGTGGGCGTCTTCGCCGCCGGTTACGCCGGGCAGCGCACGCCGGTCCTGCTCGGCGCCGGCCTCTTCATGGGGCTCGGCGTCGCGGCCATGCACTACCTGGGCATGGCCGCCATGCAGTTCTCCGGGACCCTCCACTACAGTGCGCCCATCGTGGCCGCCTCGGTGGGCGTGGCCGTGGTGGCCGCCACCGCCGCCCTGTGGCTGATCATGAACGTACGCGGGTTCCTCGTCAGCCTCGGCGCCAGCCTGCTCATGGGAGTGGCCGTCTGCGCCATGCACTACCTGGGCATGGAGGCGCTCACCGTCGAGCTGATGGCGGCGTCCGGCAGCACGGGCTCCGCGGTGTTCACGGTCCTGGTCCCGTATCTCATCGGCCCGTTCCTCGTGCTGTTCTTCGCCGGTGCCGTGCTGCTCTTCGACCCGCAGACGCTGGAGGGCGACCCGGTGGCGCGCTCCCGAAGCTCCGCCCAAGGCCTCACCACCCGGCCACCGGCCGGGTGAGAGCAACGTTCCCCGGTGGTCACGTCAGGCCATGAGGCGGAAATCCCGCCTCCCTACCTTCAGGGGCATCACCTGCGAACCGTGACCTGGAGGCGTGCCATGCCTGGCCCCAAGGAACAGACCCGGCGCCGGAGTTGGATCGAGCGGTGGGATCCCGAGGACGAAGTGTTCTGGGAGGAGACGGGCGCGAAGGTCGCCCGGCGCAACCTCGCCTTCTCGATCCTCTCCGAGCACATCGGCTTCTCGATCTGGACCCTGTGGTCCGTGATGGTCCTCTTCATGGGGCCCGAGTACGGGATCGACCCGGCGGGGAAGTTCTTCCTCGTGTCGATGGCGACGCTGGTGGGCGCCTTCGCGCGCGTGCCCTACACCTTCGCCGTCGCCGTCTTCGGCGGCCGCAACTGGACGATCGTCTCGGCGAGCATGCTGCTCGTGCCGTCCGTCGCCGCGTTCCTGGTCATGGAGCCGGGCACCTCGTACACCACCTTCATGTGGTGCGCGGCGCTCACCGGCGTCGGCGGCGGCAACTTCGCCTCCTCCATGACCAACATCAACTCCTTCTTCCCGCTGCGCAAGAAGGGCTGGGCGCTCGGCCTGAACGCGGGCGGCGGCAACATCGGGGTCCCCGTCATCCAGCTCGTCGCGCTCGCCGTGATCGGCGCGAGCGGCGGGCCGCGGGTGCTGCTCGGCATCTACATCCCGCTGATCGTCGTCGCGACCGTCTGCTCCGCGCTGTTCATGGACAACCTGGCGACCGTGAAGAACGACACCGGCGCCGCGAAGGAGGCCGTGCGCGACGCCCACACGTGGATCATGTCGTTCCTGTACATCGGCACCTTCGGCTCCTTCATCGGCTACTCCTTCGCCTTCGGGCTCGTCCTCCAGACGCAGTTCGGGCGTACGCCGCTCCAGGCGGCCGGCGTCACCTTCATCGGCCCGCTGCTCGGCTCCCTCATCCGCCCCGTCGGCGGCAAGCTCGCCGACACGTACGGCGGCGCGCGCATCACGCTGTGGAACTTCGTCGGCATGGCCGCCGCCACGGCCGTCGTGACCCTGGCCTCGGTCGAGAAGTCGCTCACCCTGTTCACCGTCGCGTTCATCGCCCTGTTCGTCCTGAGCGGGCTCGGCAACGGGTCGACGTACAAGATGATCCCCGGCATCTTCCAGACGAAGGCGCTGGCCAAGGGGCTCACGGGGGAGGACGCGGCCGCGTACGGGCGGCGCCTGTCCGGTGCCTCCATGGGGCTGATCGGCGCCGTCGGCGCGCTCGGCGGGCTCGGCATCAACCTGGCGTTCCGGCAGTCCTTCCAGACGGCGGGCACCGGCACCGGCGCCTTCGTCGCGTTCCTCGCCTTCTACGCCGTGTGCTTCGCGGTGACCTGGGCCGTATACCTTCGCCGCTCGGCCTCGCGGACCGTCGCGAGTTCCACGGCCGAGACGAAGCCGCAGCTCAGCTACGCGGAGGTGTGACAATGGCGCCCGTAACACGCACGCAATAGCGTTGATCCGGGGTCGACACGGAGCGTTGACAGGCTCGGACGACGCACCGGTGGGCCTGGTGCACGGAAGAACGTCGAGCGGGGCGAGAACCAGCATGGACGAGGAACAGCAGGCCACGAGGCCGGAGCGGACCCACGGGCCGATCGACGGCTTCACCGTGGGCGTGACCGCGGCGCGCCGCGCCGACGAACTCGGCGCGCTGCTCCAGCGGCGCGGTGCCTCGGTGCTGCACGCGCCCGCCCTGCGTATCGTGCCGCTCGCGGACGACAGTGAACTCCTCGTCGCCACCAAGGAGTTGATAGACCACGCGCCCGACGTGGTGGTCGCCACCACCGCGATCGGCTTCCGCGGCTGGGTCGAGGCCGCCGACGGCTGGGGCCTGGGCGAGGACCTGCTCGACCGCCTGCGCGGCGTGGAGCTCCTCGCGCGCGGCCCGAAGGTGAAGGGCGCGGTGCGCGCGGCCGGCCTCACCGAGCAGTGGTCGCCCTCGTCCGAGTCGATGGCCGAGGTGTTGGAGCGGCTGCTCGACGAGGGCGTCGAGGGGCGGCGCGTCGCGGTGCAGCTGCACGGCGAGCCGCTCCCCGGCTTCGTCGAGGCGCTGCGGGAGGCGGGCGCCGAGGTGGTGGGCGTCCCCGTCTACCGCTGGCTCCCGCCGCAGGACATAGGGCCGGTCGACCGCCTCCTCGACGCCACGGTGGCGCGCGGCGTGGACGCCCTGACCTTCACCTCCGCCCCCGCCGCCACGGCGCTGCTGCGCCGCGCGGAGGAGCGGGGCCTCACGCAGGAGCTGCTCGCGGCCCTGCACCACGACGTGCTCGCGGCGTGCGTCGGCCCGGTCACCGCGGTGCCGCTGCAAGCGGCCGGCGTGGACACGGTGCAGCCGGAGCGGTTCCGGCTCGGCCCCCTGGTGCAGCTGCTGTGCACGGAACTCCCGGCACGCGCGCGTACGTTGCCGGTCGCGGGTCACCAGATGCAGATCCGCGGGCAGGCCGTGGTGGTGGACGACGAGCTGCGACCGGTGCCGCCCGCCGGCATGTCGCTGCTGCGGACGCTGGCCCGCCGCCCCGGCTGGGTGGTGTCCCGCGCGGAGCTGCTGCGCGCGCTGCCGGGCGCGGGCCGCGACGAGCACGCGGTGGAGACGGCGATGGCCCGGCTCAGGTCGTCCCTCGGGACACCGAAGCTGATCCAGACCGTGGTCAAGCGGGGGTACCGGTTGGCCTTGGACCCGGCGGCGGACGCCAAGTACGCCGACGGTTGACCTGTCCTGTTGCGGTCGACCGGGTGCACGTCGCGGGGCTCTGCCCCGGGCCCCGCTGTTCAATCGCCGCAGGGGCTTGATCGGCGGCCCCACACGAGGAGCGCCCGCGCCAGGCACCCGAGCGCGCCCGTGCACAGCACCGCCCGCACCACGTTCCACGCCACCCACGGCCCCTCGAAGTCCTCCCGCACCCGCGCCGGATCGGAGATTTTCGCGGGGGCGCCCGCCGCGGCCAGCGCGTCGTTCAGCGGCACGTTCACCGCGGACGTCAGCAGGAACGCCACCGCGTAGCCGGCCAGCGCCGCGAACACCCAGCCGCGCAGCCCCCGCCGACGCCGCACCCGCCAGGCCGCGCACCCGGTGAGCAGCAGCGCCCCGACGAAGCTCAGGAAGAACACCGGGTTCTGGATGACGTCGTTGATGTTCTGCATCACCTCGATGTACGTGCGGTCGCCGCTGCGCGCCAGGGCGGGCATCACGGCGCACGAGAACACGTAGAACGACCCGGCTGCCAGCCCCATGGCGACCGTGGCCGCCCCCAGTACCCACTCCGTGACACGCGTCGTTGTCGTCATGACCCCAGTCAAGCCGCGGGCCGTGCCGCCCGACATCGTCGATCCGCGCGGCCGCATACGCGAGCGTCCAGGGGCCCGCGTACCGTACGGGCATGCTGATCGACGACCACATCGAACTGCGCCGCGCCGTCCCTGGGGACGCACCGGCGCTCGCCGACGCCGTCGTCCGCAACCGGGAGTTCATGCGGACCTGGGAGCCGTACCGCCCCGAGGGCTACTACACGGCGCGGGAGCAGGCCGAGCGGATCGCCGACCGCTCCGGGGCGACGTGGCTGCTGTTCGACCGGGCAGCGGGCGGTCGCGTGGTCGGCCGCGCCGCGCTCAGCGGCATCCACCTCGGCCCGCTGTGCAGCGCCAACCTCGGGTACTGGGTCGACGCCGACCACCGGGGCCGGGGACTGATTCCCGCCGCCGTCGAGGAGGTCTGCCGCGCCGCCCGCGACGAACTGGGCCTGCACCGCATCGAGGCGGGCACGCTCACGGACAACGCGGCGTCCCAGCGCGTGCTCGCCAAGTGCGGCTTCGTCCGGTACGGGCTCGCGCCCAAGTTCCTCCACATCAACGGGGGTTGGCGCGACCACGTCCTCTTCCAGCGGCTCCTGCACGACGACCCACCGGCGTACGGGCAGGTGTGACCCGTCAACCCCCGTTCCGGCAGCGGGGGTTCCGGCACGGCCCGCGGGCGGGCACTGTAGAGGGCATGGCAGCAGTACCCACAGGGCCCCACCCGCCTGCCCATGCCCCCTACGAGTTGCGCTTCGACTCCGGGCGTCTCTGCCTGGACCTCCTCGCCACCGCGCACCCCGACGAACGCCTCACGAGCCCCGACCTGCTGCGCGCCTGGCTGATCGGCGCGGGGCTCGTCCCGGGCGCCGCCGCGCTGCCGGACCGCTCGCCCGCCTGGCTCGCCGCCTTCCGTGAACTGCGCGGCCACATCACCCAGTTGGTGCGCGGCGAACTCTCGGGCCGCCCGGCCTCCGCCGCCCTGGAACGGGTCAACCTGCTCGCCCGCGCGGCCCCGCCCGCACCCCGCGCCGTACGCGCCGCCGACGGCACCCTCGTCCGCTCCCTGCACGTCGAACCCGGCTGCCCGGCCCTGCTCGCGGCCGTCGCGCGCGACGCCGTCGACCTCCTCACCGACCCCGCGGTGCGCGGCTCCCTGCGCCAGTGCGAGGGCGACAACTGCCCGATCATCTACCTCGACATGTCCCGCGGGCGCAGGCGCCGCTGGTGCTCAAGTGAGGTGTGCGGCAACCGGGAACGCGTGGCCAGACACCGGCGCAGAGCGGCGGCCCTGGCCAGGGCTTGAGCCGTGGAGTGTGCGGTTCGTCCCGGTGACCGGGCCGCGGGTCGGCGGCCTTTCCGGCTGGGGGTCCGGGGGTTATCCCCCGGGAGATGCAGCCTCGACATGTCCCGCGGGCGCAGGCGCCGCTGGTGCTCAAGTGAGGTGTGCGGCAACCGGGAACGCGTGGCCAGACACCGGCGCAGAGCGGCGGCCCTGGCCAGGGCCTGAGACACGTTCTGCAACTCCCTTTGAACATCCGCGAGTTCGTCTGCGTATCCCTCCCGTGAGCCCAGCCGAGAGACATGGCCGAACAGGGGACACCGGAGGTAGGCGTGCGCAAGGATTCCGCCGTGGCCGATGAACGCCCGCCCCGGGCCCGACATCGCGCTCCCCGGCCCCCCGAGCCGGACGAGGAGCTGATGCGCGCGCTCTACGCCGAGCACGCACGGCCGCTTCTGGCCTATGTGCTCCGCTTGGTGGCGGGGGACCGGCAGCGCGCGGAGGATGTCGTACAGGAGACGCTCATCCGTGCCTGGAAGAACGCCGGCCAGCTCAACCGAGCGACCGGTTCGGTACGCCCCTGGCTGGTGACGGTCGCCCGGCGCATCGTCATCGACGGCCACCGCAGTCGGCAGGCCCGGCCGCAGGAGGTCGACCCGTCGCCGCTGGAGGTCATCCCCGCGGAGGACGAGATCGACAAGGCGCTGTGGCTGATGACCCTTTCCGACGCCCTGGAGGACTTGACCCCGGCCCACCGGGAAGTACTCGTGGAGACGTACTTCAAAGGACGTACGGTCAACGAGGCTGCCGAGACGCTCGGCATCCCCAGCGGCACGGTGCGCTCGCGGGTCTTCTACGCGCTGCGCTCGATGAAGCTGGCGCTGGAGGAACGGGGGGTGACGGCATGACGACGGGGCACGAATCGTACGGTTCCTTCGGCCACGGACCGGCGGGCGGCGATGTGCACGAGACCGTCGGCGCCTACGCGCTCGGCATCCTCGACGACACCGAGGCGAGCGCGTTCGAGGCCCACCTGGCGACGTGCGAGCAGTGCGCGCGGAACCTGGAGGAGTTCGCGGGCATGGAGCCGATGCTCGCCGCCCTCGCCGACCTGCCGGCCGAGCGCGGCGCTCCGCGCCTTCCGACCCCGGACATCGGCGACTCGCTGGCCGCCCGCCCGAGTCCCCGCCTCGCGGAGTCCCTGGCGGACGAACTGGGGCGCCGCCGCGCGAAGAAGCGCAGGCGCGGCCTCTTTCTGGTGGCCGCCGCCGCTGCCCTGATCATCGGCGGCCCGCTGACGGTCATGGCGGTGACGGACGACGGGGGCACGGGCACCCTCGCGGACCCGCACCCCACGAGCCCGGCGGAGGACGCCTTCTTCCACCACATGCCCGAGAAGGTGAAGGCCACGGACGCGAAGACGAACGTCACGGCGACGATCGGCATGGAGAAGAAGGCCTGGGGCACCCACACGGTCCTGGAACTGAAGAACGTCAAGGGCCCGCTGAAGTGCTCCCTCGTCGCCGTCGGCAAGAACGGCGAGCGCGAGACGGTCACCACCTGGGCCGTCCCGAAATGGGGCTACGGCATCGACACCAGCACCAACGCGAACGCGAAGCGCCCGCTGTACGTGCACGGGGGCGCGGCCTTCGACCGGGGCCAGATCGACCACTTCGAGGTCGAGACGCTCGACGGCAAGCGCCTCGTGGAGGTGAACGCCTGACCGCGCGGCTGAACGCGCGGCGCCGCACGTAGCCCTACGGGGCCCCTTTCGCGTACCTTTGACGGCTGCCCAGCACGTCAGAAGGGGGCCCGGTGGCCGCTCAGGCTCCGCACGATTCAGCGGTGAAATCGGATACGGACGCAGCGAAGGACGCGAACGCGGACTCGGTGCGCGACCGTGAGCTCGGCGTCGAGCAGGATCATCTCGACGCCGTCTACCGACGCCTCGAGGAGAAGATCCACGAGGCCGAGTTCCTGATGGAGGACGCCACCAAGCGCGGCCAGGTCGGCACGCCCGGCGCGCTCGCCGAGCGCGACGCGCAGGTCTTCCGCGCGGGCATCCACCTCAACCGCCTCAACAACGAGTTCGAGGACTTCCTCTTCGGCCGCGTCGACCTGCTCGAGGGCAAGGACGGCAAGAAGGGCCCGGACGGCGCGTACACGGCGGTCGAGCCGGCCGAGGGCGCCGTCCGCGAGGACAACACGGCCGACATCGCCGAGACGCTGCACATCGGCCGCATCGGGGTGCTCGACGCGGACTACTCGCCGCTCGTCATCGACTGGCGCGCCCCGGCCGCCGCCCCGTTCTACCGGTCCACACCGGTCGACCCGGGCCGCGTGGTGCGCCGCCGCGTCATCCGCTCCAAGGGCCGCAAGGTGCTCGGCGTCGAGGACGACCTGATGCGCCCCGAGCTGACCGCGTACCTGGACGGCGAGCGGCTGCCCGCCATCGGCGACGGCGCGCTGATGGCCGCGCTCGGCCAGGCCCGCAGCCACTCGATGCGCGACATCGTCGCCTCCATCCAGGCCGAACAGGATCAGGTCATCCGGGCCCCCGCGGCCTCCGTGACGTACGTGGAGGGCGGCCCCGGCACCGGCAAGACGGCGGTGGCGCTGCACCGCGCCGCATACCTCCTGTACCAGGACAGGCGGCGCTACGCGGGCGGCATCCTGATCGTCTCGCCGACCCCGCTCCTCGTCGCCTACACCGAGGGCGTGCTGCCCTCGCTCGGCGAGGAGGGCCAGGTCGCGATCCGCGCGGTCGGCTCGCTGGTCGACGGGGCGGAGGCCACGGTCTACGACTCCCCGGCCGTCGCCCGGATCAAGGGCTCGTCGCGGATGCTCAAGGTGCTGCGGAAGGCGGCGCGCGGCGCGCTGGAGTCGGGGCGCCCGCAGCGGCCCGCCGTCCAGGAACAGCTCGCGTTCGGCGACGAGGACGAATCCGAGGCCGGTCCGACGGAGACCCCGACCCGGCTGCGCGTCGTCGCCTTCGGCCGCCGCCTCGAACTGGACGCGGACCGGCTGAACCGGATCCGGCAGTCCGCCCTCGGCGGCACCGCCCCCGTCAACCACCTGCGCCCGCGCGCCCGCAAGCTCCTCCTCGACGCGCTCTGGGACCAGTCCGGCGCCGGGAGCAGGCACTCCGACCCCGAGCTCGCGGCCGAACTGCGCTCCTCCTTCGACGAGGACATCACGAGCGAGGACGAGTTCCTGCGCTTCCTCGACGCGTGGTGGCCGGAACTGACGCCCCGCGCCGTCCTGACCGCCATGTCCGACGAGCGGCGCCTCGGCCGCTGGGCCCGCCGCATCCTCAACCCGGGCGAGATCCGCAGGCTCGCCAAATCGTTGCGCCGCGACGCCCTCTCGGTCCACGACGTGGCCCTGCTCGACGAGCTGACCGCCGTCCTCGGCACCCCGGCCCGCCCGAAGAAGAAGCGCGAGTACGACCCGCTGGACCAGCTCTCCGGCCTGGAAGAGCTGATGCCGCAGCGCGAGGAGTCCCAGCGCGAGCGCGCCGAGCGCCTCGCCCAGGAGCGCACCGAGTACGCGCACGTCATCGTCGACGAGGCGCAGGACCTCACGCCGATGCAGTGGCGGATGGTCGGCCGCCGCGGCCGGCACGCGACGTGGACGGTGGTCGGCGACCCGGCCCAGTCGTCCTGGTCGACCCCCGACGAGGCGGCCGAGGCCCGCGACGAGGCCCTCGGCACCCGGCCCCGCCGCCGCTTCACGCTGACCGTGAACTACCGCAACCCGTCCGAGATCGCCGAGCTGGCCGCGAAGGTCCTGGCGCTCGCGATGCCCGGCTCGGAGTCCCCTTCGGCGGTCCGCTCGACGGGCGTCCGGCCGCGCTTCGAGGTCGTACGGGACAAGACCGGGGACACCGTCAGGGCCGAGGCCGCACGGCTCCTTGAGCAGGTCGACGGCACAGTGGGCGTCGTCGTGGCGATGAACCGCCGCGAGGAGGCCGCCCGCTGGCTCTCCGGGCTCGGCGAGCGCGTCGTCGCGCTCGGCTCCCTGGAGGCGAAGGGCCTGGAGTACGACGCCACGATCGTGGTCTCCCCGGCGGAGATCGCCGACGAGTCCCCGGCGGGCCTGCGGGTCCTGTACGTGGCTCTGACGCGGGCGACGCAGCAGCTCACGGTGGTCTCCGGCGAACGCGACGAACCGGATGCGAACGGGGTGCCGGACCTGCTCCGCGACTGACCCTTGCCCCTGCTGTCTCCGGTGTTACCGTTGATGACGGCACCGGCTCGATCCAAGCCCCCGGGCCCAACCATCGTCCCTTAGAGGGACCACTTGCCGCGAGGCGAGCATGGCGGGTCGGTGTCGTCTACGTGGGACGAGGCCCACGTCACTCCGGTGGCGTGGGCCTCGTTCTGTTTCCTCTTCCGGTTTCCCGGCACTTCTCGTATGGTGGAAAGTACTTTCCAAAGGACGAATGAACGTTAGCTTCAAAACCCGATGCGACTACCACGTACTCACCGGTAGGTGGGACCATCGGACGGCAACAGCTACACGGTGAAAGCAGAGGAAGTCGGCCATGGCAACGGCGCCCAGCGTCTCCTACTCGATGACGGTCCGGTTGGAGGTCCCCGCGGGCGGTAACGCCGTCTCGCAGCTGACCACGGCCGTGGAGTCCTCCGGCGGCTCGGTGACCGGCCTCGACGTCACCGCTTCCGGTCACGAGAAGCTCCGGATCGACGTCACCATCGCGGCCTCGTCGACGTCCCACGCGGACGAGATCGTCGACAAGCTCCGCGGTATCGAGGGCGTCACGCTCGGGAAGGTCTCCGACCGTACGTTCCTCATGCACCTCGGCGGCAAGATCGAGATGCAGTCCAAGCACCCCATCCGCAACCGTGACGACCTCTCCATGGTCTACACGCCGGGTGTGGCCCGCGTCTGCATGGCGATCGCGGAGAACCCCGAGGACGCCCGGCGTCTGACCATCAAGCGCAACTCCGTCGCGGTCGTCACCGACGGCTCCGCGGTGCTCGGCCTCGGCAACATCGGCCCGAAGGCCGCGCTGCCGGTCATGGAGGGCAAGGCGGCCCTCTTCAAGCGCTTCGCGGACATCGACGCCTGGCCGATCTGCCTGGACACCCAGGACACCGACGCCATCGTCGAGATCGTCAAGGCCATCGCCCCGGGCTTCGCGGGCATCAACCTCGAGGACATCTCGGCGCCCCGCTGCTTCGAGATCGAGGCCCGCCTGCGCGAGGCCCTCGACATCCCCGTCTTCCACGACGACCAGCACGGCACCGCCATCGTCGTGCTCGCCGCGCTCACCAACGCGCTGCGCGTCGCGGGCAAGGACATGGGTGACACCCGCGTCGTCATGTCGGGCGCCGGCGCCGCCGGTACGGCCATCCTGAAGCTGCTGCTCGCGGCGGGCGTCAAGAACGCCGTCGTGGCCGACATCCACGGTGTCGTGCACGCGGGCCGCGAGGACCTGAAGGACGCCGACAGCGACTCGCCGCTGCGCTGGATCGCCGACAACACCAACCCCGAGGGCCTCACCGGCACGCTGAAGGAAGCGGTCGTCGGCGCGGACGTGTTCATCGGCGTCTCGGCCCCGAACGTGCTGAACGGCGACGACGTGGCCGCCATGGCCGAGGGTGCCATCGTGTTCGCGCTCGCGAACCCGGACCCCGAGGTCGACCCGGCGATCGCCCGTCAGACGGCCGCCGTGGTGGCCACGGGCCGCTCCGACTTCCCGAACCAGATCAACAACGTGCTGGTCTTCCCCGGCGTCTTCCGCGGCCTGCTCGACGCCCAGTCGCGCGCGGTCAACACGGAGATGATGCTGGCGGCCGCGAAGGCCCTGGCCGACGTGGTCACCGAGGACGAGCTCAACCCGAACTACATCATTCCGAGCGTCTTCAACGACAAGGTGGCCGGAGCGGTCGCCGGAGCCGTCCGGGACGCCGCCAAGGCCGCCGGAGTGGCTGTGACGGGGGCCACGACCGCCTGATTACCGGCGCGTCGCGGTTTACGGGGCCCCCGGGCCCCATAGGCTGGCCGGGAAACAGGCCCCCGGCCCGCCCCTGCGACCGGCGTGGTGGCGCTGTCCGTGTGACCCCAAGGGGTGCCGGATTGGCTTTACCGCCGTGGGTAGGGGCAGGATGCCTCTTCAGGCGCAAGGGTCTGGACGACGGACCCGGGTCCTGGGCCTGACCGAGACCCTGGCAGCATCAACTTTGCTGTTGCCCAACACGCGGCCTGGCCGCGTGGCACGCCTCAACGGCAAGAAGAACACGGGAGTACAAACATGAACCGCAGTGAGCTGGTGGCCGCGCTGGCCGACCGCGCCGAGGTGACCCGCAAGGACGCCGACGCCGTGCTGGCCGCGTTCGCCGAGACCGTCGGCGAGATCGTTGCCAAGGGCGACGAGAAGGTCACCATCCCCGGCTTCCTGACCTTCGAGCGCACCCACCGTGCCGCTCGCACCGCTCGTAACCCGCAGACCGGGGAGCCGATCAACATCCCGGCCGGCTACAGCGTGAAGGTCTCCGCGGGCTCGAAGCTCAAGGAAGCCGCCAAGGGTAAGTAAGTCCTAGGCGCAACGCCTTGGGGCGGTCACCCGGAACACCTTCCGGGTGACCGCCCCTTTGCGTTGCCGCGCGGGTGCGTGGCGGCTCTTCGTGCGCCGGCGGGTGCGGTTCGCGTGTGGTTGCGTTTGCGCAGTTCCCCGCGCCCCTAGAGGCAAAGAACAGGGCCGCCCCCGGTCGACCGGGGGCGGCCCTGTTCTTCGTCTACGTGGGGCGAACGGCTAGCCGAGCGCCTTGCCGGGGAGTTCGACCTTCGCGCCCAGCTCGACGAGCTTCTCCATGAAGTTCTCGTAGCCGCGGTTGATCAGGTCGATGCCGTGGACGCGGGACGTCCCCTGGGCCGCCAGCGCCGCGATCAGGTACGAGAAGCCGCCGCGCAGGTCGGGGATGACCAGGTCGGCGCCCTCCAGCTTGGTCGGGCCCGAGACGACCGCCGAGTGCAGGAAGTTGCGCTGCCCGAAGCGGCAGTCGGAACCGCCGAGGCACTCGCGGTAGAGCTGGATGTGCGCGCCCATCTGGTTCAGCGCGGACGTGAAGCCGAGACGCGACTCGTAGACCGTCTCGTGGACGATCGAGAGGCCCGTGGCCTGCGTGAGCGCCACGACGAGCGGCTGCTGCCAGTCCGTCTGGAAACCGGGGTGGACGTCCGTCTCCAGCGCGATCGACTTCAGCTGGCCGCCGGGGTGCCAGAAGCGGATGCCGTCGTCGTCGATCTCGAAGGCGCCGCCGACCTTCCGGTACGTGTTGAGGAACGTCATCATCGAGCGCTGCTGCGCGCCGCGGACGTAGATGTCGCCGTGCGTGGCGAGCGCCGCCGACGCCCAGGAGGCCGCCTCCAGGCGGTCCGAGAGGGCGCGGTGCGTGTAGCCGCCGAGCTTGTCCACGCCGGTGACGCGGATGGTGCGGTCGGTGTCCATCGCGATGATCGCGCCCATTTTCTGAAGGACGCAGATCAGGTCCTCGATCTCCGGCTCGACCGCCGCGTTCGAGAGCTCCGTGACGCCCTCGGCGAGGACGGCCGTGAGCAGAACCTGCTCGGTGGCGCCCACGGAGGGGTAGGGGAGGCGGATCTTCGTGCCGCGCAGGCGCTGCGGGGCCTCCAGGTACTGGCCGTCCGCGCGCTTCTCGATGGTCGCGCCGAACTGGCGCAGCACCTCGAAGTGGAAGTCGACGGGACGGCCGCCGATGTCGCAGCCGCCGAGCCCCGGAATGAAGGCGTGGCCGATGCGGTGCAGCAGCGGGCCGCACAGCAGGATCGGGATGCGGGAGGAGCCCGCGTGCGCGTCGATGTCGGCCACGTTCGCCGACTCCACGTGCGAGGGGTCCATGACCAGCTCGCCCGGCTCCTCACCGGGGCCGACCGTCACGCCGTGCAGCTGAAGCAGGCCGCGTACGACGCGCACGTCGCGGATGTCCGGGACATTGCGCAGCCGACTCGGCGCACTGCCGAGAATCGCGGCGACCATGGCCTTGGGCACGAGGTTCTTCGCGCCGCGGACACGGATCTCGCCCTCGAGCGGGGTTCCGCCGTGGACAAGGAGGACATCGTCGGTGACGGTCATGAATCTCGCGTTCCGAAGAGAAGGGCAGGGCCAGGCTCAAGGGTAAGGGGGGTACGCCCCTTATTCGTATGCCCGTGGGTGCCTAAGAGCGTCATGAGTTCGCTACAACACGAAGCGCGCAGGGTGGAGCACAAAGCGTGACGGTTTTGTGAAGTGCGCATCTTCCGCTTCCCCGCGCCCTGAGCTGCGTTCACGCGGTTGTTGCGCTTGGCGCCCCCGACGGCCGCCGGATGCGGGATCATGTCATGCATGACCGAGGTGTCCTCGCTCACAGGGCGGCTGCTCGTGGCCACACCCGCCCTCGCGGACCCGAATTTCGACCGGGCGGTCGTGCTGCTCCTCGACCACGACGAGGAGGGCTCGCTCGGCGTCGTGCTGAACCGGCCGACGCCGGTGGACGTCGGGGACATCCTGGAGGGCTGGGCCGATCTGGCCGGCGAGCCGGGCGTCGTGTTCCAGGGCGGCCCGGTCTCGCTCGACTCGGCGCTCGGCGTCGCGGTGATCCCCGGGGACGACGAGCGGGAGACGCCCCTCGGCTGGCGCCGGGTGCACGGGGCGATCGGGCTCGTCGACCTGGAGGCGCCGCCGGAGCTGCTCGCGGCGGCGCTCGGCTCCCTGCGGATCTTCGCCGGCTACTCGGGCTGGGGCCCGGGACAGCTGGAGGACGAACTGACCGAGGGCGCCTGGTACGTCGTCGAGTCGGAGCCGGGCGACGTCTCCGCCACCCGCCCCGAGGGGCTGTGGCGCGCGGTCCTGCGGCGCCAGCGCGGCGAACTGGCGATGGTGGCCACGTATCCGGACGATCCCTCGCTCAACTGACCTCGTTCCGGGACCGGGCGGGCTTAAGTACCCTTGGCGGTTATGAGCACTCTTGAGCCCGAGCGCGGGACAGGTACGGGGACCCTCGTAGAGCCGACGCCACAGACGTCGAGTGGCGACGGCGATCACGAGCGCTACGCCCACTATGTCCAGAAGGACAAGATCATGGCGAGCGCCCTCGACGGGACGCCCGTCGTCGCGCTCTGCGGCAAGGTGTGGGTGCCGGGCCGTGACCCGAAGAAGTACCCCGTCTGTCCCATGTGCAAGGAGATCTACGAGTCCATGGGCGCCGGCGGCGACAAGGACAAGGGCGGCAAGGACGGCGGCGGCAAGGGCAAGTAACCGGCCCCTGCTCTCCTCCCGGTTTCCCGGTGGAACTTCCCGGTGGCCCCGGGCGTGCGGTGACGCATGCCCGGGGTTTCGCGTGTCCGGGGTTTCGCGTGTCCGGTGTTTCGCGCGTGTCCGGGGCGTCGCGCCATTGCGGGAATTGGTCCAGTCCTCTTAGCCTCCCGTCATGGATCTCATCCCCGCACCCCGTCGGCCGGCGCGCGCGGGCGACGGCCGCTGCGTGTTCGGCGACCGCACCGGCATCGCGGCGGGGGAGGGGACCCAGGGGACCGCGCGCTGGCTGCGCGCGACGCTCGGCGCCGCGACCGGTCTCGCCCTGCCGCCCAAGGACGCGGCCGACGGCGACGTCGTCGTCCTGCGCGTCGACCCCGCCCTCGAACCGGAGGGCTACCGGCTGCGCGCGACGGACGCGGGCGTCACGATCGAGGGCGGCTCCGCGGCAGGCGTCTTCTGGGGCGCCCAGACACTGCGTCAACTCCTGGGCCCCGACGCGTACCGCAGGGCCCCGCTCCCCGGGCGCGCCTGGAGCGTCCCGCACCTCACTGTCGAGGACGCGCCCCGCTTCCGCTGGCGCGGCATGATGCTCGACGTCGCCCGGCACTTCACGCCGAAGGCCGGGGTGCTGCGCCAACTCGACCTGATGGCCGCCCACAAGCTCAACGTCCTGCACTTCCACCTCACCGACGACCAGGGCTGGCGCGTCGAGATCAAGCGGCACCCGAGGCTGACGGAGGCCGCCTCCTGGCGGTCACGGACGAAATTCGGCCACCGCGACTCGCAGTTGTGGGACGACAGGCCGCACGGCGGCTTCTACACCCAGGACGACATCCGCGAAATCGTCGCCCACGCCGACGCGCTGCACATCGCGGTCGTCCCCGAGATCGACATCCCGGGCCACTCGCAGGCCGCCATCCACGCGTATCCGGAACTCGGCAACGGCGATGTCGTCGACACGGCTTCCCTCCCCGTCTGGGACACCTGGGGCGTCAATCCGAACGTACTCGCCCCCACTGACACCACCCTGCGCTTCTACGAGGGCGTCTTCGAGGAACTCCTCGACCTGTTCCCGTCCACCTTCATCCACGTAGGGGGCGACGAGTGCCCCAAGGACCAGTGGAGGCAGTCGCCCACGGCGCAGGCCCGCATCAAGGAACTCGGGCTGGCCGACGAGGACGAGCTCCAGTCCTGGTTCATCCGGCACTTCGACACCTGGCTCGGCGCCCGCGGCCGGCGCCTCGTCGGCTGGGACGAGATCCTCGAGGGCGGCCTCGCGCCCGGCGCCACGGTCTCCTCCTGGCGCGGCTACGAGGGCGGCATCACCGCGGCGAAGGCGGGCCACGACGTCGTCATGTGCCCCGAGCAGCAGGTCTACTTGAACTACCGCCAGGCCCCCGGCGACGAGGAGCCGGTCCCCATCGGCTACGTCCGCACCCTGGAGGACGTCTACCGCTTCGAACCGGTGCCCCCGGAGCTGAGCGAGGAGGAGGCGCGGCACGTCCTCGGCACGCAGGCCAACATGTGGACCGAGGTGACGGAGACCGAACAGCGCCTCGACTACCAGCTGTTCCCGCGGCTCTGTGCCTTCAGCGAGGTCGCGTGGAGCGAGCTGCCCGAACCCGGCGCGCGCGACTTCGCGGACTTCGAACGCCGAATGACCGCGCACTACGCGCGACTTGACGCCCTGGGGGTGGCCTACCGGCCGCCCGGCGGCCCGTTGCCCTGGCAGCGGCGCCCGGGTGTGCTCGGACGTCCCTTCGAAGGGGAACCCCCGAACGTGTGAGCTTGTCCGCGCCGAGGGTCGCGTCCCGGCGAGCACCTCACCTCATATGCAGCGCGGGGTGCCAATTCGCGCCCACAGGTGATCTGGTGCGATATCGGTCATCCATGAGGTGGAAGGGGCGAATGCCTCCTACCGGACCCCCTATTCGGGCCGGACGGAAGATGTGCCAGAGTTGCCACGTCCGGCCTGTCAGCACGTACCGTACGGCGGAACAGGCGTAACGGCGGGAACGGCGGTCACGCGCGGACCACGCGGGGACCGGCGCCGTTGCCAGGCACGCGGCCGGACATCGGGAAGGGGCAGCCGGTTTGACCACGCACGCACCGCAGGCGACGACACAGGCCGCGGTACTTCCGGGTTCGCTGGACGAGGCAGTCGCGGCGCTCGCCGCCATGCCCGCCGCCGTACCGGTGGCCGGGGGCACGGACCTGATGGCCCAGGTCAACGCGGGTGGACTGCGCCCGGCCGCCCTCGTCGGGCTCGGCCGGATCAGCGAGATCCGCGGCTGGCAGTACCAGGACGGCAACGCGCTGCTCGGCGCGGGCCTCACGCACGCGCGCATCGGCCGCCCCGACTTCGCCGCGCTCATCCCCGGCCTCGCCGCCGCCGCGCGGGCCGCGGGCCCGCCCCAGATCCGCAACGCGGCGACGCTCGGCGGCAACATCGCCTCCGGTGCCCCCGCCAACGACACGCTGCCCGTACTGGCCGCGCTCGAAGCCACGTTGATCATCGCGGGGCAGGACGGCGCGAGACGCGAAGTGCCGGTCTCGCACCTGCTGGCCGGCATGGAGATGCTCGCTCCGGGCGAGTTGATCGGTTTCGTACGGGTTCCGCTGCTGCACGCGCGGCAGGTCTTCCTCAAGGCGACGGGGCGTACGGGCCCGGGGCGCGCGATGGCGTCCGTCGCGCTCGTCCTCGACCCGGCGCGGCGCGGGGTGCGCTGCGCCGTCGGGGCCATCGCGCCGATGCCGCTGCGGCCCCTGGAGGCCGAGCAGTGGGTGGCCTCGCTCATCGACTGGGACGGCGAGCGCGGCGCCCTCGTGCCGGAGGCCGTGCACGCCTTCGGCGAATACGTCGCCGCGGCCTGCGTCCCCGACCCGGAACCGGCGCCGGACGGCACGCAGCAGCAGTTGCCGCCCGCCGTACTGCATCTGCGGCGCACCGTCGCCGTGCTGGCCCGACGTGCACTTGGGAGGGCGCTGTCGTGACGAACGAGTACCCCGGACCCGACGGCTGGGAGCCGCTGCCCCAGGGCGAGTACGACTCCGACGCGACGGCCTTCGTGCAGCTGCCCCCCGAGGGCTTCCCGGACGCGGCGCCGCTGGAGGCGCCGGGCCACGGTTACGTGCCGCCGCCGATAACGGTGAGCCCGGCCACGGGTGCGGCCGCGACGGATCCCGCGGCGACCGGGGTGTGGGTGCTGCCGGAGAACCTGGTCGGTCCTGGTGCGGCCGCCGGTGCCGAGCCGCCTGCCCCCGTGGAGCCCGCGCCCCACCAGGGGCAGACGGGGCAGTGGTCGATTCCGTTGGCCGAGGGGGAACTGCCGGACGAGTCCGGTGAGTTCACGACATCCGCTGCCGCGGTGGGGCAGGCGTGGGGTCAAGAGCCGCCTGCGACGTTGCCCGGTGGGGCGCCTGCGCCTTGGGCTGCGCAGCCGGAGGCCCCGGCCGTACCGGGTGTGGAGGACGGGGCTTCGGTCAGCGCTCCGGAGCGGCCGACCGAGCCTGCGTCGCGGGGCGCTGCCCCGGACCCCGCGCCTCAATCGCCGGCGGGGCTTGAATCGCCCGAGCCCGTCGAGGTAGCGGCACCCGCGGCTGAGGTCCAGGCCGAAGCCGAAGCCGAAGTCGAGGACGAGGCTCCCGCCCGGCCGCCGCTGCACGACGACCACCCGCTGGCCAGTTACGTTCTGCGGGTCAATGGTGCGGATCGGCCCGTCACGGACGCCTGGATCGGGGAGTCGCTGCTGTACGTGCTGCGCGAGCGCCTCGGTCTCGCGGGTGCCAAGGACGGCTGTTCGCAGGGCGAGTGCGGCGCGTGCAACGTGCAGGTGGACGGCCGGCTCGTGGCCTCCTGCCTGGTGCCGGCGGCGACCACCGCGGGCAGTGAGGTCCGTACGGTCGAGGGGCTCGCCACCGACGGCCGGCCCTCCGACGTGCAGCGGGCGCTGGCCGCGTGCGGTTCGGTGCAGTGCGGCTTCTGTGTCCCCGGCATGGCGATGACGGCGCACGACCTCCTGGAGGGCAACCCGAACCCGACCGCCCTGGAGACCCGCCAGGCGCTGTGCGGCAACCTGTGCCGCTGTTCCGGCTACCGGGGTGTCGTGGACGCCGTGCGCCAGGTGGCCGAGGAGCGGCGGGCCGCGGCGGACGCCGCGAGCGAGGACTCGTCGGCCGAGGGCGCCGCGGAGGAGCCGATGATCCCGCGCCAGGCGGGCCCGTTGGCGACCGAGGACATCCAGGGCGGCGCGGAGCCGCAGGACTTCCCGAACCCGCAGAACCCGCAGGACTTCCAGGACTTCCCGGACGGAGGCCAGGCATGACGAACGAGACGGCCACGACCTCCGCGGCCCCCGCCACCCCTGAGCCGGAGAGCTTCCCGCACGGCCTCGGCATGTCGCTCCCCTCGCAGGAGGCGCACGCCAAGGCGGAGGGCACGTTCCCGTACGCCGCCGATCTGTGGGCCGAGGGACTGCTCTGGGCGTCGGTCCTGCGCTCCCCGCACGCGCACGCGCGCGTGGTGAGCATCGACACCAGCCACGCGCGCGAGATGCCCGGCGTCCAGGCGGTCGTCACGCACGAGGACGTCCCCGGTGGCCCGTTGACCGGACATCGTGCCTCCGACCGCCCGATGTTCGCCTCCGAGGTGGTGCGTCACCACGGGGAGGCGCTCGCCGCCGTCGCGGCCGACCACCCGGACACGGCGCGCATGGCCGCGGCCGCGATCATCGTCGAGTACGAGGTACTTGACCCGGTCACGGACCCCGAGCAGTCCTTCGCGGCGGAGCCCCTGCACCCCGACGGCAACCTGATCCGCCACATCCCGCTCCAGCACGGCGACGCCGGGGCGACGGGCGAGGTCGTCGTCGAGGGCCTCTACCGCATCGGCCGTCAGGATCCGGCGCCGATCGGAGCGGAGGCGGGCCTCGCGGTGCCGCGCCCCGACGGCGGCGTCGAGCTGTACATCGCCTCCACCGACCCGCACGGCGACCGCGACCTCGCGGCGGCCCGCTACGGCCTGGAGCGCGAGCGCGTGAAGGTCGTCGTCACCGGCGTGCCCGGCGCGACGGCGGACCGGGAGGACCCGAGCTTCCACCTCCCGCTCGGTCTGCTCGCCCTGCACACCGGCTGCCCGGTCAAGCTCGCCGCGTCCCGCGAGGAGTCCTTTCTCGGCCACCCGCACCGCCACCCGACTCTCCTGCGCTACCGCCACCACGCGGACGCGGACGGCCGGCTGGTCAAGGTGGAGGCCCAGATCCTGCTGGACGCGGGCGCGTACGCGGACACGTCGTCCGACGCGCTGGCGGCCGCGGTCTCCTTCGCCTGCGGCCCCTACGTCGTGCCGCACGCCTCCATCGAGGGCTGGGCGGTCCGGACGAACAACCCGCCCTCAGGACACGTACGGGGAGAGGGCGCGCTCCAGGTCTGCGCCGCGTACGAGGCGCAGATGGACAAGCTCGCGAAGAAGCTGGGCGTCGACCCGGCCGAACTGCGCCTGCGCAATGTCCTGGCGACCGGCGACATCCTCCCGACGGGGCAGACGGTGACGTGCCCGGCGCCCGTGGCCGAACTGCTCACGTCGGTGCGGGACTTCCCGCTGCCGCCGCTGCCCAAGGACACCCCGGAGGAGGACTGGCTGCTCCCCGGCGGGCCCGAGGGAGTCGGTGAACCGGGCGCGATCCGCCGCGGCGTCGGCTACGGCGTCGGCATGGTGCACATGCTGGGCGCGGAGGGCGCGGACGAGGTCTCCACGGCCACGGTGAAGGTCCAGGGCGGCGTCGCGACGGTCATCTGCGCCGCCGTGGAGACGGGCCAGGGCTTCGCCACGCTCGCCCGCCAGATCGTCCAGGAGACGCTCGGCATCGAGGAGGTCCACGTCGCGCCGGTCGACACCGACCAGCCGCCGGCGGGCCCCGGCTGCCGCGGCCGCCACACGTGGGTGTCCGGCGGCGCGGTCGAGCGGGCGGCCAAGATGGTCCGCACCCAGCTCCTCCAGCCGCTCGCCCACAAGTTCGGCATGTCCACGGAGCTGCTCCAGATCGCGGACGGCAAGATCACGTCGTACGACGGCGTGCTGTCGACGACCGTCGAAGAGGCCATGGACGGCAAGGAGCTGTGGGCCACGGCGCAGTGCCGCCCGCACCCCACCGAGCCGCTCGACGCCTCGGGCCAGGGCGACGCGTTCGTCGGCATGGCCTTCTGCGCGATCCGCGCGGTGGTGGACGTGGACGTGGAGCTCGGCTCGGTGCGCGTGGTCGAACTCGCGGTCGCCCAGGACGTCGGCCGCATCCTCAACCCCGCCCAGCTCGCGGCCCGTATCGAGGCGGGCGTCACCCAGGGCGTCGGCGCGGCCCTCACGGAGAACCTCCGCACCCCGAAGGGCATCGTCCGCCGCCCCGACTTCACCGGCTACGCCCTGCCCACCTCGCTCGACGCCCCTGACATCCGCATCGTCAACCTGGTCGAGGAGCGCGACGTGGTCGCCCCCTTCGGCGCGAAGTCGGCGAGCGCGGCCCCGGTGGTCGCGGCCCCGGCCGCGGTCGCCTCGGCGGTCCGCGCGGCGACGGGCCGCCCGGTCAACCGGCTGCCGATCAGGCCGCAGGCGGCGGTGGTCACGGACGCGCCGGCTCCCGGAGCGGTCGTGGCGGACGCGACCGGCTGAGGCCGTATCCCGAGCACGACGAAGGGGCGCCCCGCTTCTCGCGGGGCGCCCCTTCGTGCGTGGAGGCCGTGACCGGAATCGAACCGGCGTGCTTCGCTTTGCAGGCGAATCCCTCAGCCACTCGGGCACACGGCCAAGCACTGCCCAAGCTACGGGCCTGCTCAGCCGCCCCTCAAGGGTTCCCGGGGCCCCGCAACACGACTGCCATGCGCCGTTCATGAAGCGCCCGGACCTACGACCAAGGGACCAGTGCCCGACCTCCTCAGGACAGGGGTCAGAGAGCCGTACGCCCCTTACTCTGAACCGCATGGCCGCCCTCGAAGACGTCACCGACGACGCCACCGTCCGCCCCGTCCTCTCCGCGTCCGAAGGTGTCCTCGGCCGCACCTATCGCGCGCTCAGCGTCGGCATCGTCACGGTCGTGCTGCTCATCGCCTTCGAGGCGACCGCCGTGGGGACCGCGATGCCCGTCGCGGCCCGGGAGCTGGACGGGGTGTCGCTGTACGCGTTCGCGTTCTCCGGCTTCTTCACGACCAGCCTGTTCGGGATGGTGCTCGCCGGGCAGTGGGCCGACAGGAGCGGGCCGCTCGGACCCGTCACGGCCGGGATCGGCTCCTTCGCCGCGGGGCTGCTGCTCGCCGGGACCGCGGGCACTATGTGGATGTTCATCGCCGGTCGGGCGGTGCAGGGGCTCGGCGGCGGCCTGGTGATCGTCGGGCTCTACGTCGTGGTCAGCCGGGCCTACCCGCAGCGGCTGCGGCCCGCGATCATGGCGGCGTTCGCGGCGAGCTGGGTCGTGCCGTCGATCGTGGGGCCGCTCGCGGCGGGCGCCGTGACGGAGCACATCGGCTGGCGGTGGGTGTTCCTCGGCATCCCGATCCTGGTCGTCCTGCCGCTCGCGCTCGCCCTTCCCGAGGTGCGGCGGCGGGCCGGCGGGCCGCCCGACGGCGCCGCACCGGCCGCCTTCGACCGGCGCCGGATCCGGCTCGCCCTCGGCATCTCGCTCGGCGCGGGACTCCTCCAGTACGCCGCCCAGGACCTGCGCCCGCTGTCCCTGCTGCCCGCCGCCGTCGGCACCGCCCTCCTCGTGCCGTCCGTGCTCGGGCTGCTGCCGCGCGGCACCTACCGGGCCGCGCGCGGGCTGCCGTCCGTGGTGCTGCTGCGCGGCATCGCGGCCGGGTCGTTCATCGCGGCCGAGTCCTTCGTGCCGCTGATGCTGGTGACGCAGCGCGGGCTCAGCCCCACGCTCGCCGGGTTCTCGCTCGCCGCGGGCGGCGGCACCTGGGCGCTGGGCTCGTGGCTCCAGTCCCGGCCGCGCGTCGAGCCGTACCGGGAGCGGCTCGTGGCCTGCGGGATGGTGCTGGTCGCCGCGGCCGTCGCCGTCGCGCCGAGCGTGCTGATCCAGGCCGTGCCCGTGTGGACCGTGGCCGTCGCCTGGGCCTTCGGCTGCCTGGGCATGGGGCTCGTGATCTCCTCCACGTCCGTGCTGCTGCTCCAGCTGTCCGCGCCCGAGGAGGCCGGGTCGAACTCCGCCGCGCTTCAGATCTCCGACGGGCTCTCCAACGCGCTGCTGCTCGCCGCGGGCGGCGCCGCCTTCGCGGCGCTCGGCGGGGGAGCGGTGGGGGCGGCGGGGCACGGCGCCGCACAGGCGGCCGGGGGCTCGCATCCGGCCGCGTTCGCCGCCGTGTTCCTGCCGATGGCGGCGGTCGCGCTGGTCGGGGTGTGGGTGGCGGCGCGGCTGCGCGCTCCGGTGACGTCGCCCTGACTGCCCGTACGGGTCGGCGAGTTGATCTGTGACGCGCGTCCCAACCGGCCCCCGTCCGGCCTCGCCGGGCGCGCTCGTCAACCGCGTCACCGGTAGGGTGGCCCGGTTGTCATACGTAGCCGTGCCGTCCAGCTTTGAGTAACCGGAGACCGTGACTACTACATCCGCCACTCCTTCTGCCTCGTCCGCCCACCTGTCACCCGCCTTTCCCGGCCGCGCCCCCTGGGGCACCGCCAACAAGCTGCGTGCGTGGCAGCAGGGTGCGATGGACAGGTACATCCAGGAGCAGCCCCGCGACTTCCTCGCGGTCGCCACCCCGGGCGCCGGAAAGACCACGTTCGCGCTCACCCTCGCGTCGTGGATGCTGCACCACCACGTCGTGCAGCAGGTGACCGTGGTCGCGCCGACCGAGCACCTGAAGAAGCAGTGGGCCGAGGCCGCCGCCCGGATAGGCATCAAGCTGGACCCCGAGTACAGCGCCGGTCCGCTCAGCAAGGAGTACCAGGGCGTCGCCGTCACGTACGCGGGTGTGGGCGTGCGGCCGATGCTGCACCGCAACCGCTGCGAGCAGCGCAAGACCCTCGTGATCCTCGACGAGATCCACCACGCCGGTGACTCGAAGTCGTGGGGCGAGGCCTGCCTGGAGGCCTTCGAGCCGGCCACCCGCCGCCTCGCGCTGACCGGTACGCCGTTCCGCTCCGACACCAACCCGATCCCCTTCGTCCAGTACGAGGAGGGCCGGGACGGCATCCGGCGCTCGGCCGCCGACTACACGTACGGCTACGGCAACGCGCTCGCCGACAACGTCGTGCGCCCGGTGATCTTCCTCAGCTACAGCGGCAACATGCGCTGGCGCACGAAGGCCGGTGACGAGATCGCGGCCCGGCTCGGCGAGCCGATGACCAAGGACGCCATCAGCCAGGCCTGGCGCACCGCCCTCGACCCGCGCGGCGAGTGGATGCCCAGCGTGCTGCGCGCCGCCGACGCCCGCCTCACCGAGGTCAGGAAGGGCATCCCGGACGCGGGCGGCCTCGTCATCGCCACCGACCAGGACTCGGCCCGCGCGTACGCGAAGCTGATCCGCGAGATCACCGGCAGCAAGGCCACCGTCGTGCTCTCCGACGACACCGGCGCCTCGAAGCGGATCGACGACTTCGCGGCGAGCGAGGACCGCTGGATGGTCGCGGTCCGCATGGTGTCCGAGGGCGTCGACGTCCCGCGCCTCGCGGTCGGCGTCTACGCCACGACGATCTCGACACCCCTCTTCTTCGCGCAGGCCGTCGGCCGCTTCGTGCGTTCGCGAAGGCGCGGCGAGACGGCCTCCGTCTTCCTGCCCACCGTCCCCGACCTGCTCGGCTTCGCCAACGAGATGGAGGTCGAGCGCGACCACGTCCTCGACAAGCCGAAGAAGGACAACGAGGAGGACCCCTACGCCGAGTCCGAGAAGGAGATGGACGAGGCGAACAAGGAGCAGGACGAGGACACCGGCGAGCAGGAGCAGTTCTCCTTCGAGGCCCTGGAGTCCGAGGCCACCTTCGACCGGGTGATGTACAACGGCGCCGAGTTCGGCATGCAGGCGCACCCCGGCAGCGAGGAGGAGCAGGACTACCTCGGCATCCCGGGCCTGCTCGAACCCGACCAGGTGCAGATGCTGCTCCAGAAGCGGCAGGCGCGGCAGATCTCGCACAGCAAGAAGAAGCCGGACAGCGAGGCCGACCTCTTGGAGCTGCCGGCCGACCGCCGCCCCGTCGTCTCCCACAAGGAGCTGATGGAGCTGCGCAAGAAGCTGAACACGATCGTCGGCGCGTACGTGCATCAGAGCGGGAAGCCGCACGGTGTCATCCACACGGAACTGCGCCGGGTGTGCGGCGGCCCGCCGAGCGCGGAGGCGACCGGCGGACAGCTGCGCCAGCGCATCGCCAAGGTGCAGGAATGGGCGACCCGCATGAAGTGACATGGGGATCAAGTGCGGGCATTCGCGCACATCTCCGGCCGTTGACTGACCGGATTCTGGACGGAGTCTTCCGCTCAGCGGGACGACCTCGCTACATTCCGGGCAACGCACACGCCCCGTGGCAGAGCCGCCGCGGAGCGCAGCCGGTGCGTCCAATGACAGCCGTAAGCAGCCCAGCGCCTGATCACCGACCGGCGGCCTCTCACGCGCGTCGCCCACGGGACAGGTGACGCGACCCCCGCGCAGGAGGCCGTCGTCCCTCACCACTAAGGAGTGGGCGTCGTGACCGCGGAGACCTCCCAGACGCTCGACAGGGGACTGCGCGTCCTCAAACTGCTCGCCGACACCGACCACGGCCTGACCGTCACCGAGCTCTCCAACAAGCTCGGTGTCAACCGGACCGTCGTCTACCGTCTGCTCGCCACCCTGGAGCAGCACGCCCTGGTCCGCCGTGACCTGGGCGGCCGCGCCCGCGTCGGGCTCGGCGTGCTCCGGCTCGGCCGGCAGGTCCATCCCCTGGTGCGCGAGGCCGCGCTCCCCGCCCTGCGCGCACTCGCCGAGGACATCGGGGCGACGGCGCACCTGACGCTGGTGGACGGCACGGAGGCCCTCGCCGTGGCCGTCGTCGAGCCGACCTGGACCGACTACCACGTGGCGTACCGCACGGGCTTCCGCCACCCGCTCGACCGGGGCGCCGCGGGCCGCGCCATCCTCGGCGCCCGCCAGGGCGTGCTCCCCGAGACGGGCTACACCCTCACGCACGGCGAACTGGAGGCCGGCGCGAGCGGGGCGGCGGCCCCCCTGCTCGGCGTGACAGGCCTGGAGGGCAGCGTGGGCGTGGTCATGCTCTCGGACTCCGTCCCCGAACGAGTGGGCCAGCGAGTCCTGGACGCGGCCCGTGAGGTAGCGGACGCGCTGCGGTAGTCATTTCAAGCCCCGCCGGCGATTGAGGCGCGGGGTCCGGGGCAGAGCCCCGCGACCGCAACGCCGTCGCCGCAGAAACAACCTGCCACGTTAGAGTCACACCGTGCTCAATCGCCTCAGCCGCCCCGCCGCCCTGGCCCTCTGCGCCGCCCCGGTCGTCGCCCTCCTCGCGATCGCGGGCTTCGCCCCCCTGCCGTTCTCCGTGGCCCAGCCAGGCCCCACGACGAACGTCCTCGGGAAGTCGGACGGCAAACCCGTCATCGACATCAGCGGCGCCCCCACCCGCCCCACGGAGGGCAAGCTGCGCGCGGTGACCATCGTGGCGACGGGCCCCGACGCCTCCGTGCACCTCGGCGACGTGCTCGACGGCTGGTTCGCCGAGAACCGGGCGGTGATGCCGCGCGACGCGGTGTACCCGTCGGGCGACTCGACGAAGGAGGTCGAGCAGCACAACAAGAAGGAGATGAAGGGCTCGCAGGACGCTGCGACCGAGGCCGCCCTCTCCTACCTCGGCAAGTCCTCCAAGGACATCGAGGTCGACCTCCAGCTCGGCGACGTCGGCGGCCCGAGCGCGGGCCTGCTCTTCTCCCTCGGCATCATCGACAAGCTGGACGGCGACGGCAGCGGCGGCGACGTCACCGGCGGGAAGTCCATCGCCGGCACCGGCACCATCGACGCCGAGGGCAAGGTCGGCCCGGTCGGCGGCGTGTCGCTGAAGGTGCAGGCCGCCGACCGGGACGGCGCCACGGTCTTCCTCGTACCGAAGGCGGAGTGCTCGGACGCGAAGGCCTCCGCGCCGGACTCGATGAAGCTGATCTCGGTGAGCACGCTCAAGGGCACGATGACCGCGCTGACGAACCTGGAGAAGGGTTCGGGCACGGTCCCGGAGTGCTGACCGGGGGAGTCCGGACCCTCACTCCTTGACGAAGCCCTCCTTCACCAGCCAGTCCTTCGCCACGTCGTGCGGGTCCTGCCCCTCGACGTCCACCTTCGCGTTGAGGTCCTGGGCGACCGTGTTGTTGAGCTTCTTCGTGATCGGCTCCAGGACGTCCGCCATCTTCGGGTACTTCTTGAGCGCCTTGCTGTTGATCGAGGGCGCCGCGTTGTAGTTCGGGAAGAACTTCTTGTCGTCCTCCATGACGTTCAGGTGCATCGCCTTGATCCGGCCGTCGGTCGTGTAGACCTCGCCGTAGGTGCAACTGCCCTTGGACGCCTGGGTGTAGATGATGCCGCTGTCCATCTGCGTGATGTTCGCGGCGGGCACGTTCATCCCGTACGCCTTCTGCATGCCGTGCAGGCCGTCGGCCCGGTTGGCGAACTCGCTCTCCACGCAGAGCGTGACGGCCTTCGGGTCCTTCTTGGCGAGCGCGGCGACGTCGGAGAGCGTCTTCGTGCCGTACTTCTTGAAGTTGGCGTCGTTCATGGCGAGCGCGTAGGTGTTGTTGAGCTCGGCCTGCGGCAGCCACGTGATGCCGTTCTTCTTGTCGGCCTTGGCCACGGCCTCGTACTGCTTCTGCGGGTCGGTGATCGGGTCCGAGTTGCCGAGGTACGTGATCCAGGCCGTGCCCGTGTACTCGTACATGGCGTCGGCGTCGCCGGACTTGATGGCCTCGCGGGCGCCGATGGAGCCCTGGATGCCGGTCCGGTCGAGGACGTCCGCGCCGGCCGCCTTGAACGCGATGCCCATGATCGCGCCGAGCACCAGTTGCTCGGTGAACTCCTTGGACGTGACGGTGATGTCCGCGCCCTCCAGCGGCTTGTCCTTGCCGATGGAGCCCGGCTGTACGTCGTCGACCAGCGGGCTGCCACTGGTCAGTCCGCAGCCGCTCGCCAGGAGCGCGATCCCGCAGCTCGCCGCGACGGCCACCCGCACGCGGTACTTCATGTGCCTCACGGGCCTCATGTGCTTCACGGGCTTCATGAGCGCACCTCCAACCCGCGCGGGCGCAGCAGCAGTTCGGCCAGCGAGGCCAGCCAGTCGACGAGCAGGGCGAGTGCGATGGTGAGGATCGAGCCGAGCATCAGGACCGGCATGCGCTGGTTGGTGATGCCGGTGGTGATGAGCACGCCGAGGCCGCCGCCACCGCCGAAGGTGGCAAGGGTCGCCGTGCCGACGTTGAGGACGAGCGCCGTGCGCACGCCCGCGAGGATCAGCGGGACGGCGAGCGGGAGTTCGACCTTGCGCAGCACTCCCATCGGCGACATCCCGATGCCCTTCGCCGCTTCGAGGAGCGTCGGATCGTTGGCCTTCAGGCCCGCGATGGTGTTGGAGAGCACCGGCAGGATCGCGTAGATGATGATGCCGATCAGGGCCGACCTCTCGCCGATGCCCAGCCAGATGACGAGCAGGGCGAGCAGGCCGATGGCCGGGGTGGCCTGGCCCATGTTGGCGATGGCCAGGGCGAACGGGGTCGCCTTGCGGAACATCTTGCGGGTCAGCAGGATCCCCAGCGGGATCGCGATGATCAGCACGAAGAAGGTCGAGATCACCGTCAGGCTGATGTGCTGGCGCAGCGCCTTGCCGACCGCGCCGCCCGAGATGGCGTTCTCGGAGATCGTGTCGAGGTCGGCGTTGCGGAACCACAGCCAGGTGATCAGCAGGACCAGGACCAGGAACACCGGGAGGAACGTCAGCTTCTTCCAGGTGATGCGCGGCGGGTCCTTCCGGACGGCCGGGGAGGGCGGCGCCTCGGGCTCGGCCCGGCCCTCGTCGCGGAACGCGAGGCCCCTGACCTCGTGTTCGCCCTCGGGGCGCGCGCCCTTGGGAGGCGATTTACGGGACGGTGTGCTCACGCCTTCGCCTCCCCGCCGGGGCCGTAGGAACCCTCCTGCTCCTGATGCGTCTGCTCGGCGCGCTGCTCCTCCAGCTCGTGCTGGTGCTCGACCGCTTCGAGCCGGTCGGCCTCCAGGAGTTCCTGTACGGAGTTCATCAGTGTCTCCATGTCGACGACGCCCTCGTACGCGCCCCGCCGCCCGGTCACCGCGACGCGGCCCGCGTTGTCGGTGAGGACCGCCTCCAGGGCGTCGCGCAGGGTGGCGTCGCGGGTGACGGTGTCGTGCACGAGGGTGCCCGCGCGGGCGAGGGAGCCCTTGGCGCGCATCAGGTCGCCGCGGCGCAGCCACTTGTAGGGCCGGCCGCGCTTGTCGAGGAGCAGCAGCTCGTTCGTGCCGGCCGCCCGCAGCTTGTTGAAGATGTCCTGCAACGGGTCGTCGACGCTCACCGTCGGATAGTCGGTGACCTCCACGTCGCGTACGCGGGTGAGGTTGAGGCGCTTGAGCGCCGCGCCCGCGCCGACGAAACCGGAGACGAAGTCGTCCGCCGGGTTGGTGAGGATCGCCTCGGGGGTGTCGAACTGCGCGATGTGCGACTTCTCGCGCAGGACGGCGATCCGGTCGCCGAGCTTGATCGCCTCGTCGAAGTCGTGCGTGACGAAGACGATCGTCTTGTGCAGCTCGTGCTGGAGCCGGATCAGCTCGTCCTGGAGGTGGTCGCGGGTGATCGGGTCGACGGCGCCGAACGGCTCGTCCATCAGGAGCACGGGCGGGTCGGCCGCGAGCGCCCGGGCCACGCCGACGCGTTGCTGCTGGCCGCCGGAGAGCTGGCGCGGATAGCGGCCGTGGTACTCGGCGGGGTCGAGGCCGACCAGGTCGAGCATCTCCTCCACGCGAGACTTGATCCTCGACTTGGACCAGCCGATCATCTTCGGCACGAGCGCGATGTTCTGGGCGACCGTCATGTGCGGGAAGAGCCCGGAGGACTGGATCGCGTAGCCGACCTTCCGGCGCAGCTTCACCGGGTCCATGTCGGTGACGTCCTCGCCGCCGATGCGGATGCGCCCGGCGGTCGGCTCGATGAGGCGGTTGATCATCTTCAGCGTCGTGGACTTCCCGCAGCCGGACGGGCCGACGAAGATGATCAGCTCGCCCGCCTTGATCTCCATGTTGACGCTGTCCACGGCGGGGTCGGTGGAGCCCGGATAGCGCTTGGTGAGGTTCTCCAGCTCGATGCTGGCCCCGGACGCCTCGGGGGCCCCGGACGGCTCGGTCGTCGCGGTCGTCGTGGTCTCAGGCACGGATCCCCCTCGGGATGGTCAGCCGTCCGATGAGGACGTACGCGGCGTCGAAGAGCAGGGCGAGGATGATGATGCCGAGCGTTCCGGCGAGCACCTGGTTGAGCGCGTTGGCGCTGCCCAGGGAGGCGATGCCGCGGAAGATCTCGTTGCCGAGCCCGGGGCCCGAGGCGAACGCGGCGATGGCGGCGATGCCCATCAGCATCTGCGTGGAGACCCGGATGCCGGTGAGGATGGGCGGCCAGGCGAGCGGCAGCTCCACCTTGAACAGGCGGGCGGTCCGGGACATCCCGATGCCCTTCGCCGCGTCGATCAGCGCGGGGTCGACGCCGCGCAGGCCCACGATCGCGTTCCGCACGATCGGCAGCAGCCCGTACAGGGTCAGCGCGATGACGGTCGGTGCGACGCCGAGGCCCACGATCGGGATCAGCAGACCGATCATGGCGAGCGAGGGGATGGTCAGAATGGTCGAGGTGGCGGTCGTCGCCAGGTTCCCGGCCCATTCGCTGCGGTACGAGACGATGCCGATGACGATGCCGATCAAGGTCGCGAGCACCATGCACTGGAAGACGGCGCTCGCGTGTTGATAGGCGTCGGCGAGCAGTTGCTGATGCCGGGCGCCCAGGTAGTCCCAGAAGTTCATCGCACCTCACTCCCGGGCGGTGCTCGGATAGCCGTCAGGAATCTCCTGACGCCTGTTCCACCAGGGGGATGATGCGCAGCGGAACAGGATTTTCCATGACGATCGCCGTGGAAGCCCGGACGATGCCATCAAAACCGACAACCCGGTCGATCACACGTTGAAGATCCGCGTTCGAGCGGGCCACGAGCCGGCACAGCATGTCCCCGCTGCCGGTCGTCGTGTGCAGTTCCAGGACCTCGGGGACGCCGCCCAAATGGGTCCTGACGTCGGCTCCTTGCCCCTGCCTGATCTGTAGCGTCGCGAACGCGGTGACCGGGTAGCCGAGCGCCGCCGGGTCCACCTGGGGGCCGAAGCCGCGGATGACTCCGTTCGAGGTAAGCCGGTCGAGGCGGGCCTGTACGGTGCCGCGCGCGACGCCGAGCCGGCGGGACATCTCGAGCACCCCGATCCGCGGTTCGCGCGCGAGCAGCACGATGAGCCGCCCGTCCAGATCGTCGATCGCCATGTACGCCTCCGTCGCCGTCCCGTCTCCGGGTGGTCACCCTGTACAAGCAGCCCGCAGAAACGAGCCCCGCACTGGTCAGATTGCCCAGCGAAAACGCAAACTATTGCGCACCTTGCGGAGCGGCGGGAACCTCACGGTATGACGCAGACCACACACCACACCCCCGACACCGCACGGCAGGCCGACCCCTTCCCGGTCAAGGGGATGGACGCGGTCGTCTTCGCCGTGGGCAACGCCAAGCAGGCCGCGCACTACTACTCGACCGCCTTCGGCATGAAGCTCGTCGCCTACTCCGGACCGGAGAACGGCAGCCGCGAGACGGCCTCCTACGTCCTGACCAACGGCTCGGCCCGCTTCGTCTTCACCTCCGTCATCAAGGCCTCCACCGAGTGGGGCACCTTCCTCCAGGACCACGTCGCGGCGCACGGCGACGGCGTCGTCGACCTCGCCATCGAGGTCCCGGACGCCCGCGCCGCGTACGCGTACGCCGTCGAGCACGGCGCCCGCGGCCTCCAGGAGCCGTACGAGACGAAGGACGAACACGGCACCGTCGTGCGCGCCGCCATCGCCACGTACGGAAAGACCCGCCACACCTTGGTCGAGCGCTCCGGCTACGACGGCCCCTACCTGCCCGGCTTCGCCGCCGCCGACCCGATCGTCGAGCCCCCGGCCAAGCGCACCTTCCAGGCCATCGACCACTGTGTCGGCAACGTCGAACTCGGCAAGATGAACGAGTGGGTGGCGTTCTACAACAAGGTCATGGGCTTCACGAACATGAAGGAGTTCGTGGGCGACGACATCGCGACCGAGTACTCGGCGCTGATGTCGAAGGTGGTCGCGGACGGCACCCTCAAGGTGAAGTTCCCGATCAACGAGCCTGCCGTCGCCAAGAAGAAGTCCCAGATCGACGAGTACCTGGAGTTCTACGGCGGCGCGGGCGTCCAGCACATCGCGCTCGCCACGAACGACATCGTCGCCTCGGTGAAGGCCATGCGCGCGGCGGGAGTTCAGTTCCTGGACACCCCGGACTCGTACTACGACACGCTCGGGGAGTGGGCGGGCGAGACCCGGGTGCCCGTCGAGACGCTGCGCGAGCTGAAGATCCTCGTCGACCGCGACGAGGACGGCTACCTGTTGCAGATCTTCACCAAGCCGGTCCAGGACAAGCCGACCGTCTTCTTCGAGATGATCGAGCGGCACGGCTCCATGGGCTTCGGCAAGGGCAACTTCAAGGCCCTCTTCGAGGCGATCGAGCGCGAGCAGGAGAAGCGCGGAAACCTGTAGTTCTTGGGAGGTCCGCGCCTAGTCTGGCCGCATGGCCAGGATGAACGACGTAGGCGGAACGACAGGGTTCGGCGCCATCGACACCACCGATGACGCCGAACCCTTCCACGCGGACTGGGAGGCGCGGGTCTTCGCGCTCCAGCGCGCGCTGCTCGTCCAGAAGGTCTTCAACCTCGACGAGTTCCGGGACGCCATCGAGACGATGCCGCCCCAGGAGTATCTGGCGGCCTCGTACTACGAGCGCTGGTTCCACGCGATCCGGACGCTCCTCGAACGCAAGGGCGTCATCGAGGAGGGGGCCCTCGACCATGTCTGAGCGAGCCGCTTTCGCACCGGGCGACCGGGTCCGCACCTACCGCCACGACCCGCCGCACCACACCCGCCTGCCGCGCTACGCCCGCGGAAAGCTCGGGGTCGTCGTCGAGCCCGAGGGCCGGGCGCCGCTCGCCGACGTGCGCGCGCAGGGGCGGGAGGACGCCCCCGTCGAGATGATCTACGCGGTGCGGTTCGCGGCGCGCGAACTGTGGGGCGAGGGCGAGCACGACGTCGTCCTCGACCTGTCCGCAAGCTACCTGGAGCCCTTCGAGGAGGCCGACGCCGATGTCAGGTGACCACGACGACGCGGTGATCTCCCGCCAAGTACGGCTCCTGGAGAGCCTGTTGGAGGACAAGGGCATCGTCGGCGGCGAAACGGTCGACGAGGTCATCGACGGCTTCCTCGCGGGCGCCTCGCCGGTCAACGGCGCGAAGGTGGTGGCCCGCGCCTGGACCGACCCGGCGTTCAAGGAGCGGCTGCTCGCGGACGGTTCGGCGGCCGTGGCCGAACTGGGCTTCTCCAGCGGGGGAGTCCAGCCCCAGCGGCTGCGCGTCACCGAGAACACGGAGGACGTGCACAACATGATCGTGTGCACGCTCTGCTCCTGCTACCCGCTGCGGCTCCTCGGCCCCTCGCCCGGCTGGTACAAGAGCGAGGCGTACCGCTCCCGCGTGGTCCGTGAACCCCGTTCCGTCCTGGGCGAGTTCGGCGTCACGCTGCCGCCCGACGTCAAGATCACCGTCTGGGACTCCAGCGCGGAGACCCGCTACATGGTCCTGCCACGGCGCCCCGCCGGAACGGACGACCTGACCGAGCCGGACCTGGCCTCCCTGATCACCCGCAACGGCCTGATCGGCACGGCTCTGGTGTAACGAATTCAAGCCCGATCAAGCCCGCCGGCGATCGAGGCGCGGGGTCCGGGGCGGAGCCCCGCGACCGCAACGACGGGTGACTGCAAGGGGTTCACACGGCCGAAACGGAGTGCAAGGCTGTGATCATGAGCCGCACTCTCATAGAAGAGCTCCGCACGGGCCTGCCCGCGGAAGCGATCATCGTCGACACCGACATCACCGCCTCCTACGCCCACGACATGGCCAGCTTCTGCGACGCCGGCACCCCGGCCGTCGTCGTCCTGCCGCGCACCGTCGAAGAGGTCCAGCACGTGATGCGCACGGCGACCGCGCTGCGCGTCCCGGTCGTCCCGCAGGGCGCCCGCACGGGCCTGTCGGGCGCGGCCAACGCGAGCGAGGGCTGCATCGTCCTCTCGCTCGTCAAGATGGACCGCGTCCTGGAGATCAACCCGGTCGACCGGATCGCCGTCGTCGAACCGGGCGTCATCAACGCCACGCTCTCCCGCGCGGTCAACGAACACGGGCTCTACTACCCGCCGGACCCGTCCAGCTGGGAGATGTGCACCATCGGCGGCAACATCGGCACGGCCTCGGGCGGCCTGTGCTGTGTGAAGTACGGAGTGACGGCGGAGTACGTGCTCGGGCTCGACGTCGTCCTCGCCGACGGCCGGCTGCTGCACACCGGCAAGCGCACCGCGAAGGGTGTCGCCGGCTACGACCTGACGCGGCTCTTCGTCGGCTCCGAGGGCAGCCTCGGGATCGTCGTGAAGGCGACGCTCGCGCTGAAGCCGCAGCCGCCCGGGCAGCTCGTGCTCGCGGCGGAGTTCGCCTCGGCGGAGGCCGCCTGCGACGCGGTGTGCAAGATCATGGAGGGCGGGCACGTCCCGTCCCTGCTCGAAATCATGGACCGTACGACGGTCAAGGCCGTCAACGACATGGCGAACATGGGCCTGCCGGAGACCACGGAGGCGCTGCTCCTCGCCGCCTTCGACACCCCGGACCCCGCGGCGGACCTGGCGGCCGTCGGCGCGCTGTGCGAGGCCGCGGGCGCCACCCAGGTCGTGCCGGCGGAGGACGCCGCCGAGTCGGAGATGCTGCTCCAGGCGCGCCGCCTGTCGCTCACGGCCCTCGAAGCGGTCAAGGGCACCACGATGATCGACGACGTGTGCGTGCCCCGCTCCAAGCTCGGCGAGCTGCTCGAAGGCGTCGAGCGGATCGCCGAGAAGTACGACCTCACCATCGGGGTGTGCGCGCACGCGGGCGACGGCAACACGCACCCCACCGTCTGCTTCGACGCGCAGGACCCCGACGAAGGGCGCCGCGCCCGCGAGTCCTTCGACGAGATCATGGCGCTCGGCCTCGAACTCGGCGGCACCATCACCGGCGAACACGGCGTCGGCGTGCTGAAGAAGGAGTGGCTCGCCCGCGAGCTCGGCCCGGTCGGCGTCGAGATGCAGCAGGCGGTGAAGGCGGCCTTCGACCCGCTGGGCCTGCTCAACCCCGGCAAGCTGTTCTGACCGCGGACGGCGTCGCGCGGGGTGTCGCAGGGCGTGCGTCCCCGGTTACGTATCGTCCACATAAAGGACGAAAGCCTCATGTGGCCGGGTGTCGTCCGGCGGGACCCTGGAGGGGTCGCACGGCCGGCCTTCAGGGCGCCGGCCGGCATCCCGCAGCCCGAAGAGGTCCCGCCGATGAGCACCAGCACCGCAGGCCGTAACCACGACAAGTCCGCCCGTCGCCGCAGGAGGACCGCCGCCGTACTGGTCGGCGCGCTCGCGCTGTCCTCCGTCGGCCTCGCGGTCGGCACCGCGGTCGCGGACCCGGGTCCCGCCCCGGCGGGCACCACGCTCACCGGCACCCTGGACCCGGGCACGCCTTCCGAGTGATCCGGCCCCCGTGCCGGGCCCCTCACAGGTCCTCGGAGGACGACTCGTCCCCCGGCCACGGGTCGCACAGGTACAGGTCGTCCGCGGCCGGCGTCGGGGTGAGCAACTCGGCCAGGGCCTCGTCGATGCCGAGCTGATCGGCCTCCGTGCCCGGCGGGACCGCCCGCAGCGTCCGCTCCAGCCAGGCCGAGACCTGCGCGGCCGGCGCCTCCAGGAGCGCGTCCCCGTCCGGCGAGCTCAGCGCCACCAGGACCACGCTGCGCCCGTCCACCTTCGTCGGCCACACCCGCACGTCCCCGTGCCCGCACGGCCGGAACACGCCTTCGACGAGCAGCTCGCGGGCGAACGTCCAGTTGACGGGGTGGTGCGAGCCGATGTGGAAGGTGATGTGGACGGCATAGGGGTCGCCGGCGCGGTAGGTCAGCCGGGCCGGGACGGGAATGCTCCGCTCCGGCGAGAGCACGAGCTTCAGTTCCAGTTCGCGTTCCACCACGTTGTGCATGTCGTGCGTTTCCTCTCCGTCGTACGGGCCCGGAGCGGGCCCGCTGGAAGGTGAGAGCGCGATCCGCACGGAGCATTACGCGAGTTCGCCGAAGAAGTTTTCCGGCGGTCCGTCAGGGGTGCGGAGTTCCCCGGAAAGTGGTCCGTAACGGCGGAGCGGCACGGGCGGGCGCGGCGGTCTGATAGATGTGGACCCCACAACAAGACCCCCGAGCAGATACGGGACGACGGACATGAGTGCCCCAACCCCGGCCCCCGGCGACGACAGGCCCCGCGAAGGCTACTACCCCGATCCGTCCATTCCCGGATATGTCCGGTACTGGAACGGGGCCGCGTGGGTGCCGGGCACCAGTCGCCCCGCGCCCTCCGACGGACAGTCCCTTCCGGCCCCGCCCGGAGCGGGCGCCGCCCCCGCCCCCACCTCGGCCTCCGAACCGCCTCCCGCGGAGGAGACCGGCCCCGTCTTCCTCGACGAGGAGCCCTCCGTGCGTACGGAGATGGGCCCCCCGGAGCACGGCGCACCCGCGGCGCCCGAGCCCGCGTCCGCCTGGCAGGCCAACACCTCCCGGCAGGCGGGCTTCGGCGCCGAGCAGGCCGGGCGGGTGTCCTGGGGCGCGGACCCGAACGCGCAGCCCCCCGAGCAGTCCGCCCCGGAGGCGTCCGCGCCGCCGGAGCGCACGGACGGCACGGTCAAGCTCCGCGCCATGCAGCAGCCGGGAGCCGGGAAGCCGGCCCCCGCCGACGGCACGATGGCGTTCAGGGCGCTGCCGAAGCAGGACGGCCAGGCCGGGACCGCGACGCCGGGCCAGTCGCAGGCGCAGTCCCGCGCGGGCCTCAACCCGCAGCCCGCCCCGCAGACCCCGGCCGCCCCCGCCCAGCCGAACGTCCCGCACCAGCAGCCGCAGCAGCAACAGCCGCAGCAGCAGCCGCACCAGCAGCAGCCGCCCCAGGCGCAGGCGCACCTCCAGAGCCCCATGACGCAGGGGCCCGGTGGCGGCTCCCCGTCCTGGCCGCAGCAGGTGCACCAACTGGCGGGGCAGGGGCAGGCGCCCGCACCCGCGGCGGAGCCGAACGGTCCGGTGACGCCGTTCAAGCCGGTCTCCACCGACCCGTTCCTCGCCGCGGCGCAGGCCGCCGCCGCGGCCCGCCCGGCAAGCCTCGGCAAGCGGTTCGCGGCCCGGCTCATCGACTCGGCCGTCGTCGGCGCGGTCACCGCGACCGTCGCCGTGCCGCTCGGCACCAAGGCCGTCGACCACATCAACGGCAAGATCGACGAGGCGAAGGCCTCGGGCCACCAGGTCACGGTCTGGCTGCTCGACGGCACGACCGGCACGTACCTGGGCATCGTCCTCGCGGTGCTGCTCGTGGTCGGCACGCTCTACGAGGCGCTGCCGACGTCGAAGTGGGGCTACACGCTCGGCAAGAAGCTGTTCGGTCTGACGGTCCGTGACATGGAGGAGCACGAAGCCCCGACGTTCGTCTCGGCCCTCAAGCGCTGGATCGCCTACAGCGTGCCCGGCGTCCTCGTCGTGGGCGTCCTCGGCGTCCTGTGGGGCGCCTTCGACCGCCCGTGGCGCCAGTGTCTGCACGACAAGGCGGCGCGCACGTTCGTGGCGGCCGACTGACGGAAGGGTCATCCGGACGGCGGCCCGCCACGTGCAGGGCGGCGGGGTTCGCGTTCCACTCGGGCCATGAGCACCGAACCGCCGCCCGCCGGGTCCGGCCAGCCGCCGGACGACGACCCGTTCCGCAAGCCGCCGCCCAACGACCAGGGTGGCGGCTCGCCGTACGACAACCCCCAGAACCCCTACGGCTCGGCGCCCCCGCCCCCGCCGCCACCCCCGTACGGTGGTGATCCCTATGGGGGCGGCTACGGCGCGGCCGACCCGCTCGCGGGGATGCCGCCGCTGGCCGACAGCGGCAAGCGCGTCCTCGCGCGGATCATCGACATCATCCTGATCGCGATCGTCGTGGGCCTGCTGTCGTGGCTCTTCGGGGTCGGCCAGTACAACATCGACACCGACGAGATGGACGCGGGGAAGCGGCTCGGGCAGTCGCTGATCGGAGCCATCCTCTACGTCGGCTACGACACGATCATGACGGCGAGGACCGGGCAGACGCTCGGCAAGAAGCTGCTGAAGCTGCGCGTCGCCAACCTGAGCGACGGCGCGACGCCCGCCATGCAGAGCAACCTGCTGCGCGCGGTCGTCCTGTGGGTGCCCGCGGTGTTCTGCTGCGCCTGCATCTGGACGGCGATCTGCGGCGGCTGGAGCTTCTTCGACAAGCCCTACAAGCAGGGTCTGCACGACAAGGCGGCGAAGACCGTGGTGGTCAGCACCGCCTGACGAAACCGGTCAGCGAAGCACCGGCGGGTCCGTGTCTCACGGGCCCGCCGGTTCGCGTGCGCGCGAGGGCTCGGCGGGGGCCGAGGGGGAGGGCACCGTCGTGCTGAGGCGCTGGGCCGGAACCCGCTCCTCCGCGGTGGCCGTCCCTGCGGCGGGCTCCCGCTTGCGGGTCGGCACCGACATTGCCACGAACAGGCCCAGGATGAGAGCCGAGACGGCGATCACCGGGATACCGGGGCCCGAGCTCGTCCGGGACAGCAGAACCATGGCGATGGTGGAGCAGACGACGGTGGCCGATCCGTAGGCGAGCTGAGCGACAGTCGGGCGAGGCATGGTGAGATCCGTCCTCGTGACATCGGGGGACTATTCGGACCTGTGCCCGAGCGGAGCACCCGGTAAGCATGCCCTAAGCAATACCGCCGGAGCATGGGGGGCGCACGGAGTCATCAGGTCCACCAAGTGGACGGAACGACGCGCCCGTTGCCCGTGGGGAAGCGGCGGACGACGCGTCCGCATTCCGAACCGGTCGCTCTGCATAGTGCAATGTGAATGTCTCAGTCAAGGTCTGTTATTTCTCCTCTACTTCCGGTCAAATGACGTCACTTGTGACGCGTGGCTCTCATGCCACGGAGGAGGGGACCACTCAAGTGACCACCAAGAGACGGGCGTTGAGATCCGTCGCCGTCATCGCGACGCTCGCCGCCACCGCGGCCACGGGCTCGCTCGCGGCGACCACCGCCCAGGCCGACACCCCGGCCGCGACGAGCTCGACCGCCGACGGAAAGACGTACGGGGGCAAGGGGCACGTCTTCGACGGCCCGTTCAGCAAGCAGCAGGAGAAGCAGCGGCAGGCCGCGCTCCAGCAGGTCCTCCAGGGCACGTCGAAGGTCCAGGAGAAGCACGGCTCCAAGGTCGTGGAGCTCTCCAAGGGCAAATACGTCGAACTGGGCCGCGAGCGCACGGACAAGATCTTCACGATCCTGGCCGAGTTCGGCGACAAGGTCGACAACACCACCCTGGTGGACCGCGCGGACGACGACACGGACGAGCTGAAGCCCAAGTACGGCGGCACGCCCGGCCCGCTGCACAATCAGATAGCCGAGCCGGACCGTGCCAAGGACAACAGCACGGCCTGGCAGAAGGACTACAACTCCCAGCACTACAAGGACCTCTACTTCGGCGAAGGCAAGACCGCCTCCGGCAAGGGCGCCGACTCCCTCAAGACCTATTACGAGAAGACCTCGTCGGGCCGCTACTCGGTCGAGGGCGAGGTCTCCGACTGGGTCAAGGTCGAGTGGAACGAGGCCCGTTACGGCTCCAACTACTGCGGCGCCGACAACTGCCCGAACGTCGAGGACCTGGTCCGCGACGGCGTCAACGCCTGGGTCGCGCAGCAGAAGGCGGCCGGCAAGTCGGACGCCGACATCAAGGCCGACATGGCCCAGTACGACCAGTGGGACCGCACGGACCACGACAACGACGGCAACTTCAACGAGCCCGACGGCTACATTGACCACTTCCAGATCGTGCACGCGGGCGAGGACGGCTCGGCGGGCGGCGGCGCGCAGGGCGGCGACTCCCTGTGGGCGCACCGCGGTTACGCCTACTCCCGTGACGACGGCGAGACGGGCCCGTCCGGCTTCAAGGCGGGCGGCACCCCGATCGGCGACACCGGCATCTGGGTCGGCGACTACACGATGCAGCCGGAGAACGGCGGCCTCGGCGTCTTCGCCCACGAGTACGGCCACGACCTGGGCCTGCCCGACCTGTACGACACGACGTACACCGGCGAGAACTCGGTCGGCTTCTGGTCGCTGATGTCGGCGGGCTCCTGGCTCGGCACCGGCAAGGAGTCGATCGGCGACATGCCGGGCGACATGACGGCCTGGGACAAGCTCCAGCTCGGCTGGCTCAACTACGACAAGGCGAAGGCCGCCACCAGGTCGACGCACAAGCTGGGTGTCGCGGAGTACAACACCAAGCTCAAGCAGGCGCTCGTCGTCGAACTGCCGAAGAAGAACGTCACCACGGACATCGTGAAGCCCGCCGAGGGTGCGAAGCAGTGGTGGTCGGATTACGGCGACGACCTGGACAACACGCTCAGCCGCACCGTGGACCTGACCGGCAAGACGTCGGCGGCCCTCGAACTCGACGGCTGGTACGACATCGAGAAGGACTACGACTACCTGTACACGCAGGTGTCCACCGACGGCGGCGCGAGCTGGAAGACCGTCGACGGCACCGCCGACGGGCAGCCGATCCCGCGCGACGGCGGCGACAAGCCGGCCCTCACCGGCACCAACGGCAAGTTCCAGCACCTGACGTACCCGCTGAACGACTACGCCGGTCAGAAGATCGACGTCCGCTTCCGCTACAAGACCGACGGCGGTGTGGCCCAAATGGGCTTCGCCTTCGACAACTTCACGGTCAAGGCGGACGGCGCGACGCTGTTCTCCGACAACGCCGAGACGGAGCAGGCCGGTTGGACCACGCGCGGCTTCTCCCGCATCGGCGCCTCGATCACGGGTGACTTCCCGCAGTTCTACATCGCGGAGAACCGCCAGTACGTGTCGTACGACAAGACCCTCGCGGTCGGCCCGTACAACTTCGGCTGGCGCGACGGCGGGGCCAAGCAGAACTGGGTCGAGCACTACGCGTACCGCCCCGGCCTCATGATCTGGCAGTGGGACACCTCGCAGCGCAACAACAACGTCGGCCAGCACCCCGGCAAGGGGCTGATCCTCCCGGTCGACGCGCACGCGAAGCCGCTGAAGTGGTCCGACGGCAAGCTGATCACCAACAAGATCACCCCGTACGACGCCGCCTTCGGCCGCTACCCGGTCCCCGGCATGACGCTCCACAAGCTGGGCGTCGAAACGAAGATCCCGGCGCAGTCGGGGACGCCCGTCTTCGACGATCACAAGGGCACGTACTGGTACGCCGAGAACCCCACGGGAAGCGTGCGCACAACTGACACCAACACCAAGATCAGCATCGTGAGCCAGCCGCGCGACGGCTCCTCGATGACGGTCAAGGTGGGCCCCTCGGCCAAGTAGAACAGTAAAACCGCAGGTCAGAAGCGGATCGGCCGCGACCCTCTAGCGGGGTCGCGGCCGGTCGTGCTTAGGTGCGTCCTGTGAGTTCCTTATTGACACTACGTCTCACGGGGGTGTGACAGTCATGTCCGCAGGAGGGTTCTGCAAGCTGCCGGGAGGCACCGTGGTCGTCGCCCTGACCCTGCCCGCGCCCGGCTCGGCCGACGGCGCCGTACGGGTCCTGGTGCACGCCGCGAACCGCCCCCGGGCCCTGACCCGCCTGCGCAATCTGGGCCTGCGCGCGGTCTACCTGCGGGGCAACGCCCACCCGCCGACCCCGGACGAGATAACCGCGGTCCTCCACCACCCCGACGGCCTCATCTGGCGCACGGCCCCGGACCCAAGATCCGGCGAACTGTGGCACCCGATACGAGCACTCCTGCCGGGCAGCGTGAGCGCGGCCGGCGCCTGACATCCGCAAGCCCGGGTGAGCAAATCAAGCCCCGCCGGCGATTGAGGCGCGGGGCCCGGGGCAGAGCCCCAAATCGAGCCCCGCTCTTGGACGAGAGCCAGCGGGGTCCGGGGCAGAACCCCGCGACGTCAAGCCACGACGGGCTTCCCGCTCAGCTCGACCCCAGCCGAGCGCAGCTCATCCAGCGCCGCCTCGGTAGAGGCAGCCGCGACCCCGGCGGTCAGATCGAGCAGCACCTTGGTCCGGAACCCGTTCCGCACCGCATCCAACCCGGTAGCGCGAACGCAGTGATCCGTGGCGATCCCGACCACATCCACCTCGGACACCTCCCGCGCCCGCAGCCACTCCGCCAGCGGCACCCCGTTCTCGTCCGCCCCCTCGAAGCCGCTGTAGGCGGCCGAGTACGCCCCCTTGTCGAACACCGCGTCGATCGCGCCGGAGGCCACCGCGGGGGCGAAGTTCGGATGGAACCCCACCCCCTCGGTCCCCGCGACACAGTGCCGCGGCCAGCTGCGCACGAAGTCCGGCGCCTCCGAGAAGTGGTCACCGGGGTCGACGTGATGGTCACGCGTGGCGACGATGTGCTGGTAGCACCCGCCCCCGGCCTGCCCGACGAGATCGGTGATCGCGGCAGCGACATCGGCACCCCCCGCCACCGCGAGGCTGCCGCCCTCGCAGAAGTCGTTCTGCACATCCACGACGATCAGGGCGCGACGCATGATTGCTGTCCTTCTGCTTGGAGACTACGAGCGTAGAAGCTTCAAGTGCGTTGCGGGAGAGGGCGTGGCGCGCACCGGGGAAGGCCGCGGCCCTCAGACGTACTCGGTCGGAATCACCGGCTCGCCACGCGACAGCTGCGTCGCCGACAGCGGCAGCAGGTCGCGCGCCGCGATGTGCCGCTCGCGCACCGCGTCGAGCGGCTCCCGGGCCAGCACCTCACCGCCCTTGACCAGCTCGACGAGGAGCTGCCGGTCGGCAAGGTCCGCCGGGACGTCCCCCGTGCCGACGACCTCGGCCTCCGCGACCCCGTCCGCGTCCAGCCGGCGCGCGGCCCACTTGCGGCCGCCGATCGAGGTCTTCCCGCCCGCCGACTTCTTCGCCACGGGCACCAGCGGCGCCTTCGGGTCGGCGGACTCGGCGCGCGCGACCAGCTTGTAGACCATGGAGCAGGTGGGGTGCCCGGACCCGGTCACCAGCTGCGTACCCACCCCGTACGCGTCCACCGGCGAGGCGGCGAGCGAGGCGATGGCGTACTCGTCGAGGTCGGAGGTGACGACGATCTTGGTGTTCGTCGCGCCCAACTCGTCCAGCTGCTGCCGCACCCGGTGCGCGACGAGCAGCAGGTCACCGGAGTCGATGCGGACGGCGCCCAGCTCGGGCCCCGCGATCTCGACGGCCGTCGCGACCGCCTCCTGTACGTCGTACGTGTCGACCAGTAGCGTCGTCCCCTTGCCCAGGGAGTCGACCTGGGCCCGGAACGCGTCCCGCTCGGTGTCGTGGATCAGCGTGAAGGCGTGCGCGCTGGTGCCGACGGTCGGGATCCCGTACCGGAAACCCGCCGCCAGGTCCGAGGTCGTCGCGAAGCCGCCCACGTACGCGGCGCGCGAGGCGGCCACGGCGGCCAGCTCGTGCGTACGGCGCGCACCCATCTCGATCAGCGGCCGGTCCCCGGCTGCCGAGGACATCCGGGAGGCGGCTGCGGCGATCGCCGAGTCGTGGTTCAGGATCGAGAGGATCACCGTCTCCAGGAGCACGCACTCGGCGAAGGAGCCCTCGACGCGCAGCACGGGGGAGCCGGGGAAGTAGACCTCGCCCTCGGGATAGCCCCAGATGTCGCCGGAGAAGCGGTAGTCCGCGAGCCACCGCAGCGTCGGCTCGTCGACGACGTCGCGCTCGCGCAGGAAGTCGAGCACCTGCGCGTCGAAGCGGAAGTTCTCGACGGCGTCCAGGACGCGCCCGGTGCCCGCGACGACGCCGTAGCGGCGGCCCTCGGGCAGGCGGCGGGTGAAGACCTCGAAGACGGAAGTCCGGTCGGCGGTGCCCGCGCGCAGGGCGGCCTGCAACATCGTCAGCTCATAGTGGTCGGTGAAGAGCGCTGTCGACGGAACGTCCACCGGCAGGCCAAGGTCCGCTGTGTTCATACGAAGGATGCTACCCCCGATTAACGTCAGGGTGACGATTTCTGCGTCCGTTTGTGCGTGGGGCGGGTGGTGGTGGCAGCATGGGCCCTGTGACGGCTCCAGCACCCCTTGAGATCGAAAGGCCCGAGACGACGGAGGACGCGTCCGTCGTCCCCGAGCCGGACGTCCCTTGGATCACGCTCGTCCACAATGATCCGGTGAACCTCATGAGTTACGTGACGTACGTCTTCCAGACGTACTTCGGGTACTCCAAGGACAAGGCCACCAAACTCATGATGGACGTGCACCACAAGGGCCGGGCCGTCGTCTCCACCGGTTCCCGCGAGGAGATGGAACGCGACGTGCAGGCGATGCACGGGTACGGCCTGTGGGCCACGCTTCAACAGGATCGGAAGTAGCAGCATCCCGATGCCAGGACATTTCGAACCGATCCCCGGTGGCGGCGCGGCCGTCGCCCTCGACGACGTCGAGATCTCCATCATCCGCTCGCTGGCGGTCCAGCTCCTCGAGCTGATCGGGCCGGGCCCCGGCGGCGAGGTGAGCGACGACCCGCTCGCCGAACTCTTCGCCGAGGGGCCGAGCGAACCGCCCTCCGACGCGGTGCTGCGCCGCCTCTTCCCCGACGCCTACGGCGGTCCGGGCGGGGAGGGCGAGAGCGTCGAGGACGCCGACGAACTGCGCGCCCACTCCTCGGAGTTCCGCCGCTTCACCGAGAACGACCTGCGGGCCGGCAAGCGCGAGGACGCCCTCGCGGTGATCCGCTCGCTCGACACGCTCAGCCCCGCGGGGGACGGCGGCGCGGTCCTCAAGCTCCAGCAGGGCGAGTCGGTCCAGTGGATGCGCGCGCTCAACGATCTGCGCCTGGCGATCGGCACCCGCCTCGACATCACCGACGAGGAGGACACGGACCTCCTCTACCGGCTCCCGGACGACGACGCGCGCAAGCCGATGGTGATGGCGTATCTGTGGCTCGGCGGGCTCCAGGAGACCCTCGTCGAGACCCTGACGGCCTGACCTTCGGTCAGGTTGTGCTGTTCGCTCAGCGGGTCCTCAAATCCGTATAACGATCCCGTCACCGCACCCACCCACATTGTGGTGCGGTGATTGTTTTGTCCTGTTTTCCTGGTGGCGTGGGCCACACGCGTCCCGGCCGACCCCGATGAACGCCGTGATAAATCTTCACGACCACCCGAGGGACGCCACCCCTGTCCTGTCGGGGGGCGCCCCGACCGGCCGACCGCCGGTAGGCACCAGCTCCATCCATCCAGGGGCCCAGACCCCAAAGGATCGTCACAGTCGATCCGAGCCGCGCACGGCACGGATCGGCATGGAGAAAGGCGCACACCATGACCTCAGTGCAGGTCGACGAGCAGCACGACGGCAATGAGGCCGCGCAGGCCGAGACCGACGAGGGTTACAAGCGGGGACTCGGGGCCCGGCAGATCCAGATGATCGCCATCGGCGGCGCCATCGGGACCGGCCTCTTTCTCGGCGCGGGCAAGGGCATCTCCAAGGCGGGGCCCAGCCTGATCCTGGCGTACGCGGTCGCCGGCGTGGTCATCTTCTGCATCATGCGGGCTCTCGGCGAGCTCCTCATGTACCGCCCCGTGTCCGGCTCCTTCTCGGAGTACGCACGCGAGTTCATCGGCCCCTTCGCGGGCTTCGCGACCGGCTGGACGTACTGGCTGTTCTGGGTCATCACCGGAATGACCGAGGTCACCGCGGCGGCCACCTATATGACGTTCTGGTGGGACATCCCGCAATGGGTGTCCGCACTCGTCTTCACCGTCATCCTCTACGGCGCCAACCTGATCTCCGTGAAGCTCTTCGGTGAGCTGGAGTTCTGGTTCTCCACCGTCAAGGTCACCGCCATCATCGGCATGATCCTGATCTGCGCCGGCATCCTGACCATCGGCTTCTCCGACGCCGGTGACACGGCCTCCCTCACGCACCTGTGGGACCTCGGCGGCTTCTTCGCCGGCGAGAACGGCATCGGCTCGACGCTGATGACCCTCCAGATGGTGATGTTCGCGTTCCTCGCGGTCGAGCTCGTCGGTGTCACCGCGGGCGAGGCCAAGGACGCCAAGAAGGTCCTGCCGAAGGCCATCAACACCGTGCCGTGGCGCATCGCCGTCTTCTACGTCGGCGCCCTGATCATGATCCTCTCGGTCGTGCCGTGGACCTCCTTCAAGGCCGGCGAGAGCCCGTTCGTGCACGCCTTCGACAAGATGGGCCTCGGCGTCGGCGCCGCCATCGTCAACTTCGTCGTGCTGACCGCCGCCCTGTCCTCCTGCAACTCGGGCATGTACTCCACCGGCCGCATGCTGCGCGACCTCGCGCAGAACAGCCAGGGCCCGAGCTTCTTCACCAAGCTCAGCAAGAACGGCCTGCCGGTCATCGGCACCACGTTCTCCGCCGCGATGATGCTGGTCGGCGTCTGGATCAACTACCAGTGGCCGGGCGAGGCGTTCAACTACGTCGTCTCCTTCGCCACCATCTCCGGCATGTGGGCCTGGATCATCATCCTGATCTGCCAGATCCGCTACCGCCTCAAGTCCGACCGCGGTGAGCTCCCGAAGTCCGAGTTCCGCGCGCCGTGGGGCGTCTGGGTCAGCGGTCTCGCGCTGGCGTTCATCTTCATGGTCATCGTCCTGATGGGCATCGACCCGGACGCGCGCGTCTCCCTGTACGCCGCGCCGGTCTGGGCCGCGATCCTGGGTGTCTCGTACTTCTTCCTCAAGAAGCGCAACCCGGAGGCCGCCGCCTTCTCGAAGCGCGGCTGACGCTCCCCGTCTCACCAAGTGGGCCTCCTCGTACCGCACTCCGGTACGAGGAGGCCCACTTGCTTATGCTGGCCGCATGTTGAAGATTTCCCAGACCCTGGTCGACCAGATCGTCGAGCACGCCCGCAAGGACCACCCCGACGAGGCCTGCGGCGTCATCGCGGGCCCGGTCGGCGAGGGCCGCCCCGAGCGCTTCATCCCGATGCTGAACGCCGCCCGCTCGCCCACGTTCTACGAGTTCGACTCGGGTGACCTGCTGAAGCTCTACCGCGAGATGGACGACCGCGACGAGGAGCCGGTCGTCATCTACCACTCGCACACGGCCACCGAGGCGTACCCCTCGCGCACCGACGTCACGTACGCGAACGAGCCGAACGCCCACTACGTCCTGGTCTCCACCGCCGACGCGGACGACGCGGGCCCCTTCCAGTTCCGCTCGTACCGCATCGTCGAGGGCGAGATCACCGAGGAAGAGGTCGAGATCACCGCCTGACGGCGGCCCTCGACCTCGACGTTCTCAGCCACCGGACGCATTTCGACCGCATGATGAGATCACATTCCGGGATCCGGACCGGGAATCGATACGATGAGCCCATGGTTTCCCACGACGTGAGCGAAAAGACGCCGGGCATGCTGCTCGTGGCGCGGCTGCACGTCGACCTGTGCCGCCTCGCCAGCGCCATCTGTCCGCGCTGAGCCGGATCGCCGGGCGCCCGTCGAGGGCCCGCTGCTCCAGCCACCCACGCACCTGACCGGAAACGCCCGCGCCCCGGCGCGCTCACCCACACGACTTCCGACTCCCGACAGGAGCCCAGCATGGCCATCGAGGTCCGCATCCCGACCATCCTCCGCACCTACACCGACGGCGCGAAGGCCGTCGAAGGCGCCGGGGACAACCTCAGCGAGCTCTTCGCCGACCTGGACACGCGGCACGCGGGCATCGCCGACCGCATCGTGGACAACGGTCAGCTGCGCCGCTTCGTGAACGTGTACCTGAACGACGAGGACGTCCGCTTCCTCGACGGCATCAGCACCAAGCTCTCCGACGGCGACAGCATCACGATCCTGCCGGCCGTGGCCGGCGGAATGCGCTGAGCCGGCTCATGCGCTACGACAGCCCGCTGGCCGCGGTGGGCAACACCCCCCTGGTGCGCCTGCCGCGGCTCTCGCTCTCCGACGACGTGCGGATCTGGGCGAAGCTGGAGGACCGCAACCCGACCGGCTCGATCAAGGACCGCCCCGCGCTCCACATGATCGAACAGGCCGAGAAGGAAGGCCGGATCAAGGCCGGGGACACCATCCTCGAACCCACCTCCGGCAACACCGGCATCTCGCTCGCGATGGCCGCCCGCCTCAAGGGCTACAACATCGTCTGCGTCATGCCGGAGAACACCTCGCAGGAGCGCCGCGACCTGCTCGCGATGTGGGGCGCGGAGATCATCCCGTCCCCGGCGGCGGGCGGCTCCAACACGGCGGTCCGCATCGCCAAGGAGCTGGCCGAGCAGCACCCGGACTGGGTGATGCTCTACCAGTACGGCAACCCGGACAACGCGGGCGCGCACTACGCCACGACCGGCCCGGAGATCCTCACCGACCTCCCGTCCGTCACGCACTTCGTCGCGGGCCTCGGCACCACCGGCACGCTCATGGGCGTCGGCCGCTATCTGCGCGAGCACAAGCCCGACGTCAAGATCGTCGCGGCCGAGCCGCGCTATGACGACCTCGTCTACGGCCTGCGCAATCTGGACGAGGGCTTCGTCCCCGAGCTCTACGACGCCTCCGTCCTCACGACCCGCTTCTCGGTCGGCTCGGCCGACGCGGTGACCCGCACGCGTGACCTCCTCCAGCAGGAGGGCATCTTCGCGGGCGTCTCCACGGGGGCGGCGCTGCATGCCGCGATCGGCGTCGGCAAGAAGGCCGTGAAGGCGGGGGAGTCCGCGGACATCGTGTTCGTGGTGGCCGACGGCGGCTGGAAGTACCTGTCGACGGGGGTCTACACGGCGGCCACGACGGAAGAAGCGATCGAGGTCCTGCACGGCCAACTCTGGGCGTGACCTCTCGGATCAGCCACGTCATTTTGAGCCCCTCCGGCGATTGAGGAGCGGGGTCCGGGGCAGAGCCCCGGGACCGCAGCGCCGGAGGGGCTTTCACCTGCCCAGATGCCGGACCTGGTCCCACAACCCCGGATCGATCACCCCGGCCGGCCGCCGGAAATCCGCCAGCGGCACCTGACGGAGCTCGTCCGTCTCCAGGAAGCTCGCCCGCCCCCGCGCGTCACCCACCGACCCCGGCGGCAACGCGATCACACCCGGCCGCTCGTCGTGGTAGCGGCTGGTGATCTTGGCGACCGTGGCCACCCCGCGCCGCACCGACAGGACCAGGCACGGCCGATCTTTGCCGCCGGGCCCGTCCTCGTACGGCACCATCGCCCACCAGATGTCACCCGGCTCGGGCCCACGGGCGTGTCCCTCCCGCGGCGCGTGCCGCTCCCGGCGGCGGTGGCGCGTGCCGCGCCCCCACCCGTCGACCAGCGTCGCGACGAGCGCGAGCAGTACGACGGCAGCGAGCGCGAGCCACCAGGACGTGTCCATAGGCATGACGGTACCGGTGGGACGCGCGGGGTGCTTCCGCGCCCCGAACCCCTCCGAACCGGTGACAGCGCAGGTGAGTTCGCCCACAACAGCCCGTGACGGAGGAGCCACCCGCCCTTTTGCGCCTTACGCTCGACTGACCCCCTTGGCACACCTTCCGGCCCAAGGCCCTTGGTTCCACCCCGCATTTTCCGACCGCCAGCGCGGAGGTTGAAGGCTCTTATGAAGCTCACCGTCGTCGGCTGCTCGGGGTCGTTCCCGTCCGCGGATTCGGCCTGCTCGAGCTACCTCGTCGAGGCCGACGGCTACCGGCTGCTCCTCGACATGGGCAATGGCGCCCTGGGCGAGTTGCAGCGCCACGTCGGTCTCTACGACCTCGACGCGATCTTCCTTTCGCATCTGCACGCGGACCACTGCATCGACATGTGCGCGTACTTCGTCGTGCGCTACTACCGCCACGACGGCGGCCGTTGCGCCCCCATGCCCGTCTACGGCCCCGAGGGCACCGAGCAGCGCCTGACCACCGCGCACGCCGACACGCCCTCGGCCTCCGCGTTCAGCGAGGTCTTCGACTTCCACACCGTGAAGCCGGGCTCGTACGAGATCGGGCCGTTCTCCGTCCGCATGGAGAAGGTCTGCCACCCGGTGGAGTCGTACGCGATCCGGGTCGAGCACGGCGGGCGCTCCCTGACGTACTCCGGGGACACCGGGCCGTGCGCCGCGCTGGACGAACTGGCCGAGGACAGCGACCTGTTCCTGTGCGAGGCCGCGTTCACGCACGGCAAGGAGAACATCCCGGCGCTGCACCTCAACGGCCGGGAGGCGGGGGAGGCGGCGCAGCGCTCCCGCACCCGCAAGCTCGTCCTCACGCACATCCCGCCGTGGACCGACCCGCAGGTGAACCTCGCGGACGCGCGCGCGGTGTACGACGGCCCGGTGGAGCTGGCCGCGCCGGGAGTGACGTACACGGTCTGAGCCCCGTACCCGTCCGCGTACGGGAACGACGAGGGCCCCGGAACCTTCAGCGGTTCCGGGGCCCTCGTGCGTCACGCGGGGGAGGGGCTCACGCCTTCGTGAGGTCCTCGACCTCCTCCTCGGGCTCGCGGCCCGGGGTCTTGAGGTCGAACTTGGTGATCGCGAAGCGGAACACCACGTAGTAGACGACCGCGAAGACGAGGCCGATCGGGATGATCATCCATGGCTTCGTCGCCAGGTTCCAGTTCAGCGCGTAGTCGATGAAGCCGGCCGAGAAGTTGAAGCCGTCGTGCACGCCCAGGCCCCAGGTGAGGGCCATCGAGGCGGCGGTGAGCACCACGTGCAGCACGTACAGGATCGGCGCGATGAACATGAACGAGAACTCGATCGGCTCGGTCACACCCGTGACGAACGAGGTCAGGGCGAGCGAGACCATCATGCCCATCACGGCCTTGCGGCGCTCGGGGCGGGCGCAGTGCGCGATGGCGATGGCGGCGGCCGGCAGACCGAACATCATGATCGGGAAGAAGCCGGACTGGTACATGCCCGCGGTCGGGTCGCCGTGCAGGAAGCGCGGGATGTCGCCGTGCCAGACGGCACCGGCCGAGTCGGTGAAGTCACCGAGCTGGAACCAGGAGACGGTGTTCACGAACTGGTGCATGCCGACCGGGATCAGCGCGCGGTTCACGCCGCCGAAGAGGGCGGCACCGCCGGAGCCGAGGCTCGTCATCCAGTCGGCGAAGCTGGAGATGCCGTTGCCGATGGGCTCCCAGATCAGGCCGAAGAAGACACCCATGACGATGCCGACGAAGGCCATGATGATCGGGACGAGCCGACGGCCGTTGAAGAAGCCGAGCCAGTCGACCAGCTTGGTGCGGTGGAACCGCTGCCACAGGACGGCCGCGAGCAGACCCATGATGATGCCGCCGAGGACACCCGGGTCGTTGTACGTCGCCGCGACGTCCTCGCCCTTCTTGATCACCGCCTCGGTGACCGGGAAGGCCTCGAGGACCTTGCTGTAGACGAGGAAGCCGACGACGGCGGCGAGCGCCGTCGAGCCATCGGACTTCTTGGCGAAGCCGATGGCGACGCCTATGCAGAACAGAATGGGAAGGCTGCCGGTGAGGGCGCTGCCCGCGTTGTTGAAGACCGCGGCGACCTTGTCCCAGCCGAGGCCGTCCTTGCCGAAGATGTCGTCCTGGCCGAGCCGCACCATGATGCCGGCGGCAGGAAGCACCGCGATCGGCAACTGCAGGCTGCGGCCCACCTTTTGGAGGCCCTGGAAAAGGCCGGAGCCCCGCTTCTTTGCGGGGGCCGCCGTAGCGCTGGCGGTGCTCATCAACTTCCTCCATGAAAAGCAGATGGTCTACACCACTCAGTGGTGTAGACCTGTTGTAGCACGGTCAAGGCGGGATAAGGAACCCTTGATTCCCGCAGCAAAGGGCCCCCGGACCGAGTGGTCCGGGGGCCCTTGCCGCAGGCGCTCGCGGCGGAGCCGAAAGCGTTATGCCTTGGTGATGTCCTCGACCTCTTCCTCGGGCTCGCGCCCCGGAGTCTTGATGTCCCACTTCGTGATCGCGAAACGGAAGATCACGTAATAGAGGAGAGCGAAGACGAGGCCGATCGGAATGATCATCCATGGTTTCGTGGCCAGGTTCCAGTTGATCAGATAGTCGATCAGACCGGCGGAGAAACTGAAGCCGTCCTTGACGCCGAGCGCCCAGGTCACCGCCATCGACACACCGGTCAGAACCGCGTGCACCGCGTACAGCGCCGGAGCGATGAACACGAAGGAGTACTCGATCGGTTCGGTGATGCCGGTGACGAACGAGGTCAGCGCCAGCGACAGCATCATGCCCCCGACCACCTTGCGCCGCTCCGGCCGCGCGCAGTGCACGATCGCCAGGCAGGCCGCGGGGAGGGCGAACATCATGATCGGGAAGAAGCCGGACTGGTAGATGCCCGCGCTCGGGTCGCCGCTCAGGAACATGTTGATGTCGCCGTGCACGGTCGTGCCGTCGGGCTTCGTGTACGAGCCGAACTGGAACCACAGCGGGACGTTGAGGAACTGGTGCAGACCGATCACGAGCAGCGCCCGGTTGGCGACACCGAAGATGCCGGAGCCGACCGCGCCCAGACTCTCCAGCCAGTTGGAGAAGCTCTCCAGGGCGTCACCGATCGCGGGCCAGATCCACAGGCACAGCGCCGCGAAGACGATGCCGACGAAGGCCATGATGATCGGGACGAGCCGGCGGCCGTTGAAGAAGCCGAGCCAGGAGACCAACTTGGTGCGGTGGTAACGGACCCAGAAGAACGAGGCCAGAAAGCCCATGATGATGCCGCCGAACACGCCGGGGTTCTGGAAGGTCGCGGCGGTCACGGCCCCGTCCGCCAGACAGCCCGTCGCCACCTCCTTCGACCCGGCCGGGCAGTCGATCGGGAACTGGTGGAGGACGCCCCGGTAGACGAGGAAGCCGGCCACCGCCGCGAGAGCCGTCGAACCGTCCGCCTTCTTGGCCATGCCGATCGCGACACCGATGCAGAACAGCAGCGGCAGCCCGAGGTCGGCGTCGAGCAGCGCGCCACCCGCGCCCGAGAAGACCTTGGCGACATTCGTCCAGCCGAGACCGTCGTCGCCGAAGACGTCGGGCTGGCCGAGACGGTTGACGATGCCCGCCGCCGGGAGCACGGCGATGGGCAGTTGAAGGCTGCGCCCCATCTTCTGGAGCCCCTGGAAGAAGTTGCTCCAGGGGCTCGGTCGTGGTGCGGCGGCAGCGTTGGAGCTCATGAGCGTCCTCCCGGAACAAGCCACGCTTGGCGGTCGTTGGATACTGGTGTAGACCAGTTGCGGGGACGGGTCGGTCCGTGCTCGTCATCTTTCGTCACGGGTGGGGTTACCGCCCGCGAAGATGGGCCAACCGTGGGTTACCGTGACAAAGCGGCCCAGAGGCGGGCCCGGAGAACACAGGGAGAACGAAATGGCCACGAAGGCTGAGAAGATCGTCGCCGGCCTCGGCGGGCTCGACAACATCGAAGAGGTCGAGGGCTGCATCACCCGCCTGCGTACCGAGGTCTCCGACCCGAGCCTGGTCGACGAGGCCGCGCTCAAGGCCGCCGGCGCCCACGGCGTCGTCAAGATGGGCACCGCGATCCAGGTCGTCATCGGCACCGACGCGGACCCCATCGCCGCCGACATCGAAGACATGATGTGAGCCGCTGAGGCCACGCGCGCGAAGGCCCCGCCCCCCTGTACGGAGGGCGGGGCCTTCGGCCATGCGGAAGGTGGGGCCTTCGGCGCACCCGATACGCTCGTCCCCATGTCTCGCATCGACGGCCGCACCCCCGAACAGCTCCGCCCGATCACCATCGAACGCGGTTGGAGCAAGCACGCCGAAGGCTCCGTCCTCGTCTCCTTCGGAGACACCAAGGTCTTCTGCACCGCCTCCTTCACCGAGGGCGTCCCGCGCTGGCGCAAGGGCAGCGGAGAGGGCTGGGTCACCGCCGAGTACTCGATGCTCCCGCGCTCCACGAACACCCGCGGCGACCGCGAGGCCGTGCGCGGAAAGATCGGCGGCCGCACGCACGAGATCAGCCGTCTGATCGGCCGCTCGCTGCGCGCCGTCATCGACTACAAGGCCCTCGGCGAGAACACGATCGTCCTCGACTGCGACGTCCTCCAGGCCGACGGCGGTACGCGCACGGCCGCCATCACCGGCGCGTACGTGGCGCTCGCGGATGCGGTGGCGTGGGCCCAGGGCAAGAAGATCATCAAGGCCGGCCGCAAGCCGCTGACCGGTTCGGTGAGCGCCGTCTCCGTCGGCATCATCGACGGCGTCCCCATGCTCGACCTCCCCTACGAGGAGGACGTGCGCGCCGACACCGACATGAACGTCGTCTGCACCGGCGACGGCCGCTTCGTCGAGATCCAGGGCACCGCCGAGGCCGAGCCGTTCGCCCGCGACGAGCTCAACTCCCTGCTCGACCTGGCCGTCGCGGGCTGCGACGAGCTCGCCGCGATCCAGCGCAAGGCGCTGGAGGAGACGCTCGGATAACGCCCGCCGACAACTGTCCGCCGAGGTAAAGAACTCCCCAAGTAGGGTGGCCGGGCACAGCAACCGCCCAGCCATCGACTGCGTCCCTACGGGTGGGTGGACGGCGCACGACACCAACTGCCGTCCGCCCGTCCGTACTTCAGGGGGAGGACCCTTCCATGCCCGCGCGCCACCGCCGTCTCGCCGTACTGGCCGCCACCGCGGCGCTCGTCGCGATTCCCGCCACCGTCGGCTGCTCGGCCGTCGACAAGGCACTCGACTGTGCCCGCACCGCCGAGTCCGTCGCCGACAGCGTCGCCGAGCTCCAGCAGGCCGTGGAGAACGCGTCCAACGACCCGACGCAGGCCGACGAGTCCCTCGACAAGATCGACAAGAACCTCGACAGCATCGGCGACAAGACCGACAACGCCGATGTCTCGAAGGCCGTCGACGACCTCAACAAGGCCGTGGACAACGTCCGTACGTCGATCAAGAACGGTGACGAGACCCCGGACGTCTCCCCGGTCACCGACTCCGCGGGCGAGCTGACGAAGGTCTGCACGTCGTAGTGGGGGAGGGCCTGGAACACTGGGTGGCATGACCCGCCTCATCCTCGCCACCCGTAACAACGGCAAGATCGTCGAACTCCGCTCCATCCTCGCCGACGCCGGCCTGCCCCACGAGCTGGTCGGCGCCGACGCGTATCCGGAGGTCCCGGACGTCCGTGAGACCGGCGTGACGTTCGCCGAGAACGCCCTCCTCAAGGCCCACGCCCTCGCCAGGGCGACCGGGCTGCCCGCCGTCGCCGACGACTCCGGCCTCTGCGTCGACGTCCTCGGCGGCGCGCCCGGCATCTTCTCGGCCCGCTGGGCCGGCAAGCACGGCGACGACAAGGCCAACCTGGACCTGCTGCTGGCCCAGCTCGGTGACATCGACGACGACGTCCATCGCGGGGCCCACTTCGCGTGCGCGGCGGCGCTCGCCCTGCCGGACGGGACGGAGCGGGTGGTCGAGGGCCAGTTGCGCGGTGTGCTGCGGCACGCGCCCGCGGGGTCGGGGGGCTTCGGATACGACCCGATCCTTCAGGTCGAGGGGGACACCCGCACCGCGGCGGAGCTGTCGGCGGACGAGAAGAACGCGATTTCCCACCGGGGGAAGGCGTTTCGGGCGTTGGTGCCGGTGGTGCGGGACCTGTTGGGCTGAGCCGTTCCTGGGCCTCGGGGTTGATTCCGCGGCACCGGCGTTGCGCCTGGGGTCTGATTCTGCGGCAGCGGCGTTGCGCCTGGGGTCTGATTCTGCGGCGCCGGCGTTGCGGTCTCGGGGCTCCGCCCCGGACCCCGCGCCTCAAACGCCGGCGGGGCTTGAACGACCTACCCGCACCGCTCGGGCCAGGTACCCCGCTGCCTGGCCCGTTGCCCCGCCCATCTCCCACCCACCCGCCCCCTCCGGGGGCTCGGCCCCCGTGGGCAGGGTCCGCGCGGCGGGCAACATCAAGCCCCTGCGGCGATTGAGCAGCGGGGTCCGGGGCGGAGCCCCGAATCCTTTGAGGGCCTGCCGGCGATTGAGACGCGAGGTCCGGGGCTGGAGCCCTGAATCTTTTGAAGCCCCGTCGGCGATTGAGACGCGGGGTCCGGGGCGGAGCCCCGAAGCGGTGCGGCCGACCGCAACGGTTGCGGAACCCCGCGGGGCCGACGCCCCCGGAGGGGGCGGGTGGGTGGGAGATGGGCGGCGGCCGGAAACGACACAGCCGCCCCGCGGCGCGGTAGGCGCCGCCCCCGCCTCAGCAACCCCCACCCCGCCTCGGGTGGCTCTCAGCCTCACCCCGCCCCCGGCAGTCCTGGCCCCACCCCGCCTCCGGTGGCTCTCAGCCCCACCCCGTCCCAGCAAACCCCGGCCGACCTCCCCCGCCCCCGGCAGCCCTCAGCCCCCGCCCCGCCCCAGGTCCGAGCAGCGCCCACCCCGCCCCAGCAAACCCCGGCCGACCTCCCCCACCCCCGGCAGCCCTCAGCCCCACCCCGCCCCCGGCCCGAGCAGCGCTCACCCGTCCCCCCGCTCCAAGCGACCGCGCCGCCGCGCCTCCTTCAGGCGGCGTTTCTCCGCCCGCGTCACCTTGCGTTCCACGCCGACCCCGCCCCAGAAGGCGAAACCGGTGATCACCACGCGCGGCGCGCCCACCTCGCCCGGTACCCCCTCCTCGCTGTGGTCGAAGCCGCCCATGATGCCGATGCCGCGCACCACGACCTCCACGCCCGGCGGCACGATCACGTTCACCCCGCCCATGACCGCCACGCAGTTGATCACGACCTCGCGCGCCTCGAAGTCCGCCTCGCGCAGATCGATCTCGCCGCCGCCCCAGAACGTGAAGCAGTTGAACCGCCGCGGCGCCGTCCACCGCCCCTTGCGCTGGAACCCGGACATGATCCCGACGCCCCACGTGGAACTCGCCTCGCCCCGGATCCGCGCCGACCAGTCGACGGCCCCCTCCGGCAGCGGCTCCTTCACGAAACTCACGGCCCCCGAAGCCCCCGACCCGACCGGCAGGTCCTTCGTGAGCGGCGCCAACTCCCCGTACGTACGCGCCTGATACGCCGCGTCGAGCCGCTCGCCGAACTCCTCCATGTCGAGCCGCCCCTCCGCGAGCGCGTCCCGCAGCCGCTCGGCGACCAGCTCTCGGTCGGCATCGGACGCGCGCAGTTCGGGGGTGGCAGCGGAGGGCCTCGGGAGGCCGGATTCGTCCGTCATGAGTGTCAGCGTACGAACGTCGGCGTCACGGCGCTACGGACGTGTCCCGCGCATACATCCGCGCGATCACCGCCTCGATGTCCGGCTCGCGCACCGACAGATCGACCAGCGGATACCGCTCCGCGATCCCCGCCACGAGCGGCGCCGCCGACTGCCCGGCCGGGAACGCCAGCCACTGCCGCACCCCCTCCACCTTCACCACCCGCGCGAACTCCACGTCCAGCGGCGGCAGTTCACGCTCCAGGTCGACGACGAGCGTGCGCTCCGCCGCCGCGCCGCCCGTCGCGTGCAGGCCGTCCAGCTCGCCGTCGTACATGAGCTTCCCGTGGTCGATGACCATCACGCGGCGGCACAGCTGCTCGATGTCGGTCAGGTCGTGCGTCGTGAGGAGGACCGTCGTGCCGCGCTCGGCGTTCAAGTCCCGGAGGAATCCGCGTACTTTGACCTTCGACACCACATCCAGGCCGATCGTCGGCTCGTCCAGGTACAGCACCTCGGGGTCGTGCAGCAGCGCCGCCGCGATGTCCCCGCGCATCCGCTGCCCGAGCGACAGCTGCCGTACCGGCGTCTCCAACAGGTCGCCCAGTTCGAGGAGTTCGACGCAGCGAGCCAGGTTCTCCTCGTAGCGGCGCTCCTCGACCCGGTACATCCGGCGCATCAGGCGGTACGAGTCGATCAGCGGCAGGTCCCACCACAGCGTCGTCCGCTGCCCGAACACCACGCCCATCCGGCTCGCCAGGCGCGCCCGCTCCCTCGACGGGTCGATGCCCGCGACCCGGAGCCGGCCCCCGCTCGGGGTGAGGATGCCCGTCAGCATCTTGATCGTCGTCGACTTGCCCGCCCCGTTCGGCCCGATGTAGCCGACCATCTCGCCGCGCCGCACGCTGAAGCTCAGCGAGTCCACGGCCCGCACCTCGCGCCGCTCCCGCCGCATGAAGCCCGTCTTGCGCCGTACGTCGAAGACCTTCTCGACCTCGTCGAGCCGGATGAACTCGTCCCCCATGGGCCCCATTTCCAACGTCAACTCCCTGTGCTGCGGTACGTACGAAGCGCCGCCCGCCAGGCGAGCAGCGCGAGGGCCAGACACGCGGCCGCCACCAGCGGCGGCGCGAACGCCACCCACCGCGGCAGGTCGAGCGGATAGGGGCGGCCCAGGATGTACAGGCCGGGCAGCCAGTTCACGAAGGCCAGGGGGAGGACGAAGGTGACGCCGCGCAGCAGCGAGTCGCCGAAGACCGTTGGCGGATAGCTGAGCATCGCGTTGCCGCCGAACGTCGCCGCGTTCTGCACCTCGGAGGCGTCCTGCGCCACGATCTGGAAGGCCGCGCCCGCGATGAACACGGCCGTGAAGATGGCGCCGCCGCTGACCACCAGGGCCGGGACGAGCAGCACCTTCAGCGGCGTCCACGTCACGTCGATCGCCGTCAGGCTCCACCCGAGGACCACCACGCCCTGCGTCACCCGCCCCAGCCTGCGCAGCGCGAACCGGTCCGCCGCGACCTGCGCGAGCACCGGCGCCGGCCGCACCATGAACGTGTCGAGCGTGCCGTCCCGCACCCGCTGCCCGAGCCGCCCCACCGAGCCGAACGCCAGGTCCGCGAGGCCGAAGGACGTGCCCGCCGCCCCGTACAGGAAGGCGATCTCGGGCAGCCCGTACCCGCCGAGCCGGTCGACCTGCGAGAACATCAGCAGGATCCCGACGAACTCCAGGCCGGTCACCGCGAAGTTCCCGAAGACCGTCATCAGGAACGACGCCCGGTACGTCATCGTGGACCGGATCCACATCCCGCCCACAAGCCGGTACGTCCGCGCCGCCTCGGCAAGGACCGTGCCCCGCTCAGCCACCCTGAAGCACCACCCTCCGTGTCGCGGCGGACTGGAGCAGCCGCCCCGCGCCGAGCAGCACCACCGCCCACACCCCCTGGAACAGCAGCGCGCCCGCCACGCCCCGCTCGCCGAGCAGCACATCCGCCGGCACCTGGAGGAGCGCCGACCAGGGCAGCGCGCGGGCGAACTCGCCGAAGGCGCCCGGGAACACGTTCAGCGGCAGCAGCATCCCCGAGAGGAACGTCGACACGAGCCCCGACATCTGCACGATCCCACTGCCGTCGAGCAGCCAGAACGCGGACAGCGCCACCAGATAGCGGATCGCGAAGCTCACCGTCGCCCCCGCGAGCAGCGTCAGCAGGAACGCCGCCCATCTCAACGGGTCCGTGGGCAGCGCCAGTCGGAAGATCAGCGACCCCACCGCCATCGGCACGACCCCGCGCCCCAGGAACTGGAACGCGGCCCGGCCCAGGTCCTGCGCCAGCCACCAGCACTGAAGATCCACCGGCCGGTACAGGTCGACGGCGATGTCCCCGCTGCGGATCCGCTCCATCAGATCGGTCTCGAAGCCGCCGCCGATCTGGAGCACCATCACCGCGAACATCGCCTGCCCGACCCACACGAACGTCAGCGCCTGCGCCTGGTCGTACCCGCCGAGGTGCGGCCGCTCGTCCCACAGCGCGATATAGGTGCAGGCGATGATCAGGCCGAACACGGTGTTCGTGAAGACCCCGGCGAGCGTCGCCCCGCGATAGGTGGCGTACCTGCGGAAACCCCCGGCCGCGACAGTCGCGTACAGCCGCACTGCTCCCACCAGTCCAGTCCCCCTCGCGAAATGGGCCGAAGCGCAGGAGCCTAGTCAGAGTGCGCGTCGCCTGCCACGGATTTTCCGTGCGGTGTAGCAGTCTTAGAGGTCTTATGTGCCATACGAGGCGTACGTGACGTACGAGGCGGATCAGGAGTTCCACAGGACATGAGCAGCGACGAGCCGGAGCGGCCCCAGCAGCCCGAGCAGCCTGAGCAGCCGACGGAGCCCCAGGAACCGGCAGCGCACGACGCGGGCGCCACGCCCGCCGCCACCGGCAAGGCCAAACGCCCGGGGCGCACCGGCTGGCGGCGCCTGATCCCCACGTGGCGGATGGTGCTCGGCGGCGTCATCGGCTTCGTCCTGCTGTGCATCGGCCTGTTCGCACTCGGCTACTTCCTCGTGGACATCCCGGCCGCCAACTCCGCGGCCACCGCCCAGAGCAACGTCTATCTGTACGCCGACGGCAGCCAGATCGCCCGCGACGGCGAGGTCAACCGGGAGAACGTGAGCCTCACTCAGATCCCCAAATCGGTGCAGCACGCGGTGCTCGCCGCCGAGGACCGCGACTTCTACTCCGAATCCGCCGTCGACCCGCAGGCCATGCTGCGCGCCGCCTGGTACACGCTCACCGGCAAGGGCAAACAGTCCGGCTCGACCATCACCCAGCAGTACGTGAAGAACTACTACCTCGGCCAGGAGCAGACCGTCTCCCGGAAGGTGAAGGAGTTCTTCATCTCCATCAAGCTCGACCGCGAGAAGTCCAAGGACGACATCCTCGAGGGCTACCTCAACACCAGCTACTTCGGGCGCAACGCGTACGGCATCCAGGCCGCCGCCCAGGCCTACTACGGCGAGGACGTCCAGGACCTGTCGGCGGCCCAGGGCGCCTACCTCGCCGCCCTGGTGAACGCCCCCAGCGCGTACGACGTGGCCGCCCACCCCGAGAACAAGGACGCCGCCACCGCCCGCTGGAACTACGTGCTCGACGGCATGGTCAAGGAGGGCTGGCTCGACGCCTCCGACCGCGAGAACATGAAGTTCCCCGCCCCCGACCAGGCCAAGGCGCCCTCCGGCCTCTCCGGCCAGCGCGGGTACCTCGTGCAGGCCGTGAAGGACTACATCACCGACAACAAGATCCTCGACGAGGACACCCTCGCCGGCGGCGGCTACCGCATCACCACCACGCTCCAGAAGAAGAAACAGAACGCCTTCCAGAAGGCGGTCGACGACCAGCTGATGTCGAAGCTCGACAAGAAGGCCCGGGACATCGACAAGAACGTCCGCGCGGGCGGCGCCGCCATCGACCCCTCCAACGGCAAGGTGCGCGCCATGTACGGCGGCGTCGACTACACCAAGCAGTACGTCAACAACGCCACCCGCCGCGACTACCAGGTCGGCTCCACCTTCAAGCCGTTCGTGTTCACGTCCGCCGTCGAGAACGCCTCGACCACGCAGGACGGCCGCCGCATCACCCCCAGCACCATCTACGACGGCACCAACAAGCGCCCCGTACAGGGCTGGGACGGCGGCCACTACGCACCCGCCAACGAGGACGACCGCTCCTACGGCAACATCACCGTCTCCACCGCCACCGACAAGTCCGTCAACGCCGTGTACGCGCAGATGGCCGTCGACGTCGGCTCCGACAAGGTCAAACGGACCGCCCTCGACCTCGGCATCCCCTCGGACACCCCGGACCTGACGGCCTCCCCGTCGATCGCCCTCGGCCCGTCCACCGCCTCCGTCCTCGACATGACCGAGGCCTACGCGACGCTCGCCAACCACGGCGAACACGGCAGGTACACGCTGCTCGACTCGATCACCAAGAACGGCGAGGACATCACCCTCCCCAAGAAGGAGACCCGGCAGGCCGTCCCCCGCCAGGCCGCCGACACCACCACGTCGATCCTCAAGTCGGTCGTCGACGGCGGCACCGGCACCGCCGCCAAGGCCGCGGGCCGCCCCGCCGCCGGCAAGACCGGCACAGCCGAGGAGGACAAGGCGGCCTGGTTCGCCGGCTACACCCCCGACCTCGCCACCGTCGTCTCCGTGATGGGCCAGGACCCGGTCTCCGGCACCCAGACCCCGCTGTACGGGGCGACGGGCCTCCCCCGGATCAACGGCGGCGGATACCCGGCGCAGATCTGGGCCCAGTTCACCCAGGCCGCCCTGTCCGGCACCCCGGCGAGCGACTTCGACCTGGACCTCCAGAGCGGCGCCGAACAGGAACCGCTGCCCTCGGCCCCGGAGTCCCCCTCGGACACGGCGACCGAGTCCCCCTCGGACACCGCCTCCGCGACCCCCTCGGACGAGGAGACCCCGTCCGAGGAACCGTCCAGCGAGACGCCCCCGTCCGAGGAACCGACGGGCGGCGAGGAACCGACCGATTCCCCCAGCCCCGGCGACACGGACGTGAACCCCCTGGGCGCCCTGAGGTCGCCCTGACCTCCACGACCGCGAGACGCGGCAACGCATGGAAAAGGGCTGGTGACCACGGTCACCAGCCCTGACGTGCACAGTCGGTCGGCTACAGGTACAGGCCCGTCGAATCCTCGGAACCCTCGAACCGGTCGGCCGCCACCGCGTGCAGATCCCGCTCGCGCATCAGCACGTACGGGACACCCCGCACCTCGACCTCCGCCCGGTCCTCCGGATCGAACAGCACCCGGTCACCCGGCTCCACGGCCCGCACGTTCTGCCCGACCGCGACGACCTCGGCCCAGGCAAGCCGCTTGCCGACGGCCGCCGTCGCGGGAATCAGAATGCCGCCGCCACTGCGCCGCTCGCCCTCGGAGGAGTCCTGCCGCACGAGCACACGGTCGTGCAGCATGCGGATGGGCAGCTTGTCGTCATGGCGGGTGCTGTGCTTATCGGGATTGGCGCTCACGCCGACGAACTTACCTGCCCCACGCGCACTTGTACGCCGCCGGGTCGGCCCTTCGTCCGCCATCCGGGAACCGGCGGGACACCGTCAAGGCCGCCCCGCGGTCAGCGCTTGCGGCGCCGCGAACCCACCACGAGCAGCCCCGTCACGCCCACCACGACGAGCGCGAGCGGCACGACCCGCTCCAGACGAGGCGCGCCCTCCTCGGAGACCAGCTGCCCCTTCACCTCGGAGACCAGCCGGTTCGCCCCGACATAGGCCCGCCCAAGAGTGTGGTCCACCTTCGAGGCGACCTTGGCCTTCGCGTCACCGACGATCGTCTTCGGGTGCACCCGGATCCCGATCTCGTCGAGCGTCTCGGCCAGGGTGTCGCGGCGGCGCTTGATGTCCGCCTCGATCTGAGCCGGGGTTCGCGTATCCGGGGTATCCGGCGTGCTGGACATGTGCGACACCGCGCTGCCTCCAAGGTCGCTGCTCTCACTGCGTATGAGTAATGGACAGTCTGTCAGCTCGCCGCCCGCCCCACCCCCCGGCACCCCCATTACGCTCAACCGAGTCCACTTGCGAAGACCACGTGTCACGACGCCCCAGGAGGCCCCCATGAGCGAGCGACTTCAGCCCGGCGACACCGCGCCCGCCTTCACCCTGCCCGACGCCGACGGCAACGAGGTCTCCCTCGCCGACCACAAGGGCCGCAAGACGATCGTCTACTTCTACCCCGCTGCGCTTACCCCCGGCTGCACCAAGCAGGCCTGCGACTTCACCGACAACCTCGACGTCCTCGCCGAGGCCGGCTACGACGTCATCGGCGTGTCCCCCGACAAGCCGGAGAAGCTCGCCAAGTTCCGCGAGAAGGAAAACCTCAAGGTCACCCTGGTGGGCGACCCCGAGAAGAAGGTCCTCGAGGCCTACGGCGCCTTCGGCGAGAAGAAGCTCTACGGCAAGGTCGTCACCGGAGTGATCCGCTCAACGGTGGTCGTCGACGAGGAAGGAAAGGTCGAGCGCGCCTTCTACAACGTGAAGGCGACCGGCCACGTAGCGAAGATCATCAAGGATCTCGGCATCTGAGAATCCCCGCACCTTCCGGACCAATTCCGCGTGCGGAACTTCGGTCATTGACGGAGGTTAGGGACGAAAGGTTGTGACGAAAGTCCCGATCGCCTGGGACTTTCGTTTGCAACCAACGACCGTGAGCAGGTGGAACCTGGAAGCGCTTTGCAGTCAGAGAAGGGATCCACCCCATGACCACCGACACCGAGGAAGGGCTGGTGCCCGACCCGGAGGCGGTCAAGCGTCACCGCGCCTTGTTCCGCGCCGTCAAGCGGCGCAAGAACCCGCCGCTGCGCCGCACCGACATCACCGTCACCGACGACACCGCTGTGAAGCGCGCGGTAAAGGCGGCGTCGCTCGGTAATGCCATGGAGTGGTTCGACTTCGGCATCTACTCCTACCTCGCCGTCACCATCGGCCACGTCTTCTTCCCCTCCGGGAACGACACGGTCCAGCTGATCTCGTCGTTCGCGACCTTCGCGGTCTCGTTCCTCGTACGCCCGATCGGCGGCATGGTCTTCGGCCCCATGGGTGACAAGGTCGGCCGCAAGAAGGTCCTCGCGCTGACGATGATCCTCATGGCCATCGGCACCTTCGCGATCGGCCTGATCCCGTCCTACGCGACGATCGGCTTCTGGGCCCCGGTCCTGCTGATCCTCTTCCGCCTCGTCCAGGGCTTCTCCACCGGCGGCGAGTACGGCGGCGCCTCCACCTTCATCGCCGAGTACGCCCCCGACAAGAAGCGCGGATTCTTCGGCAGCTTCCTCGAGTTCGGCACCCTCGCCGGCTACGTCGGCGCGGCCGGACTCGTCACGATCCTCACCTCCGTCCTCGGCAGCGACGGCATGGAGTCCTGGGGCTGGCGCATCCCGTTCCTGGTGGCGGGCCCCATCGGCCTGGTCGGCCTCTACCTCCGGCTCCGCCTCGACGAGACCCCCGCCTTCCAGAAGCTGGAGGACGAGTCCTCGCACCGCGCGACCGACGCCGCCTCCTCCGTGGAGACCACGGCCAAGGGCGACCTCGCGAAGATCTTCCGCGACTACTGGCCCACGCTGATCCTCTGCATCTGCCTCGTCGGCGCGTACAACATCACCGACTACATGCTCCTCTCGTACATGCCGACCTACCTGTCGGACGAGATGGGCTACTCGGAGACGCACGGCCTGCTGATCCTGATCGTCACCATGATCGTCCTCATGTGTCTGATCAACCAGGTCGGCAAGCTCTCCGACCGCTTCGGCCGCAAGCCGCTCCTGATGGCCGGCATGATCGGCTTCTTCGTCCTCTCGGTCCCGTCCTTCCTCCTGGTCAAGAACGGCGCCCTGTGGGCGGTCTCGCTCGGCATGCTGCTGCTCGGCCTCTCCCTGGTCTGCCTCCTCGGCACCATGTCGGCGGCGCTCCCGGCGCTCTTCCCGACCCAGGTCCGCTACGGCTCCCTCTCGGTCGGCTACAACCTCTCGGCCTCGATCTTCGGCGGCACGACCCCCCTGGTCATCACCGCCCTGATCGGCCTCACCGGCTCCGACATGATGCCCGCGTACTACTCGATGGCCGCGGCCCTCGTCGGCGTCATCGCGGTCGCCTGCATGAAGGAGACCGCCAAGCAGCCCCTGGCCGGCTCCCCGCCCTCGGTGGAGACGGACGAGGAGGCCGCGGAAATGGTCGAATCCCAGGCCCCGACACCGAAGTTCTGACACCCCTCCCTTGTTCCTTGTGTGGGCGGGCCACACCCCCCATATGTGGCCCGCCCACACAGTTCGGACCGTTCCGCATTCCGTGCGTGACGGTCCGATTTTCATTTCGTTTCCCTGTACGAGGCCGCGAACGCGCGGCCGAAAAGGGGAGGGCGCACATGACGGGGCAGCGGTACACACGGGACCTGCTGGAGGCGGCGGCCCGAAGCGCGGGGACGTGGGACGAGGCGGTTCGGTATTGCGGGGGTGAGCCGACGGCGGGCCGCCGGGCCTACCTCCAGAAACGGATGGCCGAGGAGGGTATCGACACGTCGCACTTTCCTCGGTACTGGTCACGGCACACGGAGGAGACACTCCGAGCGGTGGTCGCGGAGGCCAGCAGTTTCAAGGACGTCGTGCGCCGCCTGGGCGTCAACGCTGTGGGCGGCAACCAGGCTCACATCAGTCGGCGGATCGCGGCGCTCGGCATCGACACCTCGCACTTCGTACGACCCGAGCAGCGGCCCAAGGGGGCCCTCGGCAACCCGCTGGTCCTTCGGTCGCCGGCGGACGGCCGTGTTCCGGGGCGCCGTCTCCGGCGAGGGCTGCTGCAGCTCGGCATCCCCGAGCAATGCGCGATGTGCGGGACGGGCACGGAGTGGAACAACCGGCCCCTGCGGCTGGAGGTCGACCACATCAACGGTCAGTGGTGGGACAACCGCCGCGAGAACCTGCGCCTGCTGTGCCCCAACTGCCACTCCGTGACCGACACCTACCGCGGCCGGAAGGAGGCGTCGGCGTGAGCAAGTACCCACGGGAACTCCTGGAGAAGACCGCGGCGGCCTCCTCCAGCCTGGTCGATCTCATGCGACGCGTCGACGCGCCCATGGGCAGCAAGCCACGCAGGTATCTGCGCATGCGGCTCGCCCACTACGGCATCGACACGTCTCACTTCCAGGACGAACCGCTGCCTGAACGGCCGAAGCGGTCGTACTCCAAAGAAGTTCTGACCGAAGCGGCGGCGCGTTCCACCAGCATCCGCGGGATGTTCCTCGTGATGGGCATTCCGCCAGAAGACGGCCCGTACGAGCACGTGAAGCGGCGGCTCAAGCTGTTCGGTGTCGACACCAGTCATTTCGTGCCGCCACGATCTGGCATCGGCAGCGGTCTCTTCCCCGAGGAGGAAATCACGCGAGCCGTCGCCGCTTCCCATGGCCTGGCGGACCTGATGCGTCGCCTTGGGCTGCCGCCGTTCAACGGGGCCGCCCGCGCCAAGGCGCGTCGAAGTATCGACGAGTACGGTCTCTCGACCGAGCACTTCACGGGGCAGGGGCACTACGTCGGCGTTCCCTCACCAACGCGTATGACGGCCCAGGAGATCCTTGTGCGCCGGCCGGCAGGCTCGTCGCGGACTCGGACGGCCCTGCTGCGTAGAGCTCTCGACGAAGTCGGAGTTCCGCACGGCTGTGCCGAGTGCGGCCTGGGTGATGCGTGGCAGGGGAAGCGGCTGGTCCTTGAGATCGACCACATCAACGGGGACAGGCTCGACAACCGCCGGGACAACCTCCGCTACCTCTGTCCCTCATGCCACAGCCAGACCGAATCCTTCTCGAACCGCGAACGCCTCACCCAGTAGAGTGGCCCGAACGGGTCCGTACCCCAGCTGGCCAAGAGGGCGCCGGTTTAGGTCCGGTGTGTCGTGGGTTCGAGTCCCACCGGGCCCACGAAACGAAGGGCGCTCCCATCCGGGAGCGCCCTTCGTCGTGCGTGGCCGGTCTCAGCCGGTACCGGCTACAGCTCCGCCCCCGTCGACCCCCGCAGCGACGACAGGTCAAGGGCCTCCGCCATCTTGCGGTAGCCCGCGTCGCTGGGGTGGAGGTGGTCGCCGGAGTCGTACTGGTCCAGGAGGCGGCGCGGGTTGTACGGGTCGCGCAGGGCGCGGTCGAAGTCGACGTAGCTGTCGAAGACCTTGCCGGCGCGGATCTGCGCGTTCACGGACTGGCGGACCGCCTCGAGGTTCGGGCGGTAGCCGGGGTGGCCCTGGAACGGCATCAGCGTCGCGCCGACGACCCGCAGGCCGCGCGTGTGCGACTGGCGCACCATTTCCTTCAGGCCCTCGACGATCTTCGTGGGGTCGGTCTGCTGCGGCGTGCGCAGGATGTCGTTGATGCCGAGGTCGATGATGACGGCGCGGACGCCGGAGCGGCTGAGCGCGTCCCGCTCGAAGCGGGACAGGCCGCTCGGGTTGTTGGCGGGGCGGCCGAAGCCGTCGGCCAGTATCCGGTTGCCGCTGATGCCCTGGTTGACGACGCCGTAGCGCGGGGCGTCCGACTCGGTGCGCAGCCGCTCGGCGAGTATGTCCGTCCACCGGCGGTTGGCGCCCATGGTGGAGGTGATGCCGTCGGTGAGGGAGTCGCCGATGACGACGACGGTGCCCTGTGCCTCGTTGCTGAGCACGTCGAGGGCGCTGAGGTAGCGCCAGTACGGGCTCTGCTGGTTGTAGAGCGTGCCGCTGGGGTCCTCGGTGCGGTCGCCGCGGGCGACGTACGACATCTGGCGGGCCTGCGGGTGGTACGTGACCGGGCCCGAGGGCGTCGGCGAGTACGTGGTGACCAGGATGTCGGAGTCGCTCGGCACGGTGATCCGCAGCGCGTCGCTGACGGCCTGCTGGCCGGGCTGGATGACGACCGAGGAGTTCCCGGAGAACGTCAGGCGCCGCATCGTGTCGGACAGGGCCGTCGGGTTGTTGGGGGCCGAGGCCACGGCGATCGAGGCGTGCGTGATGCGCAGGGGCGACTGCCCGTACAGGTTCGAGAGGGTGATGCGTGCCGCGTTGCCGCCGACGCTGGTGTGCACGATGTTGCGGATGGAGTGGCCGTAGAAGCCGTTCGTCTCCGTGCCGGGTTCGCCGCCTGCGGGGGAGGCGGACCAGCTGCCGGCCCAGGTGCCGGTGGAGGCGGGGGCGGCGGAGCTGCGCGGGTGTGCGCCGCCCGCCTCTATGTTGTCGTCGCCGCCCAGGACTCCGGAGAAGCCCACGTAAATGGCGGCAGAGATCATCACGACGACCGCTACGAGCGCGGTCAACAAGGCATAACCGTGACGCTTGGTCATGCGGTGTGTGTCTCCTCGGGCAGGGGGAGCCCGAGGCTCCGGTGTGATGAATCCATGATGCGTCATGGGGCGGGCTGGGGCCGACACTGCCCCCCTCCGGACAGGTAGACGCCGGGAACCTTTGGTTCGTTCCGGGAGTAGGTCAGGAAGGGACAATGTGTGAGGCGAATGACAGTCGAGTCGAAGTCGACGAGTCGGGCCGATGACCGATGCGGAGTGGGCTGAGTGGACGGCGACGTGAAGCGCGGGGCTCAGGGGGCCGATGGGGCGTCCCGGGGTGCGTCCCAGGGGGAGTCTCCGGGGGCGTACGACACAGCGGACAAAGCAGTTGAAGCGGCCGAAGCGGACACCGGGAAGTCTTCCCGTGTCACATCGGGCCAATCCAGGCCCTCCCGGCCCTCCCGCCGCTTCGTCGCGGAGTTCACCGCGGCGGACGAGGAGAAGCGGCGCGGCGTGCGCCGGATGAAGCTGACGGCGACCGGGCTGCTCGTCTTCGTGGCGCTGGTCTACGTACTGGCGACGTGGGCGGAGCACGCGGGCGCGGGCGCCTGGACGGGGTATGTCGCGGCGGCCGCGGAGGCCGGCATGGTCGGTGCGCTGGCCGACTGGTTCGCGGTCACGGCCCTGTTCCGGCACCCGCTGGGCATCCCGATCCCGCACACGGCGATCATCCCGAAGAAGAAGGACCAGCTGGGTGTCTCGCTCGGCGAGTTCGTGGGCGAGAACTTCCTGTCCGGCACGGTCGTGCGGGACCGGTTGCGCTCCGTCGGCATCGCCAGCCGCCTGGGTTCGTGGCTCGCGGAGCCGGAGCACGCCGATCGGGTGACGGCGGAGGCGGCGACGGCGCTGCGGGGCGCCCTGACGGTGCTGCGCGACTCCGACGTGCAGGCGATCGTCGGCGAGGCCATCACGCGCCGCGCGGACAACGCGGAGATCGCGCCGGGTCTCGGCAAGATGCTGGAGAAGGTGGTGGCGGACGGCGGTCACAAGCGGATCGTCGACCTGGTGTGCGCCCGCGCCCATGACTGGCTGGTGCTGCACTCCGACTCGGTGATGGACGCGGTGGAGGGCGGTGCCCCCGGCTGGACGCCTCGTTTCGTCGACAAGCGGGTGGGCGAGCGCGTCTACAAGGAGCTGCTGCGCTTCGTGACGGAGATGCGCGACATGCCGGACCACCCGGCGCGTGGCGCGCTCGACCGTTTCCTGGGCGACTTCGCGGGCGATCTCCAGTCGGACTCCGACACGCGGGACCGTGTGGAGCGTCTGAAGTCGGAGATCCTGGGCCGTTCCGAGGTGCAGGACATCATCGCCTCGGCCTGGTCGGCGGTGCGCCAGATGATCGTCGCGGCGGCCGAGGACGAGCGCAGCGAGCTGCGGCTCCGGGCGCGGGCCTCGCTGCTGTCGCTGGGCCGCCGGATGGCGACGGAGCCGGACGTCCGCTCGAAGGTGGACGGTTGGGTGGAGGGCGCGGCGGTGTATGTCGTGACGACGTACCGCGCGGAGATCACGTCGTTGATCACGGACACGGTCGCGGGCTGGGACGCCGAGCACACGACCCGCAAGATCGAGGCGCACATCGGCCGCGACCTTCAGTTCATCCGGATCAACGGCACGGTGGTGGGTTCGCTGGCGGGCCTGCTGATCTTCACGGTGTCGCGGGCGCTGGGGGCGTAACCCGAATTCAGCCCCTCCGGCGTTTGAGGAGCGGGGTCCGGGGCGGAGCCCCGCGGGCGTAACCCCTGGTGGGCTGGGGACTCGGACGCCCCATTCCCTCAACGAGGAGGGGCCGATGTCCCGAGAGCAGCACCGGAACCACTCCACCCCCCGAACCGGCGGGGCCACCGTCACCACGGCCGTCCCCGCCCGCCTCGACCGCCTCCCGTGGTCCCGCTGGCACTGGATGGTGGTGATCGGCCTCGGCACCGTCTGGATCCTCGACGGTCTCGAAGTCACGATCGTCGGCAATGTCGCCGGCCGGCTGTCCGAGTCCGGCAGTGGCTTGCCGATCTCGTCCGCGCAGGTCACCGGCGTCGCTGCCGCTCTGTACGTGGCGGGCGCCTGTGTCGGCGCGCTGTTCTTCGGCTGGCTGACCGACCGTTTCGGCCGCAAGAAGCTCTTCCTGGTGACGTTGGCGGTCTACCTCGTGGCGACGGCCCTCACGGCCCTCTCCTTCTCCTCCTGGTGGTTCTTCCTCTTCCGTTTCCTCACCGGGTTCGGCATCGGCGGTGAGTACGCGGCCATCAACTCGGCCATCGACGAGCTGATCCCGTCGAGCTTCCGCGGTCGCGTGGACCTGATCATCAACGGCAGCTTCTGGCTCGGCGCGATCGGCGGCTCGCTGCTCTCGATCGTCGCGCTCGACACGGACCTGTTCGCGATGAACGTCGGCTGGCGGCTCGCCTTCGGCCTCGGTGTCGTCCTGGGTCTGGTCGTTCTGCTCGTGCGGCGCAACGTTCCCGAGAGTCCGCGCTGGCTGTTCATCCACGGCAGGGCGCGGGAGGCGGAATCGCTGGTGACGGACGTGGAGAAACGTGTGCGCGCCGAGCGGGGCGGCGCCGAACTCCCGCCGCCCGCCGGGGAGATCACCATCCACCAGCGCAAGAGCATCGGTTTCGTGGAGATCGCCCGTACGGTCTTCCGCTCGTATCCGCGCCGCACCACGCTCGGCCTCGCGCTCTTCATCGGCCAGGCGTTCCTGTACAACGCGATCACGTTCGGCTTCGGCGTGATCCTCACCAAGTTCTTCGATGTGCCGACCGGTTCGACGGGTTACTACTTCGCGGTCATCGCGGCCGGCAACTTCCTGGGTCCGCTGCTGCTCGGCAAGCTCTTCGACACGGTCGGGCGCCGGGTGATGATCTCGTCGACGTACCTCCTGTCGGGGCTGCTGCTGTTCGGTACGGCCTGGCTGTTCGACCGAGGTTCGCTGACCGCGACGACGCTCACGGCCTGCTGGTGCGTGGTCCTGTTCTTCGCGTCGGCCGGCGCCTCCAGCGCGTACCTCACGGTCTCCGAGATCTTCCCGATGGAGACGCGCGCGATGGCGATCGCCTTCTTCTATGCGGTCGGTACGGCGGCCGGCGGTATCAGCGGGCCGCTGCTGTTCGCGGGCCTCACCGAGTCCGGCAAGGTCGCCGACACGGTCCTCGCCTTCCAGATCGGTGCCTCGCTGATGTGCGTGGCGGGCCTGGTGGCCGCGGTGTTCGCGGTGCGGGCGGAGCGGCGGTCCTTGGAGGACATCGCCCGACCGCTGTCGGCGGCGCGGCCGCGGGAGGGAGCGACCGTCTGATCAGTGGAGCCGGGCGTGCGGGGGGCGGGCCATGAACACGTCGACCGGGTCCTCTCTCTCGACGGCGAATCCGTGCCGTTCGTAGAGGCGGCGGGCCGGGCTGCCTTGGAGGACGTTCAGGCGGACCGGGGCGCGCTCCCGGTCGCACCGTTCCAGGAGTTCGCCGAGGACGGCGCCGCCGAGGCCCCGGCCGTGCAGTTCCGGGGCCAGGAAGAAGTGCTCCAGCCAGTAGGCGGCGCCGTCCGGGCGCAGCGCCACGCACCCGGCGAAGGCCCCGGCGACCTCGATCACCCAGGCGTACGCGGGCTCGTACGCGTCGCGGAACCGCTGCCGCACCCGTTGCGGGTCGTACCGGCCGAGCCGTTCGAGGTCGGGTCGCATCACGACGGCCCGCAGCTCGACGATCGGTTCGACGTCGGCGGGCGTGGCCGCCCGCAGCGTCCAGTCGGCCATGGCGTACCCCCGGGCGCTCGTGCGGGTCGTCCCGCCTGGTCAGCAATGATCGGGAGCGTAGGCCTGTCCGGAAGGGGCCGTTCGGCCGGGGTCGGCGGAAGCGTCCCCGGCGGACGGGCCCCGCCGAGAGGCGGTCGTCACGCACGGCTCCCCGCGCCCGATGACGAGCGCCCCCAGCGCCGCCACCGCGCACAGCACCCCCGCCCCCACCCACACCATGTCGTACGACCCGAAGACGTCCCGTACCGCGCCCCCGACGTACGCCACCGACCCGGCGCCCACCTGGTGCGCGGCGCTCACCCAGCCGAAGACGTAGGGGGCGGCGGAGCCGAAGTGGGCGCGGGCGAGCGCGATGGTCGGCGGCACGGTCGCGACGTCGAGCAGCCCGAAGGCGACGGTGAACGCGACGAGCGGCGGATTCACGCTCGCGCTCAGCAGCAGGGGAAGCGCGAGGAGGGACAGTCCCCGCAGCGCGTAGTACGCGGCGAGCAGCCGCCGCGGGTCCATCCGGTCGGTCGCCCATCCGGACGCGACGGTCCCGGCGACGTTGAAGATCCCGATGAGGGAGAGGAGCGAGGCGGCGACGGTCGTCGGCATCCCATGGTCGTGCGCGGCGGGCGCGAAGTGGGTCCACATGACGCCGTTCGTGGAGGCGCCGCAGACGGCGAAGGTGGCGGTGAGCAGCCAAAAGGCCCCTCTGCGCAGGAAGTTGACGTGTGGCGACGAGACCGTCTTCGTACGCGGAGCGGCGCGCGGGTCCCGTACGGCTGCGTACACGAGCGGCAGCGCGCCCGCGGCGGCGAGGGCGAGCCCGTACGCGGCGGCCCGCCACCCCCACCCGTCGATCACCCACGACAGCAACGGCAGGAACACGAACTGCCCCACCACGCTGGCCGCCGTGAGCAGCCCGGCGACGAGCCCGCGTCGCGCCACGAACCACCGCTCGGTGACGGTCGCGGCGAAGGTGGTCGCGGTGGCCCCGGTCCCGATGCCGACGAACACGCCCCAGTAGAGGGCGAATTGCCAGGGTGCGGTCATGGTGGTGGCGAGCAGCGCCCCGACGCCGACGAGCCCCAGCGCGCCCGTGGCGACCCGCCGCATGCCGATCCGGCCCATGAGGGCGGCGGCGAACGGCGCGGTGGCCCCGTACACGACCATGTTCACCAGCGAGCCGAACCCGACGGCCGACCGCGACCACCCCAGCTCCTCGTGCAACGGCCCGACGAGCAGTCCGGCCAGCGTGCTGAAGGCTCCGGCGACGACGATGGCGAGGGCGGCACCGGCGGCGACGATCCACTTTCTGTCCATGCCTACGACCCTGCGCCGGGAGGGCGGGTCGGCACGACTGGCCAGACGGTCACGGTATGAAAGAATCTGGCCATGCGTACTCGGCGTGCACAGAGCGGCGGCCCGACCTCGGTGGCGGTCCTCGTACGGGACGGCGTCCTGCCCATGGAGCTGGGCCTGATCCACCAGCTCTTCGGCACGGCCCGCAACCCCTCCACCGGGGAACGCCTCTACAAGGTGACGACGTGCGCGCCCCGCCCCGGCCGCATCCGCACGGACGCCGATTTCCCGATCTACGCGGAGCACGGCCTGGAGGCGGTGGCGGCGGCGGACACGGTGCTGGTGCCCGCCTCGCACGAGCTGGACGAAAAGCTCGAACCGGACGGTCTGGAAGCCGAGTTGGCGGCCGCGCTGACGGCGGCCCGCGACCGCGGCCGCGTGGCGTCGATCTGCACGGGCTCCTTCGTCCTGGCGGCGGCGGGCCTGCTGGAGGACCGCCGGGCGACGACGCACTGGATGTCCTCGGCCCACTTCGCCCGCACGTTCCCGTCGGTGACGGTCGACGCGGACGTCCTCTACGTCGACGAGGGGCGGGTGCTGACCTCGGCGGGCGAGGCGGCGGGCATCGACCTGTGCCTGCACATGATCCGCGAGGACCACGGCGCGGCGGTGGCGACGGAACTGGCGCGCCGCACCGTCGTGCCCCCGCACCGGGAGGGCGGCCAGGCGCAGTACATCCAGCGGCCGGTGCCGCTGGAAGAGGCGGGCGGCCCGTCGTCGACGTCCCGCTCGCGGGAGTGGGCGCTGGGACGACTGGCGGACCCGCTGACCCTGGCACAGCTGGCGGCCCGCGACGCCATGTCGATCCGCACGTACAACCGCCGCTTCCGCGAGGAGACGGGCGTCACGCCGATGACCTGGCTCAACCGCCAACGGGTCGACCGCGCACGGGAATTGCTGGAACAGACGGACCACACGGTGGACCGCGTGGCGGCGGAGACGGGCTTCGGCTCCGGAACCTCGCTGCGCCAGCACTTCCAGGCGGTGCTGGGAGTGTCGCCGGGGGCGTACAGGGCTACGTTCCGGGGACGATGAGCGACATGCCGACCGACGAAGCGCACATCCGCAGGGCAGTCCCGAACGTGCAGGTGCCGGGGGAGGAGGCGATGGCGGCCAACCGTGACTTCTACGGGGCGCTCGGCTTCCGCGAGGCCATGCTGCGCTCTCTTGGGGATGACCCCCAGGCCCCCGTGGCCTGGATCATGACCCTGGTCTCACCCTCCGACCCCACGGTGCAGATCCAGTTCTTGACGCGCGAGGCCACGGCCCCGGTGGTGCCGGACATCAGCGTGGAGGTGGGCGACGTCGACGCCGTGTACGCGGCGATGCGCGCGGCGGGCGCCGAGATCGTCCACGACCTGCGGGACGAGGAGTGGGGCGTGCGCCGCTTCTTCGTACGGGACCCGCAGGGGAAAGTGGTGAACGTCCTGACGCACACCCGTCAGACGTGAGCTCCGCCGGCCTTGCGGTCCACGAGGACGTACGAGGCGGCGGCGACGGCCCCCGCGACCCCGAAGACGGCGGGCCAGGCGCCCACCTTCTTGGCCAGTGGGTGCGACCCGGCGAACGCGGCGACGTACGCGCCCGCCAGCGCCCCCGCGACCTTCCCGCCCCGCGTCTTCGTCCACTGCGTCGCGGCGGCGGCCCCGGCCACGGCGAGCACGGCCCCGCCCAGCTGCCGCTTCTTGGTGAACCGGGCGGTGGCGTAGCCCCCGACGAGTCCGGCGGCGGCTATCGGGGCGGTGGGGAGGGCGCGGGCCATGGGGTGAACCTCCTGCGTAGTGGTGTCCGGAAGCGGCTTCCGGTGGGCGGGCCGGGACCCGTGGGTGGGCCATGGCCCGTGGGTGGGCCGGTCCCGCCCATTTGTGAGGTTACGCCCTGGGTCCGTCAGGCGAACTGGCCGGGCTGGTAGGACCCGGCGGGCATCTGGACCATGACGTTCATGCGGTTGTAGACGTTGATGATCGCGATCAGCGAGACGAGGGCGGTGAGCTGCTCCTCGTCGTAGTGCTTCGCGGCGTTCGCCCACACCTCGTCCGGGACGCCGCCGGCGGCGTCGGCGATCCGGGTGCCCTGCTCGGTCAGCTCGAGCGCGGCGCGCTCGGCGTCGGTGAACACGGTGGCCTCGCGCCAGGCGGCGATCAGGTTGAGCCGCTGCTGGGTCTCCCCGGCGTGTGCGGCGTCCTTGGTGTGCATGTCGGTGCAGAACCCGCACCCGTTGATCTGGCTGGCCCGGATCTTCACGAGCTCCTGGGTGACGGCGGGGAGGGTGGAGTCGGCGACGACCTTCCCTGCGGAGTTGAGGTGCTTGATGACCTTGCCGGCGATGGGGCTGGTGAAGGGGTTGAGGCGGGCTTCCATGGTGGGCTCCTCGGGTTCGCCCTGCGCGGGCCTTGTTGATGGCTACGTAGATGTGACGGAGCCGGGAGCGGGAGTGTGACACCCCTGAATGTGATCTGGGTCTCACGCCTCGCCGGGACTGTGACGCGAAATGACGACGGGGCGGCGCTGAGCCGTCACAGTCCGGTCCGCGCCCCGCCACGGCCCGGATACGGAGAGGTGGGCGCGCCCGGGTCCGGGCACGAAGCCCACGTGAACGACACCGCCTCCGCGCGCGCACTCGCCCGCCACCCGCTCGCCCTCACCCAGGACCAACTCCTCACCCGCGAACAGCTGATGGACCTCGGCTGCGCGAACTCCACCACCAACAACCGTTGCCACCGCGGCGGCCCGTGGCAGCGGCTGCTGCCGCGGGTCCACCTCCTCCACTCCGGCACCCCGACCCCGCGTCAGCGCATGCGCGCGGCGCTCCTGTACGCGGGTGAGGACGCCCTGCTGACCGGGCACGCGGCGCTCGCGGCACGGGATTTCCGTGCGGCGCCGCGCCCGGAGCGCTTGCGATGGGTGGACGTACTGGTCCCGTACGAGGGGGCGGGCGCGCGCGGAACGTCGTACGTGAGGGTGCACCGCACGCGCCGGATGCCGGAGGCCTGCCCGGTGGCGGGGTTGCGGTGCGCGGCACCGGCCCGCGCGGTGGCGGATGCCGTGCCGGCGCTGGCCTGCGAACGCGATGTGACGGCGCTCCTTGCGGAGGCGGTGCAGCGGGGCTTTTGCACGCCGGATGAGCTGCTGGCGGAACTGTCCGCGTCGCGGCGCCGCTACGCCCCGTACGTGGCGAGGTCGACGGCCCACTTGATGGCGGGCATCCACTCACCCCTTGAGGCGGACGCCCGGACCCTGATCCACGCGTACGCCCTCCCGGAACCCCTGTGGAACCCGAACCTCCACGACCCGGTGACCGGCGCCTTCCTGGCCCGCCCGGACGCGTACTGGCCGGCGGAGGGCCTGGCCCTGGAGGTCGACTCCCGCGAGTACCACCTGAACCCGGCGTCCTGGCGCCGCACACTGTCCCAGCGCAACCGCCTCGCGGCGGCGGGCCTCCCAGTGCTTGCCGTCACGGCGGAGGATCTGCGGGGGCGGGGGCGGGGGCGGGGGGAGGGGGTGGCGGGGGAGATTCGGGGGGCGTTGGCCGCGGCGCGCTGCCGCCCGGCGCCTCACCTCCTCGTCAACCCGCCGCGGCGGGAGCCGAGTTCTACCTCACGCCCTGCGGACCGCGGGGGTGGCCGGAGCCCTGAAGGGAGAGCAGGAAGTGGGCCCAGGAGCGGGCGCTGAAGGTAGCGACGTTTCCTTCGGGGGCCTTGGAGTCACGAACGACCATCGAGCCGGCGGCTCGGGCGCACTCGACGCACTCGTTTCCGCTTCCTCCACTGAATGACGACGTAAACCAGTGGAGTTGCTCTCTGTCGGACATCAAAGTTCCCTGCTTATACGGTCGATGAGCTGCGCCGAGGCGCCGAGATCGAGCGCCTGTGCGCAGAGGTACTGGAAGGCCAACTTATAGCGTTCGAGCTCCTGGGGCTTCTCCATGAACAGGCCCCCGCCGAGGATGTCGACGTAGACGACGTCGAGTTCGGGCGTCGCTCCACCGAGGATAAGGAAGCTGCCCACCGCTGCGGCGTGCGCGCCCGATGCGAACGGCAGTACCTGCACGGTGATGTTGGGGCGCTCCGACATGGCCAGCAAGTGCCGCAGTTGTGCGCTCATTACCTCGGGGCTGCCGACCACACGTCGGATCGCCGCCTCGTCGATGACGGCCCAGACGTGCGGTGGCTCGTCGCGGTCGAGCAACTCCTGGCGCTTCATGCGGATCTCGACCATGTGCCGCACCTCCTGCTCGGGGCAGCGCATTTCGGAGGCGCGGTGCACGGCCTCGGAGTAGGCGCGGGTCTGGAGCAGCCCCGGGACGTACATGGAGGCGTAGTGGTCCTCGCGGATGGCCTCGTCCTCGAGGGTGAGCATGAGGTTCATGGACTCGGGGACCGGGTCGGCGAGCGAGCGCCACCAGCCCTGAATCCGGGCGCCCTTGGCGAGCTCGACGAGCGCTTCACGCTCCGCGTCGTCGGCCCCGTACTCACGGCACAGCGCGTCGACCGTCGGCCACTTCACGCTGCCTTCTTTGGTCTCGTAGCGACTCAACGTGGCCTTGGACGAGCCGACACGAGCGCCTGCCTCCTCCAGGGTCAGTCCGGCTTCCTCGCGAAGGCGCCGCAGGTCCGCCCCTAGTTGGCGACGGCGAGTGGTGGGTCCAACGGCCATGTTCAGTGCCTTCCGTGTCGATCCATCAGATCGTGAGGGGCGGCCGTGTGCCACGGCAAGGTGGCGCGCGCCAGGGGCGCACGGGTGCGTCGCGTGCTCCTTCTGCCTCGTTATGAGAGTTCCATTTTGGAAGTTCCAATGCAACTCTCGGTAGTGAATCGAGTGCGCATAGCGTTCTCAAGTCGAGCCGTGGGGAGTCTGGTTGTGGACTGTGCATCCACTTGCATGTCACGAAGGTCTTGGAATCTGGCCTTCACGGCCGAGCCCGAGGAAGTGGCAGGCCTGCGCCGAGTCATGCGAGCACACCTCGAACGCTGGGGCCTGCACGGGGTGATTGAGTCGGCCCAACTCTGCGTGAGCGAACTGGCCTCCAACATCATCACGCATGTGGGCACCGGAACCCCCGCCACGCTCGCCGTTTCGATGAACGGCACGTACCTGCGCATCGAGGTCCAGGACCCCGACACCGGGGTCCTGCCCACGCTCCTTGCCGCCACCTCGGACTCGGAGTCGGGGAGAGGCGTGGCCCTGGTCGATGCCGTATCCGATCGGTGGGGCGTTGAACTGCGAGGTGGCCGCAAGGTCACTTGGTGCGAACTGGCGACGGATTTGATGTCGCCGGGCGGGCACGGGGGAGGGGCTTGGGTCACGAAGGCGGAGGCCGTGCTGAGGCTGAGCGGAAGGCTCGAGCCGCCGCTCCAACCGGTCGGCCGAGACAGGATCCACGTCGCCGTGGCGGAGGAGACGGCGATCGACCTGATCGCCGATCTCCTTCACTGGCTCAGGGCGCACGGGTGCGATCCGGATACGGCTCTGGACCGGGCTCAGGTTCACTTCGAGTCGGAATGCGATTCCTCACGCTGGTCGCACCTCACCCGGGCCGCCTGGCGAGAAGGGACTCGCTGATGCTCGAAACGATGGCCGGCTCCCGAGGGCCGCGATAGATGAAATGGAGGTCCTCGCGGGCGCGGGTGCACAACACGAAGAAGCGTAGTCGCGCATCGACACTCGTTGGATCTTCTGTGTACGCGTCCAGGTCCGGCACGAATACGCTGTCGAACTCCAGGCCCTTCATGCTGGCAGTGGTCACGATCCGGATGGGCTTTGCGGAGAAGTCCATCTCCATCCGGTGTCTGTCGTCGTGGACGTAGGCCTGGGTGTATTTGGAGAGACTGTGCAAGGTGAGCCTGCTCTGGATGTCTCGAAGCAGGGAGCTGTATCTACAAATGATCCCGATGCTTCGTCCAGGGTTGGCATGGAAGTACTGGGTGATACCGGTGACGAGTTGTTCGAGAGAGTCCATTCGTAGTGCGCATGGAATGCTTCCGGAACCTGCTGGGGTGTGGCCCCCCGTGAATGCCCTGTCATGGAACCCGGATGCCAGCATCATGATTTCGCGACTGTTGCGATGGTTGTTGCGCAGTATGAACGGGTCTGTATGGGTGGAAAGCGCGTGGCCTATTTCCGATAGGGAGCTCTGCTCCTCGCCAATTCGTTGTTCCTCGTCGGCGAATACTGTTACACCGATGCCGATTACTCGGCAGAGCTCGTAGAAAGCGACGGGAAGGTTCTGGCCCTCATCGATGACCAGGTGTGCTGTGGACGTGACCCGCTGCAAAACGCAATGCCTCTGCATATCGAGCCAGTCGTAGTTCCATCCGCCTTCGTCTGTTTGCGGAGGGTCGACCTGGAATCGTTCTCGCCAGAACCCCCTGACCCACCTGTGAAAAGTGGTGACAGTAACGGATTCCGTCAGGCCGGGGGATGCTTGGTCGAGATATTGGCGCAACAGGTTGGAGCGTGCGAAGAGGGTGACCTCTCGACCCGCTGTTGCCAGCGACCAGGCGCGGAGGACGGCCATCACCGTCTTTCCTGCGCCAGGTCCTCCCGTCACGACATGGCGCCCGTGGAAGGGGCTGTCGATGACGGCTTGTTGTTCTGGCTCGAGATCCAGAAGAGAAGGGAACCTCATGACAGATCAACGGTCCTTGCCGACTCCTCCACGGCTGCTTGGACGGCATCTCGGAAGAATCCCGGCACCTCGCCGTCACCGATCAACAAGGTCCTGTCCAGGAGGGAGTTGTCGATCTCGCAGCATGTTTCAGGCAGGAGCGTGCATGCATGGCAGGCAGCCCTATTGAGGTTGGCCAGGGATCGCCCCGTCGAATCGGCGCACAATGGGTCCTGAGAGCACCACTGGGCCGATTCGAGCAGACGGATCAGGGTTTCCCGGAGATTGCGTGGTTGACCTTGGCGGACGAGTCCGCCCAGTGTTCCTTCCGCGTCCCCCGCAGCCGTGTAGATGAATACCCCCGACTGCGGGGGGTGTTCACTGCCCGGCGCGTGACTCCGAGCATAGACCCGCTCGCGGAGCGAGGCTGCGTTGTAGCCGCTGTCATAGGAGAGCTGGCGAATGAACTGATGGGCCAGGGTGTGGAGCATGACGAATCGCGGGAGAAGTTCGGGGCCGGTCTTCTCGCCGAGTCGATCGGCCTTGTAGGAGTGCCTCACGTTCTCCGCGATTCGGCGGGTCCATTCGCGCACTGAGGGCTGTCCCTCCCAGGCGGTTAGGTGTTGCTCGTCGATGGAGAGAAAGATTCCTTCACCCAAGGTGTCGATGGCGGGCAGCCACTGGGCGCGGGCGTGAGTGTTGACCGACACGATCCGGCCGCCCTCTCCCTCCTCACCGTCACCGGCGTTGGCCTCGTAACGCGTGAACCCTTCCAGCGCCCGGACTTCACGTACGCGATCGGCCAGGACCACGTCGGAGATTCGTGCGTTCAACTCCAGCAGCGACCGAGGATCGTCGGGGTCTACTCCGAGATGGGTGCGACGAACGGCGAACGTACGAGACATGGTGGCGGACTCCGGGGCGGTAAAGGCTGCCCACTCGGCGATGCTGAGATCGTCGTCCGCGTCGACCACCGTCGTTGCCGCGGCAGTCTCCTGCGCATGTCGGCGTTGCAGAGACTCGATGAAGTCCTCCGAGACGGAGAACTTGATCGCGAGGATATTCCTGAAGGCATCCGCATTGGGGGCGTTTTCGGCACTCGTGAGGTCGGTCCACAATTCGTGGTCCGTGATCCTCGCGGCCAGCTCTTCGTCCTCGGAAGACCCTTGTGGGGCAGGAATGTCGAGGGCTGAGTGAGTGATCGGAAAGTACACGTTGGACGCGCCGCGTTGGACTGCTTGTGGTGTCTCTTCGCATTGAACCGCTTCATCGGTATCGGAGTTCCACGGGTGGGTTCCCGGACATGGCAGACCGATCCGTTTGAGGATGTTCTTCTGGCTGATGCCGGCAAGGCTGCGCTCGGCCCGGCAGGACGTGGCCATGCACACGACCCGGAGGGCTTCCAGCCCAGAGGAGTCAGGGGTCGCGACGAATCGGAGTGGCTGGCCCTGGCACTGGCGCTGATCATGATTTTCCGCCGTGGAATGGGCCCATCGACGCCAGTTGATGTCGGCCATGTGCCCCGAACTGCACACCTGAATGAAACGCATGGGCGCCAACTGCGGCCTGCCGGGGCAACGGCCGCAGAGCGGTGCCCTGTCCCGTTGTTCGTTGATCAGTTTCCAGCGAGTCATGGTCCGGCAATGGGGGCAGAACAGCCACTTGGGAAACCGTACGTACACGGGCCCGATGCGAGCCGCGAAGGCAGCCTTTCCAGAAGGAATCACGGGTGCCGACCGAAAGCCCTGGACACCCAACTTCCGGGCCAGGCGCGGTGATTCCACTCGCTCACCGTGGGCCGACCAGCTACGAGTGTCCGCGGCGACGAATGATTCGCCTCGAAGGTCGATAATCCCTCCGACACCGAAGGGAACGATGGTCTGCGCCCTGCGCACCTTGCGTCGAACGTCCTTCATCGCTTGACTCCCCTCACTTCGACTAGGCATTCACGGTCGACGTTTCTCATCGACTGCGGTGTCTGCCAACGGCCACCCTGTTTACCGAAGTCGGTGAGCAGGGCGTAGTACAAGCGACCCTGCGATTGGTAGTAGAGACGGCTGCCGTCGTGCCGAGCGGTCTCTGCCTCCTGCCGCCACTCCTCGATCAGGTCGTCGAGCTTCTCGGTCGAGGCATCGGCCTCCGTGGAGTCGGCCCGCTGGACGTGGCCCACGATGAGGTTTCGAATGCGTGCCACGTCGTCCGGGTGATCCAGGATTTCCCCGGCCCGGTTCTCGGCACTCAGGCCGAGTCCGTGTCGTACGAGGATGGTCAGCACGGCATGCAGCGCACGGTTGCGGGAAGGCATGGACCACGGTGTGACACTGGTCGGCTCCACGTGCCGGTAGAGCGAGCGGTGATAGACACCGAAGGACTCGTAGTGCGACCTGTCGCGCGGTTTGGTCGAGCGGAAGAGCGTGAGGATCAACCCCGGCACATGACGTCTTCCCACTCGGCTGGTGGCCTGGATGTACTCCGATGTCGTCTTGGGCTGCCCGTTCATGAGCATCAGGCCGAGGCGTGGGACGTCGACTCCGACCGAGAGCATGTTGGTCGTCGCGAGGAAGGAAATGCTGCCGCGTTCCTTGTACTGCTTGCCCAGGCGTTCCAGAAGTCTTGGTTGTGCGGAACGTGGGATGTTGCTGGTGAGTTCGAGCACGGAGTCGTCGATCAGTTTGCGACGCCGCTGGTTGTCGTTCGTCAGGTGTTCCAGGCGCGCGGGGATGTCGTCCCGCGCGATGGTGACGGTGCGTCCGAGCTCTCGCAGGCTGTTGTGGTAGGCGACCACGGTCCAGTAGGTGTCCCGGATGGCGTCGTCCTCGGATACTTCGTTCGGGGCCTGCAGGGCGGCGGCGCCCACGTGGACGGTCGAGGTCGAGGCGGTGTGTCCCTGGGCCATGACACCGACGTACAGTCGCCCGGGCTTCTCGGTGTCGGGTGACGCGAAGTACGAGTTCCCGGCATCGATGCCGGCCGGCGGAAACAGCTGAGTGGGGCGTCCGTAGAGGGCTTGGACCTGGTCCTGCGAGCGTCGGATGGTGGCTGTGGAGGCGATGACCTTTGGCGGGGCACCGCCCCATGCGCACAGTTCGAGGATGGCGGATTCGTACAGACCGACGGTTGTTCCCAGAGGTCCGGCCAGAAGGTGCAGTTCGTCCTGGATCACGAGCGACGGCTTGAGCGTGCCGTTCCCACCGAAGAGGTTGCCCGCATCCGGTTCCCACGCCAGCCGAGCGAATTTGTCGACCGTGCCGAGCAGGAAGGTAGGTGGCTGTTTGTAGATCTGCTGATCCACCACGGCGACCGGGAGGCCCTTGTGGAAGTAGCAGGTTGCGCGTGGGCAGAAGAACGAGGTGGTGATGCCGTCGGCTGTGATGCCGAAGTCCTTGTCCTGCCCCTGCCGCTCCGGGACGATCTCGGTTCCGCACCAGGGGCAACGCTCCAGCAGGAAACGATCGTCCGGTTCGTTCATCTGCTTGAGGTCGCTGAGTTCGTCCTGTGCAGCGGCGATTTTGTTCGGCGTCGTGTCCTGGCCGACCCAGAGCCCAATGGAGATGGGCTCTTCACCCAAGTCGTGGGACAGCGCGCCATCGCGCCCCGCCCGGATGTATTCGAGTGCGCAGACGGCCGTCGCCGTGCGCTGGAACTGTTGAGTGGTGAGCAGGCTCAGCGTGTACCGGCTCAGAACGGCTGTGCCTCCTCCTTCGGCGCCGAACGTCATGCGGCGGCGGAGGATTTCGAAGCAGGCTGCGAGAAGGTAGGCCTCGGTCTTGCCGCCACCGGTGGGGAACCAAATGAGGTCGACGGTGGTGCGGTCCTCATGTTCTGGCTTCATCATCCCTTCGACGATGAGGAGGAAGTAGGCGAGCTGGAACGGGTACCAGGCGTAGTCGTCGCCCGGTTCCATAGGCTCGACGACCTCGCTGTCCCTGCGGCGACGGGTTCCGGCGAACTCCCTTCTGCTGTGCAGCATTTGCAGAGCCATGGCACGGTTGGCCAGCCGGAATGCCTCACGTGCCTTCCCTGCTGTTCGGGTGTCCCCGGTGAGGGCCTCTACCCCTGATTCCATACGGTGGCGGGCGGTCTTGATGCGCTTGATGATGCGCTCAGCGGGTTTCGTGGCCCACGCAGGGAGAGATGCCTTCTTCATCTCCTGTGATGTGAACCAATCTTGGTATCCACGCACGAAAGAGAGGAGTTCGGCCCGAAGGCTGTCCACGGACAGTTCGGGATCCGAGAGGTGCGCGAGATTGAGCACCCGCAGGTCCTTCGGGCCATCGGGCTTGATGTGCTCGACCACCTCTTGAGGCATGACCTGCGCGCTCACCTTAGTGACATCGGTGGAATCCTCGCTCCACTCCACGGCGCATCCGTGCCCCACTGCTCGGGTCACCATGTGCCGGTATTGGACGCGCAGTTCCTGCTCCTCCTCGTCGCTGCTGTTGAGACGAGTGCTCGGGTATTCGAGGACCGTTCCGTCGAGTGTCCGAGCGGACAGCTCGGCCTGGAAGAGCATCAGGTCCCGGTCCTTGTGGGAGCTCTCGTCCTCTCGGTGGGCGTTGGCGAGTACGCAGGTGACGAGAGAACCTCCGCCGAAGGGGCGCCACCGCACGTGGAGGCGACCATGTCCGTCCAGGACCTCGACCGGGTCCGTGTCCTCGGTGGAGACCGTCGGCGTGGAGGAGAGGCGGGGCAGCCGCTGCCAGGTGCGTCGTCCACCTTCGCGGGACGTGGAGTATCGCGATGCCGCACATGTCACGTGGATGCGGCTGGCGTTGGTGAAGAACGAGAAGCCCAGGGATGACGGCAGCCATGCGTTGGCCTCGGCCACGGGGTCGTCCGCGAAGCCGTCCTCTTCTCCGGGGCCGGCGACCGTCTCGTTGAAGCCCTGCTCGCCAGCGTCCTGGGAGTGTTCGGTCAAGGATGCCCCCCGCGGGTACAGGGTGCCCATGAGGTAGCGCCGGTCCGGGGGGTCGGTGAGTGTTTCGTCGTCGGCCCCGGCAGGACCGACCAACTGTTTGCGGAGGTACTTGACGAATTCTTCACGGTGCTTGGAAAGCTGGGAATCCGAAGCGTTCATCACAGCTTCCTCTGTCGCATCAGTTCGTTCGCGCCGAGTTCCTTAAGTAGTTGGCGTGTACCTGGGCGGCACGCGATCCACAACTGGGCGCGGGCCCGGGTACAGGCCACGTAGAGGGCGTCGAGCCGGCCATCGAGGTGTTCCGGCTCCATGTCGATGAGACAGACGATGTGATTCTCGTGGCCCTTGAAGTCGGAGACGGACGACCAGGTGAGACGGTGTTTGGTGCGAGGCGTCCCCACCACGTTCACAAAACGCTCGATCTTGGATGCCCGCTGCGAGAGATGGGCCGAACTCGTCTCCCAGTCGCCGGACATGGACAACAGAGTGATGTCTTTCGGTGAGACGTCCTCTTGCACGAGCTCGTTCACATAGGCATCGAGCTTGGTGGCTTCGTCGCGCACGTCGCGCACATCCGCGAACTGAGCCGGTGTACCCTCGCCGGCCGAAGCCACCCCCAGGTCCGCTCCCGTGTAGAAGCGGACCTGCTTGACGATCTGCACGGTGTTGCGGCAGTTGCGTTTCAGCGGGCCGTACGAAAAGCCGAGCGGACGCAGGTAGTCCCAGGCGTCCGACTCGAAGTCCTCGGAGGCCAGTACCTGGTTGTTCGGGTCGAGCATGAAGATCCACCGGCCTTCTGCCAGCCCGCCGTCAACCAGCTTCTCCAGGGTGTCCAGACGGTCGAAGGACATCAGGTCCTGTGCCTCGTCCACGATCAGGTGGTCGAAGGTGCGTCCTTGGACTTCGTCGAGACGGTGGAAGGGCAGGACCGTGACGGAGTGATCGGCGAGGATGCCTGCCAGGTGGGCCGCCAGTGTGGTGCTTGCGCAGGTGAACAATACGGTGCCTCTTGCGGACTTGCGACGGGCCGCCTCGGCCGCGAGGAACGTTTTCCCGGTTCCAGCGCCGCCGGTCCAGATGAGTCGGGGATTCGACTCCAACTCATCGAGTCGGTCCAACTGTTCAGCGGTCAGGCGTTCGAAGGAGACGTCAAGATCCGTAAGCCTGGACTGGAGATTGGGGACCAGGTCAAAGTCCGGGCGGACGGCCTCGAGCATTCGCCTGCGCAGCGTGGCGGAAACGGGGATGCGCGCCCCCCGGTTGGCAGCAAGCCAGAATCGGGTGGCCCGCTCGATACCCAGTTCCAGGCCGCGGCCGCCGTCGTAGGCGTCCCGACCGAGATACTGCTGGGGTTCGAACTGGGTCATACGCGGGATGTTGATGTCCGGGGTGATCACCAGGTAACCGCTCGGGACGCCATGGTTCTTCAAGTCCCCGACCAACTCGCCAAGTTCTCGCTCAAACTCGTGCATGCCATCACTGGCCTGCACCCAGGGGCTCTTCTTGGGGCCGTCTTCACGGCCGGCCGGGCCGTAGAACCACTTGCCGTCCCGCTGGATCACACGACCACCCTTCACCTCGATGAAGAGCAGGAGGTCGGGCGTGATGACGATGAAGTCGATCTCGCCGAGGCGCTGTTTGTGGTGTTTCGGCAGGTGAACCGTGTGCAGCGCAACACTCTGGTCGTCGGGGATCGCCTTGAGGGCTCTGTGCACGCTGTGCTCGGCCCTGCTCTTGGTGTCGCTCGAGATCTCGCTCGGAATGATCCGCATCAACTCTCCCCATGGTCACGCCAACGCTTCCTAAGTATCGAGGGTGGACGCGCGTTGTCGCAGGCCTTCGTGGGGAAGTGCTGGCGGCAAGTGCTGGATGGATGGTGAACTTGGGGGAGCTGGAGCGGAGTGCGGGGGAGCGATGGCAACGGGGCGGACTGGCTCAGCCAACAAGCCTGAGAATGAGGGTGGTTGGGCGACTCTGATCGACCTCGTCCGGCGATTCACGGCCGAGGGCGTTGGGCTCCGCGTCGCTCTGTGGCAGGTGGTGAAGGCTGCGAGACTCGATGCGGCGCAGGCGCAGGAGCTCTACCAGTTTGTTGCTGCAGCAGACGCTGGTCTTGAGCCCGTCGATGGCGACCAGGACCTCCCCAATGAAGTCATCGAGGACGTTGGCGACGCGACCGCGGAGGACGTTGGCGTCGACGGGCCGCCTGACGACTTCGAGGTGTCCGAGGAAGAGGCGGAGGAGATTCCGGACCTCGAGTCGCTCCGAGGCACCGTGCGGGTTGCCGATCACGATGAGGCGAGGCGTGCGGCTCGCGCGGTGATCGCTGCCGACGCCAGGAGGAGAGCCCCGGAGGACCGGCTCCTGAGTCCCGAGGAGGAGGTGGGGCTGTGCCTCTTGTTCCGGGCGGAGAGGTCGCCGTCGGAGTCGCTGCCCTCGGGCTACGCGGCCGGGCTGTCGAGAGACAGCGAGGCCCACAGATCCTTCAGTGCGATGGTCCTGCACAATCAGCGCCTTGTTCACAAGATTCTCCAAAATTTGGGCTACAGGGAGACGGCCTCGGCATACGCGGACCTCGCTCAGCATGGAATGGCGGGTCTGATACGGGCGGTGGAGAAGTTCAACGTCTCGCTTGGTTGCAAGTTCTCGACATATGCGACGTGGTGGATTCGGCAGAGTGTCAGTCGAGCGGTTGTGAATGAAGGGTCGTTCATTCGCATTCCCGTTCACATGTGGGAGCGGTTGGATAAAGTTCGCAGGATGGAGCGCGAATTTCTGAACCGAGGCGAAAAGCCGAATGTGGATGATTTGGCTCTGGCGTGCAAAATCAGCCCCCAACGGGTCGTGGAGTGCCTGAGGTTGGCGCGCAGGACGGTGGTGTCGTTCGAGTTGCCCGTGGGGGAAGGCTCCACTCTCGGGGATCTGGTGGTCGATGAGGCCCGTCCGGTTCCAGGACCGGAGTCTGTTCTCCGTTCCAGTTTCGACCGTGAAGAGATTTTTCAAATATTCATGGCGTGTGGATTCTCTGGGCGGATTATCGAAATACTCCTCCTTCGGTACGGTTTCGTGGACGGTGAGCGCTGGACTTTGGACGAGATCGGTCGGCGGTTCGGTGTTACGCGGGAACGTATTCGCCAGATAGAGAAGAAATCCATAAAGGACATGAGGAGTCACGTGGGCCTGGACCCGGACGGCCCTGCAGAGGGGCGTCGACACGCAAAGGCCGAGGGGGCTCGGCCCAATATCCAGAAAAATACTGGAAAAGTAGACCTTCGAAAGGCTTCGGACATGCCGGTGGACGTCGCTTCGGGGGATTCGGAGTTCGGGAGATGGCTTGCCGAGCAGATGCGCGACAACCGAGTGGACCGGGACGAGCTGGCGCGACGTCTGGGCGTTACGCGGGCAGTTGTATCGGCTTGGCTCGACAACCGTTCGGTGCCGCGCCCGGACCTCCTGGTCGAGGTGAAGGCGCTCTTTCCTGTAGGGCGACAGGACCGGGCGACGCAGGCTGTCTGGTATCACCGGCCCGGCCATGAGGATGGGGGGCGGGAGTTCGGGAACGCGGCCGCGTTCGCGTTCGATCCCGATGTCGAGGTGCTCGCGCGCGAGACCTGTCAGAACAGCCTGGACGAGCGGCTGAGTGACACGGGCCGTCCGGTGCAGGTTCGTTACACGTTGCACGAGCTGACGGGCCAGCACCTGCAGCAGTTTCTGGACGCCGCACATTGGGACGAGTTGCTGCCACACTACGAGGCAGTTGCCGACCAGGACCAGAAGGTCGGTCGGGTGGTGGCCGCCGGGCTGCGTGACATGCGAGAACGGCAACGGCTGGTGCTGTTGCGTGTCGACGACTACAACGCCGCCGGTCTCACCGGTGACGACTACGCGGACGGTCGCTTCTCCGCCGTCGTTCGCCGGCAGTTGGACAGTCGCAAGGAGTCGGGACCCACTGCCGGCGGTTCCTACGGGTTGGGTAAGGCCACCGTCTGGGGGACCAGCCGTCTGGGTCTCGTGTTGATCAACTCGACGCTCTCCGAACCGCATGAGGGGCGTACCCGGAACCGCGTCGTCGGTCGTCTCGACCTGCCCTGGAGGCAGGTGGGCGACGAGGCGCTCGCAGGCCCGGCGTGGTTCGGTCACCCCGATCCGGAATCGCCGCGAGGGGAGATCACCCGATCCTGGTGGGCCGAGGACGATGAGCTCGAGCGATTCCATCTCGCTCGTGACACCGACGAACCGGGGACCTCCTTCCTTATCGTCGGCGCCTATGACATGGCCTCCTTCGATGAGCGGACCTCCGATGAAGCCGGGGACGAGGACGAGGGTGCTTCCGTGCTCGCCATGCGGGACCGCCTGCTCAAGGCGCTGGGACGCAACTTCTGGGCGGCGATGGCTGGGGGCGGTGGACAAGCTCCGTTGCTGCAGGCCTCGGTCCGGGTGCTCCGTGACGGGGTCGAGATCATGCCCGCCGAGGAAGTCGACCCGGAGACTGAGCAGCCCTCCCGTACACGTGCCGTCAGGGCCTTCCTGAACGGGACGACAGTCGAAAGGCGTACGCACGCCGACGATGTAGCCATGGCCACGATCCCCATGAATGTGCCGCTCGAGGGAGGCGGCGCCGGTGGTGAACCGCATGACGCGGTGCTCTTGGTGACCCGTGCCGACGACGGCGACGATCGGCACAAACGCCTGGTTGCCATGCGCGGCAATCGCATGGTTGTCCGGGACCGCCATGTCCCAGCGCTGCCGGGAAACGTACGCCCCTTCCAAGCTGTTCTTTTGCTTGGACTGGCCGCAGGACCGGGCGCGCGTGGAGCAGTTGCCGCCGAGCGGTTCCTGCGCGCTTCCGAACCGCCGGAGCACAACAAGTGGCGTCAGACGGAGGAACTGGCGGCACGCTACTCGTACTCGGCTCACAGACGGATCGCCACGCTCATCCGCGATGCGAATGCTGTGGTGAAGGACCTGGTCACCGTTCCTATGGCCGAACGACCGGCGGGGGGCGAGCGGTTGAAGAAGGCGATGGCGAAACCCACGAGGCCCGCGGCACGTTCACGCTCCCGACGCGGCGCGCCCACGGCACCGGCTCTGGACACCGTGGAGGCGAAGCCGATCGATTCGGGTGCCTGGGAGGTTTATGGGGAGATCAGGCCGGGTTCCGTGCCCGAGGCCGTGTTCGCCGTCCCGACAGCCCGGTTCGCCGTGCGTTCCGGCAGCGCTCCGCTCGTCTCCTGGGAGAGTGTCGAAGCCATTGAAGGGTGCGTCTGGTCGGAAGAGGACGGACTGCTGACCTTTGTGCCTGGCGCCCGGCGAGCCACCTTCCGGGCAGTCACCGACCCCGGCACCCACCCTGTCCGTGCGAGCAGAAGCGGTCTCGTCGTGGAACTGCGCACTGGTGAGAAGGAGCAGCACTGATGGCGAGGGTCATCCGCCCGTACCCGACGCTCAAGGGTACGGTCGCGTTGCGCGTGCAGGCCGCGAGTGTCAAGGGCGCCGACGGCGACTGGGAGCACCTCGACGTGGCGGTCTCCGCCGACCGCACGACAGCCCTCGGATCCGCCGACACTGTCGACTGGACCACGGCCCGGTTGCGGGTCTCGGTGACGATTCCCGCGAAGGCGACCGCTGCCGGCGAGCCGTGGAGCGAAGTGAAGGTGCTCGCGGTTCTCACCGAAGGCGCCACCAACCTCCGCTCCACCAGCTTGCTGCGACCCACGGGGGAACTCACCGAATGGACTGGTGACCTGGATGTCCTACGGACCGACATTTTTCACCGGGCCGCTCTCACCGTTCAGGTCATCGGCACGGTAGGAGGCGTTAGAGGCCGGATTCTGGCGGAGCCCGCCGAGGACTGGATTGTCGACGTACGTGCTGCTCAGCCGGAGCGAGGAGAGACGTTCAGCGTCCGGGAGACGGCATTTTCCCGCTCTCCGCTTTGGCTGCGAAACATGGCGGATCTTCCCTGGTCGATCAACGCAGCCGGGAGTCGGCCGGAGGTCCGGCTAAACACGGACATGGAGCGTCTCACTGAGCTGCTAGATGCCCAAGGAGACAGTCCGGCCGGCATCGTCGGAGGCCTCCTCTTGGCGCAACTCGGCGAGGCCATGTGGACGGCCACTTTCCATGCCGCTCTCGGTGACCTGGAGTTCGACGAGGACGATGGCAGTCCGTTGTTCCCCACGGATTGGCGGGGTGAGGCGCTGAGGGACATGCTCCAGACTGTCGTGCCCGACCTCGCCCCCGGCGAAGCGCTGCGGGAAGTACACCGTCGTCGGACAGGTGACCATGGTTGGGCAGAGCTCCAGTCCCGCATTCAGGCCGCGGCCCAGGAGCGCGCCGGCCTCGCGAAGGCCGTCCGTGAGACCGTCAGAGCATTGGAAAAGATCGACCGTGAGGAGTCGGAGTGACCATCAAAAAACCCTCCTACACCCCAGAGTTCGTCGGTTTGCTGGACGCGGAGACTGTCGCGGAGCACCTCACCGAGGGGCTGCTGACGGGCACGGAGAACCCGCGGACGCTTGACCTTTTGGATCTGGCGCGACCGCTGCCGAAGGAAGAGCGATTCCGTGCTGAGCCGGTCCGTTCGTTGGTTGATCGTGTCATGCATCAGTGTCGAAACGATAAGCCGACAGTGGCCGATGAATGGCTTGCGCCGCGTTTGCATGCGACTCTGCGTTTGACCCGTTCCGAGGCCGCGGATCCCGAACTCTGGGCCTACATCGGGCTAGTAGTGGCTCCGGACTATGTGGAGTGGCGGCACGGAGGGACAGGAAGGATCGATCCTGTTCGATTCCAGGGTTTGCATTACAAGCAGGCATTCGCACGTCTTTGGTGGGCAGCCGAACTCTTCCGAAACGGTGACGACTATCGGCCCGTGGCGCTCATCTGCAAGAACCAGCAGGACATGCTCAATACGGCCCTGCGTTTGGACGTCATGGACCACCGTCCGGTTGCCCAGGCCGTCGCAGCTCTCTTGGACCGAGGCGTTGTCTCGAACGGTCGTCAGGTCAACGCCCTCTGCACCGTTGTGAACGCGGCGGCCATGACCCTGTCCTACGAGGCGATTGCGCCGGACATCGAACGGGACGCAGGCGCTGTGGCCGACTGGATCCGACACGACTCCACCATCCTCAGCGATGTCGTTCTCCCGGTCGGCCCGGCCGAGCCTCCGGTGCCGAAGGGATCGACTGACACCCTCACGGAGATCTTCGCCGACCTCTTCAAGGACGCGCCTGTCCGTGACGGCAAGCAGGGTGACGAGTCCGAGGAGAGTGACGGCGAAGGGGTCACTTCTTCTTGACGTCGTCCGGTGGGGGGCAGCGGTCGGTGCATTCGTCGCTATCTCCGCACCCTCGCGTGCGGAGTTCCGCGGCCCGTTCCTCGGTCGCGGGCTCCCACTTGAGTGCGGCCGCGACCGGGTCCTTCGGCAGGGGCACCCCGAGCGCCGCGCCGAGAACGTGCATCGCGAACACCGGTGGTACGGCATTTCCGACCTGCTGTGACTGATCGTTTCCGGCCCACGGATAGTTCCCGGGGAAGGTCTGCAGCGCACCGGCTTCCGGGATGCTGAACCGGCGGTGGTCATCCCCGTCGACCAGGATGACATTCCGTGACACCTTCCCGGTCACGGTGAACGCCGGAAAGTGGCTGGAACGCCTGCCGCGCTTCTTCGGGTCGCCACCGGAGCCGTAGTTGGAGACCACGACGAAGTTCTCCGGCAGTGCCGTCGTCCCTTCCGGGTGCGGCAGGAACGGGCCCGCCGCCTGCAGGGCGTTGTGCATGGATCGCCAGGGCTGGGGTTCGTCCGGGTCCGGGTGGGAGTCGAACAGGGTCTGTTCCTGTACGGGTACGTCGACGGACCGTTCGTACGGCGCCCGTGGATCGAAGCTTCGGAAGGGCCCCTTGGGCAGTTCGGGGACGCTACCGAAATTGGCACGTTTCCGCCGAGCGATGAAGATGGCTCGCTGTCGGGTCTGCGGAACTCCGTAGCGTTCGGTGCGCAATACGTGCGGTACGGCACACTCGTATTCGAGCTCCCCGGTCAGGCTTTCCAGGATCTCTTTGTATTCATGCCAGACGGGGAGTGCGGTCGGTACCTGCTCCAGGACGATCGCATCGTACGGCTTTCCGTATTCGGCGTTTCGCTTCAACAGCCAACGCAGAGGTTCCAGTACCAGGGCGGCGCGGGGGTCGAGCTTCTCGAGGTCCCGGTCGATCTCGGGATTCTCGTGGTCGTCGACCAGTGCCTTCATGAGATTCATGAGCTTCTTGAGGTCTTCGATCTGACCCCGCCCCCGCCCCTTGCCGGCGACCGAGAAGGACTGGCAAGGGGGGCCGCCCGTCAGTACGTTGAACTCCTCCGGGATCTCCGAGAAGCGCTTCTTGCGTACTTCGGAGACATCTCCATGGATGGTGTTCAACCCGGCTCGGTAACGCGTCAGGCAAGCGTTCTTGTCCCACTCGACACCCAGGCTCGGAATGTCCAGGAAGTGTGCCGCTGCGTCCAATCCGCCGGGCCCGGCGAAAAGGTCGAGGATCTTGAATCGTTGTTCAGGCACAGTGGATTCCGTTGCTCTGAGGGAGGCGGTACGGACTGGATTCTAGCCGGCGGACCGGTGTGACGGTCGTCGCAGAGCGGTTTCGATCGCCCTCCCCAGGGCCGTGCTCACAGGTGGCGGGCATGCCTGGGCGATCAGGCCGTACCGCCTCGTCTTGCCGCCGGTGAACCGCCAGTCCGCCGGGAAGCCCTGGACCAGTGCCGCCTGTTCCACGGTGACGCGCACCAGGCCACCGGGCCCCAGGGCGGGGTCCCACACGAAGTCCGGGCCGGGCGGGCTGTCACCGTACGACTTGGTGTACACCCCCATCCGCTGCCAACGGCGTTGGGAGCCACGCGGACCGAAGTCGGGTCCGCCGCGCACAGTGGACCCGCCCACGAGCGTGGGTGCCACCTGATCGGCCTGGGACGCCCACCTACTTGCGTCGGACCAGCCGCGCGAGGCCATGGAATCCAGTAGCGCCTCACCAACGGTGAGTGGTTCAGGAACGGTGGCCTCCGGCAGCTGGAACGCGTCCGCGACGTCCGCGTGAACCGCGACGAGGAGGCCCACTCTGCGATCCTGGGGTACGCCGAAGTGCATCGCGTTCAATACTGTCCAGTGCAGTTGGTACCCGAGGTGCTCGAGCTCCGCGTGGGCCAGTTCGCGTACCGCCGCCAATTCCTCCGACTCCACCATGGCGGGGACGTTCTCGATCACCAACACCCTGGGGCGTACGGCCGGGGTGAGGTACATGGCTGCCCGGAACATCCGTACAGCCTCGTCGTCCGACGCGCGCTGGACGGTCGCGGCGGAACGAAACCGCGGCCCTCCCGCGAGCAGAACGTCGACGTCGTACACCTCGTTGTTCTCGGCCGGGTCGAAGTCCAGCAGATCCGCCATTTCGATCGGCCAGTCGGGCCGGTTGAGGCGGAGAATCTCGCAGGCCAGAGGATCGTTGTCGAGCAACAGTCGGGGGCGCAGCCCTGCCTGTTCCATGCCCAGCGCAAGGCCACCGGCCCCGCTGCAGACGTCGACGAACGTCAACTCGCTCACTCTGCCACCCGTCCCCTTGATTCCTCGTTTCGACAGTCCACCGTTGTCACCTCGTGTCGATGATGGCCGCACCTTCACGGGAGCTGTCGATTGTGGTGAAGCGAATCACCCGCCCGTCGTCGCCGCGAGCCGTTGTCGGCGCAATGAAAGTGAAGGCCATCACGACCTTCGAGGGGTCGGCCGGCGATGTCTCGGACATCGTCTCGGAGTTGGCCGACTCGACGATGGGATAGAGCGCGATCACCCCACGCCGTTCGGTCGCCAGCTGCTCTGTGGTCGGGTCGTCGCTCGACGGCAGGGAGCCTGCGACGCGGAGCAGTGCGGCGCGGTGTCGGGGGTTGCTGATCGCGCCGAACAGTGGGTCGCGGCGGCGCTCCACTCCGAACCAGGAGTACTGGTGGCCGCGGTCGCCGAGCGTGAGCCGCTTGCCCGTACGTGTGTGCTGAGGGGCGACCACGAGCCAGTCCGCCAGCTGTTCGGGGTCCTTGCTCATCTGCTCCAAGTAGGCGAGGTGAGGGCCGAACTGGTCGCCGGGGAGCCAGCGCAGCGTGCGGAACACGTCGAGGATCTCGCCCGGGGAGAACAGGCCGTGGAGGGCGTCGAACCTGTGGACGCGGCCGACCTCCGGGAAGCGATACGCGAAGGTGCCCGAGCTGTCGAGACGGTCGAGGACCGGGGACCACGTCTGGGTGTTGTGCCGGAGGTCTGTCGCCTTCTTCGGGTAGGCGGTCGGCTCCTCCCAGCGACCCGGTGAACGCACCTCCACCAGGCGGGAGTTGTACATCTTGTTCGGGCTGGTGGGCCTCAGCCAACTCAAGTGCTGCGACACCAGCGGTGGCACCTGCGCCGGCGTCACCTGCGGATGGCCGTCGACCAGGTCCGCCGCCGCGTACCGCTTCAGTTCATCCCGGAACGTCTCCTCGTCCCGGCAGATCGCCTCGAAGGCCTCGTACAGGTCGACGTCCTTCTTGCCCATGACCTCTTCACGCCCGAGGTAGAGGCGCACCAGATCCCGGTACCCACCCCGGAAGCCGAACCAGCGGCCCATCTGCATCAGCGTCGAGGCGTTGTTGGTGCGGCGGCGGTAGTAGGTGACGGTCAGGCCCTCCACCGTGAAGCCGCGGGCCAGTTTCTGGCCGCCGATCAGGATCTTCCAGATGTTGCGCTTGTCGAAGTCGGCTTCGCCGGTCTCGATGTCCCTGTCGCCGTTGACGACGATGATCGGCTGGTCGTCGCCGCCGATGCGGATCGCGGCCGCGCCGATGTAGGGAGCCAGTTCGTCGTACGAGGCGGGGACGGCGTGGCCCTCCGCGCGGACGTGAGAGACGGGGCGGACGTCCGATTCGAAGAGTTCGCGCAGGCGGTCGTGGCCGCGGGAGCCCGTGTAGCCGGCGTTCCACCACAACTGTGTGACCCGGCCCAGGAGTTCGCGGTGTTCCGCAGTGCGGACCGACTCGTGGATCAGCATCGTGTGGTGCGAGAAGAAGCGGTCGCCCAGGCCGCCCTTGTCCTCGCGGTACAGCTTCATGGCTGCCGTGAGGACGAACATGTCCATTGCCTGTTGGAGGGCTGTGTCGTCCTCGTCCGAGGTCAGGACGATGTCGCGGACGTGGGCCTTCTCGTTGGAGTTGGCGTATGTGCGTTCCTCCGGCGGGATTACCGAATCCAGGTCGTGGAAGTCCCGTACGCCCATGTACCCGTCGGGGCGGGGGAGCGAGACGATGAAGTCCTTCGGGAAGATGTCCTCGGTGTCGCTCGGGTCCACGAAGACGTTCGCGAAGGGCGTCGCCGTGTAGCCCACGTACTGGGCACGCGGGAGGATGCGGAGGAGTTCGGAGATCTTCTCGTTGATCGCCGTGCGGTCGGCGTCGGGCTTGCCCGTGTTCACGGACGCCTCGTCCGACTCGTCGTCGATGATCAGGACCGGTATCTCCGACAGCGGCGTCTTGATCTTGCCCAGGTCCTTCACCAGCTTGCCGAGCACCGTCTTGTTCTTCTTGACGACCATCAGGCGGGCCGAGGAACGGTGCAGGTTGCGCGGGTCGTAGAGGGGGAGGGCCGGTTCCTGCTTCTCGAACTCCAGGGCCACGATGCCCTGGAGCAGGGACTTGTAGTCGTTGTCCCGGGTCGTCATGCGGACGATGTCGAAGCCACCGAGAGCGGAGGGCAGGCCGCCGTGCGAGAGGAACTTGCCCTTGGCCCAGGCCGGATCGTCCGCGTAGTCCGACTCGTGTTCGGCGGCCCCTCGCAGGATGTTCTCGCGGCCGGCGAGTTCCATGTCCAGGCGCCGCTGGGTCTGGGCGCGCAGCAGGTTCAGGGTGCCGCCGAGGACGATGACCAGCCGGTACCCCGCGTCGACGGCCTTGGCGATGACACCGGTGAAGTTGGCGGTCTTGCCGGACTGCACATAGCCGACCACCAGGCCCTTGGACTGGTAGGCCGACTCCTGGGTGGGGTTGGCGAGACGCTCCACGACCTGGTCGGACGCGGCGTCGAGGCCGGCGACCGCGTGGTCGGGCCACCCCTTGTCCGACAGCAGCCTGCGGTACGCCGGCCAGTACCAGCCGCGGCCGACCTGGGACTGCGGGGAGTACCAGGGCGTGTGCTCGTCGGCGATGACGACCGCGGCCTCCGCCTTCGCCACCGGGACGAGAGCGGACAGCAGCTTGGCGGTGTCCTCGGTGAGCCCGAGCAACCGGTGGATGTCCGCACGGCGTGCGTCGCTGCGGGGAGGGGCGTCGGACCAGGCGGGGGCCTCCGCGTAGTCCCAGGCCGTGAGGTCCCGGCGCCAGAGGGAGACCAGCGGGTCCGAGGAGTGGGCGGCTGACAGGGCGGCGCGGAAGTCGTCCTCGGTGGTGTGGGCCTCGGCCTCGGGGCCCTCGTCCTCGGCGTGGTACGCCAGCGCGCGTTCCAGTCGCTTGGGGCGGCTGTCGCGCATGCCGGAGAGGGCGGCGGTGTGCAGGGCCAGGCGTATGTCGTCGTGCACGGGAGGGCTTCTTCCGAGGAGGGTCAGGACGGGAGCTGGAGGTCGGTGAGCGGGGCGGGCGGCTCGGTGGTGGGGGCCAGTCCGCCGACGTCGATGACGTACTGGACCGAGCCGATGCGCTCGGGAGGGGCGGCGGCGAGGGGGAGGCGCGGCAGTACGGGGGAGTCCAGGACCAGCGGGGTCGAGCGGGCCACCCAGCGCTCGTCGTCCTCCTGCGTACGGGACCAGCCGATCGTCGCGAGGTCGCGCTCGAGACGGGCGAGTGAAGCGGGGGCGTGCTCGGAGATCTCGACGGACACGGCGGCGACAGTGTCGGCGAGGGTCACGCCCTCGGCGCCGCCGCGAGTGAGCTGCAGCGAGACGAACCACAGGGCTCGGCCGGGCGCGGGATCGAGCTGACCGAGGCCGTGCACGGCGTGCCGGCGCTCCTCGCTCGCGGTGGTCTTCACCTCGACGTCGTAGCCGGGCAGCCCGAAGTCGTGTTCCTCGCCTGCGGGGCCCGTCCAGGCGGTGACGGCCTTCTCCCAGCCGTGGGCGGCCGCCAGCGCACGCATCACGGTCAGCTCGCCGAGCAGGCCGATTCGTTTCTCTGTGGACAGCTCGCGGGTCCGGCCGAGCAGCGCTGTCCAGGCGCGGACCGTTTCGGCGAAGGCCTGGTCTAGGGTGCGGCCGTGGGTGACGATGCGGTCGGCGATCGCTGTGAGCAGGTCGTGGAAGTCGCGCAGCAGCGCCGGGTCGGTGGTTTCGATGCGAGCCTTGCGCGCGCCGTTCTCGCGGATCTGGTCGATGCGGATCATCGGCAGGTTGGTGCGCGGTGGCCGCTGTCGCGACTGCAGACCGACGTGCAGGGCGATGTGATCGCCGCCGTGGCCCACGACGTACTCCACGGACGGCGAGGTGCCCAGCGGGAACGTGGTGGCCTGACCCCTGTCCAGATAGCCCGACACTTCGGACCAGGACACCGAGGGGCGCGGGGCGCCGGTCGACTCAGTCATCGTCGTCCCCCACACGCTCCAGTTCCGCGCGAGCCGCGGAGACGAGCACGGACTGCCACAGCTGCAGGTTGTCCTTCTCGCGGCTGCCGCTGTACTCCTTCTCGAAGACCTGGTGGAGGAGCAGGTACATGAGGGACTTCAGGACGGGGGCGTCGTTGAGGCCGCCCCGACGGCCGCCGAGGATGGCGGCGCGGTAGTGCTGGTTGAGGACGATGGTGCGGTTCTCGCGGTCGATCTCGAAGAAGGTGCCGTTGTCGGCGAGCTTCTGCCAGCGCAGCTGTACGGGGTCCTCGTACGGAATCGCGGGCAGTTCCTCGGCGATGGTCTCGCGGACGGTCGGGTCGAGGCCCTTGCCCGGCGGGACGACGGCCTTGCGGGTGGTGCCGGAACGCTTGCGTGCCTCGCGGTAGGTGCCCTCGGCGTCGGCGAGGTACTGCAGGAAGGTGTGGCCGGCGGGGTCCGCGGCCTTCTCCAGGGCGGTGGCGAACTCCGGCGAGGCCTCCACACCGGACTTCTTCACGGTGAGGCGGAAGACGTCGCCGGCATCGTGGTCCGGGAGATCGACGGCGATCCGGGCCAGTGACAGGTGCTGCTCGGGCTGACGGAAACCGTTCCAGCCACCGGCCTGGACCAGGCGGTCGTGCCGGTAGAAGTAGAAGCCCTGGCGGTCGAGGACGGTGCCGACCGCCTTGTACTCGTCGAGGTTGGACTTGGGCGTCCATATGTGGGCGTCGAGAGTGAGTTCGCCGGAGGAGGGGAGCGCGGCCGCGAAGCGGCGGGGAAAGTCGGGGTGGCCGCTGACCGGGTAGCCGAAGGGGTCGAGCGGCTGGACGCCGAAGTCCAGGTACACCGTTCCGTTGCGGACGTCCTCCACTGCGATGGTGATGTTGAAGTCGTCGCGGGCCAGGAACCGGTGGAGGTAAAGACCCAGGTGAAGGCCCAGCTTGTTGATCGTGCGGTGGAGGTAGCGGTCGGTCTGGCCGCCCCCGCCGTGCTTCGGGAAGTCCTTGACGCCGTCCCAGCGGACGACCGTGCCCTGCCAGACGATGGGTCGGTCCGCGTACCGGTCGATCAGGTTCTGCGCGTAGTCCGGGTCGACGATGTCGCACTGGAAGCCGGAGACGGCCCGCTGCATCAGCCAGCGACGGCCGGCGGTCCGGGTGCGCTTGGTGGTGCTGACGACGGTGACGGCGGAGGCATGGCTGAGGGACGCGGACTTCAGACCGGTACCGAACATGCCCAGAGCCCTGGGGGCGTAGTTGCGGCGACCGCCCACCGTCATCGCGACGTCCAGGTCCTCGTCGCTCATTCCCTTGCCGTCGTCCACGACGAGCAGGTTGACGAGCTGATCGCCGTCCCTGAGAAAGTGGATCACCACGTCCTTGGCGCCGGCGTCGATGGAGTTGTCGACGAGGTCCGCGATGGCGACCTCGAAGCCGTATCCCTGGCTGCTGAGTGCTTCCATGTACCGCGCGTCGGGCGGGAGATGCTTGCTCCCTGCGGTGGGCACGTCGAACTGCCAGTCCGTGGTCATTGCCTCGCCTCGTGGTCACTACACATACGTACGCCCAATGGTGCCGGTAGGGCACGGGGCGGACAAGCGGACCTAAGTCCTCTTTACGGTGGGTTCGCGGGCCTCCGCGATCACCCGCGCCACCTCCGCCGGATCCTCGTGCTCCCAGAACCTGAGCACGGTCCAGCCCGCCGCCTCGAGGTGCCGCGTCGTCTCGTTGTCGCGAGCCATGTTCTTGTCGAGCTTGTTCCGCCACCACTCGGCGTTGGCCTTCGGCTTCGTCGCGTGTTGGGGGCAGCCGTGCCAGAAGCAGCCGTCCATGAAGACGGCGATCTTGTCCTTGCCGAAGGTGATGTCGATGGTGCGCCGCGGCATGCCGGGGACCGGGACGTTCAGGCGGTAGCGCAGGCCGGCGGCGTGCAGGAGGCGTCGGACCGCCACCTCGGGCGTGGTGTCGCGTGAGCCCTGGCGGCTCATGCGCGCCGAGACGGCGGCGGAGGACGGGACGGGGTGGTGCATGGTGCGGGGCCCTTGGTCGTCAGCCGGCCGTTCCGTGGCACCCCGAATACGCCACCCCCGACCCGCACCAGCACTCCGCCCCCGCCGCCGGAGGCCACGCCACCGCGCGACCCCGCGCCGCCAGCGTCGTCGCGTACTGGGGGAGCAGGGAGACGTCCTCCGGGGAAGAACCCTCCGACGCCGCGAAGGCCTCGTAGGACGGGACCGTGCCCGTGACGATGCCGAGGTTGGCCGTGCCGGAGGCGGAGAGTTCTCGCAGGGAGGCTTCCGTGGCCGCCAAGTGGGCCTCGTACGACGGGTATTCCGAGGACAGGCTCGGATACGCCGACAACAGCTCCGTGTACTCCGACGACGGCCAGTGGAGGACCGCCACCGGGAACGGGCGGGACAGGGCCTCCCGGTACGTGCCCAACTCCGCGCGGAGGCGGGAGATTTCGGCCTGGAGTTCCGCCGGGTTCTCCGAGCCGAGGGCCCACGTGCGCTTCGGGTCGTGGAGTTCGTCGAGGGAGACCGGCGTGCGGTTGGCCTGGTCGGCGAGGGCGTCCCACGCGTCGTGGTCCGAGCCGAGCATGCGGCGCACGCGGTGGCGGCCGAGGAGCAGGGGGTGTTTCGGCAGGGGGATTCCTGTCTCCCGCTCCGAGTCCGTGACCAGGAGTTCCAGGCCCTCCGTGAACGTGTCGTGGGCCTGTTCCAGCTCGTCGTGGGCCTCCAGGGACTCCGCCACGATCACCCACGGAGCCGGGTCCCGAGGCGCCGCCGTGCGGACGCCCGTGATGATCGCCCGGGCCTCCGCCTCGTGGCCGTACTCCCACAGGTTCGCCGCCTTGAGCGCGCGGATCAGGGCGGGGGACTGGGGGGAGTCGGCGGCCAGCAGGTTGTCGTAGAGGGTGGTCGCGCGGTCGCGGGCCTCGGCCAGTTCGTAGTGGGCCGCGGCCTGGAGGAGCAGGTGCTCCGCGTCCTCCGGGTACATCGCCGCCGTGCGCTCCAGGCGCTCGGCTTCCGCGACGTGGCTCGCACGGTCGGTCTCGGCGTTCTCTGCGGGCGTGGCAGGGGTGTCGGGGCGCATGGGGGACACCGTACTGCCGGAAGCTTTCGCACGGACCCGCCCGATCGGGTCGCGGACACCCGGCCATCGCACGCATGGCCGCCACCCCGCCGCCCTGCGGTCACCGCGTACCCCGCCGCCCCGCGGCCACCGCGTGCCCCGCCACCCCGCCGCCACTGCGTACCCCGCCGCCCCGCGCGGCCTCTGCGTACCCCGCCACCCCGCCGCCACCCCGTACCCCGCCACCCCGCAGCCACCGCGTACCCCGGACCCCCCTACTCCCCGCGCCCTGCCTCTGGTGACTTCGCGCGCCGCGATCTATCTTGCGCGCGTGCTGCTGCAACGTATGCCCCGGATGCGTACCGACCGGCCCGCCGTCGTCACTCAAGGGCGGGCCCACAGGTCCACCGCCCGCCGCCTGCTCTGGAACGGCGCCGAGGCCGCCGTCACCCTCGGCCTCGTCGTGCTGCTGCTCGTCGTGCACCAGTTGTGGTGGACCAATCGGCAGGCCAGGGCTGGCGCCGACCATCAGGTGCAGGCACTGGAGCAGCAGTGGGGGGACGGGCCGGCCGCCGGGTCCGGAGGGTCGAGTGACCCCGGCGACTCCACCGAACCCGCCGCCGGGACCGCCGAACCCACCGACGCCCCGAGTGACGATCCCTCCGTCGCTCCCGACGCCCCCGCCAAGCCCGCGCCCCGGCCCGACTGGGACCAGGCCTACGCCATCCTCGGCATCCCCCGCCTCGGCCTGCGCGCACCCGTCGCCCAGGGCATCAGCAAGTCGGCCGTCCTCAACCAGGGCTACGTCGGCCACTACCCGGACACCGCCCAGCCCGGCGGTGCCGGGAACTTCGCGCTCGCCGGGCACCGGAACACGCACGGCGAACCGTTCCGGTACATCAACCGGCTGCGGCGCGGCGACACCCTCACCGTCGAGACGAAGGCGGCCTCGTACACGTACGTCGTCGACAAGACGCTCGCGCAGACCTCGGCCGGCGACGGGGGTGTCATCAACCCTGTGCCGCGCAGTCGCGTCGTGCCGGGGGCCGGGTACGGGGAGCCCGGGTACTACATCACCCTCACCACCTGTACGCCCGAGTTCACGTCCAAGTACCGGCTCGTGGTGTGGGGGAAGCTCAGCGCCATGCGTCCCAGGTAGCCGCCATGCGTCCGCGATGGCCGGGCACACCCCCGATAGGCTGCCGTTTCGTGATCAAACGGCCCCATCTGCTCTGGCTCCTCGTCCCCTTCGTGCTCTACATCGGCGCGCTGCCCTTCGTGAACCGCGTCGAACCCGTCGTGTTCGGGCTGCCGTTCCTGTTCGTGTGGCTGCTGGGGGCCACGCTCGTCACCCCGTTCGCCGCCTGGCTCACCTGGCGCGGCGACCAGCGGCTCAAGCGGGGCCGGTCATGAGCAACGCCGCCGTCGCCACCACCCTCTTCGGCGCCTTCATGGTCGCCACCGTCGCCCTCGGGCTGCTCGCCGTGCGCGGCAGGGGCAGCGGCGGCGGGCTCGCCGAGTGGTCCGTGGGCGGGCGCTCGCTGGGGGCCGTGTTCGTGTGGGTGCTGATGGCGGGGGAGGGGTACACCAGTTTCAGTTACCTGGGGGCTGCCGGGTGGGGGTACAACTACGGCGCCCCCGTGCTGTACGTCGTCGCCTATATGTCCTGCGGGTACGCCATCGGGTACGTGGTCGGGCCGTTGTTGTGGTCCTACGCGCGCCGGCACGGGCTCGTGAGCATCACCGACATGGTCGCCCACCGGTACCGCAGGCCGTGGCTCGGCGCCGCCGTCGCCGTCCTCGTCACCGTGTTCCTGCTCCCGTACATCCAGTTGCAGATCACGGGGATGGGCGTCGTCGTCTCGACGATCTCGTACGGCGCCGTCAGCCTCAACTGGGCCTATTTCATCGGCTTCGCCGTCACCACGTTGTTCGTGGTGGTGAGTGGGCTGCGCGGGAGCGCGTGGGTGTCGGTGATGAAGGATCTGCTCGTCATCGTCACGCTCGCCTTTCTCGCCTTCTACGTTCCGCTGCACTACTTCGACGGCTACGGGGCGTTCCTCGACCGGCTCGTCGAGGAGAAGAGCGCCTGGCTCACCCTTCCCGGGAGCGGCGGATCGCCCTACGGGGAGGGGTGGTTCGCGACCACGACCTTCCTGAACGCGCTCACCGTCGTCATCTTCCCGACCACCGTGGCCGGGTATCTGGGCGCGCGCAGCGCCGACGCGCTGCGGCGCAATGCGATGTGGCTGCCCGCGTACAACGTGCTGCTGTTCGTGCCCATGTTCCTCGGGATGGCGGCCCTGTTCGTCGTGCCGGGGCTCACCGGGGCCGACTCGAATCTCGCGCTGTTCAAGCTCGTCGTCGATTCGCTGCCCGCGTGGGTGGTGGGGATCGTCGGGGTCGCGGCCGCGCTGTCGTCGATCGTGCCGATGGCCGTCTTCATGCTGGTCATCGGGACGATGTGGGGGAGCAGCGTCTTCTCCCTCGTGCCGCGGTGGCGGGGGGCCTCCCGGTCGCAGAAGACCGGGGCGCAGGTCGTCGTCGTGGTGGCCGGGTCGCTCGCGCTGGTCCTCACGTATGCCGCGCCGAACACCCTCGTACGGCTGTCCCTCATCTCGTACGAGGGGATGGCGCAGCTCGTGCCGATGCTGTTGGTGGGTCTTGTGTGGCGCAGGTTGAGCTTCGCCGGGGCGGTGAGCGGGCTCGTCGTCGGGGTCGGGATCGTGTGCGGGCTCGTGTTCAGCGGGCACGATCCGGTGTTCGGGATGAACGCCGGGATCGTCGCCCTCGCCGCCAATCTCGCCGTGACGCTGGTGGTGACGTACGCGTTCCCGGCGGACCGGGACGAGCGGGCGGACGAGGACGTGCTGGCCCGGGATCCGGTCGGGGCGGCGGGGTAGCCGCTCGGCGGAGTCCAGGACGACCAGGTCGTCCGCGAAGGCGGGCCGGCCGCTCCTACTCCTGCGCCCCGGCCGCCTCCACCGGCCGCGTGCGCAGCGCCGACCAGGCTGGCAGCAGCGTCGCGGCCAGTGACAGCGTGACGGCGCCGGCCACGATCGCCCCGTAGATCCACCAAGGCCCGGACGGCATCCAGGTGTTCGCCGCCGCATGGGCGAACGGGACCAGCGAGGTGCTCGCGGCCGCCGTGCCGAGCAGCAGTCCGATCGCGGCGACGATCAGGGACTCGATGGTCAGCATCTTCATGACCTGGCCCTTCGTGGAACCGACCAGCCGCTGGAGCGCGAACTCCCGGCGGCGGCTGCCGACGGAGAGGACCAGGCTGTTCACCACCGCGAGCACCGTGTAGGCCACGATCATCGCGATCAGCAGGTAGTTGATCCAGGCCTGGGTCCGCGCGTCCTCGGCATGGGCCTCGATCAGCGTCTCGCGGTCGGTGACGTCCAGGCCCGGCGCGAGGGTCGCGAGACCGGCGACGGCCGAGGGCGAGGCCCGGACCAGGATCTGCGTGGGCCGGCCCGGATCGGTGTGGGACGCGAGCAGGTCGGCGGGAAGGAAGGCCGTCTCGTAGCCGGGGCGGCCCTTGAACAGCGCGACGATACGGACGTCGACCTCGCCGCGGTCGCCGAGGCGGAGCGTGAAGCTGTCGCCGACCGTCCTGTGCAGCTCGCGCGCCCGCTCGGTGGTCAGCGCGACGGTGTTCCCGTCGAGTTCTTCGAGGCTGCCCGCGACCGGTCGTACGGCTGTGGTGAGTGAGGCCTGTTGCCCGCTGACGCCCTGTAGTGGGATGCCGTCCTCGCCGGTCGCACCGTCGATGAAGCCCGTGCTCGTGGCGTAGGCACTCGCCGCCTCGACGCCCTTGGTGCGCCGGACCTCGGCCAGGAGCGCGTCGGAGATCCCGCCCGCCGTCGGTGAAAGCACCGCGTCCGCCCGGAGGTTGGCCGCGTACGCCGCATTCGTGGCCTCGATCTGCGTGGTCTGGAGATAGAGATTGCCGGTCGCCACGCCCGTCGCCAGCATCAGCGGCGTCACCGCGGCGGCCATGCGGACGGCGCGGACCCGGGCGTGCGAGACGGCCAGCTTTCCGCCGGCTCCGGTGAACCAGCGCACCGGGCCGCCGATCAGCCACGCCATCAGCTTGGTGAGACCCGGTCCGAGCAGCGCGAACCCGATGACGGCGCACAGCACGGTCGGTCCCGCGGTGCTGCCCGCGATCGGTCCGTCGAAGAGCAGGACGGTGAGGATCGCCAGCGCGGCGGCCCCGGACAGGAACAGGACCGCCAGGACGATCCGCAGCGGGTGCGCCCAGCGCAGCTGCACCTCGGCCTCCCGCAGCGCCTCCACCGGCCTGACGTTCACCCCGCGCCGGGCGCCGATCCAGCCGCCGAGGAGCGCGGTGATCAGCAGCGCACCGCCCGCGGCCACGGCCGGGATCCAGCCCTGCGCGTACGTCACGGAGTCGGAGACGAAGCCCGTGTCCTGGAACTCGCCGAACAGCCATCGGCCCACCGGCGGTCCCGCGAACCAGCCCGCGCCCGCCGCGGCCACGGCGACCATCAGCGTCTCGGTCAGCAGCATCCGCCGCAGCTGGCGCTGCGTCGAGCCGATGGACCGCAGCAGCCCGAACTCCCGGCGCCGCTGCCCCACCGACAGTGCGACCGTCCCGGACACCACCATGATCGCGACGATGGTGGTCATGCCGCCGAACGCCCCCGCCAGCGCGACCAGATCGCTGCCGCCGGTCAGCACCTCGGGGAACTCGACGGTGCCCCTGCCGTCGCCGGACACGACCTTGAGCGGCTGCCCGTCGAGCGCCGCGGCGACCCGGTCGCGTACGTCGCCGAGGTCCGTGCCGGAGTCCGTCGTCACGGCGATGTCCGCGACCGCCGGGGCGAGCGCCCGCGCCGCGTCGTCGGAGAGGAACAGCGCCGCCCGGTCCAGCTGCCGGGCGGTGTTCACCACCGCGCTCACGGTGTACTTCCGCGTACCGTCCCCGGCCGCGATCCGCACCTCGTCACCGAGGCCGGCGCCCGCGGCCCGAGCCGTTCCGGCGTCCAGCGCCACCTCGTCGTCCCGCGCCGGCGCCCTGCCCGCGACGATCCCGTACGGCGCGAAGGCGGCCGAGGCCCAGCCGTGCGCCTGCGCCTTCACGGGGCCCGCCCCGTCCCGTACGTCCTCGGCGTCTCGTGAATCCCTTACGTCCCGTACGAGCGCCGCGTCGAAGGTCCGCTCGGCGACGGCCGCGCGGACGCCCTCGACGCCCCGCACCCGGTCGAGTGCCGCGGCGGGCACGGGGACCCGCTCGGGCATGATCGCCGGATCCTCGGTGTCGTCGCCCTTGGCCGGCGGAGCCACCGACCGGTCGCCCGTCACCACGAGGTCGGCCCGCGCGAGCCGCTGCGCGGGCGCGTTGTTGCGTACGCCGGTCTCCAGCAGCCCACCGCAGGTCATCACGGTGACCGTGCCGAGGAAGAGCGCGAGGAACGTGGCCGTGAGGCTCTTCCCCCGGTACCGGATGGTGCGCCTGGCCAGCTTCCACATGTCCCTCGTCCCCTCCGCCTGGTCCCACCGATCACGCTAGGGACCCGGGGCGTGGGCGCCCATGGGAGTGGCGCCCGTGTGCGGGGTGGGGAGAACCCCCGCAACGGCAGCGGGTTCAGGGCCGCTCGGGCGCCGGCCGCCGCTCCCGCAGCGTGAGCAGCAGGACCGCCGCCAGGAGCGCCAGCGCCGCCGACACCCCGAACACCGCGTTCGTGCCCTGGTCCAGGGCGTGCCGCGTGGTCCCGGTCGACGTGGCGACCGCGATCATCAGGGCCACGCCCGCCGCCGAACCGATGTAGCGGGACGTGTTGTTGGCGCCCGAGCCCATCGCCGCCCGGTCGGCCGGCACCGAGTCGACCGCGAGCAGCGGCAGCGCGGCGTTCAGCAGTCCGCTGCCGATCCCGGAGACGACGAGGCCCGGCAGCAGGCGCTTCCAGTCGCCCGAGCCCGCCGCGCCCAGCATCGTCGCCACGGCCACCGCGTGCAGCGCGAAACCGGCGGCGAGCTGGTGCCGCGGCGAGATCCGGCCCGCGAGCCGCCTCGCCTGGAGCGCCACCACGAACGACGTCCCCGACCAGAGCACGAACAGGCCCGCCGTGCCCATCGCGGTCACCCCCATCGTGTGCTGCACGAGCGTGGGGACGTAGGAGAAGAGCGCCACGACGGCGAAGCCGGTGAAGAACGCGCCCGTCGTCGACGCGAGGAAGAGCGGGCGGCGCAGCAGGGACAGGTCGATCATCGGCGTGCGGGTGCGGCGTTCGATGGCCGCGAACGCCGCGAGCAGTACGGCCGCCGCCGCGAGCAGGGCGCCGATGGGGGCGCGCAGCCAGCCGTCGCGGCCGAGGGTGAGTGCCGCGAGGAGGGCGACGAGGGCGAGGCCGAGGGTGAGGGCACCGGGCAGGTCGGGGCGGCCGCCGCGCGGGGACCGGGACTCGGTGAGGGCGCGGGGTGCCAGGACCGCCACGACGGCCGTGGCCAGGCCGAGCGCCCCGTACGCCCAGCGCCAGTCGGCGAGGTCGGTGACCGCGCCCGCGAGGACCGGGCCGAGCGCGATGCCTCCGCTGACGAACGCGCCCCACACGCCGGTGGCCCTGATCCGGCCCGCCGGGCTCGGGAAGGCGTGCACCAGCAGGCCCAGGCTCGCGGCGAGGATCGCGGCCGACGCCGCGCCCTGCGCGATCCGGGCGAGCGTGAACAGGAGCGTGTTCGTGGCGAGCGCGCCGAGCGCGGTCGTGACGGCGAGCAGGGCGGTGCCGAGGACGAAGGCGCGGCGCCGCCCGTAGTCGTCGGCGAGGCTGCCCGCGACCAGGAGCAGCGCGGCGAGGCCGAGCGGGGTGCCGTTCAGCAGCCAGGCCTGGGCGGAGAGTCCCGTGTGCAGGGACGCGGCCGTGTCGGCGAGCGTGATCATCGGCGCGGTGTACGTCATGAGGGCCACGGCCGTCGCCGCGCTCGTGACGGCGAGGGTGGCGACGGGGCGGGGCGGCGGCGTCGCCGGGGAGGCGGTGCCGCGCGGCGCCTGGGTGCGTACGGGCTGGGGCTGTGGCATGGGTGGACCCATCCAGTCTCAGATGCGGACTTAGGTTCAGTGAATGAACTCACCGGGTCCGATGAACGTAGCACGGTAGGTTCGGTCATTGAACTGGAAAGCCGGAAAGTGGCTACAGTGGGGCCATGGCTCTCGGCAAGGACTACGCGTCGCAGCAGTGCTCGCTCGCCCGCGCGCTGGAGATCGTCGGCGAACGCTGGACGCTGCTCGTCGTGCGCGACGCGCTCTACGGCGTGCGGCGCTACAACGACTTCCTCGTGCACCTGGGCATCCCGCGCGCCGTCCTCGCGACCCGGCTCCAGGCGCTCACCGCGGCCGGAGTCCTGGAGAAGCGGCAGTACCAGGAGTCGCCGCCGCGCCACGAGTACGTCGTGACCGAACACGGGCGCGGGCTGTGGCCCGCCGTGCGGGCGCTCGGCGCGTGGGGCCGGGAGATCCCGGGATCGCTGCCGATGCGCGAGTTCCGGCACGCCGTGTGCGGCACGCCGCTCGGTGTCGTCGGCGAGTGCGCGACGTGCGGGGGCGCGCCCGTCGAACCGGAGGACGTCGAGATGCTGCCGGGCGCCGGGCTCGACCCCGACCCCGCCGACCCGGTCAGCCGGGCGCTGCTCGAACCGCGACGCCTCCTCCAGCCGGTCGTGACCGAGCCTGTATAACTGGCGGGAGACACGTACCCGAGCGGCGGGAGGAGGCAGGCGCATGGCACGCACGACCAGTGGCACCACGGCACTGCGACCCGTCGCCCTGCTGCTCTTCGTCCTCCTCGGGTCGGCGCTCGTCGACACCGGAAGCTTCGTCGGTGCCGTCGCGCTCGCCGCGACCGCCGCCGCGGGCTCGGCCCTCGCCGCCTGCGCCGTCCTGGCCGCGCGTTCCGCGCCCGCCGTGGCGCGCACCCGCGTCCGCACCGCCATCCGCGACCGCGAGCGGCGCACCGCGTTCCTGCCGCAGCGCGATCCCGACGCCTCCGGCCGCCCCAGGCCCCGAGCCCCCGGACGCCTCGTCCCGACGGGCTGCTGAACCCCTGAACCCTCTGGGCTCACCGGTCCGTCACGCCGACTCATTTCTCGATCTTTGATGTCAGGCACGACGAGACCCCCGGAGGGCTCACCCATGTCGTCGTTCATGTCCGTATTCGCAGGCCTGGTCGCACACCTCGCCGACCTGCTCCAGCCGCTCCTGCACGCGTCCGCCACCGCCGCGGCGATCATCCTGTTCACCGCGTTCGTACGCCTCCTCGTCCACCCCCTGTCGCGGGCCGCGGCCCGCGGGCAGCGGGAGCGGGCCAAGCTCCAGCCGCGCATCGCCGAACTGCGCAAGAAGCACAAGAAGAGCCCCGAGGCGATGCAGAAGGCGATCATGGAGCTGCACCGCGAGGAGAAGGTCTCCCCGCTGACCGGCTGCCTGCCGATGCTCTTCCAGATGCCGGCGTTCTTCCTGCTCTACCACCTGTTCTCCAACCGGAGCATCGGCGGCGAGCCCAACGTCCTGCTCGGCCACACCCTCGGCGCGGCCCCGCTCGGCGGCCGCTTCCACGACGCGCTCGCGCACGGCGGGCTCTTCGGGGAGCAGGGGCTCGTCTACGTGGCGCTGTTCGCGCTCGTCGCCACCGTCGCGACCTTCAATTACCGGCGCACGAAGCGGCAGATGGCGCAGGCGCCGACGCCGGGGGCCGATGCGGGGCAGCCGGTGCCGGGCATGGCGGCGATGGGCAGGTTCATGCCGCTGATGTCCTTCTTCACCCTCTTCACGGTGGCCTTCGTGCCGCTCGCCGCCGCGCTGTACGTCGTCACGTCGACGACGTGGAGCTCGATCGAGCGGGCCGTTCTCTACCGGGACATGCCGTACGCGGGCGGGGCGGCGGCCGCGCCCGCACTCTGAGCGCGGCCGGGCGCGACGGGCGCGCAGAGCGGTCGTCCGGGTCCAGTCCGTGAACGGGGTATTGCGGACTGGACGTTCTCCTTGGAGGATCGACCAGTCCTCCGATGGCTGCACGCCGCACCGGGCCGTGGAGGCTCCTCCTACTGCAGAGGGAGTTACACCATGAAGCTGCTGCGAGTCGGTCCCGCCGGAGCCGAGCGCCCCGCGCTGCTCGACGCCGAGGGAACGCTGCGCGACCTGTCCGGACTCGTCACGGACGTCGACGGGGCACTCCTCGACGACGACGCCGCGATCGAGCGCGTGCGGGCCGCGGCCGCGGCCGGGGAACTGCCCGTCCTCGATGCGTCGGGGCTGCGGATCGGCCCTCCGGTGGCCCGTATCGGCAAGGTCGTGTGCATCGGGCTGAACTACCACGACCACGCGGCGGAGACCGGCGCCCAGCCGCCCGCCGAGCCGGTCGTGTTCTTCAAGGCGGCCGACACGGTCGTCGGACCCGACGACACGGTCCTCGTACCGCGCGGCTCCGTGAAGACCGACTGGGAGGTGGAGCTCGCCATCGTCATCGGGCACACGGCCCGCTACGTCGAGTCCCACGAGGCCGCCCTCGCGTGCGTCGCCGGGTACGCGGTCGCGCACGACGTGTCCGAGCGCGAGTTCCAGATCGAGCGCGGCGGCACCTGGGACAAGGGCAAGAACTGCGAGACGTTCAACCCGCTCGGCCCGTGGCTGGTCACCGCCGACGAGGTCCCGGACCCGCAGGCGCTCGGCCTGCGGCTGTGGGTCAACGGGGAGCTGAAGCAGGACGGCACGACGGCCGACCAGATCTTCCCGGTCGCCGAAGTGGTGCGCTACGTCAGCCAGTTCATGACCCTGTACCCCGGTGACGTGATCAACACCGGTACGCCGGCGGGTGTCGCCATGGGCCAGCCCGAGCCGAAGCCGTATCTGCGGGCGGGTGACGTGGTGGAGCTGGAGATCGACGGGCTGGGGCGGCAGCGGCAGGAGCTGAAGCCGGCGTAGCCGCGCCGCTGGGCTCGGCAGCGGGAGGGCACCCCCGTTCGGGGTGCCCTCGGCCCGGCTGGGCGCGTGTCTCCCGGGAGGACGGGAGGGCCGTTCCCATAGTTCGGCCATGGGAACTCTTCGTACCGTCATCTCAAAGTCACGGTTGCCCGCCGGGACGCTCGCGTCGGCGATCCTCGTCGTGGGGGCCGCCGCCGCGCCCGCGTCCGCCGCCCCGCTGCCGGGTGGCCTCGGGCCCTGCCTGGGGAGCAACTGCCCCGGCACGTATCCCGAACCGAACAACGCCGCACCGACCGGCCGCGACAACAACATCAACGTCTTCGTCGGTGACGACTTCCGGGTTCGCGGGGGCGCCGCCGAGGCGGAGGGCAAGGTCGTCACCCTCGGCGGCTTCGACCAGGACAAGGACGCGGGCGGCTCGCAGATCTACAACGTGGGCGTCGCAGGTGTCGGGTCGCGCGTGCCTCCGGACGACGGGACCGACTACCTCACCACCGGCGGGGACCTGTCCGTCGCGGCGGGGGAGCGGGTCGCCGTCGAGGACGCCTCGGCGCATGGCGTCGCGCGCTACGGGGGCGCGCTCGACGGCACCGTCGAGTCGAAGTCCGTGCACGACCCCGACGCCGCCGAACCGTACGAGGGCCTGCGGCAGCAGCTCACCGACGCCAGCCAGTGCTACGCGTACGAGAACGGCGCGCGCCGCACCCCGACCGGCACCGCGGTCAACGACGGCAACACCACCGTCTTCACCGGCGACGGCAGCTCTGAGCTGCAAGTCTTCGACATCGACTTCGACGTGGCCGCGGCGAGCGGCGGCATGGGCGGCTTCCGGTTCGACGACATCCCGTCCGGGGCCACCGTCCTCGTCAACGCCTACGGCGACGCGCGGAGGATCAACACGTACGAGGGCCTGCTCCCCGCCGAGCTGCGCGACCGGCTGCTGTGGAACTTCCCCGACGCGAGCAGCGTGGAGCTCGCGGGCGGCACCCAGTTCTCCGGCAGCGCGCTGGTCGGCAACCCGTCGAGCACGACGACGATGACCATGTCCGGGTTCAACGGCCGCTTCTACAGCGCGGGTTCGCTGACCCACACCTCGGCCGCGGGCGGCGGCGGGGGCCAGGAGATCCACGCCTACCCGTTCGACGGCGACCTGCCGTCCTGCCCGGACCCGTACAACCCCACCCCTACCCCCACGCCCACTCCCACCCCGACCCCGACCGATGTGACGCCCACGCCGACCCCGACGGACACCTCCACCCCCACCCCCACACCCACTCCGACGCCGACCGACTCCACCCCGACCCCTACGCCCACCGAGGACACGCCGACCCCCACCCCCACCGAGGACACCCCCACCCCCACCCCGACCGACTCCACCCCCGCGCCCCCGCCCGATGGCGGTGACAGCGGTGGGACGTCCGGCGGCGGCACCACCGGGGGCACGGGTGGCGGAGGTGGAGGTGGTGGTCACCTCGCCGATACCGGGACGCCGTCCCTGGGCGCCGCCGTGCTCGGCTCGATCGCGGCGGCCACCGCGGCGACGGGCGCGGCGTTCGTCTTCCTGAGCCGCAGGCGGCGGACCGGCGGACGCGGCTGAACCGCACGCCGCGGTGCACCGGGAACGTGAAGATTGCGCACGTCCCGTCGCGCCCCGTTGCCCGCGGGCGACGGGGCGCGCACGCTGCCGCTCGTGACAGCAACCACCCAAGCGCCCATACCCACCGGGACCCCGCTCCTCGGCTCCATGCTCGATCTGAAGCGCGATGCGCTCGGGACCTTCCTGCGGGCCCGTGAAACGCACGGCGACGTCGTGAAGTTCGTCGCCGGGCCGCCCGGCCTGCGGCGCACCATGTACGGACTGTTCTCCGCCGAGGCCGCACAGCAGGTGCTCGCCACCGAGTCGGCCAACTTCCGCAAGGACAACTACTTCTACGAGGTGCTCCGCAGCACCTTCGGCAACGGCCTGCTGACCAGCCAGGACGAGACGTACCTGCGTCAACGGCGGCTCATCCAGCCGCTGTTCACGCCGCGCGGCACCCGCACCTACGACACCGCCATCACCGGTGAGGCGACGGCCACCGCCGAGGGCTGGCGCGGCCGGGACGTCGTGGACGTGGCCGCCGAGATGGAGCAGTTCACGCTGCGCGCCGTCGCCCGGATCCTGTTCGGCGCCGACATCGACACCGCCGTGCCCGCCGTCCGCCGCTTCTTCCCCGAGATCAGCGAGACCTCGCTGCGGCGCGCGTACGGCGCGGGTCTCGTCAAGCCCTCCTGGCCGACGCCGCGCAACCGGCGCTTCGACTCCGCCTGCGAGGAGCTGTACGCCGTCTGCGACACGCTGATCGCGGAGCGCAGGGCCGCCGACGAGCCGGGCAGTGACCTGCTCGGCCTGCTGATCAAGGCGCGTACGGAGGACGGCGAGGCGCTGTCGCCCGACGAGATCCGCGACCAGGTGCTTGTCTTCCTGCTCGCCGGGCACGAGACGACGTCGACCTCGCTGACCTTCGCCCTGCACCTGCTCGGCCGGAACCCGGACGCCCAGAAGCGGACCCACGAGGAGATCGACTCGGTCCTCGCCGACGGACGGCTGCCGCAGGCCGCCGACCTCGGCCGCATGCCGTACACCGAGCGCGTGGTGAAGGAGGCGATGCGGCTGTACCCGGCCGCCGCCGCGACCGGCCGTCAGGCGGTCGCCGACACCGAGGTCGACGGCGTGCTGATCCCGGCGGGCTCGGACGTCACCGTCTCCGCCTACGTCACGCACCGCGACCCCGCGTACTGGCCCGAGCCGATGCGCTTCGACCCGGACCGCTTCCTGTCGGAGGCGGAGCAGGGCCGCCACCGGTACGCGTGGATGCCGTTCGGCGGCGGCCCGCGGGCCTGTATCGGCGCGCAGTTCGCGATGCTCGAATCGGTCCTCGGCCTCGCCGTGCTGCTTCAGCCGTACGAGGTCGAGGCGGTGGACGACCGGGAGATCGCGACGGCGTTCGGCATCACGATGCGCCCGGCCGAACCGGTGCGGCTGAGGCTCACACCGCGCTAGCCGACGAACCGCTCCAGCGCCGTCACGACCAGCTTGTGGTCCTCGACCTGCGGAAGGCCCGAGACCACCACGGCGCCGACGACTCCCGCTCCCCGTACGGAGATCGGGAAGGCGCCGCCGTGCGCCGCGTACGTGTCCGGGTCGAGGCGCGAGGCGTCCTCGAACGTCGTGCCCTTGGCCCGGAAGCGGCTGCCGACCAGGTAGGACGAGGCGTGGTAGCGCTCGACGACGCGGCGCTTGCGGGCGATCCATGCGTCGTTGTCCGGGGCCGAGCCCGGCAGCGCCGCGTGGAACAGCTGCTGGCCGCCGCGGGTGATGTCGATGGCGACGGGGGCCTCGCGTTCGCGGGCGAGGTCGACCAAGAGGTTGCCGAGGGTCCAGGCGTCGTCGTACGTGAAGGAGTCCAGGACGAGGCGGCGCTCCTGCTCCTCCAACTCGCGGATCTGCGGGGCGCCTTCGGGGTTGGCCGCAACCGGCTGCGTCACAGGGCCACCACCTTGGCGTCGCGGGCCGAGACCCGGGCCGCCTCCAGGACGTCGAGCGCGTCGGCGGCCTGCGTGGCGGGCACCGGGTTCGGGGCGCCGTCGCGCAGCGCCGCGGCGACGGCGGCGTAGTACGCGGGGTAGTCGCCGTCGACCGTCGCGAGCGGGCGGCCACCGCCCGTCAGCGGGGACTCGCCGGAGCCGACCCGGCCCCACAGCGACTCGCCCTCCACGCCCCACGGTTCGCCGGCCGTCGGGCGCTTGCCGTCGCGCAGCGCGGCCTCCTGCGGGTCGAGCCCGTACTTCACGTAGCCCGCCTGCGAGCCGAGCACGCGGAAGCGCGGGCCGAGCTGGGCGGTGGTGGCGGAGACGTACAGGTGCGAGCGCACCCCGCTCGCGTGGGTGATCGCGATGAACGTGTCGTCGTCGGCCTCGGCGCCGGGGCGGCGCACGTCCGACTCGGCGTAGACGGAGACGGCCGGGCCGAACAGCACGAGGGCCTGGTCGACGACGTGGCTGCCGAGGTCGTACAGCAGGCCGCCGATCTCCTCCGGGTTGCCGGACTCGCGCCAGCCGCCCTTGGGCTGCGGACGCCAGCGCTCGAAGCGGGACTCGAAGCGCCAGACGTCGCCCAACTCGCCGTCCGCGAGGAGCTTTTGGAGGGTCAGGAAGTCGTTGTCCCAGCGGCGGTTCTGGAAGACCGACAGGAGGACGCCCTGCTTCTCGGCCAGCTCGGCGAGCTCGCGGGCCTCGGCGGCGGTGCCCGCGACCGGCTTGTCGACGACGACCGGGAGGCCCGCGGCGATGGCGGCCTTCGCGAGCGGCACGTGCGTCTTGTTGGGTGACGCGATGACGATGAGGTCGAGCTCGTCCGCGTGCTCCCACAGGTCGTCGGGGGAGGCGACGAAGCGCAGTCCGTCACCGTGCTCGGCGCGGGCCTGGGCCTGCCGCTCGGGGTTCGAGGTGACGACCGTGTCCAGGGTCAGGCCCTCGGTCGCGGCGATCAGCGGGGCGTGGAAGACGGAGCCCGCCAGGCCGTAGCCGACCAGGCCCACGCGGAGGGCTGCACTCGTACCAGTCATGCCTCCACTTAAGCAACGGTGTTGCCAAAGTGCAAGCGCGGGGGACAATGGGCTGGTGACTGCACACGTGAGGAGGACCATGGCCGCGACGGTGGGCGCCAACCTGAGCGCCCTGCGCGGGCACAACGCGGCGCTCGTGCTCGATCTGCTGCGGACGGCGGGGGAGGACGGGATAAGCCGTCTCGAGCTGGCCGAGCGCACCGGGCTCACCCCGCAGGCCGTCAGCAAGATCACGGCGCGGCTGCGGGGGGACGGTCTCGCGGTCGAGGCGGGCCGCCGGGCCTCCACCGGGGGCAAGCCGCGCACCGTCCTGCGGCTGCTCGCGGGCGCCGCGCACGCGGTCGGCCTGCACCTGGACCGCGACGAGCTGCACACCGTGCTCACCGACCTGTCCGGCGCCGTCGTCGCGGCCCGGCGCGCACCGCTCGACCTCGGCGCGGGGGCCGACGCGGTGCTCGCGGCCGCCGCCTGCGAGGTGGACGCGCTGCTGGACGCGGACGGGGGCCGGACGGTCCTCGGCGTCGGGGTCGCCGTGCCGGGGCCGCTCGACCACGCGGACGGGGTGCTGCACCGGGTCACCGGTTTCCCGCAGTGGGACGGCTTTCCGCTGCGCGACGCGCTCGCGGAGCGGCTCGGGCTGCCGGTCGTCGTGGACAAGGACACGAACGCGGCGGCGCTCGGCCTCGCCCTGGAGGGTGAGGGCGAGCGCTCCTTCGCCTACCTCCACCTCGGTACGGGGCTCGGCGCCGGCCTCGTCCTCGACGGCTCGCTCTACCGTGGCGCGCGCACCGGTGCGGGCGAGTTCGGCCACCAGGTCATCCAGCTGGACGGTCCTGTGTGCGGCTGCGGCAACCGGGGCTGCATCGAGGCCATCTGCCTCGCGGCGGTCGCCTCCGGCACGGAGCGGGGGCTCGACGAGGCGGCGCGGGTGCTGGGGGAGGGGGCGGCGAATCTGGTGAGCCTGCTCGACATCGACGCGGTGCTGCTCGGTGGGCGGACGGTGGCGGCGCACGAGAAGCGGTTCGTCCGCGGGGTGGAACGGGTCGTCGCGGCCCGCGCGCGCCGGGAGGGCGGCGGCCCCGCGATACCCGTCCGTGCGGCCCCCGGCGGCGACACCCAAGCGGTCGAGGGCGCGGCCCACATGATCCTGGCCCCACTGTTCGGGCGAGCGGCTCCGTCGTAACAGCTCCGTGGCGGGGGCCGTCGTAAGGGGCGCGCGGCACCGGGGGCCGCCTTGCCCACCCTGCCTTCCCCAAGCTCTCCGACAAGCTCCGAGCAGGGGAGACCCCATGAGGCGGCAGATTGCCCAAGGCGGGACCGGATCATTCAAGCCCCGCCGGCGATTGAGGCGCGGGGTCCGGGGCGGAGCCCCGGGAGCGCAACGCCGGTGCCGGTGTGCGTTCGGCTGGGCCGATCGAGGGAACCGCCGCGCGCGCCGCGGCGCACCAACCCCACCCGGTCGCCCCGCGATGGAAAGGTTCTGGCCCACGACTGTCGTCAACTCCGCGACCAGTGAAGGGCCTTCATGCGACTGCGCCGACCGCTCGCCCTCGCCGTCACCGCCATCGCCGCCTCCGCCCTCACCCCGCTCGCCCCCACGCACGAGGCCACCGCCGACACCGGCACCCAGGCCTGCGCGGCAGCCAAGGGCGGCGACTTCCCGATCGACACCCGTATCGACGAGGGCCCCGCCACCTACCACCCCGGCGACGCCCCCCGGCACTTCTCGCTCGACCTGACCAACACCACCACCGCCCGCTGCGCCGACCTCCACCCCGTCCTCGTACTCGTCGACCGGACCCGGAAGCTGACGCCGAAGCGGATCACGATGGAGTTCCGGGACGCGGGCCGCTGGCGCCCCGTGACCGTCGAGCGGACCGCCAGGGACGAGAACATCGGCGTCTTCGACGGCTTCCCCGGGTTCTCGGTCGGCGCGGGCGACACGGTCACCGTCGACGTCCGCCTCGCGTTCGCCGACGGCACCCCGCCCGACCGGGTCGTCGCCAACGCTGCGCTCGTCCGGCGCAAGGACGACGACGGCGAATGGGTCGGCGAGTCCGACGACTACCCGTTCACCATCGAAGAGGCCGCGGGCCCGACCCTCGCGGACGAACTCGCCCGTACGGGCCCGCGCGCCCTGCTCGGACTGGGGGTCGCGGCCGGCACCCTCCTCCTCGCCGGCGCGACCCTCGTGGTGGGAGCCCGGCGGCTCCGCGTCGGCGGACGCTGAGCCCCGGCCCGCCACCGGCCCGGCCGCCGCCCCAGCCGACCACGCGCGGCGGCCGGGCCCAAGAGGGCGCGGGACGGACGCCGGAGCCGGTGTTCACCCGCGTCTGCGACCATCCCCGCGTGGACTACCCGAACGACCAGGCCCCCGGCGCCCCCGTGCGCGACGGCATCCCCGAGCACGGGCGCATCCCGAAGTACTACGCCGTAAAGGCCCAGATCGCCGCGCTCGTCGGCGAGTTGGCCGAGGGCGAGACCCTTCCCGCCGAGCGCGAACTCGCCCTGCGCTACGAGGTGGCGCGCGAGACCGTGCGGCAGGCGCTGCGCGAGCTGCTGCTCGAAGGGCGGCTGCGAAGGCACGGCAGGGGCACCGTCGTCGCCGGCCCGAAGCTGGCGCAGCCGCTGTCCCTTGCCTCGTACACGGAGGGCGTGCGCAGGCAGGGCCGGCGCCCGGGACGCACCCTCATCGGCCTCGAACGCTTCCCGTGCCCGCCCGCGCTCGCCGCCGAGATCGGCCTGGAGCGCGGCGAGCCCGTCTGGCACATGGAGCGCGTGCTGCTCGCCGACGACGAGCGCGTCGGCCTGGAGTCGACCTACGTGCCCGTGTCCCGGGTGCCGCGCCTCGACGCCGAGTTCGACCCCGACTCCTCGTTCTACTCCTACGTCCACGACCGCCTCGGCATCGAGTTCGGCTCGGCCGACGAGCGCATCGAGACGGTGCTCGCGACCCCGCGCGAGGCCCTGCTCATCGGCACGCCGCCCGCGCTGCCGATGCTGCTCATCCACCGGATCTCGTACGACACGGGGCGCCGCGCCACGGAGCGGGTGCGGACGCTTTACCGGGGGGACCGGTTCTCGTTCACCGCGCGTTTGGGCTCGGACGGCTGGTAACGCCCGCTCCTTCGGCGGCAGTTGACCCGGCCCACCCCTCGCAGGTAACAGAACGATAACGGGTCTGGTCCAAGCTTGGGTGCCCGTTCACCGTCCCGTTGCCGGGCCGCTCCGCGCGGGACACCCGCCGCCAGGAGCGTGGCCGCCGTGAGAGACAACGACCAGAAGCTGAGCGGCATCCGGTTCGACCGGGTGTCGGTCGCGTACGGCGGCACCACCGTTCTCGACTCCCTCGACCTGACCGTCGAGCCCGGCGAGGTGATGGCCCTCCTCGGCCCCTCGGGCTCGGGGAAGACCACCGCGCTGCGCGCCGTCGCCGGGTTCGTGCGCCCCGCGTCCGGGAGGGTGCTCCTCGGCGGGCGCGACGTCACCGACCTGCCGCCGCACCGGCGCGGCATCGGCATGGTCGTGCAGAGTTACGCGCTCTTCCCGCACCTGCGCGTCGAGGACAACGTCGCCTTCGGGATGCGGGCGCAGAAGGTGCCGAAGGGCGAGATCCCCGCGCGCGTCGCCGAGGCCCTCGAACTGACCGGCATGGCCTCCTACGCCAAGCGCTACCCGCGCGAGCTCTCCGGCGGCCAGCAGCAGCGCGTCGCCATCGCCCGCGCCCTCGCCGTCCGGCCCGGCGTGCTGCTGCTCGACGAGCCGCTGTCCGCGCTCGACGCGACGCTCCGCTCCGGGATGCTCGCCGAACTGGCGCGCCTGCACCGCGAGCTGCCCGACGTCTCGATCCTCTACGTCACCCACGACCAGGTCGAGGCGCTCACCCTCGCCGACCGCATCGCCGTCATGGACCGGGCCCGCCTCCAGGACGTCGGCACGCCGCAGGACCTGTACCGGCGCCCGCGCACCGAGTTCACCGCCTCCTTCGTCGGCAACGCGAACCTGCTCCCCGTGCAGGTCGGCACGGACACCGTCTCTTTCGGCGCCGCCGAGCTGAAGGTCCCGACCCAGGACGTGGCCGCCGGGGCCACGGCCACCCTCTGCGTCCGCCCGCACCTCGTCGGCCTCGGCGAAGGACCCAACTCCCTCACGGGCAAGGTGACCGAGGTGCAGTGGCGCGGCTCGACCCACCGTCTCTACGTCGACGTCGAGGGCCACCGCGTCAAGGCCGACCTGCGCGAGCTGCGCGAGCCGCCGGTGCTGGGGGAGCGGATCACGGTGCACTTCGCGCCCGAGGACGCGGTGCTGCTCGGCGCCGGGGTCGTGTCGGAGGTGGGCGGCCATGGCTAGCGCCACGCTCGCCGCGCCCCGCCAGGGCGCCGCCAAGTCCCGTACGAGGAGCAGCGGTTGGATATGGGCGCTGCCGCCCGTCGCCGTCCTCGCGGTCGTCTTCCTCTATCCGCTCTTCCTCGTCGTCCAGCAGTCGCTCACCCCGGACACCGGCGGCACCTCGCTGAAGCCGTACGCCGACGTCTTCGCGTCCTCCGCGTTCCGCGAGGCGCTCGGCACGACGGTGTGGCTGGCCGTCGGTTCCACGGCCGGCTGTCTCGTCCTCGGCTTCGCGCTCGCGCTGATCGTCGCGTTCGTGCCGTTCCCCGGAGCGAAGGCCGTCGCCCGCTTCATCGACGTGTTCCTGTCCTTCCCCTCCTTCCTGATCACGCTCGCCCTGCTGTTCGTCTACGGGCAGGTGGGCATGGCCAACGGGCTGTGGACGGACGTCACCGGGGCGGCCACCGGCCCCTTCCAGTTCCTGGCCACGCCGTGGGGCGTGCTGCTGGCCGAGATCACCTACTTCACGCCGTTCGTGATGCGCCCGCTGCTCGCCGCGTTCTCGCAGGTGGAGACGGCGCAGCTGGAGGTCGCGGCGTCGCTCGGGGCGCGGCCCGCCCGGATCGTGCGGCAGGTGATCCTGCCGGAGGCGCTGCCCGCGCTGGCCGCCGGCGGTTCGCTGGTCCTCGTCCTGTGCCTCAACGAGTTCGGGATCGTCCTGTTCACCGGCGCCAAGGGCGTCACGACGCTGCCGACCCTCGTCTACAGCAAGGCGATCCTGGAGTCCGACTATCCGGGCGCGTGCGTGGTCGCCGTCATCAACGTCCTTGTCTCCGTGGGTCTTTACGGCCTGTACCGGGTGGTGAGCCGTCGTGTTGGTTCATAGCAGGACCGGCCGGTGGGCCGTCTGGGGCCTCTTCTTCGCCCTCTTCCTGCCGCTGTTCGCCCTTCCCCTCCTCGTCGTCCTCGCGGCGTCCTTCGCCACGAACTGGTCCGGCGCGCTGCCCTCCGGGTTCACCGGCGGGCACTACGAGGCGGCCACCCGCGGCGAGTCCCTCGCCGCCCTGACCACCAGCCTCGTCACGGCCGTCACCGCGAGCGTGCTCGCGCTGGTCGTCGGCGGCTGGGCCGCGCTCGCCGCCGCGGCGCTCAGGAAGCGCGGTCGGCGTGTGCTGGACGCCCTGTTCATGCTGCCGGTCGCCGTGCCGTCCGTGGTCGTCGGCCTCGCCGTCCTCGTGGCGTTCAGCCGGCCGCCGATGCTGCTCAACGGCACCCGCTGGATCGTGATCATCGCCCACACGATCCTGGTCACCGCGTTCGCCTACCAGTCCGTCTCGGCCGCCCTCCAGCGTCTCGACCCGGCGTACGAACAGGCCGCGGCCTCCCTCGGCGCCCGGCCCGCGTACGTCCTGTGGAAGGTGAAGCTGCCGCTGCTGCTGCCCTCCCTGAACGCCGCCGCCGGCCTCTGCTTCGCCCTGTCCATGGGCGAGTTGAGCGCCACGATGATGCTCTACCCGCCCGACTGGATGCCGCTCCCGGTGCAGATCTACGCGACCACCGACCGCGGCTCCCTGTTCACCGGATCCGCGATCGCGGTGGTCCTGATGGCCGCCACGCTCTTCGTCCTGCTGGCCGTCTCACGGATCCGCACCAAGGCCTCGTACCGCTGACAACCCCCTGACACGACACGGGAGTTCACCACGCCATGCGCAAGCACACGCTCACCACCGTCGCCGCCGTCACCGGCAGCCTCGCCCTCGCCGCGGCCCTGACCGGCTGCGGCGGCAGCTCCGCCGCCTCCGACGAGAAGACCGTCACCGTCTACAGCGCCGACGGCCTCAAGGGCGAGAACGGCGACGGCTGGTACGACAAGGTCTTCAAGGACTTCACCAAGAAGACCGGCATCAAGGTCGACTACGTGGAGGGCGGCTCGGGCGAGATGGTGCAGCGCGCCGTCCGCGAGAAGGTCAACACCCAGGCCGACGTCCTCGTCACCCTCCCGCCGTTCATCCAACAGGCCGACGAGAAGGGCCTCTTGGCGAAGTACGCGCCCAAGGGCTCCGACCAGGTCGACGGCGCCGACAAGGCGGCGAACGGCACCTGGACGTCCGTCGTGAACAACTACTTCGGCTTCGTCCACAACACGAAGGAGCTGAAGACCCCGCCCACCACCTGGGAGCAGCTCCTCGACGCCAAGTACAAGAACAAGCTCCAGTACTCCACGCCCGGCGTCGCGGGCGACGGCACCGCCCTGCTCGTCAAGGCCATGCACGACTTCGGCGGCAAGGAGCAGGCCATGGCCTACCTGAAGAAGCTCCAGGCCAACAACGTCGGCCCGTCCGCCTCCACCGGCAAGCTCTCCCCGAAGGTCGACAAGGGCGAACTCCTCGTCGCCAACGGGGATGTGCAGATGAACTACGCGCAGTCCAAGGACATGCCGAACCTCGGCATCTGGTTCCCGAAGAAGGCCTCAGGGAAGCCGACCTCCTTCGCCCTGCCGTACGCGGGCGGCCTCGTGAAGAACGCCCCGCACACCGCCAACGGCAAGAAGCTCCTGGACTTCATGCTGGAGGCGAAGCAGCAGAAGCAGGTCAGTTCCGTCGGCGGCGGCTTCTCGCCGCGCGCCGATGTGAAGGCCACCGACGACAACGCCGTGGAACTCGCCAAGATCATGGACGGCGTGCAGATCTTCGAGCCGGACTGGAACGACGTCGCCAAGAACCTCCAGACGTACGTGGACGACTGGAAGACGGCGACCGGCAGCTGAGGAGGCCCCGGCCGCCGCCGTACGTTCCTCAGACCCGGTCGACGAGGTCCGCGATCGAGTCGACCACCTCGGTCGGCCGGAACGGGAAACGGTCTATGTCCGACTGGCCGGTGAGCCCGGTGAGGACGAGGTACGTCGTCATCCCGGCCTCCAGGCCCGCGAGCACGTCCGTGTCCATCCGGTCGCCGATCATGGCGCTGGACTCCGAGTGCGCCCCGATGGCGTTGAGCCCGGTCCGCATCATCAGCGGATTGGGCTTGCCGACGAAGTACGGGTCCTTGCCGGTCGCCTTGGTGATCAGTGCCGCCACCGAGCCCGTCGCGGGCAGCACGCCCTCCGTGGAGGGGCCGGTGTTGTCGGGGTTGGTGGCGATGAACCGGGCCCCGCCGTTGATCAGCCGGATCGCCTTGGTGAGCGACTCGAACGAATACGTACGGGTCTCGCCGAGGATCACGAAGTCGGGGTCGGAGTCGCTGAGGATGTAGCCCTCCTCGTGCAGCGCCGTCGTCAGACCCGCCTCGCCGATCACGTACGCCGTGCCGTTCGGCCGCTGGCCGCGCACGAACCGGGCGGTCGCGAGGGCGGACGTCCAGATGTTCTCGACGGGGACTTCCAGACCGATCCGGTTCAGCCGGGCGTGCAGGTCACGGGCCGTGTACATGGAATTGTTCGTCAGGACGAGGAACGGCTTGCCCGAGTCCCGCAGCTTCTTGATGAACGCGTCCGCGCCCGGGATCGGCACCCCCTCGTGCATGAGCACGCCGTCCATGTCGGTCAGCCACGATTCGATGGGCTTGGGCTCTGCCATGTGTGCGGACTCCTCGGCGCTCGATCGACGGACTGCCATCGTATGCACCCCTGCCCCGCCCGGTGTGACGCGCCACTGGAGCCTCTCGGGATGCGGAACGCGGCCAGGAGCGTGACGCTGACTTCAGGAGGTTCACGATGCGTGCAGGACTGCTTGCTGTCGGTGTCGCAGGGGCGGCCGTCCTGGTGACCGCGCCGGCCACCGCGGCCCAGGCGGCCGACGGCGGGGGAACGATCACCGTCACCCCGCGGGAGGCACCCGCGGGCACCGATGTCGACCTGCGGGTGACCGGCTGCGAGGGCTCCGCGGGCAGCGCGAGTTCCGCGGCCTTCGTCTCCCCGGCCCGGCTCGCGCCCTCCGCCGACGAACCCACCCTGTTCGCGGAGGCCCGCGTGAAGTCCTCCGCCGAGCCCGACGCCTACCCGGTCTCGGTGACCTGCGACGGAGTGGAGGGCAAGGTCACCGGCACCCTCCGGGTCCTCGACGGATCCGCCGAGGGTGCCTCGCCGGCCCCGTCCCCGACCGCCCTCGTGCACGCGGGTGGCGGCGGCACCGCGCAGCGGCAGGCCCTCGCCGTCCACCGGGCCCCCACGGCCGCGCCCAGCGAGGGCCCCGGCACCCGGCACGCCCTCATCGGCCTGGGCCTCGCGGCGGTCGCCGCGGTCGCCGTGGCCGTCCGCAGCACCCGCCGCCGCAGGTCGTCCGGTTCGCCGACGAGGCACTGAGTCCGCCATGAGTGACCGGTCGCAGGGGGCCGGGCGGCTCCTCACGGGAGTGGCCTGGGCCGTGCTGCTGCTCGGCCTGTGGCTGTGGGGCCACGGCGCCACCGATGTGAACCTGTCCTCGCCGACGACCGGGGACGCGGCCGCCGTCGGCCGCCCCGCGGACGTCGACCTGCCGGCCGCCCACCGGCCGGTCGAGGGCGCGCAGCCGCGCCGCGTCGACATCGCGGCGCTGCGCGTCCAGGCGCCCGTCGTGCCCCGCGGACTCGACGGGAACGGTGCCGTCGACCCGCCGCCGTACGCGCGGGCCGGAGTCGTCGGCTGGTACCGCGACGGGGTGGAACCGGGGGAGCGCGGCACCGCCCTGTTCGTCGGGCACGTCGACACCGAGAGCAGGCCCGCCGTCTTCTACCACCTCAGCGAGGCCGAGCCCGGGGACACGGTGCGGGTGACGCGGGCCGACGGCTCCGTCGCCGGGTTCACCGTCGACGACGTCCGGGTGTTCTCCCGAGAGAACTTCGACCCGGCCGAGGCGTACGGCCCGCACGACTCGGGGCGCGCCGAGCTCCGGCTGATCACCTGCGGAGGCACCTTCGACAAGGCCTCGGGCACGTACACCGCGAACGTGGTCGTCTCCGCGTACCTGTCGGACGTGGACGGCGCGCCGCGGAGGGCGGGTTGAGCGGGTGCGTGCACCTGTCCGGTCGGCAGCCCACTCCCCCCGGGGCGGCCGACCGGACAGGTCCTCGACCATGCGGACGGCGGGGCCGCGGGAAGGCCCGGCCTCGGCACGGGAGGCTGTGATGGTCCGTCGGATCCGACCGGCCGAGGACTGGGGCCGCTCGTCTCGACTCTAGAGCGGATGGGCGGATCGGCACAGGGTGCGGTCACGGGTTCAGGACAGGCGGGACCGGGCGCTGTAACAGGTCCTTGACAAGCGGCGTACGCGCTCGTGGCACGGCAGGGGCGTGTGCCACGATTGAGAGCCAGACAGTGCACCCAAGGGGGAGTGGATGTACCGGAAACTGAGGGCTGGAGCGGTCGTCGTGGGGGCGGCGCTGCTCGTGTCCGCCTGTTCCTCCGGCGGCGGGGACAACGAGGGGGACGGGGCGACCGGCCCCGTGAAGCAACAGCCCAAGGGCGCCGACCCGTTCTGGGTCAACCCCGACAGCAAGGCCGCGAAGGCCGCGTCGGCCCTCGCGAAGGACGGCAAGGACGCCGAGGCCGCGAAGGTCCGCAGGATCGCCGAACAGCCCAGCGGGGAATGGCTGTTGCCGGAGAACGCGGCGGACCAGGCGCGCGGCTTCACCGAGGCCGCCCAGAAGGCCGACCGGGACGCGCTGCTCGTCGTCTACAACATCCCGCACCGCGACTGCGGCCAGTACTCGGGCGGCGGCGCCGCGGACGGGAACGCGTACCGGGAGTTCATCGACCAGGTCGCCTCTGGCATCGGGGACCGCCCGGCGACGGTGATCCTGGAGCCCGACGCGGTGCAGCACATGGTCGACAACTGCACGCCCGAGCAGTTCCACGAGGAGCGCTACGACCTGCTCAAGGGCGCCATCGCGAAGCTCAAGTCCCTGAAGGACACGAAGGTCTACCTCGACGCGGGCAACGCGGGCTGGGGCAAGCCGGACCAGATCTACGAGCCGCTGAAGCGGTCGGGCATCGACCAGGCCGACGGCTTCTCGGTCAACGTGTCGAACTTCTACACCACCGACGAGTCGGTCAAGTACGGCAAGGAGCTGTCGGCGAAGGTCGGCAACAAGCCGTTCGTGGTCGACACGAGCCGCAACGGCAACGGGCCGTACACGGGCGGCGCCGCCGACGAGCGCTGGTGCAACCCGCCGGGCCGGGCCCTCGGCGAGAAGCCGACCACCAGGACCGGCGACCCGCAGGTCAAGGCCTACCTCTGGGTCAAGCGCCCGGGCGAGTCCGACGGCACGTGCAAGGGCGGCCCGAAGGCGGGCGAGTGGTGGGGCGAGTACGCCCTGAAGCTGGCAGGGGCCAAGTAACCCGTTCAAGCCCCTGCGGCGATTGAGCAGCGGGGTCCGGGGCGGAGCCCCGAGACGTGTGCAACGTCCGGGGCTCCGGCCTCCCGTGCCCTACGGCACGTGGACCCACTGCGCCTTACTGGGCGTCCCCTGGTCGTCCGTCACGAACAACATGTACCAGCCCGACTCCACCAGCGACCGGCTCCTCGGCACGGACACCGTCACCGAGTCCGCCGACTTCTTGAGGTCGAGCGCGATGGACGTCTGGTCCACGTCCGTCACATGCGTGGAGGCGCTCGGCCGGATCAGCCGGGCGGTCTTGATGGACGACGCGTGCTCCGTCTTGTACGTCGCCGAGCCGCCGCGCCGGATCGTCCTCTCGCCGCCCTCCAGGGCCGGCCGCGAGTCCCGGTACAGATACGGCGGCGTGTACATCTCGATGCGCTGCTCGAACGTGCCCGGCTTGGTGTTGGCCTTGTCGGCGTAGAGCGAGTCCGAGCCGAAGAACAGCACGCGCCCGTCGGGCAGCAGCAGCGAGCCCGAGTGGTAGTTGCGCCCCACGTGCGGGTCGGCGACGCGCTTGAACGCGTTCTTCTTCGTGTCGTAGAGCCGCGCCTCGAGGATGTTGGAGTCGCCGCGCCCGCGGTAGTCCTCCGAGCCGCCGGAGACCAGGATCGAGTCGTCCGGCAGAACCGAGGCCTGCGGGTACCGGGTCCCCTTGTCGAGCTTCGGCCCGTCCACGAACTCCGGGCTCTTGTCCTTCAGGTCGACGATCCGGGTCTTCTCGCTGGAGAGCTTGGACTCGCCGACGCCACCGCCGCCGACCACCATGTACTTCTGGTCCTGAGCGGGCGGCAGTTCGACGGTGTTGGCCGTCTCCATCATGTTCGGGTCCGAAAGCCCGGGAATCTTCTGGAACTTGTTGTTCGTCAGATCCCAAATGCCGGGCTTGCGGCCAACGTTGTCGGGGCCGTAACCGGCATTAGCGCCCGAGTAGAAGATCTTCCCGTTCTCCATCTGGAACAGCGCGGGATACGTCGGGAACTGGCGGACGTCCTTCAGGTACGTCCACTTCTTCGTCTTCGGGTCGTACACCTCGTTCTTGCCCGGCACCAGCTGCCCGATCTCGTCGAGCCCGGACACCGAGAGGACCTTGCCGTCGGAGAGCGTGGTCAGCGTCGGGTACCAGCGCGCCTCGTTCATCGGGTCGACCTTGATGTACTTCTCGGCGACCGGGTCGAACTCGTAGCTGTCCCTGATCCCCTGGAAGTCCTTCTTGTCCAGGGCGAGCTTCTGCGCGATGCCGTACAGATTGCGCGCGTCCTGGCCGGTGAGGCCCTGCACCCGGTAGTTGTCCTGGGTGCCGGTCTCGTACTTGGCGCCGGACCGCTGCGCCTCCACGTACACCCGGCCGAGGCCCGGCTCATTGCGCAGGAACCTGCCGGTCGCCTTGTCGAAGACCTTCTTGGCGCGCTCGACCGTGATGTTGTCCTTGGCGACGAACGACTTGCCGTTCTCCTTGCCGGTGAAGACCGTGCCCGCCTTGATGGTCTTGGGCGCGTCCGGGTCCTCGTTGTGCACGATCATCAGGCCGCCGGCCTTGGTGACGTCGCCCTTCAGCTTCTCGTAGCGCTTGGTGCCGCCCGCGATCAGCAGGTTCCCGTTCGCCAGCTGCGTGTGTCCCGTGCAGAACAGGTCCGTCGGCGTGGGGATCTTCTTGATGGTCTTCTTCACCGGGTCGTAGAGCCGGGTGTCGAACTTCTTCGCGTCGAAGTTCTTCTGGTTGTTCCCCGACCCGGCGACGAGCAGGATCTTCCCGGTGTGCAACAGCGCCGCGTGAATCGTGTTCAGGCGCATGTCCTTGGGGAAATCGATGACGTCCCAGTGCCCGTTCTCGGCCTTGTACTCCGGTTTGTTGATCTTGTACTCGTGATACTTGGCCGACCCGAAGCGGTACAGCCAGGGTCCGTTCATCCCGGCCAGCGCCAGGACCACCACCGTGCCGATGACTATGCGCCGGGCACGGCGGCGGCTCGCACCGTCTTTCACTTGTTGTGTCCCCCCAGGGAAATCTGCATGGTCTGTTCATTGCCCCCGTCCGCGGCCGGACCCCCGTCCCGCGGCTGGGCGGCCCAACTCGGCTTCTGTTGCGGCGCGGTGTGCGTCCGCGCGGGCGCCGGGCGCTCGGCGGACTCCGGCTGCGGGGCCTCGGCCGCGGGCTGCTGCTTCGGCTTCTTCTTCTCCTGGCGGATCATGTAGCGCCACGCGAACATCGGCGCCGCGGTGATCAGCAGCGCGAAGGAGGCCCAGGTGATCATCGCCGGGTGGGAGTGGCCGAAGTAGAAGCCCGCGCCGATCGAGCCGCCGAAGATGAGGATGAAGTACCAGTGGTAGCGGAAGGTCCCGAACCAGCGGTCGGGGCTCGCCGAATCGCCCTTGGGGGTCACCACGAACTTGCTCTTGCGGCGCAGCACGGCGTCGAAGAGCGCCTTCGCGTACAGCGGCGCCGACAGCGCGGACATCACCATGCCGGCCACGCCGCCGGAGCCCTCCGGCTCGTGCGGCGAGACGTTGTGCCGGCGGTTCCACACGTAGAGGCCGATCTGGAGCGCCGACGCGTTGCCGTACAGCATCAGCCAGATCGTCGGGTCGATGTTCACGCCGGATGCGCCCAGGCCCAGGAACAGCGCACAACTCAGCGCCGCCAGGATCCAGTTCATCGCCGCCATCGGGTAGAAGATGATCATCATCGTGTAGTTGAAGAGCTTGCTCGGCGGGAGCGTGAAGAAGCCCTTCCAGTACTGCTTGAGGATCGTCTCGTAGGTACCGCGCGACCAGCGCATCTGCTGGGTGAAGAAGTCCGTCCAGGCGCTGGGGCCCTCGCCGACCGCGAGCACGTCCGGTGTGTATACGGAACGCCACTTCCTGCCGGTGAAGGGGTTGCGGTGCCGGTGGATCTCGAAGCCGGTGGCCATGTCCTCCGTGATGGAGTCGTACAGGCCGCCGATCTGCTTGAGCGCCTTGATGCGCACGGCGTTGGACGTGCCGACGAACATGGGCGCGCCGTAGCGGTTGCCCGCGCGCTGGATCAGCGCGTGGAAGAGGAACTGCTGGGACTCGGCGGCCTTGGTGATGAAGTTGTCGTAGTTGCCGTACACCTGCGGGCCGATGACGAACCCGACGTCGGGGTCGCGGAAGAAGCCGAGCATCCGCTCCAGGTAGTTGGGCAGCGGCACGTGGTCGGTGTCCACGGAGGCGAAGAAGTCGTACTCGTCCCCGTGCGCGTCCAGCCAGGCGTTGTAGTTGCCGTGCTTGGTCTTGGCGCGGTGCGGGCCCTTCGGCTGGTTCCACTTCGCGACACCCTTGCGGGAGAAGTGGTGCACGCCGAGCCGCTCGCAGACCTCCTTGACCGCGGGGTCGTCGCCCTCGTCGAGCAGCCAGACGTGCAGCAGACCCCGGTGGCGCAGCTTGACCGCCGCCTCCAGGGTCTTCGTCACCATCTCGAGCGGCTCCTTGCCGGGCACGAACGAGGTGAGGAACGCGACGCGGGTGCCGGTCTCCGGGACCACCGGGATCGGGTCGCGGGCGACCAGCGTCGCGTGCGCGTTCGACAACACGTTCATGCAGCGGAAGAACTCGATGAGCCCGATGGACACCAGCATCACGATGTCGAGGGCGGGCAGGAAGTCGTAGGCGGGATAGTCCCGTTCGGTCCAGTGCTCGGGCTGCATCAGCCAGAACAGCAGGACGAGAGAGAGCAGCGGGGCCGCGCCCAGCATCAGCGCGGCCCGGATCCTGTGCGGCTCCTGTGAGAGGAGCGAGCGATAGCGCACCTTGTACGGCTGGTTCGGATCGGGCTGGGTCAGTGGCCCGGCGAGCCGGCTGTAGTGCTCGTAGTCGTAGCGCGGCAACGATTTCCTGATGCGCCGGAAACCGCCAGTGCGATGCGGTGGCACTCGCAGCTGGGTCGTCTCGGACGGGTCGAATTCCGGCCGGGCGCCCGTCGGCGTCGACGTCATGAGTCATCCCCCCGCACGCGTCACCGCGTGGTCGTCGGTCCTGCGCCCGGGAACGGGCCCCCTGACCGTGCCCCCGGACGTATCACTGGCGGGCCACCGTCCCACCCTTACCTACATACGTAAGACTGGAACGGCGGCCTTCCGGTTGCATGATGCCCCCCTCGACATCGGTTCATGGGCGGGGCCCCCTCCCCGCGCGATCGGCAACCGGCTCGGGCCCGGCGTGACACGGCGCCCATTTCAACTGCCTTGTACCGTAAGCATCTTGGGAGCCAATGGCTCCATGACAGAGTGCTGTGCCCCGGTTCATGATCGCAAGGCCGATACATGGTGTTTACCGGGCTTGCCACGGGTTGCGCCACTCCGCGGTTACGGCCACGGGGCGCTGCCCCGGACCCCGCGCCTCAATCGCCGGCGGGGCTTGATGTGGCCCGGCTGTGCTTGCCCCCGGTACCGGCGTTGCGGCCTCGGGGCTCCGCCCCGGACCCCGCTGCTCAATCGCCGCAGGGGCTTGATTGGCCCACCCGTGCCCGGGCCCGGCTTCCTCGTGGGGGTGTGGGTGGCGAAGCCCCCACAGCGCGCGGCGAAGCCGCGCAGAAACGACGATGGCGGCCCGATTCGCGCTTTCCGCGAATACAGACCGCCACCGTCAACGTGCGCCATCAGGGACTCGAACCCCGGACACGCGGATTAAGAGTCCGCTGCTCTAACCAACTGAGCTAATGGCGCCGGTCGACCTGCATAACTTTACCCGAGCCTCCCGGGTGCTTCTGACCACTCGACACGCCGAGGAGGTGGGTGAATTCTGGTGGTTTCAATCATTCGGACCGTCAACATGCGATTTGTCTGGACAGTTGAGACGCTTCCTGCGTGCGGAATCGAGGCTCGTTATTCCAAAGTCCGGCACCGGAGTGTGAGGGGAATCGCATGGAGCGGATGGAGCGAGGGGACACGGCGGAGCCGATGGGCGCCCCGGTCTTCGAGGACGTCGACCCGGCCGAGGACTGCGACTGCGCCGGCTGCGCCGAGTGGCGGCGCGCGGTGCCCCACCCGGTGCGCACCAAGGTGGGCGCCCGCCACGCGCTGGTCCTCGCCGCCGCCGCGGGCACCGTCATCGGCGGACTCCAGACCACCCCGGCCGCCGCGGCCGAACACCACGAGGCCAGACCGCTGACCCCGCCCCCGGGCGACACGACTCCGCAGGGCGGGTCCGGCCCGCTGCACGGAGCGCCGGCCCCGGCCGCGGGATCCGTGTCACTGGTCAAGTCCCCGACCCTGCGCAAGACCTCCCGGGCCGCGATCCTCGACCGCGCCAGGAAGTGGGTCGCGGCCAAGGTCCCGTACAACATGAACAAGTTCTGGAAGGACGGCTACCGCCAGGACTGCTCCGGCTTCGTCTCCATGGCGTGGGGCCTGCCGGGCAACGAGTGGACCGGGAGCCTCGCCCAGTACGGCACCCGGATCACCAAGGCGCAGCTGCAACCCGGCGACATGCTGCTCTTCCACAACCCGGCCGACCCGGAGAAGGGCTCGCACGTCACGATCTTCGGCGGCTGGGCGGACGCGTCCCGCACCCGGTACATCGCGTACGAGCAGACCAGGCCCGGCACCCGGGTGCAGTCCACCCCGTACGCCTACTGGAGCCACTCGAGCAGTTACGTCGCGTACCGGTACCGGGCGGTCTCGGGCGGCAGCTCCGGGGCGGGCGCGACGACGAAGTTCCCCGGCGCCGAGTACTTCGGCCCCGGCAAGGACAACGCGTACGTGACGCGGCTCGGCAAGATGCTCGTCGAGCGGGGCGGCAAGCGGTTCTACCGGGTCGGTCCAGGGCCGAAGTGGAGCGAGGCGGACCGCAAGGCCACGCGCGCGTTCCAGCGTGCACAGGGCTGGCGCGGCGCGGCGGCGGACGGCATCCCGGGGCCCACGACCTGGGCGTATCTGTCGACGGGGCAAGGGCGGAGCATTCCGTCCGGCGGAAGCGGCGGCGCCGAACGGACCGGGTCGTCGGAATTCCCCGGCGCGGCGAAGTTCCGGCCCGGCGCGGAGAACTCCGACGTCACGCGGCTCGGCAAGCAGCTCGTGAAGAAAGGATTCGGCAAGTTCTACACCACGGGCCCCGGACCGCGCTGGAGCGAGGCGGACCGGCGCAACGTCGAGGCCTTCCAGCGGGCCCAGGGCTGGCGGGGCAAGGCGGCCGACGGCTACCCCGGCCCCGAGACCTGGCGCCGGCTGTTCTCATGACGCGCAACGCGGAGGATTCCATGACCGAAACCGACGGAGGGGCGCGCGCCGCGCGGCTCATCCGGAACGAGTCCACCACCGAGATCCCGGTCCACCTCCTCTTCCGCGACGACCCGGACCCGGTGGCCGTGCCGCTACGGCCCGCGGTGGTCACCAAGGCCCAGGTCGAACGCGCGACCGCGGCGAACACCCGCCGGACGCCAGGTCCCGCCCCGGCCAGGCCCGTACCCTCCGTCGACCCCGGCCTGGAGGAGCGGCCCGGACGGGTGCTGCCCGGCGCCTTCGGGGTGTTCGGCGGGGCAGTGGGCGCGGCCGGGGCCGCGGCCTCGCTCGGCTGGGCGGGGGCGCTGCCCCGGATCATGACCGACCTCGCGGGCCTCGACGGATACGCGGGCGCCGGATTCGGCCCCGCGCAGTGGGCGGCGCTCGCCGGATCCGGGCTGCTCGCCCTGTTCGGCGTCGGCGGGCTCGCGCGCGGGCGCACCGGCGGGGCCTGGGTGCTCACGCGCTTCGGCCGGTACCGGGGGAGCGTGCGCAAGCCGGGGCTGCTGTGGCTGAACCCGCTGCTCGTGCGCCGCCGGGTCGACCTGCGGCTTCGGCACTGGCGCAGCGAGCCGATGCCGGCGGTCGACACCAATGGCGAGGCGCTGCGCGTCGTCGTCCTCGTCGCCTGGCGGATCAAGGACACGGCGCGGGCGACGCTCGGGACCGAGGACCACGAGACGTATCTGCGCGAGTGCGTGGAGGCCGGGCTCGCGCGGGTGCTGTCCCGGCTGCCCGCCGTGGTCGGCGACCGGGACGCGCCCGTGCTGCGCAACGCGGAGGCCCTCGGCGATCTGCTCACCCGGCGCCTCGCCGAGGACGCGGCCCCGGTCGGCATCGAGGTGTTCTCGGCGCAGCCCACGCGCATCGAGTACGAGCCGGAGGTGGCCGCGGCGATGCGGCGCCGCCGGATCGCGGCCCTCGACGCGCGGCGCCGGGACAGCGTGCTCACCACGGTCGTGGACTCGGTGGAGGACACCGTGACGCGGCTGACCGCGCGCGGGCTCGTCGATCTCGACGACTACGAGCGCAAGTTGCTCGTGAAGGATCTGACGGTGGCGTTCTACACGGGCCGGGGGGAGTGAGGCAGGGGGAGTGACGCTCCGGGGGTGAGCGGAAGGGCCCGTGCCGGGAATTGCGATTGGTCTGGACATGCCCAACTCACGGTCCTACATTGTGCGTTGGTCTAGACCTGAACTGTCTGGTTCATCCGAGCCATCTGAACCATCGCTGTGCGCACGGCTTCCGGCACTCCCAACACCCCCCAGGAGCGGCAGCATGCGAAAGACTTCGAAGCGTACGAAGGCGTACGCGGCCCTGCTCGGCCTGACGACCGCGGGGGCGTTCGCGCTCTCCGCGGGCGGCGCGAGCGGCCACGGCTACACCGATCTGCCGATCAGTAGGCAGAAACTCTGCGCCAATGGCGGTGTCAGCGGCTGCGGCGACATCCAGTGGGAGCCGCAGAGCGTCGAGGGCCCCAAGGGCTTCCCGGCGGCGGGTCCCGCCGACGGCAAGATCTGTTCGGCCGGGCACGGCAACTTCAGCGCGCTCGACGCCGCCAAGCAGCCGAACGGGAACGCCTGGCCGACCACGAAGGTGACGGGCGGTCAGAGCCAGACCTTCCGCTGGCAGTTCACCGCGCGGCACTCCACCACGGACTTCCGCTACTACATCACCAAGGACGGCTGGGACCAGAGCCAGCCGCTGACCCGGTCGGCCCTGCAGACCACCCCGTTCCTCACGGTCCCGTTCAGCGGCCAGCCGCCGGCGACGCTCTCGCACTCCGGCACGCTGCCCTCCGGGAAGTCCGGCCATCACGTGATCCTCGCGGTGTGGACCGTCGCGGACACGGCCAACGCCTTCTACGCGTGCTCGGACGTCACGTTCTGAGCTGAGCCTCCCCGGTGCGCCGCCCCACGGCGTACCGGGGAGGGGCTGGATCGGTGCCGCCGCCCTCCACATCTGACGATGCGTCACTTATGGTGCACCGCCATGGGACTCAAGACGACGCGTACCTTCGCGGAGCTGATCCAGGCGCGCTGGGGCGACCACAGGCCCGGACTCGCGTACGAGGATCAGGTCCTCAGCCATCACCAGGTCGCGGCCGGGGCGGCCTGCCGTGCGGCACTCCTCGGTGAGCTGCTGCCGCGGTCGGCGGAGCCCCACGTCGGGCTGCTCCTCGACAACACCCCCGAGTTCCCCCAGTGGCTGGGCGCGGCCGCGCTCTCCGGCGCCGCCGTCGCCGGCCTCAACCCGACCCGGCGCGGCCCCGAACTCGCCCGCGACATCACCCACACCGAGTGCCGCGTCCTGGTCACCGAGCGGGCCCACCTCCCGCTGCTCGACGGCCTCGACCTCCCGGGCATCCGGATCCTGGTGACCGACACCGACGCGTACGAGGAACTGCTCACGCCGTACGAGGGCGCGAAGCCGGAGGCCGACGGCCGGGTCGGCCCCGGCACCCGCATGCTGCTCTACTTCACCTCCGGCTCGACCGGGGCGCCGAAGGCGGCGCTGTGCACGCAGGGGCGCCTCGCGGCGGCGGGGCAGTCCCTGGTGGAGAACTTCAAGGTCCGCGCCGACGACGTGCACTACATCTGCATGCCCCTCTTCCACGGCAATGCGGTCATCGCGGACTGGGCGCCGGCCGTCGCGGCGGGGGCGGGGGTCGCGCTGCGCCGCCGCTTCTCGGCGTCCGGCTTCCTGGAGGACGTACGTCGTTTCGGTGCCACGTACTTCACCTACGTGGGCCGGGCCGTCCAGTACATCCTGGCCACCGACGAGCGCCCGGACGACCGCGACAACCCCCTGCGGGTCGGGTTCGGCACGGAGGCCGGGGCCGTGGACGCGGCGCGGTTCGAGGAACGGTTCGGGGTGCGGCTCGTCGAGGGGTACGGGTCGTCGGAGGGCGGCGCCGCGGTGCAGCGGACGTCCGACACCCCGGCGGGCGCGATCGGCCTGGCGGCCCCGGGCAGTGACCTCGCGGTGCTCGACCCGGAGACGAGGACGGAGTGCCCGCCTGCACGCTTCGACGAGGGCGGCCGCCTCCTCAACGGTGCGGAGGCGATAGGCGAGCTGGTCAACCGCGGCCGCTCATCCTTCGAGGGCTACTGGCGCAACGACGCCGCGTACGCGGAACGCGTCCGCGAACACGGCTGGTACTGGACCGGCGACCACTTCTACCGGGACGCCGACGGGTTCCTCTACTTCGCCGGGCGCGGCGACGACAAGATCCGCGTCGACAGCGAGAACCTCGCCCCCGCCATGATCGAGAACATCCTCGCCCGCTGGCCGGACGCGGCGGCCGTCGCGGTCTACGGGGTGCCGGACCCGGTGGCCGGCGACCAGGTGATGGCGACGGTGGCGCTCCGCTCGGGCCTCGCTTTCGACCCGGTCGGCTTCGACGCCTTCCTCCGGTCGCAGCCGGACCTCGGCACGAAGATGGCGCCCCGTTTCATCCGGGTGGTGGAACGGATGCCGGTCACCGCGACGAACAAGGTGCGGCGCGGGGAACTGCGCCGCGAGGGCTTCTGGTCCGGCGGCACCCTGTGGTGGCGCCCACCGGCCGCCCCCGGCTACCGCCCCCTGACCCCCGAGGACCGCACGGCCCTGACGGCGGCCTACCGCGACCACGCCCGCGACCACCTCCTCACCCCCACGTGACGCCTGCGCCCCCGGTGGTCAAAAGCACCCCCTGGGGCCAGGTAGTATTTACCTCGTCAACCGGCGCCATTAGCTCAGTTGGTTAGAGCAGCGGACTCTTAATCCGCGTGTCCGGGGTTCGAGTCCCTGATGGCGCACCTAAAGGTGAGAGCCCTCCGCAACAGCGGGGGGCTCTTGTCGTTGCGGTCGGGTACAAGCCCGGGTGGGCCAGATCAAGCCCCTGCGGCGATTGAGCAGCGGGGTCCGGGGCAGAGCCCCGAGAGCGCAACGCCGTCGTCGGTGACCGGTCAGATCGCCATGGAAAGAAGAACCGGCGCCGCCTCCTTGTTGAGCTGCTCCGCCGCATCGTGCAGACGATGCGCATGCTCAACCGGCAGGGAAAGCGCCAGACACCCGACGGACGCGCCCGCCGTGATGGGAACGGCGGCGCACACCGTGCCCACCGCGTACTCCTGAAGATCGAGCACCGGAACCGTCGCCGGCTGCGAGGCCAGGCGGGACAGCAGCACCTTCTCGTTGGTGATCGTGCGCGAGGTGAGCCGGGCCATCTTGTGCCGGGCCAGATGATCCCGCCGCCCGTTCATGTCCAGCTGGCCGAGGAGGCTCTTGCCGATCGCGCTCGCGTGCGCCGAGACGCGGAAGTCCACCCACTCGTTGACCGCCGGGGTCTCGGGCCCCGTCGCCATCTGTGTGACCCGGATCTCCCCGTCGACGTAACGGCTCATGTAGACCGCCGCGCCCACGTCGTCCCGCAGCCGGTCGAGCGTGTGCTGGAGCTTCGCGGTGAGCGCGACCGCATGGCCGTCCGCCGCACCGAGCCTGCTCAGGGTCTCGCCGGTGATGTACGCCCCGTCCGCGGTCTGCTGGACGTACCCCTCGCGGCGCAGCATCCGCAGCAGGAGCGTCAGCTGGTCGGCGGGCAGCGCGGTGACCCGCGCCAGCTCCGTGTCGGTCACGCCCACGCCTCGGTGCGCGATGGTCTCCAGCACGCGCAAGGCGTGCTGCACCGCCTCGTGCGGCTGGTGCGGGGACGCACCCTGCTCGTGCTTCAGCGCCACGGTTCTTCCCCCTGCATGGACCGGTTCCGGACAGCTGGGCTGAGGTCCACGATAGTCGCCAACACCCCTTTCATGGGCGCTGGTTGGGGAGATTGGTGGCGCGCTCCGCGCCTCTCAACAGGAACGCGCCACCGTGGCATATGCCAAAGTCATGCACCACTCGGTGAGCGGCTGGTCACAGGACCGCGCTCAGGAACTCCCTGGTGCGCTCGTGCTCCGGCTCCCCGAACATCTTCTCCGGCGAACCGGACTCGATGATGCGCCCCGAGTCGAACATCAGGACCTGGTCCGAGATGTCCCGCGCGAAGTTCATCTCGTGCGTCACGCACAGCATGGTGATGTCCGTGCTGTGCGCGATGTCGCGCAGCACGTCGAGGACGCCGGCCACCAGCTCCGGGTCGAGCGCCGACGTGACCTCGTCCAGGAGCAGCACCTGCGGCCGCATCGCGAGGGCGCGCGCGATGGCGACACGCTGCTGCTGGCCGCCGGAGAGCTGGGACGGGTACGCCTCGCAGCGGTCGCCCAGACCGACCATGTCGAGCAGCTCCTTGGCCCGCTGCTCCGCCTCGTCCTTGGACAGGCCGAGCACGTTGACCGGGGCCTCGGTGATGTTGCGCAGCACGTTCATGTTCGGGAACAGGTTGAACTGCTGGAAGACCATCCCGATGTTCTTGCGGATCTCGCGGATGTGCTTCTCGCCGGCCGGGACGAGCTTGCCGTCCTTCTGCTCGTGCGTGAGGTACTCGCCGCCGACCTTGATGGTGCCCTCGTCGGGCTTCATCAGCGTCATCAGGAGCCGCAGGATCGTGGTCTTGCCGGAACCGGACGGGCCGATCAGCGTGACGTGCTTGCCGGAGTCGACCGAGAAGTCCAGGTTGTCCAGGACGGTGTTGCTGCCGAACCGCTTGGTGACCTTGTCGAAGCGGATGAGCTCGCTGCCGTCGACGGCAGGATTGGGGATTTCCTGGGAAGTGCTGCTGTCAGCGGACAAGACGACGCTCCAAAACTCGCAGAAGAAGAGAAGCCGGGTAGGCGATGACGATGAAGGCGACACCGACGACGCTGATGGCCTCGTAGGTGAAGGTGGTCTGGCTGAAGCCCTGGGCCTCGCCCAGCATGTCCAGCGCACCGATCGCCATGATCTGCGGCGATTCCTTCAGCATGACGATCACGTAGTTGCCGAGCGCGGGGATCACCCTGCGCACGGCCTGCGGCAGGATCACCGCGCGCCAGGTGCGGCCCTTGGGGAGGTTGAGCGCGGTGGCCGCCTCCCACTGGCCGACGGGCACGCCGTCGATGCCGGCCCGGTAGACCTCCGAGGTGTACGTCGAGTAGTGCAGGCCGAGCCCGACGATGCCGGTGACCAGCGGGGACATCGAGATGCCCCAGGAGGGAACGACGTAGAAGAGGAAGAACAGCTGCACCAGGAGCGGTGTGTTCCGGATGAACTCGGTGACCGCCGTCACCGGCCAGCTGATCCACTTCTCCTTCGAGCGCTGGGCGATCGCCCACACAAGGCCGAGGGCGAAGGCGATGACCGCGCCCCCGACGAGCGCCTGGAGCGTGACGACCAGGCCGTCCCAGAACTGCGGCATGAAGTCCGCGACGTTGGACCAGTCCCAGTTCACTTGGCACCTCCGGCACCGGTGACGGCGTCGATCGTCGACTTGGAGCGCATCCCGCCGAGGAGCACGCGCAGACCGCCCTGCTCGGGCGTCTGGCCGACACGGCTCTTGGCGTGGCGCTCAAGCAGGCGCATGAGGCGCGTGAAGATGAAGGCGAACACGAAGTACAGCACGAGCAGCAGCGTGTAGACCGGCGCGCTGTCACCGGAGACGAGCCGCTTGAGGTTGCCCGCGAACGTCATGTCGGCCACCGCGATGAGGGAGACCAGCGAGGTTCCCTTGAGCAGCTCGATCAGCAGGTTGTTGAACGGCGGGATCATCTCCGGCCAGGCCTGCGGGAGTTCGATGCGGCGCAGGCGCTGGGCGCGCGTGAAGTTGAGGGCGATGCCGGCCTCGCGCTGGGCGGGCGGCACCGCGGCGAGCGCGCCGCGCACGATCTCCGAACCGTAGGCGCCGTAGGTGATGCTGAGCGCCAGGATGCCCGCGAACATGGGCTCGAAGTTGATGTGGAACAGCATCGGCACGGTGAACGCGATCCAGAACATGAAGACCAGCGACGACGTGCTGCGGAAGATCTCGAAGTACGCCCCGGACAGGAAGCGCACGAACCACACATTGGACGTGCGGAGCACGCCGATGATGATCGCGATGACGAAGGCGAAGATCGCGCTGAGGACCGTGATCTCGAGCGTGATCCAGATACCCGGCAGGAACCAGTTCTCGAAGAACTTCGCGGACATCATGAGGCGGCTCCCTTGGCAGGGGGGCAGAGTTTCTCGACCGTGAGGTCGGTCATCTCCTTCTTCGTGAAACCGAAGGGCGCCATGATGCGCAGGAGTTCACCGCTGTCCTTGAGCTTGTGCAGCTCCTTGTTGAACGCGTCGCGCAGGTTCTTCTCCGACTTCCGGAACGCGAATCCGCCCGCTCCGTAGGCCGGCTTGCCGTCGACGACGGGCTGGAAGGCAGGGATGGCCTCGACCCCGCTCTTGCCCTTGATCACGGTGCGGACCGTGACGGCCGTGCCGGCGAAGGCGTCGACCCTGCCCTGGCGCACGGCGTCGAGCCCTGCCACCTGGTCGGGCAGGATCAGCATGTCCTTGATGCCATAGGCCTTGGCGTATTCGATCTCCGCGTAGGCCGTGCCCGTCGCGAACTTCAGCTTCTTCTTCGCGACTTCCTCGTACGTCTTGATCCCGTGCGGGTTCCCCTTGCGCACGATGAACGAGTCGGGCATCAGGTAGTCGGGATCGGAGAACAGCACCTGTGCGCAGCGATCCGGATTGATGTACATGCCCGCCGACACCACGTCGAACTGCTGCGCCTGGGTCAGCCCGGGAATCAGCGCGCTGAACTGCGTCGGCACCGCCTTCACCTTGGGCACCCCGAGGCGCGGGAAAATCACCTTGGCGATCGCCGGCGCCTCTCCGGTGACCTCGCCGTTCTCGTCGATGTAGCCGAACGGGACCTCACCCGCCACACCGATCTTGACCTCGCCCGCGTCGCGCAGCCGGTCCAGCAGATTCCCGCCCTCGACCTTCCCCTCCTCCGGCACGCGCGTACAGGCCGCGGTGCCGAACACACCCAGAGCCGCCGCTCCCGCACCGTAGAGCAGGGAGCGGCGGCGGACTGGTCTGGCGATGAATCCCTCATTGTTACCAAGTGGTGGAGCCATGGCGCGCCATTACCCGAAGCCCCGGGAGGTATGCCTATCGTTTTCGGCCCTTGATAAAGCCGAGACCTGAATTCACAGCAATACGGCCATGTCCTAACTTCACGCGACTCAAGAGGTGTTGGGACCGGCGTGACTCGCCACCCCGGATTCGTAGAACGCGTGCGCGGTGCGGAGCACGAGATCGTCCCTGTGCCGCGCGGCCACGAGCTGGAGGCCGACCGGAAGTCCGTCCCCGTCGAGCCCCACGGGCACCGAAGCGGCGGGCTGCTGGGTCAGGTTGAAGGGGTACGTGAACGGGGTCCAGCCCGTCCATCGGCGCAGGCCGGAGCCGCGCGGGACCTCGACCCCCGCCTCGAACGCGGTGATCGGCACGGTCGGCGTCACCAGCAGGTCGTACGTGGAGTGGAAGGCGCCCATCCGCCGCCCGAGCGCCATCCGCGCGTCGACCGCCGCCAGGTAGTCGAGCGCGCTGTACCGCGCGCCCCGCGTGCATATCTCGCGCAGCCCCGGGTCGAGCAACTGCCGCCTGGACGCCGGAAGATGCTGCACCACGCGCGCGGCCCCGCTGAACCACAGGGTGTGGAAGGCCTCGACCGGATCCGTGAAGTCCGGATCCACCTCCTCGACGTACGCGCCGAGTTCGGCGAGCCGTGTCACCGCCGCGCGCACCACCGCGGCGACGTCGGGCCGCACCGCCACCTGCCCGCCCAGCGCCGGCGAGTACGCGACCCGCAGCCCGCGCACCCCGCCGTGCAGCGCGTCCCGGAAGCCGCCGGCCGGCTGCCCCGAGGCCGACCAGTCCCGCGGGTCGGGGCCCGAGATCACGTCCATCAGCAGCGCCGCGTCGGCCGCCGTGCGGGCCAGCGGCCCCACGTGCGACAGCGTCCCGAACGCGGACGCCGGATACAGCGGCACCCGCCCGTACGTCGGCTTGAGGCCGAAGATCCCGCAGAACGACGCCGGGATCCGCACCGAACCCCCGCCGTCCGTGCCGAGCGACAGCGGCCCCGCGCCCACCGCGACCGCCGCCGCGCTCCCGCCGCTCGAACCGCCCGCCGTGCGCGAGGTGTCGTACGGATTGCGGGTCGCGCCCGACAGCGGCGAGTCGGTCACACCCTTCCAGCCGAACTCGGGCGTCGTCGTCTTGCCGACGAAGACCGCGCCCTGCTCGCGCAGCCGGGCCACCGAGGGCGAGTCCTCGTCCCAATCGCCCTGCTCCGACACGGTCTTCGAGCCGCGCAGCGTGGGCGCGCCCTTCTGCAGCAGGATGTCCTTCACCGACACGGGTACCCCGTCGACCAGGCCCGTCGGCTCGCCCTCGCGCCACCGCCGGGTGCTCTCCTCGGCGCGGGCGAGGGCCCCCTCCGCGTCGACCCGCACGAACGCGTTCAGCGCCGGTTCGGTCTCCTCGATCCTGGCGAGCACGGCGCGGGTCGCGTCGACCGGACTGAACTCTCCCTTGCGATATCCCTCGATGAGGTCCTGCGCGGTCAGTCCGATGAGCTCGCTCGTCATCCGCCCTCCAGCACCAGCGCTCGCGATACGTTGCCGGGGACCTACCCAGGATCACCTCGTCAGGCACGGACATCGCGGGGAAACCGTGCGGCAATGAAGATCCGCTTTCCTGGACGCGAGAAGTCGGGAACAGCCGCCCATTTCATGAACACCGGAAAGATCGAAGGCACCTGCCGACATGTGCGGATTGACCCCGCAGGCACCGGAACCTACCGTCGACAACAGAGGTACTCCACCAGGGTTCCTGCACCTTGTTTCGCGCTGTGTCGCTGTCCCGACGTCCCGGCGATTCGCCGGCTCCAGCACAACACCGGCATTGATCAGTCAGCTGAACATGGGGCCTGCTCATGGACGTCTCATTCCTGGGGGGACCGGAACCGCAGCGCGGTGTGGGCGTTGTCGCTCCGTTCGACTTCGCTCTCGACCGTGAACTGTGGCGCTGGGTTCCCGACCACGTCTCCCTTCACCTCACCCGTACCCCTTTCGTGCCCGTCGAGGTCGGCCTCGACCTGGCGCGCCTGGTCAGCGAACACGAGACGCTCGGCGAGGCGGTCCGTGCGCTCGGCGCCACCGGGCCGGAAGTCCTCGCATACGCCTGTGCCTCGGGCAGCTTCGTCGGCGGGCTCGCGGGGGAGCGGGCGCTGTGCGCGGCGATGCGGCGGGCCGGAGAGCTGCCCGCCGTCACCACATCGGGGGCCCTGCTCGAGGCCCTGTCCGAACTGGGCGCGCGGCGCATCGCGCTCGTCACTCCCTACACGCAGTCGGTCACCGAATCGCTGGAGGAGTATCTGGCGGAGGCGGGGATCACGGTCACCGGGCGGGCCTTCCTCGGGCTCACCCGGCACATCTGGAAGGTGCCCTACCGGGACGTCGCGACGATGGCCAGGGAAGCGGGGAGCGCCGGGGCCGACGCGCTCTTCATCAGCTGCACCAACCTGCCGACGTACGACATCATCCCGCAGCTGGAGGCGGAGCTGCGGGTGCCGGTGATCTCGGCCAATCAAGTCACGATGTGGGCAGCCCTCGCCCGGCTGGGTACCCGTGCGGTGGGGCCGTACCAGGCGCTGCTCGATCCGGCGGCGCGGGTCTGGCCCCCGTCGGAGCTCCCGGAGGCGCTGCCCCCGCAGGAGCTGCCGAGGGAACGGCCGAAGGAACAGGAAGGGTGGGCATAGGTCATGACCTCGCTGGGATTTCTTTACCCCGGACACTCCGCTGAGGACGACTACCCGCGCATCGAGATGCTGATCGACAGCGATGTGCGACTGCCCGTCGTCCACACCGACATCGGTGAGGACGCGCACCGGGTCGACGCGCTGCTGAAGATGGGCGCGCCCGACCGGCTCGCCGCGGGCGTCGAGGAGCTGCGGCTGTCCGGAGCGGAGGCGGTGGTCTGGGCGTGCACGTCCGGGAGCTTCGTCCGCGGCTGGGACGGTGCGCACGAACAGGTCCGCGGTCTCGCGATGGCGGCGGGCCTGCCCGCCTCCAGTACGTCCTTCGCCTTCGCGCACGCGCTGCGGGAGGTGGGCGCGCGACGGGTGGCGGTGGCCGCGACCTATCCGGAGGACGTCGCGGACCACTTCGCGACGTTCCTCAAGGCGGCCGGGGCGGAGGTCCTGGCCGTCCGGGGCAGCGGGATCATCACGGCGGCCGAGGTGGGCACGTGGGGCTGGGACGAGGTGCGCGCCATGGCCCGCGCGGGCGACCATCCCGAGGCGGACGCGGTGCTGCTGCCGGACACGGCGTTGCACACGGCGGCGTACGTCCGCGACCTGGAGGCCGAGCTCGGCAAGCCGGTTCTCACGGCGAACCAGGTCACGGTCTGGGAGGCGCTGCGGCTGGTCGACCGGCGGGTCAACGCGCCGGCCCTCGGCGCCCTCTTCACGAAGGAGCCGTTGGTGCAGGTCTGACGGGTTGCGGCCACCCGGTCCCACGCCACGGGGCTCCGCCCCGGCTCCCGCGCCGCAATCGCCGGCGGGGCTTGATTTTGCCCACCCGAACGACGGCCTCGGGCACGGTGCGGGAATAAAGCGGAGTAGGCCTCCGTTACGTCGGGGTCGAAGACACTCACCCGTACGTACGTATTCGCAGGAGGACCCGTGATCCGCGGCGCAGCCCTCGGGACCGCACCCACCCCGCTCTCCGTCCTGGACCTGGTCACCGTGGGAGCGGGTCGCACGGCCACGCAGGCCCTGCACACCAGCGTCGACATCGCCCGCCTCGCCGAGACCCGCGGCTACCACCGCTACTGGGTCGCCGAGCACCACTCGATGCCCGGCGTCGCCTCCAGCAGCCCCGCCGTGATCCTGGCCCACCTGGCGGCCCACACGGACCGCATCCGCCTCGGCTCCGGCGGCGTCATGCTCCCGAACCACGCCCCGCTCGTGATCGCGGAGCAGTTCGGCACGCTGGAGGCGATGGCCCCGGGACGGGTGGATCTCGGTCTCGGCCGCGCCCCGGGCACGGACGGCGCGACCGCCGCCGCGCTCCGCCGCAGCGACCGCCTCAACGAGGGCGCCGACGACTTCCCGCAGCAGCTCGTCGAGCTCACCCGCTTCCTCGACGACGACTTCCCCGACGGTCACCCGTACTCCCGCATCCACGCGGTCCCGGGCCCGGTCCAGGCCACGTCCCCCGGCGGCGTGCAGGACCCGAACCGCCCGCCCGTCTGGCTCCTCGGCTCCTCCGGCTTCAGCGCCCGCCTTGCCGCGACCCTCGGCCTCCCGTTCGCCTTCGCGCACCACTTCTCGGCGCAGAACACCCTCCCGGCGCTCGACCTGTACCGGGAGAACTTCCGCCCGTCCGAGCTGCTGTCCGAGCCGTACGCCCTCATCGGCGTGTCCGCCCTCGCGACCGACGACGACGGCACGGAGGCCCGCCGCCAGGTGCTCGCCGCCGCCCTCAACATGGTCCGGCTGCGCACCGGCCGCCCCGGCCTCGTGCCGACGCCCGAGGAGGCGGAGGCGTACCAGTTCAGCGAGATGGAGCGGGACTTCGTCAACTCCTGGAACTCGAACGTCATCCACGGCACCCCCGACGAGGTCCGCTCCGGCCTCGACGAGCTGCAAAAGCGCACGGGAGCCGACGAGTTGATGCTCACGGCCAACGCCCACGGCGGCGACGTACGCCTGCGTTCCTACGAACTCATCGCGGACGCCTACGGGTTGCCGCGCTCCTGACGGCGCACGGTCGCGCGACGGCGGCGGATCACCCGCGCTCCGCGAGGAGCCCAGAGATACGATCCGCCGCCACCGGCCGCGAGTAGAGCCACCCCTGCCCGGTGTCGCACCCGAGCCGGCGCAGCCGCTCCGCCTGCTCCGCCGTCTCCACGCACTCGGCGGTCACCGTGAGGCCGAGCCGGTGCGCCAACTGCACGAGCGCCTCGACGATCATCGTGTCCGCCGGCTCCGTGGCTGCGGCCCCGTCCTCCCGGAACCCCCGCACGAACGCCCCGTCGAGCTTGAGCACCGACACCGGCAGCCGGCTGAGGTACGCGAGGTTGGAGTACCCGGTGCCGAAGTCGTCGATGGCGATGCGCACACCCATCTCGTTCAGCGCCCGCAGGGCCTGGAGCGGCCGCCCCGTCGGCCCCATCACGGCGGACTCGATCAGCTCCAACTGGAGGAGTTCCGGGGGCAGTCCGGTCTCGGCGAGGATCTGCGCGACGTCCGCCACCAGGTCCGAGTCCCACATCTGACGCACCGCCACATTCACGCTCACGAACACCGGCGGCGCCTCCTGGTGCTCCACCTGCCAGCGCCGCGCCTGCGCGCAGGCCGTCCGCAGCACCCACCGCCCCAACTCCACGATGGAGCCGTCCTCTTCGGCCAGTCCGATGAACCGATTCGGCGTCAGCAGGCCGAACTGCGGGTGCCGCCAGCGCACCAGCGCCTCGACGCCGCGCAGCTCACCGTCCGCCATTTCCACCAACGGCTGGTACTCCAGGGCGAATTCACCCCGGTCCACCGCGGGCCGCAGGCTCGACGACAGGGCCTGGCGGGTCATCCGGTGGGCGTTGCGCTCCGGGTCGAAGAAGGTCCAGCGGGCCTTCCCGTCCGCCTTCGCCCAGTACAGGGTGGTGTCGGCCGCCTGCATCAGGGCCGTCGTGCTGGTGCCCGTGACCTGCCGCTCGACCACGCCGATCGAGGCGGACACGGACACCTCGTGACCGGCCAGGTCGAAGGGCTCCCGCAGCGCGTCGAGCACCGCCCGGGCGAGCTCGGCCAGCTGCTCCGTGCCGGTGGAGTCCTCGACGAGCAGCGCGAACTCGTCACCGCCGAGCCGGGCCACCAGCGGCGCGCCCGTGGCGCTCTGCGCGCGGTCCGCGCAGTGCGTGAGCCGCTCGGCGACGGCGAGGAGCAGCCGGTCGCCGACGGGATGCCCGAGCGAGTCGTTGACCGCCTTGAACCCGTCGAGGTCGAGCAGGCAGAGCCCCACCCGCCCGGTCGCGCCCGTGCTCTCGTACGTCCCCGCCTCCAGGGCGGCGGAGACGCGCTCGAAGAACAGGGCGCGATTGGGCAGCCGGGTCAGCGGATCGTGCATCTCCAGGTGGTGCAGCCGGTCCTGGAGTCCGCGGTGCGCGGTGATGTCGCCGAGCGAGAGCAGCACGGCGTCCGCGTCCGGGAGCGGCGACACCGTGACGCGCAGCCACACCGACTGGCCCGAGGGGTGCTTGAGGCGGCGGGTGCGGCTGAGCCGGGCCTGCCGGCCGCGCAGGATCTCCTGGTACGCGTCCGCGGTGCGCGGGTCCGAGCGCAGGTCGAGCAGTTCGTCGGCGGCGTGGCCGACGAGCTCTCCGGTGGCCGCCCCGCACAGCAGCTCGCAGGCGGCGTCGTTGGCACCGACGATCACGCCTTCGCGGTCGACGACCGCCATGGCCAGCGGCGAGGTCGCGAACGCCGGCCGGTAGAGGGTCTGGGTCTGGGCCGACGGGGGCCGCGAAGCCGAGCGCATGCCATCACTCTGCGTGATCTGGCCGGGCGGGGCCACCCAGCGCGCGGTCGTGGGCCCTTCGGGCTGTGCGCTCACCGCTCGCTCCCGTGGTGCGTCGGATGGTTGCGTGGTCTGCTGCGGCCGGGTCCCGGCAGGAAAGTGTGCCGATCATAGAGGCAGGTCGGACGGCCTATCCAGCCTGGATTGCGGTGTACGCGGGTTCCGGACCGCGGGACCCCGCCCCGGTAGATCGTTTCTGCTCGGTGCTGCCACACCTTCGGTCGTGGCCCGATCGCGGCCGATCGACTGTGACGTTCCGTGATCGACCGGAGTGTCGTCCACTCACTCGTCCGGGCCAGATAAACAGGGCAAAGCCATATAAACACCAACACTCTGGGTTGGGTGCCCCGCATTCCCGTCCCGGAGGTCGACTTGCCGCGTCCGCAGCCACTCGGGGGAGTGGACAAGCCACGCCCGCGCGCCCTCGCGGCGGCGCTCACCGCCTTCGCCGCGGTGGCCGCCATGGGGCTCGTCGCGGGGCCGGCGGCGGCCGTGCCGTTCGCGGGGCCCTGCGCCCTGGAGCGCACCGCGGCGCACCACTCCGAGGGCCTGGACACCTGGAACCCGGCGTACCCGAAGCCCACGAAGAGCCTCGACGCGGTGATGGTCTTCCTCTCGTTCCCCGACTCGCGGCCCCTGGCCACGCCCGGCGAGCTGGCCAAGGACTACTTCCCGTCCACGAGCCGCTTCTTCGACCGGGCCTCGTACGGGAAGTTCTCCCTGGTGCCGCATCCGCAGCGGCGCTGGATCCGGATGCCGCACGCGTCGACCGCGTACGCCATACAGCGCGACTGGGACTCCGCGCACCGCAGCGCGTATCTCCAGGACGCCCTGGAGGCGGCGGATCCGCACACGGACTTCAGCAAGTACGACGTCGTCTACTTCGTCGCCGATCCGGACGCGCCCGGTGTCGACTCCGACGCGACGAAGGTCGTGAACTTCGACCGGCCGATGCGCGCGGACGGCACGGACATCCGCCGCATCGTCACGGTCTTCGAGCGGCATCCGCCGGACCGCAATGTGCTCGCGCATGAGACGGGGCACGTCTTCGACCTGCCGGACCTCTATCACCGGCCCACCGACGGGAAGGGCGACTGGGACACGTACGTCGGTGACTGGGACGTCATGGGCAGCCAGTTCGGCCTCTCGCCGGATCTGTTCGGCTGGCACAAGTGGAAGCTGGGGTGGCTGGACCGGCGGCAGGTGGCCTGCGTGAAGCGGAGCGGGGAGACGCGGCTGACGCTTGAGCCGCTGAGTACGGCGCCGCGGGGGGCCGGTGCGCCGTTCGGTACGGGTGACGGCACCAAGCTCGCCGTCATCCGCACGGGTGTGGACAGTGCCATCGCCCTGGAGGCGCGGGGCGGCTCCGGCAATGACGCCGCGACCTGTAGCCGGGGTGTCCTGGTGTACCGGGTACGCAGCGATTCCTCGTCCGGCGGGGGGCCGATAGAGGTCCTCGACGCCCATCCGCGTACCGAGGCCTGTTACGGCGAGTCCGTCTACCCGCCGCTGGCCGACGCGCCGTTGGGGGCGGGTGAGACCTTCACGGTGCCGGGGGACGGTATCCGTGTGGAGGCCGAGGGCCGGACGGGTTCGGGTTCGTGGACGGTAAAGGTGACGACGACCGGCTGACCCCACACCGGCACCGGTGTTGCGGTCTCGGGGCTCTGCCCCGGACCCCGCGCCTCAATCGCCGGCGGGGCTTGATTGGCCCACCCATGCTCGGCCCCGGCTTCCTCGTGGGGGTGTGGGTGGCGAAGCCCCCACAGCGCGCGGCGAAGCCGTGCAGGAACGACGATGGCGGCCCGATTCGCGCTTTCCGCGAATACAGGCCGCCACCGACAACGTGCGCCATCAGGGACTCGAACCCCGGACACGCGGATGCTGCATTCCCCGGGGGATAACCCCCGGACCCCCAGCCGCGCTTGTCGGCGACGGCGGAGACGTCCGAGGACACGACGAAGGCCCCCCGCGGTAGCGAGAGGCCTTGTCTGCATGTGCGCCATCAGGGACTCGAACCCCGGACACGCGGATTAAGAGTCCGCTGCTCTAACCAACTGAGCTAATGGCGCCGGTTGACGTCGTAGACATTAGCACCAGGATCCGTGGCAGGAAAAATCGAAATCCGCACCGCGGCCTGCGCACTCGCGCGGGCCGCGCGGACGCACGCCCAGCGCATGACCTCGGGCCCCGGCAGCCAGGGGTGCCGGGTGTCGGGGGCGACCACCCAGCGGGACTCCTGGCGCTGGTCGGGGTGGAGTGCCGCGCTGGTCGTGGGGGCGGGGCCCGTGACCGCGTCGCCCGCGCCGTGGAAGAGCAGCGGCGGCACCGAGGGGCCCCACTCCTCCCAGCGCAGGAGGGACGGCAGGCGCTGGGCCGTGCCGGGCGCGGTGAACAGGAGCATGCGGCCCCGGTGCGTGGCGACCGGTCCGGAGCCGGGGCCCTCGGACCAGAGCCGGTCTAACATCCGCCGGCCGAAGATCGCGGGGACGTTCACCACGTCGAAGACGGATCCGCAGGGGAGGACCACGGGGGCCGTGGGACGGGCCTCCCAGTGGGCGCGCGTGGAGCGGGGGTACGCCCCGGCGGACGCGAGCCAGGCCGCGCCCTCGGGGGTGACGTCGCAGATGTCGAAGTGGTCACGCGCGCCAGGGGCCGTGGCCGAAGGGGCGTGGGGGGAGTACGGAGGCGTCGCGGTGCTCATGCCTCATACATCTACAGGGGGTGAGGGAGCAGTTCCCAAGGGTTGCGGAAAATCGGGACAGGAGGGGGCGGGGTGGAGTATCTTGCCCCCCTGGCATATGCCAAACGATCATTACGGCCCCGACGCGGCCCCGTTACGTCGACTGCTCCGTGGTCCCGCGCAGCAGATCACGGCCGAACTCGACCATCTTCTTCGCGTAGTCCTCGGTCCAGTCCGCGCGCTCCGCGATGTCCGCCGTGGTGAGCCGGTCGAAGCGGCGCGGATCGGCGAGCTGGGCCGCCGCGACGGCCTGGAACTCCATCGACCGGTCCGCCGCGGAGCGGAACGCGTGCGTCAGCTCCGTGGCCCGGGCGAGCAGGTCGCGGGGGTCCTCGATGGACTCCAGGTCGAAGAAGTGCTCCGGGTCGCCGGCCGCCTCCGCGGGTTCGAAGATCAGCGGGGCGGGTCGCAGCCGGGGCTGGTGAGTACGGTCGGGCTCCGCCATGGTGCGGCCTCCTGTTGCCGGGGTGGCCCGCGGTTCCGTGCCGGGCCACCTTCCATTGTCCGTCGGCCCGCAAGGGGGCGAAGGGATCAGTCCGAGGGCGCGGGCTCAGTACGAGACCCGGTGTTCGCCCAGGCGGGCCAGGACCGCGTGGTTCGCCTCCCAGCCGTCCGGGAACTTCACGGTCACCCCGAGCTGCACCGGGTCCGCCGACGGGTGTTCGTCCAGGAGGTCCGCGACCCCGGCCCGGCACACCACCACGCACGCGTGCCGATGCCGCGAGGCCAGCACGCACAGGCGGCCCGTCTCCAGGTGGAACGCCGTCGCGTCCGGCCGTCCGGACAGCGGGTGCAGGACGACCGTGACGTCGAACTCCCGGCCCTGGAGGCGGTTCGCCGTGTCGACCGTGACGTCGTGCACGTCGAGATCCGCGAGCGCCGCCCGCACCGCCGCCGCCTGGTCGCGGTGCGCGGTGCCGACGCAGATCCGGTCGGCCGTCAGGGTGCCCTCGCCGGACTCGGAGCGCGTGACGCCCTCGCGGTCGAGCAGGCGCCGGACCACCTGGGCCACCGCTCGCACCGCCTCCGGATCCGTACGAGGAGTGTGCGCCGCGGGGAGTTCCAGCAGGCCCCAACCGGAGGCCGCCGCCTCGTCGATGACCCGGTCGGGACCCGAACCGTCCGACTCCAGCGTGAAGCCCAGCTCCCGGTCGCCCTCGTCCGTGCCGCTGCGGAACGGCGTGTACGGGTAGAAGGCGTCGGAGACGAGGGGCGCCGCCGAGGCGGGGAGCCGCCAGGAGACCGGCAGCCGGTGCTGCGGCAGCTCCGGGTTGTGGGCGAGGAGCGTGGACACCGCCGAGGCCGACGGGTCGTAGGACAGGCCCGCCCACTGCTCCGCCCCGACGATCGAGAACGGGTCCAACTGCCCCGGGTCGCCCACGAACAGCGCCCGCTCGAACAGTCCCGCCACGGCCAGCAGCGCGTCGGAGCGCATCTGGTACGCCTCGTCGACGATCGCGTGCGGCCACGGCTCGACGTCCTTGACGTGCGCCCACTTCGCGGCCGTGGACACCACGACCGGCAGCGGGGCCAGGTCGCCGGCCTTCGTCGACAGGCGGACGTTCGGCAGGTCGTCCAGCGCCTTGTCGTACGCGTCCGGGTCGCTGCTGTGAAGGCGGCCGACGGCGAGCTCCGGGTTCTTCGCGTGGAGGCGCAGGACGAGGTCGTCCACCTGCGCGTTCGTCTGCGCCACGATCATCAATGGGCGTCCCGCGTCAGCGAGTTCGAGCGCTGCCCGCACCACGAGGGTCGACTTTCCCGCGCCGGGCGGCGAGTCGACGACGATGCCGCGCGCCGTGCCGTGCAGCGTGTCGTGGAGGATCGCGGCGGTGGCCTGCCCCGCCGCATCGGACGGGCTGAGGGCGAGGGTCGTCGCGGTCACAGTACGTCCTCCGAAGTCACGGTGTCGGGCGTCTCCGCGGCCGTCCCCGGCGGGCCGCCGTGCGTCCACGGCGTCTCCTCCGGCTCCGGCAGCTTGGGGCCGCCGCGCTGCTCGTGCTCGAACAGCGTCCAGCACACCCGCTCGCCCTTCTGCGGCAGCGAGCCCTCGGCCGGCTCCTTGCCGCGCCCCATCTTGTCCAGGATCCGCAGCACGATCGGGGCGTCCCCATTCACCGCGCCCTCCTCCTCGTACCCCACGAACTCGGCCGTCTGCGGCTTGCCTTCGAGCGTGCGGTACACCTTCACGCCCACGCCGAGCCGCGGCCTGTCGTCCGTCGTGAGCGTGACGAGCGGGCGGGGGCGCTTCTTCTCGTTGTACGCCGCCACCACCTCGGTCACCTCTCCGGCGAAGGCCTCGCCCGAGAGGCGGCGGCCCGCCATCACCAGCGGGTCGTCCAGCGCCTCCTGCGCGTCCAGGCGGGCCTGCTCGCGCTCGCGCGTGGCCAGCTTGTTCGCCGCCGTCACCGCGTCGTCCCGGCGCGGCTGCGGGGGTTCGCCCGCCAGGACCCGGTCGCGGTGGCCGGTGAACGACCAGCGGTCGCGGGTCCAGCGCTCCGCCGCGTACCCGCCCTCGGGCAGCGTGCACAGCTGGTCGAGGCCGCGCCACACCGCGTCCCAGGTGGGGCGGGTGCGGGACTCGACCAGGGCGTTGATCTCCCGCTCGGCGGCGGTGAGTTCGGCGAGGCGCCCCTCGGCCTCGATCGCGTCCTCGGCCGCCGCGTGCCGCGTACGGGCCTTGTCGTAGCGCTCGATCGCCGGCGCAAGCAGCTTGTTGTCGAAGGCGGGGTCCGTCGCGGGTCCGGCCGGCGGGCAGAGCAGCTGGCCGTGCCGGTCGCGGTCCAGCTCGGCGCCGAGCGCGGCCGCCGCGCCCGACGTGCCCTCCGGAGCCTCGATCCAGGCGAGCAGCGCGCCCAAGTGCTGGTCCTCCAGGCTCGACTGGCCCGTCGCCCAGTGCCGCGACAGCAGGTCCGTCATCGCGAGGAGCAGGGCGGAGCCCGGGACCCGCACGCGCTCCCCGAAATGCGTGAGCCAGCGGCCGAGGAGCGGGACGTGCGGCGGCGCGGGGTAGGGCGTCTCCGGGTCCTGCTCGGCGGTGCGGCGAAAGCGCATCGAGCGGCCCAGGAGGCGGACGAACTCGATGCCCGCGCGGCTCGGCACGATCAACTGCGGCGCGTCCGCGCACAGCTCGACCTCGACCTTGACCTTCTTGCCGGTCTCCGGGTCGACCTCGCTGCGCTCCGCCGCCTCGACCTCGGTGGCGCAGGTGTCGATGTACGGCAGGACCTCGTCGGCCAGCTGCGTCAGGAACGCGAAGCGGAGGTCGCGGTCGCGGGGCTGCGGGACGACCAGGAGACGCGGCGACGTGCGCTCGGTGCCGACGAGCGCGCCGAGCGGGGCACCGGTCTCACCGGCCGTCGTGAGCGGCACGACCACCAGGGGGCGCTGGGACAGATGGCGGTGCCGAACGGTGGCCGTGGGCTGGGCGCGGCCCGTGCTCGTGGCTTCCAGCCTGGCCAGGTGGTTGATCAGGCTCACCGGCGCTCCTTCTGGGGTTGCGCACCGATTTGCCGCGTGTTCCGGGTCAGCACCGGGCACCCCCGAGCGCCTCTTGCCGCAACGCCGCCGCACGGCGCAGCGCCGCCACCGTCGGATCCGCAGGATCCCCCGCCTCACCGCGGGCCGCGGCCAGCACCTCGTCGACCGTCGCCAGCGACCCGAGCTCGGCCCGCAGGGGCCGACCGAGGGCCGTCACCGCGCCGCGCTCACGCGCACGGTCACGGCAGTGGAACGCCAGCTCGCACGCGGCCAGGCACTCCGGCGCGTACGTCGCCGGAACCGACTCGACGGCCGCCGTCAGCTCGGCCGCGGGCAGCTCCGGGTCGAAGACCGTGCCCGGCGGGAGCGCCGCCGCGATGTCCTCCACGCGCGTCAGGCGCGCCAACTGGCGGCGCGTCACCGAGCGTTGCTTGCGCACGTCGACCGCGGACGCCGCGGGCAGGTTCGAGAAGTCCTTGGGGCACACGAGCACGATCCGGTCGCGCACCCGCACCTGTGCGTCCGGCAGCCGCGCCGCGACCTCCTCGAGGGCCAGCACGTACACCGCCGACTGGCGGGCCGCCGCGCCCACCTTCGACGCGTCCGCCGCGCCGTCGATCATCGGGAACGACTTGATCTCGACGACCGTCCAACTGCCGTCCGGATGCACCACCACGGCGTCCGGCTCAAGGAACGCCGGGCTGCCCGCCACGTCGAGCGCCAGCATCGGGTGGTCGAGGAACGTCCACGTCCCCGGCGACTCGACGGCCTCCCGCAGGGCCAGCGCCGTGCGCGCCGTGCGGCCCTCGGGGCCGATCGCCGACAGGTCCGGGGCCCGTACGAGATCGGGGACCGGCTCGGGCGCGCTGCCGTCCACGCGCGCGTGCACCAGCTTGAGGAGCTCGGAGCCGCCGTCCGACTTCACCCGCGCCTCGAACACATTGCCGCGGGCCAGGGCGAACTGGGACTGGCCGAACGAGGAAGGTGAGCCCAGCGCATCCGCTATGCGCGCCTTGTCGACGCCCGCGCCGTCCAGGAGCGCCCGCCTTCGGCAGCCCGGGTTCGCCGCGAGCGCGGCCAGGGCCCGGGCGTCCAGCGGACGCGGTGGATGGTCCGGGCCGCGCAGCTCAGCGAGCCGGTGCCGCAGCCCCGTCGCCGCTGTCGTGCGACGTGGCTTCCTTGCGCTGTCGGGGAATTCGCTCACCCGGGAAAGTCTGGCACTCTCCACTGACAATCGGGGCGTGCGTGGCGGAAGGGGAGGCCGGAGCCCCCGCGAACACGCCGTACGCCCGGTCCTTGAGGCGGGCCGCGACGAGCCGCACCGGCTTCGTCAGGAGCAGGCCCGCGGCCATCACCACGGCCCCGGCGAGCGCGTCGAAGAAGTAGTGGTTGGCCGTGCCCATCACGATGACGGTGGTCATCAGCGGGTACACGACGCCGATCGCCTTCACGTACGGGGAGCGCGCGTGCCGCCAGAGCAGGACGCCGCACCACAGCGCCCAGCCGACGTGCAGGCTGGGCATCGCCGCGTACTGGTTGGTCAGACCGCCCATGCCCTTGGGGGCGCTGGCCGCGCCGCCCCACCAGCCGTACGAGCTGTAGTGGGCCATCGTGTCGATGAAGCCGTGGTGCGCGGCGAGCAGCCGGGGCGGGCTGGTCGGCAGCAGGACGAAGCCGACGAGGCCGATCATCGTCGAGGTCATCAGCCAGGTGCGGGCCGTCCGGTAGATCTCGGCGCGGCGGCGGAACAGCCAGACGAGGACGAGCGGAGTGACCAGATAGTGCAGCGAGGCGTACCAGAAGTCGGCGGGGACACCGATCCACGGTTCGCGGGTGAAGAGACGGTTCAGCGGGTTCTCGAGGTTGAGATGGAGGGCCTGTTCGGCCTTCAGGATCGCGACACCGTGGTCGACGGCCTGGCCGACGTCCCCGCGGGCGAGCAGCCGGCCCGCGGAGTAGGCGCCGTACACGAGAAGGATCAGCGGCAGCTCCGTCCACCAGCGGAGCCCGGCGCCGGGTATCGCTTCCGTGCGCGGTGCCTCGTCGGTCTGCGACATGCGGGCCGCTCCCCCTCTTCGCTCGTGCGGCGGCCTTAGGCCACGGCCTCTCACTCTTACGGTGTGTGCGGGGCTCTGTCCGGGCGACCCCTGACCCTCCTAGACGCAGCGATCACACTGCGGGTTGCCCGCCGGGCGTCCTCCCTGTGGCTTGCGCGATGATGGACGGGGCGATCCTTCCCGCTCGCCCTATGTTCACCCTTGAACCCTTGTAGTTGCTTGTAGTTTCGAAAGAGGCCTCCTCATGGCACCGCGCATCCTGTTGGCCCGGCACGGACAGACCGAATGGTCGCTGTCCGGACGGCACACCGGGAGGACGGACATTCCACTCCTGGAGGAGGGCAGGCGCGGCGCGAAACTGCTCGGTGAGCGGCTCGGGCGCGCGCCCTACGACGGCCTCGACGGCGTCGAGGTGCGCACATCACCGCTGGTGCGCGCGAGCGAGACGTGCGAGCTCGCCGGGTTCGGCGAGCGGGCGACCACCTGGGACGCGCTCCTGGAGTGGGACTACGGGGCGTACGAGGGGCTGACACCGGCGCAGATCCAGGAGCTCAGGCCCGGCTGGTTCATCTGGCGGGACGGGGTCCCGCAGGGCGAGACGCTCGCCGAGGTGACGGCGCGGGCCGACGAGGTCGTCGCGTGGGCGCGCTCCGCCGACCGGGACGTCCTGGTCTTCGCCCACGGCCACATCCTGCGCTCGATCGGGGCGCGCTGGCTCGGTCTCCCGCTGGACTTCGCCGCGCGGATCCGGCTGAACCCGACGTCGCTTTCCGTACTGGGATGGGCGTACGGGGAGCCCGCACTGGAGTCGTGGAACGAGACGGGCCACCTGACGGCGGGCTGACCCGGGGCGGGTCCCCGGAAGTGCCTACGCCGAGCGGCGCGACAGCGCGTGCGTGTCCAGGAACGTGGAGACGCCCGGCGCACGGCGGTGCGGCAGCAGTACGCGGGCCGTCGCGGCCAGCATGCCCTCGATGCGGGACGAGCGGACGTCCTGGAGGAGGTTGAGGGTGCGCAGACCGGCGGAGGCCGACTCGTCGGGCTGGCCCGCGCGCGCCAGGTCGTCCGCCAACTCGGCCGTGTAGAGCGCCATATTGCGGGTGAAGTGCGGGTCCTGGAGGGCCACCGCGCGCCGCGCGTGCACGGACGCGCGGTCCCAGCCGCCCAGCGCCGACCAGCACTGCGCCTCAAGGCCCTCCAGCTCGGCCTCTCCGTAGAACGACATCCACTCCGGATCCGCGTCCGACCCCCCGCGCGCGAACAGCGCCTGCGCGCGGGCGAGGGAGCGTTCGCAGGAGGCCTGGTCGCCGAGCCCCGCCCAGCCGCCCGCCTCGCGCAGCGCGAGCAGCGAGAGCAGCCGGGGCGAGCCGAGGCGGGCCGCCACGCGGGCCGCGGCCTGGGCGGCCCGCACGGCCTCGCGGGGGCGCCCCGCGTCGCGCGCCAGGAACGCCGTGTTGCAGAACGCGTGCGCCTCCAGCGCCTCGTCGCCCGCCATCCGCGCCGTCGCGAGCGCCTCCGCGTAGTGCGAGCGCGCGTCGTCGAAGCGGCCCGAGTCGTGGGCCAACCAGCCGACGGAGATGGCCAGTTCGCCCGCGCCGGCCTGGAGGCGCTCGGCGCCCTCGCGGCGGCCCGTGCCCGCGTCGAGCAGCTCGAAGGCGGTACGCAGCGGGGCCGAGGCCCGCCGGTACAGGCCGTCGGCGCCGTGCCGGTCGTCGAGCAGCCGGATCCGCCGGATCGCCTCCTCGACGGCGCCGATCCCGGCCCGCGCCGGATGCCGGTCGAGGTCCGCGGGCAGTGCGGGGACACCGAAGGGGGTCAGGGCGGCGACGGCCACGGTGGCCGTGGAGCCGGTCATGCCGGTCATGAATGCGCGACGTCGCACGTCGCTCTCCTTGTTCTCTGCGTGGCACGTGTACTGCCCGTCGGCGGAAGCAGCCGCGGGGCGCGCGCCCCGGCCACGTACCGCGGAGCGGGGCGCGAACCCCAGGTCCGCGAGGGTCCGGCCCGGGAACATGTGCAGGAACACCCGCTCGTACGCGTAGTTGGGGCAGCGGATCTCGCCCGCCTCCACGCGTCCGATGTAGCGCGCGTCGCAGCTGACCCGCTCCCCGATCTCCCGGGCCGCGCGCCGCACCGCGGCCGCGAACTCACCGGGCGAGCGCTGACCGCGCAGCTCTCGGAAGGCGAGGTTCGGCCGTGGAGACTGCGGCGTCGAGGTGTCCGGGGCGATCGGCGACGACGTCATGAGCGGGTCCTCCCGTGCGAACCGTGCCGGACGGCAGGGAAGTTGGGAGCGCCCGGGGCCCCGAGGGGGAGGGCTGCCGCGACTTCCTTGTTCCGGCGAGGCTCGAAGGTACCGGCTGTCACGGTCGCGACACGCTGGGTTTGGCTACAAACCGGATATCTCACCCACGATCCGCCATGAACTGCCATCCTTTGCGGCGGCGTGCCGCCGTAGCGGTTGACGGCGCGTGCGCGTTGAACCATGCGGCGAATCCCCACGAGTGAGGAGGGGCCGACGTGTTGAACGCGTCCATGCCCACGGTTTCACTGCCCACGCCCCCCACGACGGTGCGGCACCGGCCGAGCGAGGAGTGCAGCGCGTCGCCGCCCGGCGACTGCGACCTGGTCACGGTGCCGGCCCGGCAGGGCCTCGAAGCGGTCGACATCCTGCGCCGCGGCTGTACGGAAACGGTTGGCCCGGTGCTGCACGACGGGGGCGGCGACACCCTCGGCTTCCTCGTCCCGCCCGGCACCGCCGACGGCTGGGACGTGCCCGGCAGCGACTGCACGCAGACGCGGGGGCGCGGCCTCGCGATCGGTGTGCGGCCGGACCCGCCGGTCGAGGGCACGGGCTGGCTCCTCCCGCCGGACCCCGCGGAGCGGCCCTCGGACCTGGTCACCGACCCCGCGGTGCTGCGGGCCGCGCTCGACGAGGCGGCGCGCATGATCGACGCCGCGGACAGCTGCCGCTGAGCCGAACCGCGCGCGGCCGTCGATAATGGCCGAATGGCAAGGTCGCGAGGGAAGCAGGCGCAGGGGCGCGCGGGGCGGGAGGCCGTGGTCGAGGAGGTCGACGGCGGGCTCGCCGAGCTGGTGCCCGACCGGGACCGGCCGGCCGGCTGGACGCTGCTCGTGGACGGGGCGCCGCAGTCCCACGTCGACCTCGACGACCCGTCGTATCTTTCCTTCGAGTACCAGCGGCGGATCGGGCACGTCATCGATCTGGCCGCCGAGCGGGGGCGGCCCGTGCAGGCCGTGCACCTCGGCGGCGGGGCGTTCACGCTGGCGCGCTACGTCGCCGCCACCCGGCCCCGCTCCACGCAGCAGGTCGTGGAGCGTGACGGGGCGCTGGTCCAACTCGTGCGGGGGGCGCTGCCGTTGGATCCGGGGCAGCGGATCCGGGTGCGGACCGCCGATGCGCGTGAGGCGCTCGCGAAGCTGCCCGACGACTGGGCCGACGTCCTCGTCGCCGATGTGTTCAGTGGGGCGCGCACGCCCGCGCATCTCACCAGTACGGAGTTCCTGACCGAGGTGCGGCGCGTGCTGCGGCCCACGGGGACGTATGTCGCCAATATCGCGGACGGGCCGCCGCTCGCGTATCTGCGGGGGCAGATCGCCACCGCGGCGGCCGTCTTTCCCGAGCTGGCGCTTGTCGCGGATCCGACGGTGCTGAGGGGGAAGCGGTTCGGGAACGCGGTGCTTGTCGCGTCCGCGGGGGTGTTGGGTGTGGGTGAGCTGACCCGGCGGGCGGCGGGGGATTCGCATCCGGGGCGGGTTGAGCACGGTAAGGCGCTTGTGGATTTCGCGGGTGGGGCGGTTGCGGTCACCGACGCTTCGGCCAAGGCGTCTCCGGCGCCGCCGCCGTCGGTGTTTCGGTAGTCGTTGCCTACGTCGCGGGGCTCTGCCCCGGGCCCCGCGCCTCAATCGCCGGCGGGGCTTGAAAACCGTGTCCCGATCGGCCGGCGAGGGAGAAAAGATCGGGGCTCTGCCCCGGACCCCGCTGCTCAATCGCCGCAGGGGCTTGATCGGGTCAGTAGTTGGCGATCTCGACCGTGGGTTCGTGGTCGTGCCAGGTGCAGAAGGCGGAGACCTTTTTGTCGGCCGAGGTGAATTCGACGCGGATCCATGTGGGCTGTTTCCAGACCTGGACCGACCAGCCCGCCGCCGGTGTCGCCGAGACGAGGGTCGCGGAAGATTTCTGGAGGTCGAAGACCGCGCGGCCGCCCGCCGTCGCGTAGCTCTTGACGGAGCCGGAGGGCGGCGGGGCGGGGGACGTCGTGCGTGGGGTGGGCGTGGGCCTCGGGGAGTGTGACGTGCGGCTCGGGGACGCCGAAGGGGCGGAGGCCGACACCGACGGTTCCGGGCGGTGGGTCGAGGAGGAGACCGGGGGCTTCGCGGTCGGTTCGTCCTGGGTCGCCACGACGGGGAGCGCCTGCGGCGGGTCGTACACGGTGCCCGCCATCACCGTGTGCACGCCCCACCACGACAGCGTCACCGCCGCCCCGGTCGCGAGCAGCCACGCCACCCCGTGCACCAACCGCCGTCGGGCGGGGTGCGGGCTGCGCGGGGTTCCGGGGGTCTCGTGCATCGCGGGCCATACTGCACCACACCCGCCCCGGCTGTCCCGCGAGGCCCGTGACCACCCGAACGAGACCCGGAAACCGCCGGATGGCGTACGGTGCCGTCCCATGGCAAGTGTGCTCGTGGTCGAGGACGACCAGTTCGTACGCTCAGCCCTCATCCGGCACCTGACCGACGCCGCGCACACCGTGCGCAGCGTCGGCACGGCTCTGGAGGCGCTGCGCGAGGTCGCCCATCTCCGCTTCGACGTGGTGATCCTGGATCTTGGCCTGCCCGATCTCGACGGGGCCGAGGCCCTGAAGATGCTGCGCGGGATCACCGACGTACCCGTGATCATCGCCACGGCCCGGGACGACGAGGCCGAGATCGTGCGGTTGCTCAATGACGGTGCCGATGACTATCTGACCAAGCCGTTCTCGCCCGAGCACCTGTCCGCGCGGATGGCCGCCGTGCTGCGGCGCTCGCGGGGGAACACGGCGGCCGAGCCGCCCTCGCGGGTGATCCGGGTCGGCGGCCTTGCCATCGATCCCTTGCGGCGGCAGGCCGAGCTCGACGGTGCGCCGCTGGATCTCACGCGGCGCGAGTTCGATCTGCTGACCTTCCTCGCCGGGCGGCCCGGCGTGGTCGTCGCCCGCAAGGAACTGCTCGCCGAGGTGTGGCAGCAGTCGTACGGGGACGATCAGACCATTGATGTGCATTTGTCCTGGCTACGGAGAAAGCTTGGGGAGACTGCCGCGCGGCCGCGGTATCTGCACACCCTGCGCGGCGTCGGTGTGAAGCTGGAACCCCCGCGGCCGGAGCCCTCGCCTTGAGGTGGGCGCTCGTCAAGGTGTGCCTCGCCGTCACGACGATGGTCGTGGTCGCCTTCGCCGTCCCGCTCGGCCTCGTGATCAAGGAGATGGCGCGGGACCGGGCCTTCTCCAACGCCGAGCGGACCGCCGCCGCCATCGGCCCCACCCTCTCCATCACCACTGATCGCGACCAGCTCGACCGCGCCCTCGCCACCGCGCAGACCGGCGGCGAGGACCGGATGTCCGTGTACGTGCCGGCCGGTGGCGGGCACGAGGAGATCCGGCTCGGGGAGCAGCGGGTCGGACGTGACCGGCTCGACATCCGGCAGGCCACCGTCGTGGACGTGCCGGGCGGCTCGGTGTGGCTTCAGCCCATCGCGGTGAGCACCGGAAAGATCGCCGTCGTCGAGGTCTACGTGCCCCAGGACGAGGTCACCAACGGCGTGACGACCGCATGGGTCGTGCTCGGCGGGGTCGGCATCGCGTTGATCATCGGGTCCGTGGCGGTCGCGGACCGGCTCGGCGGGCGGATGGTGCAGCCGGCCCAGCGGCTCGTCGGGGCCGCGCACGACCTGGGGGACGGCAAGCTCGGGGCGCGGGTGCCCGAGGACGGGCCGACCGAGCTGCGGCTCGCCGCCGTGGCGTTCAACTCCATGGCCGATCAAGTGGTGCAACTGCTTGCCAACGAGCGGGAGTTGGCGGCCGATCTGTCGCATCGGCTGCGGACTCCGCTGACCGTGCTGCGGCTCAACGCCGCCTCGCTCGGGGACGGGCCCGCCGCCGAGCAGACCCGGGCCGCCGTGGAGCAGCTGGAGCACGAGGTCGACACCATCATCCGGACGGCCAGGGACGCCAAGCCCCAGACCGCCGCCGCGGGGCCCGGTGCCGGCTGCGACGCCGCCGAGGTGATCCGCGAGCGCATGGACTTCTGGTCGGCGCTCGCCGAGGACGAGGGCCGCAAGGTGCGGGTCGCGGGCGTCGACCGCCCCGTACGTCTCCCCGTCGCCCGCGGGGAGCTGGCGGCCGCGCTCGACGCGCTGCTCGGCAATGTGTTCCGGCACACCCCGGAGGGCACCGCGTTCGCGGTCGACGTGCACCGGGCGGAGGGTGCCGTGATCGTGCTCGTCTCCGACGCGGGCCCCGGGATCGCCGACCCGGAGGCCGCGCTGGCCCGCGGCACGGAGGGCGTCGAGGTCGGCTCGACCGGGCTCGGCCTGGACATCGTGCGCCGGGTCGCCGAGTCCACCGGCGGCGACGTGCGCATCGGCTCGTCCGTGCTCGGCGGCACCGAGGTGCGGATCTGGCTCCAGCTGGAGGGGTACCGGCCGGTCGCGGGGCGCCGCGGGCACGGTCGGCGCGGCCGGGACCGAAAGGGCGGGAACGGCAGCCGAAAGAAGTCGGTCGTGCACGGATTGGTATCGACCTTTAACCGGTCCCGATCCCTCACTTAAGCCAACCCTAAGATCCTCAACGCCCTTCCCCGTTGCCCGAATTGCCGGGTTGTGGATCGCTAGCGTGCTGCCGCGCCCCACCTTCTCGTGGGCGCACCCACACCCCCCACGCACATCTAAGGCAGGCACGCGATGAGCAGCAGCACGCACCGGCGCAGGATCAGCGGCAGGAAGAAGGCGGTGGGCGGTGTCGTGGCCGCCGCGCTCGTGGGCGGCGGCGCGTTCCTCTTCGCCTCCGGCGCGTCCGCCGAAGTGACGGACGCGGGCGCCGCCTTCGCGCCGTACGTCGACACCTCGCTCCAGCCGAAGTTCGACCTGGTCGGCTCCTCCAAGGCCACCGGCGTCAAGGAGTACAACCTCGCCTTCATCACCTCCGGCGGCGACTGCGCGCCGAAGTGGGGCGGCGTCACCGACGTCGGCAGCGACGAAGTCGCCGCGCAGATCGGCGACTTGAGGTCGGCGGGCGGCGACGTGCGCGTCTCCTTCGGCGGCGCGAGCGGCACCGAGCTGGCGCAGGCCTGCTCATCGGCGGGCGACCTGGCGGCGGCGTACCAGAAGGTCATCGACCAGTTCGACCTCACCAAGGTCGACTTCGACATCGAGGGCGGCGCGCTGCCCGACACCGCGGCCAACACCAAGCGCGCCGAGGCGATCGCGAAGCTCCAGAAGGACAACGCGGGCCTGAACGTCTCGGTCACCCTGCCGGTGATGCCCGAGGGGCTCACCCAGGACGGCGTGAACTTCCTCAAGAACGCCAAGGACAACGGCGCCTCGCCCGACCTCGTCAACATCATGGCGATGGACTACGGGGCCTCGTACAGCGGCGACATGGGTGACTACGCCGAGCAGGCGGCGACCGCCACGCAGGCGCAGGTGAAGTCGGCCCTCGGCCTGTCGGACGCGGACGCCTGGAAGGCCGTCGCGATCACCCCGATGATCGGCGTCAACGACGTCTCGTCCGAGGTCTTCAAGGTCGAGGACGCCACCCAGCTCGTCTCCTTCGCCAAGGAGAAGGGCCTCGGCGGTCTTTCCATGTGGTCGGCGACCCGCGACAAGGCCTGCGAGGGCGGGGCCTCCGACTCGGCGCAGCCGACGTGCAGTTCGATCGAGCAGGAGGCGGACGCGTTCCAGAAGGCGTTCGCGAAGTTCAACTAGCCCCCCCCGCACGGCCGCCGCGCCCCACCGCGCCCCCACGCAAGCGGAAGCCCCGACCGGCTCACCCCCCATCCGGCCGGGGCTTTCGTGGTGCACGGGTGGCCTACGCCTGCGAGGTGCGCCACTCCTCCGCGTAGTCGTTGAAGATGCCGCGCAGATGGTGGCCGATCTTCAGGTAGTCCAGGTTGTCGAGGTTGGCGAGGGAGACGCGGACCGACCACTCGGGGCCCTCGAAGCCGCCGCCGTTGAGCAGCACCACGCCCGTCTGCTGGGCGAGCCGGAACAGGGCGTCGACGGGCTCGTAGTTCTTCTCCAGGAACCGGGCGAACGCCGTGCCGTGCACGCGCTCGGCCTCGGCGAGGAGGTCCAGCTCGATGTAGTAGGCGGCCCGGTGGGGATCCTCGTGGATCTTCATCTGGGCGCCTTCGAGGAGCAGGTCGAGGCGCTGGCGGACGATGGAGCGGATCTTCTCCTTGTACGCCTGGCCCTCCTCCAGCATGTCGAAGAGGGAGAAGAGCGCCATCATCACCTGCTGCGGCAGCGACAGGCCGGCCGTGTGGTTGAGCGCCACCTGCCGGGAGTCCGCGACGAGCCGGTCGATGAATTTGATCTTCTCCGGCTCCAGGGTCAGCGAGCCGTACCGCTTGTTCAGCCGGTCCTTCTCCTCCTGCGGGAGCTGGGCGATCCGCTCGTCGATGATGTTGTCGTCGTGCAGCCCGATCACGCCGAGCCGCCAGCCCGTGCACCCGTAGTGCTTCGAGTACGAGTAGACGAGCAGGGTGTTGCGCGGCAGGTCGGCGGCGATGGAGCGGAAGCCCTCGACGAACGTGCCGTACACGTCGTCGGTGACGAGCAGCAGGTTCGGGTTCTTCGTCGCGACGATCTCCTTGATCTGGTTCGCGACCCGGGTGCTCAGCGCCAGGGACGGCGGGTTGGAGGGGTTCACCAGGCAGACCAGCTTGATCTCCGGGTCCGCCAGCTTGGCGACCTCCTCCTCCGGGTACCGCCACTCGCGCACGCCCGTCTCGGCGAACTTGCTGGCCGAGATGTAGGTGACGTCGAACTCGTAGGTGTCGAGCTCGGGGATCTCGATGTACGGGGTGAACACCGGGACCATCAGCGCGATCTTGTCGCCCTTCTTCAACAGCCCGTTCTTCATGAGGGAGTCGAAGATGTAGCACATGGCCGCCGTGCCGCCCTCGGTGGCGAACAGCGACAGGTTGTTGTCCGCGGGCGCCTTCTTGTCGAACATCTCGTCCGCGAGATAGCCGCGCACCACCTGCTCGCCGTGGACCAGCATCCGGTCCGGCACCGGGTAGTTGTCGCCCGTGATGCCGTCGGTCAGCTCGTGCACCCACTCGTCCTTGTCGAACCCGAAGCGCTGGATGCCGTGCTGGACGCACTGCGCGAGGAGTTCGATGCCCGGCAGGTCCGGGTGGCGGCGCACGAACGTGTCGAAGCGCTCGTACGCGCCGTGCTTCTCCGGCATTCCGCCGAGGTTGTCGGCGGTCCACACGCGCCGCGACTCCTCCAGGGCGAAGTAGCCGAGGGCGTAGAACGCCTCGCGGGGTCCGGTGGCGATCCAGTTCGGGTTGCCGCGGCCCGCGTTGAGCATCTGGCGGCTGGACTTCTCCTTCTGGCCCGGCTTGTCGGCCTGTGCCTGCTCGGCGAGGTCGATGAAGATGTTCTTCAGCTCGAAGGGGGAGAGCTGGGCGTACTGCTGGATCTCTTCGCGCGTGAACGTCGTCTTGGTCATCTGTGGTCCTTAAGTGCGGTGCGGGGGCTCAGTGTTGGAGGAGGACGATCACGGCGCCCCAGATGGTGAGGAGGACGTTGCCGACCGCGTACGGGATCGTGTAGCCGAGGGTCGGCACCTGGGAGCGGGAGGACTCGTTGATCGCGCCGATCGCGGCGGTGGTGGTCTGGCCTCCGGCGAGTACGCCCATCAGGATCGGGAAGCGGATCTTCTGCACGTAGTGGCCGAACAGGAAGCCGACGATCAGCGGGACGACGGTGGCGACCGCGCCGAACACCAGCAGGCCCCAGCCGGCGTCGGAGAGCCCCGAGGTGAAGCTCGGGCCCGCGTTGATGCCGACGATGGCGACGAACATGCACAGGCCGAGCGTGTCCATGAACCACTGGGCACCGGGCGGCACATTGCCGTACGTCGGGTACTTGCCGCGGATCCAGCCGAAGACCAGGCCCATGATGAGCGCGCCGCCCGAGGTGGACAGCGAGATGGGGACGCCGGAGACGGTCAGTGCGGGGATGCCGATGCAGCCGCCGAGGAAGATGCCGAGCCCCACCCAGATCATGTCGGTGGCGAACGAGGTCGGCACCGGTTTGCCGAGCGCCGCGCCCGCCGGGTCCACCAGGCGCTTGGGCCCGGTGAGCACGAGGGTGTCGCCGCGCTCGACCTTCGAGGAGAGGCGGTAGGGGAACTCGGCGCCCGAGCGGTAGATCTTGTCGATGTAGACGCCGACCATGAACGGCTCGCGGCGCAACTCCGCTACGGTGCGGCCCAGTTGTGCCTTCTCGGACGCCACCACGTGCAGCGTCTCCGTCTCGTAGCCGAGCAGCTCGACGTCGTCGGTCTCCCTGCCGATGTGGGTGCGGGCGTCGTAGTCGACGAGCGAGCCGCGCAGCGCGCTCACCGCGACGATGTCGCCCTCGCGGAGCACGGTCTGCTGGGTGTGGTCGAGGATCTTCCCGTCGCGGCGCACCCGGGTGAGGTAGATGCGGTGGCCGAGCTCCTTCTGCTGGTTCTCGAAGTCGTCGATGGTGCGGCCGACGATGTCGGGGCGCTCGATGGTGTAGGCGCGCAGGACCACCTCGTAGTAGCCCTCGGCGAGGTCCGGGTCGTTGTCGGGGGCGTCCAACTCCTTCGCCATCTGGGCCGATTCGGCGGCGAGATCCTTCTTGTAGAGCCTCGGCAGGATGTTGGCGAGCAGCATCGCGCACAGGATGGTGCCGAGCGGGTACGTCACCGCGTAGCCGATCGCGACGAGGTTCGCCTCGTGCTTGGCGTCCCCGGTGGACAGGCCCGGCAGGGTGCCGATGGCGTCCTGCGCGACACCGATCACGGCGGACTGGGTGAGGGCGCCGCCGAGCAGTCCGGCCGAGAGCCCGGGGCCGTAGCCGAGCATCGCGGCGAAGACCCAGCAGATCAGCAGGCCGGAGACACAGACCACGACGGCGTTGAGGACCTGCGGCAGGCCGTCCGTCTTGAGGCCGCGGAAGAACTGCGGGCCGACCTTGTAGCCGAGGGCGAACAGAAACATGATGAAGAACAGGCTCTTCACCGTGCCGTTGATCTCGACGCCGGTCCAGGCGCCGAGCAGCAGGCCCGCGATGAGGCAGCCGGTGACGGCGCCGAGCGCGATGGCCTTGTAGCGGATCTTCCCGAGCAGGAAGCCGAAGGCGACCGTGAGGAAGACGAGGAGTTCCGGATAGGGCTGGAAGATGTTCCGGTTGAGGAAGTCGATCACGTCGCGGAGCGTCCTCTCAGTTGCCGAGGATGCCGACGAGCACGGGGCCCGTCAGCGGGAGCAGGAAGTTGGAGAGGGCGTACGTGATCGTGTAGCCGAGCATCGGCACCGACGACTGCGCCACCTGGGTGACCGCGGTGATCGCGGGGGTCGAGCACTGCTGTCCCGCGATGGCGCCGATCAGGAGCGGTTTCTCGATCTTGAGCAGCTTGCGCCCGATGATCAGGGAGATCGTCGCGGGGATCAGCACCATGGCGATCCCGGCGAACGGGAGCAGCGCCCCGTACTCCTTGATCAGCGGCCAGGCCTGCGGCCCGGAGACGAGGCCCGTGCAGGCGATGAAGACCGCGAGCCCCATGTCCTTGATGGTCGAGGCGGCCTGCGGCGGGAACGCGCCGAAGGTCTGCGAGCGGGAGCGGAACCAGCCGAAGAGCAGCCCGGAGATCAGGCAGCCGCCGCCGGTGCCGAGCGACATCGGGATGTCGCCGAACTTGACCACGACCTGTCCGAGCAGCGAACCGGCCGCGATGCCGAGCCCCAGATAGATGAAGTCGGTGGCGTCGTTCTTGACCACCGAGCCGATCCGCGCGACCAGCTTGTCCAGGCCCGAGCGGGCGCCCACCAGGGTCAGCACGTCACCGCGGTGCAGCACGGTGTCCCCGGTGGCGGGCATGTCCTGGTCGCCGCGGGTGATGTCGGTGACGTAGACGCCGTCCTGGTAGAACTCGGGGTTCGCCTTCTGCACCTCGTCGATGGACCGCCCGTCCAGCTCCTTGTCGGTGACCGACACCTCGCGGGAGGCGAGCGGTGAGTCGAGGCCCGGCACGCCCGGTGTCTCCGGGCCGACGATCCGGCCCGCGTCGATCACGTTCGCCCGGCGGCCGACCAGGAGCACCAGGTCGGAGAGGGTGAGCTCGAGCCCCGGCGTGACGTCGAGGACCTTGCTGCCGCGCTTGACCGCCTCGACGGTGACCCGCTCGCCGAACGAGGACCGCAGATCGCCGACCGTACGGCCATCAGCGGTGGTCACCAGGTACGTGCGGCCCACCATGCCCGGCAGGGCGGGGCGCTCGTCCGCCTCCAGGCTGCCGCGGCTGCGCGTGCGCTCCCACAGTTCGCGGGCGGCGTCGCGCAGGTTGATGCGCATCATCATCGGCATGATCTGGCTCGTGTAGAGCACGATCGTGATCAGGCCGAAGAGGTAGCAGACCGTGTACGCGGTGGCGACGTTGCCCTGGTACTCGGTGATCTGGGCGGCGGTGAGGTCGCTGAGCTTGCCGATGGACTCGGTGGCCGTGCCGACCACGGCGGACTCGGTGGCGGCGCCGGCCAGGATGCCGGAGGCGGTGCCGACGTCCAGGTCGAACCAGCTCGCGAGGCCGAGCGCGATGCCGATGACACAGACCAGTTCGATGCCGCACAGCACGAAGAAGCGCAGGCTCTTCTTGTTGAGGTTGCGGAAGAACTGGGGCCCGGCCATGTAGCCGAGCGCGAAGATGAACAGCGCGAAGAACACGGTCTTCACGTCGTCGGAGACATGGGCCTTGGTCCAGGCCCCGAGCAGCAGCGAGACGATCAGCGTCCCGCAGATGCCGCCCAGCGTCAGCGGCCCCACGCGCAGCTTCCCCACGAGGTAGCCGAGCGCGAGGCTCACGAACAGGACGAGTTCCGGATGGTCCTTGAGCACACCCATGGCGCTTCAGGACCGCTCGTATAGGTAAGTATCGTGCATATGCGCAAAATAAGGGCCGATGCGCGCTGCTGCCACACAGCGCGCACCGGCCCCTCTGCCCGCCGGGGTCAGGACTCGGCGGGCAGCCCCCCGGTTCGGGCCACCCGGGAGTACCAGGTGGCGCTGGACTTCGGGATGCGCTCCTGCGTCTCGTAGTCGACGTACACGGCGCCGAACCGCTTGCCGTATCCGTAGGCCCACTCGAAGTTGTCGAGCAGCGACCAGAGGAAGTAGCCGCGGACGTCGGCGCCCTGCTCGATGGCGTCGTGGACGGCGGCGAGGTGGCCGTGCAGATAGGCGATGCGGTCCGGGTCGTGCACGCGGCCATCGGCGTCGACCACGTCCTCGTACGCCGCCCCGTTCTCGGTCACGTACAGCGGAATTCCCGGCGCCTGCGAGGCGTGGTCGAGGAGCAGGTCGGTGAGGCCGGTCGGGTCCACGGGCCAGTTCATGGCGGTCAGTTCGCCGGACGCGTGGTGGAAGGCGACGTCGTCGGCGGCCGGCCACGGCGTGTGCTCGCCTCCGCCGTGCCCGTCGAGGCGGGGTCCGTCCTGGTCGGGGCGGGCGGCGGAGACGACGGCCGGGGTGTAGTAGTTCAGGCCGATGAAGTCGAGCGGCTGGTGGATCGCCGCGGTGTCCCCGTCCCGCACGAACGACCAGTCCGTGACGGCCGCGGTGTCGGTGATCAGGTCGCGCGGGTAGGCGCCCTTCAGCAGCGGCCCGGTGAAGACCCGGTTCGCCAGCGCGTCGATGCGGCGGCGGGCATCCAGGTCGGCAGGGGCGTCGGTGAGGGCCCTGACCACGCTCGGGTTCAGGCTGATCCCCACCTTGGCGCGGGCCGGCAGCACCTCACGCAGGGCCGAACTGGCAAGCCCGTGGCCGAGGTTGAGGTGGTGCGCCGCGCGCAGCGCCGCCGCCGGGTCCGTCCGCCCGGGGGCGTGCACCCCGGAGCCGTAGCCCAGAAAGGCGCTGCACCAGGGCTCGTTGAGGGTCACCCAGCTCTCGACCCGGTCGCCGAGCGCCTCGCCGACCAGCCCCGCGTACTCGGCGAACCGGTAGGCGGTGTCCCGCTCGGGCCAGCCGCCCGCGTTCTCCAACTCCTGCGGCAGGTCCCAGTGGTAGAGCGTCACGACGGGCTTGATCCCATGGGCGAGCAGCTCGTCCACGAGCCCCCGGTAGAAGTCGAGCCCACGCTGCACGGCGGGCCCGCGCCCGGTCGGCTGCACCCGCGGCCACGCCACGGAGAACCGGTACGCGGTGAGCCCCAGGTCGGCCATCAGCCGCACGTCGTCGCGCCACCGGTGGTAGTGGTCCACGGCGACGTCCCCGGTGTCACCGTTCACCACCTTCCCCGGCGTATGACTGAACGTGTCCCAGATCGACGGCGTCCGCCCGTCCTCCCGCACGGCTCCTTCGATCTGGTACGAGGCGGTGGCCGCCCCCCAAAGAAACCCGGCGGGAAACCGGGTCGCGACGGGGGCGTTGGCGAGGTCGGGGCCGGTGTTGTCGGTGGTGGTCATAGGAGCGCTCCCATAGATAGAAATTGGGCTGCTTCGGCGGGTAGGCCAATCAAGCCCCGCCGGCGATTGAGGCGCGGGGCCCGGGGCAGAGCCCCGAGACGTAGGACAGGCGGGGCGCAACACGAACACCCCGCCCACCCGGAGGGCGTGTCACCCCTTGACGGCCCCCTGCATGATCCCGCCCACAATCTGCTTCCCGAACAGCAGAAACGCGACGAGCAACGGCAACGTCCCCAACAACGCCCCCGCCATGATCACCGAGTCGTCGGGGATGTACCCCGTGCCCAACGCGTTCAGGGCGACCTGGACCGTCGGGTTCTCCTGGGTGAGGGCGATGATCGGCCACAGGAAGTCGTTCCAGGCCATGACGAAGGTCAGCAGCCCGAGCACGGCCATCGCGGGCCGCGCCGCGGGAAAGACGACGTGCCACACCACCCGCAGGCTGCTCGCCCCGTCGACCCGCGCCGCCTCGATGAGCTCGGACGGCAGCGCCTGCACCAGGTACTGCCGCATGAAGAACGTGCCGAAGGCGGACACGAGCGTCGGCAGGATGACGGTCTGGAGATGGTTCGCCCAGCCCAGATCGGTCATCCACAAGTACAGCGGTACGACGGCGAGTTGCGGCGGAATCATCATCGTGCCGATGGTCATCAGGAGCAGCGCCGTCGAGAACCGGAACTTCAGTTTGGCGAAGGCGAACCCGGCCAGCGTGGAGAACAGCACCGTGCCGACGGTGATGGCCGACGCGACGAGGATGCTGTTCCACATCGCCGCGCCGAGCCCCGCCTGGTTCCAGGCGGTCTCCAGGTTCTTGAAGAGGTTCCCGCCGATCCAGAACGGCGGCGGCGTCTGCGCGAGGCGCGCGTTGGTGCGCGAGGCCGCGATCACCGTCCACAGCAGCGGGGCGAGGGAGATCAGGGCGAACAGGGCAAGGGCTACGTACGTGACGGGACCCGCGTGCAGTTGCTTGCCCGCGCCGAGGACCCGGCGCCGCTTCGGCCGCGTCACATCTTCGATGGTGGTCATTGGGACTTCCTCAGCCGGCGGGAGATCAGTATGTTGATCGCGGCGACGACCAGCAGGATCAGGAACATCGACCAGGCGATCGCGGACGCCTTGCCGAGGTTGCCGACGATCCAGCCCTGGTCGTACATGTAGAGGCCGATCGTCTGGTACTGGTGCTCGGACCCGCCCTTGGTGCCGCTGACCCCGCCGAACAGCAGCGGCTCACCGAAGAGTTGCATCGCGCCGATGGTGGAGACCACGACCGTGAACAGGATCGTCGGCCGCAGCATCGGGATCGTCACGTGCCGGAACTGCTGCCAGCGGTTGGCCCCGTCGAGGGCCGCCGACTCGTAGAGGTCGGCGGGGATGGCCTGCATCGCCGCCAGATAGATCAGCGCGTTGTACCCGGTCCACCGCCAGATCACGATCGAGGACACCGCGAGCTGCGAACCCCAGTCGGACTCCCGCCAGTTGATCTTGTCGAGCCCGATGGAGTCGAGGATCCAGTTGATCATCCCGCTGTCCGGGGCGAAGAGCATCACGAAGACGAGCGTCGCGGCGGCCACCGACGTGGCGTACGGAGTGAGCACGACGACGCGCCACACGACCGAGCCGCGCAGCCGGTAGTTGAGCATGTGGGCGAGCCAGATCGCCGCGGCCAGCTGCGGCACCGTGGAGATCACCCCGATGGACAGGGTGTTCTTCAGCGCGTTCCAGAAGAAGTCCGACTGGAACAGGTTGGTGTAGTTCTCCAGGCCCGCCCAGGTCTGGCCGTCCAGGTTCGACAGCTGCACGTTGTGCAGCGAGTACCAGGCGGTGTAGAGCAGCGGCACCAGCGAGAAGGCACCGAAGATGATGAAGAAGGGGGCGATGAACGCGTACGGGGACGCCTTCATGTCCCAGCGGTACAGCCGGCTGCGCCAGGAGTCGGCGTTCTTCGGCGTACCGCGACCCTGAGCGCCCCGGGCCGCGCCCGACTCCTTCGTGGAGTCGGACGCGGCGTCGGCGCTCGACGCGGTGTGCGCGAGAGCCTCGTGGGAGCTGCTCACTGGCCGAGCACGTCCTTGACCTCATTGGTGGCCGCGTCCCAGCCCTGCTTGGGCGACTTGCCCTTCTGCTCGACCTGGAGGATGCCGGTGTCGGTGATCGCGGTGTTGATCGGCTGGTCCTTGATGCCGAAGATCTGCACCGGGATGGTCTTCGCCGAGTCGGAGAAGATCTGCGTGAGCGGCGCGTTCGAGAAGTAGGCCGTGGTGTCCGCCTTCGGCTTCAGGCTCGCGTACGCCGACGGGGTCGACGGGAAGCTGGCCTGCTTGGCGAAGACCTTCGCCTGCTGCTCGGGGGCGGTCAGCCACTTCGCGAGGGCGATGGCCTCCTTCTGGTGCTTGCTCGCCGTCGGCACGCCGATGAAGGAGCCGCCCCAGTTGGCCGCGGTCGGCGCGGCGGCGACGTCCCACTTGCCCTTGCCGGCGTCACCGGACTTCTCCTGGATGTAGCCGATCATCCACGCCGGGCAGGCGACGGTGGCGAAGGTGCCGTTCGCGTAGCCCTGGTCCCACGGCTTGTCGAACTGCTTCAGCTTCGCCGACATGTCGGAGGTCGCCACCTCCATCGCGGCGTCCCACGAGTCCTTCACGCCCTGGGACGTGTCCCAGATGACCTTGCCGCTCTTGTCGTAGTAGCGGTCCTTCGCGCCGCCGAGGGCCGCGTTGTAGACCGAAGAGGCGGAGTCCACGAACTTGGTGCCGTCCGGCGCCTTCTTCATGTAGTCCTTGCCGACGTCGACGTACTTCGCCCAGTCGCCCTTCCACATCTCGGCGAGCTTGGTGCGGTCGGTGGGCAGGCCGGCCTTCTTGAAGAGGTCCTTGCGGTAGCAGATCGCCATCGGGCCGACGTCGGTGCCGAGGCCGATCAGCTTGCCGTCCTTGGTGGTGGCCTGCTTGTTCTTCCAGTCCAGCCACTGCGACTTGTCGACCTCCTTGCCGAGATCGACGAACTTGTTCGCCTGCGTCTGCACGGCCTCGGTGATGTTGCCGATCTCGATGGCCTGGATGTCGTCGGTGCCGGACCCGGCCTGAAGACGGGTGAGGGTCTTGGGCCAGTAGACGTCGGTCCTGGTGGTGACGTTCTCCTTGATGGTGATGTTCTTGTGCAGCTTCATGTACTCGTCGTAGAGCCCGGCCTGCTTGTAACCGAAGGTGCCGAAGGTGCCGACCGTCAGCGTGGTCGAGCCCTTCTTGTCCCCGGAACCCCCGGCGCCCCCGGAGCCGTCGTCGTCATCGCTCGCACAACCGGCAAGCAGGCCTGTGGCCAGGGCGGCGACGACCGCGAAGGTCATCGCGCGTCGGGACGTACGGGCAGTGCGCATTGGTCCTCCAAGTGCTCATGTGCTCTTGATGCTGAGACGTGCAGATCCCGGCCTGCTGCCAACTGCTGTACTGGGCCCGTTCGTTCACGTGCGGCTCGGGCGGGGAACGTGCGGCTTCTGTATGCGTCCAGTAGGGTGGGAGCGCTCCCACCCGTGATGAGTTGAAGGGTCGTCGCTCGAACCCGGGGTGTCAAGACACTCGGCGACGACAAGTTCGTGCGGTTATCGGGCTGTTAGATTCCGCTCAAGATCTGGGGAGGTAGGAGTCATGGTGGCTCACGGCACGCACGGCAGGCGCCCGACCCTCGAGGAGGTCGCGGCCCGAGCGGGCGTCGGCCGGGGCACGGTCTCCCGCGTCATCAACGGATCGCCGCGGGTCAGCGACCGCACCCGGGCGGCGGTCGAGGAGGCGGTGGCCGAGCTCGGCTACGTACCGAACACGGCGGCGCGGGCCCTCGCGGCCAACCGCTCGGACTCGATAGCGGTGGTGGTCCCGGAGGCCGAGTCCCGGTTCTTCTCCGAGCCGTACTTCTCCGGCATGGTCGGCGGCGTCGGTCTCGCCCTCGCCGAGACCAACCTCCAGCTCCTGCTCACCTTCGCCCGCGGCGAGCGCGAACAGGACCGGCTCGCCGCCTACCTCGCCGCCCATCGCGTCGACGGTGTCCTGCTGGTCTCGGTCCACTCCGACGACCCGCTCGCGGACCGCCTCATGCAGATGGACATCCCGACCGTGATCAGCGGCCCCCGCTCCGCGGACGAGCCGCTGCCCTCGGTCGACACCGACAACTACGCGGGCGCCCGCTCCGCCGTCGAGCACCTGGTCTCCCGGGGCCGCCGGTCCGTCGCGATCATCGCGGGCCCGCTCGACGTGTACGGGGCCCAGCGCCGCCTCGCCGGCTACCAGGACGAGCTGGCCGCGAGCGGGATCGCCTACGACGAGAAGCTGGTGGCGTACGGAGACTTCACCGAGGAGGGCGGCCGCCGCTGCATGGAGGAGCTCCTGGAGCGCGGCACCGGCCTCGACGCGGTCTTCGCCTGCTCCGACCTGATGGCCTCCGGCGCCCGCCAGGTGCTGCGCGAGGCGGGCCGCCGCATCCCCGACGACGTCTCCCTGGTCGGCTTCGACGACTCGGTGATCGCCCGCCACATGGAGCCGGGCCTCACCAGCGTGCGCCAGCCGACCCGGGACATGGGCCGGGCGATGACGGAGCTGCTGCTCGACGAGATAGCGCTGGCCGCGGAGGGCAAGCGCTCCTCCGTCCGGCGCGGCACGCAGCGCCACCTGGTGCTTCCGACGGAGCTCGTGGTCCGCGCCTCGTCATAGCCGTGGCCCCGGGGCCCCGACCGTGGCCCTGATCGCCTCCGGGAACGCCGAAGGCCCCGGTTCTCTCGAACCGGGGCCTTCGGACCCTTCAGGGTGAGTGACGGGACTTGAACCCGCGGCCACCTGGACCACAACCAGGTGCTCTACCAACTGAGCTACACCCACCATGTCCGGTCGTTTGTCTTTCTTCCGACCGGCCGAGAAAAAGTGTACAGGGTCCGAAGGGGTGCTCGCGCACACCTTTTCCCGAGCGGGCCCGGACCCCGTACACAGGGGTTTGCGAGGGGTTACTCAGCAGGCAGGACGTACTTCGCCGCGATCGACTTCGCGGTGTCCGAGTCGGGTCCTGGCTGCGGGACGAAGACCGCCTCACGGTAGTAGCGCAGCTCGGCGATGGACTCGCGGATGTCGGCGAGCGCCCGGTGGTTGCCGTTCTTGTCCGGACTGTTGAAGTACGCCCTCGGGTACCAGCGCCTGGCGAGCTCCTTGACCGAGGACACATCGACGATCCGGTAGTGGAGGTAGTCCTCCAGCGTCGGCATGTCACGCAGCAGGAATCCGCGGTCGGTACCGACCGAGTTCCCGCACAGCGGGGCCTTGCCCGCGTCCTTGACGTGTTCACGTACATACGCCAGGACCTGCTCCTCGGCGTCCGCGAGCGTCGTGCCGCCCGCCAGCTCGTCGAGGAGGCCCGAGGCGGTGTGCATCGTGCGCACCACCTCGGGCATCTGTTCCAGGGCCTCGTCCGGCGGGCGGATCACGATGTCCACTCCGTCGCCGAGTACGTTCAGCTCCGAGTCGGTGACCAGTGCGGCCACCTCGATGAGCGCGTCGTTCGCCAGCGAGAGTCCGGTCATCTCGCAGTCGATCCACACCATGCGATCGTTCATGCGCCCAACCCTACGGGTCCGACCTTCTCACTGGCAGACGACGGGCGTCAGCTCCTGTGCCCGGTGCCGGGCCCCGGGGCTACGAAGCCGTGCGCGGGCCCGGCAGTCCCGAGTGGCCCATTGGCATCGAGGCCGCCGGCGGGCCGAGTGCGTTGGCGGCCGCCGTGCGCCGGGACTGCGCGGGGACCGGCGTCCCCTCGGTGCCCGGCACGCCCGTGAGCTCGACCGGCCTGTCGGGCTTCTCCGGCTTCCCCTGCCCCTGCCCCTCGCCCTGCGGCCTGCGCGCCCGGTAGGCGGCCCGGTACGCGGCGGGCGACGAGCCGAGCTGGCGCCGGAAGTGCCCGCGCAGCGCGACGGGGGAGCGGAAGCCGCAGCGGCCCGCCACCTCGTCGACCGAGTAGTCGGAGGTCTCCAGGAGCCGCTGGGCCTGAAGCACCCGCTGCGTGATCAGCCACTGGAGCGGGGCGGACCCCGTCAGCGACCGGAAGCGGCGGTCGAAGGTGCGGCGGCTCATGTAGGCGCGGGCGGCCAGCGTCTCCACGTCGAACTGTTCGTGTAAGTGCTCCAGTGCCCACGCGACGACCTCGGCCAGCGGGTCCGCGCCGATCTCCTCCGGCAGCGACCGGTCGAGATAGCGCTCCTGGCCGCCGCTGCGGCGCGGTGGGACCACCAGGCGGCGGGCGAGCGCTCCGGCCGCCTCGTTGCCGTGGTCCGTGCGCACGATGTGCAGACAGAGATCTATTCCGGCCGCGGTGCCGGCGCTCGTCAGTACGTCTCCGTCGTCCACGAAGAGCTCGCGCGGGTCCACATGGACCGACGGGTAGCGCTTGGCGAGCGTCGGTGCGTACATCCAGTGCGTGGTCGCCGGACGGCCGTCCAGCAGGCCTGCCGCGGCGAGCACGAAGGCTCCCGTGCACAGGCCGACGATGCGCGCGCCCTCTTCGTGAGCGCGGCGCAGGGCGTCCAACGCCTCCTCCGGTGGCGGAGAAGTGATGGACCGCCAGGCGGGCACGACGACCGTGCCCGCTCGCGATATCGCCTCTAGTCCGTGCGGCGCGGTGAGTTCGAGTCCCCCCGTGGTCCTCAGGGGCCCGTCTTCGCCCGAGCACACGAGCAATCGATAGCGCGGAACTCCCGCGTCCTGTCGGTCGATCCCGAACACGGAGAGTGGAATGGAACTCTCGAAGATGGGTCCGCCGCTGAACAGCAGCACCGCGACGATCTCTCGTCGACGGCGCCCCGACAGCTTGCGAGCCGCCGCCTCCGGCGCGGTGGTGGCGTCGTGGCTCATGCTGCTAAGCCCCCCTCGGTGATCCCGGCTCCCTCAATATTTTGACGGGTTGTTCGCTCCTGCACGTTTCCCCTCGGTGATGCACGAAGTCCCCCGCCGCCTTCAGATCAGACAGTCATGATCGAATCTACTGCGTCCCATGGTGCCGTCGTGACCAGTTAAGAACCTGACAGATTGTCGACATGGCAACTTGGCGTGAAGCATTCGATCACGAAGCGTCGCACTCAGGGCCGTTGCTGGGAAGTGGGCCTCAACTCCGTGGCCGGTCCCCGTAGGGCACAAGCGCCTTTCCCCGTGGTTTCGGCCCTGGTGGAAAGGGGGTTGGAGGAGGCGCAACGCAAGGGAGGGCCCGCTGACCCAAGTTGGCTGAAAATTATCGGAGCGTCGCGTTGAAACCGGTCAGCCAACCGGCGTATCCCACCCGGCCCGGCGCCCGCCGTCGCGTGCGTCAGGAGCGCTTCCGTCGTACTCCCTACGATGCGCGCTGCATTGTTCACTGTGCAACTGTGCAGCCCCGCGTTCCGACTGTCGAAGGAGCAGCCGGCACGCCGCGGTGATCGCCGCGAGGCCCAGCGCGGCGCCGCCCGCGCCCGCGGCGGACGAGCCGTACCAGACGAGTACGAGCGGCACCAGGACGCAACTGAACGCGGCCCAGCGCGCGGGCAGCCGCGGGTCGTGGTGGTGCGCGGCGCCGGGGCGGCGGTCGAGGGTCGGTACGGGCACTGAGCGCTCCCTGTGTCTCTCGGTACGCGAGTTCAACGCCGCCGACCGGCCCGGGTCACTTCGTCGGGGGACGTCGGACGCCCAGTTGAGTGCGCAAACCGCCTGTACGGGGCAGCAACCATTGCCATACGGGCGGCCCTCGTGCATGCTCCCCTGAACGCGGCGGAGCGAGACCATCGACGAAGAAGGCGCAGCTCTGGGGCCCGGAATCAGAGTCTGGGCAGAGGAGGAGTGTCGCCGTACCCTTGGGGGTATGGGGTTGGGAAGATGATTCCCGGACACAGCTCCGCCGATCAGTTGTCGTCCCCTCTTTAGAGGCCCACGAGGTACACGCCGAGACACTCATGGCCGGTCACGAAATCCCCGAACCCGCGGACCGCAAGCGGCAGGTCGCCGACCCCACGGCGACGCCCCGAGCGGCGGAAGAGACACGTCAAGCCTGTGATCCCGCTTTCAAGCACGGTGTCGTCGTCGGTTTCGACGGCTCGATGTCGAGCGAGCGGGCCCTGGCGTACGCGATCGGCATGGCCCACCGTTCGGGCTCGGGGCTGATCATCGTCCATGTGGCCAATCGGCTGCCCACCACGGTGTGGGCGGGCTGTGAACCGCCCGTGTTCGTGGACGTGCCGGATCACCGCACGGAGGTCCTGGGGCTCGAGCTGGCCTGCGCGGAGTATCTGGCCGAGGTGCCCTGGATCCTCGTCGAGCGCGGTGGCGACATCTGCCACGAGCTGGAGGAGGTCGGGCACGAGTACTCGGCCGACGCCATCGTCGTGGGCTCGACCCACGGGCTCGTCGGGCGGATCTTCGGCTCGGTCGCGGGACGCCTTGCGCGGCGCGCGCAGCGTCCCGTCATCGTCATCCCGTAAGTCCCCGCGGGCTGCCGGGAGTTGATTCGGCGTCAAATCACGCCGCTGGATAAATCTACTCTCGCGTAGAGGTGCTTTGTGCCCTTGTGAAGGGTAAATACGGGTCGCTGGAAGATGCTGGGCGGGCTGGTGGCCGGCGGGTGACGGCCGCCGGCCGACGGCCAAGGGGCGGGGCAATGGGCGGCCCCGGCCCTCTCGAAAACGGGTCCCGTACGCATGGTGGCGCGTACGGGACCCGTTTGTGCGGTCGTTGTTGCGCGGGGGCGGTGTTGCGGTCGCGGGGCTCTGCCCCGGGCCCCGCGCCTCAATCGCCGGCGGGGCTTGATCTGGGGCGCTGCCCCATGCCCCGCTGGCTCTCGTCCACACAGCGGGGCTTGATCTGCTCCAGTCGCGCTTGATGGTCGCCTATTCGACCGTGACCGACTTCGCCAGGTTGCGGGGCTTGTCGATGTCGCGGCCGAGGGCCAAGGCCGTGTGGTAGGCGAGGAGTTGGAGCGGGATGCCCATCAGGATCGGGTCCAGCTCGTCCTCGTTCTTCGGGACGACGATCGTGCGGTCGGCCTTCTCCTGCTCCTGGTGGGCGACCGCGAGGATGCGGCCGGAGCGGGCCTTGATCTCCTCCATCGCGGCGCGGTTCTTCTCCAGGAGGTCGTCGTCCGGGACGATCGCCACCGTCGGGAGCGCGGGCTCGATGAGGGCCAGCGGGCCGTGCTTCAGCTCGGAGGCCGGGTAGGCCTCGGCGTGGATGTACGAGACCTCCTTGAGCTTCAGGGACGCCTCGCGGGCCACCGGGTAGCCACGGACGCGGCCGATGAACATCATCGAGCGGGCGTCCGCGTACTCCTCGGCGATCTTCTTGATCTCCGCCTCCTGCTCCAGGATCTCGGTGATCTGGGCGGGGAGCTTGCGCAGGCCCTCGATGATCCGCTTGCCGTCGGCGACCGAGAGGTCACGGATGCGGCCGAGGTGCAGGGCGAGCAGGGCGAAGGCGACCGTCGTGTTGGTGAAGCACTTGGTCGAGACGACGCAGACCTCGGGGCCCGCGTGGACGTACACGCCCGCGTCCGACTCACGGGCGATGGCCGAGCCGACGACGTTCACGACGCCGAAGACGCGGGCGCCCTTGCGCTTCAGCTCCTGGACCGCCGCGAGGACGTCGTACGTCTCGCCGGACTGGGAGACCGCGATGTAGAGGGTGTCGGGGTCCACCACCGCGTTGCGGTAGCGGAACTCGGAGGCCGGCTCGGCGTCCGCGGGGATGCGGGCCAGCTCCTCGATCAGCTGGGCGCCGATCAGACCCGCGTGGTACGAGGTGCCGCAGCCGAGGATCTTCACGCGGCGGACCGTGCGGGCCTCGCGGGCGTCCAGGTTCAGGCCGCCCAGGTGCACCGTGGAGAAGCGGTCGTCGATGCGGCCGCGCAGCACGCGGTCCACGGCGTCGGCCTGCTCGGAGATCTCCTTGTGCATGTACGTGTCGTGGTCGCCCATGTCGAAGGAGGCGGCCTCGAGGTCCACGGTGGTCGGCTCGTTGGCGGTGCGGGTGCCGGCCGTGGTGTACGTACGGAAGTCGTCGGCCTTGAGCGTGGCCATCTCGCCGTCGTCGAGCGTGACGATCTGGCGGGTGTGGGTGATCAGCGCGGCGATGTCCGAGGCGACGAACATCTCCTTGTCGCCGATGCCGAGGACGACCGGCGAGCCGTTGCGCGCGACCACGATGCGGTCCGGGAAGTCGGCGTGCACGACCGCGATGCCGTACGTCCCCTCGACCAGGTGCAGCGCCTCGCGGACCTTGTCCTCGAGCTCGGGCAGCTGGGAGCGGGCGATGAGGTGGGTGAGGACCTCGGTGTCCGTCTCGGAGCGGAACTCGATGCCCTCGGCCGTCAGCTTGGCGCGCAGCTCGGAGGCGTTGTCGATGATGCCGTTGTGGACGACCGCGACCTTGTCGTCGGACGACATGTGCGGGTGCGCGTTCTCGTCGGACGGGGCGCCGTGCGTGGCCCAGCGGGTGTGGGCGATGCCCGTGGTGCCCTTGAAGCGGGCCGGGACCTTCGCCTCCAGGTCGCGCACCCGGCCCTTGGCCTTGACCATCTTCAGGCCGGTGGCCTTGGGGCTGGTGATGACGACGCCCGCGGAGTCGTATCCGCGGTACTCCAGGCGCTGGAGTCCTTCGAGAAGGAGCGGCGCGACGTCACGCTTTCCGATGTAACCGACGATTCCGCACATAAGTAGAGAAATTCCCCTCAGCCGTAGACGATGCGGCGCAGCTGGCGGAGGGAGAGCTCCGGCGGCGACACCGCCCGGTAGCGCAGATCCGCCAGGATCCGCTCGAAGATCTCCGCGTTCACCAGGCCCTGACCCTGGAGTTCGCGGTGCCGGCGGCGGACGTAGTCCTCCGTCGGCTCGTCGAAGTAGGCGAGCACGTCCTGGATCACCCGCAGCGCCTCGCCCCGAGTCAGGGCGGTGCTGCGCGTCAGGTGGTCGATCAGGTCCTCGTGCACGCAGCCGATCCTCGGGGTTGCGGGTCGTTTTCGCAAGAATCCTGCCCGAATTCGGGCAGGAGGTTCGCTCGGGTGGTCGTGGGTTGCGGTCGCGGGGCTCTGCCCCGGGCCCCGCGCCTCAATCGCCGGCGGGGCTTATTTATGGCCGCGTTCACCCGGAGTACCCCTGGTGGATAGGTGCCTCAAGCATCTTTCCGGGCATGGACATTCCACGTATGGGCGTACCCGACGAGCTTGCCGACCGGTCGCTCGCCGAGCAGCACGAATATCTGCGCAGCCGGTTCTCGCGGCGCACCGTGATGCGCGGCGGGGCCGTCACGCTCGGCGCGGTCGCGGGCGGGGTCTTCGTGCCGGGCGCCGCGCGGGCTGCGAGCACCACGGCCCCGGCGGCCGCCACGGAGGCCGTCGACGGCGCGCTCGTCGCGCCCTTCGGCCGGCACCTCTCCTACGGCGACGACGCGCGCACCGAGATGACCGTGTCCTGGCAGGTGCCGGTCGCGGTGAAGGACCCGTTCGTCCGGGTCGGGGGCAGCGCGGGTGAGCTGTCGCGGAAGATCCCCGCCGAGCTGCGCAGCCTCTACACCCCTGCGGGCGTCGGCACGAGCGCCGATCACACCCAGTACTACGTGCACGCGAAGCTGACCCACCTCAAGCCCGGCAGCACGTACTACTACGGGGTCGGGCACCGGGGCTTCGACCCGGCGTCGCCGAGGTTCGCGGGCACCATCGGCACCTTCACGACCGCGCCCGCCCGCTCCGAGCGCTTCACGTTCACCGCCTTCGGCGACCAGGGCGTCAGCTACCACGCGCTCGCCAACGACAGCCTGATCCTCGCGCAGGGCCCGGCCTTCCACCTGCACGCCGGTGACATCGCGTACGCGGACCCCTCCGGGCAGGGGAAGACCAGCGACACGTTCGACGCGCGGACCTGGGACCTGTTCCTCGCGCAGACCGAGACCGTCGCCAAGTCCGTGCCGTGGATGGTGTCGTACGGCAACCACGACATGGAGGCCTGGTACTCGCCGAACGGGTACGGGAGCCAGGAGGCCCGGTTCGCGCCGCCGCGCAACGGGCCCGACCCGAAGAACCTGCCGGGCGCCTACTCCTTCGTGCACGGGAACACGGCCGTCGTCTCGCTCGACGCGAACGACGTCTCGCACGAGATTCCGGCGAACCTGGGGCTGAGCGGAGGGACCCAGACCACCTGGTTCGAGCGGCAGTTGAGGAAGTTCCGGGCGCCCGGGTCAGGGATCGACTTCGTTGTGGTCTTCTTCCACCACTGCGCCTACTGCACCGCCACCGCGCACGCCTCCGAGGGCGGGGTGCGCAAGGAGTGGGTGCCGCTGTTCGAGAAGTACACGGTCGACCTCGTGATCAACGGGCACAACCACGTCTACGAGCGGACGGACGTGCTGAAGGGCGACAAGGTCACCAAGGAGCTGCCGATCGGTGGCACGGCGTACCCGGAGACGGACGGCGTCGTGTACGTCACCGCGGGCGCGGCGGGCAAGGGGCTCTATGAGTTCCCGGTCGACGACTCGTACGAGGGGCACGAGAAGGAGGTCGATCCGTTCGCCTCGTACGTGACGCAGGAGGGTGGCAAGAAGGAAGTCACCGTCGACTGGTCGCGGGTGCGGTACACCAACTATTCGTTCCTGCGGGTCGACGTGGAGCCGGCGCCCGTGGGGCGGACGGCGAAGCTGACCGTTCGGGGGCTGGCGGAGACGGGGGCGGAGGTCGACCGGTTCGTGGTGGCGCGGAAGGTACGCACGTAGGTCACATCCGTTTGAGCAGAGCCGCCTTCGCGAGCTTGAACTCCTCGTCCGTCAGGACGCCCTGGTGGTGGAGGTCGCCCAGTTCGCGGAGGCGGCGGAGGAGGGCGTCGTGGTCGTCCTCCGCCGGGGGCTGCGGGGGAGGCGGGGTCTCCTCCAGGGCAGGGGTCGGGGTCGTATGGGGGAGGCGGGCCTGGACCGCTGCTGCCACCAGGGCCATCAGTGGGTCCTTCTTGAAGCCCCACAGTTCGATGGAGTTCGGGTCGTACTTCGGCGGCGCCTTCGTCGGTGACGAGCGGACCGTGAAGCGCAGGCAGCCGTTCTCCAGGCCGATGGCCGGCTGCCACTCGACCGCCGTGATGTCGCCGAGCGCGAGCACCCGCGTGCCCGCCGAGGACTTCGCCTCCTCGGTCTTCCAGTTCCACTCCAGGCGCACGCGCTCCCCGTCGAAGCTCGCCGTGCCGTCCCCAGCGGAGACGGACAGCGGTACGGCGGGGCCCGGCAGGAGGTACGTGGTGCAGGGCGTGGCGGGAACCTCCTCCAGGAGCAGCGCGTTGCGCACCTCGTCCACGAAGTACTCGGCGACGCCGTAGCGGTCCGATTCGACGGTGAGCTGGTACGGGTCCGCGCCCTCGGTCAGTTTGCCGCCCGTCGCCTGGAGCAGCGGGTCCGCGCCGTCGCGCAGGCGCAGGCGCAGCCGGCCCGTCTTCTTGCCCTGCTCGAAGGAGGCGCCCGCGAGCGCCGTCAGCGGCACGGTCAGCTCGCCCAGCGCCTTGCGGAGCGGGCTGACCCCCTTGTCCCGGCCCGGCACGAGCCGCAGCGTGTCCCCGAGATACGTCCAGGTGCCGTCGCGCTGGATGATTTCCGCCATGCCGCCATTCTCGTACGGGAAAGGGGCCCGGGAGGACCGTCTCCCGAGCCCCTGGTCCACAGGACCGGCCAAACCCCGTTACGCGATGGGGTTCTCCAGGTCGCCCACCAGCTGAAGCGCGCCCGACGGGTCCGCCAGGTCGACCATCTGCTCGTTGTTGCGCAGCTGGAGGCGGTTGAGGGCGGAGAGCGAGAAGTGCGGGGCGAACATGTCGAACCGCTCGAACTTCTCCGCCAGTTGGGGCATCGCCTCCTGGTAGTCGCGCACGCAGTCCGCGACCGTCGACCAGAACGTCTCCTCGTCCACGACGCCGTCCTCGACGAGGTTCGCCGCGAGGAAGCGGAAGAAGCAGTCGAAGACGTCCGTGAAGATGGACAGCAGCTTCATGTCGTCGGGGACCTCGGCCTTGATGCGCTCCACGGCGGGCGGCAGCACCGCGTCCATGTCCATCACCGCGATCTCCTCGGCGATGTCCTTGAAGATCGACCGCTTGACGACGCCCCGCTCGTCCAGGACCAGGATGACGTTCTCGCCGTGCGGCATGAACACCAGGTCGTAGGCGTAGAAGCTGTGCAGGAGCGGGGTCAGGTAGGACTTCAGGTACGGCTTGAGCCACTCGCGGGGGGTGAGGCCCGAGCGCTCGATCAGGGCGCCCGCGAAGGACTTGCCCTCGCGGTCCACGTGCAGGAGGGACGCCATGGTCGCCAGGCGTTCGCCCTCCGCGAGCGAGTTCACCGGGGACTCGCGCCACAGCGCCGCCAGCATCTTGCGATACGGCGAGTAGCGGTCGGTGGCGGCCTCGTACTCCAGGTGCCGGTAGCCGACGGCAGCGCGCTCGCGGATGATCGTCAGGCCGGTGTCCTTGAGCACCTCGTCGTTCTCGATGAGGTTCGCGAGCCAGTCGTTGATCGCCGGCGTCGCCTCCATGTACGCCGCCGAAAGGCCACGCATGAAGCCCATGTTGATGACCGAGAGGGCCGTCTTCACGTAGTGCTTCGTGGGCTCGCTCTTGTTGAAGAACGTGCGGATCGACTGCTGCGCCAGGTACTCGTCGTCGCCCTCGCCCAGGCACACCAGGTTCTGCTGCGCGACCTCGGCGGCGAAGGTGACGGAGAGCTTGTTCCACCACTGCCACGGGTGGGCGGGGATGAGGAGGTAGTCGGCCGGGTCGAGGCCCTTGTCGCGCAGGACCGTGTCGAAGCGCGCGATCGTCCCGTCGCCCAGCTCGGCGCGCAGGAACGACTCGTACTCCAGGCCCACGCCCGCCGTGAACGCCGCGCGCTCGCGGCTCGCCGCCAGCCAGATCAGCCGGACGGGGCTCGCGGTCTCGGGGGCGTACGAGAGGTACTCGTGGACACCGAAGCCGAGGCGGCCGTTGTTGGCGACGAAGCAGGGGTGGCCCTCGGTCATGCCCGTCTCGATCGCCTGGAAGTCGCCGGTGGCGGCGAGTTCGGCGGAGTCGACGTACGGCTTCGTCAGTTTGAAACAGGTGCCGGAGAGCGTGGAGGAGATCTCCTCCAGGTAGACCGGGAGCGTCGAGTCGCTCAGGCCCAGGCTGTCCTTCAGCTCGATGAAGAACTGGAGGGCGTTCAGCGGGAGTTCGGCGCCGTCGCGGTGGCGGGTGATCGAGTCGGCGGAGACCTGCCAGTGGTCCAGGCGCAGCCGGCGCGCGGTGAACTCGTAGCGGGTCAGGCCGTCGTCGCTCAGGACGAAGAACCGGTCGGGGCCCGTGGCGGCCTCGGGTATGAGGAGCCGCTCGTGGCTGAACTCGGCCAAGGCCTTGCGGATGAGGAGGCGGTTGGCCTCGGCCCAGCGCTCGGGGGTCAGGTGGGTGGCGGCGTCGGCGATGCTCATGCTGCGGTCGTCCTTCCCGTGGCCGCTTCGAACTGGGCGCGCGTGCAGAAGCTCAGCAGCGCCTTCTTCTCCGGCTTGTCGATCTCACGCTCGGGGACGAAGCCGACAGCCTCGTTCAGGGCGTGGACGGCCTTGTTCCGTACGTCGGGTTCGACCACGACGCGCTCCACCGAAGGGTCGGCGAAGAGGTGCTCCATCACGGCGGTGATCACGGCGCGCGTGAAGCCCGGGACGCGGACGTCGGAGGGCGCGGTGAGGAAGTGCATGCCGATGTCGCCGGGCTCCGGCTCGTACAGGCCGACCAGCTCGACGTACCGCGGGTCGTAGCGCTCCATCAGGAAGGCCGGTTCGCCGTCGTGCAGGCCGAGGAAGGCATCGTGGTGCTCGTGCGCCGCGATCGACATGTACTCGCGCTCGACGTCCTGGAGCCTGGCCTCCTGCATCAGCCAGAAGGCCGCCTTGGGGTCGGTGACCCAGCGGTGCAGCAGCTCGGCGTCGACCTGTGCGTCGACCGGCCGGAGGGTCAGATTCCCTACGGTGCTTTTCGTGGTGCTCGTATTGCTCATGCTGCGAACTCCTGGAACGCGATGGTCTTCTCGACGGGGTAGTACTCGGTGCCGAGCAGCTCGCCGATGATGTAACTGTTGCGGTAGGCGCCCATGCCCAGGTCGGGGCTGGTGATCGAGTGGCTGTGCACGCCCGCGTTCTGGAGGAAGATGCCGCGGCCCGTGGTGTCGATCGAGTAGTTGCGGGCGACGTCGTAGCGGCCCCGGCCGTCCCAGCGGATGCGGTCCTTGACCGGCTCAAGGAAGGCGGGAGTGGCGTACTTGTAGCCCGTGGCGAGGATCAGGCCCTCGGTCTCGAGCTCGAACTCCTTGTCCTGCTCCTCCTGGTGCAGGCCGAGGGTGTACGTGCCGGTGGCGGACTCGTAACCAGCCGTGCGGAGAGCCGAGTTGGTGAGCAGCCGCGTCGGGACGGGACCGTTCAGACCCTTCTGGTAGAGCAGGTCGAAGATGGCGTCGATCAGCTCGCCGTCGATGCCCTTGAACAGGCCCTTCTGCCGCTCCTCCAGCGAGTAGCGGGTCTGCTCCGGCAGCTGGTGGAAGTAGTCGATGTAGTCCGGGGACGTCATCTCCAGCGTGAGCTTGGTGTACTCCAGCGGGAAGAAGCGCGGCGAGCGCGTCACCCAGTTCAGCCGGTAGCCGTGCACGTCGATCTCGCCGAGGAGGTCGTAGTAGATCTCGGCGGCGGACTGCCCCGAGCCGACCAGCGTGATCGACTTCTTCTTCTGGAGCTGCTCCTTGTGCTGCACGTAGCGGGAGTTGTGGATGACCCCGTCGCCGCCGAGCCCCTGGCACGCCTCGGGGACGTACGGCGGAGTGCCGGTGCCGAGGACGAGGCGGCGGGCCCGGTGGGTCTCGCCCTTGTCGGTGGTGACGAGGTAGACCTCGGCCGCCTCGTCGTAGCGCACCTCGGTGACGGTCGTCGAGAAGCGGATGGACGACAGCTTGGCGGCCGTCCAGCGGCAGTAGTCGTTGTACTCGACGCGCAGCGGATAGAAGTTCTCGCGGATGTAGAACGAGTACAACCGCCCCGATTCCTTCAGGTAGTTGAGGAAGGAGTACGGCGAGGTGGGGTCGGCGAGCGTCACCAGGTCCGACATGAACGGGGTCTGGAGGTGGGCCCCGTCGAGGAACATGCCCGAGTGCCACTCGAAGTCCGGCTTGGACTCGATGAACAGGCCGTTCAGCTCGTCGATCGGCTCGGTGAGCGCGGCCAGGCCGAGGTTGAAGGGGCCGAGCCCGATCCCGATGAAGTCGTGCACGGTGTTCTTCGTCGTCTCAGGATGCGCGGTCAAGGGTGTCTCCCAGGTACTGCTCGGCGTGGCCGGCGATGAGGTCGAGGACGGCTCGGATGTCGGCGAGCTTTGTCTCGGGGTTGAGCAGGGTGAACTTCAGGTACTGGCGCTCGCCCACCTTGGTGCCCGCGACGACGGCGTCGCCCGAGGCGAACAGGGCCTTGCGGGCGTGGAGGTTGGCGCGGTCGATCTCCGCGGGGTCGGTGGCACCGGCCGGGATGTAGCGGTAGACGAGCGTGGACAGGCTCGGCTCCACGACCACGTCGTAGCGCGGGTCGGCGGCGAGCAGCTGCCAGCCCTCGTGCGCCAGCTCGCACACCTCGTCGAAGAGGGAGCCGATGCCCTTCGCGCCCATCACGCGCAGCGTCAGCCACAGCTTGAGCGCGTCGAAGCGGCGCGTGGTCTGGAGGGATTTGTCGACCTGGTTGGGGATCCGCTCGGCGACCGTGCGGCGCGGGTTGAGGTACTCCGCGTGGTACGTGGCGTGCCGCAGCGTGGCACCGTCGCGGACCAGGATCGCGCTCGAACTCACGGGCTGGAAGAACGACTTGTGGTAGTCGACGGTGACCGAGTCGGCGCGCTCGATGCCGTCGATCCGGTCGCGGTTCCTGTTCGAGACGAGCAGCCCGCAGCCGTAGGCGGCGTCGACGTGCATCCATGTGTCGTACTGGGCGCACAGCTCGGCGACCTCGGGGAGCGGGTCGATGGAGCCGAAGTCGGTCGTCCCCGCGGTCGCGACGACGGCCATCGGGACGAGCCCGTTCTCGCGGCAGCGCTCCAGCTCGGCGGCGAGGGCCACGGTCTGCATGCGCTTCTCGCGGTCGACCGGGACGGAGACGACCGCCTCCGGGGGGAGGCCGAGCAGCGTCGCGGACTTCTTGACGCTGAAGTGGCTGACCTCGGAGGCGAAGACGCGGAGTGCGGACAGGTCCTTCGACTTGGCCTCCTCGCGGGCCAGCAGCAGCGCCTGGAGGTTGGACTGGGAGCCGCCGGAGGTGAACACGCCGTCGGCCGCGGGTCCGAGGCCGATGCGTCCGGTGGTCCAGTCGATGAGCTTGCGCTCGATGAGCGTGCCGCCCGCGGACTGGTCCCAGGTGTCGAGCGAGGAGTTGACCGCGGCGAGGATCGCCTCGCCGAGCACGGCCGGGATGACGACCGGGCAGTTGAGGTGGGCGAGATAGCGGGGGTGGTGGAAGTAGACGGCGTCGCGGAGGTAGACGTCCTCCAGCTCGTCCAGGGCGGCGATCGTGTCCTGGAGCGGCTCGTCCAGGTCGACCGCGTCGACGGTGGGGGCGAGCGCGTCGGGGGTGACGCCGGTGAACGGCCTTGTGGTGGTGGCGAGTTTGGCCGCCACCCGCTCGACTCCCTCGGTCACGGAACTGCGGTACAGCTCCGCGGTGGTGTCATTGAGCAGGTGCGAGCGCATGAACGGTTCCTCCGGGTGGGATGGGGTGGTTCCCGGGTGGGGCAGGAAAAAGGGCGAGGTCGCGAACCCTTTGATTAGGTTAGCCTAACCTAACTTCGGCTCGCGACCCCGCCCCCTGTTCTGTGGCTGGATTGGCTGGAATGTTCTGTTGTGAGTGGTGTGAGTGGTGTGAGTGGTGTGAGTGGTGCGGGCAGGGGTGTTACCCCGCCCGCAGCGCGTCCTCGCTCATGCCGCGCCGCCAGTACCCGACGAACGTGACCGCACGCTTGTCGTAGCCGCGCTCGCGCACCAGGTGCCGCCGCAGCTCCTTCATCGTTCCGGACTCACCGGCCAGCCAGGCGTACGGACTCGTGGCCTCGGGGAGCCGGGCCGCGCGCACCGCGTCCACCGCGGAGGGTGTGCCCTCGTCGCGGACCAGCCAGGTCACCTGGATGTCCGCGAGCGTGATGATCGGCTGGATGTCCGCGCGGTGCGGAACCTCCAAGTACACGTGCGCCGAGACGTGTTCGGGCAGCCAGGCCAGCACGCCGAGCGCGGCCGGAAGGGCGGTCTCGTCGCCCCACATGAGGATCTGGTCGAAGTCGTCCTGGGGGCGGCAGCGCACCGCGGCGTTGTCGGCGATCGCCGGGCCGAGCACGACGGCACGGTCGCCGGGGGCCGCGGCGCGGGCCCAGCGGCAGGCGGGGCCGGAGGCCGACGGGTCGTCGTCGTGCAGCACGAAGTCGATGTCGACTTCCTCCGCGGGGAAGCGGCGCTGGCCGCTCAGCGTGTACGAGCGCATGATCGCGCGCTCGTCGTCCGGGATCGCCCGGTAGGCGGTGTGCCAGCCGCGGCCGTCGTCGCCCGGGGTGATCGGCGGGAGCACGGGGGCGTCCTGGCCGGGGTGCGGCAGGAAGAGGGAGAGGGACTGGTCCCGGCCGCCGCCGTGGAATTCGGCGAGCTCGGGCCCTGTGAAGGTGACCCTGAGGAGCGACGGGCCGAGCCGCCGCGTGCGGACCACTTGCAGATCGAAGAATCGGAAAGGGGCAACAGCGGGGGCTTCGGCCGTCGTCGTCATGGGATCAGGACACCTTCTTCGCCGTCTCGATGGCCTTCGCGAGGTCTTCCAGGAGCGGGGCGCACTTGTCGTAGGACAGGATCGGCTCGGGGGAGCGGGAGATGACCTGGCCCGCCTTGACCGCCGGCAGCTTCTTCCAGGTCGGCTCGTCGATGTCGGCGGGCTGAATCGCCTGGGCGCGGTCGTCCATCATGATGATGTCGGCCTTGTGCTTGTTGACGTTCTCCCAGCTCAGGTTCTCGAACCAGCCGCCGGACGCCTTCTTCGCGCCCTCCGAGGGCTCCACGAAGTTCACGCCGAGCGCCTTGAAGTACTCCAGGTCGATGGAGAGGTTCGTGCCCGAGACGTAGAAGATGTCGGGGCTCGCGCTGCCCGCCATCACCTTGATGTCGGGGTTGGCCTTGGCCGCCTTGCGCAGCCGGGCCGCGGCGTCCTCGAAGCGCTTCTTGGCCTTGACGACCTTGTCGGCCTTCAGGTCGGCGCCGAGCGACTCGGCCAGCTTGTAGACGTGCTCCAGCGGCGTCGTCAGCTGGCGGTCGTAGACGGAGATGCCGACGCTCGGGGCGAGCTTGGCGACCTTCTTGGCGGACTCCTCGGGGACGTACCAGAGGGTGCCCGCGCCGTCGAAGATCGTGGTGATCAGTACCTGGGGGGAGAGCCCCGCGTACTTCTCGATGTTGAACTGGCCCCACTCGTTGCCGATGACCGTGACCTTGTCGACGGGCATGTCGCCGGCCTGGACGTCGGGCTTGCCGCCCTTCGTGGTGGTCGGGCCGAAGACGCCCTTGACCTGGATGCCGTAGTCGTAGAGGGCGGCGCCCATGCCGGTGAAGGCGACGATCTCCGTCGGTACCTTGTCCAGCTTCACGGTCTTGCCGCGGTCGTCCTTGTACGACCAGGGGCCGGACTTCTTCGCCGCGCCCGCCGAGCTGGAGCCGCCGTCTTTGGAACCGCCGTCGCCGCAGGCGGCGAGTGCGGCTCCGAGGCCGATGGCGCCGGTCGCGGCGAGTATGCCGCGGCGGGTGGGGCGGGACAGTCGGGCGTTGGGCATGACGGGCAACTTTCGGACGTGCCATGGCGGCGACCGGGCGGGGTGCAAACTCAGGGTAGGTTAACCTAAGTTCCCCGGTTGTCCAGAGGGCGGGGCCGCGCGAATCAAGCCCCTGCGGCGATTGAGCAGCGGGGTCCGGGGCGGAGCCCCGGGACCGCGCCCCCGGCGCAGGCGCTGAAAGACATGGGGCTCTGCCCCATACCCCGCTCCTCAATCGCCGGAGGGGCTTGATTTACCGTGGCTCGAATGTCCGGCCGGTGCCGCGGTGGCGCTAGCTGGTCAGGCCCAGTTCGCGGGCGATGAGCATCCGCTGCACCTCACTCGTGCCCTCGCCGATCTCCAGGATCTTGGAGTCGCGCCACATGCGGGCGACCGGGTACTCGTTCATGAAGCCGTAGCCACCGTGGATCTGCGTGGCCTCCCGCGCGTTGTCCACCGCGACCGTCGACGAGTACAGCTTCGCGAGCGCCGCCTCCTTCTTGAACGGTTCCCCGGAGACGAGCCGGGACGCCGCGTCCCGCCAGGCGAGCCGCGCCGTGTGCGCCTTCATCTCCATGTCGGCGATCTTGAACTGGATCGCCTGGTAGCCGCCGATGCTGCGGCCGAAGGCGTGGCGCTCCTTGGCGTACTTCACCGACTCGTCGACGCAGCCCTGCGCCAGCCCCGTGGCGAGCGCCGAGATCGCCACACGCCCCTCGTCGAGGATCCGCAGGAACTGGGCGAAGCCCCGGCCCTCCGTGCCCAGCAGGTTCGCGGCCGGCACCCGGACGTCGTCGAAGTGCAGCTCACGGGTGTCCGACGCGTTCCACCCCACCTTCGAGTAGGGCGCGGCGACCGTGAACCCCGGTGTGCCGGACGGGACGATGATCGAGGAGATCGCCGGGCGGCCGTCCGCCGTGCGGTCGGTCACCGCCGTCACCGTCACCAGGCCCGTGATGTCCGTGCCGGAGTTGGTGATGAAGCACTTCGTGCCGTTGATGATCCAGTCGCCGGTCTCCTCGTCCCGCACCGCCGTCGTGCGGGTGCCGCCCGCGTCCGAGCCCGCCTCGGGTTCCGTCAGCCCGAACGCGCCGAGGACCTCGCCCGCGCACAGCTTCGGCAGCCACTCCCGCTTCTGCTCCTCCGTACCGAAGAGGTGGAGCGGCATGGCGCCGAGCGAGACCCCGGCCTCCAGGGTGATCGCGACCGAGGAGTCGACGCGGGCCAGCTCCTCCAGGGCGATGCCGAGCGCCAGATAGTCGCCGCCCATGCCGCCGTACTCCTCGGGGAACGGCAGCCCGAACAGGCCCATGCGGCCCATCTCGCGGACGATCTCGTAGGGGAACTCGTGCCGCTCGTAGAAGTCGCCGATCTTCGGGGCGACGACCTCGTGCGCGAACTCCTCGACGGTGCGCCGGAGTTCCTCGTGCTCGGGGGAGAGGTGGTGATCCATGACTGCCTCACTGCTCCTGGCCGGGATCGGCATGGGTATCGGCGTCGGCCTCGGGTGCGAGGGCGCGAACGGTGCGGGACGGGCTGGGTCGGCCCAGGTGTCCGGCCATCCACCTGCTGGTGTCGGTGAGAAGGCCGAGGTCGACCCCGGTCTCGATGCCGAGTCCGCGCAGCATCCAGACGAGGTCCTCGGTGGCGAGATTGCCGGTGGCGCTCTTCGCGTACGGGCAGCCGCCGAGGCCGCCCGCGGAGGCGTCCACCGTCGTCACGCCGTGCTGGAGCGCCGCCAGGGTGTTGGAGAGTGCCTGGCCGTACGTGTCGTGGAAGTGCACGCCGATCGTGTTCGTCGGCACGCCCTCCTCGTTCAGCTCCGACAGGAGGGTCTGTACGTGGCCCGGCGTGGCCACGCCGATGGTGTCGCCGAGGCTCAGCTCGTCGCAGCCCATGTCCATCAGCGACTTGGCGACGGAGACGACCTGATGGACCGGGACCGGGCCCTCCCACGGGTCGCCGAAGCACATGGAGAGGTAGCCGCGAACGTGCGCCCGCGACTCCTTGGCCCGCGCCACGACCGGCTCGAAGACGGCCAGGGACTCCGCAACCGTCCGGTTCAGGTTCGCCTTGGCGAAGGACTCCGTGGCGCTGGCGAACACGGCGACGCGCTGCGCGCCGAGGGCCAGGGCGCGGTCCAGGCCGCGCCCGTTCGGTACGAGGACGGGGAGGTGGACGCCTTCGATGTCCTGGAGCCGCGGGAACAGGTCCTCCGCGTCCGCCAGTTGGGGCACCCACTTGGGGTGCACGAAGCTCGTGGCCTCGATGGTGGTGAGGCCGGCGGCGGCCAGGCGGTGGACGAACTCCGCCTTCACCTCCGTGGGGACGGCCCGCTTCTCGTTCTGCAAACCGTCCCGGGCGCCCACCTCGTGGATCCGGACGCGGGCCGGGAGGTCCTGGGCGGGGACGACCATGGGGAGCGGCGGTGTGGGGGTCATCGCGCGGCCTCCCCGCCGTCGTCCGTCTCCTCGGGGGCGACGACCGCGAGGATCTGGTCCATCGCCACCGTCGTCCCCGGTGACACGTCCAGCTCGCTCACCGTGCCCGCGTGCGGGGACGTGATCACGTGTTCCATCTTCATCGCCTCCACCACCAACAGGCTCTGGCCCGCGGTCACCTGGTCGCCCACGGCCACCTTCACCACGGTCACCGTGCCGGGCATCGGCGCCGTCAGGGAGCCCGCGCCGCCGGCCCCCGCCCCCGTGAGGTTCGCCGCCACCGGGTCGTGGTCCCGCACCTGCCAGGCGTCGCCCTCGCGCGCCAGCCAGTCGCCCGCGGTCGCGGTGGGGCGGGCGGGTGTGGCCGGCACGCCGTCGACCAGGACCTCGGTGCCGCGCACCCGGACCTCGACCGGGTCGTGGCCCGCGGCCTTCAAGGGGTGCACGGTCCACGCCGGTTCGCCGCCGAGCCGCCAGCCGGTGGGCCGGGAGAACGGGTCCGTCCAGCCCTCGGTGACGGCCGGGGCGAGGCGCTCCTGGCGCAGCACGCCCGCCGCCGCGTACACCTCCGGCGGGACCTCCGCGTCGACCAGCTCGTCCGTCGCGCGCTCCACGAGTCCGGTGTCCAACTCGCCCGCCACGACGTCGGGGTGGGCGAGCAGGCGCCGCAGGTACCCGGCGTTCGTCGGCACGCCGAGCGTCACCGTGCGGGCGAGGGCCGCGCGCAGCCTGCGCAGCGCCGTGTCCCGGTCGGGGCCGTACGCGATGATCTTCGCGAGCATCGGGTCGTAGAGGCTGGAGACCTCCGTGCCCTCGGTGAGCCCGGAGTCGACCCGGACGCCCTCGCCCTCGGGCTCGCTCAGGGCAAGGACCGTGCCCCCGGAGGGGAGGAAACCGCGCGTGCCCTCTTTAATGGACACAGTCTCGGCGCAGAGGCGGGCCTCCACCGCGTGCCCGGTGAACGTGATGTCGTCCTGGGCGAACGGGAGTTGTTCGCCCGCCGCCACCCGGACCTGCCACTCCACCAGGTCGACGCCCGTGACGAGCTCCGTCACCGGGTGCTCGACCTGGAGGCGCGTGTTCATCTCCATGAAGCAGTACGCGGCCGGGTCCTCGCCCGGCACGATGAACTCCACCGTGCCCGCGCCCCGGTAGCCGCAGGAGCGCGCCGCCTCCACGGCCGCCGCGCCCATCGCCGCGCGCGTGGCCTCGTCGAGGAGGACGGAGGGCGCCTCCTCGACGATCTTCTGGTGACGGCGCTGGAGGGAGCACTCGCGCTCGCCGAGGTGCACCACGTTCCCGTGCCCGTCCGCCAGGACCTGGATCTCGATGTGGCGGGGGCGGTCGATCCAGCGCTCCACGAGGAGCGTGTCGTCGCCGAAGGAGGCGCGCGCCTCGCGCCGGGCCGCCGCGATCTCCTCCTCCAGGACGGTCAGGTCGCGGACGAGGCGCATGCCCTTGCCGCCGCCGCCCGCGCTCGGCTTCAGGAGGACGGGTGCGCCCAACGTGCGGGCCGCCTCGGCCAGTTCCGGGTCACGGCCGCCGGGCACCACCGGGACCCCGGCCGCGCTCACCGTCTCCTTGGCGCGGATCTTGTCGCCCATCAGGGCGATCGCCTCCGCGGGCGGGCCGATGAAGACCAGGCCCGCCTCCTCGCAGGCGCGCGCGAACGCGGCGTTCTCCGCGAGGAATCCGTAGCCCGGGTGCACCGCCTGTGCGCCGGTCGCCGCCGCGGCCTCGATCAGCCGCTCGGCCACCAAGTAGCTCTCGGTGGCCGCGGGCGGGCCGATCCGTACCGCCTCGTCCGCCTCGCGCACATGCCGCGCGTCCGCGTCGGCGTCGCTGTACACCGCCACCGAGCGGATGCCGAGCGCCCGCAGCGTACGGATGACGCGCACCGCGATCTCGCCGCGGTTGGCCACAAGTACCGTCTCGAACACGTCTGGTCCGCCCCTCACATCCGGAAGACGCCGAAGCCGGCGGACTTCTCCGGCAGCGGCGCGTTGGCACACGCGGTCAGGGCCAGGCCGAGGACCTGGCGGGTCTCCATCGGGTCGATCACGCCGTCGTCCCACAGCCGGGCCGTCGCGTAGTAGGCGTTCCCCTGCGCGTCGTACTGGGCGCGGATCGGGGCCTTGAAGGCGTCCTCCTCCTCGGCCGCCCACTCCTCGCCGCGCGCCTCCAACTGGTCGCGCTTGACGGTCGCGAGCACCGAGGCGGCCTGCTCGCCGCCCATCACGGAGATCTTCGCGCCGGGCCACATCCACAGGAAGCGGGGGCTGTAGGCCCGGCCGCACATCGAGTAGTTGCCCGCGCCGTAACTGCCGCCGATGACCACGGTCAGCTTCGGCACGCGTGTGCAGGCCACCGCCGTGACCATCTTGGCGCCGTGCTTGGCGATGCCGCCCGCCTCGTAGTCCTTGCCGACCATGAAGCCCGAGATGTTCTGGAGGAAGAGCAGCGGGATGCCGCGCTGGTCGCACAGCTCGATGAAGTGGGCGCCCTTCTGGGCGGATTCGGAGAACAGGATGCCGTTGTTCGCGACGATGCCGACCGGGTGGCCGTGGATCCGCGTGAAGCCGGTGACCAGCGTCTGCCCGTACTCGGCCTTGAACTCGGCGAACCGCGAACCGTCCACCACGCGCGCGATGACCTCCCGCACGTCGTACGGAGTGCGCGAGTCCACCGGCACCGCGCCGTAGAGCCCCGCCGGGTCCACCTTCGGCTCGATGGCCGCCTTCACCGCCCACGGCAGCGGGCCGCGCTCCGGCAGCGTCGAGACGATGGTCCGCACGATCCGCAGCGCGTGTGCGTCGTCCTCCGCCAGGTGGTCCGTCACACCGGACACCCGCGAGTGGACCTCGCCGCCGCCCAGCTCCTCGGCCGTCACCACCTCGCCCGTGGCCGCCTTCACCAGGGGAGGGCCGCCGAGGAAGATCGTGCCCTGGTTGCGGACGATCACCGCCTCGTCGCTCATCGCCGGGACGTACGCCCCGCCCGCCGTGCACGAGCCGAGGACCGCCGCGATCTGCGGGATGCCCGCGCCCGACATCCGCGCCTGGTTGTAGAAGATCCGCCCGAAGTGCTCGCGGTCCGGGAACACGTCGTCCTGCATCGGCAGGAACGCACCGCCCGAGTCCACCAGATAGACGCACGGCAGCCGGTTCTCCAGGGCCACCTCCTGCGCGCGCAGATGCTTCTTCACCGTCATCGGGTAGTACGTGCCGCCCTTGACCGTCGCGTCATTGGCGACGATCACGCACTCGCGGCCGCTCACCCGGCCGATCCCGGCGATCACACCCGCGGCCGGCGCCTGCCCCTCGTACATCCCGTCCGCCGCCAGCGGCGCCAGCTCCAGGAACGGGGAGCCGGGGTCGAGCAGTGCGTCCACCCGGTCGCGCGGCAGCAGCTTGCCGCGCGCGGTGTGCCGCGCCCGCGCCTTCTCGCCGCCGCCGAGCCGGGCCGCGGCGAGCTTCGCGCGCAGCTCCTCGCCGAGCGCCCGGTGCGCCGCCTCATTGGCCCGCCAGGCCTCCGACGCGGGCTCCGCCGCACTCGTCAGCTCCGGTGCCTCCTGCATGGCCTCGAGCCCCCTTGCCCGTACCCGGAAAGTTAATGAGCGTTAACCCGTTTCCGTCAGGTTAACGCTCGCTAACGTCCCTGTCTAGAATTGCCTCATGGCCACAAGAACCGACGCCCCCACCCGCCGCGAGCAGATCCTCAGGGAGGCCGCGCGGCTCTTCGCCGAGCGCGGGTTCCACGGCGTGGGCGTGGACGAGATAGGCGCGGCGGTCGGCATCAGCGGCCCCGGCCTGTACCGGCACTTCGCCGGCAAGGACGCGATGCTCGCCGAGCTGCTCGTCGGGATCAGCGGACAGCTGCTGACCGGTGGCAAGCGCCGGGTCGCCGAGGCGGAGCACGGGCCCGAGGCGCTGCTCGACTCGCTCATCGAGGGGCACATCGACTTCGCGCTGGACGACCGCGACCTGATCACGCTGCACGACCGGGAGCTCGACCGGCTGCGCGACAGCGACCGCAAGCTGGTGCGGCAGTTGCAGCGCCAGTACGTGGAGCTGTGGGTGGACGCGGTGCGCAAGGTCTACCCCGAGCTGCTGGAGGCGCACGCGCGCGTGGCCGTGCACGCGGTCTTCGGGCTGCTGAACTCGACCCCGCACCTGAGCCGCCCGAGCTCGCTGCCGAGCCGGACCGCGACGGCGGGGATGCTGCACAAGCTGGCGCGTGGCGCGTTCGCCGCGGCTGCCGCAGAGTGAGGTCGGCGGCCGGCGCGGAGTGACCTGTATCTCTGGACGCTCCTTGCGACTCGCGGGTAACCTGCCTCTGAGCAAGCGCTTAGTCGCTTGGTTGTCGTCCGCACACTCGTCGTAGAGGGAGAGTTCTCCGTGCGCCGTACCGTTTTTGATGAGGACCACGAGGCGTTCCGGGAGACCCTGCGCGCCTTCATCGAGGCCGAGGTCGTCCCCCACTACGACGAGTGGTTCCAGCAGGGCATCGTGCCGCGCGAGCTCTACTCGAAGATGGCCGACCTGGGCCTGTTCGGCATCAACGTGCCGGAGGAGTTCGGCGGCGCCGGGCTCGACACCCACAAGTTCGAGGCCATCCAGTACGAGGAGACCGCCCGCGCGGGCGTGTCCTTCGGCGGCTCCGGCGTGCACGTGCTGCTCGCCCTGCCGTACATCAAGCTGCTCGCCACCGACGAGCAGAAGAAGCGCTACCTGGAGAAGTTCGTCACCGGCGAGGAGATGTGGGCCCTCGCGATGACCGAGCCGGGCACCGGCTCCGACCTGGCCGGCATGAAGACCACGGCCAAGCTCTCCGACGACGGCACGCACTACGTGCTCAACGGCTCGAAGACGTTCATCACCGGCGGCGTGCACGCCGACCGCGTCATCGTCTGCGCCCGCACCGCCGCGCCGACCGCCGAGGACCGCCGCCACGGCATCTCCCTGTTCGCCGTCGACACGAAGTCCGAGGGCTACTCGATCGGGCGCAAGCTCGACAAGCTCGGCCTCAAGACCTCCGACACCGCCGAGCTGGCGTTCGTCGACGTGAAGGTCCCCGTCGAGGACCTCCTCGGCGAGGAGAACAAGGGCTTCTACTACCTCGGCAAGAACCTCCCCTCGGAGCGCTGGGGCATCGCCTACGGCGCGTACGCGCAGGCCAAGGCCGCCGTGCGGTTCGCCCAGGAGTACGTCCAGGACCGCACCGTCTTCGGCAAGACCGTGGCGTCGTTCCAGAACACCAAGTTCGAGCTGGCCGCCTGTCAGGCCGAGGTGGACGCCGCCGAGGCCGTCGCCGACCGCGCCCTGGAGGCCCTCGACGCCGGTGAGCTGAGCGCCGCCGAGGCCGCGTCCGCGAAGCTGTTCTGCACCGAGGTCGCGCACCGCGTCATCGACCGCTGCCTCCAGCTGCACGGCGGCTACGGGTTCATGAACGAGTACCCGATCGCCCGCCTGTACGCGGACAACCGCGTGAACCGCATCTACGGCGGCACCAGCGAGATCATGAAGTCGATCATCGCGAAGAACATGGGGCTGTAACCGACTCCGTGACCGGTGCCGGTAACCGGCCCGGAATCTTTGCTCGGTACAACTGATCCCATGCACAAGGCACTCGAATCCCTCCTCGATCTGCTCGACCTCGAGCAGATCGAGGAGGACATCTTCCGCGGCCAGTCGCGGTCCTCCGTGGTCCCGCGCGTCTTCGGCGGGCAGGTGGCGGCCCAGGCGCTGGTCGCGGCCGGACGCACCGTCCCGGCCGACCGGCACGCTCACTCCCTGCACGCGTACTTCCTGGTCGCGGGGGACCCGGGCGCGCCCATCGTCTACACCGTCGACCGGATCCGCGACGGCCGCTCCTTCACGACGCGGCGCGTCGTCGCCGTCCAGCACGGGCAGCCGATCTTCCACCTCTCCGCGTCCTTCCAGACGTACGAGGAGGGGCTCGACCACCAGGCCGACATGCCGCCCGCGCCCGACCCGGAGTCGCTGCCGACCGCGGAGGAGATGCTGCCGCGGTACGCAGGCGACGTGCTCAAGCCCGAGGTCGTCCAGCGCCTCCTGGAGGCCCGTGAGGCCGTCGACCTGCGGTACGTGGACGCGCCGCCGTTCGCCTTCGTCGGCGACCCCCAGCCGCCGCGCTCGCAGGTCTGGTTCCGGGCGCGCGGCAAGCTCGCGGACGACCCGCTGCTGCACGTCTGCCTCGCCACGTACGTCTCCGACATGACGCTCCTCGACTCGGTGCTGCTCGCCCACGGGCGCGGCGGCTGGGCCGTCGGTGACGTCGTGGGCGCCTCCCTCGACCACGCGATGTGGTTCCACCGGCCGTTCCGGGCCGACGAATGGCTCCTGTACGACCAGGAGTCGCCCTCCACCTCCGGTGGGCGCGGGCTCGGGCAGGCGCGGATCTACACGCAGGACGGGCGGCTCGCGATCACCGTCATCCAGGAGGGCGTCGTTCGCGTTCCGCGCTGATCGGACATAACGTCCCGTACATGGATGTACGGGCGGACGAGGGTGCGGGCGGCACGGAAGAAGCGGGCGGGGAGAGCGTCTTCACGGTGCTCGTCGCCGCGGCGGCCAACCTGGGCATCGCCCTCGCGAAGGCCGTCGCCGGCGTCATCAGCGGGTCCAGCGCGATGCTCTCCGAGGCCGCGCACTCGTTCGCCGACACCGTCACCGAGCTGCTGCTGCTCACTTCTCTGAAGCGCAGCGACAAGCCCGCCGACGAGGAGCATCCGCTCGGCTACGGGGGCGAGCGGTACGTGTGGGCGCTGCTCGCGGCCGTCGCCACGTTCGTCGGTGGCGCGGTCTTCTCCCTGTACGACGGGATCCACACGCTCGTCGCGGGCGAGGAGCTGGGCAACCCCGTCGTGTCGTACGTGGTGCTGGGTGTCGCCTTCGTGCTGGAGGGGTTCTCGCTGCGGACCGCCGTGAAGCAGGCGCGGGGCGAGGCGGCCAGGGTGCGGGTGCCCTTCGGTACGTATCTGCGGCACACGCCCGACACGGCGGTGAAGGCGGTCGTCCTGGAGGACAGCGCGGCCCTCGCCGGTCTGCTGCTCGCGGGCGGTGGGCTGCTCGGCTCGCAGCTCACCGGGTCGGCGGTGTGGGACGGGGTGGCGTCCCTGTGCATCGGGTTGCTGCTGCTGTGGGTGGCGTGGGTGCTGGGGCGGTCCAACGCGGAGCTGTTGGTGGGGCGGCCGTTGCCGAAGCCCTTCCGGGACGAGATCCGGGAGATCGTGCTCGGGGTCGCGCATGTCGAGGCCGTGCTTGAGCTGACCACACTGGTGCAGGGGCCGCGGGAGGCGCTCGTCGCGGCGAAGGTCGATTTTCGGGATGCGTCCACTGCTGCGCAGATCGAGTGGGCGTGCGAGGACGCCTCGCGGCGGATTCGGGAGCGGTTTCCCGCGGTGCGACGCGTCTTCCTCGACCCGACCCCGGGGTTCGCGGCGCGCCGCACGGAGGGTCTCAATCCGTGGTGATGCCCTTCGGCGGGGGTGAGTCATTCTCCCCTGCGGGGGTGAGCCATCCCCCCTGCGGTGATCGAGCGAATCAAGCCCCTGCGGCGATTGAGCAGCGGGGTATGGGGCGGCGCCCCATGTCTTTTGAGGCGGCGCCGTGGTTGACGCCTCGGGGCTCTGCCCCGGACCCCGCTGCTCAATCGCCGCAGGGGCTTGAAATGCTCAACCGGCGCAAGGGGGTTGAAATGCTCAACCGGCGCAAAGGGCTTGAAATGCTCGGCCGGCGCCGGGGTCAGGAAAGAGGGCCCTACTGGTTGAGGCCCGCCGCGGCAAGGAGGTACGCCGTCATCGGGTCGTAGTGCCGCGGGCTCGTCACGTGGTCGTCCAAGGGGACCGTCACCTGCATCGTGCCCTCGGACTCGCCCACGAAGAGGGCCGGGTCGTTGCAGTCCGCGTAACCGACGGAGTCCAGGCCGCGCTGCGCCGCGCAGCCCGCCCAGCCGTGGTCGGCGACGACCAGGTCCGGCAGCGCGCGGCCCTCCCGGGCGAGGCCGTCGAGGATCGCGGCCATGGGGTCGGGGGAGTGCGTGTGCCACAGCGTCGCGCCGCGCTCCAGCATCGCCACGTCCGCGAACTGGAAGACCATGCCCTCGTCGGTGGCGAGGCCCTCGGGGATCACCATGATCTCGCAGCCGGCCGCGCGCAGGGCCGTCGCCGTCGCGCGGTGGACGTCGAGGAGCCCGCCGGGGTGGCCCGTGGCGAACAGGACGAGCTGGCGGTCCTCCGCGGCCTTGCGCAGACGCGTCGCCGCGCGGTCCAGGGCGGCGACCGTCAGCTCCGGGTCGATGGTGTCCTGGCCCGAGCGGTGGTCGGGGTCGGACACGACGCCGCAGCGTTCGGCCATGACGGCGAGCACGTCGCGCTCGTCGGTCCAGCGGTCGCCGAGTTCCAGGCCCAGCCAGTAGTGGCGGTCGCCGTTCGCGAGCCTTCGGTAGTGCGAGAGGTTGTTCTCGCGGGGCGTCGCCACGTCGCCCGCGATGCGCGTGCGGACGAGGTGCTTGATCAGGGCGGCACGGGTCGGGACGTCGCTGGGCAATCCGGGTATCGGCATGAGCCCATTGTGCAGGGGGCCGCGGGGCGGCGGTGATCGGTACCGGGGAGTGGAACGTCGGTCACACCGTCACCGCGTCCGGCGCAGCGCGAACCAGAGCTCCATGCGGGTGTCCGGGTCGTCGAGGTCCGTGTCCAGGAGCGTGGCGCAGCGGGCGATGCGCTGGCGGACCGTGTTGCGGTGGATGGCCAGGGCCAGGGCCGTGCTCTCCCAACTGCCGTGCAGGGAGAGCCAGGTGCGCAGGGTCTCCATGAGGGCCGGCTTGTCGGCCAGCGCGGTCAGCGTCGGCGCGGGGGTGCCGTCCGGGCGGTGGTGGGCCAGCGGGCTGCGGGTCGCCCGTGCGCGGGTCAGGGCGTGGGCCGCCTGCGCGTCGGCGAGCGGCAGGTCCCGGGGGAGCGCCGGGGCGCTGACGCCGAGCACATGGCCCGTGTGCGCCGTGACGTCCTGGTCGGACGGGATCAGGGCGCGGGTGAGCGGATCGTCGGGGGAAGCGGCGGTGGTGGTCAGCGGCGTCGCCAGGTCCGGGGCCGGGCGGGGCGACAGCGGGCGGGCGTGGATCACGCGCCACATGGTGTCCGCGCCAAGCAGCTCCGTCGCCGCCTCCGCGCGGTCCGCTCCGAGGAGGAGGTCCACCAGGGTCGCCGCACGGCGCGTGTCCCCCGTCGAGCGGTGCTCGCCCGTGAGGAGCGAGAGCAGGACCACCGCCGCCCCCGCGATCGTGTGGTCGCCCGGCGAGCGGACCTGCGTCGCGAGGCCGAGCGCGCCGCCCGTGCTCAGCGCGTACGCCGACAGGTGCGTGCCGCCCACCGTGTCCGCCGCCGACGACGGGGTGGGGAAGAGGTGCGTGGCGTGCGGGCGGACCACCGCCGTCAGCTCGGCGAGCGCCTCGCTCACGGCGCGCGGCGGGCGCGTCCCCGCGTGGTGCGGCTCGTCGCCCTCCGGAGTGACGGCCACCGCGAACCCGCCCGTGCGCTGGGCGAGTTGGCGAAGGACGGAGGGCAGCGGATCGGGTCGCGCCGCCGCCGAGGCCAGCGCCTGCTGAGCCTCCGTGACCCGGCGCAGCTCCGCGTTCCTGGCCTGCGCCATCAGCTCCCACACGGCCCGCGCGATGCCGCTGAACGTGGTCCGCGGCGGGACCTCGACGAGCGGGATCCCGCGCCGCTCGCAGGCCGTGACCAGCTCCGGCGGCACCGTGTCGAAGACCGGCGTCACACCGAAGCCGAGCGCCACCGCGCCGCCCCGCGCGACCCGCTCCGCGTACTCCTCGAAGTAGCCGTCGACGGGCGCGGCGGGCGCGTGCACGCCCGCCGTCAGGAGCAGCTCGCCGCCCAGCAGGTACGGCTCCGGGTCCGTCAGCTCCGACGTGTGCGCCCCGTGCACCAGGACGCCCGCCGCCGCGGGCCCCGCGATCTGGCGAAGGCCCAGGTCGGCGCGGGCGAGCACCGCGGCGAGCGGAACGCCCTGTGTGGGGGGTGCGGTCACGGTCACCTGTGGACGATTCCTCTGCTCTGATTGCGATCGGTGGATGGAACGTACACTTCAGCGCTGCTTTTCGGCCACCTAGATTTCTTCCGACCGGTGGGTGCGGGTACGGGCGGATGTCCCCGACACCCCCAGGGGCCCAGCAGGGGCTCCGCAGCCGGACACACTCCCTTGCACGACACGCCACCGAGGTGGACGAAGGAGGACAGCCCTATGGCCGTCGACTACATCGTGATCGTCGTCTACCTGGCAGGCATGCTGGCGATGGGCTGGTGGGGCATGCGCCGCGCCAAGTCCAAGAGCGACTTCCTGGTCGCGGGCCGGCGCCTCGGCCCCGCCATGTACTCCGGGACCATGGCGGCCGTCGTGCTCGGCGGCGCCTCCACCATCGGCGGCGTCGGCCTCGGCTACCAGTACGGTCTGTCGGGCGCCTGGATGGTGTTCACCATCGGCCTCGGCATCCTCGCCCTGTCGCTCTTCTTCTCGGCGCGCATCGCCCGTCTGAAGGTCTACACGGTCTCCGAGATGCTCGACCTGCGCTACGGCGGCGGCCGCGCCGGGATGATTTCCGGCATCGTGATGTGGGCCTACACGCTGATGCTTGTCGTCACGTCCACCATCGCGTACGCGACGATCTTCGACGTGCTCTTCGACGTGCCGCGCACCCTCGCGATCGTCGTCGGCGGCACCATCGTCGTCGCCTACTCGACGCTCGGCGGCATGTGGTCGATCACCATCACCGACATGGTCCAGTTCGTCGTGAAGACCATCGGCGTGCTGATCATCCTGCTGCCCGTCGCGGTCATCAAGGCCGGTGGCTTCAGCGAGATGAAGGCCCAGCTCCCCACCTCGTACTTCGACCCGCTGGGCATCGGCGGCGAGACGATCTTCACCTACGTGCTGATCTACACGTTCGGCATGCTCATCGGCCAGGACATCTGGCAGCGCGTCTTCACGGCCCGCAACGACAAGGTGGCCCGCTGGGGCGGCACCGTCTCCGGCGTCTACTGCCTGCTCTACGCGATCGGCGGCGCCGTCATCGGCACCGCGGCCAAGGTCCTCTACCCGAAGGGGCTCGGCCAGGCCGACGAGGCGTTCGCGCAGATCGTCAAGGACGAGCTGCCCGTCGGCGTCCGCGGGCTCGTGCTCGCCGCCGCCCTCGCGGCCGTCATGTCGACGTCCTCCGGCGCGCTCATCGCCTGCGCCACCGTCGCCAACAACGACATCTGGAAGCGGCTGCGCGGAGTGAAGGCGGAGGCGTCCGTGGAGGACGAGCACGACGAGGTGAAGGGCAACCGGATGTTCATCCTGGGCCTCGGCATCGTCGCGATCGTCATCTCGATCCTCCTCAACAACGTCGTCGAGGCGCTGACCGTCGCCTACAACCTGCTCGTCGGCGGGCTGCTCGTGCCCATCCTCGGCGGGCTGCTCTGGAAGCGCGGCAACGTCAGCGGCGCCCTCGCCTCCGTCACCGTCGGCGGCCTCACCGTCATCGGCGGGATGTGGCACTACGGCATCCTCGCCAACGAGCCCGTGTACTACGGCCTGGTCGCGTCACTCGTCGTCTACGTGATCGTGTCCCTGGCCACCCGGCCCACCGACGCCGCCGTCCTCGCCAACTGGCGCGAGCGGCTCGCCGGGCGCGGCGCCGAGGAGCCCGAGCCGGCTCCCGCCGCCGCGGCGCAGTAAGCAGCAGCACCGCAGTAACCCTCGTAGGAAAGAAGGCATGCGCGCAATGAACAGCAACGAGACGCCCCGCGTTCCCAACGGCCCCACGGGCGCCGTCGGACCGGTCGACTCCTCCCGGGTCCCGCGCTACGCGGGTCCGGCGACGTTCGCCCGCCTGCCCCGGCTCGACGAGGTGGACGCCGCCGACGTGGCGGTCGTCGGCGTCCCCTTCGACACCGGAGTCTCCTACCGGCCCGGCGCCCGCTTCGGCGGCAACGCGATCCGCGAGGCCTCCCGCCTCCTGCGCCCCTACAACCCGGCGCAGGACGCATCCCCGTTCTCGCTCGCCCAGGTCGCGGACGCCGGTGACATCGCGGCCAACCCGTTCAACATCAACGAGGCCGTCGACACCATCGAGGCCGCGGCCGACGACCTGCTCGGCTCCGGCGCCCGCATGATGACGCTCGGCGGCGACCACACCATCGCGCTGCCTCTTCTCAGGAGCGTCGCCAAGAAGCACGGCCCGGTCGCGCTGCTGCACTTCGACGCGCACCTCGACACCTGGGACACGTACTTCGGCGCCGAGTACACGCACGGCACGCCGTTCCGCCGCGCCGTCGAGGAGGGCATCCTCGATACGTCGGCGTTGTCCCACGTGGGTACGCGCGGCCCGCTCTACGGCCGCTCCGACCTCACCGAGGACGAGAAGCTCGGCTTCGGCATCGTCACCTCCGCCGACGTCTACCGGCGCGGCGCCGACGAGGTCGCCGACCAGCTCCGCCAGCGGATCGGCGACCGCCCGCTGTACATCTCCATCGACATCGACTGCCTCGACCCGGCCCACGCGCCCGGCACCGGCACTCCGGAGGCGGGCGGCATGACCTCGCGCGAGCTCCTGGAGATCCTCCGCGGCCTTTCTTCGTGCAACCTGGTGTCAGCGGACGTCGTCGAGGTGGCGCCCGCGTACGACCACGCGGAGATCACGTCCGTCGCCGCCTCGCACACCGCGTACGAGCTGACGACGATCATGTCCCGCCAGATCGCCGACGCGCGCGCCTGACGGGCGGCGCCTGAAGGAGACGGACACCCGTGACGCACGACCACGACCTGGAGCTGACGCCCACCCCCGCGCAGATCGAGGCGGCGCTCAACCCGCCGGCCGGTCGCACCGGCGGCGATCTGGTCGTCGAGACCCTGCACGGGCTCGGCGCGTCCACCGTCTTCGGTCTTCCGGGACAGCACGCGCTCGGCATGTTCGACGCGCTGCGCCGGTCGTCGCTCAGGTACGTGGGGCTGCGCGTCGAGAACAACGCCGGATTCGCGGCGGACGCGTACGGCCGGGTCACGGGTGAGGTGGCGCCGCTGCTGCTGTCCACCGGGCCCGGTTCGCTGATGTCGCTGGCCGCGCTCCAGGAGGCGGCGGCCGCGTCCGCCCCGGTGCTCGCGATCGGCAGCCAGATCCCGGTCGCGGGGCTCGGCGGTGGCCGCCACGGCTACCTCCACGAACTCCGGGACCAGCAGGCCTCGTTCCGGGACGTGGTCAAGTCCGTCCACACCGTCCGTACGCAGTCCCAGATCCCGTCGGCGATCGCCGCGGCCTGGGAGTCGGCGCTGAGCGCCCCGCACGGCCCGGTCTGGGTGGAGATCCCGCAGGACGTGCTGCTCGCCGAGACGATCCTCCCGGTCGTCACGGCCGTGGACGCGACGCCGCACGACCTCGTCCCGCGCCCCGAACTCACGGCCGTTGCTGCCGACTTGCTCGCTCATGCCGAACGCCCGGCGATCATCGCGGGCGGCGGCGTCGTCCGCGCGGACGCGACGGGCAAGCTGCGCACGCTCGCGGAGAAGGTGAACGCCCCGGTCGTCTCCACCTTCGGCGGCAAGGGCGCCTTCCCCTGGGAGCACCCGCTCTCGCTCCAGTCCTGGATGGAGGACCGGCACACGACGGACTTCCTGGAGGACGCCGACGTCCTGCTCGTCGTCGGCTCGGGGCTCGGCGAACTCTCCTCGAACTACCACACGTTCGCGCCGCGCGGCCGGGTCGTCCAGATCGAGGCGGACGCCGGAAAGCTGGAGTCCAACCACCCGGCCCTCGGCATCCACGCGGACGCCCGCCTCGCGCTCCAGGCCCTCGTCGAAACGGTCGCCGAGCGCCCGGACGACGGGGCGCCCGCCCGCGTCGCCGCGGTCCTGAAGGCCGTACGAGAACGTATCGACGCGCAGGAACTCACCCTGGAGCAGCGGGTGTTGGCCTCCGTGCGCGAGGCGCTGCCTGCCGCGTCCCCGTCCTTCTGGGACATGACGATCCTCGCCTACTGGGCGTGGTCCGCATGGCCCGGCGTCATGCACTCGGCGCAGGGCGCGGGCGGCCTCGGCTACGGGTTCCCGGCGGCGCTGGGCGCGGCGGCGGCCGACCCGACGACCCCCGTCCTGGCGGTCTCCGGCGACGGCGGCGCCATGTACTCCATCGCCGAACTGGCCACGGCGAAGCAGTACGACCTGAACGTCACCTGGCTCATCGTCGACGACGGCGGCTACGGCATCCTGCGCGAGTACATGACCGACGCCTTCGGCGAGGCCACCGCGACGGAGCTGACCCGCCCCGACTTCGTGGCCCTCGCCGAGTCGTTCGGCGTCCCCGGGGTCCGTACGACCCCGGAGACGCTGAAGGACGACCTGTCCGAGGCGCTGTCAGCACCGGGCCCACGCGTGGTGGTCCTCCCGGCCCTGCTCAGGATGTTCGCGCCGACCCACTTGGGTTGAGGCCGGGCGCGCCTACCAGATCGAGCCGACCCACTCCGGGTGGTCGATGAACGGGTTTCGGTTGTGCTGGTAGGTGTCGAAGATGACGTCGTTGCGGTGCTGTTCGAAGGAGTCCGGCGGGTCCTCGTCGCTCCACTGCTTCAGGACGGAGAGCTTGCCGATGTTCGGCGCGCTGCCGTTGTCCACGGAGTCGTTGGGTTCGAGGTCGGCGAAGGAGTCGTCGCCCTCGTAGCGGACCGCCATGTAGAGGATCATCCGCGCGACGTCGCCCTTGACGGCGTCGCGCGGCTCGAACGAGTCGGAGTCGGTGAGGCTGCCGCCGCCGTTCGCGACCTCGCTGCCGCCGTTGTCGAAGTCCTTGTTGCCGCGGATCGAGTTGACCGTGACGTCCTCGGGGCGCAGATGGTGCAGGTCGGTGCCGGGGCCCGTCGCGGTGCCGAAGTCACCGTGCGACTTGGCCCAGACGTGCTCGCGGTTCCAGTCCCCGCTGTCGCCGCCGTTGGCGGACTTGGCGCGTGAGGTGCCGCTGTAGAGCAGGATCACGTTGGAGCTGTTGGCGGGGTCCTGGTCGGTGGTCTTCAGGGCGTCCCAGACCGCGTCGTAGGAGAGCTTCGTCTGGTCGCTGATGATCGTGTGCAGTGCGCTCTTGAGCTCGGCGCCTGTCTTGCCCTCGGCGTCCTTGTAGTACGTGTCGTCGTACGCGGCGGTGGCCACGGGGGCCGGGTTCGCCGTCGCCGCCGTGGGGAGGGCGAGGGCGGCCAGTACGGCCGCGGTCGTGAGGGCGAAGGTGCGTATGTGGATTCCGGGCATGTGGGGTGTCCGTCCGTTCTACGCGGGTTGAGTGGTGGAACGGAGCGTGACATGAACACGTATGGATTGGGTGAATGCCGGGCGTCGATCCTGTGACGACAAGGGCCCCTGATGGGGTGTCAGGGGCCCTCGTCGTGGGTTGAGTTGTCGGGTCAGTTCGCGTCGGAGGGGTCGAGGCGGTACAGCGACTGGGAGTCGGTCGAGTCGCTGGACTTCTTCTTGCTGTACTCGCTCGGCTTCACCGCCGTGCCGTGCTTCTTCACCCACGCGGTGACCGCGGAGCCGACGTCGTTGCCGCCGCCCATGGGGCCGCCCATGCCGCCCTCGCCGACCTGGATGTAGTGCAACTGGCCGCTCTTCACCAGCTTCTTGAGCTTGGCGACGGTCATGCCCTTGTCGGATCCCGTGAAGCCGTACATGGAGATGACGGGCTTCTTGGTGCTGAGGACGAGCTGGGCCGCGGACTGCGAATTCGACACCGCGAGCAGCCACTTGGCGCCGTCCTGGTGCTTCTCCAGGTACGAGATCAGGTCGCTGGAGACGTTGCCACCCATGCCACCCATTCCGCCCATGCCACCGGGGCCGCGGGTGGCTCCGCCGCGTTCGCCGGGCAGCTCGCCGCCGCCGGGGAAGCCGCCCTCGGGCGCCTGGCCGCCTCCGGGCATCTCGCCCCCACCCGGCATCGAGCCGCCGCCGGGCATCTCGCCGCCCTGGGGAGCGCCGCCCCGCTGGGAGCCCCCGCCCTGCCGCGAACCGCCCCCCGGCAGCTCGCCGCCACCCGGGAACCCGCCACGGCCGCCCCCGCCGGGACCGCCCATGCCGCCGCCCGTCATCGGCCCGGCCGTCGGGTTCGTGCCGCCCATGCCGCCGCCCGCTCCGGAGGAGAAGGGCTCCGCGAAGGAGTACGCCGCGGGGCCCGCCACCGACGCGACGACGGCAGCCGCCACGGCCACCGCGAACAGCCGCAGCCTGCGGCCCGTCGACGTACGCAGGACGAGCAGCCCCGCGATCGCGAGCGCCATGACGAGCGCGATCACCGGCCACAGCCAGCCGTTCCAGCCGGAGGCGCGGCGCAGCAGCACGACCGCCCAGATCCCGGTGACGCCGAGTGCCACGGGCAGCACCCACGCCCACCGCTTGTCGTCGCGGAACGCGCGCAGCAGCATCACGCCGCCGCCCCCGCACAGCGCCGCGATGCCCGGGGCGACCGCGGTCGTGTAGTACGGGTGCATGGTGCCCTCGGCCGTCGCGAACGTGACGTAGTGCAGCACCAGCCAGCCGCCCCACAGCACGAGCGCCGCGCGCGTGACGTCCGTGCGCGGGGCGCGGCCGCGCAGCACCAGACCGCCGACCAGGGCGATCGCCGCGAACGGGATCAGCCAGGAGATCTGCCCGCCGAGCGTGTCGTTGAAGAGCCGGCCGAGGCCCGCCGTGCCGGAGAAGCCGCCGCCCCCGCCCCCGCCGTTGCCCTCGCCGCCGAGGACCCGGCCGAGGCCGTTGTAGCCCAGGATCAGGTCCCAGGCGGTGCCGTCCGTCGAGCCGCCGATGTACGGGCGCTCGTCGGCCGGGACCAGCGAGACCGCCGTGGCCCACCAGAAGCTGGAGACCACGAGCACCACGGCCGCGAGCGCCAGGTCGCGCGCCTTCCTCGCCCAGCCCAGGTGGGATGCGTACACGTACACGGCGAAGACCGCCGGCAGCGCGATGTACCCCTGGAGCATCTTCGTGTTGAAGGCGAGGCCGAAGCACGCCGCCGAGGCGAGCAGCGGCAGCAGCCGTCCGTCGCGGGTGGCGCGCAGCGCGAGGGCTGCGCCGCCCACCATCAGCAGGACCAGGAGGGTGTCCGGGTTGTTGTCCCGGTTGATGGCGACGGTGATCGGGGTCAGCGCCAGGACCAGCGCGGCGATCGCGGCGGCGGCGTGGCCCCACACCCGCTTCACGGACGAGTGCAGGATCCAGATCGTGCCGAGCCCTGACGCGATCTGCGGCAGCATCATCTGCCACGTGCCGAAGCCGAGGATCCGGCAGGACAGGCCCATCGTCATGAGGGACAGGGGCGGCTTGTCGACGGTCAGGAAGCTGCCCGCGTCGATGGAGCCGAAGAACCAGGCCTTCCAGCTCTGCGTGCCGCTGTAGACGGCGGCGCTGTAGAAGCTGTTGAGGCCGGACGAGGACAGACTCCAGGCGTACAGCACCCCGGCGAGCACGAGGATCGCGAGCAGCGCCGGAAGGGACCAGCGGGGCGCGCGGTGCGCGGTCGCGGGGTCCGCCGGGGGCGGTGGCGCGGGAGCGGGGGAGAGCGGTTCGGTCGCAGTGGTCACCACTGCACCGTGCACGGCCGTCGTGGGCGCACGCTGTGCCGAAGCTGGGCGGCACCTGTGGATCCCGGCCGGTGGCCCGTACCGCCCACGGAAAGCCCGCCCACGGAAACCCCGCCCACCAGCCCCGGATTGTTACGGCGGGATGAAATCCGCTCCCGGTCGCGTTGGCCCCTGCGGCAGCTCAAAGCGAGAGGTCAAGCGAGCGGGAGGCGGCACGGCGTGGCGGAACAACGGGGCTGGGCGAAACGGCTGGCCGGGTACGCGTGGCGCTACCCCAAGGACGTCGTCCTCGCGCTCGGGGCCTCGCTCGGCGGCATGGGCGTCATGGCGCTCGTCCCGCTGATCACGAAGGTGATCATCGACGACGTGATCGGGAACCACTCCCGTTCCATGGGCGTCTGGGCGGGCGCCCTCATCGGCGCGGCCGTGATCGTCTACGTCCTCGCGTTCGTCCGCCGCTACTACGGCGGCCGGCTCGCCCTCGACGTCCAGCACGATCTGCGCACCGAGATGTACGGCTCGATCACCCGGCTCGACGGCCGGCGTCAGGACGAGCTGTCGACCGGCCAGGTCGTCGGGCGCGCCACCAGCGACCTCCAGCTGATCCAGAGCCTGCTCTTCATGCTCCCGATGACCATCGGGAACGTCCTGCTGTTCCTCATCTCCCTGATGATCATGGCGTGGCTGTCGCCGCCGCTGACCCTGGTCGCGCTCGCCGTCGCCCCCGCCATCTGGTTCATCGCCAGGCGCAGCCGCTCCCGGCTGCACCCCGCCACCTGGTACGCGCAGGCGCAGGCCGCCGCCGTGGCCGGGGTCGTCGACGGGTCGGTGAGCGGCGTCCGCGTCGTCAAGGGCTTCGGGCAGGAGGAGCAGGAGACCGGGAAGCTCAGGACGGTCGGCCGCAGGCTCTTCGCGGGACGGCTTCGCACCGTCCGGCTGAACTCCAAGTTCACCCCCGCCCTCCAGGCCGTGCCCGCACTCGGGCAGGTCGCCATGCTGGCCCTCGGCGGCTGGCTCGCGGTGCGCGGGCAGGTCACGCTCGGCACCTTCGTCGCGTTCTCCTCGTACCTCGCCCAGCTTGTGGGGCCGGTGCGGATGCTCGCCGTCGTCCTCACCGTCGGGCAGCAGGCCCGCGCCGGTGTCGAGCGCGTCCTCGAACTCATCGACACCGAGCCGAGCCTCGTCGACGGAACCCTGGAACTGCCCGCGGACGCCCCCGCGACCGTCGAGTTCGACGACGTGTCCTTCACGTACTCGGACGCCGAGCACCCCGTCCTCGACGGCCTCTCCTTCGAGATCCGGGCCGGTGAGACCCTTGCGGTCGTCGGCTCCTCCGGCTCTGGCAAGTCCACCGTCTCGCTGCTGCTCCCGCGCTTCTACGACGCCACGCACGGCGCCGTCCTCGTCGGCGGCCACGACGTGCGCGAGCTGACGACGGCGTCCCTGCGCTCCGCGATCGGGCTCGTCCCCGAGGACTCCTTCCTGTTCTCCGACTCCGTGGGCGCCAACATCGCGTACGGGTTCCCGGAGGCGACACAGGAGCAGATCGAGACGGCCGCGCGCGCCGCGCAGGCCCACGGGTTCATCAGCGCGCTGCCCGAGGGCTACGACACCAAGGTCGGCGAGCACGGCCTCACCCTCTCCGGCGGCCAGCGCCAGCGCGTCGCCCTCGCCCGCGCCATCCTCACCGACCCCCGCCTCCTCGTCCTCGACGACGCGACGTCCGCCGTGGACGCCCGCGTCGAGCACGAGATCCACGAGGCGCTCGCCCACGTGATGGCGGGCCGCACCACGCTGCTCATCGCGCACCGCCGCTCCACCCTCGGCCTCGCCGACCGGATCGCCGTGCTCGACGGCGGGGCGCTCGCCGCGATCGGCACGCACGAGGAGCTGGAGGCCTCCTCGCCGCTCTACCGGCGGCTGCTCACCGACCCCGACGAGCTGGGCGGGGTCTCGCCGGGACACACCGCCTCCGCCGCCGGGGAGCCGGTGGAGGACACCTCCGTACGCGAGGAGCTCGACGCCGAGTTCGACGCCGAGCGGGGCGTCACCCCCAGGCTGTGGACGGGAGACCGCGAGCCGCGGGACGCCGCGCTCGCCGGGACCCCCGCGACACCGGAACTCCTCGCGCAGGTCGACGCGCTGCCGCCGGCCACCGACACCCCCGACATCGACGAGGCGCGCGCCGTCACGCCCGAGGAGTCGTACGGGCTGCGCCGCCTCCTTCGCGGCTTCGGGGCGCCGCTGCTGATCAGCCTCGCGCTGGTCGCCGTCGACGCGGGCATGGGCCTGCTGCTGCCGATCCTGATCCGGCACGGCATCGACGAGGGCGTCTCGCAGCTCGCGATCGGCGCGGTGTGGGCGGCGTCCGCCCTCGCGCTCGCCGCCGTGCTCGCGCAGTGGGCCGCGCAGTTCGGCGAGACGCGGATGACGGGACGCACCGGCGAGCGGGTCCTGTACTCGCTCCGCCTGAAGATCTTCTCCCAGCTCCAGCGGCTCGGGCTCGACTACTACGAGCGGGAGCTGACGGGTCGCATCATGACCCGGATGACGACGGACGTGGACGCCCTGTCGACGTTCCTCCAGACCGGGCTCGTCACCGCGTTCGTCTCGCTCGTCACGTTCTTCGGCATCATGGTCGCCCTGCTGGTGATCGACGTACAGCTCGCGCTCGTCGTCTTCGCGACGCTGCCGCCGCTGATCATCGGGACGTTCTTCTTCCGCCGCTCCAGCGTCAAGGCGTACGAGCTGGCCCGCGAGCGGATCTCCGTCGTGAACGCCGACCTTCAGGAGACGGTGGCCGGACTGCGGATCGTGCAGGCGTTCCGGCGTGAGAAGGACGGCGGCGCGAAGTTCGCGGCGGGCAGCGCCAGTTACCGCAAGGCGCGCATCCGCGGCCAGTGGCTGATCTCCGTGTACTTCCCGTTCGTGCAGCTCCTGTCGGCGGTGGCCACGGCGTCCGTCCTCGCGGTGGGCGCGAACCGGGTCGACGCGGGCACCCTGACGACGGGCGCGCTGGTCGCGTATCTCCTCTACATCGACCTGTTCTTCGCGCCCGTGCAGCAGCTGTCCCAGGTCTTCGACGGGTACCAGCAGGCCACCGTCTCGCTCGGCCGCATCCAGGAACTGCTCCGCGAGCCGACGTCGACGAAGAACGCCGAGCGGCCCCGCGAGGTGCCGGCGCTGCGCGGCGAGATCGCCTTCGAGGACGTGGACTTCGCGTACGGGTCCGCCGACCAGCCGGAAGTCGCCCTGAGCGGCGTGGACCTGCGCATCCCCGCCGGGCAGACCGTCGCGTTCGTCGGCGAGACCGGCGCGGGCAAGTCGACGCTGGTCAAGCTCGTCGCCCGGTTCTACGACCCGACGGCGGGCCGGGTCACCGCCGACGGCATCGACCTGCGCGAGCTCGACCTCACCGCGTACCGGCACCGCCTCGGCGTCGTCCCGCAGGAGGCGTACCTGTTCCCCGGCACGGTCCGCGACGCCATCGCCTACGGCCGCCCGGGCGCGAGCGACGCCGAGGTGGAGGCGGCGGCGCGCGCGGTCGGCGCGCACGAGATGATCGCGACGCTCGACGGCGGCTACCTCCACGAGGTCGCCGAGCGCGGCCGCAACCTCTCGGCGGGACAGCGGCAGTTGATCGCCCTGGCCCGCGCCGAACTCGTCGACCCGGACATCCTCCTGCTCGACGAGGCGACCGCCGCCCTCGACCTCGCCACCGAGGCCCAGGTCAACCAGGCCACGGACCGCATCTCCGGCAAGCGCACCACCCTGGTCGTCGCCCACCGCCTGACGACGGCGGCCCGCGCGGACCGGGTGATCGTGATGGACCACGGTCGCGTCGCGGAGGACGGGACACACGACGAGCTGCTTCAGCTCGACGGGAAGTACGCCGCGTTGTGGCGGACGTTCCTCGGAGAGCCGGTGGAGGTCAGCTCTTCGACGTGATGTCGGAGATCTTCTTCGTCCCCAGGTCCGACTGGACCGTCAGGTAGGTGTACGAGACGTGCTTCCCGGTGCCCCAGGTCAGACGCACCGTGGAGTACGTCCTGCCCATGCCGCTGTCGCCGGCCGTCACCTTCCAGGCGCTCGGCACGTTCTGCGCGCGCAGCACCCCGTCGGCGTCGTGCCGCTTCTCCCAGTTCGCGAGCCGGGAGCGCAGGTCGGAGGTCAGGTAGAACTGCCGCAGCTGCCCGGCCAGCGCGTTGTCGCCCGGATCGTTCGCGACGTCGATGTACGCGCCGTAGAAGTGCGCGACGCGGTCGTAGACGGCGCCCGGGTCGCCGCTGCGGGAGGGGGCGCCGGAGGGGTTGCCGTCGGTGCGGGGCGCGGCGGCGCTGGGGACCGCGAGGGCGGCGGTGAGCAGTCCCGCCGCGAGGACGTAGCGTGCGGTGCGGTGCATGGATGTCATGACGGACCCGCCTTTCGGGCCGGGTCGGCGCGCAACCGCCCGGCCGGTCTGTCGCGTCAGTTCAACAGTACGCTGGTGCTGAAGTGACGGGAGGGGCTGCGGTGCGCGGACGAGGGCTCGGTGAGGCCGACATACGCACGCCGCGCGGGCCACGTCGGATGCTCGCGCCGGCCCTGTCCGTCCTGGCCGTCGCAGCCCTGCTGGTCATCGGCGGCCCCACCGTCACCGGCGCCCAGGCCGCCTCGCCGTGCGGCGGCCACAAGGCCCGCACCCTGAACTTCGCGACGGGCCGCACGGTCCTCTACAAGAACAACGGCTACGTCTGCGCCGTCACCTACGCCAAGCGGACGGGCGCCCGCCGCACCATGTCCGTGAGCGTCCAGGCCCGCGGCAACCGGGCCGTCGTCGACAAGGGCCGCTACACCCGGCACGCGGGCCCCGTCACCGTGCACGCGGGACACCGCTGCGTCCGGGTGAAGGGCTCCGTGGGCACGAAGTCGGTGCGCACCGGCTGGATCCTGTGCTGAGCGGGGGCCCGCGCGAACCTCACACCGTGACCGCGCACCCCACCGGTCTGCTGCCGCCGAGCGTCACGTAGAGCGAGGTCGACGGCGGGCACGCCGAGCGGGAGAGCACCGCCGTGACCACCCGGTAGCGCGGGGCGCGCCCGCCCGTCGCGGCGCAGGCCGTCTCCCGCACCCGGCCCTTGCCCGCCTCCGTGAGGCAGTCGCCGACGATCGTGCGGGGGCCGCCACCGCCGCCCGGGTCGCCGGGGTGCGGGGGATCCAGATTGCGCATGCAGGCATAGCCGCGGGCCACGGACCCGTCGCCGTTCTCGTCGGCCGCGGGCCGGTTCTCGCTGATGTGCAGCACGAAGTCGGTGCGGGCCGGGCAGGCGGGACCCTCCGACGTCTCCCCGTCGTGCCGGGCGAGGACCCGGGCCACCGCCCGCTCGCTGCGGCACGGCACCTCGTTGAACGACGCCCGCCCGCGCGAACTGCACTCGCCGACCGCGAGGAACACCGCCCCGTACCCGGCGGAGGACGCGCGCGAGGACGGGCCTTCGTCGGAGGATCCCGGCGAGCCCTGGCATCCGGCGAGCGCGAGCACGAGTGCCAGCAGCGGCACCGCGCACACCGCACCGACCGACCGCCCGAGCATGGCAGAACCCCCCGATATCCCGACCAGCGTGGCCCGTGGCGGCGGGCGCACGCCAGGTGTGCGGGGGGCTTTGCGCCAGTTGGCGGTGGCGTGCGCCGATCACGGCGTACGCCCCCCTACGGACGGGTCAGTACGACAGCCCGTAGCCGATCGGGTAGAGGACCTGCGCGGGATCGTCGGCCCGCTGCACCGGCACCGGCAGCTTCCCGCGCGGCTCCGCCTTCCCGGCCAGCACCCGCACGGCCGCCCGCAGTTCGACGTCGATCCACGAGTACGCCGCCAGATGCGCGTCGGCGGCCGACAGCTGGGCGACGTCGTACGGGTTGCGCATGGACAGCGTCACGACCGGCACCCCGCTCGCGGCCACCGCGTTCACAAGCGACTGCTGCGCGCTGCCCGCGGCGACGTTGTACGTCCCGATGACCACAGCGTCCTTCCCCTCCGCCGCCGCCACGGCCTGCGCGATCGTCGCCTGGCCGGGCGCCGTGCCGGTCGGGAGGACCGTGGCGGTGAAGCCGAGTTCGGTGAGCGCCGCGCCGATCACGGTGGTCGGCGGGCCGTCGCTGAGGGACGGCGAGGCCGGGTTGGCGCCGAGCACGAGGACGCGTCCGTGCGTGCGGCGGGACAGCGGCAGCAGCCCCTTCTTGTTGACCAGGAGCGTCGTCGTGCGCTCGGCGATCCGGTCGGCCGTGGCGAGGTGCGCGGGCGTGCCGACGGTGCGGTCGACGCCGGAGTGCGAGACGTACGGGTCCTTGAGGAGCCCCAGCTTCGACTTCAGGCGCAGGACGCGCAGGATCGACTCGTCGAGCCGCGCCTCGGTCAGCTCACCGCCGCGCACGGCTTCGAGCACCGCGTTCCACGAGACCGACAGGTCCGGCGGGTTGAGCAGCTGGTCGACGCCCGCCTTCAGCGCGAGCACCGGTACCCGCTCGTCGCCGTACTTGATGCGTACGCCCTCCATGCCGAGCGAGTCGGTCACCACGACGCCGTCGTAGCCGAGCTGTTCGCGCAGGATGCCGGTGAGGATGGGGCGGGAGAGCGTCGCCGGGTCCTCGGACGGGTCGAGCGCGGGGACGACGATGTGGGCCGTCATGATCGAGTCGATGCCCGCCGCGATCGCCGCCTTGAACGGCGGTGCGTCCAGCTGTTCCCACTGCTCATGGGTGTGGGAGATGTACGGGATCCCGGTGTGGCTGTCCGTCGCGGTGTCGCCGTGCCCGGGGAAGTGCTTGGCGGTCGAGGCGATGTGCGAGGACTGGTAGCCCTTGACCTCCGCCGCCACGAGCCCGGCGACCGCGTTCGGGTCCGCGCCGAAGGAGCGCACGCCGATGACGGGGTTGGCCGGGTTGACGTTGACGTCGGCGTCGGGCGCGTAGTCCTGCCGGATGCCGATGGCGCGCAGCTCGGCGCCCGCTATCTGCCCGGCCCGGCGGGCATCGTCCCGCGAACCTCCCGCCCCGAACGCCATCGCGCCGGGGAAGAGGGTGGCGGGCTTGCCGACCCGGGCGACGATGCCGTGCTCCTGGTCGGTGGAGATCAACAGCGGTATGCGGGAGGGCTGTTGGAGACCCGCCTTCTGGATGCCATTGCTGAGGTCGGCTATCTGGTGCGGATCGCGGACGTTGTGCGCCCACGCGAAGTAGATGATGCCGCCGAGCTTGTACTTCTCGATGAGTTCGGCGGCGGTGCGGACGCCGAGCTCCTTGAGGTTGGCGTCGATGTCGGCCTGGTCGGGGTCGGTGGCCGAGTGGCCGTAGACCCGCATGACGAACAGCTGGCCGACCTTCTCCTCCAGGGACATCTTGGAGATGATCTTCTTGAGGGCCTGGTCGGACGCGGCGGCGCCCGCGGCCCGTGCGGCGGGGGCGGTGAGGCCGACCGCCGCGGCGCCGACGGTGGCGGCGGCGAGCACGGTACGTCTGGACAGTGGCACGATCGCTCCTTCCGGAGGAGGCGCGGACCCTGAAAAAAACTTCCGCGCGCAACGAGTATCCGGAAAATTTCTGCCGGTCAAGGGCCCGCGCAGGTAAGGGAGTTGGCGGGTTACCGCATAGGAGGAAGGGGCCGCCACCGGCACTTTGGAGGGGGCGCACCGGTGACGGCGACGCTGCCGGCCGCAGGCGGCGGAGAGGGTTTGTCAGCGTTCGCAGCCAGCAGCGATGCCGACACCGCACTGCGGTGACTCTCCGGCAGCGTGTCCTTCTGACGGAAGCATGCTGGCACGGGTTCCCGGAATTCGTGGATTTCGTGAAATAGGTGCGCAGGTGGTGAACGAGGCGGCCGTGGTCAGGGCCGGTCCGCCGCCCGCACCAGGCAGGTGTCCCCCTGGGCGCGCAGCGCCTCGACGACCGCCCGCACCGCGGGACGGCGCGACGTCCCGTCGCGCCACAGCGCGTACAGCCGCCGCCGCGGCACCGGATCCAGCCGCACCGCCACCACCCCTTCGGGCAGCGGGCCACGGCCGAGCCGGGGGAGCACCGCGATACCGAGGCCCGCCGCCACGAGAGCGGCGAGCGTCGGATTCTCCTCGGCCTGATGCACGATCAGCGGCTCGAAGCCCGCGGAACGCATCGTCCGCAGCAGCCAGTCGTGGCACACCCGGCCCGGCGGCTGCGACACCCACCGCTCGCCCCCGAGCTCCTCGCGCCGCACCGACGCCCGCCCCGCCAGCGGATGCCCCGCGGGTACGACGAGATCGCACAAGTCGTCCCCGATGACGGCCTGTTCGACCCCGGCGGGAGCCGGCAGCGGCGCGATGTCCCAGTCGTGCGCGACCACGAGGTCGACGGCGCCCTTCGCCACGAGGTCCACGGACAGATGCGGGTCCACCTCGCGGAGCCGGGTGTCGAGCGCGGGATGCCGGGAGGCCAGCTCGGCGAGCGCGCCGGGCAGCAGGCCTCGCGCGGCCGAGGCGAACGCGGCGATCGTCAGGCGCCCCGCCGGTACCCCGCGCCGCTCTTCGAGGCCGGTCTCGGCGCGCTCCATGATGGCCATCAACTCGCGCGCGGTCTCGGCCAGTTCAAGCGCCTCGTCCGTGAGCCGGACGCCCCGCCCCTCCCGTTCGAGCAGCACCGTACGGGTCTCCCGCTCCAGCTTCGCGATCTGCTGCGAGACGGCGGACGGCGTGTAGCCGAGCGCGGTCGCGGCGGCGCCCACGGTGCCGTGCACGGAGACGGCGTGCAGGGCGCGCAGCCGCTGCAGATCCAACATGCCCTCGCTCTTTTCGTTAGCAGGTCTTCATCCCACCATGCAGTAATCATCGCTGGTGCTAAAGGGTCGCGGGCGGTGATCCTCGACGCATGAAACCCGCGCACACCGCCCTCGCCGTCCTCGTGGCGGCTCTCTGGGGCGTCAACTTCGTCGTCATCGACATCGGCCTCGCCCACTTCCCGCCGCTGCTCTTCTGCGCCCTGCGCTTCCTGCTCGCGGCGCTGCCCGCGATCTTCTTCGTGGGGCGGCCGCGGGTGGCGTGGCGCTGGGTCGTGGGGGTGGGACTCGCGCTCGGCGTGGGCAAGTTCGGGCTGCTCTTCGTCGGCATGAACGCGGGGATGCCCGCGGGTCTGTCCTCCCTCGTCCTCCAGGTCCAGGCCGTCTTCACGGCGGTCTTCGCCTTCGCTTTCCTGCGCGAACGCCCCGGCCCCGTACGGGTGGTGGGCATGGCGGTGGCGCTCGCGGGCATCGCGGTGGCGGCGGTCGACGAGGGCGGCTCGGGGCCGCTCGGCGCGTTCGCGCTGGTCCTGGTCGCGGCGGCCTTCTGGGGCGTGTCGAACGTACTGACCCGCAAGGCGTCGCCCGAGGCCCCGTTCGCGTTCATGGTCTGGTCGAGCGCGGTACCGGTACTGCCGCTCCTCGCGCTGTCGCTGCTGTTCGAGGGGCCGCGGCGCGACGTGTCGGCGCTGAGGTCCCTCGACCTCCCCGGGGCGGGGGCGATCCTCTACGTGGCGCTGGTGACGACGTTGTTCGGGTTCAGCGCGTGGAGCCGACTGCTCCACCGCTACCCCGCGTCCGCGGTGGCCCCGTACTCCCTGCTGGTCCCCGTCTTCGGCATGTCGTCGGCGGCGGTCTTCCTGGGGGAGCCGGTGACCCCGCTCCAGTGGTGTGCGGGGGCGTTGTTGGTGGGCGGCGTGGCCCTGACGTCACGGGGCTCCGCTCCGAACCCCGCTGCTCGATCGCCGCAGGGGCTCAAATATGCCCACCCACCGCAGGGCTCGACGGAAATCGAGCAGCCACATCAAGCCCCGCCGGCGATTGAGGCGCGGGGTCCGGGGCGGAGCCCCGTGACGTAGGGGGACGGTGGGCGCAACGAAACGACCGGCCTAGGCCGACTCGTTCAGGAGGCGCGCGACGTGCTCCCGGCCCCCGCCAAGAAGCCCCGGCAGCGGCGCCGCCGCCGGATACCACCGCGCCTCGTACTCCCAGCACAACCACCCGTCCCACCCCTCCCGGCTCAGCACCTCCACGCACTCGGCCAACGGAAGCACCCCGTCCCCGAGCGGCAGCGGCACCGTGTCGGAGGGCCCCGCGATGTCCTTGACCTGCACATACCCGAGGTAGGGGGAGAGCGCCGCGTACGAGGACGCCGGCTGCTCGCCGCCGAGCCAGGTGTGCATCACGTCCCACAGCGCGCCCACGTTCCGGTGCCCGACGATCCCGAGGATGCGGGACGCGGCCGCCCCGGTCCGATGCGAGTCGTGCGTCTCGAGGAGCACCCGCACCCCGCGGTCGGCCGCGTACTCGGCGGCGACGCCCAGGCGCCGCGCGGCGGTGGCGTCGGCCTCCTCAGGGCCCTGCTCGTCGCCCCCGCCGGGGAAGACCCGTACGTAGGGAGCGCCGAGGTCGCGGGCGAGGTCCACCAGGGCCCGCACCTCGTCGAGCACGGGACCGTCCTCGCCGGGCGCCGCCACGCGCGCGTACCCGGCCACGCCCAGGACCTCCACCCCGGCCTTCTTGAACCGGGCGGCGACGTCCGCCCGTTGCTCCCGGTCGATGCCCGGATGCACCGGCTCCTCGGGGTGGGCGCGCAGTTCCACGCCGTGATACCCGTGCGCGGTGGCGAGCGCGAGCACGTCGTCGAGAGGGAGACCGGGGACACCGAGAGTGGAGAACGCCAGCTTCATGGGGCGGACCCTACCCTTCAGTCCGCCGTCCTATGGAGGGCCATTTTCCAGTCCTGGCCGATCAGGTCCGCGCCGAAGGAGCGGTGCGGTTTCTCGCCGACGAGGACGAATCCGTGCCGCTGGTAGATCGAACGGGCCGACTTCAACACGTCGTTCGTCCACAGCACCATCTCCCGGTACCCGACCCCGCGCGCGAAATCGATGCACGCCCGCACGAGACGGTCCCCGATCCCGAGGCCGCGCGCCTCCGGCTCCACCAGGAGCAGCCGCAGCCGCGCCGTGCCCGGGGCCTCGTCGCGTACGCACATCACGCAGCCCACCGGGCGGCCGTCCAGCTCCGCGATCCACACCCGCTCCAGGTGCGGATCGTGGTCCTGCGCGAAATCGGCGACGATGCGGGCGACCAGGCCCTCGTAGTCCGTGTTCCAGCCGAACTCGGCGGCGTACAGCGCCGCGTTGCGCGCCACGATCCAGCCCAGGTCCCCGGGTCCGGGATCGCGCAGCAGGACGTTCTCGGGGTGCGGGGCCGCGCGGCCGTCGCCGAGGACCTCGCGCACCGTGCGCAGCGCCTCGGAGAGGCGCTCGCGGTCGGCGGCGGGGACGGTGCCGAGGAGCGCGCCGACGGTTTCCCGCGAGCGCTCCTCCAGCAGTTCGGAGGTGGTGCGGCCGCGCGCGGTGAGGGTGATGCGGCGGCGCCGCGAGTCCCGCTCGGAGGAGCCGCGCTCGACGAGCCCGTCCCGCTCGAACTTGTTGAGAATGCGGCTCAAGTACCCGGCGTCCAGGCTCAGTCGGACCCGCAGGTCGGCCGCGTCGACCTTCTCCGTGTGCGCCAGCTCGTACAGCACGCGGGACTCGGTGAGGGTGTACGGGGCGTACAGGTGGCGGCTGTAGTCGAGCGCGCCGATGACGTTCGTGTAGAAGCGGTTGAAGGACCGGATGTCGTGCACGGTCATGGGTGACCTCGCTGCTCGGACAGTTGACTCAGTCAGAGGTTCGGGGTGCTGCCCACAGTACGCCGGGGGGTGCGGGCGCGTCCACGAGATGCGCCCGCACCCCGTTGTCAGTCCCGGTCCCCCGGCCAGGCCGCCAGGGCGAACTCGGCCACCTGTGCCAGCTCCCGCGCGTCGGCGCCGTCCCGCGCGCGCTGCGACAGGCCCTGCACCACGGCGGCGAAGTACGAGGCGAGCGCGGCCGTGTCCGTGTCCTTCGGCAGCTCGCCCGCCGCCCGCCCCTGGCGCAGCCGCGCGTCGAAGGAGGCGACCCCGGCGTTGCGGACGTCGCGCAGGAACGCGGCGACCTCCGCGTCCTGCTCCGTCACGTTGGTCGCGGCGCTGTTGGCCAGGCAGCCCGCCGGGTGCGAGGGGTCCGCGTAGACGTGGGCGGCCTCGCGCAGGATGCGGGCGAACGCCGCGTACGCCGTCGCCTCCTCGGCGAGGGCCACGCCGACGAAGGCGCCGACGGGGGACCGGCCGTAGACCTCGACGGCCTCCTTGAACAGCGACTTCTTGTCGCCGAACGCGGCATAGAGGCTGGCCGGGCGGATGCCCATGGCCGTGGTCAGCTCGCCCACGGAGGTCGCCTCGTAGCCCCGCTCCCAGAACAGCCGGACGGCCACGGCCAGCGCCGCGTCGCGGTCGAACGTGCGCGGTCGTCCGCGCGGCCGGGTCTTTCCCTCAGTCGTGCCGCCAGTCATGCCGCCACTGTACCGACTCTTCTTGAGCGAGCACTCAAGAAGAGTGCTACGGTCGGCTCGGCTTGTTCTTGAGTCATCGCTCAACAAATGACGGCGATCAGGGAACTGGGGGCACGGCACATGGTGGCTACGGACGAAGGACACACCCTCGCGGGCTGGACCGGCTGCGCGCTCGCCGCGGCCGGGGCCGCGGTCACGGGCGTGGGAATCATCGGCTGGCGGCCCGGCCTCTGGCTCGGCGCCGCCGTCCTCGCCCTGGCCGCGCTGCTCGCCTGGGCCCTGCATCTCGCGGGCTGGGGGAAGCCGCCGGGGCCGCGGCCGGCGGGCCAACACCCCGTCGGCGTGCGGGACATGACCGCCCGCGAAGGCCATGCGAACTGTGCCGGGTGCCGGCTCGCCGGGCGTCGGCCGCGCGCGGCCGACGCCCGGTAGCGGCGGCTGCGCGCCGCCCCTCCCGGCAGTGGCGGCTACGCGCGCGGCTTCCCCGTCGACCCGCGCACCACCAGCTCCCCGCGCACCTCCACGATCCGCCCCTTGGGCGCCGCCTCCCGGCCCATCGCGATCCGGCCCGCCCGCGCGGCCGCCTCGGCCAGCGGGAGGTGGAACGTCGTCAGCGGAGGGGCCGCGTCGATGCTGAAGGGCAGGTCGTCGAAGCCGACCACCGAGACGTCCTCCGGGATGCGCAGGCCCGCCTCCCGCAGGGCCGCGCACGCGCCGAGCGCCACGCTGTCGTTCGCCGCCACCACGGCCGTCAGGTCGGGTTCGCGGCGCAGCAGTTCGGCCGTCGCCCCGTAGCCCGACGTGCGGTCGAACGAGCCGTGCACCACGAGCCCGTCCGACTCGCCCACCCCGGCCGCGGTCAGTGCCTCACGGTGCCCTTCGAGGCGGTGGCGGGTCGTCGTGCGCTCCTCGGGGCCGCCGACGTAGCCGATCCTGCGGTGCCCCAGGTTCAGCAGATGCTCCGTCAACTCCCGCGCCCCGCCCCGGTTGTCGAAGGTCAGCGCCACCGCGTCGGTGTCCGGCACCGGCGGCCGACCGCACAGCACCACCCGCGTCCCGGCCTCCGCGAGCCGCCGCAGCTTGCTCGCGACGGCCGCGACATGGGCCTCGTCCTCGATCGCCCCGCCGGTGAGCACGACCGCCGCCGCGCGCTGGCGCTGGAGCAGGGTCAGATAGGTCAGCTCGCGCTCGGGCTCGCCGCCCGTGTTGCAGACCACCGCGAGCCGCTCGCCGCCCGCCCGGCCGCCGGGTCCGACGATCTCCGACTGCACCGCCGAGGCCATGATCCCGAAGAACGGGTCGGCGATGTCGTTGACCAGCACTCCGACGAGGTCGGACGTGGCGGCGGCAAGGGCGCTCGCCGGACCGTTCAGTACGTAGTCCAGTTCGTCCACGGCCTTGAGCACCCGCTCGCGTGTGCTCGCGGCGACGGGGTAGTTCCCGTTCAGCACGCGCGAGACGGTGGCGGGGGACACCTGCGCGCGGGCGGCCACGTCCGCCAGGGTCACGGTCATCGAGTCAGCCTCCGGGAGGGGTCCCGGGTCCGCGGTAAGGCCTCCGTGGACCCGGTCTCGTATCCGCTCTTGTCCGAGCGGCAGTCCAGAGGCTAGCTTCTTCTTAGGTAGAAAGCGCTTGCTACGAAAGCTTCGGCGGGCGCCGCCTCGCGTGTGCGGCACTGCGTGGGGCACGAGTGGCCGGTCGGCCGGAGGAAGGGACTCACGTGACACGCAAGACGGTGCGCATCGCCATGAACGGTGTGACGGGGCGCATGGGCTACCGCCAGCACCTCGTCCGCTCCATCCTCGCGCTGCGCGAGCAGGGCGGACTCGACCTCGGCGACGGCACGGTGCTGTGGCCCGAGCCGGTCCTCGTCGGGCGCCGCGAGCACGCCCTGAAGGCGATCGCCGAGCAGCACGGCCTCGACCCGGCCGACATCTCCACCGACGTCGACGCCGTCCTCGCCGACGACAGCGTCGACATCTTCTTCGACGCCGCGATGACCCACACCCGCGAGGACTTCCTCAAGAAGGCCATCGCCGCCGGCAAGCACATCTACACCGAGAAGCCGACCGCCACCGGCCTGGAGGGCGCCGTCGAGCTGGCCCGTCTGGCGCGCGAGGCGGGCGTCAAGTCGGGTGTCGTGCAGGACAAGCTGTTCCTGCCGGGGCTGCTCAAGCTGAAGCGGCTCATCGACGGCGGCTTCTTCGGGCGGATCCTGTCCGTGCGCGGCGAGTTCGGCTACTGGGTCTTCGAGGGCGACTGGCAGGAGGCCCAGCGGCCGTCCTGGAACTACCGCTCAGAGGACGGCGGCGGCATCGTCGTCGACATGTTCCCGCACTGGGAGTACGTCCTGCACGAGCTGTTCGGCCGCGTGACCTCCGTCAACGCACTGGCCTCGACGCACATCCCGACCCGCTGGGACGAGAACGGCAAGCCCTACGAGGCCACCGCCGACGACTCCGCGTACGGCATCTTCCAGATCGAGGGCGGCATCGTCGCGCAGATCAACTCCTCGTGGGACGTGCGCGTCAACCGCGACGAGCTGGTCGAGTTCCAGGTCGACGGCACGGAGGGCTCCGCCGTCGCGGGGCTGCGCAACTGCCGTGTCCAGCACCGCAGTTCCACCCCGAAGCCCGTCTGGAACCCCGACCTCCCGGCGACCTACTCCTTCCGCGACCAGTGGCAGGAGGTGCCGGACAACACCGAGTTCGACAACGGCTTCAAGGTCCAGTGGGAGCTCTTCCTCAAGCACGTCTACGCGGGCGCCGACTACCGCTGGGACCTGCTGGCGGGCGCGCGCGGTGTGCAGATGGCCGAGCTGGGGCTCAAGTCCTCGGCGGAGGGCCGCCGCCTCGACGTTCCGGAGCTCTCGCTGTGACCATCCATCTCCCCGACTCCGCAGGCGAGTTGAAGGCCTACGAGCCGCGCGTCGAGCCGCTGACCTTCGACACGGGGGCGCCGCTCGCGTCCCGCGTCGTGTTCTCGGCGGCGCACGTCGTCGCCGACCCGCTCGCCGACACCACCCCGGACTCCCCGGCCGCCGTCGACTGGGACGCCACCCTCGCCTTCCGCCGCCACCTGTGGTCGCACGGCCTCGGCGTCGCGGAGGCCATGGACACCGCGCAGCGCGGCATGGGCCTGGACTGGGCGGGCGCCGCCGAGCTGATCCGCCGCTCGTCCGCCGAGGCCAAGGCGGTCGGCGGCCGGATCGCGGTCGGAGTCGGCACCGACCAGCTCGCGCCCGGTGCATCGCTCGCCGAGGTGCGCGCGGCCTACGAGGAGCAGCTCGCGGTCGCCGAGGAGGCGGGCGCCCAGGTCATCCTCATGGCCTCCCGCGCCCTCGTGGCCGCGGCGTCCGGGCCCGAGGAGTACGCCGAGGTCTACGGCCACCTGCTCCGGCAGGCCGCCGAGCCCGTCGTCCTGCACTGGCTCGGCCCGATGTTCGACCCGGCCCTGGAGGGCTACTGGGGCTCGTCCGACCTGGACGCCGCCACCGACACCTTCGTCGAGATCATCAAGGCGCACTCCGACAAGGTCGACGGCATCAAGGTCTCGCTCCTGGAGGCCCGGCGCGAGATCGACATCCGCCGCCGCCTCCCGAACGGCGTGCGCTGCTACACCGGCGACGACTTCAACTACCCCGAGCTGATCGCGGGCGACGACCGCGGCTTCAGCCACGCGCTGCTCGGCATCTTCGACCCGCTGGGCCCGCTCGCCGCGAAGGCGGTGCGCGTCCTCGACACGGGCGACGTCCAGGGCTTCCGCGAACTCCTCGACCCGACCGTCGAGTTGTCCCGCCACCTGTTCCGGGCGCCGACCCGCTTCTACAAGACGGGCGTCGTGTTCCTCGCATGGCTGTCCGGCCACCAGGACCACTTCGCGATGGTCGGAGGGCAGCAGTCCTCGCGCTCGCTGCCGCACTTCGCGCGCGCCTATCAACTGGCGGACCGGTTGGGCCTGTTCCCGAAGCCGGAGCTGGCCGAGGCCCGCATGAAGAACCTGCTCGCCCTGTACGGAGTGACCTCATGAGCTTCACCGCGGACCCCCGCTTCTCCATCAACCAGATGACCGTCAAGCAGCTCGGACTTCCCGAACTCGCCGAGGCCTGCCGCGAATTGGGCGTCCAGCACCTCGGCACCTGGCGTGCGCCCGTCCAGGAGTACGGCGTCGAGGCCGCGGCGAAGCTGCTGCGCGACGCCGGACTGAACGTCACCACGCACTGCCGCGGCGGCTTCCTCACGGCGATCGACGAGACCGGGCGCAAGGCCGCGGTCGAGGACAACAAGCGGGCCGTCGACGAGTGCGTGACGCTCGGCACGGACGTCCTGGTGCTCGTCTCGGGCGGCCTCCCGGCCGGTTCGTACGACCTGGGCGCCGCCCGCGGGCGCATCGGCGACGCGCTCGTCGAGCTCGCCCCGTACGCCGCCGAGCGCGGTGTCCGGCTGGCGATCGAGCCGTTGCACCCGATGTACGCGTCCGACCGCTGCGTCGTCTCGACGCTCGCGCAGGCCCTCGACATCGCCGAGAACTTCCCGGCGGAGCAGGTCGGCGTCTGCGTGGACACGTACCACGTCTGGTGGGACGACCAGGCACCCGCACAGATCGCGCGGGCCGGGGCGCAGGGGCGGATCGCGACGTTCCAACTCGCCGACTGGACCACGCCGTTGCCCGAGGGCGTCCTCAACGGGCGGGGTCAGATCGGCGACGGCGCGATCGACATGCGGTACTGGCGCGGCCTCGTCGAGGCGCAGGGGTACACGGGGCCGATCGAGGTCGAGCTGTTCAACGACGTCCTGTGGGCCCGCGACGGGCGCGAGGTGCTGGCGGAGACGGCGGAGCGGTTCACGGCTCACGCCGCGTAGAAGTTTTCTTTGCGACCACGTACAACCCTCGGCGCCGGCCGCGTGTCGTACTGGGTGTCGGAACACCCAGGGGGGGGAGATCTGGGGGGATCGGGGGGTTCCGGCTCAGGAGGGGGAAAGCCCGAGGGGCCCGGTCCGCGGACCGGGCCCCTCGCAGCGCATCACGGCCGAGTGGCCCTCACCGTCAGAAGAAGACCCCGCAGCGCAGCAGCACGTTCGCGTACGGGCGTGCCTCTCCCGTGCGCACGACGAGGCGCGCGTGCGCCGAGAGCGCCTTCAGCTCCTCGTGCGTGACGAAGCCGAGCGGCTTCAGCCGGTCCTGGAGGAGTCCGGCGGTGTCCGGGTTCGCGTCCCGGACCTCGCGGGCCGCCGTGGCAGCCTCCACCACCAGCTCGTCGAGCAGGCCGTCGAGGACCTCGGCGAAGGACGGCACCCCGGCCCGGAACGCGAGGTCGACGACGCGCGGCCCCGCCGGGATCGGCATGCCCGCGTCGCAGACCAGCACCCCGTCGCCGTGCCCCAACTCCGCGAGGGCGCCGGCCAGATGACGGTTGAGTATCCCGGCTCGCTTCACTGGGACTCACCTCGTCCGGCGTTGCCCTCCAGACCGTCGGGCCCGCTCTTCCGGCCGGGGGTCCGGGGGTTGTCCCCCGGGGAGACACAGCACAGCGCCGCGACCTCCTCGGCGCTCGGGTACGAGGCCTGCGCGCCCTCCTTCGTGACGGCGGCCGCGCCGACCTTCGCGGCGTAGGCGGCGGCCTCGGCGAGCGATTCGCCGGTGCCGAGCCGCCACGCGAGCGCCGCCGTGAACGCGTCACCGGCGCCGGTCGTGTCGACGGCCTTCACCTTGACCGCCGGGACCCGCTGGGAGCCGTCCGCGTTCGCGACGAGCGCGCCCTCGGAGCCGAGCGTGACGACGACCGAGCGCGGGCCGAGCGCGAGCAGTGCCCGCGCCCAGTCCTCCGGTTCGCCGCCGAGGTCCTCACCCGCGATGACCTTCGCCTCGTGCTCGTTGACGATCAGCGGGTCGCAGGCCGCGAGCACCTCGTCGGGGAGCGGCGCGGGCGGGGACGGATTGAGGACGAGCCGCGCGCCCTCCGCGAGGCTCCGCGCCACCTCCGCGACCGTCTCCAGCGGGATCTCCAGCATCATCGAGACGACCCGCGCGTTCGCGAACAGCTCACCCGCCGCCCGTACGTCCTCGGGCGTGAGCCGCCCGTTCGCGCCCGGCGACACGACGATCGAGTTGTCGCCCGACGGGTCGACGGTGATCAGTGCGACGCCCGTGGGCGCCCCGCCGACCAGCACGCCGGACGTGTCCACGCCCGCCGCCTCCATCGAGTCGCGCAGCAGCCTGCCGTGCCCGTCGTCGCCGACCCGCGCGAGCAGCGCCGTACTCGCCCCCAGTTTGGCGGCGGCGACCGCCTGGTTGGCGCCCTTGCCGCCGGGGTGGGTCGTCAGGTCGGAGCCGAGGACGGTCTCGCCCGCGCCCGGCCGCCGGTCGACGCCCACCACCAGGTCGGCGTTGGCCGACCCGACGACGAGGAGGTCGTACGTGTTCATGCAGTGCCCTTCTTCGTATGTCACTCGAAGATATGCCAACCGGGACGAGTCACTTGAAGTCGGCGACGTTCTTCGCCGTGACGACCTTCACCGGCACCTTCACGGCCGAGGAGATCTTCTTGTCCTTCGCCGCGGAGATCGCGTTCTGCACGGCCATCTTGCCGAGCTCGCGCGGCTGCTGGGCCACGGAGGCGTACAGCGTGCCCGCCTTGACGGCCTTGAAGCCGTCGGGGGTGCCGTCGAAGCCGATGACGGGGACGGACTTGCCGGCCTTGGAGCCGAGCGCCTTGATCGCGCCGAGCGCCATCTCGTCGTTCTCGGCGAAGACACCGTCGACGTCGGGGTGCGACTGGAGCATGTTCGTCATGACGTCCAGGCCCTTGGTGCGGTCGAAGTCCGCGGGCTGCTTGGCGACGACCTTGATGCCGGGGTAGTTCTTGAGCCCGGCGGCGAAGCCGGCGCCGCGCTCGCGGCTGGCCGACGTACCGGCCTGGCCCTGAAGGACCGCGATCCTGCCCTTGCCGCCCAGCTTGTCGGCCATGATCTTCGCGGCCTGCTTGCCGCCCGCGACGTTGTCGGAGGCGACGAGGGTGGCGGCCTTGGCCTTGTTGACGCCGCGGTCGGCGGCGACGACGGGGATGTCGGCGTCGTTGGCGGTGCGCACGGACGGGCCGACGGCGTCGGAGTCGACCGGGTTCACGATGACGGCGCTCATGCCCTCGCTCGTGAAGTTCTGGAGCTGGTTGGCCTGCTGTGAGGCGTCGTTCTGCGCGTCCGTGACGGTCAGCTCGACGCCCTGCTTCTTCGCCTCGGCCTGCGCGCCCGCCCGCATCTCCGTGAAGAACGGGTTGTTGAGCGTGGACACGGCCATGCCGAGCTTCAGGTCCTTCTTGCCGCCGGACCCGCCGGTGTTGTTCCACACCGCGAGCCCGCCCACGATCGCGATGGCGACGACGGCCGCCATCACGTACTGCATCCGCTGCTTGGGGCCACCGGCCCCGGCACCCGCGGCGGCGGGCTGTGCACCGGCCTTGCGCCGCGCGGTGTCGAGCAGCACGGCAAGCGCGATGACGACACCGATGACGACCTGCTGCCAGAAGGCGGACACCGAAAGGAGGTTGAGGCCGTTGCGGAGCACGGCGAGGATCAGCGCGCCGATGAACGTGCCCGACGCCTTGCCCGTGCCGCCCGCGAGGGAGGCGCCGCCGATGACGACGGCGGCGATGGCGTCCAGCTCGTAGCCGTTCGCGGCCTGCGGCTGCGCTGAGGCGAGCCGGGAGGCGAGGACGATGCCCGCGACCGCGGCGAACAGGCCGGACAGGCCGTAGATGACGAGCTTCTGCCGCTTGACGCGCAGACCGGAGAGGCGCGCCGCCTCCTCGTTGCCGCCGATCGCGTACATGGACCGGCCGATGAACGTACGGCCGAGGACGACCGCCGTGATGAGGCCCATCACGATCATCACGATGACCGGCACCGGCAGCCAGCCGCCCAGCGTGTCACCGAGCTTGGAGACCGAGTCGGGGAACGGGATCGGCGAGCCCTGCGAGATCACGAGCGAGAGCCCGCGCCCGACCGACAGCATCGCCAGCGTCGCGATGAACGGCGGCAGCTTCCCGTACGAGATGAGCAGGCCGTTGACGAAGCCACAGGCGATACCGGTGATGACGGCGAGCAGCACGGCTATGACGACCGGCACGCCCTCGTTCGTGGCCGCCCACGCGAGGACGGTCGCCGACAGGGCCGCCACCGAGCCGACCGACAGGTCGATGCCCGCCGAGACGATGACGAAGGTGACGCCGAACGCGAGGATCGCGGTGACGGCCGCCTGCACGCCGACGTTCAGCAGGTTCTGCGTGGTCAGGAAGTCGCCGGACATCAGCGACATGGCGATGACCAGGACGACGAGCGCGGTCAGCGCGCCGTTGTCGAGGAGCAGCCGCAGCAGACTCCCGTTCTTGGCCTGTGTGTTCTTGAGCGTGTCAGTGCTTGTTGAGGTCACGGGAGCCCTCCTCCTCGAAGGCGTTGTGCTGCTGGTTGCTGACGGCGAGTGCCATCACGGAGTCCTGGGTGGCTTCCTCGGCGGCGAGTTCACCGGCGATGCGTCCTTGCGCCATCACAAGGACCCGGTCGCTCATGCCGAGCACTTCGGGGAGATCGCTGGAGATCATGAGCACGGCGTGGCCGGCGGCGGTCAGCTCGTTGATGAGCTGGTAGATCTCGACCTTCGCGCCGACGTCGATACCGCGCGTCGGCTCGTCGAGGATCAGTACCTTGATGTCGGCGAGCAGCCACTTGCCGATGACGACCTTCTGCTGGTTGCCGCCGGACAGGGTGCGCACGTGCTGGCCGAGCCCGGCCATGCGGACGCCCAGTTGCTTCGCGATCCGCTCGGCGGCCTCGTGCTGGCCCTGCCGGTCGACGAACCCGGCGCGGGTCGCCGCCCGCATCGTGACGAGCCCCAGGTTCTCCTCCACCGACTGGTCGAGGACGAGGCCCTGCCCCTTGCGGTCCTCGGGGACGAGCCCGACCCCGGCGGCCATCGCGGCGATGACGTCGTGCCGGGGGAGCGCGCTGCCCGCGACCTCGACGGTGCCCGAGTCGTAGGGATCGGCGCCGAAGACGGCGCGTACGACCTCGGTACGTCCCGCGCCCACGAGGCCCGCGATGCCGACGACCTCGCCGGCCCGCACCTCGAAGCCGACGTCGTGGAAGACGCCGTCCCGGGTCAGACCCTCGACCTTGAGCAGCGCACCACCGGTGTCGGGGCGCTCGCGCGGGTACTGCTGGTCGATGGAGCGGCCCACCATGAGGCGGACGAGCTCGTCCTCCGGGGTGGCGGCGGGCACCTGCCCCACACTCCTGCCGTCCCGGATGACGGTGACGCGGTCACCGAGAGCGGCGATCTCCTCCAGGTGGTGGGTGATGAAGACGACGCCCACCCCGTCCTCGCGCAGCTGCCGCACGATCGCGAACAGCTTCTCGACCTCCTCGGAGGTCAGCACGGCGGTCGGCTCGTCCATGATGAGCACGCGCGCGTTCAGGCTGAGCGCCTTCGCGATCTCCACCATCTGGAGCCGGGCGATGCCCAGTTCGCGCACCCGCGCGCGGGGCGACACCTTCACGCCCACGCGCGCGAGGAGCTTCTCGGCGTCGGCCTCCATCGCCTTCCGGTCGATGAGCCCGAACCGCCGGGGCTGGCGCCCCAGGAAGATGTTCTCGGCGACGGTCAGATCAGGAACGAGATTGAACTCCTGGTAGATCGTCGCGATCCCGAGCCGTTCGGCGTCCTGCGCACCGTTGATACGGACCTGCTCGCCGCCGACGGTGATCCGGCCCTCGTCGGGCGTATAGGCACCGGAGAGCATCTTGATCAGCGTGCTCTTCCCGGCCCCGTTCTCACCGAGCAGGACGTGCACCTCCCCGCGTCGCAGGTCGAAGTCGACGCTGTCGAGCGCGACCACGCCGGGGAAGGTCTTCCGTATCCCTTCGATACGCAGCAACTCTTCGGAGCTGCTCATCCGTTGCTCCTCTCCATTGAGGTGGGCGGGTGGGGGTCTTCGCCGCAGGAGCGCCGTACGACGAGGTGGGCGGGGAGGGTGACCGACTCGGGCACCCGCCCCTCGATGCGGTCGACCAGGGCGCGCACGGCGGCCCGGCCGAGGTCCTTGGTGGGCTGGGCGATCGCCGTGATGGGCGGATCGGTGTGCACGAACCACGGGATGTCGTCGAACGCGGCGACCGCGATGTCGTCCGGGACGCGCAGCCCGCGCGCGCGGATGGCGTCGAGCGCGCCCAGTGCCATGAGGTTGTCCGCCGCGAAGACGGCCTGCGGCGGCTCGGGCAGATCGAGGAAGGCCTCGGTCACCCGCCGCCCGCTGTCCGCCTGGAAGTCGCCCTGCCCGATGTAGGCGTCCGGCAGCTCCAGCTCGTACGAGGCGAGGGCCGCGCGGAAGGCGTCGACGCGCTCGCTGCCGGTCGTGGTGGCGGCGGGCCCGGCGATGATCGCGAGCCGCCGGTGCCCGAGCGCGTGCAGATGCGCGACGAGGTCCCGCACGGCGCCGCGCCCGTCGGAGCGCACCACGGGCACGTCGACGCCCGGGATCCACCGGTCGACGAAGACCATGGGCGTACCGGCCCGCGCGGCGTCCAGCATCAGCGGCGACGCGCCGTCGGTGGGGGAGACGAGCAGCCCGTCGATGCGCCGGTCGAGCAGCGTGCGTACGTGGTGGTCCTGGAGTTCGGGCCGTTCGTCGGCGTTGCCGATGATCACGCTGTAGCCGAGCCCGCGGGCCTCGTCCTCGACGGCCCGGGTCAGCTCACCGAAGTACGGGTTGAGCACGTCACTGATGACGAGCCCGAGCGTGCGGGTCTGCGCGGTGCGCAGCGAACGGGCCACGGCGTTGGGCCGGTATCCGAGCGACTCCACGGCGGCCAGCACGCGGGTGCGGGCGTCCGGGCTCACGGACGGATGGCTGTTCAGGACGCGGGAGACCGTGGCGACGGAGACGCCCGCCGCGGCCGCGACATCCTTGATGCTCGCCATCGCGCCACCTCCTTGTGGCTACGTGTAATCGATTACACGGAGGATTGGAATCGATTACACGAGGCCGCGGCAAGGGGTGGCGGACGGTCGTGACGCGATCGTGATCGCGGCCGGAACCGGCGTTGCGCTCTCGGGGCCCCGCCCCGGACCCCGCGCCTCAATCGCCGGCGGGGCTTGAAAGATCAAGCTCGGCGGGGCTTGAGCAATCAAGCCCCTGCGGCGATTGAGCAGCGGGGTCCGGGGCGGAGCCCCGAGGCCGCAACCACGTCGCGGGCCGAAGGGAATTGTCGGTGCCGCGTGCGAAGGTGGAAGAACCGCAACCCACGACGGATGAGAAGACGGAGCCCAGGACGTGAATCACGCGCAGCTCACCGCACTCGGCCGCGCCCTGCGCGTACTCGGCGAGCACGGCGAGAAGCTGACCGGCGACACCCCGGACGACGTGCTGCACGAGATCCGCGGCGACCTGACCCGCGCCCTCGACCAGCTCGACGACGCGGTGTCCGGCGACAAGCCCACGACCCGCTGCAAGGAGCACCCCTACGGCCCGGTCGAGGAGTCCGCCCAGGACCTGTGCCTGTTCTGCGAGACCCGCCGCCGCAAGGCCCGCCGCTCCCAGATCTCGGGGGAGCCGGGACCGGCCGGCCGCCCCACCGCGGAGCGCCCCGTGCTCTCCCGTTACGGCACCCGCGAGGACCGCCCCCAGCCCCAGCAGCGCTGGATCCCGGAGATGTGGAACGGGCAGGTGTGGCAGCTCTGCGGCACCCCCCGCCACGACCGCCGCGAGGCGGACCTCTACCTGGCGGCCCAGCGCCGCCGCCCGGACGCGGCGATGGCGTACCGCCTGGTCCACGAGTTCACGGACTACGAGGTGGTGCGGGTGTGGGGCACCCCCGTGCGCGTGGACCCGGAGCCCATGGGCGGGATCTGAGGGCTGCGCCGCCCGGCCCTCCTGACCGGCCCGGGCCGGACCTGACCGCAGGACCCTCCCGCGTTGTCGGACCCGACCGCTACCGTCGGATCATGGCGAACCAGCAGGCGGCTGCCGGAGCGCGGCAGATGGCGCGGCTCGAGGGGGTCCTCGAGCGGATCACGTACGCCAACGAGGAGACGGGGTACACCGTCGGCCGGGTCGACACCGGCAGAGGCGCGGGCGATCTGCTGACCGTCGTCGGCTCGCTGCTCGGCGCGCAGGTGGGGGAGTCACTGCGGATGGAGGGCCGTTGGGGCTCGCACCCGCAGTACGGCAAGCAGTTCACCGTCGAGAACTACACGACGATCCTCCCGGCGACGATCCAGGGCATCCGCCGCTATCTCGGTTCCGGCCTGGTCAAGGGCATCGGACCGGTCTTCGCCGACCGCATCACGCAGCACTTCGGGCTCGACACCCTCGACATCATCGAGCAGGAGCCGAAGCGGCTCATCGAGGTCCCGGGCCTCGGCCCCAAGCGCACGAAGAAGATCGCCGACGCCTGGGAGGAGCAGAAGGCCATCAAGGAGGTCATGGTCTTCCTCCAATCGGTCGGCGTCTCGACCTCCATCGCCGTGCGCATCTACAAGAAGTTCGGCGACGCCTCGATCTCCGTCGTCAAGAACCAGCCGTACCGGCTCGCCGCCGACGTCTGGGGCATCGGCTTCCTCACCGCCGACCGCATCGCCCAGTCCGTGGGCATTCCGCACGACAGCCCGGAGCGGGTCAAGGCCGGCCTCCAGTACGCCCTGTCGCAGTCCACCGACCAAGGGCACTGCTTCCTGCCCGAGGAGCGGCTCATCGCCGACGCCGTGAAGCTGCTCCAGGTCGACACCGGCCTCGTCATCGAGTGCCTCGCCGAACTCGCCCTGCCCGACGAGGATTCCGGCGAGCCCGGAGTGGTACGCGAGACGGTGCCGGGCGAGGACGGTCAGCCGGTCACCGCGATCTACCTGGTCCCCTTCCACCGGGCCGAACTCTCCCTCTCCGCCCAGCTGCTCAGACTGCTGCGCACGGAGGAGGACCGGATGCCCGCCTTCCAGGACGTGGCGTGGGACAAGGCGCTCGCCTGGCTCGCCGACCGCACGGGCGCTCAGCTCGCGCCCGAGCAGGAGGAGGCGGTCAAGCTCGCGCTCAGCAAGAAGGTGGCCGTGCTCACCGGCGGCCCCGGCTGCGGAAAGTCCTTCACCGTAAGGTCCGTCGTGGAGCTGGCCCGCGCCAAGCGGGCCAAGGTCGTGCTCGCCGCGCCCACGGGCCGCGCCGCCAAGCGGCTCGCCGAGCTGACCGGGGCCGAGGCCTCCACCGTCCACCGTCTCCTGGAGCTGAAGCCGGGTGGGGACGCCGCGTACGACAAGGAGCGGCCGCTCGATGCCGACCTCGTCGTGGTCGACGAGGCCTCCATGCTGGACCTGCTGCTCGCCAACAAGCTGGCGAAGGCGGTGCCGCCCGGGGCGCACCTGCTGTTCGTGGGGGACGTGGACCAGCTGCCGAGTGTCGGGGCGGGCGAGGTGCTGCGCGACATGCTCTCCGAGGAGAGCCCGGTGCCCGCGGTCCGGCTCACCCGGATCTTCCGGCAGGCCCAGGAGTCCGGCGTCGTCACGAACGCCCACCGGATCAACTCCGGTACGCAGCCGATCACTTCGGGCCTCAAGGACTTCTTCCTGTTCGTGGAGGACGACACGGAGGAGGCGGGCCGGCTGACCGTCGACGTCGCGGCCCGCCGGATCCCCGCCACGTTCGGCCTCGACCCGCGGCGCGACGTCCAGGTGCTCGCGCCGATGCACCGCGGCCCCGCGGGGGCGGGAAACCTCAACGGGCTGCTCCAGCAGGCCATCACCCCCGGCCGCCCGGACCTGCCCGAGAAGCGCTTCGGCGGCCGCGTCTTCCGGGTGGGCGACAAGGTCACCCAGATCAGGAACAACTATGAGAAAGGGGCCAACGGCGTCTTCAACGGCACGGTCGGAGTCGTCACGTCCCTGGACTCCGAGGAGCAGAGACTCACCGTCCGCACCGACGAGGACGAGGAGGTCCCCTACGACTTCGACGAGCTGGACGAGCTGGCGCATGCCTACGCTGTGACCATCCACCGCTCCCAGGGCAGCGAGTACCCGTGCGTGGTGATCCCTGTCACGACGGGGGCGTGGATGATGCTCCAGCGCAACCTCCTCTACACGGCGGTCACGCGCGCCAAGAAGCTCGTCGTTCTGGTCGGTTCGCGCAGAGCGATCGGCCAGGCGGTGCGTACGATTTCGGCCGGTAGGCGGTGTACCGCCCTGAATTTCCGGCTGTCAGGCGCTGCCGTTCAAAAGATTTGATCGATCAGATGCGTCACGAAGGTCACAAGCACTTCCGGAACCAGGGCGAAGGGGGCAGGATGAGCAAGTTGGCGGCACTGAGTGCCGTCGATGAGCCCAATGGGCGACCCCGAGTGCACTCTGCTGGGCCAAGTGGGGGAAGGTAGAGACAGTCAGGGCACCTCGAAGAAGAGGCACTACGTCGGTGAGGGATGACGTGAGCGAGCAGAACGAGAAGGCTGTAGTACTCCAGTACGGCGACGACGAGTACACCTACCCGGTGATCGACAGCACCGTGGGCGACCAGGGCTTCGACATCGGGAAGCTGCGGGCCCAGACGGGCCTGGTGACCCTCGACAGCGGATACGGCAACACCGCCGCCTATAAATCCGCGATCACCTATCTCGACGGTGAGCAGGGCATCCTGCGTTACCGCGGCTACCCGATCGAGCAGCTGGCCGAGAGCTCGACCTTCACCGAGGTCGCCTACCTGCTGATCAACGGTGAACTCCCGACCGTGGACGAGCTCTCCACCTTCAAGAACGAGATCACCGGGCACACGCTCCTGCACGAGGACGTGAAGCGGTTCTTCGACGGCTTCCCGCGGGACGCCCACCCGATGGCCATGCTGTCCTCCGTGGTCTCCGCGCTGTCCACCTTCTACCAGGACAGCCACAACCCGTTCGACGAGCAGCAGCGTCACCTCTCGACGATCCGGCTGCTCGCGAAGCTGCCGACGATCGCGGCGTACGCCTACAAGAAGTCGATCGGCCACCCGTTCGTCTACCCGCGCAACGACCTCGGCTACGTCGAGAACTTCCTGCGCATGACGTTCTCGGTCCCGGCCCAGGAGTACGTGCCGGACCCGGTCGTCGTCTCCGCGCTCGACAAGCTGCTCATCCTGCACGCGGACCACGAGCAGAACTGTTCGACGTCCACGGTGCGCCTGGTGGGCTCGTCGCAGGCCAACATGTTCGCGTCGATCTCCGCCGGTATCTCCGCGCTGTGGGGTCCGCTGCACGGTGGCGCCAACCAGTCGGTGCTGGAGATGCTCGAGGGCATCCAGCGCGACGGCGGCGACGTCGACGCCTTCATCCGCAAGGTGAAGAACAAGGAAGACGGCGTGAAGCTCATGGGCTTCGGGCACCGCGTCTACAAGAACTTCGACCCGCGGGCGAAGATCATCAAGGCGGCGGCGCACGATGTCCTCTCGGCGCTCGGCAAGTCCGACGAGCTGCTCGACATCGCCCTGAAGCTGGAGGAGCACGCGCTCTCCGACGACTACTTCGTCGAGCGCAAGCTCTACCCGAACGTCGACTTCTACACCGGCCTGATCTACCGGGCCATGGGCTTCCCGACCGAGATGTTCACGGTCCTCTTCGCCCTCGGCCGTCTTCCGGGCTGGATCGCCCAGTGGCACGAGATGATCAAGGAGCCGGGCTCCCGCATCGGCCGCCCGCGCCAGATCTACACGGGCGTCGTCGAGCGCGACTTCATCCCGGTCGAGCAGCGTTAGTTGATCTTTTCCCGGCGGTGGTTCGGCATATCGAGCCCCGCCGGCGATTGAGGCGCGGGGTCCGGGGCGGAGCCCCGAGACCGTAACCCCGCCCCACCGCAACAGCACGGGTCACGCTGCGCAGCAGAAAGCGCCCCGCTGTCGGTCCCCCCACGGGCCGACAGTCGGGGCGCTTTCCTTTACCCGGGTCGGATTCCCCCCACGGGATCCGGCCTGGGGGTCTGTGGTGCGTCGGCCGCCGGAACACGTACCGACGGGCGGGCCGCTCAAGCTTCCCGGCGCACGTGCCCCGGCCAACGCTGTCGGGACCGCCCCCCAAGGCGGGCCCTCCGGTGCGGAAACGTCCCCCAAGACGTTCCTGCATCGCCTCCTTAGACTCACGAGAACCGCAAAGGGTTACGTCCAGACCAATGTGATCTGCGTCTCTTGCATATGTCCCGTGCGTGCGCAAGAGGTCCGATATGTGGATATCGGCCTCTGTGGGGGAGTGCTGCAATTGTGCCGTGTGGATTGTGTGGAGGTCCAGAGCTCTTTGCAGGTCTCTGCGTGAATGTGTGGAGCCGGGGGTGGATTGCCTGGCCGCGAGGTGTCGGCGGAGCCTGGTCGGGAGGTCGCCCGTGGGTGCCTGATTCGTGCCTGTGGGTGCGGGGCCGCGTCGGCGGCCGGCTGTCGAGCTCTACTCCCTGTTCGGCTCGGGCCGCTCTGTCGCGGCTCAGGCCAGTTCGTAGCCCGCCTCGTCCACCGCGGCGCGGATCGACTCCTCGTCGAGCGGGGTGGTGGAGACGACCGTGACCTTGCCCGTGGCGGCGCTCGCCTGGACCGAGGTGACGCCCTCGAGCTCCGAGATCTCGCCGGACACCGCGCCCTCGCAGTGACCGCACGTCATGCCCTTGACCTCGTAGACCGTGGTGAAGGCGCCCTCGGTGGCCTGCTCCGCGCCCTCGCTGTGGCAGGCGCCGCCGCAGCAGGAGCCGGTGGACTGGGCGTCGGCCTGGGGGAGTTCGGTGTGGGCGCTCATGGCGTACTCCTTGGTGATGAGAGGCATCTCTTGACGCTCTCGACCATATACCCCTAGGGGGTACTTCTCCAAGAAGGATCCCGGCGTGCGAGTGAACGCACCCAGGTGAGTGCCAGGAGCGTGATGACGGCCAGTCCGCCGACCGAGAAGAGCGTGAAGAGGTGCTGCTGGGCCTCGGTCGGCTCGGGGATGTAGCCCTCCGCGAAGAGGCTTCGGTCCAGGCTGGAGGTGGTCAGCCTGGCCACCAGCCAGAGCGCGATGCCGTGCATCGAGTCCCAGAGCGCGTGCAGGAGCGCGACGCCCAGGTACGTGCCGATGACCGGCGCCGCGAGGCGGTAGCGGCCGTCCGGGCGGCGCAAGGAGAGCAGGACCGCTCCGGAGATCGCCGTCCACAGGCCGTGGCCGAAGGGGGCGAGCAGTCCGCGCAGCACCTCCGTCTCCAGGAGGGCCCGCAGGTCGATGCCCTTCATGGTGATCGCCGCGTTGAACGCGTAGCCCGCGCTCTCGAAGGCCGCGAAGCCGAAGCCGACCGTCGCGCCCAGGACCAGTCCCGCGCGCAGTCCGTTGATGCGCGGGTGGCGGTGGAGTACGTAGACGAGGGCCAGGAGTTTGGCCGCTTCCTCGATCAGGCCCACCGCCACGAACATCCACGCCGAGGGGTGGACGAGGTAGTACTCCATCACCGACGCGCCGAGTACGCCCAGGATGCCGCCCACCAGGAAGCAGCCCAGGATCAGGCTCACGCCCAGGTCGCGGCCGTGCCGCTCGTACGCCCACAGGACGAAGACCGCCGGCGTGAGGAAGCTGCCCAGCAGGATGAGCGTGGGCAGCAGTGTCGTGTTCTGCGTGGCGTACGTGACGACCGCCGTGAGGGCCCACAGTGCCAGGCCGCCCCAGAGGCAGCGCTTCCAGAGGCCGGGGCGGATCTGCGGTCCCGGCGGGGGCGGCTGCTGGGGGATGCGGGCCTGGGGCGCCCCGTAGGGCGGCTGGGGCTGCTGCGTCACGGGGGTCCCTCCGGCTTGCCGGCAACTTTCGGTCACCTTGGGTGATTTGTCCCGAAGTTTATGGCGGGGCCGGAGGCGTCGCAGTGTGAGCGCCGGGCCGCGCGTCCGTACGGCCCGGCGTCCGTGGTCAGTCCTTGCGGCCCCGGTTGCTCGGGCGGGAGGCCACCCAGGCGCGCACGGTGTCGGCGTACCAATAGGGCTTGCCCGACTCGACGTGGTCCGGCGGGGGCAGCAGACCGTGCTTGCGGTACGAGCGGACGGTGTCGGGCTGCACGCGGATGTGTGCGGCGATGTCCTTGTACGACCAGAGCCTGCGGTCGCTCATCGGTGGCTCCTCCCTGGCGGTGCTCACGGCGGCCGGGGGTGCCGCCCGTGATCAACTCAGCCTGTGCCCGGAGAACGAGGTGACCCGGGAGGAAGGGAGGGCCTGTGGGGCCTCTGTGACGCAGAACCCGCGTAGGCCTGACATGTGTGACGCGATGGGGGCGTTTGTGACGCGAATGATGCAAAGGGGGCGCGTCGCGGGCGCATACTCCGGCGCGCGAGTGGACAGGAGGGGCGTCAAACCCCGCAGGAGCGCAGGTAGCGGCGCGTGCGGTCGGCGACAGGGAACGGGCGGTCCGGTTCGCACGGGTACATGTCCTGCTCGACGATCGCGAACAGATCGATGTCGAGCCTGCCCGCGGCGGCGAGGACCGGTTCCAGCTCCGGCACTCCGCGCGGCGGTTCCACCATGACGCCCTGCGCCACCGCCGGGCCGAACGGCGTGCCCTGTTCGCGGACCGTGGCGAGGACCGCCGGGTCCACCTGCTTCAGGTGCAGATAGCCGATCCGCTCCCCGTACGTCTCGATGAGCTTGACGCTGTCGCCGTCGCAGTACGCGTAGTGGCCCGTGTCCAGGCACAGCGACACGAGGTCCGGGTCGGTGGCGTCGAGGAGCCGCGTGACGTTCTCCTCCGAGTCGACGTGCGTGTCGGCGTGCGGGTGGAAGACCAGCTTCAGCCCGTAGCGGTCACCGATCTCGCGTCCGAGGCGTTCGGTCTGGGCCGCCAGGTGGTGCCACTGCTCGGCGGTCAGGCGCGAGTCCTCCAGCACCTCGCCCGTCTTGTCGTCGCGCCAGAAGGACGGGATGACGACCAGGTGTTCGGCGCCCATCGCCCGGGTGAGTTCGGCGATGGACGACACGTGCTCCCAGGTCTTGTCCCACACCGCCGGGCCGTGGTGCAGGCCCGTGAACACCGTGCCCGCCGAGACCTTCAGCCCGCGGCGGCCCGTCTCCTCGGCGAGGACGCGCGGGTCCGGGGGCAGATAGCCGTACGGGCCCAGCTCGATCCACTCGTACCCGGCCTCGGCCACCTCGTCGAGGAAGCGGCCGTACGGGACCTGCCGCGGGTCGTCGGGGAACCAGACGCCCCAGGAGTCCGGGGCCGAGCCGATGCGGATGCGCGCGGGCGTGGTCGTCATGAAGCCAGCCTCAAGCTGTTCGGAGAGGGGTGTCAAGGCGTCGTCCGAATGTCAGGACAAAGTCTTGACAGGGCGCTCGGGCGGGTCTAGATCTGTCGGGCGACGGACGTTGCGGAATGTCGTCCCGAAGGGGAGGAGCCGGGCTTGAGTGACGCAGAGCGCGTTGATCTCCGGTGGCTCGCCCGGGTCCGGGCGGAGGAGCCGGAGATCGTCGCCGAGGCCGCGGGGCGGCGGAAGCGGCGGGCGCTGCTCGGCGCGGGGCGACGGCTGATGATCGTGGCCGCCGACCATCCGGCGCGGGGCGCGCTCGGCGTCGGGGACCGGGCCTACGCCATGGCCGACCGGGCGGATCTGCTGCGCCGGCTGTGCGTCGCGCTGGCCAGGCCGGGCGTCGACGGGGTGCTGGCCTCCGCCGATGTCGTCGAGGACCTGCTGCTGCTCGGCGTCCTGGACGGCAAGCTCGTCATCGGCTCCATGAACCGGGGCGGACTCGCCGGGGCCTCCTTCGAACTCGACGACCGGTTCACCGGGTACCGGGCCGAGGACCTGGAGCGGTTCGGCCTCGACGCCGGGAAGCTGCTGCTGCGCCTCGACTACGACGATCCGGGCTCCGGGTCCGTGCGCACGCTGGAGGCTGCCGCCCGCGCCGTCGACGCCATGGCCGCGCGTCGGCTGCCCCTGTTCGTCGAGCCGTTCCTCAGCCGCCGCGACCCCGAAACCGGCGTGCTGCGCGCCGACTTGAGCCCCGGGAGCGTCATCACGTCGATCGCCGTCGCCTCGGGCCTCGGCGGCACCTCCGCGTACACCTGGCTGAAGCTCCCGGTCACCGACGACCCCGACGACATGGCCCGGGTCATGGAGACCTCCGCCCTGCCCGCCGTGCTGCTCGGCGGCGACATCAAGGACGGCGACCAGGACGCCACGTACGAGAAGTGGCGTGCCGCGCTGCGACTGCCCACCGTTCAGGGGCTCGTGGTGGGGCGCTCGCTGCTCTACCCGGCCGACGGGGACGTGGCGGGCGCCGTCGACACGGCCGTCGGCCTGCTGCGCAGTACACGTACGGATGGCTAGGAGGAGAGTAGAGGGATGACGCACCTTCCACGCGGCAGCGCCGCCGACGGGCCCTACGCCCTGTCCGTCGACCCCGACAAGGTCGGCTGGTCCCGGGCCGGGCTGCGGATCCTCGAACTCCGGGCCGGGCAGACGCACGCCTTCGCCACCGGGGAGAGCGAGTGGATCGTGCTGCCGCTCTCCGGCGGATGTTCCGTCCGCGCGGAAGGGATGAACCTTGAACTGACGGGCAGGGGCAGCGTATTCAGCTCGGTGAGTGACTTCGCCTACGTACCGCGCGACAGCAGCGTGGAGATCTCCTCCGGTGCGGGAGGCCGGTTCGCCCTGGCAGGAGCGAAATGCGGTCGACGACTCCCCGTCCGCTACGGCCCCGCGCCGGAGGTTTCCGTCGAGGACCGGGGCGGCGGACAGAGCGCCCGGCAGGTGCGCAACTTCGCCTCCGCCGACGCCTTCGACTGCGATCAGCTCATCGCCGTGGAGGTGATCACCCCCGGCGGGAACTGGTCCTCGTACCCGCCGCACAAGCACGACGAGCACCGCCCCGGCGAGGAGACCCTGCTCGAGGAGATCTACTACTTCGAGATCGAGGGGCAGCAGGGCGGTCCCGAGGGGTACGGGTATCAGCGCGTGTCCCCGTCCAGGCCCGGCGGCACCGATCTCCTCGCCGAGGTCCGCTCCGGTGACACCGTGCTCGTCCCCGACGGCTGGCACGGCCCCTCGATCGCCCAGCCGGGGCACGCCATGTACTACCTGAACGTCATGGCGGGCCCGGGGGACGAGCGGGAGTGGAGGATCTGCTTCCATCCCGATCACGCCACGGAGGGATACCGATGACGACGACCCGAACGGTACGGCTCACCGTCGCCCAGGCCCTCATCCGCTTCCTCAGCTGCCAGTACACGGAGCGCGACGACGTCCGGCGCCGGCTGATCGGCGCCACCTGGGGCATCTTCGGCCACGGCAACGTCGCCGGGCTGGGCCAGGCGCTCCTCCAGTACGGCGACGACATGCCCTTCCACCAGGGCCGCAACGAGCAGGCGATGGTGCACGCCGCCGTCGGGTACGCGCGCCAGTGCGACCGCCTGTCGACGCACGCCGTCACCACCTCGATCGGTCCCGGCGCCACCAACCTCGTCACCGGTGCCGCCCTCGCCACCATCAACCATCTGCCCGTACTGCTGCTCCCGGGCGATGTGTTCGCGGCGCGGCCCGCCGATCCGGTGCTCCAGCAGCTCGAAGTGCCGTACGCGGGCGACGTGTCGGTCAACGACTGTCTGCGGCCGGTCTCCAAGTACTTCGACCGGATCGAGCGGCCCGAGCAGCTGATTCCGGCCGCGCTCCAGGCGATGCGGGTGCTCACCGACCCCGTCGACACGGGCGCCGTCACGCTCGCGCTGCCGCAGGACGTGCAGGCGGAAGCCTTCGACTGGCCGGAGGAGTTCTTCCGGCACCGGATCTGGGCGGTGCGCAGGCCCGCGCCCGATGCCGGCGAACTCCGCGAGGCGGTCGGCGAGTTGAGGCGCGCCCGGCGTCCGCTGCTCGTCGCCGGTGGCGGCGTCCACCACAGCGGCGCCGAGGACGCGCTCAAGGAGTTCGCCGAGGCCACCCGTATCCCCGTCGCCTCCACCCAGGCCGGCAAGGGCTCGCTGCTGCACGACCACCCCGCCGACGTCGGCGGCATCGGCCACACCGGCACCGCCACCGCGAACGAGCTGGCCCGCACCGCCGACCTGGTGATCGGCGTCGGCACCCGGTACACGGACTTCACGACGGCCTCCTCCACCCTCTTCGCGGGCCCCGACGTCCGCTTCCTCAATCTGAACGTCGCCGCCTTCGACGCCCACAAGCTGTCCGCGAAACCGCTCGTCGCCGACGCCCGCGCGGGGCTCGACGCGCTGCGCGGCGCGCTCGACGACGACTGCCGAGCCGAGCCCGCGTACGTCGCCGAGTACACCGAGGACAAGGAGCGCTGGGAGCACCGCGTCGACGCCTGCTTCACCGCCGAGGACGAGCTCGTACGCCCCACCCAGTCCCAGGTCCTCGGCGTGCTCGACGAGCTGGTGAACGGCGACGACATCCTCATCAACGCGGCGGGCTCGCTCCCCGGTGACCTGCACAAGCTGTGGCGGGCCCGCTCCCGCGACCAGTACCACGTCGAGTACGGGTACTCCTGCATGGGCTACGAGATCCCGGCCGCGCTCGGCGTCGCGCTCGCCGCGCCCGGCCGGCCCGTATGGGCGCTCGTCGGCGACGGCACGTATCTGATGCTGCCCACCGAGATCGTCACCGCGGTCCAGGAGAACATCCCGGTCAAGGTGGTCATCCTCCAGAACCACGGGTACGCCTCCATCGGCGGCCTCTCCGCGTCCGTCGGGGCCGAGGGCTTCGCCACGCAGTACCGGTTCGCGGGGGAGCGGGGGGCGTACGCGGGCGCGCCGCTGCCCGTCGACCTCGCCGCGAACGCGGCCAGCCTCGGGATGACCGTGCATCGCGCCAAGACCGTGCGTGACCTGCGCGAAGCGCTCGCCGCGGCGCGCGACGCCACCCGCCCCACATGTGTCTACGTGGAGACCGAAACGGCAGACACAGTGTCGGGCCCGCCTCCCGCACAGGCGTGGTGGGATGTTCCTGTGGCCGAGACGGCGGAGCGCAGCGCCGCGGTCAAGGCCCGGGAGGAGTACGACCGGCACGCCGCCGGTCGGCGCCGCCACCTCTGAGAAGTACGTAGCCGTCACAGGAGTTGCCCGTATGTCTGACACGAAGTTGGTCCACCACTGGATCGGCGGCAAGACCGTCCAGGGCGCGTCGGGCAATCACGGCCCGGTGACCGACCCGGCGACCGGCGCCGTCACCACGCACGTCGACTTCGCCTCGGTCGAGGAGGTGGACGCGGCCGTCGCCACCGCCAAGGAGGCGTACAAGACCTGGGGCCTGTCCTCGCTCGCCAAGCGCACCGAGATCCTCTTCCGGTTCCGCGCGCTGCTCGACGCCAACCGTGACGCGATCGCCGAGCTGATCACCGCCGAGCACGGCAAGGTGCACTCGGACGCGCTCGGCGAGGTGGCCCGCGGCCTGGAGATCGTCGACCTGGCCTGCGGCATCAACGTGCAGCTCAAGGGCGAGCTGTCGACGCAGGTCGCGACCAACGTGGACGTCTCCTCGATCCGCCAGCCGCTGGGTGTCGTCGCGGGCATCACGCCGTTCAACTTCCCGGCCATGGTGCCGATGTGGATGTTCCCGATCGCCATCGCGACCGGCAACACCTTCGTGCTGAAGCCGTCCGAGAAGGACCCGTCGGCGTCGCTGAAGATCGCCGAGCTGCTGTCCGAGGCCGGTCTGCCCGACGGTGTGTTCAACGTCGTGCACGGTGACAAGGTCGCCGTCGACCGCCTCCTGGAGCACCCGGACGTCGCCGCCGTCTCCTTCGTCGGCTCGACGCCGATCGCGAAGTACATCCACGCCACGGCCTCCGCCAACGGCAAGCGCGTACAGGCCCTCGGCGGCGCCAAGAACCACATGCTGGTGCTTCCGGACGCCGACCTGGACGCCGCCGCCGACGCCGCGGTCTCGGCCGCGTACGGCTCGGCGGGCGAGCGCTGCATGGCGATCTCGGCCGTCGTCGCCGTCGGCTCCATCGCCGACGAGCTCGTCGCGAAGATCAAGGAGCGCGCCGAGAAGATCAAGATCGGCCCCGGCAACGACCCGACGTCCGAGATGGGCCCGCTCATCACGGCCGCCCACCGCGACAAGGTCGCCGGTTACGTGAAGGGCGCGGCGGCCGAGGGCTGCGAGGTCGTCCTCGACGGCAGCGACTACACGGTGCCCGGCTTCGAGAACGGCCACTGGGTGGGCCTCTCCCTCCTCGACCACGTCCCCACGACCGCCAAGGCCTACCAGGACGAGATCTTCGGCCCGGTGCTGTGCGTGCTGCGCACGGAGACGTACGAGGAGGGCGTGGCCCTCATGAACGCCTCCCCGTTCGGCAACGGCACCGCGATCTTCACCCGTGACGGCGGCGCCGCCCGCCGCTTCCAGCTGGAGATCGAGGCCGGCATGGTCGGCGTGAACGTGCCGATCCCGGTGCCGGTCGGCTACCACTCCTTCGGTGGCTGGAAGGACAGCCTCTTCGGCGACCACCACATCTACGGCAACGACGGCACGCACTTCTACACCCGCGGCAAGGTCGTCACCACCCGCTGGCCGGACCCGGCCGACGCCCCCGCGGGCGTGGACCTGGGCTTCCCCAGCAACCACTGAGGCCCGCGCGACGTCCGGAGTACGGACAGTTCCTCGTGAACTTCAGCGCTCAGGCTGCGGTTCCCGTACGTAGGGGATGAACCGGGCGCCTTAAGTCGACCCCCGCTGTTGACCTTGCTTATGAAGGTCAACAGCGGGGGTCGACGCATCTATCCCGGCCGATTTTGCGAACTCCTGAAGAATCGCACGCGGTTGGCGAGAGCGGAGCTGCGGATTCCGAAGGAAAACAGGCGTTGACGTTCGGATATCGGCGAGGTTGCATGTCGCGCCGGGAGCAGCCGCAGCACGATCAACCCCCAGCCCTCGGAGGCGATAGCGCTCCCGCCCGAGCCGTCCCCCTGCCGCACGAGTCGATCGGAACCGCTCCATGACCGACACGCTTCGCCCCGCCGCTCCACCCTCCCCGCCGGAGTCGGCCCCCCAGGCCCAGAAGCTCAAGCGTTCCATCGGCGTCGTCGGAGGCACCCTGCTCACGCTCTCCTGCGTGACGCCCGCCTCCTCGCTGTTCGTCGTCGTCCCCGACCTGTTCGGCAGCCTCGGCACCGCCACCGCCCTCACCATCGCCGTCGGCTCGCTGATCTGTATCGGCGTGGCCTTCCTCTACTCGGAGCTGGGCACCCTCATCCCCAGCGCGGGCGGCGAGTACGCGATGGTCTCGACGCTGGCCGGACGCCTCGCCGGCTGGCTGGTCTTCGTCCTGTCCCTGCTGGTCGTCTTCATCGTCCCGCCGGTGATCGCGATGGGCACGGCCGACTACCTGGAGCCGCTGATCCACCTCGACCCGGCGATGGCGGGCGCGGGCGTGATGCTCCTGTCCACCCTCGCGGGCCTGCTCGACCTGCGCGCCAACGCGTGGATCACCGGCATCTTCCTCGTCCTGGAGGTCATCGCGGCGGCGCTGGTCGCGGTCCTCGGCTTCGCACACAGCGAGCGCGGCGTCGACTCGCTCGCCTCGATGCAGGTCGCGGGCGGAAACGGCCACACGGACGCCGTGACCGGCATGCTCGTCGTCTCCGGCCTGGCCATCGCCCTCTTCGTCACCCAGGGCTTCTCCACGGCCGTCTACCTCTCCGAGGAACTGGAGAACCCCCGCAAGTCCGTGGCCCGTACGGTGCTCGCCACCCTCGCCATCTCCTCCGTCGTCATCCTGGTCCCGGTCGTCGCGATCACGATGGGTGCCAAGGACCTCTCCGCGCTCACCTCGGGCGACATCAGCAGCATGGTCGTGGCCTGGTCGAACTCGGCGGTCGGCACGTTCGTCTCGCTCTGCGTCGCGCTCGCCATCATCAACGCGGGCATCGTCATGGTCATCCAGAACTCCCGCGTCCTGTTCGCCTCGGCCCGCGACAAGGCCTGGCCGGGCCCGGTCAACAACGCCCTCTCCCGCCTCGGCCGCTTCGGCTCCCCCTGGGTCGCGACCCTGGCCGTCGGCGTCCCCGGCGCGGCCCTCTGCTTCGTCAACCTCGACACCCTGTACGGCGTGACGGGCGTCTCCGTCACCGGCATGTACCTGCTGGTCGCGGTGGCCGCCCTGTTCGCCCGCCGCGGCGCCCACAAGGACCAGCCGGCCTGGCGGATGCCGCTGTGGCCGGGGATCCCCGTGGTCCTGATCGCGCTGATGATCTACATCCTGATCGAGCAGGAGGTCACGTACCTCCTGTGGACGGGCGGCATCATGGCGGTCGCCACCCTCTACTGGGCCTTCTACCTCCGCCCGCGCCAGGAGTCGCGGTGGTTGGTGTCGGTCCCGGCCGAGTAAGGGGGCCCGCGGCGGAGCCCCGTGACGTGTGCACCGACCACCGGATGCAGAGGTTGTCGGTGGGTGCGCATACCGTTGAGCGCATGTCTTTTCGACGGCGCGTACGGCGTGAGCGAATCCGCGGGTGGCCGCGACGGTGGACAGCCGCCGCGGCGGCCCTCGTGGTGCTCGCGGGAGCGGGTTCGGCCGCCGCGGCATCCGGCTCCGGCGGGGAGACCGCCGTGCACCGGCAGGACCGGATGATGCCGATGGGCGGCGGGGTGCGCATCGACACCTCGTACTTCACGGCGGGTGACCCGTCCCACAAGCGGCCCGCGGTGCTGCTCACGCACGGCTTCGGCGGCAGCAAGGCCGACGTCCGCGCCGAGGCGGAGAAGCTCGCGGCCCACGGGTACGCGGTCATGACCTGGTCGTCCCGCGGCTTCGGCCGCTCCGGCGGCAAGATCGGCCTGAACGACCCGAAGCACGAGGTCGCCGACGTCTCACGCATGATCGACTGGCTCGCGAAGCGCCCCGAGATCGAGCTGGACCGGCCGGGCGACCCGCGCGTGGGCGTCAGCGGCGCCTCGTACGGCGGCGCGGTCTCGCTGCTCGCGGCGGGCCACGACGAGCGGGTCGACGCCATCGCCCCGCAGATCACGTACTGGAACCTGGCGGACGCGCTGTTCCCCGACGGCGTCTTCAAGAAGCTGTGGGCCGGTGCCTTCTTCACCTCCGGGTCCGCGCAGCTCGGCACACGCACCAGCGAGGCCGGGCTCGCCTGCGGCCGCTTCGAGAAGAAGCTGTGCGACATGTACAAGCGCGTCGCCGTCGCCGGGAAGCCGGACGAGGCGGCGCGAAAGCTCCTGGAGGAGCGCAGCCCCGTGGCCGTCGGCGACCGCATCAAGGTGCCGACGTTCATCGCCCAGGGCCAGACCGACTCGCTCTTCCCCCTCGGCCAGGCCGACGAGATAGCGCGCCACGTCAAGGCGAACGGCGCACCGGTCGAGGTCGACTGGCTGAACGGCGGGCACGACGGCGGCGACATGGAGCTCGACCGGCTGCACGCGCGCGTGACCTCCTGGTTCGACCGCTACCTGAAGGACGAGAACGTCGACACGGGCCCCGCGTTCCGCGTCACCCGCACCGGCGGCGTCGACTCCACGGACGGCGCGGCCACCCTGCGCGGCGCGAGCGGCGACCTGTACCCGGGCCTGCGCGGCGAGCGGCGCACGGGGGTGCCGCTGAAGTCGGCCACCGAGACCTTCCAGAACCCGCCCGGCGGCGGACCGCCGTCGATCTCCTCGGTCCCGGGCCTCGGCAAGGTGTCGAACCTGTCGACGTCGCTGGGCGTCGGATTCTCCCTTGAGTACCCCGGCCAGTTCGCGCGCTTCGACTCGGCGCCGCTGAAGAAGTCGATGCGCATCACCGGCTCCCCGACGGTCACCGCGCACGTGAAGTCCTCCACCGGCACGGCCGTGCTGTTCGCGAAGGTCTACGACTCCGGGCCGGACGGGACGCGCCAGGTGCTGCCCTCGCAGCTGGTGACGCCGCTGCGGGTGACCGGTGCGGACGGCGCGGGCAAGGACGTGCGGATCACGCTCCCGGCCGTCGACCACGAGGTGCAGAAGGGCCACAAGCTCCGGCTCGTGCTCTCCGCGACCGACCTCGGCTACGCGTCGCCGAACGAGCCCGCGACGTACCAGGTCTCCGTGCACGACAGCCTGAGCGTGCCCACCGCTCCCGACGTGCGGACGCAGGCCGAGCCGCTGCCCGCCTGGGTGTGGTGGCTGCCGGCCGGGGCGCTCGTCGTCGCGGCGGCACTGCTGCTCACGGCCAGGCGGCGGACCAAGGCCCCCGCACCCGACCCGGCGCTCGCCGAGGTTCCGCTCCAGATCACGGACCTCAGCAAGAAGTACGCGGGCTCCACGGACCGGTACGCGGTGCGCGACCTGTCCTTCCGCGTCGAGCAGGGCCAGGTCCTCGGCCTCCTCGGGCCGAACGGCGCGGGCAAGACGACGACCCTGCGCATGCTGATGGGCCTCATCCGTCCCGACGAGGGCGGGATCCGGGTCTTCGGCCACGAGATCAGGCCCGGATCCCCGGTCCTGTCCCGCGTCGGCGCCTTCGTCGAGGGGGCGGGCTTCCTCCCGCACCTCTCCGGGCGCGAGAACCTGGAGCTGTACTGGAAGGCGACAGGACGCCCCGCCGAGGACGCGCACCTCGACGAGGCCCTGGAGATCGCGGGCCTCGGCGACGCCCTCGCGCGCGCGGTGCGCACGTACTCGCAGGGCATGCGCCAGCGTCTCGCCATCGCCCAGGCCATGCTCGGCCTCCCGGACCTGCTCATCCTCGACGAACCCACGAACGGGCTCGACCCGCCGCAGATCCGCGAGATGCGCGAGGTGATGATCCGCTACGCGCGCGAAGGACGCACGGTCATCGTCTCCAGCCACCTCCTCGCCGAGGTCGAGCAGACCTGCACGCACCTCGTGGTGATGGACCGCGGCCGGCTCGTCCAGGCGGGCCCCGTCGCAGACATCGTCGGCTCCGGCGACACGCTGCTCGTGGGCGTCGCCGGTGAGGTCTCCGACGCGCTCGTGGAGAAGGTGGGCGGTCTCGCGGGCGTGGCATCGGTGGTGCGCGTCGACGACGGCCTGCTCGTCAGCCTCGTACCGGCGACCGAAGCCGACCCCGACCCCGACTCGGGCCCGGCCGCCGTCTCCGACCCGGCCGCCCGCCTCGTCGCGGAGCTGGTGCGGCTCGACGTACCGGTGCGCTCCCTCGGCCCGCACCGCCGCCTCGAGGACGCGTTCCTGACCCTGATCGGAGGGACCCCGGCATGACGACGACCGGAGTCGACACCGGGGCGCGCGACGTGCCCGAACTCGCCCACGGCTACCGGCCGCGGCGCACGCTCCCGCTCCGCGTGGAACTCGTACGCCAGGTGAAGCGGCGGCGCACGCTCGTGATGGGCGCGGTGCTCGCGCTGCTCCCGTTCGTGCTCGTCGCCGCGTTCGCGATCGGCGGGGAGCCGGGCGCGGGCGGCGGCGACAGCGGCCAGCGCGTGAACCTGATGGACACCGCCACCGCGTCCGCGGCGAACTTCGCGGCGACGAGCCTGTTCGTCTCCGCCGGATTCCTGCTGGTCGTCCCGGTGGCCCTGTTCTTCGGCGACACCGTCGCCTCCGAGGCGAACTGGTCGAGCCTGCGCTATCTGCTGGCCGCGCCGGTGCCGCGGGCCCGCCTCCTTTGGTCCAAGCTGGCCGTCGCGTTCGGGCTCAGCCTCGCCGCGATGCTGCTGCTCCCACTGGTCGCGCTCGGCGTCGGCGCGGTGGCGTACGGCTGGGGCCCGCTGGACATCCCGACCGGCGGGGCGCTGCCCGCGGGCACGGCGGTGCAGCGGCTGCTGCTGGTCGTCGCGTTCGTCTTCGTGTCCCAACTGGTCACGGCGGGGCTCGCGTTCTGGCTGTCCACCAAGACGGACAACCCGCTGGGCGCGGTCGGCGGCGCGGTCTTCCTGACCATCGTCGGCAATGTCCTCGACGCGGTCACCGCGCTGGGCGACTGGCGCGACTTCCTGCCCGCGCACTGGCAGTTCGCGTGGGCGGACGCGATCCAGACGCAGCCCGAGTGGGGCGGGATGATCCAGGGGGCCTCGGTGTCCGTCGCGTACGCGGTGGTGCTGTTCGCGCTGGCGTTCCGCGGGTTCGCGCGCAAGGACGTGGTGTCGTAAGGGGGCGTGGGAGGGACTGTGACGCAGAACTACGGTCAGGTCGAAGTCCTGCGTCACAGTCCCGGTCACGACCCGGCCCCGCCCCGCCCCGTGCGCGGCCCGTTCCCGTCCGCGGCGCCGCTCAGCGGATCTGCCGCCCCGAGATCGCCCGCGCGATCACGAGCCGCTGGATCTCGCTCGTGCCCTCGAAGATCGTGTAGATCTTCGCGTCCCGGTACATCCGCTCCACCGGGTGCTCCCGGCTGTAGCCGGCCCCGCCGAGGACCTGGATGGCCTTCTCGGTGGAAGCCACCGCCAGTTCACCCGCGCGCAGCTTGGACATGGAGCCCTGGCCCGCGTCGAAGACCTTGTCGTTGCGGGCCATCCAGGACGCCTGCCAGATCAGCAGCCGGCACGCCTCGATCTCCGTGCGCAGATCCGCCAGCGCGAACGCGATGGCCTGGTTCTCGATGATGGGGCGGCCGAACGCCTCCCGTTCGCCCGCGTACTCCAGCGCGTACTCGTACGCGGCGCGCGCGATGCCGAGCGCCTGCGCGCCCACCGTCGGCCGGCTGACCTCGAAGGTCGACATCGCGGCCTGGCCCCGGCCGCCGGACGAGCGGGTGCCTTCGCGGGCCCGTGCGAGCCGCGCGTCCAGCTTCTCCTTGCCGCCGAGCAGACAGTGCCCGGGGACGCGGACGTCGTCGAGGAAGACGTCGGCCGTGTGGGACGCCCGTAGGCCCAACTTCTTTATCTTCTTGGCGCCTTCGAGGCCCGGTGTGCCCGGCGGCACGATGAACGCCGCCTGGCCGCGCGAGCCGAGGTCCGGGTCGACGGAGGCGACGACGACGTGCACGTTCGCGATGCCGCCGTTGGTGATCCAGGCCTTCTGGCCGGACAGCACCCACTCGTCCTTCGCCTCGTCGTAGCGGGCGCGCGTGCGCATCCCCGCCACGTCCGAACCGGCCTGCGGCTCCGAGACGCAGAACGCCGCGACCTTGGGGTCGTCCTCGTCGCCGTAGCACTGCGGCACCCACTCGGCGAGCTGGTCGGGCGTGCCGGCGGAGAAGATGCCGGCGACCGCGAGGGACGTGCCGAAGAGGGCCATGCCGATGCCCGCGTCGCCCCAGAACAGCTCCTCGTTGGCGATCTGGAGCGAGATGCCGCTCGGGTCGCCGAACATCTCCGCGAGGGACTCGAATCCGTACAGGCCGATCTTCGCGGCCTCCTGGATCACCGGCCAGGGCGTCTCCTCGCGCTCGTCCCACTCGGCGGCCGCGGGGCGCACGACGTCGGCGGCGAAGCCGTGCACCCAGTCCCGCAGATCGCGCTGTTCCTCGCCCAGTTCAAGAGAGAAAGCCATGGTGGACCCGTCGCCCCTTCCTCAGGCCTTGGGAATGTCGAAGTAGCGGGTCAGGCCGGAGGCGAGCGCGACATCGCCGGCGATCTTGACCTTGCGCATCATGAACATCGTGACGGGCGAGGAGTTGCCCGAGACGAGCTTGAGGAAGTCGGCGTCGCCCATGATCAGCGTGACGCGCGGCTCCGCGTCCGAGCGGCCCTCGGTGACGGTGCAGGTGCCGTTCGCGATCTTCGTTTCGTAGACCGCCTCGGGGACCTCGTCCTGGCCGGCCACCTTCCAGCGGATGAGCGCTTCGAGTGAGCCCGCGACGTCGGGCTTGAACTGCCGCTCCATGCGCCCGAAGACCTCCTTGAGGACGCGGGTGCGCAGCGCCTCGTCCCGCGCGATCTCGTTGATCTCCTTCGCGGAGAGACCCTTCACGATCCGTGCGAACTCCTCGGGCGTGACGCTCGCGAAGTCGAGCGCCGCGATCTCCTCGGCACCGCTCATGGGTCCACTCTCCATTCCGTCGGGTCGTTGCTCATCGCGACCTTACCGCTTAGTAAGTTTACTGATTGGTAAGGTACTGGCGACGTGGATAGGCTGACAAGGGTGACGGGCACATCGGAAGCGGCTCAAGGGCGTACGGCGGCGCGCAGGAAGCGCGTGCCGCGCCAGGTGCGCGAGCAGCAGATCATCGACGTGGGTGTGCGGGTCTTCGCCAAGCGTGGCTACCACGCGGCGTCCGTGGACGAGATCGCGGAACTCGCCGGAATCTCCAAGCCGATGGTGTATCTGTACCTGGAATCCAAGGAGGGCCTCTTTCTCGCATGCCTGCGCCGGGAGGCCGGGCGGCTCGTCGGGGCCTTTCAGGAGGCCGCGCGCGGCGCGGGTGCCGCGCCCGAACTGCGGCTGTACGCCGGGCTCTCCGCGTTCTTCGCTTTCGTCGCCGAGCACCGCGACAGCTGGGTCGTGCTGCACCGGCAGGCCTCGGAGCTGAGCGAGGCGATCGCCGCTGCCGTCGCCGACGCGCGGCGCGCGGTCATGGCCGAGGTGGCCGGGCTCATCAGGGACGGCATCTCGGACAGCGGTCGCGGCTCCCGACTGGGCGACGAGGACGCCGACTTCGTCGCGCACGCCCTCGTGGGCGCCGCCGACTCGCTCACCGACTGGATGGAGCGCAACCCGGGGCAGTCCCCGGAGGGCATCACGCTGCGCCTGATGAACATGGTGTGGGTGGGCATGCGGGACGTGCTCGACGGCGAGGTCTGGGCCCCGTAGTCCCCGGTTGGTGCGCGGTTGGCCCCCGGTCCGTCCGGTCCGTCCTTGGTGGTCACCGATTCGTACGGGACCATTGAATTTTCCTTACGCGTAGGTAAGTTGACTCCCGAGTAAGTACGAGCGAGTGAGCGAGTAGGTACGAGTCGGGCAGCCGCGCACACGGGAGCCGTCATGGGCGTACGAAAAGATCTGAAGCGGGCCGGGAAGCGCGGCGACCTGGCCGACCGCGCGAAGGTCGAACTCGTCAGGGATGAGCAGGGGACCGTGCGCGAGGCGCGGGTCGCGGCGCTCGCCGAGCCGCCGAAGGACGGGTCCACGCCCGCCGACATCCCGTATCTGAACGCCGAGGAAGAGCCCGACGCCGTCGTCGTGCGGCGCAAGGAGGGCGATCAATGGCGGCCGGTCACCGCCGCCGCGTTCGCCCGGGAAGTGACCGCCACCGCCAAGGGGCTGATCGCGGCGGGGCTCGAACCGGGCGGCCGCGTCGCCCTGATGTCCCGCACCCGCTACGAGTGGCAGGTCCTCGACTTCGCGATCTGGGCCGCGGGCGGGCAGACCGTCCCCATCTACGCGACGTCCTCGCCCGAGCAGATCGAGTGGATCGTGCGGGACTCGGGCGCGACGATGCTGATCGTCGAGACCCCGGAGAACGCCGTCGCCGCCGAGCGGGCCGTCACGGATCTGCCCGAGGCCGAGCGGCCCGGCATCCGGCAGATCGACGGGGGCGCCGTGCTCGAACTCGCCGCCCTGGGCGCCGAGGTGGCCGACGAGGACGTCGTCAAGCGCCGGGCCGCGCTCACCCCCGACACCATCGCGACCGTCTGCTACACCTCCGGCACCACCGGCAGGCCCAAGGGCTGCGTCCTCACGCACGGCAACCTGTACGCCGAGGCCGCGAACACCGTCGAGCTGCTGCACCCGATCTTCAAGGCGATCACCGGGCAGGCCGCGTCGACCCTGCTGTTCCTGCCGCTCGCGCACATCCTGGGGCGGACGATCCAGGTGGCGTGCATGCTCGCCCGGATCGAGCTGGGGCACTGTCCGAGCATCAAGCCGGACGAGCTGCGGCCCGAACTCCGCTCCTTCCGGCCGACGTTCGTGGTCGGCGTCCCGTACCTCTTCGAGAAGATCCACGACACCGGGCGCGCGACCGCCGAGAAGCTCGGGCGCGGCTCGTCCTTCGACCGCGCCGACCGGATCGCGGTGCGCTTCGCCGAGGCGCATCTGTCGCGGTTCCTGGACGGGGGAGAGGGGCCGGGGCCCGGACTCCGGCTCGCCCACGGGCTCTACGACCTGCTCGTCTACCGGCGGGTGCGCAAGGAGCTGGGCGGGCGGCTGCGGTACGCGATCAGTGGGGGCTCGCCCCTCGACCGCAATCTGAATCTGTTCTTCTACGCCGCGGGGGTCGTGATCTACGAGGGCTATGGCCTCACCGAGACCACGGCCGCCGCCACGATCACCCCGCCGCTGCGGCCCCGCCCCGGCACCGTCGGCCTGCCCGTGCCCGGCTCCGCCGTCCGGATCGCGGACGACGGCGAGGTGCTCATCAAGGGCGGCATCGTCTTCGGCGCGTACTGGAACAACCAGGCGGCGACCGACCAGGTCCTGGACGAGGACGGGTGGTTCGCGACCGGCGACCTCGGGGAGCTGGACGGCGACGGCTATCTGCGGATCACCGGGCGCAAGAAGGACATCCTCGTGACCAGCGGCGGCAAGAACGTCTCGCCCGCCGTCCTGGAGGACCGGCTGCGCAGCCGCTCGCCCATCGGCCAGTGCATCGTCGTCGGCGACAACCGCGCGTACGTCGCCGCCGTGATCACCCTCGAACCGGAGTCCGTCGCGCACTGGCTCAGCGTCCGCAAGATGCCCGCCGACACCCCGATGGCCGAGATCATCCGGGACCCGCGGATCGTCGCGGACGTCCAGAAGGCCGTCGACTACGCCAACGAGGCCGTCTCGCGCGCCGAGTCGATCCGGAGGTTCACGCTGGTGGAGGGCGAGTTCAACGAGGAGAACGGGCTGCTCACCCCGTCCCTGAAGATCAAGCGCACGGCCGTCATGAGCGAGTACGAGCGGGAGATCGAGGAGCTCTACGGTGACTGAGGACGCCGGCGACACCGCGTACGACTACGACGTCCTCGTCGTCGGCTCCGGCTTCGGCGGGTCCGTCTCCGCGCTCCGGCTGACCGAGAAGGGCTACCGGGTGGGCGTGTTGGAGGCCGGGCGGCGCTACACGCGCGACACCCTGCCCCGTACGTCCCTGAAGCTGCGCGACTATCTGTGGGCGCCCCGCCTCGGCATGTACGGGATCCAGCGCATCCATCTGATGAAGAACGTGATGGTGCTCGCGGGCGCAGGGGTGGGCGGCGGCTCGCTGAACTACGCCAACACGCTGTACGTCCCGCCGCCCGCCTTCTTCCAGGACCGGCAGTGGGGGCACATCACCGACTGGCAGGCCGAACTCGCGCCCTACTACGAGCAGGCGCGGCGCATGCTCGGCGTGCGCACCAACCCGACCGTCACCGAGGCCGACGAGCTGCTGCGGGACGCGGCCGGGCGGATGGGCGCGGGGGACACCTTCCGGCTCACGCCCGTGGGCGTGTTCTTCGGCGACGGGCGGGACGCCGACGGTACGACAACGGGCGAGGCGGGCACGGAGGTTCCCGACCCGTACTTCGGCGGAGCGGGCCCTTCGCGTGCCGCCTGCACCGAATGCGGCTCCTGCATGACCGGCTGCCGCGTCGGCGCGAAGAACACGCTCACCGAGAACTATCTGCACCTCGCCGAACGGGCCGGCGCCGAGGTCCGGGCGATGACGACCGTCACCGGCGTGCGGGAACTGCCGGACGGCGCGGGCTTCGAGGTCACGACCGCCCCCACGGACAAGCGCCGCCGCGGCCGCCGCACCGTGCTCCGCGCCCGCCGCGTCGTCCTGGCCGCGGGCACGTACGGCACCCAGACCCTGCTGCACCGCATGCGCGAAGACGGTGTCCTGCCGCGCCTGTCGCGCCGCCTCGGCGAGCTGACCCGCACCAACTCCGAGGCCCTCGTCGGGGCCCTGACCTGGCCGCGCCGCTACGGCCGCCCGGACGTCGACTTCACGCGCGGCGTCGCCATCACCTCGTCCGTGCACCCCAACGCGAACACCCACATCGAGAACGTCCGCTACGGCAAGGGCTCCAACCTCATGGCCCTGATCTGCGTGCCCCAGTACCGGCAGAACCTGCCGAAGCCGCTCGCCGCCGCGCTCGCGTTCCTCTCCCACCCGGTCCTCGTCGCCCGGACGGTCGCGCTGCGGCACTGGTCGGAGCGGACCATCATCGGGCTCGTCATGCAGACGCACGACAACTCCCTGACGACGGGCCTCGACCGGCGCGGACTGCTCACCGCCGAACAGGGCCACGGCACCCCCAACCCCGTGCACATACCGGAGGGTTGGCAGGCGGCGGGCCTGATCGCCGAGTCCATCAACGGCTTCGCGGGCACCAACCTCGGCGAACTCATGGGCAAGCCGCTCACCGCGCACTTCCTCGGCGGCTGCGCCATCGGGGACAGCGCGGAGAACGGAGTCATCGACCCGTACCACCGGCTCTACGGGCATCCCGGCATCTCCGTCGTCGACGGCTCGGCGGTCTCCGCGAACCTCGGCGTGAACCCGTCCCTGACGATCACGGCGCAGGCCGAGCGGGCGATGTCGTACTGGCCGAACAAGGGCGAGGAGGATCCGCGGCCCGAACAGGGTGATGGTTACCGGGAGTTGAGGCCCGTGCCGCCGCGCAGCCCGGCCGTTCCCGCCGGGGCGTACGGGGAGCTGCGGCTGGAGTGACCCCGCACCGCCCTCGAATTCCGGCATTTTTGGTCTATTGCCGCATAACGTGAGTACGGCGAGGTCGTGTTCACGGGATTCGGGAGGGCCGATGGGACAGCGGGACGAGGTCGTCGAGCGGGCGGGGTGGTCGCTGCCCGGCTGGCTGGGCGCGGCGGCCGGGGCGCTGGCGCTCGCGGGCGCGCTGTACGGAAGCCGGCTGCTCGGCTGGATCCCCGACACGGTCACCGACTTCCTCGGGCCCGCCGCCCCGGCCCGGGCCGACGACGCCGTCCGGGCGGCGTGGGGCGCGTACGTCGCGGGCTGCGGGGTGCTCGCCGTCCTCGCCTTCGGCGGGCTGACCCGGTGCGGGTCGGGGGACGCGCTCGGGCTCAGCCTCTTCGGCCGCTACCGGGGCACCGTGCGGCGCACCGGTCTGCGCTGGGTCAACCCGCTCGTGCTGCGCCGCCGGGTCGACGTACGGCTGCGGCACTGGCGCAGCGAGCCGCTGCCCGCGGTCGACGCGGACGGCATGGCGCTGCGCGTCGAGGCCCTGGTGGTGTGGCGGGTGCGGGACACCGCGCGGGCCCTGTTCGCGGTGCAGGACCACGACGCGTATCTGCGCGGACAGATCGAGGTGGCGCTCGCCCGGGTGTTCGCGCGGCTGCCGCCGGAGGCCTTTCACGACTCCGCCCCGACCCTGCGCGATCCCGAGGCCGTCGGGGCCGAGCTGGCCCAGGTGCTGTCCGCGGAGTGCGCGGCGATCGGCGTCGAGGTGCTCGCGGTGCGCCCGACGCGCATCGAGTACGCGCCGGAGGTCGCCGACGCGATGCATCGCCGCCGGATCGCGGCCCTTGACGCGCGGCAGCGGGCGGGCGTGCTCACCAGCGTCGTCGACTCGGTGGAGGACACGCTCGAACGCCTCACGGGGCGCGGCCTTGTGGAGCTCGACGAGTACGAACGCAATGCCCTGGTGCGGGACTTGACGGTGGCGTTCGCGCGCGGCGACTCGGGCACGTGAGCCTCGGGCGCACGAGTCTCGGGCGCATGAGTGGGGGCTCCGCACAAGGCGGAGCCCCCACTGTGAACCGCTCGCTCAGCGTTCGGTGTTGATGCTGTACAGCCTGCGCGTCCAGGCGAAGCCGACGACGGTGATCCCGACGCACCAGGCGAGCGAGATCCACCCGTCGTTGCCGATCGCCGAACCGGTGAGCAGCCCGCGCAGCGTCTCGGTCATCGGCGTGAACGGCTGGTGCTCGGCGAACCAGCGCAGGCCCGGGGCCATCGACTCGGCCGGCACGAAGGCGGAGCCGAGGAACGGCAGGAACTGGATGAGCAGCGGCTTGTTGCTCGCGGACTCGACCGTCTTGGACTTCAGGCCGAGCGCCGCCGCGAGCCAGGTGATCGCGAACGTGATCGCGGCCAGCAGACCGGCCGCGGCCAGCCACTCGACCGGGTTCGCGTCGGGCCGGAAGCCGAGCGCGATCGCGACGGCCACCACGAGGACCAGGCTCACCATCGTCGTGATGACGCTGCCGACGACATGGCCCGTCATGAACGAGGAGCGCGTGATGTTCATGGTGCGGAAGCGGTTGATGATGCCCTCGGTCATGTCCTGGCAGACCGCGATCGAGGTCGACATGGCCCCCGCGGCGACTCCCATGATCACGATCCCGGGCGTCAGGTACTCCAGATACGCGTCCCGTCCCGCGCCGCCCGACATCGAGTCCCCGAAGGCGAACACGAAGAGCACCAGCATCAGGATCGGCATCATGGACGCGCCCAGCGAGACCGCGGGGTAGCGAAGGGCGTGCTTGATGTTGCGCCGCAGCATCGTCATCGAGTCGTGCACGGCGTACGTGAGGGTGCTCGTGGCGGTACTCATCGCAGGGTCTCCTTGACGTGGAGCGGGGTGGCGTCGGTGCCGTCGCCGGTCAGGGCGAGGAACACGTCGTCGAGGTCGGGGGTGTGCACGGAGAAGTCGGCCGCCTGCACGCCCGCGGCGTCGAGCCGGTCGAACAGGGTGCGCAGCGAGGCGAGGTCGCCGTCGCCCGCGATCCGCAGGGCCAGCTCCTCGTCGTCCCGGGCCGCACCGGGGAAGGCCCCGGCCGCCCGCTCGTACTCGTCCGTGGCGTTGAACCGCAGTCGTACGTGGCTGCCGGGGATCTGCGCCTTGAGCTCGTCGGCGGTGCCCTCGGCGACGATCCGGCCGCCGTCGAGCACGGCGATCCGGTCCGCCAACTGGTCGGCCTCCTCCAGGTACTGCGTGGTCAGGAAGACGGTGACGCCCGTGGCGACCAGGGAGCGCACGGTCTCCCACATGGTGCGGCGGCTGCGCGGGTCGAGCCCGGTCGTCGGCTCGTCGAGGAAGATGATCCGCGGGTCGCCGACGAGCGTCATGGCGAGGTCGAGGCGCCTGCGCATGCCGCCGGAGAAGGTGGCCGCGCGGTTGCCCGCGACATCGGCGATGCCGAACCGTTCGAGGAGTTCCTTCGTACGCTTTCTGCCCTCGCGCTTGCCGAGCCGCAGCAGGTCGGCCATGAGGAGCAGGTTCTCCTCCGCGGTGAGCAGGTCGTCGAGCGCGGCGAACTGCCCGGTGACGCCGATCGCGGCGCGCACGCCGTCCGGCGAGCCGGCGACGTCGTGCCCGGCGACCTGCGCCTGCCCGCCGTCGGCGTCGATGAGCGTGGACAGGATCCGCACGGTCGTCGTCTTCCCGGCCCCGTTCGGCCCGAGCAGCGCGAAGACCGAGCCCGCGGGGATGCTCAGGTCGATGCCGTCGAGGACGGTCTTGTCGCCGTAGGACTTGCGAAGGCCGACGGTGGAGACGGCGAGCGGGACCTGTCCGGACTCGCCGTGGGTGGATGTGGACATGACAGATGAAGGCATGGGGCCCTCCGGTGTGAGGGTGAGGAGTGATGGGGACCGGCGAAGGCGCCGGTGAAGTGCCTTGAAGCGTCAGGGAGTTGCGGCTCGTACGCTCAGTGGGCGGCGCGGCGGACGTCGATGTTGCCCCACTTGGTGCGGGCGCGGACCTTGACGGAGTCCTCGGACTCCGCGGGCGCCTCGGAGGCGGTGAGGGTGTTGCGGACCTGGCCGTTCTCGGCGTTGGCGTCCAGCCAGGCGGCGGTGCCCTCGCGGATGCCGACCTCGATGGCGCCGAAGCTGGTCTCCAGCTGGACGGTGCCGCGGGCGACATCGCCGACGCGCAGGGCGCCGTGGGCGGTGGTGGCGGCGACCGAGCTCTCGGCGCGGCCGATCTCGATGTCACCGTGGGCGCCGCTCACCCGCAGCTCGCCGGTCACCGCGTCGATCGTCGTGGTGCCGTGCGCGTTCTTCAGGACCGCGTGGCCGTCGACGAGGCCGACCCGTACGTTGCTGGAGCTCGCGGTGATCTCGGCCATGCCCTCGACCCGGCCCACGCGGATCGAGCCGTGCGCCGACTTGAGGCGCAGCGGCCCCGTGGTGTCGAGGCGGAAGTCGCCGCCCGAGGTCTTCACGTCGACCGTGCCGAGCCGGCCCTCACCGGTCACATGGGTCCAGGAGCCGGTGAGGTCGACGGAGGAGCCGGCCGGCAGGTCGACCGTCACCGTGACGGCGCCGCTGGGGCCGATCATGCGGCGCTCCTTGGTCCGGACGGTGAGGACGCCGCCCGTGAACGCGACCTCGGTCTGCTCCGAGGCCTTCACGTCCTTGTCGCGCTTGGGGTTGCTCGGCTGCACCTCGACGACGGTGTCGGTGCGCTCGCTCGCGGTGAACTGGATGGAACCGGCGCCCACATGGGCGTTGACCGAGATGGCTTCAGGGGTCTCGTACGTAGGCATGGCTGTCCCGTCCTCCTGGCTCGTTGGGGCGTCCCCGCTGGTGGGACGTGGTGTGCCGTTCTGTTGGCGGTGGTGCTGGGCGGGGTGGCGGCGCGGCTAGCGCACCCACCCCGTGAAGCTCTGTCCGACGGTGCGGCTCTTCTCCGCCGCACGCGGTGCCGGGCCGCCGTCGACCGCGGCGGACACCGCGCGCACCAGCCACGCGTTGACCGAGAGCCCCTCGCGGCTCGCGGCCTCTTCGGCGCGGGCCTTGAGCTGGGCGGGCAGTCGCAGGTTGACGCGGGCGGTGCCGCCCTCGTCGGTCTCCGGGGCGGGCGGCGGGGTGGGGTTCTGCTGGGGTTCGGCGGGTGTTGCCGGGATGTCGTGCGGGGGCGGTGTCACCACGAAGTCGGGGTCGAGCCCCCGCAGCCGTACGTCGACCGAACCGGGCGCCAGGTCGCGGGTGATCTCGTCCATGGCGGCGGAGAGCACGTTGAGCATCGTGAGCCGGGTCGCCGACTCCAGGGGAGCGGTCAGCCGCTCGGCCAGCGCGCGTGCTTCGTCCCCGCCGGCTTCGGCGGCCACCGCGAGCTCGCGGTGCAGATTGTCGACGTAGGGCGTGAGGTCCATGACGTCATAGTGGCACCACTATGGCGCCACGCGCAAGTGTTATGGCGCCATGTGGCACCACATGGCATCACGTGGCGCCATGTGACGCTGCGGTGGTGCCGCGTGAAGGTTACGTGCATGCTGAACCGTTTTTCGCCGAGGTGCGTAGCCAACCAGTGACACGTTTATGCCGCACCTCTGAGGAACTTCATGACGCGCAGATGGGCGCTTATCAGTACGATCGCCGTTTTGACCGCCGCGCTGGTCTTCGTCGGCGTCCAACTGGTGCGCGGCCAGGATTCAGGGGACGGGCGGGCGGAGGCCAAACCGGCCGCGTCCTCCAGCCCCAGCGGCGACGCCGAGTCGCTCGACGGCCTCGGCTGGTGGCCGCTGCACCGGTCCGGCACCGCGAAGGTCGGTGAGCACGACGCCGTGTTCGGCGACGGCGTGAAGTGGACCGACGGCCCCGAGGGTGGCGCCCTGCGGCTCAACGGCACCAGCGGATACGCCGACACCAACACCCGCCTCGACACCGCGGGCAAGGACTACTCGGTCGCCGCGCGCGTACGCCTCACCGACGAGGACCTGAAGGGCATGCACACCGCGCTGTCCCAGGAGGGTCCGCGGAACAGCGCGTTCTTCCTCCAGTACTCCGGCCAGGATCAGAACTTCGCCTTCAGTTTTCCCGGCGCCCGTACCGTCGCGGAGTCGTCCGAGCAGCCGCAGGCCGACCACTGGTACCACCTGGCCGGCACGTACAGTCAGAAGGACCACCGGATGCGGATCTATGTGGACGGCAAGCCGGCTGGAACCAGGGTCGCTTCCAGCAGCGTCAAGCCCACGGGCAGCGTGATGATCGGACGCGGCAAGTTCGGCGGGAAGGCCACCGACTACTGGAACGGTGACATCGCCGACGTGCATGTCTACGACCGCGAGTTGACATCCCGTGAGGTGAGCACGCTCTCCTCCCACGAACCGGGCTGACCGGCGCCGACGCGCCGAACGTCACCGCCGCCGCGAGTCGCCGGGCGCCGCACGGGTGCCCGGCGGCCCGCGGTGCTGCTCGTCGGTTCTCCCCGCACCCGGCGGAACCCGTCTTCCCCCACAGACGATCCGGAGAGGAAAGGCCCTTGTCGGCCAGCGCTTCGCCCGAAGACCGGATACCCGGCCCCCGCGCCGCGGACCTCCAGCCCGACGAGTTCCTCAGAGCGCTCTACGAATTCCACGGCACCGCGCTGCTGCAATTCGCCGCGCGGCGCCTGGAGGGCGACTGGCACCGCGCCGAGGACATCCTGCAAGAAGTCGCCATCCGCGCCTGGCGGCATGCCGCGGAACTCGACCCGACCGCGGACTCCGCGCGGCCCTGGCTGTTCACCGCGCTGCGCAACCTCGTCATCGACGGCCACCGCGCGCGCCAGGCCAGACCGCCGGAGACCGGCGACCCCGAACTCGCCCACCTTCCGGTGTCCGACAACGTCGACCACCTCCTGACCACCCAGGTCCTCGTCGAGGCGCTGGGGGACCTGCGGCCGTCCCAGCGCGAGGTCCTGCTGCACGTCCACTACCTCGGACGCACCGTCAACCAGACGGCCGAGGTGCTCGGCGTGCCGCCCGGCACGGTCAAGTCCCGCACGTACTACGCCGCCCGCGCCATGCGGGAGGCGCTGAACAGACGCGGGCTCTACGCGCACGGCGTGGCGGACAGCGAGGCGGCGTGACACTCAGACGGCCGGACGTCCGGCGCGGTGGATGACCCTCATGCCATCCGCCCCGCGTGCCGCGTGATCTCCAGGCCGAGCGGCCCGGTGTCGAGCGTGCCGTCCGCGCCTGCCTTCCAGCGCCAGCCCGTGGGCGCCTCGCCGAGCACGAGGAGGGCGTCCGTGCGGCGCAGCCCCGCCAGCACCCCTTCGTGGCGCGGCAGTTGCGAGGCCTCCACGACGAACAGGTGCGGGACCTCGCCCTGCACGGCGAGCCTGCTGCTGCCCTCGATGAGGCGGAACACCTGGGTGACGTCGGCCGAACCGGGCTCCGGCACGCCCGTGCTCGCCGACGCCGCCGTCGCGAACGCCTCCTCGAGGCTGGCCGCGTGGTGCAGCCGCGAGCTGCGCGTCTCGTCGCCGGACAGGAGCCGGCCGTCGCCCAGCGAGCCGATCAGGGTGACCTGGGCGAGCGAGCCCACCGGCCCTGCGATCGCCTCGATCACGAGGGCCCGCGCCAGCGCGCGCACCTCGGCGTCGGGGCCCGTCACCGAGACGGGACCGGTCGCGCGGGACAGGTCGACGAGCACGCGGTCGGGGCCGTCCAGGCCCACCGTCACCGTCAGCGCGTACGGCACCGCCGGTTCGCCCTCGGGGCCCGGGCGGTGCAGGTCGTCGGTCGAGATCGTCCAGCGCTCGCCGTCCTGCTCGACGGTCCACGGCGCGGGAGCCTTCGCGCTCTTGTCACCGACCCCCGCGAGCAGCAGCCCGAGCCGCTCCTCCGAGTACACGACGGCGTACAGATCGGGCAGCGACCGGCCGGAGCGCAGGCATTCGCCCGTCAGTCGGCGCAGGCCCGCGTTGACCACCTCGAGCGCCCCGCGACTCGTGACGGCGGCCGAGGCGGCGACCGGCTTCGGCGGACGGGGCCGCCGCTCGGTGACGATCAGCGCCACCACCGCCGCGATCAGCGCAAGACCCAGCACCGCGGCCAGGACGTACCAGATCATCCACTGACTCCTTGTCACAAAACGAGGGGCGGCACGGCCGCTGTGCCGTGCACCCGATGGCCACTACGGGGCCGGTCCGCGGATGGTTCACAGGAAGGTCCCGTGAACCGTCCGAGGGCCGGCCCCGTAGTGCCATCAGTGGTGCGGGAGCCGCCGATCAAGGTTCTCGAATCCCCTCATTCACGCCGGTTGGAGGACGTTTTCGTGTCGTTGATGTTGACCGTGGTCGAGGCGGGTGGTGACGCGTTCGACGTCCATCTCGACGCCGACCCCGACACGCCCATGAGCGCTGTCGCGTCGGCCCTTGCCGGGGCGGGAGGCGTCCACCGGCCCCCGGAGGGCCTCGGCCTGTACGCCGACGACCGGCTGCTCCCCGCCGACCTGCGGCTGCGGGACGCGCCGCTCAAGCACGCCGCGATCGTGGGCCTCGGCCGCCCGGCGGGCGCCGCGTCCGTCGAACCGGACGGGCTCGTCGAGGTGCGCGCGGTCGGCGGTCCGGGCGCGGGCGCCGTGCACCGGCTCGACATGGGCGAGTACCGGATCGGCCTCGGCCACGATGGCTCCGCGCAGGTGCTGCGCGCCGTCCCCGAGCGGCCCTCCGCCGTGCTCACGGTGGGCCCGGGCGGGCGCTGCCGGATCGCGCCCGACGCCAGTGGGGACGGCGCGGCGCAGCTGGACCGCGAGCCCCTCACCGAGGCGGCGTCCTGGCCCGTCGGCGGTCAACTCCTCGTCGGCGCAACCCTGTTGGAGCTCGCGCTCCCGCAGAAGCCGGACGCCGCCGTGCAGGCGTCCGAGGACGGCACCGGCTGGGACTACAACCGGCCGCCGCGCCTTCGCCCCGCCGAGCGCGCCACCCACTTCTCGCTGCCCTCGCCGCCCGCCCCGCTCGCCGCCAGGCCGCTCCCGTGGATCACCGCCGCGGCCCCGATCGTGATGGCCGTCGCGGGCGCCCTGGCCTTCGGCCGCATGTCGATGCTGCTGTTCGGGCTGCTCTCCCCGGTCGTGATCGTCGGCAACTACGTGATGAGCCGCCGCTCCGGAAAGCAGTCCCACTCCGAAAGGGTCGCCGAGTTCGAGGAGAAGAAGGCGCGCATCGAGGGCGACGCGAACGAGGCCCTGACGGCCGAACGCACCGCCCGCCGCCGCGGCTTCCCGGACCCGGCCGAGGTCGTCCTCACCGCCGTCGGCCCCCGCCGCCGCCTCTGGGAGCGCCGCGCCACCGACGCCGACTTCCTCGAACTACGCGTCGGCACCCACGACATGGACTCCGACGTCGTCCTCCACGACCCGACGAAGGACGAGCACCGCCGCCAGGACCCGTGGACCGCGTACGACGTCCCCGTGACGGTGCCGCTGCGCGAGCACCACGTACTCGGCATCGCGGGCCAGGGCCCCGCCGCGCGCTCCGTGGCCCGCTGGGCCATCGCCCAGGCCGCCGTCCTGCACAGCCCCCGCGACCTCCAGATCCACCTGCTGACCACCGGCGAACAGGGCCGCGACGGCTGGTCCTGGCTGCGCTGGCTGCCGCACGTCCGCAAGAAGTCGGGCGACATCCCGGCCTCCATCGGCTACGGCACCGAGAGCTGCGCCCGCCGTGTCGCCGAACTCACCGCGCTGATCGCCGAACGCGCCACCGCGACGGCGGCCGAACGGCGCGGCAAGCCCGCGGGACCCGACGTCCTCGTCGTCCTCGACGGCGCCCGCAGGCTGCGTTCGCTGCCCGGCGTCACGCAGATCCTGCGCGAGGGACCGGCCGTCGGCGTCCGCGCCGTCTGCCTCGACGCCGAGGAACTGCTGCTGCCCGAGGAGTGCCTCGCCGTCGTCGCCGAGGAACCCGGCGGCACCGTACGAGTGGGCCGCTCGGGCCGCGGCACCGTCACCGGCGTCCGCCCCGACCTCGTCTCCGTCGACTACTGCCGCTCCCTCGCCCGCGCGATGGGCCCGCTGCGCGACCCGGGCGGCGGCGACGAGGAGGCCGCCGTGCTGCCCGCCTCCGCGCGGCTGCTCGACGTCATCGCCCTCGACCCGCCGCAGTCCTCCGGCATCCGGGCCCGCTGGACGGCCGGCGGCCGCTCGACGCGCGCGGCGGTCGGCGTCTCCCTGGACGGCCCGTTCCACCTGGACCTCAAGCGCGACGGCCCGCACGGCCTCGTCGCGGGCACCACGGGTTCCGGCAAGTCCGAGCTCCTCCAGACCATCGTCGCCTCCCTCGCCGTGGCGAACCGCCCCGACGCGATGACCTTCGTACTGGTCGACTACAAGGGCGGCTCCGCGTTCAAGGACTGCGTCGACCTGCCGCACACCGTCGGCATGGTCACCGACCTCGACGCGCACCTCGTGGAGCGCGCCCTGGTGTCCCTGACGGCCGAACTGACGCGCCGCGAGCACATCCTCGCCGCCGCAGGGGCCAAGGACATCGAGGACTACGTCGATCTGCTGGAGCGCGAGCCGAACGCGGGCCGCGACCCGATGCCCCGACTCCTCATCGTCATCGACGAGTTCGCCTCGATGGTCCGCGACCTGCCCGACTTCGTGAAGGGCCTCGTCAACATCGCCCAGCGGGGCCGTTCGCTCGGCATCCACCTGATCCTCGCGACCCAGCGCCCCAGCGGCGTCGTCTCCTCCGAGATCCGCGCCAACACCAACCTGCGCATCGCGCTCCGCGTCACAGACTCCGGCGAGAGCCAGGACGTCATCAACTCCGGTGAGGCGGCAGGGATCTCGCAGAGCAACCCGGGCCGGGCGTACGTCCGCCTCGGCCAGAACTCGCTCGTTCCGTTCCAGTCGGGCCGGGTGGGCGGCCGGCGCCCCGGTGCTGCCACGAGCTCCCTGCCCGCCCCCTGGGCGGTGGCCGTCGGCTGGGAACGCCTCGGCGACCCGCTCCCGGCGCGGCCCCGCGCCGCCGCCGCGCCTGCCGAGGTCGAGACCGACCTCACCGGGCTCGTCACGGCGATCCGCGAGGCCGACCGCGAGATGGGCATCCCCCGGCAGCACAGCCCCTGGCTCCCGCCGCTGCCCGAGGCCCTCGTGACCCGCGAACTCCCGGCCCCCGCGCCCACCGGCTACGACCTCCAGCCCGTCCCGTACGGCGTCGTGGACCTGCCCGCGCAGCAGGCGCGCCAGCCCCTGGTCATCGACCCGGCGACCCTCGGCCACCTGCACATCGTCGGCTCGCCCCGCCAGGGCAGGTCGCAGACGCTGCGCACCATCGCGGGCGCCATGGCCCTCGCACACGGCGCCGACAAGCTGCACATGTACGGCATCGACTGCGGCAACGGCGCACTGCTGCCCATCGAGGGCCTGCCGCACTGCGGCGCCATCACCCAGCGCACCCAGCCCGACCGCGTCGCCCGGCTGCTCGCCCGCCTCACCCGCGAGCTGACCCGCCGCCAGGAGATGCTCGCCGCACGCGGCAGCGCCGACCTGCCGGAACTGCGCCGCGCACTGCCGGAGGCCGAACGCCCGCCGCACATCGTGCTGTTCATCGACCGCTGGGAGGTCTTCGACAAGCAGCTCGGCGAGTACGACTCCGGGAACCTGCTGGCCTCCGTCATGAACCTGCTCCGCGACGGCGCCAGCGTCGGCATCCACCTCCTCATGACCGGCGACCGCGCGCTGTTCTCCAGCCGCGTCAACGGCTCCACCGAGGACAAGCTCGTCCTCAAGCTCAACGAGAAGTCCGAGTACGGCCAGATCGGCATCACCCAGCGCAACGTCCCCGACGAGATCCCGCCGGGCCGCGCCTTCCGCGCCGCCGACAAGGCGGAGGTGCAGATCGCGCTCCTCACGGACAACCCGGAGGGCCAGGCGCAGGCGGGTGTGCTGCACCAGATCGCCTCCCACTGCCAGGAGCGGGCGGCCCAACTCCCCGCCTCCACACGCCCGTTCCGCGTCGACACTTTGCCGGACCGGCTCAGCTGGGAGCAGGCGATCCAGTACGTGCCGCGCAGGCTGCCGTCGCCGCGGTGGGCCATCGCGGGCGTCGGCGGCGACGAACTCGCCGCGGCGGGGCCCGACTTCTCGGTCACGCCGACGTTCATGGTCTCCGGCCCCGCCCGCTCGGGACGCAGCACGGTGCTCTCGACGCTCGCGATGTCGCTGCTGTCGACGAAGACGCCCATCGTCATCGGCGCGCCCTCCAGGTCGCCGCTGCGCAGGCTCGCCGGCCGGCCCGGCGTCCTCGCGGTCTACGAGGAGTCCGACATCGACCCCACGGCCCTTGAGCAGGTCCTCGCGGCCGCGCCGAAGGGCGCCGTGGTGATCCTGGACGACGCCGACCTGCTGCTGAAGACGAAGGCCGAACCGGTCCTCACCCAGATCGCCAAGTCCGGCGCGGAGAACGGCCGCGGCCTGGTCATCGCGGGCCAGACCGACCGGCTCTCCTCCGGCTTCTCCGGCTGGCACACGGAGGCCCGCCGCAACCGCTGCGGTCTGCTCCTCAAGCCGCAGAACATGAGCGACGGAGACCTGATCGGCGTCAAGATCCCGCGCAGCCGCCTCAACGCCCCCACCGCAGGGCGCGCGATCCTGCACCTCGGCGACGGGGTGCTGAGGACGATCCAGGTGCCGGAGACGGTGCTGCCGGCGGCGGCGAACTGAAGCCTGTGCCTGTGTGAGGGCCCCCGCCGAGGATTTCGGCGGGGGCCCTCACATGCGTACGGGGACGGGACGACGGTCAGCCGTCGCCTTCCTGGTAGGCCGACATCTTGGCCAGGTACGCCGACTGTCCGACGGCCCGCACCCGGACGTCGTCCGAGTTCACCGCGACGACAAGGCCGCCGTCACCCCGTTCCAGGTCGATGTCGACCACCGGGTCCGTGTCGAACCCGTCGATCGAGCAGGAGTCGATGCCGGTGACGGCCAGCACGACCTGGACCCGGTTGAAGCCCTGGGCCACCCACTTGCTCGGCGGGCCCGCCGGGTAGCCGTCGAGGTCGAAGCGCAGGGACAGGGTGGGGCCGTCCCGGTGCAGGTCGACGGCGTGCAGGTGCACACCGCGCAGGGGCGGCACCTCGCCCGCGTAGATCTTCACGAGTCCCGTCGACAGGTCGACGTGATCGGTCCAGTTCATGTGCCGCCCTCCGGTCGGTACGCGCGATTCAGCCATTGGGCTGGGGCCCCCAGCTGTAGTGCTCCGAGGTCCCGGCGACCTTACCGTTGCGGGTGTTGCCCGAGGGGCGCACGTTGAAGTGCGCTCCCTGGTCGCCCTCGCGGCCCGCGGCGCCGTACTGGTGGCCCGCGGAGTGCTCCTGGATGACCACCTCGCTGCCGTCCCTGCGCGTGTAGTGGTACTCGCGGGTCATGATGTCCGTGACGCCGTCCTCCTTCTTGATGGCCTTGCCGTTGGGCTTCGCCATCGGAACCCGCCCGACGTAGTCGGGGTGCTGGTACCTGGAGAGACCCAGATCCCGCTTGGCCTCCCGGAACGCGGCGTGGCGGCTGGGGAAGTGCTTGCTCTCGGGGACCGGCTCCGCGCGCGGCCGGCAGGTGCGCGGAGCCAGACCGAGCACGTCGACCCAGGTGTGCGGGTTGTGGACGTACGCGACCGGGTTGTCGGCCGGTTCGAGTCCCAGCGGGTCGGGGGAGGTGTAGCGCGCGGTCTCGGGGTCGTAGTGGCGGAAGTAGTTGTAGTGGAGGCCGGTTTCGTTGTCCTCGTACTGGCCGGGGAAGCGCAGTGGGGTGAGGGCCACGGCGTCGCGGTTGCGGCTGGTGGTCCCCCACAGGGTGGAGCGGGAGCGCCAGGCGATGCCGCCCCGCTCGTCGACGAGTTCGGTGGGCGTGCCCACCAGGTCGGTGACGATCGAGAAGAACCGCGAGTCGTACTCGTCCTGGGTGCGGGGCCTGCGCTCCAGCTGGGTCAGCGGACGGTGGCTGCCGCCGTCGTGGTCCCAGGTCGTGGTGATGCCGGTGGCGCTGTCGGTCTGCTCGGCGAGCCGGCTCTCGTCCCACGTGAAGCGGACCGTCTCCGCGACCGAACCATCCTGTGCCATACGGAACTTGGCAGTGCGGCGGCCCAACGGGTCGTACGCGTAGCGCCATTGGACACCGTCCGGCGTCACGCACGCGGAGAGCCGGTCCTCGGCGTCCCACGTGTAGCGCCACGTGTCGGGCTTCTTCGACAGACGGCGCTTCTGACGCAGTACGACGCGGCCCGCGGCGTCGTACTCGTAGCGGACGCCGCCCGCGGCCTGAAGGCGCGTACCGGTGTAGGCGCGCTCACCGCGGGCCTCGGCGCGGCCCGCCTTCTCCGGCCAGTCGGCGGACGTCTGGTTGCCGGCCTGGTCGTAGGCGTAGGACTCGGACCAGTTCTCGGCGGTGACCGTCAACGGGCGCCCGGCCGGGTCGAGTTCCATCTGCCGGCGCAGGCCCGTGACGGTTTCCGTCTCGGACGTGAGCAGGTCGTCGCCGCGGTAGGTGTAGTGCCGGTCGCGCAGGGTGCGCCCCGAGGCGGTGAGGCCGCGGGCGACGGCGCGCCCGGCCAGGTCCCACGAGGTCGTGGCGGCCACGGTCCGATCGCCCCACGCACGCGCCACCTCCCGGCCGAGCACGTCGTGGCTGAACGCCACCCGGTGCCCGTCGACCGAGAGACCGTCGCGGTTGCCCATCTCGTCGTAGGAGAGCTCGGTGACGACACCGGACGGCGTGGTACGGGAGGTGCGGCGGCCCAGCACGTCGTACCCGTACGCGGTACGCCGCCCGTCCACGGTCTCGGCGACGACCCGCCCCATGACGTCCCGCTCGAACTCCACCGTCGAATCGGGGGAGGAGATACGGACGAGATCCCCGGACGGGGCGTAGTCGTAGGACGTGACGGCCCCCGCCACATCCCTGCGCACGATCTCGCCGACGGCGTTGTACTCGAAGGTGATCCGCTCGCCGAGCGGCGTCGTACGGGCGACCATACGGCCCGACGCGTCGTGCACGTAGCCGAGTTCACGGTCGTCGAAGTCGGACTCGCGGATCAGGCGGCCCGCTTCGTCGTACGTGTAGTCCCAGGTCAGGTCCTGCGGGTTGGTGACCCGCGTGAGGCGCCGCTCCCGGTCGTAGCCGAAGGTGTGGCGCACGCCGTCGGGACCGGTGCGGGCCGCGACGAGGTCGAAGTGGGTGTACTCGTAGCGGGTGGTGGCGCCCGAAGGATTCGTGACGGAGAGGCAGTTGCCCTCCCCGTCCCAGGTCCTGACCTCGACCCGGCCGTCGGGCCCGGTGTGCTTCGCCAGCAGCCCCTCGACGGTCCACTCGTTGCGCGCGACCGCGCCCAGCGGATCGGTGACGGCGACGACGCGCCCGAAGGCATCGCGCTCGACCGTCGACCTGCTCCCGTCCGCCCGTACGACGGCGACGGCGAGCCCCGCCGTGTCGGCCTCGTACGTGACGACGCCGCCCGCCGGATCGGTGACGGACGCGAGGGCGCCGGTGGCATGCCTGGTCAGCCGGTGCACGGTCCCGTCGGCCGCGACGAAGGCGACGAGATTGCCCCGCTCGTCGAACTCCTGCCGCTCGACGCGCCCGTCGGGACCTGTCTCCGAGACCGGCAGATTCAGCCCGTTGTACGCCACCGTGGAGCTGGTGCCGTCCGGGTGGTGGGTGACGGTCGGGTTGTGCCGCTCGTCGTACTCGTACCGGACGGTGTTCCCGACGGCATCGGTGCGGGACAGCAGATTGTCCCAACGGTCCCACTCGGAGTGGACGGTGTTGCCCAGCGGGTCGGTCTCGGCGACGACCTGGTGCAAGTCGTTCAACTGGTAGACCGTCGTGGCGCCTTCGGCGTCCGTGTAGTGCGTACGCCGCTCGTCGGGGTCGTACGACCAACTCGACGACAGATATCCCTCGGGCCCGATGGTCGCGGTGATGCGGTTCTCGTCGTCGTACACGTACCGGTAGATGGAGTTGTTCCGGTCCGTCCACGAGGTGATCCGGTGGTGCTCGTCGTACCCGAACACCATGGGCTTCCCGGACGAGTTGACGACATGCGTGAGATTGCCGTCGGCGTCGTGCTCGTACGACATGACCTCGACGGAGCCGTCGGGCGCGGCGACCTTCAGGCCGAGGATCAGGCCGGCGAGGCAGTGGACGTCGACGCGGTGGCCACCGGAGTGCAGCAGTGCGGTCGGGGTGCCGTCGGAGAGGCGCTCGACGGTGATGTGGTTGTCGTTGCGGTCGCGCCAACCGGCCAGCCAGTAAAGGCCATTGGGGTCATCGGGGTGCTTGACGAAGGTGCGAACGACGCCGGTGTGCGGGTCGGTGACGCGGTAGGTGGAGCCGTCTTCCGCGTCCCCTGCACGGGCGAGCGGCAGCCGGGCCCCTTCCTCGGGCAGCACACCGGAGTTGTCGCTGTCATGGGAATCGGCGCCGGGCAGACCCGCGTAGAACAGGATCGACCCGTCCTCACGGGTCCACGCCACCCGCCCCCGCTCTCCGACCTCAAGACGCTCGTCGAGGGTGGAGGCCCACGAGGGCCCGAAGAACTGCCCGTACCGGTAAGTCGAAAGGTACGTACGGGATATGGCGAGCGGCAGCACACCGGGCAGCACCAGATCGGTCTCCGGCAGCAACATCTCACCGCTGGCCACATCGACCGGGTCGGTCGCGCAGGTGCGCCTGTCGGCGCCGCGGCCCACGCCACGGGCGTCCGGGGTCTTGACCGCGCCGGGCTTGGGCGTCTTGAGCGCCCGGCCGATCCCGCCGATCCCCTTGAGCAGTCCGGCCCCGCCTCCGATCATGCCGACGACACCGAGCACGATGCCGGCTATGTCCCAATCACCTGTCTCGGCCATATCGGCGATATTGATCGCGAGTGACGCGGCACCGGCGACGACGGCACCGATGGTGAGCGCGATGCCGAGCCCCTGAAGCCCGGGCACCAGCATCGCGAGCACACCCAACACCGCACTGATGATGCCGAGGGCCTTGCTGAACGCCTTCTTGATCTTGTCCCAGAGGCTGTAGCCCTCGACGGAGTCACCGCGGGCATCGTCCAGCTTCTGCGCGGCGACAGCGGCGTCTTCTTCCCGCACCTGCCGGGCGTCCTCGGCGAGCATCCGGGCCGCGTCGAGGTCGGCCTGCGCGTCGTCGGCCTGCGCCTGCGCCGATGACTGCTTGCTGTGCGCCTCGTCGAGGGCGCGCCGGGTGCTGGCCCGTGCTTCCTTGTCGTCCGGCGGATGCTTCTGGCCGTCGAGATGACTGATGTCGGCAGTGAGCGCACTCACCACATCGGTGGCCGAGTTCAGCCGCTCCTTGGCCTCACGCCCCTTCTCCAGGGCATTGTCGGCGTTGCGCTGCTGATCGCGCAGGGAATGGACGTACGTGTCGAGCGCACCGGCGGCCTGATCGTACGAGTCGTGCAGCTTGCGCACCTGATTGGCCAAATCCCCGAGCTTTTCCCGGAGTTTGTCCATCGTCTTTCCCTCGCCGACCTGGTTGTTCTCCAGACCGGATACGAGGGGCAGGGCGTCGCCCGCGTTGTCCGCGACGGAGCGGTACTTGCGGGCGAGGTCACCGAGCATGTCCGCATCGCCGGGGGTCGGGTCGTCCGAGAACCCGAAGACATCTTCCCAGTCGGACACCGCAGGCCGGACCATGGCCTTAACCTCAATTTCGTAGGAGTCTTACGAGTTCTCCGACCGTCCCTGCGCCGGTCGTGCGGGGGCGCTATTACTTCGGTTTGTTGGGGAACACCACCTGGTTGATGAGCTGCCCGGTCTTGTGATGGCTGAATTTGAACCCGTTGGTTCCCGAGGCGTCCAGCTTCAAGTGGGTCGGGATCGGGTTCTTCCCCTTGTAAATGGGCGTCACGTTGTACTTGATGTTCTCTCCGACATCAAGCGCCTTGCGAATTTCGTTCTCGTAGTGCACATGGACCGGCGCGTTCGTATTGCGGTGCATGGTGACGAAATTCAGCGGGTGCTTGTTCGAGCCGCCGAGCTGGGCGCCGAGCAGATGGCCGCGATTCATCGGGGTGGCGGTCTTTGTCATTCCGCCCGCCCAACCCGGCGGCTCGGTCGTCGGCCTCGCATTGGTCTTGCCGCCCGTCATGCCCGGGTCGAGCTTGGAGGACATCCTCCCGGGGCGCTTGAGGCGGTCGCTCGAGAACCTGACCTTCCCGCCCCAGGTGGGGTCCGCCTCGTTGCAGGGGACCAGACCCAGCGGGTCGCTGAACGACTGCGGATTGTCGACGTACGCCACCGGGTTGGGGGCGGGACCGAGCCCCAGGGGGTCCGGTGCCGTGTACCGGCCGCTCTCCGGGTCGTAATGCCGGAAGTAGTTGTAGTACAGGCCGGTTTCGCGGTCCTCGTACTGACCCGGGAAACGCAAGGGTGTCACCGCCGTGGCATCGCGGCTGTGCGCGGTGGTGCCCCAGATGGTGGTGCGGGAGCGCCAGGCGATGTCGCCCTGTTCGTCGACGAGTTCGGTGGGGGCGCCGACGAGATCGGTGACGATGGCGAAGAAGCGCGAATCGTACTCGCCCTGTCCCCGCGGCTTGCGCTCCAGCTGGGTGAGAGGCCGGTGGCCGTCGTGGTCCCAGGTGAGGGTGACGCCGGTGGTGGTGTCGGTCTGCTCGGCGAGGTTGGAGTCGTCCCAGGTGAACAGCACGGTCTCGACGGCGCTCACGCCGTCCTCGGCCATGCGGTACTTCGCGGTGCGGCGCCCCATCGGGTCGTACGTGTAGCGCCACTGGACGCCGTCGGGGGTGACGCAGGCGGTGAGGCGGTCCTCGGCGTCCCACTCGTAGCGCCAGGTGTCGGGCTTTCTCGAAAGCCGGCGCTTCTGGCGCAGCACCATGCGGCCCGCGGCGTCGTACTCGTAGCGGACCGAACCCGCTGCCTGGATACGGGTTCCGGTGTAGGTGCGTTCGCCGCGGGCCTCGGCGCCGGGCGCCTTCGCGGGCCAGTCGGCCGCCGTCTGATTGCCTGCCTGGTCGTACGCGTAGGACTCGGTCCAGCCGTCCGCGGTGACCGTCAACGGGCGCCCGACCGGGTCGAGTTCGATGTCCTGGCGCTTGCCCGTCGCGCGATCCGCGACGCCGGTCAGGTGGTTGTCGGCCCGGTAGGTGTAGGACCGCTCGCGCAGGGTGCGCCCCGGTGCGACGAGGGAGTGGGAGACCGAGCGCCCGGCCACGTCCCAAGCGGTCGTCGCGCTCACCCCGGAGCCCGCGCTTGCCTGGGAGGTCGACGCGCCCCATACGCGGGCGAGTTCCCGCCCCACCACGTCATGGGTGAAGTCGAGGCGGTGGCCGGCGGAGGTGAGGGTGTCGCGGTTGCCGCGCCCGTCGTAGCCCAGCTCGCTGACGGCGCCCGTCGGGGTGGTGCGGGAGGTGCGCCGACCGAGCACGTCGTAGGTGAAGCGGGTGGCCCGTCCGTCGACGGTCTCGGCCACGATCCGGCCGAGGGCGTCCCGTTCCAACTCCAGCGTCGAGGTGGGGGAGACCGCCCGGACGAGCGCCCCGGCCGCGTCGTACGCGTACGAGGTGACCGCGCCCGCCACGTTCTTCTCCACCAGCTCGCCGACGGAGTTGTACCGGAAGGTGATCTCCGCTCCCAGCGGCGTGGTGTGGGAGACGACCTGCCCCAACGCGTCCCGCTCGTAACGGACTTCACGGTCGTCGAAGTCGGACTCCGCTATCAGGTTGCCTGCGCGGTCGTAGGTGTAGTCCCAGGTGAGACCCTGCGGGTTGGTGACCTGGGTGAGGCGGAGTTCGGGGTCGTACGCGAAGGTGTGGCGGACACCGTCAGGAGTGGTCCGGGCCGACAGCAGGTCGAAGTGCGTGTACTCGTGGCGGGTGATGCCGCCCGCGGCGTCGGTGGAGGCGCGACAGTTGCCCTCGCCGTCCCAGGTCATCCGCTCGACCCGGCCGTCGGGCGCGGTCCGCTCCGTCAACAGGCCCTCGACGGTCCAGGCCGCGCGGGTGACCGCGCCCGCCGGGTCGGTGATGACCGTGGGCCGGCCGAACGCGTCGCGCTCGATCGTCGACCGCTCACCGGCCGGGTTGCCGATGGCGACGGGCAGGCCCGCGCCGTCCACCTCGTACGAGGCCTCCGCGCCGACCGGGTCGATCGCCGAGGCGACCGCGCCGCCCGGGTGGTGGGTGAACCGGTTCGTGGCGCCGCCCGGTGCCGTGACGGCGGTCAGATTGCCCCGCTCGTCGAACTCCTGGTGCCAGACCACCCCGGCGTGGTCCGTCATCGTGACGGGGAGGTTCAGCGCGTTGTACGTCGCCGTGGACCGGCTGCCGTCGGGGAGTTCGATGACGGTGGGGTTGTGGGCCCGGTCGTACTCGTACCGGATCGTGTTGCCGAGGGCGTCGGTCTCGGCGAGGAGGTTGTCCCAGCGGTCCCACTCGGATGTGGTGGTGCTGCCCAACGGGTCGGTCTCGCCGACGACTTGATACAGATCGTTCAGCTGGTAGACGGTCGTCGCGCCGCACGCGTCGGTGTAGTGGTTGCGCTGCTCGACGGGGTCGTAGGACCACTGCGAGGAGAGATAACCCTCAGGACCGATGGTCTCGGTGACGCGATGCGCGTCGTCGTAGACGTAGCGGTAGGTGGAGGCGTTGCGGTCGGTCCAGGCGGTGATGCGGTGCTGCTCGTCGTAGTCGAACACCAGCGCCTTGCCACTGGAGTTGACGACATGGCTGAGGTTGCCGTCCGAGTCGTGCCGGTAGGACATCACCTCGACGGGCCCTTCGGGCGTGGCGACCGCCACGTCGAGGAGCAGCCCGAGGAGACAGTTCACTTCCACGCGGTAGCCGCCGGAGTGGACCATCGCCGTCGGCGATCCGTCCTCCTCCCGCTCGATGCGCACCTCGTTGTCGTTCCGGTCGTGCCACCGGACCAGCCAGTGCACGCGGGTGTCGCCGTCGGCGCCGTCCGTGGCGCGGTCCGTGAAGTGGTGGACGATGCCGGTGTGCGGATCGGCGACCGAGTAGGCGACCTCGCCCTCGGCCGTCTCCTCGGCGGCCAGCGGCAGGCGCGCCCCCTCCTCGGGCCACACCAGGTCGTTTGCCGGGCCGGCCTCGGGGAGTCGCGGGTAACTCAGGATCGACCCGTCCTCACGCGCCCAGAACGCCCGCCCCCGGCCGTCGACTTCGAGACGCTCGTCCAGCGTGGAGGCCCAGGACGGCCCGAAGAACTGCCCGTAGCGGTACGTCGACAGAAACGTCCGGGTCAGCCGCAGCGGCAGCACACCGTCCAGCTCCAGGTCGGTCTGCGGCAGCAGCATCTCGCCGGTGGCCACGTCCACCGGGTCGGTCGCACACTTCTTGATGCCCCCGCCGCGGCCGTTGATACGGAAGGCCGAGTTGATCTTGCTCAGCCCGGTGCGCGCCACGTCCTTCAGGGCCGAGCCGATACTCCCGGCGCCCTTGAGCAGCGCGCCACCTCCGGCAACCATTCCCACGATGCCGAGGACGATCTCGCCGATGTCCCAGTCGCCGGTCTCGGCCATGATCGACATATTGATGCCCAGTGACGCCGCACCGGCCACGACCGCACCGATGGTGAGCGCGATGCCCAGGGCCTGCATACCGGGGATGAGCATCGCGAGCACACCCAACACCGCACTGATGATGCCGAGGGCCTTGCTGAACGCCTTCTTGATCTTGTCCCAGAGGCTGTACCCCTCGACGGAGTCACCGCGGGCGTCGTCCAGCTTCTGCGCGGCGACAGCGGCATCCTCCTCGCGCACCTGCCGGGCGTCCTCGGCGAGCATGCGAGCGGCATCGAGGTCGGCCTGCGCGTCGTCGGCCTGCGCCTGCGCCGACGACTGCTTGCTGTGCGCCTCGTCGAGGGCGCGCCGGGTGCTGGCCCGCGCTTCCTTGTCGTCCGGCGGATGCTTCTGGCCGTCGAGATGACTGATGTCGGCGGTGAGCGCACTCACCACATCGGTGGCCGAATCGAGCCGCGCCTTGGCCTCGCGCCCCTTTTCGAGCGCGTTGTCGGCGTTGCGCTGCTGATCCCTCAGCGAGTGCACGTACACATCGAGGGCGCCGGCGGCCTGGTCGTAGGAGCTGTGCAGCTTGCGCACCTGCTCGGCCAGGTCGCCCAGCTTGTCGCGGAGTTTGTCCATCGTCTTTCCCTCGCCGACCTGGTCGTTCTCCAGGCCGGACACGAGGGGCAGGGCGTCGCCCGCGTTGTCCGCGACGGAGCGGTACTGGCGGGCGAGATCGCCGAGCATGTCCGCGTCTCCAGGGGTCGGGTCGTCCGAGAACCCGAAGACGTCTTCCCAGTCGGACACCGCAGGCCGGGCCATGGCCGTAACCTCACTTTCCCTGTTCTGCGTCGGCCGGGTCGCCGAAGCGGAGCGACTCAGTGATCGCGTCGAAGACCTCGTAGAACTGTTCCGCCAGATCGACGTTGGGGGTCGAGCTGGCGATCACCAGGTAGTCGTGGGTGCCGGGCACCGGGACGAGGGTGTGCCGCACCGCGGTGGGCACCCGCTTCCCCTGGTAGTCCACGTCCTCGACCCGGGTGATCCGCCCGCCCGCCCCGGCGTGCGGCAGCTCCACCAACTCCACCTCGCCGGCGGGCAGTCCGCTGCTCTCCGCGTCGGTGCCGAGCTGCACGCCGGCGGCCATGACGAGGTCCGCCAGATCCTCCGACTCCCCCTCGGGAACGGTGATCCGCAGCACCACCGTCGTGGCACTGAGCACCAGCGGGCCGCTGCCCGCACGCAGGATCCTGAGCATGCCCGACGCCCGCAGCGCGCCCTGCGCGTGCGCCTCGCGGGCGATGCGCCGGGTGCTGCGGATCAGGCCGTCGACCTGTTCGCGGGTGAGCTGTGGTGCCTTCTCCACCTGTGCCTCGATGCGGCGGCGGATCGACGCGTCCCGCGTGCTCGGGTCGAGGTCGAGATGCCACCACGAGTCGGGGAACCTCAGGCTGTACTCCGCGGGCGCGGCCGCCTCCGGCCGCTCCGTGCCCGGCTCCGTCATTGCGCTGTTCCCTCCCGGGTGACGTTCCTCCGTCACGCGTCCTGCTTGTCTTCTTCGAGCGACTTGACGGTCTCGTCGTCCGTCTGCGTGAAGTTCTCGGCGATGGTGTCCGTGTTGTCGGCGAACGTCTTCACGTTGTCGTGAACCCGCTCGTGACCCGCCACCCACGCCTTGTCGAAGGCGTCGAGGGCGTCCGCGAGCGTGCTGTCGCCGGCCAGACTCTTGAAGTCGTCCGCCCCGCCCGTGGCGTTGTAGAGCGTCGCGGAGTTCCCGATCAGGTCCCCGATGTTCTGGAGCTCCTTGACGGTGTCCTTCAGATCCTGAACAGGCACGCTGATCTTGCCCATCGGTGTCCCCTCTCCTGTCCCGGCCGCCCGGCCCCGCCCTCACAGGGAGAGCGGGGCCGGGCGATGCGGGTGAGCTTCAGCCGATGGAGCCGGCGGTCTGGTCGTCGGTGTCGACGAACGCGTCCGCGACCTGCTTGATGAACTCACTGACACCCTGAAGTCCCTCGATGGCCTTCTCGGTGCCGTTCTTGTACTCCTCCCAGTACGGGCGGAACTTGCTCTCGGAACCCGGCGTCGCGTACGCCGCCTCGACCATCTCGTCCATCTTGGTGTTGGCCTCGTGCAGGCTCTGCTGCATGAGTTCCTTCTGGTTCTGAAGCCAGGTGGACGCCTCACGCATCTCGTCCGGGCTGATCTGAATGTTGCCGCCGGCCATCTCGCGTCCTTCTCTCGTCTCGGTTCGCCCGCGGTCGTAGATCCGCGCACAGTGGGCTCTACGGGGCACCTGACGAGGCGGTTCACGGGGGCGGGGGCTGTTGCGGAACGGTGACGAAAGGGGAGGGGGAGAAGAGCGGGGTGAAGGGGACGAGCGGGCGGTGACGTGCCGGATGTCCGAACGGAGAACGGTGTGAGCAGGAAGAACGAAGTACCGCTGCCCGGCGGCCGCATGACCCCAGGGGTGGCGCGGCTCGCGGACACGGTGCGCCGCCCTGCGCGGCAGCCTTGACCTGACCCGCCCGGAGGGGCCTCGCCCTGTCCTGGGGACTGTGACGTCCAATGACGAATATGTCGCGGTCCGGCGTCACAGAAGCCCTGCGCCGAGTGGGTCCGCCCTGGGCTGGTGACCGCAGCCTCCAGGGCCTCCGGCCGGGAGTGACCGCCTGGCCGGATGGCGCAGCCCGAACCCCACCCGGGCCCGGGGGCGGCGGAGCGAGTGCTGCTCGTCCGGCCGGCGCACGCGCAACGGCTGGTATTACTGGGGCATGGAGGAAGAGACGGCACGCTCCGCGATCGACACGTTCATCTCCGCGTTCAACACCTCGGACGACAACTATGTGACTTCCCTGCTCTCCCAGGCCCTGACTTCAGACGTGGTCTTCTGGGGGCCGTTGGGCCGCAGCGAAGGGATCGCCGCGGTCGAGCGGTTCGTGCTGGACATCCGGCGCCACCCGGCGGGAACCGGCACGATGGTGCGCTGCTCAGCGGTGGACATGCCCGGCGAGTGGGCCCGCTACCAGTGGGTCTTCACCACACCGGACGGAGGCCCCCGCCTGGCGGGAACGGACGTCGTCCATCTGCGCCGGAGCCTCATCGACGAGGTCATCGTCTTCGCGGGCGAGATCGAGCCGTCCGCCTCCTGAGGCGCCCTTCTGCCACGGCCCTTCCAGGTCACACAAGCGGCCGGAGAACTCCCCGAAACCGAGGACGAGACCGGGGCGGTGCCGCCCCGGCTCCCGATCACCGCGACCGATCGCCGCCCGGCAACCCCCTGAACGGCAAAAAGGCCCTACCGGAGTAGGGCCTAAGAAAGGCGCCCCCGGCAGGACTCGAACCTGCGGCCAAGCGCTTAGAAGGGGCGTTGCGGCAAGAGCGCCACTACGGGGCTCACCTGCATCTCTGCTACGACGCATGCACCGGGGCACGCGAACTTCGACACGCATTCGACACAGATTGCCTTGTGGCCCCGAACGTGGCGGCGGTCAGGTGCCAGGGGTTGCCAGGTGGTGGAGTAGACGCATCCACTCTTCCTTCGTGAGCCGGTACGGGCCCTTTTGGTGGTTGCTGCCTCGACGGTTGAACAAACCGCACTCGATAAAGGTTCCTTTATTGGTGAGTACGGGATCACTTCGCAAGTCATCTCGGCTCACCGAGATCGGGTTACTGTCCTTGGCGACGACTCTCATCCACCATTGCCCGCCCTCTTCGAAGGGCTCGGTAGAGACGACCTCTCCTTGCACGATCACTACCTGTCGGCGGGCCTTGTAGTCCGCCTTCCAAAGGAGGAACGGCTCGCCCGGTTGCGGGGCTTCGGCGCCCTTGAAGTGCTGAGCCATCGACCAACGAAACTCATGGCCCGGGGCACCATCCGTCTCCGGGCGAAAGTTCTCTGGCTTCCCATCCCAAGCAAGGACCCATCCCGGCACAATTTCCCCCTTGTCGCTGGCTGCGACACTGTCCGTCGACTTGTTGGCGCGGCCTCCGCCATGGGCAACTGGCCGTGCTATCGGCCGATGGCCGACCAAGGTAGCGAGGCCCTGGCATAAACGGAACCTGTTCCCAGGGCGCACAGTCGGGCTGCTGTCGATGGATCATGTTGGACTGCAGCGATCCCGGTCGCGACCTTCCAGAGCGCAAGGTTGAGTGCACACGGCTCCGGAGGGCGCTTCGTCTCATATAAAACTTGCAGGTCAGGGGAACCGTAGGGCCTGTCCGGCGGGGATCCGTCCACGGATAGTCCAGAGGCCAGGACGCGCTGGCACTGCGTTGACCCGCGATGGAGCGTTGTCGCGGGCAGCGTCAGCTAGCGCCTTGAACAGATGCTGAACACGCCTTGTGAACGACTTCTCGGTCATGGCCGCACCTTAGGGGCCCCATTGGTCGCTGCGAACTGGTAGCCACAGGGGTGCGGACCGCCCCAGACCAAGGTCCACGAATCTGCGGCCGGGTGCCGCAGATTCTGGAAGGATCACCGCCAGCAGTAAATGGACGGGCGGGGGCACAGCGTGAAGATCAGCAGGATCACGGCACAGGGCTTCTTGTCCTTCGCCGAGCTGAGCATGGAGCTGGGGCAGGGCCTAACTGTGGTCACTGGCCCCAACGCTGCGGGCAAGTCGAACCTGTGCCAAGTACTCACGGTTGTATCCGCGTTCCTGGGCCGCCACCGCGACTCGGAGCAGCGCGATCTGCTCTCCCTGTACGAGCAGGCCGGCCACTACGGGGCCTCCGCCTTCACGCTGACGGTCTCCTTCGAACTGGACCAGCCATGGGAACAGGACCTGGTCACCGACTTCGTGAAGGCCTCGTACATCAGCGTTGCCTCTCAAAAGTACGACGGGATGGGCCCCAGCACCGAAGACTTGGAGCAGGCCGCTGAGACATGCATCACCACCGACTCAGTGGCTCCTCTATTCCACGGCACACTCCGATTGGACTTCGACTCCCACCGGCACACTGGCTGGTCCTGTGCCTGGCAGTTCAACTACGGCAAGAACACCTTCCACATCCAGCTGGAGGGCCCCTGGCAGGAGCAGCTCCGCCCCGGAGCGGCGCAGGGCTTGAAGACCGTAGCCATGGAGCAGGTGACCGAAGAGCCCCCGCCTGAACTGGTCGACTTCCCAGCCTTCCTGGACCGGCTTGAGCAGCCGGTCATGTTTAGCGTGCCTACGCTCAACGACGCGTCGAGCCCCCGGCCTGTCTCCATGACCGCGCTCGCCCAAGCGCTGCGTCTGACCGAGCAGAATTCCGTACCCTTCGTCGCCGTGCTCGGGAAGATCTGGGCCGCGGGCGTCTCGGTGACCGTCAATCGGCGTCTGCCTGCGCGTCGGCATTTCTCTCTCGATGAACTGATGGGCCCCCTCGATCTGAGCGACGGCAGCCGCGTCTCGGCCGAGTTGTACAGGTTGAAGAACGGTGCGCGTGAACAGCGCGAGGGCTTCCTCAGAGCCCAGAAGTTGTTTCACACCATCACCAGGGCAGACCTGGATGTTCAGGCATCACCCGAGACGGACGGGATGGCCATTGATGTCGTGATCGACGCTGGCCACGGTGAACGCCGTGCTGAGTTCAGCGGAGCAGGACTGCAGGAGGCCGTCCTGCTGGCGGTGCTGTCAGCGGGTGAGCCCGGCCGCGTCATCGTCTTGGACGAACCGGCGGTCCAGTTGCATCCGACCATGCAGCGACGGATCGCCACAACGGCCCTGCGTGACGTACAAGCCCTTCTGATCACCCACAGCGCGGACCTGGTCCCGGTGGCCACGCCGGCCGACATCGAGCGGATTGTCCGCCTAGCCCCAGGGCAGGATGGAGCGACCACTGTCCGGCGCGTCCTGGCCAGGACTGCTTCGGAACTGGCTGGCTGGATCCAGAACCTAGCCGCCGCTGACACCAGGGCCCTGCTTTTCGCCCGCGCCGTGATCCTCTGCGAGGGCGCGTCGGAGACTGGCGCACTGGGCCACTGGTGGAACACAGCCACCCAGCGAGGGCCGGAGGCGGCCAACGTCCCGCTGCTGGACGTCGGAGGCCAGAACAACTTCGGCGGCTACATCAAGTACCTCACCGCCTTCGGCATCCCCTGGGCCGTTATCGCCGACGGACCAGCCCTGCGCGGCACCAGCGGACTCGCTAAACAACTTGCCAAGCAGGGACTTCGACCCCCCAACCCGCCCGACGACGCGGACGACTTCACCGCCTGGACCAACTACTGGAAGACAGCCGGCGTGTTCACCCTCGCCGCCCAGTTCGGGGATGACCGAAGCAAGTCCGGCGAACTGGAGGCGTACCTGCGACGCCTGGACCCCCAGATCCTCGGCCAGGCCCAGAGGGACACCACCAGCAAGCCGCGAGTGGGCGCCCTCTTCGCTGCCCGCTACCCCCACGGAACGCCGCCAGAGGTTGCCGCCCTGTACAAAGACGTGGCCGCGCACTTGAGTCTTGACTGACGCCTCCGCGTGCACTCGGAGCCTCCCCTGCCGCTGGGGTGCTGGTGCGTGCTTGCAGTCGCGCTGCCGACTCGATGGGATATCCGTTTGGCTGCCCGCAAGGCTTCCCAACTGCCTCTGGATGCCTGACGCAGCTTTGCACGGCAGTGACTCCGGAGGCCGTTAAGGTCCGCCTTGTTCTCACTGGTCAGGGCGTTGCAACTCGTCCGGCGTTGGCGCCCCGTTCGCGAATGGTCCACGGACGTGGAGGCCTGTTCAGTCCCGCACAACGCTTGTGGCCAGGGCAATGCGCGAAGGTCATTCGCCGGAGTCATCCACGAACGCGCTGGCCGGCCGCGATGTGCGCGCAACGCGACATGCAAGGGCGAAAGTTCGGGCTGGAGGAGCGGAGACTGGCTAGGTAATCTTGGGTGCTTCGAGTACGATCGGTGGACTCGTAGATCGTTGGTTGTGGCTTCCGCGGGTGGTCTCGCTCGAATGATTCGCTGAATTCTTCGAGCGATACCACCCGCGGATTCTGCTGTTTAGGTCGGCGACGGGCCTGGCGCCACGTAGAGTCTCACCACGGGGGCCACTGCTCTCAGTGGATGCTTGCGCGCTCAGAGTGATCGCCGACTCGTGGGCGTGGAGGGCAGCATGAGCACTAAGGGATGGTACGGAGTCCCTCTGGAACGGTCGGACTACCTCCGACTCAACCCCCACGACGATCACTGCACCGAGGATGATTTCTCCGACTGGCTCAGTCGTCATCAAGATGACCTCTTGGCCGTGGACTTGTTCACCGGTGCCGGTGGGCTGAGCCTTGGTATCCAAGAAGCAGGCTGGACCATGGCTGCGGGTGTCGACTTCGACGAGCGCGCCCTAGAGACCCACGCCCACAATTTCCCCGGTCTCAGCCTGCGGAGGGACCTGGGTGACCCGGAGGTACGCGACGCCCTGGTGGAGCTGCTGTCCCAGGCGAAGATTGACCTCGTTGCCGGCGGGCCTCCCTGCCAGCCGTTCAGCCGGGCCGGCCGGAGCAAGATCCGAGACCTAGTGCGCAACTATGGCCGGGACCCGCAGGACCACCGGAAGCAACTCTGGCAGGCGTACCTGGACATCGTGACACGCGTCCGGCCGCGAGCCGTTCTCATGGAGAACGTCCCAGACATGGGGCTGGGCGATGACTTCGCCGTTGTGCGAATCATTGAGGAGAAGCTCGAGGAGCTCGGGTATGCGACGCAGGTTCGCCTCGTCGACGCATGGCAGTACGGCGTCCCGCAGCACCGCAAGCGGCTGATACTGCTGGCCCGCAACGACGTGGAGCGCTTCGACTGGCAGCCGAAGGTGGAGACGGCCGTCAACCTGCAGCAGGCGATCTCCGACCTCCCACGTTTCCAGGTGGAGGCGCAGGAGCGCGTTGGAGAGCGGGAACTGCCCTACGCGCAACCTGTGGATCTATCCGAGTTCGCCGACAGGATGCGGGAGGGCGCTCCGGACGGCTTTATTCATGACCACATGACTCGGCGGGTGCGTAGCGACGACCTGGAGATCTTCTCCGAACACATGACGTCGAAGACCTTGTACTCGGATATTCCTGAGAAGTTGCGTCGCTACCGTGCGGACAACTTCACAGACAAATACAAGCGTCTGGCTTGGAATGAACTCAGCCGCTCAATCACGGCCCACATTGCCAAGGACGGCTACTGGTACATCCACCCTGAGGATCACCGAACCTTGACGGTGCGAGAGGCTGCCAGAATTCAGACGTTCCCGGACCGATTCCGGTTCGCTGGGACGCGGAGCGATGCCTTCCGGCAAATCGGCAATGCAGTGCCGCCTCTCCTCGGACACGCGGCAGCCAAGGTGGTCCTCCCCATCGAGGGAATGCCTGAGAACTCGGGGCTGGTTCCGCATTGGCGCCAGGTTCGGGACGACCTTGGCAAGTGGGCGGATTCTGCGCGAGAGCAGGAGGGGTGGTACCAATTCCCGGGGGACGAGATGGACGCCCCTCAGGCCGCGGTGATGGCTCTGCTGGCGGGAAGCCGCATGAAGAGTGGTGAGATCCGCGACATCATGGATGTCGTCCGTGGCAGGAAGGCTGTGACGAGCCGACTTCTCGAACAGATCATAGAGAAGGCCCCCACGACGTCGGCTCAGGGCAGACTGAGCCGCCTGCAACCATTGGTCGACGACCGCAATGCATGGGGTGAGGCGAAGAGGAACAGCGTTCCGGAACGCCTCGGTTTCAAGCCCGCCGAAGAAGCCCTGTACACACTTCTTCTGGGAGAGCAGGACCTCCTGCTCATCACGCAGGGTGCACTGCGGGTCGGAGCCAGGGTCAATGGCAGCACGGGCGACCAGGTCAACAAGCTGACCGACGGTCGCGTCGACCTGATCCGCCTCGTCGGCGCGGGCAAGGACGCGTCATTGCGTATGGCCGCTCTTCGCGTGATCGGCAATGCGTACTGCAAGGTCACGCAGCCGGCCTGCTCGTTGTGCCCGCTGCGCAAGCACTGCGTCGGCAAGCCCCCGGCGGACGATCTGTACAGCCAGACCTTCATTGAGGAGGACGGCGGCCGGGCCGCTTCCTGATCAAGGAGGTTTAGGGCCTGCTCCCAAAGTGCGCTCTGCTTCGAGAGCAGCTCCGTCATTAGCCGTCCTATGGAGCGAACGCGCTGAAGCCCTCTTCGATCGCCCTGTCGTAGACCTCCAGCGCCTTCCTGGCCTGGGCCGCCGTGATGGTGCCGTTGGTCGCTAGTTTGGCGGCGATCGTCGTGGCGATCTGCTGCTCGGCCAACTCCAAGGCGCGTGTCTCCCGGGCCCAGTCAGCCAGCATCTCCCACTCGCTCAACTCGATCTGCTTGAGTCGTGAGAGCTGTTCCTCCTCTTCCTCCCGGGTGTCCACAGCGAACTCGACGGGCAGCGCTAGCAGTTCCTCGGCCAGTTCGACCGGAACGGTCCAGGGGATGAGAGAGACCTCCTCCCAGCACTTGCTGCTCTTCGCCCACTCGGTGACGTGCTTGCCTTCCTGGATGACGATGTCCATGATCAGCGGACACAGATCGTGGGCAGCCTGGACGACCGCGTCGCTCACCTTCTGCTCACGCCATATGCGGTTGAGGTCGATGCGCCGCCCAGTCTCCTCACAGAGGCGGGCCATCGTGTAGGCCGTGATCAGGGCCTTGTGGCTTCCTGCGTCATGGACCTTGGCCACTTTGTCGATGGCCTTGAAGAGAATGCCCATTGCGATCGTCCGACGGCAGTAGTCCGCATCAATGACTGGGGGCTGTTTCCTGACGTCAGCCTGGAAGGCAGCGAAGTTCTTCTGCGCTCCACGGCTCACCAGGTGCGGCATCCCGTTCCACGCGTTGACGAACTTGGCCAGGTCAGACTTGGCGAATCGCTGCGCGGCCGGGTTCTCGCCTTTGAACTTCCGCCGTGCGACGACTGCCGTGTGCTTCGCCTCCTCCACCGCGTACGAACCGCGGGCCCGCTCGTAGAACCAGCGTGTCTGCGGACCGCCGGGGGTGCGTGAGGGCGCCCACAAGGTACGGCTGATTCGTTCGAACTCGACATGGAACTTGTCGTTGGCCGAGAGATCGACCAGTGTGACCTTGTTCTGAGTGTTCGAGTACTGCGAGATACTCGGGACGATTTCCATTAGATCGTCCGATCTCATCAGCATCAGCTTCATCTGGACGCTGACCCCGGCCAGATCCTTCTTGTCCCGTTTGAAGACGTGGTGGAGGGTGGCGGTAGTCTGTCCGCCGTTCACAATCTGGAGGCCGGTGAGTCTGCGGATGCCGACGCGGCTGCCTTCGGCGTCTTCGACGAACTCTGCGTCGGTCGCCGTCGCCGTGATGCCGTTGTTGTAGGCCAGGAACCGCCCCGGCTCATTGAGCAGAGTGAGGCGGATCCCCCGGTTGACGGTGCTGCGGGCCTGTAGAAACGCGCGCACGTTGAGTTCGAGGAGGCGCGTGCGGTGCTCTTCGTAAAGCTCGGCGAGGTGGCGTCCGGGAACGACGGCGAGGGTGACGGAGAGATTGGGCTCGATGCTCTTCACCGACAGGCAGCTGATCGGCGGATCGAACTCCACAACGATCGGCTCGCTGGCGGCACCGGACGTCTGGTGACGGTAGAGCCGGGCGAGATCCCAGAGGTGATGCTCGACGGGGAGGCCCTGAAAGTCGGTGGGCTCCGGCTGCGTGCGGGCCGTCGACTCGCAGTTGCTGAACAGGAACAGGCGTACTTTCGAGGCGTTGGCGAGCAGCTTCTCGACGCCCTCGCACAGTTGGTGCACTTCGGTTGGCTGATCGAAATTGCCCCGGATACTGCTGGCCTTCTGCAGGAAGGCGAGCAGTCTGCGGAAATGCTGTGTCACGTCGGCTTTGGTCAGCCCGTCGGCCGTGGGGTCCAGGCTGAACGCAGTGGTGTAGAGGTCGAGGACGGAGCGGTCGTCGCTATAGCCGAAGCCGTACACCATGAAGCCATGCCCGCCGTGGTAGGCGACCGTCATATTGGAGACGAAGCCAGACTCCTCCAGCTGCTCCAGCACCCACCGGGTGAACGTCTTCGGGATGTAGCCGTCCTCCGCTTCTGCCAGGGTCTGCATATCGCCCGTGAGCGTACGGGCGTAGTCGGCAAGGGGCAGCTCAGCCATCAGTACCTCTGATTAATTCGGCGACCATTTCGGTCGTGGTGCGATGCTTCTCAAGCGCGATGACGCTGATGTCGTAGGCGCAGTTGCCGACCCCGTCGGGAAGGACGGTCTCCACGATGCGCGGGAATCCCTCGCCGACCGTCCACAAGTCGGCACGACGAAGCGTGTAGCGCGGCTCGTCGTAGAGGTCCCGCTGATGCGGCAAATAGCCGGACTGGATGAGGCGGCTCTCGAACCGAGCGGATGCCGAGGTGATGCCGGCGGCGGTGCGGATGTCGTCCACCACCGAGTTGAGGCTCTCGCCCAGACCGCCCCGGCGTTCGTCGAGGGCCAGGTGCACGAGCACCAGGCGGCCGACTCCACGATCGTCGAGTTGCCGTTCGTTCGCGATCCGGACGGTGCTTGGATTCTTCTTGGCGGTGGTTTTGACCTCGATGGCAACGGACGGGAGCTGAAAGTCCTGGTTGCTGCCCTCTGGCCCGGTCCAAGCCTCCACGGCTGTACTCGCCGGGAGGGCCGCGAGCAGGTCGGTGCGCAGGTAGCACAGCTCTCCGTAGAGCCCCAGCCGTGCCTCTCTGCCCAGGCCCTGGGATCCGACACTGCGCATGAGCTGCTGCCAGTGCGTGAACCGTCGAACCGCTCGCTCTAGGACGGTCTCCGACGACGCGTCCTTCGAGGTCCGCGCGATGTCCTCCGCGAGGGGAGTGAACACCTGTCGCAGTTCACCCGCGGTTAGGGAGATCTGGAGCTCGAACTCGCGATTGCTCACCGAACTGCAGGACAAGCTCAGGCCGTGGGTTTCCCGCAGGTTGACAAGGAGGGGGCGCGCGCGGTCGACCGCCCGCGAACCCCCTCTCACCAGCAGCATGCGTTGCCGGCCCGGGTGCGCCACACCCAAATGGATGTCGAGACCGCTCTCGGGGAATAACCGCCGGGTGGAGCGTCCCCGCTTCGGCTGTGGTGCTTCGAGCTCTTGCCACAGCGCTTCGTCGATCACGCGTCCTCGGCTCCGTCCTCGTAGCTGAGGTCGTCCTCCGAGCCGTCCTTCCACCAGGGAACATTCACGACGTACTCGGTCGCGGTGTGGACCTGGGAGAAGGGGAAGCTGGCGGCGAATCCGATCAGCGGTATCTCGAGGTTCGCCTTGTCTGGCGGCTCCATCATGTAGATGAGCAGGTGAGCCTGATCGGGGCGGCGCTGCCAGCGCAGCGGCTCACCTGTCGGCAGAGTGGGCGCGAGCGGTTCGCCTTTGCGGTTCTTGCGCCCTGCAGCGGCCTTCTTCGTCGCCTCCAGCGCGGCGGCGTACTGCTCCGGGCGGTCGAGATCGAGCGACTCGTCCTTGGGGTTCAGGATGCGCTTGATGGTGTGCTTCGTGGAGTCTGGACGGGCGGTCTTGGAAGCTGCTCGTGTGACCGCACCCAGCGTGTGTCCTGCGAGGTTGACGGGCATGTCCGCTCCCTGGCGGGAGACGATCCGGACGGTCCACATGCCGAGCTCCCCGGCCTTGGCGCACTGCTGGATATAGGCAGAGATGGCGTCCGGCCGGATCCGGTTCGCCTCCGGCGCAGTTCTGTATCGGTCGAAAAAGCCGGACGCCACCACCTCTGCCGGGATGTCCGACCACACGAGGCTGCCAGTACCCTTCGGATCGACCTCGGGTGAAGCCTGCTCCAGGAGCATGCCGGTGAATGCCTTCAGGCAGTCGAAGTTGTGCTTCGGTACCCCATTGGTGAGCGGGAAGATGGTCGTCTCGGCGAGCTCGCCGGAGAAGCTGAGCCGCACCCGTGTGCCCTGACGCATCTTATTGGCGGCAGTGATGCTCAGACCGAGCGAAGAGGTGCGCACCTTGAGACCGAACTGGCGGGGGGTGAAGCCGATCGCCGCCATCTCCTCGATGTCCCGGCGGAGTTCGTCAGTGGCTGCTGTGATCTCTTCGTAGGCACCCACCAACTGCGAGGTCGTGTACAGCCGGCACAGGTCCTCGTAGCCGGGCCGGTAGCCGAACCAGCGGCCCATCTGCAGCAGCGTGTCGTAGGTCTTGGCGAAGCGCAGGTAGTAGCTGACCGAAAGGCCCTCGAGGGTGAGGCCACGCGACAGTTTCTGCCCGCCGACAGCGATGACGTACATGCCTGTGCGCCGGTTCGAGTAGTAGTCCAGTACGTCCTTGGCCACCCCGTTGATGGCCTTGATCTCGAACTTCTGGATCGCGGGGAGAATCTCGGCCGCGGTTTGCTCCCAGGACAGCCGTTCGGCCTCGTCCGCAGTGAAGAAGTCGGTGGTGGTCTCGAAGTCCTCCTCCCACAGATCCCGCAGTTCGTTCATAGACGCACGGGATGCATCCCCGTAGCGGTCCATGAGGCCGTTGCGGAGCAGCCTCACGTAGTCGTCGATCTGGTCCCGTACCTGCCCCTGCACCTTGGTGAAGCGGGTGACGTGCACCAACATCGAGTTGTGGACATCCACCTGCCCACGCGCGCGGCGGGCGGCACAGGTCAGGACGAACGAATGGATGGCGCGCCGCAATGAATCCGGCAGCTCGGCAGTCACTGTGAAGCCGGACTTGTGCTTCTCGGGAATCCAGTCCTCGGTGTCGTCGACATGGTGCACCAGCGGCAGCGGGTCGATGTCCTCCTCTTCTGCGTAGGCACGCAGACCGAACAGGCGCTCTGGCCCGAGGTAGTTAGACGGTGCCCGCAGCGTCCGGATGAAACTCTCGGGGAACAGGTCGCCGCCGAGGCTGGCGTGGTCAGCATCTGGATCTATGTAGATGTTTGCGTAGGGTGTCGCGGTGTAACCCACATAGGACGACTTATCGAAACTGGTCAGCAGCTTGCGGATGGCGGTGTTGATACTGGTGGGGTCAGCACCGTCAGCGGCCGTGTTGACGGACGCGTTGTCGGCCTCGTCGTCGATGACGAAGAGCGGGATGTCCTGCACTATCTTGCGACCCGTCTTGGGGTCCTCAACGCCGTGGACCTCCGTAACCCAGGTACGCAGATAGTCGATGATCTTCGGATGCTTCTTGACTACGAGAACCACCGGGAAGTTGCCGATCGGCAGATTCGCCTTGGAAGCGGTCTTCCGGTCGAAGTCGCCCTTTTCGGTGCTGTTGGTCAGCGACGCGATGTGGAGACGGGGCTCACCGGCCATGGCACCGACGCCGACGTAACGGTCGGCGCCCTCTTGGTCGGAGCGGAGCTGGTACTGGGTGTCAAATCCCAGCAAGCCCTCGTCGATGCGGAGTTGTGTCTGGGCGCGTAGGTCGTTGAGGACGCCGGCGAAGACGACGATCAGTCGGTATCCGGCGTCGGCAGCCTTCGCGGCCAGTCCGATGAACTGGCCAGTCTTTCCGGACTGTACCTGGCCGATCACCAGTCCCATCCGACGCCATGAGCCGGGCCGATGCGGATCTTCCAGCTCCCCGAGAACCTCGTCTGTCGTCCGGTCGATGCTGTTCACGACCTGGAGTGGCATGCCCCGTGAATGCTTCAGGAACCGTTCGTAACGGGCCCAAAAGGCCCATGAACGGTCGTTCTTTGCGTCGGGCAGCCACCGGACGTGGTCCTCGCTGTTGCTCAGCCCTGCTGAACTCTCCTGAAAGGTGCTAGTGCGGGACTCGACCAGCTTGCGCAGATCGTCGGCTTCCACCGTCACGCCGTTGAGGCCAGCGACCATCTTGGCTGTCTCAACAGCCTTGGTCACCTCGTCCGGAGTGGCCTGCCGGTCCTCCGGCAGAAACTGAATGGCCACCTTCAGAACGAAGGACAGGTCCTCGCTGCCAGCTAGATCCACAGATTTCTCCCCCCAGAGATACGTCACTTGATGGTCGGGAACAGGAGGGTACGCCCCACCTTCGACTCTCGTTCACTTGTTCCAGAATCCATCAAGCTGGTCGAACGGTTGCGTTGTACGGATGACCTGTCGTGCCTCATCCGGAGAGCGATCTTGGGCGACGAGTACATCGAACATGCGTTGGGCCACTCTGGTCGCCTCCTCGGTGGCCTTCCCCGGACCGCCGAAGGGCTCAGGATCGTCTGCTGTGTCAGTCTCATGCAGCACACGCAGCGCCGGCACGGGAACGGTCTCCTCCAACAGCCGCAGCAGTGCACGGAGGTTCGCTGGGTCGCCGCCCCCCTCTCGTAGTACCGCTTGGACCATGGGGTGCTTCCGGTTGATTCGGCACTGGACCGTGTTCTCGTCCCGCCGTACGTTCCACGCAAATGACAGATTCTCGGCGCGCTGCCGTGCCGCTATCTGGCCCCGGTTGCGGACGGTCTCCGCTGCGGCAGACCGGACCGTGCGCGCTATACGCTGGAGGTGCTGCCGCAGTGCGATCGGCGGCACCACTGTCGCCTTCCGGACGTCGACCTGCCACTGGGTGTCGGTCTCCGCCGGAATGTCGACGGCGATGCGGGCCAGGTTGTATTTCTCCTCGCGGCGGAGCCCTCGTATGCCCAGCCAACTCCCTGCGAGGATCAGACGGTTTCGGCGGTACACGTAGAAACCCTGCTGCCGCAGCCACCCCTTGGGTCCCCCTGCACGTTCCGCCTCGGCGGGGGACAGCCGCTGCAGCCCAGGCAGGAGATATGGCTCAACCCTGACCTTGTGTCCTTCGAGCGGCAGATTCTCCACCGGCTGATGCAGCACCGACGGATGGCTGGACAGGAACGGGTCCCACGGCTCGACGGCCAGGCCCGTGACACGCAACGTCAACGCGGCCGAGCCAGTGAGGAATCGGGCGAAGACGAGACCGAGGTGGCTGCGAACCTTCTCGGCGTCGTCATAGAACTGCTGCTGGGTCCTGCGGTCGGCCGCGTTGATCTCCCGGTACCCGGCGAGTCGGTGCCAGAGAACGATTGTGCCGACGGACCGTCCCGCGGTGAGCTGCTCCAAGGCCTTGTCGGCCTCGGCCGGCGGCTGGCGGAGCAACCGCCACTCGCCGGTCTGTTCGACCACGTCTAAGTCCCATGTACGTGAGCGCCAGGGACCGCCGGCCTCCGCGGTGCAGACCGTCAGCAGACGGCACTTGGAGAAGGATGCCGACTTCAGCCCCACTCCGTACCGGCCCAGGTCCCTGGACGTGCGGTCTGTCGCTGACCAGCGGGCCGCGACGGTCATCGCGGTGACCAAGGCCTCCTCCGACATGCCATGGCCATCGTCGACCACGGCGACCCACGAGGAGCGCCCGTCCCAGGTGAACTCCACATCGATCGTCCGTGCCTTGGCCGAGACGCTGTTGTCCACCAAGTCTGCGATGGCGTCCGGCAGTGAGTAGCCCAGCGAACTCAGGGAGGCCACCATCCCAACGGGCTCGGGAGGCGCGAGGTCGTACGCCATGTGGTACTTGGTCCTGCCCTTCGGTCCAAGACGGTCGACGAAGGAAGACATTCCCTCGTGTCTAGTTACTGTGCTTGTGAATATGAGACGAACCTGGGTGGGGGAACCTGCATGGGCGCTTCCTGTCTCCGCATGACGTTGTTGAAGGAGTGACTGACCATCATGTCGGCAACCTGCGCAAGCGTCCATAGCGTGCAAGCACCGCGAATGCTGCCATCAAGGTGAAAGGTGTCGAGACGGGGAGTGATGTGAGTACGCACGGCGCCCAGGTTGTGTGGGGCAGTAGGGCGCCGGTCTCGTTGGCGTTCTGCGCCTGCCACATAGAGAGACAAGAGCACCTCCCCAAGCTTCCCGGCTGCGCGTGACCAGATACCCAGACAGCTTCGTCACGTTCCGTGACAACCTGGGAGTGGTTCGGCCCGCCTCCGCAAGTGGATGCAGCCACTCTGGCTTGCAGAAGGCCCCGCAGAGACGGGCGTGTTGATAGGGCCTTGGTGGGCCTCGAACCTGCGGCCCAGCGCTTAGAAGTGACACGGGTGAGTGTGGGCCCGTGTCCCTCCGGGTGGTGACGTCGACACGTATTCGACTGAAGGGCCTGGCTCTTCGCGTGCTGCGCATGGGAGGGAGATCTTCGTGTGGCCCGTCGTGGGTACCTCCCAGGCTCCGTGAAAAACACTGCGGGCGGGATAATTACCAATTATCATGCGCGAGCAGGAGTTGAAGGCGCACAGGGGGAGAGATGGGTAAATCTTTCGGGGCTGTTCGTGCGGGGATGCCCGAGCAAATCCTTGATGCTTACGGTAGGTGGTGGCAGGTGGAAACCTGGCTCCGCACAGTGATGTACATCAACCTGAAGAGCGAATTCGGGACATCATGGCACGGTCATCTCGCTCCTCAGGCTGCGCGATATGCCCGCAATGACAGCGCCCATGAATATATGAGCACTCCAGACCGCAGTGACTTGATGTCATACCTTGATACCGGAAAGCTCTTTGAGCTGATTGAGGGGAAGTTCGAGAAGTATCGCCTCGATGAAATTTTGATCTCTCGCGCGTCATGGAGTGGAAGAGTTCCGGAGCTTCAAAAGATTCGTAGGTCGATTGCTCACTGTCGGCGCCCTCATAGGGACGACGTGAATCGACTGGAGCAACTTCTCAGAGATCTTGAGCCAGGATTCTGGCACTTCTTCGATGCTCAATCGGCTGAGGCATCAAAGATCCTGATGGGGGATCCCGTGATTGAGCAGTGGAGAGGTTCGAAGATCTCGCACCTGCGGGAGCATGTGGAGCGAAAGTACACTCTAGATATTACGCTCGGATTTGCCAGTCAAGTTTGGGCTGATCGAGAGAGTGTCTCCGACCGCATTTCCGGTAAGCCGGGGTTCTTGTGGGCGCTGGATCTAGGGGGGCCGGACTACTTCGTTGACTTGGAGAGATTCTGGTCTGGTATGGATTCGGTGGTTCGAGAGGCTGTCGTCAATGTTTTCAGTCCATCCCCTTTTGGGCTGTGCGTCACACTGTCGGCAGTTGACCGACCGGAATTGGTTGGCCGAGCGATAGAAAATGTGATTTCTTGCTACGGAAGGGCTTCGCGTGCAATCCAGAGTGTTTCTCGATCCTGGGTTGATGCGTGGCCGGGGGATCGTGATCTCGTCGATCCGAGAGTTATGGTCGATCAAGCGCTGGCTCTATTGAGTCACGATGATCGCGGTACGACTATTTTTTGCGCCGGTTGAGTGGGGATTCCTGCAAGTCCGACTTCTCCCTTTAGGTCGGCGGAGCGGCTTTGGGCGGGAGCTGCTTTGGGGCGAGTGATCTTGGCTCCTTAAGCTTCCGGCGAGTCGGGCAGTCTGTGGAGCTGCCCGTTAAAGCACGACGTTGGGGCCGAGATCTTAGAGGCTCGCCCCAAAGTGGCTGCCTAAAGCCGTGGAGCCGACCGCCCCAGCCACGGGGCAACGACCCCGGTAGAGGGATAGACCGCGGCGGCCCGCCGCCCCGATCCGGCCTTTTCGGGAACACAAAGCGTCTGTGACCTGCGGTGCGGCAATCCCCTGTACCCCAGGGCCCGGTGCTGGGTTTTGGCCCCTTGGCGTGGGCGACGGGCGGACGGCGACACGCAGCGGTGACGGAGGCAAGGAGCGGCGGGGCGGCGGCCGACCGGCGCCCCGGCCCTTGTGGGGCCCTCGGGCCTTCGGATTGATCCCTTCGGGACGGCTCGGGTCTGGTGGGTGTTCCTTGTTTGATGGGGTGTCCTTGGTGCGTGCGCCCTGTGGTCCTGCGGGTGTTGATGTTCTTCCCCGTCCAAGGTCGGATCGGGGCGGCGGGACGTCGCGGGCTCTCCCGCGTCACCAGGGGCGGAGCCTCGGGGCAAGGGTGGTTGGCGTCTCTGGCTGACGGGCTGCCGCGAGCGGAGCGAGCCTTGATGACGTAGGGAAAGTTTGTCCGCGCTGGCTGATCGGCGCTCTTGCGGGGTTGTTGAACGGCTGCTGCCATGACCCTTGGGACGCTGTCGGGGGTGGTCATGGGTTCGCTCAAGGTCGTGCGTTGGAAGCGGCACGGACACGATCGGTTGTACGTGAACCTGCCGGACGGCACCACGGTGGCTTGGATGGATTGCCGTACCGGGAAGATTGAGATCTTGGACGAGCGCTATCGGCGTGAGGCCTTGGGGGCCCTTCGTGTGTACCGGGGGTCGCAGCCACGCCATGAGAAGGGTCGTCCGGCTGCTCGTACTCCGTCATCGCGTCGGCCGTCGGTTGCGCCACGACCGAGGGACACGCGAAGGAAGTCGCTGCCAGCTCTGTCTCCGGGGGAGGACCTGGCAGCGAATCGCCCTGGAGCTCGGTTGCTTGGCTTGATTGCCGAGCGGGGGCCTACGCGCACGCAGAGAGCCTGGGCTCGTCTCCGGGGCCGGTCCACGGAATGGGATTCTTGGTTCGCCGGGCTGGAAGGCGAACGCCGTGTGGGTAATGAGCTGCGCCGGCTGGAGAGCTCGGGCTGGCGGGTGTTGCATGGGATACCGCTGCCAAACGGTGCCGACATTGACCATCTGTTGATCGGTCCTGGCGGTGTATTCGCGATCAACACCAAGCACCACGACGGCAAGAGCGTGTGGGTCGGTGACGAGATGGCTCGGATCGACCATGGTCCTGCTCGGCCCTATGCCCGCGCGAGCAAGGCTGAGGCGCAGCGTGTGCGAGCTGTCTTGGAGCTGTACGTCGATTTCAACGTTCCGGTCGAACCGGCGATCGTCCTGGTGGGTGCTGAAGATGTGGCCAGGGCCCCTACGCAGTTCACCGTGCGTGTCTACCGAGAGCGAGAGGTGTCCTCGCTGGCGCCACTCGATGGTGTCCTTGCCAAGGAGCAGGTCGAGACCCTGTACGAAGTGGCCCGGCGCCGACGTGTGTGGCTGAGCGGCTGATTGCCGAAGTCGCCTGCGCAGTAGTAGATATACGACGTGATCGGGGAGTGGTGATCGCGCTCTGTTGGCTGGTCGGTAGCTCCGATACGGTGCGATTCATGCCTACTGCACTGGACACGCCTCGGGGTGCTGCGGAGCTGGCCGAGTCTCTGTTGCCTCAGCTCGGGAACCGTTGGCTGCACACTCAGGCCGTTGCAGCGCGCGCACGCGAGGTAGCTGCGGCCGTGCCGGAAGCTGAGCGAAATCTCCTTGAGGCGGCCGCCTGGTTGCACGACGTCGGCTATGCCCCGGAACTGCGGGAGACGGGGTTCCACCCGCTCGATGGAGCTCGGCACCTGGAGTCCTTGGGCGCTCCTGGTCGGCTTGTGAGGCTGGTCGCGCATCACTCTGGGGCGGTTTACGAGGCGCAGCAGCGTGGGTTGGCCGATCAGTTGGCTGCGTATGAGCGGGAGGACTCGTCGCTGCTCGACGCTTTGATCTACGCCGACATGACCACGGGTCCTGCTGGGCAGTCCTTCGACTTCGACCGGCGCATGGACGAGATCCTCGACCGGTACGAGCCGGACAGCGTGGTGTACATCGCGATCAGCAAGGCACGTCCGTATCTGGCGGCCGCTGTTGAGCGCACCCGGGTACGTCTCGACAAGTGATCAGCCGATGTACGGAGTGGGTAGGCCGGCCAGGCCGTGCTCGATCCGCATCCGCATGGAGGGGTGGATGTTCAGGGCCTCCAGCGTGCTCGGTTCGACGAACGCGACTTCTTTGCTCTCGCTGCTTGTTCGCAGTTCACCGCCGGTGATCCGGGCCGTGAAGCAGAGCGAGAACTGTTGGCGTACTTCGCCGTCGTCGTAGGCCATGACGTGGCCTGGGTTGGTGTAGATGCCGACCAGGCCCGTCACCTCGACGTCGATGCCGGTCTCTTCCTTGGTTTCCCGTACCGCGGCGTCGGCGGCTGACTCTCCGACCTCGACACCGCCTCCAGGCAGTGCCCACAGGTTGTTGTCCGTCTTGTGGATCAACAGGACCTGTCCGGCGTCATTGACTGCGACGGCGACCACTGAGGGGACGATGCTGTTCGCCTTGGGGGCGTTGGGATCATTCACGTAGTCGATGCGGGCCATGGATCCAGCGTCGCACGCTCGGCCGACGAGCAGTCCTACGCGGGACGTCCGCGCTTCCACGCGTAGTCGAAGCTCTTCATGTAGTGCCGGAACGTGCGGCCTCCGGGTAGGTAGCGGAAGTGCAGCACGGGGTTCTGCCCGGCGGGGGCTCCGAGTACGTGAGGGTTGACCAACATGTCGTCGTCGAACCGGTAGATCGAGTTGTAGAGGATCGTGTCGTGGAGCCGGATGTCGAGTCCGGGGGTGGACGCGACCGGTTCCAGGTAGCTGTGCGTGATCCGTGCTCGCGCTGCCAGGTTCTCGCCGATGCCCTCCTCCTCGCCGCGCTGGCGGATCATCGTTGAATCCGGGGCTGCGTCCCGAAGAGGCCGTGGCCATGCGTGTGTCGGACGTTCGGTTGCCCGATGCCGACGCCACCGACCAGTGGTGCGAGCTGCTCATCCATCGGGCCACTCCGGAGGTCGGCAGGCAATGGACCGATACCGGGGAGATCCACGAAGTCCGCGATCTCAAGGGCCGCGCTGAAGGCGATACCCGCACGGTGCCCGGCCACCCCGCCCTGACCCGCATCCTGCGGACGCACATCGAAGCCGAGGAACTGAACCCCGGCGATCTCCTCTTCCAGGGTGAGCAGGGCGGCATCCTCGCCGGCTCCCTCATCCGCCGCGCCTGGCGCAGCGCCCGCGCCGCGGTGCTCGCTCCGCACGTCTTCGACTCGCCGACCGGCAAGCGCGTGTACGACATCCGGCACACCCGCCTGACCAAGTGGCTCAATGACGGAATCCCGCCCGCACAGGTGGCCGACTGGGCAGGCAACAGCGTGCCCGTGCTGCTGGCCACGTACGCCCGATGTGTCGAAGGTCAACTGCCAGACCTCAAGAAACGGCTCGAAGCGGCTGGAGACCTCCCCGAGGTCGAGACCGAAGCCGACGTCGACCCGGCTCCCGATCACCGCGACTGATCGCCGCCGAAAACTTCGACACGTATTCGACACGGCGACCCGCGAAAACCCGGTGACAGCCGCAAGGTCCATGGCCCGCGCACTGATCGACGGGGGAGAGGCCAGGGCTCCCGGGCGCCGCCCGGCACCCGCCCCGACCAGCAAAAAGGCCCCGCCGAAGCGGAGCCTAAGAAAGGCGCCCCCGGCAGGACTCGAACCTGCGGCCAAGCGCTTAGAAGGCGCCTGCTCTATCCACTGAGCTACGGGGGCCGGTGTGTGGCCGGTGGCTTGGTCGGGGGATGTGGGGTGATCCGTGACCTTGCCGGGGACAAGGATAGGGCTCCCGGGTCCCTGCCCTTGCTGCTTCGCCTCCGCGGCACGATGTGGAGGTTCAGTGAAGCGGTCCCGATAATCGCAGGTAGGTACGAATCCTGCATCGCTTTTGGCTTCATACGCCTCGGGTGTTGTGCACTCGTTATGCCTGCGCCCCCAGTCGCCCCTTCCGTCCCGCTGTGTGCTTCCTGTGCCGTATCGCGTGACTTATCGGCGCGCAGGCATGGTCATATGCTTCATAATGCGTCCAAAATTGGGCATTCTTCACGTGTGGTGACCTTGGACGTTCGGCCTCAGCTGCTCGACGCAATTACCGCGCTGCGCGACCGTGTCGCCGCCGCGCGCTTTCCGCTCCCGCTCGCGGGGGCGCCACGCGCGCGTGCCAACCGCGGCGAACTGCTCGCACAACTCGACGACTATTTGGTGCCCCGCCTGCGGGCTCCCGAAGCGCCCCTGCTCGCCGTGGTGGGCGGGTCGACCGGTGCGGGCAAGTCGACCCTCGTGAACTCCCTCGTAGGGCGTGTCGTGAGTGAGGCCGGGGTGCTGCGGCCGACCACGCGTACTCCGGTCCTCGTCTGCCATCCGGACGACCACCACTGGTTCTCCGGGGTGCGGGTGCTGCCCGACCTCGCGCGCGTATGGATGCCCAAGCAGGCCGACGGCAGCCTGGAGGGGGAGGGCGAGGAGGAGGACGACCTGGAGCCCGTTCCCGACGAGGAGCCGCGGGTACTCCGCGTCGAGACCTCGGGCGTCCTGCCCCGCGGGCTCGCGCTGCTCGACGCCCCCGACATCGACTCCCTCGTCGCCGAGAACCGCGTGCTCGCCGCACGGCTCATCAGCGCCGCCGACGTGTGGGTCATGGTCACCACCGCCTCCCGGTACGCCGACGCCGTGCCCTGGCGGCTGCTGCGTACCGCCAAGGAGTACGACGCGTCCCTGGTGACCGTGCTCGACCGGGTGCCCCACCAGGTCGTCGCCGAGGTCTCCCGACAGTACGGCGCGCTGCTCGCCAAGGCCGGGCTCGGCGAGGTGCCGCGGTTCACCGTGCCGGAACTCCCGGAGTCGACCGGCAATGGCGGACTGTTGCCCGCCACCGCCGTCGCCCCGCTGCGCGCCTGGCTGACCCATCGCGCCCAGGACCCCGAGGCCCGGGCCCGCGCCATGGCCCGTACCGCCCGCGGCACGCTCGACTCGCTGCGCGCCCGGATGCCCGAACTGGCGTCGGCGGTCGCCGCGCAGCACTCCGCCATGGTCCGGCTCACCTCCGCCGTGGACGATGCGTACGAGACCGAGCACGCGCGCGTACTGGAGCGTTTGCGGAAGGGCGGTGTGCTCTCGGGGAACGCCCTGAAGCACTGGCGCAGTTACCCGGCGGACTGCGCGGCCGGGGAGCTGCTCGACGCACTGGTCGAGAGTCTCGGCTCCTTGTTGGCGTGTGCGGTGACCGCGGCCGACGAGCGGGTCGACGAGGCCTGGCGCCGCGAACCGGGCGCGCGTGCCGCCGAACTGCGGGGGCAGGGTCCTGAGTCCGACACCGTCGAGCAGCGGATCGGTCTTGCCGTACGACGCTGGCGACGGGTGCTCGAGGAGTACGCCGAGGACGAGGTGCGGACCGCGGCGCAGGCCATGGACGGCTCGCCGCCCGACGCCGAGGCCGTCGCGGCGCTCGTCGCCACCGGCCTGCTCGGCGGACGCCGCGGCAAGGCCGCCGGCGAGAACCTGGCCGAGCGGATCGGCGCCCAGGGTGCCCTGCGGCTGCGCGACCGGGGCGGGCAGCTCCTGAGTGAGTACCTGGACACCGTGCTCGGCGCGGAGCGCGAACGCCGGCTCGCGCCGCTCGACGCGCTCGACATCACCCCCGAATCCCAGGCCGAGTTGATCGCGGCCCTTTCGCTGTTGCAGAAGGTGAGGTGAGGGCGCTGACCGCCGCCGTCACGGATCAGAACAATCCCGATCCCAGGGACCCCGCCGACCCCGTCAACCCCGTCAACTCCCTCAGTCCGGTCAACCCCGTCGATCGCGCCGGTTCCGCGGACGACTCCGATCTGGCGGACGACTCCGATCTGACGGATCTCGCCGACAATCTCGGGGACGCGGGACGGACAGGGGACGCAGCGCCCCGAGAGGGTGCGTCGTCCGAGGGCGATGCCGCTGCTGGCGGCGCCTCTCAAGGCGTGGAGATTCCCCAAGGGCGTACGGAGTCCACCCCCTGGGACGACGGTCTCATCGCGCGGCGCGTCGCCAAGCAGGGCGGTGCGGCGGCGGTGCCCGCCGGATCGGGGACGTACGACGGACAGTTGAAGCAGCGGCTCGACGCGTTGCGGGAGCTCGTCGGGCTCTCGCGCACCCGGCTCGACGGGGCGACCCTCGCCGAGGCCGGGCAGGTGCTCGACGAGGCCGCGGCCCGGCGGCGGCTGTCGTCACGGCACACCGTCGTCGCGCTCGCGGGGGCCACGGGGAGCGGCAAGTCGACGCTGTTCAACGCCCTCGCCGGCGTGCCCCTCTCGGAGACCGGGCTGCGCAGGCCCACCACGTCCGCGCCGATCGCGTGCAGCTGGACGGACGGGGCCGCAGGGCTGCTCGACCGGCTCGGGATTCCCGGACGCGCGCGGCGCCGCCCCGCGCAGCAAGGGCAGCAAGGAGAGGCGGAGCTGGACGGGCTGGTCCTCATCGATCTGCCCGATCATGACTCCGCCGCGCTCGAACACCGTGAGCAGGTCGACCGGGTGCTCGGGCTCGTGGACGCCGTGGTGTGGGTCGTCGACCCCGAGAAGTACGCCGACGCGATGCTCCACGAGCGGTATCTGCGGCCCATGGCGGGGCACGCGGAGGTGATGTTCGTCGTGCTCAACCAGGTCGACAGGCTGCCCGGCGACGCCGTCGAGCAGGTCCTGGACGATCTGCGGCGGCTGCTCGACGAGGACGGCATCGCGCTCGGCGAGCACGGGGAGCCCGGCGCCACCGTGCTGCCGCTCTCCGCCCTCACCGGCGAGGGCGTGGACGAGCTGCGCGACTGCCTCGACCAGGTCACCACCGAACGCCGGGCCGCCGCGCGCCGGATCGGCGCCGACGTCGACGCCGCCGCCGACCACCTCAAGCAGGTGTACGCGACCGGGCGGCAGAGCGGGCTGAGCGAGGAGGCCCGCGAGGAGTTCGCGGACCGGCTCGCCGAGGCCGTCGGCGCGGCAGCCGCCGGCCAGGCGGCCGAGCGGGAGTGGAGCCGGGGCGCCAACCGGGCCTGCGGCACCCCGTGGCTCAGGCTCTGGCGCTGGTACGAGGACCGGCGTGCGGTCGGTTCGACCGTCACGGTTCCCGTGGTCCCGGCCGACGACGAGGAGGTCACGGCCCGTCAGCGCGTCGAGCACGCGGTGCGGGTGGTCGGCGACGCCGCCGCGACCGGGCTGCCCGCCGCGTGGGGGCAGGCGGTGCGGGAGGCCGCGACGCGGGGCGGGGAGGGGCTGCCCGAGGCGCTCGACGAGCTGGCGTCCGATGCCGCGTCCGAGGCGGCTTCCGGCGCCGGGTCCGAGCCGCTGAAGCCGGAGCACGGGGCCGGGCGGCCGCCGCGGCCCGGCTGGTGGCCGGTCGCGGTGTTCTCCCAGGTGGCCATGACGCTGCTGCAAGTCCTGGGTGTGCTGTGGCTGTTGGGGCAGGTCGTCGGGGTCTTTTCCACGAATCTGGGCGTGCCGCTGCTGCTGGTCCTCGCGGGGCTCGTGGGCGGGCCGTGCGTGGAGTGGTCCTGCCGGATGGCGGCGCGGGGGCCCGCGCGGCGGTACGGGCAGGAGGCCGAACGGCGGCTCAGGGACGCGGCAGCGGCCTGCGGCAGGGCGCGGGTGCTGGACCCCGTCGCGGCGGAGCTGCTGCGGTACCGGGAGGTGCGGGAGCAGTACGTACGGGTGGCCGGGGGAGTGACCGGAGTTTCCACAACCCGCGGGTAGGCCACAGGCGTCGGCGGGGATCGCGGCGCGGGGGCACTCTGTGATCGCGGCTCGGGAAGGGCTCGGGCCGCGCACGGACGCCGCGGCCGAGCCGGGCCGGGCGGGGGCACGGGAGGGGTTCCGGATGAGCAGCGAGACGATGGTGACCGTGGTGGGGAACGTGGCGACGACACCGGTGTTCCGGGAGTTGCCGACAGGGCCGGTCGCGCGGTTCCGGCTCGCGGCGCACACCCGCCGCTTCGACCGGGTGCAGAACACGTGGGTGGACGGGCACACCAACTTCTTCACCGTGTGGGCGTGGCGCGCGCTGGGGACGAATGTGCAGAGTTCCCTGTCGCTCGGTGAACCGGTCATGGTGCAGGGCAAGTTGAAGGTGCGCGACGAGGAGCGGGGCGGGCAGCACTGGACGTCGGCGGACATCGAGGCCGTCGCGATCGGGCACGATCTGTCGCGCGGCACCTCCGCGTTCCGCCGGGCGCAGCAGCTCCGGGTGGAGAACGCGCCGCGGGGCGACTCTCCGTGGGACGTGGTGAAGCCGGGCGCCGCGAGGTCGGATGCGGCGAAGTCGGACGCAGCGGAGCGGGACGTGACGAAGCCGGGCGGGGCACAGCCCGACTCGGTGGAGCCTGACTTGGTGGAGCCCGATCTGTCGGAGCCCGATCTGTCGGAGCCGCAGCCCGTGGGATGACCGTGGCCGAACTGCGGCTTATCGGCCCCAGGCGCTGGTGATTTGTCGATAAGCCCAGCTCGGAAACGGTGTTGGCGATAACGATTGCGATTCGGATCGGTTGCCGGAAGGCGGCTCCGGAGATCGCCAAAGATCATTTCCCTAGGATGCCGAGCGTGACTCCGGGGCTCGTCGGGACCTCTGCGCACCAGGTGCAGCGACGGGACGGGAGTGCAAGGGCCAGCCGAATCACCGTGGTTGGCGTTGATTCTGCCGGCGGGACACCACCCCCCATGTGACCACCCGTCCCGCCTGAAGGGGAATTTCGTGTTTTCTGTGTGCTCATGGACCGCATGGCGTGGACGAGGCGCAGCCCGTCTCGCCGCGGCGGCCCTGATGTCGGGACTCATGGCGACAGGGGCGATATCCGGCGCGGGCGTCGCGCAAGCCGACGACGGTGCCACGGAGCAGAGTGGTGCGAGCGCCACCCTGGGAGGCCTGGAGACGTACGGCGCGGCCGTGATCCACGAGGCCGGGAAGGACGAGGAGGTGTCGGCGGGCCTGTTCCGGATGGCCGTCGACGACGGCGGGACGCTCCAGACGTACTGCGTCGACATCCACAACCCGACGCAGCCGGACGCCAAGTACCGGGAGACGTCCTGGTCCGGCACGTCGCTGCACGACAACGCGAACGCGGGGCGGATCCGCTGGATCCTCCAGAACTCGTATCCGCAGGTCAATGATCTCGCGGCGCTCGCCCGCAAGGCGCACGCCGGGAGTCTCACCGAGCAGGAGGCCGCGGCCGGGACGCAGGTCGCGATCTGGCGCTACTCGGACAAGGTCGATGTGGACGCGGTCAGCCCCGCCGCCGAGAAGCTCGCCGACTATTTGCAGCGCAGCGCGCGTGACCTCGCGGAGCCGCGGGCCTCGCTGACCCTGACGCCGCAGGCCGTCTCCGCGCGACCGGGCGACGAGGCGTCTCCCTCCGCTGCCCCCTCTCCGGCTCGGCCGAACTCCGGAGCCGGGCAGCGGGTCGGCCCCGTCACGGTGCACACGAACGCCGACAGCGTCACGGTGATGCCGCCCGTCGAGGCCGCGGCGGGCGGGGTGAAGCTCGTCGACGAGAAGGGCGAGCGCGTCACCACCGCGAAGAACGGCAGCCGGCTCTACTTCGACGTACCCGAGCGGGCGAAGGCGGGTTCGGCGGAGCTGACCGTGCAGGCGTCGACGACGGTTCCGGTCGGCCGCGCCTTCGCCTCCGACACCAGAAGCCAGACGCAGATCCTCGCGGGTTCCAGCGAGTCCACGGTCTCCGCGACCGCGACGGCGACCTGGGCGAGTAAGGGCGCCGTGCCCGCGCTGTCCGCGCGGGAGAACTGCGCGAAGGGCGGCGTCGACATCACGGCCGCCAACAACGGGGACGCGCCGTACACGTTCAGCCTCATGGGCACCCGGCACAGGATCCCGGCCGGGGCGACGCGGACGGTGACGATACCGCTCCAGGAGGACCAGGCGTACGACTTCACGATCAAGGGGCCGCACGGCTTCGAGAAGCGGATACGGGGCGTGCTCGACTGCGCGACGACCTCGCGGGCGGGCTCCACGGCGGGCGGCGGCCTGAGGACTCAGGCGACGACGCAGCCGAGCCCGGCCTCCGTCGGCGGCACGGGCTCCGGCAACGGCACGGACCTGGCCGAGACGGGCAGTTCGAACGCGACGCCGATCATCGCGGGCGTCGCGGTGCTGCTGGTCCTGGTCGGCGGGGCGTCGGTCGTCCTGGGCCGCAAGAAGAAGTCGCCGGGCGAGGGCGACGGCGAGTGACGGCGGGTGCCGGGGGCTGCCTCCCCGGCACCCACGAGTCCGCCGTGGCGGCCGATGGTCGTGCCCGCGGTCACCGGGAGACTCACTCTTTCCCGAACGGATGAGGGGTGGCGAGCATGGCCAACAGTGCGCTTCTGGTGATGGACGTCCAACGGGACGTCGTGGCGATCGCCGACGACGGTTCCGGGTACCTGCCGCGCCTGCGCCGGGCGATCGACGGGGCCCGGGCCGCCGGTATCCCCGTGATCTACGTGGTGATCGGGCTGCGGCCCGGCGATCCGGTAGTCAGCCCCCGCAACAAGGCGCTCACAAAGGTTGTGCGGGCCGGGCTGCACATCGAGGGCGAGCCGGGCACCGAGATCCATCCCGACATCGCCCCTCAGCAGGGTGACGTGGTGGTCACCAAGAGGCGCGGGAGCGCGTTCTCGGGCAGCGACCTGGATCTGGTCCTCAGGGCCCGCGGCATCGACAGCCTCGTCCTCACCGGGATCGCCACCAGCGCCGTCGTGCTCTCCACCTTGTTGCACGCCGTCGACCTGGACCTCGGCCTCACCGTCCTGCGGGACGCCTGCCTTGATACCGACCCCGAAGTGCATCGATTCCTCACAGGAAGACTGTTCCCGCACTGGGCGGACGTACTGACGGTCGACGACTGGGTCGAAGCCGTCGCGCCACAGGAGTGAGGCCGACAGCCCTCCTCTCGCCGGTCCGGCCACCAACAGTGACGGCCCAACTACCCGAGCGCTCCACGAACCCCCAGTTCAGGGCCACCCACCGATACGGGTTTCCCCCGTGCGGTGGCTGTACGGCAAGATGGGGTGTATCTGCCCTCACGCGGTGGAGCCGCAGCACGCGGGCCCCTTACTGCGATACACACTTCGACTGCCGGACGGTTTCTCTTGGCTGAGTTCATCTACACCATGCGCAAGGCGCGCAAGGCGCACGGCGACAAGGTGATCCTCGACGACGTCACCCTGAGCATGTACCCCGGGGCGAAGATCGGCGTTGTCGGGCCGAACGGCGCCGGTAAGTCGACTGTCCTGAAGATCATGGCGGGGATCGAGCAGCCGTCGAACGGTGACGCGTTCATCTCTCCCGGTTACAGCGTCGGCATCCTCATGCAGGAGCCGAAGCTCGACGAGTCCAAGACCGTTCTGGAGAACGTGCAGGACGGCGCCGCCGAGATCATGGGCAAGCTCAAGCGCTTCAACGAGGTCGCCGAGCTCATGGCGACCGACTACAGCGACGAGCTCATGGAGGAGATGGGCAAGCTCCAGGAGGACCTCGACCACGCCGACGCGTGGGACCTCGACGGTCAGCTGGAGCAGGCCATGGACGCCCTGGGCTGCCCGCCCGGCGACTGGGGTGTCACCAACCTCTCCGGTGGTGAGAAGCGCCGCGTCGCGCTCTGCAAGCTGCTCATCGAGGCGCCCGACCTGCTGCTCCTCGACGAGCCCACCAACCACCTCGACGCCGAGTCCGTGAACTGGCTGGAGCAGCACCTCGCCCAGTACAAGGGCACCGTTGTCGCCATTACTCACGACCGGTACTTCCTCGACAACGTCGCCGAGTGGATCCTCGAGCTCGACCGCGGGCGGGCCATTCCCTACGAGGGCAACTACTCGACCTACCTCCAGAAGAAGTCCGAGCGCCTCAAGGTCGAGGGCAAGAAGGACGAGAAGCGGCAGAAGCGGCTCAAGGAAGAACTTGAGTGGGTGCGGTCCAACGCCAAGGGGCGCCAGACCAAGTCGAAGTCGCGTCTCGCCCGCTACGAGGAGATGGCGGCCGAGGCCGACAAGATGCGGAAGCTGGACTTCGAGGAGATCCAGATCCCGCCGGGCCCGCGTCTGGGCAATGTCGTCGTCGAGGTCGAGAACCTCAGCAAGGCCTTCGGCGAGAAGGTGCTCATCGACGACTTGAGCTTCACGCTGCCGCGCAACGGCATCGTCGGTGTCATCGGCCCGAACGGTGCCGGTAAGACCACGCTGTTCAAGATGTTGCAGGGCTTCGAGGAGCCGGACTCCGGTTCCATCAAGGTCGGCGACACCGTCAAGATCAGCTACGTCGACCAGAACCGCTCCAACATCGACCCGAAGAAGACTCTTTGGGCCGTCGTCTCCGACGAGCTCGACTACATCAATGTCGGTCAGGTCGAGATGCCGTCGCGTGCGTACGTCTCCGCCTTCGGGTTCAAGGGTCCTGACCAGCAGAAGCCGGCCGGCGTGCTCTCCGGTGGTGAGCGCAACCGTCTGAACCTCGCGCTCACCCTCAAGCAGGGCGGCAACCTGCTGCTCCTCGACGAGCCGACGAACGACCTGGACGTCGAGACCCTCAGCAGCCTTGAGAATGCGCTGCTCGAGTTCCCGGGCTGCGCTGTGGTCGTCTCCCACGACCGGTGGTTCCTCGACCGGGTCGCCACGCACATCCTCGCGTACGAGGGTGAGTCCAAGTGGTTCTGGTTCGAGGGCAACTTCGAGTCCTACGAGAAGAACAAGATCGAGCGGCTCGGTGCGGACGCGGCCCGTCCGCACCGTGCCACGTACAAGAAGCTGACCCGCGGCTGATGGCTCGCCACGTATACGCCTGCCCCCTGCGCTGGGCCGACATGGATGCGTACGGACACGTCAACAACGTGGTTTTTCTTCGGTACCTCGAAGAAGCTCGTATCGACTTCCTGTTCCGGCCCGACAAGGACTTCCAGCAGGGGTCGGTCGTGGCACGCCATGAGATCGACTACAAGCGGCAGTTGGTGCACCGGCACCGGCCCGTGGACATCGAGCTGTGGGTGAGCGAGATAAAGGCGGCTTCGTTCACGCTGTCGTACGAGGTGAAGGACGAGGACGTCGTGTACGTGCGTGCCTCGACGGTCGTCGTGCCCTTCGACTTCGAGGCGCAGCGGCCGCGCCGGATCACCGCCGAGGAGCGGGAGTTCCTCGACGAGTACCGGGACGACGCGGATCGTGCGGAGGCGCTCGTCGCATGAGCGCGCCCGTGCTGTTCCTGGCCGACCGGGGGGAGGCGGCGGATCTCGCCGCCTTCCTCGGTCGGCTGCTGCACTACGACAGGGCGGCCGCCGTGCGGCTGCGGGCGCAGGCCGGTGGCCAGGCGCTCGCGGTGTTCGGCCGGCCGCCTTCGTTCGAGGTGCTGGCCGTGCGTACGGCGCGGCTGCTCAAGCCGTACGAGAACGGGATCGAGGACACCCTCGATGTGACCGTGTCCGCGGGGGAGTTGCTCGACTCCCTCGACGAGGGGACCGCCACCGCCACGGTTCCCGCCGCTGTCACCGGGCCGCCCTGGGCCGGTGTGCTGCCGCCGCTCGGTGGGTGGGAGCGGGTGGCCGGGTTCCCGGACGCGGATGCGTTGCGGGGGCTTGTGAAGGCGGCGGTCGCCGAGTTCCGGGCCCGGGTCGAGGAGTTGGCGCCCGAGGCGCGGACTCGCGGTGCGCTCGACCGGATCGGTGGCGAGGTGTGGGCGCGGGAGATCGGCGACAGTGGGGCGCCGGTGCGGATCGTGCATGCGGCGGCGTCCCTCGGGTTTCTGCGGGGGGACGAGGTCGACTTGTTGGCGGCGGGGGCGTGGGTGCGGTTGCGTACCGCGTACGGGTCCGTGGCGGTTCGGCGGGCGTCCGCGACGTTGGGTGGGATTTCCCTCAGCCCCGCGTAAGCGGGGGCCCGGGACGGGGTTGCGGTCGCGGGGCTCTGCCCCGGACCCCGCGCCTCAATCGCCGGCGGGGCTTGATCTGGGTGTCAGCCCGCCGTGTTCACCATTGATGCCGCCGCGTACGTCAGGTAGTTCCACAGGGTGCGCTCGTGTTCCTCGGAGAGGGACAGGGACTCCACCGCCACCCGCATGTGCTTCAGCCACGCGTCGTGGGCCGCGCGGTCGACCTGGAACGGGGCGTGGCGCATCCGCAGGCGCGGGTGGCCGCGGTTGTCGCTGTAGGTGCGGGGGCCGCCCCAGTACTGCATGAGGAAGAGGGCGAGGCGCTCCTCGGCGGGGCCCAGGTCCTCCTCCGGGTACATGGGGCGCAGCAGCTCGTCCTGGGCGACGCCCTCGTAGAAGCGGTGCACGAGGCGGCGGAACGTCTCCTCGCCACCCACCTGCTCGTAGAACGTCTGCTCCTGAAGCGTGTCGCGCGGGATCTCAGTCACCCCTCCATGCTCTCAGACGCACCGGACCAGGACCCGAGACCTAGGACAGGCTCTGGCCCCGTCCCGCACCGGAACAGGGCTCGCCGATTCCGGTGCGGCGCAGGACAGTGGACATATGGGCGCAGAGCACACCCGGGATCTGGAGCAGCTCGCCGTACGGGCGCGGGCCGCGCTCGTGCGCGAGATCGATCACAGTGGCGCCTTTGACGCGGACCCGGTGTGGCGGGAGGCGTTCGAGGCGGTGCCGCGGCATCTGTTCGTGCCGTACTACTTCGTGGGGGTGCCCGGAGGGTACGAGCGGTTGTGGGGCGAGCATCCCGATCCGGAGCGGCGCGAGCGGTGGCTGCGCGGGGCCTATGCCGACGAGCCGCTGGCCACCCGGTTGCGGGACGGGGAGCTGGTGTCGTCGAGCAGTCAGCCGTCGCTGATGGCGCGGATGCTCGCGGAGCTGCGGGTACGGGACGGGGACCGGGTCCTTGAGATCGGGGCGGGGACCGGGTACAACGCCGCGCTGCTCGCGCACCGGGTCGGTGCGGGGAACGTCACGTCCGTCGATCTCGATCCGGAGATCACCGAGTCCGCCAGGGTTCATCTTGCCGCTGCCGGCTACCGGACGGCCGTCGTCACCGGCGACGGGGCGCGGGGGTGCCCGGAGCGGGCGCCGTACGACCGGATCATGGCGACGTGCGCGCTGCCCTCGGTGCCGGTGGAGTGGCTCGGGCAGTGCGGGCCCGGCGCGCGGATCCTGGCGCCCGTGTCGACCGGGCTCGTGGCCCTCGACGTGCGGGACGTGGCGGGGCGGTACGCGCAGGGGCGGTTCCTGCACACGCCCGCGTACTTCATGGCGCTGCGCGGCGGCGCGGGCCGGGCTCCCGAGCCGCGGGGCGGGGGACTGCCGCACCCCGTGCTGCGCGACGAGTCGTTCCGGTTCCTGCTCACGCTGGCGTCGGGCCGCCTGGACCCGCACGACGTGCTCGCGCTGTGGGAGCGGGAGGGCAGACCCGAACGCGAGCGGTTCGGGGTGACCGTGCGGGGCGACGGCCGCCAGTGGGCGTGGCTCGACGATCCGGAAGGGCCCCACACATGGGAGTTGCCGGGCACCCGCTAGATGCCCGGCAACGTCCTGCGACCGTGTGTGCTCAGCCGCGCCGGATCGTGATCGTCGTCCACGCTCCGACGTGCACCCGGTCCCCGTCCTGGAGCGGCACCGGGACGAACGGCTGGATCGGTTCGTCACCGCCGTTGACCGTCGTGCCGTTCGTCGAGTTCTGGTCGACGACCGCCCAGGTTCCGTCCGGCTGCTGCACGAGCACCGCGTGCTGGTGCGAGACGCCCGGGTCCTCCGGCGGCACCGACAGGTCGATGTCGGGGGACTCCCCGGTGGAGTGCCGGCGCCGGCCGATCGACAGCTGGTTCCCGGTGAGCTGGCGCTGCTGCTCCGGCGAGTACGCGGGCAGGTTGAGCCCCGAGGCCTCGGGGCCGCTGCGCTGCATCATCGCCATGAAGTAGTCGCGGTCGGGACCGATCGTCGCCGACCACGTCAGCGGGGCGTGCTGCTGTTGCGGCGGCTGCTGCTGGAACGGCGGCGGGGTCGTCGAGGGCCCGCCCTGCGTCGACGGGTCGGACGGGGGCGGGATCATCCAGTCGTCCCCGTTGGTCCCGCCGGGACCGCCCTGCCCACCGGGTCCGCCCTGGCCGCCGAACGACGGGTTGGGCGGCGGGGGCGGCGGGCCCTGCGGGTCCTGGTGCTGCGGGAAGCCGGGCGGCGGGGGCTGCATGGGCCCCGGCTGCACGGGCTGCGCGGGACCGGGCGGCGGGCCCGGCTGCGCGGGCGGCGCCGGAGCGGGCGCCGGAGCCTGCTGCTGGAAGCCCTGCGGGGCTCCGCCACCGGTCTCGTACGAGCCGGGGTTCTCGAAGGACGGCGGGGGCGGCGGCGGGGCCTGGCCCGACGGCTCGTTCCCGAACGGGGACGGCGGGATCGGCTCCGCCGGCCGGTTCATCTGCGAGGGCCGCGAGCCCTGGTACTCGTACGAGTCGGGGCCGGGCGGCTGCTGCTGGAAGTGCAGCGCCGGGTTCGGGCCCTGCGGGTCCTGGGACTGCTGCTGCGGCGGGAAGCCGGGCGCACCGGGACCGCCCTGGCCGCCCGAGGTGGGCAGCGGCGGGTTCGGGGCCGCGGGCGTGTACGACGTCGCCGTGTTCGTGAGGAAGTTCCAGCGGCACTCCTCGCAGAACGGCGCGCCGCCCTCACGCGGCGTGCGGCACTGCGGGCACAGTTCGGGCGTACCGGCCCCACCCTGCGGCGCCTGCGGCGCGGCCGGCTGCGGGTAGCCGTAACCGGCGGCCGGAGGCGGCGGAGGGGGCGGGGGCACGGCACCGGCCATGCGGTGACCGCAGACCTCGCACCAGTCTTCGGAACCCGACTGGTGTCCGTTCGGGCAGGTCGGCATGTCGGCGCTTCCCCCTCTCCTTCAAGGGCAAGCAGGGCTTGCCGTAGTGCGTGGGTGGTTATTTTTTGACGCGAACCGTCTTGGTCGACCGGGTCTCGAGAGTCATCTCGTCGGCCTCCGCGACCTTCGCTTTCAATCGAACAGTACCTTCCGCGGCGTCCACCACGTCCACCACCTTCGAAAGCAGCTTGGCCGTATCGGCGTTCCCCGAGAGGGCCGCCAGCTGCACCGCGCGGCCCAGTTTCGCGGTCGCCCCGTCCGCATCGCCCGACTTTCGTGCGTCGAGTCCCTGCTGGATGACTTGTGCCAGTTCGGCCTGGCCCGTGTAGTGGGCGACCTGCGGGTTGATCGACGTAGAGGCCACCATGTCGTCCGTCCACACCGCACGTACGAGGCCTTGCGAGAGGGTCTGCACCGAGCCGTCCGGCTGCGGGATCACCAGGGAGACGCGCGCCGCGAGCATCTCCTGGCCGAGATCGGCCTCCGGCACCCGCACGCACACGTGGTAGTCGCGGGACTCGTCGCCCCAGGAGCCGGTGGGGTAGTCGCCGGCCCGCGGGCCCGCCTCCGTGCGGCGCTCCGTCAACTCCTCGACGGTGGGGGCGACTTGCTTCACGAACTTGATCTCGGAGCCGAGCGGCGTCCACAGCCGCAGAGCCACGTCGGCGATCTCCTTGCCCATCGCCGTCTCCATCATCTGCGTGAAGTCCTCGGCGAGATGGGCCGGGTCGGCAACGATGTCGGCGGTGCCGAGGAGGGCGGAGGCGATGCCCGTGACCTCTTTCACCTCCCAGTCCGTGCCGACACCGCGGGCGTCGCAGGTGAAACGGCCCGCGCACGCGTCGAGGGAGGCGCGCAGATCCTCCGGCGACTCGTGTTCGTTGCGGCCGTCGGTGAGCAGGATGCCGTGCCTGATCGACACGTCCGCGGAGGCGAGGAGCCGGTCCGCAAGACGCAGCCAGGTGCCGATCGCGGTGCCGCCGCCCGCGGAGAGCTTGCGCAGCGCCTGCTTGGCCTGCCCGCGGGTGGTCATGTCGGCGACGGCCAGGCGTCCGTTGCCCGGATAGATCTCCTTGGCCACGTGCGTGCCCGCGATCACCGCGAAGTGCACGCCGTCGCGCAGCGCGTCGATCGCCGCGGCCGAGGCCTCGCGCGCGCCGCGCATCTTGGTGGGCGGATAGTCCATCGACCCCGAACAGTCCACCATCAGCGCGACCGCGGCGTCCGCGCCCCCGCTCGCCACGCTGTAGAGATGGGGAGCGCTGACCGCGCCGCCCACCGTGCCGCCCCCGGTCGACGTCACCGTGACGATCGCGTTGACGTCGCGGCCGCCCTCCGGCAGGAACTCGTTCTGGTAGACCTCGACGGCGAACTGCGGCCGCTGCGATTTCGAGAAATTTGCCATGGTGTCATGTCCCCCCTGAACAAGACCATTTGTGCGGCTTTCCCGCGCTACGCCGATCCTGCCCCCGACTGCGGCACGGGGAACGGCAGCACCGCCACTGTTACGTTGTCGTGGCCCCCGCCGTCCAGGGCGTGGCCGACCAGTACCTGGGCGCTGTGCAGCGGGGTGCGGGCCGCGTCCGCGGGCAGCACACGGGCCATCTCGTCGGCGGACTCCGCGTAGTTCCACAGCCCGTCCGTGCAGACCACGACCACGCCGGGACGGTCCGGCTTGAACGAGGCGGTGTGCGGCTCCAGTTCGTACGCGTCCGCGCCGAGCCAGCCCGTGATCGCGTGCGCCCGCTCGTCCGCGTACGCCTCCGCCTCGCTCATCAGGCCCGCCGCGACCATCTGCGCGGCCCATGAGTCGTCCTCGGTGAGCCGGGCCGCGGGCGCCTCGCGGTCGTCGGGCACCCAGTAGGCGCGCGAGTCGCCGATCCAGCCGACGATCAGCAGCTCCTTGGTGACGACCGAGGCGACGAACGTGCACGCGGGCGAGTTCTGGTGCGGCTTGTGCTCGCGGGCCGTCTCGGGCTCGTCCGCGAGGGCGTTGACCGCCTCGGCGGCCGCGACGATCGACTCGTGCATGGCCTGCTGCGGGTGCGTGCCGCGCGGCAGCGCCTCGTGCAGCGCCTCCGTGGCGGCGCGGGACGCGGCGAGCGAGGCGTCGTCGGGCCGCGTCGCCGACGACACCCCGTCGCAGACCACGGCGACGACCGCGGCCGAGCCGTCGGGCAGCGCGGCCGAGGAGATCGTGAAGAAGTCCTCGTTCCTGTGGTGGCGCAGGCCCCGGTCGCTGACCGCGGCGACCGCGCCCAACTCCTGCTCCATGTGGTCGCGTTCGCGGGGCTGGGCGTGGCCGCAGTTCTCGCAGTAGCCGTCCGGGTCGACGTGCCCCGAGCGGCACGCCACGCACAGCTTCGTGCCGGCGGGGGGAGTCGCGGCGCCCAGTTCCTCGGGCGTCGCGGTGCGCGGGTCGGGCGCGGCGATCCTGAACTCGTCGTCGGACGGCGGGTCGTCGAAGCGTACGGCGGCGGGGATCTCGGTGCCGCCCGATTCGGTGCCCCGCAGATCGGTCGGCAGGTGCACCGGCGCGGGCAGATCCGAACTGTCCAGGTCGGGGGCGACGGGCCACTCCACGGAGGCGGGCTCCTCGACGGCGCCCCGTGCCCCTGGTCGCGGAGCCGACGACAGGTCGTATCCGCACGCCCCACAGAAGCGATCGGCCTCCTCCAGAGGCTCCTCGCAACTGGGACACACTGACATAGCGGCCGCCTTGTGCGTCTGCGACATCCTCACACCCACGTCCGGGGGCGGTAGCGGTTGGCCCGCTCCACCAGTTCGATCCTCTCCTCGCCGCGCTGAGCGAGCCTGGCCAGGGTCCGGTACGAGCGCTCAAGACCGAGGCGGAGACCGCGCTCGTCCAGATCGCTGCCGAGCACCACCGTACGCACGGGACCCTGCGGCGGACCGGAACCCTGCCTACCGGAGAGTACCCAGTCCAGCGCGGTGCCGAGCACCTCGGTGGACAACTGCTCGCGACGGACCGCGTCGAGGCCGAACGCGTCGAGCGCCTCGACCTGTCCCGCGGCGGCCGTCAGGTCGTGCAGCAGCGGGTCCCCGTTCAGCCCCTGGGCCGTGCGGCCCCGCAGCCGCGAGCGCACCGCGGCGACCCGCGCCGCCGTGTAGTGGATCGACGACTCGGGCACCGACTCCAGGGTGCGCACGGCGCCGGCCCGGTCACCGGAGGCGAGCTGCACGCGCGCGAGGCCGAACGCCGCGCTCACGTAACTCGGGTCGGTCGACCACACCAGGCGGTAGTACTCCGCCGCGTTGTCGAGCTGGCCCAGCACCTCCGCGCACACGCCGAGCGCCAGCTTCGGTGCGGGCTCGCCGGGGAACGCGTCGTATATGGCGTCGAAGGACAGCGCCGCGTTCGTGTGGTCACCCGTCGCGAGCGCCGCGACGCCCCGGTACCAGACCACCCGCCAGTCGTCGGGATGGTCGGCCTCCAGGGCGGCCAGGCCGCGCGCCGCCGCGTCGAGTTCGCCCATTTCGAGGCGGGCCCGCAGCTCGCGCAGGCGCAGTTCGAGGGAGTCGGCGGGCGCCGCGTGCAGGGCCGCGATCAGCTCGCCGGGCGCCGAGGCCATCAGGCCCGCGAGGAACCCGGCGTTGGGATCCGCCGGGTCGACGCGCGGCACCGGGAGCGCGAGCGCGGTGCCCTGCGCCTGGAGCGGCTTGACGAGTTCGGCGGACGACGGCGGGAGCGCGGCCGCGGCGGGCTGCGGTGGCAGCGCGGCCGCCGCCTTCCGCGGTCCCCGGCCGCCCCGCGCGCGTACGGGAACCTCCCGGGCCCCGAGCGGCGACACCTCACCTTCGAACACGCCGAACAGCTCCGTGTCCGTGACCTTCACCTCGGGGCCGAACAGCGTGGACAGGGCGGGGCGCGGCCGGTTCGTCTGGAGTGCGACGACCTCGCGCAGCACGCCCGTCAGCTGCTCCGCCATCTCCTGCGCCGAGGCGAAACGGCGCGCCGGGTCAGGGTCGGTGGCGCGCACGAGGAGCCGGTAGAACGACTCGTACGTGCGGAAGACCTCGATGTTGTCGGGGTCGGGCAGGGAGTCCACGAACACGTTCGTGTAGCCCTGGAAGTCGAAGGTGAGCAGCGCGAGCGTACGGGCCACGGTGTAGAGGTCGGAGGCGATGGAGGGGCCCAGCTCGGCGACCTCGGGCGCCTGGAAGCCGACCGTCCCGTAGATCGCGCTCTCGTCGTCGTCCATCCTGCGGACCGCGCCCATGTCGATGAGCTTGAGCTGGTCCTCGGTCTGGATCGCGTTGTCGACCTTGAAGTCGCAGTAGAGGAGGTTGCGGCTGTGCAGATGGCCGAGCGCCTCAAGGGCCTCGATGCCGTACGCGCACGCCTGCTCCACCGGCAGCGGATCCCGCCTGCCCTCGGGAGTGCGCCGCTCGTTGGCGATCTCCTTGAGGGACTTGCCGCCCACGTACTCCATGACGATGTAGCCGTCCAGGGAGCCGGTGCGCTGGTCGAGGTGCTCGACGAAGTTGTAGATGCGGACGATGTTGGAGTGCTCGATCTCCGCGAGGAAGCGGCGCTCCGAGATCGCGGCGGCCATCGCGTCCTGGTCGCCCGTGTCGAGCAGGCCCTTGAGGACCACCCAGCGGTCGGAGACGGCGCGGTCGACGGCGAGGTAGACCCAGCCGAGGCCACCGTGCGCAAGACAGCCCACGACCTCGTACTGGCCGTGCACGACGTCGCCCGCGGCGAGCTTGGGCACGAAGGAGTACGGGTGGCCGCACTTGGTGCAGAACCCTTCCGTCCGGCCCGGCCGGTCGCCCCGCGAACGGCCCACGGGGGCACCGCAGTCGGAGCGCGAGCAGAACCGCTTCCGCTCGGGGACCTCGGGGTGCTCCTGCACCATCGCGCGCGGATCGGGCCGCGGCACGTCCGGAACGGTGACCAGACCGACACCGAGCCGCGCCCGGCCCGAACCGCTCGCGCCCGCCCCGGAGCTGCGCACCGACACCGAGCGCGAGGTCGAACTCCCCGAGAGGGAGCGGGAGAGCCGGCCCGAGACCGACCTGCGGGACTGCGAGGAGCGCGCCGAGGTCCTGGCCGAGGCCCGCGAACTGGAGCCGGAGCTCTGCGAACCGCGCTGCCCGCCACCGGCGATCCCGGTCGGCGGCGACGCCACCATCCCGGTCTGTGACACCACCGGGGCGAGCCCGCACATGTCGCAGTACAGCTCGCCGCCGCCCATGTCCTCATAGGAACCGGAACAGCCCGGCCGCTGGCAGGTGGACGCCGCCGCGGGCGCGGCCACGGGCGCGCTCGGCGGTCGGGCGGCGGGCCGGTGCGTGGGGGCGCTGCCCCCGTAGGTGCCACCGGCCGCCTGCGGTTTCAGGCCGCACGTGTTGCAGTACAGCTCCCCGCCCATGTCCTCGTACGAGCCCGTACAACCCGCTCTGCCGCATTTCTGTGGCGCCACGCTCACGACTCCCCCCTGGCCGTTCTGTCGGCGGGCGCGGACAGCGCGTCCGCCGCCGCCCGTTGATACCGCAGCACCGCCGCCTCCGCGGCCCGCAGATTGCAGGGCGCGCTCCACAGCATGCGCCGCGCCGCGTCGTACCGCTCCACCAGGAACGGATCCTCGGCGAAGCCGAGTCTCGCGACCTTCGCCTTGTACGCGTCGAGCCGCCCGCGCAGCTCCGCGCGGACCGCCAGCGGGGCGGTCACCGCCGTCAACTCATCGCGGGCGCGCAGCAGTTCGTCCTCCGCCTTCGACTCGAGCGACTCCAGGAGCGGCGAGAGCCGGTTCCACTGGCCGTGCCTGCGGTACTCGGCCGCCGTCGCCAACTGCTCCTGAAGCACCGTCGGCGGACCCGACACCGCGGGCACGTCGGAACCGGCTATCTTCGCGAGCACCTCGCCGCGCGCCGACCTCGCCTCCGCGAGCGTGCGGTCCGCGCGCGACAGCACGTCCCGCAGCCGGCCGAGCCGCGCCTCCGCGTCCTGCCGCACGCCGAGGACGGCCTCGATCTCCCGGCGCACGTCCTCCAGGGCACGGGCCTCCCGGTCGTACGCCGTCGTGTCGGGGCGTCCGCCGCCGGGCGCCGAACTCCCCGCCGTCCTGCGCCAGTACGTGAGCGGGTCCGAGACCACTTCCTCGCGCAGCAGGGTCAGCGAGGCGGTGATCCGCTCCAGGTCGTCGCCCGCCGGATGCTCACCGGGGCGCACCCCCACCGAGTGCGCGAGCTGCCGGGTGCGGGCCAGCTCCGCGGCGAGCATGTCGATGCGGGCGGGCAGCGCCGACCACACCGCGTCGGCGGCCACCACCATGTCGAGGGACGACGCGTACAGCGCGTTCATCCGGTCGACGAGCGCCGCGAGCGTGAACCGCTCGGACAGCTTCGCGGGCCCGGTGATCGAGGGCGAGGTGCCGCCCGCGCCCTCGATCGCCGGGCCGGGCGCGGATCGTGACGGACTCGCCGCGCAGCAGCTCCGTCAGCTCCACCAGGTCGCCGCGGTTGGGCAGCCGGCGCCGCGAGCGGACCTCGCGTGCCGTACGCAGCGCGGCCGCGTACGCGTCGAAGTACGCCCACAGCAGCGTGATCTCCTGCTCGGCCGAGGCCCAGCGCTCCTGGGTCGTCCCGGTCAGCCGGGCGCCCTCCAGGAGTCTGCGCCCCGCGTGGTCCTGGAGGGCCAGCAGAGACGTCTCGATCGCTTCGTGCTCCGCGCCGAGCCGGGCCAGGGCACGGTCCACCTCGTCCCGGTCCATCACTGGGCCGGCGGGTCCCGCGACGCCCATCGATCACCTCTCGCTTTCCCGAGTCCTCGTCAAGTCCCTGCCGCGCTGCGTGCTGTGTCCTGCGTGCCGTGTCCTGCGTTGTGCGTGCTGCCTGCCGCTACTGGTACTTCGGTGCGGGCGGTCCCGAGGAGGGGCCGAGGGCCGGCTTCAGCCAGTGGTCGTACGACTTCTGCCAGCCGTCCGACTTGCGGTAGTCCACCAGCACCTGATTGACCCGGCGCACCAGGTCGTCCGCGCCCTTCTTCATGGCGACGCCGTAGAACTCCTTGGTGTAGGGCTCGCCCTTGAGCTCCACCGTCGGGTCCTGCGCGGCCTGGCTCGCCGCGAGCGCGCCGTCGGTGACCACCGCGTCGACCTCGCCGAGCTGGAGCCGCACCAGGCAGTCCAGCTGGTTCGGCACGGTCGTGGAGATGTCGGTGCTCTGCGGGAGGCCGCCCTCGTCCACCGGCTTCTTCTTGCCGTCCTCCAGTGAGGACGCGGCCGTCGAACCGGTCGCCGTGCAGATCCGCTTGCCGGCGAGCGAGGCCCCGTACCCCTTGATGTCCGAGGTCTTCGGGGCGAGCACCTGCTGGCCGGTCTGGAAGTACGCGGTGGAGAACGCGACGTCCTTGAGGCGGTCGCAGCTGATGGTCATCGTGCGGACCACCATGTCGACCTCGCCGCGCTGGATCGCCGGGATGCGCTCGTTGGTGGGGATGGCCCGGAAGCGGACCGCGTCCCGGTCGCCGAGGATGTCGCCCGCGATCTCGTGCGCGAGATCGATGTCAAAGCCTTCCAACTCGCTGTTCTTCGCGGAGCTGTTGGGGTCGCGGTAGCCCCAGCGGTAGCTGTTCTGGTCGACACCGACCGAGAGATAGCCGCGGTCCTTTATGGCCCCCACCGCGCTGCCGCTCTCGCTGCCCGAGGGGGAGAGGCTGCGCTCCGGCTCCTTGCCCTTCACCGCCGGGTCGCAGTCGTCCGCCCGGGCCTGCCGGCCCTCGGCGACGCCGCCCGACGCGTAGCTCGTCGCCGCACCGTCGTCCGCGGGGCGCTGCTGCTGCGTCAGCGGGAGCAGCAGCGCGAACACCGCCGTGAGGGCACAGGCCACCGCCATGGCGGCCACGCCGCCCCAGCCGCGCAGGGTCACCCTCCGCGCCGTGCTTTGGTTCTCCATCGCTGCACCCCCTCTCATCGGTACTCCGAAAGCCGGCGTCCGATGCCGAACACCGCGCCCGCCGCGGCGAGCACGGCCAGCACCGCGGCGCCCACGGGCAGTCCGGTCATCGCGTCGCGGCCGCCGCTCGCCTTGTCACTGAACTGACGCTGCTCGTGCACGAGGGCCGTGTCCAGATTCTTGTCCACCAGATCGAAGCATTCACCCGTCGGCTTGTCCTTCTTCGAACCGATGATCTTGTCGAGCGCGCCCTGGTAGTTGCCCGAGTCGTCCTGCTCGCGAGCTTCCTTGTGGCGACCCAGCCACGCCTTCATGCTGTCGTTCGCCTTGGTCACCGGCTTGCGGCCCGCCGTGTCGCCCTCGTCGTCGGCCAGCGCGTACGCGGCTTTCAGCTTGCCGCCGAGCGCCGTCATCTCCTGCTGGAAGTCGACGTCGTACTTGTCCTTCGTCTCGCCCTTCACGGACACCGTCTCGGCGCCCCGGCTGACCAGCGTCAAGTTCTCGCTGCCCCGCGCCTTCAGGGACGCGATGCTCGCGTCGTGCAACACGTTCAAGGACCGTACGCCATGGTCGTAGGACGCACTCAGCCCGCTGCGCGCCACGGTGTGACCGACGACGAGCCACAGCAGCACCACGGTGGACGCGGCGGTGGCGGCGAGCAGCCCCTGGTTGAACACCCGGTTCGTACGGCGGTAGTTGCGCCGCTGCGCCCACGCGAGGCCCGCGAGGGCGAGCACGCCGATGGCGATGGCGATCCACGGGTAGGGCGTCGCCGAGTCGTAGTCGTCGCGCAGCCGCTGGTTCTCCGTCTTGTAGAGGTCCTCGGCGGCCGGGAGCATCTCGGTCTGCATCTTCTCGTTCGCGTACCGCAGATACGCGCCGCCCAGCGGGAAGCCCTGCCGGTTGTTGGCGCGGGCCCGCTCGATGAGGCCCTTGTACTGCGGCAGCAGCTTGTTGAGCCGCGAGATCGTGGCCGCCGAGCGGGTGCCGGGGTCGGTGCTGGTCGCCGCGGTCACCAGCTTGTCCGCGGCGTTCCTGATGTCCCGCTCGTACCGGTCGCGCGCGGCCGCCGGTTCCTGGCCCCCCGCCAGGAACCCGCTGGACGCCGCCGTGTTGGCGTCGGCGAGCGAACGGTAGATGTCGGCGGCATCGGCGCTCAGCGGCTGGCTGGAGTGCAGCACGTCGTCGGCCGCCGCCGAGCGGTCCGTCATCTGCCAGGCCGTCGTCGCGCCGAACGCCACGACGAGCAGCGCGAGCACGGCGCCGATGATGCGCAGCCGGCCCGGCTCGGTCGTCGCCCCCGCCTTCAACCGGTCCACGCCCTCGGCCCAGGCGGTACGCCGCCGGGGCGCGGGCGCGCCGGGCGACCCGCCCCGCTGTGCCTGCGGTGGCACGCCCGGCATCGACGGCGGGGCGGCGGGGCGCTCTGGCGGCGCCACGCTCCCGTTCGACGGGTATGTCACTTCGACCCTCCCCCATGGTCGTACGTCGGTCGCAAGTATCGCTTCCGCGAGTGACATCCGCACGGGCATTCGCTGGATCTTGTGCGGAAGCGCTCCGCTCAGGAACACGTGGGGGCGGGGGGTTCGGTTCCCTGTTTGTGTCCGCGGCACCGGGGTTGAGGTCGCGGGGCTCTGCCCCGGGCCCCGCTGCTCAATCGCCGCAGGGGCTTGATTTGGGGTTGGGGTCGCGGGGCTCTGCCCCGGGCCCCGCTCCTCAATCGCCGGAGGGGCTTTATTTGGGGGCGCTGCCCCGGGCCCGCGCCTCGATCGCTGGCGGGGCTTGAATGCCTCAATCGCCGGCCGGGCTTGGATGTGGTGCGTAATGCTTGCGCAGTTGCGTGTGTGCCTCCGTGGGAGCGCCCACCGCGTCCAGGCCCAGCAGCGCCGCGCCGAGGACCGGGGGTTCTGTTACCACGCGGGGGAGGGCGTGGGGGGCTTGGGTGGACAGCAAAGTGGTGACGCGGTCGTTGAGTTGAGGGTGTTGGGCCGCCAGGACGCTGCCGCCCAGGAGGACGGGGACCTCCGTCTCCAGGAGGTCGAGGCGGCGCAGGGCGACCGTCGCCATCGACACCACCTCGTCGGCCATGCGGTCGACCAGGGCGCGGGCCACCGGGTCGCCCTCGGCCGCCGTCGCGAAGAGGACGGGGGTGAGTTCGTGGCGGCGGGACGTCGGGACGTGGCCCAGGTGGAGCGCCTCGATCAGGGCGTACATGGACGGGAGGGTGAAGTGGGCGGGGAGGGTGTGCATCAGGGCCGTCGGGTCGCCGCGGCCGTCCTCCGCGCGTGCCGCGTACCAGATGGCCTCCTCCGCCAGGCCGCCCCCGCCGCCCCAGTCGCCGGAGAGGCGGCCGATCGCGGGGAAGCGGGCCGTGCGGCCGTCCGGGAGCATCCCGGCGCAGTTGACGCCCGCCCCGCACACGACCGCGACGCCGCGCGGTTCGGCGTCCTCCAGGAGGCCCGCGCGCAGCACGGCGAAGGTGTCGTTGCGGACGTCGACCCGCGAGCCCCAGCGGCGGGCGGTCAGGGCGTGCGCCAACTGCCGCTCCTCCACGGGGAGGTCGGCATTGGCCAGGCATGCCGAGACGTGGTCGACCGACGTCACTCCTGCCTGTGCGAACGCCCGGTCGACCGCTTCCGCCAGGACGTCCACCGCCGGTTCGGCGTTCGTCCGGTGCGGCTGGAAGCCGCCGCCGCGGGCCGCGCCGACGACCGTGCCGTCGGCCGCGACCACCGCGACGTCGGTCTTGCTGTTCCCCGCGTCGATGGCGAGGACCGTCATGCCCACGCGAGGTGCTCCCGGTTGTGCGCGATCAGTTCGTCGGTGAGCTTCTCCGCGTACTCGATCTGGCCGATGAGGGGGTGGGAGAGGAGCGCGTTGAAGACGCGGTCCCTGCCGCCCTTGAGGGCCGCCTCCAGGGCCAGGTCCTCGTACGCCGTGACGTTCGCGATCAGGCCCGAGTAGAGAGGGTTGAGCGCCGGCACGGGCAGCGGCTTGGCGCCCTTCGCGTCCACCGACGCCTGGACCTCGATCACCGCGTCGTCGGGGAGGAAGGGGAGCGTGCCGTTGTTGTACGTGTTCACCACCTGGTGCGGGGAGCCGCCGCCACCGAGGAGCGAGGCCGCGAGGTCGACCGCCGCCTCGCTGTAGAAGGCGCCGCCGCGCTTGGCGAGCAGTTCCGGCTTCTCGTCGAGGGAGGGGTCCGCGTACATCTTCAGCAACTCGGTTTCCATCTCCGCCACTTGGGCGGCCCTGGAGGGCTTCGTGCGCAGGTCTCGGACGACCTCGTCGTGCTGGTAGTAGTAGCGCAGGTAGTAGGACGGGACGACGCCGAGGCGGTCGACGACCGAGCGCGGCATGTGCAGGTCCTCGGCGATGGCGTCGCCGTGCTCGGTGATCAGGCGGGGGAGTACGTTCTCGCCGTCGGGGCCGCCGAGGCGCACGCCCAGCTCCCACGTGAGGTGGTTGAGGCCGACGTGGTCGAGGTGGACCTGTGAGGGCGTGACGTCGAGGAGCCTGGCGAACTTGCGCTGGAAGCCGATCGCCACGTTGCACAGGCCGACCGCCTTGTGGCCCGCCTGGAGCAGCGCGCGGGTCACGATGCCCACCGGGTTGGTGAAGTCGATGATCCAGGCGTCCGGGTTGGCGCGGCGCACCCGTTCGGCGATGTCGAGGACGACGGGGACCGTGCGCAGGGCCTTCGCGAGGCCGCCGGCGCCGGTCGTCTCCTGGCCGACGCAGCCGCAGTCGAGCGGCCACGTCTCGTCCTGGTTGCGGGCGGCCTGGCCGCCGACGCGCAGCTGGAGGAGGACGGCGTCGGCGTCCGCGACGCCCGCGTCCACGTCGGACGTCGTACGGATGACGCCCGGGTGCCCCTGCTTGGCGAAGATGCGGCGGGCGAGGCCGCCGACCAGTTCGAGGCGGTCCGCGGCCGGGTCGACGAGGACGAGCTCCTCGATCGGCAGCGTGTCCCTCAGCCGCGCGAACCCGTCGATGAGTTCGGGTGTGTAGGTCGATCCTCCGCCGACCACGGCGAGCTTCATAGAAATCCCTTAGCCCTTTACTCCGGTGAGGGTGACGCCTTCGACGAAGGCCTTCTGTGCGAAGAAGAAGACGAGGCAGACCGGCGCCATCACCAGGAGCGTGGCCGCCATCGTCAGGTTCCAGTTGACGCTGTGCGCGGACTTGAAGGACTCCAGGCCGTAACTCAGCGTCCAGGAAGCCGGGTTCTGGGCCGCGTAGATCTGCGGCCCGAAGTAGTCGTTCCAGCAGTAGAAGAACTGGAAGAGGGCGACGGCGGCGATGCCCGGCTTGGCCATCGGCACCACGATCCGCAGCAGCGTGCGCAGTTCGCCGCAGCCGTCGACCTTCGCCGACTCGATGTACTCCTTCGGGATCGTCAGCAGGAACTGCCGGAGCAGGAAGATCGAGTACGCGTCGCCGAACGCCATCGGGATGATCAGCGGCCACAGCGATCCCGAGAGGTGGAACTGCTGTGCCCACACCAGGTACATCGGGATCACGACGACCTGCGGCGGCAGCATCATCGTCGAGATGACGAGGAGCATCGCCGTGCGCCGCCCGCGGAAGCGGAACTTGGCGAGCGCGTAGGCGACGGGGATCGCCGAGCACACCGTGAACAGCGTGCCGAGACCCGCGTACAGCAGCGAGTTCTTCCACCAGTCGAGGAAGCCGTCCGTCTGGAGGACCGCCTTGTAGTTCTCCCAGTGCCAGGAGTCCGGCCACAGGTCGCCGCTCATCGCCTGCCCGTCGCTCATCACGGAGGTGAGGAAGACGAACACGAAGGGGAGGACGAAGAGCAGTGCCACCGCGATCGCGATGCTGTGCACGGCGATCCAGTGGAGGACGCGTTGGCGGCGGGCGCGGCGCGAGGCGGGGCCGTGCTCGGGGGCGGGCCCGGCGGTGACGGCGGGGCCCGGCCTCAATGTCGTAGTGGTCATGTCGATCAGTCCTCCGCCGCGAGCAGACCCGAGCGCTTGCGCATGAGCAGCGAGGTCACGGCCATGGCAATGGCGAACAGGACGAGCGAGAGCACGCACGCCGCGCCGGTGTTGAAGTTCTGGAAGCCCATCGAGTAGACGAGCTGCGGGACGGTGAGCGTCGAGTGGTCGGGATATCCCGGCTGGATGACCGAGCCGGGGCCGATGGAGACGCCCGAGGCGATCTTTCCGGCGACGAGGGCCTGCGTGTAGTACTGCATGGTCTGCACGACGCCCGTCACCACGGCGAACCCGACGATCGGGGTGATCGAGGGCCACGTCACGTAGCGGAACTTGGTGAAGGGGCCCGCGCCGTCCAGCTCGGCGGCCTCGTACTGCTCCTTCGGTACGTCGAGCAGCGCGGCCATGAAGATGACCATGAGGTCGCCGATGCCCCACAGCGAGAGCAGGACGAGCGAGGGCTTGGCCCAGCTGGGGTCGTTGAACCAGTTGGGTCCTTCGATGCCGACCTTGGCGAGGATCTCGTTGACCGGGCCCGAGCCGGGGTTGAGGAGGAAGACGAAGGCGACGGTCGCGGCCACCGGCGGTGCGAGGTAGGGCAGGTAGAAGGCGGTCCGGAAGAATCCGACCCCGCTCTTGATCTTCGTGACGAGCAGTCCGAGCGAGAGCCCGAACACCACGCGCAGCGCCACCATCACCACGACGAGCCACACCGTGTTCCACAGGGCAGGCCCGAACAGCGGCATGTCCCGGAACACGTACACCCAGTTCCGCAGCCCCACGAAGGTGGGCGCCTTGATCTGGTTGTAGTGCATGAACGAGAAATAGACGGTGGCGAGCAGCGGATAGGCGAAGAAGGCGCTGAATCCGATCAGCCAGGGGGAGAGAAAGCCCACGGTGCGCAATCTGCGGCGCGCGGGCCGGGAAAGGGTGAGTGCCATGGCGCGTTCCTCAGTTCTGCGACTGCACGGTGTCGGCGTCGATGAGTGTGTCGAGGCGCCGCAGACCGGACTTCAGGTCGGGGACCTCACCGGCCTCCTCGCCGTAGCTGAAGTCCTGCAACTGCGTGATGTACATGCCGCCGTTGGTGGAAGGCGGCATCACCTGGCTGTGCTTGTTCTCCGCGATGTCGAGGAAGGTGCGGAACGTCGGATCGGCGTCCAGCTTCGGCGACTTGAGGGCGGCGAACGTGGACGGCACGTTGTGAATGGCGTTCGCGAAATCGACGACCTGATCGGTGTCGGACGTCAGGAACCTCACCAGTTCCCAGGCCGCGTTCTGGTGCTTGCTGCTGTGCGCGATACCGGCGACGGTGCCGGTCAGATAGCCGCGCCCGTACGTCTCGGCCTGGTCGTCCGGGACGGGCAGCGGTGCGACGCCCCAGTCGAACTTCGCCTTCGCCTCCTTCAGCATGAGCCCGCGCCACTCGCCGTCCATGTGCATGGCGAGCTTTCCGCTCAGGAAGGCGTTCTGGTTCGACATCTCGTCGCCGAACGAGGTCCGGAACCGCTCAAGGGCCTTGTAACCGCCCTGCGCGTCCCGGAGTTTCCTGGCGGTCCTGAAGAATTCGTACGAGGCGGGTTCCTCGGCGAGCCGTGAATTGCCCTTCGCGTCGAAGTACTTGGGGCCCCACTGGGCGAACAGCCGGTCCGGGCTGTTCTGGTAGAGCCGGAAGTCCGGCATGAACCCGACGCGCTTGTACGAGGAGCCGTTCTTGACGGTGAGCTTCTTGGAGTCGGCGACGAACTCGGACATGGTCCGCGGCGGCCGCTCGATGCCCGCCTTCTTGAAGGCGTCCTTGTTGTAGTACATGCCGAAGGCGTCCGCGAGGAGCGGCAGGGCGCACTGATTGCCGCGGTAACTCGTGTAGTCGAGCAGCGACTTGGGAAAGACCTCGTCCTTCTTGAGCCCGGTCTTCTTCATGAACGGGTCGAGGTCGACCCACATGCCGGAGTCGCAGTACTGGCCGACATTGTTCGTGGTGAACGAGGAGACGACATCGGGGGCCTCGCCGCCACCGGCCCGCAGGGCCTGATTGGTGGTGGCGTCCGAGACGTTGCCGGTGGCCTGCACCTTGATGTTCGGGTGCAGCTTCTCGAAGCGGGCGATCGAGTCGTTGATCGCCTTCACCTCGCCGGGCGCCGACCAGCCGTGCCAGAACTTCAGCGTCACCGGCTTCGTCGGGTCGTCGGCGGCGCTGCCGGTACTCGGATTGGCGCAGCCGGCGAGCAGCAGTCCGGCCGCGGCGAGCCCTACGGGCGCGCGCAGGGGTATGCGCCATCGCGGCATGGCGAACGTCCTTTACGTGTACGGGGATTGGGGTGTTCTGCGGGGGAGGGGTTACGCGGGGGTGCTGGTGTCGAAGACGGAGTCGCGGGCCTGGGTGAGGGCGGTGCGCAGGGCGCCGGTGAGGATGGGATCACCGGGCAGGTCACTGATGCGCAGCTGGGGGCGGGGCAGGGCGAGCCCGGTGAGCTCGGCCTCGACGCGGTCGCGCAGGGCGTCGCCGCCGCACCGGGCCACCTGGCCGGACAGCACGACGAGCTCGGGGTCCACGACGGCGACGACGGCGGCGAGCCCGGTGGCGAGGCGGCGGGCCACCTCGTCGAGGACGCCCGGCTCGGCCAGCGCCTCGCTCAAGTCCTTGACCCCACCGGCCAGTTCACGGATCGCGGCGGCGGCGACGAGGCTCTGGAGACCGCCACCCCCGTCCGGGCGGGCGACGGAGTCGGAGCCGCCGCGCGCGAGGGGAGCGCCCGGCAGCGGCATGTAGCCGATCTCGCCCGCGCCGCCGGTCGCCCCGCGCAGCAGGTTTCCGCCGAGCACGATCGCGGCGCCCACCCCCTCGTCGACGTAGGCGAGCACGAAGTCGTCGTGGTCCTGCGCGGCGCCCTCGTACTGCTCGGCGACGGCGGCGAGGTTGACGTCGTTCTCGATGGAGACGGGGGTGCCGAGCACCTGCGCGAGGTCGTCGCGCAGCGTGCGGGAGTGCCAGCCCGGCAGGTGCGGGGCGTAGCGGAGCGCTCCGGTGTGCGGGTCGATGGCGCCGGGGGTGCCGATGACCGTGGCGGTCAGGTCGCCGTGGCCGAGCCCGGCTCGGGCCAGCGCCCCGTCGACGGCCTCGGCGACGAGCTGGGCGGTGCGGTGCCGCACGTCCTCGCTGACGGCCTCGGCCTCGATGCGGCGGCGGCCGCGTTCGGCGCCGGTGATGTCGGCGACGACGGCGGTGATGCCGGTGGGGTCGGCGGAGAGGGCGGCGACGTGCGCGGTGCCTGGGTCGATCTCGTACAGCAGGGCGTTGGGCCCCGGGCGGCCGGTCTGGCTGCCGGTGGTCCGCACGAGCCCGGCGGTTTCGAGGCGGCCGAGCAGCTGGGAGGTGGTCGGCTTGGACAGGCCGGTCAGCTCGCCGATCCGGGTGCGGGTGAGCGGGCCGTGGGCGACGAGGAGGTCGAGCGCGGCGCGGTCGTTCATGGCGCGCAGGACGCTGGGGGTGCCGGGGGTGCCGGCCGCGGTGTGGACCATTGCGGGGACCCGCCTCCTCGTACTGTTAGGAAACTTTCCTATCGGGGTGCGAGGAAACTAAGCCGCCCATACGGGTGCGGTCAATAGGGGAGGGGCCGCGCACTTCACGTACGCGGCCTCTCAAGGCACGCAGGACAACCGCGCGGGACAACCGCGCAGGACAGCGAAAGCCCGGATCGAAGTCAGGCTGAAATGCCTTCGATCCGGGCCAGGGCCTCGTCCGCGCCGAATGGCTGCAAGTAGGGCAGCCAGCGCGGATCCCTATGTCCGGTCCCGATGATGCGCCAGGCCAGGCCCGACGGCGGAGCCGGTTTGTGGCGCAGGCGCCAGCCGATCTCCACCAGGTGGCGGTCGGCCTTCGTGTGATTGCAGCGGCGGCACGACGCCACCACGTTCTCCCAGGCGTGCTGACCCCCGCGGCTGCGCGGGATCACGTGGTCGACGCTGGTTGCGACGCCACCGCAGTACATGCACCGGCCGCCGTCACGGGCGAACAGTGCGCGTCGGGTCAGAGGAACGGGCCCCCGGTAGGGAACCCGGACGAACCTTTTGAGCCGGACGACGCTGGGAGCGGCGACGGTACGTGTTGCGCTGTGCATGAAGGCGCCGGACTCCTCGAGGCACGTGGCCTTGTTCTCGAGGACGAGTACGAGCGCGCGGCGGAGCGGTACGACGCCGAGGGGCTCGTACGACGCGTTGAGGACCAGGACATGCGGCACGGAGGCCTCCTTGTACGCCGGCGGCGCGTGGCTCGCGCCGGGACGATCTCCTAGCCAGTCTCCCCTCACGGCTGGTCATGGCGCCACCATGTCCGCGTAACGGGCTTGGAGTGTTTTCGACCACAAGACCCTTCATTCCCGGTCCGGGCCGGGTGAAGTCCCCTGGTGCGCCATGCGGCTTCACGTGAGCACCGTCTCTCCGTCGAATGTGACGACGATCCACACACAATGCCCCGTTAGTGTGGTGGGTCTGCCCGCTCCTGTCCCCGAGCAGCGCCGTGAGGCGGGCAGATGGCTACGCCTGGAGGTACCTGCCGTGATCTTGTCCGTCCTGTCGGAAACGGGGGCGAGCGACGCCTCGTCCGACCCCGCGAAACCCACCCTCAAGGACGCCCAGGAGCAGGCCGGACAGGCCGCCGGCTGGGTCGAGCAGAACTGGTCCACCTGGCTGAGCGTGGGCCTGCGGATCCTGCTGATCGTCGTCATCGCCCTGGTGCTGCGCGCGGTCATACGCCGCGCCATCACCAAGTTCGTCGACCGCATGAACCGCCGCGGCGAGAGCGGCGCCACCACCGCACTCGGTGGTCTTCTTGTGAACACCGAGCGACGGCGCCAGCGCTCGGAGGCCATCGGCAGCGTGCTGCGCTCGGTCGCCTCGTTCGTGATCCTGGGCACCGCGGCGCTCATGGTGCTCGGCGCGTTCAAGATCAACCTGGCGCCGCTGCTCGCCTCCGCGGGTGTGGCCGGTGTGGCGATCGGTTTCGGCGCGCGCAACCTCGTCACCGACTTTCTCTCCGGCGTCTTCATGATCCTTGAGGACCAGTACGGCGTCGGGGACACGATCGACGCGGGCGTCGCCTCCGGTGAGGTCATCGAGGTCGGCCTGCGCGTGACGAAGCTCCGGGGCGCCGAGGGCGAGATCTGGTACGTGCGCAACGGCGAGGTCAAGCGGATCGGCAACCTCTCCCAGGGCTGGTCCACCGCGGCCGTCGACGTCACCGTCCGCGCCGACGAGGACCTCGACAAGGTCAGGGCGACGCTGACCGAGGTCGCCGAGGACATGAGCAAGTCCGAGCCGTGGAACGAGATGCTGTGGGGTCCGGTCGAGGTGCTCGGCCTGGACAGCGTGCTGCTCGACTCCATGGTGGTCGGCGTCTCCGCCAAGACGATGCCCGGCAAGGCCCTGACCATCTCCCGCGAACTGCGCTGGCGCATCAAGCGGGCCTTCGACGAGGCGGGCATCCGCATCGTCGGCGGCGTCCCCGCCCAGCCGGACGCCGAGACCGCGGCCGACCCGGCGGCGGGCGTCTCGGCCCCGTCGGCCTACGCGTCGTCCACGTCACCGCAGTCGCTGGCGGCGTCGCCGATACCGCCGGCGAATCTGTCGAAGTAGGCGTCCGTACGACGAGGGCGGGGCGCGGGAGTTCTTCTCCCGCGCCCCGCCCTCGTATCGGGAGCCGTCACGCCGTCCTGAGGTGCGACGGGTGCGTCGAGCGGCGCAGCAGCGGCAGGACCGTGGCCGTGGCCAGCAGGCAGGCCGCGTAGACGCCGGCCGGGACGAGGAGCGGCAGCGCCCAGGGGACGGGCTGGTGGGTGAGAGTGGCGTACGCCGTGTGGACCGCCGTGCCGCCGACGGTCGCGAGGACCAGGGCAGGGGCCAGCGGAAGGCCCGTTTCCAGGAGCAGGGCCCGCGTCAGGGTCCGGCGCGGCACGCCTGCCGCGGACTGCGCGGCCAGTGCCCGGCGTCGCGAGGACAGCGATTCGCCGGTGCCGACGGCGAGCGCCGACAGGCCGATCAGAAGGGCGATCAGGACGGCGACGGCGGTGAGGTTCAGGCCGTACGTGTAGTAGCCGACGTTCTGGGGTTCGCCGGTCTCCGCCGCGTTCGCCGCCAGTTGGCCGAGCAAGATCTCCCGGATTCCGGCCACGCCGACCCCGAAGACGGTGACCAGGATGACGGCCGCGTGGCTGCGCGCCGCCGACCAAGCGTCCTCCTGGAGCCGGTGCGCGGCGAGCAGCACGGCGGGGTGCTCGGCGCGCGGGGCGAGCCGTCGCCCGATGACCCGGGCGGACGTCCCCGCGACCCAGACGGCGCCCGTCCCGCTCAGTACGACGGCGCCGACGACGAACAGCGGCAGCGACGCGAGCGTGCCGAGGCTGCCGAGCGACAGGACCAGGCCCGCGCCGAGCACGACGAGCAGGACGGGCACCAGCAGGCCGAGGACGGGCCCCGGCCCCCGCCCCGCCCGCTCCCGCCGCACGTACCCCAGCGGCGAGGCGATGACCCGGCGCAGCGCCACCGCGCTCGCCAGGGCGCCGAGCACCGGCATCGCGAGCACCACGAAGGCGAAGCCCAGCCACGCCAGGGGATCGACCGCCCTGCCCAGGCCCAGCACGGCCGCCGCGAACACCACGCCCCCGCCGAGCGTTCCCGCCAGGCACGCGACCCCGGCCTCCAGAGCCGCGATCCGCCGCACCTGCTTCGGTCCCGCCCCGCTGAGCCGCAGCCCGGCGAGCCGCCGGTCGCGGTGGACCGCCCCGATCCGGGCGCACTGACCGAGGAAGCCGAGCACCGGGACAAGGAGCAGCAGCAGCCCCGCGGCGACGCCCTGCCGGGTGCCCGGCTGGTCCAACAGGCCGTTCCCGTACGGGAACCAGACCTGGCCCCGCACGCTCGCGAGTGCCAGGGCCGCGCACGCGAACCCGGTCGCCACGGCGGCGCCGAGCGCCGTGAGCGCGGCCCGCCGCCGCTCCACGCGGTCCGCGCCGCGGGTCAGCAGCCACGCGAGGCGCAGCTCGCAGGAGACGCTCATCGGGTCACCGCCACCGTGGGCACGGAGGTCTCCTGCACCCTCCCGTCGTGCAGGCTCACCTCCCGGTCCGCGTAGGCCGCGACCTGCGCCTCGTGCGTGACCAGGACCACGGCCGTGTGCGACTCACGGGACGCGTTGACCAGGGACGCGAGGACCTGCTCGGTGGCGAGCGAATCGAGGGCGCCGGTCGGCTCGTCGGCGAAGACGACCTTGGGTCCGGTCACCAGGGCCCGCGCGAGCGCGACCCGTTGGGCCTGTCCGCCGCTCATCTCGCCGAGGCGCGCGTCGCGTTGGCCTCGCACCCCGAACCGCTCCAGCCACGCGTCGGCCTCCGCCCGCGCCGCCGCGCGCGGCGTCCCCGCGAGCAGCAGCGGCAGGGCGACGTTGTCGAGAGCGTTCAACTCCGGGACGAGCTGGCCGAATTGGAAGACGATTCCGAACTCGGTGCGGCGCAGCTCGCTGAGCCGTTCCTCGCCGAATCGGTCGAGCCGCCCGCCGTCGTACGTCACCGAGCCCTGGTCGGGGCGGACGATGCCGGCCAGGCAGTGCAGCAGTGTCGACTTGCCGCTGCCGCTCGCGCCCGTGACGGCGAGGATCTCGCCGGGGCGGACGTCGACCCCGGCGCCGCGCAGCGCCTGGGTTCTGCCGTAGGACTTCGTGAGCCCTTCGGCGGTCAGGAGTGGGTTCATGCTGAGGTGACCTCCGCGGTCAGGGTGGTGAGCCGGGCGGCGGTGGTGGTCATCCAGCGCAGATCGGCGTCGAGGTGGACGAGTGCGTAGTCGGCGGAGAGGACGGTGGTCAGGTCGGCACCCGGGTCGCTCTTCACGGCGGTGAGTTCGCGCATCCGGGCCATGTGCGCGGCCCGCTGTCGCAACAGGTGGGCGGCGGGGTCCGCGCCCTGGTCGGCGACCAGGATGGCGACGACGACCTTGGCGAAGATCTCGTTGGCGACGTGCGGCGCGGGCGGGGTGATCTCCGCCGCCCAGCCGAGGAGTTCGCGTCTGCCCTCGGGCGTCGACCGGTACAGCGTGCGCTCGGGGCCGCCGTCGGAGTCGGTGCCTTCGACCTCGACCAGGTGGTCGCGGACCAGTCGTTGCAGGGTCGTGTAGACCTGCGCGTAGGCGAGGGGACGGGCCTGCGGAAAGCGTTCGTCGTGCCGCCGCTTGAGGTCATAGCCGTGGCGTGGACCGTCCGCGAGCAGCCCCAGCAGGACGTGACGGGTGCTCATGCGCTGAGTATGTACGGCGTATATGTATCGAGTACATAGTGATGCGGAAGCCGGGACAAGTGGGAGGCCCAACTCCGTTTGCCGCCGGGCCCGCGGGGCCGGCCCGCGGGCTCAGTCCCGCGAGTCCCCGGCCACCCCGTACGCCCCCACCGACCACAACGAGAACCCGTACTGCGTCGCCCTCTTGTCGCCCACGATCCGCACGAAGCGCACGTCCTTCGCGTCCATGCGGACCGATTCGTGGCCGCCCTGGCCGTCGCGGACGGTCGCCGCCGTGCGCCAGGTGCGGCCGTCGCCGGACGTCTGGACGCGGTAGTGCTCGGCGTAGGCGTCCTGCCAGTGGAGGGTGACCAGGCCGAGGCGGGTGGGCTCGGCGAGTTCCACCTGCCACCATTCGCCGTCCTTCACGGGGGAGGACCAACGGGTCGACGCCTTGCCGTCGTTGGCGTCCTTCGCCGGGAAGTCCGGGGTCTCGTCACCCGACGAGGAGGCCTTGCCGGAGCGGGCCAGGTCGGGGCCCGCCGTGCGGGGGTAGGCGCGGACCGAGAAGGTGCGGGTCTCGTCGCCGAAGCGGAGGGGGATCTCGTAGGTGCCCGCCGGGGTGGTCGACGGGACCGTCACCTTCACCGGCACGTCGACCTTGGTGCCGCGCGGGAGTTCGGACTGGTGCGGCAGTTCGACCTTGATGCCGTGCGGGGCCTTCGCCGTGAGCTTCCCGCGCACGTTGTCGGGCCGCTGCCCGGTCAGGTGCGCCGTCACCTGCTCGGTCCTGCCGCCGATCTCCAGGTCCGCCTCGGTGCGGGCCAGCGTGACGGAGGCCGCGGGGGAGTCCGCGTACCAGGGGACGATGTGGGCGACCGCGTCGTCGGACGCGCCCCTCACCCGTACCGCGTCCGCGCGCGTGTCGTGCGCCTTCAGTTCCGTGAAGCCGCCGTCCGTGAGCGCGCCGATCCGCTTCCAGCCCTCGCCGGGGACGTGCGCCTCGACCGCGCCCGAGGTGCCGGGGTCGGCGAGGACCGTGACCGTGGACAGGGCGCGGGGGCGCGGGAGTTCGGCCTTCGCGCCCTTCGACGCGTCCGCGCGGTCCGTGCCCGACCAGGAGGCGAACTCCTTCTCGGCCCGCTTCAGGAAGGGGTCAAGGACGCCCTTGCCGACCGTGACGTGCGACTTCTTCACGTCCTCGCGCAGGGCCGCCAGGTGACGCGCCGCCTTCCACGCCGTCGTCTGGTCGCCGCGGCCCGCCGCCTCCAGCATGTCGACGGCGGCCTCGCCCGCCTGACCGTAGCGGCCCAACTTGTCGGCCCAGGGCCGGACTTCGGAGTCGAGGTCCGTGCCGTCGAGGGCCGAGGGCGTGCGGCGCATCTGCGTGAACGCGTCCCGCAGGGACTTCGCCGCCTTCTTGTTGCCGTCCGGGTCCGTCGTCGTGCGCGCCGTCCAGAACGCCGAGATCAGGGGCTTCAGATACGCCGACTCGTCAGCGCCGAGCACCGACGACGCGTCGTTGCCCGCGAGGGCGTGCAGCGCCTCCTCGGTCCGCTCGTCGCCGTCCGCCAGGTCGTCGATCGCGGCCTTCCAGGACTCCTGGGCCCGGTAGTCGCGCGGGTTCCAGGCGTAGTCCGCGGTCGTGAACAGCGGGATGCGGGAGGCCGCGGGCTGCTCCATCGCCGTCGCGAGGACCGCCGCCGAACCGGAGGCCACGGCGGGCTCCCGGCCCATGTACGGGCCCAGGAATATCCGGTCCTGCGCGAAGTCGTTGACCGGGTAGTTGTCCATCGTCAGCAGCTTGTGCCCGCCGCCGAACGCGCTCTGCACGCCCGCCAGTTCACCGCCGGTGATCGTGCGCGGCACCACGCCGACGCCCGTCCACGCGACCTCCACCGCGTCGTCCAGATCGCGGGCGAGCGCCGTGCGGTACTCCGTCGCGCCGTCCTGGTAGTACTCGGTCGGCATCAGGGACAGCGGCCCGGCGCCCGGGTGCCGGGCCGCCATGTGCTTCGCCACCGCGTTCGCGACCTTCGCCTGCGCCTTCGCCGCGGAGTCGGGCCCGGAGCCGAACTCCCGCGCGTCCGACTCGCAGTGCCACTCGCTGTACGACACGTCCTGGAACTGGAGCTGGAAGGCCCGCACCCCGAGAGCCCACATGGCGTCGAGCTTGCGGGTCAGCGCCTTGATGTCGTCCGGCGACGACATGCACATCGCCTGGCCCGGAGCCACCGCCCAGCCGAGCGTCACGTGGTTGGCGCGGGCCCGCTCGGCGAGCCTGCGGAAGTCGGCGCGCTGGGCGGCCGGATACGTCTCGCGCCAGCGGGCCTGGCGGTACAGGTCGTCGCCGGGCGCGTACAGATAGCGGTTCTGCTTGGTGCGGCCCATGAAGTCGAGCTGCTCAAGACGCTGCTCCGTCGTCCACGGCGTGCCGTAGAAACCCTCCGTCAGACCGCGGACCGCCGTGCCCGGCCAGTCCCGTACGACGACTCCCGCGACGGTCCGCCCGTCGATCAGCTGCCGGAACGTCTGCGCGGCGTGGAACAGGCCGTCGTCGCCGATGCCCTCGATCGCCACGGTCGGTGTGCCCGCCGCGCGGCCCACGGCCAGCCGGTAGCCGCCGGACGGCAGATCGCCGCGGGGGCTCGCGCCGAGGCCCCGCAGCGTCGCGTCGAGCGGTCCCGCCTTCTCCTTGCCCGAGTCGGGGCGGTAGTCGCCCGCGCCGCTCCTGGCCCGCGGGGACCCGGTGGCGAGCCGCACCACGAGCCGCGCGTCACGCGGCACGTCCGCCTCGGTGTGCACCTGCCGGACGTCCCGCGCCCCCGCGTCCTTGAGCGCCCTCAGCAGCGCGTCCACCGCGTACGTGTCGGAGCCCGGCGGCACCAGGAGCGTCACCTGGTCCGGGACCGTCACCCCGTCCGCCTCGTCCGAGGCCTTGAGGGACTGCGGGCGCGGCCACACCGCGGGCAGCTTCGTGTCCGGCTTCAGGTCGCCCGTGGTCGTCCCCGGCCTCGGGGGAGCGGCCGCGGCCCCCGTGGCCCCGCCCAGCGTCCCGGCGATGACGGCGACCGCGAGGGCGGCCGCCCTCTTCCTGCGCCGGAGCTGCACGGCGTACTCCTCGTTGGTTCGAAACCGACTCAAGAGGCACAAGGATAGAAGGGTGGCGGTCGTCGATGGGCGGGAACCGGCCCTACCGACGAGTTGCCTGGTCGGACGGGAGTTTTTTCGGTTCCACCGGCCCTGCGGGAAAGTTCCTTTCGTCGTACACAATGTGACCAGCAACACGTTGTCCCACGGAAAAGGTCTGCGCCCGCGCCTTCTGGGTAGGGCTTCGACTCCCGACGCCTTACGACGAAGGAGGCCCCCGTGGCCGCATCAGCACAGCTCCTGCTCTCGGCCCTCTCCAAACAGGCGGACCTCAGCATGCTCGACGACGCCGACGTCACCAGCACCAGCTCCTTCGAATCACCCCTCACCAGCGAGCCCGCCTTCACGGACTACGCCCCCCTGACTTCCGAGCCGCCCATGAACGACGAGGCGCCGCTCACCTCCGAGCCCACCCCGAACGGCCTGGCCGCGGGCTGCCCGAGCGGCCTCGCCTGAGCCCATGACGCAGGCCCGGCACGCCGCGCTGCACGGAGTGGCCACCTCCTACTCCCCGGCGCCGGGCCGCACCGTCCACGCCTCGGACGCTGCGGTGGCGGCGGCCCTCGAGGCGCTCGGCGTGGATGTCACCTCCGACCCGGCCGAGGCGCCCGAGCGGCTGCTGCCGCCCACCGTGGTGGTGTGGGCCGACGGCAGCGTCCCGCCCTGGGTGGCGGGCCTGCCCGCAGGGGCCGAGCTGCGGCTGCGGCCCGAGGGCGGGGACCGCTTCGACCCCTGGGACCCGGGCACCGCGACCCCGCCCGGCGTGCACCGGCTGCGTGTCGCTGCGCCCGAGGGGCGCACCGCCGAGGCCCACCTCATCGCCGCGCCGCCCACCGCCCCGGCCCCGCCGCCGCGCACCCACGGCCTGCTGGTCCAGCTGTACTCGCTGCTGTCCACCCGCTCCTGGGGCATGGGCGACCTCGCGGACCTGGCCGACCTGGCGTCCTGGTCGGCCCGCACCCACGGCACCGGATTCCTCCAGGTCAACCCGCTGCACGCGGCGGTGCCGAGCGGGCCCGAAGGCGGCACCGACCCGTCGCCCTACCGCCCCTCCTCACGCCGCTTCCCCGACCCGGTCCATCTGCGGATCGAGGAGATCCCCGAGTACGCGTACGTCCCCCAGCACGCCCGGGAGGCCGCCCGGCTGCGCGAGGCGGTCCTCACCGGGGGCGCGCTGATCGACCGGGACGCGGTGTGGGCGCTGAAGCGGACGGCGCTCGAAGCGATCCACGCGGTGCCGCTCACCCCCGGCCGCCGCGCCTCCTACTGCGACTTCCTCGCCGCGCAGGGCACGGCCCTGGAGGACCACGCCACGTACTGCGCGCTCGCCGAGGTCCACGGCCCCGACTGGCACACCTGGCCGGCCGCGCTCCAGGACCCGCGCTCGGCGGCCACCGCCCGCGCCCGCCGGGAGCTGATGGACCGCGTCGACTTCCACTGCCGCCTCGCCTGGCTCACCGACGGGCAGCTCGCCGCGGCCCAGCGCGCCGCCCGCGAGGCGGGCATGCCGATCGGGCTCGTGCACGACCTCGCCGTCGGCGTGCACCCCGGCGGCGCCGACGCGTGGGCGCAGCGCGACGTCTTCGCGCAGGGCATCAGCGTGGGCGCGCCCCCGGACGCGTTCAACGCGCGCGGCCAGGACTGGGGCCTGCCGCCGTGGCGCCCCGACCGGCTCGCGGAGACCGGCTACGCGCCCTTCCGCGACCTGCTGCGCAATCTGATGCGGCACGCGGGCGCCGTCCGCATCGACCACGTGATGGGCCTGTTCCGGCTCTGGTGGATCCCCGAGGGCGAGCCCCCCACCGAGGGCTGTTACGTCCACTACGACGCCGAGGCCATGCTCGCCGTGCTGCTCCTGGAGGCGGCGCGCTCGGGCACGTACGTCATCGGGGAGGACCTCGGCACCGTCGAGCCGGGTGTGCGCGGGACGCTGCACGCGCGCGGGGTGCTCGGCACGTCCGTGCTGTGGTTCGAGCGCGACTGGGAGGGCGACGGGCGGCCGGTGCCCGCCGAGGCGTGGCGCACGGACTGCGTCGCCACCGCCACCACCCACGACCTGCCGTCCACCGCCGCCCGCCTCAGCGGCGACGACGTACGGCTGCGCGAGCGGCTCGGCCTGTCGACGGCGAGCGGGGCCGAGTCGGCGGCGGAGGTCGCGGAGTGGCTCGCCCTGTTCGCCCGGATGGGCCTGCTCACGCGCGGGACGCACGACGAGGAGGAGGCGGTGCGCGCCGTCCACCGGTTCCTGTGGCGTACACCGGCCCGGATGACCGGGGTGTGGCTGCCCGACCTGGTCGGCGACCGGCGCCCGCAGAACCTGCCCGGGACCTGGGCCGAGTACCCGAATTGGCGGCTGCCGGTGGCCGACGCCGGGGGCCGTCCCGTCACCCTTGAGGAACTGGCCGCGTCGCCCCGCGCGCACGCCCTGCTCGGCGTGTTCACGGAGCCTCGCCCGGGAGCCGAAGTGCCCCTTACAGGCCCCCCGGACGCGCGGCCCGTTTAGGCGTTCGCTACGTTGGGCTCGTGGACAAGAAGAACGCCCTGCGCGCCGGCGCCCTGGCCTCCGGTACGACGCTGATGATGCTGCTCATGTCGTCCCCCGCGCTCGCGCTCACGCGCGACGACGGCGACGACCCGGGTACCGGCCTGAGCGTGATCGAGACGCTCGGCCTCTACGTGGTGACGCCGATCGTGCTGTTCCTGGTGATCGCCGGTCTGGTCGCGCTGGGCGACAAGTCCCGCAAGCAGCCGAAGCAGGGCTGAGGCTCCGCTTCCCCGAGGTTTCCCCGTCGAGGGCACCCGTCGCGTTCGGTCGCGGCGGGTGCCCTCGACGCGTCTGTGCGGGCAGGATGGGCGGGTCGATCCGGGCGTCACCGCTTCTGGAGGCCTCATGGACAGCATCGGCTCATCGCGCAACACCGGTTCAGTGATCGTGGTCGGCGCGGGCCCGACCGGACTGCTGCTCGCGGGGGACCTCGCCGCCGCGGGCGTGCCCGTCACCCTCGTCGAGCGGCGCCCCCACCAGATCAGCAATCTCTCCCGCGCCTTCGCCGTGCACGCCCGCACGCTGGAGCAGCTCGACGCGCGGGGTCTCGCCGACGAGCTCGAGGCCAAGGGCCAACGGCTCCAGCGGCTGCGGCTGTTCGGCAGCCTCTTCCTCGAACTGGCGGAGCTGCCCTCGCGCTTCAACCACCTCCTCGTCGTCCCGCAGTACGAGGTCGAGAAGCTCCTGGAGCGGCGGGCCGTCGACGCCGGGGTCACCTTCGCGTACGAGACCGAGGTGACGGGCCTTGCGCAGGACGCGGACGGCGTCACGCTCCACGTACGCGCACAGGGGGAGTCGAAGGACCTGCGTGCGGCGTACGTCGTCGGCACCGACGGCATGCGCAGCTCCGTACGGACCGCGGTGGGCCTGCCGTTCCCCGGCAAGTCCGTCATCCGCTCGGTCGTCCTCGCCGACGTACGGCTCGGCGAGCAGCCCGACAACGTCCTCACCGTGAACACGGTCGGCGACGCCTTCGCCTTCATCGCCCCGTTCGGCGACGGCTACTACCGGGTGATCGCCTGGAACCGGGCGCACGACGTGTCCGACGACGCCCCGCTCGAACTCGACGAGATCAAGGAGACCGCGCGGCTCGCCCTCGGCCAGGACTACGGCATGCACGACGCCCGCTGGATGTCCCGCTTCCACAGCGACGAACGCCAGGCGCCGAAGTACCGCGTGGACCGGGTGCTGCTGGCCGGGGACGCCGCGCACGTGCACACCCCCGCGGGCGGCCAGGGCATGAACACGGGCATCCAGGACGCCGCGAACCTCGGCTGGAAACTGGCGGCCGTGGTGAGCGGACGGGCCAGTGCGGAACTCCTCGACACCTACGAGGCGGAACGCCACCCCGTCGGCAAGGCGGTGCTGCGCAGCAGCGGCGGCCTCGTCCGCCTGGCGATGGCCAAGCGCCCCTGGACGCTCGCGGCCCGCTCGGCCCTCACCACCGCGGTGAACCGGGCCCGCCCCGCCCGCAACCGCGCCGTCGGCCAGATCACCGGCATCGGTTTCCGCTACCCGGCCCCCAGGCGCGCCCACCCGCTCGTCGGCAGGCGCGTCCCCGACATCGCGCTGCACGGCGGCACCCGGCTCTACGAGGCCCTGCGCGCGGGCGAGTTCGTCCTCGTCCTGCCCCAGGGTTCGCCGGACAAGCTGGACGGCCTCCGGGTCGCCCACTGGGCGAGCGAGCGGCGCACGGCGCTCCTGGTGCGGCCCGACGGGTACGCGGCGTGGGCGTCGGACGCGGTGCCGGATGGGGGAGTTAAGTCCACCGACCTGCCCGAGGAGTTCGCCGGATACTCGTTCCGGTAGCGGCGAACAGCCGGGATTGCGGTCGAGTCGGGGGAGTTGGCGACATGAAGCGGGTCGAGGCGGTCGGGCGGTGCCACCGGCTGTGGTGGCTGTCCATGGTGGCGTTGCACTGGTCGACGATGCTGCACATCGCGGTGTGGACGCCGGTCCCCGGCCTGCTGCCCTGGGCGGCAGCGGGCATGCGGCGCGTCGTGGACCGGGAGCGGGCCCTCGCGGCCGAGTGGTCGGGCATCGCCGTCGAGTCGACGCCCGCGCCGGTGCTCGGGAACGAGAAGGAGCGCTTCGGCCCGCTCGCCCGCTACCGCTGGGTGTTCGGGGACGCCCAGCGGTTCCGTGAGTGGCGCTGGACGACGATGTACTCCTTCGTCGGCGGCCTCATCGCCTGCGTTCCCGGGGCGCTCGTCCTCTTCGGCCTGTGGGGCGTCTTCCTCGCCTTCTTCGGCGCGTACCTGGCCCAGGACGCCGGCTGGGGCGGCCTCTGGTACACCGCGATCCCCGTCAGCGACGTGCCGACCGGCATCATGGCGGGCCTGCTCGGACTCGTCCTCGCCAAGACCGGACTGTGGATCGCGCCCTCCATGGTCGACCGCCACGCCCGCTTCGTCCGCGCCACGCTCTCCCCGACCGAGCAGGAGCTGATGGCCGCCCGCATCGCCCATCTGTCCGCGACCCGCACCGACGCCGTGGACACCTCCGCCGCCGAACTGCGCCGCATCGAGCGGGACCTGCACGACGGGGCGCAGGCCCGGCTCGTCGCGATGGGCATGACCCTGGACGCCGCCGAGCACCGCCTGAACGACGACCCGGAGGCCGTCAGGGCGCTGCTCGCGGAGGCCCGCGCCTCCTCGTCCGCGGCGCTCCAGGAACTGCGCGACCTGGTCCGCGGCATCCACCCGCCGGTCCTCGCCGACCGCGGACTCGGCGACGCCGTACGGTCGTTGGCGCTGCTCAGCCCGCTGGCGGCGGAGGTCACGGTCGACCTGCCCGCCCGCCCCGAGCCGCCGGTCGAGTCCGCGGTCTACTTCGCGGTCGCCGAGACCGTCACCAACGCGGCCAAGCACGCGGAGGCCGAGCGGCTGTGGATCGACATCACCTACGACGCGGGGACCATGGCGCTGCGCGTGGCCGTCACCGACGACGGGCGCGGCGGCGCGGACCCGGCCCGGGGCAGCGGCCTCGCCGGCATCGAACGCCGCCTCGCGACCTTCGACGGCGTCCTCGCCGTCCACAGCCCGGCCGGCGGGCCGACCCAGATCTCCATGGAGGTGCCGTGCGTGTTGTCGTCGCCGAAGACCACTTCCTGCTGAGGGACGGTCTGGTGCGGCTCCTCGGCGCGTACGGGCACGAGGTCGTCGCCGCCGTGGACAACGGCCCCGAGCTGCGCAAGGTCCTCGTCGCCGAGCGTCCTGACGTCGCGATCGTCGACGTGCGGCTGCCGCCGGACTTCAGCGACGAGGGCCTGCGCGCGGCCCTCGAAGCCCGCGAACAGGTGCCGGGCCTGCCGGTGTTGCTGCTGTCGCAGTACGTGGAGCCGCTGTACGCGCGGGAGTTGCTGGCGGACGGTGCGGGCGCGGTCGGCTACGTGCTCAAGGACCGGGTCACGAACGGCTCCGAGTTCCTGCGCACCATCCAGCAGGTGGCGGGCGGCGGCACGGTGATGGACCCCGAGGTGGTGTCGAAGCTGCTCGCCCGCAAGGTCCGCGACCAGCGGCTCGGCTCCCTGACCGGGCGCGAGCGCGAGGTGCTCGCGCTGCTCGCGCAGGGCAGGTCGAACGCGGGGGTGGCGGAGTCCCTGGTCGTCACGGAGAAGGCCGTCACCAAGCACATCGGGAACATCTTCACGAAGCTCGGCCTGTATCCGGGGGAGAGCGACAACAGGCGGGTGCTGGCGGTCCTTGCGTATCTGGAGGGCTAGCGAATGTTCTGTTCTGCTTAAAGTAATCGCCGTAAAGTTTCGATGGACGTGATGGGTAGGGCGCTGCGACGGTAGCGGGGCAACAGAACCCGCTACCGAGAGGCCCGACCCTGATGGCAGTCCTGGACCGTACCCGTACCCCGGTGGAGCCGAGAGCGGCCGGCGGGCTCGGTGTCGGCCTCGCGCTCGCCGCGCTCGCCACGGTCGTCTGGTCCGGCAGCTTCGTCACCTCGCGCGGGCTGCACGACAGCGTGCCGCCGATCCAGCACGCGTTCTGGCGCTGGATCGTGGCGATCGTCGCGGTGGCGCCGTTCGGGGTGCGGGCGGCATGGCGCGAACGGGCCGCGCTGCGGCGGCACTTGGGGTTCGTGGCGCTCGCCTCGCTGCTCGGCATCGCGACCTACAACACCCTCGTCAACCAGGCAGGCATGACGACCTCCGCGGGCAATATGGGCATGATCATGGCCGCGTCGCCGGTGGTCATGGCGGTGTACGAACGGCTCGGCGGGGCGCGGCTCGGGGCGCGTCGGGTGACCGGGACTCTCGTCGCCTGCACGGGAGTTGTGCTCCTGGTCAGCAAGGGATCCCTCGCGCCCGACTTCGCGCCCGGTGACCTGTGGGTGGTCGTCGCGGCCGTCTGCTTCGGCTCGTACAGCGCGCTGCTGCGCCGCAAGCCGCGCGAACTCGGCGGCGTGGCCTTCCTGTTCGCGACGTTCGTGCTCGGCGCGCTGATGCTGCTGCCCGTGTACGCGGTGAGCGTGGCGGTGCAGGGCGGCTTCGAGGTGCGGGCGGGCACGGTCGGTCCGCTGCTGTACGTCGGCGTGGTGTCGTCGGCCGTCGCCTTCTTCGCGTGGAACAAGGCGATCGCGCTGGTGGGGGCCGCGCGGGCGGGCGTCGTGTACTACCTCCAGCCGGTGTGCGTGGCGGTGCTTTCGTACCTCGTCCTCGGGGAGTCGATGGGGTGGGTGCAGGTGGGGTGCATGGCGCTGATCCTCGGCGGGGTGGTGCTGGCGTCGGTCGCCCCGGCGCGGTTTGCCGGAACGGCAACAAAGGCGGGGGCGGGGCGGGCGTAGCGGCAGGATCGAGGGAGCCGAGAGGTTCCCCTCGAACTGGAGGAAGCGATGTCCGACGTGCTTGATCTGCCCGAACCGGTCCACCGTCTCGTGCCGTCGCCGGCCGGCCGTACCCATCTCGTGGAGCAGGGGACGGGGCCGCTGGTCCTGCTGCTGCACGGCTTCCCCGAGTCCTGGTACTCGTGGCGCCGGCAGCTCCCGGCGCTCGCCGCCGCCGGGTACCGGGCGGTCGCGATCGACGTGCGCGGGTACGGGCGGTCGTCGCGGCCGGACGACGTCGCCGCGTACCGGATGCTGGAGCTCGTCGAGGACAACGTCGCCGTGGTGCGGGCCCTCGGCGAGGAGACGGCGGTCGTGATCGGGCACGACTGGGGGGCGAACATCGCGGCCACGTCGGCGCTGGTCCGTCCGGAGGTGTTCCGGGCGGTGGGGCTGCTGAGCGTGCCGTACGCGCCGCGGGGCGGGCCGCGGCCCAGTGAGGTGTTCGCCGGGATGGGCGGGGACGCGGAGGAGTTCTACGTCTCGTACTTCCAGGAGCCGGGGCGCGCGGAGGCGGAGATCGAGCCGGACGTACGGGGGTGGCTGGCCGGGATCTACGCGGCGATGTCCGCCGACACGATGCCGGGGGCCGGTGAGCCCGATCCGCACTTCCTCGCGCGGGGCGGGCGGCTGCGGGACCGGTTCCCGGGGGTGCGGCCGGGGTGGCTGAGCGAGGTTGAACTCGACGTGTACGCGGGGGAGTTCGAGCGTACGGGGATGAGCGGTGCGCTCGCCCGGTACCGGAACATGGACCGGGACTGGGAGGACCTCGCGGCGTACGACGGGGCGGCGATCGGGCAGCCGTCCCTGTTCGTCGGGGGTGGGCGGGATGCGTCCACGGTGTGGCTGGCCGACGCGATCGACGCGTATCCGGTGACGTTGCCGGGGCTTGTGGGGTCCCACGTTCTCGATGGGGCGGGTCATTGGCTTCAGCAGGAACGTCCCGTGGAGGTCAACGGGTTGCTGGTCGACTGGCTGCGGCACCTCTCCTGACCGGCCGACCGCCCCTACGCCACGGGGCTCCGCCCCGGACCCCGCGCCTCAATCGCCGGCGGGGCTGGTTTTGCCGAGCCTCGCGGGACTGGATTCGCCGCACCGGCGTTGCGCCCTCGGGGCTCCGCCCCGGGCCCCGCGCCTCAATCGCCGGCGGGGCTCAATTGGCTCACCCGTCGCTGGGGCTCAAGCGGGCCCATCGCCCCGCGGGCAATCGCCCCTGCCGTCGCCCATCTCCCCCCCCCGCCCCCTCCGGGGGCGTCGGCCTCGCGGGGTGCCGGAACCCGTCCCGCCTTGGGCAATCTGCCGCCTTGGGCGGCAGGGTGGGCAAGGCGGCGCCCCGGTGCCGCGCAACGTAACGTCGGGGCGTGAGTGTGACGGGGTGGATGGAGCGGCGCCAGGTGGGCGTGTACCTGGGGGCCATGGTGGCCGGAGGCTTCGTCGGGGTGGCCGCCCCGGGTGCCGGGGGCCGGCTCGAAGGGGTCATCAACCCCGTGCTCGCCGCCCTGCTGTACGTCACCTTCCTCCAGGTCCCCGCAGCGGAACTGCTGCGGTCGCTGCGTGCGGGGCGGTTTCTGGCCGCCGCGCTCACGGTCAACTTCGTCGTCGTTCCGCTCGTCGTCGCCGCCATGTTCGCGTTCCTGCCCGACGGCCGGGCGGTCCGCCTCGGCGTGCTGCTCGTGCTGCTCTGCCCCTGCGTCGACTACGTGATCGTCTTCAGCGGCCTCGCGGGTGCCGCGAGCCAACGGCTCCTCGCCGCCACACCCCTGCTGCTGCTCGCGCAGATGGTGCTGCTGCCGGGGTATCTGTATCTGTTCATGGGGGAGGGGCTGAGCGATGTCGTGGAGGCGGGACCGTTCGTCGAGGCCTTCCTCGCGCTCGTCGTCGCCCCGCTCGCCCTCGCCTGGCTCACCCAGGCCTGGGCCGCCCGCCGCCCCGCCGGGCAGCGCGTGTCCGACGCCATGGGCACGGCGATGGTGCCGCTCATGGCCGCCACCCTGCTGACGGTCGTCGCCTCGCAGGTCCCCAAGCTGGACGACAGCCTCGGGGACGTGGCACGCGTCGTGCCGTTCTACGTGCTGTTCCTGCTGGTGATGGCGTTCGCGGGACGTGCCGTGGCGCGTCTGCTCCGGCTCGACACATCCTCCGGCCGCGCCGTCGTCTTCAGCGGCGCCACCCGCAACTCCCTCGTCGTCCTCCCCCTCGCCCTCTCCCTGCCGGACCCGCTGGCCGTCGCGGCGGTGGTGGTCGTCACCCAGACACTGGTCGAGGTCATCGGCATGGTGGTCTACGTACGGGCGGTACCGCGGCTGCTCGCCTGATCGCCCGCTCGTCACAACCGCAGCTCCATCAGGGGGAGCACCCGCCCCGGCACCGAACCCGACGGCGTCACGCCCACGTGCCGCCCGCCCATCGCCTCGTAGAACGGGACCGCGTTCGGGTCCGCCGACCAGCTCACCGCGCGGAACCCGGCCGCGCGCGCCGTCTCCCGCATGTGCTCGAAGAGCAGCCGGCCCACCCCGAGGCCGATCGCGTCGGGTTCCACGAACATCAGGCCCAGCTCGCCCACCGGCGGCGGACCTTCGAGCGTCACCAGTCCGACGGGCCGGCCGTCCGCGTCCTCGGCGACCGTCGTGCGGCGGCGCACGACCTCGGAGGGGCGCAGCGTCAGCTCGTCCACGCACGCCGCCATGAAGGCGTCGTCGTAGCCCCAGTGCGCCTTCGAGCGCAGCGCGAGGGCGGAAAGGAGTGCCGCCTCGTCGGGGCGGGCCGGGCGGAGGCGCGCGGAGTGTGCCATGAGGGCAGCGTAGGACGGCCGCGCGAGCGGATACGTTGTGGCGTATGAGCAGCAGCGAGAAGCGAGTGCCGGGACCCGACCGGTGGGACGTGAAGAAGCTGGTGATCCTGCGCACCCTGCGGGAGTGCGGCACCGTCACCGCCACCGCGCAGACGCTGCTCATGACGCCGTCCGCCGTCTCGCAGCAGCTCACCAACCTCGCCAAGCAGCTCGGTGTGCCGCTCCTGGAGGCGCAGGGGCGGCGGGTGCGGCTCACCGACGCCGCGCAGCTCGTGCTGCGGCACGCGGAGGTCGTGTTCGCCCAGCTGGAGCGCGCGGACGCCGAGCTGGCGCAGTGGGTGCACGGCGAGACGGGGACCGTGCGGGTCGCCGCGTTCTCCACCGCCGTGCCCGCGCTCGTGGTGCCCGCCGTGCGGCAGCTGCGCGAGTCGCACCCGGGCATCACCGTCCGGGTGCGGGAGGCGGAGGCCGGCGAGGCGTACGAGCTGCTCGCCACCGGTGACGTGGACCTGGCCCTGTCCCTTGCGGCGCACGCGCCGACGCCCCGCGACCCCAAGTTCACGCGGGTGCAGCTGCTCGCCGACCCGCTGGACGTCGCGCTGCCGGTGGGGCATCCGCTGGCGGGCGAGCCGGGCCTGCGGCTCGCCGATCTCGCCGGGGAGCCGTGGATCTTCGGCGGGTCCGGGCCCTGGTCGGAGATCACGACGAACGCGTGCGAGGCCGCCGGATTCGTCCCTGAGCAGGCGCACAGCGCCGCCGGGTGGACCGCGATCCTCGCGATGGTCGAGGCCGGGATGGGCGTCGCCCTCGTGCCGCGGATGGCGGCGGCGCGCCGGGACGGCGTCGTGATGTGCCCGCTCGGCGCGGACCGTCCCGTACGGCACGTGGTGGCGGCCGTGCGGAAGGGCTCGGAGGAGGGGACGGCGGTGCGCAGGGTGCTGGAAGCCCTGACCGTTCAGGAAAACTGAAAGGCCACCTCGAAAACTTTCGATGGACCTGTCGGCGCGTCGCGCGCGAGAGTGGGCCCATGACCCAGACGACTCCCGCCCAGGACCAGGACCCGCACGCCAACGACGCCGCCCCCTACGGAGGCGGCGACCCGTACGCCGACTACCGCACCTTCGGGGACGCCGAGGCCTTCGCCGACCTCGTCGACCTCGCCGACCGGCGGCTCGGCGGCGGTGTGATCGCCGCGAACGACGAGTTCTTCGCGATGCGCGAGAACCTGCTGCTGCGCCACCGCGCGGTGTTCGACCCGGAGCACTTCGGGCACAAGGGCAAGGTCATGGACGGCTGGGAGACCCGCAGGCGCAGGGGAACTGCGGACTCCCCGTTCCCGGCACCGGAGGAGCACGACTGGGCCATCGTGCGGCTCGGCGCCCCCGGCGTCATCCGCGGCGTGATCGTCGACACCGCCCACTTCCGCGGCAACTACCCGCAGAAGGTGAGCATCCAGGCGACGAACGTGGCAGGCAGCCCCGGCCCCGCCGAGCTGCTCGCCGACGACGTGAAGTGGGAGGAGATCGTCCCGAAGAGCCAGGTCAAGGGCCACGCGGCGAACGCCTTCACCATCACGTCCGAGCGCCGCTACACGCACCTCCGCGTCTGCCAGCACCCCGACGGCGGCATCGCCCGCCTGCGCGTGCACGGCGAGGTCGTCCCGGACCCGGAGTGGCTGGACCTGCTCGGCACCTTCGACCTGGCGTCGGTGCTCAACGGCGGCGCCTACGAGGACGCGTCCGACAAGTTCTACTCGTCGCCGACGCAGATCATCCTGCCGGGCACGTCGCAGAAGATGGACGACGGCTGGGAGAACCGCCGCCGCCGCGTCCGCGGCACCAACGACTGGGTCCGCTTCCGCCTCGCCGCGCAGGGCACCATCCGCGCCGTCGAGATCGACACGGCGTACCTCAAGGGCAACTCGGCCGGCTGGATCGCGCTGAGCGGCCGTGACGGCGAGACCGGCGAGTGGTTCGAGATCATCCCGCGCACCAAGCTTCAGCCCGACACCCTGCACCGCTTCAAGCTCCCGAAGGAGGCCGTGGCCACCCACGTACGCCTCGACGCGTTCCCCGACGGGGGCGTGGCCCGGATGCGCGTGCACGGCAGCCTGACGGAGACGGGCCGCAAGGCGCTCCGCGACCGCTTCACGCAGTAACCCCCGCGGTACGCGAGGGACTTCACCGCCCGAGGCGGCGCTCCCGGTCGAACCGGCGCAGTACACGCACGATGTGTGCCACGCCGACGAGGCCGCCGAGCGTCGCCCCGTACGGCGTGAGCGGCACCTTGAAGATCGCGACCGCGACCAAGGTCACCACAGCGCCGATCACCACGCCGCTCACCAACGCGTAGACGATCTCCACCGTCATCGCGTCCTTCTCCACCCGCGACTCCCGCCCGGCCCCCATGCGCCCAGTCTCACACGACAGGGGGCAAGGGGACCGGGCTCACGGCGTTATGCGTCCGCGTCCTGCGCCTTCAGCGCGCGCTCCACGCCCGCCCGCGACTCCGACACCAGGCGGCGCAGCGCCGCGCTCGGCTCGGCGGACGCCAGCCACGCGTCCGTCGCCGTCAGCGTCTCCTGGGACACCTGGATCGCCGGGTAGAGGCCGATCGCGATCTGCTGCGCCATCTCGTGGGAGCGGGCGTCCCAGACGGACTTCAGCGCCGCGAAGTACTTCTCCGTGTACGGCGCGAGCAGCTCACGCTGGTCGGTCTGGACGAAGCCGCCGATCACCGCCTCCTGCACCGCGTTCGGCAGCTTGTCCGACTCGACGACCGAGGCCCACGCCTCCGCCTTCGCCTCCGCGGTCGGCCGCGCCGCGCGGGCGCTGGCCGCGTGCCGCTCACCGGCCGCCGTCCTGTCCCGCTCGTACTCGGCCGCGATCTCCGCCTCGTCGTGCCGCCCGACCGCCGCGAGCCGCTGCACGAACGCCCAGCGCAGCTCGGTGTCGACGGCAAGCCCCTCGATCGTCTGCGACCCCTCCAACAGGGCGTCCAGGAGGTCGAGCTGCTCCGGCGTACGGGCGCTCGCCGCGAACGCGCGGGCCCACGCGAGCTGGTGGTCGCTGCCCGCCTCGGCGGTCCGCAGGTGCGTGAGGGCCGCCTCGGTCCAGCGGGTGAGCAGCGCGTCCCGGTGGGCGGGCGCCGCGTACAGGTCGACGGCGAGCTTCACCTGGCGGTGCAGCGACTGCACGACGCCGATGTCGGACTCCTTGCCGACGCCGCTGAGCACCAGGTCCAGGTACGCGCTCGCCGACAGCTCGGCGTCGCGCGTCATGTCCCAGGCGGAGGCCCAGCACAGCGCCCGCGGCAGTGAGGCCTCGAAGTCGCCGAGGTGCTGCGTGACGAAGGCCAGGGACTCCTCGTCGAGGCGGACCTTCGCGTACGACAGGTCGTCGTCGTTGAGCAGGATCACCGCGGGGCGGCGCTTGCCGACCAGGTCGGGGACCTGCGTCGACTCGGTCGCCGTGACGTCGAGTTCGACGCGCTCGCCGCGCAGCAGCTTGCCGGACTCGTCGTCGAGGTCGTAGAAGCCGATCGCGATCCGGTGCGGGCGCAGCGTCGCCTCGCCCTTGGCGCCCTCGGGCAGCGCGGGGGCCTCCTGGCGGACGGCGAACGAGGTGATGACGCCGTTCGCGTCGGTCTCGATCTCCGGGCGCAGGATGTTGATGCCTGCGGTCTCCAGCCACGCCTTCGACCAGGACTTCAGGTCGCGCCCGCTGGTCTCCTCAAGGGCGCCGAGGAGGTCGGAGAGGCGCGTGTTCCCGAACGCGTGGCGCTTGAAGTACGCCTGCACGCCCTGGAAGAACTCGTCCATGCCGACGTACGCGACGAGCTGCTTGAGGACCGAGGCGCCCTTCGCGTACGTGATGCCGTCGAAGTTCACGAGCACGTCGTCGAGGTCGCTGATGTCCGCCATGATCGGGTGCGTGGACGGCAGTTGGTCCTGCCGGTACGCCCACGTCTTCATCTGGTTGGCGAACGTCGTCCACGAGTGCGGCCACTTCGAGCCCGGCGCGTACGCCTGGCAGGCCGCCTCGGCGAACGTCGCGAACGACTCGTTCAGCCACAGGTCGTTCCACCACTCCATGGTGACCAGGTCGCCGAACCACATGTGGGCCAGCTCGTGCAGGATCGTCGCGGCCCGCACCTCGTACGCGGCGTCGGTCACCTTCGAGCGGAACACGTACTGGTCGCGGATGGTGACCGCGCCCGCGTTCTCCATCGCGCCCGCGTTGAACTCCGGCACGAACAGCTGGTCGTACTTGGCGAAGGGGTACGCGTAGTCGAACTTCTCCTGGAACCAGTCGAAGCCCTGCCGCGTCACCTCGAAGATCGCGTCCGAGTCGAGGAACTCGGCGAGGGACGGGCGGCAGTAGATGCCGAGCGGCACGGACTGGCCCGTCTCCGCGTTCTCGTACGACGAGTGCACCGAGTGGTACGGGCCGACGATCAGCGCCGTGATGTACGTCGAGATGCGCGGCGTCGGCTCGAAGGCCCAGACGTCGTCCTTCGGCTCGGGCGTCGGCGAGTTGGAGATCACGGTCCAGCCGCTGGGCGCCTTCACCGTGAACCGGAAGGTGCCCTTGAGGTCCGGCTGCTCGAACGACGCGAAGACGCGCCGCGCGTCGGGAACCTCGAACTGCGTGTAGAGGTAGGCCTGTTCGTCGACCGGGTCGACGAAGCGGTGCAGCCCCTCACCGGTGTTCGTGTACGCGCAGTCGGCGACGACCCTCAGCTCGTTCGGACCCGACTCCAGGTGCTTCAGCGCGATCCGCGAGTCCCGGAAGACGGCGGCGGCATCGAGCGAACGGCCGTTGAGCACCACCTCGTGCACGGCGTCGGCGATGAGATCGATGAAGGTCTCGGCGCCCGCTTCCGCGCTGTCGAAGCGCACGGTGGTCGCCGACCGGAACGTGCCGCCTTCCTGCGCGCCGGAGAGGTCGAGATCGATCTCGTACGAGTCAACGGTGAGCAGCTTCGCCCGCTGCTGCGCCTCTTCACGGGTCAGATTGGTGCCAGGCACGCGGTCATCTCCTAGTAAGCGGTCTACGTTTGTGACGTTTCCGGTCATCCTTCCACGCGGGGTACGCGAAGGCGATGTCCGTTTCCCGCCGGTGAACACGTGCGACCGGAGCGACTGTGGAGCCATGACCAGGTACACCGCACTCCCCATCGACCCGACCGCCCTCAAGGAACTCCGCACCACGGACGACGCGGGCCGCGCGATGCGTCCCTTCACGGCGAGCGGCGAGGCCTCCGTCGGCTCCCCGCTGCGCTGTTGCCTGCGGCCCGTCGCCGAGGGCGAGCACATCGCCCTCGTCTCGTACGCGCCCCTGCGCCGCTGGGCCGCACGGACGGGCGCGACCCCCGGCGCGTACGACGAGCAGGGCCCGGTCTTCATCCACGCCGAGGACTGCGGCGGCCCGGCGGCCGACCGGAGCGGCTACCCGTTCGCCCGCCCCGGCGCGCTGCGCACCCTGCGCCGCTACGACGCCCGCGGCCACATCGCGGGCGGCCGCCTCCTGGAGATCCCGCAGGACGGTCCGACGGCCGGGATCGACGCGGCCCTCGACGAGGCGTTCGCCGACCCGGAGGTGGTGCTCGTGCACGTCAGGGCGGTGGAGTACGGCTGCCTGCACTTCGCCGTACCGAGGGTCTGAAATGCGCGAAGGGCGGTCACCGGACATCCGGTGACCGCCCCTGCGGCGACGTAACGCGGCTTACTTGGCGGACAGCTCCTTGGCCACCAGCTCCGCGATCTGCACCGCGTTCAGCGCGGCGCCCTTGCGGAGGTTGTCGTTGGAGATGAACAGCGCCAGGCCGTTCTCCAGCGTCTCGTCGTTACGGATGCGGCCCACGTACGACGCGTCCTTGCCGGCCGCCTGGAGCGGCGTCGGGATCTCGGACAGCTCGACGCCGGGGGCCGAACCGAGGATCTCGGTGGCGCGCTCCGGGCTGAGCGGGCGGGCGAAGCGGGCGTTGACCTGGAGCGAGTGACCGGAGAAGACCGGGACGCGCACACAGGTGCCCGAGACCTTCAGCTCCGGGATCTCCAGGATCTTGCGGGACTCGTTGCGGAGCTTCTGCTCCTCGTCCGTCTCGTTCAGGCCGTCGTCGACGATCGAGCCGGCCATCGGCAGCACGTTGAAGGCGATGGGGCGCTTGTAGACGTTCGGCTCCGGGAAGTCGACGGCCTCGCCGTCGTGCGTCAGCTTGTCGGCCTCCGCGACGACCTTCTGCGCCTGGCCGTGCAGCTCGGCCACGCCCGCGAGGCCGGAACCGGAGACCGCCTGGTACGTGGCGACGGTCAGGGCCTCCAGGCCCGCCTCGTCGTGCAGCGGACGCAGCACCGGCATCGCGGCCATCGTCGTGCAGTTCGGGTTCGCGATGATGCCCTTGGGGCGGTTCGCGATCGCGTGCGGGTTGACCTCGGAGACGACCAGCGGGACCTCGGGGTCCTTGCGCCAGGCCGAGGAGTTGTCGATCACGACGGGGCCCTGGGCGGCGACCTTCTCGGCGAGGGCCTTGGAGGTGGCGCCACCGGCGGAGAACAGGACGATGTCGAGGCCGCTGTAGTCGGCCGTCGAGGCGTCCTCGACCGTCACGCCGTCGAGCACCGAGCCCGCGCTGCGGGCCGACGCGAACAGGCGCAGCTCGTCGATCGGGAAGTCCCGCTCGACGAGGATCTTGCGCATGACCGTGCCGACCTGACCGGTGGCTCCGACGATTCCGACCTTCACAGGGTCCTCCGTGATTTTCGTGCAAGCGGCCATCCGGCCTGGCGGGTGTGTCCATGATGCGTCTGTCCAGGCCCGCCTTGTCCAATCCATTGTCCAGGGTCCGGGACGGTATGGCACTGGCCACAGTTTCAGGCGCCCCCGGCGAACGTTTCCGGCTCCTTCGGCGTCGTAGGGCGTACGCGGGGAGGGGAGGCGCAGTGCTGCGCAGAAAACCTGGGGGCCGTCCGGACGACCCCCTGGAGGCGGCCGTCGAGGACCGGGTGCGGGCCGTGCTGTCGCTCGGCGGAATGCCGTACGCGGAGCTGCCGGACGGCGTGCAGCAGGTGCGGCTGCGGTTGCTGGAACGGGCCGCGAAGGGGCAGGAGGCGCCCCGCGACGTCTCGGCCTGGGCGGCGGTCGTCGCCTCGAACCTCGCCATGGACTGGCACCGGGCGCGGCGCCGCCAGGAACGCCTCGGCGAGCGGCTCGCCGCGCTGCGCCAGGAGGACACACGTGACGCGGCCGACACCCGCGTCCTGTCGATGGCGGTGGCGCAGGGCCTCGACCAGCTGCCGGACGAGCAGCGGCAGGTAGTGGTGCTGCGCTTCTACGCGGATCTGCCGGTGCGGGACATCGCGGCCGAGCTGGGCGTGCCCGAGGGCACCGTCAAGAGCCGCCTGCACACGGCGGTGCGGATGCTGCGGGTGCGGCTGCGCGAAGGGGAGGTGGTGTGACGTGAACGGCGCTGAGTCCGAGGACCGGCTGCTGATGCTGGCCGTGGCCGGGGAGCCGCTGCCGGCCGACGACCCCGAGGCGGCGGCGGTCGCGGCGGATGTCGCGCTGCTGCGGGAACAGGTACGGGGCCTCGGCGACGCGCTGGCGTCCCGCCGGGAGCCGGTGGCCGCGGCCCGGCCCGCGCCGGTGCGGCGTCGGCGGCCGGTGCGGTGGGCCTTCGGCGGGCTCGTCGCGGCGTGCGCGGTGTCCGTATTCGGTGGCCTTGTGTGGCTCGGGATGAGCGCGCCGGGCGGCGGCGGGGACGCGAGCTCGGCGGACGACAAGGCGGTGGCCCAGGACGGCGGAAAGTCCGCCGCCTCCTCGCAGGCGATGCGCATCGCGTGCTCGCGGGTGCTGGTGGAGGGCCGGGTGACCAGCATCACGCCGCGCGCCGACGGAGACGTACGGGTCGTCCTCAAGGTCGAACGCTCCTACCGCCCCGACCGCCCGGCCCGGTCCCACCCCACGCTGACGCTGACACTCGACGGCACGGCCGAACGCGACCTGCGACGGGGCACGTACACGCTGATCCGGGTGCCGGCGGGCCCGGACGACCGGCAGACCTGGGAGACGGGCCGCGCCGTGACCGAGGCCCGCGCGGACATCCTGCGCGCGCTGCCCGAGTCCCGGGACCTCCACTGCGATGCGCCTTGATGGGGGGGGCGTTGAGGCGGCGGATGTGGTCGCGCCACCGGCTGGTCGGGCTGCCGGCGGCGCGGACCGACAGCCGTGCGCGGGTACCAGCGCTGCGCCGGTACTTGGCCGTGCGCGGGTACCAGCGCTGCGCCGCTACTTGGCCGTGCGCCGGCACCAGCTCCTGTGTCGGCACCTGATCCTGCGCCGGGTACCTCGCCCTGTGCCGGTACCTGGTCCTGTGCCGGGTACCGCACCCTGTGCCGGTACCCCGCTGTGTGCAGTCACCCGGCCTTCGCCGGTATCCCGCCCACCTCCCACCCACCCGCCCCCTCCGGGGGCTCCAGCCCCGGAGTGCCCCCGGTAGCCACCACGCAGGGCCGGCCACCAAGGCACCGCGCGCCGAGAACAACCGACGCCCCGCCCCGCCGCGACCCCAAGGGCCCGTGCCGCTCACGGATGACGCAGACCTCAAGCTGTCGGTGCCGCGTACCGGTTGCCGCCGCCACCCCGTCCGGGGCGACGCCCCCGGAGGGGGCGGGTGGTGGGAGACGGGCGGAGGCCGGGGCGAGGGCCGCAGGGGCCATGGCTTGCGGGTGGGCAGATCAAGCCCGCCTTTCGTACGAGAGCCAGCGGGGTCCGGGGCGTCCGGAACGCCGGTTCGGCAATTTCAGCCCCGCCGGCGATTGAGGCGCGGGGTCCGGGGCGGAGCCCCGAGGCCGTGGCGCCGGTGAGGCGGAAACAGACCCATCAACGATGGAGGGGCGGCCACCCGCAGGTGACCGCCCCCAGATCACGCCCAGCCGGAGGCTACGGCGTGACCTTCTCCAGCTTCACGCTACCGACCCCCGCGGCAACGCCCCGCTCATTCAGCAACCGCACCTGCCCGAAGAACTCCCGCCCCTCAGGCGCCGCGGCCGCCGCGACGACCTGCGCCGAGACGGACGCCGACGCGCCCGTCTCCAGCGAGACCGTCTTCGACTCGTCGACCTTCACCGTGCCGAGCGACGGCGAGAAGAAGACGTCGACGTAGTCGTACTCGGTCGACCCGGACGGCACCGAGTACCCGTCCACCTGCACCGTGTACGTACCGGCGGCCGGCTTCGCGACACTCACGGACTCCTCGGAGTCACCGTCGGCCGAGGACCCGACGACCTTGCCGTCCTTGTCGAGGACCGTGAGGTCGAGGTCCGCGGCCCGGTCGGAGACGTTGCCGATGGTGACGTCGAGCTTGTCGGCGCCCTCGGGAACCTCCACGGTCGACGTCTGCGACGCCCCGTTCGCGATGGTCGGCCGCGCCGTCTTCGAGGAGCCGAGCGCACCGCCCGTCAGCCTGCCGCCGTCGATGGCCGCGAACTTGTTCGCCACCTTCCACGAGACGTCGGCGGGCGTGCCCACCTTCGCCTCGGGCAGCGTCTGCACCGCCGGGTCGAAGTCCGCGCCGAGCACGGCGACGTCAAGGGCGTACGGGTTGTCGAGCAGCGGCGACGTACGCCGTGCCTCGACCTCGATCTCCCAGACACCGGCCTGCGGCGCGTCGTACGACCGCAGGTCGGGACGGCAGCCGTTGCCCGACCCGTCCCCGTAGTTCGGGTAGCAGTTCGGCGTCGACGTCGTGTCGACCGGAACGCCGTACGGGTGGATGGAGATGAAGCGCGTCTGGCTCTTCGCCGCGAGCCCGCCCATCCGCACCTCGAGCGACTTCGCGCCCTCGGGCACCGTCACGAAGTACGACTTCACGCTGTTGCGCTGCACCGAACCCTTCGCGGCGAACGTGTACTTGACGGGCGAGGAGACGACGGCCGTCGCCATGATCTGCTGGTCGACGCCCTCGGTCCTCGGGTCGTCGACGCGCAGGATCGCGCTGCGCAGCCCGGCGGCCGACGGCTTCGCCTGCACCTTCACGGTGACCGGCTTGTTCAGCGGCAGCGACACCGTGCTGGAGCCGACGATCGAGAACGTGTCACCGGAGTTGTTCTTCAGCGACAGCTTGTGCGCGACGGCCTTCGAGGAGCCCGAGGTACGGGTGACGGTGACCTCGTAGGTCTTCTTCTGCCCGGCCTTGAGCCCGCCCTCGCGGTCGTAGATGCCGGTGCCGGAGCCCGGGGTCTTCAGCGCGTAGTCGAGCGCGGTGTCGACCGGTGCCTTCACCGTGTACGTCTGCGTGCTCGGCCGGTGCTCGATCGAGTCCCACGCGTCGACGATGTCGATGAGGCCGGTGCCCTCCGCGTACGCCTGCTCGCCCGGAATGTGCTTCGCGGTCGAGGTCAGCGCGGTGCGCAGCTTCGCCGGGTTCAGCGACACCTTCTGCTGCTTGGCGGCCGAGATCAGCAGCGCGCTCGCGCCGGCCGCCTGCGGCGATGCCATCGACGTGCCCTGGAGCATCGAGTAACCGGCGGGCAGCGAGTAGCCGGCCTCCGGGGTCGGGCTGCCCGGCAGCCAGGTCTGGGTGGAGTTGATGGAGGCGCCGGGGGCCGAGATCAGCGGCGCGAAGCCGCCGTCCTCACGCGGGCCGCGCGAGGAGAACGGCATCATCGCGTACGACTTCTCGACCTGGGAGCCGTAGTTGGAGGCCCAGGTGTCCTTCGAGATGGACGCGCCGACGGACAGCACCTTGTCCGCGAGGCCGGGGTCGCCGATGGTGTTCGCGCCGGGGCCCGAGTTGCCCGCCGAGATGACCAGCTGCACGCCGTAGTCGTCGATGAGGCGGGTGTAGAGCAGCGCGCGGGCGTTGGCGCCGTCGTTCAGCGCGGGCAGGCCGCCGATCGACATGTTGACGATGTCGACGCCGCGCTTCGTCACGAGGTCGATCATGCCCTCGGTGAGCGCGACGTTGGTGCAGCCGCCGGTCCACGTGCAGGCACGCGACGAGACGAGCTTCGCACCCGGGGCGGCGCCGTTCATGTTCTTGTTGCCGAACAGGCCGTTGGCCGCGGTGATGCCCGCGACGTGCGTGCCGTGCTCGGACTCGATGACGCCGATGTTGACGAAGTCGGCCTTCTTGCCGACCCAGTCGCCGCCGTACGGGTCCATGGGCACGTCCTTGCGGACCTCGACGACGAACGGCTGGCGCTCGACGACGTCGGTGGACGGGTCGTCCTTGCCGAAGTAGCCGACCTGGTAGCCGTCCTTGTACGGCTTCATCGGGGCGTCGTCGGTGAAGTCGCCGTTGTCGTTGAGGTCGACGGTCACCGTGCCCTTGGCGGCGTCGTAGAGCACGCCCCACTTGTCGGTGGTGTCGCCGTCCCGGTTCGCGTCGCCCTTGGCGTCGCCGCCGGCCGTGACGGACTCGGCGAAGGTGCTGATCCCGTAGGAGCCCGAAGCGGCCTTGTACGTGCGGCCGTTGTACGTGAAGGTCGGACCGCTCACCTTCGTGACCATCGGCCGCCACGTCGCGTCGCCGTCCACGATCGGGTCGGTCGCGGTGACCCAGTCGACGATCTTGCGCTCGCCGGTGGTGGTCTTCTGAAGCGCCGGGTGGCCGAGGTCGACGCCCGAGTCGAGGATGCCGATGGTGACGCCGCGGCCGTCCGACTTCGGGTGCTGCTTCACGAAGTCGACGGCGCCCGTCTCGAACGACGGGTTGTACGGGTTCTTGGCCGGGGTGCTCTTGCCGGGGCCGCTGTACGAGCCGGTGGCCTTCGCGGAGGCACCCTTCGTGGTGTCGGCGGCGGGCCTCGGGTCGTCGAGCGCGATCTCCTGGCGGAGGTCGATGCCGCGCACGGAGTCGAGCTTCTCCGCGGACTTGATGGCGGACTCGGCGCGGCCGGTGGGCACGGTCGCCCGGACGTAGCCGAGCTTGTCGTAGGTGCGGCCCACGGAGCCGCCCTTGACGGCGTCGAGCTGGTCGGCGACCTGCTCGGTCCTGCCCGGGGTGGTCGCGACCATCATGGTCACGTTCTTCTTGTGGTCGGCCTTGGCGTCGGCGAGCAGTTCGGCGTCGTGCGCGCCGAGCTTGTCGGTCGCGGACTTCGGGGTCGGAGCGGGGTCCGCGTCCGCGGCGAAGGCCATGGGTATCGGCCCGGTCGCGGTGAGCGCGGCCACGAGGCCGGCGGCCGCCGCGAGCCGGGCCGCGCGTCTCGCGCCGGATATGGGGGCGCGCTGGGGATCGGTGGTCATCAGCATCCCTGTACGTAAAAGGTGAAAGGAATCCGGATTTCGGTGCCGGATGACCGCTCAGCTTTACGTAAGTGACCACAGTTTGGGGAGAGTTGCCCGAGCCGGGAACTCGCCATGGCGTACTTCCGCCATGCGTCATCCCGCCCAAACCGTGACGGGACCGGCAAGGCGCGTAACACCTGCACCCGGGCGCGGATGCCTCTAGCGTCGGGGGATGAACAAAGAGCTGAGGGTGGCGGCCTATGCGGTGTGCGTCCGCGAGGGGCGGGTGTTGCTGGCCCGCTGGGTCGCCGGGGACGGGAGCAAGCGGTGGACCCTGCCGGGTGGTGGCATGGACCACGGTGAGGACCCGTACGACACGGTGATCCGGGAGGTCGACGAGGAGACGGGCTACGTCGTCGACCCGGTCGCTCTGCTCGGCGTCCACTCGGTGCTGCGCCGCTACCCCCGCAAGCTCGGCAAGATGGCCGACTTCCACGGGTTGCGGCTCGTGTACGAGGGGGTGATCACGGGGGGTGAGCTGCGGCACGAGGAGAACGGCTCGACCGACATGGCCGCCTGGCACGACCTCGAGGCGGTCCAGGACCTGCCGCGGGTGGAACTGGTCGACGTGGGCATGACGCTGTGGCGCGAGCGTCCGTCCTCCGGCCACGTCCCGTCGTGACGCCCACCACCCTCGGGGCTCCACCCCGGCCCCCGCTGCTCAATCGCCGCAGGGGCTGAATTTGCCCGGCCACCCGTAGGTGACGCGCTTTGCCCCCGGTCATCTCCCACCACCCGCCCCCTCCGGGGGCCTCGGCCTCGCGGGGTGCCGCCACCGCCTTGGGCAATCTGCCGCCTTGGGCGGCAGGGTGGGCAAGGCGGCGCCCGGTGCCGCGCAACGGGTACGAGGGCGCCGACCACGGCACGGCTCCACACCCCCGCTTCCCCGGAAGGTGAACACGGCGTGACCGACGGGGCGCCCCGGACCCACCGTCGCGTGACGATGCGGCACAGTCACGGCTGGGCCAAGATCCACGTCCCGGTATCGGCGGCGCCCGTTGCGGCGCCGTTCACGCGCAGGTCACCCCCACTGCCAACGATCCAGTACGGAAGGGCGGTCCGACCGGACCGGCCCGGCCGTCACTGTCGACGCGTTCGCACTCGGGGAGACCGCGCCATGCCGCGCATACGCTCTGTCACCACAGCCGCCGCAGAGATCGACCGCCGCGCATTCCTGACCGCGACCGGCGCGGTGACCCTCTCTGCCGGTATCGGATACGCCCTGGGCCCGGGCGGTGAGACCCGCGCCGCCGCCCACCAGGCCGCCGCCCCCGTACGGGCGATGTCCCGCGAGGCCCCCGCCGCCCCCCTCGCCCCGTACACCCGCGGCACCACCCTCGCCGCGGTCGCCACCGCCGCCGCGGGCTCCGGCTACCGGCGCCTGGGCGACGGACCCGCCTGGGAACGCGTCGTCCGCACCGAACTCGGCCCCGCCCACGGCGGCCGCACGGCCAAGCGGACGCCGCTCGCCGCGTTCGTCCAGTTCACCGACCTGCACCTGGTCGACGTACAGCACCCCCTGCGCTACGAGTACCTGCGCTCGCAGACCGCGAGCGCCTGGCGCCCGCAGGAGGCGTTGAGCGTCGCCGGGGCCGTCGCCCTCGTGGAGCGGGTGAACGCACTGCGCGGCGCCCCCGTCACCGCCTCACCGCTGCACTTCGTGATGACGACGGGCGACAACACCGACAACAACGCCCGCTCCGAACTCGACTGGTTCCTCAAGGCGATGAGCGGCGGCCGCATCAGCCCCAACACCGGCGACCCCCGCCACTACGAAGGCGTCCAGAACAGCGGGCTGCCCTTGTACTGGCAGCCGGACGACGCCTTCCGGGACGGCGACAAGCGGGACCACGGCTTCCCCCGCATCCCCGGCTTCCTGGACGCGGCCATCGCCGAACTGCGCAGCCCAGGACTGAACCTCCCCTGGTACTCCACGGTCGGCAACCACGACTCGCTGCCCGGCGGCTGCTACGCGCCCGCGGACCCGTACTTCGCCGAGTTCGCGGTGGGCGACCGCAAGCTGATGGACCTCGACACCGCCACGGGCAAGGCGATCTGGGACAACGTGCAGAGCGGCGGCGACCCGAAGGGCGCGGCGTTCAAGGAGCTGCTCGTCTCGCACAAGCGGAAGATGCGCCGGGTGACGCCCGACGAGGCGCGCGCCCCGTTCACCCCGGCCGAGTACGTCGCGGCGCACCTCGACCCCGCCCACATGGGCCCGGGGCCGATCGGCCACGGCTACACCCAGGCCAACCTGGCCGACGCGACGCAGCACTACGTGTTCCGGATCTCCGACGACGTCCTCGGCATCAGCCTCGACACCACGGACCCGGCCGGCCACTACGAGGGCTCGATCGGCACGTCCCAACTGAACTGGCTGAAGCGCGAGCTGAAGGCAGCCGAGCGGCGCGGCGACCACGTCCTCGTGTTCTCGCACCACACGTCCAAGACGATGCGCAACCTCCGCGAGGACCCCGCCCGTCGCGGCGAGAAGCGGCACGGGGGCGAGGAGCTGACCGCCCTGCTCGCGGCCCACCGCCCCGTTCTCGCCTGGGTGAACGGCCACAGTCACAAGAACGACATCACGCCACATCCGGGAGCCGACGGAGGCACCGGCTTCTGGGAGATCTCCACCGCGTCCCACGTCGACTTCCCGCAGCTCGCCCGCATCATCGAGGTCGCCGACAACCACGACGGCACGCTGTCCGTGTTCACGACGCTCATCGAGTCCTCGGCCCCGCACCGCACCGACTTCACGGACCTCACCCAGACCGGCCTTGCCGCCCTCTACCGCGAGCTCTCCTTCAACGCACCCGGCTCCCGCGCCACCCTCTCCGGCACCCCCGGCGACCGCAACACGGAGCTCGTTCTGCGGAAGGGCTGAAACCGGCTCAACCCTCACAATCCGAAGCAACCCTCGCGGCGGCCCCTCGAGTCCCTCCGGCCGAACCGGCCAACGGCCCTCACGGACCAGGGCCTTTCGGACTGAGGGAGAAGCATGTTGCAGCGCACGATCAAGCTGGGGGCGGCGACGGTACTCGCCATCACGACGGTCGCGACCGGGGCGCTCGCCGCCCCGGCCGTCGCGGCGCCCGGCGCGGCCGACCGCGGCGGGCACCGGGCGACCCAACAGGCGCTCGACGCCGCGGTCCGCGCCGGAGTCCCCGGGGCCACCGCCCGGGCCGTGGACGGCGGCCGGGCCTGGAACGGGACGGCGGGCCGCCGCGGCGCCCACGACCACTACCGCGCGGGCTCGCTCACCAAGACCTTCGTCGCCACGGTCCTGCTCCAGCTGGAGGCCGAGGGCAGACTCCGCCTCGACGACACCGTGGACCACTGGCTGCCCGGCCTGATCGAGGGCAACGGCAACGACGGCACGAAGATCACCCTCCGGCAGCTCCTCAACCACACCAGCGGAATCTTCAACTACACGGCCGACAAGGACTTCCAGCGGAAGGTCTTCGCCAAGGACGGCTTCCTGAAGCACCGCTACGACACCTGGACCCCGACCGAACTCGTCCGCGTCGCCACCCGCCACGAGCCCGACTTCGCCCCCGGCGCGAAGTGGGCCTACTCCAACACCAACTTCGTCCTCGCGGGCATGGTCGTCGAGCAGGTCACGGGCCGCCCGTACGCCGAGGAGATCCGCGAGCGCATCCTCGACCCGCTCCACCTGACCGGCACCTCACTGCCCGGCACCGACCCCACGGTCCCGCGCCCCGCCTCCCGCGCGTATTCCAAGCTCACCGCGGACGGCAGCGGAACCCCGGTCGACGTCACCGAGCTCAACCCCTCGATCGCGGGCGCGGCGGGCGAGATCATCTCCGACTCCAAGGACCTGAACACCTTCTACTCCGCGCTGCTGCGCGGCGAACTCCTTCCGGCGCGGCAGCTCAAGGAGATGAAGACGACGGTCCCCACCGGACCCGAGACGCCCGACTCCCGTTACGGCCTCGCCCTGATGCGGGAGGACCTGCCCTGCGGAAAGACGGTCTGGGGCCACAGCGGCGGCATCCACGGCTCCTCGACGCTGGCCCTGACCACGGCCGACGGCGACCACGCGCTCGCGTTCAACTTCAACGGCGACTGGGCGGGCGACCAGGCGAAGGTGGCCCTGGCGGAGTTCTGCCCGAAGTAGTCCACCCGGTCACCGGGGCAGGACCACGACGTACGCCCCCGGGTCCCGGTCCCCGGAGGCCATCAGCGCGGTCCGCACGATGGCGGCCTGCTGCTCGGCCGACTCGCGCAGCTTCTTCGGGGCGATGTGCACGACCGTGATCCCGAGCCGCTCCAAGTGCTCGCGCTTACGGGCGTGCTCGCTCCAGAACGGGCCGTCGTCCTGCCGAATGCCCGGGCGCGGCGAGCGGGTGTCCAGCTCCAGGGCGACGGAGTGGTCGGGCCAGAACGCGTCGACGCCGCCGAGGTGCGGGCCGCCGGGCAGCCGCAGATCCACGTTCCAGACGGGATCGGGCAGCCCGTGCTCGCGCACCATCGCGTACAGCCGGTCCTCGGCGATGGTGCGCCCCTCGGCGAGCAGCGAGTCGACGGCGTCGACGACGTACGGCCTGGTCAGCAGCCGCGCCTGCGTCAACTCCCGCACGACGACCGCCGGTTCGCAGTGTCCGCCCCGCACGGCCTCGGTGAGCAGCCGCCGCACGGCACCCGCGTCGGACAGCTGGGACACCGCGTCGGCGAGCGCCCGCGGCACGGGGACGACCGGAACTCCCCGCAGCTGTACGGGGGTCGGCAGTGCGGTGGTCCGGGTCAGCCGAGCGAAGGCGGTGGAGCGCAGCCGGCGGGTGCGCGGGACGAGCACGTCGATGTGGTCGAGGGAGGCCAGCGGGGGAGCGGCGGAGAAGCCGTGCAGCGCGAGGGCGGCGAGCCCGGTGACCATGGTGTCGGTGTACGGGACGCGGTCGGGGGTGTGCTGCGCGGGCACGCCGTCCGGGCGCCCGCGCCGCTCGGGGGCCCGCCCCGAGTACAGCAGCACGGCGTGCAGCCGCTCCTCACCGCTGGGCGGGCCGGGGTGCAACAAGTACACACCTGGCAGCAGTTGTTGCCAGGACCCACCGGCCCGGCACTGCTCGGACACGGCGGCGGCGCCCACGCCGTGCGCCTTCAACTGCGCGGCGCTCATCAGCTGCCGCTGGTTCTGGGTGAGGTGACGCAGGGGGCGGGGGGAGAGCGGGGCGGGGGTGTTCTGGTTCATGACCGGCCCATTCCCGCCCCGGAACCCCCCGCTAACCGCTGTTACGTCCCCGTAGGAAACTCGGGACATCCCCGCCCTAAAGCCCCCGCCTCCATCTGCCGAAAACCCCAGGCGAACCCTGGGTTACGGCCGCGAATGCCAGCATTCGGTAACACTGGCCACATCAAGCAAAACTGGCCCAGTCAAGCCCCGCCGGCGATGGAGGCGCGGGGTCCGGGGCAGAGCCCCGGGGCCGCAACCCCGGGGTACCGCCACCACTCCGACTACCTGGCGGCAGCGAGGTCGCAGGCCTGCCCCCGCAGCGACCGGGCCAAATCGTCCCGCGCCTCGAGCACCAGCCGCCGCAACGCAGGCGCCGCCCCCTCATGCTCGGAGAGCCACGCATCCGTCGCGTCCAACGTCGCCTGCGAGTCCTGCAACCCGGGGAAGAGACCCCGCACCACATCCATCCCGATCTGGATCGACCGCTCGCCCCACACCCGCTCGATCACCGCGAAGTACTTCTCCGCGTACCTCGCGGTGAGCGCCCGCTGCGAGGGCTGCTGGAACCCCGAAATCGTGGCCTCCACCAGCGCGTTGCTGAGCGCGTCCGACTCCACGACCTGCGCCCAGGCCTGCGCCTTCACGGCCTCGGAGGGCCGCGCCGCGAGGCACCGCACCTGGTGCCGCTTGCCGGAGGCGGTGTCGTCCCGCGCCAGCTCCGCCGCCAGGACGCCCTCGTCCGCGACCCCGTACGTCGCGAGCGTCTCCAGGAACGCCCACCGCAGCTCCTGGTCGACGTCGAGCCCGTCGATCTTCGCGCCGCCGTCCACGTCCAACAGGCCCCGCAGCAACTGGAGATCGGCCTCGCTGGAGGCGACCGCGCCGAAGAACCGCGCCCACGTCAACTGGTGCTGGCTGCCGGGCTCCGCGATCCGCAGCTCCTTGAGCGCCCCCTCGGCGAGCAGCCGCCCGCCGGTCCCGCGCCACTCGGGCGCCGCGTAGTGCACGAGCGCGGAACGCGCCCACGCGTGCAGCATCTGGAGGACCCCGATGTCGGACTCGCGGCCCGCGAACCGGAGGACGAGGTCGATGAAGTCCCGCGCGGGCATCAACGCGTCCCGCGTCGCGTTCCACAGCGCCGACCAGCACAGCGCCCGCGCCAGCGGGTCGGAGACGTCCCCGAGCCGCTCCCGCAGCGTCGCGAGGGACCCCTCGTCGAAGCGGATCTTGCAGTACGTGAGGTCGTCGTCGTTGACCAGGACCAGCTCGGGGGCCTCGGCCCCGGCCAGCTCGGCGACCACGGTCCGCGGCCCGTCGACGTCCACCTCTGCGCGCGCGTACCGCTCGACCGCCCCTTCGGCCGTACGCCGGTACAGGCCCACGGCGACCCGGTGCGGCCGCAGTTCGGGGTGCGAAGCGGCGGCCTCCTGCACGACCGCCAGCTCGGTGATCTGCCCCTCGGCGTTCAACGTGACCTGCGGAGTGAGGGAGTTGACGCCCGCGGTCTGGAGCCAGGACCGCGACCAGGCGGCCAGATCGCGCCCGCTCGTCTCCTCAAGGGCGGAGAGCAGATCGCCGAGCTCGGTGTTCCCGTACGCGTGCCGCTTGAAGTACCGCCGCGCGCCTTCGAGGAACGCGTCCCGCCCGACGTATGCGACGAGCTGCTTCAGGACCGAGGCGCCCTTGGCGTACGTGATGCCGTCGAAGTTGAGCTTCGCGTCCTCCAGGTCCCGGATGTCGGCCGTGATCGGGTGCGTGCTCGGCAGCTGGTCCGCCCGGTACGCCCACGATTTCCGGTTGTTGGCGAAGGTGATCCAGCCGTCCGTGAACCGCGTCGCCTCCACCATCGAGAACGCGCCCATGAAGTCCGCGAAGGACTCCTTCAGCCACAGGTCGTCCCACCAGCGCATGGTGACGAGGTCGCCGAACCACATGTGGGCCATCTCGTGGAGGATCACGTTCGCGCGCCGCTCGTAGGACGCCTGCGTGACCTTGCCGCGGAAGATGAACTCCTCGCGGAACGTGACCATCCCGGGGTTCTCCATGGCGCCGAGGTTGTACTCGGGCACGAAGGCCTGGTCGTACTTCCCGAAGGGGTACGGGTAGTCGAAGTTGTCGTGGAAGAAGTCGAGGCCCTGCTTGGTGACGGTGAAGACGTCGTCGGCGTCGAAGTACGGAGCGAGGCCCTTGCGGCACATCGCGCCGAGCGGCACGACGAGCTTCGAGCCGTCCTCGAAGGTCCGCTCGTACGAGTCCGTCACGTAGTGGTACGGGCCGGCGACGACCGCCGTGATGTACGTCGAGATCGGCTTGGTCTCGGCGAACCGCCAGACGCCGTCGACCAGTTCTCCCGTGCCGTTGGACCACGCGGTCCAGCCCTCGGGGGCCTGCACGCTGAACCGGTACGGGGCCTTCAGATCGGGCTGCTCGAAGTTCGCGAACACGCGGCGCGCGTCGGCCGGCTCGTACTGCGTGTAGAGGTAGACCTCGCCGTCCTCGGGGTCGACGAAGCGGTGCATGCCCTCGCCGGTGCGCGAGTAGGCGCACTGGGCGTCGACCACCAGTTCGTTCTCCTCGGCCAGGCTCTCCAGCTGGATGCGGCTGCCGTCGAACACGGCCGCGGGGTCGAGGTCCTCGCCGTTCAGCGACACGGCCGTCACGGACGGCGCGATCAGGTCGACGAACGTGCCCGCCCCCGCCTCGTTCGACCGGAACCGGATCGTGGTCACGGAGCGGAAGGTGCGCGGCCCCTCGCCGGCGAACTCGCCGATCGCGGAGCGCAGGTCGAGCGCCACCTCGTACCCGTCGACGGACAGCAGCCCCGCCCGCTCGCGGGCCTCGTCGCGGGACAGATTCTCACCGGGCACGGCGGCACTCCTTTGTGACGTAACTGTTCAGCCGCCTACGATCCTCGCACGCGGCTCCGACACCGGACATCGGGGAATGGACCGGGCACGGACCGTGTTGCCGCAGCCGAGACCACCCGGTGAACCTTGAGGAGAGCCATGTCCGAGAAGACCCCTGTCGACTTCTGGTTCGACCCCCTGTGCCCCTGGGCCTGGATGACCTCGCGCTGGGTCCTGGAGGTCGAGAAGGTCCGCGACATCAAGGTCCGCTGGCACGTGATGAGCCTCGCGGTGCTCAACGAGCCGCGCCTCGACGAGCTGCCGGAGGAGTACCAGGAGATGATGCGCACCCAGGCCTGGGGCCCGGTCCGCGTCGTCATCGCCGCACAGCAGGAGCACGGCGCGGAGGTACTCGGCGACCTCTACACCGCGCTCGGCACCCGTATCCACAACCGCGGCGAGGGCCCCACGAAGGAGGCCGTCGCCGGCGCCCTGGAGGAGGTCGGCCTGCCCGCCTCGCTCCTCGACCACTGGGACGCCACGAAGTACGAGGAGGAGCTCCGCGCCTCCCACAAGGAGGGCATCGACCTGGTCGGCCAGGACGTCGGCACGCCGGTCATCGCGGTGCCGGGAGCCGACGGCAACCAGATCGCCTTCTTCGGCCCCGTCGTCACCCCGGCGCCCAAGGGCGAGGAGGCGGCCAAGCTCTGGGACGGCACGCTCCTCGTCGCCTCGGTCCCGGGCTTCTACGAGATCAAGCGCACGCGCACGGTGGGCCCGATCTTCGACTAGTCGTCGATGTCGTCCGGGAGCCGACCGTGCCATGAGGACAGGTGGCGCCGCAGCGTCAGGCATCCGGGAGTGGCGCATCGCCAGGTCTTGTTGATGTCGGCCGAGCTGTGGCCCTCCGAGGCCAGATGTGCTGCCTCGTGGGGCTTCAGCTGACGGAAGCCGCGCATCCCGTGGCAGGTGCGGCAGTCCCAGTCGTGGCGCTCTGCTTTCATCATGCAGCCAATTTCCCCCGGAACCCCGCATACCGACAGGCCCCCGCGAGTCACATCCTCGCGGGGGCCCGTCTCTTTCCGCCCGCCGCGCGTGAAGGTTGAGAAGACGATCACGAGGCGGGACGCATCACGCGGTGCTGGTCACGGCACGAGCAGCAGGTTGTACGCCCGCTCCTTCGCGGCGGCGTACCGCTTGGCGACGTCCTGCCAGTTGACGACCCGCCACATCGCCTCGATGAAGTCGACCTTCTGGTTCTTGTACTGAAGGTAGAACGCGTGCTCCCAGGCGTCGAAGACGAGGATCGGGGTCGAGCCCTGACCGACGTTGCCCTGGTGGTCGTAGATCTGCTCGACGATGAGCCGCCCGCTCACCGGCTCGTACGCGAGGACGCCCCAGCCGGAGCCCTGCGTGGTCGCCGCGGCCTTCGTCAGCTGGGCCTTGAAGCCCGCGAACGAGCCGAAGGACTCCGTCAGTGCGTCCGCGAGCTCGCCCACGCCGTCCGCCGCGAGCGGCTCGCCGCCGCCGTCGCCGGTCATGTTGTGCCAGTAGATGCTGTGCAGGATGTGGCCGGAGAGGTGGAAGGCCAGGTTCTTCTCCAGGCCGTTGATGGAGCCCCACTGCTCCTTGTCCCGGGCCTCGGCGAGCTGCTCCAGGGTGTCGTTCGCGCCCTTCACGTACGCCGCGTGGTGCTTGTCGTGGTGCAGCTCGATGATCTGCGGGTTGATCACCGGCTCAAGCGCCGCGTAGTCGTACGGAAGCTCAGGAAGCGTGTACGTGGCCATGTCTCTCCGTGCCCTCCGACTGCTTATTGCAACTCTATTGCAAGTGCAGGCTAACAGCAGGAGTGCCGGGCGCAATGGGCGGGCGCGACGAAAGGGCCCCCGGACCAAGTGGTCCGGGGGCCCTTCGTGTTGAACGTTGAACGGTGAGCGGGTGGGGCTACTTCTTCTCGGCCATCTTCTGCCGCGCGTAGCCGACCGCCGCGAGGACGACCGCCAGGCCGCCCGAGAAGTACAGCTGGATCCGCGTGTCGTGCTCGCGGGCCATCAGGACGAAGACGGCGACCATGCCGACGAGCGCGATGATCGTCAGGTAGGGGTACGCCCACATCTTCACGACGAGCTTCTCCGGCGCCTCGCGCTCCAGCTTGCGGCGCAGCACCAGCTGCGAGACCGCGATGAAGAACCAGACGACGAGGATGATCGCGCCGATGGTGTTGAGCAGCCAGGCGAAGACGTCGTCCGGGCGCCAGTAGCTGAGCAGCACGCACACGAAGCCGAAGACGGCCGACAACAGGACGGCGACGCGCGGCACTCCGTTGGAGACCTTGCCGATGACCTTCGGGCCCATGCCGCGGGCGACCAGCGAACTGGCCATGCGGGAGGCGCCGTAGATGTTGGCGTTCATGGCGGAGAGCAGCGCCACGAGGATGACCACGTTCATGATCTGGCCGGCCGCGGGGACGCCGAGGTGGTCGAGCGTGGCGACGTACGGGCCCTTGGTCGGGATCTCCTTCGCGGTCCAGGGGAGCAGGACCACGACGACCGCCATCGAGCCGACGTAGAAGAGGGCGATGCGCCACATCGCCGTGCGGACCGCCTTCGCGACGCCCTGGATCGGGTGCTCCGACTCGGCGGCGGCGATCGTCACCGTCTCCAGGCCGCCGTACGCGAAGACCGAGGCCAAGAGGCCGACGATCAACCCTTCCGTGCCGTTCGGCATGAAGCCGCCGTGGCCGGTGAGGTTGGACATGCCGGGGGCGTCGACGTCGGGCAGCACGCCGAGGATCGCCAGGACGCCGATGACGAGGAAGAGCACGATCGCGCCGACCTTGAGGGCGGCGAACCAGAACTCGAACTCACCGAAGTTCTTCACCGCCGACAGGTTCGTGACCGTGAACAGCAGCATGAAGAGGGCCACCCAGGCCCACTCCGGGACGCCCGGCACCCAGCCGTGCACGATGCCCGCCGCGCCGATGCCCTCCAGGCCGACGGCCACGCAGAGCAGGAACCAGAACGACCATCCGGCCGTGAAGCCCGCCCACGGCCCGATGCCCCGCTCGGCGTGCACCGAGAAGGAGCCGGAGGCCGGGTAGGCGGCCGCCATCTCGCCCAGCATGCGCATCACGAGCATGACGAGCGCGCCGGATATCGCGTAGGCGAGGATGATCGACGGGCCGGCCGCGGCGATCGCGGTGCCGGAGCCCACGAAGAGCCCTGCGCCGATCACGCCACCGAGCGCGATCATGGAAAGATGGCGCTGCTTGAGGCCGTGCGACAGCGACGGCTCGGCCGGCTCCTGCCCCTCCGGCCGCGCGTCCGCACTCTCTGCTGTGGACTGCGCTGAGTTCCCAGACATGGGTGTGCCCTGTTCAGTAGCGGTGACGGTCCTGGCGTAAACGGTGCGTAAAACTGCCACAGTCTCGGCGCACGGCCCGCTCACAGGGAATAGGTTTCCGGTATACGGACACCACGCTCACACGCCGCGACGATCATGTCGACGTACGGTGAACGACCGGGCACCGTTCAGGCACGCCGTGCGCGCAACTCCCGTACGCCCGCGACCGCGAGGACGAGCAGCGTCGCCCCGGTCGACCACATCAACTGCGGCCGCGCCGTGTCGTCGGTCAGCATCAGGCCGAAGACCGCGGCCATCGCGGCGATCGCCACCCACGTCAGGTAGGGGAACGCCCACATCCTCAACACGAGGCGCTCCGGGGCCTCCTGCTCGATGCGCCGCCGCAGCCGCAGCTGCGACACCGCGATCAGCGCCCACACGAACAGCAGCACCGCGCCGACCGAGTTGAGCATGTAGAGGAAGATCGTGTCCGGCCACTCCAGGTTGAGCAGGACCGAGATGAACCCGAAGGCCACCGAGGCGAGCACCGCGCGGCGCGGCACCCCGCCACCGCTCACCTTCAGCAGCGACTTCGGCGCCTCGTCGCGCTCGGCCAGCGAGAAGATCATGCGGGACGAGCCGTAGAGGTTGGCGTTCAGCGCGGAGAGCAGCGCCACGAACACCACGATGTTCATGATCTGCGCCGCCGACGGGACGCCGATCGAGTCGAGCACGGTGACGTACGGGCTGATCCCCGCCTTCTGCTCCGTCCAGGGCAGCACGGTCACGATGACCAGCATCGACCCGACGTAGAAGAACAGGATCCGGTACACCGCGCTGCGCACCGCGCGCGCGACCGAGCGGGCCGGGTCCTCGGACTCGGCGGCCGCGATCGTCACGACCTCCAGGCCGCCGAACGCGAAGACCACCGCGAGCACTCCGGAGACGACGCCCTGCCAGCCGTGCGGCAGGAACCCGCCGTCGCCGGTCAGATGGGTGAGGCCGACCGGATCGGTGTCCGGCAGGACGCCGAAGATCGCGAGCGTGCCGAGCACCAGGAACGCGACGATCGCGAAGACCTTGAGGGCCGCGAACCAGAACTCGAACTCGCCGAAGTTCTTCACCGCCGTCAGGTTCGCGGCGGTGAACACGACCATGAAGAGCAGCACCCACGCCCACTGCGGGATGCCGGGCACCCAGCCGTTCGCGATCTGCGCCGCGCCCGTCGCCTCGACGGCGAGCACCACCACGAGCATGAACCAGTAGAGCCAGCCGGCGCTGAACCCGGCCCACCGCCCGAGCGCCCGCTCCGCGTGCACCGAGAAGGAACCGGACGCGGGCATGGCGGCGGACATCTCGCCGAGCATCCGCATCACCAGCATCGCGAGCGCGCCCGCGATCAGGTACGAGACGACGATGCCGGGCCCCGCGACCGCGATACCGGCACCCGAGCCGACGAACAGGCCCGCGCCGATGACCCCGCCGAGACCGAGCATCGTGAGGTGGCGCTGCTTCAGCCCGGTGGAGAGTGGTTCGTCTTGCATGGGGCTTCAGCCGATCTCGGATGTGCGGGCCGCGCCGGCGTGCGCGGTTTGGCGGGAACCTACAGTCTCCCGTTCAAGCGGCCCCGCGCGCAAAACGGACTACCCTGCGGCCTCGCCCAGTGACGAGCATCACCTTGTACGGGGTGTACGCGCCGTTGTTTGTTCAGAGCCCACCAACACGGCGTGGGCCGCTTTGTCGACCGGCGACCGTGATCGGCCCAACTCCCTTGGGATAGCGTCACAAAGTCCTGCCCCTGCCCGACCGCAAGGTCCTCCAACCGAACGCGGAGTCCCCATGAGCACCGCCGTTGTCACGACCGCCCGTCCGGGCAAGGTCCTGGCCGACCTCCTCCCCGCCTCCCGCGCGAAGAACATCGCGCTTGTCGTCGGTGGCGCCGCCCTCACCGGCATCGCCGCGCAGATCGCGATCCCGGTCCCGGGCTCGCCGGTCCCGGTCACCGGACAGACCTTCGCCGCGCTGCTCGTCGGCACCGCGCTCGGCGCCCGCCGCGGCTTCCTCGCGCTCGCCGTGTACGCGCTCGCGGGCATGGCCGGGGTGCCGTGGTTCGCGGAGGGCGGCTCGGGCATGGCGTCGGCCTCGTTCGGCTACGTCATCGGCCTGATGCTGGCCTCGGCCGCGGTCGGCGCGCTCGCCCGGCGCGGCGGCGACCGCTCGATGCTGCGCACCGCGGGAACGTTCGTCCTCGGCGAGGCCATCGTCTACGCGGTCGGCGTCCCGTACCTCGCCCTGTCCACCGGCATGGGCCTCACGGCCGCGATCGCCGCGGGCCTCACGCCGTTCCTCATCGGCGACGTGCTGAAGGCGGCCCTGGCGATGGGCGCGCTGCCCACCGCCTGGAAGCTCGCCGACAAGTAACCGCCTAGCGCGCGCCCGGCTCGGTGCGGCGGGTCCACCACAGGCCCGCCCCGCCGGCCGCGAGCAGCGCCGCGCCGACCGCGCCCAGCGGCAGCACGGCGTCACCGACGCCGGTCGAGGGCAAGTCCCCGGTCCCCTTGTCGCCGCCCTTGTCCCCGGAGTCTCCGGCAGGGGCGGCCGGCTTGTTCTCGGTGCCGAGCAGCAGCGGAGTGACCGGCGCGTTCGGCGAGGGGCTCGTCGTGCCGAACGGCACCGGGCCCTGCTGCCAGAACGTCTTCTTCGTGTCCCCGCTCTGTACCGGCAGACAGATCCTCCCGGTCTTGTCGAGATCGAATGTCGCGGCGACCTTGTACGACTTCGACTTTCCCGCCGCGAGATTTTCGATGGCGCAGGAGAATCCGCTGTTGGATCCCTTCGGCAGCTTGTTCTCCGGTATCGCCGTGCAGTTCGGCACATCCTTCACCACGAGCCCGTCGAACCCCACGACGGCCAGGATCACCGGCCCGCTGCCCTTGCTTCCCTGATTGCCGACGCTCGCGACCAGATTCCGTGTCTGCCCGGTCGAGTTGTCGGCCGAGATCTTCTCCGGCAGCGTCGTGGTCAGCTTCACCCCCGAGGGCGCCGCGTCCACCTGCTTCCCGCCCTCGCCGCTGCCCGGACCAGGCCCGTCGTCCGCGAGCGCGGCGCCCGGCAGCACCATGAACGCCGTCGCGGCGGCTGCGCACAGCGACCCGGCGATTTTGATCTGACGTCGTGAACCCATACTCGTCGTCCCCCTCGGTCTTTCGGCTACCCCCAACCGCGGCCGAATTCGCGGCACTTGAAGAGGTACCACAAGATTTCTCCGCACTATGCTGGGGCGGCGCGAAGCGTCGAATTCGTGATTCTCTGTGTTTCGGGGGTGCAGTCGATTGCCTGGGAATGCGAGTGGAGGCGTCCAGGGATTACTGGTGGCGTCCCGCTACCGCCTGGACGAATCGATAGGCCAGGGCGGAATGGGGCGCGTGTGGCGCGCGGTGGACGAAATGCTCGACCGCCGGGTCGCCGTCAAGGAAATGCGCATCGACGGTCTCGACCCCGAGGACGCCCGCACCCGCCGCGAGCGCACGCTGCGCGAGGCCCGCGCCACCGCCCGCATCGACCACCCCGGGGTGGTGCGCGTCTACGACGTCGTCGACGAGGGCGAACGCCTGTGGATCGTCATGGAGCTGGTCGACGGCCGCTCCCTGGAACAGGTCCTCGTCGAGGACGGGCCGCTGCCGCCCGACGAGGTCGAGCGGATCGGGCTGAGCCTGGCAGGGGCGCTGCGCCAGGTGCACGCGGGCGGCGTGCTGCACCGGGACATCAAGCCCGGCAACGTACTGATCGAGCGCGTGGGGCGGCGCCGCGTCATGCTCACCGACTTCGGCATCGCCGCGATCCAGGACGCCAAGGCGCTCACCATGGTGGGGATGCTGGTCGGCTCGCCGGACTACATGGCTCCGGAGCGGGTCGCGGGCCGCCCGCAGGGCCCGCCGTCGGACCTGTGGTCCCTCGGGGCGACGCTCTGCGCGGCCCTCGGCGGCAGCTCGCCGTTCTCCCGGGAGACGACCCTCGCGACCCTGCACGCCGTCCTTTACGAGGAGCCGCGGCTGCCGCCCGAGGCGGGCCGCCTCGGCCCGCTCCTCGCGGGCCTGCTGGCGAAGGAGCCGCGGGACCGCCCCGACGTCGACACGGTGACCGGGGCACTGGCCCCCGCCGAGCCCCCGAAGCCCTCCGGGGCGCCGCAGCCCAGGACCCACACCCTCGACATCGGTGTGCGCCGCCCGGAATCCGCGCCGCCGCGGCCGCGTCGGGCGAACCGCCGCAGGACGGCCCTCGTCGCGGGCGGGGGAGTGCTGGCCGTGGGCCTCGCGGTGTCCCTCGCCCTCACGCTGCCGAACGGGGACCCGCGGGCCGGCGGCCCGGCACCGACGACGTCCCGCCCGCCGACCGTCGAGGGCACGTCCAGGCCGCCCACCGAGAGCCTTCCGGCGGGCGCGCGGCGGGAGGCGGGGTACGCCTGGGTGCCGCCGAAGGGCTGGGAGCGGGTCGTGAAGACGGCGTCCGAGGTGCACTACACGTCACCGGACGGGACCCAGGAACTCGTCGCCCAGTCGGCCCTCGCGAAGGACGATCTCCTGGCGACGTGGCAGAAGTCCGAACGCGCCGCCCACCAGGGCCAGGACTACAAGAAGCTCCGCCTGAGCCGCACCACGTTCCGCGGCCGCCCCGCGGTGGTCTGGGAGTACCTCTTCACCCTCAAGGGCGCCCGCTGGCACGCGGAACTCCTCGGCTTCGACCGCGGCAGCCGCTCCTACCAGGTGGGGACGTGGTACCGCCCGGAGGTGGAGGAACGGGCGAAGGCAACGTACGAAAAGGTGAAGTCGACGTTCACCCCATCCGGCAGATCAAGCCCCGCCGGCGATTGAGGCACGGGGGCCGGGGCGGCGCCCCGCGACGCCAACCCCGGACCACCGAAACACCTACGCCTTCGCCCGCTGCACCTTCTCGCGAACGAGCGCGAACCCGACGACGAACGCCGCGACGAGCAGGGAAAGCAGAACCTGCTCCCGCCCCGCGTCATCCGTCAGCATGTACACGAGAACGAACGAGATCATCGCGATCGTCGCCCACGTCAGATACGGGAACAGCCACATCTTGACGACGAGCTTCTCCGGCTGGTCCCGGAGGATCATCCCGCGCATCTTCAGCTGCGTGAAGCAGATGACGAGCCACACGAACAGCGCGACGGCTCCGGAGGAGTTCAACAGGAAGTTGAAGACGGTGTCCGGCCACTGGTAGTTGAACCAGACGGCGAGGAACCCGAACACGACGGACCCGAGGATCGCGACCCGCGGCACACCGCGCGACGTGGTCTTCGCGAACGCCTTCGGCGCGTCCCCGCGCTGCCCCAGCGAGAAGGCCATCCGGGAAGCGGTGTAGAGCCCGGAGTTCAGGCACGACAGCACGGCCGTCAGCACGATGACGTCCATGACCTGCCCGGCGTGCGGGATGCCGATGGAGTTCAGCGCGGCGACGTAGCTGCCGTCCTTGGTGATCGACGGGTCGTTCCACGGCAGCAGCGTGAGGACCACGAAGATCGAGCCCAGGTAGAAGATGCCGATGCGCCAGATCACGGAGTTCGTGGCCTTGGTGACGGCCTTCTGCGGGTCCTCGGACTCACCGGCGGCGAGCGTGACGATCTCGGAGCCCATGAAGGAGAAGACGACCATCAGCACACCGGTGAGGATCGCTCCGGGCCCCTTCGGGAAGAATCCACCGGCATCGGTGAGGTGCGCGAACCCGGCGCCCGGGTTGTCGGAGCCCGGCAGCACGCCGAACACGGCGAGCATGCCCACGATCACGAACGCCGCGATCGCGACGACCTTGATCCCGGCGAACCAGAACTCGAACTCTCCGTAGGAGCCCACGGCCGCCAGGTTCACGACGGTCAGCACGACCATCACGATCAGCGCCCACCCCCACTGGGGGACGCCCGGTATCCAGCCGTTGAGGATCTTCGCGCCGGCGGTCGCCTCCACGGCGAGCACCACGACCCAGAAGAACCAGTACAGCCAGCCGATGGAGAAGCCGGCCCAGCGGCCGAGCGCCTGGTCGGCGTAGGCGGAGAAGGAGCCGGACGACGGCCGTGCGGCGGCCATCTCGCCCAGCATCCGCATCACGAAGACGACCATCGCGCCGACGAGGGCGTACGAGACGAGGATGGCCGGTCCTGCGGCCGCGATGCCGGAGCCGGAGCCGACGAACAGACCGGCTCCGATGACGCCGCCGATGGCGATCATGGACAGGTGCCGGTTCTTCAGCCCTGCCTTGAGTCCGTCTCCGTCGCCGCCGGTGGGCGGCGTGCCGGAGGAGGCCCCAGTGGTGGGGGGCGACTGCGTGGTCATGCACGGGTCCTTACGTTTGCGGTAAACGTGCGCTCGCATTCAATGCACCCGGGCGGCCGGTTCGGAAGCTTTGAGTCCGGATTGTTGTCAAGGCCACGACCGGCGCCCCGGCGGGCACCCGGAGGCGGCTACCCGGCCCGCCTCGTGCCACACTCGGACCCATGCGCGTGTACCTCGGCTCGGATCATGCCGGCTACGAACTCAAGAACCACCTGGTCGAATGGCTCAAGGCCCACGGCCACGAGCCCGTCGACTGTGGGCCCCACATCTACGACGCCCAGGACGACTACCCGCCGTTCTGCCTCCGCGCCGCGGAGCGGACGGCGGCGGACCCCGACGCCCTCGGCATCGTGATCGGCGGCTCCGGCAACGGTGAGCAGATCGCCGCGAACAAGGTGAAGGGCGTCCGTGCGGCCCTCGCCTGGAGCGAGCAGACCGCCGCGCTGGGCCGTGAGCACAACAACGCGAACGTGATCTCCATCGGTGGGCGGATGCACACGGAGGAGGAGGCGACGAAGTTCGTCGAGATCTTCCTGGCGACGCCGTACTCCAACGAGGAGCGCCACCAGCGCCGCATCGACATGCTGTCGGCCTACGAGGTGTCGGGCGTCCTCCCCGCGATCCCGCCCCACCACCCGCAGCAGGACTGACCCCCTCCGGGGCTGCACCTGCCCCGTGGTTGCGCCGGCGGGGCTTGATTTTCAAGCTCCGCCGGCGATACGGGTGCGTATTTCAAGCCCCTGCGGCGATTGAGCAGCGGGGTCCGGGGCGGAGCCCCGATCTTTTCCAGCCCCGCCGGCGTTTGAGGCGCGGGGTCCGGGGCGGAGCCCCGAGGCGTCAACCACGATCGGCTGAAAGGAACCGGCGTGCCCGAGGGTCACACCATTCACCGGCTCGCCCAGGACCACGCCGAGAAATTCGCCGACCGCAAGGTCACCGTCACCAGCCCCCAGGGCAAGTTCTCCGACGCCGCAGCGCTCCTCACCGGTCAAGAACTCACCCGCACCGAGGCCCACGGCAAGCACCTCTTCCTCGGGTTCCCCGCGGAGCACTGGGTCCACATCCACCTCGGCCTCTTCGGCAAGTACACCTTCGGCTCCACCCCCGCCCCGCCCCCCACGGACACCGTCCGCCTCCGCCTGGCGAACGACACCCACTACGCGGACCTCCGCGGCCCCACCACCTGCGCCCTCATCACGGACGCCGAGAAGCAGGCGATACACGACCGCCTCGGCCCGGACCCGCTGCGCCCCGCCGAGGACCCCGCCAGGGCCTACGCGCGGATCTCCCGCAGCCGCACCACCATCGCCGCGCTCCTCATGGACCAGAAGGTCATCTCGGGCGTCGGCAACGTCTACCGCGCCGAGGTCCTCTTCCGGCACGGCATCGACCCGTACACCCCGGGCAAGAACCTCACCGAGCCCCAACTGCACGCCATCTGGGACGACTTGGTGGCGCTGATGCACGACGGCGTCCGCGCCAACCGCATCGACACCGTCCGCCCCGAGCACACCCCCGAGGCGATGAACCGCCCGCCGCGCGTCGACGACCACGGCGGCGAGGTCTACGTCTACCGGCGCGCACCCCAGCCCTGCCACCTGTGCGGCACCGAGATCCGCACGGCGGAACTGGCGGCCCGCAACCTCTTCTGGTGCCCCACCTGCCAGCCGCCGGGCACGTACTAGAACCCGTGCGGCAGCCAGGGTGCGACGGTCGACCCGAACGCCACCGACGCCTCCGTGAGCGACCCCGGCCGCAGCTCCCGCACCCGCCCGGCCCCGGCCAGCTCGAGCAGTGACGCGTCGCCGAGGTAGGCGGCTCCCAACTCCCGTACGGAGAGGGCGAGATCGGCCGGGTCCTCGGTCCGCTTGCAGGACGCGCCGCCCTTCGCGTCACCCGTGAGCCGCCAACGCCCCTCGTTCCAGGGGCAGAAGGCGTCCCGCACCTCGAACACGACGTCCACGGGCGCCAGATACGTACGCGCTTCGAGTGCCTCGCCCACCTCCACCAGGCGTACGTGCATCGAGTCCCGCACCCGTACCTCGCACCGCCGGATGTCGGAGACCAGCGAGAACAGCGGATCGTCCACCGGCAGGTTGCCGCACTCCACGGTCTCGGTGAGGTCGATGCTGCACAGGAACCGCCACAGCGCCGCGTACGCCGCGGGCTCGACCGCGGTCACCTCGCGCACCTGGACGGTGCTGCGGTCAAGACCGTGCTCGGACTCCGGCTTCACGTGGAATCGCGCGAACCCGACCATCTCCCCGCCCAGTTCGGCGACCACGCACTGCAACGGCGAGGCCCCGCCCCGGTCCCGCTCCGGGTCGAGCAGCGACAGCCGCTCCCAGCCGGGCAGCCGCCCGAGCATCCCCGGCCGCGTCCCCACGGTCCGCAGATACACGGCCTCGCAGCGCTCGGCGGCCTGCGCCGGGTCCGCGTACCGCAGCCGCACGTCGTCGGCCTCCGCGGGCGCGTCGACGCCCACCCGCCGCGACTCGATGCGCACCGTCGCCTTGCGGGTCCCGGTCCCGTAGCCGAACCGTCCGTAGATCACGGGCTCGGACGCCGTGAGCACCGCGAGGGGCTCGCCCCACCCTCGTACGTCGTCGAGTTGACGGCGCATCATCTGGGTCAGGATGCCGCGCCTGCGGTGCGTCGCGGCGACGCTGACCATGGTCACGCCCGCCGCTGCCACGAAGGCCCCGCCGGGCACCGAGACGCGGAACGGGAAGGCGCCCGCCGTGCCCACGCACTCGTCGCCGTCCCAGACGCCGATCGAGCGGTCGATGGAGGTCAGCTCCCGGTACAGGCCGCGTTCCTCCGGCGCCTCGGCGATCCCTCCGAAGGCCCGCTCCAGCTTCCCGTACCAGTCGTCCCACTCGCTGTCGTGCAAGGTGCGCAGATCGGTCGCCATACGCCATCCCTACCAGGGCGGGCAGCGACGGGCGAGGGATTTTCCCTCCTGTACGGGGGCTGACGGGCGTGCCCGGAAAGGGGGACAAGTGGGACCTCCCGTGCACAGCCCCGGACCCGGTGGATAAGGTCCACGAACAATGGCGGTACGACGAGAGCGGCGCGGGCGCGGACAGCGCGCGGAAGCCGATACGTTCCCGGCCCGGTTGAGGATGCGTGTGCACCGGGTCCGCACAGCCGTGCGCAAATCCGGGGTGGACTACTTCCGCGGTGACGGCTCGGACTGGATCGCGCTGGTCGGGCTGCTCATCACCGTCCCCGTGATCGCCTTCGCCACCATCCTGAACCCCGTGTGGTGCGCGCCCGCCGTCCTCGTCCTGCCGATCGTCGCGGGCGGCCTGCTGCTGCGCCCGGCCAGCCTGCTCGGTCTGTACGCGGCGGCCGCCGCGGCGCTGATCGTGGAGTCGTTCCAGCTCGGCCCGTACACGCAGCGCTCGGCCGGGGTCACGCCCGGCACCGTGCTGACGGTCGCGGCCTGCGGCTTCTTCGGCCTGCTCATCGCCCAGTTCCGCAGCCGGGTCGGCGTGCCCTGGCGGCGCGGCGGAACGATGCTCTTCGACCTGCGCGAGCGGATCCGTACACAGAGCCGGCTGCCCAAGCTGCCGCCGGGCTGGCACCGCGAGATGGCGCTGCGCCCGGCGGGCGGCCAGTCGTTCTCCGGTGACTTCGTCGTCGCGGCCCGCACGAACAACGGCCGCACGCTTGAGGTCGTCCTCACCGATGTGTCCGGCAAGGGCATGGACGCGGCCTCGCGCGCGCTGCTGCTGGCCGGCGCCTTCAGCGGGCTGCTCGGTTCGCTGCCGCCGCACGCCTTCCTGCCCGCGGCCAACGGCTATCTGCTCCGCCAGGACTGGGACGAGGGCTTCGCGACCTCGATCCACCTCGTCCTGGACCTCGAATCGGGGGACTACGAGCTGTACTCCGCGGGCCACCCGCCGGGCCTCCAGCTCAGCGCGGGCACCGGGCGCTGGGAGGAGAAGGCGGCCGAGGGCCCGCTCCTCGGCGTCTACGACGGGGCCGAGTTCGACGCCACGAAGGGGACGCTGCGCCCCGGTGACGTGCTGATGCTGTTCACGGACGGCCTCGTGGAGACCTCCGACCGGGACATCAGCGAGGGCATCGACCGCCTCACCGGGGAAGCCGACCGGTATGTGACCGGCGGCTTCCACGGTGCGGCCTGGCACCTCATCGAGGCGGTGGCCAAGGACGTCAACGACGACCGGGCCCTGCTGCTGATCTGCCGGGACGCCTGAGGCGCCCTACACCCCGGCGCCGACGCGTGGCTCCTCGAGCAACGGCGCCCGCTCCTTGATCGGCAGGATCCGGGCCAGCCACGCGGAGCGGCCCGCGGCCATCGGGCCGAGCACCGCGAGCAGCAGCACGTAGCCCGCGATGAACGGCGAGAGGCGTTCGTCGAGCCCCGCGCCCGCGGCCATCGTGGCGAGGATCAGGGCGAACTCGCCGCGCGCCAGCAAGGTGGTCGAGATGTTCGCGGCGGGCCCGGCCCCGAACCCGTAGATCTTCGCCCCGCCGATCCCCGCGAGGACGTTCATGACGAGCGTCAGCGCGACCGCGGCGAGCACGGGCCACAGCACGGACGGCAGGTCGCCGGGGTCGATGGAGAGCCCGAACCCGAAGAAGAAGATCGCTCCGAAGGCGTCCCGCAGCGGGTGCACCAGCGTGCGGATCCGCTCGCCGGAGGCGGTCGAGCCGAGCATCAGGCCGACCATGAACGCCCCGATGGCGTCGGCGACCCCGAACCACTCGGAGACCCCCGCCACGAACACCGCGGCACCGAGGAAGGAGATGACGAGGAGTTCGTCGTCCTTGGTGTTGAAGAGCATGCCGACGATCCGTGTGCCGAACCGCGCCGCGAGCGCGAGCAGCAGCAGGAACCCGAAGGCCTTGCCGCCGTCGAGCACGGCGGCCGACAGCGAGTCCGCGCCGGACAGGATCGGTTGCAGGGCGGCCAGGTACAGGGCGAGGAAGATGTCCTCGACCACGATGATGCCGAGGATCGGCTTGGTCTCGGGGTTGCCGAGCCTGCCGGTGTCGACGAGGACCTTGGTGACGATCGCGGACGACGAGATGCCGAGCACCCCGGCGAGGACCAGAGCCTCGGATGTGCCCCAGCCGAGGGCGAATCCGAAACCGAGGCCGGCGCCGACGTTCAACGCGAGGTACGTCCCTCCGGCGACGGCCATCTTGCGGCCGCCGGTCTTGAGGTCGTCCATGTGGAACTCGAGGCCGAGATAGAAGAGCAGCAGTACGAGGCCGAGCGCGGAGAGCATCTCCAGGTCGTGCGGGTCGGAGAGCAGCACGACGCCCGGCGTGTGAGGGCCGAGGAGTATTCCGGCCAGGATGAACAGGGGGATGGTGGGGAGTCCTATGCGCCCGCCCAGGCGGGCGAGGACGGCGGCGGCCAGAAAGGCGCCGCCCATGGCGATCAAGGTGTCTGCGTGTCCGATGGGCCCGTTCCTCCTTGGTCTTGAAGCCCCGCCGTCAGGACAGACTGGAGGCTTTGGTCAAGAGAGCGTCAAGAAAACGTCAATACTTAGCTTACCAAACGACCTGGGTCCAAAGTCCCGAGCGCGTGCGGGGGCCGCGTGGGAGGCTCTGCGACATGCTCACGCTGACGGAAGTCGAGGCCCTCGCGCGGCAGGCCCACCAGGGCCAGAAGGACAAGGCGGGCCGCCCGTACGCGGAGCATCTGGCGGCCGTGGCCGAAGGCACCCGCGCCAGGGGAGGCACCGAGGCCCAGATCGCCGCGGCCTGGCTGCACGACGCGATCGAGGACAACGCGCTCACGGAGGAGTGGCTGGACGCGGCCCCGCTCCCGGCGGAGGCGAAGGCGGTCGTCCGCGCGCTGACCAAGCGCGAGGGCGAGCCCCCGGAGGCGTACGCCCAGCGCATCCTCGCCACCCCCGGCGCCCGCCTGGTCAAGGAGGCGGACCTGGCCCACAACGCGGATCCGGGCCGCCTCGCCGTCCTCGACGAGCCGACCCGGAATCGACTGACCAGCAAGTACGCGAGGATGCGCGCGCTGCTGGGGCTCTCTTAGCTTGTGCGCGGGGCCTTGCGGGGCCCTACGGCAGGATCGAGTCCACGTACCCGCCGTCCACCCGCAGGGCGCCGCCCGTCGTGGCGCTCGACAGGTCGGAGGCCAGGTAGACCACCATGTTCGCGATCTCCTCGGGCTCGATGAGCCGTTGCAGCAGGGACTGCGGACGGTGCTCGCGCATGAAGGCCCGCTGCGCCTCGTCCCAGGGCAGATCGCGGTCGACCAGTTCGTAGACGAAGTCCTCGACGCCGCCCGTGTGGGTGGGGCCCGCGATGACGGAGTTGACGGTCACACCGCTGCCGGCGGCCTGCTTCGCGAAGCCGCGGGTCACGGAGAGCAGCGCCGTCTTGGACATCCCGTAGTGGATCATCTCGGCGGGGATCACCACGGCCGAGTCGCTCGCGATGTTCTGGATCCGGCCCCAGCCGCGCTCGGTCATGCCGGGCAGGTAGTGGCGGATGAGGCGGACCGCGGCCAGCACGTTCACCTCGAAGTAGCGGCGCCACTCCTCGTCGGTGATCTCCAGCGGGTCGGCGGAGCCGAAGATGCCCAGGTTGTTGACCAGGATGTCGACGTGGGGGAGCGCCGCGGCGGCGTCCCGCAGGCCGTCCTCGGTGGTGACGTCGGCCGCGACCGGGACCAGGTCCGCGCCGGGCGCCTCGGCGCGGATCCGGGACACGGCCTCGTCGACGCGCTCCCGGGTACGGCCGTTGACGCCCACGCGGGCCCCGGAGCGGGCGAGGCCCGTCGCGATGGCGGCGCCGATGCCCTGGGTGGATCCGGTGACCAGGGCGGTGCGCCCGTTGAGATCGATCTGCATGAGGCCGGGACTCCTCGTGATGCGGGTTCGGGTAAGGGTGGGCGGGTTCGTCCCCGGTCCCACCCTTACCCGAACCACGTCAGGCGCGCTGCCTGGCCCGTGCCGTCTCGGTGGCGTCCTTCTTGAACGCCCACGGCATCCTCGGCTCCATGGCGAAGCGGAAGGCCCGTTGCACGGGTGGCGTGCACAGGGCGGTGACGACCGCGCCCGCGATGAGCGTGACGGCGACCTCGCCGTACGGGGTGTGCGTCCAGTCCGCGTCGAACCAGCCCCAGAACCGGGAACCCTTCGCCAGGAACCCGTGCAGCAGATAGCCGTACAGCGTCCCGGCGCCGAGCACCGTGAACCACGTCCTGCGGCCCGGCACCCACGCGAAGAAGCACGCGGTGAGCACGATCGAGCAGCCGAACAGGGCGAGCGTCATGACGACGCCGACCCACCACGGGACGCCCAGCTCCTGAGCGCTGTCGCGGTGGTAGAACCACACCGACGTCATGCGCGGAGCCGCCCAGTAGGCGAGCAGGAAGGCGCACACGCCGATCGGCACGGACAGGATCCGCACCTCGCGCCGCCGTACGAGCTGGAAGTGCTCCGGCTTCAGGAACAGGCCGAGCACGAAGAACGGCAGGAACTGAAGCACCCGCTGGAGGTCCAGGTCGTCGCCGATGTCGGGGGAGACCGCCGCGAGCACGGCGATGGCGATGGAGAGCGGGATCGGCCAGCGGACGATCTTCCACAGCGGAGTGGTGAGCCGCCAGATGAACAGCGCGACGAGGAACCAGGTCAGGAACCACGGGTCGAGCAGGCTGATCGGGTGCGCCGGGTCGTTGTCCGCGTACTTCTTGAAGATGCTGTACGCGACCTCGAAGATCACATATGGCACGGCGACGCCGGTGATGAGGCGCCGCAGGCGGTCGGGCCGCATGTCGAAGCTGCGCGAGAAATAGCCGGAGATGATGATGAACGCCGGCATGTGGAACGTGTAGACGATCTCGTACAGCGCTTCGGCGGTACGGCTGCCGTCGGTCAGCGGCTCCCAGGAATGGCCCATCGCGACGAAGACGATGGCCAGGTATTTGGCGTTGTCGAAGAACGCGTCGCGCTGCTTGGGCTTGGGGGTGTCGGCCGGAGCGGGGGCCGTTTTCTGCTGGGGGGCGACCTCCGCGGCGGGCCGCGCGGTCGGGGGGAGCGGGGTGCGGTGCGAGCCCTGTGGGTGCAGCGAGTTGGTCACAGGCCCTCCCACCAGGAACTCGGGGAGATCGTGGGGGGCCGCACTGCGCCGGTGGGGATGATGGCAGTGTGGAACATCTGAGGCACCTTAGTGGGGCCCCTGTGATTTCGTAAAACCCTCAACTCGATTCCTCCTTGGTGTTTCCAGGTACCCCGTTTGCGCGGAAGTCGACATGAGGTTTGTGCGGTTGCGCCCCATCGGTTTGCCCGCCCTTGGTGAAATGACCGATTCGTCCCGTACCGCGCGGGCGTTAATTGGACATCGCTTTTCCTTGATTTTCCTGTGTGCAAACCAAGGGGAAACTGAGAGAAAGCCTGCACGCCGAGCCGGGGGCGGGTGTGCGGGGCGGCCGGGACGATAGAAACGATCAAGCCGAAACCCGCGGGTACGTGGCCGACGATGCGTCACGGGCCGCATAGGCGCGCCGGGTTGGTGGCACGATGGTTCTGGCGGGGGGTGCGGCTTCACCCTCCGGGCCGGGAGAGCGGACCGACCTAGGGTGTGATCAGTGTGGCCATTTCGCTGTCAGTGGTGCTGTTGTTGGCGATCGTTCTCGTCGTCCTCATGCGCGGCGGCTCGATCAAGGCGGGACCCGCCATAGTCGCGGTGCTCTTCGGCTTCTTCCTCGCATCGACCGGAATGGCGCCGGCGATCAACAACTTCCTCAACTCGGTCGCGGACAGCGTCAGCGCGATCAAATTCTGAGGCAGCGGTCCAGGGCGCCCGGCGGAGACCGCGAAAAAGCCTCCGGCCCGGTCCACGAGGAGTGGATCCGGGCCGGAGGCTTTTCACGAGAGCGGGCGACGGGAATCGAACCCGCGTAGCCAGTCCGGAAGGTCGCGTACGCACACCCGCTCTGACCAGGCAAGACGCCGGCCTGCGCGTTCTCGGGAGGCTCGCCGCGACTCCCCGTGGTTCCCCGCTCGGTCGGAAGCTACGCACGGCGCCAGGCGGATGGAAGGATCACGAGCATGACAAGCAATGCCGAGCTGTCCTTCCGCATCATGGGCGCGTCCGCGCGCTGGGCGGCCGCGCTGGCCGCGCTGGCGGCGATCGGGGCAGGAGTCGCGGCCGGTCTCGGTGTTCCGGGGTACGACGAGTGGGTGGCCTGCTCCTCGGTCCTCGCTGTGGGAACCCTTACGGCTTTCGGATTCCTCGGGCGCCGCCTGGAGGTGGGCCAGGACGGGCTGCGGTATCGCACAGTGCTGCGGTGGCACCGACTGGAATGGGGCGAGATCGACCGCTTCGAGGACGTGCGGGTACAACCCGGCGACCGTCGCCTGAGTACCCACAATCTCCGTGTCGTGGTCAAGCTGCGCAGCGGCGAAGCCGTCTGGCTTCCGGTGCCGTACGCCGGCTCCGTGGGCGCGTTCGGCTTCGAGGACCAGCTGCGCGCCCTGCGGGCAGCACACCATCGCTACAGGCCCGGCACCGCATGACCGCCTGGATGCCGCGTGCAGTTCCAGCTCGACGACAAGACCCCGATGGTCCAAGGCCGACAGCAACATGAACCACGCCTGCTCGGCTCTGCCTGGGTCGACGGCGGACGGGATGGGAGCCCTTCACGCACCCTCCCGCGGGCCCGCACTCGGCAGCGCTGCCCGCAGGACCCCCGACGAGCCTGGGTTTGTCGAGCAGTTCCCGTGTGCGGATGAAGCCGAGCGCAGTGATCGATGGGAGCCATCAGTAATCACCGCAGGTGAGGCAGGGGTAACACCCTGGTGAACCCCTGGGGGGCGGAGGACTGAACGGGTCCCTAGGAAACGATCAAGGCCAGGCAGAGGAAATAGCCTCTGACCTGGCCTTGAGTCGTATAGAGCGGGCGACGGGAATCGAACCCGCGTAGCTAGTTTGGAAGACTAGGGCTCTACCATTGAGCTACGCCCGCACGGCTGCACCGCAGGTCGGTGACCGCGGCACGCAGGCATCGTAGCGGGTCGAGGGCGTCGAGTGCACACCCTCTTTCCGGCGGCCCGCAGCGCGGGCGCCGCACTGCCTGCGGGCATGTACCCTACGTGTCGCACCGACGGGGTGTGGCGCAGCTTGGTAGCGCGTCCGCTTTGGGAGCGGAAGGCCGTGGGTTCAAATCCCGCCACCCCGACCAGCGTTCGGGCGCAGGTCGTGAGACCGCCCCGGGGTTCTCCAGGATCGCATCAAGATCGCATTGTGGGTCAGCAGCGGCGTGCCGTTACTATGCAAGCTGCATGCCCGTGTGTCTCTAAGCCGGGCAGATCCCAGAAGTCAGCCCCCAAGGAGACCCACCGTGAAGAGCGCCGTCGAGACCCTGAACCCGACCCGGGTTCGGCTCAGCATTGAGGTGCCCTTCGAGGAGCTCAAGGACAGCCTCGACGCGGCGTACAAGAAGATCAACCAGCAGGTCACGGTGAAGGGCTTCCGCAAGGGCAAGATCCCGGCCCGCGTCATCGACCAGCGCTTCGGCCGCGGTGCGGTTCTCGAAGAGGCGGTCAACGACGCGCTCCCGAAGTTCTACACCGAGGCCGTGAACGAGGCGGAGCTCAACGTCCTCGGCCAGCCCGAGGTCGACATCACGGACCTGAAGGACGGCGAGACGCTGAACTTCACCGCTGAGGTCGACGTCCGCCCGACGATCGAGATCCCGGACTACTCCGGCATCGAGGTCGAGGTCGACGCCACCGAGGTCACCGAGGAGGACGTCGACAAGGCCGTCGAGCAGCTGCGCGACCGCTTCGCCTCCACCGCGCCGGTCGAGCGCGCCGCCGAGGACGGCGACGTCGTGACGATCGACCTGGAGGCCAAGGTCGAGGGCGAGGTCCTCGAGGACGGCGTCGCCTCCGGCGTCTCGTACACCATCGGCTCGGGCGAGCTCCTCGACGGCATCGACGACGCCGTCAAGGGCCTGGAGGCCGGTGGCGAGGCCACCTTCACCTCCGAGCTCAAGGGCGGCTCCGCCGAGGGCAAGGACGCCGAGGTCACCGTCAAGGTGACCCAGGTCGCCAAGCGTGAACTGCCGGAGCTCGACGACGAGTTCGCGCAGCTCGCCTCCGAGTTCGACACCCTCGAGGAGCTGAAGGCCGACAGCCGCAAGCGCCTCGAGAACCAGAAGCTGAACGACCAGGCCACGCAGGCCCAGGAGCGCGTCCTCGAGAAGCTGCTCGAGCTGGTCGAGGTCCCCGTCCCGGAGAAGCTCCTTGAGGACGAGGTCCAGACCCGCAAGCACAACCTCGAGAACCACCAGCTCGCCCAGATGGGCCTGAACCTCGAGAAGTTCCTCGAGATCCAGGGCAAGACGGTCGAGGAGTTCGACGCCGAGACGAGCGAGCAGGCCGTCAAGGGCATCAAGACGCAGTTCGTCCTCGACGAGCTCGTCAACAAGGAGAAGCTGAACGTCAGCCAGGAGGAGCTCACCGAGCACCTCATGCGCCGCGCCGCCTCCTCCGGCATGTCCCCCGACCAGTTCGCCCAGGCCGTCGTCGAGGGTGGCCAGGTCCCGATGCTGGTCGGCGAGGTCGCCCGCGGAAAGGCCCTTGCCACGGTCGTCGAGGCCGCCACGGTCAAGGACACCAACGGCGAGGTCGTCGACCTCTCGGACGACGAGGAGGAGACGGAGGAGGCCGCTGAGGCCGCCGCCGAGTCCACCGACTCCGCCGAGGAGAAGAACGAGGCGTAACCGCCCCGCTCGGAACATGTGACCGAGGCCCCCGGAACCGCAGTGGTTCCGGGGGCCTCGGTCACACGTGCCCCTCGTGGCGCCGTACCTGCGCTCACAGCGAACAGTTCCATCCGCGGGATTCCCCGGAGGGGGCCGCGCGTTAGGGTCCATGAAGAGAAGGGCAGGGGCGTCCGAGCACGGCCCCCGACCCAGCTAAAGACGCGAGACGGCGCGTAGCCGTCAGAGACGAGCAGGTGGATACGTGACGAATCTGATGCCTTCCGCCGCAGGCGAGCCGTCCATCGGTGGTGGCCTCGGCGACCATGTCTACAACCGGCTGCTCGGCGAGCGCATCGTCTTCCTCGGGCAGCAGGTCGACGACGACATCGCGAACAAGATCACCGCACAGATGCTGCTCCTTGCCGCCGACCCGGACAAGGACATCTACCTGTACATCAACAGCCCGGGCGGCTCGGTGACGGCCGGCATGGCGATCTACGACACCATGCAGTACATCCCGAACGACGTCGTCACCATCGGCATGGGCATGGCCGCCTCCATGGGCCAGTTCCTGCTGACCGGCGGCGCGGCGGGCAAGCGCTTCGCGCTGCCGCACACCGACATCCTGATGCACCAGGGCTCCGCGGGCATCGGCGGTACCGCGTCGGACGTGAAGATCCAGGCCGAGTACCTGCTGCGCACGAAGAAGCGCATGGCCGAGATCACCGCGCGCCACTCGGGCCAGACCGTCGAGACGATCATCCGTGACGGTGACCGCGACCGCTGGTTCACCACCGACGAGGCCAAGGAGTACGGCCTCATCGACGAGATCATCACTGCCGCTACGGGCGTTCCGGGCGGCGGCGGCACCGGCGCCTGATCCTCGCGATCACGTCGGCACAGCCAGCCAAGCCCACCTTCACCAGGACGGAACACCGAGCATGAACAACTTCCCCGGCAGCGGCCTGTACCAGGGCCCCCAGGTCGACAACCGCTACGTGGTGCCGCGCTTCGTCGAGCGCACCTCGCAGGGCGTGCGCGAGTACGACCCGTACGCGAAGCTCTTCGAGGAGCGCATCATCTTCCTCGGCGTGCAGATCGACGACGCGTCGGCCAACGACGTCATGGCGCAGCTGCTGTGCCTGGAGTCGATGGACCCGGACCGCGACATCTCCATCTACATCAACAGCCCCGGCGGCTCGTTCACGGCCCTCACGGCCATCTACGACACGATGCAGTTCGTGAAGCCGGACATCCAGACGGTCTGCATGGGCCAGGCCGCCTCCGCGGCCGCCGTCCTGCTGGCCGCCGGCACCCCGGGCAAGCGCATGGCGCTGACCAACGCCCGCGTGCTGATCCACCAGCCCTCCGGTGGCACCGGCCGTGAGCAGCTCTCCGACCTGGAGATCGCGGCCAACGAGATCATGCGCATGCGTGCTCAGCTGGAAGACATGCTGGCCAAGCACTCGACGACGCCGATCGAGAAGATCCGCGACGACATCGAGCGCGACAAGATCCTCACGGCCGAGGACGCGCTCGCGTACGGCCTGGTCGACCAGGTCGTCTCGACGCGCAAGATGAACAACGAGGCGATCGCGTAGTCAGCGCTGTATCGTCTGCCGTCCCCTCGGCACGGTTCCCGTAAAAGTGAACCGTGCCAAGGGGGGCCCGAACGGGGGGCCCGGCAAGGTACCGTCGGATACAGGCACCAGGAGCCGCTTACGCGAGCGTCTCCCAGGCGAAGGGGAAGCACCTCGTGGCACGCATCGGTGACGGCGGCGATCTGCTCAAGTGCTCGTTCTGCGGAAAGAGCCAGAAGCAGGTCAAGAAGCTCATCGCAGGCCCCGGTGTATACATCTGCGACGAGTGCATCGACCTCTGCAACGAGATCATCGAGGAAGAGCTCGCGGAGACGAGCGAAGTGCGCTGGGAAGAACTTCCCAAGCCGCGCGAGATCTACGAGTTCCTCGAGAGCTACGTCGTAGGACAGGAAGCCGCCAAGAAGGCCCTGTCCGTCGCGGTGTACAACCACTACAAGCGCGTCCAGGCCGGCGAGAACGGCGGGGCGAACGGACGGGACGACGCGATCGAACTCGCGAAGTCCAACATCCTTCTCCTCGGCCCGACCGGTTCTGGGAAGACGCTCCTCGCGCAGACGCTGGCGCGCATGCTCAACGTCCCGTTCGCCATCGCCGACGCGACGGCGCTGACGGAGGCGGGCTACGTCGGCGAGGACGTCGAGAACATTCTGCTGAAGTTGATCCAGGCGGCCGACTACGACGTCAAGAAGGCCGAGACCGGGATCATCTACATCGACGAGATCGACAAGGTGGCCCGCAAGTCGGAGAACCCGTCGATCACCCGTGATGTGAGCGGTGAGGGCGTGCAGCAGGCGCTTCTCAAGATCCTTGAGGGGACCAGCGCCTCGGTCCCGCCGCAAGGCGGCCGCAAGCACCCGCACCAGGAGTTCATCCAGATCGACACGACGAACGTGCTGTTCATCGTGGGCGGCGCGTTCGCCGGTCTGGAGAAGATCATCGAGTCGCGGGCGGGCGCCAAGGGCATCGGCTTCGGCGCGACCCTGCACTCCAAGCGCGAGCTGGAGGAGAAGGACCAGTTCCAGGAGGTCATGCCGGAGGACCTGGTGAAGTTCGGGATGATCCCGGAGTTCATCGGCCGCCTCCCGGTCATCACCGCGGTCCAGAACCTCGACCGTGAGGCGCTGCTCCAGATCCTCGTCGAGCCGAAGAACGCTCTGGTCAAGCAGTACCAGCGGCTCTTCGAACTCGACGGTGTGGAGCTGGACTTCGAGCGCGAGGCGCTGGAGGCCATCGCCGACCAGGCGATCCTGCGCCGCACCGGAGCGCGAGGACTGCGCGCCATCATGGAGGAGGTCCTCCAGTCGGTGATGTACGAGGTGCCGTCCCGCAAGGACGTGGCCCGCGTCGTCATCACCGCGGACGCCGTTCACTCGAACGTGAACCCGACGCTGATCCCGCGCGACGCCCGCGGCGGCGGCAGCGGCGAGCAGAAGTCGGCGTAGCGGAACGCCAGTCGGCACGAGAAGGGCCCCGGTCGGAGATCCGACCGGGGCCCTTCTCATGGGGTGCGGGTGCGAGCGTCAGGACTTGACGCGCACCTCGTTGCGCAGCTTCGCCGTCGTGTCGGCCGCCTCGCTCAGCGGCTGCTCCTTCTTCGAGATGATGGCGCCGCTGTCGGAGTACACGATGTACGTGACCGTGCTGTGGTCACCCCAGATGCACATCGGCATCTTGAAGCTCGACGGCACGCCCGCGGTGGACGAACTGCCGCCCGGCATCGCGTACTTGGCGTTCTGGCACTTCATGACGCCGTTCTTGAAGCCGGCCGGCTCGAACTTCTGGGGCGAGCCCTCGAAGGAGACCTTGGCGCCGCTCGCTCCGGCCGCCTCCTCCTTGGACTTCTTCTCCATCTCGGTGAACATCGAGTCGACGACCTTCTCCGGGTCCTCGATCGTGCCGTAGACGCCACCGAAGTTGATCGCCTTGACCGAGGTGCCGGAGCCCGCCTTGTAGCTGGCGTTCACGCTCTTGGGGTCGGTCACGCCCCACTTCTTGGCCTCCGCGAGGTCGCTGTCGCTGAAGGTGCCGCTGCTGGAGGTGTTCGAGCTGCTCTTCTGGTACTCGCCGAGGACCGTGGCCGGCGTCGTCAGCTTGTGCGCGCCGTCGTCCGCCACGGACGAGCCGCTGCCGCCGCCGCTGCCCCCGCCACCGAAGATGAAGTAGCCACCCACGCCGAGCGCCGCCACCACGGCGACCGCGCCGATCACGATGCCCAGCACCTTCTTGTTGCCGCCCCCGCCGGCCGGCGGCTGCTGCGGGTACTGGCCGTACGGAGCCTGCTGCGGCTGCCCGTAGGGACCCGGCTGCTGGGGCTGGCCGTAACCGCCGGGCGCCTGCGGCTGGCCGTACGGGGCGCCCGGGGGCTGCTGAGGAGGAACGCCCTGCGGCGCCTGCTGAGGCGGCTGCTGCGGGTAACCGTAGCCGGGCTGCGGCGCCTGCTGCGGCTGGCCGTACGGCCCCGGCTGCTGCGGCTGCCCGTAGGGGCCCGGCTGCTGGGGCTGCTGACCGTACGGTCCCGGCTGCTGGGGCTGCTGGTTCCCGTACGGGCCCGGCTGGTTGTGGCTCATTACTGGCGTTCCCTCCCGTTGCTTATGTGCTGCCGACATCCTGACGTACGTGGGTGCGATCCGTTCCACCGGATTCGGTTTCAGTACGAGCTTGTAACCCCTCTAAACTGGCCCCGTGACCGAGAACTCTCAGCAGCAGACGCCAGTGCCCACCTCCGAACTGCCGACCCAGTACGCGCCGGCCGAAGTGGAGGCGCCGCTGTACGAGCGCTGGGTAGAGCGCGGTTACTTCGATGCCGATCCCAAGAGCGAGAAGCCGCCGTACACGATCGTCATCCCGCCGCCGAACGTCACGGGCTCGCTGCACCTCGGCCACGCCTTCGAGCACACGCTGATCGACGCCCTCACCCGCCGCAAGCGCATGCAGGGCTACGAGACGCTGTGGCAGCCCGGCATGGACCACGCGGGCATCGCCACGCAGAACGTGGTGGAGCGCGAGCTCGCCAAGGAGGGCCTGTCCCGCCACGACCTGGGCCGTGAGGCGTTCGTCGAGCGGGTCTGGCAGTGGAAGGCCGAGTCCGGCGGCCAGATCGCGGGACAGATGCGCCGCCTGGGCAACGGCGTGGCCTGGAGCCGCGACCGCTTCACCATGGACGAGGGCCTGTCCCGCGCGGTCCAGACGGTCTTCAAGAAGATGTTCGACGACGACCTGATCTACCGCGCCGAGCGCATCAGCAACTGGTGCCCGCGCTGCCTGACGGCCATCTCGGACATCGAGGTGGACTACCAGGACGACGACGGCGAGCTCGTTTCCATGAAGTACGGCGAGGGCGAGGACACCATCGTCGTCGCGACCACCCGCGCCGAGACGATGCTGGGCGACACCGCGGTCGCCGTCCACCCGGACGACGAGCGGTACGCGCACCTGATCGGCAAGCAGATCAAGCTGCCGCTGACCGGCCGCACGATCCCCGTCGTCGCGGACACGCACGTCGACCCGGAGTTCGGCACCGGCGCCGTCAAGGTCACCCCCGCCCACGACCCGAACGACTTCGCGATCGGCCAGCGCCACGACCTCGAGGCGATCGAGGTCCTGGACGAGCGCGGCGTCATCACCGCCCACGGTCCCTTCGAGGGGCTCGACCGCTTCGAGGCGCGCTCCGCGATCGTCGCCGCGCTGCGCGCCGAGGGCCGGATCGTCGCCGAGAAGCGCCCGTACGTGCACTCGGTCGGGCACTGCTCGCGCTGCAAGACGACGCTGGAGCCGCGGCTCTCGCTCCAGTGGTGGGTCAAGGTCGAGACGCTCGCCAAGGCCGCCGGTGACGCGGTCCGCGACGGCCGCGTGAACATCCACCCCGCCGACCTGTCGCAGCGCTACTTCGACTGGGTCGACAACCTCAACGACTGGTGCATCTCGCGCCAGCTGTGGTGGGGCCACCGCATCCCCGTCTGGCACGGCCCGAACGGCGAGATCGTCTGCGTCGGCCCCGACGAGCAGCCGCCGAGCGGCGAGGGCTGGCACCAGGACACCGACGTCCTGGACACCTGGTTCTCCTCGGGCCTGTGGCCCTTCTCCACGCTGGGCTGGCCGGAGCAGACCGAGGACCTGGCCAAGTTCTATCCGAACTCGGCCCTGGTCACCGGCTACGACCTGATGTTCTTCTGGGTCGCCCGGATGATGATGTTCGGCCTGTACGCGATGGACGGCGAGGTCCCCTTCAAGACCATCGCGTTCCACGGCATGGTCCGCGACGAGCACGGCAAGAAGATGTCGAAGTCCTTCGGCAACGCGGTCAACCCGCTGGACTGGATGGACACCTACGGCTCCGACGCGCTGCGCTTCACGCTCGCCCGCGGCGCCAACCCGGGTATCGACGTCCCGATCGGCGAGGACTGGGTCCAGGCGTCCCGGAACTTCGCGAACAAGATCTGGAACGCGACGCGCTTCGCGCTCATGAACGGCGCGACCGTCGAGGGCCCGCTGCCGGAGCCGTCCGAGATGACGGCGACGGACCGCTGGATCCTCTCCCGCCTGAACAAGACGGTCGCCGAGGTCGACGCGTTCTACGACGACTACCAGTTCGCGAAGCTCTCCGACGCGCTCTTCCACTACGCGTGGGACGAGGTCTTCGACTGGTACGTCGAGCTGTCGAAGACGACGTTCATGGCGGGCGGCGAGCAGGCCAAGGTGTCCGGCCGGGTCCTCGGCGAGGTCCTGGACGTCATGCTGCGGCTGCTGCACCCGATCGTCCCGTTCGTCACCGAGACGCTCTGGACGACGCTCACGGGCGGCGAGTCGGTCGTCATCGCCGACTGGCCGAACGACAGCGGCTTCCGTGACGACGCCGCCGAGCAGGAGATCGCGACGCTCCAGCAGGTCGTCACCGAGGTCCGCCGCTTCAAGGGCGACCAGGGCCTCAAGGCGGGCCAGCGCGTCCCGGCCCGCCTGAGCCTGGACGGCACGGCGCTCGCCGCGCACGAGCCGGCGATCCGCCAGCTGCTCAAGCTCCAGCCGGAGGGCGAGGGCTTCACGGCCACCGCCACGCTGCCGGTCGCGGGCGCCGAGGTGGCGCTCGACCTGTCCGGCGCGATCGACGTCGCGGCCGAGCGCAAGCGCCTGGCCAAGGACCTCGCCGCCGCGGAGAAGGACAAGGCGGCCTCCGAGGGCAAGCTGGGCAACGAGGCGTTCCTCGCCAAGGCCCCGGACCAGGTGGTCGACAAGATCAAGGGCCGGCTCGCCAAGGCGGACGAGGACATCGCCCGGATCCAGGCGCAGTTGGACCGGCTGCCGCAGGCCTGACCGTACGCGTCCCAGGGCCCCCGGAACCGCAGGGTTCCGGGGGCCCTGTCGCGTTCCGGGCAGGCGGCACGAGATGCCCGGTCGTGCCCGGCCGGGGTATTAAAGGGACGTACCGGGCGCGCAGTCACGGAGGGACGGAGCTCCATGCACGACGAGGCCGACGGGCCGGCGACGAGCGGCGCGGCGACGACCGTCGCGGGCCGGCGCCTCGGCCGTCTCTGGTCGCGTCTGGAGCGCTGGCGCGGCACCCCGCACGCCGTCGACCTCGTCACGGCGGTCGGCTGCTTCGCCCTGATGGGCCTGGACATCCCCGGCCTCGCCCGGGCGGACAACGCACTCAACGGGACCTCCGCCACGCTCGTGCTGGCCCTCGGCGCCGCGACGCTGCTGCTGCGCAGGCGCGGGCCGTGGGGGCCCTGGCTGTCGTTCGCCGTCGGGATGGTCTTCCTGGGCTGGCTGCACGATGTGACGCTGATCCAGTTCGCCCTGTACTCCGTGGCCCGCTACCGGGGCCGCAATTCCGGCGTCCTCGCCTGCTGCCTCTACCTCGTCTGGGCCTGCGCCGCGTACGCGCTCTTCGAATGGCCCGCGCACCGGGGCGGCGAGAGCGTCAGCCAGTTCCTCGCGCTCGCCGTGCCCATCGGGGTGCTCGCCACCGGTGTCGGCATCGCCGCGCGCCGCATCGACCTCGTCCGCGCCCTGGAGGCCAAGGGGGCCGAGACCGCGCTGCTCCAGGCCGTGCAGCAGGAGCGCTCCGACGTCGCGGGCGACGTGCACGACTTCGTGGGCCGCGAGCTGACGATGCTGTCGGTGCGGGCGGAGGTGCTGTCGCGGCGGGCCCGCGGCGAGCGCTGGGAGTCGGACTTCGACGAGCTGTCCGAGACGGCGCGGCGGGCCCATCTGCTGCTCAACGAGATCGTGGTGCGCCGCGGCACCGGGGGCGGCACGCCGACCCCCGGCCTCGACGCGCTGCCCCGGCTCGCCGAGGAGAGCGCGGCGGCCGGCAACGAGGTCGCCGTCGACGTGGACGCCGCCGCCCGCGCCCAGTCCCCGCTGCGCCAGGCCGCGGTCTACCGCGTCGTCCAGGAGTGCCTCACGAACGCCGCGAAGCACGCCCCCGGCCAGCCGGTGTCCGTCACGGTGACGGTCGCGGCGAACCGCCTCCACGTCACGGTCGCCAACCCGCTGCCGACGGACGCCCCCACCCTGCCCCCGGTCTCGGCGGGCACCGGCACGGCCGGCATGGCGGAACGCGTCCTGTCCTTGGGCGGCACGTTCAGCGCGGGCCGCACGGACTCGGCCACGTACGAGGTCGAGGCAACCTTCCCGGCGAGGACGTAGACAGGTGCTTTCAGGGGCGCGGGGAACTGCGCAAAAGAACGCAACCACAGCAACACCGCACCCACCGGACAGACCCGGTTACGCCGCAAGCATCCGCTGCAACCCGTCGAAGTCGTCCACACACTTCCCGCACCCCAGCGCCACGCTGTCCAGCGGATCGTCCGCGACGAACACCGGGATGCCCGTGCCGGAGGCGATCCGCAGGTCGAGCCCCGGGAGCAGCGCGCCCCCGCCCGTCAGCACGATCCCGTGCTCCATCACGTCCCCCGACAGCTCCGGAGGACACTCCTCCAGCGTCGCCTTCACCGCGGCGATGACCGCCTCCACGGGCTCGTCGAGCGCGGCCCGCACCTCGCGCACCGTCAGCTCGACCGTCTTCGGGAGGCCCGCCACCTTCTCCCGCCCCCGCACCGTGAACGCCCGCAGCTCGAACGCCTCCTCGCCGGGCACCGGCCACGCCGAGCCGATCGCGACCTTGATGTCCTCGGCCGTGCGCTCGCCGATCAGCAGCCCGTGCTCCTTGCGCACGTAGTCCGTGATCGCCTCGTCGAACCGGTCGCCGCCGACCCGCAGCGACTGCGAAGTGACCACGCCGCCAAGCGAGATGACGGCGACCTCGCTCGTGCCGCCGCCGATGTCCACGACCATCGACCCGCGCGGGTCCGCGACCGGGAGCCCCGCCCCGATCGCCGCCGCCATCGGCTCCTCGATCAGGTGCACGGTCTTCGCCCCGGCCCGCTGCGCCGCGTGCTCGATCGCCCGCCGCTCCACGGGCGTGACCCCGCTGGGCACGCACACCACCATGCGGATACGGGGCCGGCGCCCCGGGACCGCCTTGCGCACGAAGTGCCGGATCATCGCCTCGGCCGCCTCGTAGTCGCTGATCACGCCGTCCCGCAGCGGCCGGATCGCGGTGATCGAGCCCGGCGTGCGCCCGATGGTCTCCTTCGCCTCGCTGCCCACGGCGAGCACGTCGCCGCGACCGCCCGGCCTGCCGCCCGATTTCCCGCCCGGCTTCCCGGCCGCCTTCACGGCGACGACCGAGGGTTCGTTCAGCACGATGCCCTGACCGCGTACGTAGAGAAGGGTGTTGGCGGTGCCGAGATCGATGCCTATGTCCATGATCAGCAAGTTTGCCGGGCCGTGGACCGTTCCGGAGGGACCAAGGTCCCGAAACGGACAGGCCGAAAGTCCCGAAACGGGACGACGGGTGGTGTCGGGCGCGCTGTCGGTGGACCTCCGTAGACTGGCATGCGTGAGTGACCTCCCCCCGCGCGACAGCAGCGACAACGGCCTTCCCGACAACCCCGACGACGCCGACCAGTTCGAAGAGATCGTCGGCGAAGAGACCACCCGCGACCCCGACCTCGCGGTGATCGAGGCGGGCAGCCGCACCCTGCGCGCCCAGTCGGCCCCGCCGCAGGGCGACGGGATCCCGGCCCGCCCGCAGGACCCCGAGGTGGAGAAGGCGCTGCGGGTGGTGGAGGCCGAGCTCGCCACCCGCTGGGGCGAGACGAAGCTGGAGCCGTCCGTCAGCCGCATCGCCGCGCTGATGGACGTGCTGGGCGAGCCGCAGAAGGCGTACCCCTCGATCCACATCACGGGCACGAACGGCAAGACGTCCACGGCCCGCATGATCGAGGCCCTGCTCACGGCCTTCGACCTGCGCACCGGCCGGTACACCTCGCCGCACGTCCAGTCGATCACCGAGCGGATCAGCCTGGACGGCGCCCCGATCGACCACGAGCGCTTCATCGAGACGTACGACGACATCAAGCCGTACGTCGAGATGGTCGACGCGCAGCAGGAGTACCGCCTCTCGTTCTTCGAGGTGCTGACCGGCATGGCCTACGCGGCCTTCGCCGACGCCCCGGTGGACGTCGCGGTCGTCGAGGTCGGCATGGGCGGCAGCTGGGACGCGACGAACGTGATCGACGGCTCGGTCGCCGTCATCACCCCCATCGACCTGGACCACACCGACCGGCTCGGTGAGACGCCCGGCGAGATCGCCGGCGAGAAGTCCGGGATCATCAAGCAGGACGCCTCCGTGATCATGGCGCAGCAGCCGGTGGACGCGGCGCAGGTGATCCTCAAGAAGGCCGTGGAGACGGACGCGACGGTGGCCCGCGAGGGCCTGGAGTTCGGCGTCGTCCGCCGCGAGGTCGCCGTCGGCGGCCAGTTGGTGACGCTGCGCGGGCTCGGCGGCGAGTACGAGGACATCTTCCTGCCGCTGCACGGCGCGCACCAGGCGCACAACGCGGCGGTGGCGCTCTCCGCCGTCGAGGCGTTCTTCGGCATCGGCTCGCAGCACGCGCGCCCGCTCGACATCGACACGATCCGCACCGCGTTCGCCTCGGCCACCTCGCCGGGCCGCCTGGAGGTCGTGCGCCGCTCGCCGACGGTCGTCCTCGACGCCGCGCACAACCCGGCGGGCGCCCGCGTCACCGCCGAGGCGATCGGCGAGGTCTTCGACTTCAGCCGCCTCATCGGTGTCGTCGGCGCCAGTGGCGACAAGAACGTACGGGGGCTCCTCGAGGCCTTCGAGCCGATCTTCGCGGAGATCGTCGTCACGCAGAATTCCAGCCACCGCGCGATGGACGCCGACGAGCTGGCGGGCATCGCGGTGGAGGTGTTCGGCGACGAGCGCGTCCAGGTCGAACCCCGCCTCGACGACGCCATCGAGGCCGCGATCACGCTCGCCGAGGAAGAGGGCGAGTACGCGGGCGGGGGAGTGCTCGTCACCGGTTCCGTGATCACGGTCGGCGAAGCCCGGCTGCTCCTCGGGAAGGGCTGACCGCCGTGCGTATTCTCTGTTCCTCGACGCTGCTCGCCGAGTTCTTCGTCATCGGCTTCGCCGGGCTCGTCGCCATGAAGGACCCCGATCTGTCGGCCACGCTCGTGTGGACGGTGAGCGGCATCGCGATGCTGCTCAGCGTGCTGCTGTGCGGCATGGTGACGCGGCCGGGCGGCGTGCAGCTCGGCTGGGCGCTCCAGATCGCCCTGATCATCAGCGGCTTCTTCGTGCCGGTCATGTTCTTCCTCGGCGCCTGCTTCGCGGGCCTGTGGTGGGCCTCGGTGCACTTCGGCCGCAAGGTCGACGAGGCGAAGGCCCGCTGGGCGGCGCAGGCCGAGCAGGCCTGAGCCGCCCGCCCGCCTGCCGGGGCGGTGGTCACGCCCTGTAACCTCGGGCGTCACCGCACACCTAGGCCTACAAGGAGTCCCGCGAATGACCCAGCGCACGCTCGTCCTGCTCAAGCCCGACGCCGTCCGCCGCGGCCTGATCGGCGAGATCATCGGCCGCATCGAGCGCAAGGCCGGCTGGACGATCAGCGCGCTCGAACTGCGCAGCCTGAGCCAGGAGACGCTGGAGGCGCACTACGGCGAGCACAAGGGCAAGCCGTTCTACGAGCCGCTGGTCGACTTCATGTCCTCCGGCCCGGTGGTCGCCCTGGTCGTCGAGGGCGAGCGCGTGATCGAGGGCGTGCGCCAGCTGGCGGGTCCCACGGACCCGATCGCCGCCGCCCCCGGTTCGATCCGCGGCGACTTCGGCAGCATTGTCCGGGAGAACCTGATCCACGCCTCCGACTCCGAGGAGTCCGCGGAGCGCGAGCTGAAGCTTTTCTTCCCCGATTTCTCGTAACGGGGCGAAGGGGTCGACTATCCGGGTCTTCTCGTATTCCGGACTTCGATCCACTCCCGTGAGACACCCGGTGTCCGCTCCATGAGACCGGCGAGTTCGTTTTCTGATGCAGCGTCAGTCACGGAGCGCCACTGACCAGGAGCGGCCCGAGAATTCGGGCCGCTCTTTTGCATATGCGGCCCGATTGGGGGAACGCACTCCTCCGTCGGGACGTCCCCATTAGCGGGGCGGGGACTCCCATGCTGACAATGGCGAAGACCCTCGCGCCGTGATCGTGCAGGCGAGACTACGATGGAGCCTCCACGCCACACTGCGTCCACCTCTCGCCTACCTGACAAGCCATCAAACGCTCCACTTGGGAAGGCCAGACGAATCCTGATGGGGAACTCAATGTCGTTCATCGGCCGTGACATGGCTGTCGACCTCGGGACCGCCAACACGCTGGTGTACGTCAGGGGTCGAGGGATCGTGCTCAATGAGCCGTCCGTGGTCGCGATCAACACCAACACCGGCGGCATCCTCGCGGTCGGCGCCGAAGCCAAGAAGATGATCGGGCGCACGCCGGGCAACATCGTGGCCGTCCGCCCGCTGAAGGACGGCGTGATCGCCGACTTCGAGATCACCGAGCGCATGCTCCGCTACTTCATCCTGAAGGTGCACAAGCGGCGCTACCTCGCCCGGCCTCGTGTCGTCGTCTGCGTGCCGTCCGGCATCACCGGTGTCGAGCGCCGCGCGGTCATCGAGGCCTCCTCGCAGGCCGGTGCCCGCCAGGTGCACATCATCGAGGAGCCCATGGCCGCGGCCATCGGTTCCGGGCTCCCGGTCCACGAGGCCACGGGCAACATGGTGGTCGACATCGGTGGCGGCACCACCGAGGTCGCGGTGATCTCGCTCGGCGGAATCGTCACGGCGCAGTCCATCCGCGTCGCGGGCGACGAGCTGGACAACGCGATCATCCAGCACATCAAGAAGGAGTACTCGCTCCTCCTCGGTGAGCGCACCGCCGAACAGATCAAGATCACGATCGGCTCCGCGTACGACCTCGACTCCGACGAACACACCGAGATCCGCGGCCGCGACCTGGTGTCGGGGCTGCCGAAGACCGTCGTCATCTCGGCGGCGGAAGTCCGCAAGGCGATCGAGGAACCGGTCAACGCGATCGTCGACGCCGTGAAGACCACCCTCGACAAGTGCCCGCCCGAACTGTCCGGTGACGTAATGGACCGCGGCATCGTTCTCACCGGTGGCGGCGCCCTGCTGCGCGGCCTCGACGAACGGCTGCGCCGCGAGACCGGCATGCCGATCCACATCGCCGAGGACCCGCTCGACAGTGTGGCGCTCGGTTCCGGCAAGTGCGTCGAGGAGTTCGAGGCGCTCCAGCAGGTTCTGGACGCCTCGCCGCGCAGATGATGTGAAGCGAAAACGTCCGCCGTACGAGTGCCTGCCACCTCGTGCGGCGGATCGTTGATATATAGGCAAGGCATAAGAAATCCTCCCCAGCATCGCTCGGCTCGGCCGAGCACCGCTCGACGTAATCGACAGAGGAAGGCACGGCCGCCGCACGTGAGGGACACACGAGAGAGCCGGCTGCTCCTGGTGCTGCTGATCGCCATCGCGTTCGCACTGATCACGGTGGACATCCGCGGCGGCGAGGACTCGCCTGTCGACGGTGCCCGGCACGCCGCCGCGACGGTCTTCGGCCCCGTGGAGAACGGGGTCTCGGGCGCGGTCGACCCGATCGGCAACGCCATAAGCGCGGTCCGCGACTCCGACAAGCGGCACAACCGCATCGGCGAACTGGAGCACGAGAACGCCGCGTTGAAGGCCAAGCTCGGCAGCGGCGACCGCAACCGCAGCAAGGTCCGCCAGCTCGACGCCATGCTGAAGACGGCGGGCGCGGGCCAGTACGGCATCAAGGGCGCCCAGGTCATCGCCATCGGCTCGGCACAGGGCTTCTCCTGGACCGTGACCATCGACGCCGGCGCGAACGACGGCCTCAAGCGCGACATGACGGTGCTCAACGGCGACGGCCTCGTCGGCCGTGTCACGACCGTCGGCCCGAACACCGCGACGGTGCTGCTCGCCAACGACCCGGACTTCACCGTCGGCACCCGCATGGAGAAGTCCGACGAGCTGGGCTTCGCGTCCGGGCAGGGCGACCGCCCGCTGCGCGTCCAGCTCCTCAACGGCAAGGCCAAGGTGAAGAAGGGCGAGCGGCTCGTCACCTTCGGCTCGCAGGCCGACAAGCCGTTCGTGCCGGGCGTGCCGGTCGGCCGCGTCGTCCGCGTCGACCCCTCCGGCGGCGACCTGACCCGCACCGTCTACGTGAAGCCGTACGTCGGCTTCACCAAGCTCGACATCGTCGGGGTCGTCGTGCAGGCGCCGCGCACCGACCCGCGGGACACGGTGCTGCCGAAGAAGCCCGCCAAGCCCAAGCCGACGCCCACCGTGACCGTGACGGCCACCCCGGGCGCGGACGCGGGCGGCAACGGCAACGGCAACGGCGAGAACGCCGCCGACAACAACGCAGACCAGCAGCAGTAGCAGGAGGAGCAAGGAATCATGCGCTTCAACCGGATGCTGCTCTCCACGGTCCTTGTCGTCGTGGCCCTCGTCCTCCAGGTCTGTGTCCTGGCCCGGCTGCAACTGCCCGGCGCCGTCCCCGACCTGATGCTCCTGACCGTCCTCGGCCTCGCCCTCGTGTACGGACACGTGGGCGGCGCCTTCGTCGGCTTCGGCGCAGGACTGCTCGCGGACCTCGCGCCGCCCGCCGACCACGCCGCGGGCCGCTACGCCCTGGTGCTCTGCGTCATCGGCTACCTGGCGGGCCTCGCCAAGCCCGAGAGCGGGCAGCTGCGTTCGGCGGCAGGACCCATGCTCGTGGTCGTCGGCGCCGCCGTCGGCACGACCCTGCTGTACGCGGGCGTGGGCGCGCTCGTCGGCGACACCGCCGCCCGCGACGTCGGCCTCGGCGGCCTCATCTTCACCGCGGCCCTCTACGACCTGCTGCTCGCGCCCTTCGTGGTGCCGGGCGTGATGTGGCTCGCCAGACGCGCCGAGAACGATCCGCTGGGCGACTCCTCCGGAGGCTCCGCCAAGGCCGCGGACGTCGCCTCCGGCTGGCTCTCCGGCGGCGGCACGGGCCTGAGCATCGGCGGCGGCCAGCGCGGCGGTCTGCGCATGAAGTCGGTCAAGGCGCGCGCCTCCCGCGCGGGCCGCATCAAGGGGGTCAAGCGCCTGTGAGCGCACGGCAGTTGACCGACGACACCGCAGGCACGCACAGCTTCGGCGTGTACACCTACTCGTACTCGTACACGTCCTCGTACTGAGAGGGGGAGCACGCCACCGTGACCGCCCGCCCGTCACCCACCACCGCCCTTTCAACGAATGGGCTGCGCCCATGACCAACATTCCCGAGACGGGCCGCACGCCTCGCGTCCAGATCCGCCTCATCATTCTCCAGATCCTCGTCCTCTCCCTCCTGCTCACCCTCGGCGGCCGGCTCTGGTACCTCCAGATCCGCAACGGCGACGAGTACGCCAAGGAGGCCTCGGGGAACCACGTCCAGCAGGTCGTCACGCCCGCCACCCGCGGCTCCATCCTCGACGCGCGCGGCATCCCGCTCGCCGACAACGAGACGCGGCTGGTCGTCTCCGCCTCCCGCACCGACCTGATGAAGATGGACGACGAGGGCAAGGCCGTCCTCACCAAGCTCGCCAAGGTCCTCGGGATGCAGCCCAAGACCATCCAGGAGAAGGTCCGGCTGTGCGACGCGAAGACGCCGCAGCCCTGCTGGAACGGCTCGCCGTACCAGCCCATCCCGATCACCGACGAGGCCACGCCCAAGCAGGCCCTTCAGATCCGCGAGCGCAGCGAGGACTTCCCCGGCATCACCGCGGAGCCCACCGCCGTGCGCCGCTACGCGGGACCCGGCGGCTCCAACACCGCGCAGGTCCTCGGCTACCTCTCCCCGGTCACCGACGCGGAGATCGAGAAGGCCAAGAACTCCGACTCGCCGTACCTGCGCTCCGACCAGGTCGGCCGCAGCGGCCTTGAGCGCACGTACGACAAGGACCTGCGCGGCAAGGCGGGCGTCACCCGCTACGAGGTCGACAACCTCGGCCGCGTCATCGGCCGCGCCGAGAGCGACAAGGCCGAGCCCGGGGCGAACGTCGTCACGTCGATAGACGCCCGCGTGCAGTCCGTCGCCGAGAAGGAGCTGGACGCGGCGATGAAGGCCGCCCGGCACGAGTTCGACAAGAACACCGGCGAGAACTACAAGGCCGACTCCGGCTCCGTCGTCGTGATGGAGGCCAAGACCGGCCGCGTCGTCGCCATGGCCTCCAACCCGACGTACGACCCGAACGCCTGGGTCGGCGGCATCTCCGGCAAGGACTACGACAAGCTCACCGGCAAGCAGTCCAACTACCCGCTGCTCAACCGGGCGATCCAGGGCCAGTCGGCGCCCGGCTCGATCTTCAAGGTCATCTCCAGCACCGCCGCGGTCAACGCCGGGTACCCGTTCAACGGCCGCTACCCGTGCACCAGCTCGTACTCGATCGGCAGCCAGGTCTTCAAGAACTTCGAGTCGGAGAACTTCGGCCCGATCAGCCTCGGCCGCGCCCTTGAGGTCTCCTGCGACACCGTCTTCTACGGCCTCGCCCACAAGGAGTGGCAGAAGCTCGGCGGCATCCACCCCAAGGGCGGCGTCAACACCGAGGACTCTTTCTACAAGACGGCCCACCAGTTCGGTCTCGGCAAGGAGACCGGCATCGACCTGCCCAACGAGGTCAACGGCCGGGTGCCCGACCGGAAGTGGAAGCAGCAGTACTGGAAGGCCAACAAGGACGCCTGGTGCAAGGGCGGCAAGAAGGACGGCTCGTACGTCGAGCGCCTCAACTGGGAGAACTGCCGCCAGGGCAATGTCATGCGCGCCGGTGACGAGGTCAACTACTCCATCGGCCAGGGCGACACGCTCGTCACCCCGATCCAGATGGCCCGGATCTACGGAGCCATCTCCAACGGCGGCACGCTCTACCAGCCCGCGGTCGGCAAGGCCGTGATCAGCCCCGACGGCAAGCAGGTCAGCGAGATCGCGCCGAAGTCGCAGGGCAAGCTGCCCATGACGAAGCAGACCCAGCGCCACATCGACCAGGCCCTCGCGGGCGTGGCGACGCGCGGCACCGCCGCCTGGCGCTTCGGCGGCTGGCCGCAGGACAAGATCCCGATGCACGCCAAGACCGGTACCGCCGAGGTCTACGGCAAGCAGACGACCTCGTGGTTCGCGACGTACACGAAGGACTACTCGGTCGTCATGACGATCGCCCAGGGTGGTACGGGTTCCGGAGCCTCGGGCCCCGCCGTCCGCAAGATCTACGACGCGCTCTACGGCGTCGACAACAAGGGCGGCATCAACAAGAAGAAGGCCCTGCTGCCCGAGCCGGAGAAGAGCCTGCCGAAGATCCAGAAGGACGGTTCGATCGACGCCCCGGAGATCAAGCCGTTCCAGCCGGGCAAGGACACGACGCCCGCCCAGCAGGAGCTGGCGGCGACGCTGCCCGTCTCCTCGTACGGAAACAGCAGGAGGGACTGACCGGTGACCGGCAACGGCTTCTCCGTCTCCGGCTACGGGCCGCAGCGCTCCACCATGACGCGGCTCATGGCCCGCGACTCGGTGCTGCGCAGGCTCGACTGGCCGATGCTGCTCTCGGCGATCGCGCTGTCGTTCATCGGCGCCGCGCTCGTCTACTCGGCGACCCGCAACAGGACCGAGCTCAACCAGGGCGATCCCTACTACTTCCTGTTCCGGCACCTGCTGAACACCGGCATCGGCGTCGCGCTGATGGCGGGCACGGTCTGGCTCGGCCACCGCACGCTGCGCACGGCCGTGCCGATCCTCTACGGCATCTCCGTCTTCCTGGTCCTCCTCGTGCTCACCCCGCTCGGCGCGACCGTGAACGGGGCGCACGCCTGGATCGTCATCGGCGGCGGCTTCTCGTTGCAGCCCTCGGAGTTCGTGAAGATCACGATCATCCTGGGCATGGCGATGATCCTGGCGACCCGCGTCGACGCGGGGGACCGGGAGCACCCCGACCACCGCACGGTGTTGCAGGCCCTCGGCCTCGCCGCGGTCCCGATGCTGATCGTCATGCTGATGCCGGACCTCGGGTCCGTCATGGTGATGGTGATGATCGTGCTCGGCGTGCTGCTCGCGTCGGGGGCCTCGAACCGGTGGGTGCTCGGGCTCATCGGCGTCGGTGCGGCGGGCGCGGTGGCGGTCTGGAAGCTGGGGGTCCTGGACGACTACCAGATCGCCCGGTTCGCGGCCTTCGCCAACCCGGCGCTCGACCCGGCGGGCGTCGGCTACAACACCAACCAGGCGCGCATCGCGATCGGTTCGGGCGGGCTCTCCGGCGCGGGCCTCTTCCACGGCTCGCAGACCACCGGGCAGTTCGTGCCCGAGCAGCAGACGGACTTCGTGTTCACGGTGGCCGGCGAGGAGCTCGGCTTCCTGGGCGCGGGGCTGATCCTGCTGCTGCTCGGCGTGGTGCTGTGGCGGGCGTGCAAGATCGCGCGCGGCACGAGCGAGCTGTACGGCACGATCGTGGCGGCGGGCATCATCGCCTGGTTCGCCTTCCAGGCCTTCGAGAACGTCGGCATGACCCTCGGCATCATGCCGGTGGCGGGCCTCCCGCTCCCGTTCGTCTCGTACGGCGGTTCATCGATGTTCGCGGTGTGGGTGGCGGTCGGCCTACTGCAATCGATCAAGGTGCAACGTCCGATGTCGGCGTGAGTCGCGCATAGCAAGCCCCGCCGGCGATTGAGGCGCGGGGCCCGGGGCGGAGCCCCGAGACCTTGGCGGCGCGGGTGCCGTCGGCGCTCCGATTCGGCTGATTGAGCCCCTGCGGCGATTGAGCAGCGGGGTCCGGGGCAGCGCCCCGAGACCTTGGCCCCGTCGCCGCAGACGCCTAAATTCAGGTTATGGCGGAGACGAAGCGCGAGATCGAGCGAAAGTACGACGCCCCGACCGGCCACTTCCGGCTGCCCGACCTGCTGAAGGTCCCCGGCGTATCGGCCGTCGTCGACAAGGGCGTCGTCGAACTCGACGCCGTCTACTACGACACCGAGGACCAGCGCCTCGCCACCGACAGGATCACCTTGCGCCACCGCACCGGCGGCGACGACGCGGGCTGGCACCTGAAACTGCCGGTCGCGCTGAGCGAGGGCGTCCGCGACGAGGTGCAGGCGCCGCCCTCCGCCACCCTGCCGCGCGCCCTCGCGGGCCTCGTACGCTCCCGGGTCCGCGGCGACGAGCTCATCCCCGTCGTCCGGCTCCGCTCGTCGCGGGACGTGTCCCACCTGACCGGCGCCGACGGCTCACTCCTCGCCGAGGTGTGCGTCGACGCCGTCCGCGCCGAGCGGGCCGACGGGGAGCGGACCACCGCCTGGACCGAGATCGAGGTCGAACTCGCGGACGGCGCCGACCCCGCCTTCCTCGGCAAGGTCGAAAAACGCCTCCGCAAGGCCGGCGTCGAGCGCTCCGGCTCCGCCTCCAAGCTGGCGCGCGCCCTGGAGGAGACCGGGGCCGCGCGGCCTACGGACCACGGGGCGTCCGACACGGGGGACACCGCGGGCGACCACGTCCTCGCCCATCTGCGCGCCCAGCGCGACGCCCTCGTCGAGCTCGACCCCGCCGTACGCCGCGACCTGCCCGACTCCGTGCACCAGATGCGCGTGGCCACCCGCCGCATCCGCAGCGCGTTCAAGACGTACAAGAAGGTGCTCGACCCGGCCGTCACCGAGCCCGTCGGCGAGGAGCTGAAGTGGCTCGCGGGCGAGCTGGGCATCGACCGGGACCGCGAGGTGCTCACCGAGCGGATCACCGGCCGGATGGACGCCCTGCCCCGCACCCTGCTGCTCGGCCCCGTCCGCGGCCGCCTGCGCATCTGGGCCGTCGCCCGCCGCCACGGCTCGCGCCGGCACACGGTCGCCGTGCTCGACGGCAAGCGCTACCTGGACCTGCTGCGGGCCCTCGACGCCCTGCTCGCCGAGCCGCCGCTGCGGGGCAAGCCGGCCGGCCGCCCCGCCGCCGAGGTCCTCGCCAAGGCCGCCCTCAAGGACCACGCCCGCCTCGCGACGCGCATCGAGCACGCCCTGTCGCTGCCCGCGGGCCACGACCGCGACCTCGCGATGCATGACGCCCGCAAGGCCGCCAAGCGCGCCCGGTACGCGGGGGAGACCGCGGTGCCCGTCCTCGGCAAGCAGGCCAAGCGGTTCGCCCGCGCCATGAAGGACGTGCAGTCGCTGCTCGGCGACCACCAGGACAGCGTGGTCGCCCGCGAGACCCTGCGCGACCTCGCGATCCAGGCGCACGCGGCGGGGGAGACCGCCTTCACCTGGGGCCTCCTGTACGGCCAGGAGCAGGCGGCCGCGGCCGACCGGGAGCGGGAGCTGCCGGGGGTCTGGGAGCGGGCGGCGGAACCGGAGCTTTCGGCGGGTTAGGCTGGATGGTCACCCCTGTCAGCTCACGAAGGTCAACGGTTATGTCTGCCGAACCCGCCGCCTCGCCGGTGGAGTCTGTCTTTCCGCAGCTCGAAGCCCTGCTGCCGCATGTGCAGAAGCCGATCCAATACGTCGGCGGTGAGCTGAACTCCACGGTCAAGCCGTGGGAGGAGTGCGACGTCCGCTGGGCACTCATGTACCCGGACGCGTACGAGGTCGGTCTGCCCAACCAGGGCGTCATGATCCTGTACGAGGTGCTCAACGAGCGCCAGGGCGTCCTCGCCGAGCGCACCTACAGCGTGTGGCCGGACCTCGAGGAACTCATGCGCAAGCACGAGGTCCCGCAGTTCACGGTCGACTCGCACCGCCCGGTGAAGGCGTTCGACGTCTTCGGGCTCAGCTTCTCCACCGAGCTCGGCTACACGAACATGCTGACCGCGCTCGACCTGGCGGGCATCCCGCTGGAGTCCAAGGACCGCACGGTGGAGGACCCGATCGTCCTCGCGGGCGGCCACGCGGCCTTCAACCCCGAGCCGATCGCCGACTTCATCGACGCCGCGATCATCGGCGACGGCGAGCAGGCCGTGCTCGACATGACCGAGATCATCCGCCAGTGGAAGGCCGAGGGCCGTCCCGGCGGACGCGAGGAGGTCCTGCTCCGCCTCGCGAAGACCGGCAGCGTCTACATCCCGGGCTTCTACGACGTCGAGTACCTGCCGGACGGCCGCATCGGCCGCGTCGTGCCCAACCGCAGCGGCGTGCCGTGGCGGGTGTCCAAGCACACCGTCATGGACCTCGACGAGTGGCCCTACCCGAAGCAGCCCCTCGTGCCGCTCGCGGAGACGGTCCACGAGCGGATGTCCGTCGAGATCTTCCGCGGCTGCACCCGCGGCTGCCGTTTCTGCCAGGCCGGCATGATCACGCGCCCCGTGCGGGAGCGAAGCATCACCGGCATCGGCGAGATGGTCGACAAGGGCCTCAAGGCGACCGGCTTCGAGGAGGTCGGCCTGCTCTCGCTGTCCTCCGCGGACCACTCCGAGATCGGCGAGGTCGCGAAGGGCCTGGCGGACCGGTACGAGGAGGACAAGATCGGTCTGTCCCTCCCCTCCACCCGCGTGGACGCCTTCAACATCGACCTCGCCAACGAGCTGACGCGCAACGGCCGCCGCTCCGGCCTCACCTTCGCCCCCGAGGGCGGCAGTGAGCGCATGCGCAAGGTCATCAACAAGATGGTCTCCGAAGAGGACCTGATCCGTACGGTCGCGACCGCGTACGGCAACGGCTGGCGCCAGGTGAAGCTGTACTTCATGCTCGGCCTGCCCACCGAGACCGACGAGGACGTCCTCCAGATCGCCGACATGGCGGCCAACGTGATCGCCAAGGGCCGCGAGGTCGCGGGCAACGACATCCGCTGCACGGTGTCGATCGGCGGGTTCGTCCCCAAGCCGCACACCCCGTTCCAGTGGGCGCCGCAGCTCAGCTCCACGGAGACGGACGAGCGCCTGGCCAAGCTCCGCGACAAGATCCGCGGCGACAAGAAGTACGGCCGCTCCATCGGCTTCCGCTACCACGACGGCAAGCCCGGCATCGTCGAGGGCCTGCTCTCCCGTGGCGACCGCCGCATCGGCTCCGTCATCCGCGCCGTCTACGAGGACGGCGGCCGCTTCGACGGCTGGCGCGAGTACTTCAGCTACGACCGCTGGATGGCCTGCGCCGCCAAGACGCTGCCCGAGTACGGCGTCGACGTCGACTGGTACACGACGCGTGAGCGCACGTACGAGGAGGTCCTGCCCTGGGACCACCTGGACTCCGGTCTCGACAAGGACTGGCTCTGGGAGGACTGGCAGGACGCGCTCGACGAGACCGAGGTCGACGACTGCCGCTGGACGCCGTGCTTCGACTGCGGTGTCTGCCCGGCGATGGACACGAACATCCAGATCGGCCCGACGGGCAAGCAGCTGCTGCCGCTGACGGTCGTCAAGTAGGACGCACGCGCACGACGAAGGGGCGGCCGGTTCCTGACCGGCCGCCCCTTCGTCTCGCGCGGGCCTGCTCGCGGGCCTACTTGCTGGCCGCGAAACGCATCAGGGCGTGCTCGTCACCCTGCTTGATCTTGCCCGGCGTATTGATCACCTCCAGCTTCCAGGAGCCGCCCACGCGCATGGCCTTGGCGACCGCGCAGCCGTTGTCGTTGGTCATCAGGCTCGGCCAGATGTCGGCGACCTGCTGGGAGCTGCCGCCCGTCGCGTCGTAGACCTTGAAGCTGATGTTGCGGGCCTTCTGGAACGAGCTGCCCTTCTTGTACGCGGCCGCCACGAACACGATCGACGTGATCTGCTGCGGGAGGCGGGAGAACTCGACGGTGACCGTCTCGTCGTCGCCCTCGCCCTTGCCGGTCTGGTTGTCGCCGCTGTGGACGAGCGAGCCGTTGCCCATCGGGTCCAGCGAGTCGAGCCCCGCCAGGCGCACCGGATCAGCGCCCTGCATGGCGATGGCGATCAGGTCGAGGTCCGTACCCTGCTTGCGGCGCAGCGCGCCGAGGACGCCCCCGCTGCTGCCGGCGGTGGGGTCCCAGGACACCCCGATGGACAGGTGGGTCACCCCGTCCAGGTCGGCGGGGCCGTCTTCCTTGGTGAGTGTGATCATGCGTAATTCCTCCCCCTAAAGGCACAACCGCGATATTGCGGACTGCCCCGAACATACGACGTACGGGACCTGATCGGCCATGCCGGGTTGCATCCGCGACGGCGTCCCGCGCGTCTGGAGAGACATGGACTTGGAGAAGCGCCCCGAACCCGCCGCCGAGGGCTGCCTCGTGACGGCGATCCGGCTGCCGCTGCGGATCGTGATGGTCGTCGTCGTGGTACCCGTGCGGCTCGTGTGGGACGCGCTCGCGGCGGTCGGCCGTTTCGTCGGGCGGTGGCTGCTGCTGCCGCTCGCGCGGGCGATCGGCTGGGTGTTGTACGGACTGCTCGTGTGGCCGTTCCTGATGCTGTGGCGGTACGTGCTCGCGCCTGTCGGACGTGGACTCGCCTGGCTCGGCCGCGTGTTGCTCGTGGTCCCCGCGGTGTGGCTGTACGTCCATGTCCTCGCGCCCGTCGGAAGGGCGCTGCGGGACCACGTGTTGGTGCCGCTCGGCCGTGGACTCGCCTGGCTGGTACGGGTGTTGATCGTGGTGCCGCTGGTCGCCCTGTGGACGTACGTGCTCGCCCCGATCGGCCGGGTGCTCGGTGTCGTGCTGCGCGAGATCTGGAACGCGCTGTGCTTCGCGTGGCGGATCGCCGGGTACGTCTCCCGTGCCGTCGGCCGGGCGCTGCGGTGGCTGATCGTGGACCCGCTGCGCTGGGTGTACCGCACGGTGCTCACCCCGGTCGGGCACGTCGTGCGCGACTACGTGCTGCGGCCCGTCGGGCGGGTGGCCGCGAGCGTGCGCGCCGCGGCCCGGCAGGCACGGGCCGACGTGCGACGGTTGCTCTTCGGCCCACCGCCCCGGCCTGAACCGCAGGTCAGCGCCCGGAGGGAACCGGGCGGCCCGCAGGGACGTAGTCTTGACAGCAGTACGACCGCACCCACGAAGACCGCATTCATTAAGGACTAGGACACTGGGCAAGCGACAGCCCGTAGGCCCGCCGCCCGCACCCGCGGTGCAGCGCATCCGACTGCGCTACACCAAGCGCGGCCGCCTCCGGTTCACCAGCCACCGTGACTTCCAGCGTGCTTTCGAGCGTGCGCTGCGCCGCGCCGAGGTACCCATGGCGTACTCGGCGGGGTTCACGCCGCACCCGAAGGTGTCCTACGCCAATGCCGCACCCACCGGCACGGGCAGTGAGGCCGAGTACCTGGAGATCGCGCTCACCGCGCCGCGCGACCCCGAGAAGCTCAGGCAGCTCCTCGACGAGTCGATGCCCGCGGGCCTCGACATCGTGGACGCCGTGGAGGCCCGCACCTCGGGCCTCGCCGACCGGCTCACCGCCTCCGTGTGGGAGCTGCGGCTCGACGGCGTGAGCGTCGAGGAGGCGGCGCGCGCCGCTGAGGCGTTCCGTGCCGCGGAGACCGTCGAGGTACAGAGGAAGACAAAGAGCGGGATCCGGACGTTCGACGCCCGCGAGGCCGTCGTCAGCCTGGACGCGATCGAGGTCTCCGACGTTTCGGCTGGTCCGGCTGATAGGCCCAGCGAGGCGGCCTGTGCGATACTGCGGCTGGTTGTTCGGCACGTGACGCCTGCCGTACGACCCGACGACGTCCTGTCCGGTCTCCGCGCCGTGGCCGACCTGGCGCCGCCGGTCCCCGCAGCGGTGACCAGGCTGGCGCAGGGGCTTTTCGACGAAGAGACAGGCACGGTGACCGACCCGCTCGCGCTCGACCGCGAGGCAGACCGGGCCGCCCCACAAAAGGCGGCCGCAGGCACTGCCACCGCGACGGCGCCTGCCGTGGAAGGTCCCGCGTAAGGCGGTCGTCGTAGCGCCGCCCTCGTACTCGGGAGCCATCTGGGTCGGGCAGCGCACCCACCCAAGGACTTTCGCCAGGCCGTACGTACATCGCGTACCGGAACCGGCGAGAACAGACATAAAGAGCCTCCGTGCGGCGCCCGCGCCCCGGACCGGCGGCACCGCGCTCGACTCGATGCGCGTGAGCCGCAGACGTCACCGGTCACGGATCAGGCGCGGCGCCCGGAGGCCCGACGGGAGATCCACCCGCATGCCCGAGACCGAAGCCACCAACCCCGAGCTGGACAGCCCCAGCGACACCCTGCCCCCGCGCCGTCGGCGCCGGGCCGCCTCGCGCCCCGCGGGCCCGCCGGTCGCCGCGACCGGCGAGGCCGCGGAGGACGCCGCTGTGGCCATACCGGCCACTGCCACCCCGACTCCGGCCGCCGAAGAGGCGCCCGTCGAGACCCCCGAGACTTCCCCGGCCGCCGAGGCCCCGGAGCCCGCAGGACGCCCGCGCCGCCGCGCGACCCGACGCGCCACCGCACCCACGGGTGCGCCCGCCGCTCAGGCCGAGGCGACGACCGTGGTGGCGGAGCCCGCCGAGCCGGTCGCCGAGCCCGCCGCCGCGCCGGAGCCGGCCGCCGCCGAGGAGCCCGCGGCCCCGCGCCGCGGCCGTCGCCGCGCCACCCGCACCGTGTCGACCCCGGACGCCCCGGCCGCAGAGGCCGCCTCCGCCGAGGAGCCGCAGGCCGAGGCCGCCGCGCCCGCCGCGGAGCCGGAGCCGGTCGCCGACGAGGCCTCGGGGCCGCGCCGCAACCGTCGCCGCGCCACCCGTGGCTCCTCCGCGCCGAGCGTGCCTGCCGGTCCCCCCGAGGTCTCCGACGCCATCGCCGCCGAGAAGGCGCCGGAGGCCGAGGCCACGGAGAACACCGAGACCGCCGAGGCCGCCGAGGACGAGTCGCCGCGCCGCAGGCGCCGCGCCACCCGTAAGGCCGCCGGCGGTTTCGCCGAGCCGAAGGCCACCAAGGCCACGAAGTCCGCCAGGTCCGGATCGAAGCAGGCGAAGGCCGGCCGGGACGCGCAGGACGACGACACGCGCCCGAAGCGCGCCTCCGTCGCCACGTTCCAGGCGCCCGTCTTCACCGAGCCGATGTTCCAGACGCCGGAGCGGGCCGCCGCCGCTGCCGCGGCCGAGGCCGCCGTCGAGCCGCAGCCCGAGCCCGAGCAGGCCCCCGCTGCCCCCGCCGCCGTCGAGGAGGAGCAGGGGCCGCGCCGCAACCGTCGCCGCCGTCGCGCCTCCGACGAGCAGCCCGCCGCTGCCGAGGCGCCCAAGGAGACCGAGGCCCCCGAGGCCGCCGCCGAGACCGAGGCCGAGGACCAGCGGGCCGAGGAGAACGGCGACAACGACGAGCAGGACGAGCACGGGGACCGCCCGGCCCGCCGCCGTCGCCGGGGTGGCCGTCGCCGTCGCCGCGGCGAGTCCGGCGACGTCGACAACGACAGCGAGAACGAGCACGAGTCCGACGCCTCCGACGAGGACGCCGAGCCGGCCGCCGCGGAGTCCGAGGACGACCGCGCCGAGGACGACGAGCAGCGCGACGAGTCCGCCGGTTCCGGCGGCTCCAGCAGCAGCCGTCGCCGCCGTCGCCGTCGCCGTCGCGCCGGGGACAGCTCCTCGGACGTCGAGCAGCCGGCCGACGACCCGGAGCGCACGGTCGTGAAGGTCCGCGAGCCGCGCAAGAAGGAAGAGCGGTCGACCTCCTCGGACGAGGTGCAGTCCATCAAGGGCTCCACGCGTCTGGAGGCCAAGAAGCAGCGCCGTCGCGAGGGCCGCGAGCAGGGCCGCCGCCGCGTCCCGATCATCACCGAGGCCGAGTTCCTGGCGCGCCGCGAGGCCGTCGAGCGCGTCATGGTGGTCCGCCAGCACGGCGAGCGCACCCAGATCGGCGTGCTCGAGGACGACATCCTCGTCGAGCACTACGTCAACAAGGAGCAGTCGACCTCGTACGTCGGCAACGTGTACCTGGGCAAGGTCCAGAACGTGCTGCCGTCGATGGAGGCCGCCTTCATCGACATCGGCAAGGGCCGCAACGCGGTGCTGTACGCCGGTGAGGTCAACTTCGAGGCGCTCGGCATGGCCAACGGGCCGCGCCGCATCGAGACCGCACTCAAGTCCGGCCAGTCCGTCCTCGTGCAGGTCACCAAGGACCCGATCGGCCACAAGGGCGCCCGCCTGACCAGCCAGGTCTCGCTGCCCGGCCGCTACCTGGTCTACGTGCCCGAGGGCTCGATGACCGGCATCAGCCGCAAGCTGCCCGACACCGAGCGGGCGCGCCTGAAGACCATCCTCAAGAAGATCGTCCCCGAGGACGCGGGCGTCATCGTGCGCACCGCCGCCGAGGGCGCGAGCGAGGACGAGCTGCGCCGCGACGTCGAGCGTCTCCAGGGGCAGTGGGAGGACATCCAGAAGAAGTCCAAGCAGATCTCGACGTCCTCGCCGAGCCTGCTGTACGGCGAGCCGGACATGACCGTCCGCGTCGTGCGCGACATCTTCAACGAGGACTTCTCCAAGGTCATCGTCTCCGGTGACGAGGCGTGGGAGACCATCCACGGTTACGTCAACCACGTGGCGCCCGACCTGTCGGACCGCCTGTCCAAGTGGACGTCCGAGGTCGACGTCTTCGCGACGTACCGGATCGACGAGCAGCTGGCCAAGGCGCTCGACCGCAAGGTGTGGCTGCCGTCCGGCGGCTCCCTGGTGATCGACAAGACCGAGGCCATGATCGTGGTCGACGTCAACACGGGGAAGTTCACCGGCCAGGGCGGCAACCTCGAAGAGACCGTCACCAGGAACAACCTGGAGGCGGCCGAGGAGATCGTGCGCCAGCTGCGGCTGCGCGACCTGGGCGGCATCGTCGTCATCGACTTCATCGACATGGTCCTGGAGTCCAACCGGGACCTGGTCCTGCGGCGCCTGCTCGAGTGCCTGGGCAGGGACCGTACGAAGCACCAGGTCGCCGAGGTCACCTCGCTCGGCCTGGTCCAGATGACCCGTAAGCGGGTCGGGCAGGGCCTCCTGGAGTCCTTCTCCGAGACCTGCGTGCACTGCAACGGCCGCGGCGTCATCGTGCACATGGAGCAGCCCGCGTCCGGCGGTGGCGGCGGCAAGCGCAAGAAGCGCGGCCGCGGTGGCAACGGCGAGCACAACGGCGAGCACCAGCACGAGACGCACGAGGCCCCGGCCGCGGAGCAGACCGAGACCGAGGCCGAGGTCGCCGCTGAGGCGGCCGCCCCCGCGGCGCTGCCCGAGCCCGAGTTCGTCCCGGACGAGGAGCTGTACTCCAGCGCCGCCGAGGCGGAGGCCGCCGCGGGCAGCCGTGGCCGCTCGCGCCGCCGCGCCACGCGTCGTGTGTCGGCCCCGGCCGGCGCCCCGCAGGCGGAGGCCGAGAAGCCGGCGAGGTCCGGCAGGAAGTCGAAGGCCGAGCGGGCCGCTGAGCGCAGGGCCGCCGAGGCCGAGGCCGAGGCTCCGGCGCCCGAGCCGGTCGTCGAGGAGCCGAAGGCCGCCGAGCCGGCCCCGGCCCCCGTGCCCGAGCCGGTGCAGGACGAGGCCCCCGCGCCGCGTCCGCGCCGCCGTGCCACGCGCAAGGCGTCCGCTCCCGCCGGTTCCCCGAAGGCGTCCTCCGAGGAGGCCGCCGCGGTGACCGTCACGGAGCCGGTCAAGGCCGAGCCCGTCGAGGAGCCGCAGGCCGCCGAGCCCGAGGCGCCGAAGGCCGAGGTGACCGAGGCCGCGGCCCCGGCCCGCCCGCGCCGTCGCGCCGTGCGCAAGGCGACCGCCCCGTCCTCCGCCGAGGACACGGCCGTCGTGGTCGTCCCGTCGGCCACGGACGAGGCGCCTGCCCAGGACGCCGCTCCGGCGGAGGCCGAGGAGGCGCCCGCCGCCAAGAAGGCCGCCCGCAAGACGGCCAAGAAGGCGACGGCGAAGAAGGCCGCCACCACCAAGAAGACGGCCGCCAAGAAGGCCACGACCGAGTCGTCCGCCGACGACACGGCCGAGGACGAGGCGCCCGCCAAGAAGACGGCGGCCAAGAAGACGGCCGCCAAGAAGGCGACGGCGAAGAAGGCGACCGCGGCGAAGAAGACCACCGCGACCGCCAAGAAGACCGCCGCCAAGAAGACGACGGCCAAGAAGACGACCGCGAAGAAGACCGCGGCGGCCGAGCAGCAGTCGCTGCCGTCCGTCTCGGCCGCGGCCGACGAGGCCTGAGGCTCCGCCCGTACCGGGCAGCGACGCCCCCGCACAGCAGCGCTGTGCGGGGGCGTCGTCGTGTGGTGCACACGGGAGGTCGTGAAGACCACATGTTTTGCACCCCGCCTCTTGGAGCACGGCCAACTGCCTGTAAAACTCATGCAGTCATACAAGTGAAGGACTCGGGTGGGCGTTGGGGAGACGCGTACTCGTGTCAGGGGAGGGAATGCGATGGCGCACGTGCGTCTCAGAGGCACGGGCAGACACCGTGCCGAGAAGCCGGCCAAGGGCGGACGGCAGATGGTGGCACTGGCCACCGTGCTCTCCGCGGCCGGGGTGCAGGCGGTGGCCGCGGGGGGAACCGCACAGGCGGACGGGACACGGACCTGGACCGAGGGGCCGATCTTCAACGATCCGCTGGGCACCACCCAGGAGCAGTACGCCATCCGCACCCGGCTCGTCGAGCTGACGGACGCGGCGCTGCCGGGATCGACCATCAAGGTCGCCGTCTTCCACGTGTGGGAGCAGACGATCGTCGACGCTCTGAAGCGGGCCAGGGACCGCGGCGTACGCGTGCAGATCCTGCTCGACTCGACCAGCAGGACGGACCGGCCGGACAACACGGTCTACTCGCAGCTGGTCGCGCTGTTCGGCACGAGCCGCGCCAATCCGTCCTTCGTGCAGCTGTGTCCCACGGACAAGTCCTGCCTCGGCGACCCGAAGTTCGGGAAGTCGATCATGCACAACAAGTTCTGGCTGTTCTCGGCCGTCGAGGGCGCCACGAACGTCGTCGTGCAGACCACGGCGAACTCCACGCCGTCCGCGAGCACGAAGTTCTTCAACGACGCGCTCCTGCTGCCCAACAACCGGGTGCTCTACGGCGCGTACGCGGACTATTTTGACGACATGGTCGTCAAGGACTGGGCGAACTGGGACTACCGCACGGTCAGCAACGGCCGCTACAAGGCGTACTTCTTCCCGCGGGCCGGCAGCACGAACTCCACGGACACGCTGCACTCGGTGCTCAACAACGTCTCGTGCACCTACAAGGACGCGACGACCGGCACCACGAAGCGGACGATCGTGCGCGCCGCGATCTTCCAGATCACCCGGCAGGCCATCGCCGACAAGCTGGTCTCGCTGAAGAAGGCGGGCTGCACGGTCCAGATCGAGTACGCGACGTCCGACAGCGGCGCCTGGACGTCGATGCACGCCTCCGGCGCCCCGCCGGTGCGCTGCTACAACGACCCGAGGACCTCGCCGACGACGCCGTACATCATCCACACCAAGTACGTGGCGATCGACGGCATGTACGACGGCGCGCGCAACAAGATCACGTTCACCGGCTCGCAGAACGCCTCGAACCCGGCGCTGCGCGAGAACGACGAGGCGTACGTCAAGATCGACGACGACTCCGTGCACGACACGTACCGCACGCACTTCAACAAGGTGTGGGGCGTCGCGTACCCGGGGGTCTCGGACAATACGAGCCTGTGCAAGGGCGTCAAGACGCTGCCGCAGGACGGCGAGGCCAAGACCGTCAAGACCACGTGAGTCCGCCGGTCAGGGGGCCGGTTTGCCCTTCCGTGGGGCGACCCGTAACCTTGACCGTCGGCGTGTCCATCGATGCGCCTCACTCCCGTAAACCTTTTTCCTCCCGGAGTTCCTCGTGAAATCCGGGAGAGGCCGCCTCGCGCGGCTGGACTGCGGGGGTTCCGTTCCGAGCGAAAAGAGAGATCCGTGTACGCCATCGTGCGCAGCGGTGGTCGTCAGCACAAGGTTGCTGTCGACGACATCGTTGAGGTTGACAAGCTTCCCACCGCCAAGGTTGGCGACACCGTAGAGCTCTCTACGCTGCTCGTTGTCGACGGCGACGCCGTGACCAGCGACCCGTGGGTGCTGGCCGGCATCAAGGTCCAGGCCGAGGTCGTGGACCACCACAAGGGCGCGAAGATCGACATCCTTCGCTACAAGAACAAGACCGGCTACCGCCGTCGCCAGGGTCACCGTCAGCAGTACACGGCGATCAAGGTCACCGGTATCCCCACGGCTGCGAAGTAAGGGACTGAGACAAGATGGCACACAAGAAGGGCGCATCGTCCACTCGGAACGGGCGCGATTCCAATGCTCAGCGGCTCGGCGTGAAGCGCTTCGGCGGTCAGGCCGTCAACGCCGGTGAGATCCTGGTCCGCCAGCGCGGCACCCACTTCCACCCGGGCAACGGTGTCGGCCGCGGCAAGGACGACACGCTGTTCGCCCTTGACGCCGGTGCGGTGGAGTTCGGTACCCACCGTGGCCGTAAGGTCGTGAACATCGTCCCGGTCGTCTGAAACGCCTGAGGGCTTTCTGACCTGGATTTTTTCGCGAGGCGGACCTCACTTCCCCCCAGGGGAAGCGGGTCCGCCTTTCGCGTGTTGAAGTAGAGACATTTCCGTACGTTTCTGGAGGCACTGAACCATGACCACCTTCGTGGACCGCGTCGAACTTCATGTCGCCGCGGGTAGCGGGGGCCACGGCTGTGCCTCCGTCCACCGTGAGAAGTTCAAGCCGCTCGGCGGCCCGGACGGCGGCAACGGCGGCCGTGGCGGTGACGTGATCCTGGTCGTCGACCAGGACGTCACGACGCTGCTCGACTACCACCACTCGCCGCACCGCAAGGCGACGAACGGCGCGCCCGGTGCGGGCGACAACCGGTCGGGCAAGGACGGCCAGGACCTGATCCTGCCGGTGCCCGACGGCACGGTCGTCCTCGACAAGCAGGGCAATGTGCTCGCCGACATGGTCGGCCAGGGCACCACGTTCATCGCCGCGCAGGGCGGCCGCGGCGGCCTCGGCAACGCGGCCCTCGCCTCGGCCCGCCGCAAGGCGCCCGGCTTCGCGCTGCTCGGTGTGCCGGGCGACGAGGGCGACGTCCACCTGGAGCTGAAGACCGTCGCGGACGTGGCGCTCGTCGGCTACCCGAGCGCCGGCAAGTCCTCGCTGATCTCGGTGCTCTCCGCCGCCAAGCCGAAGATCGCGGACTACCCGTTCACGACGCTGGTCCCGAACCTGGGCGTGGTGACGGCCGGCGCGACCGTCTACACGATCGCCGACGTCCCCGGACTGATCCCCGGCGCCAGCCAGGGCAAGGGCCTCGGCCTGGAGTTCCTGCGGCACGTGGAGCGGTGCAGCGTCCTCGTGCACGTCCTCGACACGGCGACGCTGGAGTCCGACCGCGACCCGGTGTCCGACCTGGACGTCATCGAGGCGGAGCTGCGCGAGTACGGCGCGGGCCTGGAGAACCGGCCGCGCCTCGTCGTCCTCAACAAGATCGACGTGCCCGACGGCCAGGACCTCGCCGACATGGTCCGCCCGGACCTGGAGGAGCGCGGCTACCGCGTCTTCGAGGTCTCCGCCGTCGCGCACAAGGGCCTCAAGGAGCTGTCGTACGCGCTCGCCGAGCTGGTGGGCGAGGCGCGGGCCGCGAAGCCCAAGGACGAGGCGACCCGGATCGTCATCCGGCCGAAGGCCGTGGACGACGCGGGCTTCACCGTCAAGCGCGAGGACGCCGACGGCGAGCCGCTGTTCCGCGTCCGCGGCGAGAAGCCGGAGCGCTGGGTGCGCCAGACCGACTTCAACAACGACGAGGCCGTCGGCTACCTCGCGGACCGGCTCAGCCGCCTCGGTGTCGAGGACGAGCTGATGAAGGCGGGCGCGCGGCACGGTGACGGCGTCGCGATCGGTCCCGAGGACAACGCGGTCGTCTTCGACTGGGAGCCGACGATGATGGCGGGCGCCGAGATGCTTGGGCGCCGTGGCGAGGACCACCGTATGGAGGCGCCGCGTCCTGCCGCGCAGCGTCGCCGTGACCGGCAGGCGGAGCGGGACGAGTCGCAGCAGGAGTTCGACGACTTCGAGCCCTTCTAACCTCCGGCGACCGTTTCGTCCGGGCGGGCCGCACCGATGGGTGCGGCCCGCTTTGTCGTGGGGCGGGGCGGGGGCGTGCGAGGTGGGCTTGGGCGGGGGCCGTCGGCGGAGGAGACGGCGGGCGTTGCGGGCGTGGTGGCGTGGTGCTCTGCCGGGTGTTGCGCGCCTTGCGTTCGCCTCCTGCGGGCTGCCGCGCGCGTCTTGCGCCCGTCCCTCCCCCTGCGGCATGTCCTTCGGGCTGCCGCGCGTCTTGCGCCCGTCCCTGGGATTGTCGGGTGTTGCGCGTCTTGGGCCCGTTCCCCGACTGCCTGTCCTTCAGGCTGCCGGGTGCTGCACGTCCTGCGCTCATCTCCCACCACCCGCCCCCTCCGGGGGGCTTCGGCCCTCCGGCGCCATCCGTCCGCGTTGCGCGGCACCGGGGTCGCGATGTCGGCCGGGGCCGGGCCTCAAGGTCTGTTGCGCGGCACCGTGCGCCGCCTTGCCCACCCTGCCGCCCAAGGCGGCAGATTGCTCAAGGCGGGGCGGCTCCGACCGCCACGGGTGGGGTGCCGTGCCGGTGGCGGGGTGCTCAAGGTGGGGATGGTCGTCTGTCACCGGTGGGGAGCCGTGCCGGTGGCGGGGTGCGCAGGGCGGGGGCGGCCGTCGGCTGTAACGGGCCTGGCGGCGGTTCGCCGCAGGCGGGGTGAGGAACGCCGTGAGGCCGACACACGGGACCGTAGGGCCCGTGCCGGTGGGGCAAGCCCGTGCGACGGGTGGGCCCATCAAGACCGGCTCTGGAACGAGACACGCAGGGGCGGGGCGGAGCCCCGAGCTTTTGAAGCCCCGCCGGCGATTGAGGCGCGGGGTCCGGGGCGGAGCCCCGTGGCCGTGACGCCGGTTCGGCAAGCGATTGAGGCGCGGGGTCCGGGGCGGAGCCCCGTGGCCGTGACGCCGGTTCGGCAGGCGATTGAGGCGCGGGGGCCGGGCGGAGCCCTGTGGCCGCAGCCGCGGTGGGGCAACACAACCCCGTACGCGAAAGGGCCCGGGAGGAGTTCTCCCGGGCCCCACGCGCGTACAGGTCAAGCACTACGCAGTAACCGTGTCCTCCGACTCCGGCTCCGCCTCCGCAACCTCCGCCACCTGCTCCTCGACGGAGTCCTCGCGGACCGACGGCACCTCGTCCTCGCCCCGCGCGGCCATCCGCGCCCGCCGCTCGTCCGCCTTCGCGCACAGCGCCCGCACGGCCGCGTTGAACCGGTCGATGGAGGGCGGGTCCGAGGGGCCGAGGAGGTGCTCCTTCAGGGCCACACGGGCCTCGGCCTGCGTGTCCTCCGCCTCACCGCGGACGACCGCGAGCAGGTCGGGGATCTCGGTCGCCTCGGGGGAGAGGACGGTCGCCGCCCGCACCGTCGGGAAGCCCGTGCGGAACTCGTCCTCCGTGAGGCCCGACGTGTTCGCCACCGCGTACGGCTTCTCGCTGCTCAGCCAGTCGGAGACGACCGAGGAGACGTCGGAGATCAGGACGTCGGCCGCGTTGAAGCAGGTGAAGATCGCGGGCCGCGCCTGCGTGATGATCAGGTGCTCCCACTCGGGGAAGGACGCCCAGTACGCCTCCTCCCACGCCGCCGTCGCCTCGGCCACCGCGGCCGCCCGGTTCCCGTCCGGCTTGCCCTGGAGCAGCATCCGCTCCTGCTCGTCGGTGCCCTTGGGGAACTTGGTTGAGGTCAGCTCGTTCAGCGCCTCGAAGCGGCGCTCCAGCTCCACGGCGGCCTCGGGGCCCGGACGCGCGCCGGAGCGGCGGGTGTTGGCCTCCTGGATCATCGCCATGATCCGCTTGTTGGCCTCACCGGCGGCGGGGACCTGCGAACCGGTCATCGGGTGCGGCTTGTAGATGAGCCGGACCTTGGGGTCGTCGAGCAGCTGCCGGACGATGTTCTCGCCGGCGAGGATGACCGAGGTGTTGCCCGGGTTGCCGTCCCAGCCCTCCCAGGTGGGGGCGTACAGGACGGTCGTGTACTCGCCGGTGGCCGGGCCGGACGCCAGCTGGATGGGGGCCAGCTGCGGGCGGCCCACCTCGACGACGTCCTTGTCGTCGACGCCGACGTCGGCGAGCTGGTAGCGGTCGCGCGCCGCGGGGCCCGCCACCCACACCTCGTCGTACGCCTTCGCGTACGGGTTGCAGGACGACAGCTTGTCGGACTCGCCGTGGTTGATGAAGGCGTGCTTGATCGTGGGGATGCGCAGGACCTGCGAGGTCTTCGCGGCGTTCGCCGGGTGCAGCAGCATCTTCAGCGTCGAGTTCTCCAGGGAGAACATCGTGGCGACCTTCGGGAAGCAGATGATCGGCACGTCCGTGGCGTCGATCTTGTTCACCATGAAGCGCTCGCGCAGCACGAGCAGCGGCTTGCCGTCGACGTCGGCGAGCGTGGAGAGCCACATGTTCGCCTGGTACGCGGAGGTGGTGCCGCCGGAGAAGTACATGCCGACGGTCGGCTGGTACTCGGCCAGCCACGCGTCGAGCCACTCCATGGCCTTGGCGTCGCTCACCGGACGCTTCTTCGGCAGCAGCCACGTGCCGAGGAAGACCGTGCCGACGAGGAACAGGGCGATCGAGACGCCGATGCCGATGACGCCCCAGAGCGCGTCGGTCGTCGCGGCCGTGATCACCAGGCCGAGCGTGGACGGGATCGCGAAGGTCAGCAGGCGGTGGGCCGCGCGCCGGGCAAGGAGGCGCGGCGGCGACTTGCACAGGTTCAGCGCGGACGCGTCGATGTTGCGCGTGACGATCGGCAGGGTGCGGGTGCGGCGCACCAGGACCGCGGCCGCCTGACAGGCGAAGTGCAGCAGGTACATCGCGAGCACCATGACCAGCAGCGGCGCCTGCTCGTCGAGCGGGTTGATGCCGTGGATGCGCAGCAGGCCGACGAAGATCAGCATGTCGCGCAGCAGTTGCCGCACCGTCACGTCGAAGCGGATCTTGCCGAGCAGCGAGAGCAGCCCCGGCTGCTTGTACTGCAAGTAAGTGTCGAGGGCGAGTCCGGCCGCGCTCGCGGCGACGAAGACGGGTACGTATGGAACGAGCGCGCTGACGAGCTGGGCCACATAGAGCGCGAACATCGTGAACAGCGCGGAAAGCTGCACGAGGCGGCGCGAGGCACGTCCGGCGGAGGGCACGGGCTGGGCTCCTGGCAGGGGGTCTCGGAGGGTGGGGGGACCGTGGGGGAGGTCCACCTCGCGGAAATGCTGACCACTGACCGTATGACTTTCTGTGGCCCCCTAGCAATCCTCCAGGGCCGTAAGCAGCAGAAACACGGGCAAATGGCGTGAATGTGCGGGGACCAACTCCCTTTCCTGATTACCGGGCGTCCACGGCCCTGTCCGTACCTCGAAACCCAAGAGCGGCCGAAGGGGCAGGTCACGTACATTGCCAGGCATGTCAGGGGCAACAACTGGGGCAGCGTCGGGGACGTCACGGCAGGGCGTGGCGGACGCCCGCCGGATCGTCGTCAAGGTCGGATCGTCGTCACTGACGACGGCGGCGGGGGGCCTGGACGCGGACCGCGTCGACGCGCTCGTCGACGTACTGGCGAAGCAGCGCGGAGGGGGAGCGCGGGAGATCGTGCTCGTCTCGTCCGGTGCCATCGCCGCCGGACTCGCCCCGCTGGGCCTGACGCGCCGTCCCAAGGACCTCGCCCGCCAGCAGGCCGCGGCGAGCGTCGGACAGGGGCTTCTGGTCGCCCGCTACACCGCCTCCTTCGCGCGCTACGGCGTCCGCGTCGGGCAGGTCCTGCTGACCAGCGACGACATGGCCCGCCGCGCCCACCACCGCAACGCGTCGCGCACCCTCGACCAGCTCCTGGCGATGGGCTCCTTCCCGATCGTCAACGAGAACGACACGGTGGCCACGGACGAGATCCGCTTCGGCGACAACGACCGGCTCGCGGCCCTCGTCGCCCACCTCGTCCACGCCGACCTCCTCGTCCTCCTCTCCGACGTCGACGGCCTCTACGACGGCGACCCCAGCAAGCCCGGCAGCTCCCGCATCGCCGAGGTGCGCGGCCCCGGCGACATAGCGCACGTCAAGATCGGCTCCGCCGGGAAGGCGGGCGTCGGCACCGGCGGCATGGTCACCAAGGTCGAGGCCGCCTCGATCGCGGCGGCCGCCGGCATCCCGGTGGTGCTGACGAGTGCCACGCACGCCGCGGACGCCCTCGCCGCCCGCGACACCGGCACGTACTTCCACAGCACGGGCCGCCGCAGCGCCGACCGCCTGCTGTGGCTCCAGCACGCCTCGACGCCGCAGGGCGCGATCACCCTCGACGACGGCGCCGTCCGGGCCGTGGTCGAGCGGCGCAAGTCACTGCTGCCCGCGGGGATCGCGGCCGTGGAGGGCGAGTTCGGCGCGGGCGACCCGGTCGAGCTGCGCGACGAGCAGGGGCGCGCCGTAGCCCGCGGGCTCGTCAACTTCGACGCCAAGGAGATCCCGCAGTTGATCGGCCGCTCCACGCGCGAGCTGGCCCGCGACCTCGGCCCCGCCTACGAGCGGGAAGTCGTACACAGGGACGACCTGGTCATCCTCCAGGCTTGAAACGCCCCGCGCGCCTTCGAAATCCCCTGTGTGAAAGGCCGAAAGCCTGCCACCCGTGGGGGACCTTCCCCAAAACCGCCCCAAGAAGCTCCGTGTCCTGCTCAACTCTTGAGGCAGGGAATTCATCCGGGGAAGGTCCGCACGACCATTGCGCAGAGGAGGCCGTCGTGAGACGAGCGCGCCCGGGGGCCGCGTCCAAGGGGTCCCGAGGGTCGGCGGAGCGGGCGCTGACGAGCGTGGCCGCGGGAGACGCGTACGACGAGGAGACCGCGGGGGAGGCCACCGAGGGGAGCGCCGAGGAGGGCCCGCGCCTGTGGCACGTCACGCTCAGCGTCTCCGGCGCCGAGGCCCCGCTCGCGGAGGTGCGCCGCGGCCTCGAACAGCTCGCGCACGACCATCCCTTCCTGCTGACGAGCCGCTACGCGGTGGACCACGCCGAGATCCGCTACTGGGAAGAGGCCCGCGACCTGCACGACGCGGCCGCGGTGGCGCTGCGCCTGTGGGGCGAACACCGCCGCACGTCCCAGCTCCCGCCCTGGGAGATCGTCGGCCTGGAGGTCATCGACCGCCAGACCTACCACCAGCGCATCGCCGAGGGCTACGGTCCACTGCCCGCGACTCCGGTGGGCGTCCACCCCTTCTAGGCAAGGGGCGCGGGGAACTGCGCGCAGAAGCACTGTGGCGTTCACGAGGCGGAAACCTCCACCCCTGTGGCCCAGGCCGTTTTGAGCCATGTCTCACCTCCCGAAACACACGGTGGACCGCCCCCACGCCCCCGATATCCTGCGGAGCATGACGTCGCTGCCGCTGAACCCGTACGACTCGATGACCCCGGTCACCCAGACCGCGTACCGCGCACGGTCCGCGGCCCATGACCTCGCCGCCCTGCCGCGCGCCGAGAAGGACGACGCCCTCGGTGCCATCGCCGACGCCCTCGAAGTGCGTACCGCCGAGATCGTCGAGGCCAACGCCAAGGACATCGCCAAGGCCCGCGAGGCCGGCACCCCCGAGGCGATCATCGACCGGCTCACGCTCACCCCGGAGCGCGTCCGCGCCATCGCCTCCGACGTGCGCGACGTCATCGCCCTGCCCGACCCGGTCGGCACGGTCGTGCGCGGCAACACCCTCCCGAACGGCATCGACCTGCGCCAGGTCCGCGTCCCGCTCGGCGTCGTCGGCATCATCTACGAGGCCCGCCCGAACGTCACGGTCGACGCCGCCGCCCTCTGCCTCAAGTCGGGCAACGCGGTGCTCCTGCGCGGCAGTTCCTCGGCGTACGAGTCGAACACCGCGCTCGTCCGCGTGCTGCGCGACGCCGTCGGCGGCGCGGGCCTGCCCGCCGACGCGATCCAGCTCGTCCCCGGCGAGAGCCGCGACTCCGTGACCGAGCTGATGCGCGCCCGCGGCCTGGTCGACGTGCTGATCCCGCGCGGCGGCGCCTCGCTCATCAAGAACGTCGTGGAGAACTCCACCGTCCCCGTCATCGAGACCGGCACCGGCAACTGCCACGTCTACGTGGACGCCGACGCCGACCTCGACATGGCGGTCGACATCCTCGTCAACTCCAAGGCGCACCGCGTCTCCGTGTGCAACGCCGCCGAGACGCTCCTCGTCCACAAGGACATCGCCGACGCGTTCGTGCCGCGCGCCCTCGACGCGCTCGCCGACGCGGGCGTCACCGTGCACGGGGACCGGCGGATCCTCGGGTACGCCCCGCAGTCCAAGGCGGAGGTCGTCGAGGCGACCCACGACGACTGGGAGACCGAGTACCTCTCGTACGACATCGCGGCCGCGGTCGTCGACGACATGGACCGGGCGATCGAGCACATCCGCCTGTGGTCCTCCGGGCACACCGAGGCCATCGTCACGACCTCGCAGCAGGCGGCCCGCCGGTTCACGCAGCTCGTCGACTCCACGACCGTCGCCGTCAACGCCTCGACGCGGTTCACCGACGGCGGCCAGTTCGGTTTCGGCGCCGAGATCGGCATCTCCACGCAGAAGCTGCACGCCCGCGGCCCCATGGGCCTGCCCGAGCTGACGAGCACGAAGTACATCGTCACGGGCGACGGCCACACGCGATGAATTCCCTTACCGTCTGCCCAAATTGACCCCTTCGGTCTAGGCTGGACGCGTGCCGGAGGACGTGGGGGGCTCGCCGTTCCCGGACGGCTGGGAGCCCGACGACGACCACGACCGCGGGGGCTGGGACGAAGAGTTCGCCTCCGTGGTCTTCGACGAGGACTTCGTGAAGGCTGCGGAAGTCCATGAGCCCACCGCGGTCGAGCGGCTGCTCGCCGCTGCGCAGGCGCGCGCCGAGGCCCAGGAGGCCGAGGCCCGCAGGGCCCGCATCCGGCCGGCGCCCGACGACGAGTTCTACGACGAGGCGGACGGCTACGGCCGCACCGAGGACAGCGAATTCGGCTGCTACGGGGACGAGTCGGACGAACTGTACGAGGAGGAGCTCGACCGGGAGAGCCGCCCCGCGGGCGGTGTCCGCTGGCGCAGGCCCGTCGCCTGGGCGCTCGCCCTGCTGATGGGCATCGGCATGGTCGCCCTCGCCTTCACGGCCGTCTACCGGGGCGCGTCCTCGGGCAGCCAGGACGAGGTCCCGCCGCCCGCGACGACCGAACTGGAGAAGAACCTTCCGGGCTCTCCCTCCGCCTCCGCGGACTACTCCCAGCCCGCGGTGTCGGCGGTCCCGCGGACCCCGTGAGGGGGCGCTCGGGGCGCTCGCGCGGGGGCCTGGGAAGTTGACGCGCACCAGGGCGTTTACCTGGCGTCGCGGAGACCTACCCTGAAGGTATGAGCGGGCCAGGAGACCCACCGGAGGGGACGCCGGACAGCGGTCCCGGTAGTGGCGGCAGCGAGGAAGAGTACCGATCCGTCGTGTTCGACGAATCGTTCGTCAAGGCTGCCCGGCTCCAGGAGTTCTCCGCCCAGGAGCGCATCGCCGACCACTCGCCTGCCGTGCGCCGCCTGCCCGTGCTGCGCCGCGGCCTCACCCGGCAGGCCGTCATCCTCGTCGTCCTGATCGTGATCGCCTTCGGCACCGCGGTCTACATGGGCGTACGAAGCCCGTACCGGACGACGCCGATGGCCCGGAACACCGAACCGCTGCGGATGACCGTCATACCCCTCGCGCCGACCGGCCGCGTCCCCGGCGCCGACTCCGTGAACAAGCTGTACGAGCACAGCCCCGCCGCCCGGTTCAAGCGCGCCGCCCGCGCCATCGACCTCCCGCAGGACCCCAAGGCCACCGCGCACTTCTCCGACAGCCAGGTCGTCACCGCGCTGACCACGGCCAAGGACTACCTCGTCGATTCCTCGCTCGACCCCGACGTGCTGACGCGCGGCGCCGTGCGCCCGGTGCGGATGCTGATCGACCCGCAGCAGCTCCCGCAGTTCGACCAGAGCGTCAACAGGCCGGTCACCGACGGGCGGCACGCGGCCACCGGCTGGCTCGTCCGCTTCGACCCCTCGCAGACCGCCCTCGCCGACTCCCGCATCCGGGTCCGCGGCGCACTCCACGTGGCGGAGACCGACGCGAACACCCTCGAAGTGACCTCCGACCACACCTTCGTCTACGCGCTGCGCCCCGTGGAGAAGACCGAGAAGACCGAGAAGACCGGCAAGGCCGACAAGAACGCGAAGGCGGCCGACGGCGACAAGAAGCCCCAGGCGTCCCTGTTCACCGTCCGCCGCTCCATGCACTTCCGCTTCGACCGCCAGGACCTGCGCAACCACCAGACCGAACTGCTGGTGTCCTACGTCCAGGCCGGCCCGCTCGCCTGCTCCTCCGACTCCGCCGGGTACCTGCATCCGCTGCTCGCGGGCCAGAGCGCGAAGAAGGGCGGCCCGGCCGGCACCGACCCGTACGCGACGGACAGTGCGACCGCGCTGTGCGGCGCGCTCGCACCGGACGCCCAGCCGAAGGTGTAGCCGCTCAGTTCTCGCGGCCGTCAGTTCTCGCGGTCGTCGTCCGCGGTGCCGTGGTTCCCGGTGTTGCCCCCGCCGTTGCCGCCGAAGTTCCCGAAGCCGCGCCGCACCCGGCCGCCCAGGTCGCCCGCACCGCCCGCGATGTCGCTGACCAGCTTCATCAGCGGGTCCTTCGAGGTCTTCACTGAGTCCGTGTAGTGCGAGGCCGACTCGCGCCACGAGTCCGACACCGAGGTGTCCTTGTCCTCGCTGCGGCGCGGGTAGTGACCGTCCATCAGGCGCTGGTAGTCGCGGCTCGCCGCCCACTTCTTCAGCTCGGCGGCGCGCACCGTGGTGAACGGGTGTGAGCGCGGCATCACGTTCAGGATCTTCAGCACGGAGTCGCGCAGGTCGCCCCCGGCCTCGTACTCCTCGGCCTGCTTGAGGAACGCGTCCACGTTCATCTCGTGCAGGTGGTTGCCGCCGGCGATCTTCATCAGGCCGCGCATGGAGGCCTGGAGATCCTGGCCGACCAGCAACCCGGCGCGGTCCGCGGAGAGTTCGGACTTGCGGAACCACTCGCGAAGCGCCGTCACGATCGCCATGATCGCGAGGTTGCCGAGCGGGATCCATGCGACGCGCAGCGCCAGCGACGTCAGGAACAGCAGGATCGTCCGGTACACCGAGTGGCCGGACAGCGCGTGGCCCACCTCGTGGCCGACGACGGCCCGCATCTCCTCCTCGTCGAGGAGCTCCACGAGTCCCGTGGTGACGACGATGATCGGCTCGTCGAGGCCGATGCACATCGCGTTCGGCTGCGGGTCCTGATTGACGTACATCGGGGGGACCTTCTCCAGGTCCAGGATGTAACAGGCGTCCCGCAGCATGGTGTTGAGGTGCGTGAACTGCTCGTCGGACACCCGCACCGAGTCCGACAGGAACAGCAGGCGCAGACTGCGCTCCGGCAGCAGTCCGCTCAGCGCCTTGAAGACCGTGTCGAACCCGCTGAGCTTGCGCAGCGCGACCAGCGCCGAGCGGTCCGCGGGGTGCTCGTACGCCCGCGAGGAGATCCCCGGGAAGCGCCTGCGCTGCCTGCTGGGTACGTTCTCGTGCTGCTCGTTCGGTTCGTCGGGCATCCGACTTCCCCCATGTTCCGTGTGTGCGGCGAGTCTCGCCGTTTCCGGTGTGCCCCCAAGGTGGAGTCCACACTAGGCGGATATACCGTGACGGGGCAGCACACCGAAGGAGCGAACCGTCATGAACCACATCGATCACGTCATCAGCGCGGCCGGGGACCAGGGGGCGGGAAACCTGTTGCGCGGCGTGCTGATCGTGGGCGTTCTGGGCGCCGTCTTCCTCGCCTGGTTCCTGTTGCGGGGCTACAAGAGCGACGACTGACCCCACCGCTTACGATGGGTCAGAAGTCTTTATCCCGATCCCACACCGGATAGGTCCTGCTGAAGATGAGCCTCCACAGCACCGCTGCCCAGCTCGCCACTCTCGCTGCCGAGGGCGAGAACGGCGGCAACCACGAAAGCCTCAGCCCCCTCGTGACGGGCGGTGCGGCCTTCATCATCCTGATCCTGCTGCTGTGGATCACCACCCGGTTCAACCGCGACCGCTGAGCCCGGACGGGACCACTGGGAACGGGCCAGTAGGCTCTGCACGCATGGGAGCGCAGGACATGCCTACCGGCCCGGTCAACAACCCGGCCGGCGGCCCGGATCACGAGTGGGCCTCACCGGCCAAGCGACGCCTCGGCGTCATGGGCGGGACGTTCGACCCGATCCACCACGGACACCTGGTGGCGGCCAGTGAGGTCGCCGCGCAGTTCGACCTCGACGAGGTGGTGTTCGTGCCGACCGGGCAGCCCTGGCAGAAGAGCGACAAGCGGGTCTCGCCGGCCGAGGACCGCTATCTGATGACGGTCATCGCGACCGCCGAGAACCCGCAGTTCTCGGTGAGTCGCATCGACATCGACCGCGGCGGCCCGACGTACACGACGGACACCCTGCGGGATCTGCGTCAGCTCAACCCCGAGGCCGACCTCTTCTTCATCACGGGTGCCGACGCTCTCGGCCAGATCCTCACCTGGCGTTACACCGACGAGCTGTTCTCCCTGGCACACTTCATCGGAGTCACCCGGCCGGGCCACACGCTCGCCGACCCGGGCCTGCCGGAGGGCGGCGTCTCGTTCGTCGAGGTTCCCGCCCTCGCCATCTCGTCCACGGACTGCCGCGACAGGGTCGCCAAGGGCGACCCCATCTGGTACATGGTGCCGGACGGTGTGGTGCGCTACATCGACAAGCGCCAGCTGTACCGAGGCGACTGAACCCTGCACCGCCGAGAGGGGCATCGGTGAACGACCGATACGACGGTTACGACCAGCAGAATTACGAGCTGGTCGGATATGACGAGTCCGGCCGGCCGGTCTACCGGCCGGTCCAGCAGGCGCCGTCGTACGAGCAGAACTCCGCGTACGGATACGGTTACGACCCGTACGCGGGCGGGCAGCAGCAGCCGACCGGACAGCAGCCCCAGCACCCTCAGCAGGCCCCTTCGTACGACCCCTACGGCGGAGCGCCGCAGCAGGCCCCGCAGTCGTACCAGGCCCAGCAGCCGCAGCAGGCCCAGCAGGCGACGGCGTACATCCCGCAGCAGGGCCCGCCGCCCGCGCCGCCGCAGGCCGAGCGCGACTACCGCACCGAGCAGTTCGAGTTCGTCGAGGAGCCGGACGAGGACTCCGAAGACGTCATCGACTGGCTGAAGTTCACCGAGTCGCGCACCGAGCGGCGCGAGGAGGCCCGGCGCCGCGGCCGCAACCGGGGCATCGCCCTCGTCGTCGTCCTCGCCCTGTGCCTGGTCGGCGGCGCCGGCTATCTCTGGTCCCAGGACAAGCTGCCGTTCCTGTCGAAGGACGCGGCGAAGACGGGCGCGGCCGCCGCGACCGGTCCGCAGAACCGTGACGTCATCGTGCTCCACCTGCACAACACCAAGGGCGGGGGCACGTCCACGGCGCTGCTCGTGAACAACACGACCACGAAGCAGGCCACCACCGTCCTGCTGCCGAACTCCCTCGCCCTGTCGGACGAGGACGGCACCAGCACCACGCTCGCCAAGTCCGTCGACGAGGACGGCTCCTCCGGCACGAGCGACGGCCTCGACACCCTGCTCGGCACCGACATCCAGGGCACCTGGCGGCTCGACACCCCGTACCTCAACAACCTCGTCGAACTCGTCGGGAACATCGAGGTCACCACCGACGCGACCGTGCCCGACCCCGAGAAGAAGGGCACCGTCCTCGTCCACAAGGGGGCGGACCAGACCCTCAGCGGCCCGGCGGCCGTGGCGTACGCGACGTACCGCGCCAAGGGCGAGCCGCAGACGGCCCAGCTGGAACGGTTCGGCCAGGTCATGCAGGGCGTGCTGCGCAAGCTGTCGTCCGACCCGCAGGCCGCGACGACCACGGTGCAGACGCTCGCCCAGATCCTCGACCCGTCGCTGAACGAGAAGGACCTCGGCGCCTTCCTCGCCAAGATGGCCGACCGGGCCAAGGAGGGCGACTACAAGAGCGAGGTGCTGCCGGTGCAGAGCGGCGGCGCCATCTCCCGGGCCACCGCGGACTCCGTGGTCGAGAACGTGCTGGGCGGCACCGTGAAGTCCCCCTCCAGCGGAGACTCGCCGCGCGTCGGCATCGAGAACGCCACCGGCGACAAGGCCCGCACCGAGAAGGCCCGGGTCGCGCTGGTCAACGGCGGCTACACGTTCGTGTCCGGTGGAACCGGAACGGCGATCGCGAGCTCCCGGGTCACGTACGCGGACGCCGCGCACAAGAAGGACGCCGTGGAGGTCGCCAAGACCCTGGGCCTGCCGACGTCGTCCGTGACGAAGGGCAAGGCGGCGAGGAACGCGGACGTGTCCGTGGTGCTCGGTCAGGACTACACCGGCCGGTGACCGTGAGGCGTGTCGGCGGGCCGTGAGACCCTTGGGGTACTGCCCTGAGGGATCTCTCGGGGGATTCAGACCGCCGACGGAAAGCCTTGTAGTGACCGCCACTGACCGTTCCATCGAGCTCATCAACGTCGCCGCACAGGCGGCAGCGGACAAGCTCGCGCACGACATCATCGCCTACGACGTCAGCGATGTGCTGTCCATCACGGACGCCTTCCTGCTGGCCTCGGCGCCCAACGACCGCCAGGTCAAGTCGATCGTCGACGAGATCGAGGAGAAGCTGAACAAGGAGCTCGGCGCCAAGCCGGTGCGCCGTGAGGGCGACCGCGACGCCCGCTGGATCCTGCTCGACTACGTCGACATCGTCGTCCACGTCCAGCACAGCGAGGAGCGCGTCTTCTACGCCCTGGAGCGGCTGTGGAAGGACTGCCCCGAGATCGACCTTCCCGAGGACGCCAAGGCCACCCGCGGCAAGGGCGAGGAGCACGCCAAGGAGCGCGAGGCCGCGGACGCCGAGGCGGAGGAGGTGCTGTGACCAGCACCTCCCGCGGGCGGCGCGTCGTCCTGTGGCGGCACGGCCAGACCGCCTGGAACCTGGAGCGCCGCTTCCAGGGCACCACGGACATCGGGCTCACCGAGACCGGTGTCGCCCAGGCCCGGCGTGCCGCCCGGCTGCTCGCCTCCCTGAAGCCGGACGCGATCGTCGCGTCCGACCTCCAGCGCGCGGCGGCCACCGCCGCCGAACTGACGGCGCTCACCGGCCTCGACGCCACGTACGACGAGAACCTGCGCGAGACCTACGCGGGTGAGTGGCAGGGCCTCACGCACGAGGAGATCATCGGCCGCTTCGGCGAGCAGTACGCGGCGTGGAAGCGCGGCGAGCCCGTGCGGCGCGGCGGCGGCGAGCTGGAGACCGAGGTCGCCGACCGGGCCGCGCCCGTCGTGCTGCGGCACGCGGACAAGCTGCCCGAGAACGGTCTGCTCGTCGTGGTCAGCCACGGCGGCACCATCCGCACCACCATCGGCCGGCTGCTCGGCCTGGAGGCCCACCACTGGGAAGGCCTCGGCGGACTGTCGAACTGCTGCTGGTCCGTCCTCGGCGAGGGCGCCCGCGGCTGGCGACTGCTCGAGCACAACGCGGGCACGCTGCCGGAACCGGTCCTCGGCGACGACGACTAGGTCGCCGGGACCGGCCCCTGGGGCCGCAGGGGCCGGATTTCACTTTCCGGCAGGTCGCAGGCTAAAGTTCTTCTTGTTCGGCCCGCCGGGGGAAAGACCGGAGGGGGAAGAACGCGAGGGGCTATAGCTCAGTTGGTAGAGCGCCTGCATGGCATGCAGGAGGTCAGGAGTTCGATTCTCCTTAGCTCCACAGGAAACAAAGATCCCGTCCCGTCAGGGGCGGGATTTTTCGTTGCCGATTTTGCGGCAGGTTTGAGGCACCGGCGGCGCCCGGGGCGTATACCTCGGTGAACGTCGTGTCCGGACTGGTACGCGGGCGTCGCTGACCGGGTCGCTTCCGCCGTGGCAGAATCGGACGGCCGGAACGGGGCTGTGTCCGACCGACGAAGGCGGCCCGCTGGGGAGGGAGTGCGCGATGCCCTTGAGCATCAACGAGGAAGCCGATCGCTTCCTCGGCATGGCAGTGATATCCGCCGAGCCCCCGGCCGCTTCAACAGAAGCCCCGTCCCTCAACTGTCCGTCCTGCGGCTCCTTCCACGTCGCCCAGATGCTCGGCGACAACGGCGGGATCTCGTACGTGTGCACGGCCTGCGGCCACAGCTGGAGCTGAGCGGAACACATGGGTGCACACAGGAGGAAGTGCGACTGGTGCGGCAGCGGCACGCCCATCGTGCGGGACATGGAGCCGCTGAACCCCGACTACCAGTACTGGTGCGAGGAATGCGCGCGGGCGCTGATCATAAAAGGCGACCCGATCGAGACGTATCGGGAGTTGGAGGGCGAGCCGATCTACGGCCGGCTCCTGGACGAGCACTGCACGCTCAAGCGGTTCTACTCGTTCGCCAGAGCCTGACCGCGGAGTACGCCAGGAAGGCGCAGCCCACTCCTACGTAGAGCGCCGAAAGCATCGATTCCCCTGCGTTCTGGTGGAGTTCGGGCCTGCCGTGGGTGTGCGGCACCCACCACAGCGCGTACGTGCTGAACGCCAAGGCCAGCGCGAGCGCGGCCTTTTGGCGGCCCGACTCCCACACGAGCAGCACCAACGGCACGCACCAGACCCAGTGGTGGGACCACGAGACCGGGCTGATCAGGAGCGCCGTCGTCGCGCACGCCAGCGCCGCCTGGGCCCGCCGCCCGCGCAGTGCCGAAGCGACCGCGACCGTGAGCCCGACGAGGGCCGTGAGGGCGGCGGCAAGGGCCCACCACACCCCGGGGTCCCCGGTGTGCAGCAGTCGGGCCAGTACGCCGCGCAGCGACTGGTTGCCGGTCTCCTCGGCGTGCCCCGGTCGGTCCGACTCGAAGACCATCCGCGTCCAGAAGTGCCGGGAGTCGCGCGGCAGGACGAGGGCCGTCAGCACGGTCACGCCGACGAACGAGCCCACCGCCACGCACGCCCCGCGCACCCATGGCCGCCAGGCCCCGCCCCGCGCCAACTGCGCGAGCCCGGTGCACAACAGGAAGACGGCGAACAGCGCGGGCGTCAGCTTGATCGCCGCCGCGACGCCGATCCCCACGCCCGCCCAGCGGTGCCCGGGCCGGCGCGTCAGGTCCCACAGGACGAGCACGGCGAGCAGCAGATTGACCTGCCCGTAGCGCAGCGTCGTCCACACCGGCTCGCACCACACGGCGACGGCCGCCACCCACAGGGCGTGCTCCACGCGCGCGTGGCGCCGCACAAGGCGCAGCGAGAGGTGGACGAGGCCGAAGAGGAGGGCGAGGTTCAGCGCGGTCGCGGCGACCTTCATGGTCACGACGTCCAGGAACGTCAGCGGCAGGAACAGCAGCGCGGCGAACGGCGGGTAGGTGGTCGGCAGGTCGGCGTAGGTCGCGCGCAGTGCGTACAGGTCGCCGCCCGTGCGGACCGTCCAGCCCTCGGCCCGGTAGACCATCAGATCGATCATCGAGACGTCGGCCACGCGCTGGGCGATCACGAAGGCCGCGAACGAGAGCAGGCAGGCTCCCAGCGCTGTCGGTGCGTGGCGGGTGCGGGGCAGGGCGAGCACAGTCACACGAGGGAACACTAGTAGTCGTCAACGGCGACTTTTCCATACAGAAGGGGGCGGAAGGGAAACGATTTGGTGATGCACCCCGGTGACCGTGTAATGTTGGCGACGCCGCCGGGGAGACCGACAGGAAACCCCCGGAGGACCAAAGCGCGGGGCTATAGCTCAGTTGGTAGAGCGCCTGCATGGCATGCAGGAGGTCAGGAGTTCGATTCTCCTTAGCTCCACAGGAAAGTGAAGGCGGGCCATCCGAATCGGATGGCCCGCCTTCGTGTGTGCCCGGGGAGGTTCCGCTATCGCCGGGCCCGGCTGCGGCCCGGCGGGAGCGCGGGGCGCGCGGGCCGCCCGGCCTGCGGGGCCGCCGACGCGTCCTCCTCGATGCGCAGCGCCAGCGCGGGGCAGCGGCGCACGGCTCGTACCGCGTTCGCCTCCGAATAGGCGGGCACCGCCGCTTCCGCGACGGTGGGGAAGCCGTCGGGACCCAACTGGAGCAGCTCCGGCACGATGTCCGCGCACAGGCCGTGGCCCCGGCACAGCGTCCAGTCGACCGCGAGCCGCTTCCCGCTGGGCGTCGAGCTCGCCGGCGCCTCCGCGTGCAGCGGCAGCACACCGAGCACCGGGCGGCCGCAGCCCGCGCCCAGGACGTGCGCGGCCAGATCGTCCGTGAACGCCGAGATCGTCGACTCGATGAACGCCGCCGAACCGTCCGGGTGCTTGCACGCCCCGCGCCGCTTCACCGCGCGCGTGACCTCGCGCAGCGCCTCAAGGGCGGCCGGGCCGCCGCCGTTCAGGACGTCCTCCAGGCCGCGCGCCGCCGCGGGCAGCCCCAGGTAGCAGGGACCGCACTGGCCCGCGCTCTCCGAGGCCAGCCACTGCGCCACCTTCAGGGCCTCGCCGAGCGGGCAGGTGTCGGGCCCGATGGGCAGGATCGCCCCGGCGCCGAGCGCACCGCCCGAGGCCTCCAGGGAGGCGCGGGAGACGATGGCGTCCTGCGCACCGACCCCGTCCAGCCACTTGCCGTGATAGCCGCCCGTGAGGACGCCCTGGGGGAGCGGGGGAGCGCCCGCGAGCTGGAGCACGTAGCGCAGCGGGACGCCGGACGGCACCTCCAGGACCATCGGGCGTGCGACCGCCCCGGAGAGCGTCAGCAGGACCGTGCCGGGCTCGTCGTGCAGGCCCGTGCGGCAGTAGCGCTCGGCCCCCGTGCGGGCGGCGACGGCGAGTTGGGCGAAGGTCTCCGCGTTCGACAGGAGCGTCGGGGCGCCCCCGACACCGGAGTCGGAGGCGCGGACCTTGCGGCCCGGCGGCATCGGCGGGCCGCCGTCCGCCGAGCGGATCAGGGCCGAGGACTCGCCGGTGACCATGCGCACCGGATTGCGCTGCACGCGCGCGCGGAGCGGCGAATTGCGGCGGTTCGACAGGCCGCGCTCGGCGAGGGCCGCCTGCATCGACGCCTCGGTGCTGTCGCGGGTCACACCGATGACGAGGGTGCGCGCGCCGATCGCCTCCGCGACGAGCAGGGCGCCGTCCAGGATCAGGTGCGGGGCCCGGTTGATCAGCACGGTGTCCTTGCGGCAGGCGGGCTCGTCCTCGCTGCCGTTGACGACGACGACCGGGCGCACCCCGCGCCGGATCGCCGACTCGGCGACCGCGCGGAGCTTCTTGGCGAAGGGGAAGCCCGCCCCGCCCCGGCCGCGCAGGGATATCGCCTGGGCCAGCTGTGCGAGCTGTTCGCCCGCCATGGGCTCCAGCGGTCCGTGCACCTTCAGGTGCATGTCGAGGTCGAGCCGCTCCACGAGGTCGAACCCCGAAGTGAGCTGGGGAAGACCGACGACCCGGACTTCCGGGACGTCGGGCAGTGCGGTGTTCACTGCGTGCCTCCGTAGGGCGTGGTCCAGGGCTCGCCGGAAGCGGGTGCTTGGTAGGGGCCGGGGAGCGGTTCGGTGGGATCGGGCGCTTCGTTGTAGAGGTCTTCGTGGGCGCCGCTGTTCGTGCCGTCTCCGTAGGAGGGCGGATAGCCGGGCACGCCTCCGTAGGGGGTGTCGTACGTGGGGTCGTACAGGGAGGGCGGGGCCTGGGCCGGTGGCGGCGGGGAGGGGGCGGGCCAGCGCTCGGCGGGCGCGGACGCCGTGGGCTCCGGGTACTGCTCCGCGAAGGGGGCCGGGTGCTGCTCCACGTACGGGACCGAGTGCTGCTCCAGGTACGGGACGGACTGGGTGGGCAGTTCCGAGCGGGGGAGGGACGACACCGCGCGGTAGGCGGCCGCGAAGCCGATGTCGGTCCGGGGCGGCGTCGGTGCCGATGTCGGCATCGGGGGAGCGGGCTCGAAGGAGTGTTGCGGCGTGGGCTCCGTGCGGGGCTGCGGGAGGGGTGAACCGGCCCGCCTGGTGCCGCTCGCCCGCGGTCCCGCGTCCAGGAATCCGAGGATGCGCACCGCCACCCTGCGCCGCACGGCCTGCGGCGAGGCCCGCAGGGCGATCGCCCCGGCGACCGCGACCAGGGCCAGGCAGTACAGGACGGTCACGTACGCCTTCGCGGGCCGGCCCGAGTACAGGCCGTGCATGAGGGCGAAGCACCAGGCCGGGTAGGCGAGCATGTGGGTCGCGCGCCAGCGGGCGGCGAGCCGGGCGGGGGAGGCCATGGAGCTGCGCAGCGCGCCCGTGACGCCCGTGGTGATCATGAGGAGTCCCGCGGTCACGCCCAGGCCGATCAGGCCCGCGCTGCCGCTGAAGCCCCCGGAGAACGGGATCAGCGCGCCGAGCAGCGTCACGTGCGAGAGCGCGAGCTTCACGCTGATGTGCAGCAGCAGGAAGACCAGCGAGGCGACCGCGGTGATCCGGTGCACGGCCTGCGCGAGCAGCCGCTGGCGCGAGGTGAGGAAGACCCGGTCGGACGCGACCAGGCCCCAGACGACGGACGAGGTCAGGGAGACCAGCGAGAGCACGCCCGCGCCGAAGTCGAGCGTCGCCCGCACGGCGTCGCCCCCGGTGGACACCAGTACGGGCAGCAGGAGGAGGGCTCCCGCGATGAGCAGCCCTGTTCTCCTGCGACGGCCGGCGCCGGGGTTGCGTGAACTCGGCGTCGTACGAAGGGAGTTCAGGGAGTGAGGGGTTCGAGGGTTCATGGGGGTGACTCCGAACGGTTCGGCACGGTGGTCCCACGGCCCGCACTCTAGATCGAGGCATACCGGGCAGTACGAGGTTTGAGTTATCTCGCTGTTATCTACGAGATGTTTGCTCGCTGCGTTGTCCTGATAGGGGGCGGTACGCCGAGTAACCACTGGGGTGCGGTGGGCCCCGGGGAAGCCCGTCGCGGGCCGGGCGAGGGCTGCGGTACCCTGACGCCATGCGTGCCGTACGCCTTCTGCTTAGCGAGCCGCGCTGATCAGTCCCGACCCGCCCCCGGGGTGAGTGGTCGGAATCGGCGCGGCGTCCCCTCCTGTGCGAGGGGCTTTTTCATTTCCTAAGCGCTGGGCTGCTGGCAGAGACGATCGATGGAGCTTTGAGGATCATGAGCGAGACGAACACCGCCGCCGCTTCCGAGGCGGCGGTCGCGCCGCACCGCTATACGGCGGCCATGGCCGCCGACATCGAGGCACGCTGGCAGGACTTCTGGGACGCCGAGGGCACGTACGAGGCGCCGAACCCGAGCGGTGACCTGGCGGGGTCCACCGAGGCGGACCGGGAGGTCGCTTCGCGGCCCAAGAAGTTCATCATGGACATGTTCCCGTACCCCTCCGGTGCGGGCCTGCACGTCGGCCACCCGCTGGGCTACATCGCCACGGACGTCTTCGCGCGCTTCCAGCGCATGACGGGCCACAACGTGCTGCACACCCTGGGCTTCGACGCGTTCGGCCTGCCCGCCGAGCAGTACGCCGTGCAGACGGGCACCCACCCGCGCGCGTCGACCGAGGCCAACATGGAGAACATGAAGGTCCAGCTGCGCCGCCTGGGCCTGGGCCACGACAAGCGCCGGTCGTTCGCCACGATCGACCCGGAGTACTACAAGTGGACGCAGTGGATCTTCCTCCAGATCTTCAACTCCTGGTACGACGACGACCTGAAGAAGGCCCGTCCGATCGCCGACCTGGTCAAGCAGTTCGAGACCGGTGAGCGCGCCGTTCCCGGCGGCGGCTCCTGGAGCGGGCTGAGCGAGCGCGAGCGTGCCGACATCCTGGGCGAGTACCGCCTGGCGTACGCCTCCGACGCGCCCGTGAACTGGGCGCCGGGCCTGGGCACCGTCCTGGCCAACGAGGAGGTCACCGCCGACGGCCGCTCCGAGCGCGGCAACTTCCCCGTCTTCAAGTCGAAGCTGCGCCAGTGGAACATGCGCATCACGGCCTACGCGGACCGCCTGATCGACGACCTGGACGGCCTGGACTGGCCCGAGGCGATCAAGCTGCAACAGCGCAACTGGATCGGCCGCTCCGAGGGCGCGCGGATCGACTTCGCCGTGCCGGACGCCGACGGATCCGGCGAGGAGAAGATCACCGTCTTCTCCACCCGCCAGGACACCCTGTTCGGCGCCACCTACATGGTGCTGGCCCCCGAGCACGAGCTGGTCGAGAAGATCACCCCGGGCGCCTGGCCGGAGGGCACGCACGACGTGTGGACGAGCGGTCACGCGACCCCCGCCGAGGCCGTCGCCGCGTACCGCAAGCAGGCCGCCGCCAAGTCCGACGTCGAGCGCCAGGCCGAGGCCAAGGACAAGACCGGCGTCTTCACGGGCGCGTACGCGATCAACCCGGTCAGCGGCGAGCAGGTCCCGGTCTTCATCGCCGACTACGTACTGATGGGCTACGGCACCGGCGCGATCATGGCCGTCCCGGCGCACGACAGCCGCGACTTCGCGTTCGCGCGCGCCTTCGAGCTGCCCATGCGCTGCGTGGTCGAGCCGTCCGACGACCGTGGCACCGACCCGGCGACGTGGGACGACGCGTTCGTCTCGGGCGACGCGAAGCTGGTCAACTCCAGCGGCGACGACATCTCCCTGGACGGCCTGGGCGTCGCCGACGCCAAGGCCCGCATGACCGAGTGGCTGGAGCGCAAGGGTATCGGCGCCGGCACGGTCAACTTCCGGCTGCGCGACTGGCTGTTCAGCCGCCAGCGCTACTGGGGCGAGCCCTTCCCGATCGCCTACGACGAGGACGGCATCGCGCACGCGCTGCCCGAGTCGATGCTGCCGCTGGAGCTGCCCGAGGTCGAGGACTACAGCCCGCGCACCTTCGACCCGGACGACGCCGACACACAGCCCGAGACGCCGCTGTCGCGCAACGAGGACTGGGTCAACGTCACGCTGGACCTGGGCGACGGCCGTGGCCCGCGCACGTTCCGCCGCGAGACCAACACCATGCCCAACTGGGCGGGCTCGTGCTGGTACGAGCTGCGCTACCTGGACCCGAACAACAGCGAGAAGCTGGTCGACCCGGAGATCGAGCAGTACTGGATGGGCCCCCGCGAGGGCATGCCCACCGGTGGCGTCGACCTGTACGTCGGCGGCGCCGAGCACGCCGTGCTGCACCTGCTGTACGCGCGCTTCTGGTCGAAGGTGCTGTTCGACCTGGGCCACATCTCGTCGTCCGAGCCGTTCCACAAGCTGTACAACCAGGGCATGATCCAGGCGTACGTCTACCGGGACGCGCGCGGGATCGCCGTACCGGCCGCCGAGGTGGAGGAGCGCGACGGCGCGTACTACTACCAGGGCGAGAAGGTCTCCCGGCTGCTTGGCAAGATGGGCAAGTCCCTGAAGAACGCCGTCACGCCGGACGAGATCTGCTCCGAGTACGGCGCGGACACGCTGCGCCTGTACGAGATGGCGATGGGCCCGCTGGACGTCTCCCGACCGTGGGACACGCGCGCGGTGGTCGGCCAGTTCCGGCTGCTGCAACGCCTGTGGCGCAACATCGTCGACGAGGAGACCGGTGAGGTCACCGTCGTGGACGTGCCCGAGGCGGACATCGACGTGGCCACGCTGCGCGCCCTGCACAAGGCGATCGACAGCGTGCGCGGCGACCTGGAGGGCATGCGGTTCAACACCGCGATCGCCAAGGTCACCGAGCTGAACAACCACCTGGTCAAGTCGTACGCGGGAGGCTCGCTGCCGCGTTCCGTCGCCGAGCGCCTGGTGCTGCTGGTCGCGTCGCTGGCCCCGCACGTCGCCGAGGAGCTGTGGCGCAAGCTGGGCCACACCGACTCGGTCGTCCACCAGGACTTCCCGGTCGCCGACCCCGAGTACGTGGTCGACGAGGCCGTGACCTGCGTCGTCCAGATCAAGGGCAAGGTCAAGGCCCGCCTGGAGGTCTCCCCGGCGATCTCCGACGAGGAGCTGGAGAAGATCGCCCTGGCCGACGAGAAGGTCGTCGCCGCGCTGGACGGCGCCGGCATCCGCAAGGTCATCGTGCGGGCGCCGAAGCTGGTGAACATCGTCCCCGCGTAGTTCGCGCGCACGGTGCTCAGGGTTGTTCCCTACGGGCAGGTTGGGGGTTCCGCTGGAACCCTCGGCCTGCCCGCTCCGTTTACGGTGGAGAGAGCGGTGGGGCGGGGCGACCTGGAGGAGAGAGCGCTATGGAAACCGTGCTAGTGATCATTGCGCTGATCTTCGTCGCCTTCCTGGCGTTCGGGGGGTACGTGACGGTGAAGGCGGTCGGCGCCGCCAAGCGCGGAGTGGACCGCAAGGTCGAGCAGGCGCGGCGGGCGGTGGAGGACACCGCGCTGCGCGCCAAGAGCTACGCGCAGCCCGGCGCGGCGGCCGAGGTGGCACAGCTGCGGCTGAAGCTGCGCACCTCCATGCGGGCCACGCAGGACGCGCTGCACGCGCGGGTGACCGAGGATCCCTCGCTCAAGGAGTCCCTCGGCCTCTTCGAGCGCCTCAGTGCGCACGGGCACGAGGTGGACGCCGAGCTCAAGCGCCTGGAGAGCGAGCCCGACAAGGGGCAGGTGGCGCGCGTGCTGCCGGAGCTCAGGACGCGTACGGAGCAGATCACGCGGTCCGCCGACGCGCTGCGGCACGCGGCCCGCGACCGGGCAGGGCGTTTCGCGAGCGACGACCTGGACGCGCTGAGTTCGCAGATCGACCTGGAGGCCGGGGCGCTGCGGCACTGGACGACCGAATCCACGCAGGAGCCGGCCGGGCAGGGCCCCGCACCGGAGCCGGACCGGGAGCGGAACCGGGCCGCGATCACTCCGCCAGGTGTACGCCCCGTGTATCCGTGGGAGAAGAAACCCCGTCCGGAGAGCACGACTTGAACCGGGGCCGGAGGGTAGGGGCCGGGCTGCCGTGCACCGGCCGCGGCAGGTAATCTCCGGTGCATGTCCCGCCATGTCGCGATCGTCACCGATTCAACGGCCTACCTGCCGCAGCGGACGATGGAGCGCCACGGCATCACGGCGGTGCCGTTGACCGTGGTCCTGGGTGACCGGGCGCTCGAGGAGGGTACGGAGATCTCCGCCCGCTCGGTCGCGGAGGCCCTCCAGAAGCGGCGGTCGGTGACGACGTCGAGACCCAGCCCGGAGCTGTTCGCCGAGACCTACCGCAGGGTGGCCGAGTCCGGCGCCACCGCCATCGTCTCGCTGCACCTGTCCGCCGAGATCTCCGGGACGTACGACGCCGCGGTACTGGCCGCGCGCGAGGCCCCGGTCCCGGTGCGCGTCGTGGACACGGGGATGGTGGCCATGGCCCTCGGCTTCTGCGCGCTCGCGGCGGCGGAGACGGCCGATGCGGGAGGCACCGCCGACGAGGCGGTGACCGCGGCGGAGAAGCGGGCCTCGGGCACCTCGGCGTACTTCTACGTCGATACGCTGGACTATCTGCGCAGGGGCGGCCGGATCGGCGCCGCGCAGGCGCTGTTCGGGTCCGCGCTCGCGGTCAAGCCGCTGCTCCAGCTCGACGGCGGACGCATCGAACTCCTGGAGAAGGTCCGTACGTCGTCGAAGGCGATCGCGCGGTTGCAGGAGATCGTGGCCGAGCGGGCGGGCAGCGCGCAGGTGGACGTGGCCGTGCATCATCTGGCCGCGCCGGAGCGGGCGGAGGCCCTCGCGGAGTGGCTGCGCGAGCAGGTGCCCGGCCTCGCCGAGCTGCATGTCAGCGAGGTGGGCGCGGTGATCGGGGCGCACACCGGGCCGGGGCTGCTGGGGGCCGTGGTCTCGCCCCGGACGTAGGGCGCCGGGGCGGCGATGCGAGCCCCGTCGTCGGTCGTGTGGGTGACGGGGTTTTCCACAACTGCCGGGTTGTCCCCGGGAATTGAGCAAGATCCACTCGTGGGCGGCGTGCTGCCTACCGTCTCGTGTCATGGAACTTCGATCACGGACACGGACGACGCGGGCATCCAGCGGGCCGGGGCGCGGCCGCACATCCGACGGCCGCGCGAGGCAGCGGCACATCGTGCGGCGGCGCGTGCGGCGCAGGCGCGTCGAGGCGGAGCGGACGCGGCTGCGGGCGGAGGCACTGTTCGCGCCGCCGGGGGCGGTGAGGCCAGCGGAGCGGCCCGCGCGGGGTGCGGTACCGGGCGCTGCCGGTCCGTCGTGGGCGCGTGAGACCGGGCCGACGGTCGAGCCCCCGCCTCCCGCGGAGTCCCCGTGGCGGCGGCGTGCCGTGCTCGCCGTGCGGGACCGGTTGCCGCTGTGGGTGCAGACGCGGTGCGGGGTCGAGCGGCGAGGGGCCGTGGCGCTGGCGGTCCTCGTCGCGGTCGTCGGGCTCTTCGCGGTGCAGCACTTCTGGGCGGGGCGTACGCAGGCGGTGCGGGCACCCGAGGCGGTGCGGGCGGCGGCGCCGCGGGCCGTGGAGCCCCCGGGAGGCGGCGCCTCCCCGGCCGCTTCGGGGCCGGGGCCCGTGGCGACCGGCGCGACCGGGATCGTCGTGGACGTCGGCGGAAAGGTGCGAAGGCCGGGGATCCGGCGGCTGCCCGCCGGGGCCCGTGTCGCGGACGCGTTGCGGGCGGCCGGCGGGGTGCGGCCCGGTGCGGACACCGCGGGGCTCAACAGGGCGCGGCTCCTCGTGGACGGCGAGCAGGTCGTGGTGGGCGAGCCGGCGCCGGCAGCCGCCGCCGCGCCGTCGGGCGGAACCGCGGGAGCGTCGGCGCCCGCGGGCCCGGTCGGCCTCAACACGGCCACCCTGGAGCAGCTCGACACCCTCCCGGGCGTCGGCCCCGTGCTGGCGCAGCACATCGTCGACTACCGCACGGAGCACGGCGGGTTCCGCTCCGTCGACGAACTGCGCGAGGTCAATGGCATCGGGGACCGCCGCTTCGAGGATCTGCAGAATCTCGTGCGGCCGTGAACCGGGGAGCGGTGGACCGGGCAGCCGCGGACCGGGCGGCGGTGGACCGCCCGGTCGTGGCGGGTGGCCGGGAGGTGCCGTCCGCGTCGGGGCGGCGTGCCGCGGGGCGGCTCGGTGACGCGCATCCGCGTCAAGAAGGGCCGCTGGACCTGCGGTTGGTGCCGCCCGCGCTCGCGGCGTGGGGCACGGCTGCGCTGGCGGTGACCGGTTCGCCGTGGTGGGCGGGGCTCGTGGCGGTGGTGTGCGCGGTGGGCGGGGCGGGGCTGTTGGTGGTGGGGCGTCGCCGTGCAGGGGGCGTGGGCGGGGTGCCGCTCTGGCGTGGTCCGTCGGCGGCGGCGCTGCTCCTGTGCACCGCCGCGGCGGCGGCCTCCGCCGGTCTGCACGGGGCAGATCTGCGGCGCGGCCCCGTGCCCGGGCTCGGGTCCCGATTCGCCCGGGTGGAGGCCGAGTTGGAGGTGACCTCCGATCCCCGGCTCACCCGGCCGAGGGTCCGCGGTGACCACGCGGCGCCGACGTCGGTGCTGGTGGAGGCGGATGTGGTGCGCGTGACGGGGCCGGACGGGGGTGCGGTGCGGACGCGGACGCCGGTGCTGGTCGTGGTGAGCGTGGGCGACCGGGGCGCCGATTCCCGTCGCGGTCCCGGCAAATCGGCGCCGGTACAGGGGAGTTCATGGCTGTCGGTGCTGCCGAGCACCCGGTTGCGGGTGCGGGGGAGTCTCGCTCCGCCGATGGTGGCGGGGGACCGGGTCGCGGCGGTGCTGCGGGTCGGGAGCGGGGAGCGGGCGTGGGTCGTGGCGGCGCCGAGCCGGTCGCAGCGGGTGGCCGGGGCGCTGCGGGCGGGGCTGCGCGAGGCCACGGACGGGCTCGACGCGGACGCGCGCGCACTGTTGCCGGGGCTCGTCGTCGGGGACACGGCGCGCGTGACACCGGAGCTGCATGCCGCCTTCGAGGAGACGGACCTGTTGCACCTCATGGCGGTCAGCGGGGCCAACTTCACGATTCTGCTCGCCCTGTTGATCGGCCCGCCCGGCACCGCCCAACTCGTGGAGCGGCGCGGTCTCGCGCCCCGGATCGGGCTGCCGTTGCGGACGACCGCGGTGCTCGGCGGGGCGCTCACGCTCGGCTTCGTGGTGGTGTGCCGGCCCGAGCCGAGCGTGCTGCGGGCGGCGTCGTGCGGGCTGATCGCGCTGCTCGCCGTGGCCACCGGGCGCCGCAGATCCCTGCTGCCCGCGCTGGCCACGGCGGTGCTGCTGCTCGTCCTGTACGACCCGTGGCTGGCGCGGAGTTACGGGTTCCTGCTGTCGGTGCTCGCCACGGGCGCGCTCCTGACGCTGGCTCCGAGGTGGAGCGCGGCGCTGCGCGGGCGTGGGGTGCCCGCGCGGCTCGCCGAGGCCCTGGGGGCCGCCGCTGCCGCGCAGGCGGTGTGCGCCCCGGTCGTCGCGGTGCTCGCGGCGCGGGTGAGTCTGGTGGCGGTGCCGTGCAATCTGCTGGCGGAGTTCGCGGTCGCGCCCGCGACGGTGCTCGGGTTCGCGGCGCTGGCGGCTGCGCCGCTCTCGATACCGGTGGCGAAGTCCCTGGCATGGTGTGCCGGTTGGCCCACGGGCTGGATCGCGGACCTCGCCAGGACCGGGGCCGCCCTGCCCGGCAGCGGGGTGGACTGGCCGGGCGGCTGGCGCGGCGGGGCGCTGCTCGCGCTCGGCACGGCGGTCCTCGTGCTCGTCGGGCGCAGAGTGCTCCGGTCGCCCTGGATCTGCGGGGTCTGCGCGCTGCTGCTCGTCCTGGTGATCACGAGGCCCGCGCCGCTCGTGCGGGGCGTCACCGGCTGGCCGCCGGCCGGCTGGCGCCTGGCCATGTGCGACGTGGGACAGGGCGACGCGCTGGTGCTCGCGGCGGGGGCGGGGACCGGGGTGGTGGTGGACGCGGGGCCCGACCCGTTGCTCGTCGACCGGTGTCTGCGTTCGCTGGGCGTCACCCGGGTCCCGGCAGTGGTGCTCACGCACTTCCACGCGGACCATGTGGCCGGGCTCGCGGGGGTGCTGCGGGGGAGGGCCGTCGGGCAGATCGAGACGACCGGGTTCGAGGAGCCGCAGGAACAGGTGGCGTTCGTGCGGAGGGAGGCCGCCCGGCGCGGGGTCCCGGTGGTGCGCGCGGCGGCGGGGGAGCGACGCAGGACGGGCCCGCTCGGCTGGCAGGTGCTGTGGCCCCCGCCGGACCCGGCCCCGACGCCGGACGGGCCGAACGACGCGAGCGTGACCCTGCTCGTCCGCGTCGCGGGGATGACCCTGCTGCTCCTCGGTGACCTGGAACCACCGGCGCAGCGCGCCCTGTTGAGAACGCCGCAGGGGGCCCGGCTGCCCCCGGTCGACGTGCTCAAGGTCGCCCATCACGGCTCGGCGTATCAGGATCCGGAGCTGTTGCGCAGGGCCGCGCCCCGGGTCGCGCTGATCTCGGTGGGCCGCGACAACCCGTACGGCCACCCGGCGCCCAGCACCCTGGCGGCGCTGCGGGCGCGCGGTTCGGTCGTGCTCAGGACGGACCGGGACGGAGCGGTCGCGGTCGTGGGAGGAGGCGGGGACGCGCTCCGGGTGTTCCCTTAGCACGGGCGCCGCGGGCGCAGGGTCGAGTTCTTGCCATGTGGGCGCATGTTGCCTCGAAACTGCCCACGATGATCGAATGCTTGTCGAATGCAGAAGATCAGGTCGTTGTCCAGGCGTTCTGGGGTGGGTAGGGCATGTTCGGTCGTTGGCGGAGAAACCGTACTAACCGGTCAGTAGGTTCGAGTTCCCTCGCGGGACCGGCGATACCGCCGGGGGCGGGGGTGCTCAGCGGCCGGATCATCGACCCGGTGAGCGAACCGGTGCGCGGCGCGGAATTCTCGGTGAACGACGCGAGGGGGCGCAAGGTGGTGAGCGGGGGCGTCGACCCGTTCGGCTCCTTCATGGCGACGGTGCCCGCGGGGGAGTACCGGCTCGCCGTCTCGGCCGAGGGGTACGCGCCGTTCCGCGGTGGGGTCACCGTGGCAGAGGGCGAGCAGGCGGCGCTCGGTGACGTGACGCTCCAGGTCACCGCGCCGCCGCCGCTGCCGACGCCGGGGGACTGGGAGGTCGAGCCGACGCACTCCTCGGTCGGGTTCACGGCGCGGCACATCGGGATGGCGCGGGTCTACGGCCGGTTCAACACGTTCGCGGGGGTGCTGCGGGTGGCCGAGCGGGCCGAGGACTCCGCGATGCACGTCGTCATCGACGCCTCGTCCATCGACACGAACGTGAAGATGCGCGACGACCACCTCAGATCCGCGGACTTCCTCGACGTCGAGCGCTTCCCGACGCTGGAGTTCTACAGCGACCGGTTCGTGCACAAGGGCGGCAGCCGCTGGGCGATCACCGGGGCGCTCTCGCTGCACGGTGTGACCAGGACCGTCACGCTGGACGCCGAGTACCTGGGCGTGGGCACCGGCATGGAGGGCGAGACCCGGGCCGCCTGCCGCGCGAGCACGGAGCTGCACCGCGACGACTTCACCGTGAGCTGGCAGACCATGCTGGCGAGGGGCATCGCCGTCGTCGGCTCCAGCGTCCGCATCGACCTCGACATACAGGTCGTGCCCAAGGGCTGACCCCGTGCGGCGCGGCGCCGCCTGCGTGCGGAAAATGGTGGCGTGAGCGATGTGAGACACGTATTGGTGCTGCCCGACCGCGACGCCGCGGAGGAGGTCGCGGAGGCGCTCGGGGAGCGCTTCGGGGTGACCGAGGAACCCCAGCTCGTACGGGACGCGCTGGCCGGTGAGGACGACGCCGAGGACGCGCAGTGGCTGGTCGTCGTCGAGGACGCGGCGGGGCGGCTGACCGCCGAGGAGCTGGACGGGTTCGTCGGCGAGTGGGACGGCTGGCGCGAGGAGCCCTAGGAGAGCCCTAGGACTCCCATCGGCGCGGCCCGCCTCCGGCCCCGCCTCGGGCCTTGCCTCCGGCCCTGCCTCCGGTCGGCCCCCGGGCCCGGCCCCCGTCCCGTGGGCCCCTGGTTGTCAGTGGCGCGTGGGATGCTTGGCGCGATGGCCAGGAAGAGTGCAAACGACGAACCGCTCGCTCCCCTCACCGTCGCGGTGGGGCAGGAGGATCTGCTGCTCGACCGCGCGGTGCAGCAGGTCGTGGCGGCCGCGCGCGCCGCGGACGCGGACACCGACGTACGGAACCTCACCCCTGATCAGCTCCAGCCGGGGACGCTGGCCGAGCTGACCAGTCCCTCGCTGTTCGCCGAGCGCAAGGTCGTCGTCGTACGCAATGCGCAGGACCTGTCGGCGGACACGGTCAAGGACGTCAAGGCGTACATCGGCTCGCCCGCCGAGGAGATCACGCTGGTGCTGCTGCACGCGGGCGGCGCCAAGGGGAAGGGCCTGCTGGACGCGGCGCGCAAGGCCGGGGCCAGGGAGGTCGCCTGCCCCAAGATGACGAAGCCTGCGGATCGGCTGGCGTTCGTGCGGGCCGAGTTCCGGGCGGTGGGGCGGTCCGCCACCGGCGAGGCGTCGCAGGCGCTCGTCGACGCGATCGGGAGTGATCTGCGGGAGCTGGCGTCCGCCGTGTCGCAGCTCGCCGCCGACGTCGAGGGGACCATCGACGAGGCCGTCGTCGGGCGGTACTACACGGGGCGGGCCGAGGCGTCCAGCTTCACCGTCGCCGACCGGGCCGTGGAGGGGCGGGTGGCCGAGGCGCTTGAGGCGTTGCGGTGGTCGCTCTCGACCGGGGTGGCGCCGGTGCTGATCACGAGTGCGCTGGCCCAGGGGGTGCGGGCGATCGGGAAGCTGTCGTCGGCGCGTGGGGGGCGGCCGGCGGATCTTGCGCGGGAGTTGGGGATGCCGCCGTGGAAGATTGATCGGGTGCGGCAGCAGATGCGGGGGTGGACGCCGGATGGGGTTGCCGTTGCGTTGCGGGCCGTTGCGGAGGCGGATGCCGGGGTCAAGGGGGCCGGGGACGATCCGGAGTATGCGTTGGAGAAGGCCGTCGTGACCGTGGCGCGGGCTGCCCGTGCGCGCGGGCGATAGAAGGTCGCCCCCGCCGCCCCTACCCGTCCCATCCCTGGGGGCTGCGCCCCCAGACCCCCCTGGCGGCCTTCGGCAGTGTCCTCAATCGCCGGACGGGCTGGAGATGAGCGCCCAGACGGGCTGGAATGAGGCGCCCAACGGGTCAGAACGTACCGAAGCCCCGCCCTGGGGAAGGGAAGGACGCCGCCGCTTCGACGGCCGGCGTCGGTCTCGGTTTCGTCCTCTCGGACGTCGACGACATTGTCTGTCTCGACCTGGACCACTGTCTCAATCCGCTCACGGGCCGTCTGGCGCCGTGGGCCGCAGCCATCGTTCGCGACGCGGGCGCCACCTACGTAGAGGTGTCCCCGTCCGGCGACGGTCTGCATATCTGGGGTCGCGCTGACGTCCGCCATGGACGGAAGATCCGGCGCCCCGACGGTACGGCCGTGGAGATCTACGGGACCGGCCGGTACATCGCAATGACGGGGCGCCGGCATGGCAACGCCCCGTCAGTGTTGGGAAGTCTCGCGGCTCTGGTGACTGAATTCAGTCGGTGAGCCTGCTAACGAGCTCGATTCCTACGGACCTCGTCCCGAGCTTTACGTAGGGCTCGAACTGCCCTCACGAACTTGTCGCTGAGTGTGGGGACTTGGTCTAGCGCGTGGGCAATGACCGCACCTGCGCCGCCTACTGAGACGATTGCGGCTGCCGCCCATCCAACGGTTTCCACTGGGGTTACAGCCCTTCCATTAGGCATCACTCCCTCCGGGAGGGTCTGGCCTTGTGCCTCGCTCACTCCCGGGGGCAGAAGGTTCCGGGCAGTTGCGGGCGCGCCTCGTCCGCGGTGACCCCAGTACTGCGGGTGCGCCCTCGCTCTTCCATGGCGAGGAGCCACGCAATGTACTCGCACGGTGACGCTGTGTCCATCTCGTATGAAATTCGAAGGAGGAGCGCCGATGGCTGGACGTGGTCCCGCCCCGAAGGACCCCACGAAGCGCCGCCGGCGCAACGCCACTTCCCCGGAGACGGTCATCACCCCCGACGACGAGCTCCGCGGCCCTGAGCTGCTGGAGGGCGTCCTCGGCGAAGAGGGCGGCGTCGCTGTCGAGTGGCATGCCATGACGCAGGCGTGGTGGAACTCCTGGCACACCTCCGCGCAGGCGCAGACCTTCACCGACGCGGACTGGCTCTTCCTGATCGACACCGCCCTCATGCATCACACGATGTGGGCGAAAGGTCGATGGGAGTTCGCATCCGAAGTGCGCCTCCGCGCCGCCAAGTTCGGCGCCACGCCGGAGGACAGGGCTCGCCTGAAGCTGAAGGTCGACGACCCCACGGTGAAGCCGCAGACGCCCGCACAGCGCCCCGGCGGGGTGACTGACATCAACTCGCGCAGAGCGCGTCTGACCGGTTAGGAGACCGCGTGCCGCACGTCACCGTGCGCGCCCCCGGTCACGACCGCTCCCGCTCTCTCGGGTGGATGGCGGTCGCATGGATGGAGTTCTTCGTCGTGCACGGTCCTGGCGACGTCCAGGGCGAGCCTGTACGCCACGGCGACGAGTACACAGTTTTCGTCGTGGACTGCTACGCGGTCGACGAGGCGCCTCTAATCGACGCGTGTGGAGAAGGCTGCCGGGTTGCAGGTTCTAAACGCCACTAAACGGCTGCGTTGAGCCGTAAAGCAACGCCACATCCTGGGCCGCGCCGGCGTCCGCCAGGGGCTCCGCATCCAACGCCCCGAAGGTACGGCCGTGGAGATCTTCGGCACGGGCCCTACATCGCAATGACGGGGCGCCGACATGGCAACACCCCGTCGCTGCTGGGCGATGTGTCAGCGGTCGTTGTTTCGCTGACGGGCTGATCCTTGAAGCCCGCTGTTCGAGCCATGCCCTGCGTGGTTGTCATCCCTGAGTGCGCGGATCGCATCCCGCGCCTCACGGACCGAACGTGTTGCCTTTATGAGCTTTCGGCTGAGGGGTGGCACCTGATCCAACACGTAATTAACGATAGCGACAACTCCGCCAATACCCAGGACTGAACCTGCAACCCATCCGACGGTTTCCACCGGACTGCGTTCCTCTCACCTGAGGGAGTCGTCAGGCCGGCTGTCGTCTGGGCATGCTCGGCCTGACCAATGTCTATCTCCTTGGTCAAACCGAGTCTCTGCCCGACATGTCACAGAAGCTCGCTGCGTGGCTAGCGCCTGGTAGCTAGATCATCCCAATCACGTAGTTCTCCGCACTCTCAGCTGTAGACTCCCGTAGCCGTCGACGCCACAGAATCACTGGAGCCGTTGCGGCCCGGTCGTATGCGCGCGGAGGTGGCGAAGTACCGCCTGCCGGGGAGATACCCGCGCACTGCGAGTCAAAACCCACGCGCCGGATGAGCCCAGGCCCCGCCGGTGCTCGCTCGCATAACTGGCACCAACTGCTACGAAGGAGCGCCGATGGCTGGGCGTGGTCCCGCCCCGAAGGGGGCCCGCTCGCCCCTGGGGCCGCTGCGTCGCAATGACGGGCGCCGACACGGCAACGCCCCGTCTGTGCTCTCGGATCTAACTCGGGCAGTGCGAGTGGCTTAGGCTACGGCATTCTCCAAGTCACCTGACGTTCACTAGTCAGGTTCAATCTCTTCGGCGGTTATATTCCCGCTCTTGCGCAGCTCATCGCGCTTTGCCTTGAACACTTCCGCGCCGTATTGCGACTCATGCCAGCGTTCGCGTATCTGGGCGGGTAGGGTGGCGAGGTTGATCAGCGCGAGGAATATTGCATCAACCCATTCGCCCGGGTTTTTGAGGACGTCGATAGAGATCGAGCCCATGGCGATTCGAACTACGGCCGGTGACGCCTCTTTATAGCCGTGCGTCCATATCTCGTTGATCTCTGCTGGGGTTGGTTCATGGCTCGTGTTTGCGCACCGAGCAAGATATTGCGCATAGCCGTACACAGAGTTCAGGTTGCGGAAGAAGGATGCAACCTCTTCGAGAGTCGCAGGCGGAATATCCGCAGTGACTCGTATGAGTTGCGCTGCTGCCATTAGGAGCCTCCCGGCTCGCCCCTGTTTCATCGTACGAGCGGTCGCGGTCTGGCGCATGTCAGCTGCCGTGGCTTACTGCGCATAGTGGTTGTTCAGGGCATATGCAAATCGATTGACTGAGAAGGAGGAGCGCCGATGGCTGGACGTGGTCCCGCCCCGAAGGACCCCACGAAGCGCCGCCGGCGTAACGCCACCGCCCCGGAGACGGTCATCGTCCCCGACGACGAGCTCCGCGGTCCTGAACTGCCCGCGGGTGTGCTCGGTAAAGAGGACGGCGTCATCGATACCGCACTCGTGCGCCACACGTTGTGAGCGAGGGGTCAATGGAGGCCTCCCTCCCGAAGTCCCCCTTGCAGGAGCCAAGTTCGGCGCCCCTCCGAAGGGAGGAGCTCACCTGAAGCTGAAGGTCACCGAGCAGGAGCGCCGCAAAGCAGTCGCCTACCGCGAGAGCCGGTTCAAGGTCGAGCACACGTGGGAGGACGAGGCGTGGCGGGTGCGGTCGGAACCCCACGGACGGCGACCTTCTCCAAGCGCCGGAGGCCGCGATCATGATGCGTGACAGGCCCATCGTCGCGTGCAAGACCTGTAATCCGCTGCCTGCGCTCCGTGCCGTGTATGTGTCGTCGCCCGCGCCCGACGAGGGAGCGTGAGGAGGGGGCGCGGGTCAGGCGTCACCAGGCTCCGGCCCCTCGGTCTCGACCTGCGCCGTCATGCCCTGGAAGCCGGCGATGCGCTCGTTAGATTCGATCCTCAGCCGTTCCGTCTCGGCATCGAGGGTGTTCTTCTGGCGCTGAGTGGTGGCCTCCAACTTCGCCTTAGCGATGCTGGCAGCAGCAGTGAACGAGGCAGCGACAGCTCCGCCGGCCAGGATCTCGTTGACGATCTCGGGCTCGGCCCCACGCTTGAGCGCCGCATCCGCGCTCTCGATGGACGTATGTGGGCAGTTGGTGATGTGCCCTTCAGTATAGGGCACATGGACGGTGTTGTGGCTTCCGACGGCGAACGCACTGCCGTCGATAATGCCGATCCGGAACTTCGGACCCGGCTCGGCCTCTACACCTGATTCCTTCGCGCCTACATCGGTCTCGGCTTCCAGTTCTGCATCCGCGGAGGGGCGCTCCGCCAGCGTGTGGGGTTCATTCTCGTCAGCCACAGGTCCATTTTGCCTCAAACTTCCCGCGCAGATCGGCCTGTTGTGAAGCCTGCGCCTCAGTCGAGGCGTCGCTCGCCAGTCAGGTCAGGGCCCGTTATCCACAGCCGCACACGTTCCCCCGCTTCCCGACGTACCGTGCACCCCCGACCACAAGCACGGGGGACCCATGCCCGACGACCGGCCTTCTGGTCCTCACCGTCGAAGACGGTCTCAGAATCACGACTGTGCTCGACGGCCAGGACCTCCGAGGGTGGACAAGCGCATCGGAGTACACGACGCACACACGGGCCGCTCACCGACACGTTGAGCGGCTTACCCACTTCCGCACCCCACGCTGAGCGCGACCATGGTGCCGCGCGGGGCGCTCCCATCACTTGAGAGGACAACGCCATGCACGACGTGACGAAGCCCGCTAAGGCTGCCCCCGTCGCCTGTGGACACTGCGGGTCTGACGTGCCGCAGACGGCCGGCTGTGGGCGCGCACGGCACTACTGCACCCCCGAGCACGGTCGGTCGTACCGACGTCGCATGCGCGCGCTGGGCTTCCCGATCTGACATCACCGTGAACTGAGCGAGCGCCGGGCGGCGTTGATGACGTTGTGGGCGTCGGAGCCGTAGACCGCGGATTCCCGGAGGGCTGACCAGACTCGTCCGTACAGGGCGATGTTGTCGGCGTCGTCGAGCCATAGCTCCGCGTGCCAGTCCTCAGTGACGACGAGGCGCTCGTCAAAGACCCAAAAACCGTTGGCCGTTGGGAGTTTCAGTGACGCGGTGAACGGGATGATTCCCAGCTCGACAGAGTCCATGCCGACGACGCTTGCGAGTCGGTCCAACTGGGCGTCGAGCACGGACGGAGGACAGACGAGCGCTCGAAGGGCTGCCTCCCACATGACCACGCGCAGCGTGTGACCACTCTCGTAAAGCCACTCCTGCCGCCGGGCACGGGCACGTACTGCTTCCTCGGCGTCCTGCGTGGTCCCGAAGAATGTGGCGTACCGCCGGAAGACGTGGCGCGCGTAGTCCGCGGTCTGGAGCATGCCCGCGACCACGGACTCTTCCCATGCGTACAGGACCCGGGAGCGCTGCACCTCCACGTTCCACGAGTCCTGAACGGCGCTGTGCCCGGAGGAAAGTTGGCGCCGCCATGAGCGGATCTGCGACTCGAATCCGCGTAGCCGAGCCTGCATGCCGTCGAACTTGTCTGGCTGCTCGCATGCGTCGACCCACCTGCGGAGGTCGTCCTCCGTGATGGTCTGCCTCCCGCCCTCGCACTTGTAGACCTTCGAGTGAGGCCAGTTGAGGGCGGAGGCGAGTTGTGTACCGGTGAGCTTGCCCGACGGGCATCGGAGCCGCAGCTCCCGAAGAGAGACGCCGAAGGCTTCGCGTGCCTGTTGGTAATCAGTGCTCACCGGCTCTCACTTACTCGTCGAAGATCGCCACGGCGTGCGCGAAGACATCATGCGGGACGGCCTCGTGCGACGCGATGTCGCGCAACTGTACGTAGCGGTTGACCTCCGCCGGCTCCGTGATGATCTCCGCCCCGTGGAGGACGTCCACTTCGTCGAAGCGGAGCACAGCGACGAGGCGGGAGTCAAAGATCCAGAAGTCTTCGCGAGGGAGGTTGCGGTCGTCCGCCTCTTCGCGCCACAGATAGCGCATGTCCTCCCCAGCGGCGGCGTTCCGCGGTGCGTCCGCGAAGAGGAAGCGTTGGCCGACTGTGGGTGGGTTGTCGACAACACGCACGCGCCCCACCGTCTTGCCGGCTGACGTCTGGGACCGCATGAGCCGCGACCACTCGTCGTCGGTGTCGAGTGCGAAGGTTCCGGTCCGGACGAACTCGTCGTAGGTCGGATCCTCCGTGTCGGACTGATACCGCCCGCGGGTCTCTAACCTCCATGCGGTGTACTCGAACGTCTCGAAGAGCCGCCCGAACTCCTCCAGGTCGATCAGCTTCGGCACGCGCGCAAGCTCCCTAGGTCCGTGGTTGACCAGAGTCTCCCGCGGGACGAGGACGGCGACGTCATCGGCCCCTAGGAACCGGAGTTTCGCCAACTCGGCAGGGTCGGTGACAGGGAGGCCCTGGACGATGAACTCGTCAGTGCCGACGACCTCGTGAACCGCCGGGCATCCGCCGTTCTTGCTGTCGGTGCCGTTGAACCTGATGTAGCGAACCATGTTCGGCCCCTTTCAAGGGAGTTGGGTCCTCTCAGCGTCGCCGTTGTGTTCTTGGTTCTCCACATACTTCAGCACGCCACGTGAGAACACGCGAGGGAATCCCGGGAACGCGCGAGAACATTCGAGAACATCGTGTCGACACCGGAACACTGAGATCCCTAGCGTCGTCCCCATGGTCACAGCGCACCCATCGGAAGCCGACGCTCACGCGGCAACTGAAGCACTGCGAGCGGCACTTGATGGTGCCGGAATCGTGCTCCCGTCATTGGGTGTCGACAACGGATCTTTCGGTCCGGGACTCGTCAACCTAGGCCGCGCTCGGGCCGACGTAGCTATAAGGCTCGCTGACGTTATCCGCAGAGGGGGCGCTACGGCGTGAAGGCGGAAGAACTATGGGTCGGCGCACTCGTCGTCGACGAGGACACGCAAAGAGTCGGAAGGGTCATGGGGCGGGAAGGCCCCTACGTCCAGCTCCGTCCGCCTGGCGGCGGACGTGAATGGGACGCCGACCCGACCCGACTCCGCAGGGCTAATGACGGCGAAAAGGTGCGGGCGGGAATCCTGGGCTTACCACTCGCGTACGTGGAAGGGGTCACGTGATGACGCGCTCCATCGTCCGCGAAGTGCGGTGGCACATCGGGCCCGACACGAGCGAAGGCGCGCCTAAAGGGACGACCATCATCGTCGGCTGTGCGACGTGCCCTGAGATATCGGGGGTCGTCGACCCGATGACGGGCGCCCCGGAAGAGTGGGCGATCGGGCACGCCAGCAAACATCCGTCGCACACGGGATACCGGTGTTGGATGCTGACCCTCTGGCGGGCGACGCCCATGGAGGACGACGTCGTCCCGGTCGACCCGCCGAAGGCGGATCTCGCCCGCATTGAGCCGCCGAAGGTCGAGCCGTGAGCGTCGACGAGCGCCCCGTGTGCGGCGTGGAGGGGCGCGTCCCGGAGCCGATAGCTCAGAACTTGTGGCAGATCTGCGGCCGTGACGTCTCAGGGGTCATAGTCCACTGCTTCCTGACCCCACAGCACCCGCGCACCGTGCATGCCGGCCGACTGCTCGACATCGGGGAACTCCACTGGGAGAACCCTCCATAGACCCGCGCTCCCGTGCCAGCGCCCGGGAGCGCGGAGAGGGCGGGCGCGGGCGGGGTCCCGGCGTCGCCGTTCGGGACCCTGCTCGCTCTGACGGCGCGCCCCGTCCTCGTCTGTCCCCGCGTACGGGATGAGGGCGGGGCGTCGTCATTTCCGCAGGTAGAAACAGCAACGCCCCCGGAGTGGGTCCGGGGGCGTTTACGTAGCGTGGCGTACTACGAGACTGCACGTGATCCGGCAGAGGGTCCGGAACTGCTCACGATTTTGGTCCGATACTCGCCGCGACTTGCGAACGCAGATCGCGTGCGGGCTCTGGGTGTCGGTCGGGGGCGGAAGAGAGGGCCCGCCCGGGTCCCACCGACGGTCGATCAGGTCAGGTCAGGTTCAGGCCTGGATGGACGCGACCTTCGAAGCAAGCGCCGACTTCTTGTTGGCGGCCTGGTTCTTGTGGATGACGCCCTTGGAGACGGCCTTGTCGAGCTGACGCGCGGCAACGCGCTGGGCCTCGACGGCCTTCTGGACGTCACCGGAGGCAGCGGCCTCGCGGGCCTTGCGGATCGAGGTCTTGAGGGAGGACTTCACGGCCTTGTTGCGCAGCCGAGCCTTCTCGTTGGTCTTGATCCGCTTGATCTGGGACTTGATGTTCGCCACGAAATGAGCCTTTTCAGGTTCAGGCACGGAGCCGGTGAGGGACCCGTACCGGTGATTGTCACTGAGTGCGTGCCTCGCGCTGAGAGGGCAGGAGACACAGCTGCCCACGGTATCAGCCGTCATCCAGGCGGCCCAAACCGAGCGCAGCCCCCCGCTCATGGGACCATGGAGGCTACGTATCGATCCCAACCGAGGCCGACCTGAGGCAGAAGGCCTCAAGAGACAGGACCCTGCGTGCCCGCGATCCCTAAAAATGTGCCCGAGCCGAGCCGCACCGACCCGGCTCTGATTCGCAACTTCTGCATCATCGCGCACATCGACCACGGCAAGTCCACGCTCGCCGACCGGATGCTCCAGCTGACCGGTGTGGTTGAGCAGCGGCAGATGCGTGCTCAGTACCTCGACCGGATGGACATCGAGCGAGAGCGCGGCATCACGATCAAGTCCCAGGCGGTGCGGCTGCCCTGGGCCCCGACCGAGGGGCCCGACAAGGGCAGTACCCACATCCTCAACATGATCGACACGCCGGGCCACGTGGACTTCACGTACGAGGTCTCGCGCTCGCTCGCGGCCTGTGAGGGCACGATCCTCCTGGTCGACGCGGCGCAGGGCATCGAGGCGCAGACCCTCGCCAACCTCTACCTGGCGATGGAGAACGACCTCAAGATCGTTCCGGTGCTCAACAAGATCGACCTTCCGGCCGCCCAGCCGGAGAAGTTCTCGGAGGAGCTCGCCAACCTCATCGGCTGCGACCCCGAGGACGTGCTGAAGGTCTCGGCGAAGACCGGTATGGGCGTCGAGGCGCTGCTCGACAAGGTCGTCCGCGAGGTCCCGGCCCCGGTCGGCGTCGCCGACGCCCCCGCCCGCGCGATGATCTTCGACTCGGTCTACGACTCCTACCGCGGCGTCGTCACGTACGTCCGTGTCGTCGACGGCCAGCTCAACAAGCGTGAGCGGATCCGGATGATGTCGACCGGCGCCACGCACGAGCTGCTCGAGATCGGTGTGTCGTCCCCCGAGATGACCCCGGCCGACGGCATCGGCGTCGGCGAGGTGGGCTACATCATCACCGGCGTGAAGGACGTCCGTCAGTCCAAGGTCGGTGACACGATCACCTCCCTGAACAAGGGCGCGACCGAGCCCCTCGGCGGTTACAAGGACCCGAAGCCGATGGTCTTCTCGGGTCTGTATCCGCTGGACGGCTCGGAGTACCCGGACCTGCGCGAGGCCCTGGACAAGCTTCAGCTCAACGACGCCGCCCTGGTCTACGAGCCGGAGACCTCGGCCGCGCTCGGCTTCGGCTTCCGCGTCGGCTTCCTCGGCCTGCTGCACCTCGACGTGATCCGTGAGCGTCTTGAGCGCGAGTTCGGGCTCGACCTCATCGCCACCGCCCCCAACGTGGTCTACCGCGTGGACATGGAGGACGGTACCGAGCACCAGGTCACGAACCCGAGCGAGTTCCCCGAGGGGAAGATCGACAAGGTCTACGAGCCCGTGGTGCGCGCCACGCTCCTCGCGCCCAGCGAGTTCATCGGCGCGATCATGGAGCTCTGCCAGACCCGCCGCGGCACCCTCCTCGGCATGGACTACCTCTCCGAGGACCGGGTGGAGATCCGCTACACCCTCCCCCTCGCCGAGATCGTCTTCGACTTCTTCGACCAGCTGAAGTCCAAGACGCGCGGTTACGCGTCCCTGGACTACGAGCCCACCGGCGAGCAGGCCTCCGACCTGGTGAAGGTCGACATCCTGTTGAACGGCGACCGTGTCGACGCGTTCTCCGCCGTCACGCACAAGGACGCCGCGTACGCGTACGGCGTGCGCCTGGTGGCCAAGCTGCGGGAGCTCATTCCGCGGCAGGCCTTCGAGATCCCCGTCCAGGCGGCCATCGGGTCCCGGGTCATCTCCCGCGAGACCATCCGCGCCATCCGCAAGGACGTCCTCGCCAAGTGCTACGGCGGTGACATCTCCCGTAAGCGCAAGCTCCTGGAGAAGCAGAAGGAGGGCAAGAAGCGGATGAAGATGGTCGGCTCCGTCGAGGTGCCGCAGGAAGCCTTCATCTCGGTGCTCTCCAGTGACGACGGCGGCGGCTCCAAGAGCAAGAAGTGAGCCACTGAGCACACTGAGCACACAGGGTCCGGCAGGCGTTCGCGCCGCCGGGCCCTGCTTTTGTGTAAGCCCTGTGAGGGGTGGGGACGAAGCACGCAGTCGGGTGAAGTCGGAGGCCGGAGCCCCTTACGCGGCGGGCGGGTGACGCTTACCCTGATCACTGCCCAATGGTTACTCACCAGTTAAACAAGCCGCTGAAACAAGCCGCACTGCCGCGGGCCCGGAGGACGTCGTGAGCGACACACAGACCTTGATCGAGAACCGTCCGCCCTCCGTGGCGAACCTCTTCCTGGAGCGCGTGACGGCGACACCGGACGCCGAGGCCTACCGCTATCCGGTGCCCCCGGCCTCCGGCACGGGCCCCGACGACTGGAAGTCGCTGAGCTGGGCGCAGGCCGCGCAGCGCGTGTACGCCATCGCCGCCGGCCTGGTCGAGCTGGGCGTGGGCCCGCAGGAGCGGGTGGCGCTCGCCTCCTCGACCCGCGTCGAGTGGATACTCGCGGACCTCGGCATCATGTGCGCGGGCGCGGCGACCACGACCGTGTACCCGCAGACCAACGAGGACGAGTCCTCGTTCATCCTGTCCGACTCCGAGTCGAAGGTGATGGTCGCGGAGGACGCCGCGCAGCTCGCCAAGGCGCGGGCCCGCCGCTCCGAGCTGCCGGAGCTGCGGCACGTCGTGGTGATCGACGCGACCGGTGTCGAGCCGGACGCCGCCGACCCCGACGGCTGGGTGCTCACCCTGGAGGACCTGGAGGCGCGCGGCGCCGCGTACCTGGAGAAGAACCCGGACGTCGTCACCGAGCGGGTCGCGGCGATCGAGAAGGACCAGCTCGCCACGCTCATCTACACCTCCGGCACCACCGGCCGCCCCAAGGGTGTCCGGCTCCCGCACGACAACTGGTCGTACATGGCGAAGGCCATCGCGGCGACCGGCCTCGTGAGCGGCGAGGACGTGCAGTACCTGTGGCTGCCGCTCGCGCACGTCTTCGGCAAGGTGCTCACCTCCGGCCAGATCGAGGTCGGGCACGTCACCGCGGTCGACGGCCGCGTGGACAAGATCATCGAGAATCTGCCGGTCGTGCAGCCGACCTACATGGCCGCCGTGCCGCGCATCTTCGAGAAGGTCTACAACGGTGTCGCCGCGAAGGCGCGGGCCGGCGGCAGCGCCAAGTTCAAGATCTTCCAGTGGGCGGCCGGGGTCGCGCGCGAGTACGCGAAGGTCAGCCAGGACAACTTCCGCCGCACGGGCGTCGCCTCGGTGCCGTTCAAGCTCGCCTCGAAGCACAAGGCCGCCGACCGCCTGGTCTACGGCAAGCTGCGGGAGGCCTTCGGCGGGCGCCTGCGGGCGTGCGTGTCCGGCTCGGCCGCGCTCGCTCCCGAGATCGGCTACTTCTTCGCCGGCGCGGGCGTGCACATCCTGGAGGGCTACGGACTGACCGAGTCCAGCGCCGCCTCCTTCGTGAACCCCGGTGAGGCGTACCGCACCGGCACCGTCGGCAAGCCGCTGCCCGGTACCGAGGTGCGGATCGCGGACGACGGCGAGATCCTGCTGCGCGGCCCCGGCATCATGGAGGGCTACCACGGCCTTCCCGACAAGACGGCCGAGGTCCTGGAGTCCGACGGCTGGTTCCACACCGGCGACATCGGCGAGCTGTCCAACGACGGCTACCTGCGGATCACCGACCGCAAGAAGGACCTCATCAAGACCTCGGGCGGCAAGTACATCGCGCCCGCCGAGGTCGAGGGCCAGTTCAAGGCCGTGTGCCCGTACGTCTCCAACATCCTGGTGCACGGCGCCGACCGGAACTTCTGCACGGCGCTCATCTCGCTCGACGAGCCGTCGATCCTGGAGTGGGCCAAGGAGAACGACCTCAGCGGCGCCTCGTACGCGGAGGTCGTCGCCGCGCCGCAGACGGTGCAGCTCATCGAGGGCTACGTGAAGGAGCTGAACGAGGGTCTCCAGCGCTGGCAGACCATCAAGAAGTTCAAGCTCCTGCCCCGCGACCTCGACATCGAGCACGGCGAGCTGACGCCCAGCCTGAAGCTGAAGCGCCCGGTCGTCGAGCGCGAGTACAAGGCGCTGCTCGACGAGATGTACTCCGGCAGCCGCGAGGGCTGACGCCCCGAGGAGACGCCGCGGTCGGGCAGGCGCCCGGGCAGGGCCCGTCGAGGACGGGCCCTACCCCCGGCGCAGCAGCCGCAGCGTCTCCTTCATCTCCCCGATGTCGTGGCGGAGTTCCCGCACTTCGGGGTTCTCGTTCTCGGTCAGGCGGCGCTCCATCGTCGTCATGCGGGCCGCGAGGTCGTCCAGCTGCTGGTGCTCGCGGGTCAGGAGGCGTTGCAGCTGGCGGTTCTTGCGGTGCAGGTCGAGGAAGACGGTCACCTTCGCGCGCAGCACCCAGGGGTCGAACGGCTTGGTCAGATAGTCCGCCGCGCCGGTCGCGTAGCCGCGGAAGGCGTAGCCGGTGTCGGCCTCCGTGCCGGTCAGGAAGATGATCGGGACGTCCTTGGTCTGGTCGAGACGCTTGATGTTCGTCGCCGTCTCGAAGCCGTCCATGCCGGGCATCCTGATGTCCAGGAGGACGACGGCGAACTGCCTGCGCAGCAGCGCCTTCATCGCCTCCTCGCCCGAACGGGCCCTGACCAGCGGCTCGTTGAGCGGCCCCAGGACGGCTTCGAGGGCGGTCAGGTTGTCCTCCATGTCGTCGACGAGGAGGATGCTGGCTCGATCCGCTGAAGTGGTCTGTGCAGTGGTCATGTTGACGGTGCCTCACTCAGTGGTCGCCGGAGTACCGGAGACCTCGGCGGCGGACGGTTCCGCCTCCTCGGGGGCCAGCAGCTCGCACACGACGTTCAGCAACTGGTCGACGTCCACCGGTTTCGGTACGTAATCATTCGCACCCTTGGCGATGGATTTCTCGCGGTCGCCGGGCATGGCCTTGGCAGTCAGCGCCACGATGGGCAGTCCGGCCCACCGCGGTGTACTGCGAATGACGGAGATCGTCTCGTAGCCGTCCATCTCGGGCATCATGATGTCCATCAGGACGAGTTCGACATCGGGGTGGCTCTCCAGCGTCTCGATGCCCTCGCGGCCGTTCTCCGCGTACAGGACCGGCATGCCGACGCGACCGAGTACATGGGTGAGCGCGAAGACGTTGCGGATGTCGTCGTCGACGATCAGGACGCGGCGGCCCGGCAGGACCTGCCCCGGCCTGCCCGTCTTCCACTGCTCCAGTTTCGTCGTCGCCGGCCAGTTGTCCTCCTGTTCCGGTGGCTGCGGCGTCGCGAACGTGTCCGCGGGGGTTCCCTGCTCGGGCACGGAGGTCGCGTCCGGCAGGGCGGGCGGCTCCTGCTCCTGTCCGGGCGGCGGCTCGTGCCCGGGGCAGCGCACGGGGACGTACAGGGTGAAGGTGGAGCCCTCGCCGGGCTCGCTCTCCGCGACGATGTGGCCGCCGAGCAGCGCGGAGATCTCCCGGCTGATGGACAGGCCGAGGCCCGTGCCGCCGTACTTGCGGTTCGTCGTGCCGTCGGCCTGCTGGAACGCCTCGAAGACGACGGCCAGTTTGTCGCGCTGTATGCCGATCCCGGTGTCGGTGACGGCGAAGGCGAGCAGGTCGTCGCTGTCGCTCAGCGGGGCCCCCTCGGGGCTCTTGACCCGGCGGACCCGCAGTTCGACCCGGCCCTGCGCGGTGAACTTGATCGCGTTCGACAGGAGGTTGCGCAGGATCTGCTGGAGCCGCTGCTCGTCGGAGAACATCTCCCGCGGAACGTCCTCGCCGACCGACACCTCGAAGGCGAGGCCGCGGTCGAGGGTGAGGGGCCGGAACGTGGCGTGGACGTAGTCGAGGACCTTGATGAGGGGGAGCTTCTTGGGGCGTACGTCCATCCGGCCGGCCTCGATCTTCGACAGGTCGAGGATGTCGGTGATGAGCTGGAGCAGGTCGGAGCCGGAGCGGTGGATCGTCGTCGCGAACTGCACCTCCTGGTCGTTGAGATGACCGTCCGGGTTGTCGGAGAGCAGCCGGGCGAGGATGAGCAGCGAGTTGAGCGGGGTGCGCAGCTCGTGCGACATGTTCGCCAGGAACTCCGACTTGTACTGCGAGGAGGTCGCCAACAGAGCGGCTTTCTCCTCCAGTTGGGCGTTCGAGCGCTGCAATTCGGCCTGCTGGCGCTGGAGTTCGTCCGAGCGCTCCTGGAGCTGGATGGCGAGCCGCTGGGACTCGCCGAGCAGGGACTCCGTGCGGGAGTTGGCGATGATGGTGTTGATGGCGACGCCGATGGTGTTCACGAACTGGTCGAAGAACGCCAGGTGGACGTCGGAGAAGCGGGAGAACGAGGCCAGCTCGATCACGCCGAGGAGCTTGTCCTCGAAGAGGATCGGGATGATCACGACGGACGCGGGCGCCGCCTCGCCGAGCCCGCTGTTGATGTTGATGTAGTCCGGCGGCACCTCCTCCACCAGGATCCGCTTCTTCTCCAGGGCCGCCTGCCGTACGAGGCCGTGGACCGGCATCCCGCCCGTGTCGATGACCGAGGCGGAGCCCGAGCCGTACCCCGCGATGTACGCGAGTCCCTTGGTCGGTACGGCTGTCGGCTGTTGCGTGCCGTCCTCGTCCTCCTCCGCGAGGAAGAAGGCGCCGTACTGCGCGTTCACCAGCGGTGTCAGCTCGCGCAGGATCAGGTCGGCGACCTCCATCAGGTCGCGGTGGCCCTGCATCAGGGCGGCGAGGCGGGCCAGGTTCGACTCCAGCCAGTCCTTCGCGCGGGTCGTCTCGCGGAGGTTGGCCACCATCAGGTTGATGTTGTCCTTGAGCTCGGCGACCTCGCCCTGCGTGTCCACCGTGATCGAGCGGGACATGTCGCCCGAGGTCACTGCGGAGGCGACCTCGGCGATGGCGCGGACCTGTGTGGTCAGGTTCAGCGCCAGCTCGTTCACGTTCGTCGTCAGGCGCTTCCACGTGCCGTACACGCCCTCGACCCGGGCCTGGCCGCCCAGCTGGCCCTGGGAGCCCACCTCGCGGGCCACCCGGGTCACCTCGGAGGAGAACGAGGAGAGCGTGTCGACCATCGTGTTGATCGTCGTCTTCAGTTCCAGGATCTCGCCGCGGGCGTCGACGTCGATCTTCTTCGACAGGTCGCCCTGGGCCACGGCGGTGGCGACCTGCGCGATGTTGCGCACCTGCGAGGTCAGGTTGTCCGCCATGTAGTTGACGTTGTCGGTGAGGTCCTTCCAGACGCCCGAGACCCCGTGCACGGTCGCCCGCCCGCCGAGCCGCCCGTCGGTGCCGACCTCGCGGGCCACGCGGGTCACCTCGTCGGCGAAGCCGCGCAGCTGCTCCACCATCGTGTTGACGGTGTCCTTCAGCTCCAGGATCTCGCCGCGCGCGTCGACCGAGATCTTCTTCGACAGGTCGCCCTGCGCCACGGCGGTCGTGACCTGGGCGATGTTGCGCACCTGCGAGGTCAGGTTCGACGCCATGAAGTTGACGTTGTCGGTGAGGTCCTTCCAGACCCCGGACACGCCGCGGACCTGCGCCTGGCCGCCGAGGTTGCCCTCGGTGCCGACCTCGCGGGCGACGCGGGTGACCTCGTCGGCGAAGGCGGAGAGCTGGTCGACCATCGTGTTGATCGTCGACTTGAGTTCGAGGATCTCGCCCTTCGCCTCGACCGTGATCTTCTTGCCGAGGTCTCCCTGCGCCACCGCCGTCGACACGAGCGCGATGTTGCGGACCTGGGAGGTCAGGTTGTCCGCCATGAAGTTGACGTTGTCGGTGAGGTCCTTCCAGACGCCGGAGACGCCGCGGACCTGGGCGCGCCCGCCCAACTGGCCCTCGGTGCCGACCTCGCGGGCGACGCGGGTGACCTCGTCGGCGAAGGCGGAGAGCTGGTCGACCATCGTGTTGATCGTCGACTTGAGTTCCAGGATCTCGCCCTGGGCGTCGACCGTGATCTTCTGGCTCAGGTCGCCATCGGCCACGGCGGTCGTGACCTGCGCGATGTTGCGGACCTGGGAAGTCAGGTTCGACGCCATGAAGTTGACGTTGTCGGTGAGGTCCTTCCAGACGCCGGAGACGCCGCGGACCTGGGCGCGCCCGCCCAACTGGCCCTCGGTGCCGACCTCGCGGGCGACGCGCGTGACCTCGTCGGCGAACGCGGAGAGCTGGTCGACCATCGTGTTCACGGTCAGCTTCAGCTCGAGCAGCTCGCCCGTCGCCTCGATCGTCACCGTGCGCGTCAGGTCGCCCTGCGCCACCGCCGTCGTCACGAGCGCGATGTCCCGCACCTGCGCCGTGAGCCGCGACGCCATGGTGTTGACCGCCTCGGTCACGTCGCGCCAGCTCCCGGAGAGCCCCGTCACCTTGGCGCGCCCGCCGAGCCTGCCCTCGGTGCCCACCTCGCGGGCCACCCGTGTCACCTCGCCGGTGAACAGGGAGAGCTGGTCCACCATCTTGTTGACCGAACGCCCCAACCGCCGCAGGTCGCCCCGGAGTTGGCGGGAGCCGTCGTGCAGATCGACGCGCTGGGTCAGGTCGCCGCCCGCCACCGCTTCGAGCACCCGCGTGGCGTTCGCGGTCGGCGCGACGAGCGCGTCGATGATGGTGTTCACATCGCCGACCCGGGTGATCCAGGCGCCCTGTCCCGGACTGGCGTCGAGGCGCTCGTCGAGGCGGCCGTGCCGGGTGATTTCTCTGCGCACGCGCGCGAGTTCGGAATTGAAGTGCAGGCTGCGGTCCGCGAGCTGGTTGAACGTCGCGCCGAGTTCACCGACCAGCCCGTCCGCGGTGGAGGGCACATGGGTGAACGTGCCGTCCCGGGCAGCCGTCAGCGCGGCCAATAACGGCCGGAGATCGCTCGGGCGAATGGCTTCGTCACCGTAGCCCTTCTGAGGTGCACGCATACCACTGTTCTCACTCATAGCGGCCTACTTAGGTAACTCCGCGCTTATGGGCGTGGTCAGTCTGTCACTCTGTCGGTGTCGCCTGAGGCGTCTTTGCCACAACTACTCAGGAGCCGAAACGTGGGTTCCATTCCGATCCAGCGGGAGAGCGCTCTCGGCCACCCGGACGTGCCGGACCAGCCGGCCGGGGAGCCGATCTTCGCGCGCACGTCGCTGCCGGGAAACCCGCTCGCGCCCTCCGCCGCCCGCCGCTTCCTGCGGGCCGCGTTCGCCGACTGGACCGAACTGCCCGAGCTGTCGGTTTCCCTGACCCTCGACGGCCGCCTGATGGACGACGCGACCGTCGTGCTCAGCGAACTCGTCACCAACGCCGTCGTGCACGCCGGCACCGGAGTCGACCTCCTGTGCCGCCTGGAGGGCCCCACTCCCGACGGCAGCGCCACCGCCGGGCTCGTCGTCGAGGTCACCGACCGGCACCCGGCCCGCGCCGTCCGCAACGACCGGGGCTTCCGCTCGCCCGAGACCCCCGAGTACGGCCGCGGGCTCCAACTCGTCGCCTCCCTGGCCGAGTTGTGGGGCATCACCTACGGGCACGGAACCAAGACCGTCTGGGCCCGCATCCCCGCCGACGCCCCGACGGCCGCCGCGGAGATTCCCGACACCCCGGCCCGCGTGCGCAACCTGCAAAGGGGCTTGCGCGCCGCGGAGATCCTGGCGCCCGCGTCCCGGCGCGCCCCCCAGGACCAGGACTGGATCAACCGCGGCGCGCTCTCCTTCCTCGCCGAGGCCTCCGACCTGCTCGCGGGACAGCTCGACGAGGACATGGTGGCCGCCCTCGTCGGCCAGCTCCTCGTGCCGCGGCTCGCCGACTGGTGCGCCATCTGGTTCTACGAGGAGGAGGGGCGCGGCCTGCCGGGCGTCGTCGAGCACGACGTGCTGGGCGCGGGCCCGATGCAGCTGCCCCGGCTCGCCCGCGTCTGGCACACCCACGAACAGCGGACCGAGGAGCTGCGCGGACTCCTGGAGAAGGAGCCCCCGCGGCTGCCCGACCGGCTCTCCGGCGCCGTCCCCGTGCCCTGGCCCTTCGACGCGCGGGGCGGCGCGGGGGCGGAGGGCTCGGGCTCCGCGCTCGCCTACCGGCTCTCCGCGGGCGGCCGCGCCCTCGGCATCCTGCTGATCGGCCGGTCGGGGCTGCACCGCTTCCCCGACGAGATCACCGGGCTCGTCGAGGACTTCAGCAGGCGCGTCGCCCTCGCCGTCAGCGCGGCCCGCAGGTTCACCCGGCAGGCCACCATCAGCCGCATCCTTCAGAGCGGACTGCTGCCCACGTCCATGGCCGAGATCCCCGGCGTCAAGACGGCCCTCGTGTACGAGCCGAAGGAGGCGGGCGGCCCCGGCGGCGACTTCTACGACGTGTTCCCGGCCGGCGACGGACGCTGGTGCTTCGCACTCGGCGACGTCCAGGGCAAGGGCCCCGAGGCCGCCGTCGTCATCGGCCTCGTACGCCCCTGGCTGCGGCTCCTGGCGCGCGAGGAGTACCAGGTCGCGCAGGTCCTCGACCGGCTGAACAGGCTGCTGCTCGACGACGCGACCGAGGCCTCCGACGCCGCCGCCCGCGCCCTCGCCGCCGCCGACGGCCGGGGCGTCCCGCCGGAGGGCTCCACCTCCCGCTTCCTCTCGCTCCTCTACGGCGAGCTGACCCCCACCGAGGACGGCGTGCTCTGCACCCTCGCCTCCGCCGGGCATCCGCTGCCGCTGCTGATGCGGCCGGGCGGAGAGGTCGTCGCCGCGGCCGCGCCGCAGGTGCTGCTCGGTGTCGTGGACGACCCGGACTACACGAGCGAAACGTTCGTGATGCGCACCGGGGACACGCTCCTCGGTGTCACCGACGGGGTGACGGAGCGGCGCCGCGGTGCCGTCCAGTTCGACGACGGCGACGGTCTGGCGCAGGCGCTCGCCGGGTGCGCGGGGCTGACGGCGCAGCTGCTCGCGGAGCGGATCCGGCGGCTCGTGCACGCTTTCGGGGACAGTCCGCCGGACGACGACCTGGCGCTGCTGGTGCTCCAGGCGCAGTGAGGCGGGGTTTGCCCGGCGAGGCGGGACAATGGGTTCATGCCTTCCGCACTTCCCGATGGTGAGCCCGTGCCCGACGACGGTTCGCTGCCCGCGTCCGCCCTCGCCGGGTCCGGCTCCCGGCCCCTCGGCTTCTACCTCCACGTCCCGTACTGCGCCACGCGCTGCGGCTACTGCGACTTCAACACGTACACGGCCACCGAGCTGCGCGGCACGGGCGGCGTGCTCGCGTCCCGTGACAACTACGCGGAGACGCTGGTCGACGAGGTGCGCCTCGCGCGCAAGGTCCTGGGGGACAACCCGCGCCCGGTCCGCACCGTGTTCGTCGGCGGCGGTACGCCGACGCTCCTTCCGGCCGCGGATCTCGTGCGGATGCTGGGGTCGATCCGTGACGAGTTCGGGCTCGCGGACGACGCGGAGATCACGACCGAGGCGAATCCGGAGTCGGTGGACCCGGCCTACCTGGAGACGCTGCGGGAGGGCGGCTTCAACCGGATTTCGTTCGGGATGCAGAGCGCCCGGCAGCACGTGCTGAAGGTCCTCGACCGGACGCATACGCCGGGGCGGCCCGAGGCCTGTGTCGCGGAGGCCCGGGCGGCGGGGTTCGACCACGTCAACCTCGACCTCATCTACGGCACCCCCGGAGAGACGGACGACGACTGGCGGGCCACGCTCGACGCGGCGCTCGGGGCGGGGCCCGACCACGTGTCGGCGTACGCGCTGATCGTCGAGGAGGGCACGCAGCTCGCGCGGCGGATCCGGCGCGGCGAGGTGCCGATGACCGACGACGACGTGCACGCGGACCGCTATCTGATCGCCGACGAGGTGCTCGGCGCGGCCGGGTTCGACTGGTACGAGGTGTCGAACTGGGCGACGTCCGAGGCCGGGCGCTGCCTCCACAACGAGCTGTACTGGCGCGGGGCCGACTGGTGGGGGGCCGGGCCCGGGGCGCACTCCCATGTGGGCGGGGTGCGGTGGTGGAACGTGAAGCACCCCGGCGCGTACGCGGCGGCGCTCGCGGGTGGGCGGTCGCCCGGGGCCGGGCGTGAGGTACTGGCGGAGGAGGACCGCCGGGTCGAGCGGATCCTCCTTGAGCTGCGGCTTCGGGACGGGTGCCCGTTGGAGCTGCTGCGGGCGGACGGCCTTGCGGCGGCGCGGGGCGCGCTGCGGGACGGGCTCCTCGAGGCGGAACCGTTCGCCGCGGGCCGCGCGGTCCTGACGTTGCGTGGCCGCCTGCTGGCGGATGGCGTGGTCCGCGACCTGGTCGACTGACTTCGGACCGCCGCCCCGGGAGGGAGCGGGTGGGCAATTCAAGCCCCGCCGGCGATTGAGGCGCGGGGTCCGGGGCGGAGCCCCGAGAGCGCAACCACGGTGCGGGGCGAGTTACGCCGGGGCCGTCACGAAGTCGATCAGTTCCTCGACTCGGCCGAGGAGTTCCGGTTCCAGGTCCTTGTAGGAGTGCACCCGCGACAGGATGTGCTGCCACGCCTCCCCCGTGTTCGCCACCCGCCATCCGAGCGCCCGGCACACCCCCGTCTTCCAGTCCTGCCCGCGCGGCACACGCGGCCACGCCTCGATGCCCACCGAGGCCGGCTTCACCGCCTCCCAGATGTCGATGTAGGGGTGGCCCACGACCAGCGCGTGCTCACTCGTCACCGACTGGGCGATGCGCCACTCCTTCGAGCCCCGCACCAGGTGGTCCACGAGAACCCCGAGCCGCGCGTCCGGCCCCGGCGCGAACTCGGAGACGACCGCCGGGAGGTCGTCGACGCCCTCAAGGAACTCCACCGCCACGCCCTCGATGCGCAGGTCGTGGCCCCAGACCCGCTCGATGAGCTCGGCATCGTGCTTGCCCTCGACGTAGATGCGGCCCGCGCGGGCCACCCGGGCGCGGGCGCCGGGCACCGCCACCGATCCCGACGCGCTGCGGGCCGGCCGCGTCGGGGCCTGCGCCGAGGGACGTACGAGGGTGACGACCTTGCCGTCGATCATGAAACCGCGCGGCTCCATCGGGAACACCCGGAGCTTGCCGAAGCGGTCCTCAAGCGTGACCGTCGGCCCCTGCGCCGTCTTCTCGACCCGGATCACCGCGCCGCAGAAGCCCGTGGTGACCTCCTCGACGACGAGGTCGGGTTCGGCCGGCACCTCGGGGGTCGGCTTGTTCCGCTTCCACGGGGGAGTGAGATCGGCAGAGTACTGGCGCATTCGAGGGACGATAAGAGAAGTCCCAGGTCCCCGGCTACGACACGCCGAAACGCGTCGCCAATGTGGCGCGTTGCGCGCGGACGAACTCCGCATTCACCACCGAACCGTGCCCCGGCACGTACACCGCGTCCTCGCCGCCGAGGTCGAGCAGCCGGTCGAGCGCCGCGGGCCAGTGCCCCGGCGCCGCGTCCCGGCCCGCCTGCGGTTCGCCCGACTCCTCCACCAGGTCGCCGCAGAAGACGATCTCCGGCGCGCCCGGGACCAGCACCGCCAGATCGTGGCCGCTGTGCGCAGGGCCGATGTTCGCCAGCAGTACCGTCAGGCCGCCGCCCAGGTCGAGCGTCCGCTCCCCGCACACCCGGTGCGGCGGAGTGACGAGGATGTCGACCGCCTCGGCCGCCTCCTCCGGGGGCACCCCGTGGCGCACGGCGTCGGCGCGCAGCCCCTCGGCGCCGTGCTCGAAGAGGGCGTCGATGCCCACCGCCCCGTACGCCTCGACCCCCGCGAACGCGGCCGTGCCGAGCACATGGTCGAAATGGGGGTGGGTCAGCGCGACATGCGTCACCCTTCGGTGCGGACCGAGGAGCGCCCGGGTGTCCGCGCGCAGCCGGGCGCCTTCACGGAGTGAGGATCCGGTGTCGATCAAGAGTGCCGCGTCTTCACCGACCACGAGGCCGGTCGTGCAGTCCCAGCCGGGCAACCGCACCCGCCCCACGTTCGGCGCGAGCCTCTCCCAGCCCGACGAGGCCCAATCGATACGTTGCGCGAACTCCATACCTCGACGCTAGCTCCCTTGCCGGGCCCGTACCCACCGGCCGTACACTGAGCCGGGGAAGATTGGCACTCGCCCACAGGGAGTGCCAAAGCAGGAAGATCGCAAGGAACGAACGCAGCGGCTGTTCTCTGGAGGTGTGCGCCGATGCTCAACGAACGCAGGCTCGAAGTACTGCGCGCCATCGTCCAGGACTACGTCGGCACCGAGGAGCCCGTCGGCTCCAAGGCGCTCACCGAGCGGCACAAGCTCGGGGTCTCGCCGGCGACCGTGCGCAACGACATGGCAGCCCTGGAGGACGAGGGATTCATCGCCCAGCCGCACACCAGCGCCGGGCGCATCCCCACCGACAAGGGCTACCGCCTGTTCGTCGACAAGCTCACCGCCGTGAAGCCGATGGCCGCGCCCGAGCGGCGCGCCATCCAGAACTTCCTGGACGGCGCCGTCGATCTCGACGACGTCGTCGGCCGCACCGTGCGGCTGCTCGCGCAGCTCACGCGGCAGGTGGCGATCGTCCAGTACCCGTCCCTGACCCGGTCCACCGTGCGCCATGTCGAGCTGCTCTCGCTCGCGCCCGCCCGTCTGATGCTCGTACTGATCACGGACACCGGGCGCGTGGAGCAGCGGATGATCGACTGCCCGGCGCCGTTCGGCGAGTCCTCCCTCGCGGATCTGCGGGCCCGGCTGAACAGCCGCGTCGCGGGCCGCAGGTTCGCCGACGTGCCGCAGCTGGTGCAGGACCTGCCGGAGGCCTTCGAGCAGGAGGACCGGGGCACGGTCTCCACGGTGCTCTCCACTCTTCTGGAGACACTCGTCGAGGAGACCGAGGAGCGGCTGATGATCGGCGGTACCGCCAATCTCACGCGCTTCGGACATGATTTTCCCCTCACCATCCGGCCCGTTCTGGAGGCCCTTGAGGAGCAGGTCGTGCTCCTCAAGCTCCTTGGCGAGCTGGGAGATTCGGGCATGGCCGTACGGATCGGTCATGAGAACGCCCATGAGGGACTCAACTCCACATCCGTCGTGTCGGTCGGCTACGGTTCGGGCGGCGAGGCAGTGGCCAAGCTCGGCGTGGTCGGCCCGACCCGCATGGATTACCCGGGAACGATGGGAGCAGTACGCGCAGTGGCACGTTACGTCGGACAGATCCTGGCGGAGTCGTAAGTGGCCACGGACTACTACGCCGTACTCGGCGTGCGCCGCGACGCTTCCCAGGACGAAATCAAGAAGGCCTTCCGAAGGCTGGCGCGTGAGCTTCACCCGGACGTGAATCCGGACCCGAAGACTCAGGAGCGCTTCAAGGAGATCAACGCCGCCTACGAGGTGCTCTCCGACCCGCAGAAGAAGCAGGTCTACGACCTCGGGGGCGACCCCCTGTCGCAGGCCGGCGGAGGCGGCGGGGCCGGTGGCTTCGGCGCCGGCGGGTTCGGGAACTTCTCGGACATCATGGATGCCTTCTTCGGCACGGCGTCGCAGCGGGGACCCCGGTCCCGCACGCGCCGTGGCCAGGACGCCATGATCCGGCTCGAGGTCGAGCTGGACGAGGCGGCCTTCGGCACCACCAAGGACATTCAGGTCGACACGGCTGTGGTCTGTACGACCTGTAGCGGTGAGGGCGCGGCGCCCGGCACCTCGGCGCAGACCTGCGACATGTGTCGCGGGCGCGGTGAGGTCTCGCAGGTGACGCGGTCCTTCCTCGGCCAGGTCATGACCTCGCGGCCGTGCCCGCAGTGTCAGGGCTTCGGCACGGTCGTCCCGACGCCGTGCCCCGAGTGCGCGGGCGACGGCCGGATCCGGTCCCGTCGCACGCTCACGGTGAAGATCCCGGCCGGTGTGGACAACGGCACGCGGATCCAGCTCGCGGGCGAGGGCGAGGTCGGCCCCGGCGGCGGTCCCGCCGGTGACCTGTACGTGGAGATCCACGAGCTGCCGCACCCGACCTTCCAGCGGCGCGGCGACGATCTGCACTGCACGGTCACCATCCCGATGACGGCGGCGGCCCTCGGCACGAAGGTGCCGCTGGAGACGCTCGACGGCACGGAGGAGATCGACATCCGGCCCGGCACCCAGTCCGGCCAGTCGGTTCCGCTGCACGGGCGCGGTGTCACGCATCTGCGGGGCGGCGGCCGTGGCGACCTCATCGTGCACGTCGAGGTCATGACGCCGCAGAAGCTGGACCCGGAGCAGGAGCGGGTGCTGCGGGAGCTCGCGAAGCTGCGCGGCGAGGAGCGGCCCACGGGGCAGTTCCAGCCGGGTCAGCAGGGTCTGTTCTCCCGTCTGAAGGACGCGTTCAACGGCCGTTGAGCCACCCGTTTACGCCGCACCGGCGTTACGGCCCCGGGGCTCCGCCCCGGACCCCGCGCCTCAATCGCCGGCGGGGCTTGATAAATCAAGCCCCGCCGGCGATAGGTATGTCCGGGCCCTGATTTTCAGCCCCTGCGGCGATTGAGCAGCGGGGTCCGGGGCGGAGCCCCGTGACGTGTGCGGGCGGGAGCCGGGTCGATTCGGCCCCCCGGAGGGGACGTGGCACGATGCGGGCATGTCCTCCGCACTGACCGATCTCTGCCCCCTCCCGATCGTGCAGGCCCCCATGGCGGGCGGCGCTTCGCACCCCGCCCTGGTCGCCGCCGTGGCCGAGGCCGGAGGGCTCGGTTTCCTCGCCGCCGGATACAAAACGGCCGACGGGATGTACCAGGAGATCAAACAGGTGCGGGCGCTCACCGGACGCCCCTTCGGCGTGAACCTCTTCATGCCGCAGACCGAACACGCGGACCCGGCCACCGTCGAGGTCTACCGCAACCAGCTCGCGGGCGAGGCCACCTGGTACCGCACCCCGCTCGGCGAGACCGACAGCTGCGGCGACGACGGCTACGACGCCAAGCTCGCGATCCTCGTCGACGACCCCGTCCCGCTGGTCACCTTCACCTTCGGCTGCCCCCGCCGCGCGGACGTCCAGGCGCTGCAACGCGTCGGCACGAAGGTCGGCGTCACCGTCACGACGGTGGAGGAGGCGCAGGCCGCGCAGGAGGCCGCCGCCGACCTGGTGTGCGTACAGGGGATCGAGGCCGGCGGCCATCAGGGCACGCATCGGGACAACCCCGAGGCCGACGGCAGCGGGATCGGCCTCCTGTCGCTGATCGCGCAGGTGCGCGAGACCGTGCAGCTGCCGATCATCGCCGCGGGCGGCATCATGCGCGGCGCGCAGATCGCCGCGGTGCTCGCGGCCGGCGCCGATCTCGCGCAGCTCGGCACCGCGTTCCTGGTCACCCCGGAGTCCGGCGCGCCGGAGCCGCACAAGCAGGCCATGACCAACCCGCTGTTCAACCGGACCGAACTGACGCGGGCCTTCTCCGGCCGCCCCGCGCGCGGCCTCGTCAACCGGTTCATGCGCGAGCACGGCCCGTACGCCCCCGCCGCGTACCCGCAGGTCCACCACATGACGTCGCCGCTGCGCAAGGCCGCGGCCAAGGCCGGTGACCCGCAGGGCATGGCGCTGTGGGCGGGCCAGGGACACCGGCTCGCCCGGGAGCTCCCGGCCGGGCACCTCGTGGAGGTCCTGGCCGCCGAACTCGACGCCGCGAGGGCCGCGTTGACGCAGCGGGGTGCCGCCTGATGACCGCTCCCGTGTTCGTCGTCGAGGGGGACGTCCCCGGCGACCGCCCGTATGTGCTCGACGGGCCCGAGGGGCGGCACGCCGTCTCCGTGAAGCGGCTGCGGGCCGGCGAGACCGTGACCCTCACCGACGGGCTCGGCTCGTGGTGCGAGGCCGTCGTCACCGGCAGCGAGGGCAAGGACCGGCTCGCGGTCGAGGCGGGTCCCGTGCACGTCGAGGCCGAGGAGCGGCCGCGGATCACCGTCGTACAGGCCCTGCCGAAGGGCGACCGGGGCGAGCTCGCCGTGGAGACCATGACCGAGACGGGCGTCGACGCGATCGTGCCGTGGGCCGCGTCCCGGTGCATCACGCAGTGGCGCGGCGACCGCGGGCTCAAGGCGCTCGGAAAGTGGCGGAACACCGCGCGCGAGGCCGGGAAGCAGTCGCGGCGGGTGCGCTTTCCGGTCGTCGAGGAGGCCGCGACGACGAAGGAGGTCGCCGCGCTGCTCGCCGGGGCGGACTTCGCGGCGGTGCTGCACGAGGACCGGGACGCCCCGAGCGGGGCGCTGGCTTCGGCCGGACTTCCGGACAGCGGCGAGATCGTGCTCGTCGTCGGCCCCGAAGGCGGTGTGTCGCCCGAGGAGCTGGCGGTGTTCGAGGAGGCCGGGGCGCTTCCGATGCGGCTCGGGCGGAGCGTCCTGCGCACCTCGACGGCCGGAACGGCGGCAGTGGCGTTGCTGCTGGGGCGTACGGGACGGTGGGGTTAGACACCCGCCCGCACATTGTCCCGATAGTGGCCGCAACCGCACTACCGAGGCTGTACGTCCGCTGGCATTCTGCCGTGCATGCGGGGATCGAGGGGGTTCGGCGGGCTCGTCCTCGTCGCTGCCGTCGTCGCCACGGGCGTCGCGTGCCAGCCGATCGAGGGCGACCTCAACGTGTCGACGGTCGCGATCACCACCGACCAGCTGGCCACCGCCGAGCTCAACCGGCAGCACGCCAAGGTCGACTGGCTCAGCTGCACCGGCTCGTACAGCAGCAGCTCGACGGCCGGCGGCTCGCCGTCCGGCAGTGCCACGGCGGGCGAGGTGAAGGTCGACTGCCGGGGGAAGACCGAGGACGGCAAGGACATCACCGTGCAGGGGTGGGTGTACGGGGTCGTCTCCGGAAAGTGCGTGCGGGGGAAGACCATCGCGCGCATCGACGGCAAGGTGTGGTTCAGCTACGCGGTGCTCGGCAACTGCGCAGCGAACGACAGCACTTCGCCCCCGCAGGAATCGCAGCAGCCGGCGCCCTCGCAGGACCCGAAGCCACAGGAACCCGAGCCGCAGGAGCCCCAACCGGGCTCCACCAGCACGGTCACCGAGACCGTCACGGTGACGGGGCCGCCGCCCACGTTCCACGGCAAGTGACGCCGACTTTCCACCACAAGTGATCGGACGGGCTGACGTGGCACGCGGCCAAATTTAGGCTGGGCCGGGTGACGACTCCTGCATACCTCCGGTTCCCGCACCTGCAAGGCGAGTTGGTGGTCTTCACCGCCGAGGACGACGTGTGGGCCGCGCCCCTCGACGGCGGCCGCGTCTGGCGGGTCAGCGCCGACAACATGCCCGTCGCACACCCCCGGCTCTCCCCGGACGGCGGGACGGTCGCCTGGACCTCGCGCCGCGACGGGGCCCCGGAGGTGCACATCGCCCCGGTGGCCGGCGGGCCGGCCAAGCGCCTGACGCACTGGGGGAGTTGGACGACGAACGTGCGCGGCTGGACCCCCGACGGACGGGTGCTCGCCACCACCACGCACGGCCAGGCATCCCTGCGCCGCAGCTGGGCGCGGGCCGTGCCGCTGGACGGCGGACCGGCCGAGACACTGCCGTACGGGCCGGTGGGCGGCGTCGCGTTCGGGCCGCGGTCCCAGGTCCTGCTGCTGTCCGCGCCGATGGGCCGGGAGGCCGCCTGGTGGAAGCGGTACCGGGGCGGCACGGCGGGCAAGCTGTGGATCGACCGGAGCGGCGAAGGCGACTTCGGGCGGCTGCACACCGAGCTCGACGGGAACATCGAGTGCCCGATGTGGGTGGGGGAGCGCGTCGCGTTCCTCTCCGACCACGAGGGCGTCGGCGCGCTCTACTCGTCCCTGCCCGACGGCTCCGAACTGCGGCGGCACAGCGCCGTAGGGGGCACCTCCCGGACGGAGTCCGGGGGAGGCTTCTACGCGCGGCACGCGGCCACCGACGGCGAGCGGGTCGTCTACGCGAGCGCCGGTGAACTGTGGCTGGTCGAGGGCCTCGACGAGGGCGTGGAGCCGCGCCGCCTCGACATCCGCCTCGGCGGCCAGCGCGTCGACATGCAGCCGCGCCCCGTCGACGCCGCGAACTGGTTCGGCGCCGCGTCCCCCGACCACACCGGACGCGGCAGCGCCGTCAACGTGCGCGGCGCCGTGCACTGGGTGACCCACCGGGCGGGCCCCGCCCGCGCGCTGGCCGCCGAACCGGGCGTACGGGCCCGGCTCCCGCACACCTTCCGCGTCGACGGCGAGGAACACGTGGTGTGGGTGACGGACGCCGAGGGCGACGACGCCCTGGAGTTCGCGCCCGCCACAGGGGCCGCGCCCGGCGCAACGCCGCGCAGACTCGGCGCCGGGCGGCTCGGCCGGGTGCTCGCCCTGACCGTGGCGCCCGACGGCGGCCGGGTCGCCGTCGCCTCGCACGACGGCCGGGTGCTGCTCGTCGAGCGGGACAGCGGCGACGTACGGGAGGTGGACCGCAGCGAGGACGGGAACGCCACAGGGCTCGCGTTCTCCCCGGACTCGGCGTGGCTCGCCTGGTCGCACCCGGGACCGCACGACCTGCGCCAGCTCAAGCTCGCCAACGCCACCGACCTGTCGGTCAGCGAGGCGACCCCGCTGCGGTTCCGGGACTGGTCGCCCGCGTTCACGCTCGACGGCAAGCACCTGGCGTTCCTGTCGGCGCGCTCCTTCGACCCGGTCTACGACGAGCACGCCTTCGACCTCGCGTTCGTCAGCGGCTCGCGGCCGCACCTGATCACGCTCGCCGCGACGACCCCGTCGCCGTTCGGGCCACAGCGCCACGGCCGTCCCTTCGACGCCCCGGACAGTCCGGGGGCCGAGACACCCGAGAGCGAGGGCGCGCCCGCGACCCGCGTCGACCTGGAGGGCCTGCTCGACCGCATCGTCCCGTTCCCGGTGGAGGCGGCGCGCTACTCCCGGCTGCGCACGGCCAAGGACGGCGTGCTGTGGCTGCGGCACCCGGTGCGCGGCGTGCTCGGCGACTCCCGTGCCGGTCTCGACGCGCCGGAGCCCAAGACCCGCCTGGAACGCTACGACCTGGTCCAGCAGCGCATCGAGGAGATCGGCTCCGACGCCGACCACTTCGAGGTCAGCGGCGACGGCAAGCGGGTGCTGCTGTGGACGGGCGAGGTCCTGAAGGTGGTCCCCAGCGACCGGCGCCCGGCCCACGACGACGACAGCGACACCAACATCACCGTCGACCTCTCCAGGATCAGCCAGAGTGTCGACCCGGCGGCCGAGTGGCGGCAGATGTACGAGGAGGCCGGGCGCCTCATGCGGGACAACTTCTGGCGGGCCGACATGAACGGCGTCGACTGGGACGGGGTCCTGGACCGGTACCGGCCGGTGCTCGACCGGGTCGCCACCCACGACGACCTGGTCGACCTGCTGTGGGAGGTGCAGGGCGAGCTGGGGACCTCGCACGCGTATGTCACGCCGCGGGGCGGGCGGGGCTCCGCCGCGCGCAGGCAGGGGCTGCTCGGCGCCGACATCTCCCGTCACGAGGAAGGGAGTTGGGTCGTCGACCGGGTACTGCCCTCGGAGACCTCCGACCCGCGCGCCCGCTCACCGCTCGCCGCGCCCGGTGTCGCGGTGCGCGCCGGGGACGCGATCGTGGCGGTGGGCGGTCGGCCCGTCGACCCGGTGACGGGGCCCGCGCCGCTGCTGGTCGGCACGGCCGACAAGCCGGTGGAGCTGACGGTCTCGCCGGCCGGGGGCGGCGACCCCCGCCATGTGATCGTGGTGCCGCTCGACGACGAGGAACCGCTGCGCTACCACGCGTGGGTCGAGGACCGGCGGGCGTACGTGCACCAGCAGTCGGAGGGGCGGCTCGGCTACCTCCACGTCCCGGACATGCAGGCGCCGGGCTGGGCGCAGATCCACCGGGACCTGAGCGTGGAGGTGGCGCGCGAGGGCCTCGTCGTGGACGTCAGGGAGAACCGGGGCGGGCACACGTCGCAGCTCGTCGTGGAGAAGCTGGCGCGCCGCGTGGTGGGCTGGGACCTGCCGCGCGACAGCCGCCCCTTCACGTACCCGATGGACGCGCCGCGCGGGCCCGTCGTCGCGGTGGCCAACGAGTTCTCCGGCTCGGACGGCGACATCGTCAACGCGGCGATCAAGGCGCTCGGTATCGGTCCCGTCGTGGGCGTACGTACGTGGGGCGGCGTCATCGGCATCGACAGCCGCTACCGGCTGGTGGACGGGACGCTGGTCACCCAGCCCAAGTACGCGACCTGGATGGAGGGTTACGGCTGGGGCCTGGAGAACCACGGGGTGGATCCGGACGTGGAGGTGGTCCTCACTCCGCAGGACGCGGCGGCCGGTCGTGACCCGCAGTTGGACGAGGCGATCCGCATCGCGCTGGCTGCTCTCGCGGAGAACCCGGCCAAGTCCGCGCCGACGCTGCCGCGGGCTTCGACGGAGTAGTGGTTGCGGCCGCGGGGCTCTGCCCCGGACCCCGCTGCTCAATCGCCGCAGGGGCTTGAAATACCAAGCCCCGCCGGCGATTGAGGCGCGGGGGCCGGGGCGGAGCCCCGTGAGCGCGACGCCGGGCGGGTGATCGATACGATGCGGTCATGGATGACTGCCTGTTCTGCAAGATTGCCAACGGGGACGTCCCCGCCACCGTGGTCCGCGAGACGGAGTCCACCGTCGCGTTCCGGGACATCAACCCCCAGGCCCCCACCCACGTCCTGGTCATTCCGCGCGTCCACCACCCCGACGCCGCCTCGCTCGCCGCCGCCGAACCGGCCATCGCCGCCGACGTGCTGCGCGAGGCCGGCGAGGTCGCCAAGGACGAGAAGCTGGACAGCTACCGCATCGTGTTCAACACCGGCAGCGGCGCGGGCCAGACCGTCTTCCACGCACACGCCCACGTCCTCGGCGGCCGTGGCCTCCAGTGGCCCCCCGGATAGTCGATTCCCCATGTCCGTACGCGAATTCGTCGTGCTCGGCACCGCGAGCCAGGTGCCGACCCGGCAGCGCAACCACAACGGCTACCTGCTCCGCTGGGACAGCGAGGGCATCCTCTTCGACCCCGGCGAGGGCACCCAGCGGCAGATGCTGCGCGCCGGTGTGGCCGCGCACGACCTGAACCGGATCTGCGTCACGCACTTCCACGGCGACCACTCCCTCGGCCTCGCGGGCGTCATCCAGCGGATCAACCTGGACCGCGTGCCGCACCCGGTGACCGCGCACTACCCGGCGTCCGGGCAGCGGTTCTTCGACCGGCTGCGGTACTCCACCGCGTACCGGGAGACCGTCGACATCGCGGAGGAACCGGTGGCCGGGGACGGCGCGGTGCTCGCCGACACCCCCGTGTACCGCCTGGAGGCCCGCCGCCTGTCGCACCCCGTCGAGTCGTACGGCTACCGCCTCGTCGAGCCCGACGGGCGCCGCATGCTGCCCGAGCGGCTCGCCGCGCACGGCATCAAGGGGCCCGACGTCGGGCGGCTCCAGAAGGAGGGCGCCCTGCGGGGCGTCACGCTCGACGAGGTGAGCGAGGTGCGGCGCGGGCAGCGCGTCGCGTTCGTGATGGACACCCGGCTGTGCGAGGGAGTCGACGCCCTCGCCGAAGGGTGCGACCTGCTCGTCATCGAGTCCACCTTCCTGGACGAGGACGAGCGACTCGCCACCGACCACGGCCACTTGACGGCCTCCCAGGCCGCCCGCGTCGCACGGGACGCCGGGGTCCGGCACCTTGTCCTCACGCACTTCAGCCAGCGCTACACCGACCCGCAGGAGTTCGCGCGGCAGGCCCGAGCCGCCGGCTTCGACGGGGAGCTGACGGTCGCCCGCGACCTGGACCGCGTCCCCGTGCCGAAGCGCCGCTGAGCCCGGGCCCGCCGTACGCTGGTCGGATGTCACTCGCACCACTCGCGCGCATTCCCAAGGCCGAGCTCCACCTGCACATCGAAGGCACCCTCGAACCCGAGCTCGCCTTCGAACTCGCCCGCCGCAACGGCATCACCCTGCCGTACGCCGACACCGAGGAACTGCGCAAGGCGTACCTCTTCGCCGACCTCCAGTCCTTCCTCGACCTCTACTACTCGCTGATGGCCGTCCTCGTCACCGAGGACGACTTCGAGGCGCTCGCCGACGCCTACCTCGCGCGCGCCGCCGAGCAGGGCGTGCGGCACGCCGAGATCTTCTTCGACCCGCAGGCGCACGCGGCGCGCGGCGTGGAGATGGGCACCGTCGTCGAGGGGCTGCACCGGGCGCTCGCGCGCAGCGAGGAGCGGCACGGGATCTCGACCAAGCTCATCATGTGCTTCCTGCGGGACCGGTCCGCCGAGTCGGCGATGGAGACCCTGGAGGCCGCGAAGCCGTACCTCGACAGGATCGTCGGCGTCGGGCTCGACTCCGCCGAGGTCGGCAACCCCGCGTCCAAGTTCCGCGAGGTGTACGCGGCGGCCGACGCGCTGGGCCTGCGCAAGGTCGCGCACGCGGGCGAGGAGGGCGACCCCTCGTACGTGTGGGAGGCCCTGGACATCCTCGGGGTCGAGCGCGTCGACCACGGACTGCGGTCCCTTGAGGACCCGGAGCTTGTGACCCGCCTCGTACGGGACCGGATCCCGCTCACGCTGTGCCCGCTGTCGAACGTGCGGCTGCGCGCCATCGACATGCTGGAGGACCACCCGCTGGTCAAGATGATGGACGCGGGCCTGCTGTGCACCGTGAACTCCGACGACCCGTCCTACTTCGGCGGTTACGCCGGAGACACCTTCCACGCCGTCCACGAGGCGCTCGGCCTCGACCACGACCGAGTGCGGGAGCTGGCCCGCAACTCGTTCGTGGCCTCCTTCCTCGACGGCAGCGAGGAGGAGGAAGCGCTCCGGGCGCGCTACATCGCCGAGGTCGAGGCGTACGAACTGGACGACATCTCCGGCTGATCCTGTGCGAGGGGCTCCGGCTCGACGCCGTCGGGGCCCACCGCGGTGAACGCCGTGTACGCGGGCGTCTCGACGGTCGTCTCGATGTCGAACAGCTCGACCACCGGCTGCTCCAGCACACCCGACGGCGGCACCGTCGCACCGACAGGGGCGCCGCTGTGGCGCCGTGCCGCCCCCGCGAACAGCGGGCGGCCACCGGTGTGCAGGGTCACCGCGGTGAGCGGCACCGCGAGCAGCAGCAGCGCGGCGGCGAGCACCGTGCCCATCACCGGGAAACCGGCCGACTGGGCCAGCAGGCTGCCCGCCAGGGGGCCGCACGCGGTGCCGAGCGAGGACGCCGAGCCCATGAGGACCGCCCAGCGCCCGCGCGGGTCGAGCGAGGCGGCGAGACCGAGGACGTACGACAGGACCACCGGGTAGAGGGTGTTCCAGGTGATCTCACCCGTGGCGAAGGACGCGAGGTCGTCCGCGCGGGCGCTGATCAGGACGCAAGCGGCGATCGCGGCCGTGCCCGCGCCGATGGGCAGCGCGCGGCCCAGGCGGACGCCGACCGCGCCCGCGCCGATCACCCCGAGCAGCCCGACGCCGAGCGCCACCGCGAAGACCGAACCGACCGCGACCTCGGACAGGCCCGCCTGTTCGGTGCCGATGCGGCTGCTGACGCCCCACAGCGCGTTCTGCGCCATCGACCAGCAGACCAGCGTCACCGCGAGGATCAGCCCCGAACGGGCGTGGGGCAGCGGCGACTTGGGGGCCGGGGCCGCGCGGTTGTCCGGGGTCGCAGGACCTTCGAGCCGGCCCGTCGCGGGCCACACGGCGAGCGCGGTGACGGCGAGCGCCGCGAACGGCAGGGCGCTGCCGTCGCTGATCCGCGGGATGGTCAGGTAGAGGCCGCACGCGAGCGCCGACACGGTCAGCAGGCCGAGCGTCGAGGCGCGGTGCGGGTCCTTCTGGGCGGCGATCCCGGTGGCCGCGACCGCCGTCGCCGTGCCCGAGCCGAAGCCGCCGACCATCGCACCCGCGACGACCAGCGGAGTGGTGGCGGCGAGGGCCGCGGTGCCGTATCCGACGGCGGCGAGCAGCAGTCCCGCGCGGGCCGCGCGGCGGGCGCCGACCCGTTCGACGCGGGCCGCGAGCGTGAGGCCCGCGGCGGCCGAACTCAGCAGCAGCGCACTGCCGACGAGGCCGGCCTGAGTGGGAGAGAGCCGCAGGCTGTCGGCGACTCTGCCGACGATGGTGGGCAGGAGATAGGCGGCGAGATAGCCGGCCGTGAAGAGGGCGACGAGCGCGGGCCGGGGGGTGCGCGAGGACACGGGCGTTCCTGAGGACGGGCCCCTTGCCTTGGACGCTGTTTTGGGCAAGGGGGTGGTAAGGCAGGGGAGTTGGGGAGCGCGACGTCTTTGCGAACGGAACCGAACCGGGGACGTTGGGCGCCGCCAATTTGTATCAAGTCCATGGGGGGTGCATGGAAGCCGGGGCGCTGTGACGCGTGACACATTTGGTTTGTGTGTGGTTCGGTCGGGTAGCCGAGGGCTTTTTGCCCGGGTCGGCAGGGGTGTTCAGCGCCGGTCGGGGGCGTCCGGGGTCCCCCTGCGGGGCACCGAACAACTGATGGCGTCGTGCGCCGGGGCCGCGTCGCGCAGCGCGAAACCGAAGCCGACGATGCCGTCGGACCCCGCGCTGCGGATCCGTGCCGGCACTGTCCGGCATGCGGCGACCGCAGCCCCGCCGGAACCACCGCTTCGTGACAGGTTGATGTCGCCCCCCGTCGTACGGGAACCGGTCGTGCACACTGTCCGGACCCGTACCACTCAGGGAGCGCGACGTGACCTCCACACGACCCAGAACGGACCCCCTCGCGGCGCTGCGCACCACGGCCGACCCGCCCTACGACGTCTATCTCACCGGCACGGTCTTCCTCGACATCGTCTTCACCGGCCTCGACAGCGCGCCCGTGCGGGGGACGGAGTCCTGGGCGCGCGGCATGGGGTCGAGCCCCGGCGGGATCGCGAACATGGCGACGGCGCTCGCGCGGCTCGGCCTGCGCACCTCGCTCGCCGCGGCCTTCGGCGACGACCATTACGGCGAGTACTGCTGGGACGCACTCGAACACGGCGAGGGCATCGACCTCAGCTACGCGCGGACCGTGCCGGGCTGGCACTCGCCCGTCACCGTGTCCATGGCGTACGAGGGCGAACGCACGATGGTGAGCCACGGGCACGAGCCGCCGCCCGTCGAGCCCGCACCCGACTGCCCGCCGCACGCCAGGGCCGCCGTCGCCTCGCTCGTACCGGGCACCGACGAGCTGTGGGTCGCGACGGCGGCGCGCTCCGGAACGAAGATCTTCGCCGACGTCGGCTGGGACGACACCGGCCGCTGGGACCTCGCGGCGCTGCCCGGCCTGCGGCACTGCGAGGCGTTCCTGCCGAACGCCGAGGAGGCGATGCGCTACACCCGTACGTCCTGTCCGCGGGCCGCCGCGCACGCGCTCACCGAACACGTGCCGGTGGCCGTGGTGACGCTCGGCGCCGAAGGCGCGTACGCGGTGGACGGACGGACCGGCGAGACGGCCTCCGTACCGGCCATCGAGGTCGAGGCCCTCGACCCCACCGGGGCCGGGGACGTCTTCGTCGCAGGGTTCGTCACCGCCACCCTCGCCGACTGGCCGCTCGCCGACCGCCTCGCCTTCGCCGGCCTCACCGCGGCCCTCTCCGTCCAGGAGTTCGGCGGCTCGCTCTCGGCGCCGGGCTGGTCGGAGATCGCGGCCTGGTGGAAGGAGGCCCGCTCGAACGACCACCAGAACACCTGCGCCCTGGACCGCTACACCTTCCTGGACCCGGTCCTCCCGGAAACCTCCCGGGCATGGCCCCTGCGCCGGGCGGTACCGACGATCGGCTTCGGCCGCTCGGCGTAGGTGTAACGGTCACGAACGGTCGCGGCGTCCAGTGCAGCGCACCTGCCGCCGTCGCGGCCGGATCGGCATGCGCGACGCCTGACAGGCCCCACCCGTATCCGAAACCCACTCGGCGTTGTCGTACCCGCGCCGTACCCTTGACGGTGCAGGGCAACACCGCAGAACACACCGCAGAGAAAGTCCCGTACGGGGAGGAAGCAAGGGCCATCGGCCCGGCTCATGACGCAGACACCATCCAGCGCCCGCGCACAGTTCACCGTTCCGCCGAAGCACCCCATGGTCGAGGTGCTGGGATCCGGGGACGCGCTGCTGCGAGTGATCGAGAAGGCCTTCCCGGAGGCCGACATCCACGTCCGGGGCAATGAGATCAGCGCGACCGGAGAGCCGGGGGAAGTCGCCCTCGTCCAGCGCCTGTTCGACGAGATGATGCTGGTACTGAGGACAGGGGCACCGATGACCGAGGACGCCGTGGAGCGTTCCATCGCCATGCTGAAGGCGACGCAGAACGGCGAGGGCGACGGCGAGGAGACCCCGGCCGAGGTCCTCACGCAGAACATCCTGTCCTCGCGCGGCCGCACCATCCGCCCCAAGACCCTGAACCAGAAGCGCTACGTCGACGCGATCGACAAGCACACGATCGTCTTCGGCATCGGCCCCGCCGGCACCGGAAAGACGTACCTCGCGATGGCCAAGGCGGTCCAGGCCCTCCAGTCCAAGCAGGTCAACCGCATCATCCTGACCCGCCCCGCGGTGGAGGCCGGAGAGCGCCTCGGGTTCCTGCCCGGCACGCTCTACGAGAAGATCGACCCGTACCTGCGCCCGCTGTACGACGCCCTGCACGACATGCTCGACCCGGACTCGATCCCGCGCCTGATGGCGGCGGGAACCATCGAGGTGGCGCCGCTGGCATACATGAGGGGTCGCGCGCAGCCAGTCTTTTCCAACGTGCTGACGCCCGACGGCTGGCGCCCCATCGGTGACCTCCAGGTGGGTGACCTGGTCATGGGCTCGAACGGTGAGCCCACCCCGGTCCTGGGCGTCTACCCGCAGGGCGAGAAGGACGTCTACCGCGTCACTGCCCAGGACGGCTCCTGGACCCTCTGCTGCGGCGAGCACCTGTGGACCGTCCGTACGGCGTCGGACAAGCGCCGCGACAAGCCGTGGCGGGTCCTCGAGACCCAGGAGATGATCGGCAACCTCCGGGCGGCGCACGCGCGCAGGTACGAGCTGCCGATGCTCACCGCCCCCGTGGAGTTTCCTGAGCGTGAGGTCCCGATGGATCCGTACGCGCTGGGGCTCCTGTTGGGGGACGGCTGTCTGACCGGCTCGACCACCCCGTCCTTCGCCACGGGGGACGAGGAACTCGCCAGGGCCTTGGAAGGCGCGCTGCCCGGCGTGGCGGTGCGGCACAAGGGGGGCCCGGATTATGTGTTGAACAGGGTGAAGTCCCCTGGCGACGTGGTCACCCTGGAAAACCCGGTGACCGGAATGCTGCGCCAGTTGGACCTCGTCGGCACGCGGTCGCACTCCAAGTTCGTCCCCGACGACTACCTGTACAACTCCTACGAGGTCCGCCTTGCGCTGCTCCAGGGCCTGCTCGACTCCGACGGCGGCCCGGTCACCCAGCAAGACCGCACCTGCCGGATCCAGTACACGACGACGTCCATCCTGCTGCGCGACGACGTGATGGCTCTGGTCCAGTCGCTGGGTGGAGTGGCGTACACCCGTCGCAGGGCTGCGGAGGGCCGCAAGCCGGGCTTTGCGAACGGCCGAGACGTCGGTTACCGCTGCGATGCCCACATCGTCGACATCCGCCTCCCCGAGGGCATCGAGCCCTTCCGGCTCGCTCGTAAGGCCGAGAAGTACCGCGAGGCCGGAGGCGGCGGTCGCCCCATGCGGTTCATCGACTCGATCGAGCCCGCGGGCCGCGAGGAGACGGTCTGTATTCAGGTCGCGGCCGAGGACTCGCTGTACGTCACGCAGGACTACCTGCTGACGCACAACACCCTCAACGACGCCTTCATCATTCTCGACGAGGCGCAGAACACCTCGCCCGAGCAGATGAAGATGTTCCTCACCCGGCTCGGCTTCGAGTCGAAGATCGTCATCACCGGTGACGTCACGCAGGTCGACCTGCCGGGTGGCACGAAGAGCGGTCTGCGGCAGGTGCAGGACATCCTGGACGGGGTCGACGACGTGCACTTCTCGCGGCTCAGCTCGCAGGATGTCGTCCGGCACAAGCTCGTCGGCCGTATCGTCGACGCGTACGAGAAGTACGACTCCGAGAACGGTACGGAGAACGGCTCCCGAAAGAGCCGCCCCAGAGGGAACCAAGGAAAGTAGTCCAACAGCGCCATGTCGATCGACGTCAACAACGAGTCCGGAACCGAGGTCGACGAGCAGGCGATCCTCGACATCGCCCGCTATGCGCTCGGCCGGATGCGGATCCACCCCCTGTCCGAGCTGTCCGTGATCGTCGTGGACTCCGACGCCATGGAGCAGCTGCACGTGCAGTGGATGGACCTGCCGGGGCCGACGGACGTCATGTCGTTCCCGATGGACGAGCTGCGGCCGCCGATGAAGGACGAGGAGGAGGCCCCGCAGGGTCTGCTCGGCGACATCGTGCTGTGCCCGGAGGTCGCCAAGCAGCAGGGTGAGGACGCGCCCACGCAGCACTCCATGGACGAGGAGCTCCAGCTCCTCACCGTGCACGGGGTGCTGCACCTGCTCGGGTACGACCACGAGGAGCCCGACGAGAAGGCCGAGATGTTCGGGCTTCAGGCGGGCATCGTGGACGGCTGGCGTGCGGAGAAGGGGCTGACGGGGCCGTCGCCGGCGCCGACCGTGTCATGAGTTTCTCGTTGATCGCCGGGGCCGTCGCGCTGGTCGTGGTCGCCTGGCTCGCCGCCTGCGCGGAGGCCGGTCTCGCGCGGGTGTCGAGCTTCCGTGCCGAGGAGGCCGTGCGGTCCGGGCGGCGCGGCAGCGCCAAGCTCTCCCAGGTGGCCGCGGACCCGACGCGCTATCTGAACGTGGCGCTGCTGGTGCGCGTCGCCTGCGAGATGGCCGCGGCCGCGCTCGTCACGTACGCGTGCCTGGAGGAGTTCCGGGAGACGTGGCAGGCGTTGCTGGTCGCCATCGGTGTGATGGTGCTGGTGTCGTACGTGGCGGTGGGGGTGTCGCCGCGCACCATCGGTCGGCAGCACCCGCTGAACACCGCCACCGCGGCCGCGTATGTGCTGCTGCCGCTGGCCCGCATCATGGGGCCGATTCCGCCGCTGCTGATCCTGATCGGTAACGCGCTCACGCCCGGCAAGGGTTTCCGGCGCGGCCCGTTCGCCTCCGAGGCCGAGCTGCGGGCGATGGTCGACCTCGCCGAGAAGGAGTCCCTCATCGAGGACGAGGAGCGCCGCATGGTGCACTCCGTCTTCGAACTGGGCGACACCCTCGTGCGCGAGGTGATGGTGCCGCGCACCGACCTCGTCGTCATCGAGCGGTACAAGACGATCCGGCAGGCCCTCACGCTCGCCCTCAGGTCCGGCTTCTCCCGCATCCCCGTGGTCGGGGAGAGCGAGGACGACGTCGTCGGTGTCGTCTACCTGAAGGACCTTTCGCGCAAGACGCACATCAATCGCGACGCCGAGGCCGAGCTGGTGTCCACCGCGATGCGGCCCGCGACCTTCGTGCCGGACACCAAGAACGCGGGCGACCTGCTGCGCGAGATGCAGCAGCTGCGCACGCACGTCGCCGTCGTGATCGACGAGTACGGCGGCACGGCGGGCATCGTCACCATCGAGGACATCCTGGAGGAGATCGTCGGCGAGATCACCGACGAGTACGACCGTGAGGTGTCCTCCGTGGAGGAGCTGGGCGACGAGCGGTTCCGGGTGACGTCCCGCCTCGACATCGGTGACCTCGGTGAGCTGTACGGCATCGAGGAGTTCGACGACGAGGACGTGGAGACGGTGGGCGGGCTGCTCGCCAAGGCCCTCGGCCGGGTGCCGATCGCCGGGGCCTCGTCCCTGGTCACGCTGCCCGACGGGCGGGAGCTGCGGCTGACGGCGGAGGCCGCCGCGGGCCGCCGGAACAAGATCGTGACCGTGCTCTCGGAGCCGGTCGGCGGCGACCAGGAGGAGAGCGCCGGGTGACACCTCAGGAGCTGCGAGCGTTCTGCCTGTCGTTCAACGCGGTGGTGGAGGACTTCCCGTTCAACCCGGAGATCTCCGTCTTCAAGGTGCTCGGCAAGATGTTCGCGCTCTCGCACCTGGACGGCAGCCCGCTGACCGTCAACCTGAAGTGCGACCCCGACGACGCGCTGCGGCTGCGCGGCGAGTACGAGGGTGTCGTCGTGCCGGGCTGGCACATGAACAAGCGGCACTGGAACACGGTGACCGTGGACCGGCCCGACGAGCTCCCGGACCGGGTGGTCCGGGAGCTCGTCGAGGACTCGTACGACCTGGTGGTGGCCGGTCTGCCGAAGGCGGAGCGGCTGCGCCTCGACCGGGCCTGATCGACCGGGCCTGATCTGTCGGGGCGTTCAGAGGTTGAGGTCGCGCAGCTGGGCTCGGCCCGTGACGCCCAGCTTGGGGAAGACCTTGGCCAGGTGGTAGCCGGCGGTGCGCGGGCTCATCGTGAGGCGGGCGCCGATCTCCCGGTTCGACAGGCCGCGGGCGGCGAGCCGGGCCACCCGGAGCTCCTGCGGGGTGAGCCGCTCGCCCGCGCTGTCGGGCCCGTGCGGGGCCGAGCCTCCTGCCGCCCGCAGTTCGCCGCGGGCCCGTTCCCGCCACACCGGCAGACCGAGCCCGTCGAACAGGTCGAGGGCCAGGCCCAGATGCTGTCGTGCGGCGGTCGTACGTCGTGCGCGGCGCTGCCGTTCCCCATGGGCGAGAGCGGCGCGGGCCCGTGCGAACGGCTGCTCGGCGTAGCCGTGATCGGCCGCGGCCCAGAGCTCCTCACCGGATTCCTCACCGGTTTCCTCGGTGGTCAGGAACAGTCGGCACAACGCCGCCTGCGCCGTGGCCCACGGCAGTCCCGCGCTTTCGGCCCGGGCCGCCGCCTGCTTGGCGACCGTCTTTGCCGCCTCCGGGTCGCCCGCCCCGGCCAGGGCCTGTGTCAGCTCGGCCGCGCTGAGCCTCGCGATCCGGCGGTGGGCCCGCGGCGATCCGGGGGTGTGGACGGGCAGCAGGCGGTCGGCGGCCCCGGCGGGATCGCCGTGGGCCAGGGCCAGCAGAGCGAGCGCCCACGCGGCCTCCGCCGCCGCGGCCCGGTTGCGCAGCGGCAGCGCGGCGGCCGCGGCCTCGTCGGCGTACGTGCGGCACGCGGCCGTGTCGCCGTGCAGCGCGGCGAGCCTGGCGAGCAGGGCCAGGGCGTCGGCCCGGGACACGGGGTGGTCGAGGTCCCGCGTGAGCCGCAGCGCTTCCTTCGCGTGCGCGGCCGCCTCGGCGAGCCGCCCCGTACGGCACTCCAGGTCGGCCAGCCAGAGCAGCGGGCGGGGGAGCAGCGCCGCGACGCCCGCGGCGGCGATCTCCGCGCAGGCGGTGGCGGCGAACTCGCGGGCCGTCAGCGGCTCAGCGCCGTCCCGGGTGATCGCGAGCGGCCACAGCCAGCGGTGCACGCGGCTGGTGCCCAGGTCGTCGGGGGCCGCGCTCAGCACGGCCCACGGGTCGTGCACCGCGCCTTCGGGGGCTTCGGCCAGCAGCCTCCCGTACTCCCGGTAGCGGGGCGGGAGTTGGAGTTCGGTGATCCGCAGGGCGGCGCGCCGTACCTCGTCGTCGAGCCCCGCGTGCTCGGCCGTGTCGCAGCTCATGAAGAGGAGGGCGGCGGCCGCGGTGGGCGCGCAGGGGGCGTGCTCGTCGGCGGCCCGGGCCAACTGCCGCAGGGCGTCCGGCTGGTCGCCCCCGGAGTAGGCGATGAGGCCGCGAAGTCGCGCGAGTTCGAGGGCGCCGGCGTCGTGGTGCTGCTCGGTCGCGCGGGACACCAGGCGGCGGGCCGCCTCCGGGTGGCCCGATTTCCAGGCCGCGTGGGCGGCGGCCGCCAGACGCCGGGTGGTCGCCTCCGGGTCGGTGCTGAGGTCGGCCGCGCGGGTCAGGACCGTGGCCGTGGCGGCGAGACCGCCGCGGCCGTTGATCTCGTCGGCCGCGGATTCCAGGGCGGATGCCAGCTCCGCGTCGGGGCGATCGCCGGCCAGGGCCCGGTGCCAGAGCGCGTCGTGGCCGGTCAGTGTCGCGGCGAGGGCCAGGTGGGCGCGGCCGCGGTCCCGTGAGGGGGCGTCGGCGTGCACCGATGAGCGCAGCAGCGGGTGACGGAAGCGGAGCGTGGGGCCCGTGACGTCCAGCAGGCCCGCTTCCTCGGTGATGGCCAGGGCGGCGTCGGGCACGCCCTGGTGGCGCGCGGCGGCCAGCACCGCGTCCGTGCTGCCGCGCGTCTCGACCGCCGCCGTCAAGAGCAGCGTCCGGGCCTCGGGCGGCAGTGCGCGGGTGCGGTGCGTGAAGGCGGCGCGCAGCCGGGTGTCCAGGGGGAGCGGGCCGGGCGACGTGCCGTCGGGGGCGGGCAGTTCGAGGAGGGCGAGCGGGTTGCCCTCGGCGTCGTCGAGCAGCGCGGCGGTGTCCACGCCGCGTACACCGCGCGCCGCGAGCAGTGCGCGGGCCGCCGTCGCGTCGAGCCCGGAGACATCCAGTACGGGCAGGTCGCGCAGGGTCGCGTCGGTGTGCGGGGCGGGGCGCGCGGCCAGCAGGACGGCCGACCCGGGCAGCGGGCGGCGGGCCACGTAGAGCAGCGCCGCGCGGGTCGCCGCGTCCAGCGACGGGAGGTCGTCCACGACGAGGAGGAGCGGCGGTGTGTCGGTGGCGAGGGTTTCCAGGAGCGTACGGAGCGCCGTGCGGACGGTCAGTTCGCCGAAGTTCCCGGTCTCGTCGTGTACGGATCGCAGGCCCAACGCGGCTTCCAGAGCGGCCCGTTGGAAGGGTGGGAGGGTTTCCGTACGGTCCAGTACCGGCGTGAGGAGTTCCAGCAGGCCTCCGAAGGCGGGCGAGCCGTCCGCCTCGGACCCGACGCCCGCGCAGCGCAGCACCGTCGCCTTCGGGTGCCTCCGGACGGCCCGTGCCGCGGTGTCGTCGAGCAGCGCGGTCTTGCCGATGCCGGCCTCCCCGCGCACAAGGAGCGACCGGCCCTCCCGGGCGTCCGCGGCGTCGGCCACCAGGCCGCGCAGGACCTCCCGTTCGCGCTCCCGTCCGAGCAACTCCTGTGTCTTTGCCACCTCTTGAGACTAGCCACCGCTCGGGGTGCGGCAGCGCGACCGGTCGATGTGACAGATGCCCGGGGGCGGGGCGGCGGCGGAGAGTCGGATCGGCCAGCGATTGATCCACGTACGGAGGAGATCCCCGTGTCCGCAACCTCGTTCAGCCGTCGTGCCGCGCTCTCGGGAGCCGTCGCCGCGACGGTCGCCGCCGCGCCCCGGGCCCGCGCCGCGGCCAGGGAAGCCGGCGGCGGCCGGTTCGCCGGGAAGGTCGTCGCCGTCACCGGCGCCACGTCCGGTATCGGCCGGGCCACCGCGAAGGCCTTCGCCGCGCAGGGGGCCAGGGTCGGCTTCTGCGGGCGCCGCCGCGAGCTGGGCAGGGAGGTCGAGAGGGAGATCAGGAGCGCGGGCGGAGAGGCGGTCTATCTGCACGCCGACGTGCGCGAGGCGGAGCAGGTCGAGGCGTTCGTCGACGGCGTCGCGAGGCGGTTCGGCGGGCTCGACATCGCCTTCAACAACGCCGGGATCGAGACGTCCAAGGCCTTGCACGAGATGACGGTCGCCGAATGGGACAACCTCCTCGCCACCAATGAGCGCGGCGTGTTCCTCGGCCTCAAGTACCAGATCCCGCACCTGCTGCGGCGCGGCGGCGGGGTCGTCGTCTGCACCTCGTCGGCGGGCGCGGAGCGGGTCCGCCCGGGGCACGCGGCGTACGCGGCGAGCAAGCGCGGCATCGAGGGCATCGTGCGGGCGGCGGCCATGGACTACGGCGACCGGGGCATCCGCGTCAACGCGATCAGGCCCGGCACCGTCGACACCGCCCTCGTGCGCCCCGCCGGGGTGTCGGACGCGGACTGGGCGGCGTTCAAGAAGGCGTGGGGGCCGCTGAACGTCGCCGGGGCGCGGCGGATGGGCACGGTCGAGGACATCGCGGGCGCCGTACTCGCCCTGGCCTCCGACGAGTTCGGCTACCTCACGGGTGCGGAGGTCGCGGTGGACGGCGGCGCCACGGCGGGCGGCCCGCAGGTGTGGCCGCAGGGCTTCCCGAAGCCGCCGGGGGTGTGACGCGCGCGGACGCGGCCCGGCCGGGGTCCACCCCGCCGGGCCGCGTTCCCCGCGTCACCGTCGGCCGCGGGTCGTACGCAGCCCCAGTGCCACCAGCGCCGCCGCCACCAGGACGATCGCCGCGTCCAGGGCGATCACCGTGTGCACCCCGGTCAGCAGGTCCGTGGACGTCGTCGCGAGGACGCCGAGGAGCGGGATGCCGATCGTGATGCCGACCTGCTGGGTCGAGGTCACCAGGCCGGTGGCCAGGCCCTGCTCCTCGTTCGGGACACCCGAGGTGACCGTGAGGCCGTACGAGATGATCGCGCCCAGGTGGAAGGCGCTGGCCAGGGAGACTCCGGCGGTCGCGAGCCAGACCGAGGCGCCGTCGGTGCCGATGCCCAGGAGCGAGGCGATGAGCACGCCCTGTCCGACGAGGGAGCCGATCAGGGTGCGGCGGGCGCCGAAGCGGCCGACGACCTTCGGGGTGTACGCCCCCGCGACCACCGACAGGACGCCCTGCACACCGAAGACGAGTCCGGTCTGGAAGGCGGAGAGGCGCAGCACTTCCTGCAAGTACAGGGTCAGCACGAAGACGATCGTCGACATCATCGAGAAGGTGACCAGGCCGCCCACGTTGCCCCACGCGATGGTGCGGCGGCGCAGCATCGGCAGCGAGACCAGCGGCTGGGCGCTGCGGGACTCGACGTAGCCGAACGCGGTGAGCAGGGCGAGGCCCGCGACCAGCGTGACGAGGACGTCGGCGCGGCCGAAGCCGACCTCCGCCGCCGTGGACAGGGCGTAGATCAGGGCGAGCAGGCCGCCGGTGACCGTGACGGCGCCGGGGACGTCCAGGCGCGGGCGGTCCGGGGTGCGGGACTCGGGGAGCAGTCCGGGCGCGAGCGGCAGCACGAGCAGGGCGAACAGGGTCAGCAGGCCCATCGTGGAGCGCCAGCCGAGCGCGTCGGTGAGGACCCCGCCGGCCACCATGCCGACGGTGAAGCCGAGGGACATCAGGGTGCCGGAGATGCCGAGCGCCTTGTCGCGTTGCGGCCCCTCGGGGAACGTCGTGGTCAGCAGCGACATGCCGGTCGGCACGATGGCCGCCGCGCCCACGCCTTGCAGGGCGCGGCCCGCGAGGAAGGACGCCGGGTCCCAGGCGAACGTCGCGAGCAGCGAGGCCGTGCCGAACAGGGCGAGCCCGGTCAGGAAGATCCGGCGCCGTCCGTAGAGGTCGCCGATCCGACCGAAGAGGAGAAGGAAGCCGCCGGACGGCAGGGCGAAGGCGGTGACCGCCCATTGCAGCGCGGACGTGCTCATGCCGAGATCGGGACCGAGCACCGGCAGCGCCACGTTCAGCACGGAGAAGTCGAGCGCCACCATGAACTGGGCGGCGCAGAGCACGAAGAGGACGAGCTTGTCCCGGCCGGACAGGCGCGGTGCGGTGGGTGGTTGGGGCAGGGGAGCCGTGGAGGTTGCGGTGTCGATCGCCATGGCCAAGAGCTTCGTACGACCGGAATATCCGTGGAGAGTGGGAACTTATGCTGGTGGTCGCACCACCAGACAACCGGGGGAGTCGTTCGTGGCCGAGAGCGCAGCGCTCAAGAAGCACCGGCTCAGCGAGTTGCGGGAGTTCCTGATGAGCCGGCGGGCGCGGGTCTCGCCCACCGAGGCGGGCCTGCCCGACGGGGGTGCCCGCAGGCGCACGCCGGGCCTGCGCCGCGAGGAGGTCGCGGTGCTCGCGGGCGTCGGTGCCTCCTGGTACCAGTGGCTGGAGCAGGGCCGGGACATCTCGGTGTCGCCGCAGGTGCTCGACTCCGTGGCGCGGGTCCTGAAGATGAGCAGCTCCGAGCGGCGCCACCTGTATGTGCTCGCCGGTCTCAACCCGCCCGCGTACGAGGTGGAGCCGGGCGACCAGCAGATGTGCGACGGGTTGCAGCGGCTCATCGACGCCTGGATGCCGTTCCCCGCGCACATCATGGACGCGTACTACAACTGCGTGATGTACAACGACGCGGCGGCGATCGTCCTCGCGATGCGGCCGGAGAACCGGCAGAACTGCGTCATCGACTTCTTCACGGACTCCCTCTACCGCGCCCGCAGCGAGAGCTGGGAGCAGAACGCGGCGACGGTCGTCGCCCAGTTCCGTGCCGCCTGCTCGGAGTGCCCCGACGACGAGGGGTTCCAGGAGGTGATCGCCGAACTGAAGGCGGTGAGCCCGGAGTTCGTCGAGCTGTGGGAGCGCCGCGACATCAAGGCGCAGGGGCAGGTCCGCAAGGAGCTCACGCATCCCGTGGCCGGTCTGCTGCACCTGGAGTCGACCGCCATGAAGATCCCCGCGCGGCCGGACCTGACGGTCGTGCTGCACACTCCGCTGGCCGAGGCGGACACCGCGGCGAAGCTGGAGTGGCTGGCCTCCCCGGAGGGGCGGCGCGGCGCGATGTACCCGGTGGCCGGGTGAGTGCCCCGGTGGGTGTGTTCCCTATGCTCACCCCATGACTGAGAGCACCGACCTCGGCCCCGAGGACCGCAAGATCGTCACCCTGGCCCGCTCCACGCGGGCCCGCAACGGTGTGCCCGAGGGCGCGGCCGTGCGGGACGAGACGGGGCGCACCTACGTCGCGGGCACCGTCGCCCTCGACTCCCTGAAGCTGAGCGCGCTCCAGACGGCCGTCGCCATGGCGGTGGCGTCCGGCGCGCAGTCCCTGGAGGCGGCGGCCGTCGTCTCCGCGTCGGACGAGCTTCCGGCCGAGGACCTCGCGGCCGTACGCGACCTGGGCGGGGCCGGTACGCCGGTGTTCCTGGCCGGGGGCGACGGCGCCGTGAAGGAGACGCTGCCGGCCGGCTGAACTCCCGTGCCCCGCGGGGTTTTGTGAGCACGCTCACGCCCGCCGCACACCCGGGTCCGACGGCCCGGTGCGGCGGGCGTCGTGCGTCGGGGCGTGGGCGCCGGGGGAGCGGTCGGCGGGACGTTCGGCCCGAGGCGCAGGTCCTGGTGGAGCGGGACCCCGGGCGGGGACCGAAGGGTGGGCCGGTGGGACGGGCGGCCCATGGGGCGGGGGCTCGGCGTGGCTCACGGTGGAGAGGTCGCCCGCTGCGGCAGCCGACCGACCGGCCGCCGTACCGGGCGACCCACCACGTCCCCGAGCAAAGGTTCTGCTTCGTGTTCTCCGCCGCGCTTCGTCGTCCCACCGCCCGTATGTCCCGTACCCGTCGTCTCGGCACCGTCGCGGTGCTGGCCGGAGCCAGCGGGATGCTGGTGCTCTCGGGCACGGGCAGTGCCTCGGCCGCCACCGGGGCGTCGGCGTCCCAGTGGCAGTCCGTCGCCCAGTGCGAGGCCAGTGGGAACTGGGCCGCGAACACGGGGAACGGGTTCTCGGGCGGGCTTCAGTTCACGCCGTCGACGTGGGCCGCGTATGGCGGCACGCAGTACGCGTCCGCTGCGTATCAGGCCACTCCGTCGCAGCAGATGTCCGTCGCCAACAAGGTTCTGGCCGAACAGGGCCCGGGCGCCTGGCCGGTCTGCGGCGCCAAGGCCGGCCTCTGAGCTGGACCCAATCAAGCCCCGCCGGCGATTGAGGCGCGGGGTCCGGGGCAGAGCCCCGAGACGTCAACCCCGACGGGGCGAAAGATTCGGGGCTCTGCCCCGGACCCCGCTGCTCAATCGCCGCAGGGGCTTGATGGGGTCAGACCGCGTCAGGGCCGCGGTCGCCCGTGCGGACGCGGATGATCGTGTCCACCGGGACCGCCCACACCTTGCCGTCGCCGATCTTCCCGGTCCGTGCGGCCCGCACGATCGCGTCCATCGCCGGTTCCAGGTCCGCGTCCTCGACGACGACCTCGATCCGCACCTTCGGCACCAGGTCGACCTGGTACTCGGCGCCCCGGTACACCTCCGTGTGCCCGCGCTGGCGGCCGTAGCCGCTGGCCTCGGTCACGGTCAGCCCGTCCACGCCCAGCTCCCGCAGCGCTGTCTTGACCTCGTCGAGGCGGAACGGCTTCACGACCGCGGTGATCAGCTTCATGGCGCGACCTTTCGGGAGACGGGGGCGGCACTCAGGACGCCGTGATCGTACGCACTCTCCGCGTGCGCCGTCTGGTCGAGCCCCTTCAGCTCCTCGTCGGCCGCCGCCCGGAAGCCCATCAGCCTGTCGATGGCCTTCCCGATCCCGTACGTGACGAGGAAGGTGTAGGCCGCGACCACGAGCACCGCGAGCAGTTGCTTGCCGAGCTGCCCGAACCCGCCGCCGTAGAACAGGCCCTCCTTGGCGGCGGAGCCGGTCATCGCGGACGTCGCGAACAGGCCGATGAGGACCGTGCCGATCACGCCGCCGATGAAGTGCACGCCGACGACGTCGAGGGAGTCGTCGTAGTGGAAGCGCAGCTTCCAGGCGACGGCGTACGAGCAGACGACACCGGCCACGAGCCCGACGACCGCCGCGCCCGGTACGCCGACGACCCCGCAGGCCGGGGTGATGGCGACCAGCCCGGCCACCGCGCCCGAGGCCGCGCCGAACGTCGTCGGGTGCCCGTCCCGGCGCTGCTCGACGAACAGCCAGCCCAGCAGCCCCGTGCAGCCCGCGATCAGGGTGTTGAACAGGGAGGCCGCGGCGATGCCGTTCGCGCCGAGCGCCGAGCCGCCGTTGAAGCCGAGCCAGCCGAACCACAGCAGGCCCGCGCCCATGACCACCATCGGCAGGTTGTGCGGGCGCATTGCGTCCTTCTTGAAGCCGATGCGCGGGCCGAGGACGAGGCAGAGGGCCAGACCGGAGGCGCCGGACGCGATTTCCACGACCAGACCGCCCGCGAAGTCCAGCGCGCCGAGATGCGTGCTGATCCAGCCTCCGGGGCCCCACACCCAGTGCGCCACGGGAACGTATACGAGCAGTGCCCAGACGGGTACGAAGACCAGCCACGCCCCGAACTTCGTACGGTCCGCGACCGCCCCGCTGATCAGTGCCGCGGTGAGGATCGCGAAGGTCAGCTGGAAGGTGGTGAAGAGGAAGGTGGGGACCGTGCCGGTCACGTCGGACGGGCCGATGCCGACCATGCCGGCGTGCTGGAGGCCGCCGATCAGGCCCGCGAAGGAGTCGTCGCCGAAGGCGAGCGAGTAGCCCGCGACCAGCCACACCACTGTCACGAGGGCGATCGACACGAAGCTCATCATCAGCATGTTGAGGACGCTCTTCGTGCGGACCATGCCGCCGTAGAAGAGCGCGAGCCCGGGTGTCATGAGCAGGACGAGCGCGGTGGCGGCGAGCAGCCAGGCGGTGTCGCCGGTATCGAGTGCGGGGGCCGCGAGGGGCACGGTCGTGGCAGGCATGCCGATCAGCGTCACGGGTGCGCGTTTCCGGAACCGCACACTCGGGTTTCCGCCGTGTTTCTTGTTGCCGGGTGGTTACCGGGGCCTCACTGTGCTGCGGCACCCCCGGCATCGGGGACAATGGGCGCCATGAGCGCTCGTACCCAGCAGTCCCAGTCGTCGAATTCCTCGGAGCCCGTGCACCGCGCCGGCTTCGCCTGCTTCGTCGGCCGCCCCAACGCGGGCAAGTCCACCCTCACGAACGCTCTGGTCGGCAAGAAGGTGGCCATCACCGCCGACCAGCCGCAGACCACGCGGCACACCGTGCGCGGCATCGTGCACCGTGAGGACGCGCAGCTGATCCTGGTGGACACCCCCGGACTGCACAAGCCGCGCACCCTGCTGGGCGAGCGCCTCAACGACGTGGTGCGCACCACGTGGGCCGAGGTCGACGTGATCGGCTTCTGCCTGCCCGCCGACCAGAAGCTCGGCCCCGGTGACAAGTTCATCGCCAAGGAACTCGCGTCGATCAAGAAGACGCCGAAGGTCGCCATCGTCACCAAGACGGACCTCGTCGACAGCAAGGCGCTCGCCGAGCAGCTCATCGCGATCGACCAGCTCGGCAAGGAGCTGGGCATCGAGTGGGCGGAGATCGTGCCGGTGTCGGCGGTCGGCGAGAAGCAGATCGACCTGCTTGCCGATCTGCTGATCCCGATGCTGCCCGAGGGGCCGATGCTCTACCCGGAGGGCGACCTCACGGACGAGCCCGAGCAGGTCATGGTCGCGGAGCTGATCCGCGAGGCCGCGCTCGAGGGCGTACGGGACGAGCTGCCGCACTCCATCGCCGTCGTGGTCGAGGAGATGCTGCCGCGCGAGGACCGACCCAAGGACAAGCCGCTCCTGGACATCCACGCGTTCGTCTACATCGAGCGGCCCAGCCAGAAGGGCATCATCATCGGCCCGAAGGGCAAGCGCCTCAAGGACGTCGGCATCAAGTCCCGCAAGCAGATCGAGGCGCTCCTCGGCACCCCGGTCTACCTGGACCTGCACGTCAAGGTCGCCAAGGACTGGCAGCGCGACCCGCGCCAGCTGCGCAAGCTCGGCTTCTGATCCTTTTACGGGCCGCTCGGCGTCAGGTCCTGGAGCCCTATCACCCGCAGCAGCTCAAGGCGTTCGTACGTCTCCGTGCCCGGCCGCGCCGAGTGCACGACGAGCTGCTGGCTGTGCCCGTCGCCGACCAGGACCTCGCAGTCCAGGTCGAGGGCGCCGACCACGGGGTGCAGGAACCGCTTCGGCGACGGGCGGCGCACCACCACCTCGTGCGAGGCCCACAGCTCCTCGAACTCCTTCGACGCGGCCCGCAGCTCGGCCACGAGCGCGGCAGGCCCGGGGTCCTTCGGGCGGGCCGCGCTGACCGCCCGCAGGCTCGCCACGTGGGCCCGGCTGTGCTGCTCGTGCTTCTCGGGCGGTGCCAGGGTGCGGCCCGCCGGGTCCGTGAACCAGCGGCGGATCAGATTGGTCCCCGTGTGGTCGCCGGTCAGCGCCACCGACATCGTGTTCTGCGCGAGCATCTCGCCCCAGTCGCTCATCACGCTCGCCGGCAGATCGTGCAGCCGGTCCAGGATCAGCAGCAGCCCCGGCCGGACGTGCACGGAGGAGCCGCCCGGCCGCGGCGGTTCCTCGCCGGCCAGATGGAACAGGTGGTCGCGCTCGGCGTCGGTCAGGCGCAGCGCCCGGGCCAGCGCGGTGAGCATCTGCCGCGACGGGTGCGAGCCCCGGCGCTGTTCGAGCCGCGTGTAGTAGTCCGCGGACATCCCGGCGAGCTGCGCCACCTCCTCGCGGCGCAGGCCGGGTGTGCGGCGGCGCGGGCCCGCGGTCATCCCGACGTCGGACGGGTTCAGCCTGGTGCGGCAGCGGCGCAGGAAGTCGGCGAGCTCGGATCGGTTCACCTCTTCAGGATCGCCCGGCACCGGGCCGGGATCCAGTGCGTATCCAGGGAGTGCCGGTCCCTGGATGAACGCGTCTCTCCCGCCGCGGCCGTCGCTGCCACAGGCTTCAGGCATGGCTACGACAACGGGCCACGGCAACAAGGAGGCGGCCATGCTGACACTGGTGACGGGTGCGACGGGACAGGTCGGGCGGCGCTTCGTGCCCCGGCTGCTTCAGGGCGCGCCGCAGGGCGACCGGGTGCGGGTGCTCGTACGGGACGAGGCGCGCGGCGAGCGCTTCGCGGAGCTCGGCGCCGAGGTGGTCGTCGGTGACCTGCGGGACGCGGACGCGCTGGGCAAGGCGACCACCGGGGTGGACTCCGTGGTGAATGTGGCCGCGGCCTTCCGCGGGGTGCCGGACGAGGAGGCGCAGGCGGTCAACCGGGACGCCGCGATCGAGCTCGGCCGCGCCGCCGCGGCCTCGGGCGTACGACGGTTCGTGCAGGTCAGTACGGGTCTCGTGTACGGCGCGGGGCGCGGCAGGCCGCTGGTCGAGGACGACGAGACGCGGCCGGGCGGGCATCTGTGGGGCGCCTACCCGCAGTCCAAGTGGGAGGCGGAGCGGGCGCTCGGTGCCCTGGACGGCCTCGACGACCTGCGGATCGGGCGGCTGCCCTTCGTGTACGGCGACGGCGACCCGCACCTGGACGACGTCATGGAGTGGGCGCCGGCCTGGCCCGCCATGCAGCGCCTCCACATGGGCCACCACGCCGATGTGGCGCAGGGTCTGCGGCGTCTGCTGTACGCGGCCGGGGCGTCCGGCGTCTACAACATCGCCGACGACGCCCCGGTGACCACGGTCGACCTCTTCCAGCTCGCCGGTCTTCCGATGCCCCCGGAGGTGTACGAGAAGGAGACCCCGGACCCGTGGCACTCCGTGATGTCGACGGGCCGCATCCGGCACGAGCTGGGCTACCGCCCGATCCACCCGACGGTGTGGACGGCACGGGACGCCGGGGTGATGTAGCCACGCGTGATGCGGGCGCGGCCCCAGGGGCTCGGCGTCACGCCACCCCCTTGATCCGCCGCACCAGCAGTGCCCCCGCGAGCCCCACCCCCGCCGCCACCAGGTACAGCGTCCGGTACCCGCCCAGCTGGTTCACCAGCGGAGCGGCGAGGGCCGGGGCGGCGACCTGGGGCAGGGAGTTGGCGATGTTGATGACACCGAGGTCCTTGCCGCGGTCGAGCGCCTTCGGCAGGACGTCGGTCATCAGCGCGAAGTCGACCGAGGTGAACACGCCGAAGCCGACGCCGAGGACGGCCGCCGCGACGATCGCGCCGGTCCAGGTCTGCCAGCCGGCGAGCATCCCGGTCGCCGCCGCCATCAGCACGCCCGACCACAGCACGAACGGCTTGCGCCGCCCGGTCCGGTCCGACCAGGCGCCGCCCACCACGACGGTGGCGAGCAGCGTCACCCCGTTCACCGCGGTCAGCACGAGGACCCCCGAGTCCGGGTCGTCGAGGTGCAGCCGGTCGCGCAGGTAGTAGTAGAGGTAGAGCAGGACCAGCGCGTTTCCCAGGTTGATCAGGAAGCGGGTCAGCCACGCCATGGCGAGGTCCGGGTGGCGCCGCGGGCTCAGCCGGAACCCCGCGGCGAACCGGCGCCACGACCACGCCGGGCGGTCGTCCGGCGCGAGCCGCAGGTCCGGGTGGCGCAGCACGTACGGGGCCACGCCGAGGAGCGTGAAGGCGGCGCACGCCGCGTACCCGGCGCCCACCCCGCCCGCCACCGTCGCGAGCCCCGTGCCGACGACCACGCCCAGGATCTGCGCCGCGCCCAGCCAGCCGCCCACCGTGCCCCGCTGCCGCCGCGGCACCCGGTCGGGGACGGCCGCCGTGACCGCGGCGAACGCCGCGTTCAGGGCCAGCTGCACCAGGCACCAGCCCGCGAACAGCACCCACACCGCGCCCGCGCCCCCGAGCAGCAGCAGCGCCAGGGCGCCGCCCGCCGCGCCCGCCACGATCCATGGCGTGCGCCGCCCGTACCGCGACACCGTGCGGTCCGAGAGGGCGCCGAAGAGCGGGTTCGCGGCCAGGGACACCACCGCGCCGAGGCCCGTCACCCACGCGAGCAGCGACTCCTTCGACAGGCCCGTGCCGGGCGCGAAGTGCTCGGACTGCCGGGCGAGCAGGATCTGCAGCGGCCCGTACCAGCCGACCCAGATCGCCCCGTTGGCCAGCGAGAGGGCCGCCGTCCAGCCGCGTCCGACCCGCTCGGAGGGCTCCTGAAGGGCGGGGTCCGTCATGCCCGGCGGGCCCGCAGGGCGCCTTGCAGCCAGCCGTACGAGGCCTTCGGGGTGCGCTGCTGCGTCGCGTAGTCGACGTGCACGAGCCCGAAGCGCTTCGTGTAGCCCTCCGCCCATTCGAAGTTGTCGAGCAGCGACCAGACGAAGTAGCCGCGTACGTCGACGCCGGCGGTGACGGCCCGGTGCACCGCCCGGATGTGGCCGTCCAGGTAGCTGATGCGCTCCTGGTCGTCGAGGCCCTCGTACGCGCAGCCGTTCTCCGTGATGACGAGCGGTGGCAGCCGGTCGCCGTAGCGCTCGCGGAAGCCGACGAGGAGCTCGGTGAGCGCCTCGGGCACCACGGGCCAGCCGAAGTCCGTCGTCGGGTAGCCCTCGATCTCCCTCACGGAGAAGGGGAGTTCGGCGGGGATGGTGATGCCGGAGAAGTCCACGTCGGCGGCGCCGGGCGCGCCCACCTTCGTCGGCTGGTAGAAGTTGATGCCGTACCAGTCGAGGGTGTCCTCGGAGATCACCTTCAGGTCGGCGGCCACGTCGGCGCCGGGCATCAGCTCGCCGAACCCGTCCGGGTAGCGCCCCAGCAGCAGCGGGTCGGAGAAGAGCCGGTTGAGGACGATGTCGTACAGGTCGGCGGCCCCGGTGTCGGCCGGGTCGGCGGAGGCCGGCCAGGTCGGTCCGTGCGAGTTGGCGATCCCGATGTCGCGGGCGCCCGCCGCGCGCAGCGCCCGCGCCGCGAGGCCGTGGGCGAGGAGCTGGTGGTGGGCCACGGGCAGCGCGTCGAAGAGCAGCTTCTTGCCGGGGGCGTGCTCGCCGAGCGCGTGCCCGAGCAGGGTGTGCTCCGCGGGTTCGTTGAGGGTGATCCACTTGGCTACGCGGTCGCCGAGGCGGTCCGCGACCGTCGCCGCGTACTCGGCGAACCGGGACGCCGTGTCGCGCTCCAGCCAGCCGCCCGCCTCCTGGAGGGCCAGCGGCAGATCCCAGTGGAAGAGCGTCGGGACGGGGCGCACGCCCTGCGCGCACAGCTCGTCGACCAGCCGGTCGTAGAAGTCCAGGCCGCCCGGGGCGAGCACCCGGGGCCACGAGACGGAGAAGCGGTACGCGTCGACGCCCAGGTCACGGACGAGCGCCACGTCCTCCCGGTAGCGGGCCACGTGGTCGCAGGCCACCGCCGCCGTCGAGCCGTCCTTGATCCGGCCGGGTTCGGCGCCGAACGTGTCCCAGACCGAGGGTGCGCGCCCGTCGACGGCGCCCTCGATCTGGTGGGCCGATGTGGAGACGCCCCACAGGAAACCGGGCGGGAAGGCCGGGAGCTGTGCCTCGGTCGCGGTCATGGGCGCGATCATCTGTACCCGTCGGTAAGAAGTCAACGCCCGTGCGGCCGGGGCTTGTTACGCCCCTTCCTTCAGTACGCGGGTGATGAGCCTGCGCTGTTCCTCCGTGAGCCGGGGGTCCGCGCAGTACACCGTCTTCCCGTCCACCGTGATCGTGTAGTTGAAGCCGTCGGGCACCCCTATCGGCGGTGTGCTCCGGCCGGAGGCCACCGCCTTCTCGGCGAGGTCGTGCCACTCGTGGGCATCGGACCGGCCCGCCGTGTCCACCTCGGCGTGCCGGTCGATGCCGGCGAATCCGCCCGTGCGCGCTACGTGAATACGCATGGGTCCCTGTCTACTCCAACCCGCGGCTACTGGGTAGGAACGCCGACCTGTTCCCAGGCCTTGAGCACCGACTGGTACTCCTCGCCGCCGCCGTAGCGGGCCTGCGCCGCCTTCACAGTCGCCTTGGCGAAGTCGGCGAAGAGGCAGTCCTGCTTCAGCTCGCCGCCGGTCAGCGTGTCGAACCAGATCTGGCCCGCCCGCTCCCACGCGTGCCCGCCGAGCGACTCGGCCAGGATGTAGAACGCGTGGTTCGGGATGCCGGAGTTGATGTGCACGCCGCCGTTGTCACGGCCCGTCCTCACGAAGTGGTCCATGTCGGCGGGCTGCGGGTCCTTGCCGAGCACGTCGTCGTCGTACGCGGTGCCGGGCGCCTTCATGGAGCGCAGGGCGACCCCCGTGACGCGCGGAGCGAGCAGGCCCGCGCCGATCAGCCAGTCGGCCTCGGAGGCGGTCTGGCCCAGCGTGTACTGCTTGATCAGCGAGCCGAAGACGTCCGACATCGACTCGTTGAGCGCGCCCGGCTGACCGAAGTACGTCAGGTTCGCCGTGTACTGCGTGACGCCGTGGGTCAGCTCGTGGCCGATGACGTCGACGGGGATGGTGAAGTCGAGGAAGATCTCGCCGTCACCGTCGCCGAACACCATCTGCTCGCCGTTCCAGAAGGCGTTGTTGTACTCCTCGGAGTAGTGCACCGTCGCGTTCAGCGGCAGACCGTTGCCGTCGATCGAGTAGCGGGAGAACTTCTCCAGGTACAGCTCGAACGTCGCGCCGAGCCCCGCGTACGCGCGGTTGACGGTCGCGTCCTTGCCCGGCTTGTCCCCCTCGCCGCGCACCTTCCGCCCCGGCAGCTCCGTGCGGTGCCGGGCGTCATAGATGGTGCGGTGCGGCTTCTGGCCCGTGACGCCCGCGGGCGGGGCGACGGAGGGCGCGCCGATGACGGTCGTCAGCCGGCGGTGCGTGCGCTCGAAGGCGTCGCGCTCCAGGGAGCGGCGGGCCCTGGCGGCGATCGCGGAGTCCTCGCTGCGAGCTGCCTTGTCGAGGACGTGGGGCGGCACGATGGTGCAGAAAACGGGCTCGAACCCCGCTGGGTTCCCCGTGGGTTTCGCGGTCATGCGAGGCAATGTGGCACTGGGTCATGCCGCTGTCACTACCTGCCACCATGATTAACGAAATAGAGGTATTGATCACCTCTTACCCGTTACCTGTCCACGGTCCCGCATACTGATACGGGCCTTCGCGAACGACGAGACTCGACTAAGGTGCACTGCATCATGCGTTTCGGGCTGCTTCTCCTTAGCTGCCGCGGCGAGGGCCTGTAGACAAGGCCGGCTCCCTCCCCGCGGAGTTTGGTGTTGCGCCGTCGGCCGCCTTCAAGGCCACCTCCGAGGAGCCCACGCATCATGGCAAACCGCCAGCAGCCCAGCAGCATGCCGATCCACAAGTACGGCCAGTACGACCAGGTCGACCTCCCGGACCGCACGTGGCCCGGCAAGCGGATCACCACCGCCCCCCGCTGGCTCTCCACGGATCTGCGCGACGGCAACCAGGCGCTGATCGACCCGATGTCCCCGGCCCGCAAGCGCGCGATGTTCGACCTGCTGGTCAAGATGGGCTACAAGGAGATCGAGGTCGGCTTCCCCGCGTCGGGGCAGACGGACTTCGACTTCGTACGCTCGATCATCGAGGACCCGGCCGCCATCCCGGACGACGTCACGATCTCCGTACTGACCCAGGCCCGTGAGGACCTGATCGAGCGGACCGTGGAGTCCCTGAAGGGCGCCAAGAACGCCACGGTCCACCTGTACAACGCCACGGCGCCGGTCTTCCGCCGCGTCGTCTTCCGCGGCTCCAAGGAAGAGATCAAGCAGATCGCCGTCGACGGCACCCGCCTGGTCATGAAGTACGCGGAGAAGCTGCTGGGCCCGGAGACGAAGTTCGGCTACCAGTACAGCCCCGAGATCTTCACGGACACCGAGCTGGAGTTCGCCCTGGAGGTCTGCGAGGCCGTCATGGACGTCTACCAGCCGGGCCCGGACCGCGAGATCATCCTCAACCTGCCCGCCACGGTGGAGCGTTCGACGCCGTCCACGCACGCGGACCGCTTCGAGTGGATGTCGCGCCACCTGTCGCGCCGCGAGTACGTCTGCCTGTCCATCCATCCGCACAACGACCGCGGCACCGCCGTCGCCGCCGCCGAGCTGGGCGTCATGGCGGGCGGCGACCGTGTCGAGGGCTGCCTGTTCGGCCAGGGCGAGCGCACCGGCAACGTCGACCTGGTCACCCTGGGCATGAACCTGTTCTCGCAGGGCGTCGACCCGCAGATCGACTTCTCCGACATCGACGAGATCCGTCGTACGTGGGAGTACTGCAACCAGATGGAGGTCCACCCGCGCCACCCGTACGTGGGCGACCTGGTCTACACGTCCTTCTCCGGCTCCCACCAGGACGCCATCAAGAAGGGCTTCGACGCCATGGAGGCCGACGCCAAGGCCAAGGGCGTCACCGTCGACGACATCGAGTGGGCCGTCCCGTACCTGCCGATCGACCCGAAGGACGTCGGCCGCTCCTACGAGGCCGTCATCCGCGTCAACTCGCAGTCCGGCAAGGGCGGCATCGCGTACGTCCTGAAGGACGGCCACAACCTGGACCTGCCGCGCCGTATGCAGGTCGAGTTCTCCAAGGTCATCCAGCAGAAGACGGACGCCGAGGGCGGCGAGGTCACGCCCAAGGACATCTGGGCCGTCTTCCAGGACGAGTACCTGCCCAACCCGTCCAACCCGTGGGGCCGCATCCAGGTCAAGACGGGCCAGACCACGACCGACAAGGACGGCGTGGACACGCTGACCGTCGAGGCCGAGGTGGACGGGGAGGAGAAGGTTCTGGTGGGTACGGGCAACGGCCCGATCTCCGCCTTCTTCCACGCCCTCCAGGGCATCGGCATCGACGCCCGGCTCCTGGACTACCAGGAGCACACGATGAGCGAGGGCGCCTCCGCGGTCGCCGCCTCGTACATCGAGGTCGCCATCGGGGACAAGGTTCTGTGGGGCATCGGCACCGATGCGAACACGACACGTGCCTCGCTGAAGGCGGTCGTCTCCGCGGTCAACCGCGCGAGCCGCTGACGTACTTGAGCTGGGAAGACGCGGCCCCGCGCCCCTTTTGTGGGTGTGCGGGGCCGCGTCGTGTCCAGGCCAGGAACGACAAGTTCCGTGACCTCGGCGTGACCAAGGTACTGACGCCGCATCAACAATGTGGCTAACATCACGCCAACGCCGCGATGATGCGGCGCCACGACGGGAGGTGTGCGACGTGCTGCCGAATCATGGACGCATGGGACTGACCGGGCTCTCGCGGGTGTTCGGGGTGCACACCATATGGACCACCGTGGGTGACGGCGAGTTCTTCTGTCCTGGTTGCGGCGGCGATCGCAACTACCGTCGGCGGACCGGGAAACGCCGCCTCGTGCTGTTCGGTGTGCCCGTCGTGCCGCGCGGCCAGGAAGGCCCGGTCGCCGAATGCGCGGCCTGCGAGGGCCGGTTCGGCACGGACGCGCTCGACCACCCGACCACGCACCGCTTCTCGGCGATGCTGCGGGACGCCGTGCACACGGTGGTGCTCGCGGTGCTCGCGGGCGGTGGAACGTCTCCGCTGGCGCTCGAGTGCGCGGTGGGCACGCTGCGGGACGCCGGGTTCGAGGACACCTCCGAGGAACAACTCGCCGCGCTCGTCGAGGCGTTGGTCACCGACGCGGGGCGGGTCGCCGAGCAGTGCGGGGCGGGGGCCGGGCTCGCCATAGAGCTGCACGAGGCGCTGGATCCGCTCGCGCAGCATCTCGCTCCGGCGGGGCGGGAGTCGATCCTCTTGCAGGGCGCGCGGATCGCGCTTGCCGATGGGGTGTACTCGGCGGGGGAGCGGGATGTGCTCGGCACGGTGGGCGCCGCCTTGACCTTGTGCACGGATGAGGTCGGAGAGCTTCTGGCCGCCGCTTCGCGTACGCCGAGCTGAGCCTGCGTCTCGGGGCTCTGCCCCGGACCCCGCTGCTCAATCGCCGCAGGGGCTTGAAATGCGGACTCCCGCTGTCGGCTCCCGCGTGAACGCGTGAAGCCCGTTGATACTCCCCTGGGAGTAGTGGGCCGCCCCTGACGCCCCTCGCAGTACCTCCCAAGTCGGTCTCCCGGTCGACGTGGCGGGGCCCTCTGGGCCGGAATCTGGACGCATCGGATTTCGGGGTCGGAGAGGGGTCAAGTCATGAGGCGGATCGCGGTTGCCTGGGGGGTGCTCGCGTTGTGGGTCGCCGTGCTCGCCCTCGCGGGGCCCTTCGCGGGCAAGCTCGGCGACGTACAGCACAATCGGGCCGTCGACTACCTGCCCGCGAGTGCCGACTCGACGCAGGTCGCGAAGATCCAGGAGCGGCTGCCGGGCGGCGAGACCACCGAGCTGGTGCTCGTGTACCACCGGAGCGGCGGGCTCGGCGCGGCCGATCGCGCGACCGCCGCGGAGCAAGTGGCCGACATCGACCGGAAGTTGAACCTCGTACGGACGCCCGAAGCGGTGCCGTCCAAGAGCGGTGACACGGTCATGTACCCCGTCGCCAGCACTGGACCGGGCACGGACGAGAAGGCCCGCGACGCGTTCGTGAACGACGTGCGGGACATCGCGCACGACACCGACGGAATGGGCGTCGACGTCGGCGGGCCCGGGGCGCTGGCCACCGACGCGTCCGAGGTGTACCAGTCGCTCGACGGGCCACTGCTCTACACCACCGTCGCCGTCGTCGCGCTGCTGCTGATCCTGATCTACCGCAGCCCGTTCCTGTGGCTCGTGCCGCTCGCCGTCGCCGGGGTCGCCGACTTCCTGTCGATGGGCGTCGCGTACGGCCTCAACCAGGCCTTCGGGACCACGATCAGCGGGCAGAGCCAGGGCGTGATGACGATCCTCGTGTTCGGCGCGGGGACCGACTACGCGCTGCTGATCGTGTCGCGGTACCGGGAGGAGCTCAGGAGGTTCGAGCGGCCGTACGACGCCATGCGCGCGGCCCTGCGCGGCTGCGGCCCCGCCGTGCTCGCCTCGTCCGCGACCGTCGCCGCCGGGCTGCTGTGCCTGCTCGCGGCCGACCTCAACTCCAGCCGCGGGATGGGCCCGTTGGGGGCCGTCGGCGTGCTGTGCGCGCTCGTCGCCATGCTGACGCTGCTGCCGGCCGTGCTCGTACTGCTCGGGCGGCGGGTGTTCTGGCCGCTGGTCCCCGCGTTCGGCTTGCGGCCGAAGCAGCGCAGGTCGCTGTTCACGGCGATGGGCTCGTCGGCGGGGCGCAGGCCGCTCACCGTCCTCGGCGTCGGGGCGGTGCTGCTCGGGGCGCTCGCGCTCGGCTCGTTCGCGCTGCCCGGCAGCCTCAAGCAGGAGGACTCCTTCACCGACAGGCCGGACTCGATCGTCGCGATGCGGACCCTCGCCGCTGCCTACCCGGAGGCGAGCAGCCAGCCGATCACCGTCATCGCGCCCACCGGCAGGGCAGCCGACGCCCTCGCCACCGCACGCGACACCGACGGCGTCACCGAGGCCACGCGCGGGCGCAGCGGCGGCGGCTGGACCGAGATCAACGTCGTCGCCAGGGCCGCCCCGCAGACCGCCGCCGAGACCGCCACCATCGAGGCGCTGCGCGAGGGACTCGACGGGCAGGGCTCCTACGTCGGCGGGCCGAGCGCCGAGCAGCTCGACCTGAAGGACACCAACGCCCGCGACCGACTCGTCGTCGTGCCGATCGTGCTCGCCGCCGTGCTGCTGATCCTGGTCCTCCTGCTGCGCAGCCTGGTCGCGCCGCTGCTGCTGCTCGCCGCCGTGGTCGCGGTGTGGGGAGCGGCCCTCGGCATGGGCGGGCTCGTCTTCGGGCCGCTGTTCGGCTTCGAGGGCACCGACCCCGGACTCGGGCTGCTGTCCTTCGTGTTCCTCGTCGCCCTCGGCGTGGACTACGGGATCTTCCTGATGCACCGGATGCGCGAGGAGGTGCTCGGCGGGGCGCCCACCGGGACGGCGGCGCTCACCGCGCTGCGGACGACCGGGGCGGTGATCGCGTCGGCGGGTCTGGTGCTCGCGGCCACGTTCGCCGTGCTCACCAGCATGCCGCTGGTCCAACTCGTCGAGCTGGGCTTCGTGATCGCGGTCGGCGTGCTGCTCGACACCTTCCTCGTACGGACGTACCTCGTGACGTCGGCGTCCTACGCGCTCGGCCGGAAGGTGTGGTGGCCGGGGCCGTTGTCCCGGCGGCCCGCGCCGCCCGCCGCGCCGACCGCCGAGGAACTCGCCCTCACCCGCACCCCCTGAACGCACATCGGGGCGCTCCTCCCTCCCGGAGGGGCGCCCTCCTGACGGAAGATGAACCGGTGGACGTCCAACGACTGCTCCTGTTGCCCGCGGTGAGCCCGGGGCCCGCGCGTCCGGCCGAACCGCCGGACCCCGGTCGTGTGCTCCGCCAGGATGCGGTGCTCGCCGCGCTGCTCGCGGCCGGTGCCGTGGTGCTGGGGCTCACGGTGCGGGCCGACGGCCGGCAACCGGACGCGGTCGGCTGGACGTTGCTGCTCGCCGCGCACGTTCCGGCGGTCTGGCGGCGCCGCGCCCCGCTCCGCGCGCTCCTCGGCGTGGCCGTCTTCGTCGTTCCGTACCACGCGATGGGGTTCACGGACTCGGCGCCGGTGGCCGTCTCCCTGGTCGCCCTGTTCACCGTCGCCCGGACGGGGCGGCCACTGCGGTCCGTGCTGGTCGGCTCCGCCGTCATCGGGCTGATGCTCCTCGTGAAGTTCAGCCACGGCATGGCCGAGGGGGCGCAGGCGCTGCGGGTCTCCGGCTGGGTCGTCACCGTCGTCCTCTTCGGTGTGTACGTGCGGGTGCACCGGCAGTACCTCGCCTCCGTCGTCGAGCGGGCCGAGCGGGCGGAGCGGACGCGGGAGGAGGAGGCGCGGCGGCGGGTCGCGGAGGAGCGGTTGCGGGTGGCCCGCGATCTGCACGATCTGCTCGCGCACAGCATCACCTTGGTGGGTGTGCAGACATCCGTCGCGGCGCACGTCCTGAACGCGGATCCCGAGCGGCTCGACCGGGCCACCGTCGCCAAGGCGCTCGACGACATCGCGGACACCTGCCGGTCGGCGCGCGGGGAGCTGCGCGCCACGCTGGAGGTGCTGCGGTCGTCGCCGGACGAGGCGCGGGGGCCCCTGCCGGGGGTGGACGGGATACCGGAGCTGGCGGAGGCGGCGCGTACGTCGGGGGTCACGGTGCGGTGCGATCTTCAGGTGCCCGAGGTGCCGGCGGCGGTGGGTGCGGCGGCGTACCGGATCGTGCAGGAGGCGTTGACCAACGCGGTGCGGCACGGTGGGGCGGACCTGTCGGTGTGGGTCGTGCTGCGGGCGGCTCCGGGGGCGGTGGAGGTGTCCGTGGTGGACGACGGGGTGGGGGCGGGTGCGGGTGCGGATGCGGATGCGGGGGCGGCGGGGCCGGGGTTCGGGCTGGTGGGGATGCGGGAGCGGGTGCGGAGTGTGGGGGGCGTGTTGGAGGCGGGGCCGCGGGGTGGGGGTGGCGGGTTCGAGGTTCGGGCCAGCTTGCCGTTGACGTCACCCGCTGTTGATTGCGCCGAACCGGCGTTGCGGCCTCGGGGCTCTGCCCCGGACCCCGCTGCTCAATCGCCGCAGGGGCTTGAAAAGCCGACTTCCGCCGCTGGGGCGTCGGAAGGGCTTGAAAAGCCGACTTCCGCCGCTGGGGCGTCGGAAGGGCTGGAAATGCAGGCTTCTGCTTCTGGGGCGTCGGGAGGGGTTGGAATGCAGGCTTCTGCTTCTGGGGTGTCGGGAGGGGTTGGAATGCAGGCTTCTGCTTCTGGGGCGTCGCAGGGGCTTGAAGAGTCGACTGCCGCCGGGCGGGATTCGAGCGGAGGGGGCGGTCAGTGAGTGGGATTCGGGTTGTGCTTGCTGATGATCAGGGGCTGGTGCGGGCCGCCTTTGCCATGTTGGTCGAGTCCGCCGCCGACATGGATGTGGTGGGGCAGGCCGGGACCGGGCGGGAGGCCGTCGTGCTGGCCCGGGAGGAGCGGGCCGATGTCGTGGTCATGGACATCCGGATGCCCGAGCTCGACGGGATCGAGGCCACCCGGCTGCTCGCCGCCGACGAGGACCTGGCCGGGGTGAAGGTGCTGGTGCTCACCACGTACGACACCGACGAGCACGTCGTGGAGGCGTTGCGCGCCGGGGCCTCCGGGTTCCTCGTGAAGGACACCAGACCCGCCGAACTCCTCGACGCCATACGGGTCGTGGCCGCGGGCGATTCGCTGCTGTCGCCGGGGCCCACCGCCCGGCTCATCGCCCGGGTGCTGCGCGCCCCCGAGCTGCCACCCGCGCCGTCGTCGGCCGATGCCCTGGGCCTGCTGTCGGAGCGCGAGCGCCAGGTGCTCGCGCTCGTCGCGCGGGGGCTCAACAACACCGGGATCGCCGAGGCCCTCGGGCTCAGCCCGCTCACCGCCAAGACCCACGTCAGCCGGATCATGGGCAAGCTGGCCGCCCGGGACCGGGCGCAGCTGGTGATCGCCGCGTACGAGTCGGGGCTCGTCGCCCCGTCCCGCTAGGAGCCGAGCGCCGTCCGGTGCAGCGGCTCGTACAGGCCCAGCTCGCCGCCGCCCGGCAGCCGCAGCGACGTCAGGCGGCCCCAGCGCAGGTTTTGGACGGGGGACGTGAACTCGACTCCCTTGGCGGTCAGTTCGGAGACCGTGCGGTCCACGTCGTCGCACATCAGCATCAGCTCGTGCTGGGGCGCGCCCTCCGTCGGGTGCACCGCGATCTCGGCGGGCGGCGCCGTGAAGATCAGCCAGCCGCCCCCGGCGTCGACGTGCGGGAAGCCGAGCACGTCCCGCAGGAAGGCCCGGTCGGCGTCCGCGTCGGAGGAGTAGAGGATCGTGTGCGCTCCGGTGATCATGCGGGCGAGCGTAGCGGGGCGGGGGCGCCGTCAGCCGGTGTCGACACCGGCTTCCGTGGCCAGGCTGTAGGCGATGCCGTCCGCGGTGTCCATCGCCAGGCCCGCCGCGTACTGCTCCTCGTACGCGCTGTCGCCGAGCGAGTCCCGGATGCGGCGCTCCGTGCGTTGCCGCGTGGCCATGAGGTCGGGGGAGCCGAGCTGGGCGCGGCCGAGGCTCTCCCACACGCGCTGGCCGATGCCGAGCAGCCGTGCCGCGCGCCGCGCCTCGCCGAGCGTGCTCAGCGAGGCGGCCAGCGCGTCGATCGCGACGGCGACGCCCACCCGGTCGCGGAAGCGGGACTTGCCCGCGATGGTGGTGAGCGCGTGCCGCGCGGCCTCGCGGGGGCGGTCCTGGCCGTTCGCCGCGAGGGCCGCCGCCCAGCCGGCCCAGGCCCGCGCCCACTGCTCGCCGCGCCGGTCGCACTCGTCGACCAGCCGGCCGGCCACCGCGCCGGCGGCGGTGAACTCGCCCGACATGACGTGGACGACCGAGCGGCAGGCCGTCGCCACGAACCAGGCGGCCTCGTAGGGGCCGGTGTACGTGCGGGTGTCCGGGGCGGCGTCGAGGACTTCGGCGGCCTCGGCCAGGCGGCCGCTCAGACACAGCGACGTACCTTCCAGGTAGGCCGAAGCCATCATCTGGGCCGGTGAGGGCGCGGGCAGCGTGCGTTCGCGGAACATCCCGGCCACCTTCAGGCCCGTCTCCGTGTCGCCCTGAGAGAGCGCCGCCGTCGCGCGGGCCCACAGGCCGAGCAGATACTCCGGGCCAGGCCGCTCCGACAGGGCCAGGGCCGCCTCCGCGTACCGCCGGCCCTCGCGGGCGAACCCGCAGGGGAACCAGAGGATCCACAGGTGCCCGCACAGCTGCTGCGCGGCCGGGCCTTCGCGGCTCTCCAGGCAGAAGTCGAGCGCCGTACGGAAGTTGGGGTGGTCGGTGACGAGTCGCTCGTACCAGTGCTCCTGCGCGCGCCCCATCCAGCCCGCGTCGGCCCGCCGCGCGAGCTCCAGGTGGAAGTCCCGGTGCCTGCGCCGCGCGCCCGTCGTCTCCTCGGGGCCGAGCTGCGCCAGCCACGAGGCCCCGAACTCGCGGACCGTGTCGAGCATGTCGTGGCGCCCGCCGGGCCTGCGCCGCACCAGTGACTTGGCCACGAGCCCTTCGAGCGCCCCGGACACCTCGGCCTCGCGCAGCGGTCCGCCGCGGCCCACCGCCCGCGCGCCCGCTTCGTCGAAGCCGCCGGTGAACACGGAGAGGCGGGCCCACAGCAGCCGTTCGAGCGGCGTGCACAGTTCGTGGCTCCAGCCGATGGTGGCGCGCAGCGTGCGATGGCGCGGGGGGCCGGTGTGGCCTTCCGACGCGGTCAGCGCGTCCAGGCGGTCGCCGAGCAGCGAGCTGAGCCGCTCCAGGGGGAGTTCGGCGAGCCGGGCCGCGGCCAGTTCGATCGCCAGCGGGATGCCGTCGAGGTGCCGGCAGACGGCCTCGGCGACGTCCCGCTCGCCGGGCCCGAGCCGGAATCCTGGGGCGGCGAGCGCCGCACGGTCGGCGAACAGCGCGACCGCGTCGCCGGGCCGCCCCGCGTCGCCCTCGGCCGTGACGGGCAGCGGCGCGACCATGAACCGGTGCTCGTCGGCGAGACCCAGCGGCTGCCTGCTCGTCGCCAGGACGCGCAGGCCAGGCGCGACGTCGAGCAGCTTGCGGACAAGGCGGCCGCACTCCTCCAGAAGGTGCTCGCACGTGTCGAGGACGAGCAGCACCCGCTTGTCGGCGAGCCACTGGGCGACGACGTCGGTGGCGTCCTCGTTCGAGTTGTCCGCGAGCCGCAGCTCCTCCAGGAGGACGTTGCCGAGCAGCGTCGGGTCGTGCAGCGGGGAGAGCGGCACGAAGCACACCGCGTCCGCCAGGCGCGGGCCCGTGCGCAGGGCCAGGCGCGCGGCGAGCCGTGTCTTGCCGACCCCGCCCACGCCGGTGAGCGTGAGCAGCCGGTGGTCGCTCAGCTCCTGCTCCAGGTAGGCGAGTTCGGCCTCGCGGCCGATGAACGGGGTGGCTTCGACGGGCAGGGTTTCCACGGTCATATTCTGCTCCGCCCGGCGACCGGACCGGCGGGGATCCGATGAGCTGAGCGCCTCAAGCGCGGCCGGCCCCGGATACCGGACGGAATGCGACGGAGGGTGACCAGTTCCGGTCCGTTCCCGGCCGATGCGGGTCAACGGTGCGTACGGGCCGGTGCGTTGGGTCACAGGGGGCCGCTCGCTCACGCGGTGCTCGCGGCCGGCGACGGCTTCCGCGAGCTCGGTGGGAGGCCCCCGACGAGCTGTACGCGGAGGTGACCGCGCACAGCGGCGGACCGCTGCGGGACGACATGGCGATGGTCCGGTGCGAGAGCGGGGTGTCAGGCATCCCGCCCGGCCCCGGTTGTCCCGTGACGGTCACGCACCGGGCAGCGGGCGCGAGTTGATGACCGGTCCCAGGTCCTTCGCCAGCGCCGTGGCAAGCGCCCGGAAGATCCGCACCTCGGGGTTGTCCTCGTCGGCCCGCGCCGCCAGATAGCTGCTCTCCCACGGGGCGTCGAGCACCGGCACGAACACCGCGCCCGGCCACGCGTAGTACCGCGCGAAGGACCGCAGCCCCGATCCCGCGGAGCGCCCGGTCACGACGCCCGTCAGCACCTCCTGCGGGGTGAGCGCGCACTCGGTGCTGCGGCGCCGCGCCCGGTCGTCGAAGTACAGGTAGTCGGTGAACGTGTGCGGGGTGTGCCGGGGCACCCGGAAGAACGGCAGGTCGGCCACGTCCGTGACGCCCACACCGGTCGCGCGGGCGGCCGCGAGGGGCGAGCGTTCCGGCACCACGACGATCCGCTGCTCGGTGGTGAGCACATCGGCGACGACCCGCTCGTCGTCCGGGCTCGGCCGTACGAACGCGACGTCGACCCGGTCCTCCAGGAGCGCGGTCACGTGCTCCGTGAAGTTCAGCTGGCGGATCTCGACCCGCACGTCGGGGCGGGCCCGGCGGTAGGCGTTGATCGCGGCCGGGGTCAGCTCGGCCGAGCCGTGCCCCATGATCCCCACCCGCAGCGGACGGCCGGACTCCGGCTCCCGGGCGGTGACCTCGGCGACATCGTCGAGCGCGGCGTTCGCGGCGGCGAGCAGCACGCGCGCGTGCCCGGCCAGGCGCACCCCGGCGGCGGTCGGCACGACGGGCGTCGTCGTCCGGTCGAGCAGCCGCGCCCCGACCTGGCCCTCCAGGCGTTGCAGGTGCTGGGTGACGGCGGCGGGCGACAGGAAGAGCCGTCCGGCGGCCCGCCCGAAGTGCCCTTCTTCGACGACCGCCAGGAACGACGACAGAAGCCGCAGGTCAAGCGCCATACGTCCAGCGTAGGCGGAGAGCCGGGGAAGCGGCACGGGCCGTTCACGATTCATGAAGGCGCGATGCGTGCCGTGCGGCGGGGCACGTACCACTGGTGGCATGACCCGACCCGTGACCTCCGCCTCGACCGCGCCGGCCCCCGCCCCAGGACCCACCAGGATCTCGGCCCATGGCGGCCGGGCCGCCTGGATCATGCTGGCGTCCGGCTGGAGCGCCAACCAGTTCTCGGCGCTGCTCGGGGCCTACCGCAGCAACCTGGGCCTGAGCGAGTCGACGGTGACGGGGCTGTTCGCCGTGTACGTGGTGGGGCTCATACCGGCGCTCCTCGTGGCGGGCCCGATGGCGGACCGCAGGGGCCGGCGGTCGGTGGCGCTCGTGGCACTGGCCCTGAACGTCCTCTCCACACTCCTGCTGATGGCCGGAGGCCTGTGGGCCACGTGGCTGCTGCTGCCCGGCCGCTTCCTCACCGGGGTCAGCGCGGGGGCGCTGCTCGCGGCGGGCAGCGCCTGGATCAAGGAACTCTCCGGCTCGCCGCGCCGCTCGGGCCTCTTCGTCTCGGCGGGCTTCGCCACGGGTGGGCTCGGCGCGGCGCTCATCGCCGAGTGGGCGCCGTGGCCGATGGTGACGGCGTACGTTCCGCACGTGCTGCTGGGCCTGGTGGCGGGCCTCATGGCCGTACGAGAGCCGGAGACGCGGACCGTGCCCGCCACCGTGCCGGCACCCGTGGGCGGGCACCCCAGCCGCGCCTTCCGCCGCGAGGTCCTCGCGGTCGCCCCGTGGATCTTCACGGCGCCGACCATCGGCTTCGTGACGCTGCCCGGGACCCTGCACGCGGGGCTGATCTTCACGGGGGTCGCGACGGCCGTGGTCCCCGGGGTCGGGCTCCTTACGGCGCGCCGTGCGGTCGCGTCCCCGGTGCCGGGGTTGCTCACGGTGGCGGTGGGTACGGCGATGGCCGCGGGGGCGGCGGGGGCCGGGAGCGCGGTGCTGGCGCTGCCGGCCGCGGCGGTCCTCGGTGCGGGGTACGGGTTGACGCTCACGTACGGGCTGACCCGGACGGTGGCGTTGGCGCCGCCGCACCAACTGGCGGGGTGGACGGCGAGGTTCTGGACGGCGGCGTACGTGGGGATGTTCACGCCGTACGTCATCACGTTGGTGTCGCGGGCGGTGCCGGTACCTGCGGTGCTGGTGGGGGTGGCGGTCCTGGCGGCGCTCACCGCGTGGCCCACGTCACGGGGCTCCGCCCCGGCCCCCGCCGGCTCTCGTCCGACGGCGGGGCTCCAATAACCCGTCCTCCGCCGCGCGGGCGGCTGTGGCGCCTGGCTCAGGTCGTCCTAGCCCCGGTCACGACCAGGGCCGCACGAGGTCCGGCTTGGCTGCGAGTGACGTCGCGCCGCAGGCCGTCGCCTCGCTCAGGTCGTCGTCTTCGCCCCGGTCACGAACGCGGACCACGCCGCCGCGCCGATGACGACGACGTCGCCGTCGACGACCTTGGAGTCCCGGACGGGCACGACCCCGGGGACTCCGTCGGCGACTTCGAGGCACGAACCACCGTTGCCGTCGCTGTACGTCGACTTGCGCCAGCGGGCGGCTCCGTCGAAGTCGTATGCGACCTCGATGCAGGACTCGCCGCCATCGCCTCCGCTGTGATTGCTCTTGCGCCAGTTGGCGTCGCTCAGGTCGTACTCGCGCATCGTCTGTAGTCCTCAGCCGCCGCGTCGACCATGGCCAGGGATGCCTGCGGCGACAGTGCGGCAACCCTGAGCAGATCGTAAGCCTCCTGCACGCGCTTCACCACAGCCGGATCGTCCAGCAACGTCCCCGAAAACACGGCCTCTGTATAGGCAGTTGGCGGGGCATCCTCGAACTCCATGAGGGTCACCATCCCGGCCATCAGGGCGTGCGGCCCCGCCGCGTCGGGCAGGACTGTGACCAGGACCTTGCGCTCACGTGTCGCCGCCGCGATGTGCTCCAGCTGCTCGGCCATGAGCGGTGGCCCACCCACGGGGATGCGCAGCACGTTCTCGTGAAGGATCACCCAGTACTGGGGCCTTGTAGCGTCACCAAGGATGCGCGTGCGTTCCATGCGTGCGGTGACCTTCTCCTCGACGGACTCGTCCGTGGCGAACGGGTTCGTCGCGAGCGTGACCGCACGGGCGTAGGCGGGCGTCTGCAAGAGGCCGGGCACCAGGGTCGGCGCGAAGTCGCAGATCTTCGTCGCCATCCGCTCCAGTTCGACGACCCGCGCGAAATACTCCGCATACCGACGGTCATCGATCAGGCCCCGCCACATCCGCTCGAAAATACCGTCGGTTTGCAGCGCCTCATCGATCCTGCGGGCTACATCCAACTGCGGCTTGCGAATTGCCTGTTCGAATTGGCCGATGTAGCCGCCGGAAACGAATACCCGTATCCCCAACTCCACTTGGGTCAGCCCCGCGTCCTCGCGGCGCCGCTTCAACTCCACTCCGAAGAACTCCCACGCCGCCTGGCGCGAACCCTTGGCCATGGCCAACCCCCAAGTCAAGCGCCGCAGTTGTAGTGCGCAGACCTCTCCCCACTGTAGGGACGGCACGCCACCGTGGAGGTGCAAAGCGTGAAATTCAATGAGGCAGGGGAGCCACGTGACGGGACAATCGAAGCACGCCGCGCTGTGCGTGGAGGAAGCCGAGGAAATGGTGGAGACATTGCGAGCCGCACTCGCCGGAGCGGGAATTGTGCTGCCCTCGCTCGGCCTCGATCCCGGGTCAATCGCACGGAGTGCCCCGTGTCCCTTGGTGGAATTGGGGCGTTGTCCGGTTGACGCGGCGGCCCGGCTCGCCGCCGTACTCCTCGCAGGGACGGACGACAGGAGCGCTACGCCATGAAACCGCCGATCGGTTCGTACGCGGTCGACACGAGCACGGGTCAGGTGGGACGAGTGATGGGGCACGAGGGTCCGTACGTACAGTTGCGGCCCTTCGGCGGCGGACGCGAGTGGGACTGCCCGCCGGACGTGCTGCGCGTGGCGTCGACGACGGAACGGGTGCGCGCGGCGACGGCGTACGAGAACAGAAGGAGCCGGGGCGAGGTGCCGTAGGGCGGGCGGGGAGGGACGAACACCGCGCCGGTCGAGGGGTGCACGGGCCCGTGCGGAGTGACGCAGGTCATGTACGACGCCAGCCGGGCCCTGCGGGAGCTGCGGCGGGCCCGACCGCGTCCCTGCCCCCGTTCCCGCAAACGGGCTCCGTCCGTAAGGGACAATGAGTGGCATGAGTCTGTTCCGTGACGACGGGGTCGTGCTGCGTACCCAGAAACTCGGCGAGGCCGACCGCATCATCACGCTGCTCACCCGCAACCACGGACGCGTGCGCGCCGTCGCCCGCGGTGTGCGGCGCACCAAGTCCAAGTTCGGCGCCCGGCTCGAACCCTTCTCCCATGTCGACGTGCAGTTCTTCGCGCGGGGCAGCGAGTTGATCGGGCGCGGGCTCCCCCTGTGTACGCAGAGTGAGACCATCGCCGCGTACGGCGGCGGGATCGTGACGGACTACGCCCGGTACACCGCGGGGACCGCCATGCTGGAGACGGCGGAACGGTTCACCGATCACGAGGGCGAGCCCGCGGTGCAGCAGTACCTGCTCCTCGTCGGCGGCCTGCGCACGCTCTCCCGCGGGGAGCACGCGCCCGGCCTCGTCCTCGACGCCTTCCTGCTGCGCTCCCTCGCCGTCAACGGCTACGCGCCCAGCTTCGGCGACTGCGCGAAGTGCGGAATGCCCGGTCCCAACCGGTTCTTCTCCGTCGGCGCGGGCGGCTCGGTTTGCGTCGACTGCCGGGTACCGGGCAGCGTCGTACCCTCACCGCAGGCCCTCGACCTGCTCGGTGCGCTGCTCACGGGAGACTGGCAGACGGCGGACACGTGCGAGGCACGGTTCGTACGGGAGGGCAACGGGCTGGTGTCGGCCTACCTGCACTGGCACCTGGAGCGCGGACTGCGTTCGCTGCGCTACGTAGAGAAAAGCTAGCGAGAGCTGGCACTGAGCTAGGGGAGAGGCCCGGAAATGGCACGTCGCGGAATCCTCGGACGGAACCGCCGTGAGTACACAGCGCCCGAACCGCACCCGTCGGGCGCGCGGCCGCCGAAGATCCCAGGCGAGCTGGTGCCCCAGCACGTGGCGATCGTCATGGACGGCAACGGACGCTGGGCCAAGGACCGCGGCCTGCCGCGCACCGAGGGCCACAAGGTCGGCGCCGAGCGTGTGCTCGACGTCCTCCAGGGCGCCATCGAGATGGGCGTCGGCGCCATCTCCCTCTACGCCTTCTCCACGGAGAACTGGAAGCGGTCGCCCGACGAGGTCCGCTTCCTCATGAACTTCAACCGGGACTTCATCCGCAGGACCCGCGACCAGCTCGACGAGCTCGGTGTCCGGGTGCGCTGGGTGGGCCGGATGCCCAAGCTGTGGAAGTCGGTCGCCAAGGAGCTGGAGATCTCCCAGGAGCAGACCAAGGACAACGACAAGCTGACGTTGTACTTCTGCATGAACTACGGCGGCCGCGCCGAGATCGCCGACGCGGCGCAGGCGCTCGCCGAGGACGTGAAGGCGGGGCGGCTCGACCCGTCGAAGGTCAGCGAGAAGACGTTCGCGAAGTACCTGTACTACGCGGACATGCCCGACGTCGACCTGTTCCTGCGGCCCAGCGGTGAGCAGCGGACGTCCAACTACCTGCTGTGGCAGAGCGCGTACGCCGAGATGGTCTTCCAGGACGTCCTGTGGCCGGACTTCGACCGCCGTGACCTGTGGCGGGCGTGCGTGGAATACGCCTCCCGCGACCGGCGGTTCGGCGGGGCGACTCCGAACGAGGTTCTGCTGCGCAAGTAAGCCCCTGCGGCGATTGAGCAGCGGGGTCCGGGGCGGAGCCCCGTGTCGTTGAGCGCGCGGCGCCGCCGGGGCTCTGCCCCGGACCCCGCGCCTCAATCGCCGGCGGGGCTTATTTGGCGCACTCCGCACACGTGCCGAAGATCTCCACCGTGTGTGCCACGTTCACGTACCCGTGCTCGGAGGCGATCGCCTCGGCCCACTTCTCCACCGCGGGGCCCTCGACCTCGACCGCCTTGCCGCAGACCCGGCACACGAGGTGGTGGTGGTGCTCGCCCGTGGAGCACCGGCGGTACACCGCTTCGCCCTCGGACGTCCGCAGCACGTCGACCTCGCCGGCGTCCGCGAGGGACTGGAGCGTCCGGTACACCGTGGTCAGCCCGACCGAGTCCCCCTTGTGCTTGAGGACATCGTGCAGCTCCTGGGCACTGCGGAACTCGTCCACCTCGTCGAGCGCCGCCGCCACGGCCGCGCGCTGGCGGGTCGACCTGCCTCGAACCGGGGCTGCCACGGGTTTCTCCTCACATCCCTGCCACGTACGTACGGCCGCCATTGTGCCAGGCGGCGCCGCAGGTGGCTCAGACCTTGGCGGTGGCCTGCTCCGGGATCGGGCACTCGGCCGGGTCCCCGGCGGGCACCGGGACGGACCGCGCCCTGCGCCGGGCGAGGGGCTTCGCGAGCAGGGCGAGGACGATGAAGGCCGCGATCGTCAGGAGCACGATCGTCGCCCCGGGCGGCACGTCCTGGTAGTACGAGGTCGCGGTGCCGCCGAGCGTCACCGCGACGCCGAGCGCCACCGAGATCACGAACGTCGCCTTGAAGCTGCGGGTCAGCTGCTGGGCCGCGGCCACCGGCACCACCATCAGGGCGGAGACCAGGAGCAGGCCCACCACGCGCATCGCGACGGTCACCGTCACCGCCGCCGTCACCGCGATCAGCAGGTTCAAGAAGCGCACGGGCAACCCCGTCACCCGCGCGAACTCCTCGTCCTGGCTCACCGCGAACAGCTGCCTGCGCAGGCCCACCGTCACGAGCACCACGAAGGCCGCGAGCAGGCAGATGGCGAGGACGTCGTCCTGCGACACCGTCGACAGCGAGCCGAAGAGGTACGAGTTCAGGTTGGCGTTGGAGCCGCCGGGCGCCAGGTTGATGAACATGACGCCGCCCGCCATGCCTCCGTAGAAGAGCATCGCGAGCGCGATGTCGCCGCGCGTCTTCCCGTACCAGCGGATCAACTCCATGATCACGGCGCCGAGTACGGAGACCGCCGTCGCCATCCACACCGGCGAGGCCGACAGCAGGAAGCCGAGGCCGACGCCCGTCATCGCCACGTGGCCGATGCCGTCGCCCATCAGGGCCTGGCGGCGCTGCACGAGGTAGATGCCGACGGCCGGGGCGGTGATGCCGACGAGGACGGCGGCCAGCAGCGCCCGCTGCATGAAGTCGTAGGAGAGGAGTTCCATGTCAGTCAGCTCAGCAGTCCTGTGCGCAGGGGTTCGGCGTCCACGGAGGTGTGGGGGTGCACGTGGTCGTGGCCGGGCAGCGCGTGCTGGCCGACGGCCTCCGGCGGCGGGCCGTCGTGCAGCACGCAGCCGTCGCGCAGCACGACCGCGCGGTCGATCAGCGGCTCCAGCGGGCCGAGCTCGTGGAGGACGAGGAGGACGGACGCGCCGGCCGCGACCTGCGTGCGCAGCGTCGCGGCGAGGATCTCCTGGCTGGCCAGGTCGACACCCGCCATCGGCTCGTCCATGATCAGCAGCTCGGGTTCGGCGGCCAGGGCGCGCGCGATGAGCACGCGCTGGTGCTGGCCTCCGGAGAGCGCGTCCACGGAGTCCTTGGCGCGGTCCGCCATCCCGACGAGTTCGAGGGCGCGGGTCACCGCGTCCCGGTCGGCCTTGCGCAGCAGGCCGAACTTCGCGCGCGAGAGGCGGCCCGAGGAGACGACCTCGGTCACCGTCGCGGGCACGCCGCCCGCGGCCGTGGTGCGCTGCGGCACGTAGCCCACGCGCGCCCAGTCCTTGAAGCGGCGCCGGGGCGTGCCGAAGATCTCGATGCCGCCGCCGGTGGTCGGGACCTGCCCTATGACGCTGCGGACGGCGGTGGACTTGCCCGACCCGTTCGCCCCGAGCAGGGCGACGACCTCGCCGCGGTGCACGGTGAGGTCGATGCCGCGCAGCACGGGGCGCCCGCCGAGCTCGGCCGTCACCTTGCTCAGCGAGATGACGGCTTCCCGTCCTCCCATGTCGCCCTCCTCGGTGGTCACTTGGTGCCCAGCGCCTTCTGGAGTGCCGCCAGGTTCGACTCCATGACCGAGATGTAGTCGTCACCCTTGGACTTCTTCGTGATGCCCTCGATCGGGTCGAGCACATCGGTCTTGAGCTTCGCGTCGCCCGCGAGGGTCTTGGCCGTCTTGTCGCTGACGAGCGTCTCGTAGAAGACGGTGCCGACGCCGTCGGCCTTCGCCGTCTTCTGGAGCTGCTTGACGCGGGCGGCGCTGGGCTCGCTCTCCGGGTCCAGGCCGCTGATGGCCTCCTCGGTGAGGCCGTAGCGCTCGGCGAGGTAGCCGAAGGCGGCGTGCGTGGTGATGAAGGTCGAGGACTTGGTGTCCTTGAGGCCCTTCTCGAACTTGGTGTTCAGCTCGTCGAGCTTGCCGACCAGGGCCTTGGTGTTCTTCTTGTAGTCGGCCGCGTGGTCGGGGTCGGCCTTCTGGAGGGCCTTGCCGACGCCCTCGGCGACCTCGGCGTACTTCACCGGGTCGAGCCAGATGTGCGGGTCGGCGGCGTCCTCGTCGTGGGTCTCCTCGCCGTGCCCGTGGTCGTGACCGTCGACCTCGGTGCCGTGCTTCTCGAGGGAGGTCAGGGTGCCGGCGTCGATCTTCGTCTTGATGTCCGACTGGTCGATGGCCTCGTCCACGGAGGGCTGGAGACCCTTGAGGGAGAGGGCGACGTCGGACTCCTCGAGCTGGGCGCGCTGCTTGGCGCTGACCTCCAGGTCGTGGGGTTCCTGGCCGGGCTCGGTCAGGTTCGTGACGTCGACGTGGTCGCCGCCGATCTCCTGCGCGAGGTACTGCATCGGATAGAACGACGCGACGACGCTCAGCTTGCCGTCGCTCCCCTTGTCCTCGGCGGCGGAGCTGCCGCACGCGGTGAGGGCGCCGAGACCGAGGGCGGTGACGGCGGCGACGGGTATCAGGCGACGGGAGCGGGGGAGGCCCCGAGGGCGACGTACGTTCATGACAGTCATTTTCAACAAAACTGGAAACGGTTGTCAACAAAGCGTTCATCGAGGTCTTCGTCACGCTCGGTCCCGCTCTGTCCCCGGAACCGATTTGGTTAGGGGGGTGGGCCCGCCGGTAACCTGAGGCATTCGCTCCCGGAGCGCGTATCCAGCGCGCTCACCGTCGTCGTAATGAAGAGAGCACCGTGGCCGCCGACAAGATCGACACCATCGTCAGCCTCAGCAAGCGCCGTGGCTTCGTCTACCCCTGCAGCGAGATCTACGGTGGGCAGCGTGCCGCCTGGGACTACGGGCCGCTGGGCGTGGAGCTGAAGGAGAACCTCAAGCGTCAGTGGTGGCGCTACATGGTCACCTCGCGCGAGGACGTCGTCGGTCTCGACTCGTCCGTGATCCTGGCGACCGAGGTCTGGCAGGCCTCCGGCCACGTCGCCACGTTCACCGACCCGCTCACCGAGTGCACCTCCTGCCACAAGCGCTACCGCGCGGACCACCTGGAGGAGGCGTACGAGGCGAAGAAGGGCCGCCTGCCCGAGAACGGCCTCGCCGACCTCTCCTGCCCCAACTGCGGCAACAAGGGCACGTTCACCGAGCCCAAGCAGTTCTCCGGCCTGCTCTCCACGCACCTCGGCCCGACGCAGGACAGCGGCTCCGTCGCCTACCTGCGCCCCGAGACCGCGCAGGGCATCTTCACCAACTTCAGCCAGGTGCAGACGACTTCGCGCCGCAAGCCGCCCTTCGGCATCGCGCAGACGGGCAAGTCGTTCCGCAACGAGATCACGCCCGGCAACTTCATCTTCCGCACCCGCGAGTTCGAGCAGATGGAGATGGAGTTCTTCGTCAAGCCCGGCGAGGACGAGGAGTGGCACGAGTACTGGATGGAGCAGCGCTGGAACTGGTACACGGGCCTCGGCATGCGCGAGGAGAACATGCGCTGGTTCGAGCACCCGAAGGAGAAGCTCTCCCACTACTCGAAGCGCACCGCTGACATCGAGTACCGCTTCAGCTTCGGCGGCAGCGAGTGGGGCGAGCTGGAGGGCGTCGCCAACCGCACGGACTACGACCTCACCGCGCACTCCAAGGCCTCCGGCCAGGACCTCTCCTACTTCGACCAGGAGAAGGGCGAGCGCTACACCCCGTACGTCATCGAGCCCGCGGCCGGCCTCGGCCGCGCGATGCTCGCCTTCATGCTCGACGCGTACGTCGAGGACGAGGCGCCCAACGCCAAGGGCAAGATGGAGAAGCGCACGGTCATGCGCTTCGACCACCGCCTCGCCCCGGTGAAGGTCGCGGTCCTCCCGCTGTCCCGCAACCCGGAGCTCTCGCCGAAGGCGAAGGGCCTCGCGCAGGCGCTGCGGCAGAACTGGAACATCGACTTCGACGACGCCGGCGCCATCGGCCGCCGCTACCGTCGCCAGGACGAGATCGGTACGCCGTTCTGCGTCACCGTCGACTTCGACACGCTCGAGGACAACGCGGTGACCGTGCGCGAGCGCGACACCATGAAGCAGGAGCGCGTCTCCCTCGACCAGATCGAGGGCTACCTGGCCAGCCGCCTCGTCGGCTGCTGACCGGAACCCGGCGCACGAAACGCCCCGGCCCACCGTTTCCACGGTGGGCCGGGGCGTTTCGGTTTCAGTCGAACTCGCCGTGCAGCGCCCCGAGTTTGAACGCCTCCCACTCGCGGGCGGTGAAGCGCAGGACGAGCCCGCGCGGGTCGGCCGGATTGCGCAGGGCCACGGCGCCGCCGCCGAGCGCGGCGACCTCCACGGGGCCGCTCCGGGCGGCGGCGCCCGGAGCGCTCAGCCATTGCGCCTCGGAGATGTCGAGTGCGTAGAGCCTTTCCTTCTCCTTCACAGCGGCAGGGCCCCGGAGTTGAGGCTGGAAACGAATGCGTGCCACGCCGGGGATTCGAAGACGATCGCGCCGAACTCCCGGTGCTTGGTGTCGCGGATCGCGCGTCGGCCGGAAGTGAGTTCGGCGTGCTCGACGCATCCGTTGGACGCGCCGCTGAACGTGCTCTTTCGCCAGACCGCTGACCCGACTTCGGCGAGCGACGCGGTGGGGGCGGAGGTGGGGGGCATCACGACCCGCTTTCTTGCTTGATTCGGTCACTGATGTACCGGCGGGACTGCGCAGGGGACAGCGCGGCGGCCGTCAGGTCGTCCCAGGCCTTTGCGTACATCTCTACATCGGGGCGCTGCTCGAGGAGCGTGCCGCCGGTCATGTGCTCCAGCCACGCGACCTGTACGGGCGGTTCACCGCGCATCGTGAACAGCGTGTACGGAGCGTACTGTGCGAGAGGCAGAGTGATGTCCAATGGCAGGACCTGGATGGTGACATTGGGCAACTCGCCTGTTTCCATCAGGTATTCAAACTGCTGACGGATCAATTCCCTCGGGCCCGGGATGCGGTGCAGCGCGGGCGTGTCGACGACCACTCTGAGGCGGAATTCCGCGGGTCCTTCGAGCAGGTTCTTGCGCCTCATGCGGGTCTTCACCAGGGTCTCGACGCGGGCCTCCTCCGCCCCCACGGTGAATATCTCGCGCATGTACGCCTCGGTCTGCAAAAGCCCCGGCAGTACCGATGGCTCAAAGGAGCGCACGAGTGTGGAGTCGGCCTCAAGGGTGAGGTAGTCGCGCAAGTCGTCGCTCAGCAGCGGTCCTTGGCCCGACCACCAGTCCACCTTGTGGATGTCGCGGGCCAGCCGCTTGAGATTGGTGCGCTGCCGGTCGTCCTCGACTCCGTAGAGGTTGAGGAGCGTTGTCAGATCGAGCTGGCGGATGCCTCGTTTTCCCGTCTCGATCTGGCTGATCTTCGGCTGCCCGCATTCGAGTGCCATTGCCGCGTCATTGACCTTCAGGCCGGCTTCGGAACGCAGTCGTCGCAGCTCGGCTCCTAGGCGACGGCTGCGCATGGTGGGCATCTCGCTCTGGGGCATGGGCACATGATGTCCCGCGCCTTCAGGCCACACAACTGTCATATGCCTACCCACTCCATCAATATGCTGACTCGCGCGTAATACTTGCCTAAGGCATAGTTTCGGCGTCAGGATGACGATGCAACGCCCTTTGTCCGCACGTGAGTTGACCGCCATGGGACCCCCGGAGGGGTAATGCAGGACCAGACGACGGACGAGATCGATGTGATCGAGGTGCTGGAGATGCTCGATCAGCCGTGCTCGATCCGTATGGAGTACAGCCCGCACCGCCTGGAACAGATCCGCAGGATCGTCGGTGCTCGCCTGCGGTGCTGGGGCCTGCACAAGCTGGTGTACGACACCTCGTTCGTGGCGACGGAGCTGTGCAGCAATGTGCGGCACTGCGACGACAGCACCTTCGAGTTCGCCATCGGGCGTATCACCAAGGGTGTCCGCCTCGAAGTGACGGACACGTCCAGCGAGCTCGTGGTCATCCCCGCGGAGCCACCGGACTTCCTCGAGACCGGCGGCCGGGGCCTGTTCCTGGTCTCGTCCTACGCCTCCGCCGTCGGAGTGCTGCCGACGTCCACCGGGAAGGTGGTGTGGGCCGAACTGGTCCTGGATGACGCCGAGTCGGGCGGGGCCGACTGACGTGCCTCTGTGGGTGTCCAACCGAATCCTCTGCGTGGTCGCGTGGGGTGCACGCGGGGCCGCGCCGGGGTCCGGGGCGCTGTTTCCGTATGGGGCGGAATGTGGGGGGCGAGCACGGTACGTGGTTCCGCCCCTCGTCCGGAGAGTACGAGCGGGCGCGAAAACATCACAGTGGCAGCATTGCGGATTCGGTCAAGTGTTTGGCGAGGCCTCCCGGCCGAACTTGACCCTTGGCCAACGGTATTACTGCTGGTCCCCGCCGTTCGCGGGGTGGCACGGGCCGACGGCGGCCTTCCGTTTGTGCTGAAATTGTTCGCAAAGCATGGCCGAGAGCGTATGCCGGGCCGGTCAGGAGGTCTCTGGCCGGCGGGTCGCGATCCCGCGCAGGACGAGGGAGACCACCGCGTCGAACGCGGACTCCGCGCCGGGGCGTGACCACTCGGGCGCGTACACCGGGTCGTGGAAGTGGGCGGTCGCCTCGAAGACGGCACGGGCCGTCGCGGGCAGGTCCGGGATCTCGAACTCGCCGGAGGCCGCGCCCTGTTGGAGGATCGAGGTCAACTGGCCCGTGAGGTCCGCGATATGGGCGTCCACCACGCCGCCCTGCTCGTCCGTGAGGACGGTGTACGTGGCGAACAGCTCCGGGTCGTCGCCCGCCTTGTGGCGCTTGGCCTCGAAGAGGGTCGCGAGCCAGAGGCGCAGCTTGGCCGCGGGGGGCTCGTCGCCGGCGGCGACCTCCGCGAGCCGCGCCGTCGTGCGGTCCAGCCAGCGCTTCGTGACCGCGCCGCGCAGCTCCGCCTTCGTCCGGAAGTGCCGGTACACCGAGCCGTGGCTGACCCCGAGCGCGCGGGCCACGTCGACGACGGTCGCCTTCGCGGGGCCGTGCCTGCGCAGCACCTCCTCGGTCGCGGCGAGGATGCGCTCGGGGGTCAGGGTCTCGGGGGCCATGGCTACGAAGTTACCGGGCCGCTGATCAGCGCTCGCTGTCGAGGTGTGCCATCTGGGCCGCCGGGTAGCGCTCGCCGGCCGCGGCGTCGGCGGGCACGGCCTCCTCGATCGCGGCGAGGTCCGCGGCGTCCAGGGTCACGTCGAGCGCGCCGAGGGCCTCGGTCAGGCGGTCGCGGCGGCGGGCGCCGACCAGCGGGACGATGTCCTCGCCGCGCGCGGCCACCCACGCGATGGCGATCTGCGCGACGCTCGCGCCCTTCTGCTCGGCGATCTTGCGCAGCTGCTCGACGAGGTCCAGGTTGTGCTGGAGGTTCTCGCCCTGGAAGCGTGGGCTGAAGGACCGGAAGTCGCCCGCGCCGAGCTTGCGGTCGCGGCTGAAGTGGCCGGAGATCAGTCCGCGCGAGAGCACGCCGTACGCGGTGACGCCGATGCCGAGCTCGCGGACGGTGGGCAGGATCGAGTCCTCGATGCCGCGCGAGATGAGCGAGTACTCGATCTGGAGGTCCGAGATCGGGGCCGTCGCCGCCGCCCGGCGGATGGTGTCCGCGCCGACCTCGGAGAGGCCGATGTGGCGTACGTAGCCCTGCTCGACGAGCTCGGCGATGGCGCCGACCGTCTCCTCGATCGGCACCTCGGGGTCGAGGCGGGCGGGCCGGTAGATGTCGATGTGGTCGACGCCGAGGCGCTGCAACGAGTACGCGGCGAAGTTCTTCACGGCCTCGGGGCGGGCGTCGTAGCTGTTCCACGAGCCGTCCGGGCCGCGAAGGGCGCCGAACTTCACGCTGGTCAGCGCGTTCTCCCGGGCCGCGGCGGGGGCCGTGCGCAGGGCCTCGCCGAGCAGCATCTCGTTGTGGCCCATCGCGTAGAAGTCGCCGGTGTCGAGGAGCGTGACCCCGGCGTCGAGCGCGGCGTGCACCGTGGCGATGGACTCGGCGCGGTCGGCCTCGCCGTACAGCGCGGACATGCCCATGCAGCCGAGGCCGAGGGCGGCGGTGCGGGGGCCCGTGGTGCCGAGGGTGCGGGCAGGGAGGGCGGTGTTCATGAGGGGGCTCCTTCGGGTGGGTGACTCCAGCGTCGCATGACAGATGACAGATTTCAATATCTGTCATCTGTCACCGGTCGTGCGATGTCATGCCGCTCGTGATGGCTCCACGAGAGGGCGTCACGCGATCCGGCGCGGCAGCCGCACGCTCAGGAGCGTCGTCAGCGCCACCGCCGCGAGCTGCACGAGCAGCGTCGCCACCAGGGCGTCGCGCATGCCCGCGCCGGGCGCCACGGAGAGGAACAGCGAACCCAGCGTGGCCACGCCCAGCGCGAGCGCCGCCTGCTGCGTCGTCGTCATCACGCCGCCGCCGACACCCGCCCGCGCCGCCGGCACCTCGGAGAGGATGATCCGGAAGAGGATCGGAAGCTGGAGCGCCTGGCCCGCGCCCGCGAGCACCGCGCCCGGCAGGAGTTCCAGGATCCCGAGGTCCGGCCAGGTCCGCCACGCGGCGAACGCGATCAGCGCCACACCCGCCGCTTGCAGCAGACCGCCCACCGTGACGACCCGCGTGCCCCACCGGGCCACAAGGCGCGGCCCCGCGAGCGAGGTCGCGAAGAAGACCCCCGCCATCGGGGCGAGCGCGAGACCGGCCTCCGTCGCGCCGAGTCCCGCGCCGCGCTGCAAGGCCACCGCGATCACGAACATGAAGCCGCTGAAGCCGATGGAGAACGGCACGACCATCACCAACCCCCGCCGCAGCGACGTCAACCGGAAGAGCGAGGGCGGTACGAGCGGGGTGCGCCCCGTGCGGTCGGCCGCGCGCTCCACCGCGTAGAAGGCGTACGCGAGGAACGGGAACGCCGCGAGGCACAGCCAGGTCCACAGCGGCCAGCCCGCCGCCCGGCCCTCGGTCAGCGGGGCGAGCAGCGCGATCAGGGCGAGCGCGAGCAGCACCGTGCCGGGCACGTCGACCGGCTCGGGACGCTCGGAGCGGGTCTCGGGGACCGACCGGGCGGTGAGCAGCAGGGCGAGCACCACCACCGGCACGTTCACCAGGAACACCGAGCGCCAGCCCGTGCCGAGGAGGTCCGCCGAGACGAGCAGGCCGCCGAGCACCTGCCCCGCGACCATCGACAGGCCGGCCGTCGCGCCGTACTTGCTCATGGCCCGCGCGCGGTGCGGACCGCTCGTCGTGGCCTGGATCGTGGCGAGGACCTGCGGCAGCATCAGCGCGGACGCGGCGCCCTGCGCGATCCGGGCGGCGACCAGCGCCCAGGCGGTCGGGGCGAGGCCGCAGGCGAGCGAGGTGACGCCGAAGGCGGCCGTGCCCGCGAGGAACAGGCGGCGCCGTCCGAGGAGGTCGCCGAGCCTGCCGCCGAGGACGAGGAGGACCGCGTACGTGATCCCGTAGCCCGCGACGACGAGTTCGAGGACGGGCTCGCTCGCGTGCAGATCGCGGCCGATGGTGGGCAGGGCGACGTTGACGATGAAGAAGTCGATCAGGGGCAGGGCCGCGCCGAGCAGCACGGTGAGCAGGCCGAGGCCGCCGAGCGCGGGCGGGGTCCGGTCACCGGCACGGGTGGTCCGGGCCTGGATGTGGGTCGTCATGCCGTCGAGCTTCGCCCGGGCCCGAGAGGGGTACCAGAGTGTCCTTGTCCTGGTACAAGCGCCACCTGGAAACAGGCTCGCGGCGGGTCCATCCTGGGGGAATGGCCACGATGACACGGGACGTGACGGGCGCACGGGACAGCGGTCCGGCCGACATCAGGCGGCAGGAGCTGGGGGCCTTCCTGCGCAGCAGGCGCGAGCGGATCGCGCCCGAGGACGTGGGGCTGCCGCGCGGCAGCCGCCGCCGCACGCCCGGCCTGCGCCGCGAGGAGGTCGCGCACCTCTCGGCGGTCGGCGTCACCTGGTACACGTGGCTGGAGCAGGCCCGCGACATCCAGGTCTCCGCGCAGGTCCTCGACGCGCTCGCCCGCACCCTGCGGCTCGACCGGAGCGAGCGGGCCCATCTGTTCGGCCTCGCGGGCGCCATCGACCCGACACCGGCGGCGAGCTGCGCCACACTGACGCCCGAACTGCGCCAGATGCTCGTCCAGTTGGAGCCGATGCCGGCCTGCGTGATGAACAGCCGCTACGACATCCTCGCCTACAACCGCACGTACGGGCGGATGCTGGTGGATCTGGACGGGATCCCGCCCGAGGACCGCAACTGCATGCTGCTGGCGTTCACCAACGAGCAGTGGCGCGCGGGGATCGTCCTCCTCGACGACGCCCTGCGCGTCATGGCCGCCAAGTTCCGTGCGGGCATGACCGACCGCCTCGCCGATCCCGCCTGGAAGCTGGTCCTGAAGCGGCTGCTCGACGAGTCCGCCGAGTTCCGCGCGCTGTGGGAGCGTCACGACGTCGTGGCGTCCGTGCCCAGCAAGGTCAAGCACTTCCGCAGCCCGGACGTCGGGGAGCTCTCCGTCGTCCGCACCGACCTGTGGCTCGGCCGGGACTGCGGCGCCCGCATGGTCACGTACACACCGGCGGACGACACGTCCCGCGAACGCCTCGAAGCGCTCGGCGAGTTGGCGGCCCGCCGGACGTCATGACCGGGTGGCCGCCCGGGTCAGCTCCGCGTCCTCCGCGTCCTCCAGGCGCTCCGCCGTCCGGCGTGCCGTCTCCCGGGCCCAGTGGCCGCTGGTCAGCGCGCCGAGGACGAGGACCGCGAGGCCGCAGCCCGCGATGATCCACCAGCAGGAGCGGCTGGCGGCGACGAAGGTGTCGGCGTACGAGGACTCGACGACGCCGGACGCGAGGACCGCGCCGATCACCGCGACGCCGAGGGTCTGCCCGATCTGACGGCTGGTGGAGGCGACCGCGGCCGCCACTCCGGCCTGGGCGCGCGGCATTCCGGAGACCGCGGTGTTGGTGATCGGCGCGTTCACGAAACCGAAGCCGATGCCGAACAGGACGTAGCCGACGACGAGCGTGACGTTCGAGGTCTCGGCGTCGAACGCCGCGAACAGCACCCCGCTCGCCGTCATCATCACGCCCGCGACGAGCAGCGGCAGGCGCGGTCCGCGGTTGCCGACGAGGCGGCCCGACAGCGGCGCGCACACCAGCGTCATCGCCGCCATCGGCAGCATCCACAGGCCCGCGTGCAGGGCGTCCAGGCCGCGCACGTCCTGGAGGTACAGCGTCGACAGGAACAGGAAGCCGCCGAGCGCCGCGAAGCCGCAGATCGCGATCACCGTGGCGCCGCTGAACGGGGCCGAGCGGAAGAACCGCAGGTCGATGAGGGGTTCCTCGCGGCGCGGCTCGTAGAGCAGGATCCCGGCCAGGGCCGCGACGGCGAGCGCCGCGAAGACCAGGATCCGGACCGAGGTCCAGCCCGCGTCCGGCGCCTCGATGATCGCGTACGTGAGCGAGCCGAGCAGCGTGATGATCAGGAGCTGGCCGACCGGGTCGGGGCGGCGGGCCTTCGGGGCGCGGGACTCGGGGACGTAGCGGAGGGTGAGCAGGAGGGCCGCGAGGCCGACGGGCAGGTTGATCCAGAAGATCGAGCGCCAGCCGACGGAGTCCACGAGCAGGCCGCCGACCAGCGGTCCCGCCGCCATGGAAATACCCACGACGCCGCCCCACACGCCGATGGCGCGGGCCCGCTCGCGCGGGTCCGTGAAGGTGTTCGTGATGATCGACATCGCGACCGGGTTGAGCATCGAGCCGCCGACGGCCTGAAGCATCCGGAACGCGACCAGGGCCTCCAGGCTCGGCGCGAGCGAGCAGGCCACGGACGCCACCGTGAAGACGGTCAGGCCGATCGTGAAGACCTTGCGCCGCCCGATCCGGTCGGCGGTCGACCCGGCCAGCATCAGCAGTGCGGCGAGGACCAGCGTGTAGGCGTCGATCGTCCACTGCATGCCCGAGAGCGTGGCGTCGAAGTCCTTCGCCATGGAGGGGAGGGCGACGTTCAGGACGGTGTTGTCGAGGCTGACGATCAGCAGGCTCATGCAGCAGATCGCCAGCACGAGCATCCGCCTGCGGTGGGTCAGGGTTTGTCGTGCATCGGGCATGTGTCCGACGGTAGCCGGATCTGCTGTGAGCGGGCATGTCCGGTCGGCCCGGGCCCGGGTGGGCAAACCGAGCCCGGGTGGGCAAATCAAGCCCCTGCGGCGATTGAGCAGCGGGGTCCGGGGCAGAGCCCCGAGTCCGGAGGACGGTCAACCGAGGTCTCGCGGCGACCGCAACGCCAACACCGCCAGCCCGACCAACCCACCCGCCTGCACCAGAAGCACCACCACGAGCGCCGCCCGCATCCCGGCCCCCGGCACCAACGCCAGGAACAAGGACCCCATCGTGGCCACCCCCACCGCAAGGCACGCCTGCTGCACCGTCGCCGCGAGCCCACTGCCCGCACCGGCACGGGCGGCCGGCACCGCGCCGAGGACGATCCGGTAGTAGAGCGGCAGCTGGAGGCCGGTACCGAGACCCGTCAGGACGAGCCCCGGCGCGAGCGTCAGCGGCGTGATCCGGTCCCACGGCACCCACAGCGCGGTGAGGGCGAACACGGCGAGCCCCGCGATGTGCGACACCGCGCTCAGCACCAGCGTCCGGGAGCCGAGCCGCGCGGCGAGCCGGGGAGCGAGCGTCGACGCCGCGAACTGCGCCACGCCCATCGGTACCAGCGTCAGCCCCGCCTCCAACGGGCCGTACCCCAGGCCCTGTTGGAGGGTGACGGCGCTGACGAACATCCAGCTCGCGAACCCGATGAAGATCGGCAGACCGAGGACGAGGCCGCGCCGCACCGCGGGCGCCGCCACCAGCGAGGGCGGCAGCAGCGGGCTCCCGCCGGAGCGCTCCGCCCGCCGCTCCACCGCCACGAACGCCAGGGCCAGGAACGGCGCCGCGACCAGCGACACCACCGACCACAGCGGCCAGCCCGTCGCCCGCCCCTCCGTCAGCGGCAGTAGCAGCGCGGTCAGCGACGCGGCGAACAGCGCCGTGCCCGCGAGGTCGCCGCGCGCGGGCCGCTCGGCGCGGCTGTCCGGCACGGCGCGGGCGCCGAGCAGCAGGGCGAGGACGACGACCGGCACGTTCACGAGGAACACCGCCCGCCAGCCGGTGCCGAACACGTCGGCGGCCACCAGGAGGCCGCCCGCCACCTGCCCGAGCACGATGCTGACGCCGCCCACGGACCCGTACAGGGACACCGCCCGGGCCCGGCGCGCCCCGCTCGTCGTGGCGTGAATGGTGGCCAGCACCTGCGGCAGCATCAGCGCGGACGAGGCGCCCTGCGCGACCCGGGCGCCCACCAGGGCCCACACACCCGGGGCGAGCCCGCAGGCCAGCGAGGTGAGACCGAAGGCGGCGACCCCGGCGAGGAAGAGCCGCCTGCGCCCGAACGTGTCGCCGAGCCGGCCGCCGAGCACGAGCAGCACGGCATACGCGACGGCGTAGCCGGCCACGACCATCTCCAGGCCGGCGGGGGAGGCGTTCAGGTCGCGCTCGATGCTGGGCAGGGCGACGTTCACGATGAAGAAGTCGATCATCGGCAGGGCGGCGCCGAGGAGGATGGTGAGCAGGCCTGCGCGGCCGAGCAGGGGGGTCTCCCGAGCCGGAGGCGCGGCGGTGGTGGTGAGGGTGGTCATGGGTCGACCATCGCCAAAGGCTCAGCCTGTTACCAGAGTCTCCTCATCCTGTTACAGGCAGTACCTGGCAACCGGATGAGGAGGCGGGCAAGCTGGTGGCATGTCGACCCGCCCCGTCTCCGACGATCCGCGCCGCACCGAACTCGCCGCGTTCCTGCGCAGCCGCCGCGAGCGGATCTCGCCGGAGCGGGCCGGGCTGCCGCGCACCGCGCGCCGCCGCACCCCGGGCCTGCGCCGCGAGGAGGTCGCGCACCTCTCCGCCGTGGGCGTCACCTGGTACACGTGGCTGGAGCAGGGCCGCGCGATCAACGTCTCGCCCGGTGTCCTCGACGCGATCGCCCGCGCCCTCCAGATGGACCCGACCGAGCGCGCCCACGCCTTCGCGCTCGCGGGCAGCACCGACCCGCACGCGGAGACCGTCTGCCCGGCCGTCACGCCGACGATGCTGCGCCTCATGGAAGGCCTGTCGCCCTACCCGGCGTCCCTCCAGAACGCCCGCTACGACGTGCTCGCCTCCAACCCCGCCTACGCCGCCGTCTTCGGCGACCCCGCCGAGCTCGCCCCCGACGAGCGCAACTGCATGTGGCTGCTCGCCATGAGCGACCGGTGGCGCGATCAGTTCCTCGACCGCGACGAGATGCTGCGCGACCTGGCCGCCAAGTACCGCACGTCGATGGCCGAGCATGTCGCCGAACCCGCCTGGAAGGCGCGGGTCGCCCGCCTCCTGGAGGCGTCGGCGGAGTTCCGCGCGATCTGGGAGCGGCACGAGGTCGCGCCGATGGTGCCGCACGTGAAGCGGTACCGGCACCCCGAGGTGGGGCTGCTGCGCCTGGAGCACCGCAATCTGTGGCTGTCGCCGGAGAGCGGTGCGTACCGCCTGGTCGCGTACGTTCCCGCGGACGACGAGACCGGCGCCCGCCTGGAGAAGCTGGCGGCCCCGACGGCCGTGCCGGGCTGAGCGGGGAGTGAGGGACAATGGATGCTTGCCCCCACCCGTCGTCCGTCCCGGAGAGCCCTGAGATGTCCGCTCTGACCATCGGCCCCCACCTGGTGCAGCCCCCCGTGGTGCTCGCCCCCATGGCGGGGATCACGAACGCGCCGTTCCGCACTCTGTGCAGGGAGTTCTCGGGCGGCAAGGGCCTGTTCGTGAGCGAGATGATCACGACGCGGGCGCTGGTCGAGCGCAACGAGAAGACGATGCAGCTCATCCACTTCGACGAGACCGAGAAGCCTCGCTCGATCCAGCTGTACGGGGTCGACCCGGCCACCGTCGGCAAGGCCGTCCGCATGATCGCGGAAGAGGACCTGGCCGACCACATCGACCTGAACTTCGGCTGCCCGGTCCCGAAGGTGACGCGCAAGGGCGGCGGGTCCGCGCTTCCGTACAAGCGGAATCTGCTGCGGGCGATTCTCCGCGAGGCCGTTTCGGGGGCGGGTGACCTGCCGGTCACCATGAAGATGCGCAAGGGCATCGACGACGACCACATCACGTTCCTCGACGCGGGCCGGATCGCGGTCGAGGAGGGCGTCACGGCGATCGCGCTGCACGGGCGCACGGCGGCCGAGCACTACGGCGGCACGGCGGACTGGGACGCGATCGCCCGGTTGAAGGAGCACGTGCCGGAGATCCCCGTCCTCGGCAACGGCGACATCTGGTCGGCGGACGACGCGCTGCGGATGGTCCGCGAGACCGGGGTCGACGGGGTCGTGGTCGGGCGCGGCTGCCTGGGGCGGCCGTGGCTGTTCGCGGATCTGGTGGCGGCGTTCGAGGGGCGCGAGGAGCGGGTCCGGCCGACGCTGCGGGTGGTGGCCGACGCGATGGTGCGGCATGCGTCGCTGCTCGGTGAGTGGATCGGCGACGAGTCGCGGGGCGTCATCGACTTCCGCAAGCACGTGGCCTGGTACCTCAAGGGGTTCGCGGTCGGCGGCGAGCTGCGCAAGCGGCTCGCGACCACCTCGTCCCTGGAGGAACTCCGGTCCGGGCTGGACGAGTTGGACCTCGACCAGGGGTGGCCGGCCGGTGCGGACGGGCCTCGCGGCCGTACGTCGGGCAACGGTCGGGTGGTCCTGCCGGACGGGTGGCTGAAGGATCCGTACGACTGTGCGGGCGTCTCGGAGGACGCGGAACTGGACACGTCCGGCGGCTGACCGGTCCTTTGTTGCGCGGCACCGTGGTTGCGGCCACGGGGCTCCGCCCCGGACCCCGCGCCTCAATCGCCGGCGGGGCTTGATTTACCGGCACCGGGTCCCGGCCGCGGGGCTCTGCCCCGGACCCCGCGCCTCAATCGCCGGCGGGGCTTGTTGTACCGGCACCGGGTCCCGGCCGCGGGGCTCTGCCCCGGACCCCGCGCCTCAATCGCCGACGGGGCTTGATTTACCGGCACCGGGCTCCGCCCTGGTCCCCGCTGGCCCTCGTACGCAAAGCGGGGCTTGAGTTGCCCGCCCGTCGCCGAGGCTGAATTTGCCGGCCTACCCGCAGGCAATCGCCCGTGTGCCCCGCCCATCTCCCACCACCCGCCCCCTCCGGGGGCGTCGGCCTCGCGGGGTGCGCCGCCCGGCCCGTCTCCCCGCCTGTTGCAGTCGGCCGCAACCACCTGGGCAATCCACCGTCAGGCTCGGATCCCGCCCGTTGTGGTCGGCTGTCACCGCCTGGGGTAATCCGCCGCCCGGTCCGTCTCCCCGCCCGTTGCGGTCGGCCGCCACCGCCTGGGCAATCCACCGTCAGGCTCGGATCCCGCCCGTTCCGGTCGGCAGCCACCGCCTTGGGCAGTCTGCCGCCTGGGGCGGCAGGGTGGGCAAGGCGGCGCCCCGGTGCCGCAGGCCGATGCGGGTGGCTCCGGCCACGGTGCGGCGTACCCCGTGGGGCCGTAGCCCCCGGAGGGGGCGGGCGGGTGGGAGGTGGGGCAAGGGATGGGATGGGATACGGGGCGCCGAGGACCGAGGGGCGAGGGGGCAGAGGGGCCGGGGTAGAGGTGCCGGGGCAGAGGCGCCGGGGCAGCGGGGGACCGAGGCGCGAGGGGGGCAGAGGCGCCGGGGCAGCGGGGCAGCGGGGCCGGAGGGCCTAGCCGGACATCGCGGTGAGCAGGGCCAGTGGTGCTGCCGCCGAGCGTGACTCCCGGGCGCATGCGTGTGGGTAGGGGACCGGGCCGGGGTACGCCGAGCGGGCGTACCCCGCGATGACCTCCGGGAGGCGGCCGCCGCACGCGGTCGACGCCGCGATCAGACCGGCCGCCACCGTCCGCGCCTCGTCATGCAGCCCGTACCGCGCGAGGCCGAGCGCGATGAGGGCGTTGTCGTGCGGCCAGACCGAACCCCGGTGGTAGGAGAGCGGGTGGTACGCGGCCTGGCCGGAGGCCACCGTGCGGACGCCCCAGCCGGAGAAGAAGTCCGGTTCGAGGAGTCGGCGGCCGACCGCCTCCCCGTACTCCTTGTCGAGGAGGCCCGACCAGAGCAGATGACCCGCGTCCGAGGCGAGCGCGTCCAGCTGGCGGCCCTCGCCGTCCAGGGCCAGCGCGGGAAAGCCCTCGTCCGCCATCCAGAAGTCCCGTACGAAGCGGTCCCGCAGATCCGCCGCCGCCTGCTCCAGCAGATCCGCGTAGACCGTGTCGGACCAGACCGTGCGCGCGAGCGTCGCCGTGCGGCGCAGCGCGTCGTACGCGTATCCCTGCGCCCCCGCCGCCATCACGGGGCCCGTCGCCCGGCCGCCGTCCGCGGAGCAGATCGCGCCGGGGGAGTCCTTCCAGTTCTGGTTGGCGAGGCCGCCCCGGTCGGCGCGGTACACGAGGTAGCCGCGCGAGGTGAGGCCGCCGTGGTCGAGCATCCAGCCCACCGCCGCCCGCGCCTGGGACTCGAGGCGCCGCGCCGGTGCCTCGTCCCCGGTCCGCTCCACGTACGCGCCGAGCAGGACCAGGAACAGCGGCGTCGCGTCCACCGAACCGTAGTAGCGGCCGTAGGGGACCTGGCCGAAGTGGGCCAGCTCCCCGTACCGCACCTCGTGCACGATCTTCCCGGGCTGGGCGACCGCGCTCTCGACCGGCTCGGTGGCCTGCGTCGCGGCCAGGACGGGGAGCGTCGCCGCGGCCAGTTCCGGCCGGTACGGCAGGGCGAAGAGCGAGGTCAGCGCCGCGTCCCGGCCGAGCAGCGTCAGGAACCACGGCACCCCGGCCGCAGGCACCAGATGCCGCTCCCCGTCGGGCCCCGCCGCCGGTACCCGCAGCGCCGCGAGGTCGGCGAGCCCCCGCGTACAGGCGTCCGCGAGTTCGGGCCACGCGCCAGGAAGCTCGATGCCCGCGGTGAACTCCCGTACCGTGTCGGCCAGTTCGGCCGCCACCGCTGCCGGGCTCACCGCCGCCCGCACCGGCTCCGCCCCCGAGGGCCGCGCCACCACCCGCAGCGTCAGCTCCGCGGCGCCCTGCCCCGCGAGGTCCAGCGACCACACGAGGCGGCGCGCCCCGGTGCCCGTCTCCTCCACCGCGTCCGGCGCGGGCTCGCTCGTCACCGTTGTCGTAGAGCGCCAGTCGCCGCGCGTGTACGTGAACTCCACTCCGTCGTCGAGGACTTCGCGCGTGCGCACCGCCCCGGTCTTCACATACGTACGGTGGTCGGAGCGCAGCTCGAACTGATCGGTGAAGTCGGCGTCCACCGTGAGCGCGATCCGCACCGTCGTCGGCACCGGGCGGTTCGAGACGACCTTCAGGAGCTCCACGAACGAGCCCTCCGCCACCGCCTGTTCGCGGAACAGCGTGTACGCCGACGGCTCCTGGCGCCCGCCGCGCGGCACGAGCACGCAGCGGCCGACGCCCTCCTGCTCGTACGACATGGGGGTGAGGACCTCGGGCGCCGCTCCGTCGACGGTGAGCTGCCAGCGGCACAGGTGGCGCGCGTCCCGCACGAACAGGCCGTCCGGCGAGGAGCCGCCGCGCAACGCCGTCAGCGCACCGGACGGGTCGGTCGCCGCGAACGTCCTTCCGTGCACCAGGAGTTGATTGCCCTGCCCATGTCCGTACCCATCCGTCATCGCGACGTCCTCTCGGCCAGCAGATCCAGCGTCAGCGCGGCGGTCCAGCCGAAGCCGCGGGCGCCGCGGCCCGCCCCCGTCCGGGGATCGACGTACTCGGCGAAGTCCGATGCCCCCGCGACATCGAGCATCGCGGCGCGCAGGCGCCCGGCCCGCGCGTGCTCGCCGTGCAGCCGCAGGCCGTGCTCCAGGAGCCAGTTGGTGTTGAACCAGGCGGGGCCGCGCCAGTAGCGGTGCGGGTCGAAGGCCGGTCCGGTGAGGTCGTAGCTGGGCGCCATCCGCACCAGGCCGCCGACGCCGAAGCGCGGGCCGCACGCCGCGTCCACGAGCGCCCGCACCACCTCGCGCGGCAGCGTCGGCAGGATCAGCGGCAGCAGCCCGGAGACGCCGTACTCGCGGACGAGGCCGCCCTCGCCGCGCAGATCCCGGCAGAAGAACATCCCGGCCCGCGGGTCCCACAGCCGCCGCACCAGCGCCGCCGTGAGCCGCTCCGCGCGCGCGTGCCGCGCCGTCCCCGCGGCCCCCAGCTCGCAGGCGATCCGGGCCAGCGCGTGCTCGGAGGCCGCGAGCAGGGCGTTGAAGGACGGGTCCTCGACCGCGAACCCGCCCTCCCCGTCCGCGTACTCGGCGTCCCGGTAGTCGGCCGCGAGGCGTACGTACCGCCCGTAGTCGAGGTCCGTCGGCCGGTCCTGGGCCGCGCCGTGCTCCAGGTCCGCGCGGCGGAAGTTCCGGGCGGGGGAGACCCGGCGGAGCGGGGCGTCCCAGCACGGGCTGTTGTCCATGCCCTGCTCCCAGGGGTGGATCACGGAGGCGAGGCCCCCGCCGCCGTGGTCGCGGCGGTGCAGGAGGTAGCGGTGCCAGGCGGCGAGCCGGGGGTACACGCGGGCCAGGAAGCCGCGGGAGCGGGAGAGGCCGGGGTCCGCGCGGTGCACGAGCCAGGCGGCCAGCGCGTGCACGGGCGGCTGCACGATGCCGGAGGTCTGCACGGCGGCCGGGGCGCCCGCGGCGCGGCCCGCGGTGGAGGAGCGCCAGAAGTCGGGGCTCGGGAAGTAGGCGTCGAGCGCGACGGCGGGGTTGAAGACGATGTGCGGGATCCGGCCGTCGCCCCACTGCGCGGCGAGCAGTGTCTCCAACTCGCCCTGGGCGCGCAGCGCAGAGACATGGCGCAGGCCGATCGCGATGAACGCCGAGTCCCACGACCACTGGTGCGGGTAGAGCGTGCGCGAGGGAACGGTCGAGGTCCCCGTCCAGTTGGCATCGAGCACGCGCGCGGCGCGGTCCCGTAAGGAGGAGCGGGGCCGCGCGGGCCGCAGCGCTCCGCCGCGCCGCTCGGTCGTGTGCTCCACAGGCTTTCCCACACCCCTTCCAACGGGTGTCGGTTACGCGGTTCACCGCATAAGGTTACGTCTATTTAACACGCAAAACCCAGAATGTAACGCGCAGTTGGTGAACACAAGGGGGTCACGACGGCATGGCGGGGAATCGGGCGAGCGCCGGAGAGCTGCTGCACCTGGTGCGCAGCGGCAGAGCGACCACGCGGGGCGCCCTCCAGGACGTGACGGGCCTGTCCAGGGCCACCGTCGGCCAGCGCCTCGACCGGCTCTTCCGCGCGGGCTGGCTGCGCGAGGGCACCGCGGAGCCGGTCAACTCCCGGCTCGGGGGCCGCCCTTCGGTCCACCTGGAGTTCGACGACGCGCACGCCGTGGTGCTCGCCGCGGACCTCGACACCCGGCACGCCCGCGCCGCCGTCCTGACCCTGAACGGCGAGGTGCTGGCGGAGCACACGGACACCCTCACCGTCGAGGACGGGCCCGAGCGGGTGCTGTCCCACCTCGGAGGCTGGTTCGGCGACCTGCTGCGGAAGGCGGACCGCTCGCCGGACCTCGTGTGCGGGATCGGCCTCGCGGTGCCGGGGCCCGTCGACTTCGCGTCCGGCCGGGTCGTCCAGCCGCCGATCATGCCCGGCTGGGACGGCTACGACATCGTGGGCCGGCTCGCCCGCGCGGCCGCCGAGGGCGCGGGCACCCCGCAGGACGTCCCGGTCCTCGTCGACAACGACGCCAACCTCATGGCGTACGGGGAACAGCGCACCGCCCACCCGGACTGCCGCGCCTTCGCCCTCGTCAAGGTCTCCACCGGGATCGGCGCGGGCGTCGTCGTGGACGGCGCGGTCTACCGGGGCATCGACGGCGGCGCGGGCGACATCGGGCACATCCGGGTGCCGGACGGCGCGGACGCGCTGTGCAAGTGCGGCTCGTACGGCTGCCTGGCCGCCGTGGCCAGTGGCCGGGCCGTGGCCCGCCGGCTCACGGAGGCGGGCGTCCCCGCGGCCTCCGGCTCCGATGTGCGCGAACTGCTCGCCGCGGGGCACCCGGAGGCGCTGCGGCTCGCGCGGGAGGCGGGGCGCTCCGTGGGCGAGGTGCTCGCGACCGTGGTGACGCTCCTCAACCCCGGCGTTCTCATGATCGCCGGAGATCTGGCCGGAACTGCCTTCCTCACGGGAGTCCGTGAACTCCTGTATCAACGGGCACTGCCCCGCTCGACCGCGCACCTGGACGTGGTCACCTCCCGGCTCGGCGAGCGCTCGGCGCTCATCGGAGCGGGAGCGCTGGTGGTGGAGGAGCTGTACGCCCCCGGGCGGGCCGAGCGCCGGCTGGCCGCACTGGGCCTGTGACGCGCCCGTTTCGTCCCCCGAGGGGCGTCCGCATGCTGGAACGGGACCGTCCGCGAGCCGCTTCAAACGGCGTGATTCTCGCCACCCCTGATCGGGGTTGCGCTCAGATGAGCGATTAAAGCCCGTCTGCACTTCTCCAAGCCGTGGCACTCAGTGCCAACGCTCGATCATTTATGCCCTGAACGCACAAACGAGCAGAGGGCGCTCATGTGAGCAATGAAGGGGGTCTACGGGGGTAGTGTCTTCAAGTAATGAACACAAGGTCAAAGGGCTCACCTCCCGTGCATCAACTTCGATCTCCTGGCGGACGGGTGGTTACGCCCGTATGACAGCTGAGTGGACGTACCCACAGGCCTTGGATCTGGGTATGTTCCTCGCCGTCAGGGCAGCCACCCGAGCCTCGAGGAGTCGAGACCCGTGTCGGAAAACAAAGATCCTCAGGTAGCGAAGTTCGTTTACGACTTCACCGAGGGCAACAAGAACCTCAAGGACCTTCTCGGCGGCAAGGGCGCGAACCTCGCCGAGATGACCAACCTGGGCCTTCCCGTCCCTCCGGGCTTCACCATCACCACCGAGGCCTGCAAGGTCTACCTCGACAGCGGCGAGGAGCCGGTGGCACTCCGTGACGAGGTCACCCAGCACCTCGACGCGCTCGAGAAGAAGATGGGGAAGAAGCTCGGCCAGGCCGACAACCCCCTTCTGGTGTCGGTCCGTTCGGGCGCGAAGTTCTCCATGCCCGGCATGATGGACACCGTCCTCAACATCGGTCTCTCCGACAAGTCGGTGCAGGGCCTCGCCAAGCAGGCCGGCGACGACCGCTTCGCCTGGGACTCGTACCGCCGCCTCATCCAGATGTTCGGCAAGACCGTCCTGGACATCGACGGCGAGCTCTTCGAGGACGCTCTGGAGAAGGCCAAGGCCGCCAAGAAGGTCACGGTCGACACCGACCTGGACGCCGCCGAGCTCAAGAAGCTCGTCACGCGCTTCAAGAAGATCGTCAAGACCGAGGCCGGGCGCGACTTCCCGCAGGACCCGCGCGAGCAGATGGACCTCGCCATAAACGCGGTCTTCGAGTCGTGGAACACCGACCGGGCCAAGCTGTACCGCCGCCAGGAGCGCATCCCCGGCGACCTCGGCACGGCGGTCAACGTCTGTTCCATGGTCTTCGGCAACCTCGGCCCGGACTCCGGCACGGGCGTCGCCTTCACCCGCGACCCGGCCAGCGGCCACCAGGGCGTCTACGGCGACTACCTCCAGAACGCCCAGGGCGAGGACGTCGTCGCGGGCATCCGCAACACCGTGCCGCTCGCCGAGCTGGAGCAGATCGACAAGAAGTCCTACGACCAGCTCATGCAGATCATGGAGACCCTTGAGAACCACTACAAGGACCTCTGTGACATCGAGTTCACCATCGAGCGCGGCCAGCTGTGGATGCTCCAGACCCGCGTCGGCAAGCGCACCGCCGGTGCCGCCTTCCGCATCGCGACGCAGCTCGTCGACCAGGGCCTGATCGACGAGGCCGAGGCCCTCCAGCGGGTCAACGGCGCGCAGCTCGCGCAGCTGATGTTCCCGCGCTTCGACGACGAGGCGAAGGTCGAGCTGCTCGGCCGCGGCATCGCCGCGTCGCCCGGCGCGGCGGTCGGCAAGGCGGTCTTCGACTCGTACACCGCCATCAAGTGGTCGCGCTCCGGCGAGAAGGTCATCCTGATCCGCCGCGAGACCAACCCCGACGACCTCGACGGCATGATCGCCTGCGAGGGCATCCTCACCTCGCGCGGCGGCAAGACCTCGCACGCGGCCGTCGTCGCCCGCGGCATGGGCAAGACCTGTGTCTGCGGCGCCGAGGAGCTGGAGGTCGACACCAAGCGCCGCCGGATGACCATCGGCGAGACCGTCGTCGAGGAGGGCGACACCGTCTCCATCGACGGCTCCACCGGCAAGGTCTACCTCGGTGAGGTGCCCGTCGTGCCCTCCCCGGTCGTCGAGTACTTCGAGGGCCGCATGCACGCCGGCGCCGACGACGCCGACGAACTCGTGGGCGCCGTGCACCGGATCATGGCCTACGCGGACCGAGTACGCCGCCTGCGCGTACGCGCCAACGCCGACAACGCCGAGGACGCGCTGCGCGCCCGCCGCTTCGGCGCCCAGGGCATCGGCCTGTGCCGCACCGAGCACATGTTCCTCGGTGACCGGCGCGAGCTGGTCGAGAAGCTGATCCTCGCCGACACGGAGGGCGAGCGCGAGGAGTCCCTGAAGCTCCTCCTGCCGCTCCAGAAGCAGGACTTCGTCGAGCTGTTCGAGGCGATGGACGGCCTCCCGGTCACCGTCCGCCTGCTCGACCCGCCGCTGCACGAGTTCCTGCCCGACATCACCGAGCTGTCGGTCCGCGTCGCGCTCGCCGAGTCCCGCAAGGACAACAACGAGAACGACCTGCGCCTGCTCCAGGCCGTGCACCGGCTGCACGAGCAGAACCCGATGCTGGGTCTGCGCGGCGTCCGGCTCGGCCTCGTCATCCCCGGCCTGTTCACCATGCAGGTCCGCGCCATCGCCGAGGCCGCCGCCGAGCGCAAGAACGCCAAGGGCGACCCGCGCGCCGAGATCATGATCCCGCTCGTCGGCACCGTCCAGGAGCTGGAGATCGTCCGCGAGGAGGCCGACCAGGTCATCGCGGAGGTCGAGGAGCAGACCGGCGTCAAGCTGAAGCTCGCCATCGGCACCATGATCGAGCTGCCCCGTGCCGCCCTCACGGCCGGGCAGATCGCCGAGGCGGCCCAGTTCTTCTCCTTCGGCACGAACGACCTCACGCAGACGGTCTGGGGCTTCTCCCGCGACGACGTGGAGGCGAGCTTCTTCACCGCGTACCTGGAGAAGGGCATCTTCGGCGTCAGCCCGTTCGAGACGATCGACAAGGACGGCGTCGGCTCGCTCGTGAAGTCCGCCGTCGAGGCAGGGCGTGCCACGCGGCCCGACCTCAAGCTCGGCGTCTGCGGCGAGCACGGCGGCGACCCGGAGTCGGTCCACTTCTTCCACGAGGTCGGACTCGACTACGTCTCCTGCTCCCCGTTCCGCATCCCCGTCGCCCGTCTGGAGGCCGGCCGCGCGGCCAGCAGCTCCGAGGGCAGCGACCACCGCTGACCGGCGGACGGAGCCCGGCAGACCTCACCTGACGGGCCCTGAACTCCGGGGCCGCCGCGAGTCCCCGACCCTCACCGATTCGCGGCGGCCCCGGTATCCACGAAAGGGCGGCACCCCTGTGCGGGGGGTGCCGCCCTTTTCCGTGCGTGCGTACCCTTCGGTAACCCCCACTGACGACGTCCCCCCGAAGGAGAGCCGACCCATGAGCGGCTGGAGCGCGACCGACATCCCCGACCAGCAGGGCCGTACGGCGGTGGTCACCGGAGCCAACACCGGCATCGGCTACGTCACCGCACGCGAACTGGCCCGCGCGGGCGCCCACGTGGTCCTGGCCTGCCGCAGCGAGCCGCGCGGCACCGCGGCCCTGGACCGGCTGACGTCCGAGGTGCCGGGCGCGCGGGCCGAGTTCGCGCCGCTCGACCTCGGGGACCTCGCCTCCGTACGCGCCTTCGCCGAGGCCCGCCAGGACCGCCCGCTCGACCTCCTCGTCAACAACGCGGGCGTGATGGCCCTCCCCTTCGGGCGCACCGCCGACGGCTTCGAGACCCAGTTCGGCGTCAACCACCTCGGCCACTTCGCCCTGACCGGGCTGCTGCTGCCGGGCCTGCTCGCGGCGCCCGCGCCCCGCGTCGTCTCCGTCTCCAGCGGGCTGCACGCCCTGGCCAACATCGACATCGCCGACCTCAACAGCGAGCGCAAGTACGGGCGTTGGGTCGCCTACGGGCGGTCCAAGACGGCCAACCTGCTGTTCGTGCACGAGCTGGCGCGACAGGCGCGGGCGGCGGGCGCGAAGCTCGTCGCGGCGGCCGCGCACCCCGGGTACGCGGCGACCGAACTCCAGGCGCGCGGCGCCCGGATGGAGGGCCGCAAGGGCATGGAGCGGTTCTTCGACGTCGGCAACCGGTTCTTCGGGCAGCCCGCGGCGGCCGGGGCACTGCCGACGCTGCGCGCGGCCACGGACCCGGGCGTGCGCCCCGACGACTTCTACGGCCCGCGCGTGCTGATGTGGCGCGGCGCCCCCACCACGTCCTGGCGGGCGTCGTGGACGCTCAACGACGCGGCGGGGGAGCGGCTGTGGGCCGCGTCGGAGCAGCTCACGGGCGTGGACTTCAAGGCACTGGGCCGGTAGGGACACCGGGCCGAAAAAGACGCCGGACCGGCACCCCCTCCAGCAGGGGTGCCGGTCCGGCGTCGGTCATCGGTGCGAGCCTCAGCCGTTGGCACCGGCCTTGCGGCGGCGCACCACGTACACCGCACCGGCGCCGAGCACCACGGCCGCGCCGCCCGCCAGGCCGATCGTCGGCAGGGCGGAGGACGAGCCGGTGTGGGCGAGCGAGCCGTCGGTGGAGCCCGTACCGGAGTTCGCCACGGGGGAGGCACTGCCCTGCGGCTTCGGCTTGTTGCCCTTGTCGGCGGGGGTCGTGGAGTTGCCTGCGCCGACCGGGTTGATGGTGAACTCGTAGATGGCGGGGTCGCCGAAGCCGCAGCTCTCGTCCTTGTTGAGGTACTGGCCCACGGCCAGGCTGCCGCCGTAGCCGGCCGGTGCCGAGCGGTCGACCGTCAGACGCAGCGACAGGTCGACGTGCGCACCCGCCTTGACGTCGGTGAACTCGCCCGCGTAGTCGAACTCGCCGATGGTCTTCCAGGTGCCGTCCTGCTTGGACTTGAGGTGCAGCTTGTCGGAGATGTCCTTCCCGCCGACCTTGGCGTCCGCGCCCACGACCACGATCGGCAGCACCTCGTCGAGGGTCCGCTTCGTGTTGTTGGTCAGGCGCAGGCCGAAGTCGACCGTGGAGCCGGCGGCGATCTTCGACGGCAGGCCGGACAGGGCCGACTTGAGGGCGACGCCCTCCGTGCACTGCGGGTCCTCCGGGTCCGCCGGGTCGCCCGGCTCGCCCGCCTCGTCCTGCGCGTCGGCGAGCGCCTTCTCGGCGGCCTTCTTCGCGGCGCGGGTGGTCTTCACGTCCTGGTCGGCCTGGTGGATCTTCCGGGCGATGGCGACCCGGGCGTCGTCGAGGGCCGTCTGCGCCGCGGTGGCCTTGGCGTCGGCGTCCTTCTTGGTGGCGGCAGCGGCCACCGCGGCGGTCTTGGCGTCGTCCAGTTCCTTCTGGGCGGCCGCCTTGTCCTCGTCGGTGGTGGCGGCGTCCAGCTTCGCCTGCGCGTCGGTGACGGCCTGGTCGGCGGCCGTCAGGGCCGCCGCGGCCTCGTCGGCGACCTTCTTCGCGTTGTCGCGGTCGACCCGGGGCGGATACGACGGAAGATCCGTGTCGTCCATCTCCTGCTGGAGCGCCTTCCAGGTGGCCACGGCCGTCCGGTACGCCTGCCGCGCCTCCTTCACCGCTTTCCGCAGCTCGGCTATGGAGGGCTTCTGCTCGGTCTGGGCCGCGGGCTTCGTGTCGGCGAACGCCGGAGAGACGGACAGCAGCGCCACCGGAGCGGTCACGGCGGCGACTGCGGCTGTCGCGAGAATCTGACGGATCTGCACGGGACGCCCTCTGTTCGGATCGGAGTAAGGCGCGAATAAGCGCTGAGGTGCCGAGATCCTAAGGCGGTTCGAGGGCGCCCGTGCGGGGCTTTCTGTCCGGGTGTAAGCGGTGTTCTGCGCTTACTGGGGACGAAATCCGGACGGATTGTGAAAGTTGCTCTCTATCCCTGTGTTTTCTCTGTGACTGATGTCACTGCCGTTCTTCACGCACCGCGTACGTCCGGACGGCGACCCCGTCGTCGTCCAGGCACCGCCCCGTCTCCAGGTCGAAGCGCTGCTTCAGGAGCGGTGAGGCCACGAACGGCCGTCCGTCCGCCGAGCCGAGCAGCCCCCGAGAGAGCACGGACGCACCGGTGAACGGGTCGGTGTTGTCGATCGCGTACACGCGGCCCGCGCGGTCCATGAACACCGCCGCCTGGCGGCCGTCCGGCAGCAGCACGGCGACGCCGCGCCCCCCGCTCAGGCGGGCCGACTCGCACACGGCCAACGGCTCGCCGTCCACGTCGAGTTGCACAAGGGTCGTGGTGGTCGTCAGTTCAGGGGCAATGGTCATCGGACAGCCAGTCCTTCCAGGGGGATCAGCGGCAGCTCGGGCTTGATCTGGTCGCGCTCGGGCATGAAGCGGACCGTCGGGTCGGGGGTGTCGGGGGCGTTGACGAAGGACACGAAGCGGGAGAGGCGCTCGGGGTCGTCGATGGTCTCGGCCCACTCGTCGCGGTAGTGCGCGACGTGCGCCCGCATCAGGGCCTCGAGCTCGTCGCAGATGCCGAGCGAGTCGTGCACGACGACGTCCCGCACGTGGTCGAGCCCGCCCTCGATCCGCTCCAGCCAGGCCGCCGTGCGCTCCAGACGGTCGGCGGTGCGGACGTAGAACATCAGGAACCGGTCGATGAGCCGGATCAGTTCGGCGTCGCTCAGGTCCTGGGCGAGGAGGTCGGCGTGGCGCGGTGTCATGCCGCCGTTGCCGCCCACGTACAGGTTCCAGCCGTTGGCGGTGGCGATGACGCCGAAGTCCTTCGACTGGGCCTCCGCGCACTCGCGGGCGCACCCGGAGACCGCCGACTTCAGCTTGTGGGGTGCCCTGAGGCCCCGGTAGCGCAGCTCCAGGTCGATCGCCATCCGGACCGAGTCCTGCACCCCGTAACGGCACCAGGTCTGTCCCACGCACGACTTCACGGTCCGCAGCGCCTTGCCGTACGCGTGCCCGGACTCGAAGCCGGCGTCCACCAACCGGGCCCAGATCATGGGCAGTTGGTCGACCCGCGCGCCGAACAGGTCGATGCGCTGGCCGCCCGTGATCTTCGTGTAGAGGCCGAAGTCCCGCGCGACCTCACCGATCACGATCAGCTTCTCGGGCGTGATCTCGCCGCCGGGGATCCGGGGGACGACCGAGTACGAGCCGTTCCTCTGGAGATTGGCGAGGAAGTGGTCGTTGGTGTCCTGGAGGGCCGCCTGCTCGCCGTCGAGGACATAGCCGTCGGCGCCGATCGACGGGGCGAGCGAGGCGATGATCGAGCCGACGGTCGGCTTGCAGATCTCGCAGCCCTCGCCGCCGCGCGCACCCTCCCTGCCGTGCTCGTCGAGGAGCTGCGCGTACGACGTGATCCGCTTGACGCGGACGATCTCGTACAGCTCCTGGCGGGTGTGCTCGAAGCAGCCGCACAGCCCGTCGTCGCCGGACTTCGGCAGGAGCTGGCCGATGAGCTTGACGCAACTGCCGCACCCCGTACCGGCCTTGGTGCACTTCTTCACCTCGGGCAGCGAGGTGTGCTCGCAGATCTCGCCCTTGGTGACGTTGTGGCAGGAGCAGATGACGGCGTCGGCGGGCAGCGCCTCCGGGCCGAGCTGGGCGGGGGCGCCCGCACCCGCCGGGAGGACCAGCTGCTCGGGGGCGACCGGCGGCACGGTCCCGGTGAGCGCGCGCAGCGTCCCGTACGCCTCCGCGTCGCCGACGAGGATGCCGCCGAGCAGCTCGCCCTTGCCGCCGATCACGAGCTTCTTGTACGTGCCCGAGCGCGAGTCCGAGTAGACGACGTCGAGGCAGCCGTCGGTGGCGCCGTGCGCGTCGCCGAACGAGGCGACGTCGACGCCGAGCAGCTTGAGCTTGGTGGAGAGGTCGGCGCCGGTGAAGGACGCGTCCTCGTCGGCGATGGTGTCGGCGGCCGTGAGCGCCATCTCGTAGCCGGGGGCCACGAGCCCGTACACCCGGCCGTCGCAGGCCAGCGCGCACTCGCCGATCGCGAAGACGTCGGGGTCGCTGGTGCGGCACCGCTCGTCGACGCTGATGCCGCCGCGCTCGCCGACCGTGAGGCCCATGTCGCGGGCGAGTTGGTCGCGGGGGCGGACACCGGCGGAGAAGACGACGAGGTCGGTGGCGAGTTCGCTGCCGTCCGACAGCTTCATGCCCCGTACGGCGTCGGTCGCGTCGTCGGTGACGATCTCCTGGGTGCCGACGCCCGTGTGCACGTCGAGCCCCATGTCCGAGATGGTCCGCAGCAGGGCAGCGCCGCCGCCCTCGTCGACCTGCACGGGCATCAGGCGCGGCGCGAACTCGACGATGTGGGTGGAGAGTCCGAGGCCCTGGAGCGCGCCCGCGGCCTCCAGGCCGAGCAGGCCGCCGCCGACCACGGCGCCGACCGTCGCGTTGTTCTTCGCGTACTCCTCGATCGCGTACAGGTCGTCGATCGTCCGGTACACGAAGCAGCCGGTGGCGTCCTTGCCGGGCACCGGCGGGACGAACGGGTAGGAGCCGGTGGCCAGCACGAGCGTGTCGTAGGGAACCTTGAGCCCGGAGCGGGCGTGCACGGTGCGGGACTCGCGGTCGACGACCACGGCGGGATCCCCGACGTACAGCTCGATGCCGTGCTTCTCGATGAACTCCGGGTCGGTCATGGAGAGTTCCTCGGGCGTGGTGCCCGAGAAGTACGAGGTGAGGTGCACGCGGTCGTAGGCGGGGCGCGGCTCCTCGCACAGGACGACCACGCGGTGCGACTCGGTGAGCCCGCGCTCGGCGGCGGCCTCCAGGAAGCGCTGGCCGACCATGCCGTGGCCGACGAGTACGAGGGTGGGCATTGAGGTCGCCATGTCAGAGGCCTCCGTCGTGGGTGAGCAGGTGCAGCAGAGGCGAGCCGACGGCGTTGTCGACATGGCCGGCGGTCAGTGATTCGTCCGACTCCCAGGCGTGCGCGAGCGCGCCGACCGTGGCCAGCTCGCCGACCAGCACCCCGCCGACCAGACGGTCGCCGCGCACGACGACCTTCCGGTACGTGCCGCGGGTGGCGTCGGCGAGCTGCACGACGTCGTCGCCGGGCAGCGCCTCGGTCTCGCCGAACGCGGCGAGATCGAGCGGCCCGGCGTGGTGCGGGAGGGTGAGCCGGGTGAGCGTGCGGGTGCCGGTGTACGCGCTGTCGGTGCCGGTCAGCAGGTCGGCGAGCGCGTCGGCCTGTTCCAGGGCCGGGGTCGCGAGGCCGTAGACGGTGTCGGCGTGCTGCGTGCAGTCGCCGACCGCCCGGATGTGCGGATCGCTCGTGCGCAGGGCGTCGTCGACGACGACGCCCTTGCGGACGTCGAGCCCCGCGGCCTGCGCGAGACCGGCGCGCGGCCGCACCCCGCAGGCGAGGACGGTGACGTCGGTGCCGAGCACGTACCCGTCGTGCAGCTCGACGCGGCGGACGTGTCCTTCGACGACGCCGACACCGCGCACCCGGCACTCGGTGTGGATCTCCACGCCGAGCGCGGTGAGATGGCGGCGGACGAGTTCGGAGGAGCGCGGGTCGAGCTGGCGCTCCATCAGCCGCTCGGACTGCTGGGTGAGCACCACCTGGGCGCCGCGCCGGGCGAGCGCACGGGCCGCGGAGACACCGAGGAGGCCGCCGCCGATGACGACGGCGCGGGTGCCATCGGTGACGGCCTCGGACAGCGCCAGGCAGTCGTCCATCGTGCGGAACGCGTGGACACCGCCGGGCAGTTCGGTGGCGTCCGGCGCGAACAGGCCGCGCAGCGGCGGCAGTACCGGGTTGGAGCCGGTGGCGAGGACGAGAGTGTCGTAGCCGACCTCGTCCCCGTTCTCGCACTGCACGAGCCGCCGCTCGCGGTCGATCCGGACGGCGCGGGTGCGCAGGCGCGGACCGGTGACCCGGGGCAGCTCGATGACCTCGGGCGGGTACGTCCCCGCCAGCACCTCGGCGAGCAGCACCCGGTTGTACGGGGCGTGCGTCTCCTCGCCGATCAGCGTGGCGCGCTCGCCGAGCCGGTGGGCGACGCGGGTGCCGGCGAGGCCGGTGCCGATGACGACGACGCGGCCGGGCCCGGTCGCGGCGTCGACGTGCTCGTACGGTGCGGTCATGCATCGCAGCGTGCGCGGCGGGTGTTACCCGGTGGCGTCCCGATGGTTTCCCGGGGGGAACGGTGCGCTCAGCGGGGCCGACGGGCGGATGTGAGGGAAACGTAGCGGGCTTAACCCGTGTTCAGTCCGTCCTCAAGGGCGCCTTAAGGATCGGCCGTACGGCGCTGACCAGCCCGAACCCGGGCCCTGCCGAGCCTAGTGTGCCGGTCGTGACCACCAAGGCCGTCGACCCCGAACTCGCCCGCTACCCCGCTCTGGCGTCCTACCGCAGACAGACGGAGAAGCCCCGCAAGGCCCCGCCGATCCCGCCGCGCCCCCGCAGGGCACCCCGGGTGCGGCCCGCCGCGCCCGCCCGGCTCACCCCGCACGGGCTGCGCACCGGGATCCGCGCGGGCGCGCTGCTCGTGACCGCCCTGTGGATGGCGCAGGTCCGCCCCTCGGCACGCATCGACGCGCTGTTCACGACCGGCGCCCACCTCACCGGCCTGCTCGCCGGGTACGGAATCCTGGTCATGCTCTTCCTCATGGCCCGGGTGCCCGCCGTCGAGCACGGCATCGGCGCCGACCGGCTCGCCCGCCACCACGCGCGCGGCGGCCGCCACGTCCTCACCCTGTGCGCCGCCCACGTCGTGCTCGCCCTGTGCGGGTACGCGGCGCACACCGGGACCGATCTGGTCGGCACGGTCACCGAACTGCTCGGCTACCCGGGGATCGCCGCCGCGACGGCCGGCACCGTGCTGTTCGCCGCGGTCGGGGTGAGCAGTGCCCGTGCCGTCCGCCGCCGCGTCGGGCACGGCACGTGGCGGGGCCTGCACCTGCTGACGTACCTCGCCGCGGCGCTGGCCTCGGCGCACCAGCTCTCGGGCCCCGACGTCGCATCCAGTCCCCTCGGCCTCGGCCTGTGGTCGCTGCTGCACGCCACCGTCGCGGTGCTGCTGGTCTGGTACCGGCTCGTCGTGCCGGTGCGGCAGGCGCTGCGGCACCGGCTGCGGATCGTCGACGTACGGCAGGAGGGGCCGGGCGTCGCCTCCGTCCTGATGCGCGGCACCGACCTCGGCCTGCTGCGCGCCGAACCGGGCCAGTTCCTGCGCTGGCGGTTCCTCACCCGGCGGCTGTGGCACACGGCGCTGCCGTTCTCGCTGTCGGCGCCGGTCGACGGCGACCACGTCCGGATCACCGTGAAGGCCGTCGGCGACCACACGCGCCGGGTGCGCAGGCTGCGCCCCGGGGTACGGGTGGTCGCGACCGGGCCGTTCGGCGCGCTCACGGCGCACCGCCGCACCCGCCGCAAGGTGCTGCTGCTGGCCGGGGGAGTGGGCATCACGCCGCTGCGGGCGCTGTTCGAGACGCTGCCCGGCGCCCCCGGGGACATCACCCTCCTGTACCGCGCGAGCACCGAGGAACAGCTGGTCCTCCGCGAGGAGTTGGAGTCCATCGCCCACACCCGCGAGGCGGCCCTGCACTACCTCCTCGGCCCCTCCGGCGCGGCCTTCGACTCCCTCGCCCCGCAGGCCCTGCGCGACCTCGTGCCCGAACTCCCCGACCACGACGTCTACTTGTGCGGCCCGCCCGGCATGGCGGAGACGGCGACGGCGGCACTGATCAAGGCCGGCGTCCCCGGGAGCCGCATCCACGCGGAGTCCTTCACGTACTGACCGCGCCCCGCCCCCGCCCTGCCCCGCCTCGATTCCGGAGAAGAGAAGACACCGCCATGGGCCGCCACACCAGACCCGCCCGCACCGCACACGCCCCCACGATCCAGGCCCGCCGCAGGCTCACCGCCGGGCTCGCCTCGGCCAGCGCGGTGGTCGCGGCGTGCCTCGCGCTCACCGTCGAACCGGCGGCGCCCCCGGCCCCCGACCGGGCCGTCCCGCACACCGATACGGAACCCTCAGATCAACCTCAGCCTTCCGGGGGCCCCGGGGTCGTGCAGGCCGCCCGTCCGTAGAGTCCTGATCATGCCTGACATATCACTGACCACCGTCGTCGTCCTGTGCGTCGCCGCGCTCGCGGCGGGCTGGGTCGACGCGGTGGTGGGCGGCGGCGGACTGCTCCTGCTCCCGGCCCTCCTCCTCGGCCTGCCGAACTCCGCCGCGGCGGGCCACGCCCTCGGCACCAACAAGGCCGTCGCCATCGTCGGCACCACGGGCGCCGCCGTCACCTACGCCCGCAAGGCCCCCGTCGACGTACGCCTCGCCGTCCGCATCGGGACGGCCGCGCTCGCCGGGTCGACCGGCGGGGCGCTGCTCGCGACGGGCATGAGCACGGACGTCCTCAAACCGGTCGTGATGGTGGTCCTCGTCGCGGTCGGCGCGTTCGTCATCTTCCGCCCGGCGTTCGGCACGGCCCCGTCTACGGTCCCGACCTCGCCCCGCCGGATCTGGGCCGCCATCGGCTTCGCGGGCCTCGGTATCGGCTTCTACGACGGCCTGATCGGACCGGGCACCGGCACCTTCCTGGTCCTGGCCCTGACCGCGATCCTCCACCTCGACCTGGTCACCGCCTCCGCCACCGCGAAGATCGTCAACTGCTGCACCAACGCGGGCGCGTTGGCGATGTTCGCCTGGAAGGGCCAGGTCTACTGGCAGCTCGCGGGCCTGATGGCCGTGTTCAACCTGGCGGGCGGCATGGTGGGCGCGCACACCGCCCTGAAGCGGGGCGCCGGGTTCGTGCGCGTCGTGCTGCTGACGGTGGTGTGCGCGCTGGTGGTGAAGATGGCGTACGAGCAGTGGGTGGCCTGAGCCGCCCTCTCGAAGGAGAGGTACTAGCGGCTTCCCGTCAGGTGCGCGAAGACGACCACGTTCCCCTGGTAGCCCGTTGTGCGCGAGTACGGTCCGCCGCAGGTGATCACCCGGAGCTCGGGGCGGCGGGCCGCGCCGTACACCTTCGCGTCGGGGAAGTGCTTCGCGTCGTACACCTCGACCGCGTCCACCGTGAACACGGCGGCCGAACCGTCCCGCCGCCGCACCTCGATCGCACGGCCGCGCTTCAGCGAGCCCAGGGCGTAGAAGACGGACGGGCCGCGCGCGTTGTCGACGTGGCCCGCGATCACCGCGGTGCCCGTCTCTCCGGGCTTGGTGCCGGCCCGGTACCAGCCCGCGAGGTTCTTCCTGCCGGGCGGTGGCACGTCGAGGCTGCCGGAGCGGTTCAGGTCCAGGCCCATCAGCGGGGCGTCGACCGCGAGTGACGGGATGCGGACGCGGTCCGGCGGGGAGGGGGCCAGGGGAGCGGCGGCGGGCGCTTCACGGGCCCGGTCGACGTGGGCCTGCGCGGCGGACGGCTGGGGCGGCGGCTGCCCCTCCGCCCCGCTGGCCAGCAGCCAGGCGCCACCGGCGAGGGCCAGGGCGGTGGCCGTTCCCATGGCGGTGTTGGCACGGTTCGTGGCACGCGGGCGCGTGCCGGTGCGCGTGGGCTTGCGCATGGGGTCCTGGGTTCCTCGCAGTTCGTCACTCGATCACGGGGCGGGTGGTGCGGGACCGGCTCAGATGCGGTCGCCGCGCGCCCTGCGGTGCAGCAGCCAGGTGCCGCCCGCGGCGGCGAGCGCGAGCGCCGCGACACCCGCGGAGGTCCGCGTGGGCTCGGGGCCGAGGGCGCCGCCGACGCCCGTGTCCACATGGCCCTTGGGCAGCTGGGCCACGGAGACGTCCGATCCGGTCACGGAGACGATGAGGTCGCCCGTCACCTCGGGGCCGCCCGCACACCTCGCGACGATCTCGTACGTTCCCGGCTGCGCGGACACCGGGATCCGGAAGCGCCCCATGGCGTTGGACGCGCTCGGGTCGCCCGTGTCGGGCGCCAGGGTGAAGGTGCCCGCGCCGATCGCGCTGGCGTCGCCGGCCGCCGTGCCGCTCCCGCCGCACGCGGTGGTGTCCACCGTGACCCGGTCGCCCGGTGCCGCCGTCGCCGGGTAGACCTCAAGGCCGCCCTGCGCGGCGGTCGCGGGCGCGGCGACGGCGAGCATCGCCGTCGTGGCCGCGGTGGTGAGGAACGCCGCCGCGGTCAGCGGTCGGCCCATGCCCCTGCGCACGCGCATCGTCCAAGCTCCTTCGCGGGCGTCGGGCGCGCCCTGCCAAGGACGAGGTAAGTGCCAGTGGCGCCGTCCCGCCTCCTGATGTGACGTCAGGACCCCTTCCCCCGCCGTGTCCCTGACGCTCCCTCCGGTACGTTCCAGCAGGTCACCGGCGTATCTGCTGGAAAGTAGCCGAAGGGAGCGGGGAGGCGTGCGACCGGGTGACGGAGGCGGCGTGCGGGTGATGCCCGGTCAGTTCACCGCCACCGCCGACCAGGTGGCGGCCACGGCCGCGTACTCCTTGCTGTCCGACCCGTACAGATCCTTGGCCGCCTTCAGGGTCGCGGTGCGCGCGCCCTTGTAGTCCGTGGACGACGTCATGTAGACGGTCAGCGCGCGGTACCAGATCTTGCCGAGCTTCTCCTTGCCGATGCCGGGGAGCGTCGACTTGTCGCACGTCGGGCTGTCGTTGTGGACGCCGCCGACCGTCTTCGGGCCGCTGCCCTCGGCGAGCAGATACGCGAAGTGGTTCGCGACGCCGGATGAGTAGTGCACGTCGAGGCTGCCGACGTTCTTGTTCCAGCAGTCCGCCGACTTCCCGTCCCGGCTGGGTTTGTCCATGTAGCGCAGGGCCGACACCTTCGCCCCGGGCTTGACGATCTTCTCGCCGATGAGCCAGTCGCCTGGGTCGGAGGCGTTGTTCGCGTGGAACTCGACGAGCGTGCCGAAGATGTCGGAGGTCGCCTCGTTGAGGCCGCCGGACTCGCCGGAGTAGGTGAGGGCCGCGGTGGACGAGGTGACGCCGTGGGACATCTCGTGGCCCGTGACGTCGAGGGCGACCAGCGGGCCGAACGTCTTGCCGTCGCCGTCCCCGTACGTCATGCAGAAGCAGTTGTCGTCCCAGAAGGCGTTGTTGTAGTCCTTCCCGTAGTGGACGCGGTTGTACGAGCCCTTGCCGTCGTCGGCTATGCCGATCCGGCCGTGCATGTCCTTGTAGTAGTCCCAGGTCTGGTCCGTGCCGTACTGGGCGTCGACGGCGGCCGTGCTGCGGTCCGCGGTCGTTCCGGTGCCCCAGTGGTTGTCGGCGTCCGTGAAGACCTTGGCGGGGGCGCGCTCCAGGCAGATGCCGAGGACGCAGATGTCGGTCTTGTTGCCCGCGTCGCCGGTGTAGGTGTTGCCGCGGGTGGCGTCGCTGAGCTGATAGCCGCCGGAGGAGGCGCGGCTGGTGGTGAGGGGGACGGTGCCGGAGTAGAGGGAGCGTCCTTCGCCCGTGGGGGCGGCGGTTTCGAGGCTGTCCCAGGAGTCGATCGCGGCGCCGGTGGTGGCGTCGGTGAGGACCGTACGCGCCTTGGGGTTGCCGAGCGGGTCCTTGGCGGCGGCCGTCGTCCGCCAGGCCAGCCTGGGGCTGCCGTGCAGCGCGTCCACGACGAGCCGCGGCTTGGCCACGAGGCCGCGGAGCAGTGCGCCCGGGTTGGCCTCGCGCAGCAGCGTGGTGGCGAGGTCCGCGGCCTTGGGGGCGGAGAGGCGGGGTGTGGTGGAGGGGACGGAGACGCTGCCGGGGACGGCGCGGTCGGTGCCCTCGTACGTGCCGTCGGCGGCCTCGTGCACGACGAAGTCGCCGCCCAGTACGGGGAGTTGATCGTACGTCCGGTCGTAGCGGATGTGCCGTGCCCCGTCGGGGTCGGTGATCACGTCCCGGACGGAGGTGGCCTCGGCGGAGGCGGGGGCCGCGGTCGCCGTGGGGGCGAGGGCGAGGGGGGCGGCGAGGAGGGTGGCCAGGGTGGTGATGCCGGTGGTGAGGCGCGATGTGGTCCGTATGTGTCTCATCAGGCGGCTCCGTGGGGACGGTGAGATGAGCGGCGACTTCCAAGTCCTGACGCTGATTCAGTTTTAGGGGGTCATGACAAACGGAGTCCAGGGGTCCGCAGTGTCGGACCTGTGAAGGAGCGTGGTCGGCCGGGCCGGTCACCATGGGCGGCATGGAGAATCCAGACATGTCAGCAGAGCAGACCGAGCCGTCCGAGCCGACCGAGCCATCCGTCCTGACGGTCCTCACGACGACGGACGCCGCCGAGAAGGCGTCCGGCCTCGCCCGCGGGGCGATCCGCGACCGGGTCGCCGCGTGTGCGCAGATCGTGGGACCGGTCACGTCGGTGTACCGATGGGAGGGCGAGGTCGAGACGGCGCAGGAGTGGCAGGTGCTGCTCAAGACCACGGTCGCGCGGTACGCGGACCTGGAGTCCTGGCTGACGTCGCACCACGACTACGACACCCCGGAAATCATCGCCACACCGGTGGTCCGGGGCAGTGGCGCCTACCTGGACTGGGTCCGGGCGGAGACGTCCTGAGCGGATGCGGGGCGGCGCCCAGGGCCTGATCCGGACGACAGGTCCTACGCCCCGACCCGGTCTCCCGCCCGCTCCACCCGCTCCACCCGCTCCACCCGCACCGCGCACACCTTGAACTCCGGCATCCGCGACGCGGGATCAAGCGCCGGGTTGGTCAGCGTGTTGGCGCGCCCCGCCCCGGGCCAGTGGAACGGCATGAAGACCGTGTCCGGACGGATCGTCGAGGTGAGACGCGCCGGCGCCTCGACCCGGCCGCGGCGCGACGTCACCGCGACCGCGTCCCCCTGCGCCACCCCGAGGCGCCCCGCCAACCGCGGATGCAGCTCCACGAACACCCCGGGAGCCGCCTTGTTGAGCTCCGGCACACGCCGTGTCTGCGCCCCGGACTGGTACTGGGCCACGACCCGCCCCGTCGTCAGGTACAGCGGATACTCGGCATCCGGCTCCTCCGCCGCCGGCCGATGCGCCACCGGTACGAACCGCGCCCGCCCGTCCTCCGTGGCGAACCGTTCGAGAAAGAGCCTCGGCGTACCGGAGGAGCCCTCGGCGTCGGCGGCCGCGTCCTCCGAGGAGCATGGCCAGAAGACACCCTCCCCCTCGGCCAACCGCTCGTAGCTGATCCCGGAGTAGTCCGCAGGACCGCCCGCGGACGCGCGCCGCAGCTCGTCGAACACCTCCCGCGCCTCCGTCGGGAACCCCTTCTCCCGTTCGGGCGCGAGCCGGGCGGCGAGCCCCTGAAGGACGTCCAGATCGGACCGGACGCCCGGCGGAGCCGTCAGCGCGCGCTGCCGCAGCAGCACCCGCCCCTCCAGGTTCGTCACCGTCCCCGTCTCCTCGGCCCACTGCGTCACCGGCAGGACCACATCGGCCAGTTCGGCCGTCTCGGAGAGGACGACATCCGCGACGGCCAGGAAGTCGAGCGAGCGGATCCGGGACTCCACATGCGCCGCCCGGGGCGCCGACACCACCGGGTTCGAGCCCATCAGCAACAGCGCCCGGATGTCACCGCCGAGCGCGTCGAGCAGCTCGTACGCCGACCGCCCGGGCCCGGGCAGCACGTCCGGATCCACCCCCCAGACCTCCGCCACATGGGCCCGCGCCGCCGGATCCGTGAGCTTGCGGTACCCGGGCAACTGGTCGGCCTTCTGGCCGTGTTCGCGGCCGCCCTGACCGTTGCCCTGACCGGTCAGGCAGCCGTAACCGGAGAACGGCCGGCCCGGCCGCCCCGTCGCGAGCGCCAGGTTGATCCACGCGCCCACCGTGTCCGTGCCCTTGGACTGCTGCTCGGGTCCGCGCGCGGTGAGCACCATCGCCGTCTCCGCCCCGGTGAACATGCCGACCGCCTCGCGCAGTCGGGGCACCGGCACACCCGTGACCCGCTCCACGTACTCCGGCCAGTGCGCCATCGCCGCGGACCGGGCCTCCTCCCAGCCCCGCGTGCGGTCGCGCACGTACTCCTCGTCGACCCGGCCGTCCGCCACCACCAGGTGCAGCATCCCGAGCGCGAGCGCCAGGTCCGTGCCGGGGCGGGGCGCCAGATGGAGGTCCGCCTGGTCGGCGGTGCGGGTGCGGCGGGGGTCGATCACGACCAGTTTGCCGCCGTTGGCCTTGAGCTCGGAGAGGTAGCGCAGCGCCGGCGGCATCGTCTCGGCGAGGTTCGAGCCGACCAGGATCACGCACCCGGCACGCGGAATGTCCTCCAGCGGGAACGGCAGCCCCCTGTCGAGGCCGAACGCCTTCTGCCCCGCGGCCGCCGCCGACGACATGCAGAACCGGCCGTTGTAGTCGATCTGCGAGGTGCCGAGCACGATCCGGGCGAACTTCCCCAGCGCGTACGCCTTCTCGTTCGTCAGGCCACCGCCGCCGAACACGCCGCACGCGTCCGCTCCGTGCCCGGCACGCGCGCGTGCCAGACCGTCCGCGACCCGGTCAAGGGCCTCCTCCCAGGTGGCGGGCTCGAGCCGGCCCGTGGCGGCGCTGCGCACCAGCGGCTCCGTGAGCCGCACCCCGGAGGCGAGCACGGACGCGGCGCTCTGCCCTTTGCCGCACAGCGCACCCTGGTTGACCGGGAAGTCCGCGCGGCCCTCGACCGAGGGTCCCGGCAGCACGTTCATGCCGCACTGCAAGGCGCAGTACGGGCAGTGGGTGGGCGTCGCCGTCGTGTTGAGCATGCCCTTGAGGGTGCGCCGAATGTGTTGCCGGTCGGCGCGCGCCCGGTTACGGAGCCGGAACGGGCATCTCCCGGCCGTCCTGCGGACGGCGTGAGGTCGCGTCCAGGGCCTCGCGCACGCCCTTCTCCTCGTGACCCAGGAAGTGCGGATCCGGCCGCACCGTCGCGTCGAGCGCCGCCTTCGCCGCCGCGAGGGTCTCCCGCGCCCCGCCCGCGTACCAGGTCACGTCGTGCGGTTCGGCGACCCCGAGCCCGTACGAGGAGACGCCCGCGGCCTCGCACAGCGCCACCGCGCGCCGCGCGTGGAAGTCCTGGGTGACCAGGACGGCCCGGTCGACGCCGAAGATCTTCTTCGCGCGGACGCAGGAGTCCCAGGTGTCGAAGCCCGCGTAGTCGCTGACCACGGCCCGCGACGGCACCCCGTGGCGGGTCAGGTACGCGCGCATGGCGTCCGGTTCGTCGTACTCCTCGCGGCTGTTGTCGCCCGTGACGAGCAGGACGCGGACCTTTCCCGCGCGGTACAGCTCGGCCGCCGCGTCGAGCCGGTGCGCCAGGTAGGGCGAGGGCTCCCCGTTCCACAGGCCCGCCCCGAACACCACAGCAACCCCGGTGCGGGGCACGTCCGCCGTGGTCCGGAGCCGGTCACCGGTCGACACGAACAGCCAGGTCGCAGGCAGCAGCGCCACCACGCAGGCCGCCATGGCCGCCTGGACGGTCCGGCGCTGAGCCCTCCGGGTGCGTGGCAGGTGCATCGCGGGTCCCCTGTGCGGCTGGTCGGCAACGGTCCGGCCTAAGACGCTTCCGGCACCCCTATGGTTCGCCCACCCGCCCTTACGTCACGGGGCTCCGCCCCGGACCCCGCGCCTCAATCGCCGGCGGGGCTGGAAGGATCGGGGCTCTGCCCTGGGCCCCGCGTCTCAAGCGTCGGCGGGGCTGGAAGGGTCGGGGCTCCGCCCCGGACCCCGCGTCTCAAGCGTCGGCGGGGCTGGAAAAGATCGGGGCTCCGCCCCGGGCCCCGCTGCTCAATCGCCGCAGGGGCTTGATTTTGGCCACCCGCGACGATTGGCCTCCGCCGCCTTGGCGCCCCGCCCCTGGCACGGCTCCCCACCCGTGACGGTCGGTCGTCACCGACTTGGGCAATCTGCCGCCTCATGGGGTCTCCCCTGCTCGGAGCTTGTCGGAGAGCTTGGGGAAGGCAGGGTGGGCAAGGCGGCCCCCGGTGCCGCGCATCGGTGACGAGGGGGCCGGCCCCGGTGTCCGCTCACCGCGACCCCGTCCGCCCGGTGAACGACCGGCAACCACCCGTCACCGCCCGGCAACAGCCCGGCAACCCCGGCCCGGCACGATCGGTCCATGACGGACGAGTCGTACGGCCCCATGGACCACGGCACGACCCACCTGGATCACACAGTCGGCACGGCGGGACTCCTCACCATGATCAGCGACCAGCTCGGCAGCAGACTCAGCCACGTGTCCCCGCTGCGCGCCCCCCGGCAGCCGCCCGCCCTGGTGCTCGTGGCGCACGGCAGCCGCGACCCCCGGGCCCTGGCCACGGTCACCGCGCTCGTCGAGCGGATACGCGAGCACCGCCCCGGCCTCACCGTCCGCCTCGGCCACATCGAACTCAACGAACCGCTGCTGGCCGACACCCTCGCCGAGCTGCCCGCGGGCCGCGCCGTGCTCGTGCCGCTGCTCCTCTCCCGCGGCCACCACGTCAAGCACGACCTGCCGCGGGCCGCGGACGCCGCCGACCACCTGCTCACCCGCGTCGCCGACCCCCTCGGCCCGCATCCGCTGCTCGTCGAGGCCCTCCACGACCGGCTCGTCGAGGCCGGCTGGCCCGAGCGGCCCAGCGACCGGGACCGCCGCCGCGCCGGAGTCGTCCTCGCCGCCGCGGGCTCCCGCGACCCGCACGCCGCCGCCGACGTCCGCCGCACGGCCGCGCTCCTCGCCCGCCGCCTCGGCGTCCCCGTCGTCCCCGGGTACGCGTCCGCCACCGACCCCGACATCGCCACGGCCGCCCGGTCCCTCGCCGCCCACGGCCGCGACCGGATCGCCGTCGCCTCGTACTTCACCGCCCCCGGACGCTTCGCCTCTGAGGCCGCCGCGGCGGCGCCCGGCATCGCCGCGGCACCCCTGGGCACCCACCCGGACCTGGCCCGCCTTGTCCTGCACCGCTACGACCGGGCTCCGGCCACGGCCACGTACGCCCCGGTGGCGCGTACCGCGTCCGTCTGAGCCGTCGCGGCTCCCGGTTGTCGGTGGCTGCCCGTACTGTCGGGCCATGGAAGACAGCGTAGGCAGCGACGCGTACGACGAGGCGGCGGTCGAGCGCTGGGCCCCCGAGCCCGACAAGCGCCCGGGGCGCACGGCGTTCCAGCGCGACCGGGCCAGGGTGCTGCACTCGTCGGCGCTGCGCCGCCTCGCGGGCAAGACCCAGGTCGTCACGCCGGGCACCCGCAGCAGGCACTGGGACGCGAGCCCGCGCACCCGGCTCACGCACTCCCTCGAATGCGCACAGGTGGGGCGGGAGTTGGGAGCCGCGCTCGGCTGCGACCCCGACCTCGTCGAGACGGCCTGCCTCTCGCACGACCTGGGCCACCCGCCCTTCGGGCACAACGGCGAGCAGGCGCTCAACGAGGTGGCGGAGGACTGCGGCGGCTTCGAGGGGAACGCGCAGTCGCTGCGCCTGCTCACTCGCATCGAGCCCAAGCGCTTCGTGCGCAGCGAGAGCTCCGGCGAGCTGACCAGCGTGGGTCTGAACCTGACGCGGGCCGCGCTGGACGCCGCGACGAAGTACCCGTGGCCGCGCGGCGAGCACCCCAGTGACCCCGAGTCGCAGAAATTCGGGGTCTACGAGGACGACCGGCCGGTCTTCGACTGGATCAGGAAGATGTCACCCGGCCGCCGCACCTGCTTCGAGGCGCAGGTCATGGACTGGTCGGACGACGTGGCGTACTCCGTGCACGACCTCGAAGACGGCCTGCACGCGGGACACTTGGATCCGAACGTGCTGCACGCGGAGCCCGAGCGCGCCGACGTCTTCGCGGTCGCCATCGGACGCTACGTCCCCGAGGGCACGGACCCCGCCGAGCTCGCCGCCGCCCTCGACCGGCTCCTCGACCAGGAGTGGTGGCCGCACGGCTACGACGGCACGGCCGTCGCCCAGGCCCGGCTCAAGGACGCGACCAGCCAGCTGATCGGGCGCTTCTGCCTCGCCGCGGAGGGCGCGACACGCGCGAGACACGGCACGGGCCGTTTGACGCGCTACGCGGCGGAGCTGGTGGTGCCGCGCGCCGCCCGGTTCGAGTGCGCGGTGCTCAAGGCGGTCGCCGACCGGTATGTGATGCAGCGTCCCCAGCAGGAGCGCCTGAGGGCCGATCAGCGCATCGTGGTGGCCGAGTTGGCGCAGGCGCTGACCTCCCGCGCGCCCGAAGGCCTCGACCCGCAGTTCCGCGCGCTGTTCGACGCCGCGCCCGACGACCGCGCGAGAAAGCGCGTGATCGTCGATCAGATCGCCTCGCTGACCGACGCCTCGGCGAGATCCCTTCACGCGCGGCTTACCGTCGGCGGGGATCATCGAAGGGGAGACGCGACCACTGGGCGTGACGAAAAGATGCCCTGATCGGGCCACGCCCCCTTCCCGCATTACGCTGCGTGCGGGACGCTCGCATATGACGGCATGGCTATGAGGAGGCATCAAGTGGTCGACGCGGACCAGACGTTCGTCATCGTCGGGGGAGGGCTCGCAGGAGCCAAGGCCGCCGAGACGCTCCGCTCGGAGGGCTTCACCGGGCGGGTGATCCTCATCGGTGACGAACGGGACCACCCGTACGAACGACCGCCCTTGTCGAAGGGCTACCTCCAGGGCAAGGAGGAGCGCGACAGCGTCTTCGTCCACGAACCGGCCTGGTACGCGAGCAACGACATCGAGCTGCACCTCGGCCAGACGGTCACCACGATCGACCGCGCGGACAAGACCGTGCGGCTCGGCGAGGGCACCGTCGTCCGCTACGACAAGCTGCTGCTCGCCACCGGCGCGGAGCCGCGCCGCCTCGACATCCCGGGCACGCACCTCGCGGGCGTCCACCACCTGCGCCGCCTCGCGCACGCCGAGCGCCTGAAGAACGTGCTGGCCTCGCTCGGCAGGGACAACGGACACCTGGTGATCGCCGGCGCCGGCTGGATCGGCCTGGAGGTCGCGGCGGCCGCCCGTGAGTACGGCGCGGAGGTCACCGTCGTCGAGCCCGAGGCGACGCCGCTGCACTCCGTGCTCGGCCCCGAGCTCGGCCAGATCTTCGCCGAGCTGCACGGCGACCACGGCGTCCGCTTCCACTTCGGCGCGAAGCTCACCGAGATCACGGGCCAGGACGGCATGGTCCTCGCCGCCCTCACCGACGACGGGGAGGAGCACCCGGCCCACGACGTGCTGGCCGCGATCGGCGCCGCCCCGCGCACCGCGCTCGCCGAGGCCGCGGGCCTCGAACTGGCCGACCGGGCGCACGGCGGCGGCATCGCCGTGGACGCGACGCTGCGCACCTCCGACCCGGACATCTACGCGGCGGGCGACGTGGCGGCGGTCCAGCACCCGCTCTTCGGCGACAGGCTCCGCGTCGAGCACTGGGCGAACGCGCTGAACGGCGGCCCGGCCGCGGCCCGCGCCATGCTCGGCAAGGACATCAGCTACGACCGCGTGCCGTACTTCTTCTCCGACCAGTACGACCTGGGCCTGGAGTACTCGGGCTGGGCGCCCCCGGGCTCGTACGACCAGGTGGTGCTGCGCGGGGACGCGGGCAAGCGCGAGTTCATCGCGTTCTGGCTGAAGGAGGGGCAGGTCCTCGCGGGGATGAACGTGAATGTGTGGGACGTCACGGAGCAGATCCAGCGGCTCATCAGGTCGGGCTCCAGGCCCGGCGTCGAGCGGCTCTCGGACCCGTCGGTCCCGCTCGGTGATCTTGTCGAGGAGTGACAAATGATCTCGTCGAGCGGTGACAGGAGTGTCAGAGCGGCACCGTAGACTTGCCGCGTGGCAGGCAGGATCAATGACGAGGACGTGAAGGCGGTTCGGGACGCGGTCCCGATCGACGCCGTCGTGTCCGAGTACCTGCAACTGCGCAACGCGGGCGGCGGAAACCTCAAGGGTCTCTGCCCCTTCCACGACGAGAAGTCCCCGTCCTTCCAGGTCAGCCCCAGCAAGGGGCTGTTCCACTGCTTCGGCTGCCAGGAGGGCGGCGACACCATCACGTTCGTGATGAAGGTCGACCACCTCTCCTTCTCCGAGGTGGTGGAGCGCCTCGCCGGTCAGGCGGGCATCACGCTGCGCTACGAGGAGGGTGGGTACAACCCGACCCACCAGCGCGGCGAGCGGATCCGCCTGGTCGAGGCGCACAAGGTCGCCGCGCAGTTCTACGTCGACCAGCTGGAGTCGCCCGAGGCCGAGATCGGCCGGGCGTTCCTCGCCGAGCGCGGCTTCGACCAGGCCGCGGCCCAGCACTTCGGCGTCGGCTACAGCCCGGCGGGCTGGGACCACCTCACGCGCTTCCTGCGCGGCAAGGGCTTCAGCGACAAGGAGATCCTGCTCTCGGGTCTCTCCCAGGAGGGCCGCCGCGGCCCCATCGACCGGTTCCGCGGCCGCCTGATGTGGCCGATCCGCGACATCGGCGGCGAGGTCGTCGGCTTCGGCGCCCGCCGCCTGCGCGAGGACGACAACGGACCGAAGTACCTGAACACGCCCGAGACGCCGATCTACCGCAAGTCCCAGGTCCTGTACGGCATCGACCTCGCGAAGAAGGACATCGCGAAGTCCTCCCGCGCGGTCGTGGTCGAGGGGTACACGGACGTGATGGCCTGCCACCTGGCAGGAGTCACGACCGCCATCGCGACGTGCGGCACGGCGTTCGGCAACGACCACATCAAGATCCTCCGCCGGCTCCTGATGGACAACGGCTCGGCGCGCGTGATCTTCACGTTCGACGGTGACGCGGCAGGCCAGAAGGCGGCCCTGCGCGCCTTCGAGGACGACCAGAAGTTCGCCGCCGAGACGTACATCGCCATCGCGCCGGACAACATGGACCCGTGCGACCTGCGCCTCGCCAAGGGCGACGACGCGGTCGCCGACCTGGTCGAACCGCGCACGCCGCTCTTCGAGTTCGCGCTCCGCCAGATCGTGAGCCGCTACGACCTGGAGACCCCGGCGGGCCGCGCCGCCGCGCTCGACGAGGCGGCGCCCGTGGTCGCCCGCATCAAGAACAGCGCCTCGCAGCACGAGGTCGCGGTCCAGCTCGCCGGCATGCTCGGCATCCTGGACACCCAGTTCGTGGTCAAGCGGGTCGGGCAGCTCGCCCGCTGGGCCCGTGAGCGCGGCGGCCGCGGGCCCGCGCCCGCCGCCGGGCGCGGCGGCCCGCAGGACGCCCCCGCCGCCGCGTCGGCCCGGCCCTTCGGCGGACCGGCGCTCACCTTGCGCAACCCGGTCTTCACGACCGAACGCGAACTGCTCAAACTGGCGCTTCAGTACCCGCAGTTGGTCTCCCCGGCCTTCGACGCCTACGGGGTCGACGAGTTCACGGCCGACCCGTACGCGGCCGTCCGCCAGGCCATCATGGACGCGGGCGGCGCTGAGCAGGGGGTCCACGACCCGCAGCAGTACCTGGTCTCGGTGCGCGAGGCGGCGCCCGACGACGCGGTGCGGGCGATGGTGACCGAGCTCGCCGTCGAGGCCATCCGCCGCAAGACCGTCGACGAGGCGTACGCGGGGGAGCAGCTGGTGACCGTGCGCAAGCGCGCCGTCGACCGCCGCATCCGCGACGTCCAGGGCACGCTCACCCGCCTCGGCGCGGGCGGCGACCCGCAACAACTGGCCACGGTGCAGAACGAGTTGTGGGTGCTCCAGCAGTACGGCCAGGCGCTTCGCGAGCGGGGCGCGGAAGCCCTGTAGCCCGCCGCACTCCAACGCGCCGTTTTTCCCCGTTCGGATCGGGGAAGGGCGGGTAACCGTCCAGCACGGTAACCGCTCGGTCACGCACCGGACTCAAAAAGTCAACGCACGCCCCTCGTGGCGGCGCTGTGTCGTACTCCACACTGGGTTGCGGTGCCTGAGTCCTCGGAGCGCGGCCGGAACCCGGACAACGGGTCCGACACCCCCGCGGTTCCGCTCATCGCGTACGGGAAGGACGGCGGCGTGGCTGCCGTTCCCGCCCCCCTGCCGCACGCCTCAGATGCGATCACTTTGGAGGTCGCCCCCGTGCAGACCCAGACCCTCACCCAGAGCGACAGCACAGCGCAGGCCCTCGCCGACCCCGAAGCCGCGCCCCAGGGTGCCGTGCCGCAGGGCGACGTACTGGCCTCGGTGCCTGCGCAGAGCCGCGTCGCGCACCATCCCGAGGCCGAGCCGGAGGAGTCGGCCGGGTCCTCTCCGGGGTCGGTGGACCCGCCCGAGCCGGTGCGCGGCGCCCGTACGGAAAGCGGCAGTCCGTCCTCCGACCTGTTCCGCCAGTATCTGCGCGAGATCGGCCGGATTCCGCTGCTCACGGCGGCCGAGGAAGTGGAGCTCGCGCGGCGCGTGGAGGCGGGTCTGTTCGCCGAGGAGAAGCTCGCGCACGCCCCTGACCTCGACTCCCAACTGGCCCTGGACCTCGACCGGTTGGTGGTCATGGGCCGGATGGCCAAGCGTCGCCTCATCGAGGCGAACCTGCGCCTGGTCGTCTCCGTGGCCAAGCGCTACGTGGGCCGCGGGCTGACCATGCTCGACCTGGTCCAGGAGGGCAATCTCGGCCTGATCCGCGCGGTCGAGAAGTTCGACTACGCCCGCGGCTACAAGTTCTCGACGTACGCGACCTGGTGGATCCGCCAGGCCATGAGCCGCGCCCTCGCCGACCAGGCCCGCACCATACGGGTGCCCGTGCACGTCGTCGAGCTGATCAACCGGGTCGTCCGTGTGCAGCGCCGCATGCTCCAGGAGCGCGGCTACGAGCCGACCCCCGAAGAGGTCGCCGCCCACCTCGACCTGCCGCACGAGCGGGTCAGCGAGGTGCTGCGCCTCGCCCAGGAGCCGGTGTCCCTGCACGCCCCTGTGGGCGAGGAGGACGACGTGGCGCTCGGCGACCTCATCGAGGACGGCGACGCGACGAGCCCCGTGGAATCGGCGGCCTTCCTCCTGCTGCGCGAGCACCTGGAGGCGGTGCTCTCCACGCTCGGCGAGCGCGAGCGCAAGGTCGTCCAGCTCCGCTACGGCCTCGCGGACGGGCGTCCGCGCACGCTCGAGGAGATCGGCCGCATCTTCGGCGTCACGCGCGAGCGCATCCGCCAGATCGAGTCGAAGACCCTGAACAAGCTCCGCGACCACGCGTTCGCGGACCAGTTGCGGGGTTACCTGGACTAATTCAAGCCCCGCCGGCGATTGAGGCGCGGGGTCCGGGGCAGAGCCCCGCAACCGCACCCCCGGCGGGGCCTGATCAGGAACCCGACCTCAGTCCACCTCGGCGACCGCCTGCGCGAACTGCGCCTCGTACAAACGCTGATAAGCCCCGTCCGCGGCGACCAGCTCTTCGTGCGAACCCTGCTCCACGATCGCCCCGTTCTCCATGACGAGAATCGTGTCCGCGTCGCGAATCGTCGAAAGACGGTGCGCGATGACGAACGACGTCCGCCCGGAGGCGAGCCGCGCCATGGCCTTCTGGATGAGGACCTCGGTCCGGGTGTCGACGGAGGAGGTCGCCTCGTCGAGCACGAGGATCACCGGATCGGACAGGAACGCCCGCGCGATGGTGATGAGCTGCTTCTCACCGGCGCTGACCCCCGTGCCCTCGTCGTCGAGCACGGTGTCGTACCCGTCGGGCAGCGTGCGGATGAACCGGTCGGCGTGCGCGGCCTTCGCCGCCTCCTCGACCTCCTCGCGGGTGACGTCCTTCGGAGCCCCGTACGCGATGTTCTCCGCGATGGTCCCGCCGAACAGCCACGTGTCCTGGAGCACCATGCCGATCCCGGCCCGCAGTTCCTCCCGCGACATCTTCGCGATGTCGACGCCGTCGAGCGTGATGCGCCCGCCCGTGACCTCGTAGAACCGCAGCAGCAGATTGACGAGGGTGGTCTTGCCCGCGCCCGTGGGGCCGACGATCGCCACCGTGTGACCGGGGTCGGCCGTCAGCGACAGGTCCTCGATGAGCGGCTTGTCCTTCTCGTAGCGGAAGGCCACGTGCTCGAACTCGACGTGCCCGCGCAGGTGGTCCGGCTTCTCGCCGGGCACCGGGTCGGCGGACTGCTCCTCCGCGTCGAGGAGTTCGAAGATCCGCTCGGCCGAGGCCACACCCGACTGCACCAGGTTCGCCATCGACGCGACCTGCGTCAGCGGCATCGAGAACTGCCGCGAGTACTGGATGAAGGCCTGCACGTCGCCGATGGACAGCGTGCCGGACGCCACCCGCAGGCCGCCCACGACCGCCACCAGCACATAGTTCAGGTTCGAGATGAAGAACATCAGCGGCTGCATGATCCCGCTGTTGAACTGCGCCTTGAACGAGGCCTGGTACAGCTCCTCGTTCTGCTCGGCGAACTGCTCGGCCGACTCCTTCTGCCGCCCGAACACCTTCACCAGGTTGTGCCCGGTGTACATCTCCTCGACGTGCGCGTTCAGCGCGCCCGTCGCCTTCCACTGCTGGACGAACTGCGGCTGCGCCCGCTTGCCGACCTTCGCCGCGACGAACACCGACAGCGGCACCGTCACCAGCGCGACCAGCGCGAGCAGCCAGGAGATCCAGAACATCATGGCGAGCACGCCGATGATCGTGAGCAGCGAGTTGAGCATCTGCCCCGTCGTCTGCTGCAAGGTCTGGCCGAGGTTGTCGATGTCGTTGGTCGCCCGGCTCAGCACCTCGCCGCGCTTCTGCTTGTCGTAGTACGACAGCGGAAGCCGCGACAGCTTCTCCTGGAGGTCGCCGCGCAGCCGCGCCACGGCCAGGTTGATCAGCCGGTTCGCGATCCGCGTGCCGATCATCATCGCCAGGCCCGCGCACGCGAACACGGCGAGCCCGAGCAGCAGCACCTCGCCGATCGCGCCGAAGTCGACGCCCTGGCCCGGAGTGAAGTCGACGCCGCCGAGCATGTCGGCCACGCCGGTGTCGCCCTTGGCCCGCAGGCCCTCGATGACCTGCTCCTTGGTCTGCCCGGCCGGCATCCGCCCGCCGATGACCCCGCCGAACAACAGGTCGGTGGCGCGGCCCAGGATCTTCGGCCCGACCACCGAGAGGGCGACGCCGATCACGATCGCGGCCAGCACCCCGGTCACCGCGGCGCGGTGCACGGTGAGCCGCTTCAGGAGGCGCTTGCCCGACCCCTTGAAGTCCATCGACCGAGAGCCGGGCGCACCGGCCGCGGCCATCCGCCCCATGGGTCCACTCATCAGGCGGCCTCCGCTTCCGTCAGCTGGGAGAGGACGATCTCCCGGTACGTCTCGTTGTCCGCCATCAGCTCGTGGTGGCGACCGGTGCCGACGACCCGGCCCTCGTCGAGGACGATGATCCGGTCGGCGTCGCGGATGGTGGCCACGCGCTGGGCGACGATCACCACGGTCGACTCGGCCGTCTCGTTGCCGAGCGCGCGGCGCAGGGCGGCGTCGGTGGCGTAGTCGAGCGCGGAGAACGAGTCGTCGAAGAGGTAGATCTCCGGCTGCTGCACGAGCGTGCGCGCGATGGCGAGCCGCTGGCGCTGTCCGCCGGAGACGTTCGTGCCGCCCTGGGTGATGGGCGCTTCGAGGCCGCCCTCCAGCTTGGTGACGAAGTCCTTGGCCTGCGCCACTTCCAGCGCGTGCCACAGCTCCTCGTCGGTGGCGTCCGGACGCCCGTAGCGCAGATTGCTCGCGACGGTCCCGGAGAAGAGGTACGGCCGCTGGGGGACCAGGCCGACCGTCTTCGCCATCAGGTCGGGGTCGAGCCCGCGCACGTCCTCGCCGTCGACGTACACGGTGCCGGCGGTGGTGTCGTACAGGCGCGGTACGAGACCGAGCAGGGTCGACTTCCCGCTGCCGGTGGAGCCGATGACCGCGGTGGTCTCGCCGGGCAGCGCGACCAGGTCGATACCGCGCAGGATGGGCTCCTCGGCGCCGGGGTAGCCGAAGTCGGCGCCCCGGATCTCCAGGTGGCCGCGGCGGCGCAGCTCGCGCACGGCGGCCTTCTCCGACGGCGGGACGACGCTCGTGTCGGTCGCCAGGACCTCCTGGATGCGCTCGGCGCAGACCTCGGCGCGCGGCACCATCATGAACATGAACGTGGCCATCATCACGCTCATCACGATCTGCATCAGATACGCGAGGAACGCGGTCAGGTCACCGATCTGCATGCCGCCGCTGTCGATGCGGTGGGCGCCGAACCAGACGACGGCGATGGACGCGACGTTCACGATCGTCATCACGAACGGGAACATCAGTGCCATGATGCGCCCGGTCGCGAGCGAGGTCTCGGTCAGATCCCGGTTCGCCGCGCCGAACCGGCCCTTCTCGAACTCGTCCCGGACGAAGGCGCGGATCACGCGGTTGCCGGTGATCTGCTCGCGCAGCACCCGGTTCACGGTGTCGAGCTTGACCTGCATGGAACGGAACAGCGGCCGCATCTTGCGGATGATCAGCGACAGCACGATCGCCATCACGGGCAGCACGGCGAGCAGCACGCCCGACAGCGGCACGTCCAGGCCGAGCGCCATCACGACGCCGCCGACGCACATGATCGGCGCCGACACCATCAGCGTGAACGTCATCAGGGCCAGCATCTGGACCTGCTGCACGTCGTTCGTGGTCCGGGTGATCAGCGAGGGCGCCCCGAACTGGCCGACCTCGCGCGCCGAGAAGGACTGCACCCGGTCGAAGATCCCGGCCCGGATGTCGCGGCCGAGCGCGGCGGCGGTGCGGGCGCCGTAGAACACGGCGCCCATGTTGCACACCACCTGGGCGACGGTGACGCCCAGCATCAGGGCGCCGTACTCGAGGATGTAGCCGGTGTCGCCGTTCACGACACCGTTGTCAATGATGTCGGCGTTCAGGGTGGGCAGATACAGCGCGGCGCAGGTCTGAAGGAACTGAAGCAGCACCAGCAGCCCGATGGGTTTCTTGTACGGACTGAGATGGGTCCGCAGAAGTCTTATGAGCACGCTCGGTCTCTCGGTGGTCGGCGGTTGTGGGAGGAGCGGTGTCCGGGGAGGGGGATCGACGCGTGCGCCGCCGGACGGCGACCTACGCATGGACCCCTATCGTCGAACACTCCACCCGCGTTACCTCAACCGAATTAACCAAGTCTCAGGCGAAGGCGCCGGGGTGGATCTGGTCCCGCACGGCCCGGTACTGCTGCCGCACCGCCTGCCCCACCGGCAGCTCGTCGCCCGCCTCGAAGACCTGCGCGGCCGCGCCCTGCCACTGCGGCAGCTGCCCGTTCAGCGCCCACGCGGCCTGTCGCGCCGCGCCGATCGCCGCGTAGTCCGCGGCCTGCGGCACCACGACCTGCGTCCCGAACAGGGCCGGCGCCACGCTCTGCACGGCGTGCAGCTCCGAGGCGGCGCCCAGCAGGAACACCCGCCGGATCTCCACGCCGCGTCCGCGCAGCACGTCCATGGCGTCGGCGAGCCCGCACAGCATGCCCTCGAAGGCGGCCCGCGCCAGATGCTCGGGCTTCATCGACTCCCGGCGCAGCCCGCTCAGCGTCCCCGCGGTGTGCGGCAGGTTCGGCGTCTTCTCGCCCTCCAGATAGGGCAGGAGTACGAGTCCGTGGGCGCCCGGTGTCGACTTCATGGCCAGCTCGGACAGCTCCTCAAGGCCTCCGTCGAGCCCCAGCATGTCGACCGTGCCGCGCAGCGCCCGTACCGCGTTCGACGTATGGACCACGGGCAGGTGCATCCCGGTGGCATCGGCGAGCGAGGTGATGGAGCCGCTGGAGTCCACGAGCGCCTCGTGGTGCACGGCCATCACGGAACCCGAGGCTCCGAGCGAGACCACTGCATCCCCGGACTGCACGCCGAGCCCGAACGCGGCGGCCATCGTCTCCCCGGTACCGGCCGAGATGACCAGGCCCTCCGGGGTCCGCCCGGCCGCCTCGCCGGGGCCGATCACCTCGGGCAGCGCCACCTGGTGGCCGAGCGCCAGCTCCACCAGATCGGGCCGCCACGCGGCGCTCGCCGCCGACCAGTACCCGGTGCTCGAGGCCCCGCCGCGGTCGGTGGTGCGGCGCGCGGGCCGGCCGAGCAGCTGCCACACCAGCCAGTCGTGCGCCTGCATCAGGGCGGCGACCTGCTCGGCGTTCTCGGACTCGCTGCGGGCCAGCCAGCGCAGCTTGGTCACGGGCAGCGCCGCCTGCGGCACGCAGCCGACGGCCTCGGCCCACGCCTCGCGCGAGCCGAGCCGGTCCACCAGGTCCGCGGCCGCGACCTGCGCCCGCTTGTCCCCGCCGACCATGGCGGGGCGCACGGTGTTGCCCTGCGCGTCCAGCGGCACCACGGTGTTCTGCTGCGCGGACACACCGATGGCCTGCACGCCTTCGAGCAGCCCCCCGCCCGCGGCCTCGCCGAGCGAGAGAAGCCACGCCTGGGGATCGACGTCGGACGGCCGTCCGCCGCCTTCCGGTACCTCCAGCGGGTGCGGGGCGTACCCCTGCCGCAGCACGGCCCCGGTGTCGGCGTCACAAACGACTATGCGCGTAAATTCGGGCGAACTGTCCAGCCCGGCGACTATCCCCATGACTGAAATTCTGCCGTACCGCCGGACGCTTCCGTGCCGTGCGGTCCGGGCCGTGCGGTCCGGGGCGTCAGGTGTTGCTGGTGCCCCAGTCGTCGGTCGCCCCGTCGTCGGCGGGGCCGCCGCGCTCGCGCAGCGTGCGCACCCGGTCGGCGACCGAGTCCGGCACCTTGCTCTCGACCTTCTCGCTCACCGAGTGGAAGGCCTTGCCCGCGACGTTCCGCGTCTGCTGCGCCGCCGACTCCGCCGTATTGCGCACGGCCGGGTTCTGGGCGATCTCGCGCGCGGACTTCTTCAGCTTCTCGTAGCGCTCCCGCCCTGCCCTCGTGCCCAGTACGTAACCCAGGGCCAGACCGGCGATGAATGTGAGCCGATAGCGCATGGTCGGCCACCCTTTCCGTAGCGAGGCGTTCGTGGTCGGTGCGGTCCGTTTCGGAGCTTGTCGATCTCCTGGGGGGTACCGATTGGCGGACCACCCCCCTGCTTGCGCTAATGTATGTGTCGCAGCGAGCGCGCGCCGCCTGGCAAGTACCCAGGTGGCTTCGTTCGAAGCAAACGAGGTCATTCCCCTGTAGCTCAATTGGCAGAGCAGCCGGCTGTTAACCGGCAGGTTACTGGTTCGAGTCCAGTCGGGGGAGCTCGATCTCCTGTAGCTCAATTGGCAGAGCAGCCGGCTGTTAACCGGCAGGTTACTGGTTCGAGTCCAGTCGGGAGAGCTGTGAACAAGTCCCTCCGGAGTCCACTCCGGGGGGACTTTTCTTGCCTGGTGGAACCGTGCGCGCACGGGCGGAGTCCTCATGGTCGTGCAGAGCCGGACCATCCGAGGCAGGAGATCGTATGAGCGGCTATGCTGCGGCAGACGGCGCGCACACTTGTACGCGCCACGCCGAGACGGGGCGGTAGCTCAGCCGGTTAGAGCAGCGGACTCATAATCCGTCGGCCGTGGGTTCGAGTCCCACCCGCCCCACCGCACGTACGCAGCGCAGAAACGATGCGACCGGTTCGTACACGGACTGATGGCCCGTCACGGCAACCGTGACGGGCCATCAGTCGTTCCGGTGGTCGGGCTCGGGGATCCCGGGTCAGTCGGCCAGCGGGTTCAGCTCCATCGGCTGGATCCTGCCCTCCAGCATCTCGCCGAGACCCCGCACCGCGCACACGTCGGGGCGTTCGGCGATGTGCACGGGGACGCCCGTCGCGGTCCGCAGCATCTGGTCGAGGCCGGGCAGCAGGGCGGAGCCGCCGACCATCATGATCCCGCGCTCCGCGAGGTCGGCGACCAGGTCGGGCGGGCAGTCGCGCAGCACCCTGCCGATGCCGTCGAGGACGGCGGTGAGCGGGGTGTGGATCGCGCTGCGCACGGCGGCGGTGTCCACGTGCACCGAACGGGCCAGGCCCGTCGCCACGTCGCGGCCGTGGATCTCGGTCTGCTCCGGCCCCAGCGGGGTGAGGCCGTTGCCGCTCAGGGCGACCTGGAGGGGGCGTACGGACTGGGACGGCAGCATCAGGGCGTGGTGCTGGCGCAGATGCTGGACGACCGCGTGGTCGATGGCGTCGCCGCCGACCGGGATGCGGGCCGCCGTCACGATCGAGCCGAGCGAGAGGACCGCGATCTGGGTGGTGGCCGCCCCGCAGACGATGATCATCGTGGCCTCGGGCTGCTCCACCGGCAGGCCGCAGCCGACGGCGGCCGCGATCAGGGTGTCGACCAGTTCCACACGGCGGGCGCCGAGGCCGACGAGGGTCTCGACGGCGGCGCGCTGGGCCAGCGGGTCGGCGTCGTGCGGCACGGCGGCCGCGGCGCGCAGCCGGGGCTTGCGGCGCAGGGCGCGGCGGAGCTTGTCGCCGAGCAGGTGGCGCAGCATCCGCTGGGCCATCTCGATGTCGACGACCGTGCCGCCGGAGACGGGGCGTACGACGCGGATGTAGTGCGGGGTGCGGCCGGTCATCTTCTCGGCGAAGTCGCCGACCGCGATCAGGGCGCCGGTGCGGGTGTTGACCGCGGCGGCGCTCGGTTCATCGACGACGAGGCCCGCGCCCTTCACGTACACGCGGGTGCGCGCGGCACCCAGATCGACGGCGAAGTGGCAGCGGCGCAACTGCTCCAGACTGGCGGTCATGGCAGATCCTCCCGAGAGCGCGGACCGTGGTGGGCTCGCCGGGCGGCGACCCTTCTGGCATCCTGCGGTCGCGCGCGCGAGTGCGCTCGCTGGAGTAGGCCGGGCGGGTCCACAAACGCCGGGGCGCCGCCTCCCGTGGGACGAGGGAGACGGCGCCGCTTCGGTGTCCGACGGTGTTACACCAGCCAGCCGAGGAAGTGGGCGAGGCCGGCGACGATGTCGGTGATGACGTTCATGTGACGCGTTCTCCTAGCGATGATGCACAGTGCACAGGGGGTGCAACGTGCATGTGGGACTTGGGACTTGAGATGTGCATCGCGATGCGGTCGCTACGGTCTGCAGCCCGTTGCTTGCGCACCGTAAGCATCGTTGTTCACGTACGCCCCATGCAAACTCTTCGGCGACGACCACCTGTTCAAGGGAACAACTGCGCCCGTGTTCGTATCGGGTGTTCGTATCGGGTGTTCTTCCGCTCGTGCGCTTTCAGGCCTCGTACCAGCGCTGGAGCAGGCCCCAGGTGAACTCCGCCCGCACCTCGCGCGGTGTCCCCTGCTCGTCCGGGGCCCGGAACGCCAGGCCCCAGCGGGTGGGCGCCGAGCCCTCCAGGGGGCGGGCCGGGGCGAAGGCGCGGGCCGCCTCGTCCACCGTGCAGGACCACGGCGTCAGATCGGCGAGGGTGCGCAGGACCGGGCCCGGGGCGCCGGGGGCGCGGATCAGCCACTCGTTCCAGATCCCGCCCGTGGGCGCGAGCAGTACCTCGAAGCGCAGGTCGGGCCAGAGCGGCACCGGCCACAGCAGTGCCTCGCACTCCAGGTCGCCGACCTTGCGCAGCAGGGTGCGCTCAGGGGCGCCCAGTACCGAGCGGTAGCGGGAGACGGCGGCCCGCGGGTGCCGCGAGTGCAGCTGCGCCTGCCAGCGGCGGTTCGCCTCCCGCATCTCGGCGACGGACGCGCCGAGGTCGGCGCGGGCCGTCTCCACGAGCTCCGGATTGTGGTCCGCCATGCGGCGCAGCAGGACCAGCTGGAAGTCCAGCGGGGTGAAGGGTTCAGCGGGGCGTCCTGGCATGAGCCCCATGGTGGCGTACGCCGCCGGGGGCCCGCCCGTCCGGCAGGAACAGCACCGAGTTCACGTACCGCCGCCGGCGTCCGGCCGGGGTGAGGGCCCGGCGCAGCAGGCCCTGCGAGGCGATGTGGGCGGTGCCGCGCTGATGGGCCGCCAGATCGTAGGAGGGCAGGGGCAGCCAGTCGGTTTCGGTGTCCGGCAGCACCCAGCCCTCGTAGCCCTGCGCGCGCAGATGGGAGACGACCGGCGAGATCGGCTGGATGCGGGTCTCCAGCTCGATGAAGAGGGCGGGCCGGTCGTGGGCGAGCAGGGCGCGGGCGCCGCGCAGCACCCGGAGCTCCGCCCCGTCCACGTCGACCTTGATGAAGTCGACGTCGCGCAGCGCGAGTTCGTCGAGCGTGACGCACGGGACCTCGCGTCCGGTCGGGGCGTGCAGGTCGTCGCGGCGGACGAGGGAGGACACCCCGCGCTCGCCGCGCGCGTCGTGCGGGGGCTGCCACAGCGGGGCCGTGCCGGGGCGGTCGCTGGCCGCCGCGCGGACGACCTCGACGTTCGCGGGTGCGGACGCGGCGAGCACCCGGGCCAGGTGCGGGACCGGTTCGAGGGTGATCACGCGGCGGGCCAGGACCGCGAGGCGGTGGGTCCACGGGCCGTACCAGCCGCCGACGTCCACCGCCGTGCCGCAGGGCCCCGCGGCCGGCAGCATGTCGGCGAGCCGGGTCAGCTCCGGCTCGAAGCGCGGGTACAGGGCGCGGGCCGTCGCCGCGGTCAGCCGGGCGGGCAGCCAGGGGGCGACGCGGGCGGCGACGGTCGTCATGGGAGCGCCCGTTTCGCCTGCTCGGCGCGGTGCAGGAGCTGCTCGTGCTCGCCCTCGGGGACCTGTTCGCCGGACGACGGCAGGAGCTGCGGGATGCCGTCGACGATGGGGTAGCGGCGGTGCAGCCGGGGGTTGTAGAGGCAGTCGCCCGCGTCCCCCTCCGGCGTGGGCAGCAGGAGCAGGGGGCCCTTGTCGAGCGGGCAGGCGAGGATCTTGAGCAGTGGGTCGTCAGGGTTCATGCGGGAGCAACTCCCTCGGCTCTTGGTCCGGTTGTGTGGGGGTGTCGTGTTTCGGCATCAGGAGGAGCACGGCGACCGCGAGGGCCGTGCCGGTCACGCGCAGCGCAAGGCGCACCGGCTCGTGGGGGAGCGACTCGCCGAACGCGAGGGTGCCGAGGACCGCCGTGAACAGGCAGGTCACCGTGGTGCACACCGGCACGATCAGCGAGGCGCGGCAGCGTTGCAGGGCCGCCTGCGACATGACGAGCCCGAACGCGCCCGTGCACATCAGCAGATACGGGTACGGGGAGACGAACAGTGCCGGGACGTCCGGGAGCACACCCGACACACCCTTGATGGCGAGCGAGCTGACCCCGTAGAGCAGGCCGACCGCGACCCCGTACTCGACGCCCGTGGTCGGGAGCCGGTGGCGGTGCCGCGCGCGGCGCTCCGCGGCGGCGTACAGGGACAGGCCCGCCGCGAGCGACGGCACGCACACCAGGAGGATGAGGGGTGCCGGCGAGGCGTGCCCCACCGCGTCGGTGTCCTCCTGGAGCGAGAGCACCACCATGAGCAGCGCCGCCAGGATCGCGGCGATGGCGTAGCGCTCGCGGCCCGAGGTGCGTTCGCCGAGCAGCCGGGCCGACAGGAGCAGGAGCAGCACCAGGCCCGAGACGAAGATTCCCTGCGCGGCGGCGATGGGAAGCGTGCGGTAGACCGCCAGTTGGGCGCCGAAGCCGGAGGCCAGGGCGATGGATCCGGCCAGCCACAGCGGGCTCGTCACCACCTGGCGCAGGAGGTGGGCGGGGCGGCGCACGCTCACCTCGGGCAGCCGGGTGAGGGCCCGCTTCTCCAGGACGAAGCCGACGCTGTAGAGCGTGTTGGCGAGCAGTGCCGCGCCGACTCCCCATGCCACGGCGGGCATCGCCGCTCACGTCCTTCGCGCGTGCAGGAGAAGGATCGAGGCGAGGGACGGGGCCGCGCAGGCGAGCCGGTCGAGGGGGCGCAGGGGGCGGGGCACCCCGTGGAACGGCGCCCCGGTGAGCCCTACGACCTCGAAGCCCGAGGCGGCGACGAACTCCTTCAGGGCGCGCGGCGTGTAGAGGCGCAGATGGCCCACGACCTCGGTGCCCGGCCTGCCGTGGACCGCGCGCAGGCTCACCTCCGAGAAGACGGGCTGCACTCCGGCGAGGAGCAGTGCCCTGTTGTACCAGGCGGCCAGGTTCGGGGTGGACAGCATCAGGTGGCCGCCCGGACGCAGGACGCGGCGGATCTCGTCGAGCGCCGCGTCGGGGTCGACGAGGTGCTCGATCACCTCGGAGAGCAGGACCGCGTCGGCGGACGCGGCCGCGAACGGCAGCCCGTGGCCCGTCAGTTCGCCGCGTACGACACCGGGGACGCGGCGGGCCGCGCGGCGCAGCGCGTCCTGCGACCAGTCGACGCCGATGAGGCGGTGGCCGTCGGATCCGGTGAGGAGGCGGGCGGTGGTGGCCGCGGCCGTGCCGTCGCCGCAGCCGATGTCCAGGACGGTGGCGTTGCGGCTGCCGGACAGGGCGGCGGCGAGGACGCGGGCCTGGCGGCGGGTGCGGGGCGTGCCGGAGGCCACCGGGACGTCCGGGTTCTCGTAGAAGTCCCTCAAGTCCCGCGGTGGGGAGTCGAGTTCGGGATGCGTGGTCATGGTGCCTCCTCCTGCGTCGCGTGGAGGTGCTGCTCGAACAGGTCGCGCAGGCGGGCCCCGTCGCCGGGGCCGAGCAGGGTGCGCGACCAGCGCAGGGCCAGATGGAGCCGGCCCGCGGTGGACGCCGTCGTGAAGGTGAGGCCGCGCGGCATGCGGGCCGGGGCGGAGAACCAGACGGCGCGGGCGCGGCCGCCGTCGCCGAAGTCCAGGGGGTAGGGGACGCGGCCGATGTTGCTGAGCAGGGTGGTCGACGTCCACGGGGCCGCCGCCGCGCGCAGCGCCCGGGTGGCGGCGGCGCGCCAGGCGACCGGGGCGTACGGGCTGGTCAACAGGGCGGCTCCGTGCCCGAGTTGGGGGCGCGGCAGGGACTTCAGGGCGGCGGTTCTGGTGGCGGTGAGGCGGAGGAGTTCGGGGGTCGGTGACGTCAACTCCGCCGGTGTGAGCGCGACTTCGACCAGGCGGGTGCCGTTGCCGATGGGCATCGTCGTGTCGCGCGGGCGGTCGTCCACCGGCATCGTGACGCGCAGCGGGCGGCGGGTGTGGTGCGTGCCGTGTTCCTCGTTCCAGTCGGCGATGGTGCGGGCCGTGGCCACCATCAGCTGGTCGTTGACCGTGTACGGGGCGCCCTTGGGGCGGCGCGGCACCGACAGTTCGGTGACCAGGAGGCCGTTGCCGGGGCGGGGGTCAGGGGTTCCGGCGGAGACCCGGGCCGGGCGGGACCAGGGGGAGGGCGGGTCCTGCGGGGGACGGGGACTCAGGAGCGGGGCAGCGGTTGGCGGCGGGGAGTTGTCGCGGCCGGAGTAGAGCTCCGCCGCGGTGGCGACGACGCGCAGGCAGGCGGGGCCGTCCAGGGCCGTGTGGTTGATCGTGACGAACAGGACGGTAGTGCGGGTCTTCGGGTCCTCCACCGCCTCCAGACGGATGGGCGGGGACGCGGTGAGGGGTGGGGCGTCGGCGAGGGAGCGGATGCGGGCCTGGTGCAGGGCGTCGGGGGTGGGGGGCGGGAACGAGACGGGCGGTACGTCCGGGGTGCGGGTCAGTTCCCACTCGTAGCGGCTGCTGTACCAGTGGCGGGGGGCCTCGCGCATGAGGATGCGGGGGTGGTGGTGGAGGGCTTCCGTGAACGCGTGGGTGAGGCGGGTGGGGTCGAGGCGGGCGGTGAGGTGGATCTCGATGTGGACGGTTTCCGGTTCGCGGTCCTGGAGGCAGTGGCGGGAGACCTCGTCGACGGTCGGGAAGGGGATTCGGGTGGTCCGGTCCCCGCTTCCGTTGGTGGGGCGGTCCAGTGTGGTCATGGGGTGCTCCCTGGGGATGCGGGTTTCGGTGGGAGCGGGGGTGTCCGGTCGGGGGAGGTCGCCCCCTCCTCCCCTTCCCGTCCCGTCGTGGGGGCTTCGCCCCGGGTGGTCGCGGACTCGGGGCTCTGCCCCGGACCCCGCGCCTCAAGCGCCGGCGGGGCTTGATTGTCCGGGCCTTGCGCTTCCAGGTCCGGAGGCGCTGATCTTGTGGTCACCAGCGCTGCGAACAAGGCCACCAGTGCCAGGAGTTGGGCTGCCGTGCCGTAGGCGCCCGCGCCCTCCCGTACCGGCTCTCCCGCGCCCGTCGCCGCCACCGCTCCCGCCGCCGTCATCGTCAGGAACGCGAGGGGGACCAGGAGGGTGTGGCGCTTCCAGGCGAGGAGGGCGAGGGCCGGGACCAGGGCCGCCCAAGGGCCCGCGATCACGATGCCGACGGCCGTCAGGAGGACCGTGCCGATGATCCAGCCGGGGGCCGGTGGCGGGGCCGGGGGTTCCTGCTCCGTTTCCTTGCGGCGCCACAGGCAGAGCGCGCCGAGAGCCAGGAGCGCCGCGCCGGACGCGAACAGGCCGATCTCGTACGTGCGGGCCGGGGCGTAGGACAGCTTGACCGTGCCGCTCGCTCCGCCGGGGACCAGCCACGCCTGCTGCCAGCCGTCCAGGCGCAGCGAGGTCAGCTTCTTGCCGTCGAGGGTCGCCTCCCAGCCGTCGTTGGCGTTCTCGTACATGGTCAGGTACGTCGCCTCGCCCGCGTCGACCCGTGCCTCGCGGCGGTCGCCGAGCCAGTCGCGGACCGTGAGCCTGCGGGAGGTGGGGGGCGCCTCTGTGGTGGCGGTCGTGTCCGTGAGCGTGAGGTCCGTGAGGGCGAGGGGGCCGGAGGGCGAGGTCCGCAGGGTGTGCGGGCCCGCGGGCAGGTCCAGGGCGTCGCCGCACAGTTTCACGGTGACCGGGCGGCGTTCGGTCAGGGCGCGCAGGGTGCCGCTCGCGGAGGTGCGGTGGCGGGTGCCGTCGACGGTGACCGTCGGGCCCTTGCCGCAGGGGAGGCTGAACTCGCGGTCGGGCGTGGGCTGTTCGACCCGGTACGCGTCGAGGCTCGGGATGTAGGCCTCGGTCAGGCCGACCGGTAGTTGCAGGTCCTCGTCGGCGACCGGGTTGTGGACCTTGAGCCGGGCCGCCTTCGTGATGGTGATGTCCAGGCGGTTCGTGGTGATGGGGTCGAAGCGGGCCACTCCGTTCTTGTCGACACCGGCGACCGCGGCGCCGTCCGGGCTGCTGATCTCGATCTCCTCGGGGCGCGTGGTGAGGCCGCCGGCCCCGGGGAGCACGAGGGTGGAGACGGGCTGCTTGTCCGGCCAGCGCAGGTGGATCGTGGGGTCGTCGCCCGCGATCCAGGCCGTCGTCAGGTCGCCGTCGGTGAGGTTGCGGGGCGTGGTGTTCAGGCCCAGTTCGGCCGTGGAGTCCGCCGTCGCCGTCATCTTGCGGCGCTGGTCGGGGGCGAGGTCGTAGAGGAGCTTGTCGAGCGCGGGGCCCGGGGTGGGGGCGGCCGTCGCCTGGAAGTCGTACGTGGACTCGCCGGTCGTCGTGAAGACGCGGTTCAGGGCGCGCTCGGTGTCGGTGAGGGTGAGGCCGCCGTCGCTCGTGGCGCGATGGAAGGAGTACTGGTCGGCCCGCTCGGAGTCGGCCGGGAGGCGCAGCGCGCGCGTCGCCCTGACGCCGGGGACGTCGATGGACGTGAACCCGGCGCCGGTGAGGCCGGGGCGGGCGCGCTGCGTGTCGAGGATCGTCACGCGCAGCCAATGGGCGGTGCCCGCGGGGGACTTGATCTCCTGGCGTTTGCCGTTCGGCTGGATGTTGGCCGTCGTGGAGCCCTTGTCGGTCTCGATGCGTACGCGGGTCGGGGCCGCCCGCACGTTGTCCTGCGGCAGCGGCGTCAGGTGGATGGCGGCGGGGATCCGGGTCGGGCGGGTGAAGTCGACGCGGACCCATTCGCCGTTGGCGGAGTCGGGGGCGCCCTCCGTCCACGCCGTGTCGGGGTCCTTGTCGAAGGCGTTCACCGGGTCGAACTGGGGCAGGTGCAGGAGCCAGTTGCCGCTGGAGGACGCCGTGACCGAGCGCGCTCCCCGGATGTCGGCCGTCGTCTGGTGGGCCGCGCCGTCGGTCGGGAGGATCTGTTTCGGCGGCTCGCCCGGGTTCTCCGAGGCGTTCGGGCTGTTGCGTTCCGTCGGCGTGTACGGGTACGAGGTGTTGGTGTTGACCAGGCCGAAGCGGGTGTCCGCGCGGCGCAGGCCGTCGGCGGCGATCCGCAGGGCGGGGTTGCCGATGCCGGGGTGGTTGTCGCCGGTCAGGACGGCGGGGCGGTTCAGGAAGGACGGGTCGGCGGAGAGCCGAAGCAGGGCCTCGGGGCCGCCGCCGACCTCCGCCGTGTTCCCGACGGGGAGCAGGCCCGCCTGGCCCGGCCGGCCGGCGTCGCCGCGCGGCGCGTAGATCTCGACGGAGCGGCTGCGCGGGTACAGGCCCTCGATCTGGGCCGGTGTCCTCTCGGCGATGCGGCCGCCCGTGACCTGCGGGCCGAACCCGGTCACCCGGTGAAAGCCCGATTCCGTCAGGGTGCGCTTGACCGTGGCGGTGGGGACGTAGCCGAACTGGTCGGGGTCGAGGTCGTTGCGGACGACCACGTAGTACAGGCCGGACCGGTTCAAGTAGTCCTGGAGGCCCGGTACTTGGGTGCCGCTCATCAGGGCCTGCTCGACCGCGTCCATGGCACGCCGGTTGCCGGGCGTACCGAACGGGACGTAGTCGCGTTGCGCCCAGCGGGAGTCGGCGAGCACGTCGAGCGGCTGGTCGATGGGGGAGCCCCAGGTGTAGATGCCGTGGGCGGTCGCGGGCACGACGAGGGCGCGGGAGTCCGGCGAGTACTTCTTCAGCCAGTCGGCCGTCGTCTGCCAGTACGTGGGGAGCTTCTGGAACGCGCCCGGCTGGAGGATCGAGCCGTTGAGGTACGGCCAGGCGAGGCCCGGCACGATGAGGATCGCGGCGATCAGCGTGGCGTGCCGGCGGGCGCGCAGCGGGCGGGCGCCGCGCGGGTCGGAGGCGACGCCCACGAGGTGGGCGATGCCGAGCGCGAGGGCGAGCGCGATCCCGGTCTGGAACTTGTAGACGTTGCGGAACGGGGCGAGGCCCCCGTCCAGCCACGACCGCACCGTGTCGTGGAAGGGCGCGCCGAGCGAGCCCCCGTATCCCGCGAGGGTGACGAGGGCGGCGGCCATCATGACGAGCAGCAGCCAGCGGCGCTCGGGGAGGTCGCGGCGGGCCAGGCCCGCGAGGCCGATCGCGGCGGCGAGCGCCGAGCAGACGATGACGACCACCGACGTCGCCACGGCCCAGCCGGCGGGCAGCCAGGCGTCGCCCAGGTGCAGATACGCCACCCAGTTGCCGGAGCCGCGCAGCGTCTCCGTCGCGGACATCGTCTCCGTCGTGGTCTGCGCACTCTCCACGTACGGCAGGAAGTTCTCGCCGTGGATGCCGAGCAGGACGAGCGGGACCGTCCACCAGGCCGTCGCGAGGATCACCGACGGGATCCACCAGGCGATCTGGCGGCGCATGCGGGCGGACGGCGGCCGGGAGAGCAGGTACAGGCCCACGGGAAGCAGCGACGCCAGCGTCGAGGAGGCGTTCACGCCGCCCATGAACGGGATCAGGAGCGCCGAGCGGGTCGCCGAAATACGGGCCGTCGTACGGGGGTTGGTGAGCGGGAGCAGCACCCACGGCAGGAACGCGCCGGGCAGCGCGGCGGCCGACGTCGAGCCGACGACGATCGTGAACGTCGGCCACAGCGCGTACGCCACCGCGCCGAGCAGTCGGCTGCGCGGCGAGCCCACCCCGAGGCGTTCGGCGAGCCGCAGGGCGCCCCAGAAGGCGACGGTCACGACGATCGACATCCACAGCCGTTCGGCCAGCCATACGGGTAGCTGAAGGAGGTCGGTCAGTCCGTAGTACGGCAGCATCGGGAAGGCGTAGCCGATGTACTGGTCGGCGATCCCGCCGAAGCCGGCTCTGTCGTGCCACAGCTCCCCGAGGTCACCGAGGAACTTCCAGGGGTCCTGCGACACACCGAGCTTCGTCTCGAACGTCGCCCGCCCCGGCTGCACCGCGCAGAACGCGACGAACAACACGGCCCAGAACGCGAACAGCCAGCGGCGCGCACGCGGACCCGGCTCGGGGTCCGGGTGCGTCGCCGCGGCGGGTGGGGCCTGGACCATGGTCGTCATGGGGCACACCGCCTGAGGATGAGGAGGAGGTTCCAGGTGGCGAACTCGCGCACGCCGGGGACCCGCGTGACCGCCTCCGCGAGGAACGGCCAGTAGCGGGAGCGCGCCGCGACCACGCGCACGTCGTCGCGGGCGCGCACATGGCGCAGAGTGGGGCCGATGTGGTGGGCGAAGAGGTTCTCGCCGAGGGTGTGCTTGGGCGGCCTGCCGGTGCGCCGCCGGTAGCGGGCCTGCGCGCGGTCGGCGCCCAGGTAGTGCCAGGGCGCCCACTCGTGACCGCCCCACGGGGACAGCCAGTTGGTGAACGCGACGTAGATCAGGCCGCCCGGCTTGGTGACCCGGACCAGCTCGCTCACGAACGTGTCGCGGTCGGCGACGTGCTCCAGGACGTTCGAGGAGAACGTGACGTCCGCCGACGCGTCGGGCAGCGGCAGCAGATAGCCGTCCGCGACCACCGTGCCGGCGGGCGGGTCCTGGCCCAGCTCGGTGGTGTCCGGCTCGAAGAGGAGGGCCTGCGCGCCGCGCGCCCGGAACTCGCGGGTGAAGTGTCCGCTGCCGCCGCCCACGTCCACGACGATCTTCCCGGCCACCTTCCCGTACGCCTCCACCTGGTCGGCGGCGTCCCGGGCGAGCAGCGCGTAACAGGTCTCGGGGTCCCGCTGCTCGCGCAGGAACGCCCGGAACAGCGCGAGCGAGCGGGCCGGTGACGGGTCCTTGAACCCGGCACGCCCGTCGTCGACCCCCGTGGCCGCCGTCATGGCGTCCAGCCCCGCACCGCCTCCGCCGCCACCGCGCCGAACTGCCGCACGGTGTGCGCCCATCGGTAGCCCGCGGCCCGCTCCCGGGCCGCCTTGCCCATCAGTTCGCGGCGGTGTCCGGACAGGGCGAGCGTGCACCAGGCCGCCGCGAAGGCCGATTCGCCGTGGGCGAGGAGGCCGGTGACGCCGTCCTCGACGGAGTCGCGCACTCCGGGCACGTCGAAGCCGACCGCCGGGGTGCCGCGCGCCGCCGCCTCGGTGATGACCAGGCCCCAGCCCTCGACCGCCGAGGGGTGCAGCAGCAGCCAGGCCTCGCAGAGCAGGCGGTGCTTCTCGGCCTCGGAGACATGGCCGGTGAACTCGACGCCCTCGCCCGCCAGTTGACGCAGGCGAGGGGCCTCGGGCCCGTCCCCGACGATCACGAGCCGGCCGCCCGTCACCGGACGCACCCGTTCCCACAGGCGAAGGAGCAGGTCGATCCGCTTGTACTCGACGAGCCGGCCCATCGCCAGGAACAGCGGGTCGGGGGAGCGGTCGGCGGCCGGGCCCGGCTCCTCGACGCCGTTCGGCACGAGGCGGATCCGGTCCTGATCGACGCCGATGGCGTGCAGCGCGTGTGCCGTCGACGGCGAGACGGCCACGAGCAGATTGCGGCGCTGCGCCCCGGAGAGCGCCCAGTGTTCGAGTCTTCGGCCGAGGTGGGCCGCGGGCGCGAGCGGTCCGCGCAGGCGCATCCGCCACAGGTCCGTGTGCACGTGGTTGACCAGGCAGAGCGTGGGGCCGCGGTGCCACAGCGGGGCCAGGTACGGCATCCCGTTGCAGACCTCGACGAGCAGATCGCAGTCGCCGACCTGGCGGGCGAAGGCCGAGCGCGCCCGCAGGTAATGGGCGTGCTCCCCGCCCGCGGAGACGACCCTGTAGTCGCGGAAGGCCGCCGGGCCTCCGCACAGCAGCGTCACCTGGTGGCCCTGGCGGGTCAGCCCTTCGGCGAGCCGGTCGACCAGGAGCTCGGAGCCGCCCGCGGCCGGGTTGCCGAGGTCGCGGTGGGCGAGGAACACGATGCGGCGCGGGTGTGGGGGGTCGTGTTGCGGATGCCGCGCGCCGGGTGGGGCCGTGGCGCGCAGCGGGAGGGGCACGTGCTGGGGCATGGGTGCTCCAACTCGTCGGGCGTACGCCGGTGTTCAGGCGTACCTGGGCGTACTGGTAGGTACGGTGCCGAGGCTGTGCGGAGCCTGTGCACGGGGTGGGGAGGGACAGTTTTCGCCCCGCTGTTCGATGCGGCTACTCACCCGCGTGACAAGTTTGGGTCCGTATTCGACTGACGTGCCGTCACATCGTGGACGTCTCCAGGGTCGTCGGGGACGTATCGGGATGTGGACGCTCCGCCCCTTCCGGCTCCGGCCGCCCGCCCCTGCCCCGTACGACCAGCACGAGCCCGGCCGCCACGAGCAGCACGCCGAGCCCACCCGCCGCCAGCGGCAATGTCGTGCCGAGCAGGGTGAGCCGGTCGTTGTCGTCCTCCGCGAGTGCCACCTGTCCGCGCTGCGTGGCCGGGGTGAAGGCGATCTTTTGGCTGTCCAGGAGCACCGCCGCGTCCTTGTCCGTGCCGGGCGCGCGCAGCGTCTTGCGGGGGCCGATGGCCGCGTACAGGACCCGGCCGGTGAGCTGGTCGACGACGAGCTCGACGCGGTGGTTGGCGTACCACTCCTCGGCGAGCACCTGGCCCTTCTTGGGCTGCCCGACGAGCCGCCCCGGCACGAGCCGGGAGCCGGTCCTGGCGGGGGAGACGGTGCCGGTGAACCGGTAGCCCTCGTAGCCCTGGACCTTGGTCACGCCGCTGAAGCGGAGCGGGACCGTCGCGCCGAGGGTGTTGTCCCACCAGGTGTAGGTGCGCTTCTCCACGTGGAAGGGGAACTTCAGGTAGGCCTCGCCGCTGAAGGCGGGCTGCTCGCCGCAGCAGTGCTGGGGCGCGTTGGTCCTCCGGTCGACGACCCAGCGCTCCAGGGTCCACTGGAGCGCGTCGTGCGGGTCCGAGGCCGGCAGCGTCCTCGCGGTGTCGACGGACGTCGCGACGTCCCACACCGCGTTGCCGCTGCGTTCGCTCTCGGCCACGTCGCCGCGGGCCTGCCGGGTGATGACCAGCTTGCGGTCGCGCACGGTCTTGATCTTGTCGGTGTCGAAGTAGCTGCCGGTTCCGGTGAACACGGTCGTCACATCGACGTCGATGCTGGTGCGCTCGGCGCGCGGCTCCACGTACCAGGCGAGCAGCCCCGCGAGGACGAGCAGGAACGTGCCGAGACCTGTTGCGACCAGCGAGAACGGTGAGGCTGTACGGCGCATCCGGCACTCCTGTGAGGAAGGGCATCCGCGCTGATTCGCGGTCGGCCGGTTATGGGCCGGGAACCGTAGACGTACTCTTGACGAAGTGTCAACGTTCTGCGGAGACTGGACACTTGAGACGAACGGCTCGCCGTACGTCGCAATCGCACGGGTGGGGAACGACCTCTGGTGACCTCGATACCCCGATCGGTGGACCGACACGGATCGGGCACGGACGAGAGGCTGACCCTGCGATGAACCGACTGCTCGCCGCCGCGCTGTCCGCGGCCACGGGAGCCGCGCTCGCCCTCGCGGCCGCCTTCGGCGTGCTCGCGTTGATCAACGCGACGCCGGACCAGCCCAACACCCCCCTGGTGACCTACGAGACGCCCGGCCAAGGGGGCTGAGCCGGTGCCGGCCACCACTCGTTCCGCGTGGTGCGACGTGCCGCGGCTCCAGGCCAAGCAGTTCGTGGCGCTCGCCCTCGAAGAGGCACCCCGGCTCGCCCGGGACATCCTCGACGAGATCCACCGGGAGTTCCCCCAACTGCCCGTCGTGCTGGACGAGTCGGGCGAAGCCGTCGCCCTCGTCGGCATCCGGCGCGCCGTCGAGGACTTCGTGCGCGGCTTCGCCGACGGGGCCGCGGACGGCCTCCCGGAGGGCCACGCACCCGCCCTCTTTCAGGAGTTCGGGCGCGGCCAGTCCCTGCACGGCCGCAGCCTCGACTCGCTCCAGGCGATGTACCGGCTCGGCGTGAAGATGGCCTGGCGGCGCCTCGCCGACATCGGGCAGCGGCTGCACATCCCGCCCCCGGCGATGTACGAACTCGCGGAGGCCGGCTACGAGTACCTCGACGGCCTCGTCGACCAGTCGGTCCGCGGTTACGCGGAGGCCGCCGCCCGGCAGGCGGGGGAGCGGCTGCGCCAGCAGCGCAAGCTCATGGACCTGCTCCTCGAAGGGCGCACCGCCGCGCCCCGCGACCCCGTGCAGGCGCTCACCGAACGCGCGGCGCGCGTCGGCTGGCAGGTGCCCGCGCACGTCGCCGTCGGCGTGCTGCTGCGCCCCGCCCGGGACGCGGTCGCCCCCGCCGTGGGGCCCGACGTCCTCCTCGACATGGAGCCGGAGCGGCCCCGGCTCGTCCTGTCCGAACCCGACGCGGCGGGCCGCGCCGACCTGCTGCGCCGCGCACTGTCCGGCTGGACCGGGGCGATCGGGCCGCCCGTCGCACCCGCCGACGCGGCGAAATCGCTGCGCTGGGCGGAGGCCGCCGTCGCCCTCATGGAGCGCGGACTGCTGCCCGACGCGGAAGTGGTGCACTGCACCCAGCACACCCAGGCCCTCGTGCTGCTCCAACCCGAGGAACTCGTCGACGACCTCGCGCGGCGCGCCCTCGAACCCCTCACCCGCTGCGGGCCCACGCACGCGCGCCGGCTCGCCGAGACCCTGCTCGCCTGGCTGGAGACCCGCGGCGGCGCCCCCGAGGTCGCGGCCCGGCTCGGCGTCCACCCGCAGACCGTCCGCTACCGGCTGCGCCAGATCCGCGAGCTGTGGGGCGACGAGGTCGACGACCCGGACCGCCGCTTCGAACTGGAACTGGTGCTCCGCGCCCGGCGCCTCCGGGGGGAGCTCGGCCCTGTGTAGACCGTGTACAGGGCACCGGATCGGCCATTGCCCGGCCAATGCCCCTGTGCTTAGCCTATGTTCGTGATACCGACCGTCTGTTGAAATACCGAACATAGGGAGGGGTCGGTTGTGGGACGTCTCGTACCAGCCGTGACCCGGGCTCTGGACATACTGGAGCTGTTCCTGGACGGGGACGGCACGCTGTCCGCCCCCGACATCGTCCGCAAGCTACAGCTTCCGCGGACCACGGTCCATGAACTGGTCACCACGCTCGCCGCCCGCCAGTACATCGTGCAGGTCCCGGGACAGCCGGGCCGCTACCGCCTCGGCGTGCGCCCCTACCAGCTCGGCAGCCGGTACGCCGAGCAGCTCGACCTCGCCGCCGAGGGGCAGCACGTCGCCCGCGACGTCGCGGAGACCTGCGACGAGACCGTCCACGTGGCGATCCTGGAGGGCACCGACGTCATCTACATCGCGAAGGTCGACTCCACGCACGCCGTGCGCATGGTCTCCGCCGCGGGCCGGCGCCTCCCCGCGCACTGCACCTCGGTCGGCAAGATGCTGCTCGCGTCGCTGCCCGAGGCCGAGCTGAGCGCGCGGATCCCGGACGACGCGGACCTCGTCGCGATGACCGAGAACTCGATCACCGACCCGGCGGCCCTGCGCACGCACCTGGTGGGGGTGCGCGACCGTGGCATCGCCGTCGAGAGCCGCGAGTCGAACACGGACGTGTCGTGCGTCGCCGCGCCCGTGCGCGACCGCACCAACCGGGTCGTCGCCGCGCTCTCCATCTCCGTACCGATGATCCGCTGGAGCGACGCGCGCGAGGAGGAGCTGGCGGGGCTCGCCGCGAAGGGTGCGGCGGACCTCTCCGAGCGCCTCGGCCACCGGGGGGCGGCGCGATGAGGATCCGCGTCGAGGAGGCCGTGCGGGCCTCGGCGGAGCTGGGCGAGGGGCCGACCTGGGACCCGGCCTCCGGCCGCGTGATCTGGGTGGACATCCTCGGCTCCCGCGTGCACACCTACGAGCCCGGCAGCGGCCGCCGCACCGTCATGGCCACGGAGCAGCACGTGGGCGCCGCCAAGCCGCGGGCCGGCGGCGGCCTCGTCGTCAACCTCCGTGACGGCGTGGGGAGTTACGGCCCCGACGGCGCCTTCGCGTGGCTGCACCGCGAGCCCGTCCCGGGCCGGCGCGGCAACGACGCGGCGGTGGCCCCCGACGGCGCGCTGTGGGCGGGCTCGATGCCGTACGACGAGACGCCCGGCGGCGGCAACCTGATCCGCGTCGCGCCCGACGGGGCGGTGGCCGAGGTCCTCGACGACGTCACGATCTCCAACGGCACCGGCTGGAGCCCCGACGGCACGCGCATGTACTACGTCGACACACCGACGGGTCGTATCGACGTCTTCGACGTGGAGGGTGAACGGGTCGGTAATCGCCGGGAGTTGGCGGCGATCGAGGACGGCGCCGGTTCTCCCGACGGACTCACCGTCGACGCGGACGGCTGTGTGTGGGTGGCCCTGTGGGACGGCGCCGCCGTCCGCCGGTACACGCCCGAGGGGCGGCTCGACCGGGTGCTGCCGCTGCCGGTGAGCCGCCCCACGGCCTGTGCCTTCGGCGGCGCGGACCTGGGGGACCTGTACGTGTCGTCCGCACGGGTCGGCCTCGAAGAGCCGGAGCCGCTGGCGGGGTCCCTGCTGGTGGTGCCGGGGGTCGGGCAGGGGCTGGCCCAGGCGGCCTTCGGAGGCTGAGGGTTCGGGCGCCCGTGCCCGGTGATCCCCTGCGGGGCGTACGGCGTTCGCGTCGTGCGCCCCGCACTCTTTTTCCCACGATTCCCGCGCGACCCATTGACGCGCAATCGCTTCGATTTTACGGTCCCGTTCGAAGTTACGAGCGGCATTCGAAATATCGGACACAGGGAGGGGCCGGTTGTGGGACGATCTGGCCTGAACCGCAGACAACTCCTCGCCGGTGCGGGCGGGTTGGCGGTCGCGGGAAGTCTGGGCTTCGCGGCCATGGGGACGGGCGCCGACGCACTCGCCTCGGGAGCCGACACCCGCGTGCGCTACTGGAACCTCTTCAGCGGCGGCGACGGGTACAACATGATCTCGATGCTGAACGACTTCCGGCGTGGGCATCCGGACGTCGACGTGAAGGACTCCACGCTCCAGTGGGGCAATCCGTACTACTCGAAGCTCGCGATGACCGCGTCGGGCGACCGCGCCCCCGACCTCGCCGTGATGCACCTCGGCAGGATCCCCGGCTTCGCGCCCGGCACCCTCCTCGACGCCTGGGACGTCGGACTGCTCGCCAAGTACGGGGTGCGGCAGGAGGACTTCAACCAGGTCCTGTGGAAGCGCGCGACCATCGACGGCAAGCTCTACGGCCTGCCGCTCGACATCCACGTACAGCTCTGCTTCTACCGCAAGGACGTACTGAAGAAGGCCGGGCTGCTCGACGCCGACGGACGGATGACCGAGGTCACCTCCACCGACGCGTGGTTCGACGTGCTGAAGGAGGCCAAGAAGGCGGCCCGGAAGGGTGTGCAGACCCTCGGTCTGAACGTCCAGGACCTCAACATCCAGTGGTGGATGTTCGTCGCCTTCTACACCCAGCTCGGCGGCACCTGGTTCAGCGCCGACCGCACCGAGGTCACCTTCGACACCGACAAGGCCACCCAGGTCCTGGAGTTCCTGCGCAGGCACGTCACCGACGGCTACTCCTTCAAGGGCGCCAAGGGCGCCGAACAGATGGTCAACGGCGCCCCGTTCACCTGGGAGGGCAACTGGTCGGTGCCCGTCTTCGACAGCGCCAAGGTGTCGTACGGGGCGACGCCGCTGCCACCGGTCTTCGGCAGGAAGGCCACCCACGCCGAGTCCCACGCCTTCGTCCTCCCGCACCAGGCCGAGCGCGGCGGCGCCGCCAACGAGGGCGCCCACCAGCTCGCCGCGTACGTCGTCAAGCACGCCCGGAAGTGGGCGCTCGGCGGCCACATCCCCGCGTACACGCCGACCCTGTCGTCGGCCGCGTACCAAAAGATGGAGCCGCAGAGCGAATACGTGTCCGCGATGAACCACATGGCGACCGAGCCGAAGGCCTGGTTCGCGGGCTCCACCGGACTGCTCGGCCAGCGCACCGGGCCGATCGTGATGTCCGCCTCGGCCGGCTCCGCGCGCCCCGAGGCCGCGGCCCGTCGCCTCAAGGGCGCCCTCGCCCAGCTCCTCGCCTCGAAGAACCCGATGGACGGCAAGACGGCCGCCCAGGGAGGTGCGGTCTCATGACGACGACCAGCGCGCAGCCCGTCCTGGCCCCCGCGACCGCGCGGTCCGCCGTGCGGACCGGCACCGTCCGCCGCAAGCAGGGCTTCCAGCACGGCGGATGGTTCGTGGCGCCGTTCCTGGTGCTGTTCGGCCTCTTCGTGATCTGGCCGGTGGTGCGGGGCCTGTACCTCTCGTTCACCGACGCCAACATCTCCGGCGAGGGCGCGAGCTTCATCGGCCTCGACAACTACCGCGAGGCCCTCAAGGACGACATGCTGTGGGACTCGCTCGGCCACAGCGCGTACTTCACGCTCCTGGTCGTGCCCTGCATCACGGTCATGGCGTTCCTGCTCGCGATGCTGGCCCACCACATCGAACGCGGGAAGTGGCTGTGGCGGCTCTGCTTCTTTCTGCCGTTCCTGCTGCCGTCGACCGTCGCGGGCAATCTGTGGGAGTGGCTGTTCAACCCCACCGCGGGCATGGTCAACCACGTCTTCGGCCTGGAGACCGCCTGGCTGGCCGACAAGTCCTACTCGATGCTCGCCGTCGTCATCTGCACCCTGTGGTGGACCGCCGGCTTCAGCTTCCTGCTCTACCTCGCCGCGCTCCAGGGCATCCCGGCCCATCTGTACGAGGCCGCCAGGCTGGACGGCGCGAACGCCTGGCACCGGATGGTCCACATCACGCTGCCGATGCTGCGCAACATCACCGGACTCGTCGTCACGCTCCAGGTCCTGGCCTCGCTCCAGGTCTTCGACCAGGCGGTCGTGATGTTCGACTTCGGGCCGGGACCCGAGGACAGCACCCGCACCTTCGTGCAGTTCACCCTCGAAGAGGGCTTCACCGCCTACCGCGTGGGCTACGCCTCCGCCACCTCCATCATCTTCTTCGTGATCATCGCGTCCGTCGCGCTCGCGCGGATGTGGCTGCTGCGCAACCGTGAGGAGGGCGCCCGATGACCGCCACCGCCCCGCAGATCCGCCTCAAGACTCGCCGCGGCTGGACCGCGAGCCAGATCGTGCTCACCGTCCTCGGGGTGGCCGTGTCCGCGGTGTTCCTCTCGCCGCTGGCCTGGGCCCTGTTCACGTCCCTGAAGTCGGAGACCGAGGCGGTCGCCTCGCCGACGCACTGGCTGCCCGAGAACTGGACCGGGCAGGCCTGGTCCGCCATCTTCGAGACCGGCAACATCACCAACTGGTTCGTCAACTCCGTGGTCGTGTCCGTGTGTGTCACGGCCGTCGTGGTGCTGACCAGCGCGCTCGCCGGATACGGCTTCGCGCGCACCGAGTTCAGGGGCAGGGGTGCCCTGATGGGCCTCGTCATGGCGGGCCTGATGGTCTCGCCCGCCGTGCTGGGCGTGCCGCTGTTCACCACGGTGCAGCAGATGGGGATGGTCGACACGTACTGGGGCATGATCCTGCCGCAGTGCGCGCACGCGTCGATGGTCTACATCCTCTACAAGTTCTTCCAGGGCGTCCCGCGCGAGCTGGAGGAGGCCGCGGCCATCGACGGAGCGGGCCGCTGGCGGATCTTCTTCACCGTCATCCTGCCGCTGTCGCGGCCCTCGCTCGCAGCGGTCGGCATCTTCACGTTCATCAACTCGTGGAACAACTTCCTGTGGCCGTACATGGTCACCCACAACCCCGACCTGATGACCATGCCCAACGGCATCGCGACCATCATGAACTCCTACGGCATTCAGTGGGCCCAGCTGATGGCGGGCGGCCTCATGGCGGGCCTGCCGCTGATCATCGTCTTCGTCTTCTTCCAGCGGCAGATCGTGGCGGGCGTGGCCCACACGGGCCTGGCGGGCCAGTAGCCCCATGCCCCCGGCACCTCGGTAGAGAACCTCAAAGACCCGGTACCTCGGTAGAGAACCTCAAGGAAAGGCACCCATTGCGCACCGCACGCTTCACCCTCGACCCCGCCTTCACCGTCGGCACCGTCAACCCCCGGCTCTTCGGCTCCTTCGTGGAGCACCTCGGCCGCTGCGTCTACACCGGCATCCACGAGCCGGGGCACGAGCACGCGGACGAGGCGGGTCTGCGCACCGATGTCCTGGAACTCGTACGGGAGTTGGGGGTGACGACCATCCGCTACCCCGGCGGCAACTTCGTCTCCGGCTACAAGTGGGAGGACTCGGTCGGCCCCGTCGAGGACCGTCCGGCCCGCCTCGACCTCGCCTGGCGCACCACGGAGTCGAACCGCTTCGGTCTGTCCGAGTACATCGCGTTCCTGCGCAAGCTCGGCCCGCAGGCCGAGCCGATGATGGCGCTCAACCTGGGCACGCGCGGCGTGGCCGAGGCGATAGAGCTCCAGGAGTACGCCAACCACCCCGCCGGCACCGCCCTGTCCGACCTGCGCATCGAGCACGGCGACAAGGACCCCTTCGGCATCCGCCTGTGGTGCCTCGGCAACGAGATGGACGGCCCCTGGCAGACCGGCCACAAGACGGCCGAGGAGTACGGGCGACTGGCCGCCGAGACGGCGCGCGCCATGCGGCAGATCGACCCGGACCTGGAGCTCGTCGCGTGCGGCAGCTCCGGCCAGTCCATGCCCACGTTCGCCGAGTGGGAGGCGAAGGTCCTCGCGGAGACGTACGACCTGGTCGACCACATCTCCCTGCACGCCTACTACCAGGAGCACGACGGAGACCGGGACTCGTTCCTCGCCTCGGCGGTGGACATGGAGTCGTTCATCGAGAACGTGGTGGCGACCTGCGACCACGTCGGCGCGCGCCTCAAGTCCTCGAAGAGGATCAACCTCTCCTTCGACGAGTGGAACGTCTGGTACCAGACGCGCTCCCAGCAGGAAGTGGCGGCGCTCGACTGGCCGGAGGCGCCCCGCCTCCTGGAGGACGTCTACACGGTCACGGACGCCGTCGTCTTCGGCTCACTGCTGATCGCGCTCCTGCGCCACGCGGACCGCGTGACGGTGGCCTGCCTCGCCCAACTCGTCAACGTCATCGCCCCGATCATGACCGAACCCGGCGGCCCGGCCTGGCGGCAGACGACGTTCTACCCGTTCGCCGCGGCGTCGAAGTACGGCAGGGGCGAGGTCCTCGACGTCCGCGTGTCCGGACCCACGTACGACACCCAGCGGCACGACACGGCCGACCTCCTGCACGCCACGGCGGTCCGCGCGGAGGACGGTACGGTCACCGTGTTCGCGGTGAACCGCAGCCAGACGGAGTCGCTCCCGCTCGAAGTGGCCCTGAACGGCCTTGAGTTGGCGCAAATCGTGGAACACAGCGTGCTTTCCGATGCCGACCCGGAAGCCCGCAATACGCTCGCGGAGCCCGAGCGCGTGGTGCCGCATTCGGCGACGACCACGGCTTTGGAGGACGGGAAGCTGAAGGCCTCGCTCGAACCGCTGTCGTGGAATGTGATCCGGCTGGCGTGACCTTCCGCCGAAATAAGAAGGCCATGGTTGTCGCCGACTGATTCAGTTGGTGACAACCATGGCCCTTGAAGGTGCCACCGGAAGTGGTTTCCCAGTTTTCCCGAGGGCCTTCAGTGCGTCCGTAGCCTAGGCCAGCTGCTCGTACACCATGCTCCACCAGCTCTTCGGGTCTGCGAAGGCCAGTGGCTGAGGCGCCGCTGATGGTGCTCGTGCTGGTTGGGCCGCCGGATGGCTGTGTGGTGGTGACGCCGTCGGCTACGCCCGGGAGCTCGCCTCCTGTACGGGCTCTTCCGTGGCGGAGGCGGAGGCAGGGGGTGGGGTCGGGGAGCCCGCCACCACCAGCGAGCGGCTCCGGCGCCCCCGCAGCGTCACCGTCACCCCGAGCGCCGCGAACGCCGCGCACACCAGGAGCAGGGGGATCCCCGAGACTCCCCACATCGCCAGGCCCGAGCCCGCCAGGAGGGTGACCAGGGCCCAGCGCAGTGCCGGGCCGGAGATGCGGGTGGAGAGGAGGGCGCCGCCGATCACGCCCGGGATCGCGCCGATCAGCAGCGTGCCCGCCATGCCGAAGGCGACGTCGCCGAAGATCACGTGGCCGAGGGCCGCCGCCGCGACCACCGGGATGGCCTGGACGAGGTCGGTGCCGACGAGGTGGTTCGCCTTGAGGCGCGGGTGCGCCAGCATCAGCATGACGATGATCAGCGAGCCGGAGCCGACGGACGTCATGCCGACGATGAAGCCGCCGATCAGGCCGATGGCGAGGGTGGCCAGCGGGCGGACCGCCACGTGGGCGTCCTCCGCCTCGTCCGCGCCCGTGCCGCGCCGCGCGTCCAGGCGCATCCGGGCCAGCATCCCGACGACCGCCAGGACGAGCGCGCCCCCGATGACGTACTTCACGCGCTCCTGGAGCTGGTCCCCGTCGCCGAGCAGCCCCAGGCAGAGCGCGCCGAGGACCGCCGCGGGCATCGCCGTCGGCAGCAGCCAGCGCACGATGTCCCAGCGCACGGTCCCCGCCTTCTGGTGCACCGCCGCCCCGAACGGCTTCATGAACACGGACGTGGCCAGGTCGCTGCCGATCGCCGCCGTCGGGTTGACGCCGAACAGCATCACCATGATCGGCGTCATCAGCGCGCCGCCGCCCATGCCGGTGAGACCCACCGCGAGGCCGACGAGGGCACCGGCCACGACTATCGCCCAGGAGAAATCCATGACGGCGACTGTACGCACCATCCCTATGGGAATGGTAGGGATGGCTTCCCTGTCCCAGATGCTGGAAGATCCACGGTCGTCCACCACAATGGCGCCATGAGGATCTCCGCCCGCGCCGACTACGCCGTACGTGCCTGCCTGGAAATCACCGTTCATGCCGAGGGGGACGGTGTGCCGATCAAGGCCGAGGCCGTCGCCGCGGCTCAGGAGATTCCGCACAAGTTCCTGGAGGGGATCCTCAGTGATCTGCGGCGGGGCTGCATCGTCGTGAGCAAGCGGGGCGGCAACGGCGGCTATCTGCTCGCCCGGCCCGCCGACGAGATCACCGTCGCCGACGTCGTGCGAGCGGTCGAGGGGCCCATCGTCTCGGTGCGCGGTGAGCGGCCGAACGCGCTCAGCTACACAGGACCCGCCGAACCGCTGCTCCCGCTGTGGGTGGCGCTGCGGGCCAATGTGCGCAAGATCCTGGAGGGCGTCACGCTCTCGGACCTCGCGCACGACCGGCTGCCGGAACCGGTGCGGGAACTGGCCGAGGACCCCGCCGCCTGGCGCAACCCCTGAGGCTCAGGCCCCCGTGGACCGGATGAGGCGGTCCACCGCCGCCGTGCCCGAGCTGTAGGTGGTCCCTCCGTATCGCTCGGGCACGGCGGCTCCCTTCCCACTCCCCATGAGCGACTCCAGACCGGCCACCAGGCGCAGGACGTCCGGTTGGGGTCGCACCACGAGGCGCAGGAAACTGCTGGACGATCCGATCTTGTTGCCGCACTCGCGCACCAGGACGCCGTGCTCGGCGAGCAGCCGGTCGCGGACCGTCACTCCGTCGACACCGTCCGGCAGGCGCACGTAGAGGAAGTTGCCCTGCGAGGGGTGGACGGTGAGTGCGCGCAGGCGTGCCAGGTGCCAGCGCATGTCCTGGCGGTCGCGGCACACCTGGCGGATGCTGTCGGCGTACTCCTGGCGGTGCTCGCGGAGCATGAAGACGACCGTCTCGGCGAAGGCGTTGAGGTTCCACTTCGGGAGCATCGACCGCACCTTCCCCGCCAGGCCCGGGTTCGCGACCAGGTAGCCGAAGCGCACCCCGTGCAGCCCGAAGTTCTTGCCGAGGCTGCGCAGCACGATCACGTTCGGGCGCAGGACCGCCTCCTGTACGAGGCTGGGGTCCCGGCCGCCCTCGGTGTCGGCGAAGTCGAGGAAGGACTCGTCGATCACGACCAGGTCGAGGTGCCGGAGTTCGTCGATGAGGGTCAGCAGGGCGCGGCGGGGGAGCAGGCCGCCGTCGGGGTTGTTCGGGTTGCAGACGACGGCGCACCGCGAGCCGCGCGCGTGGATGAACTCCGCGTACGCCGCCGGGTCGAGCGCGAACCCGTCGCGTTCGGGCAGCGGGAACATGTCGACCCGCTTGCCCGTCTCCATCGGCTGGTCCGTCCACCGGCCGAACGTCGGCACCGGCACGGCGAGGGACTCGCGGACCAGCAGGTGGTCGATCCAGGTGATGAGCTCGGTCGAGCCGTTGCCCATCGCCACGGTCTGCGGGTTGAGGCCGAGGACCTGGCACAGCTCGGCCGTGATGTGCTCGGCGCTGCTCGGGTAGTACGTCAGGATCTCGGGCAGCCGCGCGCGGAGCGTCTCCAGCATGCCCGGGGTGGGGAAGTAGGGGTTGCAGGGGATGCAGAAGTCGACGACCTCGCCGGCGCCGCCCGCCCCGGCCCGCGTCAGCTGGCCGTAGGAGGGGGAGTGGGCCGTCGAACCCTGGAACAGCGAGACGACGCTTCCGGTCATCACATGCCTCCGCCCGTATCCGTGGTGGCGTGTCATACGGATACGGGCGGGGCGGTGTTCATCTAGAGATGCGGTGTTCACCTAGAGATGACGAACGGGGCTCACGTGCCGAACGAGTGCACCGTCGTCGTCCGGTACGTCTCGCCCGGGCGCAGCACCGTCGACGGGAAGGACGGCTGGTTCGGGGAGTCCGGGAAGTGCTGGGTCTCCAGGGCCAGTCCGTCGCCCTGCCGGTAGGTGCGCCCCGACTGGCCGACCAGCGTGCCGTCGAGGAAGTTGCCCGAGTAGAACTGGAGGCCCGGCTGGTCCGTGGCGATCTTCAGGCTGCGGCCCGAGGCCGGATCGCGCAGCGTCGCCACGAGGACGGGCTTCGCGGTGATGCCCTTGTCCATGACCCAGTTGTGGTCGAAGCCCTTGGCGAGGATCTGCTGCGGGTGGGCCGCGCGGATGTCGCGGCCGATGGGCTTCGCCTTGCGGAAGTCGAACGGGGTGCCCGCGACCTTCGCCAGCTCGCCGGTCGGGATGAGGCCCGCGTCGGTGGGCGTGTAGCGGGAGGCGGCCAGCGTCAGCTCATGGTCGTAGATCGTGCCGCTGCCCTCACCCGCGAGGTTGTAGTAGGTGTGGTTGGTGAGGTTCACGACGGTCGGCTTGTCGGTCGTGGCCTCGTAGTCGATGCGCCAGTCGCCGCGCGAGGTCAGCGTGTACGTGACCGTCGTCCTCAGCGTGCCGGGGTAGCCCATCTCCCCGTCGACGGACGTGTAGTGCATGTGCAGGCCGACGTCCGAGCCGGAGGCGAAGGGCTCGATGTCCCACACCCGCTTGTCGAAGCCCTTGGCGCCGCCGTGCAGCGAGTTCTCGCCGTCGTTCACGGAGACCTGGTACGCCTTGCCGTCGAGGGTGAACTTCCCCTTGGCGATGCGGTTGCCGTAGCGGCCGATGGTGGCGCCGAAGAACGTGGTGCCGGCGACGTACTCCTCGATGGTGTCGTAGCCGAGGGAGACGTTCACGTACTTGCCGTGGCGGTCCGGGAGTTCGAGCGACTGGACGATGCCGCCGTAGTTCAGGACCTTGAGGCGGGTGCCGCCGTTCTCCAGCGACCAGCGGTAGATCTTCGTGCCGTCGGCGAGCTTGCCGAAGGGTTCCTTCACGGGCTTCCTGCCTCCGGAGGCTGTTGATGCGTGGGCCGTGCCGCCGAGCGCGGTGGCTGCGACACCGGCCGCCGCGGCGGAGGCCATGACCGTACGTCTGCTCAGTTCCATCTGTGCGGCTCCTGAAGTGAGATGCGAAACCGAAACTACGAACCGGACTTGCGCTTGTTCCAGACGTCGAAGCCGACCGCGGCGAGCAGGGCCAGGCCCTTGATCACCGACTGCCAGTCGGAGCCGACGCCGAGCAGGTTCATGCCGTTGTTCAGCACGCCGAGGACGAGACCGCCGATGATCGCGCCGAGAATGGTGCCGACGCCGCCGCTCATCGACGCGCCGCCGATGAACGACGCGGCGATCGCCTCGAGTTCGAAGTTGAGCCCCGCCTTCGGCGAGGCCGCGTTCAGCCGGGCCGCGACGACCAGGCCCGCCAGGGCCGCGAGCACGCCCATGTTCAGGAAGACGTAGAAGGAGACCTTCTTGTCCTTCACGCCGGAGAGCTTCGCGGCCGGGAGGTTGCCGCCGATCGCGTAGATGTGCCGGCCGAAGATCGAGTTGCGCATCACGTAGCCGTAGCCGACCACCAGGACGCCGAGGATGATCAGGACGATCGGGGTGCCCTTGTAGCTGGCGAGCAGCAGCGTGACGACCGCGATGGCCGCGACGATCGCGACGATCTTCAGCACGAACAGGTTGAACGGGACGACGTCCAGGGAGAATTCGCGCTGCCTGCGCCGGTCGCGCAGCTCCTGCCAGACCACGGCGGCGGCGAGCAGGACGCCGAGCAGCAGCGTGAGGTTGTGGTAGTTCGTGTTCGGGCCGACCTGCGGCAGGAAGCCGTTGCCGATCTTCTGGAGGCCGTCGGGGAACGGGCCGAGGGTCTGGCCCTTGAGCAGGATCTCGGTGAGCCCGCGCCACACCAGCATGCCGGCCAGGGTCACGATGAACGACGGTATGCCGCCGTACGCGATGAGCCAGCCCTGGATGGAACCGGCGATGCCGCCCATCACCAGGCAGAGGATGACGGCGACGGGCCAGGAGATGTCGTGGCTGACCGTGAGGACCGCGGCCATCGAGCCGACGAACGCCGTCAACGAGCCGACGGACAGGTCGATATGGCCCGCGATGATCACCAGCATCATGCCGATCGCGAGGATCAGGATGTAGCTGTTCTGGAGGACCAGGTTGGAGACGTTGCGCGGCAGGATCAGGTCGCCGTCGGTCCACACGGCGAAGACGGCGACGAGGAGGCCGAGCGCGATCAGCATCCCGTACTGGCGCATGTTGCGGCGCATGCCGGCGACGACCAGTTGGATCAGGCCGCCCCCGGCCGCCTCTCCCGCCTTGCGCGGCGGCGGTGGCGGCGCGGCCGCCGGGATCTTGTCCGTCACGTTCGTGCTCATCGCGCTACCTCTTTGTCCTTCGTCATCAGGCGCATCAGCGATTCCTGCGTCGCCTCGGCACGCGGCAACTCGCCGGTCAGGCGGCCCGCGGCCATCGTGTAGATGCGGTCGCACATGCCGAGCAGCTCGGGCAGCTCGGAGGAGATGAAGACGACCGCCTTGCCCTCGGCCGCGAGCTTGTCGATGACCGTGTAGATCTCGTACTTGGCGCCGACGTCGATGCCGCGCGTCGGCTCGTCGAGGATCAGCACCTCGGGCCCCGCGAAGATCCACTTGCTGAGGACGACCTTCTGCTGGTTGCCGCCCGACAGCTTCCCCGCCGGCTCGAACACCGTCGGGGCCTTGATGTTCATCGACTTGCGGTAGCTCTCGGCGACCTGCCGCTCCTCGTGCTCGTCGACGACGCCGCGCTTGGCGACCTTGCCCAGGGCGCTCATCGTGATGTTGCGGCCGATGGTGTCGATGAGGTTGAGGCCGTAGTGCTTGCGGTCCTCGGTGACGTACGCGATCCCGTGGCCGACCGCGTCGGAGACGTGCCGCGTACTGATCTCCTTGCCGTCCCTCAGCACCTCGCCGCCCGCATACCGGCCGTACGTACGTCCGAAGACGTTCATCGCCAGCTCGGTGCGGCCCGCGCCCATCAGCCCGGCGATGCCGACGATCTCGCCGCGGCGCACGGTGAGCGACACGTCGTCGACGACCTTGCGTTCGCGGTCGATGGGGTGGCGCACCGTCCAGTTGCGGATCTCCAGCGCGGGGGAGGCGCCCGCCTCCGGCTGGTGCGGGGTCCGTTCCGGGAAGCGGTGGTCGAGGTCGCGGCCGACCATGCCGGAGATGATCCGGTCCTCGGTGGTCTCCGGGGCCCGTACGTCGAGGGTCTCGACGGTGCGACCGTCGCGCAGGATCGTCACCGAGTCGGCGACCTTGCGGATCTCGTTCAGCTTGTGCGAGATGATGATCGAGGTGATGCCCTGGTCCTTCAGCTCCAGGATCAGATCGAGGAGCGTGTCCGAGTCCTCGTCGTTGAGCGAGGCCGTCGGCTCGTCGAGGATCAGCAGCTTCACCTCCTTGGCGAGCGCCTTGGCGATCTCCACGAGCTGCTGCTTGCCCACCCCGATGTCGGCGACGCGGGTGTTCGGGTTCTCGTTCAGGCCGACGCGGCGCAGCTGGCGCGTCGCGTGGCCGAGCGTCTCGTGCCAGTTGATGAAGCCGCGGCTCGCGTGCTCGTTGCCGAGGAACATGTTCTCGGCGATCGACAGGAACGGCACGAGCGCCAGCTCCTGGTGGATGATGACGATGCCGCGCGCCTCACTGGCGTTGATGTCCTTGAACTCGCAGTGTTCCCCCTCGAAGAGGATGTCCCCTTCGTAACTTCCGTGCGGGTGGACGCCGGAGAGCACCTTCATGAGGGTGGACTTTCCGGCGCCGTTCTCCCCGCAGATGGCGTGGACCTCGCCGGGACGGACGCTCAGTGAGACGTCCGACAGCGCCTTGACGCCGGGAAAGGTCTTGACGATCGAGCGCATTTCCAGGACGGGTCCCGCCATGGTCGTGCCCTTCTCTGAGACGGGTACGGGCTACTTCAGGCCCAGGTCGGACTTGGTGTAGTAGCCGCTGTCGATGAGCGTCTTCTGGTAGTTGGTCTTGTCGACGCTGACCGGGGTGAGCAGGTACGACGGGACGACCTTGGCGCCGTTGTCGTACGTCTTCGTGTCGTTGACCTTGGGCTTCTTGTCGTTGAGCACGTCGTCGACCATGTCCACGGACACCTCGGCGAGCTTGCGGGTGTCCTTGTAGACCGTCGCGTACTGCTGGCCCGCGATGATCGACTTCACGGAGGCGACCTCGGCGTCCTGACCGGAGACCACCGGCAGCGGCTTGGCCTTCGTGCCGTAGTCGTCGGACTTCAGCGCGGAGAGGATGCCGATGGAGATGCCGTCGTACGGCGAGAGCACGGCGTCGACCTTGTCGCTCTTGTACGTCGAGGTGAGGATGTCGTCCATGCGCTTCTGCGCGGTGGCGCCGTCCCAGCGCAGCGTCGTGACCTGGTTGAGCTTGGTCTGCCCGGACTTCACGACGAGCTGCTTTTTGTCGATGTACGGCTTGAGCACCGACATCGCGCCGTTGAAGAAGTACTTGGTGTTGTTGTCGTCGTTGGAGCCGGCGAACAGCTCCAGGTTGAACGGGCCCTTCTTGCCGCTGTCGAGGCCCAGCTTCTTGACGAGGGCGCCGGCCTGGAGCTCGCCGACCTTCTCGTTGTCGAACGTCGCGTAGTAGTCGACGTTCTTCGAGTCCAGGATCAGGCGGTCGTACGCGATCACCGGAATGTTCGCGTCCTTCGCCTCCTGGAGCACGTTGGTGAGGGACTTGTTGTCGATCGAGGCGATGATCAGCGCCGAGACGCCCTGGGTGATCATGTTCTCGATCTGCGAGACCTGCTGGTCGGGGTCGTCCTCACCGAACGCCAGCTTGGTCTTGTAGCCCTTCGCCTTCAGCGACTTGACAACGTTGTTGCCGTCGGCGATCCACCGCTCGGAGGACTTGGTCGGCATCGCGATGCCGACGGTGGAGCCCTTCGCGCTCTTCTTCTCGTCCTTGCTGCCGCCCTCGCTGCTCTGGCCGCAGGCGGACAGGGTGAGCGCGAGGGAGGCGGAAGCGGCTATCGCGGTGAGAACGGCTCGACGGTTTCGCATGGTCATCATCCTTGATGTGTGAGTGCACAAATGCGGGTGGTGCGAAGTCCCTTGCGCGGAGCTGGGGTTGACCGAGTGGAGCGTGGAGATGCGTTGGATTCTGCGCGGCCCTGTCCAGTTCTGGGAAGTTGCGTGCCCGGAACGTTATTGGCCCGTGTCGAACCGGCTCAGCGGTCCCGGCAGCCGTGAGCCCAGCGGCGACATCCCGCCGGCGGCCCCGTGCCGCTCCAGCAGATCGAGCGCGAGCCGGCCCCGGCGCACCCGCTCGCGGGCCGTGTCCAGGGTGACGTCGCGCAGCTGGGCCCCGTACGGGTAGATGGCCGGGGCCTTGGCCAGGCCGAACTTCAGGTACAACGGGGCGCCGCGGCGCACCAGTTCGGCGATCTCGTACATCCGGACATAGCCGCCGAGGTCGTCGGGCGCCTCGACGTACATGTCCATGGGCGCGGCGGAGACCCGCCGGATCTCGGTGAGGTGCGCGAGCGTGAGGTCGCTGGGCACGTTGAGCGAGTCGGCCCCGAGCCGCTCGTACACCGCATACGAGGCGGGGTTCACGGGGCCGACGAGCGCGGACACCTTGAGCGTGGTGTCGCCCGGGATGACGCCCTGCTGCCGCGCCCGGTGCAGCGTCCACAGCACGCCTTCGTCGGCGACGAGCAGGCACTTCACGCCCAGCTCCGTCGCCCGCACGGCGTCCTCGACGCATCCGGCGACGGCGTCGTGGCCACGGGCGCGCAGCCCCGCGCCGCCCGAGTCGGTGCGCACGGAGGCGCCGGTGTCCCAGCTGCCGCGCGGCCCGGTGAACAGGCAGAGCTCGATGTCGCGTTCGGCGGTCGCCTCGACCATCTCCTGGATCTCGGCGTCCCGCAGCATCCAGATGCCGCTGCCCTGACTGATCCGGTGGATGGGCACGTCGAGCCGCGAGGACTCCTTGAGCACGGTGGCGAGGGCCTCCGGCCCTTCGACCGAGGGAATCTCGGTACGCCAGGTGCCGCCGTCGGGGAACGTGTGGGGAGAGGCGTCGGCGGGGGAGTGGTCGGGGGCGCTCAGCCCGAGAGCGGAGAGCGCGGGTTCGCCGGGGCGGCGGGGTGTGTCGGTCACGGTGGTCCTTATCGGTTGTTCGAGATTTCGGATGAGGTTCGGAAGGATCCAGCCCCGCCGGCGATTGAGGCGCGGGGTCCGGGGCGGAGCCCCGAGACCTCGGCCACGGGGCGCGAAGCGCCGTTTCGGGAAGGGGCGGGCTTGGGGAAGAGGGCCCGCCGCGGGCGCAGCCGCACACGGCTAGGGCCGCAACAGCACCTTGCCGACCGAGGGGTCCCCCGCCCCCACCCACTCGATGGCCTCGGCGAACCGCTCCAACGGCACCTCGTGCGTCACGAGCGGCAACGGATCCAGCAACCCCGCCCCGAACATCCGCACCGCGTGCGCCCACGCGTCCGGCGCGGCCCCGAACACGGTCCGCACCTCCAGCTGCCGCACCACGAGATCCGTCGGGTCGAGCCCCTGAGCCGCCCCGGCCGCCGGAATCCCGGTCAGCACGAGCCGACCGCCCCGCCGCAGCAAGGACGCCGCCGTACGCGCGGCGGACGCGGACCCGGCCGTCTCGATGACGACGTCGAGATCGTCCGGCAGTACATCCGTACGCAGCCGGAAGTCGGTGCCGCCGAACTGCCGTGCCAGAGCGGCCCGGTCGTCCCGCGTGCCGACCACCACCAGCTCCGCCGGGGACGCCGCCGCGAGGAACTGCACGGCGAACATCCCGAGCGTCCCGGTCCCGACCACGCCCACCCGCTGACCGGGCAGCGCCTGCGCCTTGAGCGCCGCGGCGGCGATGCACGCGGCGGGTTCGAGCAGCGCGGCGGCCGTGAGATCGGCGTCGTCGGGCAGTACGTGCAGCAGCCGCGCGGGCAGCACCAACGTCGTGGCCATGGCCCCGGGCTGGGTGAAGCCGGTCTCCTCGTACCCGTCGGTGCACAGCGTCGTCTCGCCGGCGTGGCACCGCTCGCACACCTGGCAGTTGCGGAAGCCCTCGCCGACGACCTTGCGCCCGGTCAGGGCCTGTGGCACCCCGGCGCCGACCGCGTCGACGACGCCGGACCACTCGTGCCCCGGGGTGAGCGGGTAACGCACGTACCCCTCGGGCCTGTTGCCCTGGTACACCTCGCGGTCGCTGCCGCAGATGCCCACGGCGTGCACCCGCACGCGCGCCTCACCGGGGCCCGGTGCGGCGGGCTCGTGGGAGACGACCCGGTGCTTGCCGGGCGCCTCGACGACGACGGCTGAGCTCACGACGCCGCCTTCGGGTCGCGCTTCTCCCAGCCCTCGGCCCACAGGTCGAACCGGGCCTGCTGCTGCGGGAACTCGGCCGCCGCGTCGACGTCGAGCTCGACGCCGAGCCCCGGCTCGTGGGACAGCTCGAAGTAGCCGTCGACGACCTGCGGCGCGCCCTTCACGACCTTCTTGATCTCGGCGTCCGCGAAGTCGTTGAAGTGCTCGAGGATCTTGAAGTTGGGAGTGGAGAAGCCCACTTGAAGAGAAGCGGCGGTCAGTACGGGCCCGCCCACGTTGTGCGGGGCCACCAGCATGTAGTGGGTCTCCGCCGTGGCGGCCAGCTTCCGGGTCTCCCAGATGCCGCCGATGTGGCCGACGTCGGGCTGGATGATGTCGACGGCCTGGCTCTCGAACAGCTCCCGGAACTCGATCCGGTCGTGGATCCGCTCACCGGTCGCCACCGGCATGTCCACCTTCGCGGCCACCTTCTCCAGCGCCTTCAGGTTCTCCGGCGGCACCGGCTCCTCCAGCCACGCCGGGTTGAACGGCGCCAGGTCGCGGGCGAGCCGGATCGCCGTGGCGGGGGAGAACCGCCCGTGCATCTCCAGCATCAGCTCGGCCTCGGGCCCGATCGCGTCGCGCACGGCCTCGATCAACGACACGGCGTACAGGGACTGCTCGTGGTCCAGCTCGAAGCGCCCGGTGCCGAACGGGTCGATCTTCAGCGCCTTGTACCCGCGCTCCATCACTGCCTGCGCGGCCTTGTGGTACGCCTCCGGGGTGCGCTCGGTGGTGTACCAGCCGTTCGCGTACGCCTTGACCTTGTCGGTCACCTTGCCGCCGAGCAGCTGCCAGACCGGCATGCCGAGGGCCTTGCCCTTGATGTCCCAGCAGGCCATCTCGATCACGGCGATGCCGGACATGACGATCTCGCCGGCCCGGCCGTAGTCGCCGTACTTCATCCTTCGTACGAGGTCCTCGACGGCGAACGGGTCGGAGCCGACAATGTGGTTGGCTTGGGCCTCGTGCAAGTAGCCGATGAGCGCATCGGTGTGGCCCAGCATCCGGGTCTCGCCGACACCGGTGAGTCCTTCGTCGGTGTGCACCTGTACGTAGGTCAGGTTCCGCCACGGAGTCCCGACCACGTGCGTGCTGATTCCCGTGATCCGCAAGGCAGTTGCCCCCTGTGCTGTTCGAAATTTCGTCACACGTTCGAAATGCTGGCGAGACAGTAAGTCGGCCTCCCCGGGGTGTCAATGGTCTGCGCAGGCTCGCGCGACCGGTCCGGATGGGTCGGCGGCCGGCCGGTCGCGGTCGCATTCCGTACAGAAGATTCACAGCACGGACTTTTTCCCTCACCGGCCCTGCGCCTAGCCTCCGTTGGTCATGGACGACTACTGCCACCCGTGCCACAGACACCTCAACGGCGCCCTGGCATGCCCGGGTTGCGGCACGCCGGTCGACGCCGTGCGCTCGTACGGGGAGTGGGTCGCCGCTCAGGAGGGGGCGGCCGACGAGGGGCAGGGCGGGGAGGCGGCGCCGGTCCGGGCCCGGGTCAGGCGCCGCTCGCACCGCTCGACGCGCCGCTCCGCGCGCTCCCGGCGGCGCGGTCGCGTCCTGCTGGCCACGGCGGGTATCGCGCTCGTCGCGGGCGGCGTCGGCCTCGGTGTCGCCCAGCTCGGCGAGGGGCCCCCGGACGGCGGCTCCCGTACTCGGGCGGCTCCCGACACGTCCGCCACCGATACGCAGGGCGCCGACACCGTGTCCCCGTCCGTCACGGCCGAGCGTTCCACGCCGCCCGCGTCCCGCGCCTCGCGCACGTCATCGGCCCCCGCGTCGACGCCGCCGCGCCCTGAGCGCCCCCGGTCCTCCGGCCCGGTCGACGCAGAGGCGACGCACCGGGCGACCCGCCCCGCCCCGGCCACCTCCGCGCCCCGCTCCTCCGCGAGCTCCCGGCCCGCGCCCCCGCCCTCCCGCTCGCCGTCGGCCACGCCCACCGCCGAGCCCAACCCGTCGGCCACGTGCGAGCGCTTCCTGTGGTGGTGCACGTAGGGCCCGAGGTCAGGCCGTCCCGACGTCCGTCCCGAGCATCCGCCGCAGCATGTCCCGGAACGCCACCCGCTCCTCCTGCGTCAGGCCGGCCAGCGGCTCCCGCGCGAAGTCGAGCGTCTCGCGCAGGGTCCGCGCGATCCGCCGCCCCTCCGCGGTGGCGGCGGCCACCTTCACCCGGCGGTCGCCCGGCGAGGGCTGCCGCTCGACGAGGCCGCGGGCCTCCAGGCGGTCCACGATCCCCGTCACGTTCGAGGGCTCGCACTTCAGCCGCGTCGCCACCCGCCGCATCGGCAGCGGCTCCATGGACAGAAGGCCGAGCACGCGCGCCTGCGCCCCGGTGAGCCCGTGCCGCGAGGCGGCCTCCTCGTACTCCTGGTGGTAGCGCGCGACGATCTCCCCGATCAGCTCGACGACCTCGAGCGTGAGGGGGTCCGTGCGGGGGGAACTCGTTGCGGCCATGTCCCCCAGCGTACCCAGTTGCTTGACATCCTGAAATATTCAGGAGCATTGTTGTTTCAGGTACTGAAGTATTTTTCGCATGCTTCGGCCCACGTGCTTCCGCCCCCTCGACAAAGGATCAGCGCATGACCGCCGACACCCCCCAGATCCCCGCCACCGGCCGCGAGTGGGTCCTGCTCAGCCGCCCCGTCGGCTGGCCGAAGCCCGAGGACTTCGAGCTGCGCGAGGCCCCGGTGGTCGAGCCGGGCCCCGGTCAGGTCCTCGTCAAGAACCTGTACGTGTCCGTGGACCCGTACATGCGCGGCCGGATGAGTGCCGCGAAGTCCTACGTCGCCCCGTACGAGCTGGGCAAGCCCATGCAGGCCGGCGCCGTCGGCGTCGTCCTGGCCTCGAACGACGAGGGCGTGTCCGTCGGCGACCACGTGCTGCACTTCTTCGGCTGGCGCGAGTACGCGACGTTCGACGCGAAGCAGGCCGTGAAGGTCGACCCGGACGCCGCGCCCCTGTCCACGTACCTCGGTGTCCTCGGCATGACGGGCCTCACCGCCTACGCGGGCCTGCTGCGCACGCTCTCCTTCAAGGAGGGCGACAGCGTCTTCGTCTCCGGCGCGGCGGGCGCGGTCGGCGGCCAGGTCGGTCAGATCGCCAAGCTCAAGGGCGCCTCGCGGGTCATCGGCTCGGCCGGCTCGGACGAGAAGGTGAAGCTGCTCCTGGATGAGTACGGCTTCGACGCCGCCTTCAACTACAAGTCGGGCGACGTGCACACGCTCCTGAAGGAGGCCGCTCCCGACGGCGTCGACGCCTACTTCGACAACGTCGGCGGTGACCACCTGGAGGCCGCCATCGGCCGCCTGAACCGCGACGGCCGGATCGCCATCTGCGGCGCGATCTCCGTCTACAACAACACGGAGCCGGCCCCCGGCCCGCGCAACCTCGCCCGGCTCATCCAGACCCGCGGCCGCATCGAGGGCTTCCTCGTCGGCGACCACTACGACCTCCAGCCCCAGTTCGTGCAGGAGGTCGGCGCGTGGGTGCGCTCCGGTGAGCTGAAGTACCGCGAGACGTTCGTCGAGGGCATCGAGAACAACCTGGAGGCGTTCCTCGGGGTACTGCGCGGCGACAACACCGGAAAGATGGTCGTCAAGCTCTGAGGTTCGGGTGCCGGGGGGAGCGACCCCGCTCGGGGTGACCCCCGCCACATCCATTGATTCCGTGATTCGGTAACCTCGTTCCGCTAGTCGAAAGAATCACCCGCGCGAACGAGGGAGCCGGTCATGGCCATCACGCAGTCCGACGTCGTCTACACCGCCACCGCCACCGCGGAGAACGGCCGCGACGGCCGCGTCTCCACCAGCGACGGCAAGCTCGACCTCGTCGTCAACCCGCCCAAGGAGCAGGGCGGCTCCGGTGAGGGCACCAACCCCGAGCAGCTCTTCGCGGCGGGCTACAGCGCCTGCTTCCAGGGCGCGCTCGCCGTCGTCGCCCGCCAGGAGGGCGTCGACGTCTCGGGCTCGACCGTCACCGCCAACGTCGGCATCGGCAAGAACGACGAGGGCTTCGGCATCATCGTCGAGATCTCCGCCGCCATCCCGAACGTGGACGCGGCCGCCGCCAAGGCCCTGGTCGAGAAGGCCCACCAGGTCTGCCCGTACTCCAAGGCGACCCGCGGCAACGTCACGGTCACGCTCTCCGTCTGAGCTTGATGCGCGGTCGGGCCCGTCCCGTAGGGTTGCGCCATGCGTGATCTCGGGGCGGGCTTCGGCTATTTGTTGAAGGGGCAGCGTTGGGTTGCCCAGCACGGAAAGCGGTACGGCTGGAGCCTGCTGCCGGGGTTGATCACCCTGGTCCTGTACGCGGCGGCGCTGGTCTGCCTCGGCGTCTGGGGCGGCGACTTCGTCTCCTGGTCCACGCCGTTCGCCGATGGCTGGACGTCCCCGTGGCAGGGCCTGTTCCGCGGTTTCCTGACGGCGGTCCTCTTCGCCCTCGCCCTGCTTCTCGCGGTGCTCACCTTCACCGCGGTGACCCTGCTGATCGGCCAGCCCTTCTACGAGTCGCTGTCCGAGGAGGTCGACCGGTCCGAGAGCGGCGGTCACGCGCCGGAGTCCGGCCTCTCGCTCATGCGGGAACTGTGGATCTCCGCCCGCGACAGCCTGCGGCTGCTCGTGCGCGCCGCCCTGTGGGGCATCCTCCTCTTCGCCCTCGGGTTCGTCCCGTTCATCGGCCAGACCGTGATCCCGGTCATCGGCTTCTTCGTCACCGGCTACTTCCTCACGGAGGAGCTGACGTCGGTGGCGTGGCAGCGCCGGAATCGCGAAGTCCGTGAGCGTCTTGCCGTGTTGCGCTCGCGCCGCGGCCTCGCGTGGGGCTTCGGTACGCCGCTCGCGCTCGCGTTCCTGGTCCCGTTCGTCGCGGTGTTCCTGATGCCGGGTGCGGTCGCCGGCGCGACGCTGATGGTGCGCGAACTGGAGGGTGAGCAGGGGGCGCCGGAACCGGCCCAGGCCCAGGCTCCCGGATCCGAGGCGCAGTGGCCGGCTCCGCACGGCCAGGGCCGGACCAACTAGCCCTCCGCGGCCAGGAGTCCCAGGAAGTCGCGCACCGCGCCGGGCATGTCCACGGCCTCCGGGTCGAGCAGCCACTGGTACTGAAGGCCGTCGAGCACCGCGACGAGCAGTGGCGCGGCCCGCTCGGGCGTGAGCCCGCCGGGCAGCCGCTCCCCGTACTCGGCCCGCAGCACCGAGGCCATCGACTCCCGTACGCCGGTGTAGCGCGTGGTGAAGAACTCCCGCGCCGGATGCCCCTCGGTCACCGATTCGCCGAGCAGTGCGGAGAAGGTCTGCACGATCCCGGGCCGCATCGCGTTGTACTCGACCAGCGTGCCGAGCAGATCGAGCCGCCACTGACTGCTGGGCACCGAGTCCCACTGGTCGCGTTCCTCGAGGACGGCGACGAGCAGCGCCTCCTTGGTGGGGAAGTGGTGCAGCAGCCCCTGCTGGGTCAGCCCCACGCGCTCGGCCACCGCCGCGAGGCTCGCGCCCCGGTATCCGCGCTCGGCGATGACGTCGAGCGCCGCCCGCAGGATCTCGGCCCGACGTTCCTGGCTCCTGGCGGTCCTGGTGCTGCTCATGCGGTCACCGTACGGCACGGGCGTGACACCCCCTCGCCCCATGGGTAACGGCAAGGTAACGAAACCTACCGATCCACAGGTAGCGGGTGCAGGATGGAGGCGCTCAGACTTCGACGAGGAGGTGCCGACATGGCGCAGCAGGCGGACGACGGCAGGGAACGGTCCGATCGGGCCCGCGAGGCGGCGGTCGAGGCCGCGCTCGGCAAGCTCGACCTGGACACCAAGGCCCGGCTGCTCGGCGGCCAGAACATGTGGTCGCTGCCCGAGGTCCCCGACATCGGCCTGAAGTCCCTCGTCATGTCCGACGGCCCCATCGGCGTGCGCGGCGTGCGCTGGAGCGCCGACGATCCGTCGATCGCGCTGCCGTCCCCGACCGCGCTCGGCGCCACCTGGGACCCTTCGCTCGCGCGTCGCGCGGGCGTGCTGCTCGCGCAGGAGGCCCGCCGCAAGGGCGTCCACGTACTGCTCGCCCCGACCGTGAACCTGCACCGCTCGCCGCTCGGCGGCCGCCACTTCGAGACGTACAGCGAGGACCCGTACCTCGCCGGGGTCATGGGCACCGGCTACGTACAGGGCGTGCAGTCCGGCGGCGTCGGCACGACCATGAAGCACTACGTCGCGAACGACGCCGAGACGGACCGCTTCACGGTGAACAACCTGGTCTCCGAACGGGCCCTGCGCGAGCTGTACCTGGCCCCCTTCGAAGCGATCACACTGAACGCCCACCCGTGGGGCATCATGACCGCCTACAACTCGGTCAACGGCACCTCGATGACCGAGCACCGCTACCTGGTCAACGAGATCCTGCGCGGCGAGTGGGGCTTCGACGGCTTCAACGTCTCCGACTGGATGGCCGCCCGCTCGACCGTCGGGGACCTCAAAGGCGGCCTGGACGTCGCGATGCCCGGCCCGCAGACGGTGTACGGACCGGCGCTGGTCGAGGCCGTCCGCTCCGGCGAGGTCGACGAGTCCGAGGTCGACGCGGCCGTCCGCAACGTGCTGCGGCTCGCGGCGCGGGTCGGCGCCCTCGAGGGTGCCGAGCCCGCCGTCACGGACCTTCCCGCGGAGGTCGACGGCGAGGCGCTGGCCCGGGAGCTCGCCCACCGCGCCTTCGTCCTCGTCCGCAACTCCGGTGTCCTGCCGCTGCGTCCGGACACGCGGGTCGCCCTCATCGGGGCCGCCGCGCGCGACGCCCGCGTCCTCGGCGGCGGCTCGGCCACGGTGTTCCCGTCCCGGATCGTCTCCCCGCTCGACGGCCTGAGCGCCGCGCTGCCCTCCCTGACATACAGTGTCGGCGCCGACCCGAGCGACGAACTCGCCGTCGCCGACAAGGGGTTCACGCTCCGCGCCGTCTGCCGCGACGCGGAAGGCACCGTCCTCGGCGAGGGCACGCTGCCGAACGGCCAGGTCCAGTGGTTCGGCACCGACCTGCCGTCCGGCGTCACCCACGAGGCGCTGCACAGCATCGAGATCAAGGGCACCTTCACCCCGCGCGAGAGCGGCGACCACGCCTTCGGCACCCGCGGCCTCGGCGCCTTCACGCTCACCGTCGACGACACGGTCCTGTACGAGGGCGTGCAGGCCATGGGCACGGGATCCGACCCCTTCGAGGCGTTCTTCGGCGCGCCCGTCGAACGCGGCAAGGTGGCCCTCACGGAGGGCCACCCGGTCGAGGTCTCGCTCCTGCACACCCTCGACAAGTCCCTCGCCATGCCGCTGCCCGTCGTGCTGTTCAGCCTTGTGCACCTCGACCCGCGCCGGGACGAGGACACGCTGCTCGCCGAGGCCGCCGCGGCCGCGCGCGACGCCGAGGTCGCCGTCGTCGTGGTCGCCACGACGGACCGCGTGGAGTCCGAGGGCTTCGACCGCGCCGACCTGCGGCTCCCGGGCCGCCAGGACGACCTCGTCCGCGCGGTCGCCGCCGCCAACCCGAACACCGTGGTGGTCGTCAACTCCGGCTCCCCGGTGGAGCTGCCCTGGCGCGAGGACGTCGCGGCCGTGCTGCTGTCGTGGTTCCCCGGCCAGGAGGGCGGCGCCGCCCTCGCCGACGTCCTCACCGGCGCCGAGGAACCGGGCGGCCGCCTCCCCACCACATGGGGCTCCCTGGCCGACGCTCCGGTCACGCAGGTGACACCGGTGGACGGCGAACTCCCCTACACCGAGGGCGTCTTCATCGGCTACCGCGCCTGGGACAGGGCGGGCAGGACCCCCGCCTACCCCTTCGGCCACGGCCTCGGCTACACCGACTGGACGTACGAGTCCATCGAGCTCCACGGCACCACGGCGACGGTCCGCGTGCGCAACACGGGGGAGCGGCCCGGACGCGAGGTCGTCCAGGTGTACGTGTCACCGACCGAGCCCGACGAGACGCGTCCACCCCGCCGGCTCGCGGGTTTCGCAAACGTGACGGCGGCCCCCGGCGAGACGGTGTCGGCCACCATCGACCTCCCCCGCCGAGCCTTCGAAACCTGGGACGAGACGACGCATGCGTGGTCCTCCGTCCCGGGCCCGTACGAGGTGACGGCGGGCCGCTCCCTGACGGACACCCGAGTGCGGGCCCGCATACAAAGCCCGCTCTAGGGCGAGAGCCGGCGGGGTCTGGTTTTCAAGCCCCGCCGGCGATTGAGGCGCGGGGCCCGGGACAGCGCCCCGAGACGTCAACCCCGGGTCCCGAACCGGTACACCGTCTGCGACCGGTACACGTCCCCCGGCCGCACCACGGTCGACGGAAACTCCACCCGGTTCGGCGAGTCGGGAAAGTGCTGCGTCTCCAACGCGATCCCGTCGCCGGGGGCGAACCGCAGCGACTCGTCGAACCCGTCCGCCGTGTACAGCTGCACCCCCGGCTCGGTCGTGGCAACGCTCAGCACCCGCCCCGACGCCGGGTCGTGCAGCTCGGCCACTTCCACGGCCTCGCCGCTCACCCCCTTGTCGAGCACGTAGTTGTGGTCGTACCCGGGCCCCACCTTCCGGCTCTGCCGGAAGTCGAACCGCGTCCCGGTCACGTCCAGCAGCTCACCGGTCGGAATGAGCCCCTCGTCGACGGCCGTCACGCGCCCACCGTCGATCCGCAGCTCGTGACCGTCCACCGCGCTCCCGGAGAGCGCCCCGCCGAGGTTCCAGTAGGTGTGGTTGGTCAGGTTCACCGGCGTCGGCGCGTCGGTCACGGCCTCGTACGCGATCCGCAGCACACCGCCCGCCTCCAGCGTGTACGTCACCGAGACCTCGACCCGCCCGGGGTACCCCTCCTCGCCGTGGGGCGACACCCGGCTCAGCCGCACCCCGTGCTCCCCGAGGGCCTCCGCGTCCCACACCCGCTTGTCGAAGCCGCGCTCGCCGCCGTGCAGCGCGTTCTCGCCGTTGTTCCGCGCGAGGTGGTGGACCCGCCCGTCCAGCGCGAACCGGCCGCCGGCGATCCGGTTCGCGTACCGCCCGACCACCGCCCCCAGGTACGGCTCAGGGTGCTTCAGATACCCGTCGAGATCGGCGAACCCGAGCACCACGTCCGCGACGGCGCCGTCCCGGTCGGGCACCTCCACCGACTGAAGGATCCCGCCGTACGTCAGGACGCGTACCCGCGCCCCTTCACGCTCCAGGGTCCAGCGGTGGACGGGCGTGCGGTCGGGGTCGGGCAGGGTGCCGAAGAGTTCGCTGCTCATGATCGCGACACTACGCCCGGTCTCTTCCCCGGCTACCTCGCGGTCACCCCGCGGTACGCGAGCGCGGCGAGCCGGGCCTGTCCGTCGATGCTCGGGTGGAACCAGTCCCACTCGCTCAACTGCGCCTGCCCGAACTTGTACCCGAACACGGCCCCGCCGTCGTACCGGCACTTCTTGTCCTTCGCGCAGACCTCGCGCAGCACCTCGTTGTACGCCACCACGCGGGCCTGCACGGAGTCCCGCCGGGCGGTGGCCGTGGAGTTCAGGTCGTCCGGATCGGCCAGCATCGACGCGCAGATGCCGAGCTTCCACACCTGTTTGCCCAGCGGATTCGCCCGCCCCTGCGACCAGAGCCGCTTGAGGTCCGGCACGCTCAGCACGTACACCTGCGCCTTGGGCGCCGTCTGGCGCAACTGCCGCAGGGATTCCTGGAAGTCGGCCCGGAACTCCGCGACAGGCGTCATCCCGGCGGCCGAAGGACGGCACGCGTCGTTCGAACCGGCCATCACCGTCACGAGTTCCGGCTTCCGGGCCGCCGCCCGGTGCATCTGCTCGGGGAGGTCGGCCATCCTCGCGCCGGTCCGCGCGTGGTTCCAACTGTGCGTCTTGGCGCGGCTCTCACCGAGCAAGCGCACGGCCAGACTCCTGACCGACCTGTCCGTCCCCGTCGCCCACGACACCTTGGGGCAGTCGGAGAGCACCGAGCAGGCGTCGAAGCCGCGCGTGATCGAGTCACCCACCGCGGCAACCGACCGAGGCTTCGTGTCCCACGTGGGAGTGGGCTTCGGCGACGGCTTCGCGGAGCTCGGGGAGCCGGAAGGGCCGGGGGAGTTGTCGCCCGTGGCGTCGCACGCGGCGAGCGAGGCACCCGCGAGCACGACCGCCGTGGCGGCGGCGACAGCGGCCCGAACGGCGAACGGCCGGTCGCTGCGCTTTCGCATCGGCCCTCCTGCCCTCTCGCTCGCGGTCACCGATCCCGACCCGTCTGACGTCGTACGCGGGGGCGGGGTTGCGTCCCGCCGGGTGAAAGGTGCGTGTTTGTGCGCCCCGGGACCGACAGTACGTCACACTCCTTGCGCTGCTGCGCGATAGCCTCGCCCCGGGATCCCCGGTCGACCCACTGGGGCCCCGCAGTACCGGTTCCGCTAAATTACAACACGTCAGATGTGTCCCTTTTTGTCTGGACCTTGTCGTTCCGGGCAACAGGGAAGAAGGCTCGGCACGGGCGCGAGGCCGCTGGGGAAGGCGAACCTCGACCCACACTGGAGGTCCCGGTGACGACACGTGGAGTTCTGTACGTGCACTCCGCTCCGCGCGCGCTGTGCCCGCACGTCGAATGGGCGGTCGCGGGCGTACTCGGCGCGCGCGTCAGCCTCGACTGGATCAGGCAGCCCGCGGCGCCGGGCACCTGGAGATCAGAGTTCTCCTGGCGGGCCGAGGCGGGCACCGCGGCCAAGCTGGCCTCCGCGCTGCGCGGCTGGCAGCTGCTGCGCTTCGAGGTGACGGCCGAACCCTGCGCCACCGCCGAGGGCGAGCGCTACAGCGCCACCCCCGAACTCGGCATCTTCCACGCCATCACCGGGATCCACGGCGACATCCTCATCCCGGAGGACCGTCTGCGGGCCGCACTGACCCGCTCCAAGGCCGGCGAGACGGACCTGGAGGCCGAGCTCGCGAAGCTCCTCGGCAAGCCCTGGGACGACGAACTGGAGCCTTTCCGCTACGCCGGAGAGGGCGCCCCGGTGAGGTGGCTGCACCAGGTGGTGTGAGACGGCTCGTTCGGACAGGGCGGGGGTGCCGTTCGGGGGGCGCGGCGAACTGTCTGTCTGGGGGCGCGGGGAACTGCGCAAACCCAGCCACAGCGGATCCGCACCCGCAATTCATGAACGCGTGGCACCCGCCCAGGCGAAAAACGAAGTGGGCCCGCCCGGAAACCCGGGGCGGGCCCACTCCCACGTTCAGCGGAGCGTCAGATCGTGCGGAACGCCAACACCACGTTGTGGCCACCGAAGCCGAACGAGTCGTTCAGCGCGGCGATCCGGCCGTCGACGGGCAGCTTGCGCGCCTCGCCGCGGACCACGTCGGCGGTGCCCTCGGCCTCGGGGTCGAGGTTCTCGACGTTGATGGTCGGCGGGGCCAGACGGTTGTAGAGCGCGAGCACCGACGCCACGGACTCGACACCACCGGCGCCACCGAGCAGGTGCCCGGTCATCGACTTGGTGCCGGAGACGGCGAAGTGGTCGGTGTCGTCACCGAACACCTTGCGCAGCGCCTTCAGCTCGGCGATGTCACCGGCGGGCGTCGACGTCGCGTGCGCGTTGACGTGAACGATCTCCGCCGGGTCCAGGTCGGTGCTGTCCAGCAGGTTCTGGAGGGCGTGCGCGATACCGCGGCCCTCCGGCTCCGGCTGCACGATGTCGTGGCTGTCGGCGGAGATGCCCTGGCCGACCGCCTCCGCGTAGACGCGGGCGCCGCGCTTGGCGGCGTGCTCGGCCGACTCCAGAACGATGACTCCCGCGCCCTCACCGAGGACGAAGCCGTCCCGGGCCGTGTCGTAGGGGCGCGAGGCGCCCTGCGGGTCGTCGTTGTTCTTGGACATCGCCATCATGTTGCCGAACGCGGCGATGGGCAGCGGGTGGATGGCCGCCTCCGTGCCACCGCAGATGACGACGTCGGCGCGGCCGGTGCGGATCATCTCGATGCCGTAGCCGATGGCCTCGGCGCCGGAGGCGCAGGCGGAGACCGGCGTGTGCACACCCGCGCGGGCGTTCACGGCCAGGCCCACGTTGGCCGAGGGGCCGTTGGGCATCAGCATCGGCACGGTGTGCGGGGAGACGCGGCGTACGCCCTTCTCCTTCAGCACGTCGTACTGGTCGAGGAGCGTGGTCACGCCGCCGATGCCGGACGCGATGACGGCGCCCAGACGGTCGGGGTCGACGCTCGCGTCGTCACCCGCCTTGTCGGTGAAACCGGCGTCGGCCCAGGCTTCCTTGGCGGCGATCAGCGCGAACTGCGCGGAGCGGTCCAGCTTGCGGGCCTGCGGGCGGGGGATGACCTCGCCCGGCTCCACGGCGACCGGCGCCGCGATGCGGACCGCCTGGTCGGCGGCCCACTCCTGCTCGAGGGGCTTGACGCCGGAACGTCCGGCGACCAGTCCCTCCCAGGTGGATGTCGCGTCGCCACCCAGCGGTGTGGTTGCGCCGATACCGGTGACGACCACGGTGCGATTGGTCGAGCTCACAGGAATTCTTTCTCCAACGGATCCGAGGGATTCAGCGGCGCCACCGCCGGGTGGCGGAGCGACTGACCTAGGGACTGAGGCTGTTGCTCAGTTCTGGTGGTCGAGGATGTACTTCGTGGCGTCGCCGACGGTCTTGAGGTTCTTGACGTCGTCGTCCGGGATCTTGACGTCGAAGCGCTCTTCGGCGGCGACGACGACCTCGACCATGGACAGCGAGTCGACGTCCAGGTCGTCGGTGAAGGACTTGTCCAGCTGGACGTCCTCGGCGGGGATCCCGGCGATCTCGTTCACGATCTCGGCGAGACCGGCGACGATCTCTTCCTGAGTGGCGGCCATTGTGGCGCTCCTTCGGTGTGTATCCAGAGGGTGTGGCGCCCGCCGCGGCAGCGGCAGGTTGTTTGCAGTCGTACGGATCGGAAGATCCGGACGAGTTGCCTAGGGGAGGGTAACGACCGTGGCGGCGTACACGAGACCCGCCCCGAAGCCGATGACGAGCGCGGTGTCGCCGCTCTTCGCCTCGCCGGTCGCCAGAAGCCGCTCCATCGCGAGCGGAATCGAGGCGGCCGACGTGTTGCCGGTGGTGCGGATGTCACGGGCGACCGTGACGTGCTCCGGCAGTTTGAGAGTCTTCACCATCGAGTCGATGATCCGCTCGTTGGCCTGGTGCGGAATGAAGACATCGAGGTCGTCCGGGTTGATCCCGGCCGCGTCCAGCGCCTGCTGGGCGACCTTCGCCATCTCGAACACGGCCCAGCGGAAGACCGCCTGGCCCTCCTGCGTGATCGCAGGGAACTTGATGTTGCCCTGGGAGTCCACGGGCAGCTGCGCGGCATCCGTGGCGTGGAACTCGTCCCACGGCATCGTCTGCTTGATGGTGCCGGCCTTGTCGCCCTCGGAACCCCACACGGTCGGGCCGATCTCGGGCTCCTGGGACGGGCCGACGATCACGGCACCGGCGCCGTCACCGAACAGGAAGGCCGTCGCGCGGTCCTCGAGGTCGGTCAGGTCGGACAGCCGCTCCACGCCGATGACCAGCACGTACTCCGCGCTGCCCTCGACGATCATGCCCTTGGCGAGCGTGAGGCCGTAGCCGAAGCCGGCGCAGCCCGCGGAGATGTCGAACGCGGCGGCCTTGTCCGTGCCGAGCCTGTCCGCGATCTCCGTCGCGATGGCGGGCGTCTGCGCGAAGTGCGAGACGGTCGACACCACCACGGAGCCGATCTGCTCCGGGCGGATGCCCGCGTCGGCGATGGCCTTGCCGGACGCCTCGACCGACATCATCGCCACGGTCTCCTCGTCACCGGCCCAGTGCCGGGTGGCGATGCCGGAGCGCGAGCGGATCCACTCGTCGGACGAGTCGATCTTCTCGAGGATCACCTCGTTCGGCACGACCCGGGTCGGACGGTAACCACCGACACCGAGGATGCGCGCGTACGGGGCACCCTTGCTGGGCTTGATCTTCGACATGCTGCTCGGATCTCCTTGTCAGGCCGTGGCTGCTGCGGCTACTTCGGCGATCAGGGCGCGGGCTGCGTCGAGGTCGTCGGGGGTCTTCAGGGCGAGAGTCTTGACGCCGGGCAGCGCGCGCTTGGCGATGCCGGTGAGGGTGCCGCCCGGGCACACCTCGATGAGCGCGGTGACGCCGCGTTCCTGGAACGTCTCCATGCACAGGTCCCAGCGGACGGGGTTCGCGACCTGGCCGACCAGGCGGGAAACCACCTCGGCGCCGCTCGCGACGGCCTTGCCGTCCTTGTTCGAGACGTACGCGACCGTGGGGTCGGCGGGGGCCAGCTCCTTGGCGGCCTCCTCCAGCTTCGCCACGGCCGGCGCCATGTGCCGGGTGTGGAACGCGCCGGCCACCTTCAGCGGCACCACGCGGCGCACGCCCTCGGGCTTGTCGGCCTCCAGGGCGGCCAGCTCCTCCAGCGTGCCGGCGGCCACGATCTGGCCCGCGCCGTTCACGTTCGCCGGGGTCAGGCCCAGCTTCTCCAGGTGCGGGACGGTGACCTCAGGGTCGCCGCCGAGCAGCGCCGACATCCCGGTCTCCGTGACCGCCGCGGCCTCCGCCATGGCCAGACCGCGTGTGCGCACGAGCTTCAGCGCGGTGGTCTCGTCGAGCACCCCCGCGAACGCTGCGGCGGTGAACTCACCGACGCTGTGCCCCGCCACGGCACCCGGCACGACATCGCCGAGCGCGGCGGCCGAGAGCAGCCCGGCCGCGACAAGGAGCGGCTGGGCGACGGCCGTGTCACGGATCGCGTCCGCGTCGGCCTGCGTGCCGTAGTGGGTGAGGTCGAGGCCGATGGCGTCGGACCACGCGGCAAGGCGGTCCGCGGCACCGGGGAGTTCGAGCCAGGGAGTCAGGAAGCCGGGCGTCTGGGCGCCTTGGCCGGGAGCGACGAGTACGAGCACTCTCACACTCTCTCTTGGGGACGGGTCGGGCCGCCGGTGGGGACAGGGACGAAGAACCGAAGGGGGAATTGTAGGCCCCCGACAAAATCCTACGACTGGGGATCGGCCTCGGCCAGACGCCCCAGGATGAGGGCGATCCGCAACGTGAACGCCGAGCGGACATCGGAGGGTGACCAGCCGGTGACGTCGGTCACACGTCGAAGCCGGTAGCGGACGGTGTTCGGATGCACGAAGAGCATCCGGGCCGCGCCCTCCAGACTGCTTGCCTGTTCCAGGTAGACGCTGAGCGTCTCGAGGAGCGCCGAGCCCGCCTCTTCGAGCGGTCTGTAGATCTCCTCCACCAACTGCTCCCGCGCGGCGGGGTCTCCCGCGATCGCCCGCTCCGGAAGCAGATCGTCCGCCAGAACGGGACGCGGCGCGTCCTGCCAGGCGCCGCACGCCTTGAGCCCGGCGGCGGCGGCCTGGGCGGACCGCGTGGCGGCCAGCAGGTCCGGGACCACGGGGCCGGCGACCACGGGACCCGCCGCGAACGGCCCGATCAGCGACTTCGCCACGGCCAGCGGATTGTCGCTGCCACCCGCGATCACGACGAGCCGGTTCCCGAGCACTCCGGTCAGGACCTGGAGCTTGGCGTGGCGCGAGGCCCGCCGGATCGCCTCCACCGTCAGCTCGCTGTCCCCGTCGGGCGCCGTGCCGAGCACCACGCACACGTGCTCGGGCGAGTTCCAGCCGAGTGCCGCGGCCCGGCTGACCGCGCCCTCGTCGGCTTCCCCGGACAGCACGGCGTTCACCACGAGCGACTCGAGCCGCGCGTCCCAGGCGCCGCGCGCCTCCGCGGCCTGCGCGTACACCTGGGCGGTCGCGAACGCGATCTCCCGTGCGTACACGAGCAGTGCCTCTCGCAGCACGCTCTCGTCGCCGGGTGCCGCCACCTCGTCGATGGCGGACTCCATGACCTCGATGGTCGTCCGCACCATCTCCACGGTCTGGCGCAGCGTGATCGCCCGGGTCAGCTCCCGGGGTGCGGTGCCGAACACATCCGTCGAGATGGCCTGCGGGGCGTCCGGCTGCCGGAACCACTCGGTGAACGCGGCGATACCCGCCTGCGCCACCAGACCGATCCACGACCGGTTCTCCGGAGGCATCGCCCGGTACCAGGGCAACGTCTCGTCCATGCGCGTAATCGCCTGCGCGGCGAGTGCCCCGGACGATTTCTCCAGGCGTTTCAGGGTCGCCGAGTGCGGGTGAGGCTCCGCGGGGCCGCCGTGGCGGGCCGCTGGTTCGTTCGCTGAGGGCTGCTCTGATTCCGATTGGGGCACGGGGACAAGACTGCCTTATCGGAACGCCTCAGCGGAGTGGAGGGTCCGAGGTGAGCCCGTCGAACGGCCGGATACGAGGGCTACCGTGTACCGCGTGATTGATGTACGCCGCTCCGGCGACCGTTATCCCGGCGGCGAACCCGAGGCGGGGATCGAATCCCGCCACGCGTTCTCCTTCGGCCCGCACTACGACCCCGACAACCTGCGCTTCGGTGCGATCCTCGCCTGCAACGAGGAGCGCCTCGCACCCGGTGCCGGCTTCGACGAACACCCGCACAGCCACACGGAGATCGTCACCTGGGTCGTCACCGGTGAGCTCACCCACCGCGACTCCACCGGCCACGAGTCGGTGGTCCGCCCCGGCGACGTGCAGCGCCTCAGCTCCGGCGGCGGCGTCCGCCACGTCGAACGCAACGACGGCGCCGAGCCCCTCACCTTCGTCCAGATGTGGCTCGCCCCCGTCGACCCCGGAGGCGAGCCGGCGTACGAGGTGGTGCACGGCATCGCGGACTCCACGCCCTACGACGTCCCCGCGGCGGGCGCCATGCTGCACGTCCGACGCCTGGCGGCGGGCGAGCGCGGCGAGGTGCCGACCGCCCCGCATGTCTACGTGCACGTGGTGCGGGGCGAAGTGCGCCTCGCGGACACGGAGTTGGCCGACGGGGATGCCGCCCGCATCACCGCGGAGACCGGCCTCGAGGTGCTGGCGGCGACGGAGTCACAGCTGCTGATCTGGGAGATGGGCGGCTGAACGGGGGCGGGTGAGCCACGCAGGGCGAGCCGGGCCGGGGCGGGGTGGGCCGGGGCGGGCCGAGCCGGGGCCCCGGGCCCCCGGTTCAGAGTTCCGCGAGCACCGCGTCGGTGAACGGCGGCCACACCTCGGCCGCCCACGGCCCGAACGCCCGGTCCGTCAGTGCCACGCAGGCCACACCGGCATCCGGGTCCACCCACAGGAACGTGCCCGACTGCCCGAAGTGCCCGAACGTCCGCGGCGAGGACGAACTGCCCGTCCAGTGCGGCGACTTGTGGTCCCGGATCTCGAAGCCGAGGCCCCAGTCGTTCGGGTTCTGGTGCCCGTACCCCGGAAGCACGCCCTTCGTGCCCGGGTACTGCACGGTCATCGCCTCGGCCACGGTCCGCGGGTCGAGCAGCCGGGGCGCCTGCACCTCGGCGGCGAACCGCACCAGGTCGTCCACCGTCGACACACCGTCCTTGGCGGGCGAACCGTCGAGCGTCGTCGCCGTCATGCCCAGCGGTTCGAGCACGGCCTGGCGCAGATACTCGCCGAACGGAATGTCCGTCGCCTTCGCGATGTGGTCCCCGAGCACCTCGAAGCCCGCGTTCGAGTACAGCCGCCGGGTGCCCGGCTCCGACGTCGTCCTGTGCTCGTCGAAGGCGAGTCCGCTGGTGTGGGCCAGCAGATGCCGGACCGTCGCGCCCTCGGGGCCCGCCGGCTCCTCGAGCTCGATCGCCCCTTCCTCGTAGGCCACCAGCGCCGCGTAGGCGGCGAGCGGCTTGGTGACCGAGGCCAGCGGGAAACGGTGGGCCGTGGGCCCCTGGGACCCCAGTACCGTGCCGTCCGCACGGACGACGGCTGCTGCGGCGGTCGGTACCGGCCAGTTCTCGATCAACGCGAGGCTCTGCATGCCTACGAGCCTAATTCCTCGCTGAAGGCGTCAGAGAGTCAGCCTCATCGCGGGTGCGGGAGTGCGGGCGAAACCGAGGGCGGAGTACAGGGGCTCGCCCTCGGCGGAGGCGTGCAGATCGACGCGGCGCACGCCCCGCTCCTTGAACCAGGCCAGCAGCGCGTCCATGCAGGCCCGTGAGTAGCCGCGACGCCGGTACGCGGGATCGGTGCAGACGTTGAAGACGTGCCCCGCGGTGCCTTCCGGGTTTCCGGGTCCGCCCAGGCTGAGGTTGATCGTCCCGGTCGCACAGGCCGCGAGCCTTCCCGGCACGTCCGGGGCCTCGACCACGAACACCGCCAACGGGCTCTCCGCCACGGCCAGCTGGGACCGGAGCGTCTTCGCCGTGTACGGCTGCCACTCCACGTCGTCGCTCGGTCTCATCGCGTCCAGCATGATCTTGCGCAGGCGGACCAGTTCCTCGGCGTCGGCAGGCGTGGCACGGCGTACGGCAGTCATGGCCCGCACCGTAACCGGGCCGCCGTCGGGTGTCGTCCCGATTTCCCGGACCGTGTTCCGGTGCCGTGCTTGCTTGGAGTGCACTCCAAGGTTCTAGCGTGGGGGCCATGACGGTGATGGAGACCACGTCCCGGTCCCGCGCGGCGACCCGGAAGACCGACCACTGTGCCTCGGCGCCACCCGCGCACCCCCGCCCCGAGGGGCAGGACCACTACACCATCAGCGAGGTCGTCGCCCTCACCGGTCTGACCGCCCACACCTTGCGCTGGTACGAGCGGATCGGCCTGATGCCCGACGTCGACCGCTCGCACACCGGGCAGCGCCGCTACAGCAACCGCGACCTGGACTGGCTGGAGCTCGTCGGCAAACTCCGGCTCACCGGGATGCCGGTGGCCGACATGGTGCGCTACGCCGAACTCGTGCGCCGGGGCGAGCAGACCTTCGACGAGCGCAGGGAGCTGCTCGAAGCGACCCGCCGCGACGTCCTGAACCGGGTGGCGGAGTTGCAGGACACCCTGGCCGTGCTGGACTACAAGATCGACTTCTATGCGGGCGCCCGACCGGCGCCGGAGAGGGCGTGAACCGCATGAGCAGCACCGAGCGGACGCCGTGGACGAGCGAGCAGCGGCGCATTCCCACTGTTGAGTTGGGAAACAACGGGCCCGTGGTGGGCATTCAGGGCCTCGGCTGCATGGGGATGAGCTGGGCCTATGGACCGACGGACAGCGACGAGGCCAGGGCCACCCTGGAGCGGGCCCTTGAACTCGGCGTCACCTTGTACGACACCGCCGACGCCTACGGTGCCGGTGAGAACGAGAAGTTCCTCTCTCCCTTCGTCAAGGCGCACCGGGACGAGATCGTCCTGGCGACCAAGTTCGCCATCGGGTCCGATCCGGGCGACCCGTACAAGCGCGTCATCCGCAACGACCCCGCCTACATCAGGACCTGCATCGACGCCAGCCTCCAGCGCCTGGGCGTCGACTCGGTCGACCTGTACTACATGCACCGCCGCGACCCGAAGGTGCCGATCGAGGAGTCGGTCGGCGCGATGGCCGAACTCGTCGCCGCCGGCAAGGTCAAGCACCTCGGTCTGAGCGAGGTCACCGCCGCCGAACTGCGCGCTGCGCAGACCGTCCATCCGATCGCGGCCGTCCAGTCCGAGTGGTCACTGTTCAGCCGTGACATCGAACGCTCGGTGGTGCCGGCCGCCGCGGAACTCGGCGTCGCGCTCGTCCCGTACTCCCCGCTCGGCCGCGGCTTCCTCACCGGCGCCTTCGTCTCCGCCGACAAGGAACTCGGCGACGACGACTTCCGCCGCCAACAGCCCCGGTTCACCGGCGACAACGCCGCCGCCAACGCGGCCCTGTTGGACCCGATCCGGCAGATCGCCGACGCCCACGACGCCTCCCTCGGCCAGATCGCCCTGGCCTGGGTGCAGCAGCAGGCGGTGGCCTTCGGCCTCCCTGTCGTCCCGATCCCCGGCACCCGCAAACGCACGCGCGTCGAGGAGAACACCGGGGCGACCCGTCTCGTCCTCACCGATGAGGAACTGGCGCTCCTCGAGCCGATCGCCTCCAAGGTCTCGGGGGACCGGTACGCGGACATGACCGCCACCTCGGTCGGCCGCGAGTAGCCGGGCAGCCCGCGGCGGGCGGCCCCGGCGCACAGGCCCCGGGCTGCTCACGCCAGGCCCAGCGCGAACACCGCGAACCCGGCGGCGAGCACCCCCGCCAGCGCCCGGCGCCCCCGACTCACCCGCTCCCACGGTGACTCGAAGCCCCGCGCATAGCGGCCTATCAGCACGAGCAGTGTCGCGAACAGCGGTAGCCACGCGAGGCGGATCGCTATCCAGGCGAGCGTGTCCGGGGCCGTCGTGAGGCCCGGTATCGCGCCGGCGAAGGAGCCGGGTATCGCCGCCGCGAGCAGCGCCGTCTGGTGCCAGCACAGGATGGTCATCGCCGACAGGTTGATGACCACGACCGGTGCCCACAGCGCCGGGCGGCGCAGCAGCCTGCCGAGCCGGTCCCGCACCAGTATCGCCGCGCCGCTCTGTGCGGCGGCCAGGGCGAGGACCAGCAGCGACGGCGGATGCGAGTTCGTCCGCGCCTCGCCCGGTACCCCGACCATCGACGCCGGGTAGTGGAAGAGCAGCAACAAGGCCGCGAACAGAGCCGTTCCACCGACGAGCAGCGCCCAGGCGCCCCGCTTCCCGAGCTTCTTCTCGCCCCAGCAGACACCGAGTTGATACGCGAACATCCAGCCCGGAAGGAGATTGAGCAGGCTCAGCCACGGCGGCATGGCCGTGGAGAAGGGGCCGTACCGGAGGAAGTCGACGACGGCGACCGATCCGATCAGTGGGACCGCGGACCAGGCGCCGAACCGTCGCGCGGCCTTGACGCACCACGGCGTGAGCGCGGTGATCACCGTGTAGATGCCGACGAACCACAAGGGCTGTATCACCAGGGTGGAAGCTGTGCGCAACGTCGCCATCGGCACTCCGAGGACGTACAGCACGGGGGCCATCGCGGCCCACACCGCGGTCACGCCGAGCACCGGCCGCCCCAGACGGGCGAGCCTGCCGCGCAGCCAGCCGGCCGTCGACGTGCCCCGCTCCCGCGCCCGCCGGAACGACAGGACCGACGCGTATCCACCGACGAGGAAGAAGACGCCGAGCATCTGCAACACCCAGCTGAGGGGCGCGAAGAAGCCGAAGCTGCTCAGCGGGCTCGCATTGTGCAGGGCGCCCTGCGGGTCGAGCGTGAACCCGGCGAGCAGCCAGTGCCCGGTCGGCACGGCGAGCAGGGCCAGCGCCCGCAGCCCGTCCACCGCCCGATCCCGGTGGGCCGGGGTCTTCGCGTCGATCGAGGCGACGGCCGAGGACAGGGAAGCGCGGACAGAGGAGGCGGTCATGACGCAGCTCCGGTGGCGATGTCGGCGAAGGCGCGCAGCGAGTCCGTGCCCGGTGCGAAGTAGCCCGTGTGTCCCTGTGCTCGTTCGGCGGGCACCCGCCGGGCTCCGAAGGACGGGTCCGTCGGGTCGGTTCCGTGCCCGAGGCCGAACAGCTCGACGTTCGGCACCTTGCCGATCCAGTCGCTGTCGTCCCGGGCCGCCCACACCCTGGCGCGGGTGTGCAGTTCGGCGACCGAGTCGGCATGCAGTCCGGGCGAACCGAGGGCCACGAGGTTCGCCGCGGGAAGCCGGGACGCGGCGAGACCGCACACCACCGACCCGTAGCTGTGGCAGAAGACGGTCGGCTTCGGGGCGCCCGCCGCGGTGAGGCCCTGCGCGAAGCGGGCCAGCCTGGGGGCTCCCGCCTCGGCCAGCCGGCCCGTGGCCGCGTCCGGACCGAGGCCCACCGGAGTGGTGTATCCGACCCACGCCACCACGGCCGTCAGCCCGCCCGTCGCTCGGTGCAGCGAGCGCGCCATCCCTGCCGGCGTCCCGTACACGTCCTTGGTCCGGTCGAACGTGCCCAGGTCGATGTCGGAGCCCGGCACGATCACGGAGACATGCCGAGCCGTCCCCAAGTCCCCGTAGACCTCGGCGATCTGGCCACGCCCGCGGGGGTCGAAGGCGAGTATCCGGCGGTCCGGCGCGAGTAGTTGGGCACAGCGGTCGGCGAGCGCGCGCGCCGAGGTCCGCTGTCGCTCGGTCAGTGTTCGGTCCTTGGCGTCGGCGCGGGCGCGGGCCTGCTCGGCCTTCAGGGACAGCGCGTTCGCCTCGTACCGCAGGGCGATCGGGGCGCCGTCCAGATTGCCGACGACCGACGGGTGCCGCGCGACCAGTGCATGCCGCTCCGACCCGCTCAACCCGCGGAAGAAGGAGGCGACTTGCGAGGGCTTCGCCGTCGCCGGGTCAGGCAGTTCGCGGCCCAGCGACCCGTCCGCGCGCCACGAAGCGGTACTCGGGGGAGGGCCCGTGAGCGGGCGCTGTTCCTGGCCCGATGCCCAACCCGCCGTGCCGGACACGGCGATTGCCGTGAGCGCGGCGGCTGCCACGGCGCGACGGCCGCGTTGTTTCCAAGAGCTCAGGCCCATCGCCCGTCTCCCCTTCGTCCAGTGGTGTGACGAGGGGAAGGTAGGAGGACGGACGCGGCCCGGACGTCACACTGGGGAGCCAACTAGCCGTTGATACCTGGGTACTCCGACTGATACCGCAGTAGGGGGTCGGCTGCCTCAGGAACGGCGGTTCACTGTCCGCCGGGCGCGACGAGGCCCGATTCGTACGCGAAGATCACGGCCTGCGCGCGGTCGCGCAGGTTCAGCTTCGCCAGGACCCGGCCGATGTGGGTCTTCACCGTCTGCTCCGCCAGCACCAATTTCTGCGCGATCTCCTGGTTGGACAGTCCCCGAGCGATCAGCTCGAGAACCTCGGCCTCACGCGGTGTCAGGCTCTTCAGCAGCGGAGAGTGGCTCTTGCGGTGCGCGGGGCGGGTCTTGACGAAGTCCTCGATGAGCCGCTTGGTGACCGTCGGAGCGAGCAGCGCCTCACCGGACGCGATCACGCGCACCGCCGAGATCAGATCGGCCGGTGGCGCGTCCTTGAGCAGAAACCCGGACGCGCCCGCCCGCAGCGCCGAATACACGTAGTCGTCGACGTCGAACGTGGTGAGCATCAGCACCTTCGGACGGTGCACCACGCCGGGCGGCGGGTCCAGCAGTTCCTGAGCGGCGGCCAGTCCGTCCATCTCGGGCATCCGCACATCCATGAGGACGACATCGGGATGCGTGGAACGGCTCACCTGGACGCCCTCCCTGCCGTCCGGGGCCTCGCCCACGACGTCGATGTCGCTCTGCGCGTTCAGCAGCGCGGCGAAACCGGCCCGCACCATGCTCTGGTCGTCGACGATGATCACGCGAATGGTCATGCGTGCCGAATTCCTTTATTCCGTTGGGGAGTCGGGCACGGTCAACGGGAGCCGGGCCGCGACGCGGAAACCTCCGTCGGGCAGCGGGCCCACGTCCAGCGTGCCGCCGACCAACCGTACGCGCTCGTTCATCCCTATCAGCCCGTGTCCGGTGCCGGCGCTCGATTCGACGGGCGATACCGGTTCCGCTGCCGGACCGTTGACCACGACCACCAGCAGGGCGTCGTCGTCGAGGCCGATCGACACCTGTGTCGCCGCGCCCGGAGCGTGCCGCACCACGTTCGCCAGCGCCTCCTGCACGATGCGGTACGCGGAGAGGTCCACCGCCGGGGGCACCTGGGCCAGCTCCCCGACGAGCGCCAGCTCCAGATAGGACAGGTTGGCCGGCACCCCGCCCCGTACGGTCGCCTCGACCAGCTGAGGCAGGTGCGCGAGGCCGGGCTGCGGCACCAGGTCGCTCTGCGACTCCTCGCTGCGCAGGACCGCGAGGAGGCGGCGCATCTCCGTCAGCGAGGCGCGGGCGCCCGCGGCGATCGACTCGAATTCCTCGCGCGCCTCGCCGGGCAGGCCTTGCAGACGGTAGGGCGCGGAGTCGGCCTGCACGGTGATCACCGACATGTGGTGGGCGACGACGTCGTGCAGCTCGCGCGCGATCCTGGCCCGCTCCTCGAGGAGGGTCCTGCGCGTCCGCTCGGCCTCACTGATCGTCTCCTGCACGACGAGCTTGCGTCTCGTCTCGCCGCGCTCGCGCAGCAGCGCGCCCAGGAGCAGCACCCCACCGCTCAGGACGATGAGGAGCACTCCCGTGTCCTGGCTGGTGCTGTCCCGGAAGATGCCGACCACGATGCTGGCGGCGACGGTGACCAGCCAGATGTTGACGAGGGTGCGACGGCTTTCGCGCAGAGCCAGCGCGATGCACAGCACCAGGTACGCGACGATCACCATGGCCGTCCACGGCGAGGGATGGTGCGCGTCCCCCTGGAAGACCGGGATCGTGCCCAGCACGGCCGCGGTGATCATGATGTACCAGGCGGCCAGCGGCCGGCTCACCGCGAGGATCAGGGGAGCGGACTGCGCCACGCCGATCGCCGCGGCGAGTCCGCCACCGACCCCGTAGTCGTTCGACAGGACCTGGGTCGTGACCGGGATCAGCGTCGCGGTGAAGCCCAGCGCGATCAGGTAGGGCAGCAGCCGCATCCACCGGCGGGGCGCTTGCGCCAGCAGGGGTTCCGACCGGTCGTCGCCCAGGGCCGCGGTCAGCGTCGCCCCGGCCGAGGCCAGCCGGTCGCCCAGCCGGCGCACCCCTGTGGTCATGCGCCGAGAGCCCTCCCGGCCGGCGCCGGCGTCCGGCGGGCGGGGTGGTTTCTCGGGGGATGGCGGCGCAGTAGTCATGGCCAGATCAGCGTAGACATCAAGGCCCCATCGCGCCGTCATACCGGAGTGCTCAACCGCACCCCCTACCCAGGTATGAGGTCACAGCTCGGCGAGCAGCTCGGCCTTCTTCGACGTGAACTCCGCATCGGTCACCAGGCCCGCCTGGTGCAGCTCGCCCAGGTGCCGGATGCGGTCGGCGATGTCCGCGGGGTCGCGCCTTCCGGCCCCCACCGACTCGGTGCACAATGCACCGTTCTGTGGCGGTGCGGGGCCCGAGGCGCGCACGGCCGCGAGCACCGAGGCGGCGAACGGCAGTGACTCGTGCACCGGGCCGTAGCCGAGGCCGAAGACGACCGCGGCCGGATCCTGGTCGGCCTGGCCCGGCTGCTCCCCGGAGGCGTCACGGGGCAGCAGGCGCAGATGGCCTTCGAAGAGTTCGGGGGAGCGCCATTCGACACCGCTCAGGTCCGAGACCGGGAACCGCTTGTCCCCGGCCTTCCACTTCGCGGAGGACGCGCCGGTCCAGAACCAGCGGAAGGCCACCGAGTCCCCGTCGAAGGTGGCCTTCCCGTCGTAGGCCTTGAACTGGCGGGGCGCCTCGGGAGGAGCCACCAGATAGCTCTCCGGAGGCACGTCCTCGTGGTCGGAGAGCTTGGCCCGCAGCTCGTCCGCGTAGTACTCCCCGAGCGTCTCCCGCTCGGCGGGCAGCACGAGGCGGTACGGGTCGCTGCCCTCCTTGAGCTGGCCCGCGGCAGCGTCCATCAAGGGGTCGGCGCCCGGCCGCGGGACCGCGTGCAGCACGACGGTCCCGCGTTTGCCAGGCGTCAGGGACACCGCCGCGACCGCTTCCAGAGGAATGCGGCGCTCGCCAAGCGCCTGAAGGAGCTTCGGCGTGCGGATCCCCCGTTCGAAGCGGATGAGCACGGAGTCGGACTCGAACTCCCAGGCGGCATGAAATCCGGCCAGTACGTCACCCATGTGGCTCATCGTAGGCGGAGCACGCGTCTCCGTCGCCTGTCGCGGCAGACCGCGGTTTCACCACTTTCTACGCGCGTCAGGCGGAGACGTTCCCGGAGAAACCGTCCAAGCAGCGCTGACCTCCGCCGGCGCAGTGCACTGTCTTGTACGCGCCGGTGCCGATGTCGGCGAAGTTGGCGAGGCTCTCGGTGCCCGGCACGAAGTAACCGGTGTGGCCCTTGGAGTCCCCCGCCGCCATGACGCGCGCGCCGAACGCGGAGGAGACCGGGTCGGCTCCGTGACCGAGACCGCCCACCTCCATGTAGGGAATGTCCTGGATCCAGTCGTCCCGGTCGCGGGTGGCCCACACGCGCGCGTGCGTGTCGAGGCCCGCCGCGCTCTGGGCGCGCATGCCGGGACTGCCCGCCACCGCGATGTCGCTGACCCGCTCCGGCATGCGGTGCGCCGCGACGCCGCACACCACCGAGCCGTAGCTGTGGCAGTACAGGGCGACGGAGGACCGGCCGGGCAGACCGCGCAGCATGGCGTTGAGCCGCACCGCTCCCTCCTCGGCGCGCATCGCCGTGGCGGCGTCCACACCCAGGCCGGCCGGCGCGGTGTAGTCGGCCCACGCGACGACCGCGGTGCGCGTCTGCGGGCTGGCGCTGCGCTCGGCGCCGTACAGGGAGCGCGCCATGCCCACGGGCGCCGAGTACTGGCGGGACGTGCGCTCGAAGGTGAGCACGTTCGTGTCGACACCGGGCACCACGACGGACACCCGCTGGGCCTTGTCGAGGTCACCGAAGACCTCGGCGACCCGGCCGCCGCCCAGGGGGTCGAAGGAGAGGATCTTGCGGTCGGCCTTCGCCAGGGACGCGAACCTGTTCATGCGCTTCTTCGCGTCGGCGTGACCGACGGACGACAGCCGGTTGTCGTACATGCGTCTGTGCTCGACCTGACGGGCCTGGTCGAGTGCGACGCGGTTGGCGCGATAACGCAGCTCTACAGGAGCACCGTTCATATTGCCGACCGCGAGCGGGTACCGGGCGGCGAGCTCGCCGCGCTGGTGTGCGCTCAGCGAGCCGAAGAAGTGCGCGAGGCGGGTGGGGGAGCCGTCGTGCGCGGGCAGTGCATGTCCGTTTATCCGGCCGTGCTCCCAAGCGGTGAGCGCGGTCTGGAGCGGCGATGTGACGCCTCGCTGATGACGCACCGCGGTCCAGCCGGTGGTGGCCAGCATGACGAACACGACGACCAGCGCAAGCAGTGCGCGCCAGACGTTGAGTTGGGGAGAGGTATCGAAGGAAGTCACTGCGGGACACCCTAGGAGAAGCACGCGCGGCACCGTGAATGAGGTGAGGCGGATCACGTTTCCCGTGGTGTATTTGGGTAGAACCGGACACCAGTGCAGCGGTGGCCTCACGCTACGTAGGGGTAAGAAATCCGATCACCCCTGGTCGTGGCGCCATTGTCCGGCCAGCGACGGCCTCAAGTGTTCGAGGTACGACTCGGTGAGCGCGCGGATCGACTCGATGCTCGCGTCCGTTCCCGCGCCCCACAGGCGTCCGGTCATCCGCATGACGCCGCCGAACGCGGCGACGGCCACGCGCGGGCGCGGATCGCTGTCCACGTCGAGACCCTCGCGTTCGGCGACCACGCGCGCGAGTTCCTCTTCCAGCTCGATGGAGCGGCGCAGATGAACGGCGAGCAGGGAGGGAGTGGACTCGATCATCTGATAGGTGCGCATGTGGAGTTCGAGCGGAATGAGCTCCTCCACGACGCGGCTCATCGCGTCCCAGGTGCCGAGCACGGTCCGCCGCAACGCCTCGAACGGGCTTTCCTCCGAAGGGCGTTCGCGCAGCGCGGCGACGAAGCGGGACTCCACCGTCTGCTGCACCGCGAGCGCGACGTCCTCCTTGCTCGCGAAATACCGGAAGAACGTGCGCTGGGACACCTCGCAGACCTCGGCGATCTCGTCGACGGTGGTCCGGTCGAACCCCTGGGTCGTGAACAGCTCAAGTGCGGTGCGCAACAAGGAGTTTCGGGTGCGTTGCTTCTTGAGTTCACGCAGGTTGATTCGATCCGCCATGGTCCTCATTCTTGCCGTTTGTGCAGCTCACCATAGTGTGAGCGAAGTGACAGTCACTGACTTGTTAAATGCTTCGTCAACTGTCAGTGGCTGTCATTAGCCTCGAACACATGACTAGTCAGACCACTGTCGACAAGGCGGACCGGGTTCCGGAGCCCGAGCACGTCCCGGCACCGGCCAAGGGGCTGCGCGGTCACCCCTGGTTGACACTTTTCTCCGTCGCGATCGGCGTCATGATGGTCGCCCTCGACGGCACCATCGTCGCGATCGCCAACCCGACCATCAAGAAGGACCTCGGCGCGACCTTCGCCGACGTCCAGTGGATCACCAACGGCTACTTCCTCGCCCTCGCGGTCACGCTGATCACCGCGGGCAAACTCGGTGACCGATTCGGCCACCGGCAGACCTTCCTCATCGGTGTCATCGGCTTCGCCGCCGCGTCGGGGGCCATCGGCCTGTCCGACAGCATCGCCCTCGTCATCACCTTCCGCGTGCTTCAGGGCCTGTTCGGGGCGCTCCTGATGCCCGCCGCGCTCGGCCTGCTGCGCGCCACGTTCCCCGCCGAGAAGCTGAACATGGCGATCGGCATCTGGGGCATGGTCATCGGCGCCTCGACCGCCGGCGGCCCGATCGTCGGCGGGCTGCTCGTCGAGCACGTCAGCTGGCAGTCGGTGTTCTTCATCAACGTCCCCATCGGGGTTCTCGCCCTTGCCCTGGGGCTCTTCATCCTCCTGGACCACCGTGCCGAGAACGCGCCGCGGTCCTTCGACGTCCTCGGCATCGTGCTGCTGTCCGGCGCGATGTTCTGCCTGGTCTGGGCCCTCATCAAGGCGCCGACCTGGGGCTGGGGCGACGGTATGACCTGGACGTTCATAGCCGCTTCCGTGCTGTGCTTCGTGGTGTTCGCGCTCTGGGAGACCCGCGTCGCCGAACCGCTCGTCCCGCTCGCCCTGTTCCGTTCCGTGCCGCTGTCGGCCGGTGTGGTGCTGATGGTGCTCATGGCCATCGCGTTCATGGGCGGCCTGTTCTTCGTCACGTTCTACCTCCAGAACGTGCACGGCATGAGCCCGGTCGAGAGCGGCATGCACCTGCTTCCGCTGACCGGCATGATGATCGTCGGCTCTCCGCTGGCGGGCGCGATGATCACGAAGGTCGGCCCCCGAATACCGCTGGCCGGCGGCATGACGCTCACCGCCGCCGCCATGTACGGGATGTCCACGCTGGAGCCGGGAACGGGCAGCGGGGTCATGTCCCTCTGGTTCGCTCTGCTCGGCCTCGGCCTCGCCCCTGTGATGGTCGGAGCCACCGAAGTCATCGTGGGCAACGCCCCGTTGGAGCTCTCGGGCGTGGCGGGCGGGCTCCAGCAGGCCGCGATGCAGATCGGCGGGAGCCTCGGCACCGCCGTGCTCGGTGCCGTCATGGCGTCCAAGGTCGACAGCGATCTCGCCGGGAACTGGACGGGCGCCGGGCTCCCGCCGCTGACCCACGATCAGCTGGGTCAGGCCTCGGAGGCGGTCCAGGTCGGTGTCGCACCGGTGCCCCCGGGCGCCCCGCCGGCGCTCGCGGAGAAGATCACGGGCGTCGCGCAGGACACCTTCATGGCGGGCATGAGCATGGCCTGTCTGGTCGCCGCCGGTGTCGCCGTCGTCGCCATCCTCGTCGCGCTGCTGACCAAGCGTGGGGCGAACGCGGAGGCGGGCGCGGGCGCGGCGCACATCTGACGGCCGGCCGTCGGCCCGGATCGTGCGGAAACCGCCCTTGTGCCGCGCGAAACCGCTCGTGCGAGGGAAGCCCCCGGGAACTCTCCGGGGGCTTTCGCTTATCAGGGTGACGTCCCTCGGCAGCCCTTCCCGGAACCGGATCCTCCGGGCCAGAGTTGCTGCACGCGATCAGTCGCGAACGCAACTGGTCGACACGACACGGGGGTTGAAGCACATGCGTACGTTCATGACCACGGCTGCCGCCGCCACCGCACTCGCCGCGGTGGCACTCACTCCAAGCCTCGCCACCGCGGCGGCGCCACCATCCCTGGGCAACTGCTCGGCGGGGGAGCTCTGTCTGTGGGGCAAGAGCGGGTTCAAGGGGTCCCGGCACGCCTATGAACTGGCCGACATCGACATCGAGAGCTGCGTCGCGCTGCCGGAGGGGAGCAGCGCGGCGTCTCTCGCCAATCGCACCGGCCGTCCCGTCACCACGTATCAGTCCGCGGTGTGCGCGGAGACGGGCGAGTTCCAGACGTATCCCGGCAGCGGGACGTGGGAGCCCGAATCCCCGTACCGGGCGCGGGCGTTCAAGGTCTGGGAGCAATAGGCCGGCGGGGGAGCGCTGAGCGGCGCGTGCGATAGACCGCGGCAAGCGGGGTACCCGAAGCACTGCCCGAGTCCGGAACAACCCGGAAGAACTCAGGGAGTGATGATGGCGGGCTTCGGACACACCACGCGCAAGCACCCCCGCTCACGTGGCCGTGCAGGGTCACGGACCGGGCCGGACCGCGCGTCGCTCGGAATCATCGGCCTCATCTGCGCGATCGTCGGCCTCTTCGCCTTGGGGATCGTGCTCGGACCGGCCGCCGTCGTCTGCGGTTGGCTGGCCATGGGCCGGCGCTGGACCGGCACACAGTCGGTTCCGGCACTCGTCGCGGTCGTGCTCGGCGCGATCGACACACTGCTCGCGGTGGTCTGGCTGGCCTCGGCGGCCGGGCCGCTCGCGGGCGGCGCGTTCTGAGCGCGACCCACGACATGCCGGAGGGCGGCGAGGCCGAAGCTCTCGCCGCCCTCCGCTCAGTCACCGGTGAGGCAGTCTTCGATCAGACCGCCATCGGTCAGATCGCCATCGGTCAGACCGCCGTCCGTCAGGCCGATGGCGATCGGGCGCGCGCCGCTCAGGCAGAAACCGCACAGGCAGAAACCGCTCAGGCAGAAACCCCTCAGGTCAGGCGTCGCCCCCGGCCGCGCCGGGATCGGCGGCCGAGACGTCGAGCAGCTGGTAGCGGTCGATCGCCTGCTTGAGGACCGAGCGGTCGACCTTGCCCTCCCGGGCCAGCTCCGTGAGCACCCCGACCACGACCGATTGGGCGTCGATGTGGAAGAAGCGACGCGCGGCGCCCCGAGTGTCCGCGAAACCGAAACCGTCCGCACCCAGCGACTGGTACGTGCCGGGCACCCAGCGCGCGATCTGGTCGGGGACGGCACGCATCCAGTCGGAGACCGCGACGAACGGACCCTCCGCCCCGGACAGCTTCTGCGTGACGTAGGGCGTGCGCTGCTCCTCGTCCGGGTGCAGCAGGTTGTGGCGCTCTGCTTCCACCGCATCGCGGCGCAGTTCGTTCCACGACGTCGCGGACCAGACGTCGGCCCGTACGTTCCATTCGTCGGCAAGGATCTGCTGGGCCTCCATCGCCCACGGGACGCCGACGCCCGAGGCCAGGATCTGGGCGGGGATCGAGCCCGAGGTCCCGGTGCTGATGCGGTGGATGCCCTTGAGGATGCCCTCGACGTCGACATCGGCCGGTTCGGCGGGGTGCTGGATCGGCTCGTTGTAGACGGTGAGGTAGTAGAAGACGTCCTCGCCCGCCTTGCCGTCGGCCGTCGGGCCGTACATCCGGCGCAGGCCCTCCTTGACGATGTACGCGATCTCGTAGGCGTACGCCGGGTCGTAGGCGACGCAGGCGGGGTTGGTCGAGGCGAGCAGCTGCGAGTGCCCGTCCGCGTGCTGGAGTCCCTCGCCGGTCAGCGTCGTGCGTCCCGCGGTCGCACCGAGGACGAAGCCGCGCGCCAGCTGGTCGCCCATCTGCCAGAACTGGTCGCCGGTGCGCTGGAAACCGAACATCGAGTAGAAGACGTAGACCGGGATCAGCGGCTCGCCGTGGGTCGCGTAGGCGGAGCCGGCGGCGATCAGGGACGCCGTGCAGCCCGCCTCCGAGATGCCGTCGTGCAGCATCTGACCGGTCGGCGACTCCTTGTAGGCGAGCAGGAGTTCACGGTCGACGGACTCGTACTGCTGGCCGAGCGGGTTGTAGATCTTCGCGCTCGGGAAGAACGAGTCCATGCCGAAGGTGCGGTACTCGTCGGGGGCGATCAGCACGAAGCGCTTGCCGATCTCCTTGTCCCGCATCAGGTCCTTGAGCAGCCGGACGAAGGCCATCGTGGTGGCGATCGACTGCTGCCCGGAGCCCTTCTTGACGCTCGCGTACGCCTTGTCGTCCGGGAGCTGGAGCGGCTTCGCGCGCACGACGCGGGTCGGGACGTACCCGTCCAGCGCCTTGCGGCGGTCGTGCATGTACTGGATCTCCTCGGAGTCCCGGCCGGGGTGGTAGTACGGCGGGGCGCCGCTCTCCAACTGCGCGTCGGTGATCGGGATGTGCAGGCGGTCGCGGAAGCCCTTGAGGTCGTCGACCGTCAGCTTCTTCATCTGGTGCGTGGCGTTGCGGCCCTCGAAGTTCGGGCCGAGGGTCCAGCCCTTGACCGTCTGCGCCAGGATGACCGTCGGCTGCCCCTTGTGCTCCTTGGCGGCCGTGAACGCGGCGAAGATCTTCTTGTGGTCGTGACCGCCGCGGCCCAGGTGCTGGATCTCCTTGTCGGACATGCCCTCGACCATCGCGCGCAGGCGGTGGTCGTCGCCGAAGAAGTGCTCGCGGATGTAGTCGCCGCTCTCCGTGGCGTACGTCTGGAACTGGCCGTCGGGCGTCGTGTTCAGCCTGTTGACCAGGACGCCGTCCCGGTCACGCGCGAGCAGCGGGTCCCAACTGCGGTCCCAGACCAGCTTGATGACGTTCCAGCCGGCGCCGCGGAACTGGGACTCCAGTTCCTGGATGATCTTGCCGTTGCCGCGCACCGGGCCGTCGAGGCGCTGAAGGTTGCAGTTGACGACGAAGGTCAGGTTGTCGAGGCCCTCGCGGGCGGCGATGGAGAGCTGGCCGAGGGACTCGGGCTCGTCCATCTCGCCGTCGCCGAGGAAGGCCCACACCTGCGACTTGGAGGTGTCGGCGATGCCGCGGGCCTCCATGTAGCGGTTCATCCGGGCCTGGAAGATCGCGCCGAGCGGGCCGAGGCCCATGGAGACGGTGGGGAACTCCCAGAAGTCCGGCATGAGGCGCGGGTGCGGGTACGAGGAAAGACCGTTGGGCGACTTCGACTTCTCCTGGCGGAAGCCGTCGAGCTGCTCCTCGCTGAGCCGGTCGAGCAGATACGCGCGGGCGTAGATGCCCGGCGAGGCGTGGCCCTGGAAGAAGACCTGGTCGCCGCCGTCGCCCTCGTCCTTGCCGCGGAAGAAGTGGTTGAAGCCCACGTCGTACAGGGACGCGGAGGAGGCGAAGGTGGCGATGTGGCCGCCGACGCCGATGCCGGGCCGCTGGGCGCGGGACACCATCACCGCCGCGTTCCACCGCGTCGCGTTGAGGACCTTGCGCTCGATGTCCTCGTTGCCGGGGAAGAACGGTTCGTCCTTGGTGGCGATCGTGTTGATGTAGTCCGTGCTGCGCATCTCGGGCACGGCCACGCGCTTCTCGCGGGCCCGCTCGATCAGCCGGAGCATCAGGTACCGGGCCCGCTCGCGGCCGCGCTCGTCGATTGCGGCGTCAAGGGAGTCGAGCCACTCCTGGGTCTCTTCGGGATCGAAGTCCGGGACCTGGCTGGGGAGACCGCCAATGATGATCGGGTTGCGATCGGATCCGGAAACCACGCTGTTCCTTCACTGTCGGTGATGCCACTGTTCCACTGTCGGGTGCGCCGTTGTCCATCGTGTACCTCGAATTCGGAATCGTCATCTCTACCGAGAGGTAATTCGAGGTCCCGTGCGCATCCCACCAGCCGTCGCGCTCAAACCGCCACGATACGCCGATTTCGCTCAGGTGTTCCGTGGGGGTGACGGACCCTGGTAGCGCTCGGTGCTCGGGCAGTGACGGGCAAAGCTGACAGATCGCTGTGGCATACATCACTGGCCAGCGGGGATCCTTGACAGGAGTTGCGGTGACACAGCCTGGAAAGTCACCGTTTCGGCGGTCTTGACGGCCGGGTACTTGCGCGATCCGTCGCGCACGTGTGGACTACGGCCAATGCTTCGCGCGTACGCGAGGCTGTAGACAACTTCGTAAACACGATCAGGAGGCAATCCGTGAGCGCGACCGCGGACCACGCGGAAACGAACCTTGCCGTAAGGCTTGGTTTCCAGACCGACCAGGTGGTCCAGGAGATCGGCTACGACGACGACGTCGATCAGGAGCTCCGAGAGACCATCGAGGCGGCCATCGGCTCCGAGCTCGTCGACGAGGACTACGACGACGTGGCTGACGCCGTGGTGCTCTGGTTCCGGGATGACGACGGGGACCTTACTGATGCGCTGGTGGACGCCATCGCTTACATGGAGGAGGGCGGCTCCATCCTGCTTCTGACGCCGAAGACCGGCCGTGACGGGTACGTCGAGGCCAGTGAGATCGGCGAGGCCGCCACTACGGCGGGCCTGACCGCGAGCAAGAGCGTCAGCGCGGGTAAGGACTGGACCGCAAGCCGTCTGGCCACGCCGAAGGCGGCAGCCAAGAAGCGATAGCAGCCGCAGCGGAACGAGAACGGTAAAGAGGGTCCCCGCAGGTGCGCCACAGCGCCCGCGGGGGCCCTCACGCATGACAGGGCGCCCGGCACCCACCTGCGCGGCGGCGCCCGTACGCGGCCAACTAGGCTGAAGCCACCCGAACAGCCCCACGGAAGGGAAGCTTCACCATGGCGATCGAGGCCGGCACCAAGGCTCCGGAGATCGAGCTCAAGAACCAGCACGGTGAGACCGTGAAGCTCTCGGACTTCCGGGGCGAGAAGAACGTGGTGCTGCTCTTCTACCCGTTCGCCTTCACCGGCGTGTGCACCGGGGAACTGTGTGCGCTGCGGGACGAACTGCCGAAGTTCGTCAACGACGACGTGCAGCTGCTCGCCGTATCGAACGACTCCCCGTTCTCGCTGCGCGTCTTCGCCGAGCAGGAGGGCCTGGAGTACCCGCTCCTGAGCGACTTCTGGCCGCACGGCGAGGCCTCGCGCGCGTACGGCGTCTTCGACGAGGAGAAGGGCTGCGCGGTGCGCGGCACCTTCATCATCGACAAGGAGGGCGTGGTCCGCTGGACCGTCGTCAACGGGCTGCCGGACGCGCGTGACCTGAACGAGTACGTCAAGGCGATCGACGCCCTGTAGGCGAAGCACCGACGGACGACACCGTGCAGGATCCCTCGCCGGGGCGGGAACCCCTTACTAGGATCCAGACGTTGATCCGATACCAGAGCAGCACGGGGGCTCCCCGCCCCTAGAGACCATAGGGAGGATTCGTGGGAGTCAGCCTCAGCAAGGGCGGCAACGTATCGCTGAGCAAGGAGGCCCCGGGCCTCACGGCCGTGGTCGTGGGCCTTGGGTGGGACGTCCGTACCACCACGGGTACGGACTTCGACCTCGACGCCAGCGCCATCCTGACGAACGCCGAGGGCAAGGTCCGCAACGACCAGGACTTCGTGTTCTTCAACAACCTGAAGAGCGCCGACGGCTCGGTCGAGCACACCGGTGACAACACCACCGGTGAGGGCGAGGGCGACGACGAGCAGGTCAAGGTCGACCTCGCCTCGGTTCCGGCCGATGTCGACAAGATCGTCTTCCCGGTGTCCATCTACGACGCCGAGAACCGTCAGCAGTCCTTCGGCCAGGTGCGCAACGCGTTCATCCGCGTCGTGAACCAGGCGGGCGGCACGGAGATCGCCCGTTACGACCTCTCCGAGGACGCCTCCACCGAGACCGCCATGGTCTTCGGTGAGCTGTACCGCAACGGGGCGGAGTGGAAGTTCCGCGCCGTCGGCCAGGGCTACGCCTCGGGCCTGCGCGGCATCGCGCAGGACTTCGGCGTCAACGTCTGAGCCGAAGCACCGCAGCACGTTCATCCCGTCCGGCGCCGCACTCCCAGTGCGGCGCCGGACGCGCTCGACCACAGCACCGCCACACCTCGGGGAGGACCACGATCATGGGCGTCACACTCGCCAAGGGAGGCAATGTCTCCCTCTCCAAGGCCGCACCGAACCTCACCCAGATCCTGGTCGGGCTCGGATGGGACGCGCGCTCCACCACCGGAGCCGACTTCGACCTCGACGCCAGCGCGCTGCTGTGCAGCGGCGGCCGGGTCATGGGCGACGAGTGGTTCATCTTCTACAACCAGCTCACGAGCCCCGACGGCTCGGTCGAGCACACCGGGGACAACCTCACCGGCGAGGGTGAGGGCGACGACGAGTCGATCCTGGTCGACCTCTCCAAGGTGCCGGCCGGCTGCGACAAGATCATTTTCCCGGTCTCCATCCATGACGCGGACAACAGGAGCCAGACCTTCGGCCAGGTCAGCAACGCGTTCATCCGCGTCGTGAACCAGGCGGACGGACAGGAACTCGCCCGTTACGACCTCTCCGAGGACGCCTCCACCGAAACTGCCATGATCTTTGGCGAGGTGTACCGATACGGAGGAGAGTGGAAGTTCCGGGCAGTCGGCCAGGGGTACGCGTCCGGGCTCCGGGGCATCGCTCTAGACTTCGGGGTCAATGTTTCGTAAAGCCGTGCGCGGAGCGGGGGAGCCCCGTACAACCAGCACGGGGAAACCCGTTCAGATGATGGGGTAGCCAGTGCTTCTGAAAACCTTCGGCTGGTCGTTCGCGATCACCGTGCTCGGCTTGATCGCCGCGGTGTTCTACGGCGGATGGGAGGCCTTCGGGGTCGTCGCGATCCTCGCGATCCTGGAGATCTCGCTGTCCTTCGACAACGCTGTGGTCAACGCCGGAATCCTGAAGAAGATGAGTGCCTTCTGGCAGAAGATCTTCCTCACGGTCGGTGTCCTGATCGCCGTCTTCGGCATGCGCCTCGTCTTCCCCGTGGTGATCGTCGCCATCAGCGCGAAGCTGGGGCCGATCGAGGCGGTCGACCTCGCGTTCAACCAGCCCGACCGCTACCAGCAGCTGGTCACGGACGCGCACCCGTCCATCGCCGCCTTCGGCGGCATGTTCCTGTTCATGATCTTCCTCGACTTCATCTTCGAGGAGCGCGACATCAAGTGGCTGGGCTGGCTGGAGCGGCCGCTCGCCAAGCTCGGCAAGGTCGACATGCTGTCGGTCTGCATCGCCCTGATCGTGCTGCTCGTCGCCTCCATGACCGTCGCGGTCAACGCCCACCAGCACGGCGGCGCCCACGCGGACAAGCAGGCCACCGTGTTGCTCGCGGGTGTCGCGGGCCTCATCACGTACCTCGTCGTAAACGGCCTCTCGGGCTTCTTCGAGCACCGTCTCGAGGAAGAGGAGGAGCGTGAGCACGAGGCCGAGGAGCAGGCCAAGCGCGAGGGCAAGCCGCAGTCCGCGGTGGTGATGGCCGGCAAGGCCGCGTTCTTCATGTTCCTCTACCTTGAGGTCCTGGACGCGTCCTTCTCCTTCGACGGAGTGGTCGGCGCCTTCGCCATCACCAACGACATCGTGATGATGGCGCTCGGCCTCGGCATCGGTGCCATGTACGTCCGTTCGCTGACGGTCTACCTGGTCCGCCAGGGCACCCTGGACGACTACGTGTACCTGGAGCACGGCGCGCACTACGCGATCGGCGCGCTCGCCGTGATCCTCCTGGTCACCATCCAGTACCAGATCAGCGAGCTCATCACGGGCATGATCGGCGTCGTCCTGATCGCCTGGTCGTTCCTGTCCTCCGTGCGCCGCAACAAGCGCATCGCGGCGGCCGAGGGCGGATCCGGGAGCGCGGACAAGACCGAGGTGTCATCAGGAGTCTGATTCACGGGTTTGACCCCTGGGTCATTCCTGGAACGCTGTGAGCGGGGCGGTTGTACGAGGACAAGTCCTCAGCGGCCGCCCCGTCGGCATGGACGGCGGCACTTGGGGGCGGTATGTCCTTCTGGGACAGGCTATGGCGCGGGAACTCCGCGCAGTTCGAGTTCGATTCGGGCAGCGCGGCGACCAACGCCATCGAACTCACCAAGCGACATCCGGTCGTCTCGCTCTCCAAACAGGGCGCGGCCACCGGCAATCTGCGGATCAATCTGTCGTGGCGGATGCGCACTTCGGACATCGGCGGGCCCAAGCGGAACAGCCTGATGCGGCATCCGTTCAGCATGTTCAAACCCGATGTGGTGCAGGCACACACCCAGTCGATGGTCAATGTGGACCTCGACCTCGGCTGCCTGTACGAGCTGAAGGACGGCGAGAAGGGCGTCGTGCAGCCGCTCGGCAGCTTCTTCGGGGCGCTCAACGAGGCGCCGTACGTCAAGCTCAGCGGCGACGACCGGTTCGGCTCGGCGTCCGGTGAGACGATCTACGTCAATCTCGATCACCGCGACTCCATCAAGCGCCTGCTGGTGTTCGTCTACATCTACGACCAGACGCCGGCGTTCGACCGTACGCACGCCCATGTGACGCTGTACCCGAGCAACGGCCCCCGCATCGAGATCAGCCTCGACGAGCGGGCGCCGCAGGCCCGTTCGTGCGCCGTGGTCTCCATCGAGAACGTGAAGGGCGACTTCGTCGTGCGACGCGAGGTGCGCTTCGTGTACGGGTTCCAGGCCGAGCTCGACCGGCTGTACGGCTGGGGCCTTCAGTGGGGCCGCGGCTACAAGTCCGTCACTGGCCGATGAACTGCGGCCCCTGCGGCGGGAGCTTGAAGGCCGGGTCGGGCCACGCCGACACCGGCTGCGGGTACCCGTACGCGGGCGGCTGCTGCTGGGTGGCGGCCGCGGGCGGATAGCCGTACGAGGGCGGCTGCTGGGGCGGCAGCGGGAACGAGGCCGCCGCGACCGGCGCGGCCTCGGGCATCGGGCCGGGGGCCGCGAGGGGCGGCGCGGGCTCGGCGGCCGGGGCGGGGGCGACGGGGGGCCGCGCGACCGGGGCGGTCTCGGCCTCGGGCTCGGTGACGGGCGCGCCCTCGGGCTCGGCGGACTCGTCGACCGAGATGCCGAAGTCCGTGGCGAGGCCCACCAGGCCGTCGGAGTAGCCCTCGCCGACCGCGCGCAGCCGCCAGCCGTCACCGCGCCGGTACAGCTCGCCGCAGATCAGCGCGGTCTCGGCGCCGGTCTCCGGCTTGATGTCGAAGTACGCGATCGGCTCGGCGGCCTCGGCGCCTGCGTCGTAGAGGGACAGCCGCAGTGACCGGACGTTCTCGAACGGGGTGGCGTCCGGGTCCGTGGAGGCCGTCACGAGGATCCGGGCGATCTCCGCGGGGACGCCCGAGAGGTCGGCCTGGATGGTGTCCGTCATGCCGTCGGCCACGCGCTTCTGGCCGAGCCGCCAGACCTTCCCGTCGGGGTGGCGCGGCTGGTTGTAGAAGACGAAGTCGTCGTCGGAACGGACCCGGCCGTCCGCGGCGAGCAACAGCGCCGAAGCGTCAACGGCCGACACGCCCTGCCCCGGAGACCAGTGGAGCACGGCGCGCACCGCTGTGGCGTCGAGCGGGACGTTCGCCCCCTTGAGCATCGCGTGCGTCATGCGGTCATCCTGCCTCCCCGCTCCTGGCCGGGACAACGCGGGGTGCAAAGATCGACATCTCTGTGCGCAGGCATCGTCCCGCCGCGCGCGAGGCCGGAAACAGCGCGCGACATGCGCCGGTTACCAGAATTTCATTGCGGACGGGAACCTTTGACACACCCTTGTACGTACTATTACCGGCCACATCATTTCGGGTGGCACGGCAGTGCGGGGGAGTCTTATGCGTCATTTCGGGCACATCGCCCCTGAGGTGCGGGAGCGTCTGTTCCACGAGGAGCCGCGGGACTTCACCGCGGACTCCCCGCCCCACATGCTCGCGGCGGCGCTCGGGGCGACGCTCTACAGTCCGGCGACCCGCCTCCAGCTCGCGGACGACGTGCTCAAGCAGGCCGGGCGAGGCGTCGTCTCCATGGTGCTGTGCCTGGAGGACTCGATACACGACGGCGAGGTGCAGGGCGCCGAGGAGAACCTCGTGCGGCAGTTCGCCGACCTCGCGCGCCGGGGGACCGAGGGCGCCGAGCCGCCCCTGCTCTTCATCCGGGTACGGGACCCGGAGCAGATCACCGACCTCGTGGCGCGGCTCGGCAGCTCCGTGGACCTGCTGTCCGGATTCGTGCTGCCGAAGTTCACCGAGGAGCGGGGGGTTCCGTTCCTGGAGGCCCTCACCGCCGCCGAGGCGGCCTCCGGGCGGCGGCTTTTCGCCATGCCGGTCCTGGAGTCGGCAGAGCTGCTGCACCTGGAGACGCGCGGCGACACCCTGGCCGGCATCGCCCGCACCGTCGACAAGTACCGCGACCGCGTCCTCGCGCTGCGCCTCGGCGTCACAGACTTCTGCTCCGCGTACGGGCTGCGCAGGCCGGCGGACATGACGGCGTACGACGTCCAGATCGTGGCCTCCGTCATCGGGGACGTGGTCAACCTGCTGGGCCGGGCGGACGGCACGGGGTTCACGGTGACCGGCCCCGTCTGGGAGTACTTCCGCCACCAGGAGCGCATGTTCAAGCCGCAGCTGCGCCGCAGCCCCTTCCTGGAGGGCCGGGCAGACGACCTGCGCCAGGCGCTCATCCAGCACGACATGGACGGGCTGCTCCGCGAGATCGAGCTGGACCGGGCCAACGGCCTGCTCGGCAAGACCTGCATCCACCCCACCCACGTACTGCCCGTGCACGCGCTCTCCGTGGTCAGCCACGAGGAGTACAGCGACGCCTGCGACATACTGCGGCCCGAGCGGGGCGGCGGCGGTGTGCTCAGGTCGGCGTACACGAACAAGATGAACGAGGTGAAGCCGCACCGCGCGTGGGCCGAGCGGACGCTGCGGCGCGCGGAGGCGTTCGGGGTGGCGCGGGAGGACGTGGGGTTCGTGGAGCTGCTGACGGCCGGGTTGCCGGGATGAGCGCCTTCGGGGCGCGTGCAGAGGTGGGCCCGGCTTCCGGGCAGGGTGAACAGACGAGAGGCAGCGGGAACGTGGTGTGGTCAGGGGAGTGGGTCGCCGAGCGGCTCGGGGTCGGGCTGACGGGCGACCGGGAGCTGCCCGAGCTGCTGGGGCTCGCGCTGCGCCGCAACCCCAAGAGAGCGCACCTGCTGGTGTCGAACGTGCTGGGCAAGCATGTCCCGCAGCGCCCCTCCGTGGTGTGGGGCGCGGGCCGCGAACTCGGCGTACGGGTCCGGGAGTTGCTGGGCGACGAGGCGGCGCGCCGCGCGGTCGTCCTCGGCTACGCGGAGACGGCGACGGGGCTCGGGCACTCGGTGGCCGACGGCCTCGCCCTCGCGCCCTATCTGCACTCCACGCGCAGGCCCGTCGAGGGCGTGGCCCGCGCGGGCGGCTTCGAGGAGTCCCACTCGCACGCCACCTCGCACCTGCTGCTGCCCGAGGACCCGCAGCTCCTCGCGGGGGGTGGACCGCTGGTCCTCGTCGACGACGAGTTCTCCACGGGGAACACCGTCCTGAACACCATCCGGGCGCTGCACGAACTGCACGCGCGCGGCCACTACGTGATCGTCGCGCTCGTCGACATGCGCTCGCCGGGCGACCAGGGGCGGCTCGAGGAGTTCGCGCGCGAGATAGGGGCGCGGGTCGACCTCGTGGTCGCGGCGCGCGGTGCGGTGCAGCTTCCGGACGGGGTGCTGGAGAAGGGGCAGGCGCTCGTCGCGGAGCACGAGGGCGGGCGGCTGCCCGCGCCCCGCGGGGAGCGCGCCGAGCTGATACGCCTCGATGACCTAGGCTGGCCGCGGGGCCTGCCGGACGGCGGGCGGCACGGGTTCACCCCGGAGCACCGGGAGCGCCTCGAGGCGGCGCTGCCCGGCATGGCCGCGCGCCTCGCGCCGCACCTCGGCGAGGGCCGCGTACTCGTCCTCGGCAACGAGGAGCTGATGTACGCGCCGCTGCGCCTCGCCACCGAGCTGGAGGCGGCGGGCGCCGACGTCGTGTACTCCACCACGACCCGCTCGCCCGTCCTCGCCGTCGACGACCCCGGCTACGCGATCCGCAGCCGCCTCGTCTTCCCGGCGCACGACGCTCCGGCCGACGGGCCGGGGGAGCGGTTCGCGTACAACGTCGCGGGGGGCGGCTTCGACACGGTCGTCGTCGTGCTCGACTCGGTCGGCGACACCGCCGAACTCGAAGGGCCCGGCGGGCTGTTGGAGCGGGTCTCCGAGCACGCCTCGCGGGTGGTCGTGGCCGTGGTGCCCTCGTACGTCCCTCAGGAAAGGCCCCCCATGCCGTTGCCCGAGCCGCTGCGCGGCCCCGCGTTCTCCTCGTACGCGCCGGACGAGGTGGGGTGGCTGCTCCAGGATCTCTCGGACGTACGCCTTGAGGCGCCCACCGAGGAGCGCGAGGAGGCCATTCAGGGCGGCGGCGCTCACTACGCGGAGTCGCTGCCCGTCGAGTACCAGCCGAGCGCCGAGTACCAGGAGCTGTTCCACGCGGCCCTCGAGGCGTCGGCGGGGCGAATAGCCCACGCGGTGGGCGTGGTCACCGAGACGGTGCTCGCCGAGCGCTCGCCGCGGCCTGTCCTCGTGTCGCTCGCGCGCGCGGGGACGCCGGTGGGCGTGCTGATGCGGCGCTGGGCGCAGCGGCGGCACGGCCTGGAGCTGCCGCACTACGCGGTGTCCATCGTGCGCGGCCGGGGCATCGACGCGAACGCGCTGCGCTGGCTCGCCGCGCACCACGATCCGGCGGACGTGGTGTTCGTCGACGGGTGGACCGGCAAGGGCGCCATCACGCGGGAACTCGCCGCGGCCGTCGCCGAGTTCGAGGGCTTCGACCCGGAGATCGCCGTGCTCGCCGACCCGGGGTCGTGCGTGCGGACGTACGGCACGCGGGAGGACTTCCTCATCCCCTCGGCCTGCCTCAACTCCACGGTGTCGGGGCTGATTTCGCGGACGGTGCTGCGCTCCGACCTGGTCGGTCCCGACGATTTCCACGGGGCGAAGTTCTACTCCGAGCTGGCCGGTTCGGACGTCTCCGGGCGGTTCCTCGACGCGGTGGAGGAGCGGTTCGCGGAGGTCGCGGATGCGGTCGACGCCGAGGTCAAGGAGTTGCAGGGGGCCGACCGTACGCCCACGTGGGAAGGCTGGGCCGCCGTCGAGCGGATCAGCGAGGAGTACGGGATCCACGATGTGAACCTGGTGAAGCCCGGGGTCGGCGAGACGACCAGGGTGCTGCTGCGGCGGGTGCCGTGGAAGATCCTGGCGCGGGCGGATGCCGGGGCGGACCTCGACCATGTGCGGTTGCTGGCGGAGCAGCGCGGGGTCCCGGTCGAGGTGGTCGGCGAACTCCCGTACACCTGCGTCGGGTTGATCCACCCGAAGTTCACGCGCGGGGCGACGGGGACGGACGGCAGGGCGGTGGCGGCCAAGTGACCACCACCGTCGTCGCGAGCGATCTCGACCGTACGCTCATCTACTCCGCCGGCGCGCTCGGCCTCACCATGCCGGACGCGCAGGCGCCGCGGCTGCTCTGCGTCGAGGTGTACGAGGGCAGACCCCTGTCGTACGTCACCGAGGACGCCGCCGAGCTCCTTGTCGAGCTGGGGCAGCGCGCGGTGTTCGTGCCGACGACCACGCGGACGCGCGAGCAGTACGGGCGGGTGCGGCTGCCGGGGGCGGCGCCGAGGTACGCGATCTGTGCGAACGGGGGGCACCTGCTGGTCGACGGGGTGTCGGATCCGGAGTGGCGGCATGCGGTCGGGGAGCGGCTCGACTCGGAGTGCGCGCCGCTCGGGGAGGTCCGCGAGCGGATGGTCGGTGCGGCGGATCCGGCGTGGCTGCTCAAGGAGCGGGTCGCGGAGGATCTGTTCGCTTACCTGGTCGTCGACCGGGCGGCCCTGCCGGAAGGGTGGGTCAAGGAGCTCGGGGAGTGGGCCGACGGGGTCGGTTGGGGTGTGTCGCTCCAGGGGCGCAAGGTGTACGCCGTGCCGAAGCCGTTGACCAAGGGGGCGGCGGTTGCGGAGGTTGCGCGCAGGGTCGGGGCGGGGCAGACGCTGGGCGCGGGGGACTCGCTGCTGGACGCGGATCTGCTCAGCGTGGTGGACCGGGGGTGGCGGCCCGGGCACGGTGAGCTGGCGGATGTGGGCTGGGTGTCGCCCGGGGTGACGGTCTTGGCCGAACGCGGGGTTTCGGCGGGGGAGGCGGTGTTGCGGGGGTTCCTCGGGTCGCTGTGAGCGCGGTGCGGCGCCGGGGTCGGCGCCCTGGCTCCGTTGCGCGGCACCGGGGTGCCGCCTTGCCCATCCTGCCGCCCAAGGCGGCAGATTGCCCAAGGCGGGACCGGATCATTCAAGCCCCTGCGGCGATTGAGCAGCGGGGTCCGGGGCGGAGCCCCGAGACCGTGACGCCGGTGTCGGCCGTCCGGCCCCGGCTCACCCGCAGCAGCCGCCCCCACAGCATCCGCCGCCCCCGGCGCTCGGCGTCGGGGATGCGGCGGTCCCGGCCACGGACACCGTCGAGAGGAGCTTGGTCGTGTCCTCGTGGCCCTCGGGGCACGTGGCCGGGGCCGAGGAGGCGGACATGGGACGGGTGAGTTCGAACGTCGTGGCGCAGCTGCGGCAGCGGTACTCGTAGCGTGGCATGCGCCAAGAGTACGGTCAGGTCCGGTCGGTTGGGGCGTGCCTGGCCTGCCAGTACGGGTTGTCGTGCGGCAGCGTTCCGCTGACCCGCCCGTACATCCCGAAGCACATCAGCAGCACGCCGACGACAAAGCTGAACAGCACGTTCTGGATGCGGAACGCCAGGAAGTTGAGGTCGGTGTCCAGGAGCGCCAGATTCACGAAGCCGCTGAGGATGAACAGGATGCCCAGCGTCATGTTGAGCGTCGATGCGAAGTTGCCGCCGATCAGCATGCCGGCGAAGAGCAGCAGGCCGACGCAGATGGACAGGACGCTCAGCGCGCCGTTCGTGTTCAGGCCCGCGACGGTGTCCCCGCGGGTGTCGAAGAAACCGATCTTGTCGATGAGCCCGAGGACGCCGAAGGCGAGCAGGACGAGGCCCATCAGGCCGGCACCGGTGCGGTACACCTTGCTGAGCCGGTGATCGAGGGGCAGATGCTCGTCGAGCGTGACATGGCGCCCGGGCCTGGGGCGGAGTACGTGCGTGGACATGATCGCCTCGCCTCCTTGCACGACGCGGAACGTGCGCACCTGACGCACGTACGCACCTCAAGGATCCGCCCGTCGCAGGGGGAACGCCAACGTCAGACGCCGCCGCCCCGGTCCTCCCGGATCTGCGTGACCACGCGGGCCACCGTCCGCCGCACGCCCTCCGTCTCCGTCAGGAAGTGCCAGTAGTCGGGGTGGCGCCCCTCAAGACCCGCGACGGCGCGGTCCAGGCGGGCCACCGACTCGTCGAGCGGGCGGGCGTGCCGCGGGTCGGGCGTGGAGCGGCCCGCCATGGCGAGGCGCTGGGCGTCCCGGATCGCGAAGCGGGTGCGGTCGATCTCCGCGCGGGGGTCCTTGGACACCGCGTTCAGCCGCTGAAGGCGGTCGGAGGCCGCCGACACCGACTCGTCCGTCGAGTTCAGCAGCGCCCGCACCGTGGACAGCAGCGCCGTCGCGTTCGGCCAGTCCTGGCTTTCGCGGGCCGAGCGGGCCTCGGCGAGCTTGGACTCGGCCTGCCGCACGTTCTCCGCGGCCGTGTCCGGCACGGACTGAAGGTCCTGCCAGCACGCGGCCGTGAACCGGCGCCGCAGCTCGCTGAGCACCGGCTCGACCTGCCCCGCCCGCGTCTGGAGCGCCTGGGCGCGGGTCCGCAGGGAGACGAGCCTGCGGTCGATCTCGGCGGCCCGCTCGGGCAGCCGCTCGGCCTCGGCCCGCACGGACTCGGCGTCCCGCGCGACCCGCTCCGCGCGCTCCAGGGTCTCCGGCACGCCGTGCTGCCCCGCCCCCTGGTTGAGCTTGGTCAGCTCGGGGCCGAGAGCGGCGAGCCGCGCCGCCAGGTCGTCGGCCTTCAGGCCCGCCTCGCGTACGGCGTCGAGCGCGGTCGTCGCCGCGAGCAGGGACTGCCGGGCGCGCTCCACGGACGGCGCGACCCGCGCCAGCTGCGTCTCCGCCTTGCCGAGCAGCGGTCCGATGCCCTGCGCGAAGCGGTCCAGGTCCTGCTTGACCTGCGTCAACTGCTGCTTCGCCTGCGTCAGTTCGCTGTGGGCGCGGGAGGCGGCGGCGGCCTCCAGATCGTCCCGGTCCAGGTCGGTGGCGTCGACGGCGGTGATGTACTGCCCGCTGACCTCGTCGATCCGGCGGCCGAGGCCCGCGAACTCGTCGACGGCGCGGCGGGCCGCAGGCGAGTCGTCGACCGCGGTGATCGTCTCTATCGAGATGCGCAGGTCCCGCTGGGCGGTGTCCAGCTCGTAGAAGGCCGCGGCCGCGTCGTCCTTGGCGGCCTGTGCCTGGGCGCGCTGCGATTCGGCGCGGCCCCCGAACCAGCGCCGGGTGCCTCCCGCGTTGAACGCGCCCGTGAGCGTGGCCGCGAGGAGGGGGAGCGGGAGGGCGACGAGCGTCAGGGTGTCCTTGAGGGAGCGTCCGAAGGACGCTTCGGGGCGCCGGGGGCCGGGGGCGGACGACTGACGCGGGTTCCTCGTGGTCGTCGTCGCCGTCACTAACCTCTCCCGCGCTGTCCGTGCCGTCATCAGCCCTGCCCGGTCCATTCTCCCATCGGTTAATGACGAACACACGGGTCCGTTAGTTCGCGGTTCGGCGGGTAACTTTCCCCGGAGGTTCTCCGGGGATTACCTGATTGCCGAGCAGGGGCATCGGCAAGGTAGGCTGTCCACTCGTCCTGGCCGCACGCCGGGATCACGGGCGCGTAGCTCAGGGGTAGAGCGTCTGCCTTACAAGCAGAATGTCGGCGGTTCGAAACCGTCCGCGCCCACCGTGACGGAAGGCCCCTCGGCGATCAGGCCCGGGGGCCTTCGTCGTGTCCGGAGTCCTCGGGGCCGGGCTGCCCATGTTCGGGCTCGGGCTCGGGCTCGGGCTCGTCGTGCACGTGCTTGAGGCGTGCGCGGGCCCGCACCGCGTCGCCGCCCGTCAGCTCGGACCAGTATCGATGGCACGTCACGAAGACGGCCAGTTCCAGCTCGCGCCTGCGGAGTTTCTCGACCTCCGCCTGATCGTCCTCGCTCCAGCCGGGCGAGGCCGCGCGCTCCATCTTGCGCCACCCGTGCGTGTCCATGACCGCGTCGTGGGGCTCGACCGACCAGGGGAGCCGCTTGAGCAGGGCCAGGAGTTCGGCCCTGATCTGACGCAGCTCGGCCTGGCCGGCGAGGAGGTCGCCGGGAAAGTCGAAGTCGGAATCATCGGTCGCTGCCACCCGGCAATGGTACGTCTGTTCGAATTCAGGGTGCGAGCAACTTCGGCCACTTCGGTGGGCAGTTCACGCGAACGTGTGGCCGAACGGGCTCCGGACCGTCGGCCGATCGCCGGGTGCGGAGCGCCCCGCGGCGGCAGACTGGAGGCATGTGCCGCAGCATCAAGACCCTTCGCCCGCCCGCGCTCCCCGAGGAGGCCACCGAGGACGAGATCAGGGCCGCAGCCCTCCAGTACGTGCGGAAGGTGTCCGGCTTCCGGGCGCCGGCCGCGCACAATCGCGCGGTGTTCGAACGGGCCGTGGACGACATCGCCCGCGCGACCGCCGAGCTGCTCGACGGCCTCGAAGTGCGCGGGTCCGCGCAGCCGAAGAGGCCCACGGAGCCCGCTCAGGCCTCCTGAGCCGCCGGTACCGGCCTGCGCATCACGTACGCCGCCACGGCGCCCGCGCCCACCAGGGCGAGGACCGAGACGACGGTGGAGAGCCAGCTCGCGCCCAGCCACTGGGCGCCGAAGTAGCCGAGCGCCACGCTGTACGCGGCCCAGGCCACGCCCGCCGCCGCCGACCACGGCAGGAACTCGCGGACCCTGCGGTGCGCCGTGCCCGCCGCGAAGGAGACGACCGAGCGGCCCGCGGGCGCGAACCGGGCGATGATCACGAGCAGCCCGCCGCTGGACCGCGCGAGCGCCCCGCCGAGACGTTCCTGCGCGGTGCTCAGGCGCCGGGAGCGGGCGAGGGCGCGGTCCAGGCGCTCGCCGCCGCGCCAGGCGATCCGGTAGGCGACCAGGTCGCCGAGGACCGAGGCCGTCGCCGCGCAGAGCGTGAGGGCGAGCAGGTCCGGGAGGTTGGGGTGCGGGACGCCGCCGGTGGCGGCCGCGCCGCCCGCGGTCGCGGTGGCCGCGGCGATCACGAGGAAGCCGCTGGGCAGCACGGGCACGAACACGTCGAAGACGACGGAGAGCGCCACGATCGCGTAGATCCACGAGCTGTCGGTCAGTGACCCCAGGACGTTCTCCAGCACTGCTCGCCTACTCCCGTACGGACCGTTCCGGTGCTGCCCGGCTGCTTTCCGGCCGTTCCCTCCCGACAGGAGCGGCTGACATGTCAGCTGTACAGCGTACGCCTCGGAAGTGGCTGAAGTGACGAAAGGGGCACAGTTGTTCCGGATCTCACGTTCCCGCGTGTTCCTGCCGTGATGGGTCGGTCACGTCCCGTACCAAAAGCTCAGCAAGAGGCGGGTCTGGTGACCCCGGGTGATCGGAGGAAACGGGAATGAAGGCGAAAATCGTGACGGGTGCCCTGGCGGCCGCCGTGCTCGCGGTGAGCAGCGGCACGGCCAGCGCGACGACGAGTTACTGGGTGCGGGCGGCGGGGCACTTCTCGCCGCCCGACGCGTTCGTCGCGTCGTCGGCGCTCACGTACGACAAGGGCCTCGTGCCCCCGGCGTCGGCGATCCGGGTGGCGCAGCACGGCACCGACTCCGGCATGACGGTGAGCCTGCGGGTGAGCGGGCTCGTGCCGGGTCACGAGTACGGGGCGCACGTGCACCAGAAGGCGTGCGGCGCCGACCCCGAGGCCGCGGGCGGGCACTACCAGAACGTGGTGGATCCGAAGCGGGTGACCGAGGAGAACGAGCTCTGGCTCGACTTCACCGCCGACGCGGACGGCAACGGCAGGGCGAAGGTCCACAAGAAGTGGGGGCTGCGGCCGGGCGGCGCGGGCTCCGTCGTGATCCACGACAAGCCGGGCTCGTCGGGGGAGCGGGTGGCGTGCTTCACGGTCCCGTTCGCCTCGGTCTCCTGAGGCCGCACGCGTACGAAGGCGGCCCGCCCTCCACGAGTCCACGTGGGGAGCGGGCCGCCGTCGTACGCGCGGGGCCTCAGGCCGGGACGGCCTCGCCGGCCGGGGCCGGGTCCTCGACCCGCTCGCCGCGTCCGGCGAAGAGGCGGTCGAGGCCGAGGGCGCCGGAGCCGGTGAAGACGAGCAGCAGCATCGCCCAGCAGAACATCACGGAGGGCTCGCCGCCGTTCTGGAGCGGCCACAGGGCCTCGGGCTGGTGGACCTTGAAGTACGCGTAGGCCATCGAGCCGGCCGCGACGAAGGCGGCGAAGCGGGTGCCGAGGCCGAGCAGCACGAGGGCGCCGCCGACGAGCTGGATCACGGCCGCGTACCAGCCGGGCCAGGTACCGGTCGGGACGGTGCCGCCGTTGCCCATCGCGCCGCCGAGCACGCCGAAGAGCGAGGAGGCGCCGTGGCAGGTGAAGAGCAGGCCTATGACGATGCGGAAGAGGCCGAGAGCGTAGGGCTGGGCGCTGTTCAGACGTCCAGTCATGGTGGGGCTCCTTCGGTCGGTGGGGACGAAACCGAGAAATCCGGCGCACGGAGCGCCTTCGTCGCCGCTGCCGCCACCGGTGTGGGGCGCCAAAGATTAGGGGAACCTAATTAGTGCTTGCAAGTTCAACATCCGGCCATGATCCGCCTCCGCTTCGGCCGCTGTACCAGTGGCGTTCAGGGCTGCGCGGGCCACCGCGTCGGCGTCGGAGAGGGTGACCGAGTCGACCCCTGGGCGGGCCCCCGCAGCGGTCACCCAGTGCACCCCCTCGGTGGGCACGCCGAAGGCGAACCGCCGTGCGTGCGCCCGGCCTTGACGGTCAATCAGGCGGTACGGGCGGGGTGTGACGTCGAGGCCCCCGGTCTCGTGTCCCTCGACCCGGTGGGGGCGGGCGCCGCCGGTCTTCAGGAGCCGTATCAGCAGGTCGTCGGCGGTCCTGCGGAGGTCGGGCTCGGGCAGCCGGGCCTCGACGAGTGTGGTGACCCTCACGGTCGAACCGGGCACATCGGGTGAGTGCGCGACGAAACGGCCGTCCCGTGCCGCCACCTCCATGCGCGGCCCCACCACGGTCAGGGTGCCGGCCTCGATCAGTGCGGTCAGTTCCTCGATGCGCCGCCGGGGCGGGCCGATCGACAGGAAGGCGTTGAGCGGGGTGTACCACTGGTCGAGGTGGTCGCGGCGCGAGGGTCCGGTCAGGCCCCCGTGGTCGACGACGAGGCGCAGTTCGTTGCGGAGGTCGCGCAGCACGTCGAGGGCGGCTTTCACGGGGCCGTCGACGTTGCCGAGCGCGGCGTGCGCGGCGTCCTCGCGAAGATGGCCGAGAAGCCAGGCGCGCCAGGCGGTGGGAGAGGTGTACGTGCGGCCCGAGGCGGGGCGGGAGACGCGGTCCCAGGACCACGACAGGTCCTGAGGGATCCCGAACTCCCGGAGGATCGCGGCCTCTTGAGGGGAGCGGTGGGGCGTGGCGAGGAAGCGTTCGCGGAAGCCCTCGTGGGCGCGGGGCCGGGCCTGCGCGGTCCGCAGGAGCGTCTCGTAGTAGACCGTTTCGACCTCCTTCGCGACCAGCGGCCAGATGTCGGCGAGGAAGTCGGGGGCGTCGCCGGAGTCCGCGCGTTTGCGGAATCCGGATATCAACTCCGGGGTGAGTACGACGGGTTGGTGGCGGCCGTACGCGCCCTTGGCGTTGTCTCCGCGCGCCTGGTGCGGGATGCCGCGGCGCGAACCCGCGTACAGGCGCGGCTCGTTGCCCGAGGGTATGTAACGCAGGCCGCCGTCCGCCGTGCGTATGTGGCGGCCGCCGCGGCCCTCCGTCAAGAGGGCCATCTGGTCGAAGAAGTTGAGGCCGAGGCCGCGCAGCAGCACCGGTTCGCCGGGGGTCACGCGGCTCAGGTCGAGGTCGGCCGGGTTGGCGGGCGGGAGGTGGCGCAGGCCGTGCCGCCGGGCGTACTCGGTGAGGTCGCGCTCGGCCGGGGCGGCGACGGCGGGCAGATGGCCCTGGGCGAGGACGACCGCGTGCAGGCCGGTGAGGCGGCGGCCGTCGGCGAGGGCGAGGGTCTGGAGGCCGTCCTCGGCGTCGTCGAGGCGGACGGCGCGGGTGGCGTGCGGGACGACCTCGACGGATGCGGGGGCGGACGCCACCGTCTCCGCGAACACCCAGCGCAGGTAGCGGCCGTACTGGGCGCGGGTCGGGTACGCGTCGGGGGCCACCGGTACGTCGTGCCGTGCGGCCCACTCGTACAGGCTCGGTCCCGGGCGGATCGGGCCCGCGCAGTCGACGCTGTCGTCGGTGAACAGGGTGACCTGTGAGGCGACCGTGTTCATCAGGAGTTCCGGCGCCTGGTCCGTGCGCCAGACCGCGCCCGCGCCCGGCGGGTGCGGGTCGATCAGGTGGACCGTGAGCCGGGTCCCGGGCGGCAGCAGCTCGTCCGCGGACGCGGTGAGGCGTTCCAGGACGCTGGTGCCGCGTGGTCCCGCGCCGACGACGGCGACGGCGAACTCGGGGTGGGGGACGGGCAAGGTGGGACTCCCGTGGCATGTGGGGGTGCTGGGAAGCGGACGGGGTCATCATGCCGGTTCCCTTCGGGGAGTGGTGGGGGTGTGGGCGGGGTCACCCGGTCTTGGTCGGGCGGTGGGGGGTGGGAGCGTCTTCCCACGTCGCGGGGCTCTGCCCCGGACCCCGCTGCTCAATCGCCGCAGGGGCTTGATTTGGCCTCCGCTCGGCTCAATCGCCGGCGGGGCTTGAATCGGCGGGGCTTGAAAGGGGGCGTTCGTCTGTTCGGAGCAGGCCGCGGGACGCGGTTGCCTGGTCCAAGGACAGGTTCGCCGCGCGGCCGCGCAGGGTCAGGGTCATGAGTTGGTTGCCGAACCAGGGGCCGCCCGTGCGGGACCAGGTGATGTGCGGGGCGCCCGCGCGGGCGTGGCGGGCGAAGCGGCGGCCGAGGACCCGGCCGAAACGGCTCCAGCCGAAGCGGAAGCCGAGGCGTATGGACGCGGGCACGGAGTTGTGGACCGGGGAGCAGGTGAGTTGCAGGACGCGGGCGCTCGGTGCCTCGGCGTCCGCGGGCCAGGTCGGCTCGGCCACGTACGCGTGGTGGACGTCGCCGGAGAGGACCGAGATGGTCGCCGGTGCGGCGTCGCCCGAGCCCGCCTCCGCGATCAGGTCGGCGAGCGCCACGAACGACGTCGGGAACGCCGCCCAGTGCTCCAGATCCGCTCTGCGGCGCAGATCCTCCCCGAACCGCGCCCAGCGCGGCCCGCGCTCGCCCCGGCACAGCGCCGCGTTCCACCCCTCCGCGTCGTGGATGAGGTGCGGGAGCAGCCAGGGCAGCGACGTGCCGATGAGGAGGTGGTCGTACGTGCCGTGGTCCGCAAGGGCCTGCTCGCGGAGCCACTTCGCCTCGCCGGGGGAGAGCATCGCCCGCCGCTGCTCGTCGAGGACGCGGGCCGCCCGGGTGTCCACCATCAGCAGCCGTACGCGGCCGAAGTCGCGGCGGTAGCTCCAGCGGACCGAGGCGGGATCGGCATCCGCGCGGGCCGCGAACTCCCGCAGTGCGTCCGTGCCGTCGGGGGTCGCGCGCACGGCCGCGTAGACCGGGTCGGTGGCGAGGGCGGCGGGCGAGAGGTTGCCTATGTGCTGGTGCACCCAGTACGACATCAGGCCGCTCAGCAGCCGCTCGCGCCACCACGGCACCTTGCGCATGTCCGCGAGCCAGGCGGCGCTGGTGTTCCAGTCGTCTATCAGGTCGTGGTCGTCGAAGATCATCGCGCTCGGGACCGTCGAAAGCAGCCAGCGGACCTCGGGGTCGAGCCACGACTCGTAGTAGAGGTGCGTGTACTCCTGGTAGTCCGCGACCTCGATGCCGGGCGGGTCCGAGAGGTCGCGGCGGCGGGCGAGCCACTGCTGCGTCGCCGGGGACGTCTCGTCCGCGTAGACCTGGTCGCCGAGGAGGACGAGGACGTCGGGGCGCTCGCCCTCCGGGTCGGCTGCGATGCGGGCGGCCAGGGTGTCGAGGGCGTCCGGGCCCACCGGGTCGTGTTCGGCGGCCGGGGGAGCGGCCCAGCGGCAGGAGCCGAAGGTGACGCGGACCGGGGTGTCCGCGTCGTACGCCGGGGTGCGGATGGTGCTGGCCGGGAACGGGGAGTCGGGCAGCGGCCAGACCCCACCGCCGTCGAGGATCACCTCGTACGTGGTCTCCGTGCCGGGAGTGAGCCCGGTGACCGGGACCAGCGCGTAGTGGTGCCCGTCGATCTGGAACGTGGGTGCGCTGCCCGACGCGCCGTCCGCGCAGCGCACCTCGGCGACGCAGGGCCGGCTCGCCTCGACCCACACCGTCGCCGTCTCCTCGTCCACGTACCGCAGCAGTGGTCCAAGGCGCAGCCTCGCCACGTGATCGCCTCCGCTCGAATCCCCGACGTTCCGGCACCGTACGGTACGGAACGCCGGAGGTGGGCGGGACGGTTCCGCAATACCTGAACGACCTGGCCGTGACCCTCAGCAGCCGCTGAGCCCCGACTGGATCGCCGACTTCTCCGCCGGGTCGACGCTGAGCTTGTAGTAGTGCTTCACCTGGACCCACATCCGCAGATATGTGCAGGTGTACGCGGTGCGCGAGGGCATCCACTCGGCCGGGTCCTGGTCGCCCTTGGACTGGTTGACGTTGTCGGTGACCGCGATGAGCTGCGGGCGCGTGAGGTCGTTGGCGAAGCCCTGGCGCTGGTCGTTCGTCCAGGAACTCGCGCCGGACTTCCATGCCTCGGACAGCGGGACGATGTGGTCGATGTCGACGTCGGAGGACGCCGTCCACGTCTCGCCGTCGTACTCCGAGTACCAACTGCCGGACGTCGCGGCGCAGTCGGAGCCCGTCCGGACGTTCTCGCCGTCGCGCTTGAGGACTTCCTCGCGGGTGTTGCACGTGCCGGACTGCGTGATCCAGTGCGGGAACTTGTCGCGGCTGTAGCCGTCGGAGGAACCTTCCGCCTTCTCGGTCAGCTCGCCGAGGTAGGTGCGGGCGGTGGCCGCGCTGACGGGGGTGGGCGGGGAGGCCTGGGCGGACGGGGTGGTGAGCAGCAGGGCGAGGGCGGTGGCGCCGACGGTTGCTCCGGCGATCGATATTCGACGCGCGTAGACCGAGCGGGCGCGATGCGAGGGTGAGGTGCGGCGCATGTGAACTCCCTGGATGTGGGGTGGAGTTACGGGGGTCTGCCGTGCCGCGCGCCGTGGGGCGTCGCGTGTGGCAGGGTCGCGTCAATATGGTGGCGGGCGGGGCGGTCGATCACAAGTGGGCCCCACGAAACAGGAGTTGGCCGGGGGCGGGCCCGAAAAAGAACGTGGGGATTTTCGCCGGGCGCTGATCGGGGCGGGGTCCGCGTCCGTACTCTCCGGTGACCCTCGTTCGTGACTGGAGGCACCATGCGACTCTCGCGCTCCACGGCCGGAAACCTCTTCGTGATCGGCGCGTTGATCGTGACCGTCTCGGCCCTGGCCTACCCGGCCGTGCTCGGCGTGCAGAACACGACCACGACGCAGACGCGCGTCGTCGCCAGCACCCGCTGGGGTCCGCTCACCGAGGCCGACCGGGACTTCGTGGTCAAGGTCAGATCGGCGGGCCTGTGGGAATTCCCCCTGGGCCAGGAGGTTCTGAAGCGCGGGACGACGCCGGAGATGAAGACGGCCGGGCGGCACCTCGTCGTCGGGCACTCCCTGCTGGACGCCAGCTGCCGCAAGATCTCCCAGGACCTGGGCATCACCCTGCCCAATCAACCCACGGCGCAGCAACAGCAGTTCGTGGCGACCGTGGAGTCCAAGCGCGGCACCGAGTTCGACTCCACGGCGTCGAACATCATGCGCGTGACGCACGGGCAGATCTTCCCCGCCATCAGCAATATCCGGGCCACCACGCAGAACTCCGAGATACGGCGGCTCGCGAACGAGGCCAACGACGTGGTGCGCGACCACATGGAGGTCCTGGAGAAGACCGGCCTCGTCAACATGGACCAGGCCCTCGCCGAGCAGACCGGGCCGCCGCGGGTCCCGAAGGCGCAGATGACCCCGCCTGTGCCGCAGCCCGGGGCGCCGCAGGTCGCGCTGATCGCGCCGCCGGGGCTGCCGAATCCGTACACGAAGACGTTCCCGTCGTCGCCGCCGACGACGCGCTGAGCGGTGGCGCGGAGGGCGGGGCCGAGGGGCGGGGCGCGGCAGGTGGGGGCCGGGTGGCGATCTTCGGGAGAGTTTTTGTATCGTGGAGAAACAAAGTGGCACCCGCCCGTTCAACCCTGACCAGCGGGCGGGGCCGCCTTGTCCTTCTCACGCCTTCACAGGTCTGGAGCCCGCCGATGACGGCCTCGCCCACGGTGCCCACTGTTCTCAAGGCGCGCGCACTCCTCCTCGACATGGACGGCACCCTCGTCAACTCCGACGCCGTCGTCGAGCGGATCTGGCGCCGCTGGGCCGCCGCCCACGGATTCGACGCCGAGCACGTCCTCTCCGTCGCGCACGGCCGCCAGGCCCACGCCACGCTCGCCGAGCTGCTCCCCGAGCGGCCCATGGAGGAGAACTACGCGGACAACGCGCGCATGCTCGCCGAGGAGACCGCCGACGTGGAGGGCGTCGTCGAGATCCCCGGCGCGGCCCGCTTCCTCGACGCGGTCGCGGCCGGCGGGGTTCCGTACGCCCTCGTCACCTCGGCGGACCTCGCGCTGTCCACCGCGCGGATGGGGGCGGCCGGGCTGCCCTACCCGGCGGTGCGGGTGACCGCGGAGAACGTGGGGGCCAGCAAGCCGGATCCCGAGGGGTTCCTGAAGGGCGCGGCCGAGCTGGGGGTCGATCCGGCGGAGTGCGTGGTGTTCGAGGACTCGGGGGCGGGGATCTCGGCGGGGCGCTCCGCGGGGATGCGGGTTGTGGGGGTTGGGCCTCGCGCCCGGGCGCACGGGGCGACCGTGTGTGTTCCGGATCTTTCGGTTGTACGGGTTGAGGTTCTCGGTGGCGGCGAGGTTGCGCTGCACGTGGGGTGAGGTGCTTTTTGCCCTGGGCCACAGAGGTTTGGGGGCGTCGCGGGTTTCGCCCTGTCGTGGCTGGGCGCGCAGTTCCCCGCGCCCCTAATGCCAGCGGCTCCGTTTGTTTCCGGTCTCTCGTTCCAGCGCCGTGCGGGTCGCCGGGCCGTATTCGCCGCGCTTGTCGTCGTTGATGCCGCGGGAGAGTTGGTATGTGCCGACCGCGGATTCCGTGGGGTTGTCGAAGTCGCCGGTTATTTCGCCCACGTACAGGTTCAACTGCTTGAGGCGCCACTGGAGTTCGGCGACCTCGTGACCGCTGTCGCCCTTGCGCAGGGTCGCGTCGTCGGCCGGTGCCGACGACGTCGTGCGGGAGGCCGAAGGGGACGGGCTGCGGTCGCGTTTCCTGGTGTCCGTGTCGGGCTTCTTCCTGGTCGGTGCGGGGGAGGCGCTGACGGTCCGCGAGTGCGTCGGTGTGGGCGACGCGGACGGTGAGGTCTTCGCCGACGGGGACGCGGAGCGTGAGGTCGGGGTCGCCGGGCGGGACGGGGCGGAAGGGACCGCTGTCGCCGTCGCCGCCGTGTGGTCCGAGGCGGACGCGCCGTCGTCGCCCGGGGACGTGATCAGCACCGTGACCAGGGTCGCCACGCTCAGCACGCCCGTGACCGCGGAGAGCAGCAGCATCCGGCCGTGGGTGGGCGGCTCGTCCGGCTCCCGCCCGTCGTCGGCGTCGTCCGCGGTGTGCGGAGGCGGTGGCGGATACGCGTACGGGTCCGCGGCCCGTGGCGGGGCCGGCTGGGACGGCTCCGAGAGCGAGACGTAGGGGCGGACACGGAGCGGAGCGAAGGCTTCCGGGTCGCAGGCGCAGGACGGCGTCCCGTCGGGCCCCTCCTCGATCCCGCACTCCGGACACGTACGACGTTCATCGCTCACTGCTCGGTACCCCCTGCCGGACGCCCGGGCCCCCCGCCCGGTCGTTGCAGCGCATTATGCAGACCCGCGGGCCCCGGCCGCAGCGCCGGTCCCGTAAACGCTCGTCGTCACCCGTGCGCACACCGTGACCGGGGGCCGTCGCGTAAAACTTTCAGCGCCGCATGACTCAACAGGCCAAACCTGGTCACACCTACCAGGATGGGAAGTACCAAGCACCCGGCTCCGTCCGCGCCGGGCCGGCTTCGGAGGTGGCCATGAGCAGCCAGGACATCGATGCCGTGGGGCCGGGAGACAGCGGTCGCGGAGCACCCGTCGCGTCCAGGGAGGGCGCCAAGACGGGCGGCGTCCTCGTGTCGATCGGCGCGTTGCTGCTCGGCATGCTGCTGGCCTCGCTCGACCAGACGATCGTGTCGACGGCCCTGCCGACCATCGTCAGCGATCTGGGCGGCCTGGAACATCTGTCCTGGGTCGTCACCGCGTACATGCTCGCCGCGACGGCGGCGACCCCGCTGTGGGGGAAACTCGGCGACCAGTACGGACGCAAGAAGCTCTTCCAACTCGCCATCGTCATCTTCCTCGTGGGCTCGGCGCTGTGCGGACTCGCGCAGAACATGGGCCAGTTGATCGGCTTCCGTGCCCTGCAAGGACTCGGTGGCGGCGGCCTGATGGTGCTGTCCATGGCGATCGTCGGCGACATCGTCTCGCCGCGCGAACGCGGCAAGTACCAGGGCCTGTTCGGCGCCGTCTTCGGTGCGACGAGCGTCCTCGGACCGCTGCTCGGCGGCCTGTTCACCGAGCATCTCAGCTGGCGCTGGGTCTTCTACGTCAATCTGCCGATCGGCGTCGTCGCGCTCCTCGTGATCGCCGCGGCCCTGCACATCCCGGCCCGCTCCCGCGAGCACCGCATCGACTACCTCGGCACGTTCCTCGTCGCCTCCGTCGCCACCTGTCTCGTCCTGGTCGCCTCGCTCGGCGGCACCACGTGGGCGTGGGGTTCGCCGCAGATCATCGGACTCGCGGTCCTGGGTGTGCTCCTCGGAGTCGCCTTCGTGTTCGTCGAGTTCAGGGCGGCGGAGCCGGTCCTGCCGATGCGTCTGTTCCGGGTCCGCACCTTCACCTTGTCGGCGGTCATCAGCTTCGTCATCGGCTTCGCGATGTTCGGCGCGATGACGTACCTGCCGACGTTCCTCCAGGTCGTCCAGGGCGTCACGCCGACCATGTCCGGTGTGCACATGCTGCCGATGGTCTTCGGCATCCTGCTGTCGACCACGCTGTCCGGGCAGGTCGTCAGCCGCACCGGACGCTGGAAGGTCTTCCCCGTCGCCGGCACGGCCATCACCATGATCGGGCTGCTGCTCCTGCACAACATGGACGAGCACACGGCCACGGGCATCATGAGCCTGTACTTCTTCGTCTTCGGCGCGGGCCTCGGCCTCGTCATGCAGGTCCTGGTCCTGATCGTGCAGAACGCCGTCCCGTACGAGGACCTGGGCGTGGCCACATCGGGCGCCACGTTCTTCCGGTCCATCGGCGCCTCGTTCGGTGTGGCGATCTTCGGCACGATCTTCGCGAACCAGCTCGCGAGCAGGCTCGGCGACGCCCTCGCCGGACGGCAGCTGCCACCGGGCGTCACCCCGGACTCGCTCGGCGCCGACCCGCGCGGCATCGCCGCCCTCCCGCCGGGCCTGCGGGATCCGGTCGTCCACGCCTACTCCACGTCCATCACGGACGTCTTCCTGTACGCGGTCCCGGTCACGCTGCTCGCCTTCGCGCTCGCGCTGCTGCTGCACGAGGACCCGCTGCGCGGCTCGGTCACCGCGCCCGACGTCACCGAGACGCTCGCCAGCAACCCCGTCGAGCGCTCCTCGTACGACGAGGCGGTGCGCGCCCTGTCCACGCTCGGCAGCCGCGAGGGGCGCCGCGAGGTGTACGAGAAGATCACCGCGAAGGCCGGCTACGACCTGCTGCCCGCGGCGAGCTGGCTGGTGCTGCGCACCCATCGCAACGGGTGGGCGGAGCCGGGCGTCCTCGCCGAGTACACGGCGATCCCGCTGCCCGTGATCATCGACGCGGCCCGGCAGGTCGAGGAGCGCCGCCTCGCCGTGCGCGAGGGCCCCGACCTGATCCTCACCGAGGAGGGCCGCGCGGTCGCCGAACGCCTCGGGCGGGCCCGCGAGGAGTCCCTCGCCGAACTGCTCGGCGACTGGTGGGGCCCGGACCGTCCTCGCGACCTCGTCGAGCTGGTCGCCGACCTCAACGCCGAGATGTGCGGCTCGGACGCGGAGCGCCCGCACGAGGGGGCCGGGGCGGCGCCAGCTCCTTCCTGAACCAGTGCTCGGCGTAGACGTCGGCGTTGTGCGGCGCCGTCTCCGCGTAACCGAGCCGCGCGTACAGGGCCCGCGCCTCCACCAGGTCGCTGCGGGTGTCGAGGCGGATCGCGGTGGCGCCGAGCGCGCGGGCCGCGTCCTCCGCAGCGGCCACCAGGAGCGCGGCGCCGCCCTTGCCGCGCAGCTCCTCGCGTACGTAGACGCGCGTGAGCTCGGCCGTGTCCGTGTCCACGAGCCGTACGCCGGCCGTCCCCGCGGGCTCGCCCGCGTACCGGGCGAGCAGCAACCGGCCGTGCGGCGGGGCCAGTTCGGAGCCCGACTCGGCGGCGATCGCCCGCTCCAACCCGTCCGGGTCGGACGCGTGTCCCTCGTGCAGGAGATACCAGCGGTCGCTCACCTCCGTGAAGTACGCGCGCCACAGCGCGGCGGCCGCGGGGGAGTCGTACGGCTCGGGGGCGACGGTCCAGGGCGTGGTGTTCATGGGACATGGTGAGGCCGGTGGGGTGGGTGGACGCAACCGGGATTCGCCGTGGCCGGTTCGGATCTGTTTCAGGCCCTCAGCCGGGGCAACCCGGCGTGGAACAGCCACTGTTGAGGGAAGGCAGTCATGTCCACAGGCTTGATCATCGCTCTGATCGTGGTGGGGGTCCTGGTCGTCGTCGCGGCGGGGATCTTCGCCGCGCGGACCGGGCCCCGCGGCGGGCGCGGACTGCGGCGCCGCTTCGGGCCCGAGTACGAGCGGACCGTGGCGCGGCACGACGGTGACACCAGGGCGGCGGAGCGGGAGCTGACCGAGCGCGTGAAGCGCCACGGTGCGTTGCGCGAGCAGCCGCTGGATCCCGTCGTTCGCGAGCGCTACCTGGTGCGCTGGGCCGACGCCCAGGAACGCTTCGTCGAGTCCCCGGACGCCGCCGTCGCCGAGGTCGATCTGCTCCTCGCCGACCTGGCGCACGAGCGCGGCTTCCCGGACGGCGTCCACTACGAGGAGCAGCTCGACGCGCTCTCCGTCCATCACGGCTCGCACGTGCACGGGTACCGGCGCGTGCACCGCGCGGCGCACGCCCGTACGGGCCGCGCCGAGGAGAGCGGGGCCGGGACGGAGGAGCTGCGCGAGGCGATGATCGAGGCGCGGCCGCTCTTCGACGAACTGGTCGGCCCGGACCGTGCGACGGCCCGCGCCCGCACCGCGGAGCGCCCGACACACAAGCGGCCCGGCGCGTTCAAGGGGCGCCTGGCGAAGGGGAGTTGAGTCCCATGACGAACATCGAGCGCGCCGCGGCGGACGGGGTCGACAAGGGGATCGCGGTGGATCCGGAGAGGTCGGCGGCTCCCGCGAGGCGGGCCGCGGACGACGAGGGGGTCGCGTTGCACCCGGAGAGGCCGACCGAGGCCGACCAGGGGATCGGACCGGCCCGCGGCCAGGCGGCCACGGCCGACAAGAGGGTCGTGCCGGATCCCGAGCGGACGGCCGGGGCCGGCAAGGGGGTCACGCCGGCCCGTGGCGGCCTCGTCCCCACGGGCGAGCGCGAGGAACTGGAGGGGCGGCTGCGGCACGCGCTCACCGGCTTCGTCGACGAGCCGCGCGCCGCGGTGGAGGAGGCCGACCACGTGCTGGAGGACCTGACGGCCCGCCTCACCGAAACCCTCGCGAGCCACCGCCACACCCTGCGCACGTCCTGGCAGGACTCGACGGAGGACACGGAACGCCTCCGCCTTGCCCTCCGGGACTACCGGGAGACAGCGGAACGCCTCCTGAGGCTGTGAGCCGGGGGGCCTTGAGGCGGACGGGGGTCTGACGCCCGGGTGGGCCTGACGCTCCGTCGGGCCTGGCGCCCGGGTGGGCCTGACACCCGGGCGGATCTGACGCTCGTCGGGCCTGGCGCCCGGAGGGGCTTCGCGTCCGGGTGGCCCATCGGGCTTCGCATCCAGGTGGGCCTGCCACCATCGGGCATCGCGTCCGGGTGGGTCTGACGCTCGTCGGGCCTGGCACCCGGAGGGGCTTCGCGCCCGGGTGGGTCTGCCTTTATTGGGCCTCAGCCCTTGGGGCAGCAACGCCCTTAAGGGGGCACGCCACTAGGGGCTGCGCCTCTTCTGGGCGCGTGACCGTTGGGGCCGCACCTTCGGGCCCGCCCTCTCCGGGGCTTCGGGCCCGCCCTCTCCGGGGCTGTCCCCGTCGGAGCGGGAGCCCACGAAGGGGGCGGGTGGGTGGGAGGTGGGCGAAGCACGTGGAGGCGGCAGGCGGGCGCCCGAGGCGGTGGCAGGTCGGTGCCCGAGGTGGCGTCGGGCCGACGGGAGGCCCGGAGCTTCGTCTCCTGGAGGCAACCGGCCAGGCTCCCCGGGCCACCGAGTGCCGCCCTCCCCCCCCGGCCCACCGGGCAAGCCCCCGAAACGGCAGGCCGAGGGGGCGGGGCCGGGTGGGCCCGGAGGGGTTACGGCTTCGGGGCCGCCTGCTGGGCCACCTCGAAGGACCACACCGTGGAGCCCGTCGCGGCCGGCTTCGGGCGGTCGCCGTCCTGCGGGCCCTGGTGGGCGGACTTCATGGGGCCCTCCATCCAGGCCTGGAAGGCGGCCTCGTCGCGCCAGCGGGTGTAGACGAGGTACTGGTCGGTGCCCTCGACGGGGCGCAGCAGCTCGAACCACTCGAACCCGTCGGAGCTCTCGACGGCGCCGGCCCGCGCGCCGAAACGCTTCTCGAGGACTTCCCGCTGCTCTTCAGGGACGGTGAGCGCGTTGATCTTGACGATACTCATGCGTCCATCGTGCCTCAGCGACCTCTCAGGCCGACTCGCGCCCCGGCCGTGACTCCCGCGCCTCCCGCCACTCGCGCACGATGTCCTCGATCTCCTCGGCCGTGTACGGCTTCAGGCCGAGCGGCGGGCCGGGCGGCGGCTTGAACATCATGTCGCGGATCTTGTCGTTGAGTTCCGCGAGCCTGTCGCGCACGATCCGCTCCGACGGCGTCTTCGGCAGCGCCGCCAGGGTGTCCTCGGCCTCCTTGCGCAGCGCGAGCGAGGGCGGCAGGACGGAGAAGCCCTCGCGGGCCAGCTTCCCCTTGATCCACCAGTTCTCGTCGTACGTGGCATCGGCCGAGCTGTCGAGGGGCTTGCCCGCGCCGGGCAGCGAGGAGAAGTCGCCGCGTCGTTCCGCGTCGCGGATCTGTTTGTCGACGAATGACTCGAAACTGACTCCGGGCGGTTTTCGTTCGGTCATGAAGCAAGTGTCCCAGAGCGGATCGTGGCGCCATAGGCTGCGAGGGACGGCGAGCGACGACGGGCGGTCAGGGGCGGCCAGGGCGCCAGGAGCTCGACGGTGGTGAGGGGGGAGCGCGGTGCTCGAACTGACCATGGCCACGATGGCCGGGGACGACGCGGGGGCGACGGCCGCGATGGCCATGGCCGAGGCCCGCAGCGAGCCGGGATCCGTACTGCGGGTCGGCCGCGACGCGAGCGTGTGCCGGCTCGTCGTTCCCGACGACTGGCTGTTCGTGTCGCGGGCGCACCTGGAGTTCCGGTGCGGCCCCGAAGGCGACTGGGTCCTGTTCTGGCTGCGCGGCTCGCAGGACGACCCGGCCTCCGAGGTGCGCGTGCGGTTCGAGCCGCAGTCGCGGGGGATGGGCCAACACGTCGCGTACGGCGGGGTGGTGACGCTGCCGCGCGGCTCCTCCGGCGAGGTGCTCGTGGCCGACCGGAGCGGGCCGCGCAGCGTGCACGTCGGCTTCTGTCACGAACTCACATAGGCCAGCGCGAAGCCGTCGTGCCCCTTGGCGCCCACCGTCTGGATCGCCGTCGCCTCAAGCCTCGGATGGTCCGCGAGCAGCTGGAGGGCGGCGCGGGTGCCGACGACGTCGCCCTCCGTGGAGTCGGGGTTCGTCACGCGCCCGCCGCGCACCACGTTGTCGACGACGATCACGCTGCCCGGGTGCGTCATCCGCAGCGCCCACTCCAGGTAGTGCGGGTTGTTGACCTTGTCCGCGTCGATGAAGACGAGGTCGAAGTCGCCGCCCTCCTCGGCGAGGCGCGGCAGCGAGTCGAGCGCCGCGCCCACCCGGACCTCGACCACCTTGTCCAGGCCCGCGCGGGCGATGTTGGCGCGGGCCACCTGGGCGTGCCGGTCGCTGTACTCCAGGGTGATCAGCGTCCCGTCGGCGGGCAGCGCGCGGGCCAGCCAAATGGTGCTGTAACCGCCGAGCGTGCCGATCTCCAGGATCCGGCGGGCGCCCTGGACGCGGGCGATCAGGTGCAGCAGTTTCCCGTGGGTGGCCGAGACGTTGATGCCGGGCAGCCCCGCCGCCTCGCTGTCGGTGAGGGCCGCGGCCAGCGCCTCGTCGGCGGGGGCGAGGAGCCCCGCGAGGTAGGCGTCGACGGCGGCCGCGGACTCGGGCCCAGGGTGTGCCGGTTGAGTCGTCATGGCCGTCAGCGTAGGCAGGGGAACGCGGAAGCGGGCGGGCCCTGAGCGATGTTCACCGCTCGGGACCCGCCCGCTTCACGATCTGCGCGCGCTTCAGACCGCCGGCGGCGAGCCCGGCAGCGGCTTGCCCGCGGACTCCTTCATGCGCCACACCGCGATACCGCCGATGAGGGCCGCGGCCATCATGTAGTAGGCCGGGATCATCAGGTTGCCCGTGGCCGCGATGAGCGAGGCCACGACCAGCGGCGTCGTACCGCCGAAGATCGAGACGGACAGGTTGAAGCTGACGGCCAGGGAGCCGTAGCGGACCTTCGTGTCGAACAGGGCGGGCAGCGTCGAGGGCATCGACGAGGTGAAGGAGACGAGCAGCAGGCCGAGCGCGGCCAGGCCGAGCGCGATCGCCCACGTGGAGCCCTGCTGGATCAGCAGGATGGCGGGGACGGACAGCGCGAGGAAGCCGGCGCAGCCGATGCCGATCACCCAGCGGTGGCCGAAGCGGTCGTTGGCGAGGCCCGTCGGGAGCTGCACGATCATCATCAGCAGCATCACGCCGATGAGGATCAGCGTGCCGTGCGTGGCGTCGTAGTGCAGCTCCTCGCTGAGGAACGTCGGCATGTAGGAGAGCAGCATGTAGTCGGTCACGTTGAAGACCAGGACCAGCGCGATGCACAGGAACATCGGCTTCGCGTTGCCGATGAACATCTCCTTCAGCTTCGGCTTCGGGTTGGACTTCTCCTTCGCCTCGGCCTCGTCCGCCAGCTTCTTGAACGCCGGGGTCTCCTCGAGCTTCATCCGGACGTAGAGACCGACCAGGCCGATCGGGCCCGCGATCAGGAACGGGATGCGCCAGCCCCAGCTGTAGAGGTCGTCGGTGGCCATCGTCGTCGTGAGCACCGTCGCGAGGGCGGCACCGGCGACGTAACCGGCGTTGGTGCCGAGCTCCAGGAAGGAGCCGAAGAAGCCGCGGCGCTTGTCGGGCGCGTACTCGGCGATGAACGTGCAGGCGCCGCCGTACTCGCCACCGGCCGAGAAGCCCTGCACCATGCGCGCCACGATCAGCAGCACCGGCGCCCAGATGCCGATGGCGCCGTGCGACGGAATCAGGCCGATCGCGAAGGTGCCCGCCGACATCATGATCATGGTGATGGCGAGGACGCGCTGACGGCCGATGCGGTCGCCGAGCGGGCCGAAGAAGGCGCCGCCGATGGGGCGCACGAGGAAGGCGGCGGCGAAGGTGCCGAGCGTGGACAGGACCTGTGCCGTGCTCGATGCCGCGGGGAAGAAGACGTGTCCGAGCGTCGCGGTCAGATAGCCGTAGACGCCGAAGTCGAACCACTCCATCGCGTTGCCGAGGGCTGCCGCCTTGACCGCGCGCTTGACCAGCGCGGGGTCGGTGGTGGTGGGCTCGGATGAGGTGCGGTCCTTCGTGGGGGCGAAGGACCCGCCGGTACTGGGGGCGATGGAAGTGGCGCTGGACACGGGTCCTTCGCCTTCCTTTCGTCGGGGACAAGAGCAACGGCCGTTCACGCGGAACGGCCGACGCATCGACCATAGGGGCGCCCGCGCCCGTAACGGGTAGTGTTCAGTTAACTTCTCCCCGTGAGGAAACCCCCTCCGGCCTGGGAAAACGTCGAGGCGTTCGCACGGTGCTGATGCAAATTCTTGTGATCTATGTCGCGGAACCGCACGTGTGAAGGCCGGGACAAAGTGGCTGAAGACACTGCCTATCCGTCAAATCCCGGTGGACAGACAGGTGAAGGAGCAGTTGCCTGCGTCTTACCGGGAGTGCGGTGTATGTCGGTGAACCGGCCGAGTTGAGCGGGAGGTCCGAAAAGCGTGGCGAACGCGGAGCACGGAGGAGCGGCGCCGGGATCCACTGATCCGGTGACGGGACGGCTCGGTGTGCTGCGCGCCGGCCTGTGGCTGATCGCGGCCGTGCTCGGCGCGCGTCAACTCGTGGCGGTGCTGAGCGCTCCTCCGAGTGAACGGCTCACCGATCTGGAGACCTGGATCGGCCCCGAAGGAGTGCTGCACGTCAGCGGCTCCCTGTACGACGCGCCCGACCGGTTCACCGGCCCCCCGTTCGCGGGGCTCGTCCTCAAGCCGCTCGCGCGCGCGGCGGAGCAGGCGCTCGGCTGGGGCTGGACGTTCGGCTCGCTGGCCCTGGTCGTCGCGCTCGGCGTGGTCGCCGCGCACGCCCTGCCGCGGCCCGTGTCCCGGCGTACGGCACAGTTCGCGGCGCCCGTCGCCATCAGCCTGCTCATGCTGTCGCTGCCGGTGCGCAACGCCTTCACGCTCGGCCAGACCAGCATCCTCCCGGTCCTGCTCGTGCTGCTCGGCTGCTTCGCGGTACGCGGGCAGGTGGCGTCCGGCGTCCTGATCGGAGTCGCCGCCGCGCTCCAGCCGACGGTGCTGCTGTTCGCCCCGCTCCTCTGGTTCACCGGCCGCCGCCGCGCCGCCGCCGCGACGGGGGCCGCCTTCGCCGCGGGCACCGGCGTCGCCTGGCTCGCGATGCCGCAGGACTCGTGGACGTACTGGGTGCATCATGTGGCGGGCGCGGGCCTCGCCGCGGATCCGGCCGCCGTAGCCAATCAGTCGCTGCACGGCATGCTGCTGCGCCTGGGCCTGTCGGGGCCCCTGGAGATCGCCCTCTTCCTGGCACTCGGCGCCGCCGTGGCCGTGCTCGGCCTGCGCCGCTCCATCGCGTACGCGCGCGACGGGCAACTGCTGCTCGCCGTAGCGGTCACCGGCTGTGTCGCGGTCGCGGTGTCACCGACGACCTGGCAGCACCAGCTCCTGTGGGTGCTGCTCGCGGTGGTCGGCCGGGTGGGGGCCAAGACCGCCGACCGGGCGGTGTGGCCGGTCGCCGTGGTGCTGGTCATGACGCTCCCGGCCTCCGCGATACTGCCGAAGCTGCCGGTGCTCGCGCCGCTGCGGGACAACCTCGTCCTGGTCGCCGTGCTCGCCGCGGCCTGCGCCGTCCCCTTCCTGCGGCGCACCGACCCGGCCTTCGGGGCCGCACGGCCCACCGTCCGCACGGAGCCGGTCCCCGCGCGCTGGCCGTGGGTGCCGCTGCTGCCGGTGTGGCGGCGCGCGCTCGCCCGCCCCAACCTGTTGCTCGAACTCCTGCTCATCCGCGTCGGATACTCCGCGTACCAGCAGGTCAGGATCGTCGCGGCGGGCGGCAGGGAGCGGGCCGAGCAGCATGGGGCGCAGGTGCACTCACTGGAGAAGTTCCTGCACATCGATGTCGAGCACTGGGCGAACCATGCGGTCGTATCGGTCGGATGGCTGCGCAATTTCTTCGACTTTTACTACACGTCCTTTCACTTTGTGGTGCCGCTGACCGTCCTCGCGGTCCTCTACGTGCGCCGCCCCGTGGACTTCCGCTGGGCGCGCGCCTCCCTCGGTTTCGCGACGGTCCTGGCCCTCGTCGGCTTCTGGCTGTACCCGCTCGCGCCGCCGCGCCTGATGCCCACGCTGGGCTTCATCGACACGGTCCACGGCGTGCAGGACTTCTCCCAGCCGGACTACGGGACGCTCACCGCGGTCACCAACCAGTACGCGGCGATGCCCTCGCTGCACTTCGGCTGGTCCCTGTGGTGCGGTGTCGTCATCGTGGCGCTCGCCCCGAGGTGGTGGATGAAGGCGCTCGGCCTTCTCCACCCCTTGTTCACGGTGTCCGCGATTGTGGCGACGGGGAACCATTGGGTTCTCGACGCGGTGGGGGGTGCGGTGGTCGTTGGTGCCGGGTTTGGCCTTACGTATGTGTTGTCGGGGCCTCGGGCCTCTGTGGCTGCGCCGGTGGTGCGGTCGCGGGGCGCTGCCCCGGACCCCGCTGCTCAATCGCCGCAGGGGCTTTAACCGGTCGCCACCTGAAGCTCCTTCACTCCGTTCAGCCACGCCGCGCGCAGGCGGCGGGGGTCGCCCGCCAGGCGCAGGTCCGGGGCCGCGTCCGCCAGGGCGTTGAAGATCAGGTCGATCTCCAGGATCGCCAGGGACTTGCCGAGGCAGAAGTGCGGGCCGCCGCCGCCGAAGCCGAGGTGCGGGTTGGGGTCGCGGGTGATGTCGAAGGTGTCCGGGTTCTCGAAGACCTCGGGGTCGTGATTGGCGGAGGAGTAGAAGAGGCCGACCCGGTCGCCCGCCTTGATCTTCTGGCCGCCGAGTTCGGTGTCCTGTGTGGCGGTCCGCTGGAAGGAGACGACCGGGGTCGCCCAGCGCACGATCTCCTCGGCCGTGGTGCTCGGCCGCTCCCGCTTGTAGAGCTCCCACTGGTCGGGGTGGGTGAGGAAGGCGTGCATACCGTGGGTGATGGCGTTGCGGGTCGTCTCGTTGCCGGCGACGGCGAGCAGGATCACGAAGAAGCCGAACTCGTCGGAGGACAGGTTGCCCTCGTCCTCGGCCGCGACCAGCTGCGTCACGATGTCCTTGGCCGGGCACTTCTTGCGGTCGGCCGCGAGGTTCATCGCGTAGCCGACGATCTCCATGGCGGCCTCGGCGCCGATCTCCTCGGTGATCGCGTACTCCGGGTCGTCGTACGCCACCATCTTGTTGGACCAGTCGAAGACCTTGGAGCGGTCCTTCTGCTCGATGCCGATGAGTTCGGCGATGGCCTGGAGCGGCAGCTCGACGGCCACGTTGGTGACGAAGTCGAACGAGCCGTCGGGGCCCGCCTGTTGGACCGCCTTGGCGACGATGTCGCCGGCGCGATTGCGGAGCTTCTCCTCCAGGGACCGGATGGCGCGCGGAGTGAACCCGCGCTGCACTATCTGGCGCACCCGGGTGTGCTCGGGCGGGTCCATGTTGAGCATGATCATCTTCTGTACGTCGATCTGGTCGCGCTCGATCGACGAATTGAAGCGGATCACGGCGGTATTGGTGTTGGACGAGTAGATCTCCGGGTGAGTGGAGACGTATTTGACGTCCGCGTGGCGGGTCACGGCCCAGTAACCGGAGTCGTCGAAGCCGGAGATGCCGTGTTCCTGCTCGATCCAGCGGACCGGTTCGGCCTGCCTGAGCTCGGCGAACTCCGGGTGCGGTATGCGGTGTTGGAGGAGGTCGGGATCGGTGAAGTCGAACCCGTCGGGCAGCGCGGGGCACGGCATGGAGTCACTCCCGTGGTGGTCTGACGATCCGTCAGTTGTGGCTGTGAAGGTAATAACGGGTTCTAGAAGTAGCAAGGCCCCCGGTCGTGTCGGTTCGGTGCGATGTGCGTGCACGCCCCTTGCGTACCGGGGGTAAGGGACCCGAGACTGCAAGCAGAACTGGTACGCGTTCTAGTTTCGTGTGCACGAGGTCCGCGGAGTCTGTCCAGTTCTGGTCGTGCTGGTCCGGGAATCCTGGAGAGGACGTAGGTCATGGCAGCCGAGCCCGTCATCGTCGAAGCCGTACGCACCCCGATCGGCAAGCGCGGCGGCGCGCTGGCCAATCTGCATCCCGCCTATCTACTGGGCGAGACGTACCGCGAACTCCTCGGCCGCACCGCCATCCAGCCGGACTGCGTCGAGCAGATCGTGGGCGGCACGGTCACGCACGCGGGCGAGCAGTCCATGAACCCGGCGCGCACGGCCTGGCTCACGATGGGGCTGCCGTACGAGACGGCCGCGACGACGGTCGACTGTCAGTGCGGCTCGTCCCAGCAGGCCTCGCACATGACGGCCAACATGATCGCGGCGGGCGTCATCGACGTGGGCATCAGCTGTGGCGTCGAGGCGATGTCACGGGTGCCGCTCGGGTCGGGATCGAAGCACGGGCCCGGCAAGCCGTTCCCGGACGAGTGGAACGTGGATCTGCCCAACCAGTTCGAGGCCGCCGAACGCATCGCGCGCAGGCGGGAGTTGACCCGGGAGAACGTGGACTCGCTCGGCCTCATCTCCCAGGAGCGGGCCGCCACCGCCTGGGCCGAGGAGCGCTTCAAACGCGAGACGTTCGCGGTGCAGGTGCCCACCACGGAGGAGGAGCAGGCCGCGGGGCAGGGTATGTGGCGGCTCGTCGACCGTGACGAAGGCCTGCGCGACACGAGCATGGAGGGCCTCGCCAAGCTCAAGCCGGTGATGCCGACGGCCGTGCACACGGCGGGCAACTCCTCGCAGATCTCCGACGGGGCGTCCGCCATCATGTGGGCGTCGAAGCGGATGGCGCGGGCGCTGAAGCTGCGGCCGAGGGCGCGGATCGTCGCGCAGGCGCTGGTCGGGGCGGACCCGCACTACCACCTGGACGGGCCGGTCGACGCGACGCGGGCGGTGCTCGGCAAGGCGGGGATGACCCTGAAGGACATCGACATCGTCGAGATCAACGAGGCGTTCGCGTCGGTGGTGTTGAGCTGGGCGCAGGTCTTCGAGCAGGACCTGGAGAAGGTCAACGTGAACGGTGGGGCGATCGCCCTCGGGCATCCGGTGGGGGCGACAGGGGCGCGGCTCATCACGTCGGCGCTGCACGAACTGGAGCGCCGGGACAAGGAGTTCGCGCTCATCACCATGTGCGCGGGCGGAGCGCTCTCCACCGGCACGATCATTCAGCGGCTCTAACCTCCCTGGGGCCTGGGGGGCTGCCCCAGGGGTGGAGGTGGGGAAAGGTCCACCTCGGCCCCGGGGGTGTGCCGGATGCCCTCCCACCTGCGCCGATCCCTATCGTCGTGCCATGGCCACCGAGACCGGCAACTCCCGTATCCGCACCCGTAGTTCATGGCCCCGTGCAGGGGCGGCCGTGGCCGCCGCGCTGCTCCTCGCGGGCGGCGTCGCCGCGCCGGCCGCCACGGCCCTCGACAGCGCCCCGGCGGCCGCCCATCGGGCCGCCCGCGGCACCCTCGTCTCCGTCATCCCGGTCGCCACGCTCACCCGCGCCGAGGTCGTCCGGTGGCTCACCGACCACGGCGTGGACGCCGAGCAGGTGCGCCATGGCGTCCGGGCCTACCGGCTCACCTACCGGACACCGGACGCGCACGGCCGACCCACCACCGCCACCGGCTTGTTCACCCTCCCCGTCGGCGGCGACCGGCGCCTCGGCCTCGTCTCCGACACCCACGGCACCATGGTCAACCGCGGCTACGCCCCGTCCGTCGGCGACGACTTCGGCCGCATCCCCTCCTACCTGTACGCCTCCACCGGCAGGGCCGTCGCCGCCCCCGACTACCTGGGTCTCGGTGAGGGCCCCGGCCGCCACCCGTACATGGACACGGCGTCCTCGGTGACCGCCTCCCTCGACATGCTGCGCGCCGCCCGTCACGCCGCGCACCGTCTGGACCGCCCGCTCACCGGTGACGTCTACGCCACCGGCTTCTCCCAGGGCGGCCAGGTTGCGATGGCCCTCGGCAAGGCGCTCAGGACGGGCGCCGACCACGGCTTCCGGCTGAAGGCGCTGGCACCGGTCAGCGGTCCTTACGACCTCTCGGGCCAGGAAATCCCGGCCCTGTACGACGGCCGGGTCAACGACACCAGCGGCATCTTCTACACCGCGTACTTCCTCGTCGCCCAGAACCGGCTGCACCCGCTCTACAAGGGCCCGGCCGAGGTGTTCCGCGCCCCCTACGCGAGCCGGGTGGAGTCCCTCTTCGACGGCGACCACCAGGAGGAGGACATCGTCAACGCCCTCCCCAGGACGGTGAGGGAGCTGCTCACGCCCGCCTACTACCGGCAGTTGCGGCACCCCACGGGTGCGCTGCGCGCCACCCTCAGGGCCAACGACGGCGCCTGCGCCTGGAAGCCGAGGATCCCGGTCCGCCTGTACGCGGCGGCGGGCGACAGCGACGTCCCGATCGGCAACGCCTACAGCTGCGCCCGCAGGCTGGGCGGCCGGACCCCGGTCCTGGACCAGGGCGCCCGGGACCACTTCGGAGGCTTCAGGTCGGCAGCTCCCAAGATCGCCGAGTGGTTCGGCCCGGCACGGTGACGACAACGAAAAGCGAGGCGGCACCAGAAGGTGCCGCCTCGCTCCGGGGCCGGTCAGTACCAGCCGTTGGACTGCCAGTGGGCCCACGCGCCGCAGGCGCTGCCGTAGCGGTCGTTCATGTACTTGACGCCCCAGTCGATCTGGGTCTCCGGGTTCGTCTTCCAGTCGGATCCCGACGATGCCATCTTGTTGGCCGGAAGCGCCTGGACCAGGCCGTACGCACCGGTGGAGGCGTTCGTCGCGTTGGGGTTCCAGCCGCTCTCGTGGGACACGATCTTGTCGAAGCAGCTGAACTCGGCCGAGTTCGAGATCTTCTGCTGGGCGATGGCCTTCGCCGAGCCCGACGTCGACGCGGCCTGGGCCGGGGCCGATGCGAAGAGGAAACCGGTGGTGGCGGCGGCGAGGGTGACGCCGGCGATGGCCTTCTTCGGAGTGGCGATGCGGCGCAGGAGCGTGGCGGTCAAAACGGAACCTTCCGTGGGAGGCAGGGGGGTGCAGGGCGTGGTGCCGTGCGGTTGCTCCACAGAAACAAAGACCGGGGGCCGGAAGCAATGTCAGGTTTTACTAAGGAAAGTCGGATGTCGTGAAGTGTGGGGTAAATGTCCGTTGTGCGGCAAAGGGGAGGCGTGCGACAGGACTACGGTCCCGCTTAGTACGTGACGTGGGTCATGTGGGGGGCTTCACGCCCGCGGGTCGTCGAATGTGACCTGGGCCTCGAAGGCGGCCCGCCGCGTGGCCCGGCGCAGCGCCTTGAGGACGGCGCCGCCGACGACGAGCGTCAGAACGACGGTGAGCGCGGCGCGCCCCAGATCCCAGCCGAGCGAGGTGGCCGCGCAGTAGGCGAGGAAGCGGGCCAGGTTCTCGTGCAGCGCGGCATCCGGCTGGTACGCCACGGAGGAGGCCAGCGCGTTCATGAACGGCCAGCCCGCCAGATTCATGATCGTTCCGTACGCGAACGCGGCCAGGAAACCGTAGGCCGCGAGCATCACGCGCTCGGCACGGCCGCGCAGCGACCAGGCGCCCGGCAGCAGCCCCGCGCCCATCGTGAACCAGCCCATCGACAGCATCTGGAACGGCATCCAGGGGCCCACGCCCCCGGTCAGCAGCGCCGAGGTGAACATGCTGAGGGACCCCAGGACGAAGCCGAAGCCGGGACCGAGGACCCGGCCGCTCAGGACCATCAGGAAGAACATCGGCTCAAGGCCGGCCGTCCCCGCGCCGATGGGCCGCAGCGCCGCCCCCGCCGCGGCCAGCACGCCGAGCATCGCCACCGCCTTGGGGCCCATCCCGGACTCCGAGATCGTGGCCGCGACCACGGCGACCAGCAGCACGAGCAGCGCCGCGAACAGCCACGGCGCGTCCGTCGCGTGCGCGTTCACCTCGGACCCCGGGCCGGTGATCAGCGGCCAGCCGATACCGACCACACCCACGGCGCTGACCAGCAGCAGCGCGGCGATGGAGCGGGGGCCGAGGCGTACCGGATTCGCTCTTCCGGTGAGGGGCGGTGGTGTCGTGGTCGCCGTCATGCCAGCGCCTCCCGTACCTCGGAGACCGTGAGCCAGCGCTGCGGCGCCAGGATCTTCGCGACCTGCGGGGCGAAGGACGGGGACGACGTGACGATGTCGGGGGTCGGGCCGTCCGCCACGATCTCGCCGTCCGCGAGGATCGCCACGCGGTGGGTCAGCTCCGCCGCGAGTTCCACGTCGTGCGTCGCCATGACGATGGCGTGCCCCTCGGCCGCGAGGTTCCGCAGGATCGCGACGAGGCGGGACTTCGCCGCGTAGTCGAGACCGCGGGTCGGTTCGTCGAGGAGGAGGAGCGGCGGGGCCGCGGTCAGCACGATGGCCAGAGCCAGGGTGAGGCGCTGGCCCTCGGAGAGATCGCGGGGGTGGGTGTCGTCGGCGATCCCGGGGAGCAGGTCGGTGAGCAGGGCGCGGCAGGTGCCGGGGGCGGCGGCCGCGTCCTTGTCCGCCGCCGTGCACTCCGCCGCCACCGTGTCCGCGCAGAGCAGGTCGCGGGGTTCCTGGGGGACGAGGCCGACCTTGCGGATGAGGTCGCGGGGGGTGGTCCTGTGCGGGGTGGCTCCGCCGACCGTGACCGTTCCCGAGGTCGGCTTGATCATTCCGACCAGGGTGGAGAGCAGGGTGGATTTTCCGGCGCCGTTGCGGCCCATGAGGGCGAGAACCTCGCCGGTGGTGACCGTGAGGTCGATGTGGCGGAGGGCTTCGATGCGGCCTCTTCTTACGCCGAGGTTTTTCGTTGCAGCCAGAGTGGTCCCGGTCGCGGGGCTCTGCCCCGGGCCCCGCTGCTCAATCGCCGCAGGGGCTTTCTTTTGGCTGAGTCGCGCTCGCAGGTCCCCCGCTGCTCGCCGCGCGTTTCTCACCGTCAGTGGCAGGGGGGTCCAGCCCGCCAAGCGGCCCAGGCCCACCACCGGTGGGTACACCGGTGAGACGGCCATGACCTCCGCCGGGGCGCCCACCGTCAGGGGCTCTCCGGCCGCCGGCAGCAGTGCCACCTGGTCCGCGTACTGGATGACCCGTTCCAGGCGGTGTTCGGCCATCAGGACCGTCGTGCCCAGGTCGTGGACCAGGCGTTGCAGGACCGAGAGGACCTCCTCGGCCGCGGCCGGGTCGAGGGCGGACGTCGGTTCGTCGAGGACGAGGACCTGGGGGTGCGGGGTGAGGACGGAGCCGATCGCGACGCGCTGCTGCTGGCCGCCCGAGAGCGTGGAGATGGGGCGGTCGCGCAGGTCCGCGAGGCCCAGGAGGTCGAGGGTCTCCTCCACGCGGCGGCGCATGACCGGCGGCGTCAGGCCCAACGACTCCATGCCGTACGCGAGTTCGTCCTCGACCGTGTCCGTCACGAAGTGCGCGAGCGGGTCCTGGCCCACCGTGCCGACGACGTCGGCGAGTTCGCGCGGCTTGTGCGTACGGGTGTCACGGCCTGCGACCGTGACCCGCCCGGCCAGCGTGCCCCCGGTGAAGTGCGGCACGAGCCCGCTCACCGCGCCGAGGAGCGTCGACTTGCCGACGCCCGACGGGCCGGCGAGCAGCATCAACTCGCCCTCGGGCACGTGGAGGCGGATGCCGTGCACGGTGGGCGTCCGCGCGCCGTCGTACGTCACGGAGACGTCCTCGAAGCGGATCATGACGACGAGGCCTCCGTCGGCTTGTCGGGAACGGGTGCGAGGAAGGCCGGGAGCAGGCCGAGCAGGATGCCGGCCGCGGGCCACAGCGGCAGTTCCGGCGCCGCGAGCGGGACCACGGGGGGTTGCAGGGCCGCAGGGTCCCGCGTTCCGGCCCAGATCATCGCCGCCGCGGCCGTGGCCCCGGACGCCGCGACGAGCCAGGCCCTGACGCCCCACACGTCGGGCCGGTAGCGGGTGCGGACCGTGCGCCGGCCGCCCAGCCACAGCCCGCCGAGCGCGGCGGCGACCCCCGCGAGCAGCACCGGAAGCCCGTACCCGGAGCCGGACGCCGCCAGCAGACCGTACGTTCCCGCGCACACCCCGATCAGGCCGCCCAGCGTGAGCGCGGCCGTGGCGCGACGGACGGCGGGCGGCACCTCGGCCGTGCGGCCGTAGCCGCGCGCGTCCATCGCGGCGGCCAGCGCGACCGAGCGTTCCAGCGCGCCCTCCAGGACCGGCAGGCCGACCTGGAGCAGTCCGCGCAGACCGCTGTCCGGGCGGCCGCGCAGCCGTCGCGCCGCCCGCAGCCTGCGGACGTCCGCGACCAGGTTCGGGGCGAACGTCATCGCCACGACGACCGCGACCCCGGCCTCGTACAGCGCGCCCGGCAGCGACTTGAGCAGCCGGGACGGGGAGGCGAGCGCGTTCGCGGCGCCCACGCAGATGAGGAGCGTGGCCAGCTTCAGGCCGTCGTAGAGCGCGAAGACGAGGCCTTCGAGGGTGACAGGGCCGCCGATCCGGACTCCCTGCGCCCAGTCCGGCAGGGGGACTTCGGGGAGGGTGAACAGCAGGTGGGTGCCCGGGATCGCCGAGCCGAGCAGCGTCGCGAAGACCAGCCGGATGCCGAGCACGGCAAGCGCCAGCTTCACGAACGCCCCGTACGAACGCGCCCACGGCGCCTCGGTGCGGCGCGCCGCCACCACGTACCCCGCGACGCCGATGAGCAGCGCGAGCAGCAGCGGGTTCGTGGTGCGGGACGCGGCCGTGCCGAGGCCGAGCGCCCAGATCCACCAGGCGCCCGGGTGCAGCGAATTGGAGCGGTGGGCCCGAGGGGCGCGCAGCGTACGACCGGACATCGGGGTCAGCCGCGGCGGCGTCGGGCCTGCACGCCCGCCGCGACACCGAGCACGACGACCACGGCGATGCCCGCGATGAGACCGACGGAAGGGCCTCCGCTGCCGTCGTCGTCGGACTGCGACGCGGAGTCCTTCGCGGTGGGCCGCGTCGACGACCCGGAGGACTCCTTGGAGACCCGTTCGCCGCAGCCGGACTTCGGGTAGCCCGAGATCGCGCACAGCATCGCGCTGCTGTCGTAGCGCAGCGGCTTCGCGACGGCGGCGAGCGCGTCGGCGCTCGTCGCGTCCTCGGCCACCTGCGCGCACTCGGTGCGCGGCTTCGGCGGGGTCTCGAGCGGCTGGGCGTCGGTCCCCGTGCCGAAGTCGATGACGAGCGCGACGCGCTTCTTGCCCTTCTCGGCGGGGGTGTCCTCGCAGATCGCGTCGAAGCCGGCGGAACCGCGCGGCTGCTTCGCGTCCTTCGAGTCCGCGCTCACCGCGAACCGGAAGCCCTGCACGTCCCCGTCCTCCGGCTTGGTCTGCGAGGGGCCCGCCGTCGCGTACGTCCACGTCTGCTTGCCGTCCCGCTCCCAGAACGACCAGTACCGGTACCCGGCCGCCTGCGCGGGGGCGACGGTCATGGCGAGCAGCGCGCCGAGCAGCGCGAGGACGAGCCCGCCGAGCCCGGCCGACCTGCGCGCGGTCACGGCTGCCGCTTCTTGCGGCCGCTGAGCAGGAAACCGGCGCCCACGGCGGCGATGAACATCACGCCGATGATCCACCAGTTGGCGCCGCCACCGCCGTCGTCCTTCTTCTCGTCCGAGTCCGAGGCGGAGGACTTGGTGGAGGCGGGCTCGGGGCCCGTCTTGTTCAGCGCGCTCACCAGGTCCGTCCCGCCGAAGTCGCGCGGGTCGTTGCCGGTGGCGTGCGCGGCGAAGATCAGCTCGGCGTAGGCGGCCGGGCCGGTCTGCGTCGCCCAGCCCTTCGCGTTCTTCTCCAGCCAGGTGTACGAGTCCTTCGTGGCCTTGACGCCCTCGGCCGCGGCGACGGCGGTGACCGCGTCCGCGGTGTTGCCGTAGTCGGGCTGGTCCGTGGAGCCGGCCAGCTGGGACTTCAGGTAGAGGTGGGTGTCGAGCTGGTTCTGGAGGTAGACGGCGCCGTTGTGCGCCACGGCCTCCGGGCTCTTGCCGGCCTCGCAGGTGTACGCGTCCGGGGCCTTGCCCTTGCCGGGCGCGAAGCCGGTGCCGAGGGCGCCGAGCACACCGGCCGCGGTGGCGTCGGCGTTCGCGGCGAGCTCGCCCTTCTTGTCCGGCTGGTAGGCGAGGGCGCCGCCGTCCTTGCCCTTGGAGCAGGGGAGGGCGAGCGAGGCGAGGGCGTCGGCGCCGGTCTTCCCCTTGCCCGATGTCACCTCGGACGGCTTCTCGCCGGCCGCGGCGAGCGCGCCGATGACGACGGACGTCGAGTTCGCGTCGCTGTCCATGCCGAGGCTGTAGCCCCAGCCGCCGTCGGCGTTCTGGTTCTTCTTCAGCAGGGCGACGCCCGAGGCGACCTCGCCGTCCCGGCCGCCGACCGCGGCGAGCGCCTGGACGGCGGCCGCGGTCGCATTGCTGTCGATCTTGGTCTTCTTGTCGCAGGCCTTGCCCGGCTCGGCGCGGAACGCGGCGAAGCCGCCGTTCTCGCACTGCTGCCCGGCCAGCCAGTCGACGGCCTTCTTCGCGGGCCGCACGCCCACGGTGTCCTGCGCGACGAGCGCGAGGGACTGCCGCCACACTCCGTCGTACGTGGGGTCGCTCTTTCCGTACAGGCCCGAGGGCACGACGACCTTCGGCGACGGGGAGGCACTGTCCGCACCGTCTGCGAACGCGGCCTGCGCGCTCACGGCGCCGATCGCGACGGTCGCGGCGACGAGCGCGGCGCTACGGCGAATGTTCATGGTGGGGCGGATGCCTCTCCCTGCGGGGAGCGGGGCGGCGCGGCACACGGGGGCACCGGGCGGCTCCGGCTCCGTATTCCTCGACGGTCCTGAGCCGAGCAGGTACGTACGAGGCATTCCGGCTGTGACGGTTGCGGGTCAGCGCCGGATTTGCACCGGCTTCCCCTCGTACGTACGTACTGACGACCTACTTACTGTACCCGGAGCGATTCAAGCCCCTGCGGCGATTGAGCAGCGGGGCCCGGGGCAGAGCCCCGAGACGTCAGCGGACGTCCACCGGGCCGTCGTCGCTGCCGCGCGGAGCGCCCACGTAGCGCTCCACCGCCGAGCCACCCCCGTCCGCTCCCTCGCCGCCGAGGTTCTTGCGGACCGAGTCGAGGATGGTCAGGCCCTGGCCGACCAGGCCCGCCGCGATCTCGCCCAGGCCGTCCGCGCCGTTCAGGACGTTGACGTTCGCCCCGGCGAGGCCCGCCGAGGCCTCCTTCACGATCTGCGGGAGCTGGTCGATGAGCATGCGGTCGAGGGCGACCCGGTCGTACGACGCCGCCGCCTCCGCCTGGATCTTCATCCGCTCGGCCTCGGCGAGGGCCAGGACACGGATGCGCTCCGCGTCGGCCTGGGCCGGCTTGACGATCTCCGACACCAGCTGCTTCTCCCGCAACTCGGCCTGCTTCATGGCCAGTTCCGTCTGCGCTTCGAGGACCTCCTGCTGGGCGTGGGCGAGCGCGAGCGGGCCCGCCTGGTCGGCCTGCGCCTTGGCCCGGTCGACCTGGGCGTTGTACTCGGCCTGCACGACCGCGGTCTCCCGCGCGTACTCGGCCTGCTTGCGGGCCGCCGCCTGCTCCGCCTCCGCCGCGGCCTGCGTGGCCTGCGCCTGCGCGATCTGCGCCTGCCGCTGAATGGCGGCCTTGTGCGGGCGCGACATCGCCTCGATGTAGCCGGTCTGGCCGTCGTCGATGGACTGGATCTGAAGCGAGTCGACGTGCAGACCGATCTTCGCCATCTCCGCCTTCGACGTGTCGAGGACCTCCGTGGCGAGCTTCTGGCGCTCGGTCACGATCTCCTCGACCGTCATCGAGCCGATGATCGAGCGCAGGTGACCGGCGAAGATGCGCCCGGTGAGGACCGACATCTGGTCCTGGTCGGAGAGGAAGCGCTGACCGGCGTTGACGATCGACTCATGGTCGTTGCCGACCTTGAAGGCGATCACCGCGCGCACGGTCAGCGCGATGCCCTGCTTGGTCACGCACTTCTCGACGACCTCCGCCTCGCTCATCGCGAGCGACAGGAAGCGGGTCTTGCGGAACACGGGGAGCACGAACTTCCCGTGCCCGGTGACGACGCGGAACGGCGCTCCCCCAAGTCCCCGCCTGCCGCCCGAGATCAGCATCGCCTCGTCGGGTGCGGGAACGCGATATCCGAACATGCCTGTACGTCTCCTTAGCGGGCGTCGCCTTCGCCATCGGAGAGGAGAGGGTCGGTCCAGGCCATGACCACGACCTGACGGCTCCCGCGGGACTCGATCACGAGCACGGTGGCGCCACGGTCCAGGGGCTCGTCCGAGTACGCGAGAAAGGTCTCGGTCCCGCCCCTGACCTGTACCAACACCTCACCCGGACCGCCGGCTCCACGTGTGCCGATGACCAGCTTCCCCGTTCGGCCGACCACTGCCTCGTCCGGCGTCATCGGCGGGCGCCCCCTTGTCGTTCCAGCTCGTGAGAGCTCTTGGGGGCCGAAGATACGCCTCTGCGGGCGCACCTTCGATGAAGGCACGGCAAAGATCCGCCGCACCGGGGTCGCGGTCGCGGGGCGCTGCCCCGGGCCCCGCGCCTCAATCGCCGGCGGGGCTCGATACGTACGTCACCGGGTCTGTGCCCGGGACCTGTTCCACGCGGCCCGACTTCTGGAGGCGGCGGAGGTGGGCCTCCGCCTCCGAGACCGCGATCGTCCTTGACCCGTACGGGATTTGGGACCACGGGCGGTTCCACTCCATGCGTTCGGCGAGCTGCCACGGGGTGAGGGGAGTGGAGAGCAGGGTGAGCAGGCCGGTGAGGCGTTCCTCGTGGTGGTCGAGCAACTCCCGTACGCGCGCCGGGGCGTCGGTGAACGTGTGCTGGTGGGCCGGGAGGACCTCCGCCGGGTCGAGCCTCCCCACCCGTTCGAGCGAGTCGAGGTAGTCGCCGAGCGGGTCCGTGACGGTCGCGTCGTCCGGGTCCTCGTACAGGCCGATGTGCGGGGTGATGCCGGGCAGCATGTGGTCGCCGGAGAAGAGGCGGCCGTTGCCCGCGCGGCCCGAGGGGTGATCCTCCTCCAGGTGCAGGCAGACGTGCCCGGGGGTGTGGCCCGGCGTCCAGATCGCGCGCAGTCTGCGGCCCGGCAGGTCGAGGAGGTCGCCGGGGGTGATCGTGCGGTCCGGCAACGCCGGTGCGAAGCCCGGCAGTTCACGGGGTTTGCCGGAGTCGCGGGCCGCGATCAGCGGGGCGATGTGCTCCTCGGGCGCACCCGCCGCGACCAGCTTCGCCACCATGTACGCGTACCAGCGCGCCGGCTTGTTCTCCCGGGTGCGCCGGACCACCGCCACGTCCGCCTCGTGCATCGCGATCCAGGCCCCGGACGCCTCCCGCACCTTGGCCGACAGGCCGTGGTGGTCCGGGTGGTGATGGGTGATCAGGACGCCGGTCAGCTCCTCGACGCTCGTGCCGCAGGCGGTCAGGCCCGTCGTCAGCGCGTCCCAGGACGTCGGGTCGTCCCAGCCCGTGTCGATGAGGACGGGGCCCGCGTCGGTGTCGACCAGGTAGACGAGGGTGTAGCCGAGCGGGTTGTCGGGGATCGGTACGCGCATGCTGTGCACGCCCCCGCTGTGGTCGGTCACCTGCGTCGCCTCTGCCATCGGACACCCTCCGCCGCTCCAGCCGAACTGCCGCCACTGTACGGGAACTTGTAGAACTTGTTTCAATGGTCGCCCGAGCACACGACCTTCAGGGCGCGCACCACCCTTCCGGATCGCAACTAGAACTGGTATCAGTTCTGAAACACCGTCAGAAATGTCGTGCGTGAGGATGCCAGCCATGACCGAGCTCTTGGAATACGGGCAACTGTTCATCGGCGGGGAGTTGACCGACCCGCTCGGCAAGGAGGTCATCGAGGTCGTCTCGCCGCACACCGGCGAGGTCTTCGGCCGGGTGCCGCACGCCGCGCCCGCCGACGTCGACCGGGCCGTCGCCGTCGCCCGCCGCGCCTTCGACGAGGGGCCCTGGCCGCGGATGAGCCTCGACGAGCGCATCGAGGTCATCACGAAGATCAAGGACGCGTTCGCGGTCCGGCACGAGGAGATCGCCCGCGTCATCAGCAGCGAGAACGGCACCCCGTACACCTCGGGCGTCATGGTGCAGGCGCTCGCCGCGATGATGGTCTGGGACTCCGCGATCAACGTCGCGCGGAACTTCACGTACGAGGAGACGCGCGACGGCGCCCTCGGCAAGCTCCTCGTGCGCCGCGAGCCCGTCGGTGTCGTCGCGGCCGTCGTGCCGTGGAACGTCCCGCAGTTCACCGCCGCCGCGAAGCTCGCGCCCGCGCTGCTCGCCGGGAACCCGGTGATCCTGAAGACCTCGCCGGAGACGCCGCTCGACGCGTACCTGCTGGCGGAGATCGCCACGGAGGCCGGGCTTCCGGAGGGGGTGCTCTCCATCCTCCCCGCCGACCGCGAGGTCAGCGAGTACCTCGTCGGGCACCCCGGCATCGACAAGGTCTCCTTCACCGGATCCGTCGCTGCGGGCAAGCGCGTCATGGAGGTGGCGTCGCGCAACCTCACCCGCGTCACCCTCGAACTCGGCGGCAAGTCCGCGGCCGTGATCCTGGAGGATGCCGACGCGGGCGCCGCGGTCTCCGGCATCGTCCCCTTCGCCTGGATGATCAACGGTCAGGCCTGTGTGGCGCAGACCCGCATCCTCGTCCCGCGCTCGCGCTACGACGAGTTCGCCGACGCCTTCTCCTCGGCGGCCTCCGCGCTCAAGGTCGGCGACCCGCTCGACCCGGCCACCGAACTCGGCCCGCTCGTCGCGAAGCGCCAGCAGCAGCGCTCCCTCGACTACATCCGCATCGGCCAGGACGAGGGTGCCAAGATCCTCACGGGCGGCGGCGTCCCGAAGGGCTTCGAGCAGGGCTGGTACGTCGAGCCGACCCTCTTCGGCGACGTCGACAACTCCATGCGCATCGCCCGCGAGGAGATCTTCGGCCCGGTCATCTGCCTGCTCCCGTACGGGGACGAGGCCGAGGCCGTGAAGATCGCCAACGACTCGGACTACGGCCTCAGCGGCAGCGTCTGGACCGCCGACACCGCGCACGGCGTCGACCTCGCGCGGCAGGTGCGCACGGGCACGTACAGCGTGAACACCTTCAGCCTCGACATGCTCGGGCCGTTCGGCGGCTACAAGAACTCCGGCCTGGGCCGCGAGTTCGGTCCCGAGGGGTACGGCGAGTACTTCGAGCACAAGATGATCCACCTGCCCGCGGGCTACGAGCCGGAGGCGAACTGAGCATGGGTGACCGGTGGCATGTGGAGGTCGACCGGAGCGTGTGCATCGGCTCCGCGATGTGTGTGAACACGGCGCCGGACGGATTCCGGCTCGACAGCGCGCGGCAGTCCCACCCGGTGGACCCGGAGGCCGACGCGAACGAGAAGGTGCTTGCCGCCGCCGAGGGCTGCCCCGTGGAGGCGATCACCATCACGCTCCTCGGCTCCGGCGAGGTCGTCTTCCCGCCCGAGGACTGACCGGAGGGGCCGGTGCCGGGATTGACGTACGGGAACCGCGCCTCTTAAGTGTGAGTGAATTAAAAAGAGTCGGGAGAACGAGTGAACTCGAACAGGGCGAACATGAGTTGACCTGTGAGTTCCGCACGGCTTTCTCGTGACAAACGCGACTGTCCTCTCCCCCGGAGGCGTGCAAATCTCGTCTGGCGGCCGGCGAAAAGGCCGCCGAAGGGGCCTCCAGGGGAGGGGTGCGGGTCATGGACAAGCGGTACGAGGTGTACGCGCTCGCCGACCCGCATTTCTACGACACCCCGGACAGGCTCCGCCGCGAAGGGGCCGACCGCGCCCTGCCCGAGTACGCGACGGCCCGGCGCCCCGTGCCCGACGGATGGCGCGCCGACAGCAACGGCGAGTGGCTGAATCTCACGCCCCTCGACGCGCGGGGCGAGCCCCGCCAGGGGCCCCGGCAGGGCTGGAAGATCCATGCGTCGGCGACCCGTGCGCACGCCGAGAGGACCGCGGCCACCGTCTGGGACTACTGCGTGCCACGCGGTATCCCCTTCAAATTCGTGCCGGGCCCGCATCTGCTCCACTTACGGAACACCAAATACGCCGGGCGTGACATCAGCGGAAAATTCGCCACCGTCTATCCGGCGGACGAGGACAGCTGCCGGCGCATTCTGGAGGAACTCGGAGAACTCCTGGAAGGCGTCGAGGGCCCGTACATTCTCACCGATCTGAGGTGGGGCGAAGGGCCGCTGTACGTCCGCTACGGCGCCTTCGCCCGGCGCATGGTCGTCAACGAGCGCGGCACCCTGGTGAGCGCCGTCGAGGACGATGCCGGCCGGCTCGTCCCCGACCTCAGGGACCCCGCCTTCCAGGTCCCGGCCTGGGTGACGCTCCCCGACTTCCTCAAGCCCCACCTCGACGCCCGCAACGCCACGACCGTCACCGACCTGCCGTACCGCTTCGAGAAGGCGCTGCACTTCTCCAACGGCGGCGGCGTCTACCGGGGCGTCGACACCCGCGACGGCCACAAGGTCGTCCTCAAGGAGGGCCGCCCGCACGCGGGCCTCGCCTCCGACGGCGCCGACGCCGTCGCCCGCCTGGAGCGCGAGAAGGCCGCCCTGGAACGCCTGTCGGGGCTCGGCGTCGCGCCCGAGGTGCGCGACTGGTTCCTGGTCGGCGACCACCGCTTCCTGGCCATGGAGTACGTGGAGGGGCGGGCGCTCAACACGTTCTTCGCCGAGCGTCACCCGCTGCTCGCGCCCGAACCGGACCCGGAGGCCGTCGCCGAGTACGCGCGGTGGGCGCGGCGGATCGTCACCGCCGTCGAGGAGGCGGTGGCCGCCGTCCACGAACGCGGCGTCGTCTTCAACGACCTGCACATGTTCAACATCCTGGTCGCCCCCGACGAGGAGTCCGTGACCCTCATCGACTTCGAGGCCGCCACCTCCGTCGAGGAGAGCGGCAGCCAGTTGCTCGCCCACCCCGGCTTCTGGGCGCCGATGGACCGCACCGGCACCGACATCGACCGCTACGCGCTCGCCTGCCTGCGGATCGCCATGTTCCTGCCCGTGACCACGCTGTTCGTCGTCGACCGGGGCAAGGCGGCGCATCTCGCCGAGGTCATCGCCGGGCAATTCCCCACACTGCCAAGGGAGTTCCTCGACGACGCCGTCGCCGAGATCCTGCGCGGGTACGACGGCGGAGCGACGTCCTTCGCGCGCGGCGGTGTCCCCGCACCCGGCGACTGGCCCCGCAGCCGCGACTCCCTGGTCGCGGGCATCCTCGCCACGGCCACACCGGACCGCGACGACCGGCTCTTCCCCGGAGACGTCGCCCAGTTCGCCATCGGCGGCGGCCTCGGCCTCGCGCACGGCGCCGCCGGCGTCCTGTACGCCCTCGACGGGGCCGGCGCCGAACGGTACGAGGAGGGCGAGCGCTGGCTCCTCGACCACACCGACCCCGTGCCGCCCGGCACCGCCCTCGGCCTCTACGACGGCATCGCCGGCATCGCGTACGCCCTCGAAGGGCTCGGTCACCCGCAGCGCGCCCTCGACCTGACCGAGCTGCTCCTCAAGGAGAACTGGCAGCGCCTCGCCGGACATCTGCACGGCGGACTCGCGGGGGTCGGCCTGGTCCTGGACCATCTCGCCGGGGCCACCGGCGAGAGCGCGCTCGCCGACCGGGCGGGCGAGGCGGCCCGCATCGTCGCGGACCGGATCGCCGACACCCGGGAGCGCGACCGTGCCGCGGACTCGAAGCGCCGGGCCGGACTCCTGCACGGGCTCACGGGCCCCGCCCTGTTCCTGCTGCGCCGCTACGAACGCGGCGGCGACCCGGAACTGCTCCAACTCGCCGTCGACGCCGTCCGGTTGGACCTGGAGCGGTGCAGGACGGCGCGCGACGGCGGGCTCCAGGTGGACGAGGGGCAGCGCACCATGCCCTACCTGGGCGACGGCAGCGTCGGCATCGGCCTGGTCCTCGACGACCTGCTGCGGCACGCGCCGCACGACGACCTGCGGCAGGCGCGCGAGGGCATCCTCACCGCCGCCACGTCCCGCTTCTACGTCCAGCCCGGCCTGTTCGAGGGCCGCGCGGGCATGATCCTGCACCTCGCCCGCACCACGACGCCCGGGGCGACGGAGGACCTGCTCGCCGCGCAGGTCGACGCGCTCGGCTGGCTCGCCATGTCGTACGAGGGCCGGCTCGCCTTCCCCGGCCACCAGATGATGCGCCTGTCCATGGACCTCGCCACCGGGTCGGCGGGCTGTCTGCTCGCCCTCGCCGCGGCCCTCGGCGACGCACGCGACACCGGCCGCGCACACCTGCCGTTCCTGCCGCCCCCACGGCGGCCCTGAAGCCGGCTCCGGCCACCGAGAGCCGGAGTCGTGACACAACACCGCACACCCGTCCCCACGGGAGAGCGACGACGAAGAGGAAGGAAGCACCATGGCACTTCTCGACCTTCAGAACCTCGAGGCCGACGAGACCACCGGTGGCGGCGGGGGAAGCAACGTCTCCCTGCTGACCTGTGACAAGCACAGCTCCAACAGCACGATCCTGTGCCTGTGACGCCGTGCGGGTGGTGAACGAGTGATCCACGGGCGGGCCCGCCGAGGCGCGGGCCCGCCCTTCCTGTCCGAGAGGGGTGCGAGGCCCATGGCGGGGTCGCGGGACACGCTCGTGCGCGGCGCGCTCCGGCACAGCCTGGGCCGCTGCGTGGCCCTGTGCCTGCTCGCCGTCGGCTCCGCGGGCGCCGAGCTGCTGCTCCCGTACGCACTCGGCCGCACGCTCGACGCGCTGTTCGCCGCGCACGCCGCAGGGGCGGCCGACCCCATCGGCGGGGAGTTCGGGCGGTGGCTCCTGGCGGCCGGCGCGCTCATCGCGGTGCTGATGCTCCTCGGCGCCGCGGAGGGCGTCCTCACCGGCACCACGAACGCCCGCACCACCGCCTGGCTGCGGCACCGCCTCCTGGGCCACACCCTTGCGGCGGGACCCCGGGTCACGGGGCGGCTGTCCGCCGGTGACCTGGTCGCGCGGCTCGTCGGCGGCGCGGGGCAGGCGGGTCCTGGACCCGCGATCGTCGCGACCCTGTTCGCCACGCTGGTCACACCGGCCGGGGCGGCTCTGGCCCTCGGTCTGATCGACCCGTGGCTGGCCCTCGCCCTCCTCACGGGAGCGCCCGCGCTCGCCCTGCTCCTGCGGGCCTTCGCCCGCGCCTCGTCGGGCTGCGTGGCGTCCTATCTGCGCGCCCAGGCCGACATCGCCGCCCGCCTCACCGAGGCCATCGGCGGCGCCCGCACCATCGCCGCCGCGCACACGGCGGACCGCGAGGCCGCCCGCATCCTGGAGCCGCTGCCCGAACTGGCCCACCAGGGACGCAGGATGTGGCGGGTGCAAGGGCGGGCGAGCGCGGGAGCGGTGGCCCTTGCGCCGCTGCTCCAGATCGCCGTCGTGGCACTGGCCGGCCTCTTCCTGCTCCAAGGCCGCCTTTCGGTGGGCGAGCTGCTCGCGTCCTCGCGCTATGTGGTGCTGGCCACCGGAGTGGGCGTCCTGGTCGGCGACATGGCGGGCCTGATCCGCGCGCGGGCGGCGGGACGCCGTCTCGGCGAGGTCCTGGAGACGCCGGTGCCGACGTACGGGAACGCCCGACTCCCCGCGTCGGGAGGCCGGTTGGAGCTGCGCGGCGTCACCGTGCGCCACGCGGGGCGGACGGTCCTCGACCGCGTCGACCTGACCGTTCCCGCGGGGGCGACGGTCGCGGTGGTGGGCGCGTCCGGCGCGGGGAAGTCGTCGCTCGCCGGGATCGCCGGGCGGCTCGCGGACCCGGACGAGGGGGTCGTCCTCCTCGACGGCGTCCCGCTGCCCGAGCTCGGCCGCGCCGAACTGCGCCGCGCCATCGGCTACGCCTTCGAGCGGCCCGCCCTGCTCGGCGACACCCTCGCGGACACCGTCGCCCTCGGGCCAGGGGCCCGCACCCGCGAGGACATCGTGCGCGCCGTGCGGGCCGCCCACGCCGACGGGTTCGTGCGCCGACTGCCCCGCGGGTACGACACACCGTGCTCGGCCGCGCCGCTGTCCGGCGGCGAGGTGCAACGCCTGGGCCTGGCGCGGGCGTTCGCGCACGGTGGCCGGCTCCTCGTCCTCGACGACGCGCTGTCCAGCCTCGACGTGCTCACCGAACGCGAGATCGCGACGGCCCTCCTGGAGTGCGTTCCGGGCACGGCCCGGCTTGTCGTCGCCCACCGCGCCACGACCGCGGCCCGCGCCGACTCCGTGGCCTGGCTCGACGGCGGCCGGATCCGCGCGCTCGGCCCGCACGCGCGGCTGTGGGCGATGCCCGGGTACCGCGCGGTGTTCGCGTCCGGGGGAGAGGACGAGCGGGGATGAGCCGCAGGGGCCGGGGCCACGGCACGTACCGGCGCGGTGTCCGCTACCTCCTGCGCCGTCGCGCCGTGCTCGCCCGGCTCGCCGCCTGGTCGGTGCTGGAGGCCGGGCAGACCTTCCTCCTCGGCTACGCCGTCGCCCGCGCCCTCGACGACGGGTTCCTCGCCGGGCGGGCGGCCGTGGGGCTGGTGTGGCTCGGCGCCGCGGCGGCGGGCGTGCTCGCGGGCGCCCTCGGCACCGCCCGGGTCTACGCGGCCGTCGCCCAACTCGTCGAACCCTTGAGGGACCTGCTCGTGCGGAAGGTCGTCGCGCGCGGGGTCCGCGACGGCGACGGCGGAGCGGTGTCGCGCCTCACCCAGCAGGTGGAGATCGCCCGCGACACCTTCGCCGGGCTGATCATGGTGGCCCGGACCTTCGCCGTCACCGCGACCGGCGCCCTGGTCGGCCTGTTCTCGCTCGCCCCGGCGCTGCTCCTCGTCGTCGCCCCGCCGCTCGCCGCGGGGGTCGGCCTGTTCCTCGGCACGCTGCGCCCCCTCGCCCGCAGGCAGGAGAAGTTCCTCGCCGCGGACGAGGCCGTCTCGGCCCGGCTCGGCGCGGTGTGCGCCGGGCTCAGGGACATCACGGCGGCCGGGGCGGAGGAGCCGACCGCCGCGGCCGCGGGTGCGCTCGTCGACGCGGGCCGCCGCACGTCGGTCACGCTGGCCCGCTGGTCCCTCGTACGGACCCTCGCCCTGGCCGTCGGCGGTCAACTCCCGCTCCTCCTCGTCCTGGTGACGGCACCCTGGACGCTGGACCGCGGTGTGACACCGGGGGCCCTGGTGGGCGCCGTCGCCTACCTCACACAGTCCCTGCTGCCCGCCCTGGAGAGCCTCGTCCACGGCCTGGGCGTGGGCGGCTCCCGCCTCGTGGTCGTCCTGCACCGTCTGACGGACCCGCCCGGGCCCGCCGAACCCCGCACCCCGGCACGGGAGGTCACGCCCGAACCCGCGCCCGCTCCGGATCCCCCCGCACTGAACGCCTCCGGCCTCACCTTCGCCTACGGCCCCGGCGCAGCCCCCGTCGTCGACGGGCTCGACCTCACCGTCCCCCAGGGCGGCCACCTCGCGGTCGTCGGCCCCAGCGGCGTCGGCAAGTCGACCCTCGCCGGGCTCGTCGCGGGGCTGCTCGTGCCCGGAGCGGGGGAGGTCCGGGTGCACGGAATCCCCGCCCGGGACCAACGGGCCGTGCGCGGCCGGGTGTTGATCCCGCAGGAGGCGTACGTGTTCGGCGGGACCCTCGCGGCCAACCTCGGCTACCTGTGTCCGGGGCCCGTCGCGGACCCCGAGCTGCGCGCCGCCGTCGAGGCGGTCGGTCTCGCCCCGGTCCTGGAACGCCTCGGCGGGCTCGACGCCCCCGTCGACCCGGGCGCGCTCTCGGCGGGGGAGCGGCAGCTCGTCGCGCTGGCCAGGGCCTGGCTCGCGCCCGCCCGCCTCGCCGTCCTCGACGAGGCCACCTGCCATCTCGACCCGGTGGCGGAGGCCCGCGCGGAACGGGCCTTCGCCGCCCGCCCCGGCGGCACCCTCGTGGTCGTCGCCCACCGGGTCAGCTCCGCCCGGCGGGCCGCCCGCATCCTCGTCATGGACGGCCGCCGGACCGTCTGCGGAAGCCACGCCGAGCTGCTGGAACGCTCGCCGCTCTACCGCGACCTGGCGGGCGTCTGGGAGGCCCCGCGGCGGCCCTCGCTGCCCACGGTCACGTAGGGCCGCCCCTACAGCCACCCCTCGCCCTGCGAGATCCGTATCGCGTCGATCCGGTTGCGGGCGCCGATCTTCCGGGTGATCGCGGCCATGTAGTTGCGGACCGTGCCCTTGGAGAGGTGGAGCCGGTGCGCGATCTCGGCCACCGGCGCGCCCTCCGCGGCGAGCGTGAGGACGCTCAACTCCCGGCAGGTCAAAGGATTCTGGGCCGCCTTGAGGAAGCCGAAGCCCAGGGACTCGTCGATGAACCGTTCCCCGCGGGCGGCGTGCCGGATGCCCGTGAGCAGCCGCTCCACCGGTCCTGTCCTGTCGACGTAGCCGAGCGCCCGCGCCTCAAGGGCTCGCCGCAGCAGGCCCGGCCTGGTCGGTGTCCCCAGCACCACCAAGGAGCAGTGCAGCTCGCCCAGGGGCGGAATTCCGCAGTCCGACTCGCATTCGAGGTCGGCCACGCAGATCTGTGGCCGCAGGGTTCCCACCTTCCCCGGCGCGCCGCGCCACGGCGTGTGGTCGACCTGAAGGTCCGGTTCCCTGGCGAGACGCTCGGCGAGGGCCGAACGCATCAGACAGGAGTCGTGCACGAGAAGTACGCGGGTCACGTCCACCCCCTGAAGTGCCGCTCCGGTCACTTCCTCCCGTTCCTTGAGTGCGGAAACAATTCAAGCGGGCGGGTTCCCCGTAAGGGATGGATGGAACTGGCCAACACTGTCGGCTGTCGGACGTCCTGCCGTCAGTCGGCGGCCGGTGTCGTCACGTCGATCAACCGGCAGACCATCTCGATGTCGATCTTGACCTGGGCGATGGACGCCCGGCCGGAGAGCCACGTGATCAGCGCGGAGTGCCACGTGTGCTCGATGACCCGCACCGCGGACAACTGCTCCGGGGTCGGGTCGTCGAGCTCCATCGCGTCGAGGATGATCGCCGTGGTCTGCCGGGAGACCTGGTCGACCTCCGGGCTCACGCTGCGGTCCGCGAAGGTCAGCGCCCGGACCATGGCATCGGCCAGATGAGGCTCGCGCTGGAGCGCGCGGAAGGCCCGCATCAGCGTCTCGGCCACCCGCTCGGACGGGGAGTCCCCGGACGGCGGCCGCTTACGGACCGTGGTGTGCATGTGCTGGAGCTGGTCCTGCATGGTGGCGACCAGGAGGTGCACCTTGCTCGGGAAGTAGCGGTACAGCGTGCCGAGCGCGACCTGGGACGACTCGGCGACCTCCCGCATCTGCACCGCGTCGAAGCCGCCGCGCGCCGCGAGCTGCGCGCTCGCGTGCAGGATGCGGCGGCGCCTGGCCTCCTGACGCTCGGTGAGCGCGGGGGTCGTGCGGGTGGTGGTTCTCGCGTCCGGAGCTGTCATCAGAAAGCTTTCCGTGTCCCGTGGGGCCGGCCGTGGCGTGAATCACCTGATCCACCCCTTACGGCCCGGCTACCAGCCGGTAGATTCGATGCTCTTGAACGATCAAGTCTGAAACTTGTTCTAGATTAGCGTCCCCACGTAGTGTCCACGGGCAAGCAGGAAGAAGGGTGGCCTGGAGTGACCGCGGAGTCGTTGCGTATCGCTCTCCTCACGTACAAAGGCAACCCGTTCTGCGGTGGTCAGGGCGTGTACGTCCGGCACCTCTCGCGAGAGCTGGTCCGGCTCGGGCACCGCGTCGAGGTCATCGGCTCCCAGCCGTACCCCGTGCTCGACGAGGGTGAGGACCTGGAGGGGCTCTCGCTCACCGAGCTGCCGAGCCTCGACCTGTACCGCAGCCCCGACCCCTTTCGTACCCCCAAGCGCGGCGAGTACCGCGACTGGGTCGACGCGCTCGAGGTCGGCACCATGTGGACCGGCGGCTTTCCCGAGCCGCTGACGTTCTCCCTGCGCGCCCGCCGTCATCTGCGGGCGAGACGCGGTGAGTTCGACGTCGTGCACGACAACCAGACGCTCGGGTACGGCCTGTTGGGGGACATCGGCGGCCCGCTCGTCACCACCATCCACCACCCGATCACCGTGGACCGGCAGCTGGAGCTGGACGCCGCCGAGGGCTGGCGGCAGCGGATGTCCAAGCGCCGCTGGTACGCGTTCACGCGCATGCAGAAGCGGGTCGCCCGCCGCCTGCCGTCCGTGGTCACCGTCTCCGGCACGTCCCGCGACGAGATCGTCCAGCACCTGGGCGTGCGTCCTGGACGGATCAACGTCGTGCACATCGGCGCCGACACCGACCTGTTCTCGCCGAATCCGGCCGTGCCCGAGGTGCCGGGCCGGATCGTGACGACCTCCAGCGCCGACGTGCCGCTCAAGGGCCTCGTCTTCCTCGTCGAGGCGCTCGCCAAGGTGCGGGCCGAGCAGCCGGACGCGCACCTCGTCGTCGTCGGCAAGCGGCCCGAGGAGGGCCCGGTCGCGGCGGCCATCGCGCGCTACGGCCTCGAAGGCGCCGTCGAGTTCGTCAAGGGCATCACCGACCAGGAGCTCGTCGACCTCGTGCGCTCGGCGCAGGTCGCCTGCGTGCCCTCCCTCTACGAGGGTTTCTCGCTGCCCGCCGCCGAGGCCATGGCCACCGGCACCCCGCTCGTCGCCACCACCGGCGGCGCGATCCCCGAGGTCGCAGGTCCCGACGGCGAGACCTGCCTGGCCGTGCCGACCGGCGACGCGGGAGCGCTCGCCGCGGCCCTCGGCCGGCTCCTCGGCGACCGTGAACTGCGCGCCCGGCTCGGCGCCGAAGGCCGTGCCCGCGTCCTGGAACGCTTCACGTGGGCCCGCGCCGCGCAGGGCACCGCCGAGCTCTACCGCGAGGCGATGGGAGCCGCGCCGCGGCCGACAGGCCCCGCACGCACCGAAGTTGTCACCGAAACCCCCCAGGAAAGCAGGGCCACGTGCTGACCGTCGACTTCACCCGTTTCCCGCTCGCCGCGGGCGACCGCGTCCTCGATCTCGGGTGCGGGGCCGGACGGCACGCGTTCGAGTGCTACCGGCGCGGGGCGCAGGTCGTGGCGCTCGACCAGAACAAGGAAGAGATCGCCGAGGTCGCCAAGTGGTTCGCCGCGATGAAGGAGGCCGGCGAGGCCCCCGCGGGCGCCACCGCGACCGCCATGGAGGGGGACGCGCTCCAACTCCCCTTCCCCGACGAGTCGTTCGACGTCGTCATCATCAGTGAGGTGATGGAGCACATCCCCGACGACAAGGGTGTGCTCGCCGAGATGGTGCGGGTCCTGAGGCCGGGCGGCCGGATCGCGGTCACCGTGCCGCGCTACGGCCCCGAGAAGGTGTGCTGGGCGCTCTCCGACGAGTACCACGAGGTCGAGGGCGGCCACATCCGCATCTACAAGGCCGACGAGCTGCTCGGCAAGATGCGCGAGGCGGGCCTCAAGCCGTACGGCACGCACCACGCGCACGCGCTGCACGCCCCGTACTGGTGGCTCAAGTGCGCTTTCGGCGTCGACAACGACAAGGCGCTGCCGGTGAAGGCGTACCACAAGCTCCTGGTCTGGGACATCATGAAGAAGCCCGCCCTCACGCGGGTCGCCGAAGGGCTCCTCAACCCCGTCGTCGGCAAGAGCTTCGTCGCGTACGCCACGAAGCCGCACCTGCCGAAGGCCGACGGGGCCGCTGAGTGAGCAGCCCGGAGCGGACCGAACTCCTCGTACTCCCCGGCGTGCTGACGGCGGATCAGGCCGCGCAGACCGTCGCCGGGATACTCGCCGTGCAGCGCGCCGACGGGGCCATCCCGTGGTTCCGCGGGCACCACCTCGACCCGTGGGACCACACCGAGGCCGCCATGGCGCTCGACGTGGCCGGCGAGCACGAGGCCGCCGAGCGCGCCTACGCGTGGCTGGCCAGGCACCAGCGCGAGGACGGCTCCTGGTACGCCGCCTACCGCGACGGCGACCCGCACGACGTGACGGACCGCGGCCGCGAGTCCAACTTCGTCGCGTACCTCGCCGTCGGCGTCTGGCACCACTACCTCTCCACCGGTGACGACGCCTTCCTCGACCGCATGTGGCCCGCCGTGTGCGCGGCGACGGAGTTCGTGCTCCGCCTCCAGCAGCCCGGTGGCCAGATCGGCTGGAAGCGCGAGGAGGACGGCACGCCCGTCAACGACGCGCTCCTCACCGGCAGTTCGTCCATCCACCACGCCCTGCGCTGCGCGCTCGCCATCGCGGACCAGCGCGAAGAGCCCCAGCCCGACTGGGAGTTGGCGCTCGGCGCGCTCGGGCACGCCATCCGCAGCCACCCCGAGCGGTTCCTCGACAAGAACCGCTACTCGATGGACTGGTACTACCCGGTGCTCGGCGGCGCCCTGCGCGGCGCCGAGGCGAAGGCCCGCATCCAGGAGTCCTGGGACACCTTCGTCGTCCCCGGCCTCGGCGTGCGCTGCGTGGACCCCAACCCGTGGGTGACCGGCGGTGAGAGCGCCGAACTCGCCCTCGCCCTGTGGGCGATGGGCGAATCCGACTGGGCGCTGGAGATCCTCCAGGACATCCAGCACCTGCGCGACCCGAAGACGGGCCTGTACTGGACGGGCTACGTCTTCGACGACAAGGCCATTTGGCCGGAGGAACTGACCACGTGGACCGCGGGCTCGGTGCTGCTCGCGGTGGCGGCGCTCGGCGGGGACGAGGCCACCTGCTCCGTGTTCGGCGGCCAGCTGCTCCCGACGGGTGTCGAGCCGGACTGCTGCCGCTGAGGCGACGGTTCAGTACCTGCGCAGCCGGTTCGCCACCGCGTGGCCGACAAACAGGTAGACGACGGCCGCGAGTCCGTAACCGGCGACCACACGGGCCCAGGCCGCATCGAACGTGAACAGGTCATGGGACCAGCCGGCCAGCCAGGCGGACGCGTCGTGGACGACCTGGACCAGGTCGTTGCCGCGATTGGCGTCGAACAGGTACATCACGATCCACAGGCCCAGGATCAGTGCCAGGACATCGGCGACGATCGCCACGATCCGGGCGGCCTCGTTGGTCCCTCGGTAATGCCGATTCGCAGACATGTACTTCCGGGTTGCCGCCTGGGCCCCGGTGAAACCCGTACGGGCTTCCTCAAGTGGCGCACGCGCAGCAGCCGGGTGACGCTGCCACGAGTGCCACTCCAGCCACGGAGGTATTCGGTGGGCTCCCGTTCCCCCCTTCCCGTACGACGTCTGCTCACGGCCCTGCTGCTGTGCGGCGCGCTGCTCGCGGGCGCGACCGCGTGCGGCTCCGACAGCGACTCGGCGTCCGCGACCAAGGCGTCGTCGAGCGCCACCACGAAGGCCGAGAAGCAGAAGTTCGCCAAGACCCGGTTCGCGGCGAACGCCGGGCTCGCGGCCGGGGCCACCTACCAGTGGATCGTGAAGCCCTACCGCGCGGGCAAGTTCAAGGCCGGCGCGGACGGCCGCAAGTTCGCGCTCATCAAGGCGGGCCTCGCGGGCGCGTTCACGTACAACCGGCTGAACGCCGCGACGAAGAACGCCAAGGGCGACCCGACGCTCTCGAAGGCGGTCGGGCCGCTGACGGCCGGCATCGCGTCGCTGAAGGGCCTGTCGACCAAGCTCCGCAAGGGCGAGGGCCTCGGTGACGTGACCTCCTCCTTCGACGACGTCATCAACGGCGTCAAGGACGCGGGCAAGAGTGCGGGCGCCGAGGTGACGAACAAGGTCCCGTCGGCCTCCCAGCTCACCAAGGGGTCGTAACGCTGTCACTGGCCTACGAGTTGAGCTCGGCCAGTACGCGCATGGTGTGCGGGTCCGGGGACAGGACCAGCAGGTCGGTCACCGGGCCCTTGCGCCACGACTCCAGGCGCTCCGCGATCCGTTCGCGCGGCCCCACGAGCGAGATCTCGTCGGCGAACGCGTCCGGCACGGCGAGCACGGCCTCCTCCCTGCGCCCCTCGGCGAACAGGTCCTGGATGTGCCGGGCCTCGGCCTCGTACCCCATGCGCGCCATGAGGTCGGCGTGGAAATTGCGGGTCGCGTGCCCCATGCCGCCGATGTAGAAGCCGAGCATCGCCTTCACCGGGAGCAGCCCCTCGGCGACGTCGTCGCAGACCTTCGCGCGGGCCATGGGCGCGATGGTGAAGCCCTCCGGCAGATCCGTCAGCGACGCCTCGTACACGTCCGTCCGCGTCGGCGACCAGTACAGCGGCAGCCAGCCGTCCGCGATCCGCGTGGTCTGCGCGATGTTCTTCGGGCCCTCCGCGCCGAGCAGGATCGGCAGATCGGCGCGGAGCGGGTGCGTGATGGGCTTCAGGGGTTTTCCGAGTCCGGTCCCGTCCTCGCCGCGATACGGATGCGCGTGGAAGCGCCCGTCCACCTCCACTGGGCCCTCGCGCCGCAGCACCTGCCGTACGACGTCCACGTACTCGCGGGTGGCCGTGAGCGGGGAGCGGGGGAACGGGCGCCCGTACCAGCCCTCCACGACCTGCGGCCCGGAGAGCCCCATGCCGAGCATCATCCGGCCGCCCGAGAGGTGGTCCAGGGTGAGCGCGTGCATCGCGGTCGTGGTGGGGGAGCGGGCGGCCATCTGCGCGATGGCCGTGCCGAGCCGGATCCGCGAGGTGTGCGCGGCGAACCAGGTGAGCGGGGTGAACGCGTCGCTGCCCCAGGACTCCGCCGTCCACACCGAGTCGTAGCCCAACTCCTCGGCATCGCGCACGAGTTGAAGGTAGTCGGGGTTCGGCCCGCGACCCCAGTAGCCGAGTGCGATTCCGAGCCGCATGCGCGCCCCCATAACCGATGACGTAACTGATGACCCGTCAGTTCAGCTTCCGGTGCGCGACTGTACGCGAAAGGCCCCTCGCCCGGAAGACGGGCGAGGGGCCTTGAACCGCTTGATCCCCGTGCGGCGATCGGGTCAGCCGCGCTGGATCCCCGAGGTGTCCTGGAGGACGCCGCGGCGGCCGTCCTGGGTCTGCGCGACGAGGCCGGGGCCCCGCTGCTCGACCGCCAAGTACCAGGTACCGGGCGCCAGTTCCGCGATCTGCGCCTGCGAGCCGTCCTCCGCGAAGAGCGGGCGCGGCACCGGCACGGCGAACCAGAACGGCGAGAAGTCCGCGGCGGGCGGCTGCGCGGCGGCCTGCGGCGCCGGAGCACCCTGCTGCTGCGGCTGGCCGCCGTACGGCTGCTGCTGACCCGGGCCACCGGGCTGCTGCGCGCCGTAGGGCTGCTGCTGGCCGGGGCCGCCGGGCTGCTGCTGGGCGCCGGGGTAGCCGTACCCCTGCTGCGGCTGGCCGCCGTAGGGCTGCGGCTGCTGCGGGCGCGGGGCACCGAGGAGGGCGCCCTTGAGGGCCGGGACCAGGGGCGTGGCGATGGCGGCGGCGGCCATGACGAGGGTGGCGACGAGGGCCAGGATCAGGCCGATGCCGGCGTCCGGGCCGTCCGAGCTCCCGTTGGTGAGCCCCGTTGAGACGTTGTTGCCGCCGCCCGACGGGTCGAAGATGTTGCCGAGCGCCGCCCACGCCGCGAGCACCGTGGCCGCGATGCCGAACTGGCCGAGGTCGATCCCCGCGATCTTGCGCGACTCCGGCATACCGCGGCTGACCACGATGAGCACGGCGCCGATGACGCCAGCGAGCACCACGCTCATGAGAACCGGGCCGCTCTCCCAGGAGTTCGGGAACTCGTAGCTGTCGGGAGCCCCGTCGACGTTGTAGATATCGAGGAACGAGGCGATCAACAGCAAAACCGCTGCTCCGATCACCACGCCGTCGCCTCGAGTGAGGGAGCGGATATTCACTGCAAGTCCTTAGTCAGTCGTCAGTCAGTCGTCTGGTCATCGGGTGGAGGCGACGCAGGAGCGCAGGGGTGGCCCCACATCGTACGGAGGACACTATCGCCCGGGTCCGGGGAGTGTCTGCCGAGATCCACAGGGTGACATTTACCCGTCGAGGAAACTCGCGATTCCCTCGGAGATGCCCTGCGCCGCCTTCTGCCGCCAGGCGCCCGAGGTCAGTCGCTCGGAGTCCTGCGAGTCCCGCATGTTGCCACACTCGATGAAGACCTTCGGAACCTTGGAAAGGTTGAGTCCGCCCAGGTCACTGCGGGTGTCGAGGCCCGTGCCACCGCCGACGTAGTTCGACGGGGCCTGGCCCGTGGCCTTGAGGTAGCGGCCCGCGATCCGCTCGCCGAGGTCCCGCGAGGGCTTCACGATCGGGGTGGTGTCGGCGGCTCCCGCGCGCACGGATGCGGGAAGGATCACATGGAAGCCGCGGTTGCCCTCGCCCGAGCCGTCCGCGTGCACGGAGACGACGGCGTCGGCCTGCGCGGTGTTGCCGATCTTCGCGCGCTCGTCGACGCAGGGGCCCCAGGCGCGCTCGCCGCTCTGGGTCAATTCGACGGTCGCGCCCTGTCGTTCGAGGACCGTCCGCATGCGCTTCGCGACGTCCAGCGTGAACCGGGCCTCGGTGTAGCCCGCGTTCGTCGACGTACCCGTGGTGTCGCACTCCTTGGAGCCGTTGCCCACGTTCACGGACCGGTTGATCTCGGTGGTGTGCTTGAAGTTGCCCGGGTTGTGGCCGGGGTCGATGACGACGACCTTGCCCTTGAGGGGGCCCGAGCCGGCGGCGGGCTTCGCGGGCGCCTTGGACCGTGAGGCAGAAGGAGAGGCGGACTTCTCGCCGGACTTCTCACTGGACTTCGACGGCGCCGCGCTCGACTCCTTCGCGTCCTGTGAGCCGTCCTGTGAGGCGTCCTGCGAGGGCGAGCCCGTCGAGGACTGGCCGGGGGCGGGCAGCACCTTCGGCGGCTCGCTGTCACCCGGCCCGCTCACGACCTGCCACACCAGCCACGCCGCGAGCGCCGTCGGCACCAGCGCGGCGAAGGTGACGAGCACGGGACGCCCGCCGAAGCGGCGGCTTGGCGCCCCGCCCCGGCCGTCCCACCCATCGGGATCGAAGCCATCGGGTTCCGGACCTACATACGACACGTTTCCGACCTTAACCGTGCGCTCAGATCCCGGCGCCACTTCGACGCAGGACGCGCAGCGAGTCGCACTCGGAGACCTCGGTGAACGCCCCGGACGCGAGTGCCCGCTGGTACACGCGGTACGGCGCCTGCCCCGTCCACTCGTCGTGCTTCACGGGGAAGACGTCGTGGATGAGGAGGAGGCCGCCCTCGGCGACGTGCGGCGCCCAGCCCTCGTAGTCGGCGTTCGCGTGCTCGTCGGTGTGCCCGCCGTCGATGAAGACCAGCCCGAGCTTTCCGCCCCACGCCTTCGCGACCCGCGGCGACTTTCCGACGAGCGCGACCACGTGGTCCTCCAGGCCCGCCGCGTGCAGCGTGCGCCGGAAGGTGGGGAGGGTGTCCATGAGCCCGACCTGGGGGTCGACCGTCTCGGGGTCGTGGAAGTCCCAGCCCGGCTGCTGCTCCTCGCTGCCCCGGTGGTGGTCGACGGTGAGCGCCGTGACCCCGGCGGCGCGCGCCGCGTCGGCGAGCAGGATGGTGGACCGCCCGCAGTACGTGCCGACCTCCAGGAGCGGCAGCCCGAGCGCCGCGGCCTCGACGGCGGCGGCGTACAGCGCCAGCCCCTCACCGCGCGGCATGAATCCCTTGGCCGCCTCGAAGGCGGCGAGGACGTCCGGGGCGGGGGTGTGGCTGCGGCTTGTGATGCTCATGCCGCTCACTCTGCCCTACGCGGACTGCGGCCCGGCCCGGGGGTGGGGGGACTGTGACGTGTAATGACGGTCCCACCGTCATTACACGTCACAGTCCCCACGGCGGAGCCGTTCAGCAGCCCTGCCAGAGCCGGGTCATCACCCGCACCCCGAACCGCAGGCCCTCCAGCGGCACCCGCTCGTCCACGCCGTGGAAGAGGCGTCCGTAGTCCAGGTCGGCCGGGAGCTTCAGGCCCTTGAAGCCGAAGCAGCGCACCCCCAGCTTGGTGAACGCCTTCGCGTCCGTGCCGCCCGGGTTGCAGTACGGGACCGGGTGTCCTTCCGGGTCCTCGGCGCGCACCGCGTCGCACATGGCGTCGACGAGCGGCCCGTCGAACGTCGTCTCCATCGCGATGTCGTGGTTGACCCACTCGCGGGAGACGGACGGCAGGAGCAGTGCGTCGATGGCGTCGATCAGCTCCTGCTCGTGTCCGGGGAGGAAGCGGCCGTCGACGCGGGCCTTCGCCTTTCCGGGGATGACGTTGGTCTGGTAGCCGGCCGTGAACATCGTCGGGTTCGCGGAGTTGCGGAGCACCACCTGCATGAAGTCCGCTACGTGGCCGAGCTTGGCGAGTTCCGCGTCCAGGTCCTCGGCCTCGAAGTCGATCTCCACGTTCTGGAGGTCGGCCGCCTTCTGGAGCAGGGCCCGTACGGGCTCGATGAGGCGGACGGGGAACGTGTGGCGGCCGATGCGGGTGAGGGACTCGGCGAGGTCCGTCACCGCGTTCTCGTCGTTGGGCGACGAGCCGTGCCCGGCCCGCCCGTTCGCCGTCAGTTCCATCCACGCCATGCCGCGCTGGGCGTTCTCGATCGGGTAGAGGCGCCGGGTGTCGTCGAGCGCGTAGCTGAATCCGCCGCCCTCGCCGATGGCTTCCGTGACGCCCTCGAAGAGGTCCGGGCGGTGCTCGACGAGCCAGTGCGCGCCGAACTTGCCGCCCGCCTCCTCGTCCGCGAGGAACGCGAGGACCAGGTCGCGGGACGGCTTGGTGCCCGTGCGCGCGAAGTGCCGTGCGGTGGCCAGCATGACGGCCACCGTGTCCTTCATGTCGATGGCGCCGCGGCCCCACAGGTAGCCGTCGCGGATCTCGCCGGAGAAGGGCGGGACCTGCCACTCGGCCGCGTCCGCCGGGACGACGTCGAGGTGGCCGTGGACGAGGAGGGCGCCGCGCGTGCGGTCCGCGCCCTCGATCCGGGCGATGACGCTGGCCCGGCCCGGTGCGCTCTCGACGAGTTCGGAGGTGATGCCGGCCTCGGCGAGGCGGGACACGACCCAGTCCGCGCAGGCCCGCTCGTCGCTCGTCGGGTTGGAGGTGTCGAAGCGGATCAGCTCGGCGCAGAGTTCGACGACTTCGCGCTGGGCCTCTTCCGAAGCAAGGGTGGTCATGCCGCTCCTACGGGGGTCTGCTCGGCGGCGGCGGGACGCGTGTCCTCGTCGTCGGCCAGGGTCGTGGTGCCGTACGTCCTGATCCAGCCGAGCAGCCCGAGCACGGCGTAGAGGACGAACGCGGTGGCCAGGGAGTTCAGGGCCGGGATGCCGCCGTCGTAGAACTTGCCGACGCAGAAGGCGGCGGCCCAGATCACGAGGGACATCGGCACCCAGGTCGGGGAGGTGGCCGGGAGCGTGCCTGCTTCCCGGGTCTCGTCGAGCGGCCTGCGCATCTTGCGGACCACCCAGTACTCGGCGACGACGATGCCGCCGATGGGCGGGATGGCCACTCCGAGGACGGAAAGGAATTCCGTGAAGTGGGTCATGATGCCGACTGCGGAGAGGGCCGTTCCGGCTACGCCGAGGGCGATGGTGACGGCGCCGCGGTGCAGGCGCTTCTTGAAGACGACCTGGAAGAAGTTGACGACGCCGAGCGAGGAGCCGTACAGGTTCCAGTCGTTGATCTTCGCGGTCGACATCAGGACGACCAGGACGCCGAAGACGCCGGACGTGGAGAGCACGATCTGCGAGACCTGGTCGCTCTTGACCATGTGGCCGAGGAGGACGCCGGTCAGGCCCACGATGTACTCGGAGAGGATCATCGAGGACGCCGTCTGAAGAAAGACGTGCGACCCCTTCTTGTTGTAGCGGGTCATCTCGGGCGCGACGATCGCGCCGGTCATGTAGCCGCCCGCGATGGCGGTCGCGGCGACCGAGAGCGGGATGGCCTGGCCGGGCGGCGGGGAGCTGATGAGATCGCCGATGGAGTGGTCGGAGAGTGCGTCGATCACCGACCAGGCGACCATCGCGAAGAAGAGGGGTGTGACGATCTTCGCGAAGATCGCCATGTAGCGGAAGCCGAAGATCACCAGGACGGTGATGGCGAGGCCCGCGACGATGCACCACAGCCACGACGGGCCGCCGACCAGCGACGAGACGCTGTCGCCGAAGATCGTGTTCTGTACGCCGAACCAGCCGACGAGGCTGACGGCGATGATGAAGCTCACGAGGGCGGAGCCATTGCGGCCGAAGCCGACCCAGCGGGTCAGCAGTGGCGTCGCGAGGCCCTCGCGCATGCCCGCCATGCCGATGAGGAAGATGACGACTTCGAGGATGACCGCGCCGAGGGTGAAGGCCCAGAACGCGTCGCCGAAGGTCATGCCGACGCCGATGGTGGCGCCCAGCGTGAACTGCGAGATGGAGCCGGACTGGGCGAGCCACTGGAGCAGCATCGTCCAGAAGCCGAGCCGCTTGTCCTTCGGGACTCTGGACAGCGCGTAGTCGTCGCTGCCCACGCTCTTCTTGGTGGTGGCCATGGCTTACGACTCCGTGGGTGCGTTGCCGAGGGTCTGAAGGTGGGCGAGCGAGCCGTAGCGGCTCACGAGGGCGTCGAACTCGTCGGCGTCGTGGAAGTCGATCCGACCGCCGCCGTACGCCTTCGCGGTCTCGACGGCGAACCGGGCGGCGGCCGCGATGTCGGTCTCGTGACTGGCGCCGGTCTGGCAGCCGGGGACCGCGGAGGCAGAGGTGACGGCGAGGCCGACGACCGGGGCGGCGGTCGCGGTGGCCGGCTGAAGGATCGAGTTGATGTGGTGGGCGCCGTTACCGTAAGGCGTTATGTCCTGGGTTGTCACGGGATACGTGACCAACGGCTCACCGGTGACGACGGCGAGGAGTTCGCCCAGCTCCTCGCTGACCCGCAGCACCCACCCCTCCTTGACGGTGGGGGACAGGGCGAGGCCCTTGTGGTTGATGATGCGGTTGCCCTTGGTGGTGTCGATGGAGAGCACGGCCTCCATGTCGTCCGTGACCTCGTGCCGGTTCATCGTGGCGATGTCGACCGGCGAGTCCATGAAGGGGACCGGGTCGTGCGGGGCGGTGGGCGCGTCCGGGCAGATGTGGGTGGCGACGATCACGTCGCCGTCGAGCACGTCGCCGCGGCGGCGCATGTCGAGAAGCTTCGCGGCGGTGGCGAGCGCGGCGGCGGCGCCGTCCGCGTCCGAGACCAGGCCGGTCATCTCGGGCCGGGCGCCGACGCCGCCGAGGCGGCCCACGACGCCGAGCGTGCGGGCGCTGCCGCCCCGGCTGCGGCCCTTGGCGCCGGGGACGCGGACGAGCACGAAGTCGGTCGAGCCGCGCTCGCCGTCCACGGTGGTCACCTCGGCGCCGGAGCCCTCCGGGCCCGCGACCGAGTCGAGATACGCGACGGCGCGCTTGCCGTCGGCGTCGGGGTCGTCCAGCAGATCGACGACATCGAGGACGTACTTCAACATGCGGGGTCCCTCTCACTGCTCACCGCGCCGCGCCCACTGCGCTGCGCCCGGTCGCGGATTGCACCGGTACTGACAGCAGATTCGGGATCGGATAGCGTTGTCGGCAAGCCTTTCCCGTTATTTGCAATACAGGTCTGGATGGTGAGATGGCGTGCCGGAGATCCCGCTCGACCGGAAGACCCCGGCCGGCGCGCTTCAGACCGTCGACCGGGCCCTGCTCGTGCTGCTCGCGTTCGAGCGGACGCGTCCCGACTGGGGCGTGACGGAGGTAGCCGCCGAGTTCGGCTGGGACACCTCGGTCGCGCAGCGGCTGCTCTCGACGCTCGCCGGGCGCGGCTTCCTGGTCTCCGACCCGGTGACGCGGCGCTACCGGATCGGACCCGCGGTGCTCAGGCTCGGCCGGCTCTGGGAGCGCTCGGGTTCCCTGGAACTCCTCGCGGGACCGGTCCTTGAGGAACTGCGGGCGGCGACCGGTGACACGGTCCTGTTCTGCCTGCCCGACAACTTCCACATGCGCTGCGTCGCGGCCGTCGAGGGCGAGGAAGGGCCGCTGCGCTACTACCCGCTGGTCGGCGAGCTGTACCCGGCGCACGCGGGCGCGACCAGCAAGTCGTACTACGCGTTCCTCCCCGACGACCAGCGCCACCGGCTGTTCCGCGGGCGCCCCATGGCCCGCTTCACCGAACGCACGGTGACCGACGCGGACGAGCTGGAGCGGGAGTTCCTCGCCGTACGGGCCCAGGGGTACGCGTGGACGGTCGGCGAGTACGACGCCGGGATCGGCACGGTGGCCGTCCCCGTCTTCCTCGGCCGCGAGCCCTACGGGAGCCTCAGCCTCGGCGCCGCGAAGGACCGCTTCCCCGACGGGCCCGGCGACCGCCTCGACGCCCTGCGCAAGGCCGCCCACCTTCTGGAGCGGCGCCTGACGCATCCGCCGCAGCCCGCGCGCCGCACCCGCACGGCCGCCAACTGACCTTTGTGCACAGCCTGTTGATTACGTTGATCGGAGCGACCCCGTCGTGAACCTTCTGCTGCTCTCCAACTCCACCCAGCACGGCCAGGGCTACCTGGAGCACGCGCTCGACACGGTCACCGGTTTCCTGCCGCCGAACGCCCGCCTCGCGTTCGTGCCGTACGCGCTGGCCGACCACGACGCGTACACGGCGAAGGTGCGCGGCGCGCTGGAGGGCGCGGGGATCGAGGTCCACGGCGTCCACGAGGGCGACGACCCGCTCGCCCAACTCGCGGCGGCGGACGCGGTGTTCATCGGCGGCGGCAATTCGTTCCGGCTGCTGAGCGCGCTCTGCCGCACCGGGCTGCGGGACGCGCTGACGAAGGCCGTCCGCGCGGGCCTGCCGTACATGGGCGCGAGCGCCGGCACCAACATGGCCGCGCCCACCCTCCGCACGACCAACGACATGCCGATCGTGCAGCCGCCGTCCTTCGAGACGCTCGGCCTCGTCCCGTTCCAGATCAACCCGCACTACCTGGACCCGGACCCGTCCTCCACCCACAAGGGCGAGACCCGCGAGCAGCGCCTCACGGAGTTCCTGGAAGAGAACGACGTGCCGGTCCTCGGCCTGCGGGAGGGCTCCTGGCTGCGGGTTTCCGGGGACCGGGCGTCGGTGGAGGGTGCGCATGCGGCGCGGCTGTTCCGGCGGGGTGCGGAGCCGCGGGAGCTGGCGGCGGGGTCGGACGTGTCCGAACTTCTGGGTGTGCAGGCGCGGTTCGACGTGGGGCGCTGACGGCCCCCTACGGGACTTCCGGCAGCTTCAGCCACTCCTGCCAGCCGATGTCGCGGCCGATGAGGCGCGGCTGCCGGAACGGCCAGTCGGTGGCGATCCACTCGGGAACGAGTGCGTCGAGCGTCTGCTCCTCGACCCCGCCGGCGAGGTTGTCGACCACCCACCAGGAGATCTCGGCGTCCGCGCCGGTGCGCTCCGGCGGATCGATGTAGACGCAGCCGAGGAGCGCGGTCTCCTCCGCGTTCAGCAGGGCGTAGTTGAACGACTGGTGGGCCGCGATCTCCTTCTCGTGCCGCAGCAGGTCGACGCGGTCCGCCTCGTACGTCATGGTCTCCGCGGGCCAGCCCCAGGCCGGGCCGAAGATCTCCCACAGGCGCTCGCGCGAGCCCATCACGGCGGGGTAGTCGATCGCGGCGTCCGCCTCCCGGATCGGCCTCAGGTGGAGGCCGGTTCCGGGCACGGGTACGTGGGTGGGGTGGACGAAGTCCTGCGGCAGCCAGCTCATGAGCGGTGACATTAGCGGGGTGCCTCCGGGGTGTCCCCCGAGTTTCGGCTAGACCTGCCCGCCGACGACTGCCGCCACGAACGCGCGGAATGCGCGTGGCGTGACCTGGAAGTGGCCGAGGCCCGGGTCCTTGGAGTCGCGGATGGCGACGGTTCCGGTGCCGGTGGCGCACTCGATGCACTCGCCCCCCGTGTTGCCGCTGTAACTGGACTTACGCCACTGGGCGTTGGCCAGGTCCTGGGTGCTGCCCATAACGGTCCTCCAGTACGCGTTTGATCAGTGCCGCCGATTCCTCCACGGAGAGGGCGGTGGCCTGCAAGCTAGCGTAACGAAGGGTCGCTTCCCGAATGGTTTCCGGGTTGGCGGTCATGTGCCCCTGCACGAAATCCTCGGTGTAGACGAGGTCGGGGTCCTCGTCGAAACGGAGCAACGTGAACGATCCCGCCAGGCTTGCGTGTTCGCCAACATGGAACGGCAGTACCTGGAGCTGCATCAACCGTTCACGCTGGACGTCCAACAGATGGTGCAGTTGCTTTCGCATCGCCGCTCTGCCGCCCACCGGGCGGTGCAGTACCGCCTCGTCGAGGATCACCAGGCCCAGCGGAGGCTGTTCGCGCCGCAGGATGCGCTGGCGCTCCATCCGCGCCGCGAGCAACTCGTCCGGCTTGGCGGGCCGACCCGTGGCCAAGACGGCCCGCGCGTACTCCTCCGTCTGCAACAGCCCGTACACCAGCTGGCACTGGAACGTGGAGATGTACGTGGCCCGCGCCTCAAGTTCCGCGTACGCCTGAAACCAGGTCGGAAGTTGGCTTCGCAGGACCAGGCCCACCAGGCCCGAGAAGAAGCCGTCCGTGCCCAGCGCCGCGTCCACCCGCTCGCTGAAGTCCCGCGTCGGCACTTTCTTGGCGCACTCGATCTGGCCGATCAGCGAACCCGTGCAGAAGACGCAGTCGCCCAACTGCCCCAGCTTCAGGCCCGCCTCCTCGCGGCGGCGACGCAGCTCGAACCCGTAGTAGTCGAGCGGCGAGGCGCCCGGGTCAAGATCGCGGCGGATGTTCGGCACGGGCGGTCACCCCAGACGTGCAACGCCTCGCGGCGTTTCGATCACGACGTAGCCGAGAGTAATCGAACCGTCCCACGCTGGTGACATGAATCACGCAACTGACGCCCCGGACGCGGGACTTGCCGAGTCCTACGGTTTCGGCCTCACCGTGGGTGAGCACAGCGCCCGGCACCTGCGCCGCATCCTGCGGATCCACCTCGGGGTGTGGGAGCTGGGGGAGCTCGCCGACGACGCCGAACTCGCGCTGACCGAGCTGATCGCCAACGTCGTCCGCCATGTGCCGGGGCGGAACTGCACCGTGCGGATGATGCGGGCGGACGCCGGGGTGCGCGTCGAGGTGGCCGACGCGCATCCCGTGCTGCCCGAGCCGCAGGACCGCGGGGAATGCGCCGAGTCGGGCCGGGGACTGGCCATCGTCGCGGCCGTGGTCGACCGGTGGGGCGTGGTGCCGCACCGGGCGTCCGGGGGCGGGAAGACCGTCTGGTTCGAGTGCCACGCGAAGAGGGCGCGCCACGCACCCGCGTGACGCGCCCTCCGCCGAAGCTGCCCGCAGCCCGGCGGCCTGCCTACCGGACCGACTCGGCGAGCGCCTCGAGCGCCAGGTCCACCCGCACCGGACGGGCCTCGCCGTGGTGCGTGGCGGCCAGTGCGCGCGGGGCGTGGCCGGTGGCGGTGCTCGCGAGGACGTACGAGCCGCCCGCCGGGACGTCGAGGGCGTACTGGCCCTCGTGGTCGGTGAGGGCGGCGCCCGCCTGGCGGCCGCGGCGGTCGATCAGGGTGACCTTGGCGCGGGGGACCGGCAGGCCCGCCGGGTCGAGGACGCGGCCGTGGAACCGGGCGGCGATGGCCTCCTCTACGCGTTCCAGGACGGCGTCCTCCTCGCTGCTGGCGCGGAGCTGGACCGTCGGCCTGCGGCGGCCCGGCAGGCCGATCGCGAGCAGGAGGCCCACCGCGACGGCGGCCGTGGCGATGAGGAAGGAGACCCGGAAGCCGTGCATCGTCGGGACGGCGACGCCGCCCACGTTGTTCGCCGTGTTGGCCAGGACCATGCCGATGACGGCCGAGGACACCGACGTACCGATGGAGCGCATCAGGGTGTTGAGTCCGGTGGCCGCACCCGTCTCGGACGGGTCCACCGCGCCGATGATCAGGGCCGGCAGGGAGGAGTAGGCGAGGCCGATGCCCGCGCCGATCAGGACCGAGATGATGATGGTCTGCCAGGCGGCGCTCATCAGGCCGAGGCCCGCGCCGTAGCCGATCGCGATGATCAGCATGCCGAGGATCAGGGTGACCTTCGCGCCGAACTTGGCGGAGAGCCGGGCGTAGACCGGTGCCGTCAGCATCATCGTCAGGCCGAGCGGCGCCACGCACAGGCCGGCGACGACCATGGACTGGCCGAGGCCGTAGCCGGTGGCCGACGGCAGCTGGAGGAGCTGGGGGAGGACCAGGGAGATCGCGTAGAAGGCGACCCCGACCATGATCGAGGCCAGGTTGGTGAGCAGGACCGTACGGCGGACCGTCGTGCGCAGGTCCACCAGCGGGGCCTTGAGGCGCAGCTCCATGAGGCCCCACGCGACGAGCACGACGAGCGCGGCCGCGAACAGGCCGAGCGTCGTGCCCGAACTCCAGCCCCAGTCGCTGCCCTTGGTGATGGGCAGCAGGAAGAGGATGAGGCCGAGGGTGAGGCCGAGGGCGCCCGCGATGTCGAAGGTGCCCTGCGCGCGCAGCGGGCTCTCGGGGACGACGGCGAGGGTGAGGACGATGCCGACGACGCCGAGGCCCGCGGCGCCGAAGAACAGCGCGTGCCAGTCGGCGTGCTGGGCCACGAGCGCGGCGACCGGCAGGGCGAGGCCGCCGCCGACGCCGATGGAGGAGGACATCAGGGCCATCGCCGAGCCCAGCTTCTCCCGCGGCAGCATGTCCCGCATCAGGCCGATGCCGAGCGGGATGGCGCCCATGGCGAAGCCCTGGAGCGCACGGCCCACGATCATGACGAGCAGGTTGTCCGTGAAGCCGCAGACCAGGGAGCCGAACACCATGATGGCGAGGCTGGTGAGCAGCATCCGGCGCTTGCCGGCCAGGTCGCCGAGGCGGCCCATGATCGGGGTGGCGACCGCGCCCGCGAGGAGCGTCGAGGTCATGACCCAGGTGGCGTTGGAGGGGGCGGTGTTCAGCAGCTCGGGCAGGTCCTTGATCACCGGCACGAGCAGCGTCTGCATGACCGCCACGGTGATGCCCGCGAAGGCGAGGACGGGGACGACGCCGCCTGACGGGCGGGCTTGAGTCGTCGGCTGGGACATGAAGGAAGGCCTCCGGAAGGCGGTCTCGGTCCACGTACTGAGACGTGACGCTTGGGACGGCGAACGCGCGCCGCCGGGGTCGGGGCGCGCGTTGTGCGGTCGGTATGCGGTCGGTGGGGCTGACTGCGGGCAGGTTGTGTGTATGTCGAACCGGTTGGCTGGGGCGACTATTCCGACGGTCGTCGTACGAGCGGAATCCTTTACCTCTTCATTACGTCACCGTCCGGTGAACGCTTGTTTCTGACCCGGTGTCAGATTTGGTCTTCCGGTCTACTGGAACGTGTTCTACCGTGCGCCGCATGGGCATCGCCATCACGCAGGAACAGCGGGAACTCGCGGACGCCGTGCGCGGTTGGATCGCGCGCGCCGTACCGCCCGACGAGGTGCGCAAGCTGCTCGACGCCCCGGCCGCGCCCGGCCACCGTCCCTCCTACTGGGACGGTCTCGCCGGGCAGGGCCTCCTCGGGGTGCACCTCCCCGAGTCGTACGGCGGCGGGGGCGGGACCCTGCTCGATCTCGCGGTGGTCGTGGAGGAGGCGGGTCGCGCGGCGCTGCCCGGGCCCTTCGTCGGCAGCGTGCTCGCGGCCGAGGTGCTGCGCGGGGCCGGGCGGCGCGAGCTCGCCCGTTCCCTCGCCGAGGGGGAGCGGATCGGCGCCGTCGCGTTCGGCCCCGGCGGGCTCAGCGCCGTCGCGGGCCCCGACGGGCTGGTGCTCGACGGGGTCGCGCCGCCCGTCCTCACGGGCGCCGACGCCGACCTCCTCGTACTCGCGGCGGAGAGCGCGGACGGCGTGGTGTGGGTCGCCGTCGACGCGGAGGGCGCAGGGCTCACCGTGCGGGCGCACGAGAGCGGTGACCCGACCCGGCCCACCGCCGAGGTCACGGCGGCCGGCGCCGTCGTGCCCGCCGACCGGATCCTCGACGTCGACGGCACCCTCGTGCGCGACCTCGCGGGCGTACTGCTGGCCGCCGACGCCTGCGGCACCGCCGCCTGGGCGCTGCACGCCGCGGCCGAACACGCCAAGGTGCGCGAGCAGTTCGGGCGGCCCATCGGGCAGTTCCAGGGCGTCAAGCATCTGTGCGCGGACATGCTGGTGCGGGTCGAGCAGGCGGCGGCGCTGGTCTGGGACGCGGCGCGGGCGCTGGACGAGGACTGCGGTCAGGACGTGCGCGGGCTCGTCGCCGCGCTCGCGGCGGGGGCCGCGCTCGACGCCGCGTACTCCTGCGCCAAGGACTGCATCCAGATCCTCGGCGGCATCGGCTTCACCTGGGAGCACGACGCCCACCTCTATCTGCGCCGCGCCGTCGTCGCCCGCCAGCTGCTCGGCGCGGGCGACGCGCACCGGCTGCGTGCCGTGCGGCTCGCCGAGTCCGGAGTCCGCCGCGAGCTGCGGTTCGCGCTGCCCGCCGAGGCGGACGGGTACCGGGAGGCGGCCCGGGACGTCATCGAGGGGGCGCGGGGCCTCGACCCGAAGGCCGCGCGGCGGGCTCTCGCGCCGACCGGTTACGCGGCGCCGCACCTCCCGGCCCCGTACGGACTCGGCGCCGGGCCGGTCCAACAGCTGTCGGTTCAGCAGGAGTTGAAGGCAGCTGGAGTAAAACTCAGCGACCTCGGCATCGCCACGTGGGTCGTCCCCTCCCTCATCTCGTACGGCACTCAGGAGCAGCGCGACCGGTACCTTCCGGCGACCCTGCGCGGCGAGACGCTGTGGTGCCAGTTGTTCTCGGAGCCGGGCGCGGGCTCCGACCTCGCCTCGCTGCGCACGAAGGCGGAGCGGCTGCCCGACGGGCGGTGGCGGATCAACGGGCAGAAGGTGTGGACGAGCGCCGCGCAGTGGGCCGACCACGGCATCCTGCTCGCCCGCACCAACCCGGACGCGCCCAAGCACAAGGGCCTCACGTACTTCGTCCTCGACATGAAGAACACCGACGGCATCGACATCCGGCCGCTGCGCGAGATCACCGGCGACTCCCTCTTCAACGAGGTCTACTTCGACGACGTGGTGCTGCCCGCCGACGCGGTGGTCGGAGAGGTCGACGACGGCTGGCGGGTCGCCCGGCACACGCTCGGCAACGAACGGGTGCACATGGCCGACCAGTTGACCTTCGACACCGGCCTTGAGTCGCTGCTCGCGCGGGCCGGTGACCTGGACGGGGCGTACCGGGCGAGGATCGGCGCGCTCGCGGCGGAGGCGCACGCGCTGGGGTGCATCGGACTCCGTACGACCATGCAGCAGGTCGAGGGCGTGGAGCCGGGGGCGGGCGCCTCCGTCCGCAAACTGGTGCAGACGCCGCACCAGCAGAAGGTCGCGGAGTTGGCGCTCGAGTTGCTCGGTCCGGAGGGGGCGCTTCGGGAGGGGGCGGGGGAGCGGGCGCTGCACGGGTTCCTGCTGTCGCGGTGCCTGACGATTGCCGGTGGCACGACGCAGGTGCAGTTGAATGTGGTGGCGGAGAGGATCTTGGGCCTGCCGAGGGATTAGGTCACCCGGCGGGGCTCCGCCCCTGCACCCCGCTGCTCAATCGCCGCAGGGGCTTGAAAGGCTCACCCTCACGCAGGGGCTTGAAAGGCTCACCCTGACGCAGGGGCTTGAATGGGTGTGTGGAACTCAAACACCTCACGGGATTTGTTGCGGTTGCCGAGGAACTGCATTTCGGGCGGGCCGCGGAGCGGTTGCACATCGCGCAGTCGCCGCTCAGTCAGCAGATCAAGTTGCTGGAGCGCGATCTGGGCGTGAAGCTCTTCGACCGCACCACCCGCACCGTCCGCCTCACCTCCGCCGGGCAGGCGCTCGTGGAGCCGGCCAGGAAGCTGCTCGCGGACGCGACGTCCGTGCGCAGGACGGTGCGGGCCGCGCACCTGGGGGAGGTCGGGCGGGTGTCCGTCGGGTTCGCCGGGGCCAGCAGCTATGCGGCGCTGCCGTTGCTCACGCGGGCCGTGACGTCCCAACTGCCGGGTATCGAGCTGGTGTTGGAGGGGCAGACCTACAGCGGTGAGGCGTTGCGGCGGGTCACCGACGGCACGCTCGACCTCGGTTTCGTGGCGCTGCCGGTGCGGCGCGGCATCACCGCCCGCGTCGTCCGCATGGAGCGACTCGTCCTCGCCCTGCCCGACAGCCATCCGCTCGCGGACCGCGCCGAGGTCCCCGTGCGCGCGCTCGCCGACGAGCCCATCGTCACCTTCCCGCTCTCCCGCGAGTCGGCGGTGCGGGACGCCATGGTGCAGGCGTGCCACGACGCCGGGTTCGCGCCCCGGATCGCGCAGGAGGCCCCGGACTCGTACAACATGCTGGCGCTCGTCGGCGCGGGCGTCGGCGTCGCGGTCGTCGTCGAGTCGGCGCGCAACATCCACCTGGAGCACGTGGTGTTCCGGCCGCTCGCCGGGGACGAGGTGCCGGTCCTGCCGATCGCGCTCGGCTGGCGCAGCGGCAACCCGTCGGCGGCGCTGAAGGCGGTGCTGCGGGTGGCGCGGGACGTGCTGCCGACACCGGACGACGCCCCGGAGGCCGCGCACCACGGGGGCTGATTGTGCGGGATCGCGGCTCAATCGGCCCCGGAATTGGTCTTGGACAGCGCCTAATGCGTGGGGGCAGAGTGATCCACGTCTCGCGACGGAGCGTGCACGGGCCGCGGTGTCCGCGCCACGGGCGGGACCCGCCGCACCGAGAGGACGCTCGCATGCCGCAAGACGCCCCCGCGCAGCCCGCCATCGACCCCGCCCCGGACCCCGCCCTCGCCAAGGACGCCCGTCGCGCCGGAGTCACCGCGTTCGTCGGCACCACCATCGAGTGGTTCGACTTCTACATCTACGGATCGGCCTCCGCGCTGGTCCTCGGCAAGATCTTCTTCGCCGACGCCTCGCCCGCCGTCGGCACGCTCGCCGCCTTCGCCACGTTCTGGGTCGGCTTCCTGGCCCGCCCCCTCGGCGGCCTGATCTTCGGGCACTTCGGCGACAGATACGGCCGCAAGAAGGCCCTGATCACGACGCTCACCATGATGGGCGGCGCCACCTTCTGCGTCGGGCTGCTTCCCGGCTACGACCGGATCGGAGCCGCCGCACCGATCCTGCTCGTCCTCCTGCGCATGATCCAGGGCGTCGCGATGGGCGACCTCGGCGCCGCCCTCTTCGGCCTCGTCGGCGTCAACGCGGCCCTCGTCGAACGCGAGCGCACGGGCCGCGGCCAGTACGTCACGACTTCCCTCTACGAGTCCCAGCTCGCCCTGCACATCAACTGGGCGACGGGCTACTTCGCCACGGGCGAGCGGCCGGGGCGCCTCGGTTCAGGCCACCCCAGCCTCGTCCCGTACCAGGCCTACCGGGCCGCCGACGGGCACTTCGTGATCGCGGTCGGCAACGACGCGCTGTTCCGCCGCCTCGTGACCGCGCTCGGTCACCCGGAGTGGGCGGACGACGCGCGCTTCGCGAGCAACCGCGACCGGGTGGCCAACCGCACCGCCCTGAACGCCAAACTGGAGGCGGTCCTCGTCGACGAGCCGGTGGCCCACTGGGTGGCCCTGCTCAAGCCCCTCGGCGTACCAGTCACCCCCATCCGCACCCTCGACGAGGTCTACGACTGCCCGCAGACCGCGGCCCTCGGCATGGTGCGGAAGGTCGACCACCCGGACGTGGGGCCGCTGGAGCAGGTCGCGTTCCCCGTCACGTTCCGCGGCGTCCGCCCGCCGGTGCGCTCGGCACCGCCGACGCTGGGCCAGCACAGCCGGGAGGTACTGGCCGAAATCGGTTACGGGGAGGCGGAGATCGACCGCTTGCTGGGCTCCTGAGCCCTTCCGTTGGGCGGCCCGCCCTGCCACTATCTGACGAACCGTCAGATAGGTACTGAGGTACTGAGGGCAGTGCAGGCAGTGTGTCAGGAGGGCTCGCAGCCATGAAGTCGTACATCGTCGGCGTCGGCATGACCAAGTTCGAGAAGCCCGAGACGCGGGACTGGCAGTACTGGGACATGGTGAAGGAGGCGGGCACGACGGCCCTCGCCGACGCCGGGATCTCCTACGCGGACGTCCAGCAGGCCCCCGTCGGCTACTGCTTCCAGGCGTCGACGGCGGGCCAACGCGCCGCCTACGAACTGGGGTTGACCGGCATACCGGTCTACAACGTCAACAACAACTGCGCGACGGGTTCGACCGCGCTCATGATGGCCCGCCAGTTCGTCGAGGGCGGGATCAGCGACTGCGTGCTCGCGCTCGGCTTCGAGAAGATGCAGCGCGGCGCGCTCGGGGGAGGGGCCGACGGGGGCGACTTCAAGACGTCCCCCGTGGCCCGGCACTACGGGATCATGGCGGCCCGCCACGGCTTCGAGATGAGCCCGCCCACCGCCCAGATCTTCGGCGACGCCGCGCGCGAGCACATGGAGAAGTACGGCACGACCGAGGCGCAGCTCGCGGCGGTCGGCGCCAAGAACCACCGGCACTCGGTGAACAACCCGTACGCCCAGTTCCAGGACGCGTACACGGTCGACGAGATCCTCGCCGCCAAGACCATCCACACGCCGCTGACCAAGCTCCAGTGCTCGCCCACCTCGGACGGCGCGGCGGCGGCCGTCGTCGTCTCCGAACGCTTCGTCGAGGAACGCGGCCTCGGCGACAAGGCGGTCGAGATCGCCGCCCAGTCGATGACGACGGACACGGAGGAGTCCTTCGCGTCCGGCTCGTGCATCGACGTGGTCGGACAGCCGATGTCACGGGAGGCCGCCCGGCAGGTCTACGAGACGTCCGGCCTCGGCATCGAGGACGTCGACGTCGTCGAACTCCACGACTGCTTCTCCGTCAACGAACTCCTCACGTACGAGGCGCTCGGCATGTGCGCGGAGGGCGAGTCCGGCAAGCTCGTCGAGTCGGGCGCGACGACGTACGGCGGCACGTGGGTGGTGAACCCCTCCGGCGGCCTCATCTCCAAGGGCCACCCGCTGGGCGCCACCGGCATCGCCCAAGCGGCCGAACTGACCTGGCAGTTGAGGGGCGAGGCGGGCCCGCGGCAGGTGCCGGACGCGCGGGTCGGCCTCGCGCACAACATCGGCCTCGGCGGCGCGGCGGTGGTGACGATGCTGCGTCGCGGGTGAAGGACACGGCCTAGGACCATGGGCCTATGCCGGACGACCCACCTGTGCTGCGGCGAAATCCGGATGTACGGGGTGCCGGGGGACTGAGACCATGACACGCATGGCCCAGACTCCCCCCGACGCCGCTTCCGAAGCGGCCAGCGACGACGCGATACGTTCCCGTGGCCGTGCGGCCGCCGCTCCGCCCGCCTGGCTGGTGGTGGCCGTGGCCTGCGCCGGACAGTTCCTCGTCGTCCTCGACGTGTCCGTGGTGAACGTGGCGCTGCCGTCGATGCGCGCCGACCTCGGGCTCAGCGCGAGCGGCCTGCAATGGGTGGTGAACGCGTACTCGATCGCGTTCGCGGGCTTCATGCTGCTCGGCGGCCGGGCCGGTGACCTCTTCGGCCGCAAGCGGATGTTCCTGGTCGGGCTCGGCCTGTTCACGCTCGCCTCGCTCGCGGGCGGCCTCGCGCAGGAGGGCTGGCAGCTGCTGGCGGCGCGGGCGGTCCAGGGCCTGGGCGCGGCGGTCCTGGCGCCCTCCACCCTCACCATCCTCACCTCGGCCGTCCCGGAGGGGGCCGCGCGGGCGCGCGCCATCGCGACATGGACCGCCGTCGGCGCGGGCGGCGGCGCGGCGGGCGGACTCGTCGGCGGCGTCCTCACCGAGGGGCTGAACTGGCGCTGGGTGCTCCTGATCAACGTTCCGCTGGGCGCGGTCGTCCTCGCGGCGGCGGCCCGCTGGATCCGGGAGTCCCGCGCGGGCGGCGACCGCCGCCTCGACCTGCCCGGCGCGGTCCTCGTGACGGCGGGCACGGCCGTCCTCGCGTACGGCATCGTGCAGACGGAGGAGCAGGGCTGGGGCGACGCGGCGACGCTGGTGCCGCTGGCGGTCGGCCTGCTGCTGGTCGTCGGATTCCTCGCCGTGGAGGCCCGCACACGCCTGCCCCTGATGCCCCTCGGCCTCTTCAAGGTGCGCTCGGTGGCGGTCGCGAACGCGGCGATGTTCGTGTGCGGCATGGGCTCGTTCGCCATGTGGTTCTTCATGACGCTGTACGCGCAGAACGTGCTCGGCTACACGCCGATCGAGGCGGGCTTCGCGCTGGTGCCGAGCTCGCTCGCGGTGGTCCTCGGCTCGAAGTTCGCGCCGCGCCTCATGCCGCGCTACGGCGCGCGGAACGTGGCGACGGCCGGTGTCCTCGTGACCGCGGCCGGATTCCTGTGGCAGTCGACGATGACCGCGGACGGCGCGTACGTCACCACGATCATGCTGCCCGGAATCGTGATGATGGCGGGCGCCGGCTGCGCCATGACCCCGCTGGCCTCCCTGGCGACCTCGGGCGCCGCGCCGGGCGACGCGGGCCTGGTCTCCGGCCTCGTCAACACGTCCCGCACGCTTGGCGGTTCCCTGGGCTTGGCGATCCTCTCCACGGTCGCCACGAGCCGCGCCGCGGGCTCCACGGCCCCGCCCGCCCTGACCCGCGGCTACGCATCGGCCTTCGCCACGGGCGCGGCCATCCTGGTGGTGGCCGCGCTGGTACTGCTGGCAGGCATGCGGAAGGCGAGCACATCAAGCCCCTGCGGCGATTGAGCAGCGGGGTCCGGGGCGGAGCCCCGAGTCCGCAACGCCGGTGCGGCATTTTCAGCCCCGCCGGCGATTGAGGCGCGGGGCCCGGGGCAGAGCCCCGCGACCGTAACGCCGGTGCGGCAAGAATAGACGCGACCGCAACCCCGTTACAGCCACCCCTTGTCCGCGGCGACGCCAAGCGCCTCCGTCCGATTCCGCGCCCCCGTCTTCCCGATCGCCGACGACAAATAATTCCGCACGGTCGACTCGGACAAGTGCAACTGCCCGGCAATGTCGGAGACGGTCGCCCCGTCCGCCGCCGCCCGCAACGCATCCGCCTCCCGCGCCGTCAACGGACTCGGCCCCGCCCCCAGCGCCGCCGCGGCCAGCGCCGGATCGACGACCGTCTCGCCGCGCAGCACCGTACGGATCGCCTCGGCGAGCTCCTCCACCGGACCGTCCTTGACGAGGAACCCCGCGGCCCCGGCCTCCATCGCCCGCCGCAGATAGCCGGGGCGGCCGAACGTGGTGAGGATCAGGACCCGGCAGTCCGGAACCTGCTCGCGCAGCTCGGCCGCGGCGTCGAGCCCGCTGAGGCCGGGGAGCTCGATGTCGAGGAGTGCGACGTCGGGCCGCTGTTCGAGGGCCGTGTCGACGATGGCGTCACCCCTGGCGACCTGGGCGACGACCTCCAGGTCGGACTCAAGCCCGAGCAGCAGCGCGAGCGCGCCCCGCATCATCCCCTGGTCCTCCGCGAGCAGCACGCGGATGCACTTCGCCGGGCGGTGGTCCTGCGGCATCTCGGTCACGGAAACGAGATTACGGGGAGCAGGGCCTCCGGGCGCCGTCATGCGGGCGCGGCCAGCGCGCCGCCGGTCGCCGGTTCCCGCTCGTCGGCCGGCAGCTCGACCCGGACCTCGAACCCGCCGTCCGGCCCCTCGCCCGCCTCCAGCGAGCCGCCCGCGGAGGCGAGCCGCTCGGTCAGGCCCTTGAGGCCGGTGCCGGGGGTGGTGGTCGGAGCGGGGCCCGCCCCGTCGTCCGTGACCCGGAGCCGGACCCGCTCGGCCGTGCCTTCAACGGTGATCGTGCAGGTGGTTGCCGCGCTGTGTCGGACGGCGTTCGTCACGGCCTCCCGCACCACCCACCCGAGCAACGCCTCCGTGCGCGCCGCCAGGGGCGGGCCCGACTGCCGTACGACGGGTTCGATCGCGGCCGCCGTGAGGGCCGAGCGCGCCCGGTCCAGCTCCAGGGCGAGGCTCCCCTCGCGGTAGCCGGTGACCGCCTCACGGATCTCGGTGAGCGCCTGCCGGCCGACCGCTTCGATGTCGGTGACCTGTTCGAGCGCCGCGTCCATGCTGCGCGGCGCGAGCCGCCGCGCGGCCTCCGACTTCACCACGATCACGGACAACGTGTGCCCGAGCAGATCGTGCAGGTCGCGGGAGAACCGCAACCGCTCCTCGGCCACCGCCCGGCGCGCCAACTCCTCGCGGGCCGAGCGCAGTTCGCGTACGGTCTCGGCGAGCGAGAGGATCGCCGCGGTGACCATCGTGGACAGGAAGGTGCCGTACCCGACGCTCGCCCCCGCGGAGGGGCTGTGCGCGCCGGCGACGAAGCCGCCGACAGCGGCGAGCGCGATCCCGATCCTGCCGAGGTGCCGCCCCCGCAGCGCCGCGCCCGTGGCGAGCCCGAGCAGCGGGAAGAACGCCACCCAGCTGCCGCCGTACAGCCCGGCGAGCAGGCAGGTCACGACCGCCATGACCAGCAGCGCGCCGCGAGTGGCGGGGGACTCGCGCTTGGCCGGGTCGAAGGAGCGGAAGACCACGGCGATGTAGAGCGAGTTGAACGTCAGCAGGCCGAGCCCGCCGATCCAGGGGTTCGGGGTCTCGCCCTGGACGAGGTTGGAGAAGGCGCCCAGGCCCAGCAGGAGCCAGGGGAGCAGGGTGAACCCGTTCATCCGGGGCCCGCCGAAGTCCTCGCCCGGCCAGTTCGACCCCGTGCACGTCCGACGCCGCGTTTTCCGCATCCATGCCATGCCGAAAGCGTACGAAGGGGTGCCCGCGGGCGGGCAGAACCGCTTGTCCCCGGTTCACCGGTACAAATGTCACCGCCGTCTTCCTGACGCATCGTCAGGAAAATGTGCCACGGCCCTTCCCAAGCCATGTGCTCTTGGCTATACATGGGGGCGCCGGGGGAAATGGAACAGGTTCTACCCGGCCCGTGACGACCTCGGTGCGGCCGACGGTGCGGACGGTCGCACCGAGGTCTTCGACCAGCCTTAGGGAGCGTTTGTCTCTATGCCCATCGACGCCGCGAAGGCCGTAGCCGCAGAGCCCAGGTCCGCCGAGATCACCTGGGACCACAAGGACATCCAGCTCTACCACCTGGGCCTCGGCGCGGGCGTCCCCGCCACCGACCCCGACGAGCTGCGCTACACCCTTGAGTCGAAGCTGCACGTCCTGCCGAGCTTCGCGACCGTGGCGGGCGCCGGCATGGGCGTCGTCGGCGGCCTGTCCGCGCCCGGCATCGAGGTGAACCTCGCACACGTGCTGCACGGCGGCCAGACCATCGAGCTGCACCGCCCCATCCCGGTCAAGGGGAAGGCCACGACCACCTCGCGGGTCGCCGCCGTCTACGACAAGACGAAGGCGGCCGTGCTCGTGCTGCGCAGCGAAGTCGCCGACGCGGACGGCCCGTTGTGGACGAGCGACTCCCAGATCTTCGTACGGGGAGAGGGCGGATTCGGCGGCGAGCGCGGTCCCTCCGAGCGCCTGGAGGTCCCCGAGCGCGCGCCCGACCGCACCGTCGAGCGGACCATCCGCGAGGACCAGGCCCTCCTCTACCGCCTCTCCGGCGACTGGAACCCGCTGCACGCCGACCCGGAGTTCGCCAAGCTGGCCGGCTTCGACAGGCCGATCCTGCACGGCCTGTGCAGCTACGGCATGACGCTCAAGGCGGTCGCGGACACGGCCCTCGGCGGCGACGTCTCCCGCATCACCCGCTACAGCACGCGCTTCGCCGGGATCGTCTTCCCCGGCGAGACGCTGCGCGTGCGCATGTGGGAGCAGCCGGGCCGGGTGCAGGTCACGGTCACGGCGGTGGAGCGCGAGGACGCCCCGGTGCTCGCGGACACGGTCGTCGAGCACAGCTGATTCCCCCCCCGTACGCACGTCCACGCGAAGGAGCCGCACGCCATGCGAGCAGCCGTACTGCACGAGATAGGCCAGGACAAACTCGAGGTACTGGACGACGTCGAGGCGGTCGGCTTCGGCCCGGGCAAGGTGCGGGTCCGGCTGCGCGCCACCGGCCTGTGCCACTCCGACGTCTCCGCGATGAACGGGGTGCTGCCGCAGCCGGCCCCGTTCATCCCCGGCCACGAGGGCGCGGGCGAGATCGTCGAGGTCGGCGACGGCGTCACCAACCTGACCCCCGGCCAGCGCGTCCTGATGTGCTGGCTGCCCGCCTGCGGCACCTGTCCCGCCTGCAAGCGCGGCCAGACCGAACTCTGCCTCGCCGGGTTCATGAACGCGGGCACCCCGAACTTCAAGCGCCCCGGCGGCAGCCCTTCTGATGTATTCGGCTTCGCCGGAACCGGCACCTTCACCGAGGAGGTCGTGGTCAACGCGGCCTGCGCCGTGCCGATCCCCGACGACGTGCCCTTCGACATCGCCGCGCTCATCGGCTGCGGTGTCACCACCGGGCTCGGCGCCGCGATCAACACGGCGGACGTGGCGGCGGGTTCGTCCGTCGCCGTCATCGGCTGCGGCGGCGTCGGCATCTCCGCGATCCAGGGCGCGCGGCTCAAGGGGGCGGCGGAGATCGTCGCCGTCGACCCGGTGGAGTCACGGCGCGCGTCCGCCCTCAAGTTCGGCGCCACGAAGGCGATCTCCCCGGACGAACTCGCCGACGCCAAGCAGAACATCACCGCGGGCGAGGGCTTCGACTACGTCTTCGAGGTCGTCGGCAAGTCCGCAACGGCCCGCACGGCGTACGAGACGACGCGGCGCGGCGGCACGCTCTGCGTCGTCGGCGCGGGCGCGATGGACGACTTCCTCCAGCTCAACATGTTCGAGCTGTTCTTCGACGAGAAGAAGATCCTGCCGTCGATGTACGGCGGCGGCGACGTCCTCCAGTCCTACGAGCGGGCGATCGCCCTGTGGCGGGCGGGCCGCATCGACCTGGAGTCCCTGATCACGCACCGGGTGCCGCTGGCGGAGATCAACGAGGCACTGGACCAGATGCGTACGGGCGTCGCACTGCGAACGTGCATCGAGCTGTAGGGCTTTCAAGCCCCGCCGGCGATTGAGGCGCGGGGTCCGGGGCAGAGCCCCGCGCCCGCAACACCGTCGCGGCGCACACGAACCAAGGGAGCCGACTGCATGTCAACCCCGCTCAACGGCCTCACGGCCATAGTGACCGGCGCCGGCCGCGGCCTGGGCCGCGCCGAAGCCCTCGAACTCGCCCGCCTCGGCGCAAACGTCGTCGTCAACGACTTCGGCCAACCCGGCCGCGACGGCTCCGGCGAGGCGACGACAGGCCCCGCGGAGCAGGTCGTCGCGGAGATCGAGGCCGCCGGTGGCACCGCCACCGCGCACACCGGCGACGTCGCCGACCACCAACAGGCCGAGGAACTCGTCCGGTTGGCGATCGACACGTACGGCCGGCTCGACATTCTCGTCAACAACGCCGGCATCCTCCGTGACCGCATGATCTTCTCGATGACCGAGGAGGAGTGGGACTCGGTCATCCACGTCCATCTCAAGGGCCACTACAACACCAGCCACTTCGCCGCCCGCCACTGGCGCGAGGCGTCCAAGGCCGCGGGCGGCCCCGTGTACGGGCGCATCATCAACACCTCGTCCGAGGCCTTCCTCGCGGGCTCGGCCGGACAGCCCAACTACGCGGCCGCGAAGGGCGGCATCGTCGGGCTCACCACGTCCACGGCGCTCGCCCTCGCCAAGTACGGCGTCACCGCCAACGTCATCTGCCCGCGCGCCCGCACCCGGATGACGGAGGACGTCTTCGCCGGGTTCGCCGAGCCCGAGGACGGGCTCGACCCGCTCGCGCCCGAGCACGTCGCGCCGCTCGTCGGCTACCTCGCCTCGCCCGCTGCCGGGAACGTCAACGGCCAGCTGCTCGTGGTGCACGGCGGCATGGTCGCCGTCGTCGACCGGCCCAGGGTGCAGGCGAAGTTCGACACCGCCAAGGACGCGTTCACGTACGACGAACTCGACGCGCTGCTCACCCCGCACTACAAGGACCGGCCCCCGAACGAGACGTTCGCGGCGGCCGAGGTGCTCGGCCTCAAGCACGGCTGAGGAGCGGGGCCGGGAGGCGCGACGAGGGGAAACGGCCGAGGGGCCCGGCAGTGTGTTGCCGGGCCCCTCGGAGTGACGTTTCTTCACTTCGATTGTCGAGCGTTACGCCTCGTCCGCGCGCGGCCCACGATGCCGCCCGCGCGGCCTCGACTCCTGGTCGCCGCCCATAGTGGGCGGCGAGGACACCTTGCCGCGGTGCCGACCCGAACCGGCCCGCGCCAGGCGCGCCGCCTCCGTGTCGACCTCGACATCCGTGCCGTTGCCTTCCGCCATCGGAACATTCACCCCGTAAACACGTACAAGATCCTTCAATTGCAGCCGGGCGAGTCTAACGGTCCGTCCCACGGCCGCCGAGGGGTGCCTGCGCCAGCGGGACGGGACGTGTCGCGGCGGGCTCCGGGGGTGCGGATTCCGCCTTCGGCTCCCGCTGTTCCGGGCCGGGTTCGGGTACCGGGAGCCGCGCCAGGCCGCACGGCGTCTCCTCGGTGACGTACGGGAGGGAGAGCACCCCGTCGCGCGAGAAGAAGCCGCTGCCCTCCAGCCAGCCGCCGGGCGCCGCGACCTGGTGCATCCGGCCCTCGGCGGGCCGCCACAGGCCGAGCCACGGGGCGCCGCCCTCCGCGCTCGCGACGCGCAGCGCCACCGCGCAGCCCTCCGGCATCAGCGACTGGCCGGGCTGGATGGCGAACGGCGTCAGCTCGCAGTCGGCGAGACGCAGCGAATCCGGGAAGCGGATCGGCAGCGTACTGCCCAACACGCCCCAGCCGAGCCGGAGTTCACCCGGCGTCGGGGCGTCCGAGTGCAGCAGGATGAGGCCGCTGTCGAGGTCGGCGAGGAGCAGCCGGTCCTCGCTGTCCTCCGCGACCTGGAGGAGCGGGGAGACCTCGCCGCCCCGGTCCAGGTCCACCACCACCGTCTTCACCGGGCCGCCGCCCGCCGCGTCCGGCAGGGCCCGGTCGAGCGCGAGCAGCCGCGCCTCGCGGGACAGCCAGACCCCGCCCGAGCAGCGCCCCGGCACCTCGGCGAGCAGCTCGGGCCCGGAGCCCGCGCCCGCCACCTGCCAGACCGCGGTCGACTCCGCGCCCACCGCGAGCGCGTAGGCGCACCGCCCGTCGGGCGCGGGCGGCAGCAGGGTGAGCTCCTCGCACTCCACGGCCCCGAGCGGCACCTCGCCCGTGCCGGGGCCCGTCGGGTAGAGCAGCGAGAACATCTGGCGCCCCGCCGCGGTGCGATGGATCAGCACCCGGCCGTCGGTCAGGGGCAGTACCGCGGTGCCGGGCTCCTCGGGCTGGGGGCCTGGGAGCGGGACCGCGTACGGCTCGGGTCCGTCCAGGGTCCAGCGCTCGGGGAACCAGGAGTCCTCGCTCGCGCCGTGCCGGGCGAGCCGCGCCGCGTATGTCGCGTCCATCGTGAGCACACATCCGGTGTGCGGCGGTCGTGGCGGCATTTCCGGCGTATCCGGCGTGGGTTCGGTGGCCAGGGCCGTCATGGATCAGTCACCTCCGCTTGTCCGGGCCGACGCTAGTTTTCGCACGAACCTCCGTGGCACCTCGCGCCCGCCGTTTCACACGAAAGGTGGGCCATGCCCCGAATTGGCTGTGCGCCCTGAGCCCCTTGTGCTCTCCTGCTCCCCTCCTCCGGTCAGGGCCGGGCTTGGGGGTGGGGTGGGCCGCGCAGGTAACCTGTCTGCGTGCCCCGTCTGTCTGAAGTAACCACCGCCCTCGAAGCCCTCTGGCCCCCGGCCCTCGCCGAGGGATGGGACGCGGTCGGCACGGTCGCCGGGGACCCGGACGCCGAGGTCGGCCGGGTCCTGTTCGCCGTCGACCCGGTCCAGGAGATCGTCGACGAGGCCGTCAAGCTCGGCGCGGACCTGCTGGTCACGCACCACCCGCTCTATCTGCGCGGTACGACGACGGTGGCGGCCTCGACCTTCAAGGGCCGCGCCGTGCACACGCTGATCAAGAACGACATCGCGCTGCACGTCGCGCACACCAACGCCGACAAGGCAGACCCCGGCGTCTCCGACGCGCTCGCGGGCGCCCTCGACGTCCGCGTCGTACGCCCGCTGGTCCCGGACCCCACCGACCCCGCGGGCCGCCGCGGCCTCGGCCGGATCTGCGAGCTGGAGCACCCGCTGACGCTGCGCGAACTCGCGGGCCGCGCCGCCGACCGGCTGCCGGCCACCGCGCAGGGCATCCGCGTCGCGGGGGACCTCGACGCGACGGTGCGTACGATCGCCGTGAGCGGTGGCTCCGGCGACAGCCTCTTCGACGAGGTGCGTGCGGCCGGCGTCGACGCCTTCCTCACCGCGGACCTGCGCCACCACCCGGTGAGCGAGGCCCGCGAGACCACGCCTCTGGCGCTGCTCGACGCGGCGCACTGGGCCACCGAGTGGCCCTGGTGCGAGCTGGCCGCAGCTCAGCTCGACGAGATCTCCGACCGCGAGGGATGGGGCCTGCGGGTCCACGTCTCGAAGGCGGTCACCGATCCCTGGACCGCCCACGCGGCGTCCAACCCCCAGTCTGTATCTAACTTTGGAGCCCCCAACTGAACGCCGCGCCCGCCGACCAGATCCGTCTGCTCGACCTCCAGGATCTGGACACCCGTCTCCAGCAGCTCGCGTACAAGAAGCGGTCGCTGCCCGAGCACGCCGAGATCGAGTCGCTGACCAAGGACCTCACGCAGCTGCGCGACCTGCACGTCGCTGCGACGACCGAGGAGAGCGACTGCGCCCGCGAGCAGACCAAGGCCGAGCAGGACGTCGACCAGGTCCGCCAGCGTGCCGCCCGCGACCAGAAGCGCCTCGACTCCGGCGCGGTCACGTCCCCCAAGGACCTGGAGAACCTTCAGCGCGAGATCGCCTCGCTCGCCAAGCGCCAGGGTGACCTGGAGGACGTCGTCCTCGAGGTCATGGAGCGCCGCGAGTCCGCGCAGGAGCGCGCGGGCGAGCTCGCCGAGCGGCTCTCCTCGGTGCAGGCCAAGGCCGACGACGCGACCGCGCGGCGCGACGAGGCGGTTGCCGCCATCGACGCCGATGTGGCGTCGGTGACCAAGGAGCGCGAGGTCGTCGCCGGGTCGATCCCCGCGGATCTGCTGAAGCTGTACGACAAGCTCCGCGAGAAGGAGGGCGGGGTCGGCGCGGCGAAGCTGTTCCAGCGTCGCTGTGAGGGGTGCCGTCTCGAGCTCAACATCACGGAGCTGAACGAGGTGCGTTCCGCTGCCGCGGATGCGGTGGTGCGGTGCGAGAACTGTCGGCGGATTCTGGTCCGTACGTCTGAGTCGGGTCTGTAAGTGTTGCGGCCCCACCGTGTTGCGGTCGCGGGGCGCTGCCCCGGGCCCCGCAGCTCAATCGCAGCAGGGGCTTGACATGCAACCCGACTTGAGCCCGCCCGCCACCTTTCTGCTGCTCCGGCACGGGGAGACCGCTCTGACTCCTGAGAAGCGGTTCTCAGGCAGTGGGGGCGGGGACCCCGAGCTGTCGGAGGTCGGGCGGCGGCAGGCCGAGCGGGCTGCCGAGGCCCTCGCCACCCGTGGTGACGTCGACGTGATCGTCGCGTCGCCGCTCAAGCGGTGTCGGGAGACCGCCGAGGTCGTCGGCGAGCGGCTCGGGATCGAAGTGCGGGTCGACGAGGGGCTCAGGGAGACGCACTTCGGGGCGTGGGAAGGGCTCACGTTCAAGGAGGTCGGCGCGCGGTATCCCGACGACCTCAAGGCGTGGCTCGGGTCGTCCGACGCCGTGCCCACCGGCGGCGGCGAGAGCTTCGCCGAGGTCGCGGAGCGGGTCGCGGAGGCGCGGGACCGGCTGACGGCGGCGTACCGGGGGCGTACCGCCCTGCTGGTCAGCCATGTGACGCCGATCAAGACGCTGGTGCGGCTCGCGCTCGGCGCGCCCGCCGAGGCGATGTTCCGCATGGAGCTCGCGGCGGCGTCCCTGACCACGGTCGCGTACTACGCGGACGGGAACGCGAGCGTGCGCTGCCTCAACGAGACAGCGCACCTCGCATAGTTCAGCCGGTTCAGCGCAGCGAGGACGCCTCGCGGGCCAGGGACTCGATCCGGCCCCAGTCCTTCGCCGCGATCGCGTCGGCCGGGAGCATCCAGCTGCCGCCCACGCAGCCGACGTTCTTCAGCGCCAGGTAGCCGGGCGCGTTGGCCGGGGAGACGCCGCCCGTGGGGCAGAACCGGGCCTGCGGCAGCGGGCCCGCGAGGGACTTCAGGTACGCGGTGCCGCCCGCGGCCTCCGCCGGGAAGAACTTCATCTCGTGCACGCCGCGCTCGATCAGCGCCACGACCTCCGATGTCGTCGAGACGCCGGGCAGGAACGGCACCCCGGACTGCTTCATCGCGTCGAGCAGCACGTCCGTCCAGCCGGGGCTGACCAGGAAGCGGGCGCCCGCGTCGACGGAGTCGGCGACGTTCGCGGGCGAGATCACGGTGCCCGCGCCGACGACGGCGTCCGGCACCTCGGCGGCGATCGCCCGGATCGCGTCGAGCGCGGCGGGCGTGCGCAGGGTCACCTCGATGGCGGGGAGGCCGCCCGCGACGAGCGCCCGCGCGAGCGGCACCGCGTCGGCGATGTCCTCCACCACGACGACGGGGACGACGGGGGCGAGATCCAGCACGGAGGCGGAGCCGGCAGAGGCGGCGGCAGTCGAGGTCATGGCACCATCCTGCCCCGGTCCATGCAGCATGCGCAAAGGGCGTTGCGCATGCTGCAATGCACCGCGTCGCCGGTCAGTGGATCTCGTCCACCAGGACGTCCAGGTTCCACGGCCGGCCCGCCTTCGTCGGCTCCTCGACCTCCACGACATACCCGAGCCCGCGCAGTACGTCGACCAGCTCGGCGGGACCGGCCGGCGCGGCGCCCGCCTCCAGGAGCGAGCGGACGATCCGGCCCTTGGTCGCCTTGTTGAAGTGGGAGACGACCTTGCGGGTCGGCGCGTGCAGCACCCGCACCGTCGCCGTCCGCTCCGCGACCGTGCCGTCCGAGGCCTTCGGCTTCCACGCGCTCGCGTACGCCGACGAGCGCAGGTCGAGGACGAGCCCCTCGCCCGCGGCCTCCGGCATCACCTCGGCCATCGGCTTTCGCCAGTACGCGCCCAGCGCCCCGAGCCCCGGCAGCTTCACGCCCATCGAGCACCGGTAGGAGGGGATCTTGTCGGTGATGCCGACCGCGCCCCAAAGCCCGGAGAACACGAGCAGCGACTTCGCCGCCCGCTTCTTCGCGGCCGCGTCGAGGGAGGCCAGGTCGAGGGCGTCGTACAGGACACCCGTGTAGATCTCGCCGGCCGGGCGCGCGCCCGCCGTGCGCAGCTCCGCGTTCTTGGCGATCTCGCCGCGCAGCCCCTCGCTCAGGCCGAGCACCTCGCGCGCCTTCTCCTCGTCGGCCGCGCACAGCTCCACCAACTCGTCCAGGACGGCCGCCCGCGCCTGCGTGAGCCCCGGAAGGGCGAGCCCCTCCGGCTTCAGCGGCGCCCCGCGTCCGGAAGCGGCCTTACCCTCCGACGGCGGCAACAGCACAAGCACGGGGCACTCCTCAAGCACGTACGGGAACAGAAGACGATCGGCGCACCAGCCTACGGCGTGCCGACCGCGCCACCCGGTCCTACGCTTCATGGCATGCCCCGTCGCCACCTCCGTGTGACCGGCGCGGCGCGGGAGCCGCTCGGTGCCGTGCTGCGCGAACTGCGTACGAAGCTGGACGTGCCCGGGGAGTTCCCGGCCGATGTGCTCGCGGAGGCGGAGCAGGCCGCCGCCGAGCCGCCGTGGCTGCCGGACCGCGACGAGACGGCGATCCCGTTCTTCACCATCGACCCGCCGACGTCGACCGACCTCGACCAGGCCATGCACCTGTCCCGGCGCCCCGGCGGCGGCTACCGCGTGCGGTACGCGATCGCCGACGTCGCCGCGTACGTCGCGCCGGGCGGCGCCATCGACGCCGAGGCGCACCGCCGCGTCACCACCCTCTACTTCCCCGACGAGAAGGTCCCGCTGCACCCCACCGTGCTCAGCGAGGGCGCCGCGAGCCTGCTGCCCGGCCAGACCTGCCCGGCCGTCCTGTGGACGATCGACCTGGACGCCGACGGGCGCGCCGAGTCCACCGACGTCGTCCGCGCCCTCGTCCGCAGCCGCGCCAAGCTCGACTACGCGGGCGTGCAGAAGGCCATCGATGACGGGAGCGCCGAGGAGCCGCTCGCCCTGCTCAAGGACATCGGGACGCTGCGCGAACAGCTGGAGGTCGAGCGCGGGGGCATCTCGCTCGACGTGCCCGAGCAGGAGATCGTCGCGAGCGACACCGCCTACGAACTCGCCTACCGGGCCCCGCTGCCCGCCGACTCGTGGAACGCCCAGATCTCGCTGCTCACCGGGATGGCGGCCGCCGACCTGATGCTCGCCGCCGGTACCGGCATCCTGCGCACCCTGCCCACCGCCCCGGACGGCGCGGTCGGCCGTCTGCGCCGCAGCGCGAAGGCCCTGCACATCGAGTGGCCGCACCACGTCCCGTACTCCGACCTGGTCCGCTCCCTCGACCCGCGCATCCCGCACCACGCCGCGTTCCTCCAGGAGTGCACGACGCTGCTGCGCGGCGCGGGCTACACGGCGTTCAGCGGTGGCGAGCCCCCGGCCCTCGCCACGCACGCCGCCGTCGCCGCGCCCTACACGCACTGCACGGCCCCGCTGCGCCGCCTCGTCGACCGCTACGCGTCCGAACTGTGTCTGGCCGCGTGTGCGGGGAGGGGCGTTCCCGAGTGGGTGCTCACGGCCCTGGACGGGCTGCCGAAGGAGATGGCCGAGGGCACCCGGCGGGCCAACACCGTGGAGCGCGAGTGCGTCGACATCGTCGAGGCGGCGCTCCTGCGACACCGGGTCGGCGAGGTCTTCGACGCGGTGGTGGTGGACGTGAAGGACCGCGAACCGACCGCCGGTACCGTCCAGTTGACCGAGCCCGCCGTCGTCGCCCGGATCGAGGGCGGCGCGTCCGCGCTGCCGCTGGGGGAGCGGCTGCGGGTCCGGCTCACGCAGGCGGACCCGGGGTCGGCGAAGGTACTGTTCGCGCCCGCGTGAGCTTCAGGGTGCGGGCGAGCGCGTCCGGGTCCTCGGCGTGCAGGCGTACGAGGTGGATGTCCTGTGGACGGCCGAGGAACGTGAAGTGCCGTACGGGGTCGGTGAGTTCGAGGGTGATGCTGGTCTGGGAGCCGACGTCCAGGTTCAGCTCGCCCTCGCGCGGCGTGTGCGTGTACTTGTTCTCGCGGCGCACCGCCGCGATCCGCTCCAGCGGTATCCGTACGTCCACGTGGGCGGCGCGGCGCACCCGCAGGGTGTCGTCGGTGACGACGTGCGGCCGGGTCACCGACGCGGCGTGCAGGCCGAGCACCATCAGCACCGTGTAGACGTCGAGGAACAGGACGACGTGGTGGAGCGTCGGCCGGTCGCGCAGCAGCGCCCACATCCCGAAGGACTCGACGACGCACACGAACGTGATGCCGTACATCATCACGGCCTGGCCGCGCGCGTACGGGAAGGCGTCGGCGCCGACCGGGACCCCGTGCCGCCGCCCGGCCGCCCACCGCAGGAGGCTCGTGAGCACCCGCAGCTCGTGCCCGACGATCCGGCGGACCTTGGCGGGGACGACCTCCCGCACGGCGTCCCCGCCGCCGCGCCGGTACAGCACGGTGAGCCCGCAGGCCTCGACGAGGAGCACCGCGACGACCGCGGCCTCGACGGCGCGGGGCGGCCGCGTGTCCGCCAACAGGCAGATGGTGACGACGAGTTCGCAGGCCATGGCGGCGTAGGCGAGGACGCGCAGCACCGTCCGCGGCGCTGTCACGGCGCACCACCCTCGGCGGCGATCCGCAGCGCGCGCCTGACGGCCTCCGCCTGGGCGGGGGAGAAGTCGGCGAGGAAGGCGTCGAGCAGGGTGTTCCCCTCCGCGAGCGCCTCGCCGGTCGGCAGGTCCGGCGGCACGCACGCCGCCAGCGCCCGCGCCGCCCCGGCCACCCGGGGGTCGTCCGCGGGGGCGTCGGCGAGCGCGTCGAGCCGCGCGTACACATCGCGGGCCGCCTCCAGGGCTTCGGGCCCGGACAGGGCGGGCAGCAGGACCGACATCAACCGCTCGCGGTCCTCGGGCGGCGCCGCCGTGTCGATGAGGGCGAGCACCTCGCGGTCCTTCGCGGCCATCGGGGAATCGCGCAGCTCGTCCGCCAACTCGCCGAAGAACGCGCTCAGTTCCGGGGACAGCGGGCCCTCGGCCGGCAGCCGCCCCCGCTCGGCGTCCGAGAGCAGCGCCCGCAACCGGGTCCGCCGCTCGTGGATCGCCGCCTCCTGCCGCGCCAGATCCGCGTCCAGCTCGGCCAGCACCTCGACGAGGTCGCGCCCCGCGTCCTGCGCGAGCACGTCCCGCACCTCGGGCAGTCCGAGCCCCAGCTCGGTCAGTCGCCTGATCCGGGCGAGCTCGATGGCGTGCCGCAGTCCGTACTCCCGGTATCCGTTGCCGAGCCGCTCGGGCTCGGGCAGCAGCCCGAGGTGGTGGTAGTGCCTGATGGCGCGTGTGGTGACGCCGACGATCCGGGCCAGCTCTCCGATCCGCATGCCCTCAGTAGAAACGTTGACGCTGCGGCAGGGTCAAGCGGACCGCGCCGGGAGGGCTTGACGGCTAACGCTGTTAGCCGTACGGTCGTCCCATGGTTCGGCTAACGGTGTTAGCCACGGCGTCGACGACGCCACAGACTCTCCGGGAGGCCCCGATGAGCACGACGACAGCACCGACCGCGACGACCGCCACCGCCCCGTCCACCGTCAGCAAGTCGCTCAAGGTCGTCCGGCGCACCGCATGGCTCCTGCACGCGCTGTTCTGGACGGCCTTCGCGGTCCTGGAGGGCGTCAACCACGGCTGGCTCGCGACCCTGTTCGCCGTCGCCTTCTTCCTCGCCCCCGACTTCACGTTCCTGGCGGGCATCGGCGAGACCCGGAAGATGGCTCCGGGCCAACTCCCGCCCCGCGCCGTGCCGTTCTACAACTCGGCCCACCGCGCCCTGGTCCCGCTCGCCCTCGTCGTGGCGTACACGTTCCTGCCCATCCAGTGGGCGCCGCTCTTCGCGGGCTTCTGCGGCTGGCTCGCCCACATCTCGTACGATCGCGCCTTCGGCTACGGGCTGCGGACCAAGGAGGGCTTCCAGCGTGCCTGACCTGAAAGAGGGGCCGCGGCTCACGCCCCGTGCCACCGGGATCGCGGCCGAGGCCCGGGCCCTCCTGGAGGAGTCCGGGCCCAACGCCCTGACGATGCGCGCCCTGGCCGACCGCCTCGGCATCAAGGCCCCGTCCCTCTACAAGCACTTCCCGGACAAGCAGGCCGTCGAGGCGGAGCTCGTCGCACAGATGCTCACCGAGTCCGCCGAGGCCTGCGAGGAGGCGGAGCGCCGGCACCCGGGCTCACTCGACGCCCTCACCGAGGCGTACCGGGCCTACGCCCTCGCCCACCCCCACCTCTACTGCCTCGCCACCGAACGTCCGTTGCCCCGGCACGCGCTGCCCGAGGGCCTGGAGAACCGCGCGGCGGGCCCCTTGATGCGGGCCTGCGCGGGCGACGGCGACCTGGCCCGCGCCGCCTGGGCCTTCGCGCACGGCATGGTGATCCTGGAGATCCACGGCAGGTTTCCGGACGGTGCGGACCTGACGGAGGCGTGGCGGGCCGGGGTCGCGGCGCTCGGCTCCCGGCGCGGCGGGCCGAACCGGCCGGCGGCGGGCCGAACCGGCCGAACCCCCCGAACCGGCAGGTAGGATGGCCGGACGGCAGACGAGCCGGGCGGGCGGCCGCGTGGGGTTCTTCGGAACCTCCCGAGGAACGTCCGGGCTCCACAGGGCAAGGTGGTGGCTAACGGCCACCCGGGGTGACCCGCGGGACAGTGCCACAGAAAACAGACCGCCGGGGACCGCAAGGCCCTCGGTAAGGGTGAAACGGTGGTGTAAGAGACCACCAGCGCCTGAGGCGACTCAGGCGGCTAGGTAAACCCCACCTGGAGCAAGGTCAAGAGGGACCGCCTCTTCGGAGACGGTCCTGCGCGGACGATCGAGGGCTGCCCGCCCGATGTTCGCGGGTAGACCGCAGGAGGCCGGTGGCAACGCCGGTCGTAGATGGATGGCCGTCGCCCCGACGACCGCGAGGTCCCGGGGTACAGAACCCGGCGTACAGCCCGACTCGTCTGCCCCTTCCCCTCCCCGCCCCCCCCGGCGGCGTCAGAGTGCCGCGCCGTGCGTCGAGCGGATCTGTTGGCGCCGGTGCTCCCGCTTCTCCTGTCGGCGCTGCTTGCGCTTCTTGGGGGCGTGCTCCGATTCGTCGTCCGCCGCTTCGGTGGCCGTGTGCTCCTCGGGCTCCCGTACGAGGGAGTCGTCGAGGAGGTCCTCCGGCGGCGCCGGAAGGGACGTCGTCCACTCCGCGGACTCGCGGGTCGTGCCGTTCACCGCGGGGCTCAGGCGTATGCGGAGGTCGTCCAGGCCGCCCGCCGGGACGCGGAAGGCGTAGGTGGCCGTACGGGTACGACGGCGGCGCACCTCGGTGTGCAGCCCGGCGAGGATGTCGTGACCGGCGTCGTACGAGCGGACGGCCTTGGCTCCGCCCGCCCACACCTGGACGCGTGCGGTCAGGTGCATCCGCACCGCCGCCTTCGCCCGGCGCAGCGCGTCGGTGCGCTCCTTGGTGTGCTGGTCGACGGCCCTCGTGTGCGCCGCCTCGCTGGAATAGCCCCTGCGCGGCGCGCGGCGCGGATGCTCGGCGTGGTGTGCGCGCATCGCCCCGCGGACGCCGGGGGCCCTGTTCTTCACGCGGACCGTGAAGCGGACGTAGGTGTCGCCCTCCTCGTGGCCCTGGTCCAGGTACGTGGGCGCGAAGGTCTCGATCTCGTCGATCGTCGCTTCGAGGCCGCTGTCGAATGCGGCCCACTCGCCGACGTCCAGGGCCGTGCCGGTGGTGTCGTGGTCGTTCGAGGACATGGACCCGTTCTTTCGAGAGGAGAAGGATTATGTCCAGTATGCGAGTAATGGTGATATAAGTGTGCGCCGGTCCCCATCGGCGGTCGCCTGGGGGCGTATGCGCAGGTGGGGGAGGTGTGGAAGCGCGGAATCACCCCTTCATTTGCGTGCCGCTTACAGCTAACGTCTGTGTCCATGAGTGAGCAGGGCGTCACGGGGGCTGCCGCCACCCCGGACATGAACGACACGACGGACCCGGTCGACCGGCTCGACCGGCTGCCCGTCGGTCCTTGGCACCGCCGGCTGACCGCGATCGTCGGCGTAGGGGCCTTCTTCGATCTCTACGAGGTGTTCCTCGGCGGCGTGCTCGCCGCCGCGCTCGCGGAGCCCTGGCAACTGTCCGGCACCGAGAAGTCGTGGCTGATCGCCTCCGGGTTCCTCGGCATGTTCGTCGGCGCGAACGTGCTGTCCGTGCTCGCCGACCGGTTCGGGCGGCGCAAGATGTTCCTGGTCAACCTGGGGCTCTACTCGCTGTTCTCGCTGGCCTGCGCCTTCGCCCAGGACGCCACCCAGCTGTCCGTGCTCCGCTTCCTCGCGGGACTCGGCCTCGGTGCCGAACTGGTGCTCGTCGACACGTACTTGGCGGAATTCCTGCCGCGCAAGGTGCGCGGCCGCTACATCGCCTGGGCCTACACCCTCGGCTTCGTCGGCGTGCCCGTCGCGGCGCTGCTCGGCGCGCGCCTCGTCGCCAAGCACGAACTGCTCGGCATCGACGGCTGGCGCTGGCTCCTCGTCGCGGGCGCGCTCGGCGCCGCCTTCATCCAGCTCCTGCGCACCCGCCTCCCGGAATCCCCCCGCTGGCTGGCGGCACGGGGCCGCACGGCGGAAGCGGACGCGGTGGTGCGGAACATCGCCGCCCAGTCATCTCAAGCCCCGCCGGCGATTGAGGCGCGGGGTCCGGGGCAGAGCCCCGAGACGTCAACCCCGTCGGGGCCGGCGAAAAAGGTGCCGCTGAGCGACATGTTCAAGCACCCCTACGCCCGCCGCACGGCGATGTGGTGGATCTTCCAGATCCTCCAGACCGTCGGCTACTACGGCTTCGGCTCACTCGCCCCCGTCGTCCTCCAGGCCAAGGGCCACACCGTCACGGAATCCCTCTCCTACGCGGCCCTCAGCTACCTCGGCTACCCGGTGGGCTCGGCGCTCTCCGTGCCGCTGATCGACCGGATCGAGCGGCGCACGCTCATCATCCTGTCGGCGCTCGGGATCGCCGCGTTCGGCCTGGTCTTCGGGTTCGCGGAGGCGTCGTGGCTGATCGTCGGCGCGGGCTTCCTGCTCACCGTGTGCTCCAACGTCTTCTCGAACGCCTTCCACGTCTACCAGACGGAGATCTTCCCGACGGGCATGCGCTCCAGCGCCATCGGCATCGCGTACTCGCTGTCCCGGCTCACCTCGGTGGTGCTGCCGTTCGTCGCGATCGACGTGCTCGAAGACCTGGGCGCGGACGCGGTGTTCATCGGCTCGGGCGTGCTGATGCTGATCCTGTGCCTGAACGTACGGATCCTGGGGCCGCGCACGACGGGGCGGAGCCTGGAGTCGATCTGAGGCCCCAGGGCCTGTCGGCACGGTCAGATCAGTGGCGGGCGGCCGAGCCGCGTCATCCGCCACACCGTCCGCCAGCGCATCGGGCGCCGCTCGCCGGCCGAGGCGCGCAGGCCCTCCGCGAAGCCGCCCGCCCAGGCGCGCAGGCCGCCGAGCGACCTCGTCCGCAGCAGGGTGATGCCCGTCCACACCGCCAGGTACAGCGGGATCAGCGGGAGGGGGAGGCGGCGGCGGGCCAGCCAGACCCGGTTCCGGGCGGTCATCCGGTGGTAGACGGCGTGCCGGGCCGGGGACGTCTTCGGGTGCTGGAGCAGCAGCGACGGCTCGTAGAGGACCTTCCAGCCCGCGTCGAGCGCCCGCCAGGCCAGGTCGGTCTCCTCGTGCGTGAAGAAGAAGTCGGCGGGCCAGTCGCCGGTCTCGTCGAGCATCTTCATCGAGAATCCGTGCGCGCCGCCGAGGAACGCGGTGACGAGGCCGCGCTTCATCGGGTCCTTCGCCCGCAGGCGGGGCACATGACGGCGCTGGGTCTCGCCGAGCTCGTCGGCGATCCGGAAACCGACGATGCCGAGCCCCGGGTCCTCGGCGAACAGGCGCTGGATGGTGGAGAACACATCGGCGTCGACGAGCAGCCCGTCGTCGTCCAGCTCCACGGCCACGTCCACGTCGCCGAACTCGCGCAGCCGGGCCAGGGCGACGTTGCGGCCGCCGGGGCAGCCGAGGTTGTCGTCCAGCTCGACCGTCGTGACCTCGAACGGGTAGCCGGGGTAGGCGGGCAGCGCCGTACCGTTGCCGATCATGACGACGCGGGTGGGCACCGCATCCTGCTTGGCCACCGATTCCAGGAGGGCGTCGACGTCCTTGGGCCGGTTGCCCATGGTGACGATGGCCACACCCAGGCGCGGGAGTTCGGGGCTTCGGTGCCTGTCAGTCATGGCGGCGATGGTAGCCGTTCACCTTGTGCGCCAGGCCCGCGCGGGGTTCACGGGCGCGGGCGCCAGCCGGTGGCCTTCGCCCACTGCTCCGCGACGACCGCGACGAGGTCGACGACCGGGTCCTTCACATCGGCGTACGTGCCGGTGTCGGAGACGCTGTCGGCGAGTACGTACTTGAAACGAGCGTACGCCGGGACCGCGTCCGGCGTGGCCCGCAGCCAGTCCCTGAACAGCAGCGCGAGCCGCTCGTTGGGCGAACCCGCCCTGCGGACATGGAGGTTGACGTCCGGCGCGGTGCCGCTCCGCCGCGACCAGTACCGCTTGCCCCAGTCGGCCGGGTCCTCTTCGGCCTCGCGGCCGGCCGGCACGTGATCGCGCAGATACGGCGCCCGTACGAAGCCGAGCGCGGCCAGCGGCGTCTCGAAGCCGTTCGCGGCCTCGTCCAGGTCGGCGACGCTCACCTGCACGTCGTAGATGTCCTTGGCGGCCATGCCCGGCACGGAGGTGGACCCGATGTGGTCGACGTGCAGCGCCGACGGGCCGAGACGCTCCCGCAGCAGGGCGCACAACTCCCGCCCACCGGCGGCCCATTCGGAGTCGTACGGGACGACGACGGGCTTCTCGTGATCGGGCGCCCCGTCGAGGGAGCGGTCCGCCACCTTCGCCACGTGGGCGTGGAGCGTGCCCCGCGGGTCGGGTGTCACGGTGCCGAGGGCGACCAGCGCCGTCACCACCACGTCGCACAGCTCCGACTCGACGTCGCCCCAGGAGTGGCTCACGCCCTTGCGCGGGTTCTGGCCGATCGCGCCGATCACCGCCTCGGAGACCTCGCCGACCTCCTCGGAGAGCTTCAGCATCCGCAGGAGAAGGGCCTCCTGGGGCGGGCGGGCGTTGTGGTCGTCGAGCCAGGACCGCAGCCGGTCGATCGTCGTCCACAGGGCGTCGTCGGAGTCGGGGTTCGTCGTCACGAGCGACGAGGGTAGAGGGTCGCCGACGGGTTGCGCCGACGGGTTGCGCCGACGGGTTGCGACGACGGGTTGTGACGACGGGTTGCGCCGACGGGTAGCGATGACGGGTTGCGACGACGGGGTGTGCGGGCGGGTTTCGCAGGCGGGCTATTCCTCTTCCTTCTCGTCCTGACGCGCGGCCACCTGCTTGTTGCGGGACGCCACCACGGCCACCGCCGCCGCGCCCGCCCCGACGAGCGCCGCCGGCACCATCCAGTGCCGGTCGAGGCGGTGCCCGAGCGCGTGGTCGAGGGAGTAGCGGCCCGCGCCGGTCACCGCGAGGCCCGCCGCGACGAAGCCGAGGAACGCCGGGTACTCGTACCCGCCGCCCTGCGCGAAGAACCCGTTCGGCGTGTGCACCGCGGCCGCGCCCGCCATGGTCCCGGCGGCGGCCGCGCCGCCCACCGGCGTCGCGAGCCCGAGCGCGAGCAGCGCCCCGCCGCCCGCCTCCCCGAGCCCGGCGGCGATGGCGCTCGCCTTCGGCGGGTGGTACCCCATGGCCTCCATGCCGGCGGCCGTGCCGGACACCCCACCGCCGCCGAACCAGCCGAGGAGCTTCTGCGCCCCGTGCACGGCGAGCACGCCGCCGGTGCCGACGCGCAGCGCGAGCAGCCCGAGATCGAGCCGCCCGGAGCAGGACTTACGAGACGTACGAAAACGTGAGCAGGTCATGACCTCACCGTCCGGTACTCGTCCGGCCCGCACTCGGTGCGCGGGCCCGTTCGAGTGACCCTAGTGCAGTGGATCAAGCTCGCACACCGGATCCCGGGACGTCAGCCGCGGCCGATGTACGGCATGTTCGTCGCCAGGACCGTCGCGAACTGGACGTTGGCGTCGAGCGGCAGCTCGGCCATGTGCCGCACCGTGCGGCCCACGTCCGCGACGTCCATCACCGGCTCCGCGGCCAGCTCCCCGTTCGCCTGCGGGATGCCGCGCTGCATGGCCTCGGTCATGTCGGTCGCCGCGTTGCCGATGTCGATCTGACCGCAGGCGATCCGGTAGGGGCGGCCGTCGAGCGAGAGTGACTTCGTCAGGCCGGTCATGGCGTGCTTCGTCGTCGTGTACGCGATCGAGCGCGGGCGCGGCGCGTGCGCGGAGATGGAGCCGTTGTTGATGATCCGGCCGCCCTGCGGGTCCTGCTCCTTCATCCGCCGGAACGCCGCCTGCGCGCACAGGAACGCCCCGTTGAGGTTCACGTCGACGACCTGCCGCCACGCGTCGTACTCCAGGTCCTCGATGCCCACACCGCCCGGCCCGAACGTGCCCGCGTTGTTGAAGAGCAGGTCGAGGCGGCCGAAGCGGTCGCCGGCCGCGGCGAAGAGCGCCGTGACGTCCTCGGGGCGCGACACGTCCGCGCGGACCACGAGGGATTCGGCGTCCGGGGCGAGCGCCGCGGTCGCCTCCAGGGTCTCGGCGCGGCGGCCCGCGAGGGCCACGCGCCAGCCCGCCCGCAGCAGTTCGAGGGCGACGGCCCGGCCGATGCCGGAGCCCGCGCCGGTGACGACGGCGGTGCGCGAAGCGGTGTCCGTTTGCGAAGCGTTCATGGGGCCGCAGCGTACGGGTCGCGCGGCCACGCGGAGATCATCGATCCGCCATGTGGCTGTTGTGTACGTGACAGTCGGCCGTCGTCCCCGGCCACTGGAATAACGCTTCATGCCCCAGATATCGCAGCACGCAGCCGAACTCCGTGTCGCCGCCCAGCACTTGGGCCGCAGAAGATTCCTGACCGTCACCGGCGCCGCCGCAGCGCTCGCCTTCGCGACCAATCTGCCGACCGCGGGCACCGCGGCCGCCGCCGAGCTCGACGCCAAGAAGATCAAGAGCAACCCCTTCACGCTCGGCGTCGCCTCCGGCGACCCGCTGCCCGACTCCGTGCTGCTGTGGACGCGCCTCGCCCCGTCCCCGTACGAGACCGGCGGCGGACTGCCCGCCGCCCGCGTGGACGTGGCCTGGGAGCTGGCGCTCGACGAGAAGTTCCGGCGTGTGGTGCGCCGCGGCACCACCACCGCGCACCCCGAGTACAACCACTCCGTGCACGTCGAGGTCGACAAGCTCGCCGCGGGCCGCGTGTACTACTACCGCTTCCGCGCGGGGAGCTGGGTGAGCGCGGCGGGCCGCACCCGCACCGCGCCCGCCGTGGACGCGAAGACCTCCGCGCTGACCCTCGCGGCGGTGTCCTGCCAGGCCTACCACGACGGGTACTTCACCGCGTACAAGCACCTGGCCGAGGACGACGTCGACGTGGTGTTCCACCTCGGCGACTACCTCTACGAGTACGCCGTCACCCCGGCCGGCGGCGCCCGGAACTACACCGACCGCGTCCTGCCCGACGTCTTCGACCGGGAGACCATGACGCTGGAGGACTACCGGCTGCGGTACGCCCTCTACAAGTCCGACGAGAACCTCCGCGCCGCGCACGCAGCGCACCCCTTCGTCGTCACCTGGGACGACCACGAGACCGAGAACAACTACGCGGGCGACACCGACGAGAACGGCGACCCGCCCGAGGAGTTCCTGCTGCGCCGCGCCTCCGCGTACCGCGCGTACTGGGAGAACCAGCCGCTGCGCCGCCCCCAGGTGCCGAGCGGCCCCGACATGAAGGTCTACCGGCGGCTGCACTGGGGCCGGCTCGCCCAGTTCGACATCCTCGACACCCGCCAGTACCGCACCGACCAGGCGAACGGCGACGGCTGGAAGACCCCCACGCCCGAGTCCGAGGCCGCCTCGCAGACGCTGCCCGGCTTCACCCAGGAGCGCTGGCTGACCGACGGCTGGCGAAACTCGCGGGCGCTGTGGAACGTCGTCCCGCAGCAGGTCACCTTCTCCCGCCGCAACAGCCCGACCGCGGGCAACACGACGCTCTCCATGGACTCCTGGGACGGCTACCCGGCCTCCCGCGAGCGGCTCCTCAAGGGCGCCGAGGCGGCCCGCGTCGAGAACCTGATGGTCCTCACCGGCGACGTCCACGTCTCGTACGCCATGGACATCAAGCGGGACGCCGCCGACCAGGACTCGCGCACGGTCGGCACCGAGATCGTCACGACCTCGATCACCAGCGGCAAGGACGGCTCCGCCAAGCCGGCCAACTGGGCCGACTACCTCGCCCGCAACCCGCACATGAAGCACTACAACGGTCAGCGGGGCTACGCGACCGTGGAGTTGGGCCAGGAGGCGGCGCGCGCCGACTTCAAGACGGTGTCCGCGGTGACGACGCCGGGGGCGGCCCTCACCACGGCGGCCTCGTTCGTGACGGCCGTGGGGGAGCCGGGCCTGAAGCCCGCGTAGCGGTCACTCGCCGGGATAGCGGACGCCGACCCGTTCCCTGACGGCGTCGAGCGTCCGCATCACGGCGAGCGAACCGTCCAGCGGCACCAGCGGGGACTCGGTGTCGCCCGCCCTGATCCGCCGCGTCACCTCGACGGCCTCGTGCCGCATCGAATCGCGCGGGCCGTCCTCGGGAGCCGCCACGAACTCCTCCGGCTCCCGGCCGTCCCGGTGCAGCACGAACCGCTCCGGATAGAAGAACCCGTCCGGTACGTCGATCCGCCCCGCGGACCCGGTCACCGAGGCGGTCACGCCCGTACCGGCGTTGATCGCGCAGTGCAGCAGCGCCCGCGCCCCGCCGTCCCACGACAGCAGCATCCCGGTCTGGAGGTCGACGCCCTCGTCGGAGAGCTGCGCGGACGCCATCACACCGGAGGGCTCCCCGAGCAGCAGCTGCGCGAACGACACCGGATACACCCCGAGGTCCAGGAGCGCGCCGCCGCCCTGTGCCGGATCGCGCAGCCGGTGCGCGGGCGGGAACGGTCCGGCGAGCCCGAAGTCGGCCTGCACCGTGCGCACCTCGCCGATCGCCCCGTCGTCGACGAGCGCCTTGAGGCGGCGCACCAGCGGATGGCAGTACATCCACATGGCCTCCATCAGGAACACGCCCCGCGAGCGCGCGAGCGTCACCAGCTCCGCCGCCTCCCGCGCGTTCAGCGTGAACGCCTTCTCGCACAGCACCGCGCGGCCCGCCTCGAGACAGAGCCCCGCGGCCTCCCGGTGCGCGGCGTGCGGCGTCGCCACGTACACGACGTCCACGTCCTCGTCCGCCGCGAGCGAGGCCCAGTCGCCGTACGCCCGCTCGATCCCGAAGCGCTCCGCGAAGGTCTCCCTGCGCGAGGCGACGGCCACCACCTCGGCGTCCGGCAGGTCGAGCAGATCGGCCGTGAACGACGCGGCGATCCCGCCCGTCGCGAGAATTCCCCAACGCACCCGTTCCGCCATCGCGCCCCACCCACTCCAGATATTGGTCTCGACCGCACCGCCGAGCTGAGAGCATAGGGAATCGCACAGATGGCCGGGAGAGACGAAGGGAAACGAGGGACAACGGGATGAAGGACAGCGGATGTTCCACCGGGAGCACCACGGGGGAGAACGCGACCGGTGAGATCCGGGCCGGCACCCCAACTCCCCTCCCCAGGGCGGCAGTCGGCGCCGGCGCGAGCCTCCTCGTCACCTTCATCCTCGGCGGCCTCACCGCCGTGCCGCCGCTGTCCATGGACATGTACCTCCCGGCCCTGCCGGAGGTCACCGGGTCCCTGCACACCTCGGCCGCCACCGCCCAGCTCACCCTCACCGCGTGCCTGACCGGCATGGCGCTCGGGCAGCTCGTGGTCGGCCCGATGAGCGACAAGTGGGGCCGCCGCAGGCCACTGATCATCAGCCTGCTCATCTACATCCTGGCGACGGCGATCTGCGCCTTCGCGCCGAACGCCGCGCTCCTCATCGCCTTCCGTCTGATGCAGGGGCTCGCGGGCTCGGCCGGCATCGTGATCGCGCGGGCCGTGGTCCGCGACCTCTACGACGGTGTCGCGATGGCGCGGTTCTTCTCGTCCCTGATGCTGATCTCGGGCATCGCCCCGATCGTCGCGCCGCTGATCGGCGGCCAGGTGCTGCGGTTCACCGACTGGCGCGGCGTCTTCGTCGTGCTCACCGGCATCGGCATCGCGCTCACCGCCGTCGTCTGGAGGTTCCTGCCGGAGACCCTCGCGCCCGAGCGGCGGCACGGCGGCGGCACCATGGAGGCACTGCGCACGATGCGCGGACTGCTCGCCGACCGTGTCTTCCTCGGTTACACGCTCGTCGGCGGCTTCGCGTTCGCGGCGCTCTTCGCGTACGTGAGCGCCAGCCCCTTCGTCATCCAGGAAATCTATGGAGCCTCCCCGCAGACGTTCAGCCTGCTCTTCGGCCTCAACTCGATCGGCCTGATCGCCGTCGGCCAGCTCAACGGCAAGGTGCTCGTCGGCCGCGTCAACCTCGACAAGGTGCTCGGCATCGGCCTCACCCTCGTCGTCCTCGCCGCCGCCTTCCTCCTCCTGGCCGCGAGCGGCGTCCTCGGAACGCCCGAGGAACTCGGCATCGTGCCCATCGCCGCCGGCCTCTTCGTCCTCATGGCCTGCATGGCCCTGACCACGCCCAACACCAACGCCCTCGCCCTCATGCGCACCCCGCACGCGGCGGGCTCCGCGTCGGCGCTGCTCGGCACGGTCTCGTTCCTGATCGGCGCCATCGCCTCCCCGCTCGTCGGCATCGCGGGCGAGCACACGGCGGTCCCGATGGCACTGGTCCAGCTCGCCTCCGGGCTCGTCGCGGCGCTCGCCTTCGTGACCCTGTGCCGCCCCTGGCAGCGGCGCACGGCGGGTGAGCAGCGCTGAACGCGCCGAGACTGCGCCACGGCACCCCCGAGCGGGCCGGGCTCGACGCCGAGCAGCTCGCCGGGCTGCTCTCCGACGTGCGCGGGCTGCCCGAGGGGCCTCGGCCCTGGTGCGCCGGGGCCGTCGTGCTCGCGGGGCGCGGCCCGGTGATCGCGGCGGAGGGGGCGTACGGCTGGGCGGCGCGCTACGCGTCGTACGACGAGACGACCGACACGGGAGTCGAACTGCCGCCCGCGGCCCGCGTCCCCATGACGCCGGACACCCCCTTCGACCTGGCCTCGCTCACCAAGCTCTTCACCGCGATCGCCGCCGTGCAGCAGATCGAACGCGGCAGGCTCGGCATCGACGCGAAGGTCGGCGCGTACGTCCCCGAGTTCACGGCCGCCGCCCGGCACGGCATCACGGTCCGCGAGCTGCTCACCCACACCTCGGGCCTGCGCCCCGAACTCCCGCTGTACGACGCCCCGGACACGGCCGCGCGCCTGGCCCTCCTGCACGCCGAGGAACCGTCGTCGCCGCAGGGCGACTACCTCTACTCCGACCTGAACATGCTGCTCCTCCAGCAGGTCCTCGAGCGCGTCGCCGACCGCCCCCTCGACGTCCTGATCCGTGAGGGCATCACCCGCCCCCTCGGCATGACCGCCACGTCGTACGGCCCGTGCCCGGGCGCCGCCGCCACCGAGGACCAGCGCCGCCCCTGGGGCAAGGCGGACCGGGGCATGCTGCGCGGCGAGGTGCACGACGAGAACGCCTGGGCGCTCGGCGGCGTCGCCGGCCACGCGGGCCTCTTCTCCACGGCGTACGACCTGGCCGTCCTCTGCCGCACCCTCCTGACCGGCGGCTCCTACGGCACGGCCCGGATCCTCGGCCCCGACTTCGTCGACCTGATGCTGACCCCGCCGGGGCTCGGCTTCCGCCTCGACCAGTCCTGGTTCATGGGCGAACTGGCGGGCCGCGGCGCGGCGGGCCACACCGGTTTCACGGGAACGTCCCTGGTGATCGACCCGGCGACCGACACCTTCCTGATCCTCCTCGCCAACACGGTCCACCCCCGCCGCCGCGGCCCGGCGAACGGGCCCCGGGTGACGGCGGCGAACCGTTTGGCGCGGGCGGTGGTCTGAGGCGGGCCCCGTGACCGCCTCCACCGGTTCGTAGAATCAGGGGGTGAACACCCCCCTCCAGTCGCCCTCCGACACCCTCCGCACCGCCCTCGCCGGGCTCGTCGACGGTCTTCCGCCCACGCAGGCGGCGAAGGCCGTCGAGCGGCTCATCGCGAACTACCGGGGGACCACTCCGACCGACGCCCCGATCCTGCGGGAGCGGGCGGACGTCGTCGCGTACGCGGCGTACCGGATGCCGGCGACGTTCGAGGCGGTCCGCTCCGCGCTCGACGCGCTGGACGCCGCGTCCGGCCGGTCGCCCGCGAGCCACCTGGACATCGGCGGCGGCACGGGCGCGGCCGTGTGGGCGGCGCGGGACGTGTGGCCGGGGGAGCGGACCACGACGGTCGTCGACTGGTCGCAGCCCGCGCTCGACCTCGGCCGCGAACTGGCCGCGGCCCAGGGCGATTCGGCGGACTCCGTGCGGTGGGAGCGGGGACGGATCGGGGTGCACGACGCGCCCGAGGCCGACCTCGTCACCGTCTCGTACGTGCTGAAGGAACTGACCGAGGCCGACCGTACGACGGTCGTCGACGCCGCCGCGGCGGCCGCCACCGGCGCCGTGGTGATCATCGAACCCGGCACCCCGGACGGCTACGCCCGCGTCATCGAGGCCCGCGACCGCCTGATCGCCGCCGGCTTCCACATCGCCGCGCCCTGCCCGCACAGCGCGGCCTGCCCCATCGTGCCCGGCACGGACTGGTGCCACTTCTCGGCCCGGGTCGCCCGCTCCTCCCTGCACCGCCAGGTCAAGGGCGGCTCCCTCGCGTACGAGGACGAGAAGTTCGCCTACGTCGCCGCGACCCGCTTCCCCGTCGCCGCGGCGCCCGCGCGGATCGTCCGCAAGCCGCAGATCCGCAAGGGCCAGGTGCTGCTCGACCTCTGCGTGGCGGAGGGCGGCCTGGTGCGCAGGACGGTGACCAAGAAGCACGGTGAGGCGTACAAGTGGGCCAGGAAGGCCGAGTGGGGCCAATCAAGCCCCTCCGGCGATTGAGGAGCGGGGCCCGGGGCGGAGCCCCGCGACCTCAACCACGGCGCGGTCCGAACGAAGCTCCCGGTCAGCGGAGCTCAAGCGTGCAGCACTTCACCGACCCGCCCCCCTTCAACAACTCGCCCAGATCCATCCCCACCGGCACGAACCCCCGCTCCCGAAGCGGCCCGAACAACCCCACGGCCCCCTGCGGCAGCACCACGTTCAGGCCGTCCGACACCGCGTTCAGGCCGAAGGCCACCGCATCCTCCTCCGCGGCGATCAGCGCATCGGGGAACATCCGCCGCAGCACCGCCCGGCTCCCCGGCGAGAACGCGGCCGGGTAGTACATGACGGAGTCCTCCGCGTCGTCCAGGACCGCCAGCGCCGTGTCCAGGTGGTAGAAGCGGGGGTCGACCAGGTCGAGGCCGATCACGGGCCGGCCGAAGCGTTCCTGCGCCTCCCCGTGCGACAGCGGCGAGGCCCGGAAGCCCCGCCCCGCGAGCACGTACGAGGCGGTGACGGCGAAGTCGCCCTCGCCCTCGTTGACGTGAACGGGCTCGTACACCTCGGCGTAGCCGTGCGAGCGGAACCACTCCAGGTGCGCGGCGGCCTCCGCCTCCCGCTCCCGGTGCGCGAACCGGGCGCCGAGCACCCGCCCGTCCACCACGGTCGCGCCGTTCGCCGCGAACACCATGTCCGGGAGGCCGGGGCGCGGGTCGAGCAGTTCCACGGTGTGGCCGAGCGCCCGGTAGCGTCCGACCAGGTCCTCCCACTGGGCGACCGCGAGCGGGACGTCGACGGGTTTCGTCGGGTCCATCCACGGGTTGATCGAGTACGTGACCTTGAAGTGTGCCGGTGGGCACATGAGATAGCGCCGGGGTGTGGCGCGACGTTCGACAGGGCGCGGATTACGCAATGAGGGCTCCTCACGACCGCAGATCTGGGTGGAAGCCCATGGTGCGGTCGGAGGAGCCCTCGGGGCTGTGAACCGAACGGGTGGTTCACGGCTGGCCCTGATCACGACGCGTCGTGCGTGCCGCGCTTCTCCTGGAGTTTGCGCAGCAGTTCACGCTTCTGCGCCACGGGGTCGGCGCCCCCGCCACCGACGCGTCCGCCGCGGCCGCCGCCGCGCATCGCCTTGCGGGACATGTTGCTGCGGGCGCCGCCGACGCCCAGCATGCCGCCTGCTCCACCTCGGGTCATGGGTGTGCTCCTCACATCGATGCGACGATACGTATCGTCTCGTTTCCCTGGCGTGCTCCACTGTGGGCGAGACGCCGCGTCTTGTCAAGGGGTTACGAGACGGTACGTCTCGGCTCGTGCGCTGCTACATTCGAACCATGTCAGCCACGAAGAGCCAGTCGGCGAAGAAGTCCGTCCCCGACGCCAACCGCCGCAGCGAACGTTCCCGCCGCGCGATCTACGATGCCGCCCTCGGCCTCGTGGGGGAGATCGGCTACCCGCGCACCACCATCGAGGGCATCGCCGCCCGCGCCGGTGTCGGCAAGCAGACGATCTACCGATGGTGGGGCTCGAAGGCCGAGGTCCTGATGGAGGCCTTCATCGACCTCAACGAACGCAACACGGAGGTCGCCGCCGAGCGGCACCCCGGCTACCCGGGCGACCCGGCCGTCCTGCCCGACTCCGGAGACATCGAGGCCGACTTCAAGCTGCTGCTGCACGCCACCGTTGACGTGCTGAAGGACCCCGTGTTCGAGGCCCCGGCCCGCGCGCTCGCCGCCGAGGGCCTGGCCGACCGCGCGTTCTCCGAAGAGTTCGTCGCCCGGCTGCTCATGCCCGGGCTCGACCTGTACGCCGACCGGCTGCGCGCCGCGCAGGAGGCCGGCCAGGTCCGCACCGAGGTCGACCCGCTGATCGCCCGCGACCTGTTCTCCGGACCGCTCGCCCAGCGCTGGCTCCAGAACACCGGACCGCTCGACCACGCGTACGCGGACGCGATCGTCGAGTACGCCCTCTACGGGATCGCCGGCCGCCGCCCCTAGGAACCCGGCCCCGCGCGCCCTCACGCACCCCGGATGTGGACTGTGGCCACCCGGGGCGCAGGATGGTGGGACACTTTTGGTCCAAGGTTCATCCGGACTCGGCACGACAGCAGTGGCTCGACGGCGATGGTGAGGGGATTGATGGGCGCGGAGCAGGGCCGCAGATTCGGCGGGCGGGGCGACACGGCGGGGCGTACGCCGGGTGGACTGATCTCCCGGTGGCTGAGGGCCGCGCGCGGCCCGAAGGACACCGCGGCCGCCGAGGCCGCCGCATCGGACCGCGAGGACCTGTTGTTCGCCGCTGCCGCCGCCGGACTGCCGCTGGCCCCGGCCGCGTACCCCTCCGACTACCGATGTTCGTGCAACCGCGTCGGCTGTCCCACCCCCGGCAGGCACCCCGTCTCCTTCGCCTGGCAGACCCAGTCGACGACGGACCGCGCGCAGATCGAGCGCTGGGCCAGGCATCAGCCGCAGGCCAACTTCATCACCGCGACGGGCATGGTCCACGACGTCCTCGACGTTCCGCTGGAGGCGGGGCACGAGGCGCTGGAGCGGCTGCTCGCCGCCGGGATCGAGGTCGGCCCCGTCGCCGAGTCCGGCGGCGACCGCATGCTCTTCTTCACCGCGACGCGCGGGACGCCCGACGAGGAGGACGAGTGGTGGCCCTGCGAGCTGGACTGCCACCCCGAGACCATGGACGAGCATCCGGGGCTGCGGTGGCACTGCCGTGGGTCGTACGTGCTGGTGCCGCCGGCGCGGTTGCCGGGGGAGCGGGGCGTGTTCTGGGTGCGGGGGCCGGAGCATCCGCTTCCTGATCCGCTGACGTTGCTGGAGACGTTGACGGATGCGTGTGCGCGGTATGTGGGGGCGGAGCCGGACTATACGTCGGCGTGGCCGTAGGCGTCGTCCGGCGTTGCGGTCGCGGGGCTCTGCCCCGGGCCCCGCGCCTCAATCTCCCCCAGCTAACGCTGGGAGGTGCCCCCTGCGGGGCTTGAATTGCTCACCCGGCGCCGACGCTTGAATTGCTCACCTGCCGGCGGGGCTTGAAGTGCTCACCCGCCGCCGACGCTTGAATTGTTCACCCGGCGATGAGGCTTGAATTGCTCACCCGGCGATGAGGACTAATTTCCTTCCGCCGTCGTGATGCCCTCCACGCGCGACACCACGTTGACCTTGCCCGAGGACTTGGGCGGGTCGATGGCGGCCTGGCCGGAGACGTAGCCGTACATCGCCGACTCCTTGGGCTCGCCCTTCATCAGGGCCTTCACGTCCGGGCCGATCGCGGGCAGATTGCTGCCCGGGAACGCGGTCAGCTTCTCGTAGCGGCGGGTCGTGAAGAAGACGAGGGCGCCGCCGTCCTCGGTGCGCAGGGCCACGGGCGCGTAGTTGCCCTCGGTGAGGGTCTCGTCGATGAACTGCGTGGTGAGGCCGGGGCGCGTGTCGATCCGCTCGCGGGTCTGGCGCCAGCGCGTGGTGTGCGGGCCCGGGGCGTAACCGCCCCCGCCCTTCTTCAGGTACTGGATGTACTTGTCGCCCATGTCCTTCGGACGCTGCGCGAGACCCGACGCGTCCGGGTCGACGGACTCGCCCCAACCGTCCTTGTCCTGCTTGAACTTGGGGACCGTGCCGTCCCGGAACAGGGAGAGGTAGGAGACCGCCCACGGCGCGTTCTGCGCGTTGCGGGTGAAGACCATCACCCAGCGGTAGCCGTTGACCCGGTTGTTGTCCGAGTTCGTCACGAACCAGCGCGGCCAGCCCGCCTTCTTCGGCACCGTGATCTGCGTGTCGGTGAGCTTCAGCGGCGAGTGCTTCGGGTTGCCGTTCGGGTTGAGCGCGCGGCCCGCCTTCAGCTTCGCCGCGTCGATCGCGCCGAGCGCGCCGGTGACGTGCTTGGCGTCGGCGTCCGCGTCGTAGGTCCTGTCCGCCTCGTTGTACGCGTCCACGAAGGTGTCGACGGCGCGCGCCGCCTGCCCCTTCGTGGTCGTCGGGACGATCTCCAGCTCGCCGTGCACGGTCACACAGCCGCTCGCGGTGAGGGACAGCACGACCGCGGCGGCCGCCGCTGCGACCGGTCGGCCGATCCTGTTCCTGGCCTCGCTCATGACGTTCGATTCACCTTCCGCTCCCCGGCCCCTGCCACGGGCCCGAACCCTACCGGGAAGAGGAGGCCCGCACTGCCGCGACCCTGCGGGAAAACAGTCCGGGAGGCGCGAAGAACAGGGCGAGGGTCGGGACAAGGTAGACGAACCAGACGGTGACCTGGAGGACCGTCGGGTCGGGCTGGAAGTTGAAGACGCCCTTCAGGAGCGTGCCGAGCCAGCCGTCGGGGGAGATCGTCGAACTGATGTCGAAGGCCAGGTTGTTCAGGCCGCCGATGAAGTCGGCCTCCTGGAGGTCGTGGACGCCGTACGCGAGGACGCCCGCCGCCACGACGACCAGCATGCCGCCGGTCCACGTGAAGAACTTCGCCAGGTTGATGCGCAGCGCGCCCCGGTAGAACAGCCAGCCGAGGAACACCGCCGTGGCGAGGCCGAGCAGTGCGCCGATCACCGGGTCCGTCGTGCCGTTGCTGGTGGCGTGCACCGCCGTCCACACGAACAGGGAGGTCTCCAGGCCCTCACGGCCCACCGCGAGGAACGCCGTCACGACCAGCGCCACCGTGCCCATCTGCAAGGCGTTGTCCAGCTTGCCGTGCAGCTCCGACTTCAGATGCCGGGCCGTGCGCCGCATCCAGAACACCATCCACGTCACCAGGCCCACGGCGATGATCGACAGCGAACCGCCGAGCGCCTCCTGCGCCTGGAACGTCAGCTCCTGCGAGCCGAACTCCAGGCCCGCGCCGAAGCAGAGCGACACGAGGACGGCGACGCCGATCCCCGCCCACACCGGCTTCAGGGCGTCCCTGCGCTCGGTCTTCACCAGGTACGCGACGAGGATGCACACGATGAGGCTGGCTTCCAGGCCCTCGCGCAGTCCGATCAGGTAGTTCGCGAACATCGCTTCTCACGCCTCCGTCTTCTCGAAGAGGCCGCGGCCCCACCAGTCACTGCCGTCCCGCACCCCCGGCGGCACCGCGAACACCGCCGAACCGACGTGCTGGATGTACTCGTTGAGCGCGTCCGTCGCGAGGTTGCGCTGCACCGGGATGAACCCCTTGCGCACGTCCTTCTGGTACGCGAGGAAGAACAGGCCGGCGTCGAGGCGGCCGAGCCCGTCGGTGCCGTCGGTGAACGAGTAGCCGCGGCGCAGCAGCGTCGCCCCGTGGTTGGAGTCGGGGTGCGCGAGCCGTACGTGCGCGTCCGGCTTCATCGCCTTCAGGAACGGCTCGTCGCGCTCCTTCGCCTTGCCGACCGGAGCGCCCTCGCCCTTGTCCCGGCCGAACACGTCCTCCTGCTCCTGGAGCGACGTACGGTCCCAGGTCTCGATGTTCATCCGGATCCGGCGGGCGACCAGGTACGAGCCGCCCTTCATCCAGCCGGCATCCGCGGCGTCCACCCACACGTGCTTGTCGAGGCGGTCCTTCTCGGTGCCCGCGATGTTGCGGGTGCCGTCCTTGAAGCCCATGAGGTTACGGGGGGTCTGCGCGTCCGGCGTCGTCGACGAGGTCTTGCCGAAGCCGAGCTGCGACCAGCGGATGGCGACCTTGCCCATGCCGATGCGGGCGAGGTTGCGGATGGCGTGCACGGCGACCTGCGGGTCGTCGGCGCAGGCCTGTACGCACAGGTCGCCGCCGCTGCGGGTCTTCTCCAGGTTCTCGCCGGGGAACTTCGGCAGGTCGACGAGCGCCTCCGGCCGCTTGTCGGCGATGCCGAGGGCCTTCCCGTGCTTCTCGAAGAGCGAGGGACCGAAGCCGATCGTCAGCGTGAGCCGCGAGGGTTGCAGCCCCAGCGCCTCGCCCGTGTCGTCCGGCGGCGCCTCGACGAGCCCGCCGTACGCGCCCTCGCCGACGGTACGGCCCTCGGTCATCCGCGCGGCGGCCTTCGTCCAGTCCTTCAGGAGCTGCACGAACTCCTCGCGGTCGGCCGTCTTCACGTCGAACGCCGCGAAGTGCAGCCGGTCCTGCACCGCCGTGGCGATCCCGGCCTGATGGGCGCCGTGGAACGGCACCGAGCCGCCGGCCTCACCGGCGGGCTGCATGTCCGAGCCCTCGCCCGAGCGGGTCAGGGCGACGGCGCCGCCCGCGGCCGCGGCGCCGAGCGCGAGCCCGGCGCCGCCGACGGCGAGCAGGGAACGCCGGGACGGGGATGGGGAGTTGGAGGTCTCGTCGGCAGTCATGGCGACCCTCTCCTCGTGGTGCGTGTTCACGTGTACGACCAGCGGCTTTCGGGCGACGGCTACTTGACGACCGCTGCGGCCAGCTGCGACAGCGGCTCCGCCAGCGCGTTGACCGCGTCGGACAGGTCCTTCTGGTCCGCCTTGCCGACCTTGTCGTAGGAGGTGAACTCGTAACCGGCCCTGCCCTCGCGGTACTTGTCGAGCAGCTCGTCCAGTGCGGCGAACTGCTTGTCGAGCTCCTTGGTCAGCGCGGCGTCGTTCTTCGACGCGACCGGCTTGAGCAGTTCGTAGGCCTTCTCGGCGCCCTCGACGTTGGCTTTGAAGTCGACGAGGTCGGTGTGCGAGTAGCGCTCCTCCTCGCCGGTGACCTTGCCGGTGGCGACCTCGTCGAGCAGCTCCTTGGCGCCGTTGGCCATGGAGGTGGGCGTGATCTCCGCCTTGCCGACGCGCTGCTGCCAGTCCTCGAGGTCCTTGTCGAGCCGGTCGGCGAGCGACTTCTCCGCCTTGCCGATCTTCTTGTCCTGCCACAGCGCCTTCTCCAGGCGGTGCCAGCCGGTCCACTTCTGGCCCTCTTCGAGGCCGTCGGCCCGCACGTCGACCTTCGGGTCGATGTCGCCGAAGGACTCGGCGACCGGCTCGGTGCGCTCCCAGCCGATGCGGGAGGGGGCGTACGCCTTCTTGGCGGCCGCCAGGTCCCCGTCGCGGACGGCGTCGGTGAAGGTCTTCACCTTCGGCAGCGTCTCGTCGGCCTGGGTCTGGGTGTACTCGCGGTAGGCGGCGACGGCCTTGTCCAGCTTCGGGTCCCGCTTCGCCGCGGACTTGCCGCCGGTCACCTGCACGTCCTGGCGGTGGCCCTTGCCCTTCATGCCGGGGATGCAGGCGATGCGGTAGTCGCCGCTCTTCACCTCGGCGGTGAGGCTGTGCTTGGTGCCGGGGCCGATGTTCTCGCGCTCGGACACGATCCGGTCGTCCGGGAAGAGGATCTCGACCTCGGTGACCCGGGATCCCTTGTTCTCGACCGCCAGCTCCACGTGCCCCGCGGGGAACTGCTTCTTGGAGACCTGGCAGCTGTCGTCGTCGGCGGTCACCTTGATCGCGCCGGAACCGGCGCTCTTCGCGTCGCTCTTCTGGGTGCAGCCCGTGACGGCGGTCAGGGCGGCCACCGCGGCGACGGCGGTGGAAACGGTGAGTCGGGCGGCTCGCATGCGGGCTCCAAGGCGTACAGCGGTGGTGCGGGGGGTGCACGGGGGCAGGGCTAACTAAGGCCGCCCTAACTTATATGAGGCTTACCTCAGTACCGCCCATGGCCAAGTCAGGGAAGAGTCAAGTACTGGTCAAGTCCGGAATGTCGCGTGGTTGACTGCCGCCATGAACCAGTACGGCATCGAGTACGACGTGGTGCGCGTCTTCTGCGCCCCCGACGGCCGGGAGGGCAACGCGCTGGGCGTCGTCCGCGAGGGCGCCGACCTGCCCGGCCAGGACGAGCGGCAGGCCTTCGCCGCCGAACTGGGCTTCAGCGAGACCGTCTTCGTCGACGACCCCGAGCGCGGCGCCATCGACATCTACACGCCGACCGCGCGCCTGCCGTTCGCCGGGCACCCCTGCGTCGGCACGGCCTGGCTGCTCGACGTGTCGGAACTCGTCGTGCCCGCGGGCGTCGTCGGGGCGCGCCAGGACGGCGAGTTCAGCTGGGTCGAGGCGCGCCCGGAGTGGGCGCCGGGGCGCACGCTGCGGCAGTACGGATCCGTCGCCGAGGTGGACGCGCTGCCGGTTCCCCCGGAGGGCGAGTGGATCTACGCGTGGGCCTGGGAGGACGAGGCCGCGGGCCGCGTCCGGGCCCGCGGCTTCCCCGGCCGCGGCGACGGCATCGTGGAGGACGAGGCGACGGGCGCGGCGGCCCTGTCCCTGACCGGCACCCTCGGCCGGGCCCTCAACATCCGCCAGGGCCGCGGCTCCCAAATCCTGACGGCTCCCCTGCCGGGGGACCTGGTGGAGGTCGGCGGCCGCGTCCGCCTGTAACGCCCACCCGCACGGGGCTCCGCCCCGGACCCCGCGCCTCAATCGCCGGCGGGGCTTGATTCGCGTAGCCCGATTCAAGCCCCTGCGGCGATTGAGCAGCGGGGTCCGGGGCGGAGCCCCGTGGCCGCAACACCGCCGCCGGTCAAAGGATCACGCGGCCGACCGAAACTCCTCGCCCAGCCCGACAAACACCCCGGTATTCAAGGCGAACGCCGCCTTGCACTCGGCCACCACCCGCTGCTTCTCCAACTCGTCCACCCCGATGCCGTCGAGAAGCTCCCGGTAGTGCCGCTTGAACGCCGCGGGATTGGCCACACCCTCGAAGACGTAGAACCGCACCCCGTCCCCCTTGCGCGCGAATCCCCACGTCCTCTCCGCCTTGTCGCGGATGATCTGCCCACCCGAGAGATCGCCGAGATAGCGCGTGTAGTGGTGCGCCACGTATCCGCCCGGCCAGGACGCCGCGCATTCGGCGACCCGCTCCGCGTACGCCCGCGTCTGCGGCAACGCCGAAACCGTCTCCCGCCAGTCCGCACCCCGCAGGTGCGCGAGGTCGCGCTCCAGCTCGGGCACGCGCTCCAGCTCCGGCTGGATGATGGGCCCGGCCACCGGATCGCCGGCGAGGCGCCGGGCGCCGTCCTCGAGGGCCCGGTACACGAACCACAGCTGCTCCGTGTACCGCGCGTACGCGTCCACGCCGAGCCGCCCGCCGAGCAGGTCGCCCATGAACGTCGACGTCTCCGCCTCCGTGTGCTGCTCGTGCGATGCGGTGCGGATCAACGTGGAGAACGGGGTGTCCATCGAGCGGCCTCCGGGTTTCCGACAAGCTGTCGGTAAAAGCGTACCCAGCGACGCGATCAAGGGAACGTAAAAGCAGAAAACCGGAAGGTGGAGACCGCGGCGGAGCGCGGGGAACCACTACGGCAGCGTGAGGATCTCCGCGCCGCTCTCCGTGACCACCAGCGTGTGCTCGAACTGCGCGGTCCGCTTGCGGTCCTTCGTGACGACGGTCCAGCCGTCCTCCCACATGTCGTACTCGTACGTGCCGAGCGTGAGCATCGGCTCGATCGTGAACGTCATGCCGGTCTTGATCTCGGTCGTGGCCTGCGGGGAGTCGTAGTGCGGGACGATCAGGCCGCTGTGGAAGGACGAGTTGATGCCGTGGCCCGTGAAGTCGCGCACCACTCCGTAGCCGAAGCGCTTGGCGTACGACTCGATGACCCGGCCGATGATGTTGATCTGGCGGCCCGGCTTGACGGCCTTGATGGCACGGTTCAGCGACTCGCGGGTCCGCTCGACGAGCAGCGTCGACTCCTCGTCGACGTCGCCCACCAGGTACGTGGCGTTGTTGTCGCCGTGCACGCCGCCGATGTACGCGGTGACGTCCAGGTTGACGATGTCGCCGTCCCTGAGAACGGTCGAGTCCGGGATGCCGTGGCAGATGACCTCGTTGACGCTCGTGCACAGCGACTTCTGGAAGCCGCGGTAGCCCAGCGTGGACGGGTACGCGCCGTGGTCGCACATGTACTCGTGCGCGATGCGGTCCAGCTCGTCCGTGGTGACGCCCGGGGCGATCGCCTTCGCCGCCTCGGCCATGGCCCGCGCCGCGATCCGTCCGGCGATCCGCATCGCCTCGATCGTCTCCGGGGTCTGCACCTCGGGGCCCGTGTACGGGGTCGGCGCGGGCTTGCCGACGTACTCAGGACGCCGGATGTTCCCGGGCACGGAGCGGATGGGGGAGATCTCCCCCGGAACGAGCAGGGCGGGCGACGCTTGCGACTGGCCAGACATGCCAGCGAGTGTAACGAGCGCACGTGGGGGAGCATGGCGGGGACGAGAGGAGCCGCCGTGGCGCTGTTCAAGAAGCGAACCGTGGGAAAGCCGGGCGAGTGGTACTACTGCCTGGAGCACAAGAAGGTCGAAGAGGGGCCGGAGTGCCCCAACAAGGACCGTTTCGGCCCCTACGCCTCCCGCGAGGAGGCCCAGCACGCGATGGACACCGCGAAGGAACGCAACCTGGAGTGGGACAACGACCCCAAGTGGAATAAGGACAGCCCCGCCGGCGATTGAGGCGCGGGGTCCGGGGCAGAGCCCCGCGCGGGCAGCCGCAACATCACCACCGCGCGGGCGGCGGCGCGGTCAAATGATCCGCAAGCCGCGACAACCGATCACGAAACCCCCGCCGCCCCCGCGGAGCGGGTGACGCGTTCTCCCCGGCCGCCGCACTGACCAGATGCTGCACCGTATCCAGATCCAGATCGGTGTCATCGGGCACGCTCAGCCCGTCATGGGCCATGGCATGCAGGTCGCCCCCGCCGGAGGCCTCCGCGTCGAGCGCCAGGATCGTCGCCCCCGCGCGGCGCGCATCGCGCACCCGTTCCAGGAGCGGAGCGCCCGGCTCGGACGGCGTGACCACGAGAAGCGTCTCGCCGCGCCGGGCCGCTTCGAGCCGGCCGAGCCCGACGGCCAGATGCGCGGGATCGTCGGGGCGCGCCGCGTGCCGTACGAGGGTGGGGGCGAGCTCGGGCGTGCCCGACCAGGCCGCCTCGTCGACCAGATGGGCCGCCAGATGCCAGGGCTCGTACGTCGGAGAGCCCACGAGCAGCAGCCCGCCACCGTGCGCGCCGACCGAGGAACGCAGCGCCCCCGCGAAGCGACGGGTGGCGGAGGGCCACTCGGTCCCGGCGAGTACCTCGCGCAGCAGTGCTACTCGTACGGCGTCCATGGGCCCGCATCGTGCCTCAAGTGGCGCCCCCGTTCGCCGCGTTCGGGGGAAGTCCGCCCGTACGGGCCACATACCCTTGAGTAGGGTCGCTGCATGACCTCTACCGAAAGCAGCCCGAGCGGCCAGAAGGCCCCGGCCAAGGACCCCTGGGACCTCCCCGACGTCTCCGGACTCGTCGTCGGCGTGCTCGGCGGCACGGGCCCGCAGGGCAAGGGACTCGCCTACCGCTTCGCCCGTGCGGGGCAGAAGGTGATCCTCGGCTCCCGCGCCGCCGAACGCGCCCAGGCCGCCGCGGACGAGCTCGGCCTCGGCATCGAGGGTGCCGACAACGCCGAGTGCGCCCGCCGCAGTGACATCGTGATCGTCGCCGTGCCGTGGGACGGCCACGGCGCCACCCTCGAAGCCCTGCGCGAGGACCTCGCCGGCAAGCTCGTCGTCGACTGCGTCAACCCGCTCGGCTTCGACAAGAAGGGCGCCTACGCCCTGAAGCCCGAGGAGGGGAGCGCGGCGGAACAGGCCGCGGCGCTGCTCCCGGACTCACGGGTCGCGGCGGCCTTCCACCACCTGTCGGCCGTCCTGCTCGCCGACCCGGAGGTCGAGGAGATCGACACCGACGTCATGGTCCTCGGCGAGGAGCGCGCCGACGTGGAGCTGGTCCAGGCGCTCGCCGGGCGCGTCCCGGGCATGCGCGGCATCTTCTCCGGCCGCCTGCGCAACGCCCACCAGGTCGAATCGCTCGTCGCCAACCTCATCTCGGTGAACCGCCGCTACAAGGCGCACGCGGGACTGCGCGTCACGGACGTATAGCCGCGTTCCGGCCCCGGTGGGGCATGGGGGACACTGGACGGCGTACTACCCGCCGCGTCGCCGTCTGGAGCCGACCCCCATGCCCCGCATCGCACTGTTCTCCCTGGTCGTCTGCGCCCTGGCCGTCGTGGCGGCCGTGGTCTCCTTCGCCGAGGGCAGCTTCCTCGGGATCGTGTGGGTGCTGATCGCGGGCGTCACGTCGAACATGTCGTGGTTCTACCTGCGCCGGGCGAAGGCCGAGAAGCAGGCGTCGGCCGCGCCTACTGCGTGAACGTCGGGATCTCCGGGGTGCCCTGCCAGAACCGGTAGAACTGCTGGCCCCAGTACGTGTCCCACTCGTGCACACCGAGCGCGCCGAGCACCCAGTCGACCGCGTCGAAGAACCACTGGTTGATCTCCGGGATCCACAGCACGGCGAACACGGCGAGCAGACCGAACGGCGCGAACGGCTCCACCTGCCGCCGGATCTTCTGCGACAGCCAGGGCTCGATCACCCCGTACCCGTCCAGGCCCGGCACCGGCAGGAAGTTCAGGATCGCCGCGGTCACCTGGAGCAGGGCGAGGAACCCGAGCGCGTAACGGAAGGTGTCCGGCACCCCGTCCAGCGCGTCCAGCCAGAACGGGGCCGTGCACACGATCGCGAACAGCACGTTCGTCAGCGGCCCCGCCGCCGAGATCAGGCTGTGCCGCCAGCGCCCCCGGATCCGCCCCCGCTCGATGAAGACGGCACCGCCGGGCAGGCCGATCCCGCCCATGATCACGAAGAGCACGGGCAGCACGATGCTGAGCAGGGCGTGCGTGTACTTCAGCGGGTTCAGGGTCAGATAGCCCTTCGCGCCGATCGAGATGTCGCCGCTGTGCAGGGCCGTGCGCGCGTGCGCGTACTCGTGCAGGCAGAGCGAGACGACCCAGGCGCCCGTCACGAACAGGAACACGGCGAAGCCGGGCTGGGACGCGAAGTCCGTCCACACCGCCCAGCCGGCCACCGCCGTGATCGCGGCGATGCCGAGGAAGACGGGGCTGATCCTGTTGTCGCCGCGGCGTGCGGTGGCGGTGGTCATGGGGTGGAACTCCCGGTGCAGGCTGGTCGGCTGGCTCACCGAACGTACTCGCTGTATGCGGGAAACGTGTCGCGGTATCGCGGGAGTTCCGGAGAAGGTAGGGGCATGACGAGGTGCGGGCAGGTGCCCGGCGCCGGGGTCGAACGGCAGCGGGGAGAATAGGTCCGTGCGTTACCGCATCCTCGGCACCACGCAAGCACTCCGCGACGACGGCACGGCCGTTCCGGTTGGCGGGGCGCGGCTTCGTGCCCTGCTCGCGGTGCTCGCGCTGCGGCCCGGCCGGGCCGTGCCCGTCGCGTTCCTCATCGACGAGGTGTGGGGTGACGAGCCGCCCGCGGACGCGGCGGGCGCGCTCCAGGCGCTGGTCGGGCGGCTGCGCAGGGCGCTGGGGGCCGGGGCGATCACCTCGTCCGAGGGCGGCTACCGGCTCGCCGCCGCGGCGGACGACGTCGACCTGTTCCGCTTCGAGCGGCTGACCGCCGACGGAGCGCGGGCCCTCGCGGACGGTGACCCGGCGAAGGCGGTCGACCTTCTCGACGACGCGCTCGGGCTGTGGCGGGGGCCGGTCCTCGCCGATCTTCCGGACCGGTCGGCCGAGGCCGTGCGCCGGGAGGCCCGTCATCTGGACGCCCGGCGGACGCGCCTCGCCGCGTGCCTGGACCTCGGCCGTGCGGACGAGGTCCTGCCGGAGCTGACCTCGCTGTGCGAAGCGCATCCGCTGGACGAGTCGTTGCAGGTGTTGCGGCTGCGGGCGTTGCGCTCCGCGGGGCGGGCGGCGGAGGCGTTGGCGGCGTACGAGGGGGTGCGGCGGGAGTTGGCGGATGTGCTGGGGGCGGATCCCGGGCCGGAACTTCGAGCGTTGCACCAAGAGTTGCTCACGCCACGGGGCTCCGCCCCGGACCCCGCTCCTCAATCGCCGGAGGGGCTTAATACGGCCGGTTCCGACTTGCCCACCCTGCCGCCTGGGGCGGCAGGGTGGGCAAGGCGGCCCACGGTGCCGCGCGCCGATGGTTTGGCCCCAGCCCCGGGGAATCTCCGGGCCCGGCTGACCTCGTTCGTCGGGCGGGCGGGGGATCTTGATGCCATCCGCGCCGACCTGGGGCGCGTACGGCTGGTGACCCTTCTCGGGCCCGGTGGGGCCGGGAAGACGCGGCTGTCGCAGGAGGCCGCCGAGGGGCTCGGGGCCGTGCCGGACGGGGTGTGGGTCGCGGAGCTGGCGCCGGTCGGCGACCCGTCCGCCGTGCCGGAGGCGGTCGTCAGCGCGCTCGGCGCACGGGAGACGGTGCTGCGCGGCGCCGGCGCCGAAGAGCTCCGCGTCGCGGGCGAGCGCCAGGGCGACGACCCCCTCGTACGCATCGTGGAGCACTGCGAGGACCGCCGGCTGCTGCTCATCCTCGACAACTGCGAGCACGTCATCGACGCGGCCGCCGCCCTCGCCGAGTACCTCCTCGCGCACTGCCCCGGCGTCACGATCCTCGCCACGAGCCGCGAACCCCTCGGCGTACCGGGCGAGTCGCTGTACCCGGTGGAACCGCTCCCGGAGCCGTACGCGCTGCGGCTGTTCGGCGAGCGCGGCGCCGCCGTGCGTCCCGGTTTCACCGTCGAGCAGTCCGAGGAGACCGCGGCCGCCGTCGGTGAGATCTGCCGCCGCCTCGACGGGCTCCCGCTCGCCATCGAACTCGCCGCGGCGCGGCTGCGCATGCTCACGCCCCGCCAGATCGCCGACCGCCTCGACGACCGCTTCCGCCTCCTGACCTCCGGGGCCCGCACCGCGCTGCCCCGCCAGCAGACGCTCCGCGCCGTCGTCGACTGGTCGTGGGACCTGCTCGACGAGCCCGAACGCGCCACCCTCGCCCGCCTCTCCGTCTTCAGCGGCGGCTGCGACCTGCCCGCCGCCGAGGCGGTCTGCGGCCTCGACGCGCTCGACGCCCTGGCCTCCCTCGTCGACAAGTCGCTCGTGGTCGCCGCCCCGGAGGACGACGAGCACGGCGGCGGCATGCGCTACCGGCTCCTCGAAACCGTCTCCGAGTACGCGGGCGACCGCCTCGACGAGTCCGGGGAGCGCGCCGCCGCCGAGCGCGCCCACCTCACGTACTACCGCGAACTCGCCCGCACCACCGACCCGTTGCTGCGCGGCGGCGGCCAGCGCGCGGCCATCGCCCGGATCGAGCGGGACTACGAGAATCTGCGCACGGCCCTGCGGCACGCGATCGCGGCCCGTGACGAGCAGGAGGCGTTCTGCCTCGTCCTGTCCCTGGCCTGGTTCTGGCAGATGCGCGACCTGCGCATCGACGCCCGTACGTGGACGGGGGAGGCCGCGGCGCTCGGCCCGGACCCGTTCGCCGGGCCCGTGCGCCCCGCGCCGCCGATTCACGAGCGCTGTACCGACACCCCGCCCCCGCTGACCGGCGAACTCTTCGAAGAGGCGCGCCGCCAGGTCCACCTGTGCCGACTCGGCTACATGGACATGGAGATGGACCACTGGCAGACGGAGGAGGGCCAGGCCCGGCTGCGCGCCGTCATCGCGACCTACCGCGCCGACCTCCCGCAGGCCTGCCGCCCGCCCGGCAACATCTGGTACTTCGCCGTCCTGATGACCGGCGACATGGACAAGTTGCAGGAACTCGCGGCGGTGTCCGCGCGGACCTGCCGCGAGCTCGGCTACGACTGGGAGCTGGCGCTCGTCCTCCAGATGCGGGCCAACGTCTTCGCCAACCGCAGCGACTGGGCCGAGGAAGGGCTCGCGTACGCCGACGAGTCGCTTGAGCTGTTCAGCCGGCTCGGCGACGAATGGGGCACCGCGGAGGCGCTGTCCGCGCGCGGCGAGGCGCGCGAGAAACTCGGCGACTTCGAGGGCGCCGCCGCCGACTACACGCGCGCCCGCGAGGTCGCGCACAGCATGGGTGCCCACTCGCAGGCCGCGATCCTCCAGGTCAGGCTCGGGCAGGCGCGGATCGAGCAGGGAGACGCAGAGGGGGGCGAGGCGCTGCTGTGGGAGTCCCTCGAGGACGGCCGCCGGCACACCAACGAGTCCCGGCCCGCCGCCCGGCTCTTCCTCGTCTCGCATCTCGCACTCACCGGCCGCACCGCCGTGGCCCGGGAACAACTCGCTTTGCTGCGCTCCGAGTTCAGGGTGGCGCAGATCGGCTTCTTCCAAGGCATGACCGTCGGCATGGAGGCGATGATCGACGCCGTCGACGGGCGCTCCGATGAGGCCCTCGCGAACGTGCGGCGCTGCCTCGACATCGCGCGGGACCCGCTGTCCGCGCTCGTCATGCCGCAACTGGTGGGGCTGCATCTGTGCACCGCGGCGCGGGCCGTCTCCCAGCGCGGCGGGGACGGCGACGCGGTGGCCGCCGCGCGGCTCATGGGCGCGGCCGACGCGGCGATGCCCAAGGGCCACAAGCCGGGCCTCCTCGAACGCAATTGGCGCGCGGACGCCGAGGCGGCGGTCCGCGCGCTGCTCGACGATGCGGCGTACGGGCGGGCATACGCCGAGGGCGGCGGCCTCTCCGTGGAGGAGGCCACCGCCCTGCTGGACGACTGACGACCGACGCGAATCGACCCGGTCGCCCGGACCCGTCCCGCGCAGGGTCAGCTCTTGGTGGTGAACTTACGGATCGCGATCGGCGCCATGACGGCCGTGATCACTGCCGTCCACCCGAGGGTCACCCACAGGTCGTGGGCGACCGGGCCGCCGACCATCATTCCGCGGCAGGCGTCCGCGAGGGACGAGATCGGGTTCCAGTCGGTGAAGGCCTGGAGCCAGCCCGGCATCGACTCGGTCGGCGCGAAGATCGACGAACCGAACTGGAGCGGCATCATCACCAGGAAGCCCATGGCCTGCACGGCTTGCGCGCTCTTCATGGTCACGCCGAGCGTCAGGAAGATCCACATGAGGGCGGAGCCGAACAGCGCGGTCAGGCCGATGGCACCGAGCAGACCGGCCCAGCTGGTGATGTCGAAGCCGACGAGCAGCGCGACGATCATCAGGACCGTGGTGGCGACGAGGAGCCGCAGCATCTCGACGACCACCTTGGCCATGAGCACCGAGCCGCGGCCGATGGGCAGGGACCGGAAGCGGTCCATGATGCCCTTCTGGAAGTCCTCGTTGAAGCCGGTGCCGACGCCCTGCGCGATGTTCATGCTCATCATCGCGACCATGCCGGGGATCACGTACTGCACGTACGCGTCCTGGCCGCCGCCCATCGCGGAGCCGATCGAGCCGCCGAAGACGAACACGAACAGGAGCGTGAAGACGATCGGCATCAGGATCGCGTCGAACATCGACTCCGGGTCGTTGCGGATCCACAGCAGGTTGCGGCGGATCAGCGCGCCCGTGTGACGCAGATGGCCGCTCAGGCCGATCTTGGGGTCGGCCTCGACGGTGATCGTGGGGGCCGCGGTGGGGGAGAGGGTGGTGGCACTCATACGGCGGCCTCCTCGAGTTCGGGCCTGGCGTCCTCCGGGGCGGAGGCCTTGTGGCCGGTGATGGACAGGAACACCTCGTCCAGGCTGGGCAGTTCGGTGGTGATGGAGCCGATCGTGATGCCCCGCGCGGTGACCGCGCCCACCACGGCGGTGAGCTGCTCGTCGCTGAGTACGGGGACCAGGACGGACCCGGACCGGGTGTCCACGGTGGTGGTGGCGAGGCCCGTGAGCCCCATGTCGTCTATCGCGTGCGCCAGCGGGCGCAGCTCCAGCTCGTCGGCCGGGCGGATTCGCAGGGTGCGGCCGCCGACCTTCGCCTTGAGCTCCTCGATGCCGCCACGCGCGATGACCTTGCCGTGGTCGACGACGGTCAGCTCGGAGGCCAGCTGCTCGGCCTCCTCCATGTACTGGGTGGTGAGGAGGACGGTGACCCCGTCCCGCACCATGCTCTTCACCTCGTCCCACACCTCGTTACGGGTACGGGGGTCGAGGCCGGTCGTCGGCTCGTCCAGGTACAGGACGTGCGGGCGGCCGATCATCGACGCCGCGAGGTCGAGGCGGCGGCGCATGCCGCCGGAGTACGTCTTCGCGGGGCGGGTGGCGGCGTCGGTGAGGCTGAAGCGCTCGAGCAGGGCGTCGGCGCGGGCCTTGGCGTCCTTCCGGGACAGGTCGAGGAGCCGGCCGATCATGTACAGGTTCTCCCGGCCGGAGATCTTCTCGTCGACCGAGGCGTACTGGCCGGTGAGGCCGATCACGCGGCGGAGCTGGCGGGGCTGGTTGACGGCGTCGTAGCCCGCGACGATCGCCGTGCCGGAGTCCGGGGTGATCAGGGTGGACAGGCACCGTACGAGGGTCGTCTTGCCGGCGCCGTTCGGCCCGAGCACGCCCATGACGGTGCCCTCGTGCACGTCCAGGTCCACGCCGTCCAGGGCCTTGGTCTCGCCGTAGTGCTTGACCAGCCCCCGCACGGATACGGCGACCGGGCGGTCGCTCACGGAGTTCTTGTCGATTCGCGTCATGCCCCCAAGGTGGCAGCCGCCACCGACAACCCGCCGACAGCCGCCCGACAGGTCTCCGACGGGGGGCGGGCGGGGTGTCGGGGCCGAGTGGCGGGGGTCGGGGGCCGGGGGCCGGGGGTGGGTGTCGGGTCTCGGGTCCGGGGTGGCACCCGGGGGCGAGGCCAGGGTGTGCCGGGCCGGCACCCGGGGCGAGGTCAGGGCGGGGCAGGGTGGCGCTTGTCGTCAGTGTTGCGGTGCGGTGTGGTTCGGGGCCGTGCCGGGGCCGGCGCTTGTCGTCGGCGGTGCGGTGCGGTGTGGCTCGGGGCCGTGCCGGGGTGAGCGTCCACGGCTCCGGTGCGCGGCACCGCTCTTCACCGTTTGCGCCGCTCACTTCCCACCGCCCGCCCCCTCCGGGGGCTTTGGCCGGTGCGGGGGCCGGCGCCGCGTGCCGGGGTGGGGCCACGGGACCGGTGCGCGGTACCGCGCTTCTGCGGTTGCGCCTGCTCGTCCCCCGCCCGTCGGCTCCGACCGGGGGCTTTGGCTAGTCCGGGGGCCGGCCCCGTGCCGGTGTGGGCGTCCACGGCTCCGGTGCGCGGCACCGCTCTTCACCGGTTGCGCGTGCTCGTCTCCCACCGCCCGCCCCCTCCGGGGGCTTCGGCCGGTGCGGGGGCCGGCGCCGCGTGCCGGGGTGGGGCCACGGGACCGGTGCGCGGTACCGCGCTTCTGCGGTTGCGCCTGCTCGTCCCCCGCCCGTCGGCTCCGACCGGGGGCTTTGGCTAGTTCGGGGCTCGGCTTCGTGCCGGTGTGGGCGTCCACGGCTCCGGTGCGCGGCACCGCTCTTCACCGGTTGCGCGTGCTCACTTCCCACCGCCCGCCCCCTCCAGGGGCTTCGGCCCGTCCGGGGACCGGCCTCCGCGCCGGGGCGGCGCCCATCGTGATGGTTGCGCGGCACCGGGGGCCGCCTTGCCCACCCTGCCGCCCCAGGCGGCAGATTGCCCAAGCCGGTGACGGCCGTCCGCACGCCCCTGCGGCGCTTGCCTCAAGCAGCGGGCGGTCGCCCAGAGGGGCCGGTGGGCCAATCAAGCCCCTGCGGCGTTTGAGCAGCGGGGTTCGGGGCGGAGCCCCGGGGGGCGGCGGAGGTCGACCGGAGGGGGCGGTCTGGTCCGGGTGGCACCGCGTCGGGCCGTAGCCCCCGGAGGGGGCGGGTGGTGGGAGATGGGTGGGGGATCGGTCGAGGGCCATGGCCTGCGGATGGGCGGGTGAACTCGAGCCCCCTGTGGCGGTGGCCGGGTCACTCAAGTCCGTGCGACGGGTGGGTCAGTCCAGCCTCTGCGGCGTTTGAGCAGCGGGGTTCGGGGGCGGAGCCCCGAGGGCGGCGGATGGTAGGCCGGTGGGGGCGGCCCGGCGGAGCGGGTGGCACCTCGTGGCGCTGGGGTCCCCGGAGCGGGCGGTCGCCTGCGGGTGGGCGTGCCAGTCCAGCCCCTGCGGCGCTTGAGCAGCGGGGCCCGGGGCAGCGCCCCGAGAGCGGCGGATGGTTGGCCGTCACGGGCTGAGCCGAGGGCGGCGGATGGTTGGCCGTCACGGGCTGAGCCGAGGGCGGCGGACGATCGACCGCCACGGGCGGACCCGAGACCGGCGGATGGTCGGCCGTCACAGACGGACCCGAGCGTGGTGGACGATCGACCGCCACGGGCCGCCCCGAGACCGGTGGACGGGCCACCGCCAGGCGCGGCGATGCGCAACGCCCCACCGACCCACCCGCGGAGCGTGACGCGGCCCGCCGACGGGGGAAGATCGGCGGGCCGCGGTCGTACCGAATTGGCTCAGCGGACGGGTTGGCCCCGCCCAGGGGTGTGCTCTGCGGGCGAGTTGGGCCCGCCCAGGGGTGTGCTCAGCGGGCGGGTCGGCGCCCCGCCCGAGGTGCGGTCAGCGGAAGCGGACGGGTCGGCCCCGCCCCGGGGGCGCGGTCAGTGGACGGAGTGTTCCTCCTGAGGGAACGTTCTGTCGATGACGTCCTCCGCAAACGCCTTCGCCGCATCGGACATCACGCCCCGCAGATTCGCGTAACTCTTCACGAACTTCGGCATCTTCCCGCCGGTGAGCCCGAGCGCATCCGTCCAGACCAGGACCTGCGCGTCCGTACCGGCTCCCGCCCCGATGCCGACCGTCGGGATGTGCAGCCTCCGCGTGACCTCGGCCGCCAGCTCCGCCGGGACCAGCTCAAGGACGACCGCGAACGCGCCCGCGTCCTGGACCGCCTTCGCGTCGCGCAGCAGCTGCTGCGCCGCCTCCTCGCCGCGACCCTGCACCCGGTAGCCCTGCGTGTTGACCGACTGCGGGGTCAGCCCGATGTGCGCCATGACCGGGATCCCGGCGTCGACGAGCAGCTTGATCTGGGCGTGCGAGCGTTCGCCGCCCTCCAGCTTCACCGCTCCGACCCCGGCCTCCTTCACCAGCCGCATGGCGGACCGGAGCGCCTGCGTGGGCCCCTCCTGGTACGAGCCGAAGGGGAGGTCGCCGACGATCAGCGCGCGGGACGTGCCCCGCACCACCGCCGCCGACAGCATCACCATCTGGTCCACGGTCACCGGCACCGTCGTGTCGTAGCCGAGGTGGCAGTTGCCCGCCGAGTCGCCGACCAGCATCACGGGGATCCCGGCCTCGTCGAAGACCGACGCCGTCATCGCGTCGTACGCGGTGAGCATGGGCCACTTCTCGCCCCGCTCCTTGGCGAGGCCGATGTCCCGGACCGAGACCCGCCGCGAGCCCTTGCCCCCGTACAGCACGGTGGGCTTCTGGGCGTTCTGGGAGGCGCTCTCGCCGGTCGGTGTGTTCTGGGCAGCCGAAAGCTCTGTGGGTTGCGTCATCGCAACGGCTCCTTCATGTCGTCTCGAGGCGCCCTGACGGCGTCCCCGGATCGCCTCCATGGTGGCACCGCGTGCCGCTCCCGCGCCAGGCCTCCTCCTCAACCCGTACCCCGCCCACGTAAAGCCTCGGCAAGGCTTTCCCCGAGATTTTCAATACGAGACGGTCCCGTATCGAAATGGGTCTAGGGTCGTTCCCATGACCACTCCCGCCGCCTCTCAGGGCTCCCAGGGTTCCCCGGACTCCCCGGGTAGCCGCGTGCCCGAGTCCGTGCACCGCCGTCGATGGGTGATCCTCGGTGTGCTCATGCTGAGCCTGCTGATCGTCGTCCTCGACAACTCGATCCTGAACGTCGCGATCAAGACGATCTCGACCCCCGAGCCCGTGGGCATCGGCGCCTCGCAGAGCGAGCTCGAGTGGGCCATCAACGCGTACACGCTCGTCTTCGCGGGGCTGCTGTTCACGGCCGGACTGCTCGGCGACCGGCTCGGCCGCAAGAAGGTGCTGATCGGCGGGCTCGTCGTCTTCGGCGTCGGCTCCGCCCTCGCCGCCGAGTCCGGTTCGCCGGTCCAGCTCATCGCGTTCCGCGCGGTGATGGGTCTCGGTGCCGCCTTCGTCATGCCGGCGACGCTCGCCGTCCTGATGAACGTGTTCGAGCGGGACGAGCAGCCGAAGGCCATCGGCATCTGGGCCGGTGGCGTCGGGCTCGCCATCGCCATCGGGCCGATCACCGGCGGACTGCTCCTCGACCACTTCTGGTGGGGCTCGGTCTTCCTCGTGAACGTGCCGATCGTGATCATCGCCATCGCACTGATGCTCGCGCTCGTGCCGGACTCCCGGGACCCGAAGCCGGGCCGGATCGACCTCGTCGGCGTCGTGCTGTCCATCGTCGGACTCGTGCTGCTCGTCTACGGGATCATCAAGGGCGGCGACGAGGGCGACTTCACCAGCGCCCAGGTCCTCGCCACCATCGCCGCGGGCCTCGTCGTCCTGGTCGCCTTCGTGCTGTACGAGAAGCGCAGCGACCACCCGTCGTTCGACATCAACTACTTCAAGAACAAGGTGTTCTCGGCCGCCATGGCCGGCATCGCGCTCGTCTTCTTCGCGATGATGGGCGTCACGTTCTTCGCGTCCTTCTACATCCAGAGCGTGCGCGGCTACTCGCCGTTGCAGACCGGCGCGTTCCTGCTGCCGCTGGCCGCCGCCCAGCTGATCTTCGCGCCGCGCGCCCGGCTCGTCGTCGACAGGCTCGGTGTCCGCGTCACCACGACCGGCGGCCTGGTGCTGCTGGCGGCCATGCTCGCCGCGTTCACGCTGCTCGACGAGGACAGCCCGATGTGGGTCATGGAGATCATCTTCTTCTTCATGGGCACGGGCATGGCCCACGTCATGACGCCGACCAGCGTCGTGATCATGCAGTCGCTGCCGCGCGAGAAGGCGGGTTCGGCCTCCGCGCTCAGCAATACGTTCCGCCAGGTCGGCGGCGCCCTCGGCATCGCCGTGCTCGGCTCGGTGCTGTCCACGGCGTACAAGAACGGGATCGCGGACCAGCTCCTGCCGCTGCCCGCCGGGCTCCGGGACGCCGCGGGCGCGTCCATCGAGGCCACGCTCGGTGTCGCCGAGAAGCTCGGGCCGCGCGGCGAGGCGCTGGTCGGGGCGGCGAACGACTCCTTCGTGCACGCCATGCACATCACCGCGCTGTGCGGTGCGGGGGTCGCGCTGCTCAGCGCCGTCCTCACCGGGCTCTTCCTGCCGCGCAAGCCCAAGGATCCGCCGGCCGAGCAGAGCGGTGAGCGGCCGGAGAAGGTCGGCGCGGGCCACTGACCCGGCGTTGACCTGCCGATTGAGAGAATGCGCCGGGGTCCGCCACAGTGGCGGTGCCCGGGGCGTGGTGAAAGGCGGAGCGCGGTGGACGCGGGCACGGAACGGGCCGAGGGGCAGACGCGGCGGCGAAGGCCCCCGGACACCCCCGGAACCCCCGGACCCCCCGGAACCCCCGCGTCGGCCTCTCCCGCGCCGGCCGCCCCCGCGCGCGGCCGTCCGCGCAGCGAGGCCGTCGAACAGGCGATCATCGAGGGCGTCATCGAACTCCTCGAGCAGGGCGTGCCGCTCACCGAGCTGTCCATCGAGCGCATCGCCCGCACCGCCGGCGTCGGCAAGGCCACCATCTACCGGCGCTGGAGCGGCAAGGAGGAACTCTTCGTCGACGTCGTCGCCACCATCGAGGAGCCCGACCCCGCCGGTCTTCCCGGCACCTCGATGCGCGACGACCTCGTGCGGCTCCTGGAGCACATGCGCAGACGGGGCCTGAGCATGCGCACCTCCGCCCTGCTGCACAACGTCCTCGCGCAGATGAAGACGTTGCCGAGGCTCTGGGGCGCGTACCAGGAGCTGGTCGTGGAACCCCGGCGGCGCGCGACGCACGACGTGGTGCGGCGCGGGGTGGCCGAGGGGGAGCTGCCGGCCGGCACGGACGTCGAGTTCGCCGCGGACCTGTTCACCGGGCCGATGCTGCTGCGCACCGTCATGCGGACCGACGCACCGCTGGCGGAGGACCTGGCCGAGCGGATCGTCGATACGGTGCTCGCGGGGCTGCGCGCGGGTCACTGACGGCCGGGCGCCCGTGCCGGGTGTCGACGGCCCGGTGGACGATGTGCGGGTTTCGTCACAGCGTCCCTCGTGGGCCGGTCGCGCGGAACTCAGGACGCCGCCGCACACGTCCCCCAGACCGTAGAGGAACGGAAAGCCGCTGCTCATCCCCTACTGTTTCGGGCGAGGGCAGCGGGCACGGCAGAGTTGAGGCGACGACGGCATGGCGCAGGCGTACAAGGGTGGCGACGGCAGCGGGACCGGGACCGCCGGACCGGGAGCCCGGCCGGGACGTCAGGGTGGCCGACCGCTGGGCGGTCGCGGCTACTGGCGGCGCGGCATCGTCCTCGCGGTGCTCGCGATCCTGCTGGCGCTGGTCATGCTGCTGCACGCACAGATCCCCAACACCGTCGGCAACCTCGGCTCGCTGACCGAGACGTTCCTGCCGTGGCTTGGCGTCTTCGTGCCGGTGCTGCTCGTCCTGGGCCTCGTGCGGAGGTCGGCGACCGCGGTGGTCGCGGTGCTCGCCCCGGCGATCGTCTGGTTCAACCTCTTCGGCGGGCTGCTCACCGACAAGACGGGCAGCGGCGGCGACCTGACCGTCGTCACGCACAACGTCAACGCCGAGAACTCCGACCCGGCCGGGACCGCGAAGGACGTCGCCGCGTCCGGCGCGCAGGTCGTCGCCCTGGAGGAGGTGACGGCCCAGGCGCTGCCTGCGTACCGGGACGCGCTCGCGAGCGCCTACCCGTACCACGCGGTCAAGGGCACGGTCGGGCTGTGGAGCAAGTACCCGCTCTCCGGCACCCGGCCCGTCGACATCAAGCTGGGCTGGACGCGGGCGCTGCGCACGACCGTCGCGACGCCGCAGGGCAAGGTCGCGGTGTACGTCGCCCACCTGCCGTCGGTGCGGGTGAAGCTGAACTCCGGGTTCACCGCCAGCCAGCGGGACGAGAGCGCGGACGCGCTCGGCGAGGCGATCGCCGACGAGCCGATCGACAAGGTCGTCCTCCTCGGCGACCTGAACGGCACCATGAACGACCGGGCCCTGAACGGGGTCACCGCCCAGATGCGCTCCACGCAGGGCGCGGCGGGCAGCGGCTTCGGGTTCAGCTGGCCGGCCGCGTTCCCGATGGCGCGCATCGACCAGATCATGGTCAAGGGTGTGGAGCCGGTCACGTCGTGGACGCTGCCGAGGACCGGGAGCGACCACCTGCCGATCGCGGCGCGGGTCGACCTGTGACGTCCAGCGGTTCGCCGCTCGTCACGGCGTCTTAACCTCACGGAATAGTCGATGGGCGAGACTTTGTTCCGTACGTAAACTTACGTACTCCACAGGTACGCGTTCATGTACGCGTTCATGTACGCGTTCTTGTACGCGTGCACGTACGGAACGCACCACCCTCCCGCCGTCGCAACCGAAAGTTCCTCCATGCCCCTCGCCCTGCTCGCGCTCGCCGTGGGCGCCTTCGGCATCGGCACGACCGAGTTCGTCATCATGGGCCTGCTGCCCAACGTCGCCGACGACCTGGGCATCTCGATCCCGGACGCCGGACACCTCGTCTCCGCGTACGCGCTCGGTGTGGTCATCGGCGCGCCGCTGCTCGCCGCGGTCACCGCGCGGATGCCGCGGCGCCGGGTCCTCATCGGCCTGATGGCGCTGTTCGTCGTCGGCAACGCGGTCTCGGCGGCGGCCCCCGACTACCACTCGCTGATGCTCGCCCGCTTCGTCAGCGGACTGCCGCACGGAGCGTTCTTCGGCGTCGGCGCGGTCGTCGCCACCTCGCTGGTCGCCCCGGAACGCAAGGCCCGCTCGGTCTCCCTCATGTTCCTCGGCCTGACCATCGCGAACGTCGTCGGCGTGCCCGCCGCGACCGCGATGGGGCAGCAGCTGGGCTGGCGCGCTACGTTCCTCGCGGTCAGCGCGATCGGCCTCGTCGCGATCGCGGCGCTGGTGGCGCTGGTCCCGGCGGACCACGGCCACGCCGAGACGGCCGCGGGCCTGCGGGGCGAACTGCGCGCCCTGAAGTCCCTCCCGGTCTGGCTCGCGCTCGGCACGACGGTCGCCGGCTTCGGCGCGCTCTTCGCGGCGTACAGCTACATCACGCCGATGCTCACGGACGCGGCGGGCTACGCGGAGGCCTCCGTGACCGTGCTGCTCGCGCTCTTCGGCGTCGGCGCCACGATCGGCAACCTCATGGGCGGCCGCCTCGCGGACCACTCCCTGCGCCGCACGCTCTTCGGCGGCCTGACGTCCCTGGCCGCGGTCCTGGCCTTCTTCCCCCTCCTCATGCGTACGGAGTGGAGCGCGGCCCTGGCCGTCTTCCTCCTCGGCATGGCGGCGTTCACGACGGGCTCCCCGCTCCAGCTGATCGTGATGGAGAAGGCCTCCGCGGCCCCCTCCCTCGCCTCGTCCGCGAACCAGGCGGCCTTCAACCTGGCCAACGCGGGCGGCGCCTGGATCGGCGGCCTCGCCCTCGCCGCGGGCTTCGGAGTGACCTCCCCCGCCATCGCGGGCGCGGCCCTGGCGGTCCTCGGCGTGGGCGTCGCCGCGGTCGCCTACGCGGTCGACCGCAGCCGCACACCGACACCCCCGGGCCGCCTGGTGGCCTCCCACATCCCCACAGAACAGGAACCGGCGCGACGCTGAGCCGCGGCGCTTCCCCGGAACCGCGTGAAAGAGGGCGGGGTACGCGTGCGTACCCCGCCCTCTCAGGTCAGCCCCGGTAGCCCAGCACCGTCATCATGCCCGCCTCCGAGTGGTAGACGTTGTGGCAGTGGAGCATCCACAGGCCGGGGTTGTCCGCGTCGAAGTCGGCTGTGACGGTGGCGTTCGGGAGGACGATCGCCGTGTCCTTGCGGGGGCCGTTCGGCAGGGTGAAGGTGTGGCCGTGCAGGTGGACCGGGTGCCACATCGACGTCGTGTTGGTGAAGACCAGGCGGACCCGCTCGCCCGCGCGGAGCGGATGGCGCTGGTCCGGGTCGTACGGCTTCTTGTCGAACGCCCAGTCGTACTCGGCCATCCCGCCCGTGAGCCGCAGCTTGATCGTGCGGTCCGGCCTGCGGGAGGGCAGGGCCACGGAGTCGTCCGCGCGGAGCTTGTCCGCCGTGAGGAGGCGGCCGTCCAGTTCCTTCGGGCGGGCGGAGGCGGACGGTGTCGAGCCCGAGCCCGTGCGCAGGACCGCGAGAGCCGACGCCTTCTTGCCCTCCGCGACGGCCGTCAGCGGGAACACCCCGTCGCCCGCCGTCACCAGCACGTCGTACCGCTCGCCCATCCCGAGCAGCAGCGCCTCCGTCTTCGCGTGCCGCACCGGGAAGCCGTCCGTGTGCGTCACCGTCATCTCGTGGCCGCCGAGCGCGACGCGGAACGCCGTGTCGCCGCCCGCGTTGACGAACCGGATCCGGATGCGGTCGCCGGGGCGGGCCCCGAAGGACGAAGGGGCCTGTGGCGTACGGCCGTTGACCAGGTAGTGCGGGTACTTCACGTCGCCCGCGTCGCCGCCCAGCAGCTCGCTCTTCGCGCCCATCATCATGCGGGACGGGCCGGCCGGCTTCTCCTCCGTACGCATGGACATGCCTTCCATCCCCGGCATGTCGTGGCCCGAGTGGCCGCCACCGGACGAACCGCCCGAGCCGCCCCCGTGGTCCATCCCCGAACGCAGCTCCTTGAGCACCGCGTCCGGCGTCGAGCCGGCCACCCCGTCGACCCAGTCGTCGAGGACGACCACCCACTCCTTGTCGTAGGAGAGCGGCTCCTTCGGGTCCTCCACGATCAGCGGCGCGTACAGGCCGCGGTCCTGCTGCGTGCCGGAGTGCGGGTGGAACCAGTACGTGCCGGGGTGCGCGAGCCTGAAGCGGTACGTGAAGTCGGCGCCCGGCGCGATCGGCTTCTGCGTCAGATCCGGTACGCCGTCCATGTCGTTGCGCAGCGCGATGCCGTGCCAGTGCATCGACGTGGGCTCGGGCAGGTGGTTGGCGAGGGTGAGGTCGAGCGTGTCGCCCGCCGTGGCCCGGATCTCCTTGCCGGGCAGGTCACCGCCGTACGACCAGGACTTGACGGTGCGGTCGCCCAGGTCGAGCCGGGTCGCGGCGGCCGTGAGCCGGACCCGGCGGACCCGTCCGCCGGAGCCGCGCCTTTTCTCGGCGGCGGCGACCTCCTTGCCCGCCGGATCGACGTAGCCCCGCGGCGCGGCGTCCTTCGCCGCGTGGCTCCCGTGGCCGGACGACGAACCGGAACAGGCCGCCAGGGCGCCCGTCCCGGCCACGGCGACCGCCGCGCCGAGCAGGGTGCGTCGAGTGGGGGTGCGCGGAGTCTCCTTGCGCATGCGTGTGTACCTCGCTGTCGATGAGCTGTCGGTGATGGTGGATTCAGGCGTGCGAAAGCGCGCGCAGGCCTAAATGCGCAGTACCGACAGCCGGGACAGGAGTCTTCGCGGCGGGGGAGGGTTCGGGCGCTGGGCGAGGGCGAGGCCGCGGGCCCGCGGCCCCGGTGCCACCGCCGCGAGCAGCGGGCGCAGCACCAGCGCCGTCAGCAACAGCAGCGTGAACGAACCGAGCACCGCGAGGCACACGTTCAGCGGATCCATGCCGCCGTGGCCGGGGGAGCCGGGGCGCTCGTGAACCGTGACGGCGGTGCTGTGCGGGGAGCCGTGCCCGGCCGTCGCGACGTGCGCGCTCGGCATCGGCATCGCCCCGTCGCGCCCCGCCCCGTGCCCCGAGGGATGCCCCAGCGTGTGCATCCCGACGACCCCGAGGAGCAGCGCGGCGAACAGCAGCAGCCGCTGCCACCGCCCGGTGCCGCTCCGCGTCCTCGCCATGCCCCGCACCTTACCCCCACCCGGTATCCGGCGATGTGCGGGCTCCCCCTCCCGCGCGGATCATGAGCCCATGACGACTGCGGACAACCCAGGGCAAAGCGATCGGACCGTGGATGACGGCAACCGCCGCCAGTTCATCTCCTGGGTCACCCTCGGCCTGATGACCACGGCCTCCGTCGCCAGCCTGCGGCCCTCGCCCTCCATGGCCCTGTACGGACTCGCCGCGATCTTCCTCTATCTGCTCCCGGCGGTCGTCTTCCTGCTGCCCACCGCCCTCGTCGGCGCCGAACTGGCCTCCGGCTGGACGGGCGGCATCTACCGCTGGGTCAGCGAGGCGCTCGGCAAACCGCTCGGGTTCATCGCCGTGTGGTGCCAGTTCGCGATGACCATCGCGTACTACCCGAGCCTGCTCGCCTACGTGGCGTCCACCTTCGCGTACGTCATCCACCCGAGCCTCGCCGAGAACGGCCTGTACGTCGCGATCTGCATCGTCGTCCTGTACTGGGCGGGCGTGTACGTGAGTTCGCGCGGCACGAAGACCATCGCGGGGCTTTCGTCCCTCGGGCTCGTCATCGGCACGCTCGTCCCGGGCATCGTGCTCGTCGTCCTCGGGATCGTCTTCCTCGGGCAGGGCAATCCGTCCGCCGCCCCCATGGACGGGAGCCACTGGCTGCCGCCGTGGACGGGCCTGGCCAGCCTCGTCCTCATCGTCAACAACTTCCTGTCCTACGCGGGCATGGAGATGAACGGCGTGCACGTCTCCTCGCTGCGCAGCCCGCGCGCCGAGTACCCGCGCTCGATCTTCCTCGCCACCGGCCTCGTACTCCTCATCTTCATCCTGCCCGCCCTCGCCATCAGCTGGGTCATGCCCGCGAAGCAGCTCAGCCTGACCGCGGGCCTCATGCAGGCGTTCCAGGCGTTCTTCGACCACTTCGGGGTCGGCTGGATGACCCGGATCGTCGGCGTGATGCTGGTGTGCGCGGCGCTCGGCGGCATGCTCACGTGGCTGGCGGGACCCGCGAAGGGGCTCGTGCTGCTGTCCCGGCAGGAGGGCTATCTGCCGCCGTTCCTCCAGAAGTTCAACAAGTACGGCGTCCCGCAGAACGTGATGGTCGCGCAGGGCGTCCTGACCACCCTCATCGGCGTGCTCTACGCCTTCAGCGACAACGTCTCCAGCCAGTACTGGATGTTCTCCGTCATCACGATCCAGATCTATCTGGTCGCGTATCTGCTGATGTTCGTGGCCGTCGTGCGACTGCGCCGCTCGCAGCCCGACGTGCCGCGCGGCTTCGTGGTCCCGGCCGTCACCGCCGTCGCGGGCGTCGGGTTCGTCGCCTCCGTGCTCGCGCTCGTGATCGGCTTCGTACCGCCGGACCAGTACGACACCGGGCCGCTGTGGCGGTATCTGCTGATCGTCGGCGGCGGGCTGCTGCTCCTCGGCATCGCGGCGCCGGTCGCGTTCCTCAAGTACCGCAAGCCGAGCTGGATCCACCCGGACCACCGGGACCCGGTCGTCGGTGAACAGGGCTGAACCCCGGTGGTCCGGGCGAGCGCCCGCCCGGACCACCGGGGCGTCCTTCGGTCAGCGGCGGTACGAGTTCACGTAACCCGGAGCCGGCGAGCCGACCCCCGTCACGTCGTCGTAGCCCCTGACGGCCTTCAGGGAGGCGTCCTTGCCGAGGCTGCGCACCGAGGTGAGCAGGCCCTCGGAGGAGTCGTAGCTGTTGGCGTAGTCGACGCGGGCCACGGCGAGGTCCTTGCCGGTCGGCTTGTCGACGACGTCGTGGTACTTCGCCGTGCCGTACCGGTCGTAGATCGCCGGGTTCGCGAAGCCGAGCGGCTTGCCGCCGCCCGTCTGCTGCGCGAGCGCCTGCACGCCCGCGACCACCGGCGCGGCGAGCGAGGTGCCGCCGATGCGGTACTCGTCGTAGCCGAGCGAGCCGTCGGGCATGGTCTGCGTCTGGCCCACCAGGAAGCCGGTGTTCGGGTCGGCGATGGCGGAGATGTCCGGGACGACGCGGTTCCTGCCGCCGTTGGCCCCCGCGAGCGCGTCCGGCACGACGCCCTTCTGGTAGTCGGGCTGCGCGACCGTCTTGCTGGTGCCGCCGCCCGCGCCGGAGGTGTACGCGCCCGGGAAGTCGGTCCAGCTCTTGCCGTCCGCCGACAGGTTGGACTTCAGCGTGCCCCAGCCGGTCTCCCACTGGTACGTGTCGCCCTTGCCGACCGCGAGCGAGGTGCCGCCGACCGCCGTCACCCACGCCGAGTTGGCGGGCGTGTCGACCTGCTTCGTACCCGTCGACGCGACGTTGTCGCCGTTGTCGCCGGAGGAGAAGTAGAAGCCGATGCCCTCGACGGCGCCCAGCTGGAACACCTGGTCGTACGCGGCGGCCAGCTCGGGCGTCTGGTTGGCCTCGATGTCGCCCCAGGAGTTGGAGACGATGTCGGCCAGGTGGTTGTCGACGACCTTGCCGAGCGAGTCGAGCAGATCGTCGTCGTAGCAGGACGCGGCGCCCACGTACGTGATGCCGGCGGCCGGGGCCATCGCGTGCACGGCCTCGACGTCGAGGGTCTCCTCGCCGTACCAGCCGGCCGCGTCGCACTCCTTGATCCGCGAGTACTTCTTCGGCAGCACCTGCTTCAGCTGCCCGGTGTTGTAGCCCGCGTCCCCGTGCTTCTTCGCGTACGTCGCCGCGTCCTTGGCGATGGTCGGCGAGGCGTACGCGTCGGTGATCGCGACCCGCACCCCCTTGCCGGTCGCCTTCCCGGCGCCGTACGCGGCGCGCAGCTGCTTGCCGGTGTAGCCCTTCGGGGCGTACGGGACCTTGCCGCCGTACGCGTCCGGGAGCGTGCTCGCGGTGTTGGAGCCGTAGTACGTGGAGAACGGCCCGGCGTTGCGGAACACGGCGCTCGGCGGCGGCAGTTGGTCCTGCTTCGTCGCCTTGTGCGGGGCGCTGTCGAGGCCGGTGACCGTGAGCACGGCGCCGTCGAGGGACGCGGGCACGGAGGCGGCGGCGGACGGGGCGCGGTAGGTGTGGCCGCCCTTCTTGTAGTCGTGCAGCTGGGTGCCGAAGGCCTTCTCGGTGGCGGCCACGTCGCCCGACACGGAGAGGTAGTGCGCGGTTGTGCCGGTCACGGTGAGCCCCGCGGACTTGAGCCAGGCCGTGACCTCGGCTATCTGCGCCTTCGTCGCCCCGAAGCGGCCGCGCGCCTCCTTGGCGCTCAGATACTTCTGGTAGTGACCCGACGCCGGGTCGGACACGTCCTTCGCGTACTGGGCGAGGCCCTTCGCGTCCCGGCCCGCGAGGTAGACGCGCGCGGTGACCTTGCCGCCGTCCGCGGTGTCGCCCTTGTCGGCGGCGCCGGTGGCCCACAGCGGCTTGGTGCCGGAGAGGGTGTCGCGGCCGTCCGGCTGGGCGTGGGCGGGCGCGGCGAGGGCGAGGGCGCCGGCGAGCAGCGGAAGGGTGGCCGCGATGCTCAGGCCTGCCCGGGTGCGGCGTGCGCCGCGATTGGATCTCATGTGGAACCCCCCTGGATAGAGGTGCTGGAGATGCTGAGGTGCATGTGTAATGCACACGCAGAAGGGCCCACTCTTGCCAACAACCGTTCACGCGGGGGAAATGGGACGATCAAGAAGGCGTCAAGTCGGCTCAACTCCGGTCGGGATAGGCTGATTTGGGCGCATCGGGGGGTGCGGCGGGGCCGGTTGTGCGAGACCCGCGTCGGCCATCCGGCGGACCGGCCGCGAGGCGGGCACTATGACGCCGAGGGCTTCGGCAGGCACTATGAACACATCACCGGCCGATCAGCGAGGATCAAGGTCGGCAACGCGCCGGAAACGGGCGTGTGGTGGGATGTGACCAGGCCCTCCAAACGGCGTGGGAGCAGTAGGCCTGACCAGCAAGGATGGGTGGAAGCGAAAGATGGACAAGCAGCAGGAGTTCGTGCTCCGCACCCTGGAGGAGCGCGACATCCGGTTCGTACGTCTGTGGTTCACGGACGTGCTGGGCTTCCTCAAGTCGGTGGCCGTGGCCCCGGCCGAGCTGGAACAGGCGTTCGATGAGGGGATCGGCTTCGACGGCTCCGCCATCGAGGGCTTCGCCCGTGTGTACGAGTCCGACATGATCGCAAAGCCGGATCCCGGCACCTTCCAGGTCCTGCCGTGGCGCGCGGAGGCCCCCGGCACGGCACGCATGTTCTGCGACATCCTGATGCCCGACGGCTCGCCGTCCTTCGCCGACCCGCGCTACGTCCTGAAGCGGGCCCTGGCCAAGACCTCCGACCTCGGCTTCACCTTCTACACCCACCCCGAGATCGAGTTCTTCCTGCTCAAGGACAAGCCGCTGGACGGCACCCGCCCGGTGCCCGCCGACACCTCCGGCTACTTCGACCACACCCCGCAGAACGTGGGCATGGACTTCCGCCGCCAGGCGATCACCATGCTGGAGTCGATGGGCATCTCGGTCGAGTTCAGCCACCACGAGGGCGCGCCCGGCCAGCAGGAGATCGACCTCCGTTACGCCGACGCGCTCTCCACGGCGGACAACATCATGACGTTCCGCCTGGTCATGAAGCAGGTGGCGCTGGAGCAGGGCGTCCAGGCGACGTTCATGCCCAAGCCGTTCTCGGAACACCCGGGCAGCGGCATGCACACGCACCTGTCCCTCTTCGAAGGCGACAGGAACGCCTTCTACGAGTCGGGCGCCGAATACCAGCTCTCCAAGGTCGGCCGCTCCTTCATCGCGGGCCTGCTGAAGCACGCCGCCGAGATCTCCGCGGTCACCAACCAGTGGGTGAACTCCTACAAGCGCATCTGGGGCGGCTCCGAGCGCACGGCGGGCGCCGGCGGCGAGGCCCCGTCCTACATCTGCTGGGGCCACAACAACCGCTCGGCCCTCATCCGCGTCCCGATGTACAAGCCCGGCAAGACGGGCTCGGCGCGCGTCGAGGTCCGCTCCATCGACTCCGGCGCCAACCCGTACCTCACGTACGCGGTCCTCTTGGCGGCCGGCCTCAAGGGCATCGAAGAGGGCTACGAACTCCCGCCGGGCGCCGACGACGACGTCTGGGCCCTCTCCGACGCGGAACGCCGCGCGATGGGCATCGAGCCCCTCCCGCAGAACCTCGGCGAGGCCATCGCCCTGATGGAACGCTCGGAACTGGTCGCGGAGACGCTGGGCGAGCACGTCTACGACTTCTTCCTGCGCAACAAGAAGCAGGAGTGGGAGGAGTACCGCTCGGAGGTCACGGCGTTCGAGCTGAGGAAGAACCTGCCGGTGCTGTAGGCGCAGGGCAGGGCGGTTTCACGCCGCATCAGGCTTTCAGGGCCGCCGGTCTGTGACCGGCGGCCCTGTCGTCTGTGGTGGGAGCGGCAAGGAATCGGCGGTGTCGAGCGAGCAGGCCGCTGCTGCGGGGTGGGCGCAAGGGGGAGCTGTGCTGGCCGAATGACACTGCCCTCTGTGATCGCATCCTTACGCCATGTCAGTGGTGCGTGCTGTCATATGACTGGAGCGGGGTTGCGCCAACGCATTTGGCCTGAGGGGGAGTTCGTTCATGGGGGCACGGGGTGAGGACTGTGTGATGGGCGGAGAAGGGCTGCGGCCACCGGGTGCGTCCCGGTGAGCGGCCGTCGCCCGGCGCGGCGCACGGCCCGCCGTCGGCTGTCCGGGCGATCCAGTGCAAGCACCGCCACCACGGCTACCGACGGCACGGTCCTGACCAGAAGGGGAGCTGGGCCAAGTGATCCTGACGCTCAACGTCGCGGTCCTGCTGGCCGTGATCATCTACTTCCGCATCGGTCGGAAGGGCCAGTTCCAGAGCAAGGCCAACCAGTGGACGACCGTGTTCATCGTGCTGGTGTTCGGCGTGCTGATCGCGCCGACCGGGTTCGGGCAGGGGATTCTCGCCGTCCTGGGCAACGTCGTGCAGAGCATCTCGGCCGCCGGCAGCCCGTGAGGCATTGGTCTGCCAAGGCAGGGGCGAACGTTCCGGGACCCGCCCGGTCTACAACGCGTCCCGCAACGGCACAGCGGAGCGCTTTCGGTATTCCTGGATGGACCAGCCGTTGCCGTCCGGGTCGGTGAAGTGCATGAAGGTGCCGCCGTCGTCGGGGGCGTACTGGACCGGTTCCGAGACGTCGAGGCCGCGGGCGCGGAGTTCCTCGTAGGCGGCCTTGATGTCGGCGACGCACAGTTGCAGGCCGTGGTACGTGCCCGGGGTCGCGGTGCCCGTCGGGGACGGGACGCCCGCGGCGAGGGTGACCGAGCAGCCGGAGCCGGGCGGGGTGAGCTGGACGATGCGGGCGCCGGGCATCACCTCGCGGTCGACGTCGCAGCGGAAGCCGACCTTGTCGACGTAGAAGGCCTTGGACCGGTCGATGTCCGACACCGGCAGGCCGATTACCTCAAGGGTCATTTCCATGGGGACAAGGTAGGGGCGAATCGCCGGTTCCGGACCCACGTGGACGCCGGTGCTCAGCGTTCCGACAGGGGCGCCGGCGCCTCCTGGACCGTCCAGCCGTTGCCGTCCGGGTCCGTGAAGAACATGAACGAGTTCCACACCTCGCCGGGGCCCTCCTGCCAGCCCTGCGGCCCCGCGTGCTGCACCGGGCTGACGTCGACGCCCCGCGTCAGCAGTTCCTCGCGCGCCGCCGCGATGTCGGTGACGCAGACCTGGAGCCCGGTCAGCGAGCCGGGGGCCATGGACGGCTGGCCAGGCGCTCCCGGCAGGCCCTCCGCCAGGGAGACCGAGCAGCGCGAGCCGGGCGGTGTGAGCTGCACGATGCGGATGCCCGGGGCCACCTGGCTGTCCAGGTCGACCTTGAAGCCCACCTTGTTCGCGTAGAAGTCCTTGGCGCGGTCCACGTCGGAGACGGGGACGACGATCACCTCGAGGGTCCATTCCATGGTTTGACCTGTCCTCTCACCGAGTCACTCGAACCGCCAGCGCGTCTGCGTGAACTGTTCGCCCTTGCCGAAGCCGAAGACCGTGCGCGGCGTCACCGCGAAGACCAGGGCCGGGCCCTCCTGGCCCTGGAACGCGCCGTCGGTACGGACCTCGAAGTGCCAAGCCGGACCGTACTTCGCCTCCCACGCCTTGGCGAGGGAACGCAGCCGTTCCGTTTCGGTGATCCGCACCGCCCGCCCCTCGACCACCACGTCGAAGCCCGCGGCCCACGTGTTCGTGCCGGTGGTGAGGACGACCTCGGGGTTCTCCGCGACGTTGAGCGACTTGCGCTCGCGCTCGCCGGAGGTGAAGTGCAGGGCCCCGTCGAGCCAGACGGCGATCAGCGGCGTGACGTGGGGGCGGCCGTCGGGGCGCACCGTGGAGATCCAGAACAGTTCGGCGCCGGTCAGCAGCCGTTCGGCCGCCGCCCACGCGGTGGGTTCGGCGCCGGGGGAGCTGTAGCGCGGGTCGATCGATGTGTGCGGCATGGCGTCGGTGTCGTCGGTGTCGTCGGTGTCGTCGGTGGCGTGCGGCATCGCGGGGCTTCCTTTCCGCGTACGGGCCCGGGAACGGAGTACGAGGCCCGGGACGGACCCTCTCGTCCATGAGTAGGGACCCGGCACGCCGCCGCAACTCATCGGTGCGGGCCGGGGCGCAGTAGGCTCAAGGCCACCGTTGATCGAACAGGAGGCCGGGCGATGATGTCGGTGCCGCACGAAGGGGGACGGTGGACGGGCGGCCGCAGAAGCAGCACCTTCACCCGGCTGCTGCGACTCGGCTTCACCGATCCGTCCACCGCCGAGCGGCTGCTCGACGACCCCGCCCTGTCCGCCGTGCGCTCCGACCCGCTGCTCCTGGACGCGCTCGGCGCCGCCGCCGACCCGGACCTGGCGCTCCTCGGACTCGTCAGGCTGGTCGAGGCGCAGGACGACGAGACGGCGCGGCGCGAACTGCTCGACACGCTCGTCGCCGCGAAGCCGCTGCGCGACCGGCTGCTCGGCGTGCTCGGTTCCTCCGAGGCGCTCGCCGACCACCTGGCCCGGCACTCGAAGGACTGGCGGGCCCTCGTCACGTACGAGGCGAACGATCTGCACCCCGGCGTGGAGGAGTTCGAGCAGGGGCTCGCCGAGGCCACCGACGAGGTGTCGCTGCGCGTCGCCTACCGGCGCTGCCTGCTGTCCATCGCCGCCCGCGACGTGTGCGGCACCACCGACATCACCGAGACCGCCGCCGAACTCGCCGACCTGGCGACGGCGACGCTGCGCGCGGCCCTCGCCATCGCCCGCGCGGCGTCCCCGGCCGACGCCGCGCTGTGCCGGCTCTCCGTGATCGCGATGGGCAAGTGCGGCGGCCACGAGCTGAACTACGTGTCCGACGTCGATGTCATCTTCGTGGGCGAGCCCGCCGACGGGTCCGCCGACGAGGGCAAGGCGGTCCAGGCCGCCACCCGGCTCGCCTCGCACATGATGCGGATCTGCTCCGACACCACCGTCGAGGGCACCATCTGGCCCGTGGACGCCAACCTGCGCCCCGAGGGGCGCAACGGGCCGCTCGTGCGCACCCTCTCCTCGCACCTCGCCTACTACCAGCGCTGGGCCAAGACCTGGGAGTTCCAGGCGCTGCTCAAGGCGCGCCCGGTCGCGGGCGACCTGGAGCTCGGCGAGGAGTACGTCGCGGCCGTGTCGCCGATGGTGTGGCAGGTGTCCGAGCGGGACAACTTCGTGCCCGACGTGCAGAAGATGCGCAAGCGGGTCGTGGCGAACATCCCGGCGGGCGAGAAGGACCGTGAGCTGAAGCTCGGGCCCGGCGGCCTGCGCGATGTCGAATTCGCCGTGCAGTTGCTCCAGTTGGTGCACGGGCGCACGGATGCCGCGCTGCGCAGCGGAACGACCCTGGACGCACTCGCCGCGCTCGCCGACGGCGGCTACGTCGGCCGGGTCGACGCCGTGCAGCTCGACGACGCCTACCGGTTCCTGCGCACCCTCGAACACCGCATCCAGCTCTACAAGTTGCGCCGCACCCACCTGGTGCCCGAGGACGATGCCGACCTGCGCCGCATCGGCCGCTCGATGGGCATGCGCACGGAGCCCATCACGGACCTCAAGCGGGCCTGGAAGCGGCACACGTCCGTCGTCCGCCGTCTGCACGAGAAGCTGTTCTACCGGCCGCTGCTCGACGCCGTCGCCCAACTCGCGCCCGGCGAGACGAGGTTGCGCGCCGACGCGGCCCGCGAGCGGCTCGTCGCGCTCGGCTACGCCGACCCGAGCGCCGCGATGCGCCACCTGGAGGCGCTGGCCTCCGGAGTCAGCCGCAAGGCCGCCATCCAGCGGACCCTGCTCCCGGTGCTGCTCGGCTGGTTCGCGGACTCCGCCGACCCGGACGCGGGCCTGCTCAACTTCCGCAAGGTCTCGGACGCGCTGGGCAAGACGCCCTGGTACCTGCGGCTGCTGCGCGACGAGGGCGCGGCCGCCGAGAACCTGGCGCGGATCCTGTCCGCGGGGCGCCTCGCCCCCGACCTCCTGATGCGCGCCCCCGAAGCGGTGGCGCTGCTGGGCGACGAGCGGGGCCTGGAGCCGCGCGGGCAGGAGCAGTTGGAGCAGGAGGCGCTGGCGGCGGTACGGCGCGCGGAGAGCGGCGAGCAGGCGGTCTACTCGGCGCGTGCGGTGCGCCGCCGCGAGCTGCTGCGCACGGCCGCCGCCGACATCATCGCCTCGTACGGCACCGAGGACACGCCCGCCGTCGCCGACCAGGGTGCCCTGGTGGACCAAGTGGGCGCCGCCGTGTCGGACTTGACGGCCGCCACCCTCGGCGGGACGCTGCGCGCCGTGGTCCGCGACGGCTGGGGCGACACGCTGCCCACCCGTTTCGCCGTCATCGCCATGGGTCGCTTCGGCGGGCACGAGCTGGGCTACGGCTCCGACGCCGACGTGCTGTTCGTGCACCAGCCCCGCGAGGGCGTCGACGACCACGAGGCGGCGCAGGCCGCCAACAAGGTCGTCTCCGAGATGCGCCGGCTGCTCGCCCTGCCGAGCGCCGACCCGCCGCTGCTCATCGACGCGGACCTGCGCCCCGAGGGCAAGTCGGGGCCGCTGGTGCGCACGCTCAAGTCCTACGAGGCGTACTACCGCCGCTGGTCCCTGGTCTGGGAGTCGCAGGCGCTGCTGCGGGCCCAACCGGTCGCCGGTGACGAGGAGTTGAGCCGCGCCTTCATCGACCTGATCGACCCGCTGCGCTACCCCGCCGAAGGCCTCGGTGACGACGCCGTGCTTGAGATCCGCCGCCTCAAGGCCCGCATGGAGTCGGAGCGGATGCCGCGCGGCGCCGACCCCACGCTCCACACGAAGCTGGGCCGTGGCGGCCTCTCCGACGTCGAGTGGACGGTGCAGCTGCTCCAGCTGCGGCACGGCTGGGCCGAACCGGGCCTGCGCACCACCCGCACCCGCGAGGCCCTCGCCGCCGCGTGCGCCGCCGGGCTGATTCCGGCCGAGGACGCGGCGATCCTCGACGAGGCGTGGGTACTCGCCACGCGTGTGCGCAACGCGGTGATGCTGGTGCGCGGCAGGCCCGGCGACACGTTCCCGTCGGACGGCCGCGAACTCGGGGCCGTGGGGCGGTACTTGGGTTACGACCCCGGGCACGTCGGCGACATGCTGGACGACTACCGCCGCACCACGCGCCGCGCGCGGGCGGTGATGGAGGAGCGGTTCTACGACGGGTGACGGCGCTGCGCGGGCGCCGGGGTTTTCGGCCGTGCCGGGGTCGGCGCCTGCTGTTCCGTTGCGCGGCACCGGGGGCCGCCTTGCCCACCCTGCCTTCCCCAAGCTCTCCGACAAGCTCCGAGCAGGGGAGACCCCATTAGGCGGCAGATTGCCCAAGGCGGGACCGGCCCTCTTGAGCCCCGCCGGCGGGTGGGCAAATCAAGCCCCTGCGGCGATTGAGCAGCGGGGTCCGGGGCGGAGCCCCGTGGCGTAGGACCGGTGCGGGTGTCAGGAGACCTTCGCCGACGTCGTCGCCGACAACCACGGCAGCCCGGAAGGGCCCCGGTGGGCGTGGGCCGTCGCCAGGGCCGTCCGCTCGTCCGCGGAAGCGTGCTCGCGCTGGAGCGCGCCGAAGGGGTGGGAGTCGTCGCCCGGAGCCGCCACCCTCGCGCTCGCCGTGCCCTTGCGTACCGTTGCCGTCGCCGTAGCCATGAAACCGGCCCTCCGTCCGTACCGTCGAGGTCTGGACCTCCGACGATCCCTCCGGACGGGCCCCGGCGGCAGATGCCATCGGTCGTGAACGCGCGGGACGAAGGTCCCGGAACCCTACGGGGCCCTTACGCGTCCAGCAGCACCCGGCACCGCGCGACGAACCCGGCGAGCACCAGCTCGAACGCCGCGTCCGTGCGGCCCTCGGGCCCGGCGGCGAGGGCCCGTTCGAGCATCGGGGTCGCGCCCTCCTCCGTCGGCTCCCACATCGTGTCGGGCGCCGCCATGTCGAGCGCCGAACCGAGCACCATGTTGTCGAGCGCGATGATCACCGGCATCACGTCCGGCAGCGCGAACCCGGCGTCGAGCAGCAGCGCCACCCCCAGCTCGTACTGCGCGAGCACCCGCGGCGCCCGCACCGGGTGGGTCGTCAGGAGCGGGATCGCCTTGGGGTGCGCGGCGAACGCGGCGCGGTAGGAGCGGGCCCACCCGGCGATCGCCTCGTCCCACGGGAGGCCGGAGGTCAGCGGCGTCTCGTCGATCGCGGAGCAGATCCGCTCGCGCAGCAGCTCGACGATGCCGTCACGGCCGTCGACGTGGTGGTAGAGCGAGCCCGCCTGCACGCCGAGTCTGCGTGCCACCTGCGGGACGCTGAACTCGCCGTTCTCGTCGACGATGGCGAGCGCCGCCGTGGTGATCCGCTCCCGGTCGAGAAGGGGTGTGCGCGGCCGCCCCATCCAGGTCCCTCCTCAGTGGCTCCACGAAATCGGGTCTTCCCGTATGCCCAACGGGAGGTTACATTGCGAAAACCAAAAGCCTTTAGATTTACGCCCGTCCGCAGTCCGGGCCGTCCGCCAGAGGGGCTTCCTGCCGCATGACCGTGACCTCCCCGAAGACCGAGAACGCACCGTCGAGCACGCCGCCCAGCCTCCGCACAGGCAGCCTCGGCACGTCCGACATCGCGTTCTTCGTCGTCTCCGCCGCCGCCCCGCTCACCGTCATGGCGGGCGTCGCACCCATCGCGATCTCCCTCGGCGGCGTCGGAGCGCCCGCCGGATACCTGCTCGCCGGCATCACGCTCGCCGTCTTCGCCATCGGCTTCACCACGATGAGCCGCCATGTCACCGGCGGCGGCGCCTTCTACTCGTACATCGCCCAGGGACTCGGCAGACCGGCCGGCATCGGGGCGGCGCTGCTCGCCATGGTCGGCTACAACGGCATGGAGATCGGCGTCTACGGCCTCCTCGGCTCCGCCACGCAGGACACCGTGCACTCCCTGTTCGGCGCGGACGTGCCCTGGCTGCCGGTCTCCCTCGTCGGCCTGGTGCTGATCTGGTACGGCGGCTTCCGCTCGATCGACTTCGGCGCCAAGGTGCTCGGCGTCCTGCTCGTCGCGGAGACCGGCATCCTGCTCCTGCTCGCGGGCGGGGTGCTCATCAAGGGCGGTGCGCACGGCCTGTCCCTGGCCTCCTTCGCGCCCGGCAACGTCATCGTGCCCGGCACCGCCGCCGTCCTCGCCTTCGCGTTCGCGGCGTTCACCGGCTTCGAGTCGACCGTCATCTACCGCCGCGAGGCCCGCGACCCGGACCGTACGGTGCCCCGCGCCACGTACATCGCGGTCGCCTTCCTCGGCCTCTTCTACGCCTTCACCGTCTGGATCGCGATCCAGTCCTTCGGCGACGCGGCCGTCGTGAAGGCGGCGGGCGACGACCCGGCGAACCTCTTCTTCACCGCGATCACCACCTTCGTCGGCGGCTGGGCGGCGGACCTGATGCACGTCTTCATCGTCACCAGCGTCATCGCCTCGCTCCTCGCCTTCCACAACGCCATCAACCGGTACGCCCTCGCGCTCGCCGACGAGGGCGTGCTGCCGCGCTCGCTCGCGCGCATCCACCCCAAGCACCGGTCCCCGTACGTCGCCGGGCTCGCGCAGACGGTGCTCGGCGCGGTCGTCGTGCTCGGGTTCTGGGCGGCGGGCGCGGACCCGTACGACCAGCTGCTGCTGTGGGTCAACACCCCGGGAATGCTGGGCCTGATGGCCCTCCAGCTCCTCGCGGCGCTCGCCGTCCCGTTCTTCTTCCGGCGGATCACGCATCAGGAGGGTGTGCTGCGGACGGTCGTCGCGCCGGTCGTGGCGACGGTCCTCCTGGCCGTCGCGATCGGGCTGGTGGCCACGCACATCGACCTCTTCACGGGGGCGACTCCGCTGGTCAACTGGGTGTTGATGGCGGTGGCTCCGGCGGTCTTCGTCCTGGGCCTGGCGCTGGCTTGGCGGCTCAAGCGGTCCCGCCCGGACACCTACGCACGGTTCGGCCAGTAACGGGGCCGACGTCACGGGGCTCCGCCCCGGACCCCGCTGCTCAATCGCCGCAGGGGCTTGATATGCCCACCCGGGCACAGGGATCTGTGTATCCGGGGCACAGGGATCTGTTTTTCAGGGGCGCGGGGAACTGCGCAAAGCCAGCCACAGCAAGACCGCACCCGCCGACGCGACAGCGTGACCAGAAACGGAGCGAACCGCACCATGGCATCCGCCGACCTCCTCCTCACCGACACCCACATCCGCACCCTCGACCCGACCCGGCCGGAGGCAACCGCGCTGGCCGTGGCCGACGGCCGCATCGTGGCCGTCGGCGACACCGACGACCTCGTACGGGACTGGCAGGGCCCGGCCACGGAACGGCTCGACCTGGCGGACGCCACCGTCCTCCCCGGCCTCGTCGACTCCCACAGTCACCCCGTCTGGGGCCTGGAGATGGCGACCGGTGTCGACCTCAGCGGCGTGCGGGACCTCGACGGACTCCGCGCCGCCCTGCGCACAGCAGCCCGGCTCGACGGGTGGGTCGTCGGGTGGGGGCTCGACCACAACGCCTTCGAGGGGCGGGCCGTCCACCGCGAGCTGATCGAGGACGTGCTCGGCGGCGCGCCCGCCTTCCTGCGCCTGTACGACGGCCACTCCGCGCTGGTCAGCGGCGCCGCCCTGGACGCCGCGAGGATCACCGGCCCGCGGGAGTTCGCCCAGCGGGCCGAGATCGTCTGTGACGGCGAGGGGCGGCCCACCGGGTATCTCGTCGAGCACGCCGCCATGGACCTGGTGTACGAGGTCGCGCCCCGGGCCTCGGAGCAGGACCGCCGCGCCGGACTCGTCGAGCTGCTGGGCACCATGGCCGCCACCGGGCTCACCGGGGCCCACGTCATGGACGGCTCGGGGCTCGACCTGCTGGCCGCCGTGGAGGAGGGCGCCGAGCTGCCGCTGCGGCTCACCGTCTCGCCCTGGTGCATGCCGGGCGTGGACCGGGCCGGGCTCGACGAGCTGGTCGGGCTTCAGAAGCTCGGCGGGCGCCGCTGGCGCGTCGGCGGGGCCAAGTTCTTCATGGACGGCACCGTCGAGGGCGGCACCGCCTGGCTGGAGCACGCCGACTGCCACGGGCAGGGAACGGACGCGTTCTGGCCGGACCCGGAGGCGTACAGCGCGGCCGTGCGCCATCTGCACGCGGCCGGGGTGCGCACCGCGACGCATGCCATCGGCGACGCCGCCGTACGGCACGCCCTCGACACCATCGAGGCGCTGGGGGAGAGCGGCCGGAACGCGCACCGCATCGAGCACATCGAGTCCGTGCCCGACGACACGATCCCGCGGTTCGCCGCGCTCGGCGTCGCCGCCTCGATGCAGCCCCCGCACACCGCGTACACGAAGGGCGACCACAGCGACGAGTGGTCCAAGCGGCTCGGCGACGCGCGTGCCGCCCGCGCCTGGCGCACCCGTGACCTGCGGGAGGCCGGCGCCGTGCTCGCCCTCGGCTCCGACTGGCCGATCGCCCACTACGACGCCCGCAAGGTGCTCGCCATGGCGCGGGTGCCACAGGGCGCCGCCGGGCCCGCGCAGGGGCTCACGGGGCTTGAGGCACTGGAGGGCGTCACCTCGCACGCGGCGATCGCCGCAGGCCAGGCGGCGGAGGGCGGCCGGATCGCGGTCGGCCTGCGCGCGGACCTCACCGTGCTCGGCCTCGACCCGGTCACGGCCCCCGCGGACGAGGTCGCAGAAGCCCCCGTCGTCCTCACCGTGACGGACGGCCGGATCACGCACCGCAGCGCCTGACACACGGGGGAGGGGCGGCACCGCGCGGTGCCGCCCCTCCCCCGAGGGGCTTCAGGCCTTGACCGGCATCAAGGGTGGGGTCACGAGCCGCGGCAGCGCGTACGGCAGCGCCCCGTACCAGGCCCGCGCCACCGCGAACCCGAACGCCAGGCACAGCACGCCGCCCACCGCGTCCAGCCAGAAGTGGTTCGCGGTCGCCACGATGACCACCAGGGTCAGCGCCGGGTACAGGAGCCCGAGGACCCGCACCCACGGCACCGAGGCGAGCGCGAAGATCGTCATGCCGCACCACAGCGACCAGCCGATGTGCATCGACGGCATCGCCGCGTACTGGTTCGACATGTTCTTCAGGTTGCCCGAGGCCATCGAGCCCCAGGTCTGGTGCACCGCGACCGTGTCGACGAAACCGCCGCCGCTCATCAGGCGCGGTGGCGCCAGCGGATAGAAGTAGTAACCGACGAGGGCGACCGCCGTCGTCGCGAACAGCGCGAGACGCGTCGCCGCGTAGCGGCCGGGATGGCAGCGGAACAGCCACACCAGGACGCCCAACGTGATGACGAAGTGCAGTGTCGCGTAGTAGTAGTTCATGCCGACGATGAGCCAACTCACCGAATTCGCGGCATGGTTGACTGCCTGCTCGACGGCGATACCGAGGCTGTGCTCGGTCCGCCAGATCCAGTCGGCGTTGCGCAGCGCCTGCGCCTTCTGCTCCGGGACCGCGTTGCGGATCAGCGAGTACGTGTAGTAACTCACGGCGATCAGCAGGATCTCGAACCAGAGCCGCGGACGCCGCGGCACCCGAAGGCGACGCCCGGCGCGGTCTTCCGCGATGGGTGAGGGTGTGGCCCCTTTTCGGCCTTCACGTGTCGTCACGGTCATTTCACCCATAGGCACAGAGTCTGCCAGATCACGGCCCCCCGACCGATCATCCCCTGGGCGGGTCACGAGCGCACCCGCTACGCCCTACGGACGAGGCCGAACCCCTACGGACACCGCTGCTGACGCGGCCGTGGACCCCCGCACCACCAGCTCCGGCATGAACACGAATTCACTCGGGGGCGCGGGCGTGCCGCCGATCTCCTCGAGGAGCGTGTGCACCGCCGCCTGACCCATCGCGTGCACCGGCTTGCGGATCGTGGTCAGCGGTGGATCGGTGAAGGCGATCAGCGGAGAGTCGTCGAAACCGACCACGGAGACGTCCTTCGGCACGTCCATGCCGCGCTCCCGCACCGCCCTGATCGCACCGAGCGCCATCATGTCGCTCGCGCAGACCACCGCGGTGCAGCCCCGGTCCAGCAGCGCCGCCGTCGCGGCCTGCCCGCCCTCCAGGGTGTAGAGGGAGTGCTGGACGAACTCGTGCTCGATCTCGTCCCCCGGCAGGTCGAGCCGCTCCGTCATCGTGCGTACGAAGCCCTCGATCTTCCGCTGTACGGGGACGAAGCGGCGCGGCCCCACGGCCAGGCCGATCCGGGTGTGGCCGAGCGAGAGCAGATGCGTCACCGCGAGCCGGGCCGCGGCCCGGTCGTCCGGCGAGATGAACGGCGCCGCGACCGCGGGCGCGTACCCGTCGACGAGGACGAAGGGGACGCCCTGGCCGCGCAGGCGTTCGTAGCGCTGCGGGTCGGCGGTGGTGTCGGCGTGCAGCCCGGAGACGTAGATGATGCCGCTGACGTCGCGGTCGACGAGCATCTCGGTCAGCTCGTCCTCGGTGGAGCCGCCGGGCGTCTGGGTGGCCAGGACCGGGGTGTAACCCTGCCTGGTCAGGGCCTGCACCACGACCTGGGCGAGCGCCGGGAAGATCGGGTTCTCGAGCTCCGGGGTGATCAGGCCGACCAGGCCCGCGCTGCGCTGCTTGAGGCGCACGGGGCGCTCGTAGCCGAGCACGTCGAGGGCGGCGAGGACGGACTGGCGGGTGGCCGCGGCGACCCCCGCCTTCCCGTTGAGCACGCGGCTGACGGTCGCTTCGCTGACCCCCGCTTGGCTTGCGATGTCGGCTAGGCGTGCGGTCACGGGACGCGACCTTACCCGTCACTCGCCGCATTGCCCACCGAACGGGAAGTGCCGGACGGGCAAGCCCGGTTGGACCGCGCCACCCGGAACGGTGAACCGGACGAAGGGCAGGCCGCCGCGCGGGTGTCCGGCGGTAGTTTGGTGCGGTGCGGGCCGAGGGGGCCGGCATCGCTCCGCTCATGAGGGGCCTTCTCGTGAACGTCATGGTTCAGCGACCCGGGACGGACGTCGGCTGCACCGTCCTGGTGGTCGACGACAGCGCCGCCAATCGGTACGCCCTGGGCGCCGTCCTGAGCCGGGCGGGCCACGTCGTCATCCCCGTCGGCTCCGCGGGCGAGGCCCTCGTCGAGCTCGATGTGCGGCTGCGCGCGGGGGCGCTGCCCGATGTGGCGCTCGTGGACGTGGGGCTTCCCGACCTCAGCGGGTTCGAGCTGTGCCGCAGGGTCAAGGCGCTGCCCTCGCTCGCCGGGATCCCCGTCGTGCACTTCTCCGCCCGTCCCTCGGTGCCTGCGGACCGCTGCCGGGCGCTCGACGCGGGCGGCGAGGCCTATCTGACGGTGCCCGCCGAACCCGAGGAGATCCGCGCCGTGGTGCGCGCCGCGCTCCGCGGGGCCCGGGAACTCACCGACACCCAGGCCCAGTTCGACCATCTCACCCTGCTGTCCCGGGCCGTCGTCGACGTGCAGGGCGCCCGCGACCTCGCGGAACTCGCCCGAACGGCGGCCGCCGCGACGGCCCGGCTCACCGGGGGCGACGCCGCGGTCTTCGTCCTCGGCGACCACGGGGCGGTGTACAGGGGCCTGTCCCGGAGCGCCCCGGCGGCCGAGGAGCCGGACGCCGCCGCGCGCGAGCGGGCCGTCGAGCAGGTGCGGCAGATCCGCTGCCGGCCCGGGGGCGTGCGCACCACGCTGCGGTCCGGGGCCGCGTGGCCGCAGGCCTACTTCGGGCCCGGCGGCACCCGGCTCACGCTCTCCCGCACCCGCGACGGCCGGTTCCCCGTCTGCCTCGCCACGCCCGACTTCGACGACTCGGACGGCAGGACGGGCCCGCTCGTCGCCCAGCTCGCCCGCGCCATCGCGCTCGCCGCGGAGCCCCTCGTCCTGTACGAGCAGGAACGGCATGTCGCCCACACGCTGCAACACAGCTTCCTGCCCTCCCAGTTGCCCGCCTTCGCGGGCCTGGACATCGACTTCCGTTACGAGCCCGCCTCCCAGGAGGCCGAGATGGGCGGCGACTTCTACGCGGCGCTGCCCGCGCCCGAGGGCGTCCTCGTCGCCGTCGGCGATGTCGTGGGGCACTCGCTCGACGCGGCGACGGTGATGGTCGAGCTGCGGCACGCGCTGCGCGCCTACTGCCTGGAGGACCCCCGCCCCGCCCACCTGGTGACCCGGCTCGACCGGCTGCTCCAGCACTACCACCCGCAGCTCACCGCCACGCTGTGCCTGGCCCTCGTCGACCCCGCCACGGGCCGTACGAGCGTGGCCAACGCGGGGCACATCCCGCCGCTGGTCGTGCCGGACGACGGCGCGGCCCGGTACGCGCGGGCGGCGGGGCCGCTGCTCGGGCTCGGGCTGCCGCACCCCGAACCCACCGTGCTCGGCCTCGACCCCGGCGACCGCCTCCTCATGGTCACCGACGGCCTCGTCGAGACCCGCGGCATCGACCTGTCCGTCTCCCTGGAGGAGCTGCGGCACGCCGCCGCGGCCGCGCCGGCGGATCCCGGCGAGCTGTGCGACGCGCTCCTCGCCCGGTTCGGCCGCGACCGCGCCGACGACATCGCGCTCCTGGCCCTGCGGCGGGCTCCGCGGTGACCGGGTGTCCGGCGGTGCGTCCGCTGGGCGGGACGTGATTGTGCGGGCGGGCGCTTCCGGGTGAAGGTTGGCGCCGACACGCGTGCGCGCACGCAGGCACGCACCACGACGCCTCGGAGGGCATCCATGCCGCAGATCACCGTCGACCACTCCGCGGACCTCGACGACCGGCTCGACCGGGCGGGGCTCGCCGGGGCCGTGCACCAGGCCGCGGTCGACATCGTGGCCGCGCGGATTCCCGCGTGCAAGACGCGGTTCCGCGAGGTCGGGACCACGGTGGTCGGGGAGGGGCCCGCGTCCCTCGTGCACGTGGAGATCGCGTTGCTCGCGGGGCGGACGGAGGAGGCGAAGACGGCGCTTGCGGAGGCGGTTCTGGCGGCGCTGCCGGCGCACATCAAGGAGCCGGCCGGTGTGCATCTCTCCGCGGAGGTACGGGACCTGGACCCGGCGTACCGCTCGGCCGTCGCCGACTGACGGCTACCCGCTCCCACGCCTCGGGGCTCTGCCCCGGTCCCCGCGCCTCAATCGCCGGCGGGGCTTCAAAAGATCGGGGCTCTGCCCCGTACCCCGCTGCTCAATCGCCGCAGGGGCTTGATTTGCCTCGCCTTGGGCAATCTGCCGCCTTGGGCGGCAGGGTGGGCAAGGCGGCCCCCGGTGCCGCGCAACAGGGACGTGAGGGCTCAGCCCGTTGCCGCGGGGACCCCGGGGGAAGGCGCCAGTGTCGCCAGGCGGCTGATCAGGGTCGCGAAGGGGCCGTCCGGTGGCTCGTCCGCGAGGAGGTGGCGGAGCAGCGCCGCCATCTCCTCGTCGTACGCGGCGCTCACCGCGGCCAGCGCCGCGAAGTCGTGGACCAGCTGGAGCTGGAGCTCCGCGCGGTCGATTCGGCGACCGTCGAGCCAGATCAGCGCCGTCGACTCGGCGAGGGAGATCCAGGAGCGGACCACGAGTTCGAGGCGCGCCGAGGGCGCAGCGACCCCCAGATGCGCGAGGATCTGGACGTACGCCGCCTGCCGGACGGAGTCGATCAGCGCGTTCGTCGCCGAGGAACCGACCGCGGGACCGCCGCGCATCAGCGCCGAGAACCCCGGCCCGTGCTCGTCGACGAAGTCGAAGAAGCGGCCCATCACCCGCAGCAGACGCGCCCCGAGCGGCCCCACCTTGGGCTCCTCGAACCGCTCGGCCAGATCCTGCGCCGCGCGCCTCAACGCCGCCTCGTACAGGCTGAGTTTGCCCGGGAAGTAGTGGTAGACCAGCGGCCGCGAGATGCCCGCGGCGGCCGCTATCTCGTCGATGGAGACCTCGTCGGGGGAGCGGTGGCTGAACAGTTCGAGTGCGACCCCGATCAACTGCCGCCGCCGCTCCTCGACTCCCATCCTGCGCCGCACCCCGGTAGTCATGCCGAACACTCTACCGAGCGATTCCGGCCTGCCAACCGGCCCCCGCGCCCCGCCCCCGTCCGGCTCCACTAAAGGTCGAGAACCAGACGCTTGCCGCGGGCCCGCGAAACGCAGATCAGCATCGAGTCGGCGCGCTCGGCATCCGTGAGCAACTCGTCGCGATGCTCGATCTCCCCTTCCAGGACGCGCTGTTGGCACGTTCCGCAGAAGCCCTGCTCGCAGGAGTAAGCGACCGTAGGGACCTCCGAGCGGACCGCCGCGAGCACCGTCGTGTCGGCGGGAACGTCCACGATCCTGCCGCTGCGGCGCAGCTCGACCTCGAACGGGCCGTTGCCCTCGACCGAATTGCGTGGCGTGAACCGTTCGCTGTGCAACGTGCAGTGCTCGGGCAGTGCCGCCTCCACGGCCGCCATCAGGCCCTCGGGCCCGCAGCAGTACACAGCCGTGCCGGGCGCGGTGTCCGCGAGCGCGGCGGCCAGGTCGGGCCGTCCGTCCTCGTCCTCCGCCACGACCGTGACCCGCCCGCCCAGCTTCCGCACGTCCTCCACGAACGGCATCGAGGCCAGCGACCTGCCCCCGTACAGCAGCCTCCAGTCGGCGCCCCGCGCCGCGACCTCCCGCAGCATCGGCAGGATCGGGGTGATCCCGATGCCGCCCGCGACGAACAGGTACGCGGGCGCCGCCGCGTCGAGCGGGAAGCGGTTGCGCGGCCCGCGCACCTCGACCTCCGTGCCCTCCCGCACCTGCTCGTGCACCTCGCGCGACCCGCCGCGCCCGCCCTCGTCCGCCGGGATGAACCGGGTGGCGACGGTGTACGACGACGTGTCCTCGGGATCGCCACACAGCGAGTACTGCCGCACGAGCCCGGAGGGGAGCACGAGATCGAGGTGCGCGCCGGGCTGCCAGGCGGGCAGGTCGTGTCCCTCCAGGCGCAGTTGCACGACCCCCTCGGCCACCTGCTCGTGCCGTGTGACGCGCAGACTCAGCGCGCGGGCCCGCGGCCGGCCCGACGTCGGCTCCTCCAGTGCGGGCATCGGCCACAGCGGTGAGCGCCGCACCCGCCGCCGCACGGCGCGCCGCACCACGAACGCGGCACCTGCGACGACCACGGCTCCGCGCAGCGTACGGGCGTTCATCGGTCGGCTCCCGTACGGGCTTCGGCGGCCGTGGCCGCGGGGGACGAGGCGAGGTAGGCGACGGCCTGGGCCGTGTCGCCCTCCTGGTCGGGGTGGTAACTCCGGCTCAGATAACGGGGGATGGACCGCGCCATGGCCCCGGGCGTCGGCAGCACGCCCCGCTTGCCGCTCCGGTAGAAGTCCTTCCAGGTGGCCTTCCCGTCGAGCAGCGTCGGGTCGTTCTCCATGAAGAACCGCGCGCCGCGCTGCCACAGGAAGACGAGCGCGGTGAAGGCGGTGGCCCAGGTCCGCACCCGGCGCCGGTAGCTGCCGTCGAGGTGCTCGAACAGCTCGAAGGCGACCGCCCGGTGCTCGACCTCCTCGGCGCCGTGCCAGCGCAGCAGGTCCAGCATCACGGGGTCGGCGCCGCGCCGGTCCAGCTCCTTGGCGTTGAGCACCCAGTCGCCGAGGAACGCGGTGTAGTGCTCGATCGCCGCGATCAGCGCGACCCGCTCCATCAGCCACCACTGGCGCGCCTTGCCCGGCGGCAGCGTCCGGTCGCCCAGCAGCTTCTCGAAGAACCAGTCGACCTGGGCGGTGTACGGCGTGGGGTCCAGGCCCTGCTCGCGCAGGTGCGGCAGCACCTCGTCGTGCGCCTGCGAGTGCATGGCCTCCTGGCCGATGAACCCGATGACGTCCTCGCGCAGCCGCTCGTCCGTGATGTACGGCAGGACCTGCTTGTAGACGTGCACGAACCAGCGCTCGCCCGCCGGGAGCAGGAGGTGCAGGACGTTGATGGTGTGCGTGCTGAACGGATCGTCCGGCAGCCAGTGCAGGGGCGTCTTGTCCCAGGCGAACGAGACCTGGCGTGCCTTCAACGGGACGCGCGTATTAGACATGGCGTCAATGTACTGACGGGTAGCCATCATGGACACCCCCCGTGCACCACTTTTGTCTCTCAACCCCACGCGCCGAGTGGACCATTCAGCCCCCGCGCGCCGGCCGAGCGATTCAAGCCCCGCCGGCGATTGAGACGCGGGGTCCGGGGCAGAGCCCCGCGACCGGGCTCACCTCAGGGGCCGGACCTTGGCGCCCTGCGCCGTCCGCCCGGTCAGCGACACCTTCGCTCCCCGCGCCAGCGGCACCGCGAGCACATTCCCCTCGGCCGACCGCCCCGACGCGGTCACCGAGTTCACCCCCCGGCTGCCCGCGGCAACCAGGTACCACGCCCCCTCCCGCGACTTCCACCGCACACCCGCCAGCACCTGCGCCTCGCGCGCGCCACACGCGGGCGACGACTGGGACTTCGCCGCCACGACGGCGGCGTCCGCCCCCGGCGCCCGGAACAGCGCGAGGGTGCGCGGCCCGGTGCCCCGCCACGTGTCGGCCCGGGTGCACAGCCACTCGGCCGTCCCGTTCGCCTCCGGCAGTGCCTGGCGCGCGTACGCCCAGGAGTTCACGGACCGCACGCCGTGCGAGCGGGCCGCGGCGAGCGAGCACGCGGTCGTCGCCCAGTCCGCGGGCCGCGCCTCGCGGGGCGCCGCGGGGCTGCCGGACGTGAGGTGCGCGGGGACGAGCTCGCCGAGGTCGGTGGTGAGCCGGGTGCCGGTCGAGTCGGTCAGCGCGAGTGCGTTCCACGACGTGCAGGACGTCGCGAGCGCCGGGCTCGGGAACGGCGCCGTCACCCCGTCCTTCGTACGCGCGAGGGCCCGCGTCCCCGCCGACGGCTTCAGGAGGTCGCGGGTGCCGGCCTTCGCCACCCAAGGGGCCGTCAGATAGCGGACGTTGCCGTCGGCCCGGTCCATCACCACGGCGCCCGACTGCGCGCCCGCCGCCCCGTCGACCCGCGCGAAGTCGAGCGCGGCGCCGCTCGTGCCGCTCTTCGGCTCGGCGTAGCGCACGATCCGCAGCCCGTCGTAGAGCAGCACGACGCGGGCCTGGTCGAGCTCGCCCGCGTACAGCAGCTGCGGCGGTCCGGGCGGCGCGCCCGCGGGCGTGCCCGGTGTCGCCGAGACCTTCACCGAGCCGCCGGGCCGCGCCCACACGGCGAGGGCCCTGTGCAGCAGCTCCTTGTCGCCGGTGAGCGAGCCGCGCGCGGGCCACACCGAGAAGTCGGTGCGCGCCGAGGTCTTCCACGCGGTCGGCGACACCTTCCGCAGCTTGCCCGGGTTCAGGGCCGCCTGCCCCGCCGGGTTCTTCGCGTACGGCGGGGCCGCCGCGCCGTCCGGCGCCCAGCCCTCGCCCGGCAGGCCGAGCAGCGCGCCGCACACGAGCGTCGCCGCGACCGCCGCGATCGCCGCCTTCAGGTGCTGGCGGCGGCGCATCAGATCGGTGGGCCGCGCGTGCAGGGAGCAGGGGTCGAACTCGGGGGACTCCAGGAGCTCCGTGCAGGACCCGGCGTCGGCCGCCATGCCGCGCGCCTCGGCGAGGGCCGCGGCCGCGTCCTCCTCGGAGCAGCCCGCCTCGGTGAGGGCCGCACGGACGGCGATGTCGTCGAGCCGCTCGAGACCGCGCAGCACGTACGCGGCGCGGGCCGGTCCGCTCAGCGCGGAGAGCTGCTGGTCCAGGGCGAGTTCATCGGCGCCGCCGGACTTCGGGAACAGCCTCAGGCCCCACACCTGCGGCAGCAGCGGCGGCAGCTGCGCCCGCTTGGGCCAGGCCATGCGGCGCAGCGGCAGCCCCGCCTCCAGGGCGCTGCGCAGCACCTTCAGGCGTACGTAGGCGAAGCCGGGGTCGCCGGTGCGGCCCGCGGAGTCGCGCTGGGCCGGGACCGGCGCGGGCGCGTCCGCGGTGCGGCCGCGGGGGAGGGCCCGCTGGACGACCGAGTGGGCGGTCAGCACGCGGCGGTTGCGGCCGAGGCCCGGCGGCAGCACGAGGTAGGCGAGCCGTACCAGCCGTGGGTAGTGCTCGACCAGGGCGGCCTCGGCCTGCTCGACGTCGATGACGGCGGCCGGCGCTGCGGACGGGGGCGTGGTTTGCTGCTGCACCTTTGACTGCACGTTCAGCTGAACGAGCGAATCGTGGGATGGTCACAGCCGCCCGTCGTCATTCGGTCATGACGTCGGATTCGGATCCGCCCCGACCAGCGCCTTCGCGTAGTTCGCCATCGACCGCTGGTACCGGGGCAGATGGGGCGCAAGGGCGCCGAGCACCAGGGCGAGGCCCTCCCTGTCGCGACCGAGACTCGACAGGCACAGCGCCAGGCACGCCCGCACCGCGTCGTCCAACTCGTCGCTGGGAGCGGTCAATTCCGGTTCGAGGAGCGCGACACCCTCTTCCGGGCGCCCCGTGTTCCGTAGTGAGCTGGCCAGTTGGATCTTCGTGCGGCGGGCCCGGTAGCCGGACAGGCCGAGCCGCAGCGCCTCCTGGTACAGCGGGACCGCCTGGTCGGAGTGGCCGGTCGAGTCGTAGGCGCAGGCCCGCTCGAACGGGGCGACGGGGTTGCCGGCGGGCAGCTCGGCGGCGAGCCCGTCGATCAGCGCGCGGAACTCTCCCGCGCGCGCCTCGTCATAGTCGTCGATCGTCGCCCACGCGGCCGCGATCCGCTCTTCCCAGTCACTGTTCTCGGTGCTCACCGGGGCACTCTCACACAGCGGCGCCCCGGTGTCACCGGAGTTGTCGGGGCCGGATCAGCTCAGCTTCCAGCCGCTGAACTCCACCGTGCCCCGCGCCCCGTTCCCGCCGTTCGTCGCGCTCATGAACATGCCCACGCCCTGCGCCGACGCGAGCCTCGGCGACGGCACGGTCGCGACCGTCCGCCACGTCGCGCCGTCGTCCGTCGAGCACTCCCCGGTGTACGAGTCGCCGGAGCGCGACAGCCGCAGCAGCACCGGCGCCTTGATCCCGGTGATCCGCTTGTACGTGTCGAGGGTGCCGTCCCCGGTGGAGTCGTAGGAGAGGACGACGCCGTTCGCGGGCGTCACCGACAGGTTCGCGAAGCCCAGGGACCCCGAGCCGCCGATGGAGTTGCTCACCATGATCCCGGCGCGTGCCCACGGGCCCGTCACCGCCTGCGCGTCCACCCGCACCACCGCCACCGAACCGTCCCGGAACGCGTTCGCGCGGTACAGCGCCCCGAACTCCGCGGTGCCCTTCCACAGGTCGGCGCCGCCGCCGTCGATCGCGAACCGGTCGCCGAGCTGCCCGAAGACCGCCGCGTTGTTGCTGTACGTGCGCCAGCCCTCGGCGACGGGCCCCGCCTCGAACAGCGTGCCCTTGTGGACGTAGGTGATCCGCTTCTCGCCGGCCGGACCGTACTGGACGTCGATCGTGTACGGGAGCGGGCGCAGCGGCTCGTCGAGCGGGGTGCCCGGCGCGCTCGCCCGCCACGTGACCGTGCCCTCCCCGGCCGGCGGCACACTCGGCAGCGAGGTCGCGCCCTCGGGCTCGGCGGCGATGCCCTTGAGCCCGAAGTCGACGCGGCCCGTCGCGCGCAGCCCGTTGACGTTGCGGAACGTGGCCGTCACGCGCGCGTGCCCGCCCGGCGGGAAGGCGGGCGGCTCGGCGGTGACCTTCACCGAGCCCTGGTACGGGGCGCGCGCGAGGACGTCGCGGACCTTCGCGGCGGTCCGGTACGGATCCCCGTACGCCCGCAGCGGGTAGTCCTTGCGCTCGCGTGTCCAGGGCTCCTCGAACGCGAACCAGTCGACCTTCGCGGGCTCGCGACCCGCGGCGAGCGCGTCGGACAGCTCGTCGAGCCACTTCTGCCAGCGCGGCAGATAGAAGTCGCCGATCAGGCCGTGCCAGTCACGGTTGGCGTACTCGTGGAGGTTGCCGGGATCGGACGTGGCCCGGTCGCCCCACACGGTGATCAGGGTCTTCGCGCAGCGCTCGAACTCGGCGCGCTCGGCGTCGTTCGTGGCGAGCTCGCGGGCGTCCTGGACCCACGGGCCGAGCAGGAACGCCGCGTTGGTGCCCGTCACGTCGTCCGACAGCCGCATCAGCCGCAGCCACAGCGTCGACAGCGCCTTGAACGTGGCCTGGTCCTTGTCGTTGTACGCCGCCTTCAGCTGCGGCAGAAGCTGGCGGCTGCGGTGCGCGAGGGCCTGCCGTGCCACGTCCACGAGGTCGTACTTGTAGGCCGCGCTGCCTCTCAGTCTCCCGTCCACACCCAGGAGTCCGGCGAGCGCCGCGTCGAAGCGGCCCGGGTCGTAGGCGAGCGCGCGCGGCCCGTAGTAGGAGGCGCGGTCGGCCGACAGGTCGGGGCGGGCCGCGAAGAGCGAGTCGTGCGGGTCGGAGCGCTCGGCTGCCCTGTGCTGGTACGCCGTCTCGTGCAGCGCCTGCCAGGCGGCGCGGGCGTCCTTGTCGCGGCGCCCGTAGCGGAAGTCGGCGTACGAGGCGAACCAGGCCGCCCGGTCCATCTTCCCGTCCATCCACGCGAGTTCGGACCACAGCTCGAACGCCGCCGGGTCCCGGTCGGTGCCCTCGGGCATGTACGCCGTCCCGGCGAGCGCGCTGTCCGGCTTGTCGCGCCACGCGAAGAACTTCTGCTCCCAGATGTGCGCGCGGGCCCCGATCGTCGTCCGCCCGCCGAAGTTGGGGATCGTCCCGAACGTGTACGGGGTGCCGCCCCAGTCCTTCTCGCGGTCCGTGACAGAGGTGAACCGGTCGGACACCCCGTCCACGATCAGCATCTTCTTCTTGTCGATCGCGTCGATCAGCTCGGGCAGCGGGTTCGCCTCCCAGCCGAGGATCACCCATGTCGCGCCGGGACGGTTCTTCTGGAGCGCCCTCTCGACGCCGCGCGCCGCGTCCGGGACCGGCACGTCACCGGCCGTGCCGCCCTCGTGCAGCAGGTCCATCTTGAAGGCGCCGATCTCGCCGAACAGGTCCTTCTGGTGCCCGTAGAACGCCTTGGCCACCTGCGCGAAGGAGTCGGTGCGCGGGTCGAGCCAGTCGGGGCGCTCGAAGCCGTGCCACACCCCCTGCGGCACGACGTGCGCGTCCCCGCCGTTGCGCTCCACGAACCCCTTCGGCACGTGCCCGTAGTAGCCGGGCATCACCGGTTTCATGCCGAGCGCGCGGAGTCTGCCGACGATTCTTCGCCCCAACGCCGCGCGTCTGTCGATGAGTTCGGGCGACAGTGGCCCCCCGTACGAGGAGAGGTTCTGGAGCAGCCACCACGGCTGGTGGGACGGGGCGGGCAGCCAGGCCCTGGACTCCTCGTCGCTGTAGCCGAAGTCCTTCAGGAGGCGGTGGTAGACGGCCTCCATGCCCGCGATGACAAGGACCTCGTTGCAGCCGTGCAGCGCGAGGACGTCGATCTCGCGCTCCCAGTACGACCAGTCGGCGAAGGGCGCCGTATAGCCGTCGTTGGTGTCGTTCAGCGCGAAGCGGTGGGGGAGCCGGGTGCTGCGTTCCAGCGTCTTCGAGGGGGCCGGGAGGCGGTCGGGCAGGTCCAGCTGGGAGCCGTTCCAGGCGATGTGCGCCCCGCACTCGTACTTCAGAAACCAGTGGACCCCGGCGAGCAGCGTCGCCGGGGTCGTCGCGTACACCGTGATGCGGCCCTGCGTCCCGGTCACCCGGAAACGGTCCTCCGTGCCGCTCGCGGCCATCAGTCTGAGACGGATCTGGTCCGCGTGGTGCGGCAGTTGACGGTTGAGTGCCGCGCGCGCCTCAGCCGTATCAAGAACGGGCACCTCCCTCGCGGCGACCGGCCGCGGATCCGCCTGAGCGGCCGGGGCGCCGGTCCCCAGGGCCGTGCCGAGGCCGATGGCGGCCGTCGTGCCGAGAACAGTGCGTCGCGATGGTGCGGACATACGTGTACCCCCCTTGCGTCGCGGTTGGTGCGGCGCACGGTAGCAACGGAACGTACGGGACAGGAGAGCGCAATGAGGAAAGAACTGGTGGCCGCGGCCGTAGTGCTCGTGGCCGCGACCGGATGTGGCGCGGGCGGCTCCGGCGGGGCCCCGGAGGACGACACGCCGAAGATCCCCCGTACGGCCTCCGGGAGCCTGGAACACCTCGCGAAGGAGGCGGGCTGCCGCCCCGACATCCAGACCGACGCGTCCGACATCCGCCAGGCCAACTGCGGTGCGGGCGGCGGGCGTTACATCCTCGCCACCTTCACCACCGACAAGGGCCAGGCCGAGTGGTTCGACCAGGCCAACGACTACGGCGGCGTCTACCTCGTCGGACCCAAGTGGATCGCGGTCGGCGGCGCCGCACAGCTCACGAAGCTGCGCGGTCGGCTCGGCGGGACCCTGGAGAGGCCCGCCTCGCACCACTCGGGGAGCAGCGGTGGTGGGGGTCACGAGGCGGGGTAGTTCTCCGGGCACGAAGGTCTCCGCTGAGCCGGCCGCGCAGCGGCCGGGAAGGGGCGATCGCTCAGGTGCAGCGATCGCCCTTGTTGATGCAGTCCACGACCTTCCGCATGGTCTGGTCGTCGAAGACGTTGATGAAGTCGTCATGATCCGTGATCGGCTTGTGCAGCTGCTCGGGGAAGCCGTCCACCGCGAACGGGTTCTTCACCTGCCCGTTCTCGATCGTCGGCGCCTGCACGTCGTACACCAGGCGCATCTTCAGCTGCGGGATGGCCTTGAAATTCTGCGGACAGTTGCCGGCCTGGTCGGCGAATGCCACGTGTGTGCGATGGTTTGCGCTGTCGATGTTCTGCCCGTCCCAGCAGCTCTGGAACGCGAAGCTGCGCACGACCTTCGAACCGTCGGGGCACAGCGGGTACTTGTCCGTCAACTGCCGGTCCTCGAAGCCGGTGCAGCTCCAGTGCGCGTTGGCGTTCGCCGTGCCGTTGGTGAAGGCCTTGGCGTCGCCGGTGATGATGCGCAGGAACTTGGGCATCGCGACGACGTCGCTCTGCGGGCTCCCGACGAACTTGATGCTCGCCTTCTGGGCCTGGAGGATCTTGCCGACGTTGCCCTCCTTGCCGCCGCCGTCCTTGTCGGCGTCGAAGTCCGCCGAGCCGTCCTGCACGCGCAGCACCGGCCAGTAGTACGTCGACTTGTCGCCCTGGTTCTGGCAGGTGGTGTCGGCGTTCGCGAGGTCGTCGTTGCTGGAGAAGGCGTCGTTGTCCTGGTTGCCCACGTAGTCGTGCAGGTGGTGCGCGCCGTTGCTGACGCCGGGCGCCACGATGATGTTGTCGGTGTTGAACTTCTTGTTGTCGTTCACGCCGCAGCGGGAGGTGAAGGTGCCGGTGGAAGCGTTGTCGCCGTTCCGGGGCTTCTGGACGTTGGGCTGGACCTTGGTGATGTCGGCGAAGTCCGCGGCGACGGGTCCGTTGCCCGCCTGCCCGCCGTTGCCCTGCTGCTGATCGCCGCCGCCGTCCTGGTTTCCGCCCGAGTCCGGGGGCTGCTGCCCGCCCTCCTGCCCGCCCTCCTTCGGCTGGGCCGTGCACTCGGCCATGTCGTTCATGCCGTCGGGGGCCTGTCCGCCGCGGCGCTCCATCTCCAGGCGGATGCGGTCGAGGATGGCGGCCCGATTCTTCTTCAGCGGGTCCATGATGCTGTTCTGTACGAACCGCGGATCCCGCGCGGCCGCGTCCCGCGTCGTGGCCAGCCGCTTGTAGGCCTGCGTGATCTGGGTGTCCAGGGTGGCGAGTTCATCGTCGACCTCGTCGCGGGCGCCGCCCGGCACGTCGGACAGCTGTGCGCCGACGTCCGGACAGTCGATGGTGGCCACTTGTTGCGTCTGCTGTGTCTGTTGCGTCCCGCTGCCCGCGTTCTGTCCGTCGGCGGAGTCCTCGTGGGCCGACGCGTACACGTTGACCGCGACCAGCCCACCTCCACCCAGGAGCAGTGCGGCCGACGCGATGGTCATGCGCGTCGCCAGCGATGAGCGCCGTTTCCGTGAGGTGCGTCCCATGGGACTACGTACGCAACGGGGGCCGACCCTGTTCAATCGGCCCCCGGATTTCACCTCAACCGGTGGTGGGCGGCGTGTACTTGTAGCCGACGCGGCGCACCGTACGGATGGTGTCCCGGTACTCGGCGCCGAGCTTCCTTCGCAGCCGGGCGACATGGACGTCGACGGTGCGGCCGTCGCCCACATGCCCGTATCCCCACACGGTGTGGACGAGGGTGTCGCGGGTGTGCACGCGGTGCGGGTGCCCGACGAGGTGGGCGAGCAGCTCGAACTCCAGGTACGTGAGGTCGAGTTGGCGGCCCGCGACGTGCACCGTGCGGCAGGCGGTGTCGACGGAGATGAGCGGGTCGGTCAGCAGGGCAGAGGTCATGGTCGGCTCTTTCGCGCGAGGGAACGTCGGGGAGAAGGACGTACGTCGTGCGCGCGGACCGAAGGCCGTGACGGTCGGTCGGGTCGACGGCTTTAGAGGGCCCGCGCGTTCCTCACGCTGCGACACACACGGTCGAAGTCGTGGTGCTGGCGGGACGGCCAGAACGGCTCGAGGTCGGGTCGACGACCCGTCGAGCTGCTGTTCCGATGGAGACTGGCCATGCCTTCATTGAAACAGATGCTTCACGCATACGAGAGGGCGCCCACACAATGTGGACACCCTCCCGAAGCGGTTGGCCGGATCAGGACCCGGCCGGCGCCGTCAGACCTGGCCGGCCTTGTCGAGCGCGGTGCAGCAGGTGTCGACGAGCAGCCGCGTCACGACGTACGGGTCGACGTTGGCGTTCGGGCGGCGGTCCTCGATGTAGCCCTTGCGGTCCCGCTCGACCTGCCACGGGATGCGGACCGAGGCGCCGCGGTCGGAGACGCCGTACTTGTACTCGTCCCACGGGGCGGTCTCGTGCAGACCGGTGAGGCGGTCGTCGATGCCGGCGCCGTAGTTCTTCACGTGGTCGAGCGGCTTCGAGCCCTCGCCGAGCGACTCGCAGGCGGTGATGATCGCGTCGTAGCCCTCACGCATCGCCTTCGTGGAGAAGTTGGTGTGCGCGCCCGCGCCGTTCCAGTCGCCCTTGACCGGCTTCGGGTCGAGGGTCGCGGAGATCTTGAAGTCCTCGGCGGTGCGGTAGAGCAGCCAGCGGGCGATCCACAGCTGGTCGGAGACGTCCAGCGGGCCCACGGGGCCGACCTGGAACTCCCACTGGCCGGGCATGACCTCGGCGTTGATGCCGGAGATGGCGAGACCCGCCTTCAGGCAGTTCTCGAGGTGGGCCTCGACGACGTCGCGGCCGTGGATCTCGTCGGTGCCGACGCCGCAGTAGTAGCCGCCCTGCGCGGCGGGGAAGCCGCCGACCGGGAAGCCGAGCGGGCGGTCGCCCTCGAAGAAGGTGTACTCCTGCTCGATGCCGAAGATCGGCTCCTGGGCGCCGAACTTCTCCTCGGCCTCGGCGAGCGCGGCACGCGTGTTGGAGCGGTGCGGCGTCATGTCGATGTTCAGGACCTCGCACATGACGAGGATGTCGTCACCGCCGCGGATCGGGTCCGGGTACTGGGCGACCGGCTTGAGTACGAGGTCGGAGGCGTGGCCCTCGGCCTGGTTGGTGGAGGAGCCGTCGAAGCCCCAGAGGGGGAGCGTGTCCAGGCCCTGCGGGGAGCCCGCCATGACCTTCGTCTTCGAACGCAGCTTGGCCGTCGGCTGGGTGCCGTCGATCCATATGTACTCAGCCTTGAAGGTCACGGGGCCACATCCTCATTCACGCGGGTCTCTCGAACTACCGGGACCCTGTCACCAGGGGATTTCCCGGCCGTTGCTCGTTTGTGAACCCCGTGTTACCTGGGTGGCGCGGGGCGGGATGTGGCCCGTGGCCCTGTATGCGATGTGCGGGGTGTGCCGGTTACCCCGCCTTCTCGATGCGGGCGTTGCGGATGAGGAACTTGCCGGGCTCCCTCACCTGCTCGAACGCGGCGTTGTTGAGCAGGACGCAGGAACCGGACGTGGAGGTGACCTCGACGGTCGTGGACTTGTCGTTGTCGAGATTGGTCACCTTCAGCTTGGTGCCCGCGGGGAACTGGTCGCTGGACGCGGCCGGGGCCCCGCCCTCCCCGGAGAGCGTCACCTGCTGCCCGGCGCAGACCTGCTCACCGGAGGCGGCGGAGGCCTGGTCGGAGGCGGCCGGTGCGGAGGCGGAAGCGGATGCCTCCGGCGCGGAGGCGGAGGCGTCGGCCGGCGGGGTGCTCGCGTCCGCGGCGGACCCGCCCCCCGCCCCCGTATCGCACCCGGAGGCCTCCTGTTTCCGTTTGATCTCCGCGATCACCGCTTCGCGGTTGGCGATCCGGGCCTCGGACTGGGCGTCGGGGTTCGCCTTCTGCCCGTCGATGAACTTCTGGTTGTTGGCGAGCGCGGTGTTCAGCCCGTCGCACACGGCCGAGCCCTGCGCGCCGCCCTGGTCGACCTGCGCCGCGTTGCTGGTCGCTGCCAGGGCGAACGCCCCGCCGCCCGCGACCACCGCCGCGGCCGCCGTGAGGGCGAGCCGCTTCCTCGGGCCAAGAGTTCTCCTGCGTGACATGCGCGCCTCCTGTCGTGAGATGCACGTTGTTGCGCACGCCGTTACGTACGAGCACCCGGACCCGAACACTCAACGACCACTTCGGGCGCTCAAGTAACGTGTCTCACAGGTAAGTTGGTGGCGCGCAGGGGAGCGTGGCGACGGTGGCACCGCAACGGGCGTTCTTCGAGGCGTACGACAAGGTCATGGCCAAGTGGCCGGAATCGACCGCGCACCTGGACGTCCCCACCCCGTACGGCTCCACGCACGTCCACACCCTGGGCCCGGCCGACGCCCCGCCCCTCCTCCTGCTCCCCGGCGGCGGCGCGAGCAGCGCAGGCTGGTACGCGAGCGTGGCGGCGCTCGCCGCATCGCGCCGGGTGTACGCGGCCGACCTCGTCGGCGAGCCGGGCCGCAGCGTCGCCGCCCCCGACCGCCCGGTCCGCACGGTCGCCGATCTGTCCGGCTGGCTGGACGCCCTGCTGGCCGGTCTCGACGTCACCGGGCCCGTCGACCTGTGCGGACACTCGTACGGCGCCTGGATCGCGCTCCACTGCGCGCTGCGGGACCCGGGGCGGGTCGGCCGGCTCACCCTGCTCGATCCCACCCGCTGCTACGCCGGGCTGCGGCCCGGATACCTGGCGCACGCCCTGCCGACGCTGCTGCGGCCCGCCCCGCACCGGACCCGGCGGTTCCTCGCGTGGGAGGCGGGCGGGGCCGCGCTCGACGGCGACTGGCTCGCGCTCCAGGAGGCCGCCGCGGGCTTCCCGTCGGTGCGGCCGGTGACCGGCCGGATCCCGTCGCGGGACGCGCTGCGGCCGCTGGGCGACACGGTGCGGGTGGTGCTCGCGGGGGAGAGCAGGGCGCACGACGTGCGGCGCGTGGCCGAACGGGCGGGCCCCGGAACGGTCACCGTCCCGGGCCTCTCGCACCACGCGATGCCACTCCAACTCGGCGCCCGGCTGGCCGAGTTGGTGGCCTAGAACCTGTCGTCGGATCAGGCCTTGCCGCGGCCGATGGCGTCCCGTACCGCGTCCTCGCTGCGGCCCACGACCGCGGTGCCGTCCTCGGCCGTGATGATCGGGCGCTGGATCAGCTTCGGGTGGGCGGCGAGCGCCTCGATCCACTGCTCGCGGCTGTCCGCGTCGCGCGCCCAGTCCTTGAGGCCGAGCTCCTTCGCGTCGGCCTCCTGGGTGCGGGTGATGTCCCACGGTTCGAGGCCGAGCCGGCCGAGCACGGCGCGGATCTCGTCGGGGGCGGGGACGTCCTCCAGGTAGCGGCGCACCGTGTAGTCGGCGCCCTCCGCGTCGAGCAGGGTGAGCGCGCTGCGGCACTTCGAGCAGGCCGGGTTGATCCAGATCTCCATGGGGGCAACGGTACGCGAGTGAAGCCCTGCGGCGACCCTCAAGTCGGCTCTGGCCAGCGGCTTTTGTCAGTGGTCGGCAGTAGAATAGAAGCAGTGTTCGAGGGCTACGGGGGCTCTCGGACGTCCGCGACAGGAGGATGCCTGTGCCCGCTGCCGCCGCTCCGATGCTGATCGATCTGCCGTACACGCCACTCGCCAAGAGGCCGCTCCCCGCGGGGCGCCCCCGCGACTGGTACATCACCCACAACCGCCGCCTGAAGGCCATGCGCCTGGCGATAGCCCTCCTCGACTCCGGCGTCTACCTCCCCACCCAGGCCTCCAACAGCAGGATCCGCGCGACCGCCGACCTCGTCGGCATCCACCCGCCGTCCGACACGACGTGCCACATGGTCCGGGCGCTGATGCGGTACAGCCGGTAGCTTCCTTCGGCCGGGGCGGATTCCCACGTCACGGGCTCCGCCCCGGACCCCGCGCCTCAATCGCCGGCGGGGCTTGATGTGCTCACCCGCCGGTCAGCGCGCAACTGCCAGTTCCTTCTCCAGCGGCGTGCGGAAACGGGGTGTGACCCGGGTTCCGTCCAGCCAGGACGACAAACGATCCGCCTCCGCCGTGATCGCGCGTTCCGCCTTCCGGCCGCCGGAGGTGTCCAGCAACCGCCACACCACCTCGCCGTCCGCCCTCTGCCCCCACCCGCCCACGATCCGGCCGTCCCACCACACCGTCGGGCCGATGTTCCCGCTGCCGTCGAAGAGCGCGGGGCGCAGCTCCGGCGGGCAGTACCAGTCCCGCTCCCGCCAGCCCATCGACGTGGGGTCGAGGCCCGGAAGGAGCGCCGCCCACGGCTCCAAGTCCCCTTCTGGCGCCTCCACTTGGTCCGCCGTCACGTATCCTGTGCCGCCGCCGTCCAGCGACACCGTCACCGCTCCCACCGATGCGAGCGCCCTGCGCACATCCGTGACCTTCCACCCCGTCCACCACTTGAGGTCCGCCTCCGTGGCCGGACCGCACGCCCCCAGCCACCGCCCCAGCAGCTCCGCCTGCGCCCCGGCGACCGGCAGCTCCGGATGCGGCGGCGCCACCGCCCACCGGAACTGCGAGGACGTCCAGGAGCCGAGCGGCCTGCCCCGTACGACCCGCCCCTCCACCCCGAGCACCCGCATGAGCCGCGACGACACCGTCTGCTCGGTTTCGTAGCTCTTGCCGCGCCCGTACGTGAACTGCTCCCGCAACCGCGGCTCGTCCGCCACGAGTTCGCTCACCGTGGCCTCCCCGCGCCGCCCGAGGGCGGCGAGCGCCGACGCCTCCACCTCCGCCAGCCACTCGGGCGTGAGGCGCCCGTCGCTCCCGGCCGCGATGTCCCCCAGCAGCCCGGCCCGCGCCTTCGCCGCCACCGCGAGCCCGGTCGAGGCGTGCACCGTCGCCGCCAGCTCCGCCGGGAACGTGAACACCGTGTGCCGCATGCCGTGCATCCGCACCAGCGTCCGGTCCTCGTACAGCGCCCGCCCGACGTCCGCGACGGTCCCTGAGGCGTCCGCGAGCCGCGCCCCCACCGCCAGATACACGGTCGCCGGGTCCGTCCCGTGCAGCGCCACGAGCGAGCGCGCGACGTCCTCGGCGCGGTCCGCGCGCACCGCGGGGGAGAGACGGTGTGCCAGCGCCAGCCGTACGCGCCGCTCCTCGTCACCGATGTGCCGCACGGGCTCTGTGCTCTTCGTGTTCATGCGGCACATCCTGCCCGCCGCCCCGCGCACGAGGTCACCTGTTTGCCCCCCTTGGCATGCGCCCCGACCCTGCCCCACCGTTGACTTGAGCGACCTGGAGTGGTGGTCGAGCGGAGGTGTCGGCGATGGCGGACGTACGACGAGGCGCACGAGGCGCCCGAGCGGTGGGCGCGGCCCTGTGCGTGGCGGCCCTGACCGTGGCCGCGGCCGGTTGCGGCGACGACGGCGACAACCCCTCCAGCGCCGCGTCGAAGGCCGCGTCCGCCGCGTCCTCGGCCGCGTCCAGGGCCTCCGACGTGGTGGCGTCGGCGACCGCGGAGGCCCAGAAGAAGTTCGACGACTTCAAGGACGGCGTCGACGCCAAGGGCGACGTGAAGCTCGGCGACGTGAAGACCGAAGGCAACCGCACCACCGTGCCCGTCACCGTCGACAACAGCACGTCGGACACCAAGTCGTACGCCGTCCAGGTCGGTTTCAAGAACGGCGACGGCAAGCTGGTCGACACCGTCGTGCTCAACGTGAACGACGTGCCGGGCGGCGACTCCAAGGACGCCACCGCGCGCAGCACCCACTCCCTCGACGGTGACATCACCGCCGAGGTCCCCCGCGCCCTGCGTCATTGACCGAAGGGGCGCCCGCCATGAGCAGCCCCGCCGAACGCGCCGCCGTGGGCAGACGGGCCCGCAAGCACAGCCCCCGCTCCTCGCACGGCCCGTGGATCCCGTCCGCCGACCGCCCCGACCCCGTCGTGACCCTGGAACGGCAGGGCGCCGACCGGCTCCGCGACCTGCTGCCCATCCGCTACGGGCGGATGGCGGCGAGCCCCTTCGCCTTCCTGCGCGGCGCCGCGGCCGTGATGACCGGCGACCTCGCGGCGACACCGCACACCGGGCTCACCGTCCAGCTCTGCGGCGACGCCCACCTGTTGAACTTCGGCCTGTTCGCCGCGCCCGACCGCGCCCTGCTCTTCGACCTCAACGACTTCGACGAGACGTACCCGGGACCCTTCGAGTGGGACGTCAAACGCCTCGCCGCCTCCATAGCCGTCGCCGCCCGCGACAACGGCCACTCCGACCGGCAGGCGCACCACGCCGCCCTCGCCTCCGTCACCGCGTACCGCACGAACATGCGCCGCCTGGCCGCCCTCGGTGAGCTCACCGTCTGGTACGAGCGCATCGACGCCCACGCGCTGCTCCCGCTCATCCGCTCCACCCGGCACCGCCGCCGCGCCGAGCACACCCTCAACCAGGCCACCCGGCGCACCAGCCTGCACGCCCTCGACAAGCTCACCGAGACCACCCCCGACGGCCGCCGCCGCATCGCCTACGACCCGCCGCTCCTCGAACCGGCCGGGGTCTCCGACGCCGCCGCCGTCCGCAAGATGTTCGGCGACTACCGCTCCACGCTCGCCGAGGAACGCCGCCGGCTGCTCGACCGCTACCGCTTCGTCGACGCGGCCCGCAAGGTCGTCGGCGTCGGCAGCGTCGGCACCCGCTGCTTCATCGTGCTGCTCGCCGGGCGCGACGCCGACGACCCGCTGTTCCTCCAGATCAAGGAGGCCACCCGGTCCGTCGTCGAGGACCACATCCCGAACCACGGCCCGTACATCCATCCGGGCCACCGCGTCGTCTCCGGCCAGCGCCTGCTCCAGGCCGCGAGCGACATCTTCCTCGGCTGGATGACCGGGCCGCAGGGCCGCTCCTTCTACTGGCGCCAGCTGCGCGACATGAAGGGCTCCGCCGACGTCACCGTCATGCCGCCCGACGAACTCCTCGCCTACGCCCGGCTGTGCGGCACCGCCCTCGCCCGCGCCCACGCCCGCTCGGGCGACCGGGTCGCCATCGCCGCCTACCTCGGCGGCAAGGACGGCTTCGACCGGGCGGTCGCCGCGTTCGCGCTGCACTACGCCGACCAGACGGTCCGCGATCACGCGGAGCTGCGGGGCGCGATATCGGCGGGGGTGCTGACGGCGGCGCCCGGGGTGTGACGCCCAGTGGTCACAGAGGCGCGCATCGGGCCATGGGCGCGCTCCCCGCGGCACGTCTAGGCTCAAGGTGTGCCGTCACAGCCAAGCACCGACAGTACCGACGACAGCTTCAGCGTCGTCGCCCTCGCCGCGTCCGCGGGCGGCATCCATGCCCTTGTCACGGTCCTCGGCGGGCTCGACGCCGACCTGCCCGTGCCCGTCCTCGTCGTCCAGCACCTGGACCCGCGCCACCGCACCGTCCTCGCGGAGATCCTCGACCGCCGCACCGACCTGCACGTCAAACTCGCCGAAGAAGGCGAAGCGGCCCTGCCCGGCACCGTCTACATCGCGCCTCCCGACCGTCATCTCCTCGTGGGCCCGGACGGCTCCCTCAGCCTCTCCCAGAGCGAACTGGTCCACTTCCTGCGCCCCTCCGCCGACCTGCTCTTCGAATCCGTCGCGGGCGCCTACGGGTCGCGCGCCATCGCCGTCGTCCTGAGCGGCACGGGCAACGACGGAGCCATGGGTGTCGACGCGGTGAAGTCCCGCGGCGGTACCGTGATCGCCCAGGATCCGCGCAGCGCGGAGTTCCGGGGCATGCCGGAGGCAGCGGAGGGTACGGGCACAGTGGACTTCGTGCTGTCGCTGAATGAAATCCCCACGGTTATCCGCGGACTGGTCGACACCAAGCAGTAAGTAGGACAGTGATGAGTGAGGCTGAGGCACGGCGCGACGTGGAGACGGACGAGGAGCTTGAGGATCTGCTCGGCTTCCTTCGGGACGCCCGCGGCTTCGACTTCACCGGCTACAAGCGCTCGTCCCTGGGACGCCGCATCCGCAAGCGCATGGGCGACGTCGGCATCGATTCGTACACCGACTACCGCGACCAGCTGGAGACGAACGCGGATGAATTCAGCGCGCTCTTCAACACCATCCTGATCAACGTCACCTCCATCTTCCGGGACGCGGAGGCCTGGACGTACCTCCAGCGCGAGGTGATCCCCGAGGTGCTGGCCGACCACGGCCCCGAGGACGAGATCAGGGTGTGGAGCGCGGGCTGCTCCAGCGGCGAGGAGGCGTACTCGCTGGCCATCATGTTCGCCGAGGCCCTCGGCATCGAGGAGACCATCAACCGCGTCAAGATCTACGGCACCGACGTCGACGACGAGGCACTGCGCGACGCACGCTCCGGCCTCTACCCGGCCAAGGCCCTTGAACCGCTCTCCGACGCCCTGCGCGAGAAGTACTTCGAGCAGAACGGGGCCCGCTACCTCTTCCGCTCCGACCTGCGCCGCCGCGTCATCTTCGGCCGCCACGACATCACCCGCGACGCCCCCATCTCCCGCCTCGACCTGCTGGTCTGCCGCAACGCGCTGATGTACTTCAACGTCGAGGCGCAGACGCAGATCATCGACCGGTTCCACTTCGCGCTGCGCGAGAGCGGGTTCCTGTTCCTCGGCAAGGCCGAGATGCTGCTCAACGACGCCGACCGTTTCGACGTCGTGAGCATGCGCCAGCGCATCTTCCGCCGCCGGCCCGGCGACTCCTCGGCCCCCTATCAGCCCACCCCGGTGAAGCTGCGCTCCAACCTGGGCGGGGAGATGCAGCACATGGCCCGCAATCGGCAGCTGCGCGACCTGATCCTCGACGCCTCGCCCGGTGCCGCCCTCGCCGTGGACGCCGAGGGCATGGTCGTCCTCATCAACAACCAGGCGCGCGTGCAGTTCGCCCTCACCACGAACGACATCGGGCGTCCCTTCCGGGACCTCGAGATCTCCTACCGGCCCGTCGAGCTGCGGTCACTGATCGACCAGGCCACCCACGAGCGCCGCACGCTGCGGGTCAACGGGGCGGAGCGCCGGGTCGGCGAGGACGTCCAGTACTTCGACATCGTCGTCCAGCCGCTGGTCGGCGCCGGGGGAGTGCCGGCCGCCACCCACATCTCGTTCACCGACGTCACCGTGGCCACCCAGCTCAAGTCCGAGGTGAAGCGGGTCCGCGAGGACCTGGAGACGGCCTACGAGGAACTTCAGTCCACGAACGAGGAGTTGGAGACCACGAACGAGGAACTCCAGTCGTCCATCGAGGAGTTGGAGACGACCAACGAGGAACTCCAGTCCACGAACGAGGAGTTGGAGACCACGAACGAGGAGCTCCAGTCCGGCAATGAGGAACTGGAGACGATGAACGAGGAGATGCGGATCCGCAGCGAAGAGCTCGACGAGACCCGCGCCTTCCTGGAGGGGGTCCTCAGCTCCATCGCGGCCGCCGTCGTCGTCCTCGACAAGAACCTCAGGGTCAAGAGCTGGAACCGGGGCGCGAGCGACCTGTGGGGGCTGCGCCAGGACGAGGCGGTCGACGAACCCTTCTTCGACCTCGACTTCGGGCTGCCCACCCGGCCGCTGCGGGAGGCCGTCGAGGAGTGCGTCAGGACCCGCAGCCGCGGCAACCCGGTGATGGTCGCCGCCGTCAACCGCCTCGGCCGCAGCATCAACTGCACGGTGCAGTGCAGCCCCTTCGACGGACACCGCGGTGGCGTCGTGCTGCTGATGGAAGAGGGCGGCAGGAGCAACGGAGCCTCCTGATCCGCTCCCTGGGCGTACGCTGGGCACATGACCCTCGGGGGGAGCTCGGCAGAGCAGGCGGCGGCCGTCTGGCAGCGAGCGGCCCGCGCCCGTGAGCGCGCAGACCGCGAGCTGGAGCTTGCACGCAAGTACGAGACCGTCGGCGGGGCGGACGAGGGTCGGCTGAACGTCCGCCTGGCGCACATCCACCGGACGAGCGCGCGGCGGCACGAGCTGACCGCGCAGCTCCTCGAGTCCCATGCCCGGAGAGCCGCCCGCTGGGCGGACATCGGAGGGCGGCCGCCGCTGTTCATGACGGGGGTCGCGGAGGCCTGCGGAAGCGAGAGCGCCGCCGTCACCCTCGTCGACATGGAGCGGAACCAGATCGCGACCGCCTCGTCCGACGAGCCCTCGCGTGCCGCGCAGGAACTGGAGTATGTCCTCGGCGAGGGCCCGGCGCGCGACGCGGTGCGCGGCCGCTGCGCGGTCATCGCCTCGCGGGGCGTGCTGGCGGACCGCTGGCCCGGCTACGGTCCCGCTGCCGAAGAACTCGGAATCGGCCACGTCGTCTCCGTGCCCCTGCAATCGGGGGGCAGTTGTATCGGCGCGCTGTCCGCCTTCGACATACGCGCGGACGCCATGTCCGCCACGACCGTCGCTCAGGTCGCCGACTCCCTGACCCGCAATGTTTTCCTCGGTACGGACGCGGTACCCGGCCTTTTCGGAGGTATCGACTACCGCGCCGAGGTCCACCAGGCCGCGGGCATGGTCGCCGTCCAGCTCGGCTGCCGCATCGCGGATGCACTGGAACTGGTCAAAGTACGCGCCTTCGCCGATGGCCGTCCCATCGGTGACATCGCGCAGGATATCGTCCAGGGACGACTCCGACTTGGCTGAGAGGTCTCCACCGTGACACTGCGAGAGCAGGAAGTCGCCGCGGTATTCGCCGAGTTGACCGGTGGAGCCGCGCGCGACCCCTCGGACACGCAAACCCTGCTGGCCACCCTCGCGGAAGGGGGCAGGCGGCTGTTCCACGCGCGCGGGGCGAAGGTGGCGTACGTGCCCGGCGGCCGCGCGCCGCTCCTCACCGAGGGCACCGATTCCTCGCTCGGCGCCCTCGCGGCCGACGCCGCCCGCTGGGGCGAGGGCGCGGGCTACGACGCCCGTACGACGGGCTGCGCCCTCGTGGACGTGGACGTGACGGCGCGCTCCGCCCAGCTGCGCTGGCCGCGCTGGTCCGCGCGCGCCAGGGCCCTCGGCTTCGGCCGGGTCACCGCGCTGCCGCTGCACGGCAGGGAGGAGGAGATCGGCGCGCTGGTCCTGTTCACCGCCGCCGACAAGCCGCTGGACGAGGAGGCGCTCGCCCTGGTGCGGCTCTTCGCCGAGGTCGCGGGGCACACCCTCACGCTCCAGCGCGAGCTGGGCGAATCCCAGGTGCTCGCGGGCCAGTTGGAGCACGCGCTGTCCAGCCGGGTCGTCGTGGAGCAGGCCAAGGGCATCCTCGCCGCCCGCACCGGCCAGTCCCTGGACGAAGCCTTCGCGGGGCTGCGCAGCTACGCGCGCTCCCACCAGCGCAAGCTCGTGGAGGTGGCGCGCGAGGTCACGGAGGGCCGCAGCGACCTCATGGCACGGTAGCCGCGTCCATGCATACGGACGACGACCGCCCCGGTCACTCGGACCGGGGCGGCCGCCCTGCCGCGACTGCGGCGCCTACGCCGAGGCCTGGGCCTTCGCCTGCCCCTCCTGCAACATCTCGCGCAGCGCCTCCTCGTCGTCGTTGCTCAGCGACGTCTGCACCAGCTGACCGCCGTACTGGGCGATCTCCGGCACGACCTTGTCGCGGGCGGCCTGCTTGACGAGGACGAACAGCGCGGCGGCGCCGGGCCGCAGGTTCTGGCTGAGCTCCTTCATGAAGTTGTCGTTGATCCCGGTGTCCGTGACGGCCCCGCCCGCGGCACCCGCGGCGGCGCCCACGGCGGCCCCCAGGAAAGGCACGAGGAAGAGCATCCCGATGACGCTGCCCCACAGCGCGCCGCCCGTGGCGCCCATCGTGGTGTGGTTCACCGCCTGGTGCAGCTTGATCTTCCCGTCGGACTCCCGGCGCTCGACGACGACGATGTCCTCGAGCTCGACGAGGTGCTCCTTGGACATCTCCAGGAGCCGGTTGCGGACCTGGTCGGCGGTGGCGAGGTCGTTATAGGCGACGACGAACAGATTGCTCATGGCGGCACTCCTCCGAGGCTTGTCAGCGTGTGCGACTTGCCCGAGTTTAGGGCGGTTGCCCGCTTTTCGCCCGGCGAGCCTCACGCGCTCCTGACACGGCCGAGGGCCCGGCCTCCCTGGTGGGGGAGACCGGGCCCTCGGCGACGAGCGCGTCCGGAGCTACGGGACGGCTTAGATGTCGAAGTACAGCTCGAACTCGTGCGGGTGCGGGCGCAGCTGGATCGGGGCGATCTCGTTCGTGCGCTTGTAGTCGATCCACGTCTCGATCAGGTCGGACGTGAAGACGCCGCCGGCCTGGAGGTACTCGTTGTCCGCCTCCAGGGCGTCGAGGACCGCGGGCAGCGAGGTCGGGACCTGCTGGACGTTGGCGTGCTCCTCGGGAGCCAGCTCGTACAGGTCCTTGTCGATCGGCTCGGCCGGCTCGATCTTGTTCTTGACGCCGTCGAGGCCCGCCATGAGCAGCGCCGAGAAGGCGAGGTACGGGTTCGAGGACGGGTCGGGCGCGCGGAACTCGACGCGCTTGGCCTTCGGGTTCGAGCCCGTGATCGGGATGCGCATCGCGGCGGAGCGGTTGCGCTGCGAGTACACCATGTTGACCGGCGCCTCGAAGCCCGGGACCAGGCGGTGGTACGAGTTCACCGTCGGGTTGGTGAAGGCGAGCAGCGACGGGGCGTGCTTGAGGATGCCGCCGATGTAGTACCGGGCGGTGTCCGAGAGGCCCGCGTAGCCCTGCTCGTCGTAGAAGAGCGGCTCGCCACCGTTCCACAGCGACTGGTGGACGTGCATGCCCGAGCCGTTGTCACCGAAGATCGGCTTCGGCATGAAGGTCGCGGTCTTGCCGTTGCGCCAGGCGACGTTCTTCACGATGTACTTGAAGAGCATCAGGTCGTCGGCCGCGGCGAGCAGCGTGTTGAACTTGTAGTTGATCTCCGCCTGTCCCGCCGTGCCCACCTCGTGGTGCTGGCGCTCGACCTGGAGGCCCTGCTTGTCCAGCTCGAGGGAGATCTCGGCGCGCAGGTCGGCGAAGTGGTCGACCGGCGGGGTCGGGAAGTAGCCGCCCTTGTAGCGGACCTTGTAGCCGCGGTTGTTCTCCTCGGAGCCCGTGTTCCAGGCGCCGGCCTCGGAGTCGATCTCGTAGAGAGAACGGTTCGCGGAGGTCTCGAAGCGCACCGAGTCGAAGACGTAGAACTCGGCCTCGGGGCCGAAGAACGCGGTGTCGGCGATGCCGGTGGAGGCCAGGTAGGCCTCGGCCTTCTTCGCCACGTTGCGCGGGTCGCGGGAGTACTGCTCGCCCGTGATCGGGTCGTGGATGAAGAAGTTGACGTTCAGCGTCTTGTCGCGGCGGAAGGGGTCCACACGGGCGGTGGTGAGGTCCGCGCGCAGCGCCATGTCGGACTCGTGGATGGCCTGGAAGCCGCGGATCGACGAGCCGTCGAAGGCCAGCTCCTCCGTGGGGTCGAACGCCGCAGCCGGTACCGTGAAGTGCTGCATCACACCCGGCAGGTCGCAGAAGCGAACGTCGACGAACTTGACGTCCTCGTCCGCGAGAAATTTCTTGGCGTCATCGGCGTTCTGGAACATCCAACTCCTCCTACTCCCACCCAGGGAGGGGCGGGGTTGCAGCTCTTGGCAGCTCGATCGCGCGACCGGTGCGGTGGCACACGCTGGGACCTGACGATATGCAGGCGTGATTTCTCAAGCATGACCCATTTGTTTCGCCCAAGTTAACCGGAGCAGGGGTCAGGGCCGCATCAGGAGAGCGGCGCAGTACCGTTGACGCGTGGACAACAGGGAAGCAATGGGATCGTGGCTGTCCGGGCCTCGTGAGGCCATGGAACAGGCGGGCGCCGACTTCGGTTACCGCGGTGAACAGCTCGGTCTGCCCGAGCACGGACCCGGCTCCATCGCGCGCCCCGGACGCCGCATCGGAGCCCTCGTCGTCGACTGGGCGCTGTGCATGCTGATCGCATACGGCCTGGTCACGCACGGCTACAACCAGGCTACGGGCAACTGGGCGCTGCTCATCTTCTTCGCACTCGGCGTGCTCACGGTCGGCACCATCGGCTGCACGCCCGGCAAGCGCCTCTTCGGTCTGCGGGTCGTCTCCGAGGCCGGCGGACGCCTCGGTTTCGGCCGGGTGCTGGCCCGCACGGTGCTGCTGTGCGTCGCCGTCCCGGCGCTGATCTGGGACCGCGACGGCCGCGGCCTGCACGACCGCGTCGCGAAGGCGGTGCAGGTCCGTATTTGAGGGGCGCGGGGAACTGCGCAAACGGAACCACAGCGCCAAGTGAGCCGCACGACAATCAGCACCGGGCACCAGCCCGCGCGGGAACGTAAGAGAGGCGGACCGGAACCACCAGGTTCCGGCCCGCCTCGTTCACGTAGAAGCAGCGGAGCGGTTCAGCGGGCCCGGCCGCCACCGCCCTTGGGCATCTTCATCCCCTTGGGCATCGGACCCTTCGGCAGCGGCATGTTCGACATGAGGTCGCCCATCGCCTTCAGCCGGTCGTTGGTCGCGGTCACCTGGGGGCCGGTCAGTACGCGGGGCAGCTTCAGCATCGTCGTGCGGAGCTTCTTCAGCGGAACCGTTCCCTCGGGTCCCTGGCTCGTGCCCACCACGAAGTCGTGGACCGGGACGTCGGAGACGATGCGGGCCATCTTCTTCTTCTCGGCCGCGAGGAGCGACTTCACCCGGTTCGGGTTGCCCTCCGCGACGAGCACGATGCCGGCCTTGCCGACCGCGCGGTGCACCACGTCCTGGCTGCGGTTCATGGCGACCGCGGGGGTCGTCGTCCAGCCACGTCCGATGTTGTCGAGCACGGCCGCGGCCGCGCCGGGCTGTCCCTCCATCTGCCCGAAGGCCGCCTTCTCGGCTCGGCGCCCGAAGATGATCGCCATCGCGAGGAAAGCGAGCAGGAGGCCGAGAATTCCGAGGTAGATGGGGTGACCGATCAAGAAACCGATCGCGAGGAGGACACCGAAGGTGACGATTCCCACACCCGCGAGTACGAGACCGATCTTGGTGTCGACCCTGCGGGTCATCTTGTAGGTCTGAGCGATCTGCTTGAGCCGCCCGGTGTTAGCAGCGTCCGCTGCAGTTTCCTTCCTCGCCATGTCTTGAAGTCTACGTGGCCGGGGAAGCGGGCAGAACCCGCACCGGTCCCTGGTTCATCCCTGGTTCGATCAGCCCCGCGAAGCGGCGGCCTCCAGGACGCGCTGCGCTTCGACCCGATCCTTGGCGCGGCGGCGGTCCTCCAGGACGGAGGTCCAGGCATTGCGGCGGGCGGTGCGCTGGCCGCTGCTCATGAGCAGCGACTCCACGGCGCGCAGTGCGTCGGTGACGGTCGGGATGGCGGTGGCGCGGACGGGCGCGGCCTGCATGGTTGAGGTCCCCCCTCGAAGGGTGATCACGGCTGTGGCACGGGGTGTACGGGGCGTGATTCCAGAGTCACTGATTGGTGTTACCAGGGCGTGACCGGACGGTCAAACACCAATGAAGCCTTGACGCTCGCGCCGCAAACGCAGACGCGGCCCTGACGGTGCCCCCCATCTGCGGGGATCGTCAGGACCGCGGCTTACCGGCCACTACCGATCAGTAGCCTCTTGTGCGTGAATTCACACGGCCTGCGAGGCGGTGAAGGAGCCCCGCTTCTCCTTGGCCATCTGGAAGAGCCGTCCCGCACGGTACGAGGAACGGACCAGTGGGCCCGACATGACGCCGGAGAAACCGATCTGCTCGGCCTCGTCCTTCAGCTCCACGAACTCCTGCGGCTTGACCCAGCGCTCCACGGGGTGGTGCCGCACGGAGGGGCGCAGGTACTGCGTGATGGTGACCAGCTCGCAGCCGGCGTCGTGCAGCTGGCGCAGCGCGTCGCTGATCTCCTCGCGGGTCTCGCCCATGCCGAGGATCAGGTTCGACTTGGTGACCAGGCCGAAGTCGCGGGCCTCGGTGATGACCTTCAGTGAACGCTCGTAGCGGAAGCCCGGACGGATCCGCTTGAAGATCCGCGGGACCGTCTCGACGTTGTGCGCGAAGACCTCGGGGCGGGAGGAGAAGACCTCGGCCAGCTGCTCCGGGTTCGCGTTGAAGTCCGGGGCGAGCAGCTCCACCTTGGTGCGGCCGTCCGCGCGGTTGGTGGTCTGGCGGTGGATCTGGCGGACCGTCTCCGCGTACAGCCAGGCGCCGCCGTCCTCCAGGTCGTCGCGGGCGACGCCGGTGATCGTGGCGTAGTTCAGGTCCATCGTGACGACGGACTCACCGACGCGGCGCGGCTCGTCACGGTCGAGCGGCTCGGGCTTGCCGGTGTCGATCTGGCAGAAGTCGCAGCGCCGGGTGCACTGGTCACCGCCGATGAGGAAGGTGGCCTCGCGGTCCTCCCAGCACTCGTAGATGTTGGGACAGCCCGCCTCCTGGCAGACCGTGTGCAGGCCCTCGGACTTCACGAGGTTCTGCATCTTGGTGTATTCGGGACCCATTTTCGCCCGGGTCTTGATCCACTCGGGCTTGCGCTCGATGGGGGTCTGAGCGTTACGGACCTCCAGGCGCAGCATCTTGCGTCCGTCGGGTGCGACTGCGGACACGACCGGCTCCCTAAAGCTTTGATTCCTCGGCGTACATCAGGGTACGCCCGTGATGTTCGTGGCCCTCACGGGTGGCCAACCGGTGGCCTGCGGGGTGCATTCCCCGGATGGGCTACACCGAGGCCTTCTCGACGGCGCGCGGCTTGAGGTCCGCGTTCCCCAGGACGTCCTGGAGATGCCTCTCGGCGATCGGCAGCACCTCGTCCATCGTGACCTCGCGGCCCAGCTCGTACGAGAGGGAGGTCACGCCCGCGTCGCGGATGCCGCAGGGGATGATCTTGTCGAAGTTGGAGGTGTCCGGGTTCACGTTCAGCGCGAAGCCGTGCATGGTGACGCCCTTGGCGACGCGGATGCCCATGGCGCAGATCTTGCGGTCCTCGTGCCGCTGGCCCGCGTTCGAGGGCGCGTACTCGGGGCCGACGAGGCGGTGGTCGAACTCCTCGTCCTCGCTGCTGAGCCGCGGGTCGAAGTCGAGGGACAGGCCACTGTGTTCCCTGCGGGCCGTCCGCTGTTCAATGGGGTCGCCGAGCACCCACACCCCGGCCCGGCCCTCCACGCGCGCGGCCGTGATGCCGAACTCCGCGCAGACCGCGATCATCGCGTCCTCCAGGCGGCGGAGGTGGGCGACCACGTCGACGGGGCGCGGGAGCTTCTGGATCGGGTAGCCGACGAGCTGGCCGGGCCCGTGCCAGGTGATCTTGCCGCCGCGGTCCACGTCGATGACCGGGGTGCCGTCGAGCGGGCGCTCCTCGGGGGCGGTGCGACGGCCCGCCGTGTAGACGGGCGGGTGCTCCAGGAGCAGGCAGGTGTCGGGCACCTCGTCGGCGAAGCGAGCGGCGTGCACACGGCGCTGCTCGTCCCAGGCCACCTGGTAATCGACCATGTCCGCACCGAAACCCATGCGGACGAACCGGAACTCACTCACGGCAAGTGCCTCCCTAAGAACCTTCACCGTGCATATAACGCGCCCGGAGCAACTGTACGGCTCCCGGATGACGGCCCCGCCGTCCACCCCTCGCGCGGTTTGTCACACGATCGGATGAAGGAGGGGTTTGGCTGGGCTGATTGGGGGACGCCGTGTGCGCTCCGTGATAATTTCGGCGCCGTCCGTGAGCGGGAGCCGGTCACGGCACACGCCGTTCCATGAGGGAGCAGCGACTAAAGGGGGGCACTCAATGGCCCCCCTTTACCGCTTCCAAGGGCCCGGAAGGCAAACGCACAGCATGACGGAACGACCTCCGCAGCGCACCCCGAACCGCCCGCTCGCCGCGCTCATCGCGGAGGCCGGTTTCTCCAACGCGGGCCTCGCGCGCCGCGTGGACCAGCTCGGGCTCGAACACGGGCTTGACCTGCGGTACGACAAGACATCCGTGACCCGGTGGCTGCGCGGACAGCAGCCCAGAGGGACGACACCGGCGCTCATCGCCGAGGTGTTCACACGCCGCCTCGGCCGCCGCCTCTCCGCGCAGGACCTCGGGCTCGACGCGTGTGCGCCCGTGTACGCGGGCCTGGAGTTCGCGGGATCGCCCGAGGAGGCCGTCGACATCGTCAGCGGCCTGTGGCGCAAGGACTCCGGCAGCCACGCCGAGCTCCGGAAGATCGCGTTCACCCCGGCCGGGCTCGTCGTGCCCAGCCGCGACTGGCTGATCGGCCGGCCCGACGACCGGGTCGCCCACGGCGAGCAGGCGCCGCGCGTGCCGGTGCAGGGGCGGCCCGTCGTGCCGGGGGCGGTGGGTGGCTCCGTGCCGCGCCAGCGCGGACAGACCGAGCGCGGGCCCGGGCACCGGGTGACCGCCGGTGACATCGCGGCGCTGCGCTCCGTGGGCGAACTGTTCCGCGCGCTCGACCACGCGTACGGGGGCGGGCACGCGCGCCAGGCACTCGTGCGGTACCTGGAGCACGAGGCCGAACCCATGCTGCGCGGGGCGTACGGGGAGCAGCACGGGCGGCGCCTCTTCTCCGCGGTCGCCGATCTGACCCGGCTCGCGGGCTGGACCTCGTACGACATCGCGGCGCACGGTCTGGCCCAGCGGTACTTCGTGCAGGCGCTGCGGCTCTCGCAGGCCGCGGGGGACCGGATGTACGGCTCGTACGTGCTGGTCACCATGAGCCGGCAGGCCGTCTATCTCGGGCACGGCCGGGAGGCGGTGCAGCTCGCGCGGGTCGCCCAGCAGGGCGTGGGGGCCTCGGCGCCGCCCGTGGTGCAGGCGCTGCTGCACGCCGTGGAGGCGCGCGGGCACGGGGTGCTCGGTGAGGTGCGGGCGTGCACGGCGTCGCTGGTGCGGGCCGAGCGGGCGCTCGGGGCGGTGCGGCCCGGGGACGAGGCGCCGCCGTGGGCGCGGTTCTTCGACGAGGCGCAGTTGGCGGACGAGTTCGGGCACTGCCACCGGGACCTTCAGCAGTACCGGGCCGCGGCGCAGCACGCGGAGCGGTCGTTGCAGTTGCGGGCGCCGGGGTTCGCGCGCAGCCGGTTGTTCTGCCGGGTGGTGCTGGCTTCGGCGCGGCTGGGTCTCGGGGAGCTGGACTCGGCGTGCGCGCTCGGGGCGGAGGCGGCGTCGGCGGCGGCGGACATGCGGTCGGTGCGGGCGCACGAGTACGTGCGGGAGTTTGAGCGTCGGCTCGAGCCGTACCGCGATGCGGGGCCCGTCCGGGGGTATCGGGAGCGGGTCGCGGCGCTGGGCTGAGGCGGTCCCCGGTCGTCGTCGTTGGTGCGGGGGCCGGGGTGTTGGGGCGGTGACGGGGTCGGCGCCCGCTGCCACCGACGCGCGGCGCCGGGGTTTCGTCGGGGTGGTGCCCGTCGTCATGGGTGCGCGGTGCCGGGGTTCCGGGGCTGTGCCGGGGCGGCGCCTGTTCGGACCGTTCCGGCTGCGCCGGGCCTGGGTCATCTCCCTCCCACCCGCCCCCTCCGGGGGCTTCGGCCCCGCGGGGTGGGGTGTCTGTTGTGCGGCGCCGGGGGGCCGGGGGGGGGCGATGCCTGTGGTGACGGGGGTGCCGGGCCGGTGTTTCGGGCCTTTGCCGGGTGGTGCCTGTTCGGACCGTGCGCGCGGCACCGCCCTTTCCGGCTGCGCCGGGCCTGGGTCGTCTCCCACCCACCCGCCCCCTCCGGGGGCTTCGGCCCCGCGGGGTGGGGTGTCTGGGGGCCGGTGCCCGTGGTGACCGGTGTGCCGGGCCGGTGTTTCGGGGCTTCGGCGGGATGGTGCCCGTCGTCATGGGCGCGCGGCGCCGGGGTTCCGGAGCTGTGCCGGGGGTGGTGCCCGTTGTCATGGATGGCCGCCCTGGGGCTTCGGCGGGGTGGTGCCTGTCGTTATGGGCGCGCGGTGCCGGTGCTTCGGGGCTGTGCCGGGGGTGGTGCCCGTCGTCATGGATGTGCCGCCCCAGGATTCCGGGGCTGTGCCGGGGGCGGCGCCTGTTCGGGCCGGGCCTGGGGCATCGCTCGCCCGACCGGCTCCTCCGGAGGGCTCGGTGTTGCTGGTTGGGATTGTTGAGCTCGTCCGGTGATTGAGGGCGACGGGGGCGGAGCCCCCGGTGCGGGAGGTGAGGGCGGGTCGGCCCCCGGAGGGTGGGGCGCGCCCGCCCCCGGAGTCGGGCCACGGAGGCGGGCGCGGTTCGGGGGTCAGGCGGCGTTGGTGAGTGGGGGTGTCGTGGGGGCGGGGATGCCCAGGTCTGTGAGGAGTGCGTGGGTCGCACGGCGGGCCGAGTGGAGGGCGCCCTGCACCGAGCCGGCGTCCCGGTGGTCCCCGCACACGTACAGGCCGTCGAGGAGGCGGACCGGGCGGCGCGGGTCGTGCGGGGGCGGCATCGCCGGCACGGCGTGGGCGTCGTGGTGCACGGCGAGGGTTTCCCAGTCGGCGGTCGACGTGCCGTAGAGGGTGCCGAGTTGGGCGCGGAGTTCGCGGTCCGTGGGGGGCGGGCCGAGGACCGTCGAGGAGACCAGGGCGCGGCCCGCCGGTGCTCTCGTCGGGTCCACCTGGCTGATCACCGACGTGTGCGCGACCGGGCCGAGCCGGTCCGCGTCGAGCAGCAGCGCGGGTTCGGTGAGCGGCGGCTCGGGCATGGCGTGGTGCACGACGGTGACCTCGTGGAAGGCGGGGACGCGCAGGCCGGGGAGGAGCTCGGCGGCGTCCCGCGCACCGGTTGCCAACACCACCGCGCGGCACGGGAGTCGGCCGAGTTCGGTGGTCGTGACCGAGGTCGTGGCGACCGCCGTGGCCCGTACGCCGGTCTGCACCGTGCCGGGTGGCAGGCCCGCCGCGAGCAGCTCGGGCAGCGCGTCGGCGCCGCCCTCCGGTACGGCGAGCCGGCCCGCCGCGTAGGCGTGCAGGGCGAGGTCGGCGCACCGGCTGGAGGTGCCGAGGTCCGGGTCGCAGAGCAGGGCCGAGAGCAGGGGACGGACGAAGCCGTGGAGGGTCGAGGCCGGCAGACCGCGGGTCAAGAGGGCCTGGGCGGCGGGGAGTTCGGGGCGGGCGAGGAGGCGGGACGGTTCCGTCGCCGCGAGCCGGGACAGGCTCGCGTTCAGGCGTGCGTGGTCGAGCGGGCTGCCGAGGGTGGGGCGCGTTCCGCGCGGGCTGCGGGGGGCGCTCGCCAAGGCGCGTGCCGCACTGAGTGCGCCCCTTGTGCGCCGGGGGTCGGTGGGCTCGCCCGCCCGGTGGCGCAGCCCTTCGCTGTGCACGAGCGCGCCGGGGGAGAAGCGGCGCAGGGCGAGGCGGGCGAGGGCGGGGTCGCGGCGCAGTTCCGGGTACGAGGTGCACAGCGGCCGGCCGGTCCGGTCGAGGCGGAAGCCGTCGACCTTCTCGGTGGACATGCGGCCGCCGATGCCGGTGGCGGCCTCCAGGACCAGCGGGCGCAGGCCCGCCCTGGTCAGGTGTCGCGCCGCCGCGAGTCCCGCGACCCCGGCGCCCACGACGACGATGGCTCCCGAACTTTCCTCTGCGCGATCGAGCACGGCGTGCCTCCGGCGGGTCGGGTGGCTGGCGTCCGGGGGCTCATGCCCTCAACGCGCCCTCGGGATACCTGAGTTCGGGGCCCAGGGAACTCGAGGGTAGGTGCGGGGCGGGCGCCGGGCAGTCGCGCGTGGGGGCGGCACGGGGGCACGCCGGTCGCACGGCTCCGCGCCGCCACCCGGGACGCGTCCCGAGGGAGTGTGCGACGGCCCCGCCGTCAGCGCCCGCGCGACCCCTGCCGCCGCTCCTCGCCCGTCAGTCGCCCGCCCCCGCCGCCAGGAGGCGCAGGCCGCGGATCGCCAGGGCCGCGGGGGAGTCGGGGCCGGAGGTGGCGGCGTCCGTCGTGGCCCAGAGTTCCAGGGCCACCCGGATCGCGTCGGTCGCCGCGGCGGCCGTCAGGCGGGTCTCCAGGGGGTCCGCGTCGGGGCCCGCGAGGCGGGCCACCACCGCGAGCAGCTTCTCCTCGGACTCCTGGTTGACCCGGTACCAGACGGCACGCAGCGCCGGGTCCTCCTGGGCCGCGCGCAGCAGGGTCCGGGTGCCCCGCAGCGCCTCCTCCGCCGCCTCGTCCGGGGGCGAGAGCGTCGCCGCCGCGGCCGATTCGAGGGCCTGCGGCAGCGGGGTGCCCGGCTCCGTCGCGGCCAGCAGTTCGCGCCAGCGGTCGCCGCCGGACGCGAGCAGCGGGCCCACGGCGTCCTGCTTGTTGCGGAAGTAGCGGTAGAAGGTGCGCAGCGCGACCCCGGCGCCGCGAGCGATCTCCTCGGCCGTGGTGGCGTCGGGGCCCTTCTCGGTGAACAGCTCCATCGCCGCGCGGGCGATGTCGAGCTGGGTCGCCGCCTTGCGGCGGTCGGTCAGCGAGGGCTGCGCAGGCGGCGAGGAGGGCGTCGTGGGCTCGTTCACCCGACGAAGCGTAACCGCACGGGGAATGAAATGGCACGAAACGCCGTTATGGCAAAACGTGCCACCGAAGCGTACGGTGAGCAGCGCGCGAGGACGCGCGCAGGAACGTAAGGAGTCGCCATGAACCGCCTGAATCGCTACGAAGGACGCCGTGCACTGGTCACCGGTGGCGGGTCCGGCATCGGCCAGGCCACCGTGCTGCGCATGCTGGCGGAGGGCGGCCGGGTCGTCGCGGCCGACGTCAGCGAGGCCGGTCTCCAGGACACCGTGAGCAAGGCGGGCGCCGACGCCGAGCGCCTCACCACCGTCGTCGTGAACATCGCCGACGAGGCCTCCGTGCGCGAGGCCGTCGCCACCGCCGTGCAGGCGCTCGGCGGGCTCGACGTGCTGGTCAACGCCGCCGGCATCCTGCGCTCCTCGCACACCGAGAAGACGACGCTCGCCGAGTTCAACCAGGTGCTCGCGGTCAACCTCACCGGCACCTTCCTGATGATCCGCGAGGCGATACCGAGCCTGCTTCGGGGCGCGTCCCCCGCCGTCGTCAACTTCAGCTCCACGTCGGCGATGTTCGCCCACCCGTACATGGCGGCGTACGCGGCGAGCAAGGGCGGCATCCAGTCCATGACGCACGCGCTGGCCGCCGAGTACAGCAAGCAGGGCCTGAGGTTCACCGCCGTGCAGCCCGGCTCCATCGCGTCCGGCATGACCGACGGCTCGGGGATGAGCAAGCAGAGCCAGGGCCCCGGCCTGCCCGAGGACACCGACTGGAGCCTGTTCGCGAAGCTGTCGCCCTCGCTGGGCGACGGGTTCGCAGGACCCGAGGCCGTGGCCGGGGTCGTCGCGATGCTGGCCTCGGAGGACGGGAAGTTCATCACCGGTACGGAGATCCGTATCGACGGTGGCACGCACTACTGAGGTGGCACCGACGTCACCCTGAAGCGGTGCCGGTACGCCGTCGGCGTCGTGTCCAGGCGGCGGCGAAAGGCCCGCACCAGGGTGTCCGTCGTGCCGAAACCGCAGGTGGCGGCGATCCGGTCCAGCGTGTCGTCGGAGGATTCGAGGCGCTGGCGGGCCCGCTCGACACGCGCCGACTCGACGTACGCGCTCGGCGTCGTGCCCAGTTCGGACTTGAAGATCCGGGCGAGCTGGCGCTCGCTGACATGGGCGTGCGCCGCGAGGTCCGCGACGGTGAGCGGTTCGCCGAGATTCCGGGTGACGTGCTGGCGCAGGTCGTCCACGCGCCGCGTCGTGGAGGCCTGCGCCAGCGGCACGCTGAACTGGCTCTGGCCGCTCGGCCGCTTCAGGTACATCACCAGCTGCCGCGCCACCCGCAGCGCCGTCGGCTCGCCGAGGTCGTCCGCGACCAGGGCGAGCGACAGGTCGAGGCAGGAGCTGATGCCGGCCCCGGTCCAGATGTCTCCCTCGCGGATGAAGATCGGGTCGGGGTCGACGTCGATCTCCGGGTGCTCGTCCGCCAGTTGGCGCGCGGTCGACCAGTGGGTGGTGGCGCGCCGCCCGTCCAGCAGCCCGGCCGCCGCGAGCAGATGCGCCCCCACGCAGACCGACGCGACCCGGCGCGCCCGCCCGGCGAGCGTCCGCACCCGGTCGACGACGGCGGGCTCCGCCAGGGCGCGCACCCCGCGCTCCGCGTCGGCCTCCACCGAACCCGGCACCAGAAGGGTGTCGATGGACAGCCGGGCCGCGTCGTCGAAGGTGACGTCGGGCAGGACGCGTACGCCCGCGGAGGTGGTGACCGGGTCCAGGGTCTCGGCGGCGAGAAGCACCCGGTACCCGGTGTCGCCCTCGCGTCTCACCAGCGCGAACACCTCGGGCGGGCCCGTGACGTCGAGTGTGTCGACCCCGTCGAAGAGGACGATGACGACGAGCCGTTCGGTCGCGCTCACAGGGGCCCCTCTCGCCACTCTCACGACGGCATGTCCGAATCTGCATGTTAGCCGTCATTGCTGACATGGTGGCCTCGCTCGTAGCGTTCCAGACATGCCAACAACGACTCTGCGCACCCTTAACGGCCTCGACGAGACGCCCGCCTCGCTCGCCGACGCGACGCTGATCCTGATCGACTACCAGAACACGTACACCCGCGGCGTGATGGAGCTGGAGGGCTGGCGGACCGCTCTCGACAACGCCGCAGAGCTCCTCGCCCGCGCCCGCGCGGCGGGCTCGACGGTCGTGCACGTCCAGCACGACGGCGGCGAGGGCTCCGCCTACGACGTCCGCGCCGAGATCGGGGAGATCCACCCGGACGTCGCGCCGGTCGAGGGCGAGGCCGTCGTGGTCAAGCCCGCCCCGGACTCCTTCGTCGGCACCGACCTCGGCAGGATCGTCGACGCCGCGGGCCACAAGGACGTCGTCGTCATCGGGTTCATGTCGCACATGTGCGTGCAGTTCACCGCGCAGGGCGCGTTCCTGCGCGGCAACCGGCCCACCGTGGTCGCCGACGCCTGCGCGACGCGCCCCCTGACCTCGGTCGGCGGCGTCGAGCTGCCCGCCGAGCAGGTGCACCTCGGGGCGATGGCGACGATCACCGATCTGTACGGGGTGGTCGTGCCCACCGGGGCCGCACTTTCCTAGGACCGGACGAGCTGTCCCGTGTCCACCGGCGCTGTCGCCGAAGCCGCCCGTTGCGCGTCGGAGGACACCTCGTCCGCCGTCAGGACGTAGCCCGTTCCGTCGTCCGTCGTGGAGCGGGCGAACACCACGCCGTACACCTCGCCGTCCGTGTCGAGGAGCGGGCCGCCGGAGTTGCCGGGCAGGACCGTGGAGCGGATCGAGTAGATGTCGCGCGTGACGTTCCCGGAGCCGTAGATGTCCTGGCCCGCCGCCTTGATCGTGTCGTCGACGGTGGCGGCCTGGAGGTCGAGGCCGCCGTTCTCCGGGTAGCCCGCGACCACGGCGGCGTCACCGCGCGATGCCGAGTCGTCGAAGCGCAGCGACGGGGCGTCGAGCCCGGGGACGTACAGGACCGCCACGTCCTTGTCGGGGTCGAAGAGGACGACCTTCGCCTCGTACGCCTGGCCGGTGCCGCCCACCCGCACCGTCGGGTCGTCGATGCCCGCCACCACGTGCGCGTTCGTCATGACGTGCTCGGAGCTGTAGACGAAGCCGCTGCCCTCGCGGCCCTGGGTGCCGGACGCGCCCTGCACCTTGACGCTGCTGCGCTGCGCGGCGGTGGTCGCCTTCGCCGTCACGTTGTCCCCGGACGGCTTGGCCACCTTGGCGGGCGGCTCGCTCGCGAACGGGTCGAAGACCTGCGGGAAGCCCGCCGAGGTGAGTGCCCCCGTGGCCTGCGAGAACCAGGACGGGGTCGTCGACGGCATGGTGTCCTGCACCGCGCCGAGCACCGAGGAGTTCCGGATCGCCTGGTTGAGGACCGTGGAGGACGAGGCGACGAGGACGCTGCCCGCCACCCACGCCACCACCAGGGCGGCCACGGCGGTCGCCGCGCCGCCGCCCACGCCGTCGGCCACGCGCAGCGGGCCCGGCGCGTGCGACATGCCGCCGCGCACCCGCGCCGCGAGCAGCCCGGCGAGCCCGTGCCCCGCGACCGCCGGTACGAGCACCGTGAGCACGGCGACGATCGTGGCCGACGTGGTGCCCGGCGTGACCGTCTCCATCAGGTACGGCAGCAGCCAGACGCCGACGGCCGCACCGCCCACGAACCCGGCCAGCGAGACACAGCCCGCGAGCAGTCCGCGCCGGTAGCCGGACACGGCGTAGGCGAGGGCCACCACGAGCAGCAGCACGTCGAGTATGTGGAGGTCCATACCGGTAAGAAACGCCCAGGTGCCCCCGATGGTTCCGCCACCTGGCCCACTGTGGCTGACCGCACAGGGCGCGCCGGGCCCAGGGTGGGAGGCGTGCACGTCGTACGGAGAAGCTTGCGCTGGCTGCCCGGAGCCCTGGCCGTCGGGCTCGTCGTGCTGTGCGCGGCGACGGTCGACCGGCCGGGGCCGGGGCGCTTCGCGGCCACGGCCCGCGGCGAGTTGCCGGCCTCCGCGGTGCCGGCGAAGCGGATCGCGACCGTGGGCGGCCGGGTGCAGGCGGCGCGCCCCAGGATCGTGCCGCGCTCGCGGTGGCTCGCGGGCGCCGAGACGTACCACCGCGATCCGGTCCGCTACGGAGAGCGCGTCCGGGCCGTGTTCCTGCACCACACCGACTCGCCGAACGACTACGACTGCGCGGACGTGCCGCGCATCATCCGCTACCTGTACGCGGGCCAGGCGGGCGGCGGCGCCTCGGGCGGCAAGGAGTGGGACGACATCGGCTACAACTTCCTCGTCGACCGCTGCGGAACGGTCTACGAGGGGCGCGCGGGCGGCGCCGCCCGGCCGGTGATCGGCGCCCATACGCAGGGCTTCAACCGGAACACGGCGGGGATCGCCGCGATCGGCACGTTCACCGAGGGCACCCCGGTGCCGAAGGCGATGACCGACGCGATCGCCGCCGTCTCCGCCTGGAAGCTGGGCCTGTCCGGGATCGACCCGCGCTCCCGGGTGCGCCTGGTGTCGAGCAACGACCTGGCCCGCTACCGGACGGGCACGGCCCACAGGTTCTTCGCGGTCTCCGGACACCGCGACGGCTACGAGACGTTCTGCCCCGGCCTCGCCCTGATGGGCAGGCTGCCCGAGATCAGGGAGCGGGCCGCGGCGCTCCAGAACCGCTAGGACAGGCCCCGGGACCCTAGGCCGGCTTGAGCGTGCCGCCGCCCTCCAGCTGGTACTTCTTCCCGTGCAGGTCCGGGCTCGACGCCTTCTCGTACGTCACCGTGCGGCCGTTGCCTACGATCACGTCGGAGACCTTCGCCCCGTCGGCCAGCGTGATGCTCTTCAGCCGGGAGTCCCCGGACACCGACCACTTCGTCTTCGGGCCGAGCGTCAGCGACGCCGCGCCCACGATCTTCCCGTCGAGGTCGGTGGAGCCCTTCAGGTCGAGGGTGGCGGAGGAGCCCTTCTCCACGGCCACGCTGCCCTTCAGCTTCTCGCCGTTCGCGGTGAACGCCGCCGTCCCCTTGCGCGTGACCCGCAGCAGCTTGCCGTCCTTCGTCTGGACGTCGGCGTCACCGTTCAACTCGATGTCGGCGTCGGCCCGCTGGACCGCGAAGATGTCGCCGTCGGAGGCCTGGACCGCCCCGCCGGTCATCCGGAACGAGGTCTCGCCGTCGCCGCGCAGCACCACACCGCCCGCCGCCGCGGACGCCCGGACGTCCTTCAGGGACAGCGAACCCCCGGCCTCCACGGTGAACGCCTCCGAGTTGGCCAGGTCGAACAGCGTCTGCGACAAGGACACGTCGCCCGCCGTCTGCACGCCCGGCGAGCCGCAGCCCGCCGAGGTCATCGTGCCGCCGGACACCGTGACCTTCCCGCCGCCGGGCCCCACGGCCACCGGCGCCGCCTGCGCGGCCACCGTGTCGATCTCCACGTACGTCAGGTCGAGCGTGCCGCCGTGCGTCGCCGTGACGCCGCGCGCGGAGGTGCCGTGCGTCCTGATGCCGCCCGCGCTGAGCGTGGCCTTCGAGTCCTTGCCCGAGGCGAACACCCCGGTCGAGCCCTTGCCCTGGGTGGACATCCGGCCGCCGGACATGACGAGCGTGCCCCCGTCGCGGGCGAGCGCCGCCGCGTTGAGGCCGTGCCCGTCGGAGGCGGTGAGCGACGAGGTGCCACCGTGCTTGATGATCTTCGCGTCGCGGGTCGTCAGCTTCCCCGAGTCCGACACCAGCAGCGCCGACTTGTCGCCCGTCGTCGTCTTGAACTCCTTCTGGGCCTTCGCCTTCACGGTCTTCTCGTCGACCGTGTAGCCGGCCTTCGCGCGCGGCTTCGCGTCCGGGCCCTTGTCGTCGGCCGACGGATCCGTCACGCAGCGGGCGCCGCTCGCCGTCGCGGCGGGCGAGGCCGCGGGCGGCGGGTTCGTCGCGCCGTCGTCGTCGGAACAGGCGGACAACAAGGAGCCGGCGAGCGGCAGCAGCAGTACGGAGGCGGTGACCGCGGTGCGGCGGTGTCCCTGGCGGCGCAGGAGTCCCGGGTTCTTCATGCGCCTACGTTCACACCTCACGCCTCGCGAGGCACGTCCGGGGTCCGCGTGGCGTCCGGAGCGGACACGAGAGGGGCGAAGACGAGCAGGGTCAGATCGTCCCTGACCGTCCCCGCGAACCGGATGACGTCCCGCCACACCGCGTCCGTGAGAGCGGCCGGCTCCTCGCCCGCGAACTGCGGAAGCCGGTCGGCGAGCGGATAGAAATCCCCGTTCCGGTCACGGGCCTCCGTCACCCCGTCCGACGGCGCGACCAGCCGGTCACCGGGCCGCAGCTCGACCGTGAGCCGCTTCGGCGGCGCGAGTTCGGCGAGGCCGAGGCCGAGCGGCGCGCCCGACGGCACGTCGAGCTCGGTCACCCGCCCGTCCCGCAGCAGCAGCGGGTGCGGGTGGCCGCAGCTGATGAGATGCACGACGGGGGCCTCGCCGGGGGAGGGGTCGGGGAATTCGAGCAGCACCGCCGTCGCGAACAGCTCCGCGTGCTCGTCCTCCGACGTGTCCACCACGAGCCGCCGGTCGAGCCGCGCCGCCACGCCCTCCAGGTCCGGCTGGTCGAGCACCGCCTCCCGGAACGCGCCGAGCAGCCCCGCCACCGTGCCCACCGCCGAAAGGCCGTGCCCCTGTACGTCGCCGACGACGGCCCGCACACCGGCCGGGCCCTTGCGCACGTCGAAGAGGTCGCCGCCGACCAGGGCGCCGCGGTGCGCGGCCCGGTACAGACCCGCGCAGCGCACGGCGCCGACCCGCCCGGGCAACGGCGGAAGCACCGCGAACTGGGCGGCCTCCGCGACCGTGCGCACCGTGACCAGCTGCTCGTCCCTGCGACTGCGCACCCAGGCGATGATCACGCTGAGCACCGCGACGAACGCCACGGTCAGTACGTCGCTGTTGCCCGGCCGCCCGAAACCGATGCGGGGCAGATTCAGGAGCAGGACGACACAGCCGCCGAACAGCGCCGTGACCGCGGGACCCCACGTCAGGGCGGCGAGCGGCGGGATGGCCCCGAGGAGGAACGCCAGCTCGAAGCGGTGGCGCGTGATCGCCTGAAGCGCGTACAGGGCCACGAGCAGCACCACGGGAAGCCAGCGCACCCAGCGCGGCGGCGGGGCCCCGCGCAGCCAGGCACGCTGGGACTCGTCCCTGCGGCGCGCCACGGGCCAGCTCATGCGGGCTACGGCTCCCTTCGCACCGGTGGTGTCATCTCACCCTGCAACGAGTCGCGGCCCGTCGCACGCCGTACCCCGGGGGCTGACATGCGGACGACCGTACGGCGGGCAGGATGGGCCCATGACACGTTTCGCGGTGGCGGGCGCCTCAGGACTCATCGGCTCGGCCCTGGTCCGGTCCCTGACGGACGACGGGCACGACGTGGTGCGCCTGGTGCGGCGCGCCCCACGGGCGCCGGACGAGGCCCGCTGGGACCCGAAGGAGGGGTACGTCGACACGTCGCGGCTCGCCGGCTGCGAGGGGATCGTCAACCTCGCGGGGGCCGGGGTCGGCGACCACCGGTGGACGGCCGCGTACAAGCGGGAGATCCGGGACAGCCGGGTCCTCGGCACGCAGACGCTCGCGCGGGCGGCGGCCGGGCTCGACACGCGCCCCCGTGTCTTCCTCAACGGCAGCGCGGTCGGCTACTACGGCGACACTGGCGCCCGCACCGTCGACGAGACGGCCCCGGCCGGGGACGGGTTCCTGCCGTCGGTGTGCGTCGAGTGGGAGGCCGCGGCGGCGCCCGCGCACCAGGCGGGGATCCGCACGGTGTTCGCGCGGACGGGGCTCGTCGTGGCTCGCGGCGGGGGTGCGTGGGGCAAGCTGTTCCCGCTGTTCAAGGCGGGGCTCGGCGGACGGCTGGGGGACGGGCGGCAGTACTGGTCGTACATCGCGCTGGCCGATCACGTGGCGGCGCTGCGGCACCTCCTGGACACGGGGGACCTGGCCGGTCCCGTGAACCTGACGGCGCCGCAGCCCGCGACGAACCGGGAGGTGACGGAGGCGATGGGGCGGGTTCTGCGGAGGCCTGCGGTGCTGCCGGTGCCGTCCTTCGCCCTGCGTGCGGTGCTGGGGGAGATGGCGGGGGACGTTCTCGGGTCGACGCGTGCGGTGCCCACGCGGTTGCTGGAGACCGGGTTCGAGTTCGCCCACCCGGGAGTGGATCAGGCGATCCGGGCGGCTTGAGGTGGACCGTGCCCACGCCTCGGGGCTCCGCCCCGGACCCCGCGCCTCAATCGCCGGCGGGGCTTGATTTTGCCCACCCGCCGCCGATGGCTCGAAGCGCTTAGCCGAACCGCGCCGTCAGGCGGGGATACGTCCGGGACATCACGCCCTCGTCCTCGAAGTCCAGAGGGGTGCCCTCCGGTTCCGGGGGTGCGGGGGCGAGGCCCAGGTCGGGGGCGACCACGCCCGTCAGTTGTTCGTACGCCTCGTCCGCCGCGTAGCCGATCTCCTCGCCGTCCCCGTCGGTCTCGTCGTCGAAGTCGTCGAGGAGTTCGGCCAGGGAGTCGGGGTCGTGCAGCGCGCCCTCGAAGACCTCCCGGCCCTGGCCGATCAGCCAGCACCGGAAGTAGTCGAAGGCGTCGTCGCTCGCCCCGTCGAGCAGCACCCACGCCGCGCCCCAAAGGTCCCACCGGTACGCCCGGTTGTACCGGGACTCGAAGTGCCGGGCGAAGTCGAGCACGGAGTCCGGATCGGACCGCAGCAACCGCTCGACGAGCAGCTCGGCGTGGTCCTCGGGGTCGCCGCCCGCGGCCTCACGCGTACTGTCCACGATCTCCCAGAACTCGGTCTCGTCCATCACGGGACCAGCATCGGCCCTGTACCGATGGGGCGCACGCCGAGCGCGCGAGCTGCTCCACTTCGTTATGCATGCACATGCCGAGGGCACGACCGGGTCAACGCCCTCACACCCCGCCGCCATCAGCCGTACCAGTCCCGCATCCGCCGCGCGGCCAGCGCGAACCGCTCCCGCAGCGCCGCCGGAGCCACCACCTCCACCTCCGGGCCGAGCGCCATGAGCTGCGTGTACGCCACGTCCTCCGACTCGACAGGCAGCGTCACCGTCACCCGCCCCTCCGCGTCCGCCTCCGCCGCGGGCTCCAGGGCCTCGCGCGCGGACGCCGGATCCAGGGCGTACGGCAGTTGACGTACCCCCGCGGGGGTGAGCCGGACGACGACCTCCGACCGCAGCAGTGCCCGCGCGAACTGCGCCGCCCGCTCCTCCCAGAACGCCGGAAGGTCGAACGCGTCCGCCCCCTCGGCCCGCCCGAACCGCTCCTCGCCCGGCTCCACGGCCGTGAACCGGTCGACCCGGTACACCCGGAAGGCGTCCGCCCCGCGCACCGCCGCCGCCAGGTACCAGACGCCGGCCTTGAGCACGAGCCCGTACGGCTCCAGCTCCCGCTCCACGTCCTCCTCCCGCCCCGCCGACGTGCGGCGGTAGCGGACCCGGACCACCCGGTCCTCCCACACCGCCTCCGCGATCGCGGGCAGCAGCTCGGGCGTCTCCTGCTCCTTGAACCAGCCCGGCGCGTCCAGATGGAAGCGCTGCGCCGCCGTCCGCGGCGCGTCCCGCAGCGAAGGGAGCAGGGCCGCCGACACCTTCAGGTGCGCCGCCGACGCCGCGTCCTCCAGGCCCATCTCGCGCAGCGCCCCCGGCACTCCCGAGAGGAACAGCGCCTCCGCCTCGCCGCGCGCGAGCCCCGTGAGCCGCGTGCGGTACCCGCCGATCAGCCGGTATCCGCCGGCCCGCCCCCGGTCCGCGTACACCGGAACCCCGGCCTCGCTGAGCGCCTGCGCGTCCCGCGTCACCGTCCGCTCGGAGACCTCCAGCTCGCGCGCCAGCTCGGCCGCGGTCATGGACGGCCGGGACTGGAGCAACAGCACCATCTTGATCAGGCGGGCAGCACGCATACCGACATCATGAACCGCCCCACTGACAACGGGACCCGCCCGAACAGCGCGAAGGGCGCGGGCGACTCACGCCGCGAAGCGCATCACCGAGAACGCCGCGCCCTGCGGATCCGCGAGCATCGCGAACCGGCCGGGCTCGATCGTCGTGGGCTCGACCAGGACCTGCCCCGACAGCTCCGTGCAGCGCTCGGCCACCGCGTCCGGATCGTCCACGGCCACGTACAGATTCCAATGCGAGGGCACCTCGGGCGGGAACCGGCCGGTCGACATGTCGACCATGCCGCCGAAGGGCTCGTCGGCGACGGACCACTCGGTGTAGCCCTCGTGCCGCCGGGTGCCCCAGCCGAGCACCGACTGGTAGAAGTCCACCGCGCCCGCCCCGTCCCGCGTGAGCAGCTCGAACCAGGTGAAGCTGCTCGGCACGTTCACCACCTCGAACCCGGCGTGCTCCTGCGGCTCCCACAGGCCGAACGCCGCGCCCGCCGGATCCTGGCAGACCGCGAGCCTGCCCTCTTCCTCGACGCCGATCGGGCCCGAGACGACCCGGCCGTCGTTGCCGCGCACGCGCGCGGTGACCGCGTCGATGCCGCTGGACTGGAAGTACGGCAGCCAGGCGGCGGGCTGTCCGGGGCGCAGCACCGGGCCGACCCCCGCCACCTTCGGCCCGTCCGGGCTGTCGAGCGAGAACCTGCCGTGCCCGCCGACCGTGGGGTCGTCGCTCGGCCGCGTGCGCCAGCCGAACAGGGCCTCGTAGAAGTACCGGGCCGCCTCCGGCTCAGTGGTCGACAGCTCGGCCCAGCAGGGCGCCGAGGGGGTCTTGGAGATCTTCATATGGAGGTACGCCTCCCAAGACGGCGAACGGACGCGAACGGGTCCCCGGAGCGGACGCGTCCATTCACGCACGCGTGCCCCGCCCCGGCAATCGGGACGGGGCACGCGCAGCCCGTGAACTCGCGGGTACTACAGGCCGTAGCGCTCGCGCGCCTCCTTCACGGCCGTCGCCTTGACCTCGCCGCGGCGGGCGAGCTGGGCGAGGGCCGCGACGACGATCGACTCGGCGTCGACGCCGAAGTGGCGGCGGGCGTCCTCACGGGTGTCCGAGAGGCCGAAGCCGTCGGCACCGAGCGAGGTGTAGTCCTGCTCGACCCACTGCGCGATCTGGTCGGGGACCTGGCGCATGTAGTCGGACACGGCCAGGACCGGGCCCTCGGCGCCGGCGAGCGCCTGGCGGACGAACGGCACGCGCTCCTCGCCGTTCAGGAGCGCCTCGTCGGCCTCCAGGGCGTCGCGGCGCAGCTCGGTCCAGGACGTCGCGGACCACACGTCGGCGGCCACGCCCCAGTCCTCGGCGAGCAGCTGCTGCGCCTTGAGCGCCCAGTGGATCGCCGTACCGGAACCGATGAGGTTGGTGCGCGCGGCGTTGGCGGCCGGGGACAGGCCCGCGCTCTCCGCCGTGTTGAAGCGGTAGAGGCCCTTGACGATGGCCTCGTCGAGACCGTCGACGGCCGGCTTGGCCGGCTGCGGCATCGGCTCGTTGTAGACCGTCAGGTAGTAGAAGACGTCCTGGTCCTCGCCCGGCTTGGCCTCGCCGTACATGCGGCGCAGGCCCTCCTTCATGATGACCGCGATCTCGTAGGCGAACGCCGGGTCGTAGGAGAGGGCCGCCGGGTTGGTGGCCGCGATCATCGGCGAGTGGCCGTCCGCGTGCTGGAGGCCCTCACCGGTCAGCGTGGTGCGTCCGGCCGTGGCGCCGACGACGAAGCCGCGGCCCATCTGGTCGGCGAGCTGCCAGAACTGGTCGCCCGTGCGCTGCCAGCCGAACATCGAGTAGAAGATGTACAGCGGGATCATCTGCTCGCCGTGCGTCGCGTACGACGTCGCGGCGGCGATGAAGTCGGCGAGCGAACCGGCCTCGTTGATCCCCTCGTTGAGGATCTGGCCGGACTCGGACTCCTTGTAGTACATGAGCTGGTCGCGGTCGACCGGGTCGTACGTCTGGCCCTTGGGCGAGTACAGACCGAGCGACGGGAACAGCGACTCCATGCCGAAGGTGCGCGCCTCGTCGGGGATGATCGGCACCCAGCGCTTGCCGGACGTCTTGTCCCGTACGAGGTCCTTCAGGAGCCGTACGAGCGCCATCGTCGAGGCCACCGACTGCGAGCCGGAGCCCTTGTCGAACGAGGCGAAGGCCTTGTCGGCGGGCGCGGGCAGCGGCGCGAGCGGCTGCGTACGGCGGGCCGGGGCGGGACCGCCGAGGGCGGCGCGACGCTCGGCGAGGTAGCGCAGCTCGGGGGAGCCCTCCGCGGGGCGGGCGTACGGGACGACGCCGTCCTCGAATTTGCTGTCCGGGATCGGGAGGTCAAGGAGGTCACGCATGTCCTTGAACTCGTCGTTCGTCAGCTTCTTCATCTGGTGGTTGGCGTTCTTGGACTCGAAGCCCTTGCCGAGCGTGAAGCCCTTCACCGTCTGCGTCAGGATGACGGTCGGCTTGCCCTTGTGCTCGACGGCCGCCTTGTACGCCGCGTACACCTTGCGGGGCTCGTGGCCACCGCGCGAGGTGTGGAAGCACTCGGAGATCTTGTCGTCGGACAGCACCTTGGCCATCTCGACGAGCGCCGGGTCGGCGCCGAAGAAGTTCTCGCGGATGTAGGCCACGTCGCGCGTCTGGTACGTCTGGAACTGGGCGTCCGGGACCTCGCGCAGACGGCGCAGGAGGGCGCCGGTGGTGTCGAGCTGGAAGAGCTCGTCCCAGGCGTTGCCCCACATGGACTTGATGACGTTCCAGCCGGAGCCGCGGAACTGGGCCTCGAGCTCCTGCACCACGCGGAAGTTCGGGCGGACCGGGCCGTCCAGGCGCTGGAGGTTGCAGTTGATGACGAAGGTCAGGTTGTCCAGACCCTCGCGGGCGGCGAGCGTGAGCGCCGAGGTCGACTCGGGCTCGTCCATCTCGCCGTCGCCGAGGAACGCCCAGACGTGCGAGTTCGACGTGTCCTTGATGTTCCGCGCCGACAGATAGCGGTTGAACCGCGCCTGGTAGATGGCGGACAGCGGGCCGAGGCCCATGGACACGGTCGGGAACTCCCACAGCCACGGCAGGCGGCGCGGGTGCGGGTACGACGGCAGGCCGTTGCCACCCGCCTCGCGGCGGAAGTTGTCGAGCTGCTGCTCGGAGAGGCGGCCGTCGAGGAACGCGCGGGCGTAGATGCCGGGCGAGGCGTGGCCCTGGATGTAGAGCTGGTCGCCCGAGCCGTCGCCCTCCTTGCCGCGGAAGAAGTGGTTGAAGCCCGTCTCGTACAGCCAGGCGGCCGAGGCGAAGGTGGCGATGTGGCCGCCGACGCCGGCCTTCGAGCCGCGGGTCACCATCGCCGCCGCGTTCCAGCGGTTGTACGCGGTGATCCGGGCTTCCATCTCCTCGTCGCCCGGGAACTCCGGCTCGGCGGCGGTGGGGATGGAGTTGAGGTACTCCGTCTCAAGGAGCTTCGGCAGCGCCAGGCCGCCCGCTTCGGCGCCTTCCAGCGTCCGCCGCATGAGGTACGCGGCGCGGTGCGGCCCGGCCGCCTGGGTAACGGCGTCCAGGGAGGCCCGCCATTCGGCGGTCTCCTCGGGGTCGCGGTCCGGGAGCTGGTCGAGCTCGCTCGGCTGGATGCGCATGGGGTCGGTCATAGTCGCCGCACGCCTTCCTGAGTCGAAAGGGGTTGGGTGGGGGTGCCCGTTGTCTTTGGCAGGACAGGGCGGGGTCCCGGTGAGGACCCATCCGGGACTGTAACTCCCTGATCGATGATCGATCAAAGGATTCACCCGCAAAACCTCTTCAGATCGAGAAAGTCGGCACAGGGTGTCGCCGGTTTTCGTCGGTCAGGGCACGGAGTGCCTGGTCAGAGCTGCGGACCGTGACGCCTCATGCGCGCGGCGCACACCCCAGGACGTGGGCCTTCACGAGGGCCGCGATCTCCGGGTCGCGCCGCCGGAACGCGGCCACGAGGTCCGCGTGCTCCTCCGCGTACGACTGCTGCACCGTGCCCAGCCAGCGGATGGACAGCGCGGTGAAGACCTCGATGCCGAGCCCCTCCCACGTGTGCAGCAGCACGGAATTGTCCGCCGCCCGCACCAGCGCCCGGTGGAACGCCACCGTGTGCCGCACCTGGGCGGTCCCGTCCGCCTCCTGGTCGGCCCTGTAGAGGGCCTCCACGTGGGGCTCAAGGGCCGAGCAGTCGTCGGCGAGGTGGTCGGCCGCCAGCTCGGCCGCGATGGCCTCCAGGCCCGCCCTGACCGGGTAGGACTCCTCCAGGTCCGCCGCGGAGAGGTTCCGCACGCGCACGCCCTTGTTCGGCGCCGACTCGATGAGCCGCAGCGACTCCAGCTCCCGCAGCGCCTCCCGCACCGGGGTCTGCGAGACCTCCAGCTCGGTCGCGATCCGGCGCTCCACGATGCGCTCGCCCGGCTTCCAGCGGCCGCTGACGATCCCCTCGACGATGTGCTCGCGGATCTGATCGCGAAGCGAGTGGACGACGGGCGCGGTCATGGGGGCTCCTTGGCAGGGTGGACCCGGTGGGTCGGCGGGGACCCTTAGACAATACGGCCGCGGCCCTGGCCAGGCCGGGTACGGCCGCGCATGCGACGGGTGATGCCGGTTACAGAGAGCGTTTGTCGGGGCGGGCTACAGAAGGGGGTGCCCGCCCGGGCGTGCGGCTACGCACGCGCGCGTACGACGGTGCCCCCGACCGGAGGCTTCCGGTCGGGGGCACCGTCGTGCACCTGCTGTCTTTACAGGCCGAGCTCGGCGGTGAACTCGCCGGCCTCGAGGATCTGCTTGACCGTGGTCAGGTAGCGGGCGGCGTCCGCGCCGTCCACCAGACGGTGGTCGTAGGAGAGCGTCACGTAGGTCATGTCACGCACCGCGATGGTGTCGCCGAGCTCCGGGTCGGAGATGACGACCGGGCGCTTGACGGTGGCGCCGATGCCCAGGATGGCGACCTGGTTCGGCGGGACGATGACGGTGTCGAAGAGCGCGCCGCGCGATCCCGTGTTGGAGATCGTGAAGGTCGCGCCGGAGAGGTCGTCCGGGGCGATCTTGTTGGTGCGGACCTTGTCGGCCAGCTCGGCGGTCTTCTTGGCGATGCCCGCGATGTTGAGGTCACCGGCGCCCTTGATGACCGGGGTCATCAGGCCCTTCTCCGAGTCGACGGCGATGCCGACGTTCTCGGAGTCGAAGTAGGTGATGGTGCCCTCGTCGTAGTTCAGGCGGGCGTTGATGACCGGGTGGGCCTTCAGCGCCTGGACGGCGGCCTTGACGAAGAACGGCATGGGGGAGAGCTTGACGCCCTCGCGGGCGGCGAAGCCGTTCTTGGCCTGGTTGCGCAGCTTCATCAGCTTGGTGATGTCGACCTCGATGACCGAGGACAGCTGGGCCTGCTCCTGGAGCGCCTTGTGCATGTTGTCCGCGATGGCCTTGCGGATGCGGGGCAGCTTGACCGTCTGGCCGCGCAGCGGCGAGGTCTCCAGGGCCGGGGCCTTCGGCGCGGCGGCGGCGGCCGGGGCGGCCGGAGCCTGGGCCTTGGCGGCCTCGGCGGCGGCGGTGACGTCCTGCTTGCGGATGCGGCCGCCGACGCCGGTGCCCTTGACGGTGGACAGGTCGACGCCGTGCTCGGAGGCGAGCTTGCGCACCAGCGGGGTCACGTAGGCGCCCTCGTCGGCCGGGGTGACCGGCGCGGCGGGGGTGGCCGGAGCGGACGGGGCGACCGGAGCCGGAGCCGGGGCGGCCGGCGCGGGGGCCGGAGCAGCCGGGGCGGCGGGCGCGGCCGGGGCAGCCGGAGCCGCGGGGGCGGCCGGAGCCGGGGCGGGCTCGGGAGCCGGGGCCGGGGCAGCGGCCGGGGCGGCCGGGGCCGGGGTCTCGGCGGCGGCCGGGGCGGCGCCCGGGGCACCGATGACGGCGAGCTTGGCGCCGACCTCGGCGGTCTCGTCCTCGCCCACGACGACCTCGAGCAGCACGCCCGCGACCGGGGAGGGGATCTCGGTGTCGACCTTGTCCGTGGAGACCTCGAGCAGCGGCTCGTCCTCCGCGACCTCCTCGCCGACCTCCTTGAGCCAGCGGGTGACGGTGCCCTCGGTGACCGACTCGCCCAGCGCGGGCAGCACGACGTCGGTGCCGGAGGCGCCACCGGCCGGGGCGGCGGGGGCGGCAGCGGGGGCCGGCTCGGCGGCGGGGGCCGGGGCCTCCTGGGCCGGAGCCGGGGTGGGCTCGGCGGCCGGGGCCTCGGCGGCGGCCGGGGCGGCCTCGGCGGCCGGGGCACCGGAGCCGTCGTCGATGACGGCCAGCTCGGCGCCGACCTCGACCGTCTCGTCCTCGGCGACCTTGATGGAGGCCAGCACGCCGGCGGCGGGGGAGGGGATCTCGGTGTCGACCTTGTCGGTCGAGACCTCGAGCAGCGGCTCGTCGACCTCGACGCGCTCGCCCTCGGCCTTCAGCCAGCGGGTGACAGTGCCTTCGGTGACGCTCTCACCGAGCGCCGGAAGGGATACGGAAACCGCCATGGTTTCTGTTGCTCCTTAACGATGTGCAATGCGCGGCAACGCAGTGCGGAAGTCTGTGGGTGGGTCGTCGCGCCCAACTGCGACGGACGGGGCGTGGCTGCTAGTCGTGCGCGTGCAGCGGCTTGCCCGCGAGGGCCAGGTGGGCCTCGCCGAGCGCCTCGTTCTGCGTCGGGTGGGCGTGCACGAGCTGGGCGACCTCGGCGGGCAGCGCTTCCCAGTTGTAGATCAACTGGGCCTCGCCGACCTGCTCGCCCATGCGGTCGCCGACCATGTGGACGCCGACCACGGCACCGTCCTTGACCTGCACGAGCTTGATCTCGCCCGTGGTCTTCAGGATCTTGGACTTGCCGTTGCCCGCAAGGTTGTACTTCAGAGCGACGACCTTGTCCGCACCGTAGATCTCCTTGGCCTTGGCCTCGGTGATACCGACGGAGGCGACCTCCGGGTGGCAGTAGGTCACGCGCGGGACGCCGTCGTAGTCGACCGGAACCGGGTTCAGGCCGGCCAGGCGCTCCGCCACCAGGATGCCCTCGGCGAAGCCGACGTGCGCGAGCTGGAGGGTCGGGACCAGGTCACCGACGGCCGAGATGGTCGGCACGTTGGTCTGCATGTACTCGTCGACGAGGACGAAGCCACGGTCCATGGCCACGCCCTGCTCCTCGTAGCCGAGGCCCTGGGAGACCGGGCCGCGGCCGATGGCGACCAGGAGGACCTCGGCCTCGAAGGTCTTGCCGTCGGCGAGGGTCACGCGGACGCCGTCCTGCGTGTACTCGGCCTTCTCGAAGAAGGTGCCGAGGTTGAACTTGATGCCGCGCTTGCGGAACGCGCGCTCCAGGAGCTTGGAGCTGTTCTCGTCCTCGACCGGGACGAGGTGCTTGAGGCCCTCGACGACCGTGACATCGGTGCCGAAGGACTTCCACGCCGAGGCGAACTCGACGCCGATGACGCCGCCGCCCAGGACGATCGCCGACTTCGGGACGCGGTCCAGCTTCAGCGCGTGGTCCGAAGAGATGATGCGGTTGCCGTCGATCTCCAGGCCCGGCAGCGACTTCGGCACGGAGCCGGTCGCGAGGAGCACGTGGCGGCCCTGGATGCGCTGGCCGCCCACGTCCACGGACGTCGGGGAGGAGAGCTTGCCCTCACCCTCGATGTACGTCACCTTGCGGGAGGCGATCAGCCCCTGCAGGCCCTTGTACAGACCGGTGACGACCTCGTCCTTGTACTTCTGGACGGCGGGCATGTCGATGCCCTCGAAGGTGGCCTTCACGCCGAACTGCTCGGACTCGCGAGCCTGGTCGGCGATCTCACCGGCGTGCAGCAACGCCTTGGTGGGGATGCAACCAACGTGCAGGCAGGTACCGCCGACCTTGTTCTTCTCGATCAGGGCGACGTCCAGGCCCAGCTGCGCTCCGCGCAGGGCCGCGGCGTAACCGCCACTGCCACCGCCGAGGATCACTAGGTCGAAAACGGTGCTGGCGTCGTTCGCCACGTCACGTCCTCCATGCATGTGCGCCGTACGCCGGTCTCCGACGACCGGGCGGCGGGGTGTTCGGCCGCTCGTTCTTCGGCCCTGGGTGAGGGCCCTGTCCTGCCGTACCCCATCCTCGCACTTGTCGGCCGGAGTCGGGACGTCGGGCTCCTGGGTGAGACGGCTGTTACACCTGAAACGACTGTGACGAGCGGGGACGAACACGCGGATTTCATCGAAAGCGAACAGCCCCCGGTGCCGTGCACCGGGGGCTGAACAGTGACTTCGCCACGTCTGCGGAGGGTCAGCCGAGGTCGCCCGCCGCCGTCCGCTCCGCGAGACGGACCAGCGTACGGACCGCGGAACCCGTGCCGCCCTTCGGCGTGTAGCCGAACGGGGCGGACTCGTTGAAGGCCGGGCCCGCGATGTCGAGGTGGGCCCACGTGATGCCCTCGCCGACGAACTCCTGGAGGAACAGACCGGCGACGAGACCGCCGCCCATCCGCTCGCCCATGTTCGCGATGTCGGCGGTCGACGAGTCCATGCCCTTGCGCAGGTGCGTCGGCAGCGGCATCGGCCAGGCCGGCTCGCCGGACTCCTCGGCGGCCTCGTGGATCGAGCCGCGGAAGGCGTCGTCGTTGGCCATGATGCCGAAGGTGCGCGAGCCGAGCGCCAGCATCATCGCGCCGGTCAGCGTCGCGACGTCGACGATCGCGTCCGGGGTCTCCTCGGAGGCCTTGGCGATGGCGTCGGCGAGCACGAGGCGGCCCTCGGCGTCCGTGTTCAGGACCTCGACCGTCTTGCCCGAGTACATGCGCAGCACGTCGCCGGGGCGGGTGGCCGAGCCCGACGGCATGTTCTCGGCGAGCGCCAGCCAGCCGGTGACGTTCACTTCGAGCCCGAGGCGCGCGGCGGCGACGACCGCGGCGAACACGGCGGCGGCGCCGGCCATGTCGCACTTCATCGTCTCGTTGTGGCCCGCCGGCTTCAGGGAGATGCCGCCCGAGTCGTAGGTGATGCCCTTGCCGACGAACGCGAGGTGCTTCTTCGCCTTCGTGGACTTGTACGAGAGCTTCACCAGACGCGGGCCCGAGGCCGAACCGGCGCCGACGCCGAGGATGCCGCCGTAGCCGCCCTTCTCCAGCGCCTTCACGTCGAGCACCTGCACCTTGATGCCGTGCTCCTTGGCCGCGGCCTGGGCGACGGCGGCGAAGGACTCCGGGTTCAGGTCGTTCGGCGGGGTGTTGATCAGGTCGCGGGCGCGGTTGAGCTCCTCGGTGAGGGCCAGGGCGCGCTCGACGGCCGCCTTGTACGCCTTGTCGCGGGGCTTGCCGCCGAGGATCGCGACCTCGGCGAGCGGGCCCTTGCCGTTCTTCGGGTCCTTCGCGGACTCCTTGTAGGCGTCGAACGCGTACGCGCCGAGCAGGGCGCCCTCCGCGATCGCGCCGGCGTCCTCGGCGTCGTCGACCGGCAGCGCGAACGCGGCCTTCTTCGAACCGGCCAGGGCGCGGGCCGCGGCACCGGCGGCGCGGCGCAGCGCCTCGCCTTCGTACGCGCCGTCCTTCTCGGGCTCGCCGCCGAGACCGACCGCCAGCACGATCGGCGCCTTGAGGCCGGAGGGGGCGGGGAGCTTGGTCACCTCGCCCTCGCCGCCACTGGCGCCGAGGGCCTCCAGGACGGAGCCGAGCTTTCCGTCGTACGCCTTGTCCACGGCTTCCGCGCCGTGCGCGACGACCGGGCCCTTGTCGCCCTTGACGACGCCGACGACGATCGCGTCGGCGCGGAGGCCGGTCGCCGCGGCGGTGCTGAGAGTCAGAGCAGTCACGGTGGTGAGGTCCCTCTTTCATCGGGTGGGTCGGCTTCTTTGCCGGGGCCGGGGGTAGTTGGCCTGTTTGTGGCTGAGCCTACGCCCGTCGTTCTTGAGGTGCTTCGTCCAGGTGCGGCCCACCGCTGGGGCGCTGCCCCAGACCCCGCGGGCTCTCGTCCAAGAGCGGGGCTGAATTTGCTCAGCCGCACCGCAGGGGCTGGATTGGGTCAGCTGCACCGGCGGTCTTGAACGGGGCGTGGTGGGTGTCAGCCCAAGGTCAGGATCACCAGGGACGTCGTCGCCGCTGTTTCCGCCAGGGCGCCGAAGACGTCGCCCGTTACTCCGCCGAAGCGGGACACGCAGCGGCGGGACAGCAACTCGGCCGCCGCGCAGCCCAGTACGACCGCCAGGGCGGCCTGGAGGGAGAGGGCGGCCGTCGCCGCGACCACCACCGCTCCCACGGTCAGCGCCGCCCCCCGCGACACCGTCTCCGCGACCGCCGCGCCGAGGCCCTCCGGGCGGGCGGCCGGGACGCCGGTGCGGGAGGCGAAGGTGAGGGCGAGGCGCGCGGTCACCGCGGAGACCGTCGCGGCGAGCGCGCCGCGCCACCACGACTGGCCGAACTGGTCGGCCAGGACCGCGACTTGGGCGAACAGCGCCAGGACGAGCGTGACCACGCCGAAGGGGCCGATGTCCGACTGCTTCATGATCCGCAGCGCGTCGTCCGCGGGTTTCCCGCTGCCCAGGCCGTCCGCGACGTCCGCGAGCCCGTCGAGGTGCAGCCCGCGGGTCAGCGCCGCCGGCACCGCGACGGCGGCGACGGCGGCGAGCAGCGCGTTCGCCCCGAGGAACGTCAGCGCCACGCCCACCGCGGCCGCCGCGAGCCCGACGACGAGGCCGGCGAGCGGCGCGCAGAGCATCCCGGCCCGTGCGGCCTCGCGGTCCCAGCGGGTGACCTTCACCCGGAACACGGTGAGGGTCCCGAAGGCGAAACGTATGCCGTCCACTGGTGCTAGTCGTCTTCCTTCGCGGGCTCCGTGGCCTCCGGGAGCTCCGCCGCGAGGGCCGCCGCGGCCTGGACCAGGGGGAGTGCCAGGAGCCCGCCCGTGCCGCCGCCGACCCGGACGTCCTGGTCGAGGAGGACGTCCATGGCCATGCGGTCGAGCGCCTTCGCCTGGGCCGGTTCGCCGCTGGCGTGGGCGGCCAGCCACCAGTCGGGGGCGCGGAACGCGACGCGCTGGCCGACGAGCGCGCAGGCCGCGGAGACCACGCCGTCGAGGATCACGGGCGTGCGCCGCACCGCGCACTGGAGCAGGAAGCCGGTGGCCGCCGTGAGGTCGGCGCCGCCCACCGTGGCGAGGAGCTGGAGCTGGTCGCCGAGGACGGGCCGGGCCCGGCGCAGCGCGTCGCGGACCGCCGCGCACTTGCGCATCCAGGCGAGGTCGTCGATGGGGTCGCCGCCGCGCCCGGTGACGACGGACGCGTCCGTGCCGCACAGCGCGGCGATCAGCGTGGCCGCCGCCGTCGTGCCGCCGACGCTGATGTCGCCGAGGACGACGAGGTCCGTACCGGAGTCGGCCTCCTCGTCGGCGACCGCCATGCCCGCGCGGAACGCGGCCTCGGCCTCTTCGAGGGTGAGCGCGTCCTCGGTGTCGATGCGCCCCGAGCCGCGCCGCACGCGCCGGTCGTCGACCGACTTGGGCAGCTCGTCGGGCTCGCAGTCCAGGGAGAGGTCGACGACGCGTACGCCGACGCCGAGCCTGCGCGCGAGCACCGCGCCCGTGGAGGCGCCCTCGACGACCTCCCGTACGAGTCCTGCCGCGCTGCCGGCGGCCCGCTTCGACACGTCGAGGTCGGCCACGCCGTGGTCGCCCGCGAAGAGGACCACGCGGGGCCGCGCGACCGGTCGTACGGGCACCGCGCCCTGGGCGGCGCTCAGCCACTCGCCCAGTTCGTCGAGGCGGCCGAGGGCGCCCGGCGGCACGGCGAAGCGGGCCCTGCGCTCCTCAGCGTCGCGGCGGGTCCCGCCGTCGGGGCGCTCGATCAGATCGGTGAAGTCGTCGAGGTTCAGCGAGCTCATTCGCCGAACAGTACCGGCCGTCGCGAGGGTCTGGCCCCAGCTGCACCGTCCGTCACGGCACACCGATGGGTGCGTCCTTCCGGCGGACGCGGGCGGCGGGCGGTGAGTCGTCCCATGGGTGTCAGGAACCGTCCATAGATGATCGGTTGTGCTCGTGTTCGCGTCGAATTGTCATATCTCGCGCGCTTGTTGCGGTAACGCAGACCATGACTGGAGGCCTCACCCATGACCGCCCCCGCCACCCCTCAAGCCGTCGCCGAGCGCCGCCCCGCCTATCTCACCGAACTCGCCCAGGGCACCGAGCGCTTCCACGAGCCGCGCCGCCCCGACTGCCCCTGGTGCGGCAGCACCCGGCTGCGCACCCGCCTGCGCACCACCGACCTCCTCCAGCACAAGCCCGGCAGCTTCACCCTCGTCCAGTGCGGGTCCTGCGCCCACTCGTTCCAGAACCCCCGCCTCACCCCCGAGGGCCTGGACTTCTACTACCGGGACTTCTGCGAGGGCCGCTACGCCGACCAGGCCGAGTGGATCTTCCGCGCGCGCACCTCCGCCCACCGCGACCGGTCGCGCGCCCGCGCCCTCGCCGCGTTCGCCGAACCGGAGAGCTGGCTCGACATCGGCACGGGCCAGGGCCACTTCCCCGCGGCCGCCCAGGAGGTCCTCCCGTACACCGCCTTCGACGGCCTCGACAGCGGCGAAGGCATCGAGGAGGCCCGCAGGGCGGGCCGCGTCGAGCGGGCCCACCAGGGCCTGCTCACCGATCTCGCCCCCGGCATCGAGGGCGGCTACGACGCGCTGAGCATGTTCCACCACCTGGACCGCTCCCGCGATCCGCGCGAGGAACTGAAGGCGGCGCGCCGCGTGCTGCGCCCCGGCGGGCATCTGATGATCGAGCTCCCCGACCCCGAGAGCCGCTTCGCGAAGCTCCTCGGTAAATGGTGGATCTCGTACTTCCAGCCGCAGCACCTGCACCTGATCCCGCTCGCCAACCTCCGCGCCGAACTGCGCGCGCTCGGCTACACGGTCGTCGCCGTCGACCGCCGTGAGGCCCACGTCCCGCTGGACCTCGCGGCAGGCCTCGCCCTGTTCGCGGGCCGGCACCTGCCCGACGCCGACGACCCGTGGCGCACCAAGGCCCCCGGCGAGGCCCAGCGCATCCTGCGCAAGGTCCTCACGTACGCCGTCGCGCCCGCGTTCCTCGCCGCCTGCGCGGCCGACCGGCTCCTCGCCCCGCTGGCCCGCCGCACTTGCTTCTCCAACGCGTACCGGGTGATCGCGCGCCGCGAGCCGGACGCCTAGGGCCTGTCGTTTGGATCAGGGTCAGCCGCGCAGTGTGAGCGGCTGGCCCGCGACGACGAGCAGCACGTGCTCGCACTCGGCCGCGAACGCCGCGTTCAGACGGCCCAGTTCGTCCCGGTAGCGGCGGCCCGACGCGGTCGCGGGCACGATCCCCGAACCCACCTCGTTCGAGACCGCGACGACGGTGCGCCGCGTGCGCCGCACGGCCTCGACGAGCCCGGCCACCTTCTCCCGCAGCGCCTTCTCGCCACCGCCCGCCCACTCGGCGTCGTCCCAGGCGCCCACCTCGTCCATCGCGTACGTCAGCCACAGCGACAGGCAGTCGACGAGCAGCGGGGCGGAGTCCTCGGGGTCATCGAGGAGCGGTACGAGATCGCAGGTCTCCGCCGTCCGCCAGGACCCGGGCCGCCGCTCCCGGTGCGCCGCCACCCGCTGCGCCCACTCGGTGTCCCCGCCGCGCGTCCCGCCGGTCGCCACGTACAGCACGTCCGGGAACGCCTCCAGGCGCCGCTCGGCCTCCACCGACTTCCCGGACCGGGCCCCGCCGAGCACCAGCGTCCTGCGCGGCACATCGGGCACGTCCTCGTACGTGCCGACGTCCAGGGTCGTGCCGTCGGGCACGGCCCGCGCGCCCGCGGCCGCGAGCCGCCGCACCAGCTCGGGACCGGGCGGCACGTCATGGTCCAGATGGACGGCGAGGACATCGGTGGTCGGGCCGATCGCGCCCACGGAGCGCAGCCGGGCGAGCGCGTCAGGGCGCCCGACGACATCGGCGAGGACCATCTCGTACGGCGCCCGTGGCGCGTCGAACCCGGCGGGCGCGGCGCCCGGTGGCAGATACAGCAGCCGTTCGCCCTCGGGCCCGGTCACCTCGTACCCGGTGCCCGGCGCGTCCAGGGCGAGCGCCCGCACCCGGTGCCCGCTCATGAGCGCCAGCTCCCGCCCGTCCGGCACCCGGCCGGGCTGCGGAAGCCCCGCGGGCACCTCGACCGCGGGCCCGTCGTGCGGATGCGAGAGCAGCACCTGCCGTACGCCGCCGAGGCTGTGCCCCGAACGGGCGGCGGCGAACGCGGCCCCCGGCGTCAGGTCGAGCAGCAGCGTTCCGTCGATCAGGACCGCCGTCGCGGCACGCGCGTCACGGCCGAGCGCGGTCGCGCAGGCGGCGCAAGGGCAGTCGGGGCGGGGCAGCCCGTCGGGGCCACCGGTGCCGAGCAGTGTCAGTTCCACAGGAAGATCCTCCCGCGCCCCCTTGATCGACGCGCGCCCGGATAGGCTTCCGGGGACAGCGGTACAGCGGACGTCCGAGACCGGGAGGCTGGCATGGCGGCGTGGACGTGGCGGTTCGAGAAGTCCGACGGGACGGAGGTGTCTCCCGCGGTACAGCCCGAGGAGTTCACCACGCAGGGGGACGCCGAGTCCTGGGTCGGCGAGTACTGGAAGCAGCTCGCGGACGGAGGCGCCGACCAGGTCACGCTCCGCGAGGACGACAAGGTGATCTACGGCCCGATGAGCCTCCATGCGGAGGAAGCGGAAGCCGAATGAGCCCCGCCGGCGATTGAGGCGCGGGGTCCGGGGCAGCGCCCCGAGGCGTCAACAACGGCGCCGTGGTCGCGGCCCGGGGCTCTGCCCCGGACCTCGCTGCTCAAGCGCCGCAGGGGCTTGAGCAGCTCAGCCCCGTACTCCGCAGAGGTGGAGAAGCGCCGCCACCCGCCGGTACGGGTCGGACCGCCCCGCCCGCTCCTCCGCGGCGAGCAACGTCTGAAGCTCCCCGTGCTCCGGCGCCACCGCGCCGTCCGCCGCCTGATCGGTGAAGACCCGCACCCCGTACCAGGTGTGCAGCGGCGCCCCGATCCCCGCAAGGGTCTCCGTCAGCGCGTCGAGCCGGTCGGCCCTGAGGTCGAGCCCGAGCCGGTTCGTGTACTTCGTCGACTCGAAGGCGCCGAGCGCGCCGATCCAGTCACCGGCGAGCCCGGGACGCATCGCGAGCGCGTCGCCGTTGCGCACCACGAGGGAGAGCAGGCCGCCCGGCGCCAGCATCCGGGCCAGGCCCGCGAGGAGCGCGTCGGGCTCCTCGACGTACATCAGGACGCCGTGACAGAGCACGACGTCGAAACTGCCCGGCAGGAAGTGCACACCGGTGTCCATGCCGTTGCCCTGCACGAGCCGGACCCGGTCGCGCACCCCCGCGGGCTCCGCGGCGAGCGACCGGCCCGCCACGGCGACCATCTCCGGATCCTGCTCCACGCCGGTCACCTTGTGCCCGGCGCGGGCGAGGCGCAGCGCCTGCGTGCCCTGGCCCATCCCCACGTCGAGCACCCGCAGCCGCTGGCCGACGGGGAACCGCGCGGCCAACTGCTCGTCGAGCTGCCTGGCCACGAGCTCCTGGCGCACGACGTTGCGCAGACCGCCGAGCTTGTCCAGCCAGGACCGCACGGCGTCGCCCGCGAAGGCCTGCGTGCCGCCCGTGCTGCCGCCGGTGTCGCCCGTGCTGAGTGTGCTGTCCGTGCTCAGGGCCGCTCTCCGCGCTTGACCTGCGGCTTCGGCAGGCGCAGTCGCTTCATCTGGAGCGTGCGCATGAGCGCGTACGCGACGGCGCCCTTGCGGCGCTCGTTCGGGAACTTCTCCGCGAGGATCTTCTTCAGGCGGAAGCCGGTGACGGCCGAGTCGACCACGATCGCGACGATCACGAACAGCCACAGCAGCAGCGCGATGTTCTGGAGCGAACCGACCCGGATCATGCTCAGGACGAGGATGACCACCGCCATCGGCAGGAAGTACTCGGCGATCGCGAAGCGCGAGTCGACGAAGTCGCGCGCGAACTTGCGCACCGGGCCCTTGTCACGGGCGGGCAGGTAACGCTCGTCGCCGTTGGCCAGCGCCTCGCGCTGGCGCTGCATCGCGGTGCGGCGCTCGTCGCGCGAGCGGGTGCGGGCCTCCTTCGGCGACATCTTGGTATTGGCCACGCTGCGGCGCTGCGTCTGGGCCTCGCTGCGCTTCGGCGTGGGGCGGCCCTTGGGCGCCTGCGGGTCTCGGGGCTCTTTGGACATGGTCACCTTGGCCTGCGCGGCCTGGGCCTTGTCGTCCTTGGATCGGCTACGGAACACAATCGCCAGGGTACGTGGTGGTCATGCATCGACCACAGGGCAGTGGGGAACGATCCGGCAACGTCCCGCGTCCTGTCGTCAGGGGTCATCTACTCCTTGCGCCGGAGCGGGGCCGGAAGCAGTCGTCCTCGGGGATGAGCGCATCCGTACCTGAACAGTGCGGTAATAGAGGCAGGACCCGTACTGTGGTTTCTGTCGCAGTGCTGGAGCTGGACCAACGCTGGATCTGTCAGAAGGGGGCGCGCGAAGCCCATGAGCGGTGTCATGAAGCGTATGGGGATGATCTTCCGCGCGAAGGCGAACAAGGCCCTTGACCGGGCCGAGGACCCGCGCGAGACCCTCGATTACTCGTACCAGAAGCAGCTGGAGCTGCTCCAGAAGGTACGCAGGGGAGTCGCGGACGTCGCGACCTCCCGCAAGCGCCTGGAGCTGCAACTCGGTCAGCTCCAGTCCCAGTCCTCCAAGCTCGAGGACCAGGGCCGCAAGGCGCTCGCGCTCGGCCGGGAGGACCTGGCCCGCGAGGCACTGTCCCGCCGTGCCGCGCTCCAGCAGCAGGTCACGGACCTGGAGACGCAGCACCAGACGCTCCAGGGCGAGGAGGAGAAGCTCACTCTCGCGGCCCAGCGCCTCCAGGCCAAGGTCGACGCCTTCCGCACCAAGAAGGAAACGATCAAGGCCACGTACACGGCGGCGCAGGCGCAGACCCGGATCGGCGAGGCGTTCTCCGGCATCTCCGAGGAGATGGGCGACGTCGGCATGGCGATCCAGCGCGCCGAGGACAAGACCGCGCAGCTCCAGGCGCGGGCCGGCGCCATCGACGAACTGCTCGCTTCGGGCGCCCTCGACGACTCGTCGGGTCTCGCCAAGGACGACATCCAGTCCGAGCTGGACCGGCTCTCCGGTGGTACGGATGTAGAGCTGGAACTCCAGCGCATGAAGTCGGAGCTGGCCGGGGGCTCCTCTTCGTCGCAGCAGGCGCTCGAGGGCGGACAGGAACAGGGTCGGCCGTCGCAGCCCCAGGACACCCCGCGCTTCGACAAGCAGTAGTGCCTTGAGGAGGCCGACATGATCGTCCGGATCATGGGGGAGGGCCAGGTGGAGTTGGCGGACGGCCACTTCACCGAACTCAACAAGCTCGACGACGAGCTGCTCGCCGAGATGGAGAGCGGTGACGAGGCCGGCTTCCGCCGCACGCTTGCCGCTCTCCTGGACGCGGTCCGGCGTCTCGGCGCTCCGCTGCCGGACGACGCCCTGGAACCGTCGGAGCTGATCCTGCCCGCGGCCGATGCCACCCTGGCGGAGGTCCGGGACATGCTCAGCGACGACGGTCTGATTCCGGGGTAGCCCGTCCCCACGCCACGGGGCTCCGCCCCGGACCCCGCGCCTCGATCGCCGGCGGGGCTTGAAATGCGTGACCCGCTACCGTGAACCCGGTGAACCGCTTCGTACGGTGGGCCAGGACGCATCCGCTGGCCCTGGACGCCACCCTCGCGTTCGGCGTCCTCCTGTGCATGGTCGCCGGCTCCTTCGTCGACCCGCACGGCCCTGGGGGAACGTACGCCTGGGGCGCCAGGACCCCGAACGTGCTCAGCGTCGTCCTGATGCTGCTCGGCGCCGCCGCCCTCGTGTTCCGCCGCCGCGCCCCCCTGTGCGTACTCGCGGCGACCTCCACCGTCTCCGTCGTCGAACTGGTCACCGGCGATCCCCGCGCCCCCGTCGTGATGTCCGCGGTCGTCGCCCTCTTCACGGTCGCCGCCACCACGGACCGCCCCACCACCTGGCGCGTCGGCCTCGCCTCGATGGCGTTGCTGACCGGCGTCGCCATGTTCGCGGGACCGCTGCCCTGGTACTCCCAGGAGAACCTGGGGATCTTCGCGTGGACCGGGATGGCCGCGGCCGCCGGTGACGCGGTCCGCTCCCGCCGCGCCTTCGTCACCGCGATCCGGGAGCGTGCCGAACGCGCCGAGCGCACCCGCGAGGAGGAGGCCAGGCGCCGCGTCGCCGAGGAACGGCTGCGGATCGCCCGCGACCTGCACGATGTCGTCGCCCACCACATCGCCCTGGTGAACGTGCAGGCCGGCGTCGCCGCCCACGTCATGGACCGGCGGCCCGACCAGGCCAAGGAGGCGCTCTCCCACGTCCGCGAGGCCAGCCGCTCCGCCCTCAACGAACTCCGCGCCACGGTCGGCCTGTTGAGGCAGACCGGGGATCCGGAGGCCCCCACCGAACCCGCCCCGGGACTCGACCGGCTCGACGACCTCGTCGACACCTTCCGGCACGCGGGCCTGCCCGTCGAGGTGGCCCGCGCGAAGGACGCCCCCGCCCTGCCCGCCGCCGTCGACCTCGCCGCGTTCCGCGTCGTACAGGAAGCGCTGACGAACGTACAGAAGCACGCGGGCCCCGGCGCCAGGGCCGAGGTCAGCGTCGTACGGGTGAGGCCCAACGTGGAGATCACCATTCTCGACGACGGCCCCGGCGCCGCCACCGCGCACGGCGACCACCCCCGCGATCCCGGCGAACCCGGGGCGAACGGCGGCCACGGCCTCCTCGGCATGCGCGAACGCGCCTCCGCGCTCGGCGGCGCCCTCACCGCGGGACCGCGCTACGGCGGCGGTTTCCGCGTCCATGCGATCCTTCCGACCAAGGCCCGTGCCGGCGGCGCGGGGCCCGCCGCAGGCACCGACACCCCCGAGGACGCCACCACATGACCAGCGCGACGATCAGGGTGCTCCTCGCCGACGACCAGGCCCTGCTGCGCAGCGCCTTCCGCGTGCTCGTCGACTCCGAGCCCGACATGGAGGTGGTGGGGGAGGCCTCCGACGGCGCCGAGGCCGTCCGCCTCGCCCGCGCCGAGCGCCCCGACGTCGTCCTCATGGACATCCGGATGCCCGGCACCGACGGCCTCGCCGCCACCCGCGAGATCACCGCGGACCCGGAGCTGTGCCACGTGCACGTCGTGATGCTGACGACGTTCGAGGTCGACGAGTACGTGGTGCAGTCGCTGCGGGCCGGCGCCTGCGGCTTCCTCGGCAAGGGCGCGGAGCCCGACGAACTCCTCGGCGCCGTGCGGATCGCGGCCGCGGGCGACGCCCTGCTCTCGCCGGTCGCGACCAAAGGGCTGATCGCCAAGTTCCTCGCGCAGGGGGACGGTTACGAGGAGGGGGAGCGCCTCACGGACGGCCGGGCCGAGCGGCTCGCCGCGCTCACCGGGCGCGAGCGCGAGGTCCTCGTCCAGGTCGCGGGCGGCCACTCCAACGACGAGATCGCCGAGCGCCTGGAGGTCAGCCCGCTCACCGTGAAGACCCACGTGAACCGCGCCATGGCCAAGCTGGGCGCCCGCGACCGCGCCCAACTCGTCGTCATCGCGTACGAATCGGGCCTGGTACGCCCAAGGGTGGAGTGACCCTCACGGGCGCGTACTCCGGGCGCAGTAGGCGGCGGCCGAGAACGGGACCTGGGAGCGACGAATCGGGTCGCACGCATGACCGAGGGTGGACCGTGGGCCCACGCCTCGCACCACATCGGTTGTCATGCCACGGGCCTTCATCTTCCGCTCACGTCCCACGGAGACCCGATCCATGTCCTGGCTGTCGAGATTCAGCCTCGCTCAACGCGCCCTCATCGGACTGATTTCGATCATCGCGATCGTCTTCGGCGCGATCGCGATCCCTCAGCTCAAGCAGCAGCTGCTGCCCTCGATCGAACTGCCCATGGTCTCCGTCATCGCCCCTTACCAGGGCGCGTCCCCGGACGTGGTGGAGAAGCAGGTCGTCGAGCCTCTCGAGAACTCCATCGACGCGGTCGACGGAATCACCGGCGTCACCTCCACGGCCAGCGAGGGCAACGCCCTGGTGATGGCCCAGTTCGACTACGGCACGGACGGCAGCAAGCAGCTCGTCGCCGACGTCCAGCAGGCGGTCAACCGGGCCCGCGCCCAGCTGCCCGATGACGTCGACCCGCAGGTCGTCGCGGGATCGACCGACGACATCCCGACCGTCGTCCTCGCCGTCACCTCCGACAAGGACCAGCAGGCGCTCGCCGACCAGCTCGACACGTCCGTCGTGCCGACGCTGAAGGACATCGACGGCGTCTCCCAGGTGACGGTCGACGGCGTCCGCGACCTCCAGGTCGACATCACGCCGAGCGACCGCAGGATGGCCGCGGCCGGGGTGAACCCGCAGGCCCTCGCCGAGTCCCTGAAGGCCGGCGGCGTCACCATGCCCGCGGGCTCGCTCGACGAGGCGGGCAAGAACCGCACGGTCCAGGTCGGCGGCGGCTTCACGTCCCTGAAGCAGATCCAGGACCTGATGATCACGGGTGAGGGCGTCAAGAAGCCCGTACGCCTCGGTGACATCGCCACCGTGAAGCAGCAGCCGTCCACGGCCGACTCGATCACCCGCACCGACGGCGAGCCCAGCCTGTCGCTCGCGGTCACGATGGACCAGGACGGCTCGGCCGTCTCCATCTCCAAGGCCGTCAAGGACAAGCTGCCGCAGCTCCGCGACGACCTCGGTTCCGGCGCCGACGTGACCGTCGTCAGCGACCAGGGCCCGGCCGTCTCGAAGTCCATCTCGGGCCTGACCACGGAGGGCGCGCTCGGCCTGCTCTTCGCGGTCATCGTGATCCTGATCTTCCTGGCCTCGCTGCGCTCGACGCTCGTGACGGCGGTCTCCATCCCGCTGTCGGTCGTCCTCGCGCTGATCGTCCTGTGGACCGGCGACCTGTCGCTCAACATGCTCACGCTCGGCGCGCTGACCATCGCGATCGGCCGCGTCGTCGACGACTCGATCGTCGTCCTGGAGAACATCAAGCGGCACCTCGGCTACGGCGAGGAGCGCCGCGAAGCGATCCTCAAGGCCGTGCGCGAGGTCGCGGGCGCGGTGACGTCCTCGACCCTCACCACCGTCGCGGTGTTCCTGCCCATCGGCCTGGTCGGCGGCATGGTGGGCGAGCTGTTCGGCTCGTTCTCCATCACGGTGACGGCGGCGCTCCTCGCGTCCCTGCTCGTCTCGCTGACGGTCGTGCCCGTCCTCTCCTACTGGTTCCTGCGCCCGCCGAAGGCGGCCCGCGGCGTCGACCCGGAGGAGGCCCGGCGCAAGGCCGAGGAGAAGGAGGCGCGCTCCTGGCTTCAGCGGATCTACGTTCCGGTGCTGCGCTTCGCGACGCGTCGCCGCTTCACCAGCCTGCTGATCGCGGTGGTCGTGCTCGTCGGCACGTTCGGCATGGCGCCGATGCTCAAGACGAACTTCTTCGACCAGGGCGACCAGGAAGTCCTCTCCATCAAGCAGGAGTTGCAGCCCGGCACCAGCCTGTCGGCGACCGACGCCTCAGCGAAGAAGATCGAGAAGATGCTCTCGGGCATCGACGAGATCGAGGACTACCAGGTCACCATCGGCTCCTCCGGCTTCATGGCGGCCTTCGGCGGCGGCACCGACACCAACCAGGCGTCGTACCAGGTGAAGCTGAAGGACTCCTCGACGTACGAGGCGACGCAGAAGCGCATCGAGCGCGAGCTCGGACAGCTCTCCGGCGTCGGTACGACGACGATCGCGGCCGGTGACGGCTTCGGCAGCCAGGACCTGTCCGTGGTCGTGAAGGCCGCCGACGGCGACGTGCTGGAGAAGGCGTCCGAGCAGGTCCGCGACGCGGTCGCCTCGCTCGACGACGTCACCGACGTCACCAGCGACCTGTCGCAGTCGGTGCCGCGGATCTCGGTGAAGGCCAACTCCAAGGCGGCCGCCGCCGGGTTCAACGACACCACGCTCGGCGCCGCCGTCACGCAGGCGGTGCGCGGCACCACCAGCGGCAAGGCGACCATCGACGACACCGAGCGCGACATCGTCGTGAAGTCGGCGAAGCCGGCCACCACGATGGCCGAGCTGAAGAAGCTGCCGATGGGCCCGGGCGGCGTCACCCTCGGGGACATCGCCACGGTGAAGACCGTTGACGGCCCCGTCTCGATGACCCGGATCGACGGCGCCCGCGCGGCGACGATCACGGCGAAGCCGGACGGCGACAACACGGGCGCGGTCAGCGCCGACCTTCAGTCGAAGCTCGCCTCGCTGGATCTGCCGAAGGGCGCCACGGCGACCATCGGCGGTGTCAGCCAGGACCAGGACGACGCGTTCAAGAACCTGGGCCTGGCGATGCTCGCGGCGATCGCGATCGTCTTCATGCTCCTGGTGGCGACGTTCCGTTCGCTGGCCCAGCCGCTGATCCTGCTGGTCTCGATCCCGTTCGCGGCCACGGGCGCGATCGGCCTGCTGGTCGCCACCGGTACGGCGATGGGCGTCCCGGCGATGATCGGCATGCTGATGCTCATCGGCATCGTGGTCACCAACGCGATCGTCCTGATCGACCTGATCAACCAGTACCGGGCCCAGGGCCTCGGCGTGGTGGAGGCGGTCGTCGAGGGCGGCCGGCACCGTCTGCGCCCGATCCTCATGACGGCCCTGGCGACGATCTTCGCCCTGCTCCCGATGGCGCTCGGCGTCACCGGTGAGGGCGGCTTCATCGCGCAGCCGCTGGCGGTGGTCGTGATCGGCGGTCTGATCACGTCGACGCTGCTGACGCTTCTCCTGGTCCCGACGCTCTACGCGATGCTGGAGCTCCGCAAGGAGCGCCGGGCGTCGAAGCGGGCGGCGAAGCGCGGCGACGGTGGCGGCTCCGGGGTTCCACCCCAGACCCCGTCGCCCGAACCGGAGCCGGCGGGCGTGTAGATCAAGCCCCTGCGGCGATTGAGCAGCGGGGTCCGGGGCAGAGCCCCGGGACCGGAAGCGGGGCGGGCGCCTGATGAGGTGCTCGCCCCGCACCGGGGTGCCGCCTTGCCCACCCTGCCGCCCTAGGCGGCAGATTGCCCAAGGCGGCGGGACGTCACCCGCTAAGGCAGCGCCAGCATCCGCTCGAGGGCGAGCTTCGCGAACTGTTCCGTTTCGCGGTCGACCTCGATCCGGTTGACCAACCGGCCGTCCGCCAAGGACTCCAGGGTCCAGACGAGGTGCGGAAGGTCGATCCGGTTCATGGTCGAGCAGAAGCACACCGTCTTGTCGAGGAAGACGATCTCCTTGTCCTCCGAGGCGAACCGGTTCGCGAGCCGCCGCACGAGGTTCAGCTCCGTGCCGATCGCCCACTTCGACCCGGCGGGCGCGGCCTCCAGCGCCTTGATGATGTACTCCGTCGAACCGACGTAGTCCGCCGCGGCCACGACCTCGTTCTTGCACTCGGGGTGGACCAGCACGTTCACGCCCGGTATGCGCTCCCGCACGTCGTTGACCGAGTCCAGCGAGAACCGCCCGTGCACGGAGCAGTGCCCGCGCCACAGGATCATCTTCGCGGCCCGCAGCTCCTCGACGCTCAGCCCGCCGTTCGGCTTGTGCGGGTTGTAGACGACGCAGTCATCGAGCGACATGCCGAGATCGCGCACCGCGGTGTTCCGCCCGAGGTGCTGGTCCGGCAGGAAGAGCACCTTTGTCGAATCGGGCTCGCCCTGCTCGAACGCCCAGTTGAGGGCCCGCTCGGCGTTGGACGAGGTACAGATCGTGCCGCCGTGCTTGCCCGTGAACGCCTTGATGTCCGCGGAGGAGTTCATGTACGAGACGGGGACCACGGACTCGGCGATGCCGGCCTCGGTCAGCGCGTCCCAGCACTCGGCGACCTGCTCGGCCGTCGCCATGTCCGCCATGGAGCAGCCCGCGGCGAGGTCCGGCAGGACCACCTTCTGGTCGTCCCCGGTGAGGATGTCGGCCGACTCGGCCATGAAGTGCACACCGCAGAACACGATGTACTCGGCCTCGGGCCGGGCCGCCGCGTCGCGCGCCAGCTTGAAGGAGTCCCCGGTGACGTCGGCGAACTGGATGACCTCGTCGCGCTGGTAGTGGTGTCCGAGCACGAACACCTTGTCTCCGAGCCTTTCCTTGGCCGCGCGCGCCCGCTCCACCAGGTCCGGGTCGGACGGTGAGGGCAGGTCGCCGGGGCACTCCACGCCGCGCTCGCTCCCCGGGTCGGCCTCCCGGCCGAGCAGCAGGAGTGCCAGAGGCGTGGGGGAAACATCCAGGTCAACGGGGGCCTGGGGGGACTGGGCCGTGGTCACGTCACGCACCCTTTCTTCGCTCTGCTCGACTTTTCGTCGAAATGACGCTATCTATCATACGTGCTTCACGTCAGTTTGACGATGGTGAATTCGTCGATGTGACGCATCCGGCTGCCGCCGCCCCGTGCCCCGCCCGCGCACTGTGTGCGAGCATGAAGAGAAGAAGTGCGTAACCCGGAATGGATCCGGGCCTTTGCCGGTTGCAATGGTCGGCAAGCAGTCTCCGAACAACCCGGGAGAGATGTAGATGTCCGTATCGGACGAGACCACCACCGTCAGCGACGGCATCATCCTCAGCGACGAAGCCGCCGCCAAGGTCAAGGCCCTGCTCGACCAGGAAGGCCGTGACGACCTGGCCCTGCGTGTGGCTGTTCAGCCCGGCGGCTGCTCCGGCCTGCGCTACCAGCTCTTCTTCGACGAGCGCTCGCTCGACGGCGATGTCGTCAAGGACTTCGGTGGCGTGAAGGTCGTCACCGACCGCATGTCCGCCCCGTACCTGGGCGGCGCCTCCATCGACTTCGTCGACACCATCGAGAAGCAGGGCTTCACGATCGACAACCCGAACGCGACGGGCTCCTGCGCCTGCGGCGACTCGTTCAGCTAAGCCGTACAGCGGTAAGGCGCGAAGGGGCGGCCCCTCGGGGCCGCCCCTTCGGCATGCTCCGGGCCGGTCAGTCGCGCGGCGCGGGCTCGACCCCGCCGGGCGCGTTCTTCTGCGCGTACGGCACGGCGGCCCCCTCGGCCGTCACCACCTTCCGCTCGCCGAGCGGAGCGTCCAGCGTCACCGGCAACGTATAGAACTTCGCCATCTGCACGCAGACGGTGCCCTTCTTCCGCGTCTCGGTGACCTTCACGCTCACCCGGCTCCCGGACTCCTGCGCCGACGCCGCGTACTTCGCGCACACCCCGCCCGTGAAGTGCAGCGTCAGGGTCCTGCCCGTGGCGCTGTAACCCTGGACGTGCACGGTGCGGGTGTCGCCGCCCGCCTTGCCGGAGGGCTCCACGGGGGACGGCTCCGAACTCCTCGGCGCCGCCAGGTACCTGGGCTCCACCGCCGGATACGTCACGGTGAACGCGGCGTCGGCACCGGTGGGCCGCACCTCGAACAACCACGACGGCACCAGCGCCTGCCGGCCCCCGACGGTGTGCGCGGCCAGCCCGAACGTCGCCTTCGTGACGGCGACCGCGGCCGGTTTCGGCGGCGCCGAGGCGCAGTCCGCGGCCCTGCCTCCGTCCTTGCCTCCGTCCAATGGCACCGGGCTCGCGCACCCGCCGACGGAGACCCGGCCCCCGCCGGCCGCCCCGTTCATCCGCTCAAGCGCCTCGCGCGCCCCCACCGTCGGATACGTGGCGCCCTTCGCAGGCGCCTTCAACCGGCCGCTGCCGCCCACCACTTGACCGTCGGAGCCGATCTGGATCCCGGTCGACCAGCCGTACGTCGGCAGCCCGCCGACCACCGGGTCGGCGTTCACCACGCGGGTGGCGCCCATGAGTTGCTTCGCGTCCAGCTTCGCGTCGTCCTGGCCCAGGGCCTTCAGGACCGGCGCGGCGGCCCGCTTCGCGGCGGCCTCGCTCACCGCGTCCTCGGCACCGCCCCCGCCCGCCGGGTCCGCGCACTTCGTCCCGCCGGCGCACTTGCCGCCGGCGGACGGCGCGTACCTGGAGTACGTCCAGCTCCCCGGCGCCTCCCGGCTCACCTGCAACGAGGGCCCCGAACCGTCCTTCGCGGGCCCCGCCCTCCAGGCGTCGCCGTCCCGCCGCGGCTTCCCCCGTACGTCGAGGACCTCGGCGAGCGCGGTGGCCTCGGCGGCGGTCACCCCGCCGCGCGCCCGGTAGACGGGCGCCTTCCCGGGGCCCGCCGGGAGATCGCCGGTCGCCTCGTAGCGGGTGCCGTTCGGGTCGGGCTCGCCGGGCGCGATGCCGGGCGGCGGCGCCGTGCCGGAGGAGGGGGCGGTGTCGGAGTAGCCGTCCAGGGCGAGCGGCGGGGGAGTGCCGGTGCCACCGGGCCGGGCCGACCCCTCGTCGCCGGACCCGCCCATCGCGTTGGTCGCCAGATACGCGCCGCCGCCACCGGCCAGCAGCACGGCCGCCGCGACCGACACGACAGCCGCCGTGCGCCGCCGCCCGAGACGGTCCCGCGTCCGCTCTTCACCGCTCACCGCATCGCTCCTTCTCACCGGGGGACACCGATGGGACGGGGCGTACGGGCGCGCGGTTCCCTTCCGGAAGCCGTCAGTCGCCGAAACCGGTCATGGAGTCGATCAGCCGGGCCGAGGACTCGGGCACCACGACCCCGTGAATCCCGGCGGGCCGGTGCGCGGCGCCGGGCCGCTCCACCTCCCACGGCGCCGGCGGTGTCACCCAGTGCGGGAGCATCCGGACGCAGTCGCCGCGCAGCGCCGCGAGATCGTCCTGGACCATGCCTGACGCGTCGTAGGTCATGACGGCACGGTAGCCCCGAGGTGACATCCGAAGAAAGACCCGCTATCGGGCATTTTCCATACTTCAGCCCGCACGCCCCGAGCGGGTAGCGTGAAGCGTCAACTCCTCCCCTTATTCAGGAAGCGTGCTCACGCCGTGCGAATCGCAGTCACCGGCTCCATCGCCACTGACCACCTGATGACCTTCCCCGGCCGTTTCGCCGACCAGCTGGTCGCGGACCAGCTGCACACGGTCTCCCTCTCCTTCCTCGTCGACGCCCTCGACGTACGCCGTGGAGGTGTCGGACCCAACATCGCCTTCGGCATGGGGCAGCTCGGCACGAGCCCGATCCTGGTGGGCGCCGCCGGATCGGACTTCGACGAGTACCGCGCCTGGCTCGACCGCCACGGCGTGGACACCGAGTCCGTCCGGATCTCCGAGACCCTCCAGACGGCCCGCTTCGTCTGCACCACGGACGCCGACCACAACCAGATCGGCTCCTTCTACACGGGCGCCATGAGCGAGGCCCGGCTCATCGAGCTGAAGACCGTCGCCGACCGCGTCGACGGCCTCGACCTGGTCCTCATCGGCGCGGACGACCCCGAGGCGATGCTCCGGCACACGGAGGAGTGCCGCTCGCGCTCGATCCCGTTCGCCGCCGACTTCTCGCAGCAGATCGCGCGCATGGGCGGCGAGGAGATCCGGACGCTCCTCGAAGGCGCCACGTACCTCTTCTCCAACGAGTACGAGAAGGGGCTCATCGAGTCCAAGACCGGCTGGACCGACGAGGAGATCCTCGGCAAGGTCGGCCACCGCGTCACCACGCTCGGCGCGCGCGGCGTGCGCATCGAGAAGGCCGGCGAGGACCCGGTCGAGGTCGGCGTCCCGGAGGAGGACGCCAAGGTCGACCCGACGGGCGTCGGCGACGCGTTCCGCGCGGGTTTCCTGTCCGGTCTGGCCTGGGGCGTCGGGCACGAGCGGGCGGCGCAGGTCGGCTGCATGCTCGCGACGCTGGTCATCGAGACGCTCGGCACGCAGGAGTACGAGCTGCGGCGGGCGCCGTTCATGGACCGGTTCCGCAAGGCGTACGGGGACGCTGCCGCGGTCGAGGTCGAGGCGCACCTGGGCTGAAGCCTTCGGCGGGGCCGCGGCCGTTGCTGCTCTCTTGTGGAGCAGCGCGGCCGCGGTTCTGTTCGTGGTCGCGTTCGCGCAGTTCCCCGCGCCCCTAAATGCCCCGCCGCACCGTATAAAGGGCACCGCCCTCTTCCCGCTGCTCCGCTCCTGCGTATTCGTGGCCCTGCGTGTAGCACCAGGCCGGGATGTCGACCGCGGCGACCTTGTCGTCGGCGAGCACGGTCACCGTGCCGCCCACCCGCACCCGCCCGATCGCCCGGCCCAGTTCGATCACCGGCTGCGGGCAGGTCAGGCCCAGCGCGTCCACGGTCACGGCCTCGGCCGTGCCCGCCGCCCCGGCGACCGGCGCGCCCAGCTTCTCCCGCACCTCGCCCACCACGCCCGGCAGCACGTCGAGGAACCGCTCCACCTCGGCGGCCTCCGTGCCCAGCGGCAGCGACACCCGTACGTTCCCCTCGCTCACGACGCCCATCGCGCGCAGCACATGGCTGGGTGTCAGCGTGCTGCTCGTACAGGACGACCCGGAAGAAACGGAGAAACCGGCGCGGTCGAGCCCGTGCAGCAGGCTCTCCCCGTCGACGTACAGACAGGAGAACGTCACCAGGTGCGGCAGCCGTCGCACCGGATCCCCGACGACCTCCACGTCCGGCAGCAGCTCCGGCACCCGCGCCCGGATCCGCTCCGTCAACTCCCGCAGCCGCGCCGCCTCCCCGGCGGCCTCCGCCCGCACGGCCCGCAGTGACGCGGCCGCGGCCACGATGCCCGGGATGTTCTCGAACCCGGCGGCCCGGCCCGACTCCCGCTCGTCGGCGGGCCCTTGCGGTGCGAACCGCGTCCCCTTCTTCACGACGAGCAGCCCGACCCCGGCCGGACCGCCCCACTTATGGGCGCTTCCGGCGAGCAACGACCACTCACCCGCCACAGGGCCCCACGCCAACGACTGCGCGGCATCCACGAACAACGGCACCCCGGCGCCCCGGCACACCTCGGCCACCTCGGCGACGGGCTGTTCCGTCCCCACCTCATGATTGGCGGACTGAAGGCAGGCGAGCGCGGTGTCCTCCCGGAGCGCGGCACGGAACGCCTCGACGGGGACCCGGCCTTCGCGCCCCACCCCGACCTGCGCCACCGACCCGCCGAGGACCTCGTGCGCCGCGGCCGAATGGAGTACGGAAGAGTGTTCGACGGCTGACACGACCAGGTGGTTTCCCGCGCGCCGCCGCCCCGCGAGCGCCCCCGCCACGCCGTCGTGCACCGCCCGGGTCCCGGACGACGTGAACACCAACTCGTCGGGCCGGCACCCCACGGCCTCGGCGGCGGCCTCCCGCGCGGCATCGAGCAACAGCCGCGCCCGCCGCCCTTCCCGGTACAGGCGCGACGGATCCGCCCACCCCTCATCGAGCGAGGCCTGCAATGCCTGCCGGGCAACGGGGTGAAGGGGAGCGGCCGACGCCACATCGAAGTACGACACGCCGCAACGCTACGGCCCCCCGGGGAACCACCGCCGCCCAGGGCCACGGCCCCGCGCCACCAGCGACTCCGCCCCGGGACACCCCACCCGACCGCACCCCGCCGGGGTTGCCCGCCCCCGCCTCCCTCAGGGGCGCGAGCCTGTGACACCAGCGGCTCCGCCGCGGGGCGCACCCCAGCCACACCCGACCGCACCCCTCAGGGGCGCGAGGAACCGCGCACCCCAGCCACGCCCGACCTCCATCTACGGGGCGGCCTGCCCCCGCCTCCCTCAGGGGCGCGGGGAACTGCGCGCCCAGCCACGCCCGACCGCACCCCGCGGGGTTGGCCGCCCCCGCCTCCCCTAGGGGCGCGAGCCTGTGACACCAGCGGCTCCGCCGCGGGGGCGCACCCCAGCCACGAAGAACCGCACCCCGCGGCGCAGCACACCCCCCACCCACCGAGGGCGACCCCACCCCGACCCACCGTCAGAAACCTACAAACGCCCCCCGATCCCACCCTTCGGAGTGACCCGCGGCGCGTTAGGCACCCTCCCCGCGCGACCCCAAATAGCGTCCAGTAGGGTTTGGTCCGCATAAACATCCAAACCCCTGCCCGTGTGCCAGGGCGGCGAGCGACCAGCGAGATGGCGGCCGTAGCCAACCAAAGAGCGCGGGCGAGACTCTCGGGAAGGCGCTACGTGAGTCCCAACGGCTCCGACCGCTCGTCGCGGCGCCCGATGCGGCGGAAGCTGCCGCAGGTGCTGACTGCGGGCCTGATCCTGGTAACCGCTACCGGTTGCACATACAAGGACTTCCCTCGTCTTGGTATGCCCACTCCGGTGACGGAGGAGGCCCCTAGGATCCTCTCCCTCTGGCAGGGCTCGTGGGCGGCAGCGCTCGCCACGGGCGTGCTGGTGTGGGGTCTGATCCTGTGGAGTGTCATCTTCCACCGGCGCAGCCGCACCAAGATCGAGGTTCCCACTCAGACGCGGTACAACATGCCGCTCGAGGCGCTGTACACGATCGTTCCGCTGATCGTCGTCTCGGTCCTCTTCTACTTCACCGCGCGCGACGAATCGAAGCTTCTGAAGCTCGAGGACAAGCCCGCGCACACCGTCAACGTGGTCGGCTACCAGTGGAGCTGGGGCTTCAACTACGTCGAGAACGTGCCGGGTGTCGACGGTGACGCCAAGACCTCCAAGGAGCTCTCGGGCATCCCGCAGCGCTTCAAGGACGACTTCCCGGCGAACGCCGGCGGTGTCTACGAGGTCGGTACTCCGGGCGAGCGGAACCCGCAGACCAACAACCCCGGTCCGACCCTCTGGCTCCCCAAGGGCGAGAAGGTCCGCTTCGTTCTTACTTCGCGTGACGTCATCCACTCCTTCTGGGTGGTGCCGTTCCTGATGAAGCAGGACGTCATTCCGGGCCACACCAACTCCTTCGAGGTGACCCCCAACAAGGAGGGGACCTTCCTGGGCAAGTGCGCCGAGCTCTGCGGCGTCGACCACTCCCGGATGCTGTTCAACGTGAAGGTCGTCTCTCCCGAGCGTTACCAGCAGCACCTCAAGGACCTCGCCAAGAAGGGGCAGACCGGTTACGTCCCGTCGGGCATCGCTCAGACGGACCACGAGAAGAACCGGGAGACGAAGACAACGTGAGCATCCTCAACGAACCTCAGGGTGCCGCGGCAGCAAGCGACTCGTACGAGAACGAGCTGCCGGCCCGGCCCAAGCGCCCCGGCGCGACGGTGATCAAGTGGCTGACCACCACTGACCACAAGACGATCGGCACGCTCTACCTGGTCACGTCGTTCGCGTTCTTCTGCATCGGCGGAGTCATGGCGCTCTTCATGCGCGCCGAACTCGCCCGCCCCGGCACGCAGATCATGTCGAACGAGCAGTTCAACCAGGCGTTCACGATGCACGGCACGATCATGCTGCTGATGTTCGCGACGCCGCTGTTCTCCGGCTTCGCGAACTGGATCATGCCGCTCCAGATCGGTGCCCCCGACGTCGCGTTCCCGCGGCTGAACATGTTCGCCTACTGGCTGTACCTGTTCGGCTCGCTGATCGCGGTGGGTGGCTTCCTCACCCCGCAGGGCGCCGCCGACTTCGGCTGGTTCGCCTACAGCCCGCTGTCGGACGCGGTCCGCTCGCCGGGCATCGGCGCCGACATGTGGATCATGGGTCTGGCCTTCTCCGGCTTCGGCACGATCCTCGGCTCGGTCAACTTCATCACCACGATCATCTGCATGCGTGCTCCTGGCATGACGATGTTCCGCATGCCGATCTTCGTGTGGAACGTGCTGCTGACCGGTGTGCTGGTCCTGCTCGCCTTCCCGGTGCTCGCCGCCGCGCTGTTCGCCCTGGAGGCGGACCGCAAGTTCGGTGCCCAGGTATTCAATGCCAGTAATGGCGGCGCATTGCTCTGGCAACACCTCTTCTGGTTCTTCGGACACCCAGAGGTGTACATCATCGCTCTGCCATTCTTCGGAATCATTTCCGAAGTGATCCCGGTCTTCTCGCGCAAGCCGATGTTCGGCTACTCCGGCCTCATCGGCGCGACGATCGCGATCGCCGGTCTCTCCGTGACGGTGTGGGCGCACCACATGTACGTCACCGGCGGTGTTCTGCTTCCGTTCTTCTCCTTCATGACGTTCCTGATCGCCGTGCCAACGGGCGTGAAGTTCTTCAACTGGATCGGAACGATGTGGAAGGGCTCGCTGTCCTTCGAGACACCGATGCTCTGGACGATCGGCTTCCTGATCACCTTCACCTTCGGTGGTCTGACGGGCGTCATCCTGGCGGCCCCGCCGCTGGACTTCCACGTCTCGGACTCGTACTTCGTGGTGGCGCACTTCCACTACGTGGTGTTCGGCACCGTGGTGTTCGCGATGTTCGCCGGCTTCCACTTCTGGTGGCCGAAGATGACCGGCAAGATGCTCGACGAGCGCCTTGGCAAGATCACCTTCTGGACGCTGTTCATCGGCTTCCACGGCACGTTCCTGGTGCAGCACTGGCTGGGCGTCGAGGGCATGCCGCGTCGTTACGCGGACTACCTCGCGGCCGACGGCTTCACCGCGCTGAACACGATCTCGACGATCTCCTCGTTCCTGCTCGGCCTGTCGATCCTGCCGTTCTTCTACAACGTCTGGAAGACCGCCAAGTACGGCAAGAAGGTCGAGGTCGACGACCCGTGGGGTTACGGCCGTTCGCTCGAGTGGGCGACGTCCTGCCCGCCGCCGCGGCACAACTTCCTCACGCTGCCGCGCATTCGCTCGGAATCCCCGGCGTTCGACCTCCACCACCCGGAGATCGCCGCGCTGGACCAGCTGGAGAACGCCGGACACGGCGACAAGGCGCTTGCTAAGGAGGCCGGCAAGTGAAGGTCCAAGGCAAGATGTTCATCTGGCTGAGCCTCTTCGTCCTGATCATGGCCGGTGTCTACGGCGTGTGGTCGAAGGAGCCGGCCGGTACGACGGCGCTCTTCCTGGCGTTCGGCCTGTGCATCATGGTCGGCTACTACCTGGCCTTCACGGCCCGGCGTGTCGACACCGGTGCCCAGGACAACAAGGAGGCCGACGTCGCGGACGACGCCGGCGAGGTGGGCTTCTTCAGCCCGCACTCCTGGCAGCCGCTCGCGCTGGGTGTCGGCGGCGCGCTCGCCTTCCTGGCCGTGGCCATCGGCTGGTGGCTGCTGTACTTCTCGGCCCCGATCATCATGTTCGGCCTGTGGGGCTGGGTCTTCGAGTACTACCGCGGTGAGAACCAGAACCAGTAGCACCCGCTGCCGGTACTGAACTTCCGTCACCGAAGGGCCCGGACACTCCTGATGGAGCGTCCGGGCCCTTCGGCGTACCCGGGGGTTGCCCCGTGCGGCTCACTCGCCGCGCTGGACCGGGCGTTCCTTCTTACGGTGAGTTCATGAACCACTCACCGCGTATCCGTACGGTTCTGGGCTGCACCGTGCTGGTGGCCGCACTCGGTGCGAGCACAGCGGCATGCGGCAACTCCAGTCATCCGCTCTCCGCCAAGCCGTACGACGCGGCGAGCCAGATCTCCTTCAGCGGTCCCGTGGGCAGCGCCAAGAAGGCGGACCCGGACAAGCCGCTGGAGGTCACCGCCCAGGGCGACGAGTCCCGCATCACCGACGTCACCGCCCAGGACGCCGTGGGCCGCTATGTCGCGGGCGAACTCTCCGCCGACGGCACGAGATGGCACACCACCGCCCCGCTGACGGCGGACACCCGCTACACGGTCCGGGTGAGCACCGAGGACGAGGACGGCGAACCCGGCCGCAAGGTCCTCAGCTTCGACACGGGCCACCCGGGCAAGGAGAAGTCCCTCAAGGCCACGTTCGGCCCACAGAAGGGCACATACGGCGTCGGACAGCCCATCACGGCCGAACTCAACAAGCCCGTACGGGACGAGAAGTCCCGCGCGCTGGTGGAGCGCTCCCTGCGGGTCGACTCCAAGCCCGCCGTGGACGGCTCCTGGTACTGGGTGAACAGCACCGAGCTGCACTACCGCCCGAAGGGGTACTGGCCCACCCAGGCGAAGATCACCGCCACCAGCAGACTGGCGGGCGTGAAGGTGCGGAACGGGCTGTGGGGCGGCAGCTCCAAGCCGCTGACCATCCGTACGGGTGACCGCATCGTGGCCGTCACCGACGCCGCCGCGCACTCCATGACGGTCTACCGCAACGGCAAGGAGATCAACTCCATCCCGGTCACCACCGGAAAGGCCGGCTTCGAGACCCGCAACGGCGTCAAGGTGGTGCTCGGCAAGGAGTACTACGTACGGATGCGGGGCGAGACGATCGGCATCTCCGAGGGCTCCTCGGACTCGTACGACCTGCCGGTGTACTACGCGACCCGCGTCACCTGGAGCGGCGAGTACGTGCACGCCGCGCCCTGGTCCGTCGGCTCGCAGGGCTCCGCGAACGTCAGCCACGGCTGCACCGGCATGAGCACCAACAACGCCGCCTGGTTCTACGACACCGTGCGCCAGGGCGACATCGTGAAGGTCGTCAACAGCTACGGCTCGGAGATGGACCCGTTCGGCAACGGCTTCGGCGACTGGAACGTCAGCTGGAAGAAGTGGCAGGCGGGCAGCGCCCTCACGAAGAAGGCCGACAAGCCCGACCCGGCCCAGCAGGCCCGGCTCAGCCCCGAGGTCTGAGACCGCCCGACAAGATCAACGGTGTGACTTCCGACTCCCGTGCGCCGCCGGCGTACGGGAGTCGGCGTGTGTGCCGGACGGTGCGTGAGGGGCTTCCTCAGGCGTCCACGGCGAGCCGGGAGCGCAGCAGCGAGGCGAGGGCCCCGGCGAACTCCACGGGCTCCACAGGGAGCGTCACAGCGGCCTCCGCGCGGCTCCACGTCGCCAGCCACGCGTCCTGCGGGCGGCCGATCAGGAGCAGAACCGGCGGGCAGTGGAAGATCTCGTCCTTGATCTGCCGGCACACGCCCATGCCGCCCGCGGGGGCGGCCTCGCCGTCCAGGACGCAGACGTCGATCCCGCCGCGGTCCAGCTCCTTCAGGACGGCCGGAAGCGTCGCGCATTCGATGAACTGCACCTCGGGGGCGTCGGCAGCGGGCCGCCGGCCGGTCGCGAGGCGCACCTGCTCGCGGGTGTTGGCGTCGTCGCTGTAGACCAGAACCGTCGCGGTCGACTGCATCGTTCCTCCGAAGCATCGTTGGTCGGGGGGCTTCTTAAGCCGTCGTACGGTGATCCGTGCCGCGGAGCCTACTCCTCCCGACACCCCGTCAACACCGGTTCGCACGCGGCTCCGATGGGCCATATGGGCTGGACACACCCCTCAGACACTCCGAACGGCACCCCCCGGAGTGAGGGCGAGATAAGCGACCGACATAATGTCGGTCGTGGCGACAGCAACGACAGTAGAAACCGGGCACGCGCACCCGTCGGTCAATCGACCGAACCTCACCAGCGTCGGAACCATCATCTGGCTGAGTTCCGAGCTGATGTTCTTCGCGGCCCTCTTCGCGATGTACTTCACCCTGCGATCGGTGACCGGACCGGATCACTGGAAGGAAATGGCGCATGCGCTGAATCTTCCGTTCTCCGCGACGAACACCACGATCCTGGTGCTCTCCTCACTCACGTGCCAGATGGGCGTGTTCGCCGCCGAGCGCGGCGACGTGAAGAAGCTCCGGTCGTGGTTCATCGTCACCTTCATCATGGGTGCGATCTTCATCGGCGGTCAGGTCTACGAGTACACCGAGCTGGTCAAGAAGGATGGGCTCTCGCTCTCCTCCGACCCGTACGGCTCGGTGTTCTACCTGACCACCGGCTTCCACGGCATGCACGTGACAGGTGGCCTCATCGCCTTCCTGTTCGTCCTCGGCAGGACGTATGCCGCCCGGAGGTTCACCCACCATCAGGCGACGGCCGCCATCGTCGTGTCCTATTACTGGCACTTCGTCGACGTCGTCTGGATCGGCCTCTTCGCCACGATCTACCTGATCAAGTAGTTCGACGATCACAGCATCGGGCGAAGAACCCGACACATTTCCGCAGCACCGACGCAGAAGATCCTGACACCGGGGTAATCCGTGAAAAAGCTCTCCGCACGACGACGCCATCCGCTGGCGGCGGTCGTCGTCCTACTCCTCGCGCTGGCGGCCACCGGGGGGCTGTACGCCGCGTTCGCACCCGCGGACAAGGCGCAGGCCGATGAAACCGCCCAGTCCCTCGCCATCGACGAGGGCAAGAAGCTCTACTCCGTCGGCTGCGCCAGCTGCCACGGAACCGGCGGTCAGGGCACCTCCGACGGGCCGAGCCTCGTGGGCGTCGGCTCCGCCGCCGTCGACTTCCAGGTCGGCACCGGTCGTATGCCGGCCCAGCAGCCGGGCGCTCAGGTCCCGAAGAAGAAGGTCATCTACTCGCAGGCCGAGATCGACCAGCTCGCGGCGTACGTCGCCTCGCTGGGTGCCGGTCCGGTCGCGCCGACCGACAAGGACTACAGCGCCAACGGCGCGGACATCGCCAAGGGTGGCGAGCTGTTCCGTACCAACTGCGCCCAGTGCCACAACTTCACCGGTGAGGGTGGCGCGCTGACACACGGCAAGTTCGCGCCGAGCCTCGAGGGTGTGGCCCCGAAGCACATCTACGAGGCCATGCAGACCGGCCCGCAGAACATGCCGTCGTTCCCGGACACGACGATGACCAAGCAGAACAAGAAGGACATCATCGCGTACCTCGACGCGGTCAACGGTGACAAGACCGAGAGCCCCGGTGGACTCAAGCTGGGCGGGCTCGGCCCGGTCAGTGAGGGTCTGTTCGCCTGGATCTTCGGTCTTGGCGGTCTGATCGCCGTCGCCATCTGGGTTGCCGCTCGGACCGCAAAGGCCAAGAAGTCATGAGTAGCCAAGACATTCCAGAAGAGAACCTGCCCACTGCGCAGGAAGCCGAGGAGCACGGCTCGGTCGCCGTGAAGGACGAGCCCTTCACCGACCCGGGTCTGCCGCCCCACGAGCACCGGATCCAGGACATCGACGAGCGGGCCGCCAAGCGGTCCGAGCGCGTCGTCGCCTTCCTGTTCATGGTGTCGATGCTGGCCACCGTCGGCTTCATCGCCTCGTACGTCACCATCGACGTCGATACGAGCGTCTACATCTTCCCGCTGGGTCACATCAGCGCGCTGAACTTCGCGCTGGGCATGACCCTCGGTGTGGCGCTCTTCTGCATCGGCGCGGGCGCGGTCCACTGGGCCCGCACCCTGATGTCCGACGAAGAGGTCATCCAGGAGCGCCACCCGATCGAGGCGGAGCCCGAGGTCAAGGCGAAGGTCCTCCAGGACTTCGCCGACGGTGCCCGCGAGTCGCAGTTCGGCCGGCGCAAGCTGATCCGCAACACCCTGTTCGGCGCTCTCGCGCTGGTGCCCCTCTCCGGTGTGGTCCTGCTTCGCGACCTCGGGCCGCTGCCCGAGAAGAAGCTGCGCACCACGTCGTGGAAGAAGGGCCTGACCCTCGTCAACATGAACACGAACGAGCCGCTGCTGCCTTCGGACATCGCGGTCGGCTCGCTCACCTTCGCCAAGCCCGAGGGCCTGGAGGAGCACGACGAGGACTTCCAGACGAACATCGCCAAGGACGCCCTGATGCTCGTCCGGATCCAGCCGGAGAACATCAAGGACAAGCAGGAACTCGAGTGGTCCCACGAGGGCATCGTGGCCTACTCGAAGATCTGCACCCACGTCGGTTGTCCGATCTCGCTGTACGAGCAGCAGACGCACCACGCTCTGTGCCCGTGCCACCAGTCCACCTTCGACCTCTCCGACGGCGCCCGGGTGATCTTCGGTCCTGCCGGTCACGCGCTGCCGCAGCTGCGCATCGGCGTCAACGAAGAGGGTCACCTCGAGGCGCTGAGCGAATTCGCTGAGCCCGTCGGTCCTGCCTTCTGGGAGCGCGGATGAGTACTACGACCACGAACGACGCGCCTGCGCGCGAGAAGGCACCGGCCGGCGAGCGCGTAGCCGACTGGGCCGACGGACGTCTGGGGATCTACTCCCTGGCCAAGTCCAACATGCGCAAGATCTTTCCGGACCACTGGTCCTTCATGCTCGGCGAGATCTGCATGTACAGCTTCATCATCATCATCCTCACGGGTGTGTATCTGACGCTGTTCTTCCACCCGTCGATGAACGAGGTCACCTACGACGGCAGCTACGTCCCGCTCCAGGGGCAGCTGATGTCGGAGGCCTTCAACTCGACCATGCACATCTCCTTCGATGTGCGCGGTGGCCTGCTGATCCGTCAGATCCACCACTGGGCCGCGCTGATCTTCCTCGCGGGCATGTTCGTGCACATGATGCGCGTGTTCTTCACGGGTGCGTTCCGCAAGCCGCGTGAGGTCAACTGGGTCTTCGGCTTCCTGCTGTTCGTCCTGGGCATGTTCACCGGCTTCACCGGCTACTCGCTCCCGGACGACCTGCTCTCCGGCACCGGTGTCCGCTTCATGGAGGGCGCGATCCTGTCCGTGCCGATCGTCGGCACGTACATGTCGTTCTTCCTCTTCGGCGGCGAGTTCCCCGGCGGCGACTTCGTCGCGCGGTTCTACTCGATCCACATCCTGCTGTTGCCGGGCATCATGCTCGGCCTGATGGCGGCGCACCTGATCCTGGTCTTCTACCACAAGCACACGCAGTTCGCGGGTGCCGGAAAGACCAACAAGAACGTCGTGGGCATGCCGCTGCTCCCGGTCTACATGGCCAAGGCGGGCGGCTTCTTCTTCCTGGTCTTCGGTGTCATCGCGGTGGTCGCCGCGATCGCCACGATCAACCCGATCTGGGCCATCGGTCCCTACCGTCCCGACCAGGTGTCCACGGGCGCCCAGCCGGACTGGTACATGGGCTTCTCCGAGGGCCTGATCCGAGTGATGCCGGGCTGGGAGATCGACTTCTGGGGTCACACGCTCGTCCTGGGCGTGGCCATCCCGCTGGTCGTGATCTTCCCGCTGGTCCTGGTCGCGATCGCGGTCTACCCGTTCATCGAGGCCTGGGTCACCGGCGACAAGCGCGAGCACCACATCCTGGACCGCCCGCGCAACGCTCCGACGCGTACGGCCTTCGGTGTCGCGTGGATCACCTGGTACCTGGTGCTGCTCATCGGTGGCGGCAACGACCTCTGGGCCACGCACTTCCACCTGTCGATCAATGCGATCACCTGGTTCGTCCGGATCGCGTTCTTCGTCGGCCCGGTCATCGCCTTCATCGTCACCAAGCGGATCTGCCTCGGCCTCCAGCGCCGCGACAAGGACAAGGTGCTGCACGGACGCGAGTCCGGCATCATCAAGCGCCTGCCGCACGGTGAGTTCATCGAGGTGCACGAGCCGCTCGACCAGGAGGCCCTGCACACGCTCACGGCGCACGAGCAGTACGCGCCGGTCGAGATCGGCCCGACGGTCGACGAGAACGGTGTCGAGCGCAAGGTCACGCGGCTCCAGAAGCTGCGCGGCAAGCTCTCGCGCGGTTACTACGGGGAGAACAACCAGATCCCGAAGCCGACCGCCGAGGAGTACAAGGAGATCACCAGCGGCCACGGCCACCACTGATCTCTGATCCGTCGCTGTAAGCCACAGCGGGAGCCCTCGTCCATTGCCTGGACGGGGGCTCTTTGCGGTCCCGGGACCTGGATAGGGTGGGGCCGCAGCACCTTTCACCCACAGAAGCACACAGGAGCGGCCATGAGCGCTTTGAACCCCGCTGGAGGCGACACCGCGGCGGGCCGTTCCTGGCCCGCCGTCCTGAACGGCCTCCTCGAAGGCCGTGACCAGAGCGCCGACGACACCGCGTGGGCGATGGACCGGATCATGCGGGGCGAGGCGACCGACGCGCAGATCGCCGGGTTCGCGGTGGCGCTGCGCGCCAAGGGCGAGACCGTGCAGGAGATCTCCGGTCTCGTACGCGGCATGTACGAGCACGCCAACGTGATCGAGGTGCCCGGCGAGACCGTCGACATCGTGGGCACCGGCGGCGACGGCGCCAAGACGGTCAACATCTCCACGATGTCCGCGATCGTCGTCGCGGGCACCGGCGCCAAGGTCGTCAAGCACGGCAACCGCGCCGCCTCCTCCGCCTCGGGCTCCTCCGACGTACTGGAGAAGCTGGGCGTCAACCTCGACCTGTCGCCGAAGCGGGTGCCCGAGGTCGCCGAGGAAGCCGGCATCACGTTCTGCTTCGCCATCAAGTTCCACCCCGCGCTGCGCTACGCGGGCGCCGCGCGCGGGCAGCTCGGCATCCGCACGGTGTTCAACCTGCTGGGCCCGCTGACCAACCCGGCCAAGGTGAAGGCGCAGGCCGTCGGTGTCGCCGACGCCCGGATGGCGCCGATCGTGGCCGGGGTCTTCGCCGAGCGCGGCAACTCGTCCCTGGTGTTCCGCGGCGACGACGGGCTCGACGAGCTGACCACCACCGGGACCTCGCGCGTATGGGTGGTGCGGGACGGCGCCGTGCGCGAGGAGTCCTTCGACCCGCGCGACGTCGGCATCGGCATCGTGCCCATCGAGGCGCTGCGCGGCGGCGACCCCTCGTACAACGCGGAGGTCGCCCGGCGTCTCCTCGACGGCGAGCAGGGGCCCGTGCGCGACGCGGTGCTGCTGAACGCGGCGGCGGCCCTTGTGGCCGTGCGGCCCGGCGAGGGCACGCTCGTCGAGCAGATCAGGGCCGGCATGGACCGGGCCGCCGAGTCGATCGACTCGGGAGCGGCGAAGGCCGCCCTTGAGCGGTGGGTGGCGGCCAGCAACAGGTAGGCGCGTACGAGATGTGACGCAGGGCGCAGTCCGGATCCTGGACTGCGCCCTTGCTGTTTCTGAGACGTGTGGCAAGATGCTCTTCAAGGTCATGAGTGACAGCGCTGTGTTTATTCACTGCAGAAGGCCCCAGCCCGCTGTCCGGCAACCCTCCGTCCGTGGCGGGGTGCCCTGGGTGAAGACCAGGCCGTGCGCAGCAAGGCGCGTGGCAAGCGCGGACCCCTCGCAACCCTGGGGTCCTGGTCCTCAAGGGAGCAGTCTCGTGAGCAAGCGAATGCGATAGGGCGTTCCGGCCCCGCCTCCGCGTACCCGTTTCATCTTTTTTCCATGCCGTCGAGCACTGTCGTCCAGAGCTCCGGCATGGTCAATTCGCTTACCGCGCCAGGGAGTTCACCCATGTCTGTTTCCGTCGACGCCGCCGCCTGTACCGAGACCATCGCCCCGCTCCCCGTCCTCGGCCGGGACGTCACCGTGCCGCTCGTCACCGGTGGCGAGGTCAGCTACGCCGCCCTCGACTACGCGGCCAGCGCACCGGCCCTCCAGCGGGTGTGGGACGACGTCGCCGCCTACGCGCCGTACTACGGCAGCGTGCACCGCGGCGCCGGGTACCTCTCGCAGCTGTCCACCGACCTGTTCGAGAACTCCCGGGTCGCCGTCGCCGAGTTCCTTGACTGCCGCGAGGACGACCAGGTCGTCTTCACCCGCTCCACCACCGACTCGCTGAACCTGCTCGCCGCCGCGCTGCCCGCCGACTGCCAGGTGTTCGTCTACGAGACCGAGCACCACGCCTCGCTGCTGCCCTGGCGGGACGCGCGGGTCACGTACCTCAACGCGCCGCGTACGCCCGGCGAGGCCGTCGACACCCTGGAGCGCGCCCTCGCCGAGCGCGCCACCCCGTCGGGAAGCGGCGCCCCCGCCCTCGTCTGTGTCACCGGCGCCTCCAACGTCACCGGTGAACTCTGGCCGGTGCGCGAGCTCGCGGCGGCCGCTCACGCGCACGGTGCCCGCATCGTGCTCGACGCCGCGCAGCTCGCGCCCCATCACCCCGTCTCCGTCCAGGACCTGGACGTCGACTGGGTCGCCTTCTCCGGGCACAAGCTGTACGCCCCGTTCGGCTCGGGCGTGCTCGCGGGCCGCTCCGACTGGCTGACGGCCGCGGAGCCGTACCTCGCCGGTGGCGGCGCCTCCAAGAAGGTCGCGCGGCGCGTCGACGGCGGCGTCGACGTCGAGTGGCAGACCACCGCGGCCCGCCACGAGGCCGGTTCCCCGAACGTCATCGGCGTGTACTCCATCGCCTCCGCCTGCAAGGCGCTCACCGAGGCCGGGTTCGACAACCTCGTGGCCCGCGAGCAGTACCTGATCCAGAAGGTCCAGGACGGGCTCGCGGAGGTGCCCGAGGTGAAGGTGCTCTCCCTGTTCGGGGACGACGCCCCGCGCGTGGGCGTGCTCTCCTTCGTCGTCGACGGGTGGAACTCCTCGCACTTCGCCGCCGCGCTCTCCGCCGAGTACGGCATCGGGGTCCGCGACGGCCTGTTCTGCGCCCACCCGCTGGTGCGCACGCTGCTCGGCTCCGACCCGCAGCAGCAGGGCGAGTGCGGCGCCCCGGAGGCCGCGCTGGGCGAGAAGTCGCTCAACGCCATCCGCGTCAGCTTCGGAGCCGGGACGCCCGACGAGCACGTGGAGCGGTTCGTGTCCGCCGTGAAGGAGCTGGTGCGGGACGGCGCCCGCTGGAACTACCGCACCGAGGACGGGCGCTGCGTGCCGGACACCACCAACGCCTGAGGCAGCCGGGAGCCGAGGACGATCATCCGCAGGGCGCGCTCGGTGGCGTCGGTGAGGAACTCGCCGCCCCTGCCCAGCGCCTCCGCGAGCGTCACGGGCGCGGGCAGGATCGAGCTGTAGGCGTCGACGCCGGTGGCCGTCACCGTGTGCGCGCCGTCGCCGATGGTGCCCGCGAGGGCGAGCACCGGGCGGCCGGACCGCTTGGCGCGGCGGGCCACTTCGGCGGGGACCTTGCCGCGCGGCGTCTGGTGGTCGAGGGCGCCCTCGGCGGTGACGACGAGGTCGGCGCGGGCCAGGCGGGCGTCCAGGTCGAGGTGGTCGAGGAGGACGTCGAAGCGGGGGAGGAGCCGGGCGCCGAGCGCGGCGAGGCCCGCGCCGAGCCCGCCGGACGCGCCGGTGCCGGGGCCGGTGAAGAGGTCGTCCCGTACCTTCAGATCACGCGTCAGGACGTGTGCCCAGTGTTCGAGGCCGGCCGCCAGCTGCTCGACCTGTGTGGGCGTCGCGCCCTTCTGCGGGCCGAACACGCGGGCGACGCCGCGCTCCCCGCACAGCACGTTGAACGGATTGCACGCCACCCGGATCTCGGTGTCCTTCAGGCGTGGATCGAGGCCGCTCGGGTCGATGCGCCGCAGACGCGCCAACTCCCGGCCCCCGAGTGGGAGTTGCAGGCCGTCCGCGTCGAGCAGCCGGGCGCCGAGGGCCTGAAGGGCACCCGCGCCGCCGTCCGAGGTGCCGGAGTCGCCGCAGCCCACGAGGATGCGGCGGGCGCCCGCGTCGAGGGCCGCGCGGATCAGCTCGCCCACGCCGTACGTCGTCGTGGCGCCCGGGTCGCGCAGCTCGCGCGGGACGAGGGAGAGCCCGGCCACGGCCGCCATCTCGACGACCGCGGTGCCGTCGGGGAGCAGCGCGAAGTGCGTGCCGACGCGCTGGCCGACCGGGCCCGTGGCGGGCAGCGCGACCAGGCGCCCGCCGGCCTCGGCCGCCAGCGCGCGGGCCGTGCCCTCGCCGCCGTCCACGAGGGGGATGAGGTCGATCTCGGCGCCCGGGACGACGCGGCGTACGCCCGCGGCGATGGCCTCGGCGGCGGCACCCGCGGACAGGGACTCCTTGAAGCCGCTGGGGGCGATGGCGAAATGGGTCAACACGTCGGACTCCAGGGAGGGTTCAGCGGACGGGGACGCCGAGCAGCGGCCACAGGGCGAGCGCGCACAGCAGGACGACGGCCGCGGTGAGCGGGGCCAGGACGGCGGAAAGGCGCAGCAGGTCGCGCGGGGTGTAGGTGGGTACGCCGGGTATCGCGGCGAACAGCGTCACCGGCTTCGCGGACGCGGGCAGCGTGTGGCAGAAGCCCGCGGCGGCGGTGGAGGCGAGGGCGGCGGCGACCGGGTTGACGCCCGCGCCGACGGCCGCCGCCACGACCAGCGGCACGAGCACGGAGGAGCGGGCCGAGCGGGACTGGAGGATCAGGTGGGCGGCCGTGCTCACCGCGATCACCACGGCGAGGAACAGCCACGGTGGTACGTCCAGGGGGACCCCGCCCACCAGCCACTTCGCGGCGCCGGACTCGGCGAGTGCGACGCCCATCGCCATCGTCGCCGCCATGAACAGGAGCAGCGACCAGGGGACCGTCCCGAGCGCGTCCTTCAGGCGTACGGTGCCGAGCGCGGGGGATGCCGCGACCACGGCGCCGATCAGCGCGACGACGGCGGGCGGTACTTGGTGCAGCGGCTCACTGCACCACAGGGCGACGACCGTGGCGAGCAGCAGCGCGCAGCGGGTCTCGGCCGGCTCCCAGGGCCCCGTGACCGGCCGCTCGCTGTGCTCCTGGAGCTCGTCGAGCGTGATCCGCACCGGGCCCTCGCGGTCCGCGCGCCGCGTCGTCGTCAACAGGACGGCCTCGGCCGCGAGGTGGGAGGAGACGACGGCGAGCGGAAGGCCGAGCAGCAGCCACTGCGTGAAGCCGATCCGTTCGCCCGTCGCCTCCCACAGCACGGACACCGTGATGAGGTGCGCGCCCGCGCCGATCAGCGTCGCGACGGCGGAGAGCAGGATGACCGTCGGGAAGAGAAGGGCCAGCATCACGACCAGGCGGCGCCGGTCGGCCAGCACCTTCGCGAGGGCCAGGAACACGGGCAGCGCGAGCGCCGCGCGGCCCGAGGTCGCCGGTACCGCGAAGGCGGTGACGACGAGCGCCGCCGTCGTCAGATGCGTCAACTGCCGTACCCCGCGCGCCCCGCTGACCAGGAACGCCGCGGCCCGCCCCGCGAGCCCGCTGCGGGCGACGGCGGCGGCGAGCACGAAAGCGCAGATCAGTAGCCACACCGTCGCGTCGCCCAGCGTGCTGAACAGCGTCTCGCTGCTGATCACGCCCGTCGCGGTGAGCGCGAGGCCCGCGCCGAGCGCGATGTACGTGTCGTCGATCGACGTGCCGATCCACGCACAGGTCGCGAGGGCGAACACGGCGAGCGTGAGGCGGGCCTCGCCGGTCAGGCCGGGGAAGTTGCCGGGGACCACGAGCAGCGCGCAGATGCTGAGGGCGATGCACAGGGTCGCGGCGTGGCGAAGGTTCAGGGTCACGCCGTTCAGCGTGGTGCGGCGCGGTGAGCCTCCAATGAGCGACACATGAAGGGAAGTTCACCCAAGTCAAGCCCGCCTTTGGACGAGAGCCCGCGGGGTCCGGGGCAGAGCCCCGCGACCGCAACCCTCACTCCCGCAACCGGTACCCCACCCCCCGAACCGTCTCCACATGCCGCGCCCCCAGCTTCTTGCGGAGCGCCCGCACGTACACGTCCACGATGTTCGACCCCGGATCGAAGTCGTACCCCCACACGTGGGACAGGATCTGCTCACGGGACAGGACCTGGCCGGGATGGCGCAGAAACAGCTCAAGCAGCACGAACTCACGCGCCGTGAGGTCCACCGTCCGCCCCTCGGCGCGCGCCCGCCGCGTCCGCAGGTCGAGCGTGAGATCCCCGCTCCCCAGCATCGTCACCTCAGGAGTGCCGGAGGCAGTCCGCAGTCGCAGCCGGACCCGCGCGAGGAGCTCCTCGAAGCGGAACGGCTTGGTCATCCAGTCGTCGGCGCCGCCCTCCAGGCCCGCCACGGTGTCCCGCACCGAGTCCCGCGCGGTCAGCACGATGACGGGTGTCGTCACACGGGCCTCGCGCAACTGCCGCAGCACCGTGAAGCCGTCCCGTCCCGGCAGCCCGATGTCCAGGACGATCAGGTCGAAGCCGCCGGTCAGGGCGTAGTCGTGGGCGGAGTCGCCGTCCCCGACGACGGTCGTCGTGAAGCCGCCGGCGCGCAGTCCCTTCTCCACGAAGGAGGCGATGCGCTCCTCGTCCTCCACGATCAGGATGCGGTTCATCGAGGCTCGGTCCTCCGGTTGAGTACGAGGGTGAAGGTGGCGCCACCACTGTCCGTACGGCTCAATTCGGCACGCCCACCGTGGCCTTCCGCGATGGCCCGGACGATCGCGAGGCCGAGCCCGGCGCCCGTGCCGCGCGAGCCGCGGCGCGCGGTGCCCCGCCGGAACCGCTCGAAGATCACCGCGGCGTCCTGCTCGGTGACACCGGGCCCGGCATCGGCGACGTACAGCTCGACGCGCTCGCGCTCGGCCCGGTCGCGCACGACCCGCGAGCCGATCCCGATGCGCTGACCGGGCACCGTGTGCTGCACCGCGTTCTGCGCGAGCTGGACCATCGCCTGCGTGATCCGCTGCGGGTCGAGTTCGGCCTCGGTGTCGGCGACCTCGGCCAGCTTCCAGTCCCGCTCGCCGAGCGCTCGCGCCTTGACGAAGACGTCGGCGGTCAGCTCGGCGAGCTGCACCGGTTCGGGCGTCACGAAGTCCGGGCGCTCCGCCTTCGCGAGGAGCAGCAGGTCCTCGACGATGCGGCTCATCCGGTCCAGTTCCTCCATCACGATCCGCACCGTCTCCTCGCGCTCGCGCGGCTCTTCGCCCATCAGCTCCAGATGGCCGCGGACGATGGTGATGGGCGTACGCAGCTCGTGCCCGGCGTCGTCGACGAACTCGCGCTGCGCGGCGAACGCCCGCTCCAGGCGGTCGAGCATCCCGTTGAACGTCTCGGCGAGCGCCGCGATGTCGTCCCTGCCCTGCACCGGGATGCGCCGGGTGAGGTCCTGCTCGGTGAGTTGCGCGGCCGTCGTGCGCACGAGGCGTACAGGCCGGAGTATCCGGCCCGCGACCGCCCAGCCGATGCCGGTCGTCATCAGGAGCGCCACCCCGGAGATCGCGAGCAGCATGTGGAAGACGCCCTCCGCCTTGGCCTGCTCGCGCTCCGGGTGGAAGGCCACGACGAAGGCCGCCGCGGGCCGCCCCGCGTCCGCCCCGATCTCCACCTTCGACCAGCGGATGACGCCGTCGGCCCGGTGCAGGGTGCCGCTGGCGTCCGGGGAGCCGAAGACGGCGCGCAGGTCCGCCGGGTCCCGGGCGAGCGCGTGGTCGACGTCGGGGGCCCGCGACTGCTCCTTCTTGGCGGGCGTGCGGTCGGCGCCGCGGTCGATCAGGCCGAGCAGCTCCTCGTCGGGGTCGGCGTACTGCCGCTCCAGGTGCAGCTTGAGCAGCGGGTCCGGGTCGGTGAACCGCTTGCCGCTGCGCGGGTCGACGCCCTTGCGCACGAAGTTGGCGAACTCGCCGGTCTCCTGCGCGAGCAGCCGGTCGACGCGGTGGTCCACGTCGCGCAGCAGCACCGAGCGGGTGGTGGTGGCGACCGCGGTCAGCGCCGCCGTCATGACGACGAGCAGCCACAGCAGGATGCGGACGCGGGCGGAGATCCAGCGGTGCGCGGGCTCAGCCGTCGTCGCCGGGCCCGTCGTCGTCGGACGCGCCGCCGCGGTCGTCGTTTCCGTCGTCGTCCGAGTCGTCTGAGCTGTCATCGGCTGAGGGCTTCTCGCTCACCGGTGGCGGGGACACTGTCTCGTCACTGGGCGTCGGGCGCGGCGAGGGCGAGCCGCTCTCCAGCTGCACCTTCGGCGGCGACTTCGGGGGGTCCGGGCTGTCGGTCAGGGCGTAGCTGGTCGCCGCGATGCCGAGGGGGATCGCGACGACCGCGGCGAGGGCCGCCATGCGGTGGGAGAAGGCCATGGCAGCCACGTTCGGTGGCCAACCCGGTCGTCATCATGAGCCCCGGATGAAGAAACCTTCATACGGAGCCTTCAAGCGGGGCCGGGCCCCTGCGGGTGCTACGCGTCGAGGCCGATCGCGAACGCCGCCTCCAGGTCGTGCTGCGAGTACGTACGGAACGCGACGTGCGTGTCCGTGCCCTCGACGCCCTGGATCTTGCTGATCTTGCCGGGGATGACGTCCGCCAGGTCGTCGTGGCGGGCGACCCGGACCATGGCGATCAGGTCGTAGGTACCGGTGACGGAGAAGACCTCGCTCACGTTGTCCAGGGCCGCGATCGACTCGGCGATCTCGGGGATCCGGTCCACGCTGGTCTTGATGAGCACGATCGCGGTGATCACGGCTGGCTGTCTCCCTCGGTGGCCGTGGCTGGTTTCGCCTCAACCTTAGCCCGCTCCCTGTAGCGCGCCCACGCCCACAGGAACCCGGCCGAGAACCCCACCAGGTGCGCCAGATACGCCACCCCAGGGCCCTGGCTCTGCTGCCCCGCCGCCACCCACTGGAGCGCCACCCAGAACGGCAGCACCACCCAAGCCGGGAAACGCAGCGGCAGAAAGAACAGGAAGGGGAACAGGCTCGTCACGCGCGCTTCGGGGAAGAGGAAGAGGAACGCGCCGAGGACAGCCGAGATCGCCCCCGACGCGCCGACCAGGCTCTGATCGGAATCGGTGTGCGCGAGCGCGTACCCGAGCAGCGCCACATAGCCGCTGACCCCATAGAACAAGGCGTACGAGAGGCGGCCCATGTGTTCCTCGACCATGGCCCCGAACACATAGAGGAAGAGCATGTTGCCCAGCAGGTGCAGCCAGCTGCCGTGCACGAACAAAGCAGTGAGCGGGGTGAGCAGGGCCCGCGCCGAACCGCCGAACAGCTCGTCGGGGACCACGCCCCAGCGCTCGAAGTACGCGCTCTGCGCGGCGAGCAGCCGGTCCCCGGTGCCGTAGCCGGGGTTCAGACCCGAGGCGGGGGACAGCACGAAGACCACGCAGCAGACCGCGATGATGCCGTACGTGACCGGAGCCGGGTGACCTCTGAGGAATGCGGTCAGCCTGTCGATCGCGGAGCGCCCATTGCCGATCATGGACAGAGCATGACGCAAGGCGGGGAGCGGGCGGCGTGCGGCAGGCCGTAGGGTTACGGGCAATAAAGCAAGCACCACGCAACCCGCATGCACCCGGAAGAAGGCACCACCCGATGACGGTTCCCCTGCCGACCGCCACCACCCGCTGGCGCTGCACCCTGTGCGGCAATCTGACGCGTTTCGACGTCACGCGGTCCTCGAAGGTCGTCGAGTACGTCCACCTGGACCTGGCCGGTGAGCCGAAGGTGGAGGAGCGCGAGGTGGTCAGTGAGACCATCGAGTCGGTGCGCTGCCGCTGGTGCAACGCGGTGGATCAGGTGGAACTGGTGGACAGGCCGGGCGCCGACTCCTGAGGAGCGGCTCCACAGCGACATTGGGGTGACTGATGGTGGAGAGCACAGGCGGGGAGGCCGGGGAGGGCGGCGCCGCCGAGGTGCTCGACCGTCCGCTGCCCGAGGGCGTACGGCGGCGCGTCGTGCAGATCGCGTCGGACGGCTTCGGCGGTCTGACGGTAGGTGAACTACCGCCCCAGTTGCGGCAGTATGCCCGCTTCACCCCGACCCGGCGGATGAAGTTCGCCGGAAACGCCATGGCGGCGGCCCTGGAGAGCGACCCGCTGTTCCGGCAGCGGATCGGTGAGCGCCTGCGGGACGCGCAGCCCGAACTGGCGGCCGCCCTGGAGGCGGGGTCCCCGCCGCCCGCGGCCGATCCGCTCGACGTGGCGGCGGCCGCCTATGTGCTGCGGCCCGTCGGCTGGGTGAAGCTCGTCGCCGCCGCGGGCGAGGACGCCGAGCGGGCCGACGCCGAGCGGGCCGACGACGAGACCCGCGCCGAACTGGAGCGGCTGCGCGCCGAGCTGGCCGAGGCCAGGGCCCAGACCAGGGCCGAGACGGAGCGGCTGCGCGCCGAGCTCGACGCGGCCAAGCGCGAGGTCGCCTCCGCGGAGCGCAAGCTGCGGGCCGCGCTCAGCGACGTGAAGCGCGGCGAGGCCGCCGCGCGCAAGGCGCGGGCCGAGACCGACGCGGTGCGCGCCGAGGGGCAGGCCCAGGTGTCCGCCGCGGAGAGCGAGACCCGCCGGCTCAAGTCGCGGCTCGGTGAGGCGGAGTCGGCCCTGGAGTCCTCCCGCCGGGCGGCCCGCGAGGGGCGCAGCATCGAGGACATGCGGGTCCGGCTGCTGCTCGACACGGTCCTGGACGCGGCCCAGGGGCTGCGCAGGGAGCTCGCGCTGCCGCCGGTGTCCGCGCGGCCCGCCGACTCCGTGGACGCGGTCGAGCCGGGCCGGATGACGCCGAAGGACATCGCGGCGCGCGCCCTGCACGAGCACGACCCGGCGATCCTGGACCAGTTGCTCGCGCTGCCGCAGGCCCACCTCGTGGTCGACGGCTACAACGTCACGAAGACCGGGTATCCGACGATGCCCCTGGAGAAGCAGCGGCTGCGCCTGCTCGGCTCGCTCTCGCAGCTCGCGGCGCAGACCGGCGCCGAGGTGACGTGCGTCTTCGACGGGGCCGAACTGGCCGCTCCCGTGCTGCTCGCGCCACCGCGCGGGGTGCGGGTGCTGTTCTCCAAGCCGGGGGTCACGGCGGACGAGCTGATCCGCCAGCTCGTGCGCGCCGAGCCGTCGGGGCGGCCCGTCATCGTCGTGTCGACCGACCGGGAGGTCGCGGACGGCGTCGCGAAGGCGGGTGCGCGTCCCGTCGCCTCCGTCGTGCTCCTCAAACGGCTCTCGCACAGCTGAGCGAGGGGTCGATCTTCACCCAAAAGGGGCGGGGAGTTACCTACGTCACACCCGCAACATCCGTGTCGTATGCCCGAATTGGCGAAACCTTCACGCAACGTAGCGTCAAGCGGACATCACTGCATGTGAGTTGAGTGCAAAGAATGCAGCGAGTGACGGAGTTTTTTCTCTGAGGGATTTGAACTGATCACGAAGAGGTCACTAGGGTCTGGCTCGAACCTCCGCTCGGGTGATCACCTAAAAGGGGTGACGGTGGAGGGACACCGCCCGCCGGCACAATCGGCAGGCGGCTGGAGGAAGAAGGAGCTCGCCTTCGTGGCGTCCCACCGTCGACCCAAGCAGCCGAGCCGCACCCGCGTGACCGTGCTCACCGCGACCGCCGCCGCTGCCGTGGCCCTCACCTCTCAGGCCGCCAACGCCGCACCCAAGCCCAGCAAGAGCGAAGTCAAGGAAAAGGTCGACAAGCTCTACGAAGAGGCTGGTCTGGCGACCGACCACTACAACGGGGCCAAGGAGAAGCAGAAGAAGCTCGAGTCGGAGATCGGCGACCTCCAGGACAAGGTCGCCCGCGGCCAGGAGGAGCTCAACGATCTGCGCTCCGGCCTCGGTTCGCTCGCCGGTCAGCAGTACCGCAGCGGTGGCATCGACCCCTCGGTCCAGCTCTTCCTCTCGTCCGACCCGGACAGCTACCTCGACAAGGCCTCCACGCTCGACTCGCTGAGCGCCCAGCAGCTCGAGTCGCTCAAGAAGGTCCAGGAGAAGCAGCGCACGCTCGCCCAGGAGCGCGCCGAGGCCTCCCAGAAGCTCAAGGACCTCGCCGACACGCGCACGGAGCTCGGCAAGAAGAAGGACCAGGTCCAGAGCAAGCTGGCGGAGGCCCGCAAGCTGCTCAACACGCTCACCGCCGAGCAGCGCGCCAAGATGGCCGCCGAGCAGGAGCGCGCCAGCCGCGACTCCGCCAGCCGCGTCGACCTCGGCAACGCGGTGCCCGCCTCGGGCCGCGCCTCCGCCGCCCTGTCCGCGGCCGCCACCCAGATCGGCAAGCCGTACGTCTCCGGTGGCTCGGGCCCCAACTCCTACGACTGCTCGGGCCTGACCCAGTGGGCGTACAACCAGGCCGGCGTCTCCATAACCCGGACCACGTACACGCAGATCGGCGAGGGCACCGAGGTGGCCAGGAGCCAGCTCAAGCCCGGTGACCTGGTCTTCTTCAACAACACCGAGCACGTGGGCCTGTACGCGGGCAACGGCCAGGTCCTGCACGCCCCGCACCCCGGTGCCAGCGTGCGCTACGAGTCGATGGACACCGTCGGCCCGTACCAGACCGCCCGCCGCATCTGACCCACCGGAAGGCCCCGCCTTCCGCCCCTCAACGCGCCCTGGAAACGCGCCCGTTCGGGCGAATTCCACGACCCCGCGCTGACCCCCGCGCCCCGCCCATGACCTGCGTCAGAGGCGGGGCGCCGCGCTGTGTGCCCCCTGAACGGTCTTTGGTCAGGGGGTAGTCGCCCGACTACTGTCGGCGCGCATTCCCCCGATCACGGGGGTCCGTCAGCGGAAGGGGGAGCGGCAACCCGTGGGTTCTCATCGCCGTATCTCGCATTCTCGGCACTCGGGCCTCGACCGGAGCACCCGCGCGACCGTTCTCGGCGTGGCGGCGGCCTCCGCGGCGGCGGCCCTCGGCGCCGCCCCGGCGGGCGCCGCGCCGCAGGACAGGCCGGGCTCAGGCAAGGCCGCCGTGGACCGCCTGTACGAGCAGGCCGAGAAGGCCACCGAGGCGTACAACCGGGCCGACGAGCGCGCGGACAGGCTCCGCAAGGAACTCGCCGACACCCAGGACCAGGTGGCCCGCGGGCAGGAGCGGATCAACGCGATGCGGCGCGCGCTCGGCGTGGTGGCCGGCGCCCAGTACCGGTCCGGCGGCATGGACCCCTCGCTCGCCCTGATGCTCTCCTCCGACCCCGACGGCTACCTCGACAAGGCCGGCACCCTCGACCGGATCGGCGAGCGCAACGCGGGCGAGCTGGTCGAACTGCGGGGCGCCCAGCGCGACCTGGACCAGCGCAGGGCCGAGGCGCGCGCCGAGCTCGCGGAGCTGGAGGCCAGCCGCAAGGCCGTCCGGCAGCACAAGCGCAGCGTCGAGAAGAAGCTGGCGAAGGCGCGGCAGCTGCTGAACGCGCTGCCGAGCGGGGAGCGGGCCGCCTACGAACGGGCCTCGCGCTCCGAGCTGCGCCCCGACCTCGCCGGCGCGGGACCCGCCTCCTCCGCCCGCGCGGCCGCCGCGCTCGCCGCCGCCAAGTCGGCGCTCGGCAAGCCGTACGTCTGGGGCGCGACGGGCCCCTCCGGCTTCGACTGCTCGGGCCTCATGCAGTGGTCGTACGGGCAGGCGGGCGTCGGTCTGCCGCGCACCTCGCAGGCGCAGCGGTACGCGGGCCGCCAGGTCCCGCTGTCCCAGGCGCGGCCCGGTGACCTCGTGGCCTACGGCTCCGACGCCCACCACATCGGCATCTACGCGGGCAACGGTCAGGTGATCCACGCGCCGCACCCGGGCGCCCCCGTGCGCTACGACCCGGTGGGCATGATGCCCGTCTCATCCGTGACCCGGGTCTGAGGCTCCTCGCCCGACTTCGCCGTACGATCGAAAGGATGGCTGGTCGACGGTGTGCGGTGGGCAGGGCGGGGAGTGCGATGGCACTGGGCGCCCTGCTCGTCGGGCTTTCCGCGCTCTCCGGATGCGCCGGTGACGACGGGCCGAAGGGCGCGGACGCGTCTGCCGTGCAGCGGCTCCTGGACCAGCGGGCGCACGCCGTCGTCGCCGGGGACGGGCCCACGTACCGGTCGACGGGCAGCGCGGAACCCGGCCTCCTCGACGACCTCTCCGAGGTCCCGCTCGACTCCTGGCAGTACAAGCTCACCCACCTGAAGCGCTCCGGGTCCCGCGCCACCGCCACCGCCGAACTGCGCTACCGCGTCGACGGCTACGACAAGGCGCCCGTGGTCGCCGAGCGCCGGCTGACCCTGGGCCACGGCGACGACGGCTGGTACGTCACCGGGGACCGGCCCGCGAAGAAGTCGGGCGAACAACTGTGGGAGCAGGGCCCGGTGACCGCGGTGAAGGGCGCGCACAGCCTGGTGCTCGGGGTCGGCAAACCGCGCTCCGAACTGGGCTCGTACGCGAAGCTGGCCGACGAGGCGGTGCCCTCGGTCCAGCGCGCCTGGGGAGACGACTGGGCGCGCCGGGTCGTCGTCCTGGTGCCCGAGTCCCTCGACGAGATGGGCGAGCTGCTCGGCGCGCCCGCCGCCGGCTATCAGGGGATCGCGGCCGTCACCACGGGAGAGGCGGGCGGCCCGAAGACCGCGCCCGCGGACCGGGTGATCCTCAACCCCGAGGCGTACGGGGTGCTCGGCGAGGTCGGCAAGCAGGTCGTCCTCACCCACGAGACGGCCCACGTCGCCACCCGCCGCGCGACGTCCGCCGCGACGCCGCTGTGGCTCTCCGAGGGCTACGCGGACTGGGCGGGCTACCGCGAGAGCGACCGCACCCCGGAGCAGGCCGCGCCCGAGCTGCGCCGTGCCGTCCAGCAGGGCACGGCCCCCGCCGGACTCCCCGGCGACGCGGCCTTCGGCTTCTCCGGCGACTCCGCGAAGCTCGCCCGCGCGTACGAGAGCGGCTGGCTGGCCTGCCGGATGATCGCGGACCGGTGGGGCGAGGCCAAGCTCAACGCCTTCTACACGGCGGTCGGCGGCCACAAGGAGCGCGCCGGGGCCGTCGACGGGGCGCTGCGGCAGGCCCTCGGCATCGACGAGCAGGAGTTCGTGGCGCAGTGGCGGGCGTACGTACGCTCCGAGCTGGGCTGAGGTTCGGGGCCTACGGCGCCGGCACCGCGTCGTCGCGGGAGGCCGGGGCGGGCACGGCGGCCCGCCCGGCCTCGCGGGGCTCGGTCACCGTGGCGCGCCACAGCCGGCGGCAGGCGCTGAGGGAGGCCACCACCAGCAGGCCGTTGCGCACGAGGAGGAGGGTGACGCCGAGCGGGTCGCTGCTGACCACGTTCCCGAAGCAGAGCGGGAACTCCAGGAACGTCACGAACGTCGCCGCGAGCACAAGACACACCGGCAGCGTCATCCGGCTGTCCCGGAACAGCATGCAGACGGCGGCCACGCCCACCAGCCACACCATGTACTGCGGGCTGATCACCCGGCTCGTCGTCGTGAACAGCAGCACCGCCGTCAGGCCCGCGTCGGCGAGCGTCGCGGACTGCCAGGCGCGTGCCTTGAACCGCCACAGCACCAGCCAGCCGAACGCGAGCGCCGTGAGCACCTGCGCCAGCGTGCTCACCACGTCCACGTGCGGGCCGAGGAACTCCATCGAGCCGTAGTTCAGCTGCACCGTGCCGTTCCAGCCGAACTGGCGCGCCACGTGGAAGACCAGGGCGCCCAGGGACTCCACTTCCGTGCCCCGGTCCTTCTGGAAGGTGAGGAAGCCGAGCGCGCCCGGCATCGCGAACGTGAAGGTGACCAGCAGGACGGCCGCCGTCACGACCGCCGTGCCCCAGGTCTGCCGCGTGGCCCGGCCGCGCCGCGTACCGAGCAGCAGCAGCGCGGGCCACACCTTGATCATCGCGCCGATCGCCGCGAAGACGCCCGCGGCCCGCGGGTGCCTGGCCGCCGCGAGCAGCGCCGCGATCGCGACGGCCGTCACCATCACGTCGTAGCGCGCGTAGACGGTCTGGCCGAGCAGCGGCAGCCCGATGACCCACACCCAGGTGCCGCGCCGCGACCCGCCCTGCCGCTCGGAGACGTGCAGGAGCGTCAGCAGGACGACGGCGTCCGTCAGGAACGCGAGCAGGAAGAAGGCGGAGGCGTACGACAGGAAGGGCAGCAGCGCGGGGGAGAGGATCGCCATCGCGGCGGCCGGCGGGTACTGCCATGTCACGTCGTCCAGCGGGAACGTTCCTGTGCGCAGGACGTCGAACCAGCCCTGGTAGATCACGTGGACGTCGCTGGTGACGTCGGGGCCCGGGACCACGATCACCTTGAAGACGCACAGCAGGAGCAGCGTCCGGGTCAGTACCCAGGTGACCAGGAGCCCGGCGGGCGTTCGCGTCTTCATTCGAAACATGATGCCGGGCCGACCCATGGCCTGGCCATGGACCCCTGCGGCGCGGCGGCCCCCGTCGGGCTGGTTCGGTACTGTCGGCGGTGATGCGCCAGACACCGAAGACTCTGCTCGTGACCAATGACTTCCCGCCGCGCCCCGGCGGGATCCAGGCCTTCCTGCACAACATGGCGCTGCGCCTGGACCCGGAGCGGCTCGTCGTCTACGCCTCGACGTGGAAGCGCAGCCGGGAGGGCGTCGAGGCCACGGCGGCCTTCGACGCGGAGCAGCCGTTCACGGTCGTCAGGGACAACACCACGATGCTGCTGCCGACCCCGCGTGTGACGCGGCGCGCGGCGGGACTGCTTCGGGCGCACGGCTGTACGTCGGTGTGGTTCGGGGCGGCGGCGCCGCTCGGCCTCATGGCGCCCGCGCTGCGCAGGGCCGGCGCCTCGCGCATCGTCGCGACGACGCACGGGCACGAGGCGGGCTGGGCCCAACTCCCGGCGTCCCGGCAGCTGCTGCGGAGGATCGGCGAGGGCACGGACACGATCACGTACCTCGGTGAGTACACGCGCTCGCGCATCGCGTCGGCGCTCACGCCCGCGGCGGCGGGGCGGATGGAACAACTCCCGCCGGGGGTCGACGAGAAGACCTTCCACCCGGGCTCGGGCGGCGACGTGGTCCGGGCCCGACTCGGCCTGACCGACCGCCCGGTGGTCGTGTGCGTGTCCCGCCTGGTCCCGCGCAAGGGCCAGGACACCCTGATCCTCGCCATGCCGAGGATCCTCGCGGCGGTGCCGGACGCGGTGCTGCTGATCGTGGGCGGCGGCCCGTACGAGAAGGACCTGCGCAAGCTGGCTGCCGAGACCGGGGTCGCGGACTCCGTGCGCTTCACGGGATCCGTGCCGTGGGAGGAGCTGCCCGCGCACTACGGGGCGGGGGACGTCTTCGCGATGCCGTGCCGTACGCGGCGGGGCGGGCTCGACGTCGAGGGCCTCGGCATCGTCTACCTGGAGGCCTCCGCGACCGGGCTTCCGGTCGTCTCCGGCGACTCCGGGGGCGCGCCGGACGCGGTGCTCGACGGGGAGACGGGCTGGGTCGTCCGCGGCGGCTCGGAATCCGAGTCGGCGGACCGCATCATCACGCTCCTCCAGGACCCGGAACTCCGCCGCCGCATGGGCGAGCGGGGCCGCGCATGGGTCGAGGAAAAGTGGCGCTGGGACCTCCTGGCGGATCGCTTGCGGGGGTTGTTGTAGGGGGTACGGGGTTCCGCGGGGCGGGTGCGGGAGGCCGGGTACGGGGGGCCGTGTGGCGGGGCCAGGGGCTGGGAGTCGGCTGGCGGGTGCCGGGTTTCGCGTGGCGGGTGCCTGGGGTCCCTGGGGTTCCGCGTTCCGGGGGTGCTGGGTGGCTGGTACTTGGGGGTTCCGGGTGACTGGTGCCAGCGGCGCCTGAGGTGCTGCGCGTGGCGCTACGGCGAGGACGGCATGGCGCTTCGCCGTGCGCATCCGCACGGGCCCTCGCCCATCTCCCACCCTCCCGCCCCCTCCGGGGGCTCCGGCCCCGGCCGGGGTGGTGCTTGTCGCGCGGCGTCGGGTTCGGGGCTGTACTGGGTCGGCGCTTGTGGTTCCGGGAACGTCACACCGGAGTCCAGAGCCCTCGCCGCGTGGGGCCGGTGCGCTGCCCCCGTGCCTCGTCGGGCTTCGCTCATCTCCCACCCTCCCGCCCCCTCCGGGGGCTCCGGCCCGGAGGGGCTGGACCCTGTTGCGCGGCGCCACGCGCCGTGGCGGTGGGCCCGCAGGTCGAGGCACGTGCGGTCGACCGCAACGGGCAGGGGAGACGGAACAACGCTCCCGGAGCGGGATCGGGAGGCCGGACCATTCAAGCCCCTGCGGCGATTGAGCAGCGGGGTCCGGGGCGGAGCCCCGTGGCGTGGGCCGACTGGGCGTGAACGTCACGGGGCCCCGTGACGCAGGCGATGCCCGCCGCAACGCAAGCACGGCCCGCGGCAAACCAACATCCGCCACAGCACGGCCCGCCGCAAAGCGACATCCGCCGCAACGCACCACACGCGCCCGGCGGATGCCACCCGTACCGCTAACCGCGGTAGATCGCCTCGACCTCGTCCGCGTAGTCCTTCGCCACCACATTGCGCTTCAGCTTCAGGGAAGGCGTCAGGTGGCCCGACTCCTCCGTGAACTGGGCGCCGAGGATGCGGAACTTGCGGACGGACTCCGCCTTGGAGACCGCCGCGTTGCCGTCGTCCACGGCCGCCTGGACCGTGGCCAGCAGGTCGGGGTCGTGCTGCAAGGAGGCCACCGTGGACCCGGCCGGCTTGTCGTGGTCCGCGACCCACTTGCCGAGGAACTCCTCGTCGATGGTGATGAGCGCGCCCACGAACGGGCGGCCGTCGCCGACGACCATGCACTCCGCGACCAGCGCGTGCGCGCGGATCCGGTCCTCGATGACGGCCGGGGCGACGTTCTTGCCGCCCGCCGTCACGATGATCTCCTTCTTGCGGCCGGTGATCCGGAGGTAGCCGTCCTCGTCGAGCGTGCCGATGTCGCCGGTGTGGAACCAGCCGTCGGCCAGCGCCTCCTCCGTCGCGCCCTGGTTGTTCCAGTAGCCGGTGAAGAGGTGTTCGCCGTGGAGCAGGACTTCGCCGTCGTCGGCGATCCGGACGACCGACCCCGGCAGCGGCTGACCGACCGTGCCGATCTTCTGGCGGTCCCACGGGTTGAAGGCCGTGGCCGCGCAGGACTCCGTGAGGCCGTAGCCCTCAAGGACCGTGAAGCCGATCCCGCGGAAGAAGTGGCCGAGCCGCTCGCCGAGCGGCGCGCCGCCCGAGATCGCGTACTCGCCGCGCCCGCCGAGAACGGCGCGCAGCTTGCCGTAGACGAGCTTGTCGAACGTCTTGTACTTGAGCTTCAGCGCCAGCGAAGGCCCGCTCGGGGTGTCGAGCGCGCGGCTGTACTCGATCGCCGTGTCCGCGGCCTTGTCGAAGATCTTGCCCTTGCCGTCGGCCTGCGCCTTGGCCCGCGCCGAGTTGTAGACCTTCTCGAAGACGCGCGGCACGCCGAGGATCAACGTAGGCCTGAACGCGGCCAGTTCATCGGTGAGGTGCTTGATGTCGGGGGCGTGGCCCAGCTTGATCGGGGCCATCAGCGAGGCGACCTCGACGAGGCGGCCGAAGACGTGCGCCACCGGGAGGAAGAGCAGTACGGAGCAGTCGCCCGTGCGGAAGAGCGGGCCGAGGCGCGCCACGATGTTGCCGCACTCGGCGAAGAAGCTGCGGTGCGTGAGGACGCAGCCCTTGGGGCGGCCCGTGGTGCCGGACGTGTAGACGATGGTCGCCGGGTCGTCGGCCTTCGCGATGGCGCTGCGGTCGTCGACCATCCCGTCGGAGAGCTCGGCACCGGCGCGGTACAGCTCGTCCAGGCCGCCGCCCTCGATCTGCCAGACGTGCGTCAGCTGCGGCAGCCCGTGGCGCACGGATTCGACGGCCGCGGCGTGCGCGTCCAGCTCGACGAGGATGCCGACCGCGCCCGAGTCACCGAGGATCCACTGGATCTGCTCGGGCGAGCTCGTCTCGTACACCGGAACCGTGATCGCGCCCGCGCTCCAGATCGCGAAGTCGAGCAGCGTCCACTCGTAGCGCGTGCGCGACATGAGCCCGATGCGGTCGCCGGCCTGTACGCCGGACGCGATCAGGCCCTTGGCGGCGGCGCGCACCTCGGCGAGGAACTCGACGGACGTGACGTCCGTCCACGTGCCGCCGACCTTTCGGCCGATCACGGCGACGTCCGGGTGCTGCGCGGCGTTTCTGCGAACGATGTCGGTCAGATTGCCGTCCGCGGGGACCTCGTACAAAGCGGGAAGGCTGAACTCGCGCAAGACTGCTGCTCCTCGTAGGGCGCCGGCGCCACTCTTCTGTGATGCGTCGGTGCGGTCCAAGATCGGGCAGGTGCACAGTGCATCAATGAATTGTCCGCCTGAACTCGGCTGAACTCGTCGGTACTCATTGCTTGAACTGAACACGACTGGACTGCCCGGACGTTACCCACCGGTACTGCTTCTTCGATAGGGGGGTCGGACCAGATGTACGCTGCGTCACATGTCGCCGCGGCTCTTCTCGCACCCTAGTCCAGAAGCCGACCGACTCGGAAGTAACCGCAGGTCCGGCGGCCTCTATCCATTCTGCGACCCATCGTCCTAGGGTGATCGCCATGCGCGTACACGTAGTCAGCGATGTGCACGGAAACTCCACCGACCTCGCACGAGCCGGGGACGGCGCCGATGCCGTCGTCTGCCTTGGTGACCTGGTGTTGTTCCTTGATTACGCAAATCACGCACGCGGCATTTTCCCCGAATTGTTCGGAGTCGAGAACGCCGACCGCATCGTCGAACTGCGTACGGCCCGCCGCTTCGAGGAGGCACGCGCCTTCGGGGCGCAGCTGTGGGCGGGCATAGACCGGGTGCCCGCCATCGAAAAAGCGGTGCGCAAGCAGTACGCGGAGATGTTCGCGGCGTTCCCCTCACCTACGTATGCGACCTACGGCAATGTCGATATGCCGAAACTCTGGCGCGAGTACGCCGCGCCGGGCACGACCGTGCTCGACGGGGAGCGCGTCGAGATCGGCGGCTGGGTCTTCGGCTTCGTCGGCGGAGGTCTGCGTACGCCGATGCGCACGCCGTACGAGATCGACGACGAGGAGTACGCCGCGAAGATCGAGGCCGTGGGCGAGGTCGACGTGCTGTGCACGCACATCCCGCCCGAGGTCCCCGACCTCGTCTACGACACCGTGGCGCGCCGCTTCGAGCGCGGCAGCCGCGCCCTCCTGGAGGCGATCCGCCGGACCAGACCCCGGTACTCGCTCTTCGGCCATGTCCACCAGCCGCTCGCGCGCCGGATGCGGATCGGGTCCACGGAATGCGTGAATGTCGGCCACTTCGCGGGGTCGGGCAGGCCGTGGGCGCTGGAGTGGTGACAGCGGGAGCGGATGCGCGCGATAGCCTTCACGGGACACACACGCAGGCAGGTACGGCGCACCCCTGACCGGTATCCGGAGGAGCCACGGCGATGGCGGAACACACCAGCTCGAGCATCACGATCGAGGCGGCACCCGCCGATGTCATGGGGGTGATCGCCGACTTCGCCCGCTATCCCGACTGGACGGGTGAGGTGAAGGAGGCGGAGGTCATCGCCGAGGACGGGGCGGGCCGCGCCGAACAGGTCCGGCTCGTCATGGACGCCGGGGCGATCAAGGACGACCAGACGCTGAAGTACACCTGGGCCGGTGAGAACGAGGTGTCCTGGACCCTCGTGAAGTCCCAGATGCTGCGCTCCCTCGACGGCTCGTACGTGCTGAAGCCGGCGGGCGAGGGGACCGAGGTCACGTACTCCCTCACGGTCGACGTGAAGATCCCCATGCTCGGCATGATCAAGCGCAAGGCCGAGAAGGTCATCATCGACCGAGCACTGGCGGGCCTGAAGAAGCGCGTCGAGTCGGGCAACTAAAGCTCCTGCGGCGATTGAGCAGCGGGGTCCGGGGCAGAGCCCCGAACCCCCGGTGCCGCGCGCCGATCACGAGGCCGCCCACCACGGGTAACCTCACACACCATGCGCACCCTCCTCGTCACCGGCCCCGGCGGCGCCGGCCGCACCACCGTCGCCGCCGCCACCGCCCTGAAGGCCGCCCGGCAGGGGCTGCGTACGAGGTTGATCACCGCGGACCCCGTGGGTGAGGTCGGGGACGTCGACGTCGCCCGGCTCACCCCGGCCGACGACTTCCGCCGCGACCTCCTCGCCCTCCAGGAACGTGCCGCCTCCGGCCTCGAACTCCTCGGCGCCGCCCGGCTGGACGCGGACGAGATCACGCCCCTGCCCGGCAGCGAGGAACTCGCCCTGCTGCGCGCCCTGCGGGACACCGCCGAGGGCCCCTACGACCTGGTGGTCGTCGACCTGCCGGCCGCGCCCCGCGCCGTCGCCACCCTCGCCCTGCCCGAACAGCTCCGCCGCTATCTGCGCCGCCTGCTCCCCGCGGAGCGCCAGGCCGCGCGCGCCCTGCGCCCCGTACTCGGCAGGCTGGCCGGGGTGCCGATGCCCGCGCAGTGGCTGTACGAGTCCGCCGCCCGCTGGGACGCCGAACTCGCCGCCGCGCAGGCCGTGATCGACGCCGGCACCACCCGCGTACGGCTCGTCGCGGAGCCCACCACGGCCGCCGCCGAGACCCTGCGCACCACCCGGACCGGCCTCGCTCTGCACGGGCTCGCCGTGGAGACGGTCGTCGCCAACCGCATGCTCCCCGACGGCTCCACCGACCCGTGGCTCGCCGACGCCGCCGCCCGTCAGCGCAAGGTCGTCGCCGAGTGGCCCGGTGCGCACGAGCTGCCCCACCTGGGCCGCGACCCGCGCCCCGAGGACCTGGACGTGCCGGTGCCCGCGACCGTGCCGGGGCCCCGGGAGCCGTGGCCCGTGGAGGACCGGCTCGGCGAGGACGGCGTCCTGGTGTGGCGGATACCGCTGCCCGGAGCCGTCCGCGAGGAGCTGAGCCTGGTGCGGCGCGGCGACGAACTGGTGGTCGGCGCGGGCCCGTTCCGGCGCGTCGTCCCGCTGCCCTCCGCCCCGCGCCGCTGCACCGTCGCGGGCGCGGGACTCGTCGACGGTGAGCTGCGGGTCCGCTTCGCCCCCGACCCGGATCTGTGGCCGCAGACCCGGTGAACGGGGCGCACCCGTTCGGGTAACGTCGAAGGGGTAACCGGTCCAGCTCTCCGCAGGAGTCAGCCGTCATGAGCGACGCCACCGAGCAGCCCGCCCACCAGGTCGACGACGACGCGTGGGAGAAGGCGTGCGCCGAGGACCTCGAGAAGGAGCGGGCCCGCCGCAGGTCCGAGTACGGTCCGCCGCCCGGGTCCGCGGCCGAGGAGCTGAAGAAGCTCGTCGACGCCGTCACGGACAAGCTCTCGTCCGTGCAGGCCCCGTTCCTCGGCTCGGTCGCCCAGGGCACCGCCGAGCAGGTCGCCAAGCAGGCCGTACGCCAGGCCCGCTCCGTCATCGAGCCGGTCATCGACCGGAACTCGGACGTGTTCGACCACCTGGCCGCCGCGGGCGGCGAACTGCTCGCCGCCTACCGCTCCGCGGTCGAGGGCCAGGAGCGCCGCTGGACCCAGCGCACCCAGGACCCCGGGCAGCCGAAGGACACCAAGGACGCCAAGGACATCCGGGACCCCAAGGACGACGAGGGCCCGGGCGGCGGGGAGCACATCGACCTGGACTGAAGGCCGCTCGGTTAGGGTGGGCCATAGCGGGGCTCGACCGAACTGAGGGATTCATGGGACTCACCATCGGCGTCGATATCGGCGGCACGAAGATCGCGGCCGGCGTGGTCGACGAGGAAGGCAACATCCTCTCCACGTTCAAGGTGCCGACGCCTTCCACGCCGGACGGCATCGTTGACGCGATCGCCTCGGCCGTCGAGGGCGCCAGGGCCGGACACGAGATCGTGGGCGTGGGGATCGGTGCCGCCGGGTACGTCAACCGCCAGCGCTCCACCGTGTACTTCGCGCCCAACATCGACTGGCGCCAGGAACCGCTCAAGGAGAAGGTCGAGGCGCGCGTCAAGCTGCCCGTCGTCGTCGAGAACGACGCGAACGCGGCCGCCTGGGGCGAGTACAAGTTCGGCGCGGGCAAGGGCCACCGCAACGTCATCTGCATCACGCTCGGCACCGGCCTCGGCGGCGGCGTCATCATCGGCAACAAGCTGCGCCGCGGGCACTTCGGCGTGGCCGCCGAGTTCGGCCACATCCGCATGGTGCCGGACGGTCTGCTGTGCGGCTGCGGTTCGCAGGGCTGCTGGGAGCAGTACGCCTCGGGCCGCGCGCTCGTCCGCTACGCGAAGCAGCGGGCGAACGCGACGCCGGAGAACGCCTCGTACCTGCTCTCGCTCGGCGACGGCAGCCCCGAGGGCATCGAGGGCAAGCACATCTCCACGGCCGCCCGCGAGGGCGACCCCGTGGCCGTCGACTCGTACCGCGAGCTGGCCCGCTGGGCCGGCGCGGGCCTGGCCGACCTGGCCTCGCTGTTCGACCCGTCGGCGTTCATCGTCGGCGGCGGCCTCTCCGACGAGGGCGAGCTGGTCCTCGACCCCATCCGCAAGTCGTACAAGCGGTGGCTGGTCGGCGGGAACTGGCGGCCGGTCGCGGACGTGATCGCCGCCCAGCTGGGCAACAAGGCGGGCATGGTCGGCGCCGCCGACCTGGCGCGGGAGCCCGACCCCGTCATGTGACGTACATCCGCACCCGGTGCCCGTCGTTCCCCGTGGGGGCGGCGGGCACCGGCGTATCTTGATCTTCATGGACTCCGGCTCGCTCCCCGAAGAACGCACCGAACTCCCCAAGTCCCTTACGGAATCGGACGGTTCGGCCGTCATCCGTGTCCTGAGCTACAACATCCGCTCGATGCGCGACAGCCCCGTCGCCCTCGCCCGCGTGATGAAGGCCTGCGCCCCGGACCTCGTGCTGATCCAGGAGGCGCCCCGGTTCTTCCGCTGGCGCAAGCACCTCGCCCGGCTCGCCCGCGCGGCCGACCTGGTGATCCTCTCCGGGGGCGGCAGCGCCGCGGGGCCCGCGCTGCTCTGCTCGCTGCGGGCCACCGTCGAGCGCACCGAGGACGTGCTGCTGCCGCTCACGCCCGGTCTGCACCGGCGCGGCTTCGCGACCGCCGTCGTACGGTTCGGGGACGCGCGGCTCGGCGTCGTCAGCTGCCATCTGAGCCTTCAGAAGGACGAGCGGTACGCGCAGGGCGGGATGCTGCTCGACCGGGTCGGGGCGATGGAGGCCTCGGGGGTGCCGCACGTCGTGGTCGGCGGAGATCTCAACGAGCGGCCCGGCGGGCGCACCTTCCGGCGTCTCGCCGCCGCCCTCAACGACGCCTGGGCGACGCGGCCCTGGGGCGGCGAGTACACCTCGACGCCGACCGATCCCCATCAGCGCATCGACGCGATCCTCGCCACGAAGGGCATCGAGGTGCTCGGGTGCGGGGTGCCGGACTTCCTGGACCGGCACGAACTGAGGGCGGCCACCGACCATCTGCCGGTCCTGGCCGCCCTCCGGGTGCCCGCCGAGCGGTCCTAGACCACGGCGCCGCGGCCCGGGTCGTCGCCGTCCTCGTCGTCGCCCGGGGACATCCGGGCGACCAGCGTGCCGAAGCCGCCGAGGAAGCCGCCGATGCAGAGTGTGGCCAGCCACCATGTCATGTCCCAGCCCAGCAGCACGGCGAGGAGCAGCAGGACCGGGCCGCCGACCACCGCGAGCCAGGCGAACCTGGCCGTGACGTCCCCCTCCGGCAGCGGGGGCGGCTCCGGCGGGACGAAGTGGCCCTCGTCGGCACCGTCGAAGTCGTCGTCCGAGGGTTCGGGCGCCGAGTGGTCGCGCGGCCCGGGGGTGAGGTTCGGGGCGAAGGAGACCGAGGAGCCGAGGGGGCGCCGGCCGCCCTGGTCCCGGTTCTGATCCGGCTCCGGCTCGTCCTTCTTCGCGGCGCCCCGCTCCGCCTCGGACGGCGGGTCCGGGGCGTCGTTCGTCTCCGGTTCGAGCAGGGCCAGGTCCTCCACCGACTTGAAGGGCTTGGCGCCCGGCGGGTCCGGCGGCTCCTCCCCGTAACCGGCGACGATCTCCGCCCACGCCGCGTCCTCGTCGTTCGGCAGGAGGGGGTCGTGCGACTGCTCGCCGGTCTCTTCCTGGCCGTGCGGCTCCGAGCTGTCCGGCCGCTCCGATCCGCCCCGCTCCTGCTCAGTCACCGGTGGTCGTCCCTTCCACGCCCGCGCTGGGGATCTTGCCGACTTCGGGGGCGAGCCGGTCGAAGAACGCGTAGCTCTCCTCGAAGATCCGGTCCGCGTCATGGTCCAACGTCGCCACGTGGTAGCTCTGTTCCAGCAGGATCTCCGTGACGTCCGTGGACGACACGCGGCCGAGCACGCGCGCGGAGTCGACGGGCGGCACCACATGGTCGTTCACGCTGTGCAGCACCATCAGCGGCTGCGTCACCTGCGGCAGCTCACGGTCGACGACCTGGAAGAAGCGGCGCAGCTGGTACACCGCGTGCAGCGGCATCCGGCCGTAGCCGAGCTCCTCCACGCCCTCCTTCGCGATGTCGCTGGCGATGCCCTTCACCGAGCGGACGAGGTGGCGGGTGACCGGGAGCGTGTGCGCGGCCAGGTCGTGCACCTTGTTGCCCGGGTTCACCAGGACGAGGCCCGCGATCTCGTCCCCGTGCCTGGCCGCGAGGCGCAGGGCGAGCGCGCCGCCCATCGACAGGCCGCACACGAAGACCTTGGAGCAGCGCTCCCTGAGCTCGCGCAGGGCGCGGTCCACCTCCGCGTACCAGTCCTGCCACGAGGTGACGGCCAGGTCCTCCCAGCGCGTGCCGTGGCCCGGCAGCAGCGGGAGCGAGACGGTCAGGCCGCGCGCGGCGAGGTGTTCGGCCCAGGGCCGCAGCGACTGGGGCGATCCGGTGAATCCGTGGCAGAGGAGGACGCCGACCTCGCCGCCTTCATGGCGGTACGGCTCGGCTCCAGGAAGGACCGGCACCTTCGGTCTCCTGTTCATGGCAGAGAAACGGTGGACGGACGTGCGGGGGGAACGAGCTTGAAGACGTGCACCTCACGGTACGCGACCGGACTGACACCGACCAGGGTCGTCGGGCCCCGGAGCGCCCCCGCGGGTTAAGGTCGGTTCCTCGGACTGGTCCGGTACGAGGTCCGGGCACTAGGGAAGGCAGAGGGTTGATCTACGGCGCAATGAAGGTGGCCATCGGAGGGCCGCTGAAGCTCGGTTTCCGGCCGTGGGTGGAGGGCCTCGAGAACATTCCCGCCGAGGGGCCCGCGATCCTCGCCAGCAATCACCTCTCGTTCTCGGACTCGTTCTTCCTGCCGGCCGTCCTCGACCGCAAGGTCACCTTCATCGCGAAGGCCGAGTACTTCACCACCCCCGGGGTCAAGGGCAAGATGACGGCCGCCTTCTTCAAGGGCGTCGGCCAGCTGCCCGTGGACCGCTCGGGTTCGCGGGGCGCGGGCGAGGCCGCCATCAAGAGCGGCATCGAGGTCCTGGAGCGCGGCGAGCTGTTCGGCATCTACCCGGAGGGGACGCGTTCTCCCGACGGCCGCCTCTACCGCGGCAAGCCGGGCGGCCTCGCGCGCGTGGCGCTGTCCACCGGCGCCCCGGTCATCCCCGTCGCCATGATCGACACGGAGAAGATCCAGCCCCCGGGCAAGGTGATGCCGAAGCTGATGCGGCCGGGCATCCGCATCGGCAAGCCCCTCGACTTCAGCCGTTACCACGGCATGGACGGCGACCGCTTCGTCCTGAGGGCTGTCACCGACGAGGTCATGTACGAGATCATGAAGCTTTCCGGCCAGGAGTACGTCGACATGTACGCGACCGCCGCGAAGCGGCAGATCGCGGACGCGGAGAAGGCGGCCAAGGCCGAGAAGGACGCGGCGAAGAAGGCACTGGAGAAGGAACGGGGCGGCTCATAGCCGCGTCGTTCCCCAGAAGCGCCGAAGGCGGGGGACAGAGGACATGGGCAACACGGTCGGGCGCGAGCGGGTCGTACGGATGTCGGTCGAGCAGCCGCTGTGGCGCGCCCTCACCGGTTACCGCCTGCTGACCCTCGTCTACGCGATCGGGCTCTTCGGCTCCTCGTACGAGGTGTACGAGCGCCCGTGGGTCGGCGTGGCCTACTTCGCGGTCCTCGCGGGGTGGACGCTGGCGACGCTGCCGCAGGTGTCGGGCGCCCGGCGCTGCACCAAGCGGTTCCTCACCGCCGACCTGACGATCGCCGTCGCGGGCATCCTGCTCTCTCCGGTCGCAGGCCACGAGCGGGCCGTCACCGGAGGTGCCACGCTGCCGTCGATCTGGACGGCGGGCGCGGTCCTCGCCTGGGCACTCAAGGGCGGCTGGCGCTGGGCGGCCGGCGCGTCCCTGCTGGTCGGCGTCGCCAACGTCGTCCAGCGCGGTGACATCACCCGCGGCCTGATCCACAGCGTGCTGCTCGTCTGCATCGCCTCCATCGCGATCGGCTACGTCGTGGAGGTGGCCCGCGCCTCGGAGCGCACCCTCGCCCGCGCCTTGGAGATCGAGGCGGCCACCCGCGAGCGTGAGCGGCTCGCCCGCGACATCCACGACAGCGTGCTCCAGGTCCTCGCGATGGTGCAGCGCCGCGGCACCGCCCTGGGCGGCGAGGCGGCGGAGCTCGGCCGGATGGCGGGTGAGCAGGAGGTCGCGCTGCGCACGCTGGTGGCCGGGGGCCTGGTGCCCACTTCGCGCGCGTCCGAGGACGCGGAGGACGGCGCGGTCGTCCGGACGGTGCTCGAACCGGAGGAGCCCGCCGAGGAAGAGGGCGCGGGCCCGAGCGATCTGCGCCCCCTGCTCGCGGGGCACGCCGGTGGACGCATCACTTTCTCGGAGCCGGGCGCGCCGGTGCCGATGAGGCCCGGCGCGGCCCGCGAACTGGCTGCCGCTGTCAGTGCCGCCCTGGACAATGTGCGGCGGCACGCGGGCGAGGACGCCAGCGCGTGGATCCTCGTCGAGGACGAGCCGGACGCGGTGATCGTGACGGTGCGGGACGACGGCCCCGGCATCCCGGAGGGCCGCCTCGCGCAGGCCGAGGGAGAGGGCAGGCTCGGCGTCGCCCTGTCGATCAGGGGCCGGCTGCGCGACATCGGCGGCACCGCCGAGCTGATCTCGATCCCCGGCCAGGGCACCGAGGTCGAACTGCGCGTACCGAAGACCTAGTTCGCGTACCGAAGAGTTGAGGAAGAGCCCCTTGCGGGCCACGGGGGAAGGCAGGACAGGAACGATGAGCGAACAGCAGCAGGGCGACGGGGCGGCGGCGGTCAAGGTCATGGTGGTCGACGACCACCCGATGTGGCGCGACGCCGTCGCCCGCGACCTGGGCGCGGCCGGCTTCGAGGTCGTCGCCACGGCGGGCGACGGCGAGCAGGCGGTGCGCCGCGCGCAGGCCGTGGGACCGGACGTCCTCGTCCTCGACCTGAACCTGCCGGCCAAGCCCGGTGTCCAGGTGTGCAAGGAGCTCGTCGGCGCCGACCCCTCGCTGCGCGTTCTCGTCCTCTCCGCGAGCGGGGAGCACGCCGACGTGCTGGAAGCGGTGAAGTCCGGCGCCACCGGCTATCTGCTCAAGTCCGCCTCCACGGACGAGCTGATCGACGCGGTGGGGCGCACCGCCGCGGGCGACCCCGTGTTCACGCCGGGGCTCGCGGGCCTGGTCCTCGGCGAGTACCGGCGGCTCGCCTCCGACCCGGCCCCGGCCGGCGACGCCGACGAGCAGGGCGCCGCGCCGCAGCTCACCGACCGCGAGACCGAGGTGCTGCGCCTCGTCGCGAAGGGCCTGAGCTACAAGCAGATCGCCGAACGCCTCGTCATCTCGCACCGCACGGTCCAGAACCACGTGCAGAACACCCTCGGCAAACTCCAGCTGCACAACCGCGTGGAGCTCGTCCGGTACGCGATCGAGCGGGGTCTGGACGACGACTGACCCCGCGCGGGAGAGTGGCCCCCAACCACTCGCCGTGACAAGGGAGTTACGCCATGAGGGTCGGAGTGTTGACCGGAGGCGGTGACTGCCCCGGACTGAACGCTGTCATCCGGGGCATCGTGCGCAAGGGCGTCCAGGAGTACGACTACGACTTCGTGGGGTTCCGCGACGGCTGGCGCGGGCCCCTGGAGAACGACACCGTCCCGCTCGACATCCCCGCGGTGCGCGGCATCCTGCCCCGCGGCGGCACCGTCCTCGGCTCCTCGCGGACCAATCCCCTCCAGGCCGAGAACGGGATCCGCCGCGTCAAGGAGAACCTCGCCAAGCAGGAGGTCGACGCCCTCATCGTGATCGGCGGCGAGGACACCCTCGGCGTCGCGGCGAGGCTCTCGGACGAGTACGGCATCAAGACCGTCGGCGTACCGAAGACCATCGACAACGACCTCTACGCCACCGACTACACCTTCGGCTTCAACACCGCCGTCGGCATCGCCACCGAGGCCATCGACCGGCTGCACACCACCGCCGAGTCCCACATGCGGGTCCTCGTCGTCGAGGTCATGGGCCGGCACGCGGGCTGGATCGCGCTGCACTCGGGCCTGGCCGGCGGGGCCAACGTCATCCTCATCCCCGAGCAGCGCTTCGACGTCGACCAGGTGTGCTCCTGGGTCACCTCCCGCTTCCGCTCCTCGTACGCCCCGATCGTGGTCGTCGCCGAGGGGGCGATGCCGCGCGACGGCGACGTGGTGCTCAAGGACGAGTCGCTCGACTCCTTCGGGCACGTGCGCCTCTCCGGCGTGGGGGAGTGGCTCGCGAAGCAGATCGAGAAGCGCACCGGCAAGGAGGCGCGGACCACGGTCCTCGGCCATGTGCAGCGGGGCGGCACGCCGTCCGCCTTCGACCGGTGGCTGGCCACCCGGTTCGGGCTGCACGCCATCGACGCGGTGCGGGACGGGGACTACGGGAAGATGGTGGCGCTGCGGGGGACGGACATCGTGCGCGTCCCGATCGCCGAGGCGACGTCCCGGCTGAAGACGGTCGATCCCGCTCTGTACGAAGAGGTGGGGGTCTTCTTCGGCTGAGGCCACGGGGCTCCGCCCCGGCCCCCGCTGCTCAATCGCCGCAGGGGCCTGTCTGTCTTACCCTCACCCTTATGGAGATTCTCGCTTTTGGTGTGCAATCCGATGAAAAGCCCCTCATCGAGAAGGCCTTCGCCGGCCACCACGACGTCCGCTGCCTCGACGTCTTCCTCAACGAGGACACCGCCCCGATCGCGGCCGGCTACGAGATCATCTCCACCAGCGTCAACGCCACCCTCAACAACCGCGTGCTCCAGACCCTCGCGGCGGGTGGCACGCAGCTGATCGCCCAGCGCTCCACGGGCTTCAACAACATCGACCTCCAGGTCGCCGAGCGGCTCGGCCTGACCGTGGCGCGCGTGTCGTACTACTCGCCGTACTCGGTCGCCGAGTTCGCCTGGACCCTCGCGATGGCCGTCAACCGCCGCATCGTCCGGGCCAGCACCCGCACCCGCGACTTCGACTTCAGGCTCGACGGGCTGATGGGCCGCGACCTGCGGGGCCGCACCGTCGGCGTGCTCGGCACCGGAAAGATCGGCGAGGCCTTCACCCGGATCGCGCACGGCTTCGGCATGAACCTGCTGGGCTGGGACGTCGCCGAGAACCCGAACTGCACGGCCCTCGGCATGAAGTACGTCGACAAGGAGCAGCTGTTCGCCGAGGCCGACGTGATCAGCCTGCACGTGCCGCTGCTGCCCGCCACCGAGCACATCGTCGACGCCGCCGCGCTGCGCGCCATGAAGGACGACGCGATCCTGGTCAACTCCAGCCGCGGCGGTCTCATCGACACGAAGGCCCTCGTCACCGAATTGCGCGAGGGCCGCTTCGCGGGCGTCGGCCTCGATGTGTACGAGGCCGAGGCGGGCCTGTTCTTCCTCGACAAGTCGCTCGACGTCGTCGAGGACGACACCCTGGCCCGCCTCGTCACCTTCCCGAACGTCCTGGTCACGTCCCACCAGGCGTACTACACCGTGGACGCCGTCGGGCAGATCATCGAGGCCACGGTGCGCAACGTCCTCGACTATCAGGCGGGCCGCCGCTCCGAGAACGTGCTGGTCCCCGCCGAGTCCACCAGCTGAGCGAGCAGCTCCCGCACGATCCCGGCGCCGCGCAGCGACAGCACGGACTCCGGGTGGAACTGGACGCCCGCGAAGGAAGGCCCCCGCAGCGCGTGCACCTCGCCCGTCGCCCGGTCCCGGCTGACCTCCACGTCGTGCGCCGCCAGCTCGGTCGCGGTCTCCTCGTCGCAGGACGCCACGAAGCTGTTGTAGAACCCGACCTTCTCGGTCCGCCCGAACACCTCGACGTCGGTCTGCGCACCCTGGTACGGCACCTCCTTGCGGACGATCTCCAGGCCCAGCTCCGCCGCGATCAGCTCGTGGCCGAGGCAGACACCCAGTACCCCGTGCTCGTGACCGCGGATCACCTCGGCGGTCAGGGAGCGCAGGAAGTGCATCTTCGGGTCGCCGAGGTCCGAGGGGTTCCCGGGGCCCGGGCCCAGCACGATCGGCCCCTCGTGCGCGAGCGCCGCCTCCCGGAGCCCCTCCTCGTCGTATCGCCGCACCGTCACGTCGAGCCCCGTCGAGCGCAGCACGTGCGCCAGCATCGCGGTGAACGTGTCCTCGCCGTCGACCACGAGCGCGTGCCCGGAGAGCTCGTTCTCGCGCTTCTGCATCCGCAGCCAGAACGGCGCGAGGGCCGCCCGTCGCCCGTCGAGCGCGGCCCGCACCCGCGGGTCGTCGGCGAGCGGCGCCCGCGCGCCCTCGCCGCGCGGGCGCGCCGGACGTACGCCCAGCGCGGCCAGCACGCCGGCCGCCTTGGCGTGCGTCTCCGCGACCTCGCTCGCCGGCTCCGAGCCGCGCACGAGCGTCGCGCCCACCGGGACACGGAGCCGCCCGGCGGCGTCGATGTCGGCGGTGCGGATCAGAATGGGGGAGTCGAGGGTCTGCGCCCCGCCCGCGTCCCGGCCGACGAGGGCGAGTGCGCCCGCGTAGTAGCCGCGGCCGCCGACCTCGTGCCGCTCGATGACCCGGCAGGCGTTCTGCACCGGTGAGCCGGTGACGGTCGCCGCGAACATGGTCTCCCTCAGCACGTCCCGCACGTCGAGGGTCGACCTGCCGCGCAGCTCGTACTCGGTGTGCGCGAGGTGCGCCATCTCCTTGAGCCGCGGGCCGACGACGACACCGCCCATGTCGCCGACGGTGCACATCATCTTGAGCTCCTCGTCGACGACCATCGACAGCTCCTCGATCTCCTTGCCGTCGGCGAGGAAGTCCAGCAGGTGCTCGGGCGTCGGCCCCTCGGCCGGGTAGCGGTAGGTGCCGCTGATCGGGTTCATGACGACGGTGCCGCCGGACATCCGCACGTGCACCTCGGGGCTCGCGCCCACCAGCGTCCGCTCTCCCGTGTGCACGACGAACGTCCAGTACGCGCCCCGCTCCCCGTCGAGCAGCCGCCGGAACAGCGCCAGCGCGTCGGCCCGCGAGAACCCCGCGATCTCCCCCTCGTACGTACGGCGGATGACGAAGTTGGCCCCTTCCCCCTGCCCGATCTCCTCGCGCAGCACCCGGCCGACGATGCCCGCGTACGTGTCGTCGTCGACGTCGAAGCCGCCGTCACGGACCTGGACGTCGTGCACCGGAAGCCGGTACAGGGCCTCGGCGAGCGGGATCTCGTACGACTCCTCGGGGGTGAGGACCGTGAGCGGCGTGCCGTCGTCGCGCACGTCGAAGCCGCGTTCGCGGATCTGGCGGAAGGGGACGAGGGCGAGGCCTTCGGGGATGTCGGCCAGGCGTTCGTACTCGGCGACAGGCCCGACCAGCACCTCGACCGTGTCGTGCTCGCGGCCGGGTGTGCGGCGGCGCAGCAGGGCGAACGGGCGGTCGTCGGTGAGCAGTGCTTCCAGCATCAGGGAGGTTCCTTCCGGTGACTTCGGGAGTCGTCGACTGCGGGAGTCGTCAGGGAGGAACAGCCCGTGAAAACACTGAAGGCCGCCCCTCGGGCGGCCTTCGCGGTTTCAGGTACGCGCAGTCAGTGGGCCGCCGGATGTGCGGTCCACCACCAGGTGCGGTGCAGCGATTGCGCGAACATGAGCGTCACCGTACCCGATGCCGGGCGGCGGGGCTCAGACGTGTCGCGTCCGTCTCAAAAGATGAGCGGGGGAATGGACGGGCGACCCGACCCCGTAATGTTTACGAGGTGACCGTGAACGCTAAGACCAGCGCGAGCGCTGGCAACACCTGGCGAGACCTGCCCGCGGCGCAGCAGCCCGAGTACCCCGATGCCGAGGCTCTGCGCGATGTGATCGCGGACCTCGAGTCGTATCCGCCGCTCGTCTTCGCAGGCGAGTGCGACCAGCTGCGCAACCGCTTGGCCGCCGTCGCCAAGGGAGAGGCGTTCCTGCTCCAGGGCGGCGACTGCGCCGAGGCCTTCGACGCCGTTTCCGCGGACCACATCCGCGCGAAGCTGAAGACGCTGCTCCAGATGAGCGCCGTCCTCACGTACGCGGCCTCCGTGCCGGTCGTGAAGATCGGCCGCATCGCGGGCCAGTACTCCAAGCCGCGCTCCAAGAACACCGAGACCCGCGACGGCGTGACCCTGCCGACCTACCGCGGCGACTCGGTCAACGGCTTCGAGTTCACCGAGGCCGCGCGCGTCCCGGACCCCGAGCGCCTGAAGCAGATGTACAACGCGTCCGCCTCCACGCTCAACCTGGTGCGTGCCTTCACCACCGGTGGCTACGCGGACCTGCGACAGGTGCACGCCTGGAACCAGGACTTCGTGAAGTCGTCCGCCGCCGGGCAGCGCTACGAGCAGCTGGCCCGCGAGATCGACAACGCGCTGAACTTCATGAAGGCCTGCGGCACCGACCCGGCCGAGTTCAAGGCCGTCGAGTTCTACGCCTCCCACGAGGCGCTGCTGCTCGACTACGAGTCGGCGCTGACCCGCGTGGACTCGCGTACGGGCAATCTGTACGACGTCTCGGGCCACATGGTCTGGATCGGCGAGCGCACGCGTCAGCTGGACCACGCGCACGTCGAGTTCGCCTCGAAGATCCGCAACCCGATCGGGATCAAGCTCGGCCCGACGACGACGGCCGAGGAGGCGCTCCAGTACATCGAGCGCCTCGACCCCGACCGCGAGCCGGGCCGGCTGACCTTCATCGTCCGCATGGGCGCCGACAAGGTCCGCGACAAGCTGCCCGAGCTGGTGGAGAAGGTCACGGCGTCCGGCGCGCAGGTCGCCTGGATCACCGACCCGATGCACGGCAACACGTACGAGGCGGCCTCCGGTCACAAGACCCGGCGCTTCGACGACGTGCTCGACGAGGTCAAGGGCTTCTTCGAGGTCCACAAGTCGCTCGGCACGCACCCGGGCGGCATCCACGTCGAGCTCACCGGTGACGACGTCACCGAGTGCGTGGGCGGCGGCGACGAGATCTTCGTCGACGATCTGCACCAGCGCTACGAGACGGCCTGCGACCCGCGCCTGAACCGCAGCCAGTCGCTCGACCTGGCGTTCCTGGTGGCGGAGATGTACCGCGACCAGTGAGCGTCGCTCGCTGTACGTAACGCCGTGGGGCGCGGATCACAGGATCCGCGCCCCACGGCACTTTTGTGCTTCCGGTCGTCCGGGTAAGGTTAGGTTAGCCTCACCGATCAATCGGGACGGCGTTACCCATGAGTCCCGACGACAGTCCGACCGGGAGGTGAACCGCGTGTTCGTCTGCAACTGCTTCGGTGTCACCGAGGCGCAGGTCAAGAAGCACGCGGAGGACGGTGCCTGCACCCCCCGCCAGATAGCGTCGGCCTGCAAGGCCGGCACGGACTGCGGCTCCTGCGTCCGCCGGATCCAGGCGTTGCTCGGCCGGGGCGCGTGCCCCAGTCGGGACGTGGCCGGGCAGGGCGACTCGGCCGTGACCCTCGCGCCGCAGACGGCGCCGACCCGGCTGCCGGAAGCGGCCTGATCCAAACGACAGGCCCTAGCTCTCCGGCTGCTCGATGAGCTGCGCGATGTAGAGCGCCTCACCCAGCTTCTCCACCAGCTCCAGCTGTGTGTCCAGGTAGTCGATGTGGTGCTCCTCGTCCTCGAGGATCGACTCAAAAATGTTTGCGGACGTGATGTCGCCCTTGCCGCGCATCAGCTCGATGCCCCGCTTCAGGCGGTCGATCGCCTCGACCTCGATCTGCCGGTCGGCCTGGAACATCTCCGTGACCGTCTGGCCCACCCGGACGTGGAAGAGCCGCTGGTAGTTGGGGAGTCCGTCCAGGAACAGGATCCGGTCGGTCAGCACCTCCGCGTGCTTCATCTCGTCGAACGACTCGGAGCGGGTGTACTTCGCGAGCTTCGTCCAGCCGAAGTTGTCCTGCATCTTCGCGTGCAGGAAGTACTGATTGATCGCCGTGAGCTCGGCCGTCAGCTGCTCGTTGAGAAACTCGATGACCTCGGGGTCGCCCTGCATCGCAGAGGCTCCTTCCAAGCGGTTACTGGGCAGGTTTCGCGCATCCTTGCACCGGCGCAGGAGTGCGTCCAGTAAGTGCATGCTTAGTAGGAGTTGCCCGAATCGGGGCTCGTGGCGGCTCCGTGAGGGTGGGCGTGGTCACGTCCACTGCCCGAGGTCTGTCAGGATGGAGGCATGGGTCATCCGGTGGGTCGCGAGTCTGGGGGAGCAGTGCAGCCGGAGCTTCCACCGGGGCAGCGGCTCCAGCGCGGCTGGCCCGTCACGCACTACGGCCCAGTGCCCAAGTTTCGGCCCGAGCGCTGGGAGTTCAGGGTCTTCGGCGCGACCGCCGACGGTGACAAGCACTGCTGGAACCACGAGGAATTCTCGGCGCTGCCGTACGGGACCGTGGTCGGCGATCTGCACTGCGTCACGAAGTTCAGCATGCTCGCCGCCGAATGGGGCGGCGTGCGCGCCTCCACGATCCTGGAGCTCGCCCCTCCCGGGCCCGATGTCACCCATGTGATGGTGTGGGCCGAATACGGATTCTCGTCCAACCTGCGGCTGTCCGACTTCGCCTCCGAGCGGACCATCTTCGCCACGCACAAGGATGGCGAACTGCTCACCGCGGAGCACGGTTTCCCGCTGCGCCTCGTGGTGCCCCACCTGTACGCCTGGAAAGGCCCGAAGTGGGTGCGCGGCGTCGAGTACATGACGGCGGACCGGCGCGGATTCTGGGAGGAGCGCGGGTACCACAACGTGGGCGACCCGTGGCGCGAGCAGCGGTACTCGTACCAGGAGGTGCCCGGAGAAGGGCCCGAACTCTAGGCCTCTTCCCGGGCTCCCGCTCCGGATACCCCCTGGGGGTCAGTGGTACTGGTGCACCACCGCGTGCCCCTTGCCGCGGCCGATCATCCAGCGGTTGACCGGGGTCGTCACCACGAAGGCGATGGCCAGTGACGTCGCGAGCGCGCCCCAGAACAGGCCGTCCGAGAGGTGCGCGTCCATGGCGTTCGGCCAGAGGACGATGACGCCGTTGTCGATCAGCTCCATCACCGCGATGGACAGGGTGTCCGCGGCCAGCGCGACACGGAAGGCCGTCCGGAAGTCGACACCGGCCTTCAGGACGCCGCGCAGCGTGAGCGTGTAGCCGAAGAAGAACGCGAGCACGATCGCCAGGATCATCGTCGGCACGTTGCCCCAGCCGAGCGCGGTCCCGATCACCATGCCGAGGACCTCGCCGATGGCGCAGCCGGTGAGGCAGTGCAGGGTGGCCTGGGCGGCCATGGACCAGGTGACCTTGCCGCCGGCGCCGTGCGTGCCGTGGTGCACGTGGTGCTCGTGCCCGCTGTGCGTCTCGTGCTGCATGGTTCCCCCAGTGGTTGCTGCGGATGCTGGCACCAAGGTAACCCATATACCCCCTGGGGGTATTCCTCAGGTTCGAAGTTTCTTCAGCCGTTCCACGTCGGCCGCGTGGCCCTCCTTGCCGCCGGGCGTCTCGATGACCAGCGGGACGTTCTCGGTCGCGGGGTGGGCGAGCAGCTCGCGGAACGGGTCCTCGCCGATGTGCCCCGAGCCGATGTTCTCGTGCCGGTCCTTGTGGGCGCCCACGACGTCCTTGGAATCGTTGGCATGGATCAGCTTGAGGCGGCCCTCGCCGACCGTGTCGACGAGCAGGTCGAGCGTCTGCTTCATGCCGGCCGGGCCGGTGAGGTCGTGGCCCGCCGCGAAGATGTGGCAGGTGTCGAGGCAGACGCCCAGCTTGGGGTGGCGGTCGAGGGCGTCGAAGTACGGGCCGAAGTCCCAGGTGCGCGAGCACAGCGAGGCGCCCTGGCCCGCGGTCGACTCCAGGAGCAGGAACGGGTCGTCGTCGTGGGTCAGCTCGTCGAGCAGCGGCAGCATGCGCTCGCGGACCTGCGCGAGGGCGACCTCGCGCTCCCGGCCGCCGGTCGCGGAGCCGGTGTGCACGACGACGCCGAGGGCGCCGATCGCGCGGGCCCGGCGCAGCGAGTGCCGCAGCGATTCCACGGACTTGTCGACGGTCGCCTCGGTGTGCGAGCCGAAGTTGATCAGGTAAGGGGCGTGCACGTACGCCGGGATGTCCGCCTCGGCGCACTGGGCGCGGAAGTCCTCGTCCTGCTTGGGGTTGCCGGGCGGGGTGGCCCAGCCGCGGGGGTTGGCCACGAAGACCTGGACGGTTTCGGCCTTGAGGTCACGGGCGTAGGAGAGCCCTACGGTCGCGAGGCCGCCGGCCACGGGGACATGGCCGCCGATCGGATTGCGGATGCTGCTGTTCACCCGGCCCAGGGTGTCATGGGTGTTCGAACGCCCGGGGCCGGGCCGCGGCTACCGGATGGTGATCGTGATGCTGGAGCCCTTCGGGGCCTCGTCGCCGCCCTCCACCGACTGGCTCTTGACGGTGTCGCCGAACAGGCCGAGCAGTCCGCGGTTCTCCTCCACCTCGAAGCCGGCCGCGCCGAGCCGCGACTTCGCCTCGTCGACCTTCAGTCCCGTGACGTCGGGGACCTCGACCATGACGGGGCCCTTGGAGATCGTCAGCGTCACGGTGTCGCCCTCGGCGAGCTGCTTGCCCTCGGCGGGGGACTGCCGGGCGATGCTGCCCTTGTCCTCCTCGGAGTTGACCCGCTTCGTGGAGATCTCGGCCTTCAGGCCCGCGTCCTCCAGGTCGGCGATGGCGTCCTGCTCGGACTCGCCCGTGACATCGGGGACGTCGACGGGGGAGCCCTTGGAGACGACCAGGGCGACGGCCGAACCGGCCTTGCGGGTCTTGCCCGCGCCCGGGTCCGTGCTGATCACCGAGCCCTTGGCGATCTCGTCGCTGAACTCCTTGGTGGTCATGCCGGGTTCGAGGTCCCGCTTCTTGAGGTCGCTCTTCGCGGTGTCCAGCGGGGTGCCGGCGAGGTCGGGCACCTTCACGGTCTTCGAGCCCCTGGACACGGTCAGGTCCACCGCGCCGCCGCCCCGAATACGGTCGCCGGAGCCCGGGTCGCTGTCCATGACGGTGCCGCGCTTGTAGGTGTCGCTGTACGCGCGCGTGACCGTGCCCCTCTCCAGGCCCGCGTCGGCGAGGCGCTTCTCGGCCTGCGCCTGCGTCTGGTTGAGGACGGAGGGGACCTTCGTGAACTGGCCGGAGTTGATGTACCAGACGCCGGTGCCGAGGCCGAGGACGAGCAGCACCGCCGCGAGGATCGCGAGGGTCCGGCGCTGCGGGCCGCGACCGCGACCACCGCCGCGAGCAGGACCGGGGGCCGCGGGCGGCATGGGCGGCGGCATCTCCAGGCGGCTCGTCCGGTTGAGCCGCGCCTGGTCCGCGGAGTCCGTGGGCAGCGGCAGCTGTACGGGCGTGCCCACCGCGCGCGGGATCACGCTCGTCCGGTCGTCGGCCCCCACGTACTCCGTGTCGTGCGCCTGTGGCGGCACCGTGTCCAGCTGGGCGTCGGTGAGCGCCGACCTGGCGTCCCTGGCCTGCGCGAGGAGCGCCACGGCGTCGTACGGACGGACCTCGGGGGTGCGCGCCGTCGCCGACGCGACCAGCTCGTCGAGCTCGAAGGGGAGGCCGGGGACCGCCGCAGAGGGCGGGGGCACGTCCTCGTGAAGGTGCTTATAGAGGATCTGGGCGGGGGACTCTCCCGCGTGCGGCTTGCCGCCCGTGAGCATCTCGTAGAGCACGACACCGCACGCGTAGACGTCCACGCTCGCCGTCGCCGTGCCGTTCTCGATCTGCTCGGGCGCCAGGTACGAGACGGTGCCGAGGACCGCCCCCGTCGTGTTCGTGACCGTGTCCACCGCGCGGACCAGGCCGAAGTCCGCCACCTTGACCCGGCCGTCGTCCCCTATCAGGACGTTCTCCGGCTTCATGTCGCGGTGCACGAAGCCCGCGCGGTGGGCCGCTCCCAGCGCGGCGAGGACCGGCTCCAGGATGTCGAGGGCGGCACGGGGCCGCAGCGCTCCCCGGTCGCGCAGCACGTCACGAAGGGTGCAGCCGGCCACGTACTCCATCGCCAGATACACATACGCGCCGTCGGTGCCCTGGTCGTACACCCCCACGACGTTGGGGTGCGAGAGGCGGGCCACCGACTTGGCCTCGCGGATGAAGCGGTCGACGAACGAGGCGTCGGCGGCCAGCGAGGGGTGCATCACCTTGAGTGCGAGCACGCGGTCGAGGCGGGTGTCCACGGCCCGGTAGACCGTGGCCATCCCGCCGACCGCGATGCGTGCGTCGACGCGGTACCGGCCGTCGAGCACATGCCCGAGCAACGGGTCCTGAAGGGTCGTGTCCACGCAGGCGAGTGTACGAGGAGTGACCGACAGCCGGACTCCGTGCCGTGAGGCCGGTGCCGTACTGCAGCAGAGCTGTGACCGGCGCGGGCGTGCGCCCGGGGTCAGAAGGCGGGGCGCTCGGGGTCGAGGTGCGCGCGCCCCTCCGTCGGCGAGGACGCCTCCGCGAAATGACGCTTCGGGATGCGCCCGGCCCGGTACGCGAACCGGCCCGCCTCGACCGCGTGCCGCATGCCCTCCGCCATCAGGACCGGCTCCTGCGCGCGGGTCACCGCCGAGGCGAGCATCACACCCGCGCAGCCCAGTTCCATGGCGAGGGTCACATCGGAGGCCGTGCCCGCGCCCGCGTCCAGGATCACCGGCACGCGCGCGTGCTCGGTGATCAGCTGGAAGTTGTGCGGGTTGCGGATGCCGAGCCCGGAGCCGATGGGGGAGCCGAGCGGCATGATCGCCGCGCAGCCGACGTCCTCCAGCTTGCGGGCCAGGACCGGGTCGTCGTTCGTGTACGGCAGCACCGTGAAGCCGTCGTCCACCAGCGTCTCCGCGGCGTCGAGCAGCTCGATCGGGTCGGGCAGCAGGGTGCGCTCGTCGGCGATGACCTCCAGCTTCACCAGGTCGGTACCGAGCGCCTCGCGCGCGAGGCGGGCCGTCAGGACGGCCTCTCCCGCGGTGAAGCAGCCGGCCGTGTTCGGCAGCACCCGGATGTTCAGCTTCTCCAGGACGGAGAGCACCGAGCCGTGCACGTCCGCGTTCACGCGGCGCATCGCCACGGTGGTGAGTTCGGTTCCGGAGGCCACCAGGGAGCGCTCCAGGACGTCGAGGCTGGGCGCCCCTCCCGTGCCCATGATCAGGCGCGAGGAGTACGGGTCGCCCCCGAGGACGAAAGTGTCGTCGGCCATGGATGGTTCAGCCTCCTTGGACGGCCGTGAGGACCTCGACGCGGTCTCCTTCGGAGAGCGCCGTGGCGGGCCATTGGGTGCGGGGGACGACGGTTTCGTTGAGGGCGGCGGCGACGCCCTGGGGCGCCGTGGTGAGCGTGGTGACCAGGAGGTCGAGCGTGGTGCCCGCGGTCACCGTGCGCGGCTCGCCGTTGACGTGGACGTTCATGCGGGCTGCTCCACGAGGGCTGTGCCGAAGCGTTTCGGCGTGAACGGGCGGGCCTCTTCCGGCAGTTCACCGGTGGTCAGGGCGTGCGCCATGGTGTCGCCGGTGATCGGCGTCAGGAGCACGCCGTTGCGGTAGTGGCCCGTCGCCAGGAGGAGGCCCGGCAGGGCGGTCGGGCCCAGGAGCGGAGCGTTGTCGGGGGAGCCGGGGCGCAGGCCCGCGCGGGTCTCGGTGAGCGGGAGTTCGGTGATGCCGGGGACGAGTTCGTGGGCGTCCCGCAGGAGTTCGTAGACGCCGCCCGCGGTGACCGTGGTGTCCCAGCCGAGCTCCTCGCTGGTCGCGCCCACCACGAGCTCGCCGTTGACGCGCGGCACCATGTAGAGATTGCCGCCGCGCACGACCGCCCGGACGGTGCGGCTGAGGAAGGGCGCGTACCGCTTCGGCACCGTCAGGCGCAGCACCTGGCCCTTGACGGGGCGCACCGGCGGGAGCACCGCGTCGGGGACGCCCGCGAGCTGTCCGCCGCGGCTGCCCGCGGCCAGCACGACCTGGTCCGCGGAGAGTTCGGTGCCGTCGGCGAGGACCGCGCCGCTCGCCCGGTCGCGGACGACACGGAGCCTCTCGGCCCACGACCGGTGGAAGGTCACGCCGGCGCGCTCGCAGGCCGTCACGAGGGCGCTCGCGAGCCTTCTCGGGTCGATCTGGTGGTCCCCGTCGACCCGCAGTCCGCCGCGCACGCCCGGCGCGAGCATCGGTTCGAGGCGGCGGCAGTCGCGGCCCGAGAGCCACTCGGACTCCAGCCCCGACTTCGTCTGGAGCGCGTGCAGTTCGCGCAGGTGGGCGCGGTCGTCCGCGTCGAGCGCGACCGCGAGCGTGCCGCAGGCGCGGTAGCCGAGGTCCTGCCCGGTGGCCTCGGACAGCTCGGCCGCGAAGTCCGGGTAGCGGCGCGCGGACTCCAGGTTCAGGCCGAGCAACGTCTGCTCGCCGTGGTGCAGTTCGGTGACGGCGGCCAGCATTCCGGCCGCCACCTGGGCGGCACCGCCGCCGGGTTCGGGGTCCGCGACCGCGACGGAAAGGCCGCGCTGCGCGGCCCGCCAGGCGGTGACCAGACCGATGATGCCGCCACCGACGACGAGGACGTCGCGGGTGCGCGAACGGTCGCAGGTGTGCGAATGAACGGATGGCGTCGACGACATGGGCGTCAAGCCCCTCCCTTCGCCGGTATGACCCGGATCAGGTTCGTACGGTCGAAGGCCGCTCCAGCCTCCCTCTCAGCCCGCTGCGTACGGGCTCCCGCGAGTGCTCTACGTTGGCCACCCTAGCCGTTCCCCGCGACCCCCAGTAAGGGAGCCTCGAACCAGTGACCCGATCCCTCGACGGTCTCGTGATGTCCCCCGTCGCCGACCAGGCGCCCGGTCAGGTGGGCACCCGTACCCGCTTCACGTACCGGGAGCGGGACGGCCGGGTCTCGGCCGACTACGCAGGCGGCGATGTCGTCGAGGGGCACCTCGTGGGGACGCGCTCCGGCGACCGGCTCGACTTCCGCTACGTCCAGCTGAAGACCGACGGGACCACCTCCTCCGGGCACTGCGTCTCGACCGTGTCCGAGCTGCCGGACGGCCGGGTGCGCCTCGACGAGACCTGGGAGTGGGAGTCGCAGGAGGGCAGCGGCACCAGCGTGGTCGAGGAGCTCCCGGGCCGGGCGTGAACCCCGGAGCGCCGCCCCGACCTTGATCGCTAAACCGCCGGGACATGTGCAGGACGTCACGGCGCGGGAGTGGCCCGCACCGCTGACCGGGGCAAGATCAGGTGCCTAAGGTTGATCCCGTGAGTGAGCAGCGGAGCGGGAGCGGAGCGCCTTCGGGGCAGCGGAACGTCGTCATCGTGGGCGCGGGCATGGCCGGTGTGCAGACCGCCGTGGCGCTGCGCGAACAGGGCTTCACCGGCGCGGTCACGCTGCTCGGCGCCGAACCCCACCAGCCGTACGACCGGCCACCGCTGTCCAAGGCGGTGCTGCTCGGCAAGGCCGAGGGCTCGGCCTTCGACGTGGACTTCGAGGCGCTCGGCGTCTCCCTGGAGCTGGGCCGCGAGGTGACCGGGCTGCGGCCCGGCGACCATGAGCTGGACACGGCCGATGGGCCCGTCCCGTACGACGTGCTGGTCGTCGCGACCGGTGCCGAACCCGTCCAGCTGCCCGGCACGCACTCCGCCCCCGGCGTGCATCTGCTGCGCACGCTCGACGACGCCGAGCGGCTGCGGCCCGTCCTCGCCGAGCAGCACGACGTGGTGGTCGTGGGCGCCGGCTGGATCGGCGCCGAGTTCGCCACCGCGGCCCGTGAGGCCGGCTGCCGGGTCACGGTGGTGGAGGCCGCCGAGCGGCCGCTGGCCGGGGCGCTGCCCGCCGAGATCGCCGCCCCCATGGCGGCCTGGTACGCCGACGCCGGAGCCCAGCTGCGCACCCACGCGCGCGTGGAGCGCATCGAGCCGGGCGTCGTGGTCCTCGACGACGGCACGCGGCTGCCCGCCGGAGCCGTCGTCGTCGGCATCGGCGCCCGCCCCGCCACCCGCTGGCTGGCCGGCTCCGGGATCGAACTCGGCGCCCACCGCGAGGTCCTCGCGGACGAGCGGCTGCGCACCTCCGTGCCCGACGTGTACGCGGTGGGGGACTGCTCCTCGTTCCCCTCGGGGCGCTACGGGGAGCGCCTGATGGTCCACCACTGGGACAACGCGCTCCAGGGCCCGCGCACGGTGGCGGCGAACATCGTCGGCCAGACCCCGGCCGTGTACGACCCGGTGCCCTATTTCTGGTCCGAGCAGTTCGGCCGGTTCGTGCAGTACGCGGGGCACCACGAGGGCGCCGACGCGACGGTGTGGCGCGGCGACCCCGCCGGTGCCGCCTGGTCGGTGTGCTGGCTGCGCGACGGCGCCCTGGTGGCGGTGCTCGCCGTCGGCAAGCCGCGCGACCTGGCCCAGGGGCGCAAGCTCATCCTGTCGGGGGCCCCGCTCGACCCGGAGCTCCTCGCGGACCCGGCCCGTCCGCTGAAGTCCGCGGTGGCGTGAGTCCATCGCCCTGTCGGCCCTCCAAAGCGTGACAGAGAGGGTGAAACGGGAGGAGTCGTGGCCCATCCGCACCGGCCCGGCTTCCGAGTGTCAGTCCGGGATGGCAGGCTTGTCCTGTGACCGAGATTGACGCAAAGATCGATGCTCTCGTCCCTGCCTGGCTCACCCTCCCCGACATCGCGGAACAGCTCGATGTCGAGGTGACGCGTGTGCGGCAGCTGGTCAAGGAAGGCCAGCTGATCTCCGTGCGCCGCGGTGAGAACAGGGCACTGCACGTGCCCGCCGCCTTCATCGACGGCGACAAGATCGTCAAGGGGCTCGTCGGCCTCCTGACGGTCCTGAGGGACGACGGCTTCAGCGACGAAGAGATGCTGGAGTGGCTCTTCACCCCCGACCCGAGCCTGCCGGGCACGCCCGCGCAGGCCTTGAGCGAGAATCGCGGCACGGAGGTGAAGCGCCGCGCCCAGGCGCTCGCCGTCTGACCTGACAACCGTCCGGCGTGCGCACCGCGACCCTCGTGGTGCGCACGCCACCGACACCGCACGACCCACGGGGGGACTTCCATGGCGGACTCCAAGCGCGCCCTGCTCGCTGACGCACGGCTCTATCTGTGCACCGACGCGCGCAGGCACCAGGGCGATCTGCCGGAGTTCCTCGACGCCGTGCTGGCCGCAGGCGTCGACATCGTGCAGTTGCGCGACAAGGGCATGGAGGCGGGCGAGGAGCTGGAGCACCTCGCGGTGTTCGCCGACGCGGCCCGCCGCCACGGGAAGCTCTTCGCGGTGAACGACCGCGCGGACGTCGCCCACGCGATCCGCTCGGACGTGCTGCACCTGGGCCAGGGCGACCTGCCGGTCCCCGCCGCCCGCGCGGTGCTCGGCGAGGACGTGCTCATCGGCCGCTCCACGCACGCCGAGGACGAGGCCGCCGCGGCCGCAGTCCAGGAGGGCGTGGACTACTTCTGCACGGGCCCCTGCTGGCCGACCCCGACCAAGCCCGGGCGGTACGCGCCGGGCCTCGACCTGGTGCGGTACACGGCGGGCCTGGACACGGACCGCCCCTGGTTCGCCATCGGCGGCATCGACCTCGCGAATCTGGACGAGGTCCTGGAGGCCGGCGCCCGCAGGGCCGTCGTCGTCCGGGCCATCACGGAGGCCGACGATCCGGCCGCGGCGGCGGCCGAGTTCGCGAAGCGCCTGCGTGCGGTCTGACGTGCGCGGACCCGTCCGTGAACCCGGGGGAAACCGCCGGTGACGGCCGTTCTGCCGGCCTGTCCGCAAGGTGGACGGGGATTAGGGGCTTTGGATATCGGTCAGTAACCTGCCCGTATGGCCCTAGGTACCGCTTCCACCAGGACTGATCGCGCCCGCACCGTGCGTGACATGCTCGCGCCCGGCAAGACGGCTTTCTCGTTCGAGTTCTCCGCGCCGAAGACCCCGAAGGGCGAGCGCAGCCTGTGGAACGCCCTGCGCAGGGTCGAGGCGGTCTCGCCCGACTTCGTCTCCGTGACGTACGGCGCGGGCGGCTCCACGCGCGCCGGCACCGTCAAGGAGACCCAGCAGATCGTCGCCGACACGACGCTGACGCCGGTGGCCCACATCACCGCCGTCGAACATTCGGTCGCCGAGCTGCGCAACATCATCGGCCAGTACGCCGACGCCGGGATCCGGAACATGCTCGCGGTGCGCGGTGACCCGCCGGGTGACCCCATGGGCGACTGGATCTCGCACCCCGAAGGCCTCACGTACGCGGCCGAACTCGTTGAATTGATCAAGGAGTCCGGCGACTTCTGCGTCGGTGTCGCGGCATTCCCCGCGATGCACCCGCGCTCCGCGGACTGGGACTCCGACGTGCGGCACTTCGTCGACAAGTGCCGCGCGGGCGCCGATTACGCGATCACGCAGATGTTCTTCTACCCGGAGGAGTACCTGCGGCTGCGGGACAAGGTCGCCGCGGCCGGCTGCGAGACGCCGATCATCCCGGAATGCATGCCGGTGACGAGCGTGCGCATGCTCGAACGCCTGCCCAAGTTGAGCAACGCGGACTTCCCCCCGGAGTTGAAAGAGCGAATCCTCACAGCAAAAGACGATCCCGCCGCTGTACGCTCCATTGGCATCGAGTTCGCTACGGAGTTTTGCGCCAAGCTGCTTGACGAGGGAGTGCCGGGTCTGCACTTCATTACGCTCAACAACTCCACGGCAACGTTGGAGATCTACGAGAACCTGGGCCTGCACCAAGAGCGGGGCTGATTCCGCCGTACCCACATGGGCTACGGCCGTACGAGAGGGGCGTACATGGGCTGGGCGGTCCTCTATGTCGCGTTCGGACTGGTGGCACTGTGGCTCCTCGGTGAGGTCCTGCTGCAGTACAAGGCAAGGCTGCGCTGGCGGCTGCTCGCCTTCGGCGGCTTCCTCGGGGTCGTGATCGGCGTCCTGATTCCTTCGGTGCTCGTCATCGGGGCCGGGGCCATCGCGTTCGCGATCGGGCAGACATACGTGACGCTGTCGTTCCGCCGCGGGTTCGCCGCGGGCTGGTCGCTCAAGGGCGTGCCGGGTGTCCCGGGCATGGACCGGGGGCGCCGCTCCGAGGAGGAGCTGCACCAGGAACCGACGCTCCAGGTGTCCGACCTGGAGTACGAGCCGGCGCGGCAGGAGTACGCGCCGGTCCCGGAGTCGGCGGCCGAGAGCACGGCGGTGTACGCCCCCGAGCCGATGCCGGACGACACCAGCCAGTACGGCGTCTACCAGGACACGGCGTACGCCCAGACCGCCCAGGCGGCGCACGGGACGCAGGCCTACGGCTACGACGCCGGGACCTACGGCTACGACCAGCAGAGCTACGGCTACGACCCGGCTCAGCAGCCGTACGCCGCCCCGTACTCGGACCCGTACATCGGGGCGCAGAGCTACCCGGAGCAGCCCCAGTACGGCGACCCGTACGCCACCGGGCAGGCCTATGTCGACCCGTACGCGACGGCCGCGGGCTACGGCGGGGAGACGCCTCCCGGCGGTGTCTGGGTGCCGCAGCAGCGCAACGGCGATGAGCAGCAGCAGAACTACGGCGGTGAACTGCCGCCCGAGCAGCAGTACCCGGCGGCGTACCCGCAGCACGACCCGAACACCGGGTACGACAACAACGGGTACAACGAGCAGCAGTACAGGTACTGAGTCCCTTCCGGGGGTCGCCGAGGTCGCGGCCCCCGGTTCACTGCGAGCCGCGGAAGTCCGGCCCCTCCACGATCAGGCCCGCCACCAGCGCGCCCGACATGCCCGCGTGCGGCAGTCCGCCGCCGGGGTGGGACCAGCCGCCCACGGTCGTCAGACCAGGCAGCGCCGTCGTGTTCGGCGCGTGCAGCAGCTCGCCGCGCGCCGCCGCGAGCGCGGGTCCCGGCACGGCGCCGCCCTCGGCCCCGGTGGCCTCGGCGATGTCCTGAGGCGTGCGGACCTCGTGCCACAGCAGCCGCTCGCGCAGCTCCGGTACCGCCCGCTCGGCCGCCGTGAGGACCCGCTCCACATCGGCCTCGGCCACGCGCGCGTGGGCCGGAACGGTCACCGTGAGGGTGATCGCCTCGTGCCCGGCGTCGGGCACCCCGGCAGGGTCCCCGGTGCGCAGCACCGCAACCGTCGGTCTCCGGGGCGGCGCGCCGCCTTCGAAGAGCCATGCCAACTCGGCGTCCCGGTCGGACGCGTGCACGACCGTGCGGTGCGGGGTGCCTTCCGGCCGGGCCCCGCGCAGCGCGAGATGCACGGTCAGCCGGCTCGGCCACGACGACTCGCGCTGGGCCGGCCCCTCGGCGCGCACGGGCCGCCCGGGGAGCAGCCCGCCCAGGACGCCCGGAGCGACGCCCGCCACCACGAACTCGGCGTCCTCCACCGTGCCGTCGGCCAGCTCCACACCGGCCGCGCGGCCGTCCTTCTCCACGATCCGGGTGACGGCCGAACCGAATCTGAACTCGACCTTCCGCTTCACGCAGCGCGCGTGCACGGCGTCCGCGAGCGCCCGCATCCCGCCGGTCACCGCCCACGTCCCGAAGGTCTGCTCCATGTACGGGAGCACGGCCGCGCTCGCCGGTGCCGTACGGGGATCGAGCCCGGACGCCAGAGCGTACTGCTCGAGGAGCGCCACCAGGCGTGGCTCCCCGCCCAGTTCGAGCGCGCCGATCTCGGCGAGCGTCGCCGCCGCGCGGGCCTTGCGCAGGACCCGCTTGTGCACGACCGCGGGGTAGGGCTCGCGGTCGGCCAGCACCTGCCAGTTCGGCCACAGCGGCTCTTCGAGCAGCGGGCGCCGCGAGCGGTCCCAGGCCTCCCGCGCGCGGCCCATGAACGCCGACCAGCGCCCGCCCGCACCGGAGCCGACCGCCGCGTCCAGCGCCTCGGCGACGCCCCCTCGCCGCGCGTTCGGCAGGTCCGCGGTCGTGCCGTCCGCGAAGACGTGCCGCACTGCGGGCTCGATCTGGGTGAGGCCGACGAGGTCCTCCAGCGGCTCCTTGCCGGTCTTGATGAACAAGTCCCGGGGGACCGCGGGCAGATGGAGCAGCCCCGGGCCCGTGTCGAACGCGAAGCCGTCGCGCTCGATCAGGCCCAGCGAGCCGCCGTATGTCGACGCGCGCTCGAAGACCACCGGTCGGTGGCCCGCGACGGCCAGCCGAGCGGCGGCCGCCATGGCGCCCATCCCCGCGCCGATCACCGCAATTCGTGCCATGCCAGGGACTTTATCCGCCGCCACCGACAACGCCGCCGTCAGGTCGTACCCGGTTCAGGGGGCCGCTGAGTGCTGGCACGGAGTTCCCCTGGGCCTGAGCACGCACGCCTGAGTATCCGTACCTAGTCGGGGAGATGAGTAGGGATGCGGATGGGGGCCGACCTGCGCAGACGGGAGAGTGGTGGGCACGGAGAGAGGCACGGGAACGGCACCGCCGACACGGGGCGGCGGAACGGATCGAGTGCCTCTTGCCGCTCCTCTCGCCCGCAAGGGCGGGAGTGAGGACGGGGGACCCTGGGGGAGACCGAACGGGGGTCCAACGGGGGAGGAACGGGGGATCCACGGGGGAAACGGGGGATCCACGGGGGATGCGCCGGTCCGGTGAGGCCTGAGAACGACCACAGGCCCTGCCGGACCGGCGCTTCATTTGTGCCGGGCCCCTGCCCGGTCACCGTGCCTCAGGCCTTGCCCGTCAGCGGCTGCCCGCCGCCCACGCGCCCCTGGAGCAGCAGCGAGAGCGCCCCGTGCACATCGTCGAGCGAACGCTCGGGCTGGAACGCCTGCCAGTCAAGTGCGGCCACGAGGACCATCCCCACGAGTGCCGCCGCCGTGAGCGGAACGTCGATCTCCTCGCTCAGCTCGCCGCCGTCCACCGCGGCCCGCAGGACACCCTCGACCACGGCCACCGCCTCCTGGCGGACCACGGCGAGCGTGGACTGCCAGGCACGGTTGGTGCGCCACAGCTCGGCGACGTAGAGCTGGGTGAAGGCCGGGTACTCGTCGATGAACACGAGACCCGCCCGGATCATCGCGTCCAGGGCGTCGACCTTGCTGCCGCCGTTCTCGTCCGCCTTCCGTGCCGCCTCCCGGAGGGAGGCGGTGAGGAGCCCGACGCCGTGCCGCAGCAGCTCCTCGAAGAGGACCGACTTGCTGGCGAAGTTGTAGTAGACCGTGCCCTTCGCGACCCCGGCCCGCTCGGCGATCTCGTCGACCGTCGTGGCCGAGAAGCCCTGCTCCGCGATGAGCGTGACCGCGGCTTCGTAGAGCTTCTGCCGCGTGGCCTGACGCCGTGTGCTGCTTTCCATGCCGCTGATTCTCACAGGAGCGGCGGTGGGCGCGCTCACAGACTCAGCTCCGGGTGCAGCCGGTCGAGCGTCCAGACCTGCTTGCGCCGGGCCGTCCACGCGGTGAGGGCGAGGGCGCCCGCCGTGAACGCCGTGAGCACCACGCACGCCTGCCACACGGGTCCGAGATCACCGCCGGAGATCAGTCGCCGCAGGGCCTCCACGACGTAGCTCATCGGCAGGAACGGGTGCAGCGCGTTGAAGAAGCCGGGGCTCGTCTGCACGGGATACGTGCCGCCCGCCGACGTCAGCTGGAGCATCAGGAAGGCGAGCACGAGGATGCGGCCCGCCGCCCCGAAGCGCGCGTTCAGCCACTGCACGATCGCCGCGAAGCACGCCGTGACGAGCCCCAGGAAGCCGACCGTGCCCGCCGCGTGCAGCATCTCCAGGCCGAGCGCCCAGTGCAGTACGGACATCAGGGCCGCCACCTGGAGGCAGCCGAGCGCGGCCACGGGCAGCCAGCCCGCGAACGCCACCCGCCAGGACGAGGCGCCGGCCGCGAGGGCGCGCCGGTTCATCGGCTGGATCAGCATGTAGGCGACCATCGCGCCCACCCACAGGGAGAGCGGGATGAAGTACGGGGCGAAGCCCGTCCCGTAGTTGGGCGCCTTGTGCAGCGACTGGGAGGCCAGCTTGACGGGGTCGGACATCACCCCGGTGCGCTGATCGCGGTCCTTCTTGTCGTAGTCGGGGATCTTCTGCACGCCGTCGTGCAGTCCTCCGGCCAGTTCGCCCGAGCCGTCGGCCAGCTGGAACATGCCGCCGTTCAGGTCGTCCGCACCGGTGTTCAACCTGCCGACCCCGGCGTCGAGTTCCGCCGAACCGGTGTGTGCCGTGCCGAGCCCGGTGTGCAGCTTCTTGGCGCCCGCGGCGACCTGTCCCGCCCCGTCGTTGAGCTTGTTGATCTGGGCGACCGCGTTCTCGACGTCCTGGTCGAGCGTCGGGGCGTGCGCGGCCAGGTTCTCGGACTGCTTCTGGAGCATCGCCAAGTGGCTGTCCATCTGGGCGAGGTTGCCGTGCTCGTCCTGGATGAGCGTGTTCAGGTCGTCGGAGATCGTGGCGACGTCGTTCGCCGCCGTCTTCGCCTTCTTCAGATCCGGGCAGGCCGGGTCGTCGATGACCGACTTCTCGCAGCGCCTTTCGTAGACGGCGTCCAGGGCGTCGGAGCCCGCGTGCGCGCCCGTGCGCGCGGTGGGGGCGATCTTCACCAGGGTGTCCAGGTTGTGCCGCACGCCCTGCGCGGAGTCGGCGACCAGGCGAGCCGTGTCGGCGATCGCCTTCTTGTTGCCCTTCAGGAAGGGGCGCACCTGGTCGGCGGCGCCGTTCACCTTGTCGGCGAGCTGCTGCGTGCCGTCGGAGACCTGTCGGGAGCCCGACTCCAGGTCACCGGCTCCGGTGGTGAGCTTGGTCAGGCCGCTCTCCAGGTCGCCGCTGCCCTTCTTGGCGTCCTTCAGGCCGTCGGCCAGGTCCTTCGAGCCCTTCTTGGCCTTGCCGATGCCGCCTTCGAGCTGGTCAGCGCCCTTGGCCGCCTTCTTCGTCGCGTCATGGATGTCCGAGAAGGACACGAAGATCTTGTCGAGGAACGAGCGCGAGGCGTTGGTGGAGGCCGCGGAGCGCACCTCGGAGAAGACCGTCCGGGAGATCTGGCCGACGATGTAGTTGTTCGCGTCGTTCGTGCGCACCTGAAGGGCGCCGGTCTCCGGCGAGTCGCCCGAACTCGACGCGATGCGCTTGCTGAAGTCCTCCGGCATGGTCAGCGACAGGTAGTACGTGCCGTCCTCCACGCCCTTCTTCGCCTGCGCGGAGCTGACCTCGTGCCACTGGAAGGTGTCGCTGTCGTACAGGCCCTTGGTGATGTCGTCGCCCGCGCTGATCTTCTGGCCCGCGGCCGACGCCCCCTTGTCGTCGTTGACGAGCGCGACCGGGATCTTGTCGAGCTTCCCGTACGGGTCCCAGAACGACCACAGGTACAGCGCCCCGTAGAGCAGGGGCAGCAGCAGGAGCGCGACGAGTGCGGCCCGCGGCAGCTTTCCCCTGCCGAAGCGCCTGAGTTCAAGCGCGGCGAGCTTCGGCGAGCGCATCGGCCGTCTCCTTCGCGGTCTCGTCCGCGGATTCGTCCGCGGTGTCGTTCGTGGTGTCGTTCGTGGTGTTCACCGGGGCGGTCGACACGACGACCGCCCCCGCGGGGGCCTCGCTGCACACGGCGACGACCGTCGTGCCCGCGTCGGCCACGGACCGCAACTGGGCCCAGATCTCGGCCCGTTCGGCGTCCGCGAGCTTCAGGTCGGTGTCGTCGACGCCGATCAGGCGCGGGCGGCCGATGAGCGCCAGCGCCAGGGACAGGCGCAGCGCTTCGAGTCGCTCCAGGTCGCGCACGGAGGTGCGGGAGCCCTTCGGCAGGGTCTCGGTGTCGAGCCCCGCGGCGGCGAGCGCGGCGTCGATGCGCAGGCTCGCCTCGGCCCGCCGCTCGGCGGGCGTGCGCAGCAGCCCGCGGAGCGTGCCGTCGAACCTCCGCTGCAACAGCGCCTGTTCCCGCAGGTGCTCCGCCACGGTCAGGGCGGGGTCCAGCTCCGTCACGCCCGGCACGTGGGCGAGCGCGCTCATCCTGCGTACGGCGGTCAGCTGCTTCGGCAGCCGCATACCGCCGACCCGCGCCGTGCCCTCGCTCGGCTTCATCCGGCCGGTCAGCGCGAGCAGCAGGCAGGTGCGGCCGCTGCCGGAGGGGCCCTCGACGGCGACGAGCGAGCCCGCCGCCGCGTCGACGTCGATGCCGCGGAAGGCCCAGCCCCGCGGTCCCTTGAGGCCGAACCCCGTGGCGGCCACCGAGGCTCCTGCCGCCGCCCCGTGCTCGTCGGCGCTGGCTGCGTCGGCTGGGTTGTCCGGGCTCGTCGCCCCGCTCGCCGGGCCGTCCATGGGTCCCCCCTGGGCACTTCTTTGAACTGACTGGTCAGTGCAAAAGTTAGCCCGAACTTCCGATCGAAGCAAAATGCCTGGTCAGGGCTGATTGTCAGTGGCGTACCCCACGATGGGCACATACGGCCACAGTGCCGTCACACAGACGACAGGAGGTTCGTCATGGCTGGACACAAGGCACCCACCACAGCTGCCACCCGCCGCGGCGCCACCGGCCCTGCCCCTTCACCCACCGGACCGGCGAGCGACATCCACCCGGTGCTCCGCCGGGCCGGCGCCCCGCCCGCCGCCCTCGACCTGCTCGCCCAGGCCCGCGCGGGACTCGACGAGGCGTCCGTGCTCGAGACGGCCAACGAGCGGTACGCCACGGCCCATCTCGCCGCGCTGCGCACCGCCGCCGCCGTGCTCGCGGCCCGCGGCAGGCCCGAGTCCACGCCGCGGCGGCGCGCCAGGATACGCAGCGCGTGGGAGGTGCTCCCCGAGATAGCACCCGAACTGGCGGAGTGGAGCGCCCTCTTCGCCTCCGGCGCCACCAAGCGGGCCCGCGCGGAGGCGGGCATCCGCGACGCGGCCACCGCCCGCGACGCCGACGACCTGCTGCGTGACGTGGCGATGTTCCTGCGCCTCGTCGAGCGCGCGCTCGTGCTCCAGCCGGTGCTGCCCCAGCCCCGGCAGGAGGGGGACGAGCGCGCGAGCCGGAGGAAGGTGCAGGACGCCGGATAGCGCGCGGGGCCGTGCGCACGGATGGCGTGGGCGCAGGGCGGCGCCCATTAGGGTGGAGGCGCCCGAACCAGTACATGCTCCGCCGCCGGTCGGAGCCGCCCCGAGGAGTCACCTGCCGTGTCGGATCACCGCCCTCGAACCACGTCGCCGCGCTCCGACTCCTCGCGACCCCGCGCCTCCCTCCGTACCGCCGTGGTCTGGGACGTCCTCAAGGACGCCCTCGACCGGCGGGCCAAGTCGGCCGGGACCGAGATCCTCGACGTCCTCGACACCGGGGGCGGCAGCGGCAACTTCGCGGTGCCGGTCGCCCAGCTGGGCCACCGCGTCACCGTCGTCGACCCGAGTCCGAACGCGCTGTTCGCCCTGGAGCGCAGGGCGGCGGAGGCCGGCGTCGAGGACCGGGTGCGCGGCGTCCAGGGCGATGTCTCGGGCCTGTTCGACGTCGTCGACCGCGACGGCTACGACGCGGTCCTGTGCCACGGCGTTCTCGAGTACGTGGAGGAGCCCGCGGAGGGCGTGCGCAACGCCGTGGGCGCGCTGCGCTCCGGCGGCGTGCTCAGCCTGCTCGCCGCGGGCCTCGGCGGCGCCGTCATCGCGCGGGCCCTCGCCGGGCACTTCAAGGAGGCCAGGCAGGCGCTCGACGACCCGGCGGGCCGCTGGGGCGAGGGCGACCCGGTGCCGCGCCGCTTCACGGCCGAGCAGCTCACCGAGCTCCTCGGCGGGGCCGGAGTGGACGTCGGCGCGGTGCACGGTGTGCGGGTCTTCGCGGACCTCGTCCCCGGCGTCCTCGTGGACACCGAACCGAGCGCGCAGCAGGAGCTGCTGAAGCTCGAGGCCGCCGCCGCCGAGCTGCCCGCCTTCCATGCAGTGGCCACGCAGCTGCACGTGCTCGGTGAGAAGCGAGTGGCCGAAGAGGGCTGATCGGCCCGGCCGGTGGCCGGGAGCCGCCGCTGATCAGCGGCGCAGCGATCGATGGAGTACGCCACAGGCCCCCCGATCGGAGGCTCGGCGCCGTATGATCTGAGGAGACCGCTCGGCATGACGGGTCGGCCGATGGGGCATGTCGCCCTGTGAGCCGGGGCGCCGTGTCGCGGTCGGCAATGGCGAATGTTGGCGTAGAGGGGCGGGTTTCACGGGGGCGATTCCCTGCCTATCCTGAAGGGGACCCCCGGTCGCCCCGGCGACTGCACGATGAGGAGGACTCCGTGCCGCTCTCGGAGCACGAGCAGCGCATGCTCGAGCAGATGGAGCGAGCGCTGTACGCCGAAGATCCCAAGTTCGCGACAGCGCTTGAGGGAAGCGGGCTGCGTACATACACCCGACGTCGGGTCTACCAGGCAGTCGTGGGCTTCCTGGTGGGTATCGCGCTCCTCATGGCAGGAATGGTCGCGCAGCAGATCTGGATCAGCGTGGTGGGGTTCCTCGTCATGCTGGGATGTGCGGTGCTCGCCGTCACCGGCTGGCGCAAGGCCCCCAAGCCGGGGGAGCAGCCGGCGGCCGGAGCAGCGGGAGCTGTGCCGGGCGCGGGCGCGCCACCGGCCCGCCGACAGGGCAAGCAGAAGCGCTCCATGATGGACCGCATCGAGCAGCGCTGGCAGCGCCGCAGGGACGAGCAGGGCGGCCGCTGAGCAGCAGGCGGTGAGCCGCCGGCCCCAGCAGGACCTGCGCCCACATCAGGACATGCACAAAGGGTGACCGCATCGCGCGGTCACCCTTTCTGCGTAGCCGGCCGGTTCAGCCTTCCTGGCGGGTCGGCCGCGTCGGCCGGGTGAACCGGCCGCGCACGCTGAGCGTGAACGCCTCCCAGCGCCGCGCCGCCGCCCACACCACCCGGACGGCCGAGCGCGGCGCGAACGTCGCACGGAGCCTTGTCGACCGGCTCGACTTCGCGTGCAGATCGTCGTGCAGGCGGCGTACGTCCTCGCCCAGACCCGACGTGGGCCGGGGCCGCGGCGCGTACAGGACCTGCTCCACCGCAGCGGCCACCCGGTGCACGCCGTCGGCCGCCTCGGGCTCGAGTTCGCCGATCCGGACGATGCGGGCGGCCGCCGTCCGCGGGGTCAGCGAGTCGTCGGGACCGATGCCGTGGTCCCACGCGGTGTCCGTGACCTCGCGCCAGGCGGCCAAGGTGCGACCGGCGGCACCGGCGTCCGTGCGGCCCGCGGGGCCGAGCCGCACGGCCCGGACCCGCCTGCGCCACAGCATCGGCAGCAGCGGCACCCCGACGACCAGCAGGGCGGTCAGGGACACCGCGGCGATCGTGCCGACCGGCGGTCCGTCGTCCGGCGAGCCGCCCACGACCGCGGGCGCGGTGTTGCCGCAGCTTCCCTCCTTGCGCTGGGCCAACGAGCAGCTCTCGGACGTCGAGGGCTCCGGGGCCGAGGGCGCGGTGGAGGCGGACTCGCTGGGCGCCGCCGGGTTGCTGGAGCTGCCCTCGGGGTTGTCCGCCACCGTGTAGTCAGGGGCCGTGCCCCGGTTCGGCGTGGGCTCGAAGCGGGTCCAGCCGATGCCCTCGAAGTACAGCTCGGGCCAGGCGTGCGCGTCGCGCAGGCCCACCGAGTACTTCCCCTCGCCCGCGGGCACGCCCGGCGTGAAACCGACCGCGACGCGGGCCGGGATGCCCAGCGTGCGCGCCATGGCGGCCATCGAGAAGGAGAAGTGGACGCAGAAGCCCTCCTTCTGCTTCAGGAACCGGGCTATCGCGGCGGAACCGCTGCCGGCCCGCACCTCCGTGTTGTACGTGAAGCCGCCGTTGACCGCGAAGTAGTCCTGCAACTTCACCGCGCGCTCGTAGTTGTTCGAGGCGCCCTCGGTGACCTTGAGCGCGGTCGCGCGCACCACGTCGGGCAGCGAGTCGGGCACCTTGGTGAACTCGCGGACCATGCCGCCCGGGGGCGTGCCCGCGTCGGCGAGCTGCTGCGGTGTCGGCCGCACGATCAGGCTGTCGACGGTGTACGTCTTCCCGCGCGTGGTCTGGCCGTGGTCGCCCACCAGGGTCCGGCCGACCCGCTCGAAGCGCCAGCGCCCGTCGATCCCCACCTGCGTCGCCGGATAGGGCATCGGCAGCCAGTCCTGTGCGTACCAGTCGGCCGCCGAGATCGTGGTCCGCACCTCGGTCCTGCGCACGTCGGCGCCCAGGCCCGGCGGGTCCGGCAGGGTGGACGGCACGTCGTCGATGCTGCGCACCGAGGGGCGCCAGGTCGTGCCGTCGAACTCGTCGAGCGCGACGATCCGCAGATACATGTCGGACGTCTGGTCCGCGTTCGTCCGGTACGTCATCACCTCCCGGTCCTCCGGCTGGTTCAGGCTGTTCTGGAGCGAGACCAGCGGGTTGACCGCGGAGATCGTGCCGCCGCCCCCCGCGCCGCCGCGCACCCCGCTGCCGGAGGGGCCGAGGAGCCCGCCGTCCAGGGCGGGCAGGGCGAGCGGCACCACCAGGGCGAGCCCCAGGGCGACGGCGCCGATGCGGCGGCCGGTACGGACCGGGGCGAGGACGCCGCGCGCGCCGTCCTGCACGGGCGTGGACGCGCCGGGTGCCCGCCCGGCGCCGCCGAACACCCGGCCCCACTGGGCGAGCCGGTCCCGCCCCTCGGCGAGCAGCAGCAGAAGATAGCCGCCGGCCGCGAGCAGGAACCACAGCCAGTCGGTGCCGCCCTCGGAGAGACCCGCGGCGACCGAGTACAGGGCGAGCAGCGGCAGCCCGGCCGGGGCCGCGCTGCGGAACGTCACCGCGAGGGCGTCCACGAAGAGCCCGATCACCAGTGCGCCGCCCACCAGCATCAGCCGGATGCCGTCGGTCAGCGGCGCCGGTATCGCGTACCGGCCCACGTCCTCGCCGCCCGTCCGGAGCAGCACCCCGAAGTGCTGGAAGGCATCGGGGCCCGGCAGGACCGCGCCGATCGCCTGCTCGCGGGCGAAGAGGACGGTGAGCAGCAGCAGCGAGACCAGGGCCTGCGCCGCGACCGTCAGCGGGCGGGCGAGCGGCACCCTGCGGGTGAGCGCGCCGACCGCGGCCTGGATCACCAGGAGGATCGCGGTCTGGATCAGCCAGGTGGACCGGTCGACCAGCGGGAGCAGCGCGCACGAGGCCAGGAACGTGGCCAGCGTGGCGCAGATCGACAGGCGGGCGCCGCCGCTCATGACCAACCCCCCGGTGTGTTCGGTGCGTCCGGCGGGCCGGTCGGCGCGGAGAGCCCCGTGCGCTCCCGGTCCGCCTGCCGCCAGAGCTCTTCGAGGGACGCGCCGTGCGGCACGGCCACCGCGGTCCAGCCGGCTTCCTGGAGCATCCGCAGCCGCTCGGTGCAGCGCTCCGAGACCGGCGCCCCGGGGCCCCGGGTCCAGGAGCCGCTGTCCAGGAGGAAGGCGAGCGCGCCACCGCTGCGGCGGCGCATCTTGGCGGCGACGGAGGCCTGCTCCTCGTCCAGGTCGCCGAAGAAGGCGATCAGAAGCCCTTCGTTGCCGCCGCGCAGGACGTCGTACGCGGCGGAGAGCGTGCCGCTGTCGGAGTGGTCGACGACGGCGAGCGTGTCCATCATCAGGCCCGCCGCGTCGGCCGACTCCTGGCTGGCGCCCGCGAAGCCGTCGGTGCCCTCGCCCGGCACCGCGTTTCCCGTGTCCGTCAACAGCCGCACGGAGAAGCCGCGTTCGAGCATGTGCACCAGGGCGGAGGCCGTGCCGGAGACCGCCCACTCGAAGGCCGAGTCGGGTCCGGCGCCCTGGAAGGCGGGCGCCCGGGTGTCCAGCAGCACGGTGCAGCGGGCCCGCTGCGGCTGCTCCTCGCGGCGCACCATCAGCTCGCCGTAGCGCGCGGTGGAGCGCCAGTGCACGCGCCGCAGGTCGTCCCCGTACCGGTAGCCGCGCGGGATCACGTCGTCCTCGCCTGCAAGGGCGAGCGAGCGCAGCCGCCCGTCCCCGTACCCCTTCGCCTCACCGGTGAGCCGCACCGGCGGCAGCGCCGTGACGCGCGGGATCACCGTCAGGCTGTCGTACGTCGAGAAGGACCGGGTCAGTTCGCACATGCCGAAGGGGTCCGTGAGGCGCAGTTGCAGCGGGCCGAGCGGGTAGCGGCCGCGCAGGTCCGAGCGGACCCGGTAGGACACCTCGCGGCGGCCGCCCGCCTCGACCCGGTCGAGGACGAACCGGGGCCGCGGCCCGAGCACGTACGGCACCCGGTCCTGGAGCATCAGCAGGCCGGTCGGCAGCCGGGAGATGTTGTCCATGCGCAGATGCACGCGCGCCTCGGAACCCGCGGGTACGCGCGCGGGGGAGAGGCGGCGGCTGCCCGCGACCCGGTAGCGGGTGCGGTACAGGACGCCCGCGCACACCAGCGGAAGGACCGCGAGCAGCAGGCCGACCCGGAGCAGATCGCTCTGCCCCAGGACGTACGCGCAGATGCCCGCGGCGATGCCGGCGGCCAGGAACGAGCGGCCGCGCGTGGTGAGTCCGGCGAGGGCGGTGCGCACACCGCTCCTGTCGCCGACGTTCTTGCCCGCACCGTCGTCCGTGAATCCGCCCCCCGGATCCGGCGCGTAGGGCCCGACGCGTCCCCCCGTCGTCATCACAGCCTCCGCGGACCGGGCGGCTGCTGGCCGTACAGCGGGGGCGTCGTCGAGTCGTAGGTCTGTACGGCGCGGGGTTCGGAGGCCGGGACCGGGGTGCGTTGCAGGATGTCGAGGACGACCTGCTCGGCGGTGCGCCGGTTCAACTGGGCCTGCGCGGTGGGCAGCAGACGGTGCGCCAGGACCGCCACGGCCAGCGTCTGCACGTCGTCGGGCAGCGCGTAGTCACGGCCGCCGAGGGCCGCGGCCGCCTTGGCCGCGCGCAACAGGTGCAGCGTCGCGCGCGGGGACGCGCCGAGTCTGAGGTCGGGGTGGCTGCGCGTGGCGGCGACCAGGTCCACCGCGTAGCGCCGTACGGCGTCGGCGACATGGACCGTGCGCACCGCGTCGATGAGCTTCACGATCTCGTGCGCGTGCGCCACCGGCTGGAGGTCGTCCAGCGGGTTCACGCCGCCGTGCACGTCCAGCATCTGAAGTTCGGCCTCCGGGCTCGGATAGCCGATGGAGACGCGGGCCATGAAGCGGTCGCGCTGGGCCTCGGGCAGCGGGTAGGTGCCCTCCATCTCGACCGGGTTCTGGGTGGCCACCACCATGAAAGGGCTGGGCAGTTCGTACGTCTGGCCGTCGATGGTGACCTGGCGCTCCTCCAGGGACTCCAGGAGCGCGGACTGCGTCTTCGGGGACGCGCGGTTGATCTCGTCCCCGATCACGATCTGCGCGAAGATCGCACCCGGCTTGAACTCGAAGTCCCGGCGCTGCTGGTCCCAGATGGACACCCCGGTGATGTCCGAGGGCAGCAGGTCGGGCGTGAACTGGATGCGGCGCACCGAGCAGTCGATGGACCGCGCGAGCGCCTTCGCCAGCATCGTCTTGCCGACGCCCGGAACGTCCTCGATGAGCAGGTGCCCCTCGGCGAGCAGCACGGTCAGCGAGAGCCTTACGACCTCCGGCTTGCCCTCGATCACACCCTCCACCGACCCGCGCACGCGCTCCGCGGTGGTGGTCAGATCAGTAAGGCTCGCTCGATCGTCATAGGTCGTCACCCGGCCCTCCTCGGCCCGTACTTTCCGGGCCGACGCGCTACGACACGAACCGGCCCACCCCGATACACGGACAGCGCGCACGAGTTGTTCGCCGCTCGTGCGGATGTCACACACGCATTCTTGTTGGCGTTACCGGTTCGTGTCACTCGCCTGTGGACAACTGGCCGCGATATGTCAGGGCTTGGACCCTTTTGAAGGGAAGGCCGACCGCGATCGGAGGGAGGTCAGGCCGGCTCGATCTCCCGCAGCAGGCCCGTCTTCACGTCGAAGACAAAGCCGCGCACGTCGTCGGTGTGCAGCAGGAAGGGGGAGGTGCGCACCTTCTGGATGGACTGGCGCACGTCCTGGTTGACATTGCGGAAGCCCTCGACCGCCCAGGTGGGACGCTGTCCGACCTCCATCTCCAGGTCGGTCCTGAAGTCCTCGGTCAGGCCTTCGAGGCCGCAGTTGCTGTGGTGGATGAGGACCACGCTGCGGGTGCCGAGCGCGCGCTGGCTGACGGTGAGGGAGCGGATCACGTCGTCGGTGACGACGCCGCCCGCGTTGCGGATCGTGTGGCAGTCGCCGAGTTCGAGGCCGAGGGCGGCGTGCAGGTCGAGACGGGCGTCCATACAGGCGACCACGGCGACCCGCAGCACGGGGCGGGCGTCCATGCCGGGGTCGGTGAACGCGGCGGCGTACCGCCCGTTCGCGTCGACGAGGCGGTCGGTCACGCTGCCGTCGGCGGGTATGGCGCCTTCGGAGGGGGCTCCAGAGGGGAGGTGAGCAGAAGTCGTCATGACTATGACGGTAGCCGTCACGCCTGGTCCGGGCCCGCTGTGAGAGGGGACAAAGAACATCATCGCGCCTTGTTGTGAGCGACCCCACAGGGAGGGCGCGGCCTCGGCCGCTCGGGTGAATTCGCCCGTTTCGCGGCACCGGGACACGACGGCCGCGACGCGCAGCGCGCTTGGTCGACCGGTTGATTGACCGGGCGGCACCGTGGACTAAAGTGACGCCGACCCCAGATAACCACGCAACGATGCAACACGGAGATCCCGGCACTGCCCTCCCGGCAGCTGACGGAACGCTCCCCGCGTGCGCGGCGCGTACGTACGGCTCGGCCTCCTCCCGCTCCGGTCGGCCGGCGTCACTTCCCCGGCGCCGACGGACCACTTCCCCTTCACGAGCGGGCGGGGACCCGGCAGTGCGTACGTCCCCACGCCGGACTTGAGAGGGACCCTTGAGCCAGCGACACGTTCCGGTCATGCTCCAGCGCTGCTTGGACGTGTTGGCTCCGGCGCTCGCCCAGCCGGGCGCGGTCGTCGTCGACTGCACGCTCGGCCTCGGCGGGCACAGCGAGGCACTGCTCTCCACGTTCCCCTCGTGCCGCCTCGTCGCGCTCGACCGCGACAAGGAGGCGCTGCGGCTGTCGGGCGAGCGGCTCGCGCCCTTCGGTGACCGGGCCACCCTCGTGCACGCCGTCTACGACGAACTGCCCGAGGTCCTCGACCGGTTGGACATCCCGAAGGTGCAGGGCGTCCTGTTCGACCTCGGCGTCTCCTCCATGCAGCTCGACGAGGCCGACCGCGGTTTCGCGTACGCGCAGGACGCGCCGCTCGACATGCGCATGGACCAGACGACCGGCATGAGCGCCGCCGAGGTGCTCAACACGTACCCGCCGGGCGAACTGGTGCGGATCCTGCGCCAGTACGGCGAGGAGAAGCAGGCCAAGCGCATTGTTTCGGCCATCGTGCGGGAGCGCGAGAAGGAGCCGTTCAGCAACAGCGCCCGGCTCGTCGAGCTGATCCGCGACTCCCTGCCGCAGGCCGCCAAGCGCACCGGCGGCAACCCGGCCAAGCGCACCTTCCAGGCCCTGCGCATCGAGGTCAACGGTGAGCTGAGCGTGCTTGAGCGGGCGATCCCGGGCGCCGTGAAGTCGCTCGCGGTCGGCGGCCGGATCGCCGTCCTGTCGTACCACTCGCTGGAAGACCGCCTGGTCAAGCAGGTGTTCGCGGCCGGAGCCAGCAATACGGCGCCGCCCGGGCTGCCCGTCGTGCCCGAGCAGTTCCAGCCCCGGCTGAAGCTGCTCACTCGCGGCGCCGAACTCCCCACGGAGGAGGAGGTCGCGGAGAACCGCAGGGCCGCTCCGGCTCGGCTGCGGGGTGCGCAGCGCATCCGCGAGGATGTCGAGGGGTGACGGTCGAGTGACGTACGCGCGCGTGGAGGGGTGGTCATGAGCGCCAGCAGTGGCTCGAAAGGTTCGCTGCGCGACAGGGCCGCCCGCCTTGCGCGGCTGCTCCCGATCGGCCAGTCCGGCGGCACGCAGGCCGCGCGCACCCCGTTCGTCCTTCTCGTCGTGCTGCTCCTCGGCGGCGGTCTGATCACGCTCCTGATGCTGAACTCCTCGCTCAACGAGGGCTCGTTCCAGCTCACCAAGCTCAAGAAGCAGACCACCGAGCTCACCGACGACGAGCAGGAACTCCAGCGCGACGTCGACTCCTACTCGGCGCCCGACGCCCTCCTGCAACGCGCCCGCCGGCTCGGCATGGTGCCCGGCGGGGACCCGGCGTTCCTGGAGCCGGACGGCACCGTCAAGGGCATGCCGAGCCCGGCCGCCGGGCCGCCCGCCCCGCCCCGGCCCGAGCCGGCGAAGGCCCCGGCCGCCGCGAGCACGAGCGCCTCGCCCTCCGCGAGCCCGTCTCCTTCGGCCAGCGCCTCCCCCTCCGTCAAACCTTCCGAGCCGGCGAGTCCGAACTCCTCGGTCGAACCCTCCCCTTCGAGCACCGGCAGGTGACGCCATGACCGACAGGGAGCCCCCGCGCCGCCGCGTGCCAGGCCCCGCGCGCCCGCCGCGCACCGGACGCCCCGCGCCGAAGGCGGGACCCAAGCCCGCGCCCAGGCCCGCGTCGAAGTCCGCACCCAGGCCCGCGTCGAAGTCCGCGCAGAACGGCCGCCCGGCCGCCCGCCGCCCCCGCCCCGCCCCGCCGAGGCCGAAGCCGAAGGCGCCCTCCCGGCTGCGCCTGGGCAGCCCCAAGCCGCGCCTGCGCATGGTGAGCCTGGGCCTCACGCTCGTCCTGATGGTCTTCGTCGTCCGGCTCTTCCAGGTACAGGGCGTCGACGCCAGCGCGTACGCCGCGAAGGCCTCGCTGAACCGATACGTCAGCCACTCCATCGCCGCCGAGCGCGGCGGCATCACGGACCGCAGCGGCGTCGAGCTCGCCGCGAGCGTGGACGCGTACGACATCACGGCCGACCCGACGCTGTTCACGAAGAAGGCCACCAAGGTCGACGACGCGCCGGAGCAGGCGGCGGCGCTGCTCTCGCCGATCATCGGGGTCGACGCGGCAGAACTGACCAAGAAGCTGAAGACGAAGAACACGCGGTACGTGCGGCTCGCCCCGCGGCAGACTCCGCAGGTCTGGAAGCAGATCAAGGACCTTCGGACCACCCTGAACGAGAAGGCGAACGCCGCGGGCCGCGAGGCGAGCGTGCTCTCCGGCGTGGTCGCCGACCCCAGCAGCAAGCGCGTCTACCCGAACGGCGACCTCGCCGCGGGCGTCCTCGGCTGGGTCAACGCCGACGGCAAGGGCGGCGGCGGCGTCGAGCAGCAGCTCGACAAGGAGCTCGCGGGCAAGGCCGGAAAGATCCGCTACGCCCAGTCCGGCGGCCAGCAGGTGCCGACCGCGGGCACCACCGAACAGCCCGCGGTCCCCGGCTCGGACGTCGAGCTGACCATCGACCGCGACATCCAGTGGGCCGCGCAGAACGCCATCGACGAGCAGGTCAAGGAGTCGAAGGCGGACCGCGGCTACGTGATAGTGCAGGACACCAAGACCGGCGAGGTCCTCGCCATGGCGAACGCGCCCGGCTTCGACCCGAACGACCTGGCCGACGCCAAGGCGGAGGCCCTGGGCAACGCCGCGCTCCAGGACGCGTACGAGCCGGGCTCCACCGCCAAGGTCATGTCGATGGCGGCTGTCCTGGAGGAAAAGGCGGCCACCCCGGGCACCCACGTCACCGTGCCCAACCGGCTGCACCGCGGCGACCGGCTCTTCCAGGACGACGTCGACCACCCGACCTGGCACCTCACGCTCAACGGCGTGCTCGCCAAGTCCAGCAACATCGGCACCATCCTGGCGACGGGGCAGCTGGGCAAGACGCAGCCGGCGGCCAACGCCTCGCTCTACTCCTACCTGCACAGGTTCGGCATCGGCCGGGAGAGCGGCCTCGGCTTCCCCGGCGAGACGTCCGGCATCCTCGCGCCCGCCGACAAGTGGTCCACGTCGCAGCAGTACACGATCCCGTTCGGCCAGGGCTTCTCCATCAACGCGATGCAGGCCGCCTCCGTGTACTCGACCATCGCCAACGACGGCGTACGGGTGCAGCCCACCCTCGTACGCGGCACCAAGGGTCCCGACGGGCGGTTCACGCCGGCCCCGAAGCCCAAGGAGAACCGCGTCGTCAGCAAGAAGACCGCCAAGACCGTCGCGCAGATGCTCGAGTCCGTGGTCGACGACGAGGAGGGCACCGGCACGAAGGCCCGCATCCCGGGCTACCGCGTCGCGGGCAAGACGGGCACGGCCAACCGTGTGGATCCGGCCACCGGCCGCTACAAGGGCTACACGTCGTCGTTCGCCGGTTTCGCCCCCGCCGACAAGCCGCGCGTGACGGTCTACTGCGCGATCCAGAACGCCACCAAGGGCGGCTACTTCGGCGGCCAGATCTGTGGCCCGATCTACAAGAAGGTCATGGAGTTCGCCCTGAAGACGCTCCAGGCCCCGCCCACGGGTGACAAGCCGGCCCGGCTGCCCGTGACGTTCAAGCCATGACGCTTTCCAGCCAGTACGGGCCGCGCACATGATCACTTACTACCCGTGAGGGCGCCGTGACAGCCATCACCTCCGATCCGGGGAACCGCCCCGCGCCACGCCCCTCGCTTCGCCGGGCGGGGGGTGGGCCCGGTACGCTCACGCCGTGCCACACGCTGATCAGTCCCAAACCACCCAGAAGGGCGCACCCGTGACATACCCCGGGCCGCCGCGACCGGTCGAGGTCTCCGCCACACCCCTCGCGGAACTCGCCGATCAACTGGGTGTCCAAGCGCCCACGGCCGCGGCAGCAGTCACCGGCATCACCCACGACTCCCGTGCGGTGCGCCCCGGCGACCTGTACGCGGCCCTGCCGGGAGCCCGCGCGCACGGCGCCGACTTCGCCGCGCAGGCCGCCTCGCTCGGCGCCGTCGCCGCGCTGACCGACCCGGCGGGCTGGCAGCGCGTCTCCGAGGCCGGCCTGGTCCCGCTCGTCGTGGACAACCCGCGCAGCCGGATGGGCGAGCTGGCCGCCACGATCTACGGCCACCCCGGCCGGGACCTGCTCCAGATCGGCATCACCGGTACCTCGGGCAAGACCACCACCGCGTACCTCATCGAGGGCGGCCTGAAGACCGTGCGCAGCACCGGTCTGATCGGGACGGTCGAGATGCGGATCGGCGACGAGCGGATCAAGTCCGAGCGCACCACTCCGGAAGCCACCGATCTCCAGGCGCTGTTCGCGGTCATGCGCGAGCGCGGCACCGACGCCGTCGCCATGGAGGTCTCCAGCCACGCCCTCGTGCTGGGCCGGGTCGACGCCTGCGTCTTCGACGTGGCCGTCTTCAACAACCTGAGCCCGGAGCACATGGAGTTCCACTCCGACATGGAGGACTACTTCCAGGCGAAGGCCCAGCTGTTCACGAAGGCGCGCAGCAAGCGGGGCGTCGTGAACTTCGACGACGAGTACGGGCGCCGGCTCATCGACGAGTCCGAGGTCCCGGTCGTCACCTTCTCCGCCGAGGGCCACCCGGACGCCGACTGGCGCGCCGAGGACGTCGAAGTCGGCCCGTTCGACTCGACGTTGACCGTCGTCGGCCCCAAGGGCGAGCGGATCGCCGCCAAGGCGCCGCTCGCGGGCCCCTTCAACGTCGCGAACACCCTCGCCGCGATCGTCACCCTCGCCGTCGCCGGGATCGACCCGCAGACCGCGGCCGACGGCGTCGCCGCCGTACCCGGCGTGCCCGGCCGCCTGGAGCGCGTGGAGGCGGGCCAGAAGTACCTCGCTGTCGTCGACTACGCGCACAAGACCGACGCCGTGGAGTCCGTCCTGCGGGCGCTGCGCAAGGTCACCGAGAACAAGCTGCACATCGTGCTCGGCTGCGGCGGCGACCGCGACAAGACCAAGCGGATGCCGATGGGCGCCGCCGCCGCGCGGTTCGCCGACACGGCCATCCTCACCTCCGACAATCCGCGCTCCGAGGACCCCCTCGCGATCCTCGCCACGATGCTCGCGGGCGCCGCCGACGTGCCGGCCCACGAGCGGGGCGACGTCGCCGTGTTCGAGGACCGGGCCGCCGCCGTCGCCGCCGCCGTGGCACGCGCCGAGCCCGGCGACACGGTGCTCGTCGCGGGCAAGGGCCACGAGCAGGGCCAGGACATCGCCGGTGTGATCCGCCCGTTCGACGACCGCCAGGTGCTCCGCGCGGCCATCGAAGCGGCCGAAGCCACCGTCGACAACCAGAAAACCCAGGGATGAAGTTGTGATCGCCCTCTCCCTCGCCGAGATCGCCTCAGCCGTCGGCGGGCAGACGTACGACATACCGGACCCGCAGGTCCGGGTGACCGGGCCGGTCGTCATCGACTCGCGCAAGGTCGAGCCGGGAAGCCTGTTCGCCGCCTTCGTGGGCGAGCGGGTCGACGGCCACGACTACGCGCGCGAGGTCGTCGACAAGGGTGCCGTCGCCGTGCTGGCCTCGCGCCCGGTCGGCGTGCCCGCCATCGTCGTCGACGACGTCCAGGCCGCGCTCGGCGCGCTGGCCCGGCACGTGGTCGCACGGCTCGGTGCCGCGCTGGTCGCCCTCACCGGCTCCGCAGGCAAGACCAGTACCAAGGACCTGATCGCCCAGGTGCTGCGCCGCAAGGCCGACACGGTCTTCACGCCGGGCTCGTTCAACAACGAGATCGGCCTGCCGCTGACCGCGCTCACCGCCACCGACGAGACGCAGTTCCTCGTCCTGGAGATGGGCGCCCGCGGCATCGGCCACATCAAGTACCTGACGGGCCTCACGCCCCCGAAGGTCGGTGTCGTCCTGAACGTCGGGACCGCGCACATCGGCGAGTTCGGCGGCCGCGAGCAGATCGCGGAGGCCAAGGGCGAGCTCGTCGAGTCGCTGCCCGCGGACGGCACCGCGATCCTCAACGCGGACGACCCGCTGGTGCGCGCCATGGCCTCGCGCACGAAGGCGAAGGTGCTCTTCTTCGGAGAGGCCGACAGCGCCGACGTGCGTGCCGAGAATGTCCGGCTCACGGAGAGCGGACAGCCCGCCTTTAGCCTGCACACACCCTCCGGGTGCAGCGACGTGACCTTGCGCCTGTACGGTGAGCACCACGTGTCGAACGCGCTCGCCGCGGCCGCCGTCGCCCATGACCTTGGCATGTCCGTGGAGGAGATCGCCCTCGCGCTCTCCGAGGCGGGCAACCTGTCCCGCTGGCGGATGGAGGTCACCGAGCGCTCGGACGGCGTCACGATCGTCAACGACGCCTACAACGCGAACCCCGAGTCCATGCGAGCGGCGCTGCGCGCGCTGGTGGCCATGGGCAAGGGGCGCCGGACGTGGGCGGTGCTCGGGCAGATGGCCGAGCTGGGCGACGAGTCGCTGACCGAGCACGACGCCGTCGGACGGCTCGCCGTCCGACTCAACGTCAGCAAGCTCGTTGCAGTCGGGGGCAGGGAAGCGTCCTGGATGCAACTGGGCGCCTATAACGAGGGTTCGTGGGGTGAGGAGTCGGTGCACGTGTCCGACGCACAGGCGGCGATCGACCTGCTGCGCAGCGAGCTGCGCCCGGGAGACGTCGTGCTCGTGAAGGCATCCAGGTCGGTGGGCCTGGAGAGCGTGGCACAGGCGCTGCTCGCTGACGTGCAGGGTGGGGTTGATGCCTGATGATGAAGCAGATCCTGTTCGCAGGTGTCATCGGTCTCTTCCTGACGCTCGCCGGAACGCCGCTGCTGATCAAGCTGCTTGCGCGCAAGGGCTACGGCCAGTTCATCCGTGACGACGGCCCGCGCGAGCACCACAGCAAGCGCGGCACGCCGACCATGGGTGGTATCGCCTTCATCCTGGCGACCCTCATCGCGTACTTCCTCAGCAAGCTGATCACCGGCGCGGCGCCGACCCTGTCGGGTCTGCTCGTGCTCGGCCTGATGGCGGGCATGGGGCTCGTCGGCTTCCTCGACGACTACATCAAGATCGTCAAGCGGCGCTCGCTCGGCCTCAGAGCCAAGGCGAAGATGGCCGGACAGCTGATCGTCGGCATCGCCTTCGCGGTGATCTCACTTCAGTTCGCGGACGTCAGAGGCAACACCCCCGCCTCCACCAAGCTCTCCTTCGTGGAGGACTTCGGCTGGTCGATCGGCCCGGTCCTGTTCGTGGTCTGGGCGCTGTTCATGATCCTCGCGATGTCGAACGGCGTGAACCTGACGGACGGTCTCGACGGCCTCGCCACCGGCGCCTCCGTGATGGTCTTCGGCGCGTACACCTTCATCGGTGTCTGGCAGTTCCAGGAGTCCTGCGCCAACGCGCAGACCCTCACCAACCCAGGGGCGTGTTTCGAGGTCAGAGACCCGCTCGACCTGGCGGTGGTCGCATCGGCCTTGATGGGCGCCTGTTTCGGCTTCCTGTGGTGGAACACCTCGCCCGCCAAGATCTTCATGGGTGACACGGGCTCACTGGCCCTCGGCGGCGCCCTCGCGGGCCTCGCCATCTGCTCCCGTACGGAGCTCCTGATCGCGCTTCTCGGCGGCCTGTTCGTCCTGATCACCATGTCCGTCGTGATCCAGGTCGGCTCCTTCAAGATGACCGGCAAGCGGGTCTTCAAGATGGCGCCGCTCCAGCACCACTTCGAACTCAAGGGGTGGTCCGAAGTCCTTGTCGTGGTCCGGTTCTGGATCATCCAGGGCATGTGCGTGATCGTCGGACTCGGCCTCTTCTACGCAGGATGGGCAGCCAAGAAGTGACGACCCCTTCCCCATGGCAGGGCATGAACATCACCGTCGCCGGTCTCGGCGTGAGCGGCATCAGTGCCGCCCGCGCCCTGGCCGGCTTCGGCGCGTCGGTGACCGTCGTGGACGGCGGCGACAGCGAGGCACACCGCGAAAAGGCGGCCCTTCTTAAAGAAGAGGGGATCTCCGTCCAGCTCGGTGACTCCTCCACGCTGCCCGAGGGCACGGAGCTCGTCGTCACCTCGCCCGGCTGGAAGCCCTCCTCGCCGCTGTTCGCCGAGGCCGCGGCCGCGGGCGTGGACGTCGTCGGTGACGTCGAGATCGCCTGGCGCCTGCGCGGCCCGAACGCCGCGCCCTGGCTCGCGATCACCGGCACCAACGGCAAGACCACCACGACGCAGATGCTCGCGTCGATCCTGGAGGCGGCGGGCCTGCGTACGGCCGCCGTCGGCAACATCGGCACGCCGATCATCGACGTCGTCCTCCAGGGCGACGAGGCCTACGACGTGTTCGCCGTCGAGCTCTCCTCGTACCAGCTGCACTGGGCGCCCTCGCTGCGCGCCCACTCCGGCGCCGTCCTGAACCTCGCGCCCGACCACCTCGACTGGCACGGCTCCATGGAGGCGTACGCCGCCGACAAGGGCCGCATCTACGAGGGCAACCAGGTCGCCTGCGTCTACAACGTGGCCGACAAGGCGACCGAGGACCTGGTCGTCGAGGCCGACGTCGAGGAGGGCTGCCGCGCCATCGGCTTCACCCTCGGCACCCCGGGCCCCTCCGAACTCGGTGTCGTGGACGGCATCCTGGTCGACCGCGCCTTCGTGGAGAACCGGCAGAAGAACGCCCAGGAGCTCGCCGAGGTCGGGGACGTCAACCCGCCGGCCCCGCACAACATCGCCAACGCCCTCGCGGCGGCGGCCCTCGCCCGCGCCTACGGCGTCGAGCCCCGGGCCGTACGCGAAGGACTGCGGAACTTCCGCCCCGACGCCCACCGCATCGAGCACGTCGCCGACGTGGACGGCGTCGCCTACGTGGACGACTCCAAGGCGACCAACACCCACGCCACCCAGGCTTCGTTGGCCGCGTACGAGTCCATCGTGTGGATCGCGGGCGGGCTCGCCAAGGGCGCCACCTTCGACGAGCTGGTGACGGGTGCGGCGAAGCGGCTGCGCGGCGTCGTCCTGATCGGCGCGGACCGGGCCCTGATCCGGGAAGCCCTGGAGCGACACGCCCCGGAAGTACCGGTCGTCGACCTCGACCGGACCGACACTGGGGCGATGTCGGCGGCGGTCCAGGAGGCCGCGCGGCTCGCCCGCGAAGGGGACACCGTGCTGATGGCCCCGGCCTGCGCGTCGATGGACATGTTCACCAACTACAACAAGCGTGGCGAGGCGTTCGCGGAAGCGGTCCGCGAACTGGGCGCCACCAGCGTCTGACGGGACTCGAGAGGGCGCCCGGTGACGCCGGGCACCCTTCGGGAGGGGAACGTGGCAGCGCAGACGTACGGCTCATCGGTGGGGGACGGTCATGGCCGGTAGCAGTCCTCCCCGCACGACCGGGCGCCCCGCCGCACCGCCCCGGAGGACCAGCAAGGTCTACCGGGCCCGGGTCAACCCGGCAAGCCGCCTCTACTCCCAGGCCAAGCGCGCCTGGGACCGGCCGCTCACCGCGTACTACCTGATCATCGGGGCCGCGCTGCTGCTCACGGTCCTCGGCCTGGTCATGGTCTACTCGGCCTCGATGATCACGGCCCTCCAGATGGGCCTGTCCAGCTCGTACTTCTTCAAGAAGCAGTTCGTCGCGGCCGTCCTCGGCGGCGTCCTGCTCCTGATCGCGATGCGGATGCCGGTGAAGCTGCACCGGGCGCTCGCGTATCCGATCCTCGCCGTCAGCGTCTTCCTCATGGTCCTCGTGCAGGTGCCGGGGATAGGAGTGTCGATCAACGGCAACCAGAACTGGATCTCGCTCGGCGGCCCCTTCATGCTGCAACCCAGCGAGTTCGGGAAGCTGGCGTTGATCCTCTGGGGCGCCGATCTGCTGGCGCGCAAGCACGACAAGCGGCTCCTCACCCAGTGGAAGCACATGCTGGTGCCGCTCGTTCCGGTGGCCTTCATGCTGCTCGGGCTGATCATGCTCGGCGGCGACATGGGCACCGCGATCCTGCTGACCGCGATCCTTTTCGGCCTGCTGTGGACGGCCGGAGCGCCGACGCGGCTCTTCGTGGGCGTGCTGTCGGTGGCCGCCGTGATCGGCCTGCTCCTGATCAAGACCAGCCCCAACCGCATGGCCCGCCTGGCCTGTCTGGGCAGCGCCGACGCGGGACCCGGCGACATGTGCTGGCAGGGACTGCACGGGATCTACGCCCTGGCCTCCGGCGGACTCTTCGGTTCCGGGCTCGGAGCGAGTGTGGAAAAATGGGGACAACTTCCCGAAGCGCACACCGACTTCATCTTTGCCATCACCGGTGAGGAACTGGGCCTGGCGGGGACGCTGTCGGTGCTCGCCCTGTTCGCGGCTCTAGGCTATGCGGGTATCCGCGTGGCCGGACGCACGGAGGACCCCTTCGTTCGCTATGCCGCGGGAGGCGTGACGACGTGGATCACGGCACAGGCCGTGGTCAACATCGGTGCGGTGCTCGGCCTGCTGCCGATCGCCGGAGTCCCGCTCCCGCTGTTCTCGTACGGGGGGTCCGCGCTGCTCCCGACCATGTTCGCCGTGGGGCTCCTGATCGCGTTCGCGCGGGACGAGCCGGCGGCGCGGGCGGCCCTCGCCATGCGGCGGAGTCCGGGAGTCCGGGGGATGAGATGGAACACGATGCGACGGCGCGCCTCGGTGCGCCCGTCCAGAGAGCGGTGAATTTCGGTGCATGTCGTACTCGCCGGTGGGGGGACCGCCGGCCACATCGAGCCGGCGCTCGCCCTCGCGGACGCCCTGCGCAGGCAGGACCCGACCGTGGGCATCACGGCCCTGGGCACGGAACGCGGCCTTGAGACCCGTCTCGTACCGGAGCGCGGCTACGACCTGGCGCTGATCCCCGCCGTACCGCTGCCGCGCAAGCCCACGCCGGAACTGATCACGGTTCCCGGGCGGCTGCGCGGCACCATCAAGGCGGCCGAGCAGGTCATGGAGCGCACCAAGGCGGACGCGGTCGTCGGCTTCGGCGGATACGTGGCGCTGCCCGGCTACCTCGCCGCCAAGCGGCTCGGCGTGCCGATCGTGGTGCACGAGGCCAACGCGCGGCCGGGCCTGGCCAACAAGATCGGTTCGCGGTACGCGGCGCAGGTCGCGGTCTCCTCGCCCGACAGCAAGCTGCGCAACTCGCGCTACATCGGCATCCCGCTGCGCCGCACCATCGCGCTGCTCGACCGGGCGCAGAAGCGGCCCGAGGCGCGCGCCGCCTTCGGCCTCGACCCGAACCTGCCGACGCTGCTCGTCTCCGGCGGCTCCCAGGGCGCCCGGCACCTGAACGAGGTGGTCACGCGCGTCGCGCCGTACCTCCAGCAGTCCGGCATCCAGGTGCTGCACGTGGTCGGCCCGAAGAACGAACTGCCGCAGGTCCAGCAGATGCCGGGGATGCCCCCGTACATCCCGGTACCGTACGTGGACCGGATGGACCTCGCGTACGCCGCGGCCGACATGATGCTCTGCCGCGCGGGCGCGATGACCGTCGCCGAACTCTCCGCCGTCGGGCTCCCGGCCGCCTACGTCCCGCTGCCCATCGGCAACGGCGAACAGCGGCTCAACGCCCAGCCGGTGGTCAAGGCCGGCGGCGGACTGCTGGTCGACGACGCGGAGCTGACCCCCGAGTGGGTCCAGGCCAATGTCCTGCCCGTGCTCTCCGACCCGCACAAGCTGTACGAGATGTCCCGCGCGGCCGCCGAGTTCGGCCGCAGGGACGCCGACGACCTGCTCGTCGGAATGGTGTACGAGGCGATCAACTCGCGTCGTTAGCGAGTGGACGAAGGTAAGGCAGGGGACAGTGGCCGGACCCACTACTACGGATCGCGAACAAGAGTCGTCCGAGGCGTCCGAGCCGCCCCCCGCCGCGCGATGGGTGCGCATGCCGAGCGTGCGCACCCTTGTCGTGTCCGGAGTGCTGCTCGTGCTGCTCGGCGCGGGCGGCACCTGGCTGCTGTACGGCTCGCCGTGGCTGCGCGTGGAGCGCGTCAAGCCCTCCGGCACCCAGGTTCTGACGCCGTCTCAGGTCCGGGACGCGGCCGCCGTGCCGGTCGGTGCCCCGCTGGTCTCCGTCGACACGGACGCGATCGAGGATCGGCTGCGCCGGAAATTGCCCCGAATTGACGCGGTTGATGTGGTCCGTTCCTGGCCGCACGGAATCGGGCTGAAAGTGACGGAACGTAAGCCGGTCCTGATTGTCGAAGACGGCAGAAATTCAGACAAGTTCATCGAAGTCGACCGCGAAGGCGTGCGTTTCGCGACGGTCGCCAAGCCGCCGAAGAGTGTTCCCCTCCTCGAATTGACGCCGGATCAGCAGGGCGCCGAGGCAAGCCTGCGGCGTTTCGGCTCCGCCCGGCTCGTCCGCGAGGCGGTGCGGGTCGCGGGCCAGCTCCCGGAGCAGGTCGCGCGGGACACGCGGACCGTCAAGGTCCGTTCGTACGACGCCATCTCGCTGGAGCTGACCGGGGGGCGGACCGTCGCCTGGGGGAGTGCCGAACGGGGTGACACGAAAGCACGCACTCTTACCGCTCTCATGAAAGCCGCCCCGAAGGCCAGGCACTTGGACGTGAGTGTTCCCACGGCCCCTGCGGCGTCCGGGAGTTGACGCACATTGATGCAGGCCAGCACCCTGGTTGGGCATCGACACGGCTGATCACATAGGGTGAAAAGAAAAACGGGAGGTTCGGCGTGTTCGTTGAACGGGCGCCACTTGTCGACTTAGTGTCAGGTTCGGAAGAGTCCAGGAAACAGACACACTGGTAACCCTAAACTTCAGCGTTAGGGTTCGGGTCGGCAGTCGACTAGTAGTCAACTAGTAGTCCGGACCGCCCCAATTCGGCATCAGTCGTCGCACCGTTTCACGCGAGGCGGCGACACGTAACTCGAGGCGAGAGGCCTTCGACGTGGCAGCACCGCAGAACTACCTCGCAGTCATCAAAGTCATCGGTGTCGGCGGCGGTGGTGTCAATGCCATCAACCGGATGATCGAGGTCGGTCTCAAGGGCGTCGAGTTCATCGCCATCAACACCGATGCGCAAGCCCTGTTGATGAGCGACGCGGACGTCAAGCTCGACGTCGGCCGTGAACTCACCCGCGGACTCGGCGCCGGAGCCAATCCGGGCGTCGGCCGCAAGGCGGCCGAGGACCACCGCGAGGAGATCGAGGAGGTCCTCAAGGGGGCCGACATGGTCTTCGTCACCGCCGGTGAAGGTGGCGGCACCGGCACCGGCGGCGCACCCGTCGTGGCCAACATCGCGCGCTCGCTGGGCGCCCTCACGATCGGTGTGGTCACCCGGCCGTTCACCTTCGAGGGCCGGCGCCGGGCGAACCAGGCGGAGGACGGCATCGCCGAGCTCCGCGAAGAGGTCGACACCCTCATCGTCATTCCGAACGACCGGCTCCTGTCCATCTCGGACCGGCAGGTCTCCGTCCTCGACGCCTTCAAGTCGGCGGACCAGGTCCTGCTCTCCGGTGTCCAGGGCATCACCGACCTCATCACCACCCCGGGGCTCATCAACCTCGACTTCGCGGACGTGAAGTCCGTGATGTCCGAGGCGGGTTCCGCCCTCATGGGTATCGGCTCGGCCCGCGGCGACGACCGCGCGGTGGCCGCCGCCGAGATGGCGATCTCCTCGCCGCTCCTGGAGGCGTCCATCGACGGCGCCCGCGGCGTGCTGCTCTCCATCTCCGGCGGCTCGGACCTCGGTCTCTTCGAGATCAACGAGGCCGCGCAGCTGGTCAGCGAGGCGGCCCACCCCGAGGCGAACATCATCTTCGGTGCCGTCATCGACGACGCCCTCGGCGACGAGGTGCGGGTCACCGTCATCGCCGCCGGCTTCGACGGCGGGCAGCCGCCGAACAAGCGGGAGAACGTGGTCGGTTCCTCGACTGCCAAGCGCGACGAGCCGGCGACGCCCGCGCGGCCCTCGACGCCGGCCCCCGAGCCCGCGCGTTCGAGCTTCGGCAACCTCGGCAGCGTCACCCAGCGCGAGGAGTCCCAGCCGCAGACGCCGACCCCGGCCCCGCCGGCCGAGGCGCCCGCTCCGGTGAACGAGGCGCCGGTGGCCCCGCCCGCCCCGCCGCAGGTTCCGCGGCCGTCCTACCCGGACAGCCAGGCCGAGGAGCTCGACGTGCCGGACTTCCTCAAGTAACCACGCGACAGTGATAGGACAACATCACACTGTGTCTGCTACGAGTGGCGCCCACTTCGCCTTCACCGACCGGTGGGGCGGGGTGAGCGCCGCTCCGTATGAGGAGCTGAACCTCGGCGGCGCGGTCGGCGACGATTCCGAGGCCGTGCTGCGCAACCGGGAGCTGGCCGCGCGATCGCTCGGCATCGAGGCCTCCCGCGTCGTGTGGATGAACCAGGTGCACGGGCCCGACGTGGCGGTGGTGGACGGGCCCTGGCCCACCGAAGCCGACATTCCGTGTGTCGACGCCCTCGTCACCTCGCGGCGCGGACTCGCGCTCGCCGTGCTCACGGCGGACTGCACCCCCGTACTGCTCGCCGACCCGGTCGCCGGGGTCGTCGCCGCCGCGCACGCGGGACGCCCCGGCATGGTCGCCGGAGTGGTGCCGGCTGCGGTGCGGGCGATGGTGGAGCGCGGCGCGGACCCGGCCCGGATCGTCGCCCGTACGGGGCCCGCGGTCTGCGGGCGCTGCTACGAGGTGCCGGCCGAGATGCGGGCCGAGGTCGCGGCGGTGGAACCGGCGGCGTACGCCGAGACCAGCTGGGGCACCCCGGCCGTCGATGTCACCGCCGGTGTGCACGCTCAGCTGGAGCGGCTCGGGGTGCGTGACCGGGAGCGGTCGCCGGTGTGCACACTTGAGTCGCACGATCACTTCTCGTACCGCCGCGACAAGGCCACCGGCCGACTCGCCGGCTATGTCTGGCTGGACTGAGACGACATGACGAACCTTCAGGAACGTACGGCAGAGCTCGCCGCGAACCTGGCCACGGTGGAGGAACGTATCACCGCGGCCTGCGCGGCGGCCGGGCGCAAGCGGGACGACGTGACCCTCATCGTGGTCACGAAGACCTACCCCGCGAGCGATGTGCGGATCCTGGCCGGGCTCGGCGTGCGGCACGTGGCGGAGAACCGGGACCAGGACGCGGCACCCAAGGCCGCGGAATGCTCGGATCTGCCGCTTACTTGGCACTTTGTCGGTCAGCTTCAGACCAACAAGGTCCGTTCTGTGGCGAGTTACGCCGATCTGGTGCAGTCCATCGATCGGGGCAAGCTCGTCACGGCGCTCTCCAAGGAGGCCGTGCGGGCCGAGCGCGAGCTGGGTTGCCTGATCCAGGTCGCGCTCGACGCCGACGCCGACGGTCGCGGGGAGCGCGGGGGTGTCGGCCCCGGCGGAGTGGAGGAGTTGGCCGCTCGCGTGGCCGAGGCTCCGGGGTTGCGGCTCGACGGACTGATGACCGTCGCGCCGCTCACGGGGGACTACGCGGGGCGGCAACAGGCGGCGTTCGAGCGGCTCATGGATTTGTCGACTGCCATGCGCGCGGCCCATCCGGCTGCGAACATGGTCTCGGCAGGGATGAGTTCGGATCTCGAGCAGGCCGTGGCGGCCGGAGCGACACATGTGCGCGTCGGTACCGCGGTCCTCGGTGTCCGACCCCGGCTCGGGTAACGTCGCGAAGAAGTCGGACCACAGCAGAAAATATGGTCATTCTCGCTGATGGGCGGGGAGGCCACGTGGATCGCGGGCACTTTGGTTGACGTCAGCCGATCCACCACAGAGCGGAGGACTCAGAGAATGGCCGGCGCGATGCGCAAGATGGCGGTCTACCTCGGCCTCGTGGAGGACGATGGGTACGACGGCCGGGGGTTCGACCCCGATGACGACTTCGAGCCCGAGCTCGACCCGGAGCCCGAGCGTGACCGTCGACGGCACGAGCCGTCGCATCAGTCACACAGCTCCCATGCCGCCACGGATGTGGAGGAATCGGTCAGAGTGGTGCAGCCCCCGGCTCAGCGCGAGCCGGTGCGCCAACCCGCTTCGCTTGCCGCTGAATCCGGACGTCCGGCGCGAATCGCCCCCGTGGCATCCATCACACCTGAACGTCAGAGCCTGGAGAAGAACGCACCGGTGATCATGCCCAAGGTTGTGTCCGAGCGGGAGCCCTACCGCATCACCACTTTGCACCCCCGGACCTACAACGAGGCCCGTACCATCGGGGAACACTTCCGTGAGGGCACTCCGGTGATCATGAATCTGACGGAGATGGACGACACCGACGCGAAGCGACTTGTCGACTTTGCCGCCGGTCTTGTGTTCGGTCTTCACGGAAGCATCGAGCGGGTGACACAGAAGGTGTTCCTGTTGTCGCCTGCTAACGTCGATGTCACGGCGGAGGACAAGGCCCGTATCGCAGAGGGCGGGTTCTTCAACCAGAGCTGAGACGCAGTAAAAGTTCGACGGCTAGCAACCAACTAGTCACGAGGCACGAGACACAGGGGAGAGGGAACCGCCGACATGGGCGTGTTTTTTGATGTGGTCTACATCGCGCTGATGTGTTTCCTCATCGTGCTGATCTTCCGGCTGGTCATGGACTACGTCTTCCAGTTCGCCCGCTCGTGGCAACCCGGTAAGGCGATGGTGGTGGTTCTTGAGGCCACCTACACTGTCACTGATCCACCGCTCAAGCTTCTGCGGCGGTTCATTCCGCCGCTGCGTCTCGGGGGCGTGGCGCTCGACCTGTCCTTCTTCGTACTGATGATCATCGTCTACATCCTGATCTCCGTCGTGAGCCGGCTGTGAGCACGATGTCAACTACGGTCTTGCCGAATGCCGACGACAACGTTGAGGTGAAGAGATGCCGTTGACCCCCGAGGACGTGCGGAACAAGCAGTTCACGACCGTCCGCCTCCGAGAAGGCTATGACGAGGACGAGGTCGATGCCTTCCTCGATGAGGTCGAAGCCGAACTGACTCGTCTTCTTCGAGAGAACGAGGACCTGCGCGCGAAACTTGCCGCAGCCACCCGTGCCGCTGCCCAGAACCAGCAGCAGGGCGGCATGCGCAAGGGCCCCGGCGGCCCCGGTGGGCCTGGCGGTCCTGGTGGGCCCGACGGCCCGCAGGACCAGCAGCAGGGTCCCCCGCAGGGCATGCGAGGCCCGGGCGCCCCGGTGCCCGCGGGTATATCGGGCCCGCCGCAGCAGCAGATGGGCGGCCCCATGGGTGGCCCGCCCCAGCTGCCGAGCGGTGCCCCGCAGCTGCCGGCCGGTCCTGGTGGACACGGTCAGCAGGGTGGCCCGCAGGGTCCCGGCCCGATGGGCCAGGGTCCGATGGGCCAGCAGCCGCAGCTGGGCGGCCCGATGGGCGGTCCCATGGGCGGCCACGGCGGCCCGCAGCTGCCGCAGCCCGGTCAGGGCCCCGGTGGCGACAGCGCCGCCCGTGTCCTCTCGCTGGCCCAGCAGACCGCCGACCAGGCGATCGCCGAGGCCCGCTCCGAGGCGAACAAGATCGTCGGCGAGGCGCGCAGCCGTGCCGAGGGTCTTGAGCGTGACGCCCGTGCCAAGGCCGACGCCCTGGAGCGGGACGCGCAGGAGAAGCACCGCGTCGCGATGGGCTCCCTGGAGTCCGCCCGCGCCACGCTGGAGCGCAAGGTCGAGGACCTGCGCGGCTTCGAGCGCGAGTACCGCACGCGTCTGAAGTCGTACCTGGAGTCGCAGCTGCGCCAGCTGGAGACCCAGGCCGACGACTCGCTGGCTCCGCCGCGTACCCCGGCGACCGCGAGCCTGCCGCCGTCCCCGGCGCCTTCCATGGCTCCGGCCGGTGCGGGTGCGCCGTCCTACGGTGGCAACCAGTCGATGGGTGGCAACCAGCAGAACGGCGGTCCGTCGTACGGCGGCGGTCAGCAGCAGATGTCGCCCGCGATGACGCAGCCGATGGCTCCGGTGCGGCCGCAGGGTCCGTCGCCGATGGGGCAGGCTCCGTCGCCGATGCGCGGCTTCCTCATCGACGAGGACGACAACTGAGCGGCGCGTGCGTGTAGCGCCTGGTAGTAGCTAGGCGTCGGCATTCATTCAGGCCTCGGCCCGGATCGTTTCTGCGATCCGGGCCGAGGCCTTTTCGCGGTCCGGTGGGGGTGGGCGGTCAGGTGTGCGCAGGGGGTACGAAACGCCGAAGGGGCGGTTGGCCAGAAAAACGTTTCTGGCCAACCGGCCCTTCGGCGTGAATGGGTCCTCCGGTCGCGGGGCTCTGCCCCGGACCCCGCTCCTCAATCGCCGGAGGGGCTTGATTTCTCAAGCCCCTCCGGCGATTGGGCCCGCCCCGGTGCGGCTACACCTTGCGGAGGTGGAAGGTCAGGCTCAGGCCCTCGTCGGTGAAGGCGGAGCCGTACGTGGTGTCCGGCTCGCCCTGGGCGAAGTCCGTCGCCAGGACCTCGTCGGCGATCAGCTCGGCGTGCTCGGTGAGGGCCGAGATCACCGCCGGGTCCGTGGAGGTCCAGCGCAGGGCGATCCGGTCCGCGACGTCCAGGCCGCTGTTCTTGCGGGCCTCCTGGATCAGGCGGATCGCGTCACGGGCCAGGCCCGCCTGCCGCAGCTCCTCCGTGAGCTCCAGGTCGAGTGCCACAGTGGCGCCCGAGTCCGAGGCCACGGACCAGCCCTCGCGCGGGGTCTCCGTGATGATGACCTCGTCCGGGCCGAGGTCGATCTTCTCGCCGTCGACCTCCACCGAGGCGGTGCCCTCGCGCAGGGCCAGGGACAGCGCCGCGGCGTCCGCGTTCGCGACGGCCTTCGCCACGTCCTGGACGCGCTTGCCGAACCGCTTGCCGAGCGCCCGGAAGTTCGCCTTGGCGGTGGTGTCCACCAGGCTGCCGCCGACGTCCGAGAGCGAGGCCAGGGAGGAGACGTTCAGCTCCTCCGTGATCTGGGCCCGCAGCTCGGGGGAGAGGTCCGCGAAGCCCGCCGCCGCGACCAGTGCGCGGGAGAGCGGCTGGCGGGTCTTGACGCCCGACTCCGCGCGCGTGGCGCGACCGAGCTCGACGAGCCGGCGGACCAGCGCCATCTGCGTGGACAGGGTCGGGTCGATCGCCGACCTGTCGGCCTCCGGCCACGACGACAGGTGCACCGACTCCGGGGCGTCCGGGGTGACCGGCACGACCAGGTCCTGCCACACCCGCTCCGCGATGAACGGCGTGAGCGGCGCCATCAGCTGTGTGATGGTCACCACCACGTCGTGCAGGGTGCGCAGCGCGGCCTTGTCGCCCTGCCAGAAGCGGCGGCGCGAGCGGCGCACGTACCAGTTGGAGAGGTCGTCGACGAACGCCGAGAGCAGCTTGCCCGCGCGCTGGGTGTCGTAGGCCTCCAGGGCCTGGGTGACCCCGTCCGTGAGCAGGTGCAGCTCGGACAGCAGCCAGCGGTCGAGCACGGTGCGCTCGGCCGGCGCCGGGTCCGCCTCGCTCGGCGCCCACTCGGACGTACGGGCGTACAGGGCCTGGAAGGCGACCGTGTTCCAGTACGTGAGGAGCGTCTTGCGGACGACCTCCTGGATCGTGCCGTGGCCGACGCGGCGGGCCGCCCAGGGGGAGCCGCCTGCCGCCATGAACCAGCGCACCGCGTCCGCGCCGTGCCGGTCCATGAGCGGGATCGGGTCCAGGGTGTTGCCCAGGTGCTTGGACATCTTGCGGCCGTCCTCGGCGAGGATGTGGCCGAGGCACACCACGTTCTCGTAGGACGACTTGTCGAAGACCAGGGTGCCGATCGCCATCAGCGTGTAGAACCAGCCGCGCGTCTGGTCGATGGCCTCGGAGATGAACTGCGCCGGGTAGCGGGACTCGAACAGTTCCTTGTTCTTGTACGGGTAGCCCCACTGCGCGAACGGCATGGAACCCGAGTCGTACCAGGCGTCGATGACCTCGGGCACGCGCACCGCTTCGAGGGAGCAGCCCTCGTGGGTGCAGGTGAACGTGACGTCGTCGATGAACGGGCGGTGCGGGTCGAGGGACGACTGGTCGGTGCCGGTCAGCTCGCCCAGCTCCGCGCGCGAGCCGACGCAGGTGAGGTGGTTCTCCTCACAGCGCCAGATCGGCAGCGGGGTGCCCCAGTAGCGGTTGCGGGAGAGCGCCCAGTCGATGTTGTTCTGGAGCCAGTCGCCGAAGCGGCCGTTCTTCACGGTCTCCGGGAACCAGTTGGTCTTCTCGTTCTCCTGGAGGAGGCGGTCCTTGATCGCCGTGGTGCGGATGTACCAGGACGGCTGCGCGTAGTAGAGCAGTGCCGTGTGACAGCGCCAGCAGTGCGGGTAGCTGTGCTCGTACGGGATGTGCTTGAAGAGCAGGCCGCGGTTCTGGAGATCCTCGGTCAGCTGTTCGTCGGCCTTCTTGAAGAAGACACCGCCGACCATCGGGACCTCGGGGCCGAACGTGCCGTCGGGCAGCACCGGGTTCACGACCGGCAGTCCGTACGCGCGACAGACCTTGAGGTCGTCCTCACCGAAGGCGGGGGACTGGTGGACCAGACCCGTACCGTCCTCGGTCGTCACGTAGTCGGCGTTGACCACGTAGTGCGCCTCGGCCGGGAACTCCACCAGCTCGAACGGACGTTGGTACTTCCAGCGCTCCATCTCCGCGCCGGTGAAGGACTCGCCGGTCGTCTCCCAGCCCTCGCCGAGCGCCTTCTCGACGAGCGGCTCGGCGACGACGAGCTTCTCCTCGCCGTTCGTGGCGACGACGTACGTCACGTCGGGGTGCGCGGCGACCGCCGTGTTGGACACCAGGGTCCAGGGGGTCGTCGTCCAGATGAGCAGCGAGGCCTGGCCCGCCAGCGGACCGGAGGTGAGGGGGAAACGGACATAGACCGAGGGGTCGACGACCGTCTCGTAGCCCTGGGCCAGCTCGTGGTCGGAGAGGCCGGTGCCGCAGCGCGGGCACCAGGGGGCGACGCGGTGGTCCTGGACCAGGAGGCCCTTGTTGAAGATCTCCTTCAGCGACCACCAGACCGAGTCCACGTACTCCGGGTTCATCGTCCGGTACGCGTCGTCGAGGTCGACCCAGTAGCCCATGCGGGTCGTCAGGTCGGAGAAGGCGTCGGTGTGCCGGGTCACGGACTCGCGGCACTTGGCGTTGAACTCGGCGATGCCGTACGCCTCGATGTCCTTCTTGCCGCTGAAGCCGAGCTCCTTCTCGACCGCCAGCTCCACCGGGAGGCCGTGGCAGTCCCAGCCCGCCTTGCGGGCCACGTGGTAGCCGCGCATCGTGCGGAAGCGGGGGAACACGTCCTTGAAGACGCGGGCCTCGATGTGGTGGGCACCCGGCATGCCGTTGGCCGTGGGCGGGCCCTCGTAGAACACCCACTCGGGGCGCCCCTCGGACTGCTCCAGGGTCTTGGCGAAGATCTTCTGCTCGTCCCAGAAGTCGAGCACCGCGTGCTCGAGGGCGGGCAGGTCGACCTGGGCGGGCACCTGGCGGTACTGCGTCATCAGTCTTCCTCCGGCGGATCTGCCTTCTTCCGTCGGAGGGACGAGAGGCTGCTGCGCCGTGTGCGGCGCGCTCCCGCGGTACCACCCTCCTTGGCCCGCCGGGGCGTGGTGCGCTCCGGTGAGCCCCCTCATTGGGGTCGCGATGCCGGGTCTACTGGCCGCTATCGGTGCGCTGCGGCGTTCTTCCGGCGGCTCCGGGGTGATCTTCGCGTCGCGCTCGCCGCCGGGCTTCCACCGTCCCCGGTTCGCTCTTGGCTGCGTACGTCGCTACTCGGCCCCATCCACGCTTTTCGCTCCACCCAGTGTACGGCGCCCGGGACGGGGCGGCCGACCGGTTTTGCGAGGGCGGGGGAGTGACCCGAATGGCGACACGGTGCGCGCCGACGGGTGCGGTACGGGGAGCGGCGGATTACCGGGCGGGGAGCTGGGCACAACGCTTGCAAGCTGCCCCGCGGTGGGTGTTCGTCCCGTTGCCGTGGGCCCTGAGTCGATTTATCGTCCCAGCACGATTCGCGAGCAAGATCACAAATTGTGAAGGGGCCGCGACCATGGTGGCGAAGAAGACCGCCGATCAGCAGTCGGAGTCCGGGAGAACCACGGGCGCGGCAGCCTCCGGCGGTTCCGGGAAGGGTGCGGCCGGAGCGAAGGCGTCCGCGACGCCGGAGCCGAAGGAGACGCCCACCGGCAAGAAGAAGACGGCCGCCGCGTCGCACGCGACGACGGCCCGCAAACAGACGAGCACGAAGGCGACGGCTACGAAGGCGACGGCTACGAAGGCGGCGGAACCGAAGAAGGCCACGGCTACGAAGGCGGCGTCCGCGAAGGCCGCGTCTACGAAGGCAACGCAGGTGAAGGACGCCTCTACGGAGGCAACGACTGCGAAGGGCGCGTCCACGAAGGCGGAGCCGGAGAAGGCCACGGCCAAGAAGGCGGCGTCGGCGAAGAGCGCGACCAAGAGCGCGACCAAGAAGACGACCGCGGCCGAGGCGGCGGCCGGCTCCGAGGAGGGTGCCGCCCCGGAGGCGGCCGGGAGCGCGGGCGCCAAGAAGACCGCGGCCAGGAAGAAGACCGCGGCCGCGAAGGCGGGTGAGCACGCCGAGGAGACGGGGGAGAAGGGGAACGGCGTCGGCCGGACCGGCGGGCGCAAGGGTGCGAAGAAGACGGTCGCCTCCGCGGCCGAGGACGCGGCCGAGGCCGCGAAGACGACGGGAGCCACGACAGTGGTTGCGAAGAAGACTCAGGGCACGGCCACGGCGACCAAGAAGCCGAGCGCGGTTCCCAAGGCACGCGGCACCGCCGAACCCGGTGAGCTGGCCGTCCGTCCGGGCGAGGATCCCTGGACCCCGGAGGAGGCCGAGGAGGCGCGCGCCGAGTTGCAGACCGAGGTGCTGCGGCTCGGGAGCGAGATCGCGTCCGCGGAGGAGGGCCTCGCGGGGCTGATGCGCGACTCCGGGGACGGGGCCGGCGACGACGACGCGGACACCGGCACCAAGAACATCACCCGCGAGCACGAGATGGCCCTCGCGGCCAACGCGCGGGAGATGCTGCTCCAGACCGAGCGGGCCCTGGAGCGGCTCGACGCGGGCACGTACGGGCTCTGCGAGAACTGCGGGAACCCGATCGGGAAGGCGCGCATGCAGGCGTTCCCGCGCGCGACCCTGTGCGTCGAGTGCAAGCAGAAGCAGGAGCGCAGGTACTGAGCGATCGCCGCGCCCGCACCGGGGCACCGGCCCATGGGGGCGCGGCCCCGCGTGCCGTACTCTCGTCCTCAGTCAGGTACTAGGTTGAGGGACTCACGTGGCAGAGGCGGAGCGCATCATCGGTACGCCGGATTCCCCGGACGCGGGGGCAACCGAGCCGGAGCAGGCTGAGAAGCGGGTTCCGGAGCAGGCCGAGGAGCAGGTCCAGGACCGGCCCAAGGGCAGGCGGCGGATCGCCGTGCTGTTCGCCGTGGCCGCGCTCGCGTACGTCCTGGACCTGGGCAGCAAGCTGATCGTGGTGGCGAAGCTGGAGCACCGCGACGCCATCCACATCATCGGTGACTGGCTCCAGCTCGAGGTGATCAGGAACCCGGGCGCCGCCTGGGGCATCGGTGAGGCCTTCACGATCATCTTCACCCTGATCGCGGCCGCCGTGATCGTCGTGATCGCGCGGCTCGCCCGGAAGCTCTACAGCACGCCCTGGGCGATCGCCCTCGGCCTGCTGCTCGGCGGGGCGCTCGGCAACCTCACGGACCGGATCTTCCGGGCGCCGGGCGTCTTCGAGGGCGCCGTGGTGGACTTCATCGCGCCGAAGCACTACCCGGTGTTCAACCTCGCAGACTCGGCGATCGTGTGCGGCGGCATCCTGATCGTGCTGCTGTCCTTCCGCGGCATCGACCCGGACGGCACCGTCCACAAGGACTGAGCGCAAGCACTGAGCGCGCTGACCGAGCCCCAGGTCACGGGGCTCATGTGCGGGAGTGTCGGTGGGCTCCTGCATACTCGATGGGTGAGCACGATTCCCGAGGTCCGCACCCTGCCCGTACCCGACGGCCTGGAGGGCGAGCGCGTAGACGCCGCCATCTCGCGCATGTTCGGCTTCTCCCGCACCAAGGCCGCCGAGCTCGCCGCCGCCGGAAAGGTCGCGGTGGACGGCTCGGTCGTGGGCAAGTCCGAGCGGGTGCACGGCGGCGCCTGGATGGAAGTGGAGATGCCGCAGGCGCCCGCTCCCGTGCAGATCGTCGCCGAGCCCGTCGAGGGCATGGAGATCGTGCACGACGACGACGACATCGTCGTGATCATGAAGCCCGTGGGGGTCGCCGCCCACCCCAGCCCCGGCTGGACCGGGACGACCGTGATCGGCGGCCTCGCTGCCGCCGGGTACCGGATCTCGACGTCCGGCGCCGCCGAGCGCCAGGGCATCGTGCACCGGCTCGACGTGGGCACGTCGGGCCTGATGGTCGTCGCCAAGTCGGAGCGGGCGTACACCTCGCTGAAGCGCCAGTTCAAGGAGCGCGTCCCGGACAAGCGGTACAACGCGCTGGTGCAGGGCCACCCCGACCCCATGAGCGGCACCATCGACGCCCCGATCGGCCGCCACCCGAACCACGACTACAAGTGGGCCGTGACCGCCGAGGGCAAGCCCTCCGTCACGCACTACGACCTCATCGAGGCCTTCCGCGCCGCCTCCCTGCTCGACATCAAGCTGGAGACGGGGCGCACGCACCAGATCCGCGTCCACATGTCCGCGCACCGGCACCCGTGCGTGGGCGACCTGACGTACGGCGCGGACCCCACGATCGCGAAGCGGCTCGGCCTCACGCGCCAGTGGCTGCACGCGGTGCGGCTCGGCTTCGAGCACCCGTCGGACGGCCAGTGGGTCGAGTTCGAGAGCTCCTACCCGGACGACCTCCAGACGGCTCTGGACCGGGTCAGGGCGGAGAGCGCATGAACACCACCCCCGTCACCGCGTACATAACCCGCGTCGCCGAGGGCGCGGCGGACCGGCAGGCCTGTTTCGCCGTCCGCAAGGACGTCTTCGTCACCGAGCAGGGCGTGCCCGAGGACCTCGAGTACGACGCGTACGACGACGGGGCCGTGCACGTCCTCGCCGTCCGGACGGACGGGGAGCCGCTCGGTACCGGCCGGCTCCTCACCGGCGAGGCCGCCGCCGTGAAGAACGGCGGGGCGGCGGACGTCGGCGCGCTCGGGCGGCTCGCCGTGACGAAGGCCGCGCGCGGCCTCGGGGTCGGCGCCGCACTGGTGCAGGCCGTCGAGGACGCCGCCCGCGGGCGCGGGCTCACCGCCGTGGACCTGCACGCGCAGACGCAGGCGCTGGGGTTCTACGAGCGCCTGGGCTACGTCGCGTACGGGCCCGAGTTCCTCGACGCGGGCATCGACCACCGCGCGATGCGGAAGACGCTGAGCTAGACGGCGGGGCCTCCCGGCGCCGAGGCGTCGTGGCCGCGTGGCGTCGCGGCGTCGCGGCGTCGCGGCGTCGCGCGGCCCCGGGTCCCAAAAGACCGGTTTGATCTGAAGCGCGTGGCACTCTTGAGGCCGGAACGCACATGATCGTCGAGTCTGGTCGGAGTCCCCGGTGGATCAATTGGCCCTGCTGTTCGTGCTGTTGCTCGGGGCCGTGCTGACCGTCCCGCTCGGTGACCGGCTCGGCCTGCCGTCGCCGGTCCTGATGACCCTGCTCGGCATCGCCCTCGCACTGATCCAGGCGGTGCCGAATGTCGACATCAACCCGGACCTGATCCTCCCGCTCGTGCTGCCACCGCTGCTCTACGCGGCCGTGCACCGCACGTCATGGCGCCAGTTCGCGGCCAACAAACGGCCGATCTTCCTGCTCGCCGTCGCCCTGGTCTTCGTCACCACGGCCGCGGTCGCCTTCACCGCCGACGCCATCGTCCCTGGCCTGCCGGTCGCCGCGGCCGTCGCCCTCGGCGCCCTGGTGGCGCCGCCCGACCCGGTCGCCGCGACCGCCGTCGCGGGCCAACTCGGCCTGCCCCGGCGCATGGTGTCGATCCTGGAGGGCGAGGGCCTGTTCAACGACGTGACCGCGATCGTGCTCTACCACGTCGCGATCGCCGCCGCCGTCAGCGGCACCTTCTCGCTGCCGCACGCCGCGCTGGAACTGGTCCTGTCCGCGGTCGTGGCCGTCGCGGTCGGTTGGGGGCTCGGCTGGGGCGCCAACAAGCTCATCGGCTATCTCGGCGACGCCACGCTCCAGATCGGCCTCACGCTCCTGATCCCCTACGCCTCGTACGTACTCGCCGAGGAGCTCAAGGGCTCGGGCGTGCTCGCGGTCCTGACCACGGCCTTGTTCCTGGCCGAGCACGCCTTCGACGCCGACGACGTGCTCACGAGGCTCACCGGGCGGGCCTTCTGGGACGTCGTGGACACCCTCGTCACGGGCGTCGCGTTCGGCCTCATCGGCCTGGAGGTGCACAACGTCGTCAGGACCGCGGAGGGCCGCTGGGGCGAGATGCTCGGCTGGGCGGCCGCGGTCGTCGCCGTCGTCATCGTCGTACGGCTGTTGTGGCTGTTGCCCATGACGTGGGTGACACGAAGGATGCACCTGCGGCGCGACGTCGACGAGGACATCCCGGTCAGCTGGCGCGAGACGGTCGTCATGTGGTGGGCCGGAATGCGCGGCGTGGCCTCGGTGGCCCTGGCCCTCGCCATCCCGCTGACCATGGACGACGGTTCTCCCTTCCCGCAGCGGGACGAGATCGTCTTCCTCGCGTTCGGGGTGATCATGGCGACCCTGGTGCTGCAAGGCCTGAGCCTGCCCTGGCTGGTGCGCAAGCTGGGCGTGCGCAGCGACGACACCGCCGAGCGGGAGTTCGAGCGGCAGCTCGCGATGCGGGCCGCCAAGGCCGCGAAGCGCCGGTTCAAGGAGATCGAGGAGGTCGAGGAGCTGCCGGACGAGGTGACGGAGCAGATGCTGCGCCGCGCGCTCGACATCGGCCTGCGCATCAACCCGGAGATCGGCGCGGACGAGCGGCGCGAGAAGCAGACCAAGCGGGTCGAGCGGATCAAGCGGATCCGCCGGATCCAGGCGGAGATGATGTCGGCGGCCCGCCACGAGGTCCTCGCGGCCCGCAGCGAACCGGGCTCCGACCCCGAGGTGGTCGACCGGGTGCTCAGAAAGCTGGATGTGCGCAGCCTGCGCTAGGGCCTCTCGTTTGGATCGGGCCCTGGCTCCGGTTCCGTGGATCAACGGCCTGGAGCGCGCTCGACGTCCTAGGCTCGTGTGTATGGCACGCAACGTGATTATCACCGGTGGCGGTACAGGAATCGGACTCGCGGCGGCCAGGGCCTTCGCCGCGGAGGGGGACCGGGTGCTGTTGGTCGGGCGGCGGATCGAGGTCCTGGAGAAGGCCGGTGTGTCCGGCGCCCTGAAGTACCCGGCCGACCTCAGCACGGTCGAAGGGGCGCGCGGCGCCGCCGACTTCGCGCTCGAGGCGTTCGAGGGCACGGTCGACGTGATCGTGCACAGCGCCGGCGGGCTCGGCGGCCGGAGCGACCCGGCCCCGGAGGGCAGCGATCCGCTGGAGGCCGTCGCCCACGCCTGGGACGCCGACTTCCGGATCAACACGCTCACTTCGGTGCTGCTCACCGAGGCGTTGCGCGAGCACCTGACCTCGCCGGGCGGCCGGATCGTCTTCGTGTCCTCCATCGCCGCCCTGCGCGGCTCGAACCAGGGCTCGTACGGGGCGGCCAAGGCGGCCCTGCACCCGTACACGTACGACCTCGCCAGGCACCTCGGCCCGCGCGGCATCACCGTGAACACCATCGCGCCCGGCTACATCGAGGACACCGAATTCTTCGGGCCCTCGATGCCAGAGGCGGAGTACCGGCGCCGGGTCGACGCCATCCCGACCGGGCGTGCCGGTACGCCCGAGGACATCGCGGCCACCGTGCTGTGGCTGGCGTCGCCGGGCGGCGGCCATGTCAGCGGGCAGATCGTCCAGGTCAACGGCGGGGAGCTGCTGGGGCGTTAGGGCCTGTCTCAGCCCCGGCCCGTCCGGGGCGCGCGGCCGTTGCGGCTGAGGACGTGGTCCGGCAGGGAGTCCGACTCGTCCGGGGCGACCAGGGCCGTCGCCGTGTTGATCCGCGGCAGCGCGTACGGGTGGTGGTCGGTCAGCCAGCGCACCAGCTGCTCGCGGACCGTGACCCGCACCGTCCAGATGTCGTCCGCGTCCTTGGCCGTGACCAGGGCGCGGACCTGGAGGGTGCTGGGAGTAGTGTCGGTGACGGCCAGACCCCAGTCGCGGCCGTCCCAGGCGGCGCACTCGCGCAGGATGTCGTGCAGCTTCTCGCGCATCTCGGGCACGGGCGCGCTGTGGTCGAGGTGGAAGAAGACGGTGCCGGTCATCTGGACGCCGCCGCGCGACCAGTTCTCGAACGGCTTCGACGTGAAGTACGAGACCGGCATGGTGATGCGGCGCTCGTCCCAGGTGCGCACGGCGAGGAAGGTGAGGGTGATCTCCTCGACCGTGCCCCACTCGCCGTCCACGACCACGGTGTCGCCGATCCGCACCATGTCGCCGAAAGCGATCTGGAGGCCCGCGAAGAGGTTGCCGAGCGTGGACTGCGCGGCGACACCGGCGACGATGCCCAACAGGCCGGCCGAGGCGAGCAGCGAGGCGCCGGCCGCCCTGAAGGACGGGAACGTCAGGAGCATCGCGGCGACCGCGACCACGCCGACGACCGCGATGACGACACGCTGGATCAGGGTGACCTGGGTGCGCACGCGGCGGACCCGGGCCGGGTCGCGCTGGGCGGTGGCGTAGCGCGCGTAGGTCGACTCGACGATGGCCGACGAGATCCGGACGGCGAGCCACGCGGTGGCGCCGATGAGAACCAGGCTAAGCGTTTCTCCAATGCCGCTGTAGTGGTCCTCGGCGACGCCGGCCTGGTCGTACGACCCCTTGAGCAGCGCCGCGCAGAGCACGAGCTGGAGCGGCAGCCGGCAGCGGCGCAGCAGTCCCCACAACGGCGTCTCGTGGTGGCGCTGGTCGGTGCGTTGCAGCAACCGGTCGACCGCCCACCCCACCAGCAGTGTGAGCACGACCGAGCCACCAATGACGATCAGTGGGCGCAGTACGTTCTCCATGCCACGACGGTAACCGGGATCGGGCGCGTCTAACCTGCGGGGCCCTGGCACCATGGAGCCCATGAACATCATGCTTTTCCATTCGGCGTTCGGATTGCGGCCCGCCGTCGAGGCCGCCGCCGACCGGCTGCGGGCCGCCGGGCACGAGGTGTGGACCCCCGATCTCTTCGAGGGCCGTACCTTCGACACCGTCGAGGAGGGCATGGCCTTCAACGAACAGATCGGCAAGGAGGAGCTGCTCAAGCGCGCCGTCCTGGCGGCCGCGCCCTACTCGGACCGGGGCCTCGTCTACGCCGGGTTCTCGCTGGGCGCCGCGACCGCGCAGACCCTCGCCCTCGGCGACGACAAGGCGAAGGGGCTGCTGCTCCTGCACGGCACGTCCGACATCGCGGAGGGCGTCGCCGTGGACGAGCTCCCGGTCCAGCTGCACGTCGCCGAGCCCGACCCGTTCGAGACGGACGACTGGCTGACCGCCTGGTACTTGCAGATGGGCCGCGCGGGAGCCGACGTGGAGGTCTACCGGTACGCCGGTGCGGGCCACCTCTACACGGACCCCGACCTCCCGGACTACGACGAGGAGGCCGCCGAGGCCACCTGGCGGGTGGCGCTCGGCTTCCTCGAAACCCTGTAGGTCCTAGGCGACCGGGGCGTCCGCCCGTTCGACCTTCTGGGTGCCGGTGCGGGTGCGGTACGAGCGCTGCCAGGCCGACGTCGCGTTCCGGTCCGCGCGGTCGGAGACCACGTAGAAGTCCATCTGCGTGCGCTCGGCCGTGACGTCCAGGACGCCGTACCCGTGCCGGTCCATGTCCAGCCAGCGCACGTGCCGGTTGGCCGCCTTGATGGCGCCCTCGGCGACCGTGGAGAGCGTGTCGGGGGCGACGTGCAGGATGTCGTCCAGGTTGTCGGAGGTCACGGACGTGACCACGAACTCCGTCGCGGCGGAGGGCGACAGCGGATACGTCGCCGCCTTGACCGGCACGTCGTTGGCCCACGCCATGTGGATGTCGCCGGTCAGGAAGACGGTGTCGCGGACGGCGTTCTCGCGCAGGTGGGTGATCAGCTCGGCGCGGTCGTGCGTGTAGCCGTCCCACTGGTCGACGTTGATCGCCAGGCCTTCCTTCGGGAGGCCGAGCAGCTCGGCCAGCGGGCCCGCGATGTGGGCGGGCAGCGAACCGAAGGCGACCGGCGAGATCATCACCGAGGTGCCGACCAGCTTCCAGCGCGCGTCCGACGCGGTGAGCCCGGACTTCAGCCAGTCGAGCTGGGCGCGGCCGGTGATCGTACGCTCCGGGGAGTCCACCGCACCGTTGCCGACGCTCGACTGCTCGGAGCGGAACGAGCGCAGGTCGAGGAGGTGGAGGTCGGCCAGCTTGCCGAAGCGCAGGCGGCGGAAGACCGTGCCCGTGGTGGACGGGCGGACCGGCATCCACTCGAAATAGGCCTGCTTGGCGGCCTGCTGGCGCGCCGCCCAGTCGCCCTCGGTGTCCGGCGTGTGGTTCTCCGCGCCGCCCGACCAGGCGTCGTTGGCGAACTCGTGGTCGTCCCAGATCGCGATCAGCGGGTGCGCCGCCTGCATCGCCTGGACGTCGGCGTCGGTCTTCGTCTGGCCGTGCCGGGTGCGGTAGTCGGCGAGCGTGACGATCTCGTGCGTCGGCCGGTGCTCGCGGACTGTGTACTCGGCGGTCGGGTACTCGCCCGTTCTGTACTCGTAGAGGTAGTCGCCGAGGTGCAGGACCGCGTCCAGGTCCGAGCGGGCGGCCAGGTGCCGGTACGGGGAGTAGTAGCCGGCCTCCCAGTTGGCGCAGGAGACGACGCCGAAGCGCAGTCCGTCGGGGGAGGCGTCGTTGGCGGGGGTGGTGCGGGTGCGGCCCACGGGGGAGTGGGCGGCGTCCACCGAGAAGCGGAAGTAATAGGCGGTCGCCGGGCGCAGGCCCCTTACATCGGCCTTGACCGTGTGGTCGGAGGCGGCGCTCGCGGTGACGGTTCCCCGGCCGACGACCTGGCGGAAGGCCTTGTCCTCGGCTATCTCCCAGCCCACCCGCACGTCGGGGCCCTTGCCGGAGCCGGGCAGCGCGTCGGCGGACGGCGTCACGCGCGTCCACAGCAGGATCCCGTCGGGGAGCGGGTCGCCGGACGCGACGCCGTGCAGGAACGCGGGGGACTCGGCGGCGCGGGCGGGGGCCGCGGCGGCGAGCGGCGCGGCGAGCGCGGCACCCGCGGCCGCGGCCTTGACGACCGTGCGGCGGCTCGGCGCGGTCGGTGCGGGTCTGGGATCGGTTTGATGAAGTCGACTGGTCACAGCCGGTCAGACTACTGACTGGTAGATACAGAGAGCGGGCGAACCCGAAAGGTTCGCCCGCTCTTCATCCACCCTCGGCCGACGTCAGCCCTTCAGGGCCTTCTCGGTCGCGGTCTTGTACTCGGCCACGGTCATCGGGGCGTTCTGGCCGTCCGAACCGGTCAGCTTCTTGCCGTCCACGACCAGGCTGGGGGTGCCGGTGACGCCGTCCTTGTTGGTGTCGAAGGACTTGGACATCTTCATGGCCCAGGCGTCGTACGTGCCGTCCGTGACGGCCTTCTGGAACGCCTTGTTGCCCTTGAGCGCGTCGACGGTGTCGGCGATCTTGATCAGGTAGTCGTCGTCCTTGAACTTGTCGTCGCTCTCCTCGGGGTGGAACTTCGCCGAGTAGAGCGCCGTCTTGTAGTCGAGGAAGGCGTCCTGGCTCACGTTGAGGGCGGCGCCGAGCGCGCTCAGCGCGTTCTTGGAGCCCTCGCCGTTGGTGCCGACGTCGCCCTTGCCCGAGCTGTCGCCGTCGAGGAACGTGCCGCCGATGTACTGGAGCTTGAACTTTCCGGCCTCGACGTCCTTGTGGAGCTGCGGGCCGACGGTCTGCTCGAAGGAGGCGCAGACCGGGCAGCGCGAGTCCTCGTAGATCTTCATGGTCTTCTTGGCGTCGGCCTTGCCGATGACGACGGTCGTGCCGTCCTTGCCCGAGGTGTTCTTGGGCGCCTTCACGGCGGAGGACTTGGCGTCCATCGCCGTCTCCCAGTGGGAGGGCTTGTTGGCCTGCATCACCGCGTAGCCGACACCGCCGGCTATCGCCAGGACCGCGACGATGGAGACGCCGACGATCGCCTGCCGCTTCGTCTTGTCGCGCTTGGCCTGGCGCTCGCGTTCGGCGCGCAGCCGCTCGCGGGCCGCGGACTTCGCCTGCTGGGTGTTGCGCTTGCTCATGGTGGTGCTCCGTAGGTAAGTGACATGCGGATGGGGACTGCCGTGCCGGAGCCCGAGCCGAACGGTGGCTCAGGCGGTCGGGCACGGCGGCCCGCGCCGTCCTACGGAGTGCACCCAGAGCCGGGTGCGGGAGGCCGGTACGCGCGTGGCGACGCGCGGCAGCCGAGCGGAGGGCTCGCGCCGGACCGTGACCGCGGCGAACGCGATGAGCAGCGGCCGGAACGCGAAGGCGGCCACCGCGCGCAGCAGTTGGGCCAGGGCCTGTTCGCCGCGGCGCAGCCAGGCGGCCGCGAGCAGACCGACCGCGACGTGCGCGGCGAGGAGCAGCCAGGAGGCCGCCGGGTCGGTGTGAGCGAAGAGCACGGCGGCCCGCTCGGTGCCGCCGCCGGTCATCCGGGCCAGCGGGGTGCCCACGTTCCCGGCGCACAGCACGTCGAAGCCGAACTGGCGCAGCGGTCCCGCGACCGGGCCGCCCGCCCGGCCGTAACAGACGTGCTGTCCGGTCGTGAAGACCGTGTCGGCGGCCAGTTCCAGCGGGACGAGCAGGGCGGCGATCCGGCCGAAGCCGCGCTCGCGTCCCGCCAGCGCGTACGCGATCACGAAGACGGCCGCGGCGATCGCCGCGATCGTCGTGAGCGGCAGCGGGGCCCGGGACAGCAGCACGTGCGACGCGACGGACAGCGTCACGACGCATGCCGTGAACAGCGCCGCGCGCGTCACTCGTAGCTGGGTCCCGGATATGTCGTCCATCGCGGCAGAGTGTGCCATGGGTTCCTGTAAACGATGCCTAAAGGGGAGCTCATTCACAGCACCTTTTACAGGCCCGGGATCCGGCCGTTGCGGAACAGGTCCACGAAGATCTGGTGGTCCGCACGCGCGCGTGCCCCGTAGGAGTGCGCGAAGTCGACCAGCAGGGGCGCGAAGCCCTCCTCGTCGGCCGCGATCGCCGCGTCGATGGCGCGCTCGGTGGAGAACGGCACCAGCGACTCGCCGGACTGGTCGTCCGCCGCCGCGTGCATCGTCGCCGTGGCCCGGCCGAGGTCGGCGACGACCGCCGCGATCTCCTCCGGGTCGTCGATGTCGCTCCAGTCCAGGTCCACCGCGTACGGCGAGATCTCGGCGACCAGCTGCCCGGCCCCGTCCAGCTCCGTCCAGCCGAGCCACGGGTCGGCGTGCGCCTGAAGGGCGCGCTGCGAGATGACCGTGCGGTGGCCCTCGTGCTGGAAGTAGGCGCGGACCGCCGGGTCGGTGATGTGCCGCGAGACGGCCGGGGTCTGGGCCTGCTTCATGTAGATCACGACATCGTTCTCGAGGGCGTCGCTGTTGCCCTCCAGGAGGATGTTGTACGAGGGCAGGCCCGCGGAGCCGATGCCGATGCCGCGGCGCCCGACCACGTCCTTGACCCGGTACGAGTCGGGGCGGGACAGGGAGGCCTCCGGAAGCGTCTCCAGGTACCCGTCGAACGCCGCGAGCACCTTGTAGCGCGTCGCCGCGTCCAGCTCGATGGAGCCGCCGCCCTCGGCGAAGCGGCGCTCGAAGTCGCGGATCTCCGTCATGGACTCGAGCAGGCCGAAGCGGGTCAGCGAGCGGGCGTCGCGCAGCGCCTCCAGGAGCGGTCCTTCGGCCGTGTCCAGCGTGAAGGGCGGCACCTCGTCCCTCTTGGCGCCGGTCGCCAGCGCGTGGATGCGCTCGCGGTAGGCCGCCGCGTACGTGCGCACCAGGTCCGTGATCTGCTCGTCGCTCAGCGCCTTGGAGTAGCCGATCAGCGCCACGGAGGCGGCGAAACGCTTGAGGTCCCAGGTGAAGGGGCCCACGTACGCCTCGTCGAAGTCGTTCACGTTGAAGATCAGGCGGCCCGTGGAGTCCATGTACGTGCCGAAGTTCTCCGCGTGCAGGTCGCCGTGGATCCACACCCGGCTGGTGCGCTCGTCCAGGAAGGGCCCGCCGTGCTGCTCGCGCTCCACGTCCCCGTAGAAGAGACACGCCGTGCCGCGGTAGAAGGCGAAGGCCGAGGCCGCCATCTTGCGGAACTTGACCCGGAACGCCGCGGGGTCCGCGGCGAGCAGCTCGCCGAACGCGGTGTCGAAGACGGAGAGGATCTGCTCGCCGCGCTGCTCAGCGGTGGGCTGCGGTTCCGACATCGCTGGGTGCCTCCTGGTGCGGGGTGGTCCGGTACGCCGTACTGACGCGTGGGACAGGTGTTCTGGTCTGTCCAACGCACGACCGTACTCCGGAGTGCCCGGCCGTTGTCAGTGACCGGTCGTAGACTTCCAAGCTGTCCCCCGTCAGTCGCCCGGTGTTTTCCATTGGAGGCCCCCACCGTGTCCAAGCCGCCCTTCACGCACCTGCATGTGCACACCCAGTACTCGCTGCTGGACGGTGCGGCGCGGCTCAAGGACATGTTCAAGGCCGCCGGCGACATGGGCATGACGCACATCGCGATGTCCGACCACGGCAACCTGCACGGCGCGTACGACTTCTTCCACACCGCGGAGAAGGCGGGCATCACGCCGATCATCGGCATCGAGGCGTACGTCGCCCCGGAGTCCCGGCGCAACAAGCGGAAGGTCCAGTGGGGCCAGCCGCACCAGAAGCGCGACGACGTCTCCGGTTCGGGTGGTTACACCCACAAGACGATGTGGGCGGCGAACAGCACGGGACTGCACAACCTGTTCAAGCTGTCCTCGGACGCGTACGCCGAGGGCTGGCTCCAGAAGTGGCCGCGCATGGACAAGGAGACGCTCTCCCAGTGGAGCGAGGGCATCATCGCGTCCACCGGCTGCCCCTCCGGTGAGCTCCAGACCCGGCTGCGCCTCGGCCAGTTCGACGAGGCGGTCAAGGCGGCCGCCGAGTACCAGGACATCTTCGGCAAGGACCGGTACTTCCTGGAGCTGATGGACCACGGGATCGACATCGAGCACCGGGTCCGCGAGGACCTCCTGCGGGTCGGCAAGAAGCTCGGCATCCCGCCGCTGGTGACGAACGACTCGCACTACACGTACGCGAACGAGGCGTCGGCGCACGACGCGCTGCTGTGCATCCAGACCGGCAAGAACCTCTCCGACCCGGACCGCTTCCGGTTCAACGGCACGGGCTACTACCTGAAGTCGACGGACGAGATGTACGCCATCGACTCCTCGGACGCCTGGCAGGAGGGCTGCCGCAACACGCTGCTCGTGGCCGAGCAGATCGACACGACCGGCATGTTCGAGAAGCGCGACCTCATGCCGAAGTTCGACATCCCGGAAGGCTTCACGGAGGTCACCTGGTTCCAGGAGGAGGTCCGCCGCGGCATGGCCCGCCGCTACCCGGGAGGCGTCCCGGAGGACCGCCAGAAGCAGGTCGAGTACGAGATGGACATCATCATCCAGATGGGGTTCCCGGGGTACTTCCTGGTCGTCGCCGACTTCATCATGTGGGCCAAGAACAACGGCATCGCGGTGGGCCCCGGCCGTGGTTCCGCGGCCGGTTCGATCGTCGCGTACGCCATGGGCATCACCGACCTCGACCCGATCACGCACGGCCTGATCTTCGAGCGGTTCCTCAACCCCGAGCGCGTCTCCATGCCCGATGTCGACATCGACTTCGACGAGCGCAGGCGCGTCGAAGTGATCAGGTACGTGACCGAGAAGTACGGCGCCGACAAGGTCGCCATGATCGGCACCTACGGCAAGATCAAGGCCAAGAACGCGATCAAGGACTCCGCGCGCGTGCTCGGCTACCCGTACGCGATGGGCGACCGCCTCACCAAGGCGATGCCCGCCGACGTCCTCGGCAAGGGCATCGACCTCTCCGGCATCACCGACCCCCAGCACCCGCGCTACAGCGAGGCCGGCGAGATCCGGGGGATGTACGAGAACGAGCCCGACGTCAAGAAGGTCATCGACACCGCCAAGGGCGTCGAGGGCCTGGTCCGGCAGATGGGTGTGCACGCGGCCGGCGTCATCATGTCCAGCGAGCCCATCGTCGACCACGCCCCGCTGTGGACCAGGCACACCGACGGCGTGACGATCACGCAGTGGGACTACCCGCAGTGCGAGTCGCTCGGCCTGCTGAAGATGGACTTCCTGGGCCTGCGCAACCTGACGATCATGGACGACGCCGTCAAGATGGTGCGTTCCAACAAGGGCATCGACCTGGAGATGCTCGACCTCCCGCTGGACGACCCGAAGACCTTCGAACTGCTCTGCCGCGGTGACACGCTCGGCGTCTTCCAGTTCGACGGCGGCCCGATGCGCTCGCTGCTCCGCCAGATGCAGCCCGACAACTTCGAGGACATTTCCGCCGTCTCGGCCCTGTACCGACCGGGCCCGATGGGCATGAACTCGCACATCAACTACGCGGAGCGCAAGAACGGCCGGCAGGAGATCACGCCGATCCACCCGGAGCTCGAAGAGCCCCTGAAGGAGACGCTCGGCCTGACCTACGGCCTCATCGTGTACCAGGAGCAGGTGCAGAAGGCCGCGCAGATCGTCGCCGGCTACTCGCTCGGCGAGGCCGACGTGCTGCGCCGCGTGATGGGCAAGAAGAAGCCCGAGGAACTGGCGAAGAACTTCGTCCTCTTCCAGGAGGGTGCGAAGAAGAAGGGCTTCTCCGACCAGGCGATCCAGGCCCTGTGGGACGTCCTGGTGCCGTTCGCGGGCTACGCGTTCAACAAGGCGCACTCCTCCGCGTACGGCCTGGTCACCTACTGGACCGCGTACCTGAAGGCGAACTACCCGGCCGAGTACATGGCCGCGCTGCTCACCTCGGTGAAGGACGACAAGGACAAGTCGGCCGTCTACCTGAACGAGTGCCGGCGCATGAAGATCAAGGTCCTCCCGCCGGACGTGAACGAGTCGGTGCACAACTTCGCCGCCCAGGGCGACGACGTGATCCTCTTCGGCCTGGAGGCGGTTCGCAACGTCGGGTCGAACGTGGTCGAGTCGATCACCCGGGCCCGCAAGGCGAAGGGGAAGTTCACCTCGTTCCCCGACTACCTGGACAAGATCGAGGCCGCGGCCTGCAACAAGCGGACGACGGAATCGCTGATCAAGGCCGGTGCCTTCGATCAGATGGGACACACCCGCAAGGGCCTCACCGCCCAGTACGAGCCGATGATCGACAACGTCGTGGCGGTGAAGCGCAAGGAGGCCGAGGGACAGTTCGACCTCTTCGGCGGCATGGGCGAGGGGGAGAGCGACGAGCCGGGCTTCGGCCTCGACGTCGAGTTCTCCACCGATGAGTGGGACAAGACGTATCTGCTCGCCCAGGAGCGCGAGATGCTCGGCCTGTACGTCTCCGACCACCCGCTCTTCGGCCTGGAGCACGTGCTCTCCGACAAGGCGGACGCCGGCATCGGCCAGCTCACCGGAGGCGACTTCGGGGACGGCGCGGTCGTCACGGTCGGCGGCATCATCTCCGGCCTCCAGCGCAAGATGACCAAGCAGGGCAACGCCTGGGCGATCGCGACCGTCGAGGACCTCGCCGGTTCCATCGAGTGCATGTTCTTCCCGGCGACGTACCAGCTGGTGTCCACCCAGCTCGTCGAGGACGCCGTCGTCTTCGTCAAGGGCCGCCTCGACAAGCGCGAGGACGTGCCGCGCCTCGTCGCCATGGAGATGCAGGTCCCCGACCTGTCGAACGCGGGCACCAACGCGCCGGTGATCCTCACGATCCCGGCCCTGAAGGTCACCCCGCCGATGATCAACCGGCTCGGCGAGATCCTCACCAACCACCGGGGCGACAGCGAGGTGCGGATCAAGCTCCAGGGGCCGCGCAAGACCACGGTGCTGCGGCTCGACCGGCACCGGGTGAAGCCCGACCCGTCGCTCTACGGAGACCTGAAGGTGCTGCTCGGCCCGTCCTGCCTGGCCGGCTGACCGCACGCACGCATGCGCGAGGGGCGCACCCGGATATCCGGGTGCGCCCCTCGCTGTGTGCCGACTTCCCTACGAGGCGCCTCAGTTGTGCCCGAAGCGACGCTCGCGGTGCTTGCGGGCCACGTCGCCCGGAGTCGCCTCCACGGCCGACTTGGCCTGAGCCTCCATGGCCGAGGACCGGGCCTGCTCGTCCGGCCGGGCCTGCTCGGCCGCCTTCTGCTGATGGCGGTTCTGCTTACGGTTCTTGGCCATGGTGATCTGCCTCCTGCGGGGGATCTAGGGGCCAGGGCCGGCTTCAGATTCACACAGGCGGAGGAAGAACGCATTTCGGAGTATTACCGTTCGTAACGGGTGTAGGTCGTCGACGGCCCGCCCCGGGTTCACGGCTTCCGCCACGCCGAAGATCCAGTTCGGGCCGTTAACCCCCGCGCGGTCGGGCAGACTCGAAGGAAACCCGAAGCGAAGCCGCGGGAGCCGTCCCGTGGAGCGTGTCCGGACTCCTTGCAAGTCGGCGGAAAGAGGGTGGATCGCGTGGATCGTTGCATCGTTCTGGTGGATGCCGGATATCTGCTGGGGGCCGCGGCGAGTCTGCTCGCGGGCGAGCCCTCCCGCTCACGGATCCATGTCGACCACGCCGCCCTCATCCAGGGCCTGCGCGAGCGCGCCGAGGCCGAGACCGGCCGGGAGCTGCTGCGCATCTACTGGTTCGACGGGGCGCCCGACAGGGTGCCGCAGCCCGAGCACAGGCGACTGCGGGTGATGCCGCGGGTCACCGTCCGGCTCGGCGCGCTGACCAGGAGCGACGGGCGGTGGGCACAGAAGGGCGTCGACGCGGCGATGCACGCCGAGCTGACCGAGCTGGCCCGCAACCGGGCCTGCTCGGACATCGTGCTGGTGACCGGGGACGGGGACCTGCTGCCCGGCATGATGGCCGCCAAGGAGCACGGCGTCGCCGTCCACCTCTGGGCCGTGCAGGCCGCCGACGGCGACTACAACCAGTCCGAGGACCTGGTCGCGGAGGCCGACGAGCGGCGGGTGCTCGACCGGGCCTGGATCACCAAGGCGGTACGTGCCAAGGAGCTCGGCGGGATCTGCGCGCCGCCGCCCGTGCCGCGCCCGGAGATCGCCGCGATCCTCTCCGCGCCGCTGCCCGAGTCGGCGCTGTCCTCCTCGGGGCGGCCCGTGGAGGAGCCGGGGGAGGGGGCGTCCGTGCAGCATGCCCCGGCCGCGCGGGGTGAGAACGGTGCGGTGGCTTCCGAGGCGGCGTCGGCGGCGGAAGAGGAGGAGCGGGCCGGGGTCGGCAAGGGCGTGCCCACGCCCAAGGACCTCGCCGCGCTGCGCGGCCCGGGGGCGCAGACCGCCCAGCATCCCGCGAACGCGACGCTGCGGTGGTCGTCCGACAAGGGGTGGGTCGAGCGGCCGGGGGGCGGCGGGGAGCCCGCCGATGTGGCGTCCCTGCCGACGCTGGCGCAGCTCACCACGGCGGAGCAGCGGTGGGCCGACCGCGAGGAGGACATCACCGCGATCGGCGGGGATCCGTACGAGGTCGGGCAGGTGTTCGCGCGGCGGTGGCGGGAGCGGTTGGGGGACCAGGCGCAGTTGCAGAAGCTGGCGACCATGTATCCGCGGGTGCCGCACCGGATCGACGGCGAGTTGTTGCGGTACGCGGCCAGGTTCGGGCTGCTCGCGCACAAGGACGACCAGATCGACGAGCACGATCGGTATGCGATCCGGGCGGGGTTCTGGCGGGAGATCGACATCCGCACGGCCGAGCACGCGGCTGCCGCCGACTAGCCGGTCCGTGTTGCGCGGCACGGGGGCTTTTCCGCCGTGCCGGGGTCGGCCCCGACGTTTTCGTTGCGCGGCACCGTGCGCCGCCTTGCCCACCCTGCCGCCCAAGGCGGCAGATTGCCCAAGCCGGTGACGGCTGGCCTATTGAGCCCCTGCGGCGATTGAGCAGCGGGGTCCGGGGCGGAGCCCCGAGGGTGCAACGCCGGTGCGGCGGAAGGGGGCAGGCCCGGTCCGGGGCGGAGCCATGCGTGGGAAATGTCCCGCCCCGCGTGCAATCGTGAACGCCGGACCCCGTAGGCTCGTTCCTCGTGAGTATGCGCACCGATGCCGTCGCCCAGAAGCGTAATGCGGGCGCTGTGGTGTGCGCGGTGCGGGGTCTGCGGAAGACGTATCCGGCCTCGCGCGGGCGCCGTGGCGTGCCCGGGACACCGGAACTGCGGGCCACGGACGACGTACGGCTCGACATCGAGCGCGGGGAGATCTTCGGCCTCCTCGGGCCGAACGGGGCGGGCAAGTCCACCCTCGTACGACAGCTGACCGGCCTGATGCGCCCCGACGCGGGAAGCGTCGAGATCCTCGGGCACGACATCGTGCGGCACCCCGAGCGCGCCTCCCGGATCCTCGCCTACCTGGGGCAGGAGTCGACCGCCCTCGACGAGCTGACCGTCGCGCTGGCCGCCGAGACCACCGGGCGGCTCCGCGGGCTCCCGCTGAAGGACGCGCGGGCCGCCCGCGACGACGTCCTCGACGAACTCGGCCTCACTCCGCTCGCCGCACGGCCGATCAAGAAGCTGTCCGGCGGCCAGCGCCGGCTCGCCTGCTTCGCCGCCGCCCTCGTCGGCGAACGCCCCCTGCTCGTGCTCGACGAGCCGACCACCGGCATGGACCCCGTGGCCCGCCGCGCCGTATGGTCCGCCGTGGACCGCCGCAGGGCCGAGCGCGGCACGACCGTGCTGCTCGTCACCCACAACGTGATCGAGGCCGAGACCGTGCTCGACCGGGTGGCCGTGCTCGACCAGGGCCGCGTGATCGCCTGCGACACCCCGGCCGGACTCAAGGAACGCGTCGCCGGCGAGGTGCGCGTGGAACTCGTGTGGCGCCAGGAGGCTCCGGTGGAGCTCGACGAGGTGGCGCGGCTGCGGCCGCACGCCGTGGAATCCGGGCGGCGCTGGTCGCTGCGGCTCGCACCGGACGAGGCCCGCTCCGCCGTCGCCGCCGTCACCGGCGGCCCGGCCTTCGACTTCCTCGACGACTTCACGCTCGCGACGCCGAGCCTGGAGGACGTGTACCTGGCGCTCGGCGGCAGCCGCAGCGGCGTGAAGGGCCTGGTGAAGGCGTGAGTGTCATTCCCGTCGAGGCGGCCCCGGCCCGCCGGGCGTCCGTGCCCGAGGAGGCCGAGGAACTGCTCGCGCCCCGCGCCCGCTTCCTGCCCTCGCTCGCCGCCGTCTACCGGGCCCAGCTCAGCCGGGCCCGCGTGGCCCGGATCCCGCTGCTGTTCGTGGCGACGTTCCAGAGCATCGGCATCATGATCCTGATGCGCGGCGTCGTCGACCAGGGCGGCCGTGAGGCGCAGGCCGTCGTGGCCGGGTCCGCGGTGCTCGTCGTCGCGTTCGTCGCGCTGAACCTGCTCGCCCAGTACTTCGGGCAGCTGCGGGCGGCCGGTGGCCTCGACCACTACGCGACGCTGCCGGTGCCGCCCGCCTCCGTGGTGCTCGGCGCCGCGGGCGCGTACGCCTCGTTCACCGTGCCGGGGACCGTGGTCACCGCGGTCGTCGGCTGCGCGATGTTCCAGCTGCCGCTCACCCACCTGTGGGTGCTCGCCGCGGTGATCCCGCTGGCGGGCGCCGCCCTCGCCGGCCTCGGCGCCGCGCTCGGCCTGCTCGCGCCCCGGCCGGAACTGGCCACGCTGCTCGGCCAGTTGGGCATGTCCGCGGCGCTGCTGCTCGGCGTCCTTCCGGCCGACCGGATGCCCGAGTTCGTGCAGTGGGCGCGGGACCTGCTCCCGTCTACGTACGGGGTCGAGGCGTTCGCGCGGACCTTCGCCGCGCACCCCGACTGGGGCGTCGTCCTGCTCGACCTGGGCGTCTGCGCGGCCGTCGGCGTGGCCTCGCTGGCGGTGGCGACGTGGGCCTACCGTCGGGCCGCCGTCCGGTGACGCGCCGCACAGCGACGCCTGGCACGATGGCAGGGTGACCGCACCGCTGACACCGCCACCCCATCAGCCCCCGCACAACAACGGGCACAGCGACCCCTGGCAGGCCCCCGACCCCATGACCGGACATCTGCCGCCCGCACCCGCCGCCCCGCAGGAGCACGAGGAGGACGGTCCGGGGCTCCGGGCCGAACTGCGCGAGGCCGTCGTCGTGACGATCGGCGTCGCGGTGGTGGGGCTCGCGCTCGGCGCGCTGTGGCTGTGGCTCGCGCCCCGGGTCCCGCTGGTCTCGGACGCCTCGGCGGTCTACCTCAAGGACACCGAGGGCGAGCAGGCCATCGGCATCGACGGAACGTTCGCCCTGCTCGGGCTCGCGTTCGGTGCCGTCACCGGGGCTGCCGTCTTCCTGTGGCGCAGGCGCGGAGGCGTACCGCTGGTCGTGGGCCTGGCACTGGGCAGCCTGCTCGGCGGGGTGCTCGCCTGGCGCTTCGGCATCTGGCTGGGGCCGACGCAGAACGTCGCCGCGCACGCCAAGGAGGTCGGCAAGGGGGTCGTGTTCGACGCGCCCCTGGAGCTGAACGCCAAGGGGGCGCTGCTTGCGTGGCCGCTGGCCGCGCTGGTGGTGCACCTGGGCCTCACGGGTCTGTTCGGCCCGCGGGATCCGGATCCGTATTTCGCTACGCCGTACGGGCCACAGCGTGACGGCTCCGCCACGTTCACGGGCCCGTAGCCGCCCAGTCCTACCGTTACGGCCTCGGGGCTCCGCCCCGGACCCCGCGCCTCAATCGCCGGCGGGGCTGGTCTTGCCGAACCGGTGTTGCGGGCTGGGGTTCCGTCCCGGGCCGTGGGTCTCAAGCGCTGGCGGGGCTGGTTTTGCTGAGCCGGTGTTGCGGACTCGGGGCTCTGCCCCGGGCCCCGCGCCTCAATCGCCGGCGGGGCTGGTTTTGCCGAACCGGTGTTGCGGGCTGGGGTTCCGTCCCGGGCCGTGGGTCTCAAGCGCTGGCGGGGCTGGTTTTGCTGAGCCGGTGTTGCGGACTCGGGGCTCTGCCCCGGGCCCCGCGCCTCAATCGCCGGCGGGGCTGGTCTTGCTGAACCGGTGTTGCGGGCTGGGGTTCCGTCCCGGTCGTGGGTCTCAAGCGCTGGCGGGGCTGGTTTTGCTGAGCCGGTGTTGCGGACTCGGGGCTCTGCCCCGGGCCCCGCGCCTCAATCGCCGGCGGGGCTGGTCTTGCTGAACCGGTGTTGCGGGCTGGGGTTCCGTCCCGGTCGTGGGTCTCAATCGCGAGCGGGGCTGGTTTTGCCGAAGCGGTCGTCACAGCAGGCCCGCTTCGGTCAGGTGGTGGCGGATGTATGCGAACTCGGTCTCGCCCAGCGGGATCTGCGGTGCGGCCGTGGCGGGGCAGTCGATGATTCCGCGGAGGTGGACCGCGGCCTTGAAGGCGCCGAGTGCCGAGGAGGAGCCGCCCATGACGGCCGGGTCGCCGGCGTCCGTGATCGCGAAGAGGGCGGCGAGCCGGTCCTGCTCGGCGCGGGCCGCGGCCCAGTCGCCTGCGCGCGCGGCCTCGTAGAGCCGGACGTAGCCGTGCGCGTCCACGTTGCCGAGGCCGGGGACCACGCCGTCGACGCCCGCGAGGAGGGCGCCGTCCACGGTCAGCTCGGCGCCCGTGAACACCGAGAACGCGGGGGCCGCCGCGCGCAGCGGGGCGAGCAGGCGGCGCAGAGAGCCCTCGTCGCCGCTGGAGTCCTTGAGGCCCGCGAGGGTGCCGTCGGCGGCGAGTCCGAGGATCGTGTCGCGGTCGAGCTTGCTGTGCACGGCGGCCGGGATGTCGTACGCGAACAGGGGCAGGTCCGCGCCGGCGCGGATGCGGCGGAAGTGGTCCGCGATCTCGGCCGGGTGGGTGCGGGTGTAGAACGGCGCGGTCGCCACGAGCGCGTCGGCGCCCGCCTTCACTGCGTCCCGGGCCCGCTCCAGGACCCGGGCCGTGGTCGTCTCGATGACGCCCGCGAGGACCGGCACCCGGCCCGCGGCCGCCTCGATGGCGGCCTCCAGGGCGGTGCGGCGCTGGGCGTCCGTGAGGTAGGCGGTCTCGCCGCTGGAGCCCAGCAGGAAGAGGCCGTGCACCCCGGCGGCGATCAGATGCTCGGCGAGCCGGCTCATGGAGGCGACGTCCACCTGTCCCTCGGCGGTGAGCGGCGTGACCAGCGGCGGTACGACGCCCCGGAAGGGGGCGGGGAGCGGGGCTCGGAGCGTCATGGCCGTGGTCTCCAGGGTTAACCGATGGTGTACGGAGATGGGACGTAGGATGTCCTATGTCCTGAAGGTGACGGTGCTCCTCCGTCGAGTGCGGTGTCAAGGGTTCGAAGAGTCCGGCGGATCACGGGAATGGTCACGGGCAAGAGCACAGGAGGGGTCTGGATGCGAGCGCTGGTCGCGGACGACGCGCAGCAGAAGATCAAGGAACTCATCGTCGAGGGCGGCCTCGGACCCGGCGACCCGCTGCCGACCGAGACCGAGCTGATGGAGCGGTTCGCCGTCAGCCGCAACTCGCTGCGCGAGGCCCTGAAGTCGTTGCAGGCCAAGCACATCGTCGAGATCCGGCGCGGGTTCGGGACGTACGTCGGGTCGATGTCGCTTGAGCCGCTGATCGACGGGCTCGCGTTCCGCACCGTCGTCGGACACCGCAGGGGCGAGGACAGCCTGCTCGAACTGCTCCAGATGCGGGAGGCGCTGGAGGCGGGCCTGATGAGCAGTCTCGTCGGGCGGCTCGGCGAGGCGGAACTGGGCCGGCTCGACGGGCTCGTGCGGCGGATGCACGAGGAGGTCGCCAAGGACGGGGCGATCGACGCCGCGACCGACCGGGAGTTCCATCTCGCGCTGTACGGGCCGCTGGCGAACCGGCTGCTCAGCGAGTTGCTCGACGCGTTCTGGAGCGCCTTTCACCAGTCGCGGCCGCAGGACATCGGGCGCGCGTTCGAGAACGCGGACGGCGCGGAGCCGGCCCGGATGCACGGCCGGATCGTCGACGCGGTGCGGGCCGGGGACGCGGAGGCCGCGGAGGCCGCCATGCATGCGCACTTCGACGACATCCGCGGCCGGCTGAGCGCGCGCTGATCCTCAACAGGGACCTCAGGCGGGCCGTCGCCCGTGGTTGGCCTTGCCCTTCTTGATCCGCCACTTGCGCTTGCGTGTCTTCTTCGACATGTCCTCGGTACTTAGCCGAAGCGGCGGGGTACGTCGAGGGGTCACGCACGCCCGACGGGAGCGAGCACCGCGTCCGTGAGCGCCGCGAGGTCCCCCGGCGCCAGTTCGACCTCCAGGCCGCGGCGCCCCGCCGAGACGCAGATCGTGTCGTGCTTCCCGGCGGAGGAGTCGATGACCGTTCGCAGCTTCTTGCGCTGCCCGAGCGGCGAGATGCCGCCGCGCACGTACCCGGTCGTACGCTCCGCGAGGGCCGGGTCGGCCATGGTGGCGCGCTTGCCGCCGACCGCCGCGGCGAGCGCCTTCAGGTCGAGCTGGCCCGCCACCGGCACGACGCCGACGACGAGCGCTCCGTCCACGTCCGCGACGAGCGTCTTGAACACCCGGTCCGGGGACACGCCCATCGCCTCGGCGGCCTCCTCGCCGTACGAGGCGTGCGCGGGGTCGTGCTCGTAGGAGTGGACCGTGAAAGCGGTGCCCGCGGTGGTGAGGGCGACGGTCGCGGGCGTGCCTCCGGACTGATTCTGCTTCTTGGCCTTCTTCGCCAACGTGCCGCTTCCCTACGTGAGTTGAGTGACGTCAGTTGAGGCTGGTCGACTGCCGGGTGAGCTCCGTCGCGGGCAGCGAGGGCAGATGGCGGATGATCGCCGTCTCCGCGCGCAGCAGCGTCAGCTCCTCGCGCAGCCGCGACGCCACGTCCCCGGCCTGCAACAGCTGCTGCTTCGTCGGTACGTCGAGGACGGCGGCCGCCGCGACGAGGTACGACACCACCGACGGCTCGTCCGGCAGCTCCGCGCCCGTCGTCAGCGAGCGCTCGCGGGCGCCCGCGAGCCGCTTCTGGTACGAGCGGAACGCGCGCAGCACGCCCTCCGCGAGGGCGCCCGCCTCCTCGCCGTCCTCCTCGGGCAGCTCCTCCACCTCGGCCGTCAGATACGGGCCCGAGGCGTCGACGGAGTGCAGCTTCACCCGGCGCGTGCCCGTGGCGAGCACCTCGAAGCTGCCGTCCGCGCGCTCCCTGATCGTCGCGGCGTCCGCGATGCAGCCGACGGCGTGGAAGGAGGCGATCGGGTCGTCGCCGAAGCCCGCGGCCGGTCCCGCGCCCGCCTCCTTCGTCGTCACCTCGTCAGGCATTCCGGGCGCGGTGGGCGCGACCTCATGGCCGTCGCGGATCGCGACGACCACGAACTGGCGGGGCTCCTCCGAGGTGGACGGTTCGGTGTCGGGCTCCGACGGATCGTCGGGCGACGCCTTCAACAGATCGCGCATCATGGCGCGATAGCGCTCCTCGAACACGTTCAGCGGGAGCACGAGTCCCGGGAACAGCACCGAGTTGAGCGGGAACAGCGGAAGTCGGACGGTGGTCACGTCGGTCAAGCGTAATGGTCGTCGGACCGGGCCGGTCCGCCGCGCAGCGGCATCGTCGCCGCGACCTCCAGACGGACCTGTCCGCGCAGCTCCATGAAATGGCCCAGCGGATCGTCCGTGAGCCGGTCCCAGGGGAACGTCGTCGCGTACGGGCCGATGAGCCGCAGCTGCTCCAGGGCGTCGTCCCAGCGTTCGAGTTCGACCAGTACGCAGGTCAGCAGGTTGCGCACCTCGGCGGGCCACGGGTCCGAGGGCTCGTAGCTGCGGGACAGCTCCGCGGCGAGGTCGGCGGCGGCGTCCAGGCGGGCGCGCGGGATTCCGGTCCTGGGGGCGCCGGAGGTCAGATACGCGAGGGCCGCGCGGGCCGGGAGCGCCTTGAGGAGCGAGCCCGGCAGGGCGTCCTGCGCGGCGCGCTCCGCGAAGTCGAAGCACTCGCGGTGCGAGCCGTACCAGGCGGCCGACAGATAGCGCAGGGCCGCGACGTGGCAGCCGTAGTGGTGCGGGGAGCGGCGCACCGCGCGGGCCCACAGCTGCTCGAACTCCGTGTGCGGGGCGTTGGTGCCGCGGGCGTGGTCGAGGGCGATGCGCCAGGGGACCGGGTCACGGGGGTCGCACTCGGCGGCGGCCAGGATCAGCGGGGTGACCTCGCGCAGGAGCTCGGCGTGGGCGGGGGCGGCGAGGGCGCGGGTGACGGCGAGCTCGGCCTTGACGAGGAGCAGGTCGGGGTCGTGCGGCGAGGCCTTCTGCCAGGCCTCGAACCACTCGGGGCGGGCGGCGGCGAACGAGGCGAGGCGCTGCACGCCGCGGTCCCGGTTCTCCCACTCGGCGGCGTCGCGGGTCTGGGCGAGGGCCTTCGCGGCGGGGATGTGGTCGCCGCGGCCCGCGGCGACGAGGGCGGGGGCGAGGCGGTCGTCCGGGGCGTCGAGCAGGAGTTCCTCGTCCGGCGGGAGGCCGATGCCGAGGGCGGCGGTGTGGCGGAGCATGCGGGTCGTGCGGATGAGGGCGCGCAGGAATGGCACGGGGCCTCCTTCTGCGCGCGGGGACGTGGTTGCGCTGGAATGACGGCCGAGGTGGGTGGAAGGTTGCATGACGCGTGCGATTTTTTGCCGTGTCGTGGCCGGGGGCGTCGTCCTGGGTGCGCGGCACCGGGGTTTCGGGGCTCCGCCCCGGGCCCCGCGGGCTCTCGTCCGAAAGGCGGGGCTTGAACGGCCTAGCTCCTGCGGAGCAACCTCGTCGCTCCTGCCGCCACCGTCGTCGCCAGGATCCAGCCCAGGAGGACCAGGATCGCCGAGGCCCACAGCCAGGGGCCGCTGAGTTGCCAGCTGGCGGCCTGGCCGAGGTCGATGACGGGGAGCAGGAGGTCGAGGGTGAAGAGGGCCGGGTCCCAGACCGGGCCCTCGCCGGGCTTGATGCGGGGGTGCGGGGCCTGGGAGAAGACGGCCGCGCTGAGCGCCCAGAGGACCACCATCCACAGCGCGGCCCGCCCGGGCCGGTACCCGTACGCCACCGTCCAGTCCTGGATGTAGCCCCACACCTTCGCCGCGAGCGGCAGCGTCTCGCGGCGCCTGCGCTGCTTGGCGAGGAGGACCTCGCGCGCGTCGGAGTCCTCGCCGCTGTTGCGCAGCACCGTGGCGAGCCGCTCGTACGGCTCCGGGCTGTACTCGGGGGTCGCGGCGGAGAGCCAGTCGAGTCGGCGGGCGAGCGGGAAGGAGCCGGTGGGGATGAGGTTCTCGTACTGGAAGCCGCCGATCCGGAGCTGGCCGGGGCCCGGCCAGCTCGTCGATCTGTCGACCAGGTTGGTCGCCCGCGCGCCGGAGAGCACGATCCGCCCGCGCTCCGGCTTCTCGCAGAGGAAGCGCAGCTCAGGGGTCTGGATGCGGCGCATCGAGACCTCCTGCTCGTTCTCCATCGTGAAGCGCGCCGAGTCCAGGTCGACCGCGTCCCCGAAGCGGCCGTCGTCGAGCCGCATCCCGCCCACGCACTCGAAGCTCTGCACGCGGGTGCCGCGCGCGGGCGTCCCGCCGCCGTTCTGGAGCGGGCCGCCGAGCGCGGCGGGACCGAGGTACAGCGTCCGCTCGACCGACATCTGCGGAGCGTTCAGGGCCCGCCGCCCCTGCGTGTTCCGCAGCCGGCTGCCCCGCAGCGACAGCGAGACGCCGACCGTCGCGCCACGCAGGCTCAGCTCGCCGTGCGTCTCCAGCTGCTCGGCCTGGAGGTCCTGGCCGACCGTGAGCCCGTCCGCCATGATCGACTTTCCGCGCCGGTCGCGGAACACGACGGCCTGGTTGAGCAGCAGGTCCGTGCCGATGTGCGCGTCCGTGAGCCGGACCCCGTTGTGGAAGCGGCAGCGGGCGAGGTGCAGATCGCCCTCCGTGTGGATCCGGGCGCCCTCCAGGCGGGGCACCGAGCAGTCGATGAGCCGCACCGTCGTGAAGTGCGCCTCCGGGAGCAGCACCTCCTTCTCGAAGCGGCAGCCCTTCATCTCCAGGTACGGGACGACGTTGCCGCCCGCGAGGTCGAACACGTCCGTGATCTGCACGCCCTGGAGCTTGAGCGAGGAGACCCGGCCGTCGAGGGCGGGCGGGCCGTCGAGCAGCAGCCACGCCGCGATGCGCGCCCGCACGCTGCGCGCCGGTCCCCAGGGGTGGCCGCCGTGCGGATCGTCCCGCTCGGCGTCCCCGGTGCGCAGGTCGTAGACGCTTCCGTTGCGGAAGGCCTGCCACATCCCCACCTCGGTGGCGGTCAGCCCGTCCGGCACGTCCCCGTTGCCGTTGCCGGTCGTCCCCTCGACCACGACTGTTCTGCCTCCCCCGTGCGATCCCTGGTTCGTACAACCGTTCATGCCCGCTGTGTGACCGTCTGAACGCCGGTGGTCAGCGCACCTGCCGCGATATCAGCCACTGATACGGGGCGCCGAGCGTAAACCCGCATCTGAGAGAATTGTTCTGTGATCTCTCGAATCGATCTGCGCGGCGCCGCCCTCCCCGAGGGGCAGGCCCTGCGCTCGCTGCTGCCCCGAGCCGACTTCGACGTCTCGGCCGCCCTGGAGAAGGTGCGTCCGATCTGCGAGGACGTGCATCATCGCGGCGACGCGGCGCTGATCGAGTACGGGGAGAAATTCGACGGAGTGACGCTGGAATCCGTCCGGGTTCCGGCCGAGGCCATCGCCAAGGCGCTCGCCGACCTCGACCCCGCCGTGCGCGCCGCCCTGGAGGAGTCGATCCGCCGGGCCCGCATCGTCCACCGCGAGCAGCGCCGCGCCAGCCACACGACGCAGGTCGTGCCGGGCGGCTCCGTCACCGAGAAGTGGGTGCCGGTCGAGCGCGTCGGCCTGTACGCGCCGGGCGGCCGGTCCGTCTACCCGTCGTCCGTGATCATGAACGCCGTACCGGCGCAGGAGGCGGGCGTCGAGTCCGTCGCGCTCGCGTCTCCGCCGCAGAAGGAGTTCGGCGGCCTGCCGCACCCGACGATCCTCGCCGCGTGCGCGCTGCTCGGCGTCGACGAGGTGTACGCGGTCGGCGGCGCCCAGGCCGTCGCCATGTACGCGTACGGCACCGAGTCCTGCGCCCCTGCGAACATGGTGACCGGCCCGGGCAACATCTGGGTGGCCGCCGCCAAGCGCTACTTCACGGGCCGCATCGGCATCGACGCCGAGGCAGGACCGACCGAGATCGCGGTCCTCGCGGACTCCACCGCCGACCCGGTGCACGTCGCGTCCGACCTGATCAGCCAGGCCGAGCACGACCCGCTGGCCGCGGCCGTCCTCGTCACGGACTCTCCCGAGCTCGCCGAAGCCGTCGAGAAGGAACTCGAACCCCAGGTCGCCGCCACCAAGCACATCGAGGACCGGATCGTGCCCGCCCTCAAGGGGCAGCAGTCCGCGGTCGTCCTCGTCGACTCGCTCGACGACGGACTCAAGGTCGTCGACGCGTACGGCGCCGAGCACCTGGAGATCCAGACCGCCGACGCCTCCGCCGTGGCCCAGCGGGTCAGGAACGCGGGCGCGATCTTCGTCGGCCCGTGGGCGCCCGTCTCCCTCGGTGACTACGCGGCCGGCTCCAACCACGTGCTGCCGACGGGCGGCTGTGCCTGCCACTCGTCCGGCCTGTCCGTCCAGTCCTTCCTGCGCGGCATCCACATCGTCGACTACACGAAGGACGCCCTCGCCGAGGTCGCGGCCACCGTGGTGACGCTGGCCGACGCCGAGGACCTGCCCGCGCACGGCGCGGCGATCAAGGCCCGTTTCGGGTGGAAGGTACCTACAGCCAAGTGACCAGGATCGACGACCTTCCCGTACGCGAGGAACTGCGCGGCAAGTCCCCGTACGGCGCACCGCAGTTGGACGTCGCCGTCCGGCTGAACACGAACGAGAACCCGTACCCGCTGCCCGAGCCGCTGGTCCGGCGGATCGCCGAGCGCGTCGCCGACGCGGCCCGCGAGCTCAACCGCTACCCCGACCGGGACGCGATCGAGCTGCGCACCGAACTCGCCAGGTACCTGACCCGGACGACCGGCCACGAGGTCACCTACGAGCAGGTGTGGGCGGCCAACGGGTCGAACGAGGTGCTCCAGCAGCTCCTCCAGGCCTTCGGCGGCCCCGGCCGTCTGGCGCTCGGCTTCGAGCCCTCGTACTCGATGCACCCGCTGCTCGCCCGCGGCACCAACACCGGCTGGGTGAGCGCCCCGCGCCGCGACGACTTCTCGCTCGACGTGCCCGCCGCCGTCGAGGCGATCCGCACGCACCGGCCGCACGTCGTCTTCATCACGAGCCCCAACAACCCGACGGGCAACGCGGTCGCGGCCGAGGACGTCCTCGCGCTGTACGAGGCCGCCGGGCGGGACGCGATGGTGATCGTCGACGAGGCGTACACCGAGTTCAGCCACGGCTCCTCGCTGCTCTCGCTGATCGAGGGCCGACCGAACCTGGTCATCTCGCGGACGATGTCGAAGGCCTTCGGCGCGGCGGGCCTGCGCCTCGGCTACCTCGCCGCCGACCCGGCCGTGGTCGACGCCGTCCAACTGGTGCGGCTGCCCTACCACCTGTCGGCCGTGAACCAGGCGACGGCGCTCGCCGCCCTGGAGTACACCGACACGCTGCTCCAGTACGTGGAGCAGCTGAAGACCGAACGCGACCGCGTGGTCGGGGAGTTGGAGGGGTTCGGCTTCGACGTCACCGTCGCCGACGCCAACTTCGTCCAGTTCGGCGTCTTCGAGGACCCGCACGCCGTGTGGCAGTTCATCCTCGACCGCGGCGTCCTGATCCGGGACAACGGAGTGCCCGGCCGCCTGCGCGTCACCGTAGGAACCCCCGAAGAGAACGACGCGTTCCTGGACGCGGCCCGCGAAGCAAAGAAGGAGTTCGGCGCATGAGCCGCATCGGACGCGTGGAGCGTACGACCAAGGAGACCTCGGTCCTCGTCGAGATCGACCTCGACGGCACCGGAAAGGTCGATGTCGCGACCGGGGTCGGCTTCTACGACCACATGCTCGACCAGCTCGGCAAGCACGGCCTGTTCGACCTCACGGTGAAGACCGAGGGCGATCTGCACATCGACTCGCACCACACCATCGAGGACACCGCCCTCGCCCTCGGCGCCGCCTTCAAGCAGGCGCTCGGCGACAAGGTCGGCATCTACCGCTTCGGCAACTGCACCGTGCCGCTCGACGAGTCGCTCGCGCAGGTCACGGTGGACCTCTCCGGCCGCCCGTACCTCGTGCACACCGAGCCCGAGAAGCTGGCGCCGATGATCGGCGAGTACGACACGACGATGACCCGGCACATCCTGGAGTCCTTCGTCGCGCAGGCCCAGATCGCGCTGCACGTCCACGTCCCGTACGGGCGCAACGCGCACCACATCGTGGAGTGCCAGTTCAAGGCCCTCGCGCGCGCCCTGCGCTACGCGAGCGAGATCGACCCGCGCGCGGCCGCCGCCGGGATCCTGCCCTCCACGAAGGGCGCGCTGTGAGCGGCCTGGCAGCGGTACTGATCTTCGTCGGCCTCTTCCTCGCCGGCGGAGCCTGGTCCTTCTACAAGCAGCAACTGCCCAAGAGCGTCGTGGTGCTGATGGGAATCGGTTCCGCGATGTGCCTCGTCGCCGGAATCCTGCGGTTGGAGTGGCTCTACTGATGTCGGCCGACAAGACCAAGAGCGTCGTCGTCTTCGACTACGGCTTCGGCAACGTGCGCTCCGCGGAGCGTGCCCTCGCCCGCGCGGGCGCCGATGTCGAGATCACCCGTGACTACGACAAGGCGCTGAACGCGGACGGGCTGCTCGTGCCCGGCGTCGGCGCGTTCGCCGCCTGCATGAACGGCCTGAAGGAGGCGCGCGGCGACTGGATCGTCGGCCGCCGGCTCTCCGGCGGGCGTCCCGTGATGGGCATCTGCGTCGGCATGCAGATCCTGTTCGCGCGCGGCATCGAGCACGGTGTGGAGGCCGAGGGCCTCGACGAGTGGCCCGGTGTCGTCGAACCGCTGAAGGCCGACGTCGTCCCGCACATGGGCTGGAACACCGTGGACGCCCCGCAGGACTCCCAGCTGTTCGCGGGCGTGAACACCGACGAGCGCTACTACTTCGTGCACTCCTACGCCGTGCAGAACTGGGAGCTCGAAGTCCGCAACCCCACCATGCGTGCGCCCAAGGTCACCTGGTCCACGCACGGCGGCCCCTTCGTCGCCGCCGTCGAGAACGGCGCGCTGTGGGCGACGCAGTTCCACCCCGAGAAGTCCGGCGACGCCGGAGCGCAGCTGCTGAAGAACTGGATCTCCGTACTGTGACCGCTTCCCAGAGCAACAAGCTCGAACTCCTCCCCGCCGTCGACGTCCGCGACGGACAGGCCGTCCGCCTCGTGCACGGCGAGTCCGGCAGTGAGACCTCCTACGGCTCCCCGCTGGAGGCCGCCCTCGCCTGGCAGCGCTCCGGCGCCGAGTGGCTGCACCTGGTCGACCTGGACGCCGCGTTCGGCACCGGCGACAACCGCGCCCTGATCTCCGAGGTCGCGAAGGCCATGGACATCAAGGTGGAGCTGTCCGGCGGCATCCGCGACGACGACTCGCTCGCCGCCGCGCTCGCCACGGGCGCCACCCGCGTCAACATCGGCACCGCCGCCCTGGAGGACCCCGAGTGGGTCGCCAAGATCATCGCTGAGCACGGCGACAAGATCGCGGTCGGCCTGGACGTGCGCGGCACGACGCTGCGCGGCCGCGGCTGGACCCGCGACGGCGGCGACCTCTACGAGACCCTTGAGCGCCTCAACTCCGAGGGCTGCTCGCGCTACGTCGTCACGGACATCGCCAAGGACGGCACGCTCCAGGGCCCGAACCTGGAGCTGCTCCGCAACGTCTGCTCGGCCACCGACCGCCCGGTCGTCGCCTCCGGCGGCGTCTCCTCCCTCGACGACCTGCGCGCCATCGCCGAGCTCGTACCGCTCGGCGTCGAGGGCTCCATCGTCGGCAAGGCGCTGTACGCCAAGGCGTTCACGCTGGAAGAGGCCCTGGAGGCCGTGTCCCGATGACCTCCTCCGACGGCGTGCGGCGTGTGCAGAGCGGTAGTCCCTGGGAAGAGTCCTTCGGCTTCGCGCGCGCCGTCGCCGCCGGGGACCGGGTCGTCGTGGGCGGGACCACCTCGTTCCGCCAGGACGTCCTGTACGGGGAGGGCGACCCGTACGAGCAGGCGACCGTCGCCTTCGGCAACGCCCTGGAGGCGATCGCGGAGTTCGGGCTCGGCCCCGAGTCCGTGATCCGCACCCGGATGTATCTGACCCACGCGCGGGACGTCGACGAGGTCGGCCGCGCCCACAACGACGTCTTCGGACAGGTGCGCCCCGCGACGACCCTGATGGTCGTCTCGGGCTTCGTCGACCCGCGCATCCTGGTCGAAGTCGAACTCGAAGCCTTCCGAGGAGCCACCCCGTGACGCTCGCCGTCCGAGTCATCCCCTGCCTCGACGTGGACAACGGCCGCGTCGTCAAGGGCGTCAACTTCCAGAACCTGCGCGACGCGGGCGACCCCGTCGAGATGGCGAAGGTCTACGACGCCGAGGGCGCCGACGAGTTGACCTTCCTGGACATCACCGCGTCCTCCGGCAACCGCGAGACCACGTACGACGTGGTGCGCCGCACCGCCGAGCAGGTCTTCATCCCGCTCACCGTCGGCGGCGGCGTGCGCACCGCCGACGACGTGGACAAGCTGCTGCGCGCCGGCGCGGACAAGGTGGGCGTCAACACCGCCGCCATCGCCCGCCCGGACCTCATCCGCGAGATCGCCGAGCGCTTCGGCCGCCAGGTGCTCGTGCTGTCCGTGGACGCGCGCCGCACCGAGTCGGGTTCGTTCGAGGTGACCACGCACGGCGGCCGCAAGTCCGCCGGCATCGACGCCGTCGAATGGGCGCACCAGGCCGCCGATCTTGGCGCGGGCGAGATCCTGCTCAACTCGATGGACGCCGACGGCACCAAGGACGGCTACGACATCGAGATGATCGAGGCCGTCCGCAAGCACGTGTCGGTGCCGGTGATCGCGTCGGGCGGCGCGGGCAGTCTTGAGCACTTCGCGCCGGCCGTCGCCGCGGGCGCGGACGCCGTGCTCGCCGCCTCCGTCTTCCACTTCGGCGATCTGCGCATCGGCGAGGTCAAGGACACGCTGCGCGAGGCGGGGCACCCCGTCCGCTGACTTTCCCGCGAGACCGGTGATTTCGCCGATGCGGGCGAGACGGAACCGGCGCCACCGTGGTCGCTGTCAGTGACCACGGCGGCGCCCTCGGGACGGGCTCCGCCCTTCCGAGAGGAACGCGTCATCGTGCAGCAGCACAGAAGTGCGGCGCCCCCCGTGCACGCCAGGCGAGCCGCGAGCAAGTTCCGAACCCGTCTCATCCGTACGGGACTCGCCACCCTCCTCGCCCTCGGCGGTCTCGCCACCCAGCAGACCCTGACCGCCCAGGCCGCCGAGAACCCCTACGAACGCGGCCCCGCCCCGACCGTCTCCAGCATCGAGGCCTCGCGCGGCTCCTACGCCGTCTCACAGACCACCGTCTCCTCGCTGAGCGTGAGCGGCTTCGGCGGCGGCACCATCTACTACCCGACGTCGACATCGGACGGCACGTTCGGCGCCGTCGCGATCTCGCCGGGCTACACGGCGTACCAGTCGTCCATCGCCTGGCTGGGCCCGCGCCTCGCCTCGCAGGGCTTCGTCGTCTTCACCATCGACACCAACACGACGCTCGACCAGCCCGACAGCCGTGGCCGCCAACTCCTGTCCGCGCTCGACTACTTGACCCAGCAGAGCTCGGTGCGCAGCCGCATCGACACGAGCCGGCTCGGCGTCATGGGCCACTCCATGGGCGGCGGCGGCACGCTGGAGGCCGCCAAGAGCCGGCCCTCGCTCCAGGCCGCGATCCCCCTGACCGGCTGGAACCTCGACAAGACCTGGCCCGAGGTCACGACCCCGACGCTCGTCGTGGGCGCCGACGGCGACACCATCGCGCCGGTCGCCACGCACTCCGAGCCCTTCTACCAGAGCCTGCCGGGATCGCTGGACAAGGCGTATCTGGAGCTGCGCGGCGCCACGCACTTCACGCCGAACACGTCCAACACCACGATCGCGAAGTACAGCATCTCGTGGCTCAAGAGGTTCATCGACAACGACACCCGGTACGAGCAGTTCCTCTGCCCGCTGCCGAGTTCGAGCCTGACGATCGCGGAGTACCGGGGCAACTGCCCGCACACGTCGTGACGTTGTGATGTCGTGACGTCCTGAGGTTCTGACGTCCTGTGCGCTGGAACACCGTACGAAGGCGCCGGTTGGGTTCCCGCCCAACCGGCGCTTCGCGTGCGCCGGTTGGTCACTAACGTGCGCCAAGTGAGCGGAAGAACCGTCCTGTTGCTTGCCGCCGCCGCGTACGAGGCCGACCCCGAGGGGCCCGGCGTCGACGCGGGACTCGTGCTGCGGGCCGCTGCCGCGGCGGGGCTCGGCGCGGACGCGCTGGACGCGGCCGAGCGGGCGGGCCTGAGGCGCGGCCCCGACGGCCGGCTGCGGCTGCCGGGGCGGCGCAGGCTGTACGAGGCCGTGGAACCGGAGCGGCGCAGGGCCGCGCACCGGCTGCTCGCCGCCGCCGCGACGCGGGAGCGGCAACGCTCGGCGGGGCTGCTGCACCGCTCGCTCGGCGCGGCCTACCCGGACCCGGCCCTCGGTGCGGAACTGGCCGCGGCGCAGGACGCGCCCCACGGTGAGCGCTGCACGGCGCTCGCCCACGCGGCACGCCTCGCCGACGACCCGGCGGTCCGCGCCGAGCGCCTGCTCGCGGCGGCGGACCACGCGCGCCTCGCGGGCCGCCCGCACCGGGCACGCGAACTCATCGGCCAGGTGGGCGGCTTGGCGGGTTCGGACGCCCTGCGTGGCCGGGCCGCGCTGGTCCGCGGCCTGCTGGCGCTGCGGGACGGTCCGGTGGCGGACGCCCGTGAGTCCCTCCTGCTGGCGGCCCGCCTGTGCGCCGAACCGGCCGCCCTCGAAGCGCGCCTCGGCGCGGCGGAGGCGGCCTGGGCGCTGGGGGACGCGCGGGGGTACCGGGAGGCGGTCGAGCACGGTGGCCGGGCGCGTACGGCGGACTCCGCGCTCTCCGCCTTCGACTACCGGGTCGGCATGGCAGCGTCCCTCGGAGCGCGCGCCGGGATCGGGCGGGTCGCGTTGCGGCGGGTCGTGGCGCGCTCGGCCGGGGAGCGGGAGCCGGGGGTGCTGCTGCGGGCCGGTGCCGCCGCCCTCGTCGCCGGGGACGTGGAGCCGGCCTGCCGCCTGGGCAGCCGTGCGCTCGCGGCCGCGCGGGACCGGGACGCGGCTGCCGAACTGCCGCGCGCCCTGGAACTGCTCGCCTACGGTGAGCTGCGCTCGGGGCGGCACGTCCGCGCCCGCGCCCACGCCGAGGAGGGCGTGCGGGCCGCGCTCGCTGCGGGGCAGCGCAACGTGCTCGCGCACCAGCACGCCGTCCTCGCCCTCGTCGCCTCGCTCGACCGCGACGTCGACACCGTCGCCCGGCACGCGGCCGCCGCGCAGCACGTCGCCGCCCGGCACGGGCTCGCGCAGGCCGCGACGCTCGCCCAATGGGCCCTGGCCCGCGCGGACCTGGCGCGCGGCGACGCGGCCCGCGCCGCCGCCCGGCTCGGACCACTCGTCGGACAAGGGCCCCGGCAGGGGCACTTCGGCATCCGGATGCTGGCCGTGCCCTGTCTGGTGGAGGCGGCGGTGCTCGCGGGCGAGCCGGGCGGGGCCGAGGCCGCGGTCGGCGCGTTCACGGTGTGGGTCGAGCGCGGCCACGACCCGCTCGCCCCCGCGCAACTCGCGCGCTGCCGGGCCCTGTTGGCTGCGGGCGATCCGGCGACGGCCGAGTCCCGCTTCGAGGAGTCCCTGGCCCGGCACGAGCGGGCGGGCGGCGACTTCGAGCGGGCCCGCACCCTCGCCCTCTACGGCAAGTGGCTGCGCCGTACCCGGCGCCCGGCGCGGGCCCGCACGGTGCTGCGGGACGCCCTGGTCGCCTTCGAGCGGTGCGGCGCGACGGTCTGGGCGGCGCAGGCGGGCGCCGAACTGCGCGCCACGGGGGAGTCGGCGACGGAGGGTGAAGCACCGGGCAGGCTGGCCGAGTTGACGCCCCAGCAGTTGCGCATCGCCCGCCGCGTCGCGCACGGCGACACCAACCGTGAGGTCGCCCGTCGCCTCTCGGTGAGCCCCCGCACGGTGGACCACCACCTGCGCAACGTCTTCGCGCAGCTCGGCATCCGCTCCCGCGTCGAACTGGCCCGCTTGGTGGACCGCACGGAAACCTGAGGCGCGGGCACACGGTGACCTGCGCATTTCTTCCGGGGGCTGGAGACCGACCAGACGGTATGTCATTCTGCGGACTCGTGAGCCGAGCCGTGGAGGACTGCCATGCCCGCGCATCTCGTACGTCCCCGACCTCCCGCTCGGGCCGGCGCAGGGTCGGACGCGGTCGCCGTGCTGCGGCGCGCCGCGCGGCCACTCCTCGGCCAACTCCCCGCGCTCACCGACCGGTTGGCGGCCGAGCTGTACGAGCAGGAACCGGCCTACCGCGCCGCCATCGAGGCCGACCCCGCCGACGTACGCGCGGAGATCCAGCGCTCGTTGCGGCACAGCGTCGCCTCGCTGCTCGATCCGCCGCGCAACCGGGACGCCGCCCGCGCCTGCTCCGCCCGGATCGGCGCCGACCGCGCGGCCCGCGGCTTCCCGCTCGACGCCGTGTCGCACGCCTTCCGGCTCGGTGGCGCCCTGGTCTGGCAGGCGCTCGTCGACGAGGTGACCCTGCGGCATCCCGAGGACGCGCACCTCCTGGTCCATCTCGCCGTCGACGTGTGGAACTTCGTCGACGAGCACTGCACCCACGTCGCCGAGTCCTACCGGCGCGCCGAGCGCGAACTCACCTGGAGGCGCGAGAACCGGCGCCGTCTGATGGCCGCCGCCCTCCTCGACGGCGCGCTCCGCATCGCCGACCTGCCGGACGCCGCCACCGCGCTCGACCTGCCGGAGAGCGGCCGGTACGCGGTGCTGATCGCCGTCGGCGGCGGCCGGGGCGCCCCGCGGCCCACCCTGCCGGGCGCCGCACGGGCCGTCTGGCACACCGCCGCCGACACCGAACGCGCCATCGTGGCGCTCGGCGCGCTGGGCGTGGATCAACTCACCGCGGCACTACGGGAGTTCTGCCGCCCGAGGCCCGGACTGCGCGTCGGCGTCAGCCCCGCCGTCGAAGGGCTCGCCGCGGTGGGCGGCGCCCGGCGGTTCGCCGAGACCGCGCTGCGCATCTGCCCGCAGGACGGCGGCACCGTGCTCCTGGACGAGCAGCTGCCCGCCGCGCTCGTCGCCGCCGCGCCCGCGCTCGGCCAGCTCCTCACCGACCGCGTGCTCGGCCCGCTGCTCGCCCTGCCGCCTGCCGACCGGACCCTGCTGCTCGACACGCTGACGGCCTGGCTGGACTGCGACGGCTCCGCGCAGCGCGCCGCCGCCCGCCTCTACTGCCACCGCAACACGGTCCTGAACCGGCTGCGCCGCTGCGAGCAGCTCACGGGACGCAGCCTCGCCCGCCCCACCGACCTCGTCGAACTGGGACTGGCCCTCAGCGCGTACCGGCCGGCACCTCAGGCGGTCAGAGGCCCAGCGCCTTCGTCTCCGTGAGCCGCTCGATCGCCGACTTCTCGCCGTCCATCTCCACGTCCGCCGCCTCCTGCCGGCCGAACGCGAACATCACCAGCTCCGCGGGCGCGCCCGTGACCGTGACCACGGGGACGCCGCGGTGGGCCACCGCCGTCTGGCCGTCCGGGCGGCGCAGCACCAGGCCGACGGGCGCCTTGCGGCCCATCACCCGCGCCATCCGCTCCAGGCGCGACCACAGGACGTCGGCGAAGACCGGGTCGAGCTCGCGCGGCGTCCAGTCGGGCTGCGCACGGCGGACGTCCTCGGTGTGCACGTAGAACTCGATCGCGTTCGACGCCTCGTCGATCTGCTTGAGCGAGAACGGCGAGAACCGCGGCGGCCCCGTGCGGATCAGCTGGATCAGCTCCTCGTACGGCTTCTCCGCGAACTCGGCCTGCACCCGCTCGAGGCGCGACGCGAGCTGTTTGACGAGCAGGCCGCCCGCGGCGTCCGGGCGGCGCTCGCGCACCACCACGTGCGCCGCGAGGTCCCGGGTGTTCCAGCCCTCACACAGCGTGGGGGCGTCCGGCCCGGAGGCCTCCAACAGATCGGCGAGCAGAAGTCGTTCACGCTTGGCATGGGTCGACATGCCGCCAGCCTACGACCGGCCGCGCCGCACCGGACAGTGGACGTGCGACTCGGCGCGGCACAATGGTCCCCATGACCAGCGCGCCCGTACCCAGCAGCAGCCTCGACCCGGCCATCGCCGCCCGCCTCAAGCGGAGCGCCGACGGCCTGGTCCCCGCCATCGCCCAGCAGTACGACACCGGCGAGGTGCTCATGCTCGGCTGGATGGACGACGAGGCGCTGCACCGCACCCTGACCACAGGACGCTGCACCTACTGGTCGCGCAGCCGCCAGGAGTACTGGGTCAAGGGCGACACCTCGGGCCACTTCCAGCACGTGAAGTCGGTCGCCCTCGACTGCGACGCCGACACCGTGCTCGTGAAGGTCGACCAGGTGGGCGCCGCCTGCCACACCGGCGCCCGGACCTGCTTCGACCGCGACGAGCTGCCGGTCAGCGACAGCGCAGCGTGATCTCCTGACGGTCCCGGAAGATGATCCGGGCGGGGTCCCCGGCCACCGGGTTCCCGTCGACCTCGGCCCGGCACGTGGGGCGCACACCCCACTCGGTGAGGAACTGGCCGAGCGTGAAGTCCTTCCACTGGGCCGACTCCACGTGCACGGTGCCGCTGGTGTCGTGCGTGTGCAGCGGGCTGAAGCGGGGCTGCTCGCCGGAGCGGTCGATGCCGATGTCCGCGGGGACGGTCACCTGACGGCCGCCCGCGTACACGGTGAGGTGGGGGTGGATGTGCATGGTCAGCTTCTCGGAGTCGAGCATCTCCAGGCCCGCGGCCCGCACCCGCGCCTCGACGTCGCGGGGCGCGGGCGCGGCCCAGTCGTCGGGGGCGGGCGCGGCGCCGGTCAGCGCGGTCGCGGCGACCGCGGCGAGGGCGAACCCGGACAGGGCGCTCGTCGTACGGGGATTCCGGTGGCTCTTGGTCTTCGTCACCGCTCCCTTCTAGCGGGGCGCCGTCCACCCCTCGACCAGGCGCGCGGGACGTCCCCCGGACGGAAGTAGGCTCCTGCCATGGACCTCGAGACCTTCCGCAAGCTCGCGACCGACCGCCGAGTGATCCCTGTCAGCCGCAAGCTCCTCGCGGACGGCGACACGCCCGTCGGCCTCTACCGCAAGCTCGCCGGCGAGCGGCCCGGCACGTTCCTCCTGGAGTCCGCGGAGAACGGCCGCTCCTGGTCCCGCTATTCGTTCGTCGGCGTGCGCTCCGCCGGCACGCTGACCGAGCGCGACGGGCAGGCCCACTGGCTGGGCACGCCGCCCGTCGGCGTCCCGGTCGACGGCGACCCGCTCGCCGCCCTGCGCGCCACCGTGCAGGCGCTGCACACCCCGCGCTACGAGGGCCTGCCCCCGTTCACCGGCGGCATGGTCGGCTACCTCGGCTACGACATCGTGCGCCGCCTGGAGAAGGTCGGCCCGGGGGAGCGCGACGACCTCAAGCTGCCCGAGCTGACGATGCTGCTCACCAGCGACCTCGCCGTGCTCGACCACTGGGACGGATCCGTCCTGCTGATCGCCAACGCGATCAACCACAACGACCTGGAGACCGGCGTCGACGAGGCCTACGCCGACGCCGTCGCCCGCCTCGACGCCATGGAGTCCGACCTCGCGAAGCCGGTCGAGACGGCCCCGACGGCCCTCCCGCCGTCCGAGGTCCCGGAGTTCACCGCCCTGTGGGGCGGCAAGCAGTACCAGGACGCCGTCGAGGACATCAAGGAGCGCATCCGGGCGGGCGAGGCCTTCCAGGTCGTGCCGTCCCAGCGCTTCGAAACCCCTTGCACCGCGAGCGCGTTGGACGTCTACCGGGTGCTGCGGGCCACGAACCCGTCCCCGTACATGTACCTGTTCCGCTTCGACGGATTCGACGTCGTCGGCTCCTCGCCCGAGGCCCTCGTCAAGGTCGAGGACGGGCGCGCCATGGTGCACCCGATCGCCGGGACCAGGCCGCGCGGCGCGACGCCGCAGGAGGACCACGACCTCGCCGAGGAACTGCTCGGCGATCCCAAGGAGCGGGCCGAGCACCTGATGCTCGTCGACCTCGGGCGCAACGACCTGGGGCGGGTCTGCGAGCCGGGCTCCGTCGAGGTCGTCGACTTCATGAACATCGAGAAGTACTCGCACGTCATGCACATCGTGTCCACGGTGACCGGGCAGGTCGCCGAGGGCCACACCGCCTTCGACGTGCTGACCTCCTGCTTCCCGGCCGGCACCCTGTCCGGCGCCCCGAAGCCGCGCGCGCTCCAGATCATCGACGAGCTGGAGCCGTCACGGCGTGGCGTCTACGGCGGCTGCGTCGGCTACCTCGACTTCGCCGGGGACTCCGACACCGCCATCGCGATCCGCACCGCGCTGCTGCGCGAGGGCACCGCGTACGTGCAGGCGGGCGCGGGCGTCGTCGCCGACTCCGACCCGGTCGCCGAGGACACCGAGTGCCGCAACAAGGCGGCGGCGGTACTGCGCGCCGTGCACACCGCGAACCGGATGTGACGCGGAACGCCCTGTGACGTGACGCACGACTCCGGGCCCCGGCTCACGCAAACCCGCGCACAGGGGCGATAGTGGAGTACGTGACTGCTGTACCGCACCCCCGTACCGATGCCGCCGAGCCTGCTGCTTCCTCGCCGAACGGCCGGCGCAGCCTCGCCGTCGCCCTGCTCTGCGGGGCCGCGGGAGCCGCCATCGCCCTGCTCGCCTCCCGGCAGGAGTGGTGCTCCGGTGTGGCCGCGGTCGCCGGCGGCAAGCTGCCGCTGACCGCGAAGGGCAGCGACGTCACGGGCGTCCCCGCGGCCCTCGCCATAGTCGGGCTCGCCGCGCTCGTCGCCGTGTTCGCGGTCCGCAAGGTCGGCCGCGTCCTGGTCGCCCTCCTGCTCGCGCTCAGCGGGGCGGGCGCCGTCGCCGCCGCCGTGTTCGGCGCGGGCGACAGCGCCGCGCTCGACGAGAAGGCGGCGCAGGCCGCCGGAGACGCCTCCGCGACCATCCACGCGCTCAGCAGCACCCCGTGGCCGTACGTCTCCGCGGCGGGCGGCGCGCTCATCCTGATCGCCGGGATCCTCGCCGTGGTGTACGGCGCGGCTTGGCCGTCGATGGGAGGCCGCTACGAGCGCTCCGGCGCCCCGCGGACCCGCCGCAAGGCCGTGGACCCGGACCGCCCCGAGGAGCTGTGGAAGGCCCTCGACCGCGGCGAGGACCCGACCGGCGCCTAGCGGCCCCGGACCCCGCCTCCCGCACTCGCGTGCGAGTGCGGGACAATAGACAGGAACGTCGTACGCCATGCGTACGCATAGGCCATAAGCAACGAGGAGCAAGCCATGGCGGACAGCAGCCACGGACACACCCCGGCCGCCTGGACCGGTGTCATCATCGCCTTCATCGGGTTCTGTGTCGCGGGCGCCTTCATGGTGATGGGCAACGTCGCCGGTTTCTGGGCCGGCATGGCCCTCCTGGCGATCGCCGCGATCGTCGGCGGCGCGATGAGCGCCATGGGCATGGGCAAGCCGAAGCGTGCCGAGCTCCAGCTCAAGTCCACCGCGGCGGCGCAGCCCGCGGGCTCCGAGGCCTGAGTCCTCGTACAGTAGACCCGCGAGAGGGGCGGAGCGGCCGACCGACCGGCTGCACCGCCCCTTTCGTGTTTCCCGGGGAGCGGTCCGGGGCCCGCGGATGCAGAATTCACGGGTGACCGTGGAGACGACCGACACCGATGCCGAGCCCGGCACCGACACCGCCCCCGCCCGCTTCGGCGCCCTGCGCCGGCTCGCGGTCCCGCTCGGCGTGCTGGGCGGGGTCGCCCTCGCGTTCGCCTATGTGGGCGCCGTCGACCCGAACGAACCGGGCCACTACCCGGCCTGCCCCTTCCTCCAGCTCACCGGCGCCTACTGCCCCGGCTGCGGCGGCCTGCGCAGCGCCCACGCGGTCGCGCACGGGGACCTCACGGGCGCGCTCGGCGCCAATGCCCTCGCCGTCGTCGGCTACGCGCTGTTCGCCGTGGTGTGGACCGTGTGGGCCGTACGGGCGGCCCGCGGCCGGGCCGTGAGCTTCGCGCTCGGCCGCGCGCAGCTGTGGGTCGTCGGCGGGGTCGTACTCGCTTTCACCGTTGTCCGGAACCTGCCGTTCGGTGGCTTCCTAAGCCCTTGATCAACTGCATCTGTCCAGGTAGTGGGACCGACGTCAACCGGATGCGGGACCTTCGCCCTTCGACGGATACCATTCACAAGGACCAGATGAACACCCAGGGGATGCCCGGAAAGGAGTCCGCTCGCGTGAGTGTGCTCGACGAGATCATCGACGGAGTCCGTGCCGACCTTGCGGAGCGGCAGGCGCGCGTCAGCCTCGACGAGCTCAAGGAGCGCGCGGCGAAGGCTCGCCCGGCCAAGGACGGGGTCGCCGCGCTCAAGGGCGACGGCGTCAAGGTGATCTGCGAGGTCAAGCGGTCCAGCCCCTCCAAGGGCGCGCTCGCCGCGATCGCCGACCCCGCCGCGCTCGCCGCCGACTACGAGGCGGGCGGCGCCTCCGTCATCTCCGTCCTCACCGAGCAGCGCCGCTTCGGCGGCTCGCTCGCCGACCTGGAGGCCGTCCGCGCCAAGGTCGACATCCCGGTCCTGCGCAAGGACTTCATCGTCACCTCGTACCAGCTGTGGGAGGCCCGCGCGTACGGCGCCGACCTCGCGCTGCTGATCGTCGCGGCCCTGGAGCAGCCCGCCCTTGAGTCCCTCATCGAGCGCGCCGTGTCCATCGGCCTCACCCCGCTCGTCGAGGCGCACGACGAGGACGAGGTGGAGCGCGCGGTCGACGCCGGGGCCAAGGTCATCGGCATCAACACCCGCAACCTCAAGGACCTCTCGGTCGACCGCGGCGTCTTCGAGCGCGTCGCCCCGGACATCCCGGACCACATCGTCAAGGTGGCCGAGTCCGGCGTGCGCGGCCCGCACGACCTGATCGCGTACGCCAACGCGGGCGCGGACGCCGTCCTCGTCGGCGAGTCCCTGGTGACCGGCCGCGACCCGAAGTCCGCCGTCGCCGACCTCGTCGCGGCGGGCGCGCACCCGGCCCTGCGCCACGGGCGGTAAACTCACCGCCATGCCGATCGCCTCCCGCCTCGCACCCGGTTGCCGCCCCCGCGGCTGCCGGGCCCCGGCGCGCCGTGTGCGCGGCAGGCGGGTCAGGTACCACATCGGCGCGGAGCCCGGCCAGATCCAAGGCATGCGATGGCGAGGCGCCCTTTAGGGGCGCGGGTCCTACCTGACAACCGGCGGCCACCGCCGCGCGGGCGCGAGCGAGCAAGCGCCGACGTCCGCGATCCAGTACGTACCTTGGCCCCAGCAAGGGGCGCGGGAACGTGCTGCGCGGTCACCCACGCCCCCCACGGCGACCAGTCACACCCAACTCACCGTGAGGGTTACGCATGCCCAGCGAATACTTCATTCCCGACCCCGAGGGTCACATCCCGAGCGCCGAGGGCTACTTCGGCGCGTTCGGCGGCAAGTTCATCCCGGAGGCCCTCGTGGCCGCCGTGGACGAGGTCGCCGTCGAGTACGACAAGGCCAAGAACGACCCGGCGTTCGCCGCCGAGCTCGACGACCTGCTCGTCAACTACACGGGCCGCCCGAGCGCCCTCACCGAGGTGCCCCGGTTCGCCGAGCACGCAGGTGGCGCCCGCGTCTTCCTCAAGCGCGAGGACCTGAACCACACCGGCTCGCACAAGATCAACAACGTGCTCGGCCAGGCCCTGCTCACCAAGCGGATGGGCAAGACCCGCGTCATCGCCGAGACCGGCGCGGGCCAGCACGGCGTCGCCACGGCCACCGCCTGCGCGCTGCTCGGCCTCGAGTGCAAGATCTACATGGGCGAGATCGACACCGAGCGCCAGGCCCTGAACGTGGCCCGGATGCGGATGCTCGGCGCCGAGGTCGAGGCCGTGAAGTCCGGCTCCCGCACCCTCAAGGACGCCATCAACGAGGCGTTCCGCGACTGGGTCGCCAACGTCGACAACACGCACTACCTGTTCGGCACGGTCGCGGGCCCGCACCCGTTCCCGGCCATGGTCCGCGACTTCCACCGGGTCATCGGCGTCGAGGCGCGCCGCCAGATCCTGGAGCGCGTCGGCCGCCTTCCCGACGCCGCGATCGCCTGCGTCGGCGGCGGCTCCAACGCCATCGGCCTGTTCCACGCGTTCATCCCGGACGCCGACGTCCGCCTGATCGGCTGCGAGCCGGCCGGGCACGGCATCGAGACCGGCGAGCACGCGTCGACGCTCAGCGCGGGCGAGCCCGGCATCCTGCACGGCTCCCGCTCCTACGTCCTCCAGGACGAGGAGGGCCAGATCACCGAGCCGTACTCGATCTCGGCGGGCCTCGACTACCCGGGCATCGGCCCGGAGCACGCCTACCTCAAGGACTCGGGGCGCGGCGAGTACCGCGCGGTCACGGACGACGCCGCGATGCAGGCCCTGCGCCTGCTCTCGCAGACCGAGGGCATCATCCCGGCCATCGAGTCGGCGCACGCCCTCGCGGGCGCCCTCGACGTCGGCAAGGAGCTGGGCAAGGACGGGCTGATCATCATCAACCTGTCCGGGCGCGGCGACAAGGACATGGACACGGCCGCGCGCTACTTCGGCCTGTACGGCACGGACGGCGCCGTGGCCGCGAACGCCGACGCCGAGGTGGCCGAGATCGAGGGAGACGCCAAGTGAGCGGGAACATTCAGCTGCTGAACGACACCCTGGCCGGCGCCAAGGCCGAGGGCCGCTCCGCCCTCATCGCCTACCTGCCCGCCGGTTTCCCGACCGTCGACGGCGGCATCGAGGCGGTCAAGGCCGCCTTCGACGGCGGCGCCGACGTGGTCGAGGTGGGCCTGCCGCACTCCGACCCCGTCCTCGACGGCCCGGTCATCCAGACCGCCGACGACATCGCGCTGCGCGGCGGCCTGAAGATCAAGGACGTCATGCGGACGGTCCGCGAGGCCCACGAGGCCACCGGGAAGCCGGTCCTCGTCATGACGTACTGGAACCCCATCGACCGCTACGGCATCGAGCGGTTCACCGCCGAGCTCGCCGAGGCGGGCGGGGCGGGCTGCATCCTGCCCGACCTGCCCGTGCAGGAGTCGGCCGTGTGGCGCGAGCACGCCGACAAGCACGGCCTCGCGACCGTCTTCGTCGTCGCCCCCAGCAGCAAGGACGCGCGCCTCGCCACCATCACGGCGGCCGGTTCGGGCTTCGTGTACGCGGCGTCCCTGATGGGCGTCACCGGAACCCGCGAGTCCGTCGGCAACCAGGCCAAGGAGCTCGTCGAGCGCACCAAGGCCACCACCGACCTCCCGGTCTGCGTGGGCCTCGGCGTCTCCAACGCGAAGCAGGCCAAGGAGGTCGCCGGCTTCGCCGACGGCGTCATCGTCGGCTCGGCGTTCGTGAAGCGGATGCTGGACGCCCCGGACGAGAAGGCCGGTCTCGAGGCGGTGCGCGCCCTCGCCGGTGAACTCGCCGCGGGCGTACGGGACAAGGGCTAGAAACCACCCGTAGTAACAGGGAGTTACGTCACCCATACGGATGGAAACCGGACCGGGGAGGCACGCTCGTGCCTTCCCGGTTCGTTGGCGCATGTGTGAGCGAGAAGAACCGAGAGGGAAAGCGCGCGGCCCGCGAACGCCTAGCCGCCGAGCGCCAGAAGCAGAAGACCGCTGAGAAGCGGCGCAGGACATTGATCGTGGGCGCGACCGTGGTGTGTGTGCTCGGCCTGGCCGCGGTGATCGGGGTGGTCGCCGCGAATTCGGGCGACGACAGTTCGGGGGACGCGGCCTCGGGGCCCGTGGTCGCGCCGAAGGGCGCCGCCGGCAAGGACGAGCTGGCGATCCCCGTCGGCAAGGCCGGCGCGAAGTCGACGCTCGAAGTGTGGGAGGACTTCCGCTGCCCCGCCTGCAAGACCTTCGAGGACACCTACCGCTCGACGATCCACGAACTCGCCGACGCGGGTGAGCTGAAGGTCAATTACCACCTCGTCACGCTGATCGACTCGAACATGCAGGGCACCGGCTCGCTCCGCGCGGCCAACGCCGCGGGCTGCGCGCAGGACGCGGGGAAGTTCCGCGACTACCACGACGTGCTGTTCGAGAACCAGCCCGAGGAAACCGACGACGCCTTCGCGAAGAACGACAAGCTGATCGAGCTCGCCGGAAAGGTCGGCGGCCTCGACACGGGCACGTTCAAGTCCTGTGTGAACAAGGGCACGCACGACAGCTGGGTGAACAAGTCGTACAAGGCCTTCCAGGCCGCGAAGTTCAACGGGACGCCGACGGTCCGGCTCAACGGCAAGGACATCCTGAGCGACCAGACCCTGACCCCGGCCAAGTTCAAGAAGATGGTCGAGGAGGCGAACAAGTAGTCGGAGCCGTTACTCAGCCGTTGCCGGGCTGCCCGTCGTGCCCGCGGCCCGGCACGGTAGCGTCGGACCTGCCATGGAACTTGCCTTCATTCCCAGCCCCGAGCGCGGAGTGGTCTATCTCGGACCCATTCCGCTGCGCGGCTACGCGTTCTGCATCATCATCGGCGTCTTCGTGGCCGTCTGGCTCGGCAACCGGCGCTGGGTCGCCCGCGGCGGGCGGGCCGGCACGGTCGCCGACATCGCCGTCTGGGCGGTGCCCTTCGGCCTGGTCGGCGGTCGCCTCTACCACGTGATCACGGACTACGAGCTGTACTTCAGCGAGGGCCGTGACTGGGTGGACGCCTTCAAGGTCTGGGAGGGAGGCCTCGGTATCTGGGGCGCCATCGCGCTCGGCGCGGTCGGCGCCTGGATCGGGGCCCGCCGCCGCGGCGTCCCGCTGCCGGCCTACGCCGACGCCATCGCGCCCGGCATCGCCCTCGCCCAGGCCATCGGCCGCTGGGGCAACTGGTTCAACCAGGAGCTGTACGGCCGCGCCACCGACGTGCCGTGGGCCCTCAAGATCACCTCGGACACGGACGGGCGGGTGCCGGGCACCTACCACCCGACGTTCCTGTACGAGTCGCTGTGGTGCATCGGCGTCGCGCTGCTCGTCATCTGGGCCGACCGGAAGTTCCGGCTCGGACACGGGCGGGCGTTCGCGCTGTACGTCGCGTCGTACTGCGTCGGCCGCTTCTGGATCGAGTACATGCGCGTGGACGACGCGCACCACATCTTCGGCCTGCGGCTCAACTGCTGGACGGCGCTGGTCGTCTTCCTGCTCGCCGTGATCTACATGGTGGTGTCGGCGAAGAAGCGGCCGGGACGCGAAGAGGTCGTCGAGCCGGGCGCCTCCGAGGACGCGGCCGCCGAGCGGGACGGCGACGTCAAGGACGACGTCGACCTCGCGAAGAACGAGACCAAGGACGGGGCCAAGGACGGGGCCGAGGCCAAGAAGACCTGACGGTCCTCTGCTGTACGTCAAAGAGGGCGCCGGACCACTTGGTCCGGCGCCCTCTTCATTGCGCCAGCCTCAGCGTTCTGCGCGCGGCCGCCACCACCGCCGCATCGACGAAGCGGCCGTCCGGGAGGGCCAGCGCGCCCGCCTCCGTGGCCGCCGCGCACACGATCTCCTGGGCCGCCGCCACCTCCGCCTCCGTGGGCCGGAAGGCCTCCTCGATCACCGGGAGCTGGCGGGGGTGGATCGCCGTACGGCCGAGGAAGCCCAGGGCGCGGCCCTCGGCGCAGGAACGGGCCAGTCCCTCCGTGTCGCGGACGTCCGGGTACACGGACTGCGGCGGTGGCGGCAGGTGGGCCGCGCGCGCCGCCACGACCGCCCGGCCGCGCACCCACGCGAGGCCCGCCGCGTCCGTGACACCGAGGTCGGCGCGCAGGTCCGCCTCGCCGAGCGCGATGCCGTGCACACCGTGGTGCGCGGCGATGTCGTAGGCGTGCTCGACGCCCGCCGCCGACTCCAACAGGGCGTACAGCGGAGGCACTTCGACCGCCCACTCCTGTACGCGGTTCAGGTCGGCAGGCCCCGCCACCTTCGGCAGCCGCAGCGCGTCGAGGCCGGGGAGCGGGGTGAGGCGGCGCACCTCCTGCTCCGCGAGCGGACCGTCCAGCGCGTTGACGCGGACGTGCACCGGCGCCTTGTGCTTGTCGGCGAGGAGTTCGACGGTGGCGTCGAGCGCGTACGCCTTGCGGTCGGGGGCGACCGCGTCCTCCAGGTCGACCAGCACCACGTCGGCGCCCGAACCGAGCGCCTTGGCGACGACGTCGGGGCGGTCCCCGGGCACGTACAGCCAGGTCAGGTACGTCTTCTCCAGTGATGCGCTCATACCGCACCAGCCTCCCGCAGGGAGGCGACGGCCGCCTCCGACAGGCCGAGGCCTTCGAGGATCTCGTCCGTGTCCGAGCCGTGCGGGCGGCCCGTCCAGCGGATGGCGCCGGGGGTCTCGGAGAGGCGGAAGAGGACGTTCTGCATCTTGACCGTGCCGAGGTCCGGGTCGGGGAGTTCGGTGATGGAGTTCAGGGCCTGGTACTGCTCGTCGGCGAGGACGTCGCGGACGTCGTAGACCGGGGCGATGGCGGCCTCCGCCTTCTCGAAGGCCGCGACCACCTCGTCGCGGGTGTGCCGCCCGATCCAGCCGCCGACCGCCGCGTCGAGTTCGTCGGCGTGCCGCGCGCGGCCGGAGCCCGTCGCGAACCACTCCTCGGCGATGAACTCGGGCCGGCCCACGAGGTGCATCACGCGCTCGGCGATCGACTGCGCGGACGTGGACACCGCGACCCATTTGTCGTCGCTGGTGCGGTAGGTGTTGCGCGGGGCGTTGTTGGTGGAACGGTTGCCGGTGCGCGGCTGGACGTAGCCGAGCTGGTCGTACCAGGTGGCCTGGGGGCCGAGGATCGACAGCATCGGCTCGATGATCGCCATGTCGACGACCTGGCCGCGGCCCGTGGTGTCCCGTGCGTGGAGCGCCGTCATGATCGCGTACGAGGTGGCGAGCGCGGCGATGGAGTCGGCGAGGCCGAACGGGGGGAGCGTGGGCGGCCCGTCGGGCTGCCCGGTGATCGCGGCGAAGCCGGACATGGCCTCCGCGAGGGTGCCGAATCCGGGGCGGCGCGCGTACGGGCCGAACTGGCCGAAGCCGGTGACGCGGGCGAGGACCAGGCGCGGGTTGGCGGCGCTCAGCTCGTCCCAGCCGAGGTGCCACTTCTCCAGGGTGCCGGGGCGGAAGTTCTCGATGACGACGTCCGACTCGGCGACCAGCCTGAGCAGGACCTCGCGGCCGCCGGGGGAGGACAGGTCGAGGGTGAGGTTCTTCTTGTTGCGGCCGAGCGTCTTCCACCAGAGGCCGACGCCGTCCTTCGACGGGCCGTGGCCGCGGGACGGGTCGGGCCTGCGCGGGTGTTCCACCTTGATGACCTCGGCGCCGAAGTCGCCGAGCATCGTGGCGCAGATCGGCCCGGCGAAGAGGGTGGCGAGATCGAGGACGCGCAGGCCGGTGAGGGGGCCTTGGGGGGTTTCGGTGGTTTCGTTGTCGGTGGGGGGCGTCATGTGCGGGCCTCCAGGGTGAGCCGGGCCAGTTCGTCGAAGCCGATGCCGTCGAAGCCGGCGACCGTGGTGGCGAGCCGGTTCTTCAGCGGGGCGGTCCAGCGCTCGCCGAGCGCGTCGGGGTGCCCGGCGAGCAGTCCGGCGACCGAGCCGGCGGTCGCTCCGTTGGAATCGGTGTCCCAGCCCCCGGACACCGCGCGGCAGATGGAGCCCTCGAAGTCGCCGTCGGCGTGGGTGAGGGCGGCCGCGAGGAGGGCGGCGTTGGGGAGGACGTGGACCCAGTGGTGGTCGGCGTAGGCGGCGTGCAGCGCGTCGACGACCGTCTCGAAGTCCTCCTGGGCGCGGGCGAGTTCGATGCCGAGGCGGACGGCGTGGGCGTAGCGGGATCGCGGGGGGACGACGGCCAGGCCGGAGGCGAGTGCCGTGTGCACGTCCGCGGTGCCCGAGGCGGCGGTGGCGATGGTGGCGGCCGTGAACATCGCGCCGTAGACGCCGTTCGCGGTGTGGGTGAGAACGGCGTCCCGGTGGGCGAGACGGGCCGCGTGGTGCGGGGCGCCGGGGTTGATCCAGCCGAAGACATCGGCGCGGATCTGGGCGCCGATCCACTCGCGGAAGGGGTTTCTGTACGTCGCCGTGTGCGGGGGTTCGAGGCCGGCGAGCAGGTTGCGGTAGGCGATGCGTTCGGCGGTGAAGGTGCGGCCTGCGGGGAGTTCGTCGAGCCAGAGCCTGGCGACGTCGTCCGTGGTGAAGTCCGTTCCGTGACGCCGGATCAGGAGGAGGGCGAGGAGCGGGTAGTTGAGGTCGTCGTCCTCCGGCATGCCGTCGATGTTCTCGGCGAGGGAGGTGGGGGCGCTGCGGCGGTTCCAGGGGTGGGCGGTCGCTACCGCGGGGTCCAGGCCGCGCTCCGTGAACCAGCCGTTCAGCGGCCAGTTTCCGGTGGAACGGGCGATGGCCCGGATCCCTTCGAGCGGGAGCTTCTCGACGGGCTTGCCGAGGAGGCAGCCCGCGGCCCGTCCGAGCCAGGCGGCGTGCAGCCGGTCGCGCAGGGCGTCCTCTTCCCCCACCCCGCCCCTTCCCGAAAGTCCTGCCGGACGGGCCGCCTCAATCGCCGGCGGGGCTCCAAATGGAGCCCCGCCGGCGATTGAGGAGCGGCGTCCGGGGCGGAGCCCCGGTTTCGGGAAGGGGCGGGGTGGGGGAGATGGGTTTGTCGTCGACTCGATCGCCGCCAAGTCCGTTGGTTCGGGCAATGGGGAAGGGATCGTGGCGAGTTCGTCGAGCAGGGCCTCGGCCAGGGCACGCAGTGCCGGGGGCGCGGGAGTCGGGGACGACCCCGCCCGGGCCGGGGCCAGGTGGCCGCCCGCCGACAGCCAGCGGGCCTCCACAGAAGACGCGTCGCGACCGTCCTGCGCCGCCTGGCGCAGTTCGTGGCCGAGGAGATCCTCGGGCTGGGTCCAGGTGAGGCGGAGCATCACGCCCCCGCCACCGCCGCGAACGCGGCATCGTGGGCCCGGCGGCGGTCCAGGTCCTTCGCGTAGACCTCGCGCGTGATCTGCGAGAGGGCCGTCGCCGGGCCGTGCAGGTCCAGTTTGCTGGCCCGCGCGATCTCGGCGCTCCACTCCTTGGGCACGGCCCCCTCCCCGTACAGCGCCCCGACGATCGCCCCGCTCATCGTGGCGATCGAGTCGCAGTCGCGGCCGTAGTTGACCGAGCCGAGCACCGTGTGCCGGAAGTCGCCGCGGCCGACGAGAAGCATGCCGAGGGCGATGGGGAGTTCCTCGATGGCGTGCAGGCGGGACGGGCGGCGGGCGCCGAGCGACGGTTTGCGGTAGTCGGGGCCGACCGTGTCGAACGGCGTGACCGCCTCGCGCAGCGGCTTCAGCGCGTCCTCGAAGTCGTCGTAGCGGGACGCCACTTCGCAGACCGCCTCGATCGCCGACCGGGTGCCGTCCTTGGCGAGCGCGAGGGCGTCCTCGACCACCGACTCCGGCGTCGCGCCCGGCTTGTACGCCGCGGCCACCGCCGCCGCGAAGACGCCCGCGGCCTCCCTGCCGTACGAGGACTGGTGCGCGCCCGCGACGTCGAGGGCCTCCTCGTAGGCCTTGAGCGGGTTGCCCGCGTTGACCGCGCCGACCGGGGCCATGTACATCGCCGCGCCGCAGTTCAAGATGTTGCCGACGCCCGCCTCGCGCGGGTCCACGTGCCCGTAGTGGATGCGCGCGACGATCCACTTCTCGGCGAGGAAGATGCGCTGGAGGGGGAGGGCCTCCGCCTCCAGTTCCGGGATCCAGCGGGGGGTCGTGATCAGGTCGGGGACCAGGTGGTCGGCGACCGCGTACGCGTCGAGGTGGTCGCGGACCTTCTCGTAGACGCGGATCAGCGCGTGGGTCATCAAGGTGTCGTCGGTGACGTGGCCGTCGCCCTTGTGGTACGGCGCGATGGGGCGGGCCGTACGCCAGTCGTCCTTGTAGAACGGTTCCACGATGCCGCGCACCCGGCCGCCGTGCCGCTCCGCGATGGCCTCCGGCGTCCAGCCCTCGACCGGGCCGCCGAGCGCGTCGCCCACGGCCGCGCCGACCAGGGCGCCGGTGGTGCGGTCCTCCAGTGAGACGCTCATGATGGTGACGTTCCTTCCGCTGCGGGGGAGTTGGAGGTGGCGCGGGCGAGGCGTCCCGCGAGGGTCGTCAGCCGGGTTCCCGCGAGTTGCGGAAGCGCGCAGCCCGCGAGGATGTCGCAGGCGTCCCGCCAGGTGTGCGGCAGCGCCTCCGCCCCGCCGATCGCGCCGGTGAGGGCGCCGGTCAGGGCGGGTGCCGAGTCCGCGACGCGGGACAGGCAGGCCGCGGTGGGTACGGCCTCGGCGATCGACCCGGCGGCGGCCGTCGCGACGGCGAGCGCCACGGGGACGGTCTCGGCCGCCGCGATTCCGTAGCTGTAGACGTGGTCGACGATCTCGTGTTCCAGGACGGGGACGAGCGCGAACGCGTTGCCGGGCCGTCCTGGGCGGGCCGCCGCCGCGGCGCGGCCGAGCTCCACCGCTCTGTGGGCGTTGCGGTGGATTTCCGTGCCGGGTGGGAGCTGGGTGAGTGCGGCGTCCACGCAGGTGTCGACGTCCGCGCCGCCGAGCGCGGTCGCGACGGCCGCCGCCATCGCGCGGGCGCCGTGCACGCCGTCGCCGTCCTGGGTGTAGCGGGCGTCGAACTCGGCCAGTTCCGCGGCGAGTTCGGGCCGGCCCGGGTGGACGGCCGCGAGGACCGCGGCGCGGACGCAGGCGGCGTCGTCGAAGTAGTGCGGGTTGTCGTGGCCGGTGGCGGGTGGGCGCAGGCCCGCGGCCAGGTTGCCGAGGCCCGCGCGGACCGAGATGCGGGCGCGCAGGGGGATGTCGGCGGATTCGATCTCGTCGGCGCGGGCCGCGGCGGCGGCGATCTCGTCGGCGAGGGTGTTCCAGGCGAGGGAGAGGGAGGAGCGGACGCGGTGGTCGGGGTCGAGGTCGGCGAGGCCGTGCGCGTGCGCGGAGAGGACGGCGTGTGCGGTGGAGGCGGCCCATTCGGCGTCGTCCGACGGGCCCAGGCGGAGGGGTTCCGGGGGTTGGTTCAGGGCGATGGGGACGGGGAGGGTGGTGGTGGCGTTCTGCTCCGCGAAGGTGTCCAGTTCGCGGGTGAGGCGGCGGGTCCAGTCGGGGAGCCGTGCTGCGCGGTGTCGTCCCGACGGCCAGCCGGCGGCGTCCCCTGCGGCGATCCCGAGGAGCAGGCCCTCGATGCGGTCGACGTTTGTGGCGGCGGATGCGGTTGCGGCCGCGGGGCTCTGCCCCGGACCCCGCGCCTCAATCGCCGGCGGGGCTTGATGTTGCCGAGCCGGTGTTGTGCCCTTGGGGTTTTGCCCCGGGTCCTGTGCCTCGGTCGTTGGCGGGGCTTGGTTTTGCTGAGCCGGCGTTGTGGCCGCGGGGCTTTGCCCCGGGCCCCGCGACTCAATCGCCAGCGGAGCTTGAACTTGCCGAGCCGGTGTCGTGCCCGCGGGGCCCCGTCGGCTCTCGTCCGGCTGTGGGGCTTGGTTTGCCGGGGATGTGCTCGCGGCGGGGGCAGAATCAGCACCGGCGGCGTTTGAGGCGCGGGGGGGCGGGGCGGAGGCGCGAGGTGTGATCGGGGGTCATGCCACCGCCCCCGTCCGGTCCGGTGGGGGAGGCGTGAGGCGGTTCGCGACGTCCAGGATGTGGCGGCCCGCCATCGACGGGAGGCAGCTGCCCCGCACCGGGCCGATTGCCGACGCCCAGGCCGAGGGGATCGACGGCTCACCGCCGAGGGCACCGGCGAGCGCTCCCGCCACCGCCGCCGTCGTGTCCGCGTCGCGGCCCATGTTGACCGCGGTGAGGACCGATTCGCGGAAGTCGCCGCGGGCCACCGCGAACGCGCCGAACGCGAGGCCGACCGCCTCGGGCGCGAGGTCCGTCCACGGGTAGCCGCCGATGACGACGGCTTTGCGGACCGCCCGCTCCATGGACAGTTGCGTGCCGTCCGGGTCCCGGCGGGCCCGCCGCGCCGCCGAGACCGCGCGGTGCAGGGAGCGGGCCGTCCACGAGTCATCGGGGACGACCGAGAGCGCCGCCTGCACCACCGCGTCCGGGTTGTGGCTGACCATGGCCGCAGCGACCCCCGCCGCGACCGCCCGGCCGCCGTGGATGCCCTCGCCGTCGTGCGACACCGTGCCGTCGATCGACACCAGGCGGGCCGCCTCCGCCGGGCGGCCCGCCGTGTACACCCCGAAGGGCGCCGCGCGCATCGCGAGGCCGTCGCTCCAGGCGTGCCGGTGCTGGGCGGAGATCGGGGCGGCGAGGCCCCTGCGGAGGTTCTCCAGGGTGCCGCGTTCGCTGAAACCGGCGCCCTTGAAGGGACCCTCGTCGCGGTCCGCGATCCAGGTGTGCCAGGCCCGCTCGACGTGCTCGATGGTGAGGCCCGCGCCGTGCTCGGCGAGGAGGAGGCCGGAGAAGATCGCGTACTCGGTGTCGTCCGTGCCCGCCGGGTCGGCGGAGACGAAGCCCTCGATGCGGCCCCAGCGTTCGCGGATCTGGGACGGCTTCATGTTCTCCGCCGGCGCGCCGAGCGCGTCACCGACGGCGAGGCCGAGGAGCGCCCCGCGGGCGCGGTCCCGCAGGGAGATCGCGGCCGCGGGGGGAGGGTGCGGAACGGTGCGGAGTCTGCGTGACTGCGCCGGTCCTCCCGAAGGAGGGTCCGGTTCGACGCTGACGCTCATGGTGTGTTCGTGCTCATCTCTGGGGTTGTGCTGGTGCTGGTGGTACCTCAGGTGCTCATCGTTGGTAGCGGTTCAGAATCAGATTGCCGTCGTCCGCCAGACGTTTGCGCAGCTCTGTTACGCCGAACGCGCCGTTGTAGTACTCCTGGTAGGCCGGAGTGGCGATCTTGTCCTTCCATTCGGCGTAGCCCCGCACCCCGAGCACCGGCGACGGGCGCAGCGCGGCGGCCAGCTCGGAGCCGGTCCGCCAGCCGTACTTCTCCGTGGTGAGGGACGGGTCCTTGAGCGCCTTCCGGCTGGTGGGCAACAGCCAGTCGCCGCGCGCCAGTTGGACCTGGTGGTCGGCGCGCGTGAGGTAGGCGATGAACCGGGCGGCCGCCTTCTTGTGCCTGCTGTCCTCGGAGACGGACAGGGTCTGCGGGGCGACGCCCTGCGCCAGGCCGCCCGAGCCCGCGGGCATCGGCAGGACGGTCCAGTCGAAGCCCTTGGGGGCCTGCTGCTGGACCTGCTGCCGGAACGAGAAGTTCAGCGGGAGCATCGCGTACTTGCCCGCGAAGAAGCCGGGCAGCGTGTCCGAGCCTGCCATGCCGAGCGCCGACCTGGGTGCGGTGTGCGCCTGGTCGACCTGCCGGTTGATCAGGCGCGCGACGGCCGAGTCTGCGGCGTCGTAGCGGATCTCGTTCTTGCCGTCCGCGTCCTTGTAGAAGATCTTGCCGCCGGTGGACCGCGCGAGGTTCACGGACTGGGTGACGGGCTCCTTCATCGACCAGGCGACGCCGTACTGTTCGGGCCTGCCGTCGCGATTTCGATCGCGCGTGAGTCTCTTGCTCGCGCGCTCGAACTCGGCCCAGGACCATGGGTGTTGGACCGTCGGTGTGCGTACGCCCGACTGCTTCAGGAGCTTCTCGTTCACGACGAGGACGCGGGGCTCCTGGAGGAACGGGATGCCGTAGATCTTCTTTCCGTACGTCGTCGTGGCCCAGGACGCCTTCGGGATGTCCGCGCGCAGCGACTTCGGGAGGTAGGGGCTGAGGTCGGCGAGGTAGCCGCCGTGCCCGAAGTCGGTGAGGTCGGAGGCGTCGTCGTGGAAGATGTCCGGTGCCTTGCCGCCCTCGAAGGACGTCAGCATCTGGTCGTGGATGCTGTCCCAGACGCCCTGGACGTACGTGACCTTGACCTTGGCGTGGGTGTCGTTCCACTGCTTGACCAGCGCCTTGTTGGCCTCGATGGACTCCTTCTGCCAGGCGAGGCTGAGGAATTCGAGGGTGACCGTGCCGTCCGCCGACTCGGAGTCCGAGCCCGACCCGGAGCAGCCGGCGAGCAGGGTGAGGGAGAGGGCGGCCGCGGCCGCCGCGGTGAGCCCGCGTCCGCGCATCAGCCCTTCACCGCCCCGCTGAGCATGCCGCCGACGAGCCGCCGCTGGAGCAGCGCGAAGAAGACGAGGCTGGGGATCGTCGCGAGGACCGAGGCCGCGGCGAGCGGCCCGAGGTCGGCGACGCCCTCGGCGCCGAGGAAGCGGGTGAGGATGACCGACATCGTCTGGTTCTCCGGTGACTTGAGGAGGACGAGGGCGAAGAAGAACTCGTTCCAGGCGGTCACGAAGCTGAACATCAGCGTCGCGACCAGGCCCGGGGCGAGGAGCGGGAGAACCACGCTGGTCAGGGTGCGCAGGCGGCCCGCGCCGTCCACCGCGGCGGCCTCCTCCAGGGAGCGCGGCACCGACTTCACATAGCCCTGGAGCATCCAGAGCGAGAAGGGCAGGTTCCAGACGACGTAGACGATGATCAGGCCGAGGAGGCTGTCGATCATGCGCAGGTTCTTCAGGACCAGGAACAGCGGGATGATGATCAGCACGAACGGGAACATCTGGCTGACCAGGATCCAGCCCGTGCCCGCCTGACTGACCCGGCTCCGGTACCGGACCATGACGTACGAGGCCGGGACCGCGATCGCCACCGAGATCACGGAGGCGCTGACCGCGACGACCAGGCTGTTGAGCGCCGAGCGGAGCAGCGGCTGCGCGTCGAACGCGGAGCGGTAGTTGTCCAGGCTCGGATGCTTCGGCAGCCAGCTCGGGTCGATCGCGCCCAGCTCCTGCGGGGACTTGAAGGACGTCGAGACCAGCCACAGGAACGGGAAGGCCAGGAAGACCATGTAGCAGAGCAGCGCCACATACTGGCCGGCGCGGCCCGCGACCCGGGGGAGTGTCGTACTCGCGCTCATGCCGCCGCCACCCCGCCTTCCACGTCTTCCTTGAGCTTCTTGCGGAGGAACAGCGTCAGCAGCACCGCGATCACCACGACCATCGCCAGGCCCATCGCGGCGGCGTAGCCGAACTGCCCGTACTTGAAGGCCTCTTCGTACGCGAACAGCATCGGCAGGCGGGTCTGGCCGCCGGGTCCGCCCTGCGTCAGCACGTAGACCAGGCCGAACGAGTTGAAGTTCCAGATGAAGTTGAGCGCCGTGATGGCGATGACCACCGGCTTCAGGGCCGGCCAGGTCACGGCCGTGAAGCGGCGCCACAGGCCCGCGCCGTCCAGCTGCGCGGCCTCCCGCAGTTCCACCGGCACGTTCTGGAGCCCGGCGAGGAGCACCACCGTCGTCTGCGGCATGCCCGCCCACACGCCCACCACGATCACGGCGGGCAGCGCGTACGACAGGTCCGCGAGCCAGTCGACATGCTCGTGGATGATCCCCAGCTGGGTCAGCGTCTTGTTCAGGACGCCCGCGTCCGAGTGGTAGACGAGCCGCCACATGATGCCGACGACGACCTCGGGCATCGCCCACGGGACCAGCGCCAGCGTCCGGGCCATCCAGCGGAAACGCAGATTCTGGTTGAGGAGGAGGGCGAGGCCGAGCGCGAGCACGAACTGGAGCGCCGTCACGGACACCGCCCAGACCAGACCGATCCGGAACGACTCCCAGAAGAGCGAGTCGTGGCGCAGGTCGAGGAAGTTGTCCAGGCCGATGAACCGCGTGGGGGCGGTCCGCCCCGCCTGCGAGTCGGTGAACGCGAGCGAGAGGCCGTACAGGAGCGGGACCACGCTGAGGACCAGGATCGGGATCAGCGCGGGCATCAGCAGGAACCACGCGCCCCGGTCCAGGCCGAGCGCTCGCTTGCGCTGACTGGGAGTGCGAGGTGGCGGTGTGCCGCGGCTACCAGGGACGGCGTTGTCCCGTGGCGCGGTGAGACTCATGGGAATCCTCGATGTCTCAACTGTCGGGCGCCGCCCGGCCCGTGGAGGCGCGGACGACGAGGCGGGGAGGGGCGGTGGTGGAGCGGGGAGTGCGGTCCCCGGGGGTGCTTCCGGGGGCTTCCGGGTCGTTCAGGCGGTGCAGCAGCAGTTCGGCGGCGAGCCGTCCGCGCTCGGTGGAACCCAGGTCGACGCTGGTCAGCGGGGGCCAGCCGGCCTGCGCGAGCACGCTGTCGTCCATCCCCGCGACCGCGACGTCCTCCGGGATCCGCAGGCCGCGGGCGTGCAGGGCGCGGGCAGCGCCGAGCGCCAGCTGGTCATTGGCGCCGAAGACCGCGTCGGGCTTCAGGTCGAGGAGCGCTTCGGCGGCCGCGGCCCCCGACTCGATGCCGAAGTCCGTGTGCACGACGAGGTCCGGGTCGTACGCGAGGCCGCAGTCCGCGAGGGCCTTGCGGAAGCCCTCGCCGCGCTTGCGGCCGGGGACCGTGTCGGCGGGGCCGTTGACGAAGGCGATGCGGCGGCGGCCCGTCCCGTACAGATGGCGCACGGCGAGCGCGACGCCCTCGACGGAGTCGGCGCGCACGCTGTCGACCGGCACGCCGCTGGGCAGTGAGCCGATGACGACGACCGGGCCCGAGGCCGAGCGCAGCGCGTCCACATGGGCGTCCGTGATGCGGATGGGGCACAGGATGAGCCCGTCGCTGGTGCGGTCGCCGAGGCTGCGCAGGACGGCGAGTTCGTCCTCGGCGACGGCGTCCGTGGAGTGCAGCAGGAGGCGGTACCCGGCGGCCTTCGCGACGGACTGGATGGCGCGGACCATCGCCACGTAGACCGGGTTGCCGATGTCGGGCATCGCGAAGGTGAGCTGGCGGGTGCGGCCGCCTTTGAGGGAGCGGGCCACCGCGTTGGGCACATAGCCGAGTTCGGCGGCGGCGCGCTCGACCTTCTCGACGGTCCCGGGGCGGGCCCCGATCCCGTTGAGCACGCGGGAGACGGACGCGATGGAGACCCCGGCGCGCTCGGCGATGGAGATGATCGTCGGCTGCGGCACGGCGTTCCTCCCCTTCTTCTGTAAACGTTTTCCGTTGCTGGAAACGTTTACGGATGTTGCTCCCTCGTTTCCGGCCCGTCAACGCGCGTTTCTTGTGATCCAGGTCACTGGCCGCTTCGGGAAGATGGAGGTCAGCGCGTTGCGCAGGGCGCAAAACCGCAGGTAAGTACGGCCTTCCTTGCTGGCAGAGCCGTTTTTTCGCGCGTACTTTCGGACTCGAAGCAACAGCAGTCACAGGGGAGCGGGGTTCACGAGCATGACCATCATCGAGACCGGGGCAGCACTGCACGACGCCCACCGGGACAACCACACGCACCGTGATGTCAACGGTGGCTGGCTGCGCCCCGCGGTCTTCGGCGCGATGGACGGGCTCGTCTCCAACTTCGCGCTCATGGCGGGTGTCGCGGGCGGCGCCGTCTCGCAGCAGACGATCATCATCACCGGCCTGTCGGGCCTCGCCGCCGGAGCCTTCTCCATGGCCGCGGGCGAGTACACCTCCGTCGCCTCCCAGCGCGAGCTGGTCGAGGCCGAACTCGACGTCGAGCGCCGCGAGTTGCGGAAGCACCCGGCCGACGAGGAGAAGGAGCTCGCCGAGCTGTACGTGTCCCGGGGTGTCGAGCCCGAGCTCGCGCACGAGGTGGCCAAGCAGCTGTCGAAGGACCCCGAGCAGGCTCTGGAGATCCACGCGCGCGAGGAGCTGGGCATCGACCCCGGTGATCTTCCCTCGCCGATGGTCGCCGCCGTCTCGTCCTTCGGGTCGTTCGCGCTCGGTGCCCTGATTCCGGTGCTGCCCTATCTGCTCGGCGCGAGCGCGCTGTGGCCCGCCGTGCTCCTCGCGCTCGTCGGACTCTTCGCCTGCGGGGCGGTCGTGGCCAAGGTGACGGCGCGTTCCTGGTGGTTCAGCGGGCTGCGGCAGCTGGCCCTCGGTGGCGCGGCGGCGGGTGTGACGTATCTCCTGGGAAGCGTCTTCGGGACTTTTGCTGGTTGACGGGTCGCGGCCGTGGCCTGAAGATGCCTATACAGCCCCATGCATAAGTAGTCGTTACCGCGCGGTTTCGATTAGTTGACCACGGGGCATGAGCCGTAAGCGCTGAGGGCAATGAGGCCCTCGGCGCACACCGGCACCACCCCGGCCCTCGGTCATCGATCTGCCCGCTGAGGCCTCTCCCGCCGCCACCCGCGGTGTCCGCATGTTGGAACGCAGTATCCGGTTCCCGAGAACCGCCCCATCATGTAATCTGCACGAAATTTTTTGAGCTGCACTTCTCCGCAGAGGGCCAACGTCGTCCCTCGGCACGTACCTTGCCACGACGACGACGGGAGAGCCGATGCGTACCTCGCGCCAGCCGTCCCAGCATTCCAACAGCGGCCAGACTTGGTCGCACATGGATGCTCGCCCTGCTGCCCAGGGCATGTACGACCCGCGTAACGAGCACGACGCCTGTGGCGTCGGGTTCGTGGCCACCCTCACCGGCGAGGCGAGCCACACGCTGGTCGAGCAGGCGCTGACCGTTCTGCGAAACCTGGAACACCGCGGTGCCACCGGCTCCGAGCCCGACTCGGGCGACGGCGCCGGCATCCTGTCCCAGGTTCCGGACGCCTTCCTGCGCGAGGTGGTCGACTTCGACCTCCCCGAGGCCGGTTCGTACGCTGTCGGTATCGCCTTCCTGCCCGAGGAGGGCACGGACGAGTTCGTCTCGAAGATCGAGACGATCGCCGCCGAAGAGGACCTGAACGTCCTCGGCTGGCGCGAGGTCCCGGTCGCCCCGCAGCTGCTCGGTTCCATGGCCCGCTCGACGATGCCGGCCTTCCGCCAGATCTTCGTCGCGGACGGCACCTCCAAGGACATCGCGCTCGACCGCAAGGCCTTCGTCCTGCGCAAGCGCGCCGAGCGCGAGGCCGACGTGTACTTCCCGTCGCTCTCCGCGCGCACGATCGTCTACAAGGGCATGCTGACCACCGGCCAGCTGGAGCCCTTCTTCCCGGACCTGTCCGACCGCCGCTTCGCATCCGCGATCGCGCTCGTGCACTCCCGGTTCTCCACGAACACGTTCCCGTCGTGGCCGCTCGCGCACCCGTACCGCTTCGTCGCGCACAACGGTGAGATCAACACCGTCAAGGGCAACCGCAACTGGATGCGCGCCCGTGAGTCGCAGCTCGCCTCCGACCTCTTCGGCGGTTCGGACAACCTCGAGCGGACCTTCCCGGTGTGTACGCCGGACGCCTCCGACTCCGCCTCCTTCGACGAGGTCCTGGAGCTGCTGCACCTCGGTGGCCGTTCGCTGCCGCACAGCGTCCTGATGATGATCCCGGAGGCCTGGGAGAACCACGCCTCCATGGACCCGGCCCGGCGCGCCTTCTACCAGTACCACTCCAACCTGATGGAGCCCTGGGACGGCCCGGCCTGTGTCACCTTCACCGACGGCACCCAGGTCGGCGCCGTTCTCGACCGCAACGGTCTGCGTCCGGGCCGCTACTGGGTGACCGACGACGGCCTCGTCGTCCTCGGCTCCGAGGTCGGCGTCCTCGACATCGACCCGGCCAAGGTCGTCAAGAAGGGCCGCCTCCAGCCCGGCCGGATGTTCCTCGTGGACACCGCCGAGCACCGCATCATCGAGGACGACGAGATCAAGTCCGCCCTCGCCTCCGAGCACCCCTACGAGGAGTGGCTGGAGGCCGGCGAGATCGAGCTCTCCGACCTCCCCGAGCGCGAGCACATCGTGCACACGCACGCCTCCGTCACGCGCCGCCAGCAGACCTTCGGCTACACCGAGGAAGAGCTCCGCATCCTCCTCGCGCCGATGGCCAAGGCCGCCGCCGAGCCGATCGGCTCGATGGGCACGGACACCCCGATCGCGGCCCTGTCCGCCCGCCCGCGGCTGCTCTTCGACTACTTCACGCAGCTGTTCGCGCAGGTCACCAACCCGCCGCTTGACGCCATCCGTGAAGAGCTCGTCACCTCGCTGCGCTCCCCGCTGGGCCCCGGCAGCAACCTCCTGGAGCCCACGGCCGCCACGTGCCGCGCGGTCACCCTGCCCTTCCCGGTGATCGACAACGACGAGCTCGCCAAGCTCATCCACATCAACGCCGACGGCGACATGCCCGGCATGAAGGCCGTGACCCTGTCCGGCCTGTACCGGGTGCACGGCGGCGGCGACTCGCTCGCCGCCCGGATCGACGAGATCTGCGCCGAGGCCGACGCCGCCCTCGAGGCCGGCGCCCGCCTGATCGTGCTCTCCGACCGGCACTCCGACGCCGAGCACGCGCCGATCCCGTCGCTGCTGCTCACCGCGGCCGTCCACCACCACCTCATCCGCACGAAGAAGCGCACCCAGGTGGGCCTCCTCGTCGAGGCCGGTGACGTGCGCGAGGTCCACCACGTCGCCCTGCTCATCGGCTTCGGTGCCGCGGCGGTCAACCCGTACCTCGCCATGGAGTCCGTCGAGGACCTGGTCCGCGCCGGGACGTTCCTGAACGACATAGAGCCCGAGCAGGCCATCCGGAACCTGATCTACGCGCTCGGCAAGGGCGTCCTCAAGGTCATGTCCAAGATGGGCATCTCGACCGTCGCCTCCTACCGCGGCGCCCAGGTCTTCGAGGCCGTCGGCCTCGACGAGGCCTTCGTCGAGAAGTACTTCAACGGCACGACCACCAAGATCGGCGGCGCCGACCTGCGCGTCATCGCCGAGGAGGTCGCCGCCCGGCACGCCAAGGCGTACCCCGCCTCCGGCATCGCGCCCGCACACCGCGCGCTCGACATCGGCGGCGAGTACCAGTGGCGCCGCGAGGGCGAGCCGCACCTGTTCGACCCGGAGACGGTCTTCCGCCTCCAGCACGCCACGCGCTCGGGCAGCTACGACATCTTCAAGAAGTACACGGACCGCGTGAACGAGCAGTCCGAGCGTCTGATGACGCTGCGCGGCCTGTTCAACTTCAAGTCCGAGGGCCGCCAGCCGATCTCCATCGACGAGGTCGAGCCGGCCTCCGAGATCGTCAAGCGCTTCTCGACCGGCGCCATGTCGTACGGCTCCATCTCGCGCGAGGCCCACGAGACCCTCGCCATCGCCATGAACCAGCTGGGCGGCAAGTCCAACACCGGTGAGGGCGGCGAGGACCCGGAGCGCCTGTACGACCCGGCGCGCCGCTCGTCGATCAAGCAGGTCGCCTCCGGCCGCTTCGGCGTGACGAGCGAATACCTCGTCAACTCCGACGACATCCAGATCAAGATGGCCCAGGGCGCCAAGCCCGGTGAGGGCGGTCAGCTGCCCGGCCACAAGGTCTACCCGTGGGTCGCCAAGACGCGTCACTCGACGCCGGGCGTGGGCCTCATCTCCCCGCCGCCGCACCACGACATCTACTCCATCGAGGACCTGGCTCAGCTGATCCACGACCTCAAGAACGCCAACCCGCAGGCCCGCATCCACGTGAAGCTGGTCTCCGAGGTCGGCGTGGGTACGGTCGCGGCCGGTGTGTCCAAGGCGCACGCGGACGTCGTCCTGATCTCCGGTCACGACGGCGGCACGGGCGCCTCGCCGCTCACCTCGCTCAAGCACGCCGGTGGTCCCTGGGAGCTCGGCCTCGCCGAGACCCAGCAGACGCTGCTGCTCAACGGCCTGCGCGACCGCATCGTCGTGCAGACCGACGGCCAGCTGAAGACGGGCCGCGACGTGCTGATCGCCGCGCTGCTCGGCGCCGAGGAGTTCGGTTTCGCGACCGCGCCGCTCGTCGTCTCCGGCTGCGTCATGATGCGCGTCTGCCACCTGGACACCTGTCCGGTCGGCATCGCCACGCAGAACCCGACGCTGCGCGAGCGGTTCTCCGGCAAGGCCGAGTACATCGTCAACTTCTTCAAGTTCATCGCCGAAGAGGTCCGCGAGCTGCTCGCCGAGATGGGCTTCCGCTCCATCGAGGAGGCCGTCGGCCACGCCGAACTCCTCGACACCGAGCGGGCCGTGAACCACTGGAAGGCGCAGGGCCTCGACCTGGAGCCGCTGTTCCACGTGCCCGAGCTGCCCGAGGGTGCCGTCCGGCACCGGATCATCGAGCAGGACCACGGCCTGGAGAAGGCGCTCGACAACGAGCTGATCAAGCTCGCCGCCGACGCCCTCGCCGCGAACGACCAGACGGACGCCCAGCCGGTCCGCGCCCAGGTCGCCATCCGCAACATCAACCGCACGGTCGGCACCATGCTCGGCCACGAGGTGACGAAGAAGTTCGGTGGCGCGGGCCTGCCCGACGACACCATCGACATCACCTTCACGGGCTCCGCGGGCCAGTCCTTCGGCGCCTTCGTGCCGCGCGGTGTGACGCTGCGCCTGGAGGGCGACGCCAACGACTACGTCGGCAAGGGCCTGTCCGGCGGCCGGATCGTCGTCCGCCCGGACCGCGGCGCCGACCACCTCGCCGAGTACTCGACGATCGCCGGCAACACCATCGCGTACGGCGCGACGGGCGGCGAGCTGTTCCTGCGCGGCCGCACCGGCGAGCGCTTCTGCGTCCGCAACTCCGGTGCCACGGTGGTCTCCGAGGGCGTGGGCGACCACGGCTGCGAGTACATGACCGGTGGCCACGCGGTGATCCTCGGCGAGACGGGCCGCAACTTCGCGGCCGGTATGTCGGGCGGCATCGCGTACGTCATCGACATGGACCCGGACAACCTCAACGCCGGGAACAAGTCGGCCGTCGAGCCCCTCGACGACACCGACAAGCAGTGGCTGCACGACGTGGTGCGCCGGCACGCCGAGGAGACCGGTTCGACGGTCGCCGAGAAGCTGCTCGTCGACTGGGACGCCACGGTGGCCCGGTTCACCAAGATCATCCCCAGCACGTACAAGGCAGTGCTCGCCGCCAAGGACGCCGCCGAGCGAGACGGTCTCTCCGAGACCGAGATCACCGAGAAGATGATGGAGGCGGCGACCAATGGCTGATCCCAAGGGCTTTCTCAACCATGGCCGCGAGGTCGCTCAGACCCGCCCGGTCGAGGAGCGCGTCAAGGACTGGAACGAGGTCTACGTTCCCGGGTCCCTGCTGCCCATCATCAGCAAGCAGGCGTCCCGTTGCATGGACTGCGGCATCCCGTTCTGTCACAACGGCTGCCCGCTGGGGAACCTGATCCCCGAGTGGAACGACTACGCGTACCGCGAGGACTGGTCGGCCGCGCAGGAGCGCCTGCACGCGACCAACAACTTCCCGGAGTTCACCGGTCGTCTCTGCCCGGCCCCCTGTGAGTCGGCGTGCGTGCTCGGCATCAACCAGCCGGCCGTGACCATCAAGAACGTCGAGGTCTCGATCATCGACCAGGCGTGGGACCGGGGCGACGTCGCCCCGCAGATCCCCGAGCGCCTGTCGGGCAAGACCGTCGCCGTCATCGGCTCGGGCCCGGCGGGACTCGCCGCCGCCCAGCAGCTGACGCGGGCCGGTCACACGGTCGCCGTCTACGAGCGCGCCGACCGCATCGGCGGCCTGCTCCGCTACGGCATCCCCGAGTTCAAGATGGAGAAGCGCCACATCAACCGCCGCATCGAGCAGATGCGCGCGGAGGGCACCAAGTTCCGCACCGGTGTCGAGGTCGGCCGCGACATCGACGCGGCGGGCCTGCGCAAGCGCTACGACGCCGTGGTCGTGGCCGCGGGCGCCACGGTCTCCCGCGACCTCCCGGTCCCCGGCCGCGAGCTGAACGGCATCCACTTCGCGATGGAGTACCTGCCCCTGTCCAACAAGGTGCAGGAGGGCGACTACGTCCAGCCGCCCATCACCGCCGAGGGCAAGCACGTCGTCGTGATCGGCGGCGGCGACACCGGCGCCGACTGCGTGGGCACCGCCCACCGCCAGGGCGCCGCCTCGGTGACGCAGCTGGAGATCATGCCGCAGCCGGGCGCGGAGCGGAACACGACCACGCAGCCGTGGCCGACGTTCCCGATGCTCTACAAGGTCACCTCCGCGCACGAGGAGGGCGGCGAGCGCATCTACTCGGCGGGCACCACCCACTTCGAGGGCGACGAGGACGGCAACGTCCAGTGGCTGCACCTCGCCGAGGTCGAGTTCGTCGACGGCAAGCTCGTCAACAAGCCCGGCACCGAGCGCAAGATCCCGGCGCAGCTGGTCACCCTCGCGATGGGCTTCACGGGCACGGACCAGGAGAACGGTCTGGTCTCGCAGTTCGGCCTGGAGCTCGACGCGCGCGGCAACGTCGCCCGCGACGACGAGTTCCAGACCAACGTGCCGGGTGTGTTCGTGGCGGGCGACGCCGGCCGCGGCCAGTCGCTGATCGTCTGGGCCATCGCGGAGGGCCGCTCGGCCGCCCGCGGCGTGGACCGCTTCCTGACCGGGGTGTCGGAGCTGCCGGCCCCGATCCGGCCGACGGACCGCGCGCTGGCCGTGTGATCCACACGGCCTGACAGGCCGTCAAGATACGTCCCGTACAACGGCGTACGGAACAGAGCGCGACGCTCGCCCTACAGTCCCCGACCGGACGCCTGGGCGGGCGTCGCGGTGCGTGGTGGCCGGGTCAGTCGATGTGGAACGTCTCGCCGTAGACCTTCCACGTCAGCGGGGTCTTGAGCGACAGGTTGCCGTCGTAGAGGAACTGACGCTGGGCCGTGTCGATGCGGGTCGTGTCGCGGTCGGGGGTCTTGGACTTCATGGCCTTGCGGCGCTGGTCCAGGAAGATGTCCAGGTACGCCTTCTCCTTGCCGCCCTGCGACGGGGTGTCGGCCTCCTTGAGGGCCGCATCGCGCAGGCCGTAGAAGCCGTACGGTCCCGTGCCGGGGCCGTGCATGACCATCGCGTCGTAGTAGATGAACTGGCCGAGCGTGCCCAGGCCGTCGAGCTTGGCGAGGCGGACCGCCGGGTCGAAGTAGCTGTGGTCGCGCTCCTTCTCCTGGATGTCCCTGAAGGCCTTGTGCGTGGCCTCCTTCTTCCACGCCGCGGTGAAGCCGGGGTCGAGACCCTCGTGGGAGTCCGTGCCGTCGACCTCGCGCAGGGCGGGGAGGTAGCGGGCCAGGCCGTTGTCCGGGTGGGCCTTCGTGTAGCGCTCGACCAAAGTCAACAGGTCGTGGGTGCCGGTGCAGAAGCCGATGATGCCCGCCGTGTAGCCCTGGCCGTCGTCGATGTCCTCGATGTAGCCGTACTGGCCGCGCCAGTCGAGCGTCGAGTTCTCGGCGCTGGCGACGATCCGCTGCGCCAGGTCCTTCTTCTCCGGGGCGGCGAGACCGGGCGGCAGGCTCGCGATCATCTTGTCGTCGGCCTTGCGCTCCGCTTCCGACCGGTCGCCGGGGCGGGCCGGGGCGGAGGCGGTGGGGCGGGGGCCCTTTCCCTCCGGTGAGTCGTCCGGTGACAGGAGGTACACGGCGGCGGTGGCCACGGGGGCCACGGCCAGGAAGGAGAGGAGCAGACAGCCCGCGCGTTTCATGCGGGTCAGATTAGACCGGGCACCGGCGTTGCGGCCTCGGGGCTCCACCCCGGCCCCCGCGCCTCAATCGCCGGCGGGGCTCGATTTGCCCCGCTCACCTCCGGGAGCGTCGGCCTACGCCACGATCTGGCTTCGGCACGCCGCAGGTGTGCCCCACGCGTCCCTCAATGGGCGGGCCTTGCGGAGCCACAGGGACAGGTCCAGCTCCTCCGTGTAGCCCACCGCGCCGTGGAGTTGGAGGGCCGCGCGGGCCGCCGCGTAGGCCGCCTCGCCGGTCGCCAGTTTCGCCGCCGCGATGTCGGACGGCCTCATCGTGAGCGCCGCCCCGAAGAGCAGCGGGCGCGCGAACTCCAGGCCCACCAGCGCGTCCGCCAGGCGATGCTTCACCGCCTGGAAGGAGCCGACCGCGACCCCGAACTGTTCGCGCTGCTTCACGTACTCGACCGTGCGACGCAGCAGTTCAAGGCCCACGCCGAGCGACTGCGCCGCCGTCAGGAACGACGCCATGTCCACCGCCTCCCGGACCCGCGCGCCGCGCGCCACGACCTCGCCGCCCTCGTCCGGGACGAACAGGCGTCGCGCCGGATCCGCCGACTCCCGCAGCGGACCGTGCCCCGCAGCGAGCCGCACCTCGTCGCCGTCCACCACGAACACCCCGTCCGCCGAGTCGGCGTCCAGCGCCCAAGGCCCGGAGGCCAACGTGACCAGCACGTCTCCCGCCGCGATCCGGGGCAGCCACTCCTTCGCGGCCTCCGAACCGCTCAGCAGTGTCGCCACCGCCGCGCTCTCCACGACCGGGCCCGGCACCGCGTGGCGGCCCAACTCCACGTACGAAACCGCCAGTTCCACCGGCAGCGGGCCCACCCCCTCGTACGCCTCCGGGACGGCGAGCGCGAACACCCCCGCCTCCGCGAGCCGCCCCCACAGCGCCCGCCCGGGGCCCGCGTCGCCGCGCGCCCACGCCCGTATCGCCGACGGCGTGTCCGCCGCCGAGAGCATCCGGTCGAGCGTGCGGCCGAACTCGGCCTGCTCCGCGTCCAGGAGGAACCTCATCAGCGGCGTCCCTTCGGCAGGCCGAGCAGCCGCTCGGCGATGATGTCGCGCTGGATCTCGTTCGTACCGGCGTAGATGGGACCCGCGAGCGAGAACACGTAGCCCTCCGCCCACTCCCCGCCGGTCAACTCGCCCTGTGCGCCCAGCAGATCGAGCGCCGTCTCGTGCAAGGCGATGTCGTACTCCGACCAGAACACCTTGTTCAGGCTCGACTCGGCCCCGATCGTCTCGCCCGCCGCGAACCGCGACGCGTTGCCGTACGTGAACAGCTGGTACGCGCGCGCCCCGACCACCGCGTCCGCCACCCGGTCCCGCAGTGCCGGATCCGCGCCGCGCTCCCGCCACAGCCCGAGCAGCCGGTCGGACGCGGCGAGGAAGCGACCGGGGGAGCGGAGCATCAGCCCCCGCTCGTTCCCCGTCGTCGACATCGCGATCCGCCAGCCGTTGCCCACCTCGCCGATCACGTCCTCGTCCGGCACGAACACGTCGTCAAGGAACAGCTCGGCGAAGGCCGGCTTGCCGTCGATGCGGCCGATCGGGCGGACCGTGACGCCCGGCGCGCGCAGGTCGAACATCAGGTAGGTCAGCCCGTGGTGCGGCTTGGCCGCCTCCGGGTCCGTGCGGAAGATGCCGAAGGCCCGGTCGGCGAACGCCGCCCGTGAGGACCAGGTCTTCTGGCCGCGCAGGAGCCAGCCGCCGTCCGTGCGGATCGCCCGCGAGCGGAGGGAGGCCAGGTCCGACCCGGCCTCCGGTTCCGACCACGCCTGCGCCCAGATCACCTCGCCGCTCGCCATCGACGGCAGCACGCGCGCCCGCTGCTCGTCCGTGGCGTGGTCGAAGAGGGTCGGGGCGAGGAGGTTGATGCCGTTCTGGGAGACGCGGCCCGGGGCCCCCGCCGCGTAGTACTCCTCCTCGAAGATCAGCCACTTGAAGATGTCCACGCCGCGGCCGCCGAACTCCTCGGGCCACGAGACGACCGACCAGCGGTCCGCGGACAGCTCCGCCTCCCACGCGCGGTGCGCCGCGAAGCCCTCGGCGGTCTCCAGCGACGGCAGGGGATCAGAAGGCACATGTGCGGCCAGCCATGTCCGCGCCTCCTCCCGGAACGCGTCCTCCTCCGGCGTGAGGTCCAGGTTCATCGGCTGCCCGCCTCCTTCATCGCGCGTACGTCCATGCCGCCGAGGGAGTCCGCGGCCGTCTCCGCGTTGTGCGCGTGCGCCAGGTGGTGCAGGCCGAACACCGAGTCCATGCCCGCGTGCAGGCCCTGGAGGTCCTCCGCCTGGTTCACCGCGCGCTTGGTCAGCGCGAGCCCGAGCCGCGGCATCTCGCCCACCCGGTCCGCCAGGTCGTACGTGGCGGCGGCCAACTCGTCCCGGGGCACCACCCTGTTGACCATCCCCACCTCGTGCGCCCTGCGCGCGCTCATCCGCTCGCCGGTGAACAGGAACTCCTTGGCGATCCGCGGCGGCATCGCCCACGGGTGCGCGAAGTACTCGACGCCCGGTATCCCCATCCGGACGACCGGGTCGGCGAAGAACGCGTCCTCGCTCGCCACGATCAGGTCGCAGATCCAGGCGAGCATCAACCCGCCCGCCACGCACGCCCCCTGCACCGAGGCGATCACCGGCTTCGGCAGCTCGCGCCAGCGCCGGCACATGCCCAGATACACCTCCGACTCGCGCGCGAACCGCGACTCGGCGCCCCGCTTGTCGGAGTGGTCCCACCACAGCCCGGCCCGGCGCTCGAACGGCAGGTGCGCGTCCCGCTCCGGTGTCCCGATGTCGTGCCCCGCCGAGAAGTGCTCGCCCGCGCCCGCGAGCACGACCACCTTCACGTCCTCGTCCTCGGCGGCCCGGTAGAAGGCGGAGTCCAGGGCGTACGTCATCGCCGAGTTCTGCGCGTTGCGGTACTTCGGCCGGTTCATCGTCACGTGCGCGACCCGGCCCCTGACCTCGTACAGGACGGGGGTGTCGGGACCGGTGTCGGGGGCGGCCCCGGCGGACTGCGCTGCTGGCATCGGATACATCCTTCCCTAACAAGTGTTTGGTAGGTTAGCTTATGAGCATGGACAGCGTCGACCCGAAAGAGGTGCGCGTATGAGTTCGGTGACGTCCACGGCTCCCGGATACGTCCCCGGCCACCAGCTGCTCGACGGGCGCGGCGCCGTCATCACCGCGGCCGCGGGCGCCGGGATCGGCGGTGCCACCGCGCGCCGCTTCCTGGAGGAGGGCGCCCGCGTCGTCATCAGCGACGCGCACGCGCGGCGCCTCAAGGAGAGCGAAGCGGCCCTCGCCGCCGAGTTCGGAGCCGAGCGGGTCTCCGCGCTCGCCTGCGACGTGACCGACGAGGAGCAGGTGCAGGCCCTGTTCGCGCACACCGCCGAGCGGCACGGCGGACTCGACATCGTCGTCAACAACGCCGGTCTCGGCGGTACTTCGGCACTCGTCGACATGACCGACGAGCAGTGGACCAAGGTCCTGGACGTGACCTTGAACGGGACGTTCCGGTGCGTCCGGGCCGCCCTGCGCGCCTTCCGCGACACCGGCCGCGGCGGCGCGATCGTCAACAACGCGTCCGTCATCGGCTGGCGCGCCCAGGCCGGACAGGCGCACTACGCCGCCGCCAAGGCCGCAGTGATGGCCCTGACCAGGACAGCGGCGATAGAGGCCGCCGAGTACGGCGTGCGGGTCAACGCGGTGGCGCCGAGCCTCGCCATGCACCCCCACCTCGTCAAGGTCACGTCCGAGGAGCTGCTCGCCGAGCTGACCGAGAAGGAGGCCTTCGGCCGCTACGCGGAGCCCTGGGAGGTGGCCAACGTGATGGTCTTCCTCGCCTCCGGATACTCCTCGTACATGACCGGCGAGACCGTCTCCGTCAGCAGCCAGCGCGCATGAGCCCCTCGCCCGAGCGGCGCCGCGAACTCCTCGCCACGGCGGCCGAGGTGTTCGCGGAGCAGGGCTACGACGCCACCACCGTGCGCCGGATCGCCGACGCCGCGGGGATGCTCGCGGGCAGCCTCTACTACCACTTCGACTCCAAGGACTCGATCGTCGAGGAGATCCTGCGCGGCTTCCTCGACGAGCTGTGGGGCCGCTACGACACGGTGCTCGCCGCCGGACACGATCCGCGCGAGACGATGCGGGCCCTGGTCACCGAGTCGTTCCGGGAGATCGACCGGCACGGCCCCGCCGTCGCCATCTACCAGAAGGAGTCGAAGGCGCTCGCGGCCCGGGAGCGGTTCGCGTTCCTCGCCGCCTCGCAGCGCAAGTTCGAGCAGACCTGGCTGACCACCCTGAAGGAAGGGGTGGCCGCCGGATCGTTCCGCGCCGACCTCGACATCCGGCTCACCTACCGGTTCGTGCGCGACACCGTGTGGGTCGCCGCCTCCTGGTACCGGCCGGACGGCAGACACAGCCCCGAGGAGATCGCCCGCGAGTACCTGGCGATGGTGCTCGACGGGATAGCCAAGCCCCACCATCTTTAGAAGAGACTGGAGTTGATGCGTCATGGCCGAGGCCTACATCGTCGATGCGGTCCGCACCCCCGTCGGGCGGCGCAAGGGCGGGCTCAGCGCCGTCCACCCCGCCGACCTGGGCGCCCACGTCCTGAAGGAGCTCGTCGCGCGCAGCGGCATCGACCCGGCCGCCGTCGAGGACGTCGTCTTCGGCTGCCTCGACACCGTCGGGCCGCAGGCCGGCGACATCGCCCGCACCTGCTGGCTCGCCGCGGGGCTTCCCGAGGAGGTGCCGGGCGTCACCGTCGACCGGCAGTGCGGCTCCTCCCAGCAGGCGATCCACTTCGCGGCGCAGGGCGTGCTCTCCGGCACCCAGGACCTCGTCGTCGCGGGCGGCACCCAGAACATGTCGATGATCCCCATCGCCTTCGCCTCCCGGCAGGCCGCCGAACCCCTCGGCCTCACCGAGGGCCCCTTCCTGGGCAGCGAGGGCTGGCGTGCCCGCTACGGCGACGCGCCCGTCAACCAGTTCCACGGCGCGGAACTGATCGCCGAGAAGTGGGGCATCACGCGGCAGGACCAGGAGCGGTGGGCGCTCCAGTCCCACCAGCGGGCACTGCGCGCCATCGACGAGGGCCGGTTCGCGAAGGAGACCGTCGCCTACGGGGACGTCACCGTCGACGAGGGCCCGCGCCGGGACACCACCCTGGAGAAGATGGCGGGCCTGAACCCCGTCGTCGAGGGCGGCACCATCACCGCCGCCTGCTCCTCGCAGGTCTCGGACGGCGCGGCGGCCATGCTCCTCGCCTCCGAACAGGCCGTACGGGAACACGGGTTGACGCCCAGGGCCCGCATCCACCACCTGTCCGTACGCGGCGAGGACCCCATCCGGATGCTGTCCGCGCCCATCCCCGCGACCGCGTACGCGCTGAAGAAGACCGGCCTGAGCATGGACGACATCGACCTCGTCGAGATCAACGAGGCCTTCGCGCCGGTCGTCCTCGCCTGGCTCAAGGAGACCGGCACCGACCCCGAGAAGGTCAATGTGAACGGCGGCGCCATCGCCCTCGGCCACCCCCTCGGCGCCACCGGCAGCAAGCTGATGACGACCCTGCTGCACGAACTGGAGCGCACCGGCGGCCGGTTCGGCCTCCAGACGATGTGCGAGGGCGGCGGCCAGGCCAACGTCACGATCATCGAGCGCCTCTGAACGTCTGTGAACGCCTCTGAACGTCTGTGAAAACCCCCGCCGGGGCCGCAGCATCCCGCTGAGCGGGAACCGGCGGTGGAGCGCCGGGTGAGGTGCGGACAGGCTGAGGGCATGACCCGTACTCCTGTTCCTCCCGAGCCCGGCGACACGCTCGCCGTCCTTTCCCAGTGGTACGAGAGGAGCGAGACGCTGTGAGCAGTAACGCTGTTGTGGAGTGGGACGAGACGGTCGACGTGCTGGTCGTCGGTTCCGGCGGCGCCGCCCTCACCGGCGCGTACAGCGCCGCCGCGCGCGGCCTCGACACCCTCGTCGTCGAGAAGACCGAGTACTTCGGCGGGACGACCGCGTACGCCGGGGCCTGCCTGTGGCTGCCCGGCAACCAGGCGCAGGCCCGCGCGGGCGTCGAGGACAGCGCCGACCTGGCCCGCGCCTACTTCCGGTCCCTGGTCGGCGACTCGACGCCGCACGAGATGCAGGACGCGTACCTCGACGGGGCCGGACCCACCGTCGAGTTCCTGGAGCGCAACGCGTTCCTGCGGTTCGAGTACCGGCCGTTCCCCGACTACTACCCGGGACCCGGCCGCTTCGACGCGGGACGCGGCGTCTTCCCGGTCGCCCTGGAGCGGCCCGCGGGCGAGCAGCCGCTGCTCGACGCCGTCCGTCCGCCCGCCTGGAGCGAGCGGCTCGGCGTGCCGGCGCCCGAGGGGGCGCTGGAGGACGGCCGCGCGCTGATCGGCCGGCTGCTGCTGGCGCTGGAGTCGGCCGGCGGGCGGGCGCGGACGCGCACCGCGTTCACCGGGCTCGTGCAGGACGAGGACGGGCGCGTCGTCGGGGCCGAGGTGCGCGACGCGCAGGGCCGCACGGTCGCGGTCCGGGCCCGGCGCGGCGTGCTGCTCGCCGCGGGCGGCTACGAGCGGAACGCCGAGCTGCGCCGCGCCTGGGGCAACGGGCCGGGGGCCGACTGGACGATGGGGCCCGAGGGCGGCGGCACGGGGGACGCGCTGCGGGCCGCCCAGGGGCTCGGCGCGGCGACGTCGCTGCTCGGCGAGAGCTGGTGGTGCCCGTCCGTGCTCTTCCCCGACGGCGGCGCGGCGTTCGCGCTCGGCTTCCGCGGCGGCGTCTTCGTCGACGCCGAGGGCCGCCGGTTCGCCAACGAGTGCCTGTCCTACGACCGGATGGGCCGGGCCATGATCGCGGCGGGCGCCGGGGACGCGCCGGACCGCCCCGTGTGGTGGGTGTGGGACGCGCGGCACGGCGAGGAGCCGCCCGGCATCGTCCTCGTCCCCGTCGACCGCGAGTCGTTCGAGGCGGCCGGGGTCTGGCACAGCGCGGACTCCGTGGAGGCGCTCGCCGAGGCGATCGGGGTGCCGGCGGAGGGCCTCGCCGCCACGGTCGAGACCTTCAACGAGTACGCCGAGAAGGGACACGACCCGGAGTTCGGCCGCGGCGACGACCCCTACGACCGGTTCTTCGCGGGCGAGGGCGAGGAGGGCGCGCCCAACCCGTGCCTGCTGCCGCTGTCCTCCGGCTCGTTCCACGCGGTGCGGATGGTCCTCGGCGACCTGGGCACGAAGGGCGGGGTCGGCACGGACGTGGACGCGCGGGTGCTGCGCGCGGACGGCTCCGTGATCGAGGGCCTGTACGCGGTGGGGAACACGGCGGCGAACGTGACGGGGGCGGTGTACCCGGGCCCCGGCGCCCCCATCGGCACGGGAATGGTCTTCGGCCACCGGGCGGCGAAGCGGATGGCCGGGGGCGGGTGACCTCGGGGCGTACGGGTGGGGGCGGGGGTGGGCCGTCGGGCCCGGCCCCGCCCCCGCGCCGAGCAAGGCGGAAGGGCCGGGCAGGAACCGAGTGGGAGGCGTACGGCGATGAGTGGACGTGAGGGACAACTGGACGGGAAGGTCGCCCTGGTGACCGGCGCGGCGCGGGGGATGGGGGAGGCCATCGCCCGCGAGCTGGTGGCACGCGGGGCGAGGGTCGTGCTCGGGGACGTACTCGTGGCGGAGGGGGAGAAGGTCGCCGATGACCTGGGGGACGGCGCCGCGTGTTTCGTGCGCCTCGATGTCACCGACGCCGCGTCCTGGGCGGACGCCGTCCGCGTCGCCACCGGGACGTACGGCCGGCTCGACGTCCTCGTCAACAACGCCGCCATCTACACGACCTCGCCCATCGTCGACGAGGACCCGGCCCAGCTGGAGCGGATCCTCAAGGTCGACCTCGTCGGGCCGTTCCTGGGGCTCCAGGCCGTCGTTCCCGCCATGCGGGCGGGGGAGCGTGGCGGGGCGATCGTCAACATCTCCTCGCAGGCCGGGGTCCAGGGCATCTGGGGGCACGGCTCGTACGGGGCCGCGAAGTGGGGGCTGCGCGGCCTGAGCCGGACCGCCGCCCTCGAACTCGGCGGCGACGGGATCCGCGTCAACGCCGTCTTCCCCGGCGCCATCGACACGGCGATGACCGCCCACCTCGGCACCACCGAGCACCCGGCCGCCGCGCTCGGCCGCATCGGCAGGCCCGAGGAGGTCGCCCGGCTCGTCGCGTTCCTCGCCTCCGACGACGCCTCCTACCTCACCGGTGCCGAGGTCGCCGCGGACGGCGGCGCGTCGGCCGGACGGATGCCGGTGTTCGCCCGGCGCGGGCGGGGAGAGGGAGGCGGACAGTGACCCCGAACGGCCGCCGCCCCCGCCCCGACGTGCAGGCCCTCATCGACGCCTGCACCGCCAACTTCCCGGCCCTCGGCACCGAGTTCACCGACATCCGCGACGTACGCACGTACTTCGCGGAACGCCCCGCCCCGCCCCCGCCCCGGCTCCCCGCGCTGCACCGAGTGCTCGACCAGGACGCCGACGGCGTGCCCGTGCGGGTCTACGACCCCGCGGGCGAGGCCGGGAACGCGCCGGTCGTCGTCTTCTTCCACGGCGGCGGCATGGCGCTGTGCTCCCTCGACTCGCACGACGGGTTCTGCCGCGAACTCGCGGCCGCCACCGGCTCCTCGGTCGTGTCCGTCGACTACCGGCTCGCGCCCGAACACCCCTTCCCCGCCGCACCCGAGGACGCCTACACCGCGCTCCTGTGGGCCGCGAGGACCCACCCGGGCCGGCCCCTCGTCGTCGCGGGCGACAGCGCGGGCGGCACGCTCGCCGCGGTCACCGCGCTGCTCGCCCGGGAGCGCGGCGGCCCCGCCCTCGCCGCCCAGCACCTCTACTACCCGATGCTGGACCCGGAGCGCTCCTCGGCCTCGTACGAGGAGAACGCGCACGGGTACTTCGTCACCGCCGACCATCTGCGCTGGTACTGGCAGCAGTACCTGCCCCGCCCCGAGGACGCCCGCGACCCCCGCGCCACCCCTCTCGCCGCGGAGCGGCTCGACGGACTGCCGCCCGCGTTCGTCGTCACCGCCGGGCTCGACCCGCTGCGCGACGAGGGCCGGCGCTACGCGCAACTCCTGACCGCGGCCGGGGTGCCCACGCGGTACCACTGCTACGACGAGGCGTTCCACGGCTTCATGACGATGGGCGGCCAGGCCGCTCTGCCCGAGGCGAAGGCGGCCTGCGCGGCCGCCTTCGCCGACCTGGCGAACCTCACTCGCTGAGCAGCTCGAACCCCAGGTACCCGGCCGCCGCGACCTTCTCGATGATGTCGCCGTACACCCCGAAGCCGCCGACGAACGGCATGAACACCCGCGGCTTTCCCGGGATGTTGGCGCCGAGGTACCAGGAGTCCGCCGCCGTCATCAGCGTGCCGTCCGCCCGCTCCCGGCACTCGTCCACCCACGCGTCCACGGCCTCGGGGCGCGCCTCCACGCCCGCGTAGCCGCCCTCGCGCAGATACCCGAGCAGCCCGGCGATCCAGTCGGTGTGCTGCTCGCCGCAGAGGATCATGTTGGCGAGGACGGACGGCGAGCCGGGGCCCGCGAGGTTGAAGAGGTTCGGGAAGCCGTCCACCCCGAGCCCGAGGTACGTGCGCGGGCCCGCCGCCCACGCCTCCTTCAGGGTGCGCCCGCCCCGGCCGGTCACCGAGATCCGGTCGAGGGAGCCGGTCATCGCGTCGAAGCCGGTCGCGTACACGATCACGTCGAGTTCGGTGAGCGTGCCGTCCGCGAGGCGGATGCCGTCCGCCTCCACCCGCTCGATCGGGTTGGCGCGCAGGTTCACCAGGTGCACGTTGTCGCGGTTGTACGTCGCGAAGTAGCCGTCGTCCGTGACGATCCGCTTGGTGCCGATGGGGTGGTCGGTGGGGACGAGCTTCTCGGCGACCGCCGGGTCGGCGATCTCCGCGCGCACCTTCTCCTCCCAGAACCGGCGCGCCTCGTCGTTGGCCGCGCGGTCGGTGAGCTGGTCGGGGAACGTCTTCGAGTACAGCACGCCGCCCAGCTCCCAGCGCTCCTCGAACGCGGCCCTGCGCTCGTCGGGCGAGGCCTCCAGCGTCTTCAGCGGGTGCGCCATGTGCGGGGAGCCGCCGCCGGACAGGCGGGCGAGGCGGCGCCGCTCGGCGTAGCCCGCCTTCTGCGCGGCACGGTCCTCGTCGCTCAGCGGCTTGTTCCCCGCCGGGATCGAGTAGTTGGCGCTGCGCTGAAACACCGTCAAATCCGCTGCCTGGCGCGCGATTTCGGGAATCGACTGGATGCCGGACGAGCCCGTGCCGATGACGCCGACCCGCAGCCCGGTGAAGTCCACGCCCTCGTGCGGCCATTCACCCGTGTGGTACGAGGCCCCGGTGAAGTCGGCGATGCCCTCGATCTCGGGGAGGTGGGTGGCGGACAGGCAGCCGACGCCGAACAGCACGTAACGCGCCTCGACCTCCTGGCCGCCGTCCGTGCGCACCGTCCAGCGCAGCCGCTCCTCGTCCAGCTCGGCGGCGACCACGGACGTGCCGAAGGTGAAGTGCCGCCGCAGGTCGTGGCGTTCGGCGACGTGCTCCACGTAGCGCAGGATCTCGGGCTGCGTCGCGTACTTCTCCGACCAGTCCCACTCCTGCTCCAGGTCCTCGTCGAAGGAGTACGAGTAGTCGACGGACTCCACGTCGCAGCGGGCGCCCGGGTACCGGTTCCAGTACCAGACCCCGCCGACGTCCGCGCCGCGCTCGAACCCGGCGACGCTCAGGCCGAGTTCACGCATCCGGTACGCGGCGTAGAGGCCGGAGAACCCGGCGCCGACGATGACGACATCCACCTGTTCGGGCATGGCGGTCCTTAGGGTCGTGGGTGGTCGTCCGGCGTGCCCTCCTGTGGGAACCCGGTCACGCCGGGGAGGCTCGCAGAGCCGCCGCCACCCGGTCAGCCACGGCTTCCCGCTCACCGGGAACAGGCCGTCGCCGCCGTACTCGCGCGCCGCCTACGGTCACCGCACCCGAGCAACCCAGCAGCGAGGAGCGGGCCCGATGCTCACGGAAGCCGAGCGGCGCAAGGCCGCCGAGGCGCTGGCCGCGGCGGAGTCCGCGCGCTCGCCGATCCGTCCGTTGACCGAGACCCTCGACGGCATCACCGCCGTCGACGCCTACGAGATCCAGCTCATCGGCATCCGCGACCGGCTTGCCGCGGGCGAGACCGTCCGCGGTCACAAGGTCGGCCTGTCGTCGCCCGTGATGCAGCGGATGATGGGCGTCGACGAACCCGACTACGGCCACCTCCTGTCCACGATGGAGCTGGCCGAGGACACCCCGGTGCCGGTCGGCCGGTACTGCGCGCCGCGCGTCGAGGTCGAGATCGGCTTCGTACTGGGCGCCGCGCTGCCCGGCGAAGGGTGCACCGCCGCCGACGTCCGCGCCGCCACCGAACGCGTCGTCCCCGCCCTGGAGTTGATCGACTCCCGGATCGCGGACTGGCGCATCGCCATCGCCGACACCATCGCGGACAACGCCTCGTCGGCCGGATACGTGACCGGGGCCGGCCGGCCGATCGGCGACCTCGACCTCAAGGACGTGGAGGCGCACCTCAGCGACGACACCGGTACGGCGCTCGCCTCCGGACGCGGCGACGCCGTGCTCGGCGACCCCGCCGAGTCCGTCGCCTGGCTCGCCCGCACGGTCGCCCGGTTCGGGGTGCGCCTGGAGGCCGGGCACCTGATCCTGCCCGGCTCGTGCACGCGGGCCGTCGACGTGGCGCCCGGCCGCACCTACACCGCCGACTTCACCGGGCTCGGCCCGGTGTCCCTGACGTTCACCGAGTGAGCCGAGTGAGCCGAGTGAGCCGAATGAGCCAAGTGAATCAAGTGAATCAAGTGAGGCCCCGTATGACGAAGAAGGCGACCGCCGCCATCGTCGGCTCCGGCAACATCGGAACCGACCTCCTCTACAAACTGCTGCGCTCCGAGCACATCGAGCCGCGCTGGATGGTCGGCGTCGACCCGTCGAGCGAGGGCCTCGCCAAGGCCCGCGCCGCCGGGCTCGACGCCACCCACGAGGGCGTCGACCGGCTGCTCGCGCGGGACGAACTCCCCGACCTCGTCTTCGAGGCGACCAGCGCGTACGTGCACGCGGCCAACGCGCCCCGCTACAAGGAAGCCGGCATCAGGGCGATCGACCTCACCCCGGCCGCCGTCGGCCCCGGCGTCGTCCCGCCCGCCAACCTCACCGCCCACCTCGCCGCCGACAACGTCAACATGGTCACCTGCGGCGGCCAGGCCACCATCCCCATGGTGTACGCGGTGTCCCGGGTCGTCCCGGTGCGGTACGCGGAGATCGTGGCGTCCGTCGCCTCCATCTCCGCGGGGCCCGGCACCCGGCAGAACATCGACGAGTTCACCCGCACCACCTCGCGCGGCATCGAGGACATCGGCGGCGCCGAGCGCGGCAAGGCGATCATCATCCTCAACCCCGCGGAGCCGCCCGTCATCATGCGCGACACCGTCTTCTGCGCCATCCCCGAGGACGCCGACCACGAGGCGATCGTGCGCAGCGTCGAGGAGGTCGCCGCCCAGGTCGCCGCGTACGTGCCCGGCTACCGGCTGCGCGCGGAGCCGCAGTTCGACGTGGCCCGCCCCGAGAACGGCGGCATGGCCCGCGTCGCCCTGTTCCTTGAGGTCGAGGGCGCGGGCGACTTCCTGCCGCCGTACGCAGGGAACCTCGACATCATGACCGCCGCCGCGACCAGGGTCGGCGAGGAGTTCGCGAAGCAGCAGCTGAAGGGGGCCACCAAGTGACCAGCACCACCCGCACGTTGGACAAGCCCTACTCGGCCGACCTGGACATCCGCGTCACGGACTCCTTCTGCCGCGACGGCTCGCACGCCCACCGCCACCAGTTCACCACCGACCAGGTGCGCACGGTGGTCGGCGCCCTCGACGCGGCCGGAGTGCCCGTCATCGAGGTCACCCACGGCGACGGGCTCGGCGGCTCCTCCTTCAACTACGGCTTCTCGCACACCCCCGAGCAGGAGCTCATCAAGACGGCCGCCGACGCGGCGACCAACGCGCGCATCGCCTTCCTGATGCTCCCCGGCCTCGGCACCAAGGACGACATCCGCGAGGCCCACGGGAACGGCGCCGCGATCTGCCGCGTCGCCACCCACTGCACCGAGGCCGACGTCAGCGAGCAGCACTTCCGGCTCGCCCGCGAGAGGGGCCTGGAGACCGTCGGCTTCCTGATGATGGCCCACTCCAGCACCCCGGAGGCCCTCGCGAAGCAGGCCCGGATCATGGCCGACGCGGGCTGCCAGTGCGTGTACGTCGTCGACTCCGCGGGCGCGCTCCTGATGGAAGGCGTCACCGACCGCGTCTCCGCGCTCGTCGCCGAACTGGGCGACGACGCGCAGGTCGGCTTCCACGGCCACGAGAACCTGGGCCTCGGCGTCGGCAACTCCATCGCCGCCGTCCGCGCGGGCGCCCGCCAGATCGACGCCTCCACCCGGCGCTTCGGCGCGGGCGCGGGCAACACCCCGACCGAGGCCTGGGCCGCGGTCGCCGAACGCTCCGGCTGGCGCACCGGCATCGACGTACTGAAGATCATCGACGCGGCCGAGGACGAGATCCGCCCGATCATGGCCGACGAGTGCCTCCTCGACCGCAACTCCCTGCTCATCGGCTACGCGGGCCTGTACTCCTCGTTCCTCAAGCACGCCGAACGCCAGGCCGCCCACTACGAGGTCAGCGCCACCGACATCCTCCTGGAGGCCGGCCGCCGCGGGCTCGTCGGCGGCCAGGAGGACCAGCTCATCGACATCGCCGTCGCTCTGTCGAATCCTTCACAGAAAGCCTGATGCGCCATGACGACCACCCCTGACGTACGTGTCATCGACTCCGGCGCCGCCCCCACCCGCTTCGCCCGCGGCTGGCACTGCATCGGCCTCGCCGCCGACTTCCGCGACGGAAAACCGCACGAGGTCCAGGCGTTCGGCACCACCCTCGTCGTCTTCGAGGGCGCCGAGGACCACGAGCTCCACGTCCTCAACGCCTTCTGCCCCCACATGGGCGGCAACCTCGCCCACGGCACCGTCAAGGGCGACACCCTCGCCTGCCCCTTCCACGACTGGCGCTGGGGCGGCAACGGCCGCTGCCGCGAGATCCCCTACGCCCGCCGCGTCCCACCGCGCGCCAAGACCCGCACCTGGCATGCCCTGGAGCGCAACAAGCAGCTCTTCGTCTGGCACGACCCCGAGGGCAACCCGCCCCCGCCCGAGCAGGACATTCCCGAACTCGCCGGAATCCACGGCCCGTTGGAGGAGCGGGAGCTGTGGTCGGACTGGCAGTGGAACGCCGTCACCATCGACACCAACTGCCGCGAGATCGTCGACAACGTCGTCGACATGGCGCACTTCTACTACGTGCACTACTCGTTCCCGGTGTTCTTCAAGAACGTCTTCGAGGGCCACGTCGCCACCCAGTACATGAGGTCGGAGCCGCGCCCCGACGTCGACCTCGGCACCCTCTCCGCCTCCGGCGGCCTGCGCTCCGAGGCCTCCTACTTCGGCCCCTCGTACATGATCGACTGGCTGTACGCGGAGGTGGCACCCGGCACCGAGATGGAGACGGTCCTCATCAACTGCCACTACCCGGTGGGCCCGGACCGCTTCGTCCTCATGTACGGAGCCATGGTCAAGAAGCTGCCCGGCATGAGCGACGCGGAGGCCACCGAGGCCGCCCGCGTCACCAGCGAGGGCCTGGCCGTCGGCTTCGAGCAGGACGTCGAGATCTGGAAGAACAAGACCCGCATCGACAACCCGCTCCTCACCGAGGAGGACGGCCCGGTCTATCAACTGCGGCGCTGGTACGAGCAGTTCTACGTCGACGCCGCCGACGTCAAGGACGAGATGACCGACCGCTTCGAGTTCGAGCTGGACACCCGGCACGCAGGCGACAACTGGCGCGCCGAGGCCGAGCGGAACCTCAAGGCGGGCGGCGTCACCTCGTACATCACCGGAGGCGGGGCATGACGCCCGTCGGCTGCGGCGCCTGCGGCGGCCAGGTGCTCTGCGAGAAGTACAGCCCGCACCACCTTCAGATCCAGTGGACGCGCGCCGCGTCGGCCGGCTGCCCGCACCTCGGCGCGCAGGGCTGTCCTCAGCTGCGCGCGTCCATCGACCGGGCCGTCGACGAGGGCCGTCTGGAGGTGACCCGGCGTGACCAGCGCTGACCTCGCCGAACCCGTCACCGGCGTGCTCACCCTGCGCGTCGCCGAGGTCGTACGGGAGACCGCCGACGCGGTGTCCCTCGTCCTCGAAGCCCCCGAACTGCCGTATCTGCCCGGCCAGTTCCTCACCCTGCGGATCCCCGGCGGCGGCGCCCGCTGCTACTCCCTCGCCTCCTCCCCGTACACCGGGGAGCCCCCGCGCGTCACCGTGAAGAAGGTGCCGGGCGGGGCGGGATCCGGGTGGGTGTGCGACGAGGTGCGCCCCGGCGACGTACTGGAGTGCCTGCCGCCCGCCGGGACCTTCACCCCTGCGTCCCTCGACGAGGACGTGCTGCTGCTCGCGGGCGGCAGCGGCATCACCCCGTGCCTGTCCATCGCCCGCTCCGTGCTCGCCGCGGGCACCGGCACGGTCACCCTCGTCTACGCCAACCGCGACCAGGACTCGGTGATCTTCCGGGACGCGCTGTGGGGCCTCGCGGAGGAACACCCCGGCCGGTTCGCCCTCGTCCACTGGCTGGAGACCCTCCAGGGGCTGCCCACCCGGGCCGCGCTCGGCGCGCTCCTCGCCCCGCTCGCGGCCGGCCGCACCGCCTATCTGTGCGGGCCGCAGCCGCTCATGGACGGGGCCGAGGACGTGCTGCGCGAGGCGGGGGCGTCCGCCGTGCACCGGGAGCGGTACTTCTCCCTGTCCGGCGACGTGTTCGAGGCGCCCGCCCCCGTGGGGTCCACGGTGACGGTCACCGCCGAGCTGTACGGCCGGACCCACGAGGCGGCGGGCGACGAGCGGACCCCGCTCCTCGACGCCCTCCTCGCGGCGGGCGTCCCGGCCCCGTACTCGTGCCGCGAGGGCGCCTGCGCGGCCTGTGCATGCCGGGTGGTGGAGGGCACGGTGACCCTGCGGCACAACGAGGTCCTCGATGCGGAGGACCTCGCCGAGGGCTACACGCTCGCCTGCCAGGCGCTGCCGACGACGGATCATGTACGGGTCGAGTACTGACGAAAGTCCGGACGGCCGAGCGTCCGGACACCTGGAGGAGCACATGTCCACGATCGCCGTCACCGGAGCCGGTTCCGGCATGGGTGCCGCACTCACCGAACGGCTGCGCGCGCAGGGCCACACGGTCATCGGCGTCGACCTCGAGAACGCCGACGTCACCGCCGACCTCGGCGACCCCGAGGGCCGCGCCCACGCCGTCGCCGAGATCACCCGGCTCGGCGACGGCAGACTCGACGGCCTCCTGCCGTTCGCCGGGCTCGCCGGCGGCGCGGGCCGCTCGTCGAGCCTGCTGGTGTCCGTCAACTACTTCGGTGCGATCCGCCTGTTGGAGGGACTGCGCCCGGCGCTCGCCGCGGCCGGGACCTCGTCCGTCGTCCTCGCCTCCTCCAACTCGACGACCACGCAGCCCGACTGGCCGGAACGGGTCGCCGAGGCCTGCCTCGCGGGCGACGAGGCCGAGGCCCGCCGCGTCGCCGACGAGGCGGGCGCCCAGGACGGCGGCGTCGGCGCCTACCCCGCCACGAAGGCGGCCCTCGCCTGGTACGCCCGCACCCGCGCCGCCGACTTCCAGGCCGACGGCATCCGCCTGAACGCGGTCGCGCCCGGCTACATCGACACCCCGATGACCCGCGCCGCAGCCGAGGACCCCGCGACCGCCGAGAGCATCCGGCAGTTCCTCGCCGCGATCCCGGCGGGCCGTGCGGGCCGGGCGGAGGAGATCGCCGAACTCGTCGAGTTCCTGCTCTCCCCGAAGTCCGCGTACTGCGTCGGCTCCGTCTTCTTCGCGGACGGCGGCCTCGACGCACAACTGCGCGCCACGGACTGGCCGAAGGTCTGGCACCCGAAGGCCTGACCCTCGTAGCGGCTCACATCCAGGAGTCGGACCGCACCCACCCCAGAAGGTTGGGGATCGTGCGGTCCACCGCCGCGTCCCGCGGCGTCACGTCCGGGGCGGGCGCGTGCCGTGCCGCCCGCCCGGGACCGTTCAGATCCCGCCAGATCGCCCGCGCCGCCCCGTGCAGCAGCGGCGCCGCCAGCTCCAACGGCCGCAGCCCGCCCAGCGAGCCCAGCGACACGGCGGCCACCGCCCGGCCCGCGCCGCGCAACGGCACCGCCGAGCACACGAGCCCGGAGAACGTCTCCCCGCGGTCGTACGCGATCTGCGCCGTGCGCACCCGCGACAGCTCCGAGCAGAACACGTCGGGCCGCGTCACCGTGCGATGCGTCCGCGGCCGCAGACCCGCCGCGACCACCGTCTCGATGTCGTCCTTGTCGCCGAACGCCAGCATCGCCTTGCCCGCCGCCGTGGCGTGCGCGGGCAGCCGCGCCCCGATCCGCACCGGGTACGCCCGGTCCGTCGTGTCACCCACCGACTGCGGCAGCGAACCGGCCCGCTCCAGACACACCACGTCCGTCACGCCGTCCAGTACGTACAGCTGGACGAGCTTTCCCGTGGCCTCGTGCAGCGCGTCCAGATGCGGGATCGCCGCGCGGATCAGCCGGTTGTGGTGCGCGGCGAGCCCGCCGTGCTCCAGCATGCGCAGACCGAGCCGGTAGTCCCGGCCCTCCCGGTCCAGCCAGCGCAGCTTCACCAGCTGGTCGAGGATGCGGTGCGCGGACGACCGCGACAGGCCGGAACGGTGGATGATCTCGGTCAGCGACAGCCGGCCGCGCCCGCCGTCGAAGGCCGCGAGGACCTTCTCCGCCTTCTCCAGGAGAGACAGCGGAGCACCTGCCTCCAGGGCCGTTTCGAGCACAGCACACCCCCGTAACCATGGGCATGGGCCGCCTCATCGCGGCCCCGATCAGCGCTGACTGGACCTTGCCACGCCTCGACCTGGCTTATCTAGCCCCTGCGGCGATCGAGCAGATCAATCCCCGGCGCCGGTTGAGCAGATCAAGCCCCGCCGGCGATTGAGGCGCGGGGTCCGGGGCGGAGCCCCGAGACGTAGGAGGACGCTCCCTTCCCGCTCACCGGGAACCGCCCCTGTCCGGCCCCCCGGCGGCGAGCCTAACGTCGCCGCCATGACCGACCCCACCACCCAAAACGTCCTCGCCTCGGTCCGCGCCCTCCTGCCCGCCATCGCGGAGCGCGCCGCCGAGGCGGAGGAACTGCGCAAGGTCCCCGAAGCCACCGTCAAGGAACTCACCGAGACCGGCTTCTTCCGCCTCCTCCAGCCCAAGCGCTACGGCGGGTACGCCGCCGACCCCACCGTCTTCTACGACGCCGTCAAGGAGATCGCCCAGGCCTGCGGCTCCACCGGCTGGGTCGCCTCCGTCGTCGGCGTCCACCCCTGGCACGTGGGCCTCTACGAGAAGCGGGCGCAGGACGAGGTGTGGGGCGAGAACGGCGAGCGCGCCGACACCCGCATCTCCTCCTCGTACGCCCCCACCGGCAAGGTCACCCCCGTCGCCGGCGGCTTCCGGCTCTCGGGCCGCTGGCACTTCTCGTCCGGCTGCGACCACGCCACGTGGGTGATCCTCGGCGCGCTCGTGCCCGACGCCGAAGGCAACCTCGTCGACATGCGTTCGTTCCTGCTGCCGAGCGCCGACTACGAGATCAAGGACGTGTGGGACACCGTCGGCCTGCGCGGCACCGGCTCCAACGACATCGTCGTCGAGGACGTCTTCGTCCCCGAGCACCGCGCCCTCTCCTTCGGCCCGGTCACCGCCCTCACCCCGCCCGGCGCCGAGGTCAACCCCGATCCGCTGTACCGGCTCCCGTACGCGAGCGTCTTCACCACCACCATCTCCACCCCGATCGTCGGCATCGCGCAGGGCGCCTGGAACGGCTTCGTCGCCGCGACCCGCGAGCGCATCCGCGTGTCGTACGGGCAGAAGGTCGCCGAGGACCCGTTCGCGCAGATCCGCCTCGCCCGCGCCGCGAGCGACATCGACGCCGCCTGGCGGCAGCTGCGCGGCAACATCGCCGAGATGTACGAACTCGCCTGCTCGGGCGCCCCGTTGACGATGGAGCTGCGTGCCCGCGCCCGCCGCGACCAGGTCCTCGCCACCGAGCGCGCGGCGGCCGCCGTCGACCTGCTGATGGAGAACGCGGGCGGCAACGCGATGCGCACGGGCGCGGGCCCGGCCGGCGTCCAGCGCGCCTGGCGCGACGTCCACACCGGGCGCGGCCACGCCGCCAACGACCCGGAGCGGGCCCTGCTCATCTACGGCCAGGACGCCCTCGGCCTGGAGATCCAGGACGTGATGCTCTGATGGCGCTCACTGAACACGACACCCGCCGCACCGTGAAGGCCGCCGGGATCACCCTCGCCCACCACGAGGCGGGCCCGGCCGACGGGCCCGCCGTGATCTTCCTGCACGGCGGCGGCCCCGGCGCGAGCGGCTGGTCCAACTTCGGCGCCAACCTCCCGGTCTTCGCCGAAGCGGGCTTCCGCACGATCCTCCTCGACCAGGTCTGCTTCGGCGCCAGCGACAAGCCCGAGCTCGACGCCGACTACTGGACGGCCTCCGCCCGCTTCACGGTCGCCCTCATGGACGAACTCGGCATCCGGCGGGCCGACTTCGTGGGCAACTCGCTCGGCGGCGGCACCGCGGCCCGCCTCGCCCTCGACTTCCCCGACCGCGCCCGCAAGCTCCTCCTCATGGGCCCCGGCGGCATCTTCCTCAACCTGTTCCACGCCGACCCCACCGAGGGCATCCGGCAGCTCTTCGAGTTCAACGCCGCCGCCGAGCCGACCCGCGAGCAGATGCGGGCGTTCCTGACCACGCTCGCGTACGACAGGTCGATCGTCACGGACGAGTTCGTAGAGGAGCGCTACCAGCGCGCCATCGACCCCGACGTCCGCCTCGGCACCGCCCGCATGGGCGCCTCCTTCGCCAACCCGGAGTGGGCCGAGCGCACCCAGATCTGGCGCGACGCCGGAAGGATCACCCACGAGACGCTCCTCACCTGGGGCCGCGAGGACCGCGTCAACCCGATCGACGGCGCGTTCGTCGCCCTCAAGACGATGCCCAACGCCCGCCTGCACGTGTTCCCGAAGTGCGGCCACTGGGCGCAGACCGAGAAGGCCGACGAGTTCAACCGCCTCGCGATCGACTTCTTCACCAACTGACGTACCTGTTAGGGGAGTTACGGATGGACATCCGCGCACTCGGCTATCTGCGCATCGAGACGGCCGACCTCGCCGCCTGGCGCACCTACGTCCTCGACATCCTCGGCATGACCGAGGCCCAGGGCAGCACGGAGGAGCAGCTCAACGTCCGCATCGACGACCGCATCCACCGCTTCCAGTTCGTCACCGGAACCCAGGACCGCCTGATGGGCGCCGGATTCGAGGTCGCCAACGCCCGTGAACTGGCGCTCGCGGCACAGGAGCTGGAGGCGGCGGGCCACCCCGTGAAGCAGGCCGACGCCGCCACCCTCGCCGACCGCCGCGTCCAGGGCCTGATCCACGTCAGCGACCCCGCGGGCAACCCCCTGGAGATCTACTGGGGCCAGGCCCAGGACCACACCCCGCTCGCCACGCCCTACGGCAACCGCTTCGTCACCGGCACCGACAAGAAGGCGGGCGCGGGCGACCTCGGCCTCGGCCACGTCGTCCTCCCCGCCGTCGAGATCGAGGAGGCCGTCGACTTCTACGAGAACCTCCTCGGCTTCCAGCTCCGCGACTCCATGCGGCTCCCGCCGGTCGCCGTCCCCACCGGCAGGCCCGGCCAGGACATGTACCGCATGTACTTCCTGTCCCCGAACCGCCGCCACCACAGCCTCGGCCTCTACCCGGGCGCCCTGCCGCCCGGCATCGTCCACTTCATGGTCGAGCTGGAGCGGCTCGACGACGTCGGCTACGGCCTCGACCGCATGAAGAAGGCCGGCTACCCGATCGCCTCCTCCCTCGGGCGGCACTCCAACGACCACATGGTCTCCTTCTACGCCCAGGCGCCCGGCGGCTTCCAGGTCGAGTACGGCTGGGACGGCCTCGTCGTCGACCCGGAGACCTGGGTGACCAAGGAGATCACCGCCGACTCCCTGTGGGGCCACGAGTGGAACGGCTGAGCACGTTGGAGGCCGTGGACGCGGGGGAGTTCCGGGACGCCCTGTCCCGGTTCGCCTCCGGCGTCACCGTCGTCGCCGGCCTCGACGAGGCCGGCGCCCCGGCTGGCCTCGCCTGCCAGTCCTTCACCTCCCTCTCCCTCGACCCGCCCCTCGTCCTCGTCTGCGTCGCCCGTACGTCGACGAGCTGGGCCCGGATCGCCCCCACCGGCCGCTTCGGGATCTCGGTCCTCGCCGAGGACCAGCGCGCCCTGTGCCGCACCCTCGGCTCCCGCGCCCCCGACAAGTTCGCCGGCCTCGACTGGCACTCCGGGCGGGACGGCGGCAGCGTCCTGATCGACGGCGCCCTCGCCCACCTGGAATGCGAGCTCGAACGCACCGTCGACGGCGGCGACCACGAGATCGTCATCGGCCGCGTCACCGCGCTCACCACCCCCCGCGCCGACGGCCGCCCGCTCCTCTTCTTCCGCTCCGCCTTCGGCACCGGCCGCTTCGGCACGGACCAGGAAACGGTGGACCTCTTCGCCCAGTGGCTGTGACGCCCGGGACAATGGGTCCGTGCCTACGAAGAAGAAGTCCCAGTCGACGAACGCCGCTCCCGAACGGCGCGGCGAACTCCTGCGCACCGCCGCCGAGGTCTTCGCCGAGCAGGGCTACAACGCCACGACCGTCCGCAAGATCGCCGACCACGCGGGCATGCTCGCCGGCAGCCTCTACTACCACTTCGACTCCAAGGAATCGATGCTGGAGGAGATCCTGCGGACCTTCCTCGACGAGCTGTGGTCCGGGTACGACACCGTCCTCGACGACGGGCTCGGACCCAGGGAGACCCTGGAGGCGCTGGTCACCGAGTCCTTCCGGGAGATCGACCGGCACCGCGCCGCCGTCGCCATCTACCAGCGGGAGTCCCAGCAGCTCGTCGCCCAGGAACGCTTCGCCTTCCTCGCGGAGTCGCAGCGCAGGTTCGAGAAGACCTGGCTGACCACCCTGGAGCGCGGCGTCGACGACCAGGTCTTCCGCGCCGACCTCGACATCCGCCTCACCTACCGGTTCGTGCGCGACACCGTCTGGGTCGCGGCGTCCTGGTACCGGCCGGGCGGGCGGCACAGTCCCGAGGAGATCGCGCGCCAATATCTGTCCATGGTCCTGGACGGGATCGCGGTGCGGTGACGTCGCATGCTAAGATTCATGACGTTGCAGTTTTGGTACCCATAGACTTTATGCGCGCCTGACGGGAATGTTCCTCAGGCGCATTATTGTTTCCACCGGGAAATTTCCCGGTTTCCGGCGTTCACGTGGGCGTTCGTGGAATGGGGGCTGCTACCTGTTCTTAAGGAGAACGACATGGCCACCGGTATCGTTAAGTGGTTCAACTCGGAAAAGGGCTTCGGCTTCATCGAGCAGGACGGCGGCGGCGCCGACGTCTTCGCCCACTACTCCAACATCGCCACCTCGGGCTTCCGTGAGCTCCAGGAGGGCCAGAAGGTCACGTTCGACGTGACGCAGGGCCAGAAGGGCCCGCAGGCGGAGAACATCCTCCCCGCCTGATCTCGCTCGTAGATCACTCGACCTCACCGGGCTGACCCGGTGAGTGTCGGATCGAGCATCACCGGGCCGGGGCCCGCACCGCTACGGTGCGGGCCCCGGTTCCTGCTGTCCCGTCCCGGAAGGCATCGCCGCATGGCCAGTTCCGCCCGCCCGTCCCGCCGCAGCCCGCGTCCCGCAGCCGGGCAGCGCCGCGCCCCCGAGCAGCGTCGCAGGCCGCAGTCCGCGCCGCCGAGCGAGTTCACCATGCCGGAGAACACCACTCCCGCACTGCCTGCCGTGGACAGCTTCGCCGCACTCGACATGCCGGCCGCCCTTCTGAAGACGCTGGGTGAGCAGGGCGTCACCGAGCCGTTCCCCATCCAGGCCGCGACGCTTCCCAACTCGCTCGCAGGACGGGACCTCCTCGGCCGCGGCCGCACCGGCTCCGGCAAGACCCTCGCCTTCGGCCTCCCGCTGCTCACCCACACGACCGGCGCCAAGGCCGAGCCGAAGTCCCCTCTCGCGCTCGTCCTCGTCCCCACCCGTGAGCTCGCCCAGCAGGTCACCGACGCCCTCACCCCGTACGCCACCGCGCTGAAGCTGCGCCTCGCGACCGTCGTCGGCGGCATGTCGATCTCCCGGCAGGCCGGCCAGCTGCGCCGCGGCGCCGAGGTCGTCGTCGCCACCCCGGGCCGCCTCAAGGACCTCATCGAGCGCGGCGACTGCATGCTCGGCTCGGTGCGCACGACGGTGCTCGACGAGGCCGACCAGATGGCCGACATGGGCTTCATGCCGCAGGTCACCGCGCTCCTCAAGCAGGTCGAGCCGGGCGGCCAGACGATGCTGTTCTCCGCGACGCTCGACAAGAACGTGGACCGGCTCGTCAAGCAGTTCCTCAACGACCCGGTGGTCCACTCCGTCGACCCCTCGGCGGGCGCGGTCACGACGATGGAACACCACGTCCTGCACGTCCAGGACGAGACCGACAAGAAGGCCATCACGGCCCGCATCGCCGCGCGCGACGGCCGCGTCATCCTCTTCGTCGACACCAAGCGCTCCGCCGACCGGCTCGCCAAGCGGCTCCTCGCCACCGGCGTGTACGCGGCCCCGCTGCACGGCGGCCGCAGCCAGCCGCAGCGCAACCGCACCCTCGAGCAGTTCAAGGACGGCCGGGTCACCGCGCTCGTCGCCACGAACGTCGCGGCCCGAGGCATCCACGTCGACGACCTCGACCTCGTCGTGAACGTCGACCCGCCCACCGAGCACAAGGACTACCTGCACCGCGGCGGCCGCACCGCCCGCGCCGGTGAGTCCGGCAGTGTCGTCACGCTGGTCCTGCCCGAGCAGAAGCGCGACGTGCAGCGCCTGATGCGCGACGCGAAGATCAAGCCGCAGACGACGCAGGTCCGCTCCACGGACGCGGAGCTGACGACGATCACCGGCGCGCGCGAGCCGTCCGGTGTCGCCGTGGCCGTCGCCGTTCCCGAGCAGCCGGCGCCCTCCGCCGCCGCGAAGCCGCGCCGCTCGCGCCGCTCCCGTGGTGGCTCGGGCAACGGCGGTGGCAACGGCCGGGCCGCGAGCACCGAAGGACAGCGCACGGGCGCGGGCAACGGAGGCGGCCGCCGCCGCTCCGGCTCCGCCAACGGCGGCCAGGCCGCCTCCGGCAACGGCGCCCCCCGCCGAGGCCGCGGCCCCCGAGGCCCCCGCCAGGCGGCGTAACCCCCGCTACACCAGGCATTTTCAGCCCCGCCGGCGCTTCAGGCGCGGGGTCGGGGACGGAGCGCTGGGGCCTCGGCTCCGTTGGGGCGTGACGGGGCGGTGGGTCAGGAGAATTCAGCCCCCGTCGGCGTTTGAGGCGCGGGGTCCGGGGCGGAGCCCTGCGGCCTCGGCTCCGCCGCGGCGCAACGGGGCGCTGGGTCAGGAGAATTCAGCCCCGCCGGCGCTTGAGGCGCGGGGTCCGGGGCGGAGCCCCGCGGCCTCCGCTCCGCCGCGGCGCAACAAGGCGGCGAGGCGGACGCCACCGGCTCACTCCACCAGACGCCTCCGCAACACCTCCACCACCCCCCGCTCCACCCCGAGCCCCTCGGTCACATACCGGTCCAGCCCGCCGAAGACCCTCCGGACCTGCTCACGCGCGGCGTCCAGATACTCCATCCGCACCTCCTGGACAGGTATCAGCAGCTCCGGATGCCGCATGAGCCCCGCCCGCCGCAACCCCTCACGGACCTCGGCATCATGCGCGGCGCGAAACGTGTTCGACGCCAAGTAGTCGCCGACCGCGGCCCGCCGGTCCACCCCGAGCAGGCTCAGCAGGACGTACGTCATCCAGCCCGTACGGTCCTTGCCCGACGTGCAGTGGTAGAGCAGCGCGCCGCGCCCACCGAACGCCGCGTCCCTGAGCGTCTCCCCGAACCGCGCACGGTTGGCCGCGTCGGTCACGAACATCCGGTACGTGGTGCGCATCGCGGCGGCCGCCTTGCCGTTCCCCAGCGCCTCCTGCTGCACCGCCGGGTCCTTGGAGCCGATCGCGGCCATCATCGCCTCGTACTGGCCCCCGTCGGAGACGGCCCGCGCGGTCGCCGCGAGACCCGTGGGCAGCCGGTCGGCGCCGTCGGTGCGCACCTCGAACGGCACCCGGAAGTCGACCACTTGGGAGAGGCGCAGCCCGGCGACCCGCGCCACGTCCGCGTCGGTCAGCTCGCTCAGCGCGTCGGCCCGATAGGCGAGGCCGTACCGGACCCGGCCGTGTCCCCGCGCACGGTAGCCGCCGATGTCGCGGACGTTCACCGCCCCTTGGAGGGGGATCTGCCGGATGCCACCGGTGTCGTGCGGTCTTCCCGGCGCCGCCGCCGCGGCGGGGGCCGCGGCCGAGCCGAGCGCGGCGCCGAGCGCACGGCGCCGCGAGAGCGCCGCCGCGAAGGTGTTCCCTGTTCTGTGAACGTGCCCTGTTCTGTACGTGTGCGGCATACATGAACTCCCTTGTGGGTGCGGGCAGTTGTCCTGCCCGGTCAGGGTGGGGTGGGGAGGGACTCCAGTGTCTTGCGGGCCTCGGTCATCACGCGGTCGACCAGCTCCGCGCAGCTGGGCAGGTCCTCGATGAGGCCCGCCACCTGGCCGGAGGCCATGACGCCCAGGTCGGTGCGGCCGTCGACCATGGAGGCCTTCAGGAGCATCGGCGTGTTCGCGGCCAGCAGTACCTGGCTCCAGGTGAGGTCCTTGCCGTGCTTCATGGCGAGGCCGTCGCGCACCATCTGCGGCCAGCTCAGCCCCGAGAGCTTCTTGAAGCCCGTGGCGCGGCGCACGGCGTGCAGCAACGCGCGCGTACGCCCCGCGTTCTCCAGCGATTCGACAAGATCCGAGCGCAGCATGCGGTGCGGAAGACCGTCCACCGCCGTCGTCACCGTGACGTCCTTGACGCTCGCCGCGAGGTACTTCGCCTTCACCGCGTCCGGCACCGTCGAGTCCGACGTCAGCAGGAAGCGCGTGCCCATGGCGATCCCCGCCGCCCCGTAGGCCAGCGCGGCGACCAGGCCCCGCCCGTCGCGGAAGCCGCCCGCCCCGACCACCGGGATGTCGACGGCGTCCACCACCTGCGGGAGCAGCACCGATGTGGCCACCTCGCCGGTGTGCCCGCCGCCCTCGCCGCCCTGCACGATGACCGCGTCCGCGCCCCACGCCGCGACCTTCTCGGCGTGCCTGCGCGCCCCGATCGACGGGATCACGACGGCGCCCGCGTCCTTCAGCTCGGCGATCAGCTCCTTCGACGGCGCGAGCGCGAACGAGGCGACCTTCACGCCCTCCTCGACGATCACCTTGACCCGCTCCCGCGCGTCCCCCGCGTCGGCCCGCAGGTTCACCCCGAAGGGCTGGTCCGTGCGCGACTTCACCTCGCGCACGGCGGAGCGGAGCTGGTCGACCGTCATGGTGGCGGACGCGAGGATGCCGAGCGCCCCCGCGTTGGCCGCCGCCGACACCAGGCGTGGCCCCGCGACCCACCCCATGCCGGTCTGTACGAGGGGGTGGCGCACGCCCGTCAGCCGGGTCAGCGCCGTGGGGACGGTGAACGCCCCGGAGTCCGGGGCCGGTTCGGAAGGCGGCGTCATACCGGCTTGACCTCCCGGTCCCGCGTCGCCTTCGGGTCGATGACCTCCCGGATCAGCCGCAGCTCCTCGGCCGTGGGCTCCCGCGTGGTCGGCACCTCGCCGCCTTCCGGGAGCACCAGCGCGAACCCCGTCGCCTCCTGCACCTCCGCCACCGTGACCCCCGGATGCACGGAGACCAGCCGCATCGCGTGGTCGGCGGTGTCGAAGTCCAGGACGGCCAGATTCGTCACCACGCGCGGGATGCGGTGGTACCGCGTAGCCGACGGACCCGCCGCGGCCGCGCTGTCGTAGCCCACCCCGCTGATCATGTCGACCTTCTCGACGAAGACCCGGCGGCTGTGCTTGGGGACCCAGTAACTCACCGGATTGTTGAGGGTGTTGACCGGGGCGCCGCGCACCCCGAGGAGCTGCCGGTCGGGACGCTCCCAGTCGCCGATGCACGAGATGTTCTGGTTGCCGAACCGGTCGATCTGGCTCGCCCCCATCATCACGTGCCGCTTCCCGCCGGTGACCATCGTCAGATGCTGCCGGTACGGGAGCCAGCCCTCCGCCGCGCCGTCGAGCCCGACCACCATCGCCTCGCCGTCGGTCAGCAGCAGGCCGGGGGAGAACGTGCGCTTGGCCAGGCGCGCCCCGACGGACGGGATCAGGCCCATCGGGCTCGCCAGCACCTCCCCGTTGTCCCGCCAGGCCTCGGCGCACGCGATCACGCAGTACTCGGCGCGGGACACCTCTGTCGTCGTGACGCTCACTTCTGCTCCTCGTGCCAGGCCTGGACGGCGGACTGGTACTGCTTCTCGTCACCGCCGGGCGGCAGGAACCGCTCGGCGAACTCGGGCCAGGGCGTGCTCGCGTACAGCTTCTGGAACGGCTCGTCGCGGCCGTAATCGGGCACGCAGGACGTGAAGTGCGCCCCTCCGGGCGTCTCCACGACCCCCGTCACCGAATGCCGCTTGACCAGCAGCGTCTGCGGCACCGTGTCCGCCCCGAAGCCGTCGACCAGCTGCTCGCACGACACGTAAGCGCTGTCCGCCGCCTCGCAGAACAGGTCGTCGAAGTACGGGTCGGGGCCCAGGTACTGCCCGTTGCCCGCGCGGTCCGCCCGGTTCACGTGCACCAGCGCCGCGTCGAGACGCAGCGCCGGCATCGCCACGAACGTCTCCCCGTCCTCGTACGGCGAAGTCACCGTCCGCAGATCCGGGTTGACGCGCATGACGTCCGAGCCGATGCCCGCCCGCACGGGCAGGAACGGCAGCCGGTTCGCCGCCGCGTGCAGCCCCCACATGAACATCGCCTCGTCGACCTCCATGAGCTCGAACGCGCCCTGCTGGCGCGCCGCCCTGAAGTTCGGTTCGAGCGGGATGGAGTCGAGCGTCGCGAACGCCGCGACCAGCTTGCGGATCTTCCCGGCCGCCGCGAGCAGCCCGACGTCCGGGCCGCCGTACGAGACGACGGTCAGGTCCGTGACATCGCTGCGCAGCAGCGCCCGCACCAGGGCCATGGGCTTGCGGCGCGAGCCCCAGCCGCCGATGCCGATCGTCATGCCGCTGCGCAGGCGCCCGACCACTTCGTCGGGCGTCATGGTCTTGTCCGGTGTGGTCATCGGTCGGTCTCCTGTCCGAAGGTGTCGCGGACCCGGTCGGCGACACCGCTCAGGTTCGCCTCGAAGGTGAAGCCCTGCTCGAAGCGGTAGCTGCGGTGCACGTCGACGGGGTCGATCCCGTTGAGCGCGGACTTGGCGAGGCGGAGCAGGTAGCCGTCCTTGCGGGCGATGTCGCGGGCCAGCTCCAGGGCCGCCCCGCGCAGTTGGTCCCTCGGGACGACCTGCCAGACCGAGCCGTGGGCGTGCAGCTCGGCGGCCGTCGCCGTGCGCGACGTGTAGAACAGCGCGCGCATCAGATGCTGCGGGACGAGGCGGGCCAGGTGCGTGGCCGCGCCGAGCGCGCCGCGGTCCAGCTCGGGCAGGCCGAACGTCGCGTCGTCGCTCGCCACGATCGCGTCCGCGTTCCCCACGAGTCCGATGCCGCCGCCCAGGCAGAACCCGGCGACCGCCGCGATCACCGGGACCTCGCACTGGTACACCGCGGAAAACGCCTCGTAGCAGCCGCGGTTGGCGCCGATGAGGGCGCTGTGGCCGCCGCCGGCCGCGGCCGTCTCGCGCTGCATCTCCTTGATGTCCACCCCCGCGTTGAACCCGCGGGAGGTCTCGGCCGCCGTCAGCACGACGCAGCGCACGTCGGGATCGCGGCCCGCGGCACGCACGGCGTCCGCCAGGTCGTACCAGCCCCGCACCGGCAGTGCGTTGACGGGCGGGAAGTCGACCGTGACGACGGCGATGCCCTTTTCGGGTGAGGAGGTGGAGACACCCATGGCGTTCAGCTACCTTTCCACCTAACGTTTGTTTGGTACGCCGATGACGGTAGCAGGCGGCGAGGGGCAGCGGAATGGGTCGGGCAGCGGTCGGCGCAAGTGGACCCGAAAGGGTCGGGAAGGGGTCCGGGATGGATCTGAGCGGTCGGGTCGTCGTCGTCACGGGCGGCACGAGGGGAGTGGGCGCGGGGATCGCGGGCGCTTTCGCGAAGGCCGGTGCGCGGGTGATCACCTGCGCCCGCAGACCTCCCGAACAACCGGTGGAGGGCTGCGAGTTCGTACCCGTCGACCTGCGGGACGCGGCGGCCGTGGCGGAGCTGTTCGCGGGCCTCGACCGGGTGGACGTGCTGGTGAACAACGCGGGGGGCACGCCGTACCGCCCGCTCGCGGAGGCGGACGCGGCACGGCACGCACGCGTGATCGAGCTGAACCTGACGGCGGCGCTGACCGCGTCCCTTGCCGCCCGTGAGAAGCTCGCCGCCGCCCGCGGCTCGATCGTGATGATCGGCAGCGTCAGCGGCAGCCGCCCCTCGCCGGGCAGCGCGGTGTACGGGGCGGCGAAGGCGGGCCTCGAGCACCTCGCCCGGTCCATGGCCGTGGAATGGGCACCGGAGATCCGGGTGAACACCCTGGTGCTCGGCATGGTCCGTACCGAACTGAGCGCACTGCACTACGGGGACGAGGACGGCATCGCCGCCGTGGGCGCGACCGTGCCCATGGGGCGCCTGGCCGAGCCGGGCGAGGTCGGGGACGCCGCGGTGTTCCTGGCGTCGGACGCCGCCTCGTACATCACCGGAGCGAGCCTGCTGATGCACGGCGGCGGCGAGCTCCCCGCGTTCCTGGACGCGGCAACTGCCAACAAGGAGGCGTGAGATGACGGACGCGAAGCCGGTCGACGGCGACAGCGGAGGCCTGTGCGCGGGACGTGTGGTCGCCGTCACGGGAGCGGGACGCGGACTCGGGCGCGCCCACGCCCTCGCGTACGCGGCCGAGGGCGCGAAGGTCGTGGTGAACGACCTGGGGGTGGGCCTGGACGGCGCCCCCGCCCCGGACAGCCCGGCGGCCCACGTGGTCGAGGAGATCCGGGCGTCGGGCGGCGAGGCGGTGGCGCACGGCGCCGACATAGCGACCTCCGAGGGCGCCGCCTCGCTCGTCGCGGCGGCCGTCGACACCTTCGGACGCCTGGACACGCTGGTGAACAACGCCGGATTCCTGCGCGACCGGATGCTCGTCAACCTCGACGAGGACGACTGGGACGCCGTGATGCGCGTCCACCTCAAGGGCCACTTCCTGCCGCTCAAGCACGCCGCCGCGTACTGGCGGGTCGAGTCGAAGGCGGGCCGGGCGCCGCAGGCCCGCGTCGTCAACACATCCTCCGGGGCGGGCCTGCTGGGCTCCGTCGGGCAGGGCAACTACAGCGCGGCGAAGGCCGGGATCCTCGGCCTGACCCTGGTCGCCGCCGCCGAGATGGGGCGCTACGGCGTGCAGGTCAACGCGATAGCGCCGGCGGCCCGCACTCGGATGACCGAGGCGACGTTCGCCGAGACCATGGCGGCGCCCGGCTCCGGCGCCTTCGACGCGATGGCCCCGGAGAACGTGTCGCCGCTGGTCGTCTGGCTCGGCTCGGGGGCCGCGGCGGACGGGGTGACCGGGCGGGTCTTCGAGGTGGAGGCCGGCCGGATCACCGTGATGGAGGGCTGGCGGCCGGGCCCGACCGTCGACAAGGAGGAGCGGTGGACACCGGCGGGCGCGGGCGACGCGGCCCGCGAACTGCTGGCACGCGCGGCGATACCGGGAGGCGTGTACGGGGCGTCGTGACGCGTGCGCTGAGCCGCGTCACAGCAAGCCCCGCAGGGGGCGCCTCCCAGCGGTAGCCGGGGAAGGTCGAGGTGCGGGGCGCGGGGCCCGGGGGCAGGGCCCCGTGGCCTCCGCCCCGCTGCGGCCTTCCGTCGAAGGGGCTACGTGTCGCACTCCCACACCGTCCGGCACAGCGCGCACCGCGCCCGCACCCGGCCCCGCACCGGCACCCGGATCCGCTGATGGCACGTCGGGCACGCGAACGCCACCCGCAGCCCACCGCCGCGCCCGGCCGAACCGTCCGCCGCGGCGGAGAACGTGTAAGGGCCCCCGGGGGCGAGGCCGCGCGGCCCGTGATCCTGCGCGTACCGGCGGTCCTTCGCATAGCGCCGCCGCCCCGCCCAGCCCGCCGCGGTCAACGGCGGCTGCCGCTCGTCACGCCGCGCCTGCTCAAGCCCCTTCTCGTACGCCGAGAAGGCCTGCGGGCTCGTGAACCACGTCTCCGGTCCCTCGCCGAACACGAGGGACCGCTTCGCGAGCACGTACCCGAACTCCTCGGGCGTCAGATAGCCCAGCTTCTGCGACGACGCCGCGTCCTCCCGGTAGGCGTCAAGGAGCAGCCAGCCCGCCCCCAGGTAGGTGGCCGCCGTGTCGGTCAGGATCTCGTTGTCCCGCGTCCCCGGCAGCGACAGATCGAGGCGGTGCAGATACACATGCATGATCTCGTGCGCGAGCGCGGCCCCGATGTCCCGGCGATGCGTACGGAACCGGTCGTTCAACTCGATGAAGTACTCGGGGCCCGCCGCCAGTTCGACGCTCGCCGCATGCCGCATCTCCCGGAAACTCACGATCATCCGCGCGTCGGGCAGCCGATAGTGCCGCACCAGTTCACGCGCCAGCCGCTGCACGCCGAGATACAGATCGTCGACGTCGCTGAACGCGACATCGGCCGGTGCGACGCTCGACGAGAACGTGTGCACCGTGTCGTAGGAGAGCCGCTTGTAGAGAGCGGTGATCGCCGAGCGCACCGTCTCCAGATGCGGATAGCCGTGCACCACCGGTCCGCCGTCCGCCACGCGCGCACCCCCTGGGTCCGCCGGGCCGGTACCCGGCGACTCCAGAGTACGGCCATTAATCCAAGACCTGCCGCCCCTTTGTCCATGGGCCCCTCGGCCCCGCCCGGCGCATCGTGATCGACACGCCAAGCCGCCGTGAGAAGGAGTGCGCCGTGCCCGAGCAGCCCCAAGGCCAGCCGTCGGAGAACTCGGAGAGCTCGCAGAACGCGAGGTACGAGGAGGTGCCCGCGGGCGGCCGACAGCACACGACGCCCGGCCCCAGCCGCAGGGCCCTCGTCGCCGCCGGCGCGGTCGCCGGTGCGGGCGCCCTGGTCGGCCTCGGCCCGACCGGCACCGCCCGCGCCGCGAGCACCGCGCCCGCCGCCGACGGCGCCGCCGTGATCCGCTCCCAGGACCTCGACGTCCGCGTGAACACCGCCTTCCCCGTCGTCGTCTCCTACACAGAGCGCGCCACAGGCGCCGTCCTGCACGCCCAGCCGGACCCGGTCACCACGCTCCTGATCGACGGCGCCGAGCACACCCCGAAGGTGACGTGCACCCTTGCCGCCGACCACGCGGACTACCGGCTCACGCTGACCGGCGGCACCACCATCGACGTCCGTATCGCCGTCGACGGCAAACAGGTCGACTGGCGCGTCACGAAGATCAGCGACACGGCCCAACTGCGTATCGGCACCCTCCAGTTCCCCGGACTGGCCCTGCTGTCCGTCCGCAGCGACCAGCCCGGCGCCGCCCTCCTCGCCGCCACCGTGCAGCTCGACAAGGCCAAGAGCGGCGACACCCTCGTCACCCCGGCCGCCGACAGCCCCGCCCAGGCGCCCACCGGATGCGCGTACGCCGTCGTCGCCCACCACAAGCTCGGCGGCGCCGTCGAGACGAACACCAGCTACGACAAGCCCACCAGCGCCGCCGGAACCACCTGGGACAACGGCCGCCTGTGGCGCGAGACCGTACGCCGCGAGGGCCACACGGCCGTCCTCCTCGCCCCAGGACAGTGGACCCACCGCGCCGCCACCGCCCCCGTCGACGCCACCGAACCCCTCCCGTACGCGAGAGTCGTCGTCACCGGGGACCGGAACGGTGACGGCAAGGTCGACTGGCAGGACGCCGCCATCGCCTTCCGCGACATCGCCCACACGCCGCGCGGCGCCGACGAACAGCACCTGCGGGTCGTCCCGCACATCCCGTTCAACTTCGCCTCGCAGGCCACCAACCCGTTCCTCGCGACCCTCGACAACGTCAAACGCATCCACCTGGCCACCGACGGGCTGCGCCAGTACACCCTCCTCAAGGGCTACCAGTCCGAGGGCCACGACTCCGCGCACCCCGACTACGCGGGGAACTACAACACGCGCGCGGGCGGCCTCGACGACCTCAACACCCTGGTCCGCGAGGGCAAGAAGTGGAACAGCGACTTCGGCGTCCACGTCAACGCCACCGAGTCGTACCCCGTCGCGAACGCGTTCTCCGAGAAGCTCGTCGACAAGACGAACGAGCAGTGGGACTGGCTGGACCAGAGCTACCGCATCGACCAGCGCCGCGACCTCGTCTCCGGCGACATCGTCAAGCGCTTCGCCGACCTGCGCCGCGACGCCGACCCGGCCCTCAACACCCTCTACATCGACGTGTTCCGCGAGTCCGGCTGGACCTCCGACCGCCTCCAGCGCACCTTCCGCGACCAGGGCTGGAACGTCACGTCCGAATGGGGCCACGGCTTCGAAAGATCGTCGCTGTGGTCCCACTGGGCGACCGAGACGGACTACGGCCCCGACACCTCGCGCGGCATCAACTCGAAGCTGATCCGCTTCATCCGCAACCACCAAAAAGACGTCTTCGCCGACAAGTGGCCGACCCTCCTCGGCATCGCCCGCATGGGCAACTTCGAGGGCTGGACGGGCAAGACCGACTGGACCGAGTTCTACCGCCTGATCTGGACGCACTCGCTGCCCGCCAAGTACCTCCAGGCGCAGCCGATCAGGACGTGGGGCGAGCACGAGATCACGTTCTCCGGCGCCACCCGCACCAGCGTCACCGACGCCTCCGGCGCCCGCCGCATCACCACTGACGACCGCCTCGTCTACGACGACGGCACCTACCTGCTGCCGTGGGAACCGCGCAAGGCCACCGACCCGGCGAAGCTCTACCACTACAACCCCAAGGGCGGCAGCACGAGTTGGCGCCTCCCGCGCGCGTGGGAGAGCAGCGGCCGGGTGGCCCTGTACCGGCTCACCGACCAGGGCCGCACCTTCGTCTCCTACGTCACCGTGTCCGGCGGCAAGGTGACCCTGAAGGCCGACGCCGACCAGCCGTACGTCCTCTACCGGGACCGCACCGACCTCGACCGGGCGCCCGACTGGGGCCAGGGCACCCCGCTGCACGACCCCGGCTTCAACTCCGGTTCCCTGAAGGGCTGGACGGTCACCGGACCCGCCACGGTCGAGCGCAGCGACCTCGGCGACTTCGAACTCGTCATCGGGTCAGGCGCCGCCGCTACCGTCTCCCAGCGCCTGACCCGCCTCGCCCCCGGCAGCTACGCCGCGTCCGTGCAGGTCGAGGTCGGCGCCAAGGCGGGGGAGCGGCGCACGGCGGCCCTGGAGATCCGCACGGCCGACGGAGTGACCGCCACGAACCGCACCGACACCTCCACCGCGGGCAACTACGTCGCCGCCGACCGCAAGCACGGCACCCGCTTCCAGCGGATGACCACGCACTTCACCGTCCCCGAAGGCGGCGGCCCGGTCACGCTCGCCCTGCGCGCCGCCGCCGGTGCGGCCCGCGTCCGTTTCGACAATGTACGCATCGTGAAGTCGCCCGCACCGAACCTGCCCGCCGGAACCGTGGTTCACGAGGACTTCGAGCATGTCCCCCAGGGCTGGGGCCCGTTCGTGAAGGGCGACGCGGGCGGCTCCACCGACCCGCGCACCCACATCGCCCAACGCCACGCGCCGTACACTCAGCGCGGCTGGAACGGGAAGGCGATCGACGACGTCGTCGACGGCACCCAGTCCCTCAAGTCGCGCGGCGAGAACACCGGCCTCGTCCACCGCACGGTCCCGCACACCGTCCGCTTCGAGCCCGGCAAGCGGTACCGGGTCGCCTTCCGCTACGAGAACGAGAAGGCCGGCCAGTACGCCTGGATCACGGCGGTCGACGACCCGGAGGCCAAGGAGCTGTCCCGGGAGGAGCTGCCGGTGGCCACCGAACCCGCCACGCTCACCTACGAGTTCACGGCGCCCGACAAGGGGGAGGCCTGGGTCGGTCTGCGCAAGACGGGGGAGGACGGCACGGCCGAGTTCACGCTGGACGTCTTCGAGGTCACCGAGGTCGGCTGACCGGCCTTCGTGGGCCCGGGGGCCTCGTCCCCGGGCCCACCCGCGTCACCGCAACAGCACCCGCGGCTCCCCGGCCCCGTCCAGCTCCAGGACCCACACGTCGTTCGCGCCCTCGCGCAGCACGGGACCCGGCACGTACAGGGCCTCCTGCGGGCCCGTCGACCAGTAGCGGCCCAGACAGAACCCGTTCACCCACACGAAGCCCCGCCCCCAGCCCGGCAGTTCGAGTGACGCGTCCCCCGCCCCCGACACCTCGAACGAGCCCCGGTGCAGGCCCCTGCCCTCGCCCTGTGATGCCTGCGACGGCAGACCCGCCACCGCCGACGCCGTGAACGCGTCCAGGCGCAGCCCCCGCGCCCGCACCCCGTGCAGGAACTGCCGCTCGTGCAGCAGCCCGCCCGTGATCCCCTTCGGCTCACCCGTGCGCGGCCCGTAGTTGACCCGCCCGAGCGACTCCACCCACAGCTCCACGCGCGCGTGCCCCGCGACCTCCCCGGCGAGCCGAGGCTCCTCCTCCGTGAGCACCCCGGCCCGCGCCCCGTCGACGTACACGACCGCCAGATCCCGCAGCCCGCGCGCCAGCAGCGGATACGGCCGCCGGGGCCCCGGCACCGTCACCGCGTACCGCACCAGGCCACGGTCCACGTCCAGGTCCTCGAACGACGGCGGCACCGCGTACTCCGCCTCCGGGCCGCCCAGCGCCTCGAGCACCCCGTCCAGGGCCGTAAAGGCCGTCAGCTCCGCCGCGACAGGACCCGCGAGCGCCGCGGGCCGGGGCGGCACCTCCGGCAGCGGCCCCTCCGCATACGCGGAGAGCACCTCACGGAACAGCCAGAACTTCTCCGTCGGCCGGCCGAACTCGTCGACCGGCGCGTCATAGTCGTACGACGTGACATCCGGCTCAAGGGGACCGTCGTGCAGCGCGCCACCACCCCGGTTCGCACCCGCCCAGCCCCCGAAACTCGTCCCGCCGTGCGCCATGTACAGATTCACCGACGCCCCGCACTCCAGGATCTCCCGCAGCGCGTCCGCCGCCTCCCGCGGATCCCGTACGACATGGTCCGCACCCCAGTGGTCGAACCACCCGCACCAGAACTCCATGCACATCAACGGCCCCGACGCCCGGTGCCTCCGCAGCGTCGCGAACGCCTCACGCGCGCGTGACCCGAAGTTCACGGTCGCCGGCACCCCCGGCACCGAACCCCCGGTCAGCATGTGGTCCTCGGGCCCGTCCGACGTGAACAGCGGCACCGTCACCCCCAGCCGCACCAGCAGATCGGCGAGCGCCCGCAGATAACGCCGGTCCGAGCCGTAACTGCCGTACTCGTTCTCCACCTGCACCATGAGCACCGGACCACCCCGGTCCACCTGCCGTTCCACGACCTGCGGCAACAACACCGAGAACCAGCGCTCCACCGCCGCCAGGAACTCCGGATCCCTGGTACGCGCGCGTGCCTCCAGCCGCCCCGTCACCCAGTGCGGCAGCCCCCCGTTCTCCCACTCCGCGCAGATATAGGGCCCCGGCCGCACGATCGCCCACAGCCCCTCGCTCCGGGCGGCGTCCAGAAAACGCCCCAACGCCCCCACGTCGTGCACCTCACCCGGACGCGACTCGTGCAGATTCCACGGCACGTACGTCTCCACACAGTTCAGGCCCATCGCCCGCAGCATCCGCAGCCGGTGCGCCCACTGCTCCTCGTGCACCCGGAAGTAGTGCAAGGCCCCCGACAACAGCCGCACCGGCCGCCCGTCCACCTCGAAGCCGTCCTCGCCCACCCGGAAATCCGTCATCACGTGCTCCTCCGCGCCTGATGGGCACATCACCCACCGGCCGCCACCCTCACCTCTGGCGGCCGACCCGGTCCATGGACAAAGATCGGCCGGTGTTGGACGGGGACGCCCGCACGCATCACCACGGGAGGGGACACATGCCCACGTACCACACCTGGATGCGGTACTTCACGCCCAGCCCGGCCCACCACCGCCTCGGCCTCGTCTGCCTCGGCGTCGGACTCCAGCACGGCCTGCTGCCCACCGTCGGACCCCGCACCCTCGACCACCACGTCGCCGTCGTCGTCACCGCCGGCAGCGGCTGGTACCAGGATCCCGACGGCCGCCGCCGCACCGTCACCGCACCCGCCCTGATCTGGCTCACCCCAGGACGCCCCCACCACTACGGCGCCGACCCCGACACCGGCTGGGACGAATGCTTCGTCGACTTCACGGGACCGGCCACCACCACCTACACCGAACTCGGCTACATCGAACCCGACCGCCCCCTCGTACCCCTCACCGACGCCGCCCACGCCCGAGCCGCCGTCGGCCGCATCGCCCGCGCAGCCCGCCGCGGCAACCCCTTGTTGGAGGTCGAGACCGGCGCCGCAGTCCACGAACTCCTCGTCGCCCTGCGCCGCGCCCGCGCCGACCTCGCCCAGGGCGGCGACCCCGTCCTGACGGCCCTCGCCCGCGACGCCTTCCAGCCGCTGTCCGTCGCCGCCCACGCCGCCCGCCACGGCATGACCCCCGCCGCACTGCGCACCGCCGTCCGCCGCGGCGCCGGATGCAGCCCCAAGGACTACCTCCTCGGCATCCGCCTCGGCCGCGCCAAGGAACTCCTCGCCGCCACCGAACTCCCCGTCGCCGCCATCGCCCGCCGCGTCGGCTACGACGACCCCGCCTACTTCTCCCGCCTGTTCACCCGCCGCGTCGGCACCGCCCCCGTCCGCTTCCGCGAACAACAGGGCCGCGCCGTACCCGGCGGCTGGTCCGACAAGATCCCCGACCCCGACGACCCACCCATGCTCCACGTAGGCTGATCCGTCATGACCACCAGCAAGCCCAACGACAAGCCGGCAGCAGACCCGGCCGTCCGCGCCGAGCTCGCCCGCCTGCGCGACAGCATCGACAACATCGACGCCGCCGTCGTCCACATGCTCGCCGAGCGCTTCAAGTGCACCCAGCAGGTCGGCCACCTCAAGGCCGAACACGACCTCCCCCCGGCGGACCCGGCCCGCGAATCCCGCCAGATCGAACGCCTCCGCCAACTCGCGGAAAACGCCAAACTCGACCCGGCCTTCGCGGAAAAGTTCCTCAACTTCATCATCAGCGAGGTAATCCGCCACCACGAGCAGATCGCAGAGGACACCAAGCGCTGATCCACATTGAGCCCCTGCGGCGGGTGAGCCGATCAAGCCCCGCCGGCGATTGAGGCGCGGGGCCCGGGGCAGAGCCCCGCGACCGCAACCCCGGCAGGCCGCAACAAGATCCACCCTGTCCCGATGTCGGTGGCATGCGGCAGCATGACCGCATGCCCGTACTGACACGCAGCGAAGCGCAGACCCGAGCCCAGCTCATCGACGTCGAGCGATACACCGTCGCCCTCGACCTCACCGTCGGCGACGACACCTTCGACTCCCGCACCGTCATCCGGTTCACCGCGCACACCGCGGGTGACACCTTCGTCGAGGTCAAGCCCGCCGACCTGCGCTCCGCCACCCTCGACGGGCAGCCCCTCGACCCCGCCGCCCTCGCCGACAACCGGCTCCCCCTCACCGGCCTCACCGAAGGCCCCCACGAGCTGCGCATCGACGCCTCCATGCGCTACTCGCACACCGGCGAGGGCATGCACCGCTTCACCGACCCCACCGACGGCGAGACGTACACGTACACGCAGCTGTTCATGGAAGACGTCCAGCGCGTCTTCGCCGCCTTCGACCAGCCCGACCTGAAGGCGCGCTTCGACCTCACCGTCACCGCACCCGAAGGCTGGACCGTCCTCGCCAACGGCGTCACCGAACACCTGGGGGAGGGCACGTGGCGCGCCGCCACCACCCCCCTCCTGTCCACCTACCTCGTCGCCGTCGCCGCGGGCCCCTGGCACTCCATCCGCACCGAACACCGCGGCCTCCCCTTCGGCCTGCACTGCCGCCGCTCCCTCGCCCCGTACCTCGACGCCGACGCCGACGAAATCCTCGACGCCACGCGCGCGTGCTTCGACCGCTACCACGAGAAGTTCGAGGAGCCCTACCCCTTCGACTCCTACGACCAGGCGTTCGTCCCCGAGTTCAACGCCGGCGCCATGGAGAACCCAGGACTCGTCACCTTCCGCGACGAATTCGTCTACCGCTCCGCCGTCACCGACACCGAGCGCCAGACCCGCGCCATGGTCATCGCCCACGAGATGGCCCACATGTGGTTCGGCGACCTCGTCACCCTCAAGTGGTGGGACGACATCTGGCTCAACGAGTCGTTCGCCGAATACATGGGCTACCAGACCCTCACCGAGGCCACCCGGTACACCGACACCTGGATCGACTTCGGCGTCGCCCGCAAAACCTGGGGATACGACGCCGACCAGCGGCCCTCCACCCACCCCGTCGCCCCCGAATCCGTGCCCGACACGGCCTCCGCGCTCCTCAACTTCGACGGGATCTCCTACGCCAAGGGCGCCTCCGCGCTGCGCCAGCTCGTCACCTGGCTCGGCGAGAAGGACTTCCTCGCCGGCATCAACACCCACTTCAAACGCCACAAGTTCGGCAACGCCACCCTCGCCGACTTCATCGAATCCCTCGCCTCCGGCACCGAACGCGACGTCCACGCCTGGGCCGACAGCTGGCTGCGCACCACCGGAGTCGACACCCTCACCACCTCGGTCACCGAGGACGACGGCACCTGGACACTCACCGTCGACCGCGAGGGCAGCCGCCCCCACCGCATCGCGATCGGCCTGTACGATCACGCCCCCGCCGGCGCCCACGGATTCGTCCTGCGCGAACGCCTCGACGCGGAAGTCCCCTTCAACGAGCGGGAGTTGACGTTCAACGGCCCGCGCCCCGCCCTGATCGTCCCCAACGACCAGGACCTCACCTACGCCAAGATCCGCCTCGACGCCGCATCCGAGGAAGCCGCCCTGCGCGGCCTCGCCGGCATCCCCGACGCCCTCACCCGCACCGTCGTGTGGAACACACTGCGCGACATGGTCCGCGACGGCGCCCTCGCACCCGCCACCTACCTGGAGGCCGTCGCCGCCCACCTCCCCGAGGAGAGCGACCTCGCCCTCGTCCAGGGCGTCCTCGCTTTCGCGCACACCCAGGTCGCCGACCGGTACACCCACCCCGCCGACCGACCCGAGGCCCTCGACCTCATCACCGCCCTGTGCGAGGACTTCGTCCGCCGCACCGAGGACGGCAGCCACCCCGGGCTCCGCCTCACCGCCGTACGCCACCTCATCGACGCCGCCCGGCACGCCGACGTCATCCGCGACTGGTACGACTCCGGGGCCGTTCCCGGCGGACCCGAACTCGACCCCGAACTGCGCTGGCGCATCCTGGGCCGGCTCAGTGTCCTCGGCGCCGTCGACGAAGCCGTCATCGAGGCCGAACTCGCCCACGACCCCAGCGCCACGGGACAGGAGGGCGCCGCCCGCTGCCGCGCGTCCCTGCCCGACCCGCAGACCAAGGCGGAGGCCTGGGCCGCGATGTTCACGACGAACCCCGACGACGACCTCTCCAACTACCTCTTCGCCGCCACCGCCCAAGGCTTCTGGCAGCCCGAACAGACCGACCTCCTGCGGGGCTACGTCCCCCGCTACTTCACCGACGCCATCGAACTCGCCGCCCGCCGCGGCCCCGCGATCGCCGAGGCGGCGGGCCGCCACGCGTTCCCCGTGTACGCCATCGACCCGGAGACGCTCCGCGTGGGCGACCAGCACGTGGCGGCGGCCACCCCCGCCCTGCACCGCAAACTCGCCGACCAACTCGACGACCTCCGCCGCGCGTTGCGGGTCCGCGAGGCGTAGACCGGGGGCGTCGGAACGACGTGGTGCCGCTCGTTCCGTTCCGGCGTGGCGCGGGCTCCGGCGGCCGCTGCAAGGCGGTCGCCTGATCGCCGGGGATGGAACCTAGTCCAGGCCCAGTGACCGGACCAAGTCGAGCATTTCAGCGCGATGCAGGGCGGCCGGGTTGCCCGCGACAGGGTGGATGTGGCCGTCGATCTCCAGGGCCACCAGGCCATGCATCCGGCCCCAGACGCGCAGCGCGAGCGCTGCCGCGGCGGGCGGCACGTCCGGGAGGTCGTCCTGGATCTTCGCGACGTAATCCGGGTGAAGGTCGGACCAGGAGGTGTCCTCGGGCTGGTGGTCCCGGGCGTGGGGCCATGCGGCGGCCACCAGGCGGGTGAGCTCACGGCACACGCGACGTGCCGTCTGGTCCACCGGCCCGGCCTCGGGGGCCTGGTAGCCGGGGACGGGGCGGCCGTAGAAGAGCCGGAAGCTCTCCGGGTGCGCCAACGCCCATTCCCTCAGGGCCTGCCCCCATGCCAGCAGCTTGCCGCCGGGGTCGGTGTCGGGCACGGCGTTGCTGGCCGTTTCCACCGCCTCCGCGAGCGAGGTGCCGATCCCGCTGATCAGTGCCGTGATCAGGTCGTCCCGGGTGGGGAAGTAGCTGTAGATCGCGCGGGCGGTCATCCCCATCTCGCGGGCGATGCCACGCAGTGAGATCGCTCCGGGCCCTCCTTCCGCCATCTGCCGCAGTGCGATGGCCTTGATCTCCCGGGTTGTCTCGATCCGCAGCCGCTCCCTGCGGCTCATCACGCCCGGGACGTGTTCGCCTTCGTCGATGCTCACCTCGAAAGGCTACAGGGGTGCGATAGTCTTCGCCGTGACATTAGTACACGCCGTGTCCAAAAGACGGGAATCTCATGCCCGCTTACGTCATCGTCAACGCCGATGTACTCGACGAGGAGGCCGGCTTGGCCTACGCACCCGTGGCCCAGCAGTCCATCCTCAGCCACGGTGGCCATTACCTCGTCGCGGGACCCACGCCCGAGCCCGTCGAAGGCAACTGGGACTCCTCCCGGTTCGTGGTCATCGAGTTTCCCGACATGGACCGGATCCGGGAGTGGTACGACTCCCCCGAGTACCGGCGGGCCCGGGAGATACGGGGGGACAAGGTCCGGGTGGGCATGCTGTTCGTCGAGGGAGCACCGCCTGAGGGCTTCTCCCTCCCGGCCTAGGACCTGTCCGATGGGTCGTACGAGCTGATCAGGGGCCTGGCGCGTCGAGTTCGACGAGATGGTCGATCCTCGCTGTGCCGAGATGGAGAGACGGTCCGCCGACGCCGGCATGGACACGTTGACCTTGTTGCCGCTGACGACCCCCTTCCTCCAGTTGACCGACGCCGAAGCACGGGGGGCGCCGAGGACAAGCTGATGCCGGGGCCTTCCACTCCGGGCGGAGCCATAGGTGGATCGCCGCCACGGTGACCGTTCCGTGAAAGACGTACGCCCGCTTCTCGAACCCCGTGGGCCGACCGCCTTGGCCGCCGCGGCGCCGGTGGTTGGCCCGTTGGTCCCCCGGCTCGGGGATCGTGGCTTGATCTGGCGTCTGCGCAGGTGACTCCGGGTGCGTCCGACCACCGCTCCCACCAAACCCGCCCCCCGGAGGGGCTTAGCACAGGACCGCCCCCACCCACCCCCGCCCCTACCACTTTCGGGTCAGCTTCCCCGGTACGGCGGACGCATCAGCAGGCAAAAGGCAAGCTGATGCATCACGTACGCCAACCACGCAAAGGACCCGTATGCGCAGCACGCCGCCCCTCGCCGGAGGTACCCAAGGCCCCGACGCTCTGCGGCCGTTGCTCGCCACCGTCCTCGACGCTCTGCACAAAGGTGCCGCCCACCGAGGCGGCCCCCTCCCGGCCGGCGGCCCCGAGGCCGTCACGGCGCAACTCCACCACGACGTAGGAGAGTTGCTGCCCACGCACGGCACAGGCGCGGAAGACGCGCTACGCACCCTCGTCACCGCCCTCGCCGAAGGCGCCGCGGACCCCGCCGACCCGCTCTGCGCGGCCCACCTGCACTGCCCGCCGCTCGCCGTCGCCACCGCCGCCGACCTCGCCGCGAGTGCCCTCAACCCCTCCATGGACTCCTGGGACCAGGCCCCCGCCGCCTCCGCCCTCGAAGCCCTCGTCACCACCACCCTCGCCCACGAGGTCTACGGCCCCCACGCCCTCCACCGCCCCCACGGCGCCGACGCCCCCCACACCCAGGACGCCCACACCCAAGACCCCCACGCCCTCCACCGCCCCCACGCCCACACCCAAAGCCCCCACTCCCAACCCCCCACCCCCGACGCCCTCGTCACCACCGGCGGCACCGAAGCCAACCAACTCGCCGTCCTCCTCGCCCGGGAAGCCGCGGAGGCCGCCGCCCCCGGCGAACCCGTCCACCTCCTCGTCGGGGCCAACGCCCACCACAGCCTCACCCGCGCCGCCTGGCTCCTCGGCCTGCCCGAACCCGTCATCGTGCCCGCCCCCGCCGGCACCCTCGACCCCGCCGCCCTCGACGAAGCGCTCACCGCGCTCCCCGGCCCCAAACTCGTCGCCGCCACCGCGGGCACCACCGACGCCGGACTCATCGACCCGCTCCCCGAGATCGCCGACCTCTGCGAACGGCACGGCGCCCGCCTCCACATCGACGCCGCCTACGGCGCAGGCGCCCTCTTCAGCCCCCGCGAGGCCCCCAAACTCCACGGCCTCGCCCGCGCCCACACCGTCGCCCTCGACCTGCACAAACTGGGCTGGCAACCCGTCGCCGCCGGCATCCTCGCCGTCCGCGACACCAGCGAGACCACCGCCCTCGCCCACCAGGCCGACTACCTCAACGCCGACGACGACACCGAAGCCGGGCTGCCCGACCTCCTCGGCCGCTCCCTGCGCACCACCCGCCGCCCCGACGTCCTCAAAACGGCCGTCACCTTCAAAGCCCTCGGCCGCACCGGACTCGCCGCCCTCGTCGACCAGGTCACCGCCCTCGCCCACCACCTGGCACGACTCATCGACGCACACCCGCGCTTCGAGCTGTACGACACCCCCACCCTCACCACCGTCCTCTTCAGGCCCACCGGCGCCACCGACGAGCGCATCGCCGCGATCCGCCGCACCCTGCTCACCGAGGGCCGCGCCGTCCTCGGCCGCGCCCGCATGGACGGACAGCTCCACCTCAAAGCCACCCTGCTCAACCCGCACGCCACCCCCGAAGACCTCACCGCCCTCCTGGAACTGGTGGAAGGACACACGCCCCGATGACAGCCGCCCCCGCCGGGCCCACCCCCAAGCCCGCCACCCCGCCCACCGAGGAACCCCGCGACCTCGTCGGCATCGGCATCGGCCCCTTCAACCTCTCCCTCGCCGCCCTCGCCCACCCCCTCACCGAACTCGACACCGCCTTCTACGAACAACGCCCCGACTTCCACTGGCACCCCGGCCTCCTCATCGAAGGCGCCACCCTCCAAGTCCCCTTCCTCGCCGACCTGGTGACCCTCGCCGACCCCACCAGCCACTGGACGTTCCTCAACTACCTCAAGACCCGCGAACGCCTCTTCCCCTTCTACTTCGCCGAGCGCTTCCACATCCAGCGCGCCGAATACGACGCCTACTGCCGCTGGGTCAGCGAAAACCTCCCCGGACTCCACTTCTCCCACCAGGTCGACGCCGTCCGCTGGAACACCGAACGAGCCCTCTTCGAAGTCGACTTCACCCAACTCGACGCCGAAGGCGAAGCCGAAGCCCTCGGCCGCACCTACACCAAGAACGTCGCCATCGGCGTCGGCACCGCCCCCTACGTCCCCGAACCCCTCAAACCACTCGCCGACGCACCCGCCGTACCCGTCGTCCACTCCGCCGACTACCTCACCCACCGCGCACGCCTGCTCGCCGCCGACCACATCACCGTCATCGGCAGCGGCCAATCAGGCGCCGAAATCTTCCTCGACCTGCTCCGCGCCCGCCCCGCAGGCCGCGAAAAGATCACCTGGCTCGCCCGCAGCGAAGCGTTCGCCCCCATGGAATACAGCAAACTCGGCCTCGAACACTTCACCCCCGACTACAGCCACTACTTCCACCACCTCCCCGAAGCCGAACGCGACCGCCTCGTCCCCGCACAGTGGCAACTCCACAAAGGCATCGACGCCGACACCATCGCCGCCATCCACGAAGAGCTCTACCAGCGCACCCTGAACGGCGGCTGGCCCGACGCCACCCTCACCCCCGGCGTCAGCGTCCGCACCGCGGGCCGCGTCGCCGGAACCAAGGTCGAACTCCACCTCGAACACCGCCAACAGGGCACCCGCTCCCGCCTCACCACCGACGCCGTCGTCCTCGCCACCGGCTACAAAGAACGCCCCCTCAGCGGCATGCTCACCGGACTCGACCCCTACCTGCGCCGCGACCAGTCCGAACGCCCCACCATCGACGACCGGTTCCGCCTCGTCCTCGACGACCGCGTCCAAGGCTCCGTCTACGTACAGAACGCCGAACGCCACACCCACGGCGTCGGCGCCCCCGACCTCGGACTCGCAGCCTGGCGCAGCGCCACCATCCTCAACTCACTGACCGGAAAGAACCCCTACCCACAGCCCCGACGCACCGCCTTCACCACCTTCGGCCTCGCCGGAAACGACCACCGCGCCCCCCTGCCCGGACAACAGACAGGAGAGCGCGGCACCATGGTCAAACTCCAGGACTGAACCCACCCGGGGCCCCAGGAATCACGACGGACTCACGACAGAGTCACGACGCGAAGACCGGCGTTCCCTCCCGCGTCAACCGCCAGTCCACCGAAGCGAAATCGGCCGGATCGAGGACGCCCTTCGCCGTCACCCACTCCGCGATCCGCGTCCGGATCTCCGTCGACTCCGACCACAGCTCCTTCGCCGCCGCCACATGCGGGAACGCGCCACCACCGTTCGCCCGATAGTTGTTCACCGCGAACACGAACTGCGCCGAGTCGTCCAGATCCTTCCCCTCGAACTTCAGGTTCTTGATCCGCGCACCCGCCGCCTGCGCGATGTCGATGTCGTACGACAACCCCGACACATAGTCGTAGTTGTAGTCCGGCCGATTGCCCGCGTTCGTCAGCTTGTCCACATCCACCGCGGCGCCCGCCGCCGTCCGCACGAAATACTCCGCCGAGTACTCCAGATACGCCCGCACCTGCGCACCCGTCATCGCCTTCGCCACCAGCGTGTTGTCGTACACATACAAGCTCGACAGATCCCGGATCGTCACATCACCCGCGGGAATCTCCGACGTACGCGAGAACGGCGACGCCTGCGAAAGCACCGGCAGCTTCGCGTACTCCGTGCCCTCCAAGGCCTTCGCCACCACATCCGTCTGCACCTTGTTGATCAAATCGATGATCGGCGCATCCTTGTAGCGGGCATCAACCGTCGTCAGCGTCTGCTTCGCCGTCCCCACGACCTGATTGACATACGCCACCACCACCTCGTGCTGCTCCCCGAGCAGCTTCGAGATCTCCGGATCGTCCGCCACCGCATTCGTGTTCCGCAGCGACGCCTTCACCGACTCGACGACCCAACGACCCCTCTCCCACACCAGGTCGAAGTCGAACAACGTCAACCGCTCCGCATAACAGAGCGGTTCGGACAGCACGATCGCCTTGCCCGTCTCCTCGTTCGTCACCAACTGCTGCTCGATCTCGACGTGCGCGTGCCCCACGAGGATCGCGTCGACCCCCGGCACCAGCCTCGCGACATTCGCCGCCGCGTTCTCCACGTACGGCACCTGATCCCCGTACGAAGACTGCCCCGACGCCCCCGAATGCGCCGACACGATCACCACGTCCGCGCCCATCGACCGCAGCTTCGGCACCCACTTCGCCGCCTGCTCCTCAAGCCCGGGAAACTTCAACACACCCTGCACATACGCCTTGTCCCAGATCGCGATCCCCGGATTCGTCAGACCCAGGACCGCCACCTTCACGTCCTTGCCGTGCGGGGTGCGCAGCCGCTTCATGAAGTACGGAGGAAACGCCGGCCTCTCCGTCTTCGCGTCCACCGCGTTCGCGCCAAGGAGCGGAAACTCGCACTGCGACTCGAACTTCCGCAGCGTCTCGATGCCGTAATTGAACTCGTGATTGCCCAGCGCCACCGCGTCGTACCCGATCGCGTTCATCGCCCGCGCCATCGGATGTACCGGACCACCGGCCGCCGTGATCGGATCGACCTTCGCGTAGTAGTACGTCAGGGGGGTCCCCTGAATCGTGTCCCCCGCGTCGATGAGCAGGGTGTTCCCCCGGCCCTTCTCCTCGCGCACCTGATCCACCAGCGTCGACACCCGCGCCAGGCCCTGCGCGTTGCCCGCCGCGTCCGCGTAGTCCGCGTTCTTGAAGTAGTCCCAGTTGAAGACATGACCGTGCAGATCCGTCGTCCCCATCACGGTGAACGCGTACCGCTTCTTCGGCCGGTTCCTCGGCTTCGCCCCCGCCGCGGAAGCGGGCGCGGCCACCGCACCCGTCAGGGCCACCCCGGCACCGGACGCGGCCGAACTGGCGAGAAAGGATCTACGGTCCAACGACATCGACGTCTCCTCGTCTACGTGTACGCCATAGCGACGCGCGTAGATTCTTGCTCACCAACCCCAACTCGCAACAGCCTCACGAGGTTTCGTTTCGATGATGACAAGGTGGGCCCATGACCAACGACCCCCATCACACCGCCACCCCCGAAGCCCCCCGGATCGCGGTCCGCGGCGAGGCCCACATCGAAGCCGAACCCGAGATCGCCCGCATCGGCATCACCGTCGCCGCCCGCGGCACCGACCGCCGCACCGCCCTCGAAGACCTCACCCGCCGCAACACCCACGTACTCGACCTCATCAAGGGCTACGGCGACGCCATCGACAAAACCGCCACCGGCGCCCTCTCCATCACCCCCGAACTCACCAAACGCGGCCGCGGCGAACGCATCCGCACCTACCACGGCCGCGTCCACATCACCGCCGACCTCACCGACTTCACCGCACTCGGCGAACTCACCACCCGCCTCGCCGACCTCGACCTCACCAGCGTCGACGGCCCCTGGTGGTCCCTGCGACCCACCTCACCCGTCCACGCCCAAGCCCGCCAACAGGCCGTCCGCGAAGCCGTCCAGCGCGCCCGCGAATACGCCGAAGCCCTCGGCACCACCCTCGCCGCCCTCATCGAAATCGCCGACATCGGCGCCGACAACCCCATGGCCGACCGCCCCATGCCCCCGCCCGGCGCCATGCGCATGGCCGCCTTCGCCGGCGCCGACGCGGAACCCGCCCCCGCCCTCGACCTCGAACCCCAACGCCAGCGCGTACGAGCCGAGGTCAACGCACGCTTTACGATGCACCCACCGACGCTCTGACCCACACGGTGAGCCGCAGGCCGACCCACCCAGCCGCTCATCAGAGCGCAGTGTCGCCCAAATTCAACCCTTGTCAATAGCCCTTCACGTAAAGGTTGTTGAGTAGTCATGACCGACCAATTCTCTACCCGTCGGTAAGGTCTAGGGTCGAAAGCATGCGCCGAGCAAAGATCGTCTGCACCCTGGGCCCCGCCACCGACTCGTACGAGCAGATCAAGGCACTCGTCGAAGCCGGAATGGACGTAGCCCGCTTCAACCTCAGCCACGGCACCTACGCCGAACACGAGGAGCGCTACCAGCGCGTGCGAAAGGCCTCCGACGAGACCGGCCGCAGCGTCGGAATCCTCGCCGACCTTCAAGGCCCGAAGATCCGACTCGGCCGATTCAGCGAAGGACCCGTACTACTCGAACGCGGCGACGAGTTCACCATCACCGTCGAAAGCGGAATCCAAGGCGACCGCCAGACCTGCGGCACCACCTACGACGGCCTCGCCGAAGACGTCACCACCGGCGAACGCATCCTCGTCGACGACGGCAAAGTCACCCTCGAAGTCACCGGAGTCGACGGACCCCGCGTCCGCACCCGCGTCATCGAAGGCGGCATGGTCTCCGACCACAAGGGCCTCAACCTCCCCGGCGTCGCCGTCTCCGTCCCCGCCCTCAGCGACAAGGACCAGGAAGACCTCCGCTGGGCCCTGCGCACCGGCGCCGACGTCATCGCGCTCTCCTTCGTCCGCAGCGGCCGCGACATCGAAGACGTCCACCGCATCATGCAAGAAGAAGGCCGCCACCTCCCCGTCATCGCCAAGGTCGAAAAGCCCCAGGCCGTCGACAACATCGACGACATCGTCGCCGCATTCGACGGCATCATGGTCGCCCGCGGCGACCTCGGCGTCGAAATGCCCCTCGAACAAGTCCCGATCGTCCAAAAGCGCGCCATCAAACTCGCCAAGCGCAATGCGAAGCCCGTCATCGTCGCGACCCAAATGCTCGACTCGATGATCGACAACTCCCGCCCCACGAGGGCGGAGGCGAGCGATGTGGCGAACGCCGTCATCGACGGCACCGACGCCGTCATGCTTTCCGGTGAAACCAGCGTCGGCAAATACGCCATCGAAACGGTCAAGGTCATGGGCCGCATCGTCGAAGCGGCGGAAGAGGACATCCTCGCCAAGGGCCTCCCGCCGCTCACCGAACGCAACAAGCCCCGCACCCAGGGCGGCGCGGTCGCCCGCGCGGCAGCCGAAATGGGCGACTTCCTCGGAGCCAAGTTCCTCGTCGCCTTCACGCAGTCCGGCGACACCGTCCGCCGGCTCTCCCGCTACCGCTCGCCGATCCCGCTCCTGGCCTTCACCCCGGAGGCGGCGACGCGCTCGCAGCTCAACCTCACGTGGGGCGTGGAGACGTTCCTGGGGCCGCACGTCGACTCCACCGACGCGATGGTCGCGCAGGTCGACGAACAACTCCTGAAGATCGGCCGCTGCAAGAAGGGTGACGTCGTCGTCATCACGGCGGGCTCACCTCCGGGTGTGGCGGGCTCCACGAACCTGGTCCGCATCCACCACATCGGCGAGGACGACAGCCCGAAGTAGGGGTGCCCGGTCAGTACTTGGGGCCGATGTGGGCGTCCATGAAGACTACTGAGCCCTTTCGGGCGACCGAGATGGTGACCGCGGCCCGGCTCTGGTTGAGCGTCTTCCACTCGACGTCGAGCCGGTCGAGGGTGTCGGTGTAAAGCCGGATGATGTCGGCGGACGTGTTGGTGAAGAAGTACCGCGGGTACTCGTACCGCTTGCGCTCTCCGTCGATGATCCGGGTCGTCCAGTTCGTGACCCGGCATCCGTCGGAGTGGACGAGTCCCCGGACGAACTCCCACGGGTGGGCGTCGACGATCTCCTGCTGCCAGGGGGCGAGGGTGATCTTGCGCTCGTGCTTCTTGCCGGGCCCGTGCTGTGGGAAGAGACAGGGCCAGTGTCGGCTGTAGCCGACGACGGAGGTGTATCCGATGGCCTGGACCCGGGCGCACTTGCCGCTCGGGTTGATGGACCGCATGGCGGTGGCGCACAGCTCGATGAGGCCGGGGTAGGCGTCGGCGCAGGCGATCCGGAGGAAGTAGCCGGAGCGCGCCCCGGCGCTGATGCAGCCGTCGCCGAGGTAGAGCCCCAGCAGGTAGCTGTACGCCGCCGTGTCGGCAGGCAGCTCGGGCTCCGGTCCGCAGCGGACACACGGCACGGCCTGGGGCAGCATGCGGGGGAGCGGCTCGATGCGTGTCTGCCAGGCGCGGAGTGCGGCTCTGGAGACGCCCGTCTCCTTGCTCACCGAGTTGAGGCTGCGTCCCTGCGCGACCAGCGCCAGTGCTCGCTTGCGTGTACCCATGTCGTACATGTGGGCACTCTGCGTGCCGACGGTCCGCGACACGCAGCAAAGAGCGGATGTTCACGAGAACGTGAGCATCCGCTTCAGGGTGGCGACCTTCGAATCGAAGGAAAAGTGCCCCGGGTGGGACTCGAACCCACACTGGATCGTGTTTGAGACGATGGCCTCTGCCGATTGGGCTACCGGAGCTCCTGCGAATCGAAGGAAACCCTCGACCCGCTGCTCACCCACCTTACCGCAGCTAGGTAGGCTCTTGTCAGCAGTACCCCCGCCCTGCTTAACCAAGGAGCGCCCCCGTGACCGCCCCCGAGACGCCCGAGCCCGTAGACGCAGTCGACGACGACAAGTCGCACGTCCCGCCGCTGACGACCCGCGTCGTCATCGCCGAGGACGAGGCCCTCATCCGCCTCGACCTCAAAGAGATGCTCGAGGAAGAGGGCTACTCCGTCGTGGGCGAGGCCGGCGACGGCGAGCAGGCCGTCGAGCTGGCCCGCGAGCACAAGCCCGACCTGGTGATCCTCGACGTGAAGATGCCGAAGATGGACGGCATCAGCGCGGCGGAGAAGATCGCCGGTGAGTCGATCGCCCCGGTTCTGATGCTGACCGCGTTCTCGCAGCGCGACCTGGTGGAGCGTGCGCGCGACGCCGGCGCGATGGCGTACCTCGTGAAGCCGTTCAGCAAGAGCGATGTCGTTCCGGCCATCGAGATGGCCGTGTCCCGGTTCACGGAGCTGAAGACGCTGGAGAACGAGGTCGCGGACCTTACGCAGCGCCTGGAGACGCGGAAGCTGGTGGACCGGGCGAAGTCGGTGCTTCAGACGGAGTACGGGCTGACGGAGCCGGCGGCGTTCCGTTGGATTCAGAAGACGTCGATGGACCGTCGTCTTTCGATGCAGCAGGTTGCCGAGGCGGTCATTCAGGACGCCGAGGAGAAGAAGGCGTCGAAGGGCTGAGACCCGGCTGATGCCAATGTGGCCCGTGTCCCTTGGAGGGGCACGGGCCACATTCACGTAAAGCCATCAGTCCTCGCCGAGGTAGGCCTTCCGGACGGATTCGTCGTGGAGCAGGCTTTCGCCGGTGCCCGACAGCACGATGGAGCCGACCTCCATCACATGCCCCTGGTCGGCGAGGGACAGGGCCGCCTGGGCGTTCTGTTCGACGAGCAGGATGGTGGTGCCTTGGGCCTTGAGTTCGTTGATGGTCGCCATGATCTTCTGCATCATGATCGGCGACAGGCCCATGGACGGTTCGTCCAGCATCAGGAGCTTGGGCTGGGACATCAACGCCCGCCCCATGGCCAGCATTTGCTGCTCGCCGCCGGACAGTGTTCCGGCCGCCTGCTTCCGTCGTTCGCCCAGGATGGGGAACAGTTCGTACGCCCGCTGCATGTCCTTTTCGACGGCTGCCTGGTCGCGGCGGAGGAACGCTCCGAGCTGGAGGTTCTCCATGATCGTCAGGCGGGGGAAGATGCGACGGCCTTCGGGGGAGTGGGCCAGCCCCATGGCGACGATCTTGTGTGCGGGGACGGAGGCCAGTGGCTGGCCCGCGAAGCTGATCTTGCCGGCCGAAGGTTTCAGCAGTCCCGACAGCGTGCGCAGAGTTGTCGTCTTGCCCGCACCGTTGGTGCCGATGAGGGTGACGACCTGGCCCTCCTCCACGCTGAAGGAGATTCCTTTGACGGCTTCGATCTTGCCGTAGGCGACCTTGAGGTCCTCGACCTCGAGCAGAGCGGTCACTGGTCGTTTCCTTCCCCGCCGGCCTGGGCCTCCGCGGCCTGGACCTCTTCGATGGCGGTGTCTTCGGGGGCGCCTTCGAAGGGGGTGCCGAGGTAGGCGGCGATGACGCGTTCGTCGCCCTGGACGACTTCGCTGGTGCCTTCGACGAGTTTTTCGCCTTGGACGAGGACGGCGACGCGGTCGCAGAGGTTGAAGATGAAGCGCATGTCGTGCTCGATGACGAGGACGGCGATGCCCTTGTCGCGGATGGCGATGACCAGCTCTTCGGTTGCGCGGGTTTCCTGGGGGTTCATGCCCGCTGTCGGCTCGTCCAGCAAGAGGAGCCCGGGTTCGCTGGCGAGTGCCCGCGCGATTTCCAGCTTCCGCTGTTCTCCGTAGGGGAGGTTGCGGGCGAGGTGGTCGCGTTTGTGGGCGAGGCCGATGAAGTCGAGGAGTTCCATGGCGCGTGCTTCGCTGCCGCGTTCGGCTCTTTTGAAGCCGGGTCCGCGCAGGAGGGCCGACCAGAGGCCTTCCTTGGTGCGGGTGTGGCGGCCGACGAGGACGTTTTCCAGGACGGTCATGTTGGCGAAGAGGCGGATGTTCTGGAAGGTGCGGGCGACGCCTGCCTGGGTGACGAGGTGGGATTGGGGCGGGAGGACGTTGCCCTGGTAGGAGACGCTGCCTTCGGTGGGGACGTAGAGGCCGGTGAGGCAGTTGAAGAAGGTGGTCTTTCCGGCGCCGTTGGGGCCGATGAGGCCGACGATTTCGCCCTGGTCGACGTTGAGGTCGACGTTGCGTACCGCGGTGAGGCCGCCGAAGCGCATGGTGACGCCGCTTGCCTGGAGCACTGTGGCCGTGTTGGTCGGTGTCGTCATCGGGATCACGCTCCTGCCTTGGTGGGTGCCGTGGTGGCGGTGCCGGGCAGGCTCGTTTGTTCGGGGATGTCGAGTTGGCCGGTGTCGTGGAATTCGAGTTTCTTGCGGCGGTCGGCGATGAGTCCTTCGGGGCGGAAGCGCATGAGGAGGACGAGTGCGACGCCGAAGAGGAGGAGTTGGTAGTCGCCGATGAACTGGAGTTTCGCCGGGATCAGGTAGAGGAGTGCGGCGCCGATGAGGGGGCCGCTCACGGTTCCCATGCCGCCGAGGATGACGGCGGCGAGGAGGAAGGCGGAGTTGGGTGGTGCGTTTTCGACGAAGACGTACTGGTCGGGGGTGACGGAGTACTGGATGTGGCCCTGGACGGCGCCGGCCATGCCGGCGAGGGAGGCGCCGAGGGCGAAGGCGAGGAGTTTGAGGCGGAAGGCGTTGATGCCCATGGCGCGGGCGGCGGTCTCGTCTTCGCGGATGGCGACCCAGGCGCGGCCGATGCGGCTGGCGCCGGCGCGGCGGAAGACGGTCACGACGATGATCGTGAAGAAGAGCATCAACAGGTAGTAGTTGGCGAATCGGCCGAGGTCGACGCCGAGGACGGTGTGGGTTTCGCCGAAGTCGAACCCGAAGATGACGAGGTCGGGGATGTTGGCGATGCCGTTGGGTCCGTTGGTGACGTCGGGGCCGGATTGGCCGTCGAGGTTGTTCATGGTGATGCGGAAGATCTCGCCGAAGCCGAGGGTGACGATGGCGAGGTAGTCGCCGCGCAGTCGCAGGGTGGGGGCGCCGATGAGGACTCCGAAGAGGAGTGAGGCGCCTGCGCCGGTGAGGACGGCTGCCCAGAAGGGGAAGTGGACGCCGATGGTGGAGTCGGCGGAGCCGGAGACGAGGGCGGCCGCGTAGGCGCCGACGCCGAGGAAGGCTACGTAGCCGAGGTCGAGGAGTCCTGCGAGGCCGACGACGACGTTGAGGCCGAGGGCGACGGTGGCGAAGACGAGGATGTTGGCGGCGACGTTGGTGTAGGTGTCGTTGGACTGGGTGAAGGGGAAGGCGGCCGCGGCGACGAAGGCGGCGGTGAGGGCGATGGTGCGGTGTTTGTTGGTGAGGGTGGTGATGCGGGCGATGAGGCCGCTCTTGGTGAGGGCGGTGCCGCCGAAGAGGACGAGGATGAGGTAGCCGACGAAGAGTTCGCCGTATTCGGTGTCGATGCCGTACGTAAAGACGTAGAGGGCGAGGCCGAAGGAGACGGCGATGATGAGGATTTCGGCCCAGGCGGGGAGGGTGGTGCTGCTGGGGCGCGGGGGTGGTGCTTTGAGGGTGTTGCGGAAGCGGGCCCAGGGGCGGGTGGCTTCGTCGTCCTTGACGTCGGCGGGGAGGCCGAGGGCGAGGACGGTGGTGGCGAGGGCGGTGATGCCTGCGATCCAGGCGCCTGGTTCGAGGTTGGCGGTGCCGCCGAGCGAGGCGGAGATGGCGCCCATGGTGTAGCCGGTGGTGCCGAGGGTGCCGAGGGCGAAGAGGAGGGTGGGGGCGGTGCTGCCGCCGGGGGTGAGCCAGCGCAGGCCTCGGGTGCCGAGTCCGGAGAGGGCGAGGAGCAGGGTGAGGAGTGCTCCGATGAGGGTGAGGATCTGGAGTCCGCCGGGGTAGCCGGTGACGGTGAGGTCGCCGGGGAATTCGTCGGTCCAGGTCCAGGCGAGGAAGGTGCTGGCGGCGGTGGCGAGGGCGGCTGCGGCGGTGCCGTAGCGGGCGGCCTTGTCGGGCAGCGGGATGAGTGCCTGGGGCGTTTGGGTGGTGATGGTGTCTGTCATGGTGATCACGCCCTGTCCGCGACGCGTTCTCCGAGCAGGCCCTGGGGGCGCAGCAGGAGGACGAGGATGAGGAGGACGAAGGCCCAGACGTCCTTCCAGGCTCCGCCGCCGAGGAGTTCCATGCCGGGGATGTCCTGGATGTAGGCGGTGGCGAGGGCTTCGGCGAGGCCGAGGGCGAGGCCGCCGATCATGGCGCCGTAGATGTTGCCGATGCCGCCGAGTACGGCTGCGGTGAAGGCTTTGAGGCCGGCGATGAAGCCCATTTTGAAGCCGACTTGGCCGTATTTGAGGCCGTAGGCCATGGCTGCGACTGCTGCGAAGGCGCCGCCGATGGCGAAGGCGGTGACGACGATGCGGTCGGTGTTGATGCCCATGAGCTTGGCGGTGTCGGGGTCTTGGGAGGTGGCTTGCATGGCGCGGCCGGTGCGGGTCTTGGCGACGAAGAAGGCGAGGGCGGCCATGCAGATGGGGGCGGCGATGATGAGGAAGATGTCGCCGCGTTGGAGGTTGAAGGCGCCGAGGTCGAAGGGGCCGCCCTTGAACTGGGGGAAGGTGCGGTCGGACTTGGCGTTGGGGTAGAAGGCCCAGATCGCCTGCTGGAGGGCGATGGAGAGGCCGATGGCGGTGATGAGGGGTGCGAGGCGTGGTGCGTTTCTGAGGGGCCGGTAGGCGAAACGTTCCGCGCCGACGGCGATGAGGACGGAGCAGGTGATGCCCATCAGGAGCATGAGGGGCAGGGCGATGGCGAGGTTGGTGCCGGTGGGGAGCCAGAGCCACATGGTGAGGGCTCCGAAACCGCCGATCATGTATATCTCGCCGTGGGCGAAGTTGATGAGCTGGATGATGCCGTAGACCATGGTGTAGCCGACGGCTATGAGGCCGTACAGAGCTCCGAGGATCAGGCCGTTGACCAGCTGCTGCGGCAGATCGTGCACCGCTGGGCCTCCGAAAGTGGGGTCAAGTGCGGGGACGCGGAGGGCTGTTGGTGGGTGCTCCCCGCGTTTTGGGCCGGGTGGGGGAGCGGCCGGGGTCCTGCCGGCCGCTCCCCGGGGGTTCTACTGCTCCAGCTCGCCCGTCTTGACGGGGACGATCTGGCCCTTCTTGACCTGGTAGACGGTGAGCGTCTTGTTGGTGGTGTCGCCGTACTTGTCGTAGGAGACCTGGCCGGTCACGCCGTTGAAGCTGACCTTCTGGGTGGCTTCGGTGATCTGCTTGCGGGCTTCCTTGAAGTCGCTGGGCAGCTTGCCGTCGTTCTTGGCGACGACGGACTTGACGGCCTGGATGATGGACCAGGCGGCGTCGTAGGAGAGGCCGCCGTAGGTCTCGTAGGGCTCCTTGTAGCCGGCCGCCTTGTAGTCGGCGATGAACTTCTTGGCGGTGTCGAGCTTGGCGACGGGGGCGCCGACGGAGGTGGCGAAGTCGCCGTTGGCCGCGGAGCCGGCGAGCTTGACGTAGTCGGCGCTCTGGAGGGCGTCGCCGCCGATGACGGGGATCTTGGCGCCGGCGTCCTTGATCTGCTTGGAGAGCGGGGCGCCGTTGGGGTATTCGCCGCCGAAGTAGACGAAGTCGGCTCCGGAGTTCTTGACCTTGGTGGAGATGGCGCCGAAGTCGCGGTCGTCCTTGTTGATGTGGTCGCTTGCGACGACCTTTCCGCCGAGCTTCTTGAACTCGTCGCGGAAGGTCTGGGCGAGTCCCGCGCCGTAGGTGAGCTTGTTGTCGATGACGTACACCTTCTTCAGCTTGAGCTGGTTGTAGGCGTACTGGGCGGCGAAGGGGCCCTGGAGTGCGTCGGTGGTGGCGGTGCGGAAGTAGGTGTCGAAGGGACGCTGCTTGGACTTCAGGTAGTTGGTGCCCTGGGTCAGCGTCGGGTTGGTGTTGGCCGGTGAGATCTCGACGAGGCCGGCGGCGTCGAAGGTCTTCTGCATCGACTGGGCGACGTTGGAGTTGAGGGGTCCTACGACGCCGAGGACGTCTTCCATGCCGGCGAGTTTGGTGGCGTTCTGTCCACCGGTGGACGCGTTGGCGACGTCGTCGAGCGGTTCGGTCTTGAAGGTGACGCCGGGGACTTCCTTGTTCTTGTTGGCGATCTTCGCGGCCAGGTGGACGGAGTTCTTGATGCCGAGTCCGATGGCCGAGAGGTCGCCGCTGAGGGGGGCGTCCACGCCGATGACCACGGTGGTCTTGCTGCCGCCGCTGGACTTCTTGTCGTCGTCGCGCGATCCGCAAGCGCTGAGTGTGAGTGCTCCGGTGGTGAGCACGGCGGTGAGTATGAGCAAAGAACGGTGTCGCACGATCATTCCTCTCCCTGGCGCGACCCCCTGGTCCAGGGGCCGTGTGTCTCGCCGGGCCGTACGGAGTGGTACAGGGGCCGTGCAAGTGGAGCGCCCGGCGGCGCGGTGACTGGCCGTGACTATAAGCGCAGGTGGCGGGGTGGAGCGTGGGTGCGGAAGAGGCTGTGACGTTCTTGTTATGCCGGGGCGTGCCGGTTGGGCGCGAAAGACCAAGATCACCTCAAGTCCCGTAGTGGAACGGGGTGTTCTCAAGATCGATTCGGTCGCGTACGCCCCGTGATCGGCGACAGGGCTGCGCGGTGCGACGTTCGCATTGCTTCGTTGCGGCAGAGGTAACCGAGTGTTACCGCTGTGTGAGTTCGGTGGGAGGCTCTTCGCAGCGGGCGCGCAGCAGGGTGAGCAGGTCGTGCGGGTAGCGGTCGACGAAGATGAAGCTGTGCGGCTCCCTGGCTCTCCGGTTGGCCAGTGTGAGGTCCAGGTAGGCCATGTCGAGGGCGCGGGGCAGGGCGGAGCAGGCGCGTACGTCGATCCTCACGGTGAGGGTGCGCGGGGATCCGGGTGTGACGTCGAGGGGTGGCCGGGGTGTCGTGGTGACGGCCAATCGGGGGTCTCCGGCCCTTATGTGACTGATCGTCACGGTAGTGCCGTGGTCGACGCGGGCGGTGAAGCGGAAGCCGTCGCCGTGTGGTCCGGCGTAGGTCAGGTGGGTGACCTGGGCGGGCCAGGGGTCGGGTGGCGGTGGGGCGGGCCGTTCGGGGCGGGGCAGGAGGAGGGTGCCGGCGACGGCGGCCGCGGTGGCCGCCGCGGCGAGGAGGAGGCGGCGTCTGCGCGGGGGCAGGGCGGCCCAACGTTCGTACGGGCGTGGGGTGTCGGTGCCGACGATGTCGGTGGGGTGCGGCGCGAGGGGGTGGCTGTCGGCCGCCGGTTCGTGCGGCTCGACGGGCCCGATGCCGGTCATGCTCGACGGTAGGGCGGAGGGGGCGGGTCCGCCAATGCGGGCGCGGGTCTGCGGGGTTGGGGATTTTTCCGCCAACATCGTCTCGGGCGGCTGGAGTTGGCGAGGCCCTCTGGTCGGGTGGGGCGTGGCGCGGTGGAATACCTCACGTCACCTCCCGTCCCGTGAGTGAACTCCCCGAACGCGCCCTTGGAGGCACGATGGCGAGATCCACCGGTAAGAGACGCTTCGGCCTGGCCCTGGTGTGTGCGCTGGCGGCGGCGGTGGCCGCCCCGTCCGCGTATGCCGTGCAACCCTCCGCCGGTCGGGCGGAGTTGAGGATCGAGGATCGTGAGACGCAGCCCGTCTTCTCGCGTGCGGACGCCGTGTCGCAGAAGGTCGACGTGCAGACGGAGGCCGACAGTGACGGTGACGGGAAGCGTGACACGGTGCGCATGCGGATCCTGCGGCCCAGGGAGACGGAGACGGCGGGCCTGAAGGTCGCCACGATCGTCGAGGCCAGCCCGTACTGGGCGGGTGGCAACGATGTCCCGAACCATGTCGTCGACCTGGACGAGGACGGGCTTCCGGAATCGGGGGGCCGGTTCCGGCAGGAGCCCGGAAGGGCCGGGTTGGCGGGTCCTGCCGTGGCGTACGGCGGGTACTACGACAACTACTTCCTGCCGCGCGGCTATGCCGTGGCCGAGGTCGACAGTCTCGGTACGGGCGGCTCCACCGGCTGTCCGACCTCGGGCGGCCGCAACGAGACGCTCGGCGCGAAGGCCGCGATCGAGTGGCTGAACGGCCGCGCCAAGGGCTGGGACACCGACGGCAAGCCCGTGCGGGCCGACTGGTCGACCGGTGACTCCGCGATGATGGGGATCTCCTACAACGGCACGCTGCCGACCGCCGTCGCCAGTACGGGAGTCGAGGGCCTCAAGGCGATCGTGCCGATCTCCGGGATCTCCTCCTGGTACGACTACTACCGCGCGAACGGCGGGGTCGTGGCGCCCGGCACGTTCCAGGGCGAGGACACCGACGTGCTCGCCCGGTACGTGTACTCGCGGGCCGACCGGGAGATCTGCAAGCCGGTGCTCGACGCGCTGGAGCGTGATCAGGACCGGGTGACCGGCGACTGGTCGCCGTACTGGCAGGAGCGCGACTATCTGAAGGACGCCCGCCGGATCAAGGCGGCGACGTTCGTCGTGCACGGCCTCAACGACTGGAACGTGAAGACGAAGAACGCCGGACAGTTGTGGGAGGCGCTGAAGAGGAACCATGTGCCGCGCAAGCTGTGGCTGCACCAGGCCGGGCACGCCAATCCGATGCCGCTGCGCATGGAGGAGTGGCTGAGCCAGGTCCACCACTGGTTCGACCACTATCTGTACGGCATCGACAACGGCGTCACGAAGGAGCCCCGGGTCGACGTCGAGCAGGCCGACTTCGGCTGGAAGCAGCAGAGCGACTGGCCCGCGGCCGGTACGCGCTCGACGACGCTGCGGATGCGTGCCGACGGGGCGCTGGGGAGCGCGGCCGGCCCGAAGCGGGTGCAGTCGCTGACCGACGCGGGCCGTACGGTCGCCGCGGAAGAGCTGGTGACGTCACCGGACGCGGCGAACCCGAACCGGCTCGCGTACACGACGGGGGCGCTCGGCGAGGACGTCCGGCTGAACGGTGTGCCGGAGGTCGATGTGCGGGCCTCGCTGGCGGGGACGTCGCCGTACGTGACGGCGCTGCTCGTCGACTACGGGCGGGACACCCGGGCGACTTCGGGCACGGTCACCGACACCTCGCAGCAGGTCTGCTACGGCGAGGGCGTGCCGGGGCTCGCCGGTGAGACGGGCTGCGCGTACCGCACGAAGCACCGCACGGAGACCGCCGACTTCAAGATCGTGACGCGGGGCTGGCTCGATGCCCGCAACCGGACGTCGTACGAGCGGCAGTCCAAGGTCGTCGAGGGCCGCGAGTACCGGTTGAAGTGGGACATGCAGCCCGAGGACTACGTCTTCAAGGCCGGGCACCGGCTCGGCGTCGTCCTGATCTCCACCGATTACGACTACACGCTGCGCTACCCGGCGGGCACGAGGATGACCGTGCGCGCCGGGGACAGCTCGGTGACGCTGCCGCTGGCACCTACGCCGTAGGCGCGTTCGGCGCTTCCTTGAGCATGCAGGTCAGGCGGGCCGAGCAGACCCGCCTGTCCTGCTCGTCGGTGATCACGATCTCGTACGTCGCCGTGGAGCGGCCGCGGTGCAGCGGCGTGGCGACGCCGGTGACGAGGCCGGAGCGGGCGCCGCGGTGGTGCGTGCAGTTCAGGTCGACGCCGACGGCGATCTTGCCGCTGCCGCCGTGCAGCATCGCGCCGACGGAGCCGAGGGTCTCGGCGAGGACGGCGGAGGCGCCGCCGTGCAGCAGCCCGTAGGGCTGCGTGTTGCCTTCGACGGGCATGGTGCCGACGACGCGCTCGGCCGAGGCCTCCTTGACGTCGATGCCCATGCGCGTGCCGAGGTGGCCGGCGGAGAACAGGGCGACGAGGTCGATGCCGAGTGCCGCGTACTCGTCGATGACCTCTTGGGGGAACTGCGTGTGGTTCTGCTCGCCCATGGCGCCCGGCTCCGTTCGTCGTGCAGTGCTTGAGTCGTCTGTGTGGCTGATACCTGGCTGAGCAAACGCTCAGTCGGTCCTGGATTGTTCCAGGCGGACCACGACGGACTTGCTGGCGGGTGTGTTGCTGGTGTCCGCCGTGGCGTCCAGCGGCACCAGGACGTTCGTCTCCGGGTAGTAGGCGGCCGCGCAGCCGCGGGCCGTCGGGTAGTGCACGACGCGGAAGCCGGGCGCGCGCCGCTCGACGCCGTCCTCCCACTCGCTCACGAGGTCCACGTAGGAGCCCTCGGCGAGGTCGAGGTCCTTGGCGTCGTCGGCGTTGACGAGGACGACGCGGCGGCCGTTCCTGATGCCGCGGTAGCGGTCGTCCAGGCCGTAGATGGTGGTGTTGTACTGGTCGTGCGAGCGCAGCGTCTGAAGGAGGAGGCGGCCTTCGGGGACGCGCGGGTACTCCACGGGGGCGGCCGTGAAGTTGGCCTTTCCGGTGGCCGTGGGGAAGCGGCGTTCGTCGCGGGGGGCGTGCGGGAGCGCGAAGCCGTTCGGATCAGCGACCTTCTCGTTGAAGTCCTCGAAGCCGGGGATCACGTGTGCGATGCGGTCGCGGATCGTCGCGTAGTCCTTCTCGAACTCCTCCCAGGGCGTGCGGGATTCGGTGCCGAGGACACGGCGGGCGAGGCGGGCGACGATGGCCGGCTCGGACAGCAGGTGGCGGCTCGCCGGGTCGAGGCGGCCGCGCGAGGCGTGCACCATGCCCATGGAGTCCTCGACCGTCACGAACTGCTCGCCACTGCCCTGGAGGTCGCGCTCGGTGCGGCCGAGGGTCGGCAGGATCAGGGCGCGGGCCCCGGTGACCGCGTGCGAGCGGTTCAGCTTCGTGGAGACGTGCACGGTGAGGCGGGCGCGGCGCATCGCCGACTCGGTGACCTCGGTGTCGGGGGACGCCGAGACGAAGTTGCCGCCCATGGCGAAGAAGACCTTCGCCTGCCCGTCGCGCAGGGCCCGGATGGCGCGCACGACGTCGAAGCCGTGTTCGCGCGGCGGGGCGAAGCCGAACTCCTTCTCCAGGGCGTCGAGGAACGCGGGGGCGGGGCGCTCGAAGATGCCCATGGTGCGGTCGCCCTGCACGTTCGAGTGGCCGCGCACCGGGCACACGCCCGCGCCGGGCCGTCCGATGTTGCCGCGCAGCAGCAGGAAGTTGACCACTTCGCGGATCGTCGGCACGGAGTGCTTGTGCTGGGTGAGGCCCATGGCCCAGCACACGACGGTGCGCTTGGAGGCGAGGACCATCTCCAGGGTGCGCTCGATGTCGGCGCGGGACAGGCCGGTCGCCGCGAGGGTCTCGTCCCAGTCGGCGTCCCGGGCTGCCTTCGCGAACTCCTCGTAGCCGTGCGTGTGCTCGGCGATGAAGGCGTCGTCCGTGGCGCCTTCCGTCTCCAGGATCAGCTTGTTGAGGAGGCGGAAGAGGGCCTGGTCGCCGCCGAGACGGATCTGAAGGAACAGATCGTTGAGAGCAGCGCCCTTGGTGAGGCCCTTCGGGGTCTGCGGGTTCTTGAACTTCTCCAGGCCCGCCTCCGGCAGCGGATTGATGGAGATGATCTTCGCGCCGCCCGCCTTCGCCTTCTCCAGGGCGGAGAGCATGCGCGGATGGTTCGTGCCCGGGTTCTGCCCGGCGACGATGATCAGATCCGACTTGTACAGGTCCTCAAGAAGGACGCTGCCCTTGCCGATGCCGATCGTCTCCGTGAGCGCGGAGCCGGACGACTCGTGGCACATGTTCGAACAGTCGGGCAGGTTGTTCGTGCCGAACTCGCGGGCGAACAACTGGTAGAGGAACGCCGCCTCGTTGCTGGTGCGCCCCGACGTGTAGAAGACGGCCTCGTCGGGCGAGCCGAGCGCGGTCAGCTCGCCCGCGATCAGGTCGAAGGCGCGCTCCCACGCGACGGGCTCGTAGTGCGAGGCGCCCTCGGCCAGATACATGGGGTGGGTGAGCCGGCCCTGCTGGCCCAGCCAGTACCCGGAGCGCGTCGAAAGGTCCGCCACCGGGTGCGCGGCGAAGAACTCCGGCGTCACCCGGCGCAGGGTGGCCTCCTCGGCGACCGCCTTCGCCCCGTTCTCACAGAACTCCGCCGCGTGCCGGTGCTCCGGCTCCGGCCAGGCGCAGCCCGGGCAGTCGAAGCCGTCCTTCTGGTTGACGCGAAGGAGCGTCAGCGCGGTCCGCTTCACGCCCATCTGCTCGCGGGCCATCTTGAGCGAGTGCTTCACGGCGGGGAGCCCGGCGGCATGGTGCTGCGGCGCCGCTACCTGCGGCGCGTCCTGTACCGGGTCGGATGCGGGCGGCTTGCTTGCCATGGTTCGGCTCCCCTTTGAGCGGTCCTGCGGTGCTGCGCGTCCTGCTGAACGGTGCTGTGAGCTACGTCTCCGATCTTCGCACGAGGGTCCGACAACGCCCGCTCCGGTGGGAGGTGGGCCGCGCTGTCAGTGGGGCGTGGCAGGATCGTGGGCGTGGCAGAGAAAGCAGCAGCGAATACGCCAAAGACGACGCAGAAGACGGTGGATCCGGTGGCGAAGGCAGCAGACGGCAGCTCGGGCGGGCGTCCCCGCCTGATGCTCATGGACGGGCACTCGCTGGCGTACCGGGCGTTCTTCGCGCTGCCCGCGGAGAACTTCACGACGGCGACGGGCCAGCCGACGAACGCGATCTACGGTTTCGCGTCGATGCTGGCGAACACGCTGCGCGACGAGGAGCCGACGCACTTCGCGGTGGCGTTCGACGTGTCCCGCAAGACGTGGCGCTCCGAGGAGTTCACCGAGTACAAGGCGAACCGCTCGAAGACGCCGGACGAGTTCAAGGGCCAGGTCGAGCTGATCGGCGAGCTGCTCGACGCCATGCACACACCGCGCTTCGCGGTCGACGGCTTCGAGGCCGACGACGTCATCGCCACGCTCGCCACGCAGGCCGAGGCCGCCGGCTTCGAGGTCCTCATCGTCACCGGCGACCGGGACTCGTTCCAGCTCGTCTCCGAGAACGTGACGGTGCTGTACCCCACCAAGGGCGTCTCCGAGCTGACGCGGTTCACGCCGCAGAAGGTCGAGGAGAAGTACGGGCTCACGCCGGCCCAGTACCCGGACTTCGCGGCGCTGCGCGGCGACCCCTCGGACAACCTGCCGGGCATCCCCGGCGTCGGCGAGAAGACCGCCGCGAAGTGGATCAACCAGTTCGGTTCGTTCGCCGAGCTGGTCGAGCGCGCCGAGGAGGTCAAGGGCAAGGCGGGGCAGAACTTCCGGGACCACATCGAGGCCGTGAAGCTGAACCGGCGCCTGACCGAAATGGTGCGCGACGTCGAGCTGCCGAAGACGGTCGCCGACCTGGGGCGCGAGGCGTACGACCGGACAGCGATCGCGATGATCCTGGACACGCTGGAGATCCGTAACCCGTCGCTGCGCGAGCGCCTGTTCGCCGTCGACCCGGGCGCCGAGGAGGCCGAGGAGACCCCGGCCGAGCCTGGCGTCGAGCTCGACGGGAAGGTGCTCGCGGCGGGCGAGCTCGCGCCGTGGCTGGCCGAGCACGGCAAGGCGGTCCTCGGCATGGCGACCGTCGACACCTGGACGCTGGGCGCCGGCTCGGTCACCGAGATCGCGCTCGCCGCCGCCGGTGGAGAGGCCGCCTGGTTCGACCCGTCGACGCTGGACGAGGCCGACGAGAAGGCCTTCGCCACCTGGCTCGCCGACGCGAAGAAGCCGAAGGTGCTGCACAACGCCAAGAGCGTGATGCGGGTCTTCGCCGAGCACGGCTGGAGCGTCGACGGCATCACCATGGACACGGCGCTCGCCGCGTACCTGGTCAAGCCCGGCCGCCGCTCCTTCGCGCTCGACGCGCTGTCCCTGGAGTACCTCGGCCGCGAGCTCGCCCCGGCCGGCGCCGCCGACGGCCAGCTCGCGTTCGGTACGGACGAGGACGACCAGGCCGAGGCCGACGCGCTCATGGTGCAGGCCCGCGCGATCCTCGACCTGGGCGAGGCGTTCGGTACGCGCCTCAAGGAGGTCAACGCGGCGGAGCTGCTCACCGACATCGAGCTGCCGACGTCCACGCTCCTCGCGCGCCTTGAGCGGCACGGCATCGCCGCCGACCGCGCCCACCTGGAGTCGATGGAGCAGATGTTCGCGGGCGCCGTGCAGCAGGCGGTGAAGGAGGCGCACGACGCGGTGGGCCACGAGTTCAACCTCGGCTCCCCGAAGCAGCTCCAGGCCGTCTTCTTCGAGGAACTCGACCTTCCGAAGACGAAGAAGACCAAGACCGGTTACACGACGGACGCCGACGCGCTCGCCTGGCTGGCCACGCAGACCGACCACGAACTCCCCGTGATCATGCTGCGCCACCGTGAGCAGGCCAAGCTCCGCGTCACCGTCGAGGGACTGATCAAGACGATCGCGGCGGACGGCCGCATCCACACGACGTTCAACCAGACGGTGGCGGCGACGGGGCGTCTGTCGTCCACGGACCCGAACCTTCAGAACATCCCGGTCCGCACCGACGAGGGCCGCGCCATCCGCCGCGGGTTCGTCGTCGGCGAGGGCTACGAGTCGCTGATGACGGCCGACTACAGCCAGATCGAACTGCGCGTCATGGCGCACCTCTCGGAGGACGAGGGCCTCCTGGAGGCGTTCAACTCCGGCGAGGACCTGCACACCACGGTGGCCTCGCAGGTCTTCGGAGTGGAGCGGGACGCGGTCGACGCCGAGATGCGCCGCAAGATCAAGGCGATGTCGTACGGGCTCGCGTACGGCCTCTCCGCCTTCGGCCTCTCCGGCCAGCTGGGCATCGACCCGGGCGAGGCGCGCGGCCTGATGGACACGTACTTCGAGCGGTTCGGCGGCGTACGGGACTACCTGCGGCGGGCGGTCGACGAGGCGCGCGCCACCGGGTACACCGAGACGATGCTGGGGCGCCGCCGCTACCTGCCCGACCTGAACTCGGACAACCGGCAGCGCCGCGAGATGGCCGAGCGGATGGCGCTCAACGCGCCGATCCAGGGCACCGCCGCCGACATCGTGAAGATCGCGATGCTGAACGTCGACAAGGCGCTCACGGAGGCGAAGCTCAAGTCCCGGATGCTGCTCCAGGTCCACGACGAAATCGTGCTGGAGATCGCGCCCGGGGAGGCCGCGGCGGCGGAGGAGCTGGTGCGCCGCGAGATGGCGAGCGCGGTGACGCTCCGCGCGCCGCTGGATGTGTCGGTGGGCCTTGGCGCGGACTGGGAGTCCGCCGCCCACTAGGGCCCTTCTGACGGATCAGGCTGGACCCCGGAGGCCGTGCCATTCGGCTCCCCGAGTGGGGTCTGGTGCGTGCAGCTGCAAGGCGGAGGAGGGCGTCAACGCGAATGGGGCCTCCCCTGCTCGAGCGAAGCCGAGAGCTTGGGGAAGTTGGCAACCGACGACAACGCCGCAGATGCGCGTGCCAGGGCCCGCGACTCCAGCAAGATCCGTCAGAAGGGCCCTAGGGCCGGTCGGGTGCGGGTCGCGTTGTCGCGGCCCGCGCCGGCCCAGGTCGCGGGGCTCTGCCCCGGACCCCGCGGCCTCTCGTCCACATGCGGGGCTTGAACAGCCTCGCTCGCCGCGTGGACCGTGAGTGGCTCACCAGCGCGTACAGCGCCACTCCGGCCCCCACACCCGCTCCCGCCCCGCGCCGTCCCGCCGCACGAAGGGCAGCACCGCCGCGGCATGGCTGATGGTGAACGGCACGTGTCGCCCCGTTGTCCGCTCCGTGCGAGCGTGGAGTCGTACGGCATCCGTAGCGGCGCAATCGTTCAATACCGGGCGCGAACGGGTGTCTGTGCGGCGGAAGTTGTCGTAGGGTCGGCGGGATCCGCGCGCTGGGGAGCGCCGCGGGTCGGTACAGGCGACAAGGGGAGGGCTCGCGGCATGGCGGCGGTATTCGGAAGGCGACTGCGCAGGGGAGTCATGACGGCCGCGGTCGCCGCCGCGGCGGTGGCGGCCCTGTCCGCGTCCCAGGCGCCCGGCGTGACCACCCCGCACGGGGACAGCGGCAATTCCGCGGCGGACCGCTCGGACGACACCCCACCGGACTCGGCGACGGGCCCGGACTACTACTCGGACCTGCCCCCGCTGGACAGCCCCACCGACTCGCCGAAGCCTCCGCCCGGTGGCGACGACTCCGGCATCCCCGCGACCGTCCTCGACGCGTACAAGAAGGCCGCCGCAGAGATAGGCACCACGAAGCCCGGCTGCAACCTGGACTGGCAGCTGCTCGCCGCGATCGGCAAGGTCGAGTCGGGCCAGGCCCGCGGCGGCGACGTCGACAAGGACGGCAACACGCTCCACGCGATCACGGGGCCGCCCCTGGACGGCAACGGCTTCGCGAAGATCACCGACACCGACGGCGGCTCCTACGACGGCGACACGGTCCACGACCGGGCCGTGGGCCCCATGCAGTTCATCCCCTCCACCTGGGAGTGGGCGGGCCGCGACGGCAACGGCGACGGCAAGAAGGACCCGAACAACGTCTACGACGCCGCCCTCGCCGCGGGCCACTACCTGTGCCGCGCCGACCGCGACCTGTCCAACGCCACGCAGCTGAACAAGGCGATCCTCAGCTACAACAACTCCACGAAGTACCTCGCCACCGTGCTGTCCTGGCTGGACTACTACCGCAAGCACTCGCACTCGGTCCCCGACGGCACCGGCGTGCTGCCCAGGCACCCGAGCGGCGGCGGCAGCGGCAGCGGCGCGAGCCCGTCGCCGAGCCCCACCGGTCGCGACTCCGACCGCCCGTCCTCGGACACGACGACCACGAAGCCGCCGTCCAAGAACCCGCCCAAGACCCCGTCCGGCGGCGGCTCGACGAGCCCCGGCGGCGATGGCACGACCAAGCCGCCCACCACGAGCCCCACCCCCGACCCCACGCCCACCCAGTCCGTCACCAAGCTCGCCGACGCCGGCACCGGCACCCTCGCCGCCCTCCAGGACGACACCTTCGGCGAGCGGGCCAAGGTGAAGGCGAGGAACGCGGCGGGCGCCGCCGTCGCCTCCGCGAAGATTCGTTTCGCGATCGTCGGCGACACCGACGCCACGTTCTCCGGCGGCGTCACCAGCGCCACCGTCACCACGGACGGCTCCGGCGTGGCCACCGCGCCCGCGGTCAGGGCAGGGAAGCAGACCGGTCAGTTCAAGGTCCGCGCCACCGTCGTCGGCCGGACCGTGGACCCCGTCTATTCCACGGCGACGGTCACCGCGCGCGCCGACAAGCTGACCCGCGTCGACGCGGAAGAGATGACCTGCGAGGCGGGCGGCACCTTCGCCAAGGCCGTCGAGCTGAACGCCACGTACAAGGGCGTCGCCGCCGGCAAGGTCGGCGCGACCGCGACCCTCGTCAAGGCCGCGGACGACGCGACCGAGGCGGACAAGGGCCCCTACTTCAAGGACGCGGACGGCAGGACGATCCGCACCGTCAAGGGCCTGACGGCCGACGCCGAGGGCCACCTCACCGTGCCCAAGCTCTACGCGGACGACACCACCGGCACGTTCCTGCTGCGCGTCACCACGACGGGCGGCGCGACGCTCGACGTCGAGTTGAAGGTGACCGCCGCCTCCGCCTCGTAACACCCGCCGCGCACCGCGCAGTTGAGCCCCCGACCGCACATGGTCGGGGGCTCAACTGCGTCCCGTACAACGTGTTCTCATTCCCGCCCCGCGTTGCTACGGTGCACCGACCCAGAGGCCTGACGCCTCATCAGATTCCGTGTGCCGCAAGGCCGCAGGGAGGTCGGACATGCGCGCTCTCGTCGCCGCGGCGATCGGTCTCGCCGCGGCGCTCGCCCTGGTCCTCACCATGACCGCGGTCGGTGCCCCGCCGGGCGAGACGTCCCCGAAACCGCTGCTGCACTCCGTGCCCGAACACCCGTAGAAGCCCGTGCCACGCCCGTAGCTGAGGAGGGCCGCCGCGATGCGCCGCAAGGCCAGCCTGATCCTGCTCGCCTTCGCCGTGTTCTTCACGGCGATGTCCCCGCTGATGCGCTGGTACGCGTTCCCGCGCCTCGCGAAGATCCCTCCGAGCCAGTACCAGACCATGGTCCTGGAGGCGAAGAACGCGACCCTGATCGACTACGGGACCATGAAGGAGAAGAAGGTCCCCAAGCTCAGCATCGTGCAGACCCTCAAGGGCAACGTCGAGGAGTCGAACAAGATCGAGAAGACCGCCGGACGCGACGTCGTCGTCTGGGACGGCCTGACCTACGGCGTGGGACCCGACGGCAAGATGGTCACCGAGATCCCCGAGCGCTACATCTTCGACGCCCACAGCTCGGCCCCCGTGCACGCCAAGGGCGAGTCCGTCGACGGCGACCCGGTCAAACGCGAGGGCATCGAGTTCAAGTGGCCGTTCCTGACGGAGAAGCGGGACTACGAGTACTTCGACGCGCGCGCCCGCGTCACCCGCCCCATCCACTACAAGGGCACCCAGAACTTCCACGGCCTGAGCGTCTACTACTTCGAGCAGACCATCCCGTGGACGAAGGTCTCCTTCCCCAAGAAGCTCCCCGTCAAGGGCATCACCCCGGAGTCCGTCGCCAAGACCGGCACCAAGATGTACTACACGACGGTCCGCAAGTTCTGGGTCGACCCGACGACCGGCGCCCCCGTCTACGGCGAGGAGATCCACAAGGAGGAGATGCGCGGCGGCACGCTCCTCGCCGCCGACCCCGACAAGAAGGTCACCGCGTTCGCGGGCCACGTGAAGATGCGCCCCGACTTCATCGAGTCGACGGTCGACCTGGTCAAGTCGCAGCGCGTCCTGGTCCTGCTCCTGACGTCCTACCTGCCGTGGGGCTTCCTGATCCTCGGCGCGCTGCTGCTCGCGCTCTCGCTGTGGCTGGAGGCGCGCAGCCGACGTCCCGGCGAGCCGGAGGAGACGCCGGTGGCCGAGCCGGAGCCCGACCCGGTCAGCGTCTGAGGCGGGCGTTCGTGTGCCGCGTGGGCTCGGCGGCCGCCGGGTCCTCGGGCCACGGGTGCTTGGGGTAGCGGCCGCGCAGATCGGCCCGTACGGAGCGGTAGCCGTCGCCCCAGAACGAGGCCAGGTCCGCCGTGACGGCGGCTGGCCGTCCGGCGGGCGACAGCAGGTGCACGAGCACCGGGACCCCGGCCACGCGCGGTGTCTCGCGCAGCCCGAACATCTCCTGCAACTTCACGGCGAGCACGGGCTGTTCGGGCGTGGAGTAGTCGAGCCGGATCCGGGACCCGCTCGGCACTTCGAGCCGCTCCGGCGCCAGCTCGTCCAGGCGCGCCGCCTGACCGCCCGCCCACGGCAGCAGCCGCTTCAGCGCCTCCCCGGCGTCGATCCGCCCGAGGTCCGCCCGGCGTCGCGCCGCGCTCAGCTCGGGCTCCAGCCACTCGTCCACGCGCGCGTGCAGCGCCTCGTCGCTCACGTCCGGCCACGGCTCCCCGACGTGCCGCCGCAGAAACGCAAGGCGCTCCCGCAGCGCCACGGCGTCCCTGCTCCACCGCAGCAGCCCGAGCCCCTCGCGCCGTAGCCCTTCGAGCAGAGCGTCCCGTACGAGACCGGGGGCGGGGTTCTTGAGAGGGCGTACGGCGAGTTCCACGGCGCCGAGCCGGGTAACGTGCCGGGCCACCAATTCGCCGTCCGCCCAGGCCACTTCGTCGCCTTCGCGGAACAGGGACGCGGCGGCCCGCCGGGCGACCTCCTCGTCCACCACGGCACCGAGCCGCACGCGCGCGTGCCCTGCCCCCACGGGCCGGTCCGCCACGGCGACGGCGACCCACTCGGCGTCCCGCAGGGCGGACCCGTCGGGAACGTCGGCACGGGTGCCGTTCACCATGAGCAGCGAGCCGCCGGAGCGCCGGGCGACCCGCTCGGGGAAGGCGAGCGCGGCGACGACACCGACGGCGTGATCGTCGGATTCGATGGCACGTGAGGGCGGGACGCTCGTCTCCTCCGGGACCAGGCGCGCCAGCCTCCGCACTTCCGCGGCCCAGCGCCGCGCATACGCGTCGCCCCCGCGGCGGGCGGCCCGCAACGCCCCGCCGAGATCGTCCCCGTAGTCCCGCGGAGGCTCCTCGCTCAGCAGCGCCACGACCTCCGCCGCCCGCTTCCCGGAGACGACGGGCGCCGCGTCCACCAGCGCCCGCCCAAGACGCGGATGCAGCCCGAGCCGCGCGAGCCGGGCGCCCCGCCCCGTGGCCCGGCCCGAATCCCCCTCGACCGCCCCGACCGCCGTCAGCACGGACCGTGCCGCCGCCATCGCGCCGCCGGGGGGCGCGTCAAGGAGCGCGAGCCCCGACGCGTCCGGGTCGCCCCAGCACGCCACCTGCAACGCGAACGCCGTCAGGTCCGCCACCTTGATCTCGGGGGAGGGGAAGCGCGCGAGGCGCCCGTCCTCCGCCTCCTCCCAGCACCGGTACACGACACCCGGCGCCTCACGCCCGGCACGGCCCGCCCGCTGCGTCCCGGCCGCCCGGGAGGCCCGTACGGTCGTCAGCGCGCTCAGCCCGCGCGCGTGGTCGACCCGCGGCTCCCTCGCGAGCCCCGCGTCCACGACGACCCGCACCCCGGGCACGGTCAACGACGACTCGGCGACGGCCGTGGCAAGGACGACCCGTCGCCGCGCGCCCGCCGAGAGCACCGCGTCCTGCACGGCGGCCGGCGCCCGCCCGTGCACCTGCAACACGTCCACCTCGCCCAGGCCGCCCAACTGCCCGGCCACCCGCGCGATCTCCCCGACGCCCGGCAGGAAACACAGCACATCGCCGTCCCGCTCGGCGAGCGCACGCCGCACCACGGACGCCACATGCGTGAGCAGCGCCGGATCCACCCGCATCCCGTGCGGCGGCCGCACCGGACGCGGGGGCGGCGCCCACACCACGTCCACCGGGTACGAGACGCCCTCGGCCTCGACGACCGGAGCGCCCCCGAGCAGCGACGCCCATCCCTCGGCGTCCGTCGTCGCGGACGCCGCGACCAGCTTCAGCTCAGGACGCAGCGCCTCACGCACGTCCCACAGGAAGGCGGCCACGGTGTCCGCGTCCAGGTGCCGCTCGTGCACCTCGTCGAGCATCACGGCGTCGACGCCGGACAACTCCTGGTCCCGCTGGAGCCGTTGCAGCAGCACACCCGTCGTGACCACCTCGACGCGGGTGCGCGGCCCGACGACGCGCTCCCCGCGCACCGTGTAACCGACCCGCTCCCCGACCTTCTCGCCGAGCAGCCACGCCATCCGCCGGGCCGCCGCACGGGCCGCGATCCGCCGCGGCTCGGCGACCACCACTCGACGTACGGGAGCGTCCTCGTCGAGCAGCCCGGCCAGCACCAGCGGCACCAGGGTCGTCTTGCCGGTGCCGGGCGGCGCCACGAGCACCGCGACCCCGTCGCCGTCGAGCGCGGAGCGCAGCGCGGGCAGCGCGGACCGTACGGGAAGGGCCCGCAGCGCGTCGTGACGAGGAGAAGAGGGAGGGGGAGGGGGCGAAGTGGGAGAAGAGGGGGAGGAGGGTGAGGTCACTCCCTCAGTCTCTCCCCCTCCCCCGGCCTTCGGCCGGGGGTGCCCCCTACTCGCTCCGCTCGCACACGAAGATCGACGTCCCCGGGATCAGGTTCCCGCGCAGCGGCGACCAGCCGCCCCACTCCTGCGTGTTCCACTCGGGCCACTCGGGCTCCACGAGGTCGACGAGCCGGAAGCCGCCCGCCACCACGTCCCGCACCCGGTCCCCGATGGTCCGGTGGTGCTCGACGTACACGGCCCGCCCTTGTTCGTCCTGCTCCACATAAGGGGTGCGGTCGAAGTACGAGGCGGCGACGGACAGGCCCTCGGGGCCCGGCTCGTCGGGGAACGCCCAGCGGATCGGGTGCGTGACGGAGAAGACGAACCGGCCGCCGGGCCGCAGCACGCGGTGCACCTCGCGCAGCACCTGCACCTGGTCCGCGATGAAGGGGAGCGCCCCGTACGCGGAGCAGGCGAGGTCGAAGGAGCCGTCCTTGAAGGGGAGCACGCTCGCGTCCGCCTCCACGAGCGGCACCTTGCCGCCGTCGATGCGCAGCGCGTGCTGGAGCTGGCGGTGCGAGAGGTCGAGGGCGACGGGACGCGCGCCCTGGGCGAGCAGCCAGCGCGAGCACTGCGCGGCGCCCGCCCCGATCTCCAGGATGTCCTTGCCCGCGAGCTCGTCGAGGGGGCCGAGCAGCTCGGCCTCGATCTCGTCGAGCCCCTCGGGGCACCACACGAAACGGTCGTCGCCGAGAAACGTGCCGTGTTCGACCTGGTAGTCGTCCGCGTTCCTGTCCCACCAGCCGCGGTTGGCCCGCGCGCTCTCCGTGGTGTCCGCGTCCCGCCGGGTCGCCGTCGAGTCGTCGTCGACCGTAGAGGGGGAGTCGTGCGCTTCCATTGGTCCGGACTCTTGGATGATCGGCTCCCTCGTAATAGTGTGCGGGCCCTGCGAGGCCCATGGCGACGCCAGTGGCCTCGCGTGACAGGTTTTGTGCCGGGTATGCGGCGATCCGCCCCGGGTGTGCGCCTTCGCGCATTGACCCTGTCCGGCTGCCCCCGTATGCTACAAGTTGCGCTGCGGGCCTGCGCACCTCGGACATAGCAGGCTGTGCTCGCATCTGTTGTATGTCCCCTCGGTTATCGAGGCGCCACCGGTTCCTCACGGAAGTCCGGATTCGGCGCTTCCAAGGCTGTCCGGCTTCTTCAGAGCGAAACGGGCTCCCGGCGTAGCAGTACCCCCCGACTTTCAATGTCCGCCGGAGCCCTTTCCCACATGACGAGCAGCACCGAGACCACCGCCACCACCCCGCAGGTTGCGGTCAACGACATCGGTAACGAGGAAGCATTCCTCGCCGCCATCGACGAGACGATCAAGTACTTCAACGATGGCGACATCGTCGACGGCGTCATCGTCAAGGTTGACCGGGACGAGGTTCTCCTCGACATCGGTTACAAGACCGAAGGTGTCATCCCGAGCCGCGAGCTCTCGATCAAGCACGACGTCGACCCGAACGAGGTCGTGGCCGTCGGCGACGAGATCGAGGCCCTGGTTCTCCAGAAGGAGGACAAGGAAGGCCGCCTGATCCTGTCCAAGAAGCGCGCTCAGTACGAGCGTGCCTGGGGCACGATCGAGAAGATCAAGGAAGAGGACGGGATCGTCACCGGTACCGTCATCGAGGTCGTCAAGGGTGGTCTCATCCTCGACATCGGCCTCCGTGGCTTCCTGCCGGCCTCCCTCGTCGAGATGCGCCGCGTCCGCGACCTTCAGCCTTACGTGGGCAAGGAGCTCGAGGCGAAGATCATCGAGCTGGACAAGAACCGCAACAACGTGGTCCTGTCCCGCCGTGCCTGGCTCGAGCAGACCCAGTCCGAGGTCCGCCAGACGTTCCTCACCACCCTGCAGAAGGGTCAGGTCCGCTCCGGCGTCGTTTCCTCGATCGTCAACTTCGGTGCCTTCGTGGACCTGGGTGGCGTCGACGGTCTCGTCCACGTCTCCGAGCTCTCCTGGAAGCACATCGACCACCCGTCCGAGGTTGTCGAGGTCGGCCAGGAAGTCACCGTCGAGGTCCTCGACGTCGACATGGACCGCGAGCGTGTCTCCCTGTCGCTGAAGGCGACGCAGGAAGACCCGTGGCAGCAGTTCGCCCGTACGCACCAGATCGGCCAGGTCGTTCCCGGCAAGGTCACGAAGCTGGTTCCGTTCGGTGCGTTCGTCCGCGTCGACGAGGGCATCGAGGGCCTGGTCCACATCTCCGAGCTGGCCGAGCGTCACGTGGAGATCCCGGAGCAGGTCGTCCAGGTCAACGACGAGATCTTCGTCAAGGTCATCGACATCGACCTCGAGCGTCGTCGCATCAGCCTCTCGCTGAAGCAGGCCAACGAGGCCTTCGGCGCCGACCCGTCGGTCGTCGAGTTCGACCCGACCCTGTACGGCATGGCCGCGTCCTACGACGACCAGGGCAACTACATCTACCCCGAGGGCTTCGACCCCGAGACCAACGACTGGCTCGAGGGCTTCGACACCCAGCGCGAGGCCTGGGAGACCCAGTACGCCGAGGCGCAGCAGCGCTTCGAGCAGCACCAGGCTCAGGTCATCAAGTCCCGCGAGGCCGACGCTCAGGCCGAGGCCGAGGGTGCCGCGGCTCCCGCCGGTGCCTCGGCTCCGGCGGCGTCCGGTGGCAGCGGTGGCGGCGGCGGCTCGTACTCCTCGGAGACGGCCGACAACTCCGGCGCGCTCGCCTCGGACGAGGCGCTCGCCGCGCTTCGCGAGAAGCTGGCGGGTGGCCAGAGCTGAAACGCTCTGCGCTAGCAGGTAGTTAGCGGTGGGCCCGCACCTTTGGGTGCGGGCCCACCGTTGTTTTTTGCCTTGGGCCACAGAGCGTCGGGTCGTCGGCTGTTCCACGGGCGGCGGCGTTGCGCGCGCGGTTCCCCGCGCCCCGAACAGATCCCGTGGCCCCGGGGGCGTCTGTTACGTGGGGGATACACCCAGTGGGGGCGGGCCGTAACACGGCGTTGCCAGCATCCCCGGGTCGGTCAAGATCGGACTGATCCCGAGGGGAGCTGGGCACATGGCGGCAGCACAGCAGGCGGCAAGGACGGGCAGCAGTCGGCGGGCGTTCCTGCGGAACGTGGGCGTCAGCGGGGGTGCCGGGGCCATGTTCGCGACCATGGGGGCCCTCGGGCTCGCACCCACCGCGCAGGCCGCGCGGCGCGAAGCGCCGTACCGCGCGCCGCGGTCGGGGGACTTCTCGCTGAGCGGCCGCGGCGCCGCGAAGGTCGTGATCGTGGGCGGTGGCATCGCCGGGCTCGCCACCGCGTACGAGCTGGGCAAGGCCGGCTACGACTGTACGGTCCTGGAGGCCAGGGACCGGACCGGCGGACGCAACTTCACGGTGCGGGGCGGGGATTCGACCGTCGACACGTACGGGAACCGGCAGACCGCGCGCTTCAGCGACGGGCAGTACATGAACGCCGGACCCGCGAGACTTCCGCAGTGGATGGTGACGCTCGACTACTGCCGTGAACTCGGCGTCCCCATCGAGGTGTTCACCAATACCAATGCCGACGCGTACCTCTTCAACGAGTCCGCGGGGATGACGAAGCCCGTGCGGTACAGAACCGCCAAGGCCGATGTCTACGGCTACGTGTCCGAGCTGCTGGCCAAGGCCTCCGACAAGGGGGCGCTGGACAAGGAGCTGAGCAGTGCCGACCAGGAGCGGCTCGTCGAGTTCCTGAAGGACTTCGGGGCGCTGGGGGACAAGCTCGCCTACGAGGGGTGCGACCGGCGCGGGTACTCGACCGTGCCCGCCGCGACCGGGACGCCGGGCGTGGTGCTCGGGGACGTGCCCTCCGCGTCCGAGGTGTTCGCGAGCGGCGTCGGGCGCTACTTCTCCTTCGAGTTCGGCTTCGACCAGGCCATGCTGATGTTCCAGCCGGTCGGCGGGATGGACCGGATACCGAAGGCGCTGACGGGCGCGATAGGGGCTTCCCGGATACGTACCGGGGCAGTCGTCAGCAAGATCACGGACAAGGGGGACGGGGTCTCCGTCACCTACGCGCAGGGCGGTCGGACCAGGGTCGTCGAGGCGGACTTCTGCGTCGGGGCGCTGCCGCCCAACATCCTCGCCAAGATCCCGCACAACCTCGGCTCCGGCGTGCAGAGCGCCCTGGAGGCCATCACGCCGCAGTCCGCGGGGAAGATCGGCCTGGAGTACAGGTCCCGCTGGTGGGAGCTGGACCACCGGATCTACGGCGGCATCACCGAGACCGACATGGACCTCAGCCACATCTGGCACCCGTCGTACGGGTTCCACGGCGAGCGCGGCCTCATGATCGGCTACTACAACTACGAGGCCGATGCCGACGCGTACGCGAAGCTCACGCCCGACAAGCGCGAGGCGCGGGCCGTGGCGCAGGGCGTGAAGATCTACGGCGAGAAGTACCGGAGTGAGCTGGCGTCCTCGTTCTCGCACCACTGGCGGCAGACGCCGCACCTGGAAGCCGCCTGGCACGACACCCCGGGCGGCCCCGACGATCCCCGCTACAAGCCGCTCAACGAGCCGACGGGCCGCGTCTACTTCGCCGGCGACTGGCTCAGCTACACCGACGCCTGGCAGCACGGGGCGTTCACGTCGGCGCGGCGGGCCGTGAGCAGGCTGCACGCGCGCGTGCTGGCCGACTGACCATGGCCCGACGCCCCCTCACGCGTCGTTCATCTTCGTAAGAGGCAGCTGAGAAAGGGTGCGGGCGGGAATGTCCGCACCCGCTCCGCGCGTTCTTGGGATGGAACACGAGGAGGAGCGGTCACTGTGCTTGATCCGCAGGATTTGTACTCATGGGAGCCGAAGGGGCTCGCCGCCGTGGACATGGCGCTGGCCCAGGAGTCGGCCGGGTTGGTCATGCTCTATCACTTCGACGGATACATCGACGCCGGTGAGACCGGCGACCAGATCGTCGAGCGGCTCATCGACTCGTTGCCGCACCAGGTGGTCGCCCGCTTCGACCACGACCGGCTCGTGGACTACCGCTCGCGCCGCCCGCTGCTGACGTTCCGGCGCGACCGGTGGACCGAGTACGAGACGCCGGTGCTGGAGGTGCGGCTCGTGCAGGATGCGACGGGGGCGCCGTTCCTGTTGCTCGCCGGGCCCGAGCCGGATGTCGAGTGGGAGCGTTTCGCGGCCGCGGTGCGGCAGATCGCGGAGCGTCTCGGCGTGCGCCTCGCGGTGAACTTCCACGGGATTCCGATGGGCGTCCCGCACACCCGCCCCGTCGGCCTCACCCCGCACGGCAACCGCACCGATCTGGTGCCCGGACACGCCAGCCCGTTCGACGAGGCGCAGGTGCCGGGCAGCGCCGCGGCCCTCGTCGAGTACCGCCTCATGGAGGCCGGGCACGACGTCCTCGGTGTCGCCGCGCACGTCCCGCACTACATCGCGCGTTCCGCGTACCCGGACGCCGCGCTGACCGTCCTCGAGGCGATCACGGCGGCGACCGGAATGGTGCTGCCGGGCGTCGCGCACGGGCTGCGCACGGATGCGCACCGCACGCAGACGGAGATCGACCGGCAGGTCCAGGAGGGCGACGAGGAGCTGGTCTCCCTGGTCCAGGGCCTTGAGCACCAGTACGACGCGGCTGCCGGAGCGAACCAGCGGGGCAACATGCTGGCGGAGCCCATGGACATCCCGTCGGCGGACGAGATCGGCCAGGAGTTCGAGAAGTTCCTGGCGGAGCGCGAGGGCGACGCCTGATCACGGCCCCTGCCTGATCACGGGCTCTGCCCGATTCCCCGGACAGGCCCTAAGCTTCCGCTTATGTTGAAGGTGGGGCTGACCGGCGGAATCGGCGCCGGCAAGAGTGAGGTGTCACGGCTGCTCGTGGAGCGGGGGGCCGTGCTGATCGATGCCGACAGGATCGCGCGGGAGGTCGTCGAGCCCGGGACCGAGGGGCTCGCGGCCGTCGTCGAGGCGTTCGGCGACGAGGTGCTCGCCGCGGACGGCAGCCTCGACCGGCCGAAGCTCGGGTCCGTCGTGTTCGCGGATTCCGACAAGCTGGCCACCCTCAACAAGATCGTGCACCCCCTGGTCGGCACCCGGTCCGCCGAGCTGGAGGCCGCCGCGGGCCCCGACTCCGTCGTCGTGCACGACGTGCCGCTGCTCACCGAGAACGGGCTCGCCCCGCTCTACGACCTGGTGATCGTCGTCGACGCGAGCCCCGAGACCCAGCTCGACCGCCTCACCCGGCTTCGCGGCATGAGCGAGGAGGACGCGCGGGCCCGGATGGCCGCGCAGGCCACCCGCGAGAAGCGCCTCGAGATCGCCGACATCGTGATCGACAACGACGTACCGCTGGAGCGGCTCCGGGCGCGGGTCGACGAGGTCTGGGCGGAGCTGGCGCGCCGGGCGCGTGCCGCGACCGCGTGATCGTTCTCGCCGCCTGCACCGCGCTGGGCGGTCTGGTGGCGCTGGTCGCGGGCGCGTACGGGGTGCAGCGCGGTCGTCGCATCCAGGGCGCGGGGAACATCGCGCAGGCTCTGGTCAAGCCGCCGCCGCAGGGTTCGGACCGGCCCTTGTTGCAGTTCGAGACGGGGGACGGGCGGGTCGTGGAGGTCGTCTCGCCGGTGCCGCCCAGCAAGCGGCGTCCGCTGCCCGCAGGCGGGGTCGTCAGCGTCGCGTACGACACGGAGGATCCGCGCGAGACCGTGCTGCTCGGCGGCGAACGGCCCGGCGTCGACCGGGCCTTCATGATCGCGGGAGCCCTGCTCGTGCTCGTGGGCATGGTGCTCACGGTGTCCCTGAGCCGCTCGCGCTGACCGCGCCGCGTGTTCCGCCGCAGGGCCGGGGGAAGGAATAGCCCTCACGGTCCACGGTGTTGACCTGGTCGACACCAGGAGGAGGTTCGTCGTGCCCGAGGCCACCCCGGAGACACACGTCATCGACTATCGCGCCGCCGAGCAGCTCCTCGCCGCGCGCGATCCGCGCGGAGCGGTGAAGCTTCTGGACGACGTGCTCGCCGCCCATCCGGAGCACACGGCGGCCCGGCTGCTGCGGGCCCGCGCCTTCTTCGCCGCCGCGCAACTGCGGGCGGCCGAGCTGGAGTTCACGATCGTCCTGGAGCGCGAGCCGGACAACGCGTTCGCGCACTTCGCGCTGGCCAGGACGTACGAGCGGTGGTCGCGCCCGCGGCAGGCGCGCAAGCACTTCCGCCTCGCCGCCGCGCTCGACCCGCAGCCGGAGTACCTGGCGGCGGCCCGCTTCGACGACTGAGGGGCGCTAGCGCGCCCTGCGGTACGGCGGGACGTCCCGGCCCGGCTGGTAGTGCGGGCCCTGGCGGATGTGCCGCAGGATCATGAACAGGTCGACCGTCGTGATCAGCCAGAGGATTCCGCAGGCCAGGGCCCACCCCGGGCGGTGCGCGAGCAGGAACGCGACCGTACCGAAGACCGTCCACACGAGCCCGAACAGCGCGAGCCCGAGCCGCAGGCGCAGCGGGCTGCGGGCGGTGACCGGCTCGTCACCGGTGCGGACGAAGTGCGCCGGATGCGGCAGGTGCGTGCGATGCGGATGCGTGCGGTCCATGATCACCATCCCCTCGGGGTGCGGCACCTTCCAGGATGCCACTCACGGGTGCGGGGGCGGCCGGCTGGAACCGGACGGGTGGGCGGTTCGTTGGGCCTGCATGAGCCTTGAGATGCGTACGGGATATGAGGGCACGGGACCGGGCGCCATCACGCCGGACGGCTGTGCCGTGGAGCTGTATTCGCGGCTCGTGGTCGAGGACGAACCGGATGTCGTCGCGGGCGCCGTGCCCGCCGGTGCGACCGTGCTGGAGCTCGGCTGCGGGGTCGGGCGCGTGACGCACGGGCTCGTCGAGCGTGGCTTCCAGGTGACTGCGGTGGACGAGTCGCCGGAGATGCTGGAGCGGGTCAGGGGCGCGCGCACGGTGCGCGGCGCCATCGAGAGCCTCGACCTCGGCGAGACGTTCGACGTGGTGCTGCTCGGGTCCATCCTCGTCCACACCGGGGACCCGGAGGTGCGTGCGGGGATGCTCGCCGCGTGCCGGCGTCATGTCGCCGAGGGCGGCAGCGTGCTGATCCAGCGCGAGCGGCAGGGGGCGCACGAGAACCTGCCGCGGGAAGTGACCGGGCCCGGCGGTGGGTTCACGATCCGCAAGCTCTACTCGGAGCCGGTGGGCGAGGGCGTGCGCTCGGTGAAGGTCGAGTACGAGTTCCCGGATGCGGTGTGGACGCAGACGTACCGGGTGTGCCCGCTCAGTCCGGCGGAGTTCGAACAGGCGCTGGCGCAGGCCGGGTTGGAGGTCGACCGGGTGCTGACGGAGGACGGGACGTGGGTGCGGGCTGTTTTGGCGTGACGGTGGGTGGGGCCCTCGGTTCCGTTTCGGGACACCGGTCCTACGCCACGGGGCTCCGCCCCGGACCCCGCGCCTCAATCGCCGGCGGGGCTTGATTTTGCCCACCCGCCGCTGGGGCTTGATTTGCCGCAGGGGCTTGAAAAATCAAGCCCCTGCGGCGATTGAGCAGCGGGGTATGGGGCAGAGCCCCAATCTTTCGCCCCGGGGGCCGTGCCTCAATTGCCGGGCGGGCCCTGGCCGAAGACGTCCCGGAGGCGTTCCAGTTCCCGGCGGTCGCGCTTCGTCGGGCGGCCCGCGCCGCGGTCGCGGACGCCGACCGGGGTGATCACCTCGCGCGGGGGCGGCGGCGGGGAGTTGTCGACGTAGGCCTCGGCGGCGACCGGCGCCCCGACCCGCTTGCGGATCAGACGCACCACCTTCACCAGGCGCTCGCGGTCGCCGGGCCTGCGCACCCGCACCTCGTCCCCGATGCGCAGCGCGTGGGCGGGCTTGACGCTCGTCCCGTTGACCTTGACATGCCCGCCCTTGCAGGCCGCGGCGCCCGCCGAGCGTGTCTTGACCAGGCGTACGGCCCAGATCCAGCTGTCGACCCGCACGCTCCCGCCGCCGTCCGGACCGTCCGGCGCCTGTGGTGTCCCCGGTGTCTGCGATGCCATGCGTCCGACGATAGTCCCGCGCGGGCCGCGCCCCGAACCCGTTGTCGTGCCCCTCGGCGAGCCCCGGGCGGACTCCCCCCGACCTCCCCGGATAATCCGGGCGAAAGGAGCGTATTCGACAGCGAGGGGTGCATGAAGACATGGACGGCACGGATGCCATCGACCCGAACGGCGACCCGCGGGCGGCGGTCGACCGACTGATGGACGGACTGCGGTCCGACCTGGAGCGGCTGGCGGCCATCCCGTCCGTGGCCTTCCCCGGCTACCCGGCGGAGCCGGTGCGCGAGGCCCACGACCTGCTCGTCGGGCTGCTGCGGGACGCGGGCGTGGAGCGGATCGAGACCCTCGACCTGCCCGACACCGCCCCCGTGATCTTCGGCGAGATCCCGCCGCCCACGCCCGACGCCCCGACCGTCCTGCTCTACTCCCACTACGACGTGCAGCCGCCCGGCGACGAGAGCCTGTGGAAGTCGCCGCCGTTCACACCGACCGAGATCGAGGGCGGGCTGCGGGCGCGCGGCATCGCGGACGACAAGTCGAACGTCATCGCGCATCTGGGGATGCTGCGGGCCTTCGGCGGTCGCCCGCCCGTCGGCGTGAAGATCGTCTTCGAGGGCCAGGAGGAGTACGGCAGCGCGTTCGACGCGTATCCGCCCAGCGATCCGGCCCGGTTCGCCTGCGACGCCATGGTCATCGCCGACCTCGGCAACATCCGTCCCGGTACCCCCACCCTCACCACCGGCCTGCGCGGCGCCGCAGAGGTCACCGTCGAGGTCCGCACCCTCGAAGAGGCCCGCCACAGCGGCGAGTTCGGCGGCGCGGCCCCCGACGCCCTGCTCGTCCTCCTCAAGGCCCTGTCCACGCTCCACGACGTGCATGGCGACGTCGCCGTGGAGGGTCTGCGCCGCGACGAGTGGACGGGCACCAGCTACACCGAGGACGAGTTCCGTGAGCTGGCCGGCGTCGCGGAGGGCCTCCCGCTGCTCGGCAGCGGCACCCTCGGCGAACGCCTCTGGAGCGGTCCCGCGATCACCGTCATCGGCCTGGACGCGCCGAGCGTGGCGGGCGCCGCCTCGGCCGTCGTCCCGCACGCCCGCGCCAAGCTGAACCTGCGTTTCCACCCCCAGCAGGACCCGAACGAGGCCCAGGAACTGCTCGTACGGCATCTGCGGTCGCTGCGGCCCTTCGGTGTCGCGCTCACCGTCACGCCCGGCGACACCGGGCCCGGCTACGAGGCGGCGACCGGCGGCCCCGCCTACCGTGCCGCCCGCGCCGCGCTCAAGGAGGCGTGGGGCACCGATGCCTCGTACGTCGCGACCGGCGGCTCCATCCCGCTCGTCAACGGCCTCGCGAAGGCGGCGCCCGGCGCCGAGGTGCTGCTCTTCGGCGCCCAGGACAACCTCTGCAATCTGCACGCCCCCAACGAACGCGTCCTGTTCTCCGAACTGCACGCCACGGTCGTCGCGATGTGCGCGTTCGTGCGGGAGTACGCGGCCGACTTCCGGAGCGGAGCATGAGCACCGCGGGGCCGACCGACACGGCCGAGGCGCCCGAACAGCCCCCGGCGAAGAAGAAGTTCACCTTCCCCAGCGCCCTCACCGTCCTCGCCGTCGTCACGATCGCGATCTGGCTGCTCGCGTTCCTGATCCCGTCGGGGGAGTACGACAGGAACGGCGAGGGCGCGCCCGTCGAGGGCACGTACCAGCGCGTCGACTCCGGGCAGTCCTTCGTCGACCGCCTCAACGACCTCTTCCTCGCCCCGGTCAACGGCCTCTACGGCATCCAGGACCCGAAGACCGCCCTCGTCTCGCCCGACAACTCCGGTGATCTGTACGGCAGTGCGGGCGTCTTCCTGTTCGTGCTCGCGATCGGTGCCTTCATCACCGTCGTCTTCGCGACCGGCGCTCTCGACCGGGGCATCGGCCGCCTCGCCCACCGGCTTCGCGAGCGCGGGGCGCTGCTCATCGCGGGCGTCATGGCCGTCTTCTCCGTCCTCGGCACGGTCGAGGGCTTCGCGGAGGAGACGCTCGGGTTCTACGGCCTGATCGTGCCGCTGATGCTGGCGCTCGGCTACGACCGGATGACGGCGGTCGGCGCGATCATCCTCGGCGCGGGGGTCGGCGTGCTGTGCTCGACCGTCAACCCGTTCGCGACCGGCGTCGCCTCGTCGGCCGCCGAGATCTCGCTGGGCGACGGCATCGCGCTGCGGTTCGTGATGTGGATCGTGCTGACCGCGGTCACCATCGCGTACGTCATCCGCTACGCGAAGCGGGTGCGGCGCGATCCGGGGCGCTCGATCTCGGGCTTCCTGCCGGGGGACCGGGACCTGGACGAGACGTCCGCGGAGACCGCCGAGGTCCCCGAACTGACCGGCCTGCACAAGGGCGTTCTGCTCGCCACGGCGCTCGTCTTCGCCTTCATGATCTTCTCGGTGGTGCCCTGGGCGAGCGCCCTGACAGGAGACGCCGACGCGACCCCGTACGGCTTCGAACTCGACTGGTCTTTCCCGCAGTTGGCGGCGCTGTTCCTGGTCGCGGCCGTGCTCGTCGGGATCGTCGCGCGGATGGGCGAGCAGAAGCTCAGCTCGACGATCATCCAGGGAGCGGCCGACTTCGTCTCGCCCGCGCTCGTCATCCTGCTGGCCCGCGGCGTCACCGTGATCATGAACAACTCGAAGATCACGGATACGGTGCTGCACGCCATCGAGGGCGTCGTGAAGGGCACCTCGTCCGGCGTCTTCGCGATCATCGTCTTCCTCGTGAACCTGCCGCTGGCCTTCCTCATCCCGTCCACGTCCGGGCACGCCACGCTCGCCATGCCGATCCTCGCGCCGCTCGCCGACTTCGCGGACGTCTCGCGCGCGGTCGTCGTCACCGCGTGGCAGGCGGCCAGCGGCTGGATGAACCTGTGGGTGCCGACGACCGCCGTCACCATCGGCGGCGTGGCCCTCGCCAAGGTCGGCTACGACAAGTACCTGCGGTTCGTGTGGCCGCTGCTGGCCATCCTGTTCGTGCTGATCTGCGTGTTCGTCGCGCTGGGGGCCGCGTTCACGTAGCGCCTATCGTCGGGTGGCATGGACGGTCTCGGTGAACTCGACGAGCGGATCAGCGACTGCCGGGCCTGCCCGCGGCTCGTCGAGTGGCGTGAGGAGGTGGCGCGCACCAAGCGCGCCGCCTTCGCCGACTGGACGTACTGGGGGCGCCCGGTGCCCGGCTTCGGGCCGCCCGACGCCTCGCTCCTGATCGTCGGCCTCGCGCCCGCGGCGCACGGCGCCAACCGCACGGGCCGCATGTTCACGGGCGACCGGTCGGGCGACGTCCTCTACCGGGCCCTGTACGACATCGGGCTCGCCTCCCGTCCTGACGCCGTGAGCGCCGACGACGGGCTGACGCTGGACGGCGTCCGGATCACCTCACCGGTGCACTGCGCGCCGCCCGCGAACAAGCCGACCCCGGCCGAGCGCGACACGTGCAGGCCCTGGCTCGTCCAGGAGCTGCGCCTGCTGCGGCCCACGCTGCGCGCGGTCGTCGTGCTCGGCGCGTTCGGCTGGCAGGCGGCGCTGCCCGCGTTCGCCGAGGCCGGGTGGGAGGTGCCGCGCCCGCGCCCCGCTTTCGCGCACGGCGCCCGCGTCGACCTCGAAGGGCTGGCCCTGTTCGGCTGCTTCCACGTCAGCCAGCGCAATACCTTCACCGGCAGACTCACCCCCGAGATGCTGCGCGGCGTGCTGCGCGACGCGGCGCGCGCGGCCGGATTGCACCCGTTCGGCCCCGCTCGGGAGGACCGCGACCCGCCCGCTTCCTAGCGTGGCCGTGTGGCAGCAGAGACAGCGCAGGAGACGACGCCCAAGCCGCCCGCGGCGGCCTATCGCAACCTCATCGTGGCGACCGTGGGCTTCGCGCTCACGTTCTGGGCCTGGAATCTCATCGCCCCGCTCGGCAGTGCCTTCGGCGAGTCCCTGAAGCTCAGCTCGTTCGAGCAGTCCTTCCTGGTCGCCGTGCCGGTGATCGTCGGTTCGCTGGGCCGGATCCCGGTCGGCGCCCTGACCGACAAGTTCGGCGCCAAGATGATGTTCCCGCTGGTCACCGCGGCGACGATCATCCCCGTGCTCCTGGTGACGGTGGCCAGGGACTCCTACCTGGCCATGGTTCTCGTCGGCTTCCTGCTGGGCCTCGGCGGCACCACGTTCGCCATCGGGGTGCCGCTGGTGAACTCCTGGTTCCCGCCCGCCAAGCGCGGCGCGGCCGTCGGCATCTTCGGCATGGGCATGGGCGGCGTGGCGCTGTCCGGGTACTTCACGCCGCGCATCGCCAAGCACGGCGAGAACCTGCCGTTCTACATCGTCGCCATCGCGCTCGCCGCGTACGTGGTGATCGCCTGGCTCTTCATCAGCGACCACCCGGGCCGCACCGTCCCCACCACCTCGCTCGGCGAACGCCTCGGCCAGGCCGGGAAGCTGCGGGTGACCTGGGAGCTGTCGGCGCTCTACGCGATCGGCTTCGGCGGCATCGTCGCGTACGGCACCTATCTGCCCACGTACCTGAAGACCTGGTATGACCTCGACCCGATCGACGCGGGCACCAAGGCCGCCGGGTTCGCCCTCGTCACCGTCGTCTTCCGGCCGATCGGCGGCTGGCTCTCCGACCGGATCCACCCGGCCGTCGTCACCGCCTGGGCGCTCGCGGTCGTCGCGATCTTCGCCATCGTGCAGGCCTTCAACCCGCATCTGGCCCCCGGCGGCACGGTCGACATGCTCGTCATGGGCGCGGGCCTCGGCACCGCGAGCGGCAGCGTCTTCGCCCTGGTCGCCCAGGTCACCCCACCCTCACAGGTCGGCTCGGTCACCGGCATCGTCGGCGCGATCGGCGGCCTCGGCGGCTTCGTCCCGCCGCTGGTCATGGGCGCGATCTACAGCGCTCAGAACTCGTACTCCATCGGCTTCATGCTGCTGTCCGACCTGGCGCTCGCGGGCTGTGTGTACGCGTACGGGCGGATGCGCAGCATCAAGACGGGCGAGCAGTCCGTGCAGTAACTTCGCCGGATGCCTCTGTACCCGCCTGTCGAACCGTACGAGCACGGCCTCCTGGACGTGGGCGACGGCAATCGGATCCACTGGGAGACCTGCGGAAACCCGCAGGGCAAGCCCGCCGTCGTGCTGCACGGCGGGCCCGGCTCCGGGGCCACGCCCTTCGCCCGCCGTCTGTTCGACCCCGAGCGCTACCGGATCGTGCTGCTCGACCAGCGCGGCGCGGGCCGCTCCACGCCGCCGGCGAGCGCGTACGACACCGACATGAGCGTCAATACGCTGCCGAAGCTGATCGCCGACCTGGAGCTGCTCCGCGCCCACCTCGGCATCGAGCGCTGGCTGGTGTGGGGCGTGTCCTTCGGTTCCGTCCTGGCCCTGCGGTACGCGCAGACGCACCGGGAGTCCGTCTCCGAACTGGTCCTGACGGGCCTCGCGACGGGCAGCCAGGAAGAAGTCGACCTGTTGACGCGGGGCCTCGGCGCGGTGTTCCCGGAGGCGTTCGCCGCGTTCCTCGACGGGGTGCCGGAGGGGGAGCGGGACGGCGATCTCGCGGCCGCCTACAACCGGCTCCTGGAGTCGCCCGACCCGGCCGTGCGCGAGCGGGCCGCCCTCGCCTGGACCGACTGGGAGACGGCGTGCGTCTCGCGGCCGCCGCGCTCCGTGCCCCGCTACCAGGACCCGGAGTTCCGGTACGGCTTCGCGCGCACGGTGACGCACTACTGGAGTCGGGGGCACTTCCTGGACGCGCCCGACACGGTGCTGCGCGACCTGCCACGGCTCAAGGGGGTCCCGGCGGTCGTGGTGCAGGGAAAGGTGGACCTGGGCAATCTGCTCGGCATCCCGTGGCGGCTCGCGCAGGCCTGGCCGGACGCCGAGCTGATCGTCGTGGACGACGCGGGGCACAACGCGGGGGCGCGCGGCATCACCGACGAACTGGTCGCGGCCCTGGACCGGTTCGGCGGGAGCGGAGCCGCCTGACGGCCCGGAGTTACGGGGTGGGCTCCTCGTCGAAGAGGTGGCGCACGGTGAAGTGGTAGTTGGTGCGGACGTGGGTGAGGGCGACCGCCCGCGCCCGGTCGGCGTCGCCGCCCGCCATCGCCTGGTACAACTCCCGGTGCTCGGCGAGCTGTTGGGCCCACTCCTCGGCGCGCCGGGTGAGCCAGCGCAGCCGCCCGCCGACGGGCTGCATCACGGAGACGATGAGGTCATTGCGCGCCATCTCCAACAGCCGGTCGTGGAAACGGGAGTTGACGTCGGTGTTGGTCTCGGCGTCGCCCTCGCGCGTCGCCCGCGTGGCCCGTTCGAGCAGCTCCTCCAGCTCCGCCAGATCGTCCTTGGTGGCCCGCTCGGCCGCGAGCCCGGCGGCGTAGACCTCCAAGGCCTCGCGCAGCTCGTACAGTTCGGTGACGTCGGTGCGGGTCAGGGTCCGCACGACGGCCCTGCGGGGCGTCTCGTACGTCACGAAGCCCTCGGCGAGCAGCGCCCGGATCGCCTCGCGGACGGGCACCCGGGAGACCCCGAACCGCTCGGCGAGCTCCCGCTCGACGAGCCGGTCGCCCGGTCGCCTGCGCCCGCCGATGATGTCCTCGCGCAGGGCCGCGAGCACGCGCTCGCGCACCGCGCCCAGGGGCTCCACCGATCCTGCCGTCGTCATGGGTCCATCTTCGTCGATGTCGCCGAGAGGCAGGGGGACTGGGGTGGGTTTACGGAGATGTAACCGCACGGACATTGCCGGATGCGGTCGGCAGCGGGACGATCGCGCGGTATTGGTATACCAAACATCCCCCAATGCCCCCTCGCCGGAGGACCCGTATGTCCGTGGCCGAGCCCGTGCACTCCCAGCCCACCACCCCCATGCCGCCCGACCCGCGCCTGACCAACGAGGACCTGGCGCCGGCCCGCGAGCGCACATGGAAGGTCTACGACCTCTTCGCCCTGTGGATGTCCGACGTCCACAACCTCGGCAACTACACGTTCGCCGCAGGCCTGTTGGTGCTCGGCCTCAACGCCTGGCAGGTCTTCACCTCGCTGCTCATCGGCTTCGTCCTGATCTACATCGGCTGCAACGCGATGGGCCGCATCGGCCAGCGCCACGGCGTCCCGTTCCCGGTCGTCAGCCGGATCAGCTTCGGCGTCTGGGGAGCGAACATCCCCGCTCTCGTCCGGGCCGTGATCGCCATCATGTGGTACGGCATCCAGACCTACCTGGCCTCGGTCGCCGTGAACGTGATGGTGCTGGCGGCGTTCCCGGCGACGAAGTCGTGGACGGAACACTCCTTCCTCGGCCTGCACGCGCTGGGCTGGGCCTCCTTCCTCCTCCTCTGGCTGGTCCAGTCCCTGATCATCACGCGCGGCATGGAGTCGGTCCGCAAGTTCCAGGACTTCTGCGGCCCCGCGATCTGGGTGGTGATGCTCGCCCTCGCGATCTGGGTCTGGGCGAAGGCCGGCTGGACGATCTCGCTGACGTCGACGCCGCACCCGGTGTCCGCCGGCGAACAGTTCCGCCAGTGGTTCGGCGCGATCGGCCTGATCCTCGCCACGTACGGCACGCTGATGCTCAACTTCTGCGACTTCTCCCGCTTCGCACCGGACTACCGGACCGTGCGCCGCGGCAACTTCTGGGGCCTGCCCATCAACTCGACCGCCTTCGTGGTGCTGTCCGTCGTGGTCACGGCGGGCAGTGTCGAGGTCTTCGGTGAGGCGATCACCGACCCGGCGCTGCTGGTGGCGAGGATCGGCAACACGTGGGTCCTGGTCTTCGGCGCACTGACCTTCGCGATCGCCACGATGGGCGTGAACATCGTGGCCAACTTCGTCTCCCCGGCGTACGACCTGGCGAACGTCTGGCCGCAGAAGATCACGTTCAAGGTGGGCGGGGCGATCTCGACGGTCCTGGCCCTGCTGGTCACACCGTGGAACCTGTACTCCAACCCGGACGTCGTGAACTACTTCCTGGGCGGCCTCGGCGCGTTCCTGGGCCCGCTCTTCGGCATCCTGATGCTCGACTACTTCTGGGTGAAGCGCGGCCGGGTCGACACGGAGGCGCTCTTCGACGCGCGGCCGGGGTCCCGCTACTACTACCGGCACGGGGTGAACCCGAAGGCGCTGGCGGCGTTCGTCCCGTCGGCGGCACTGGCCGTGGTGCTGGCCCTCGTCCCGTACTTCGACTCGGTGGCGGCGTATTCGTGGTTCATCGGGACGGCGGTGGGAGCCGGGGTGTACGGGGTGGTGTGCAGGCGGGAGCGGGCGGAGTCGGGCTCCCTCACCGTCACCTGAGTCCCAGGTGACGGTGAGGGAGCCCGTGGGTCATGCGGCCAACAGGGGTTCCAGGAATCGGCTGGGCGTCCCGTGCCAGAAGATCGCCAGTGAGTCGCGGGACCGCGGGGGGACGAGGCCCTCGCTCGCACCGGCAATGATCATGCGCTGGTATTCGAGGCCCTTGAACCGGAACATCGTGCCGATGTGAACGCCCTCGCTCCCGCGCGGGCCGTCGGGGCCGATCTCGACAGCCCGGACGCCCGCGTGAGCAAGCGTCACCGCAACCTCCTGTGCCATCTCGTTGGTCGGCACGCAGATGGCGATCTGCTCGCGGGGGATGTCGTCCCACGTGTCGATCAGCTCGGCGATGGCATCCCGCTCCGATTCCCAGCCCTTGCTCTGGTGGCAATTGATGGCACTGTGATTGTCATGTGTGGATTGTGTGTGCGAAGCTGCGGCTCTTCCGCCGCAGGGGAGCGGCGTTTCAACTGGGGGATTCACCGCACGTGAACGTTCGCGCCACCATGCGCCGCTGCGTGACCGGCAGTGCCGCACTGGTCTTCGCCGCGGCCGCGCTGTTCGCCGGCGCTCCGACCGCATCCGCGCATCGGGACGGCTGCCACCGCTGGCATTCCTGTCCTTCCGACACCGGCTCCTACGTGTGCGGAGATCTCGGCTATTTCTCCGAATGCGGCTACAGCAGCCTGCCTGGCTCGGGTTCCGACTCGGGCGCGGGCGCCGATGACGGGCAGGAGACCGAGGACTACGAGCCGCCGAAGGCGCCGTCCACCGAGAACCCGAAGGCCGGGGCCGGGGGCAAGGTGACGGTGACGGCAAAGGCTGAGCGTGGCTCGCGTATCGAGGTGCGGGAAGTGGACGACCCGGACTTCCCGGAGGACGGCAAGAGGGTCGCGAAGGCAACGGCGACCGGCGCATCCCAGACCGTCGGCTTCACCGCCGACGACGGCGAGCACACATACGTCCTGATAGCCGTCGACGCGGCCGACAACTCCAGTGATCCGAGCAAAGAGTTCACCGTCGATGTCGACGCCGAGGGGCCGCCCCTCGACGACCTCGAGGTCAGCGACCCGGACGGGGCGACGGGTGCGGTGGAACTGTCCTTCATCACCGACCTGGGAACGGACTACGACATACGCGTGGCAGGCACGTCGACCCGCTGGCGCGGCACCAGCGAGGGCGGTGACTTCAAGGAGTCGCTCTGGCTGCCCAACGGTACGCACGCGATCACCGGCTCACTCCGCGACAAAGCCGGGAACGTGACCAAGGTCGGGGCGAAGGCAGTCGTGGACCTCAAGGCCCTGGCGCCGAAGCTCGAATCCGCGACCGACTCCCACGACGAAGACACCCGCTTCACCATCACCGGCCCGCGCGCGGCCCGAGGCACGCTCGACGTCGGCACGCAGAAGCGGAAGGTCACCCTCGACGACAAGGGCCACGCCGAGATCGCTCTGCACCTCCCCGACGGTTCGTACCTCCCGAAACTGGCGCTCACCGACCCCTTCGGCCGCGCCGCCACGAACGAGGGCCCCAAGACCGTCGTCGACACCAAGGCACCGAAGGCCACGCTCTCGTACGACAAGGAACGCGCCCGTCACCGGGAACTCGTCCTGACCGTCACCGGTGAAAGCGGAGCGGCGGTCCATATCGAGGCTCCGGAGTCGCTCGCCGGGAAGTTCACCCTGGACGACGGCCGGCGGACCGTACGGGCGTCGGCCGCGCCCGGCGACGTCTACGTCACGGTGTCCGTGACCGACGCCGCGGGCAATACGAGTCGGCGCACGCTGACCGTGCACGTTGCGGACGACTGGACGACGGCGCAGATCGTGGTGGCGCTGATCCTGTTGCTGTTCGTCCTGGCGGTCGTCGTACTGATCTGGCTGCGACGGGCGCGCATCGCCGCGTGGATGAGGGCCCGGCGGCGAGCCCGAGTCGCTGCTGCCGTGGAACGTGACATCCAGCGCCAGGCGGCACAGCGCGCCAGGGAAGAGCAGCGCAGGGAGCAGGAGGCTCTGCGCGCCATGCAGGCGTACGAGCGGGAACTCGCGACGTGGAAGGCGGAGCGGAATCGGCTCACGGCACGCGTCGACATGGCGCGCGACATGAAGGCCGGTCGTTTCGCCGTCGCGGAGTGGCGCTGGGGCAAGCGACGCAAGGGCGAGGAAGTCCTGGCGGTCACGGCGACGGCGAAGCTGGTCGAGGTCCGGCAGCGACAGGGGCAGCAGTACAACGAGCGCACCGATGCGGGCGAGCTCGTCGTCACCAACTGCCGTGTGTTCTTGGTCGGTTCGACGAAGAAGCGCGACTGGGACTACGCGAAGTGGCTCAGCCACGACCACCAAGCCCCCGGCCTGACGATGGTCCTCGTGTCGAACCGCCAGAAGACCTCGGGCGTCGACTACGCGGGCCCGGACGCGGAGCGAATCAGGACCGCCATCGAGGTCGGCCTCAGTCGACACCAGGGGATGTGGTCAGCGCTGCTCGACCGCCTCCGAGGCGACGTCGAGGAGCATTCGCGACTTCGCCCGGACCGGCCGGAGGCGCCGGACGGGGGTGTGGTGTTGGGGAAGCCGGTGGGGTGAGTTCGGTGTCCAGGAACCGTGAGGCGGGCAGTGGCAGGGGAGCCGGGACTGTGACGTGGTATGGCGGTGTGTCCGCCATACCACGTCACAGTGACTCGGTCTTGCGCTCACACCGTGCTCGCCGGCCTGCAGAGTGCCCGTGCTTGCGCGGTCGACCCAGCGGTTGGCGGGCGCAGAAGGGTGGCGCGTCACGGCATTCAACAACACGCCGAGCCAACCGTGGCCGACGCCCTACTCGGTGGCCTTGGGGTGGCCGGTGCCCGCGTAGGTGATCCAGGCGATGCGGTTCGGCTCGTCGACGAGGTACCAGATGCGGCCGCCGCCTGTGACCTCGAACTGCCAGCGTTCCATGGTGTCGCCCTTCCAGACGGCGCTGCCCAGCTTGCCCTTCAGACGGTGGTGACGGTCCGGTTCGTCGAGCGCCGGGTGCGGCCCGGTCGCCGCGTTTGGGGCTCACTCGGCCGCCTGCGGGGCAGCCACCGGGCCCAGGTCACCGTCCGGCTCCCGGGTGAGGGCGGCGTGCAGTGCCGGATCGGCGTATACCTCCGCGCTGTGTCGCCACTGGGTGAGTAGCAGGGCGATCGGGGCGAGGTTCTCCAGAGCGGCGGCGCCTCGAGCAGTGTCGGTGAGCTCGGCGAGCATCGTCTCGACGTCCTCATCGGGAAGGAACACCGACCAGGGCAACGCGTCGGGCAGCAGCTCGCGCAATATGGCCAGATTGCCGGTGCTGACCAGGCCGGCCAAGAGGCGGGCGGTGAAGTCGATCACTGTGGCGTCTCGCTCCAGCTGATCGGCGCGGATCAGGGCGAGATCGCCCGCGCCGCGGCGACGCAGCCGAAGGGCACGTACCGCATCAAGGCGCCGGGCGGTGGCTGCCGGGTGGTGGAGCAGCTCGCTGAAGGGAACGTCCTCGTACGTTGTCGCCATGACATCCACAGTACTTTGGATGTGGGTGGGTGGGTAGGGCAGCGCGAAAGGTTCGACACCAGGACCGACGCGCAGGGCGCACCGGATCGGGCGGCCGCACGGCCCCGCCGATCCGTGGGTCGGCCACGTGCAGCAGATGACGTGGGGCGTGAACCGGTTGTCGGGGTGGCCTGTGTACGTGACACCAAGGACCGGGGCCGGACCATGGTGGACGTGGCACCTTCGGCCTGGAAGGCGTTCGTGGGGTTCGCGGCGCGCGGATGACGCCCGGTGGGAACAAAACCGGTGCCCTGCGGCTCACTTGAGGTGAGTCTCAGGGCACCGTTGGCTTCGCCGTCAGGTCAGTCGCCGGCCCATGCGGGCGGACGCACGCTCCGTGTCCTTCGTGTGCCACCAGTCGAACAGGTTGGTGCGCACCAGAAGCTCAAGGGTGTGCATCGAACTCTCGGTGAGGTCGCCGCTCACCATGCTCGCGTCGGGTCCGCTGTAGGCGAGCGAGACCCGCCAGCGCTCCTCGGACACCTGGACATCCATCTCGATGTTCAGTGTCGGACGGATCGAGGGAACGCGTACCGCGAGGACTTCGATGGGGACGCCAGGGCCTTGTCGCTGAACCCCCGAGATCCGCTCGATGAGTTGCTCTTGAACCTGTTCCGCTGTGGCCATTTCAGTCTCAACAATTCGTTGCCTCGAAGGTGGTGTATTCAACGGTAGCGGTGATGATGCCCTGCGGGCTGACCCTTGAGCCGGGCCCCCGTAGGGGCCCTGGTTGTAAACCACCTTGAAGTTTCTGGTCGGCCTGGGTCGGCAGGAATTGTTCTTGAAGCTCCCGCTCCAACGCCCCCGCGCTGCGATGTGCTTGTACCCCCAGCTGGAGGTGCCGCATCTCATGATGACCTTGGACGGCCCGCGGTAGAACGTGTAGGCCACCTTGCGGTAGCTCTGTCGCTTGCTGACGTGCGGCTGATTATTTTCACTCGCATGAATTCCTTGATCTCGCAATCCCGAATCCCCAGGCGGGGGCATTCGCAAGGCGGTGGATTCCGCGAAATGGATCGTATGGCGAGTGAGCCCAAGTGTCGGGCGAGTCATCCATGAGATGGGTAACTCCCATTAAATGGAACCGAGTTGGCGTGAACCCCATCTGTCAGTCAGGGATCCACGCAAGTTGAATTCTTAACGTCAGGGATGAGAGTCATGGGGGGGCGCAGGCCGACCCGGTATCAGCTCGGTGAGTCGGCTGACGATCGCATCGATGTGGGGTCTGCCTCGGGCCAATGAGGGCGAGGGCCTCGGGCCCGTCGAGGCTGATAGGGGCGCTCCGGGTGAGCAGCGACTACGCGGGTGACGGTGTTAGGGGTGTTGATCGTGATGATGGTCGCATCCCGTGCCCGCACCATGCGGAGCCCCATCGTGGAGCACCTTCCGGCTGCCGGCCGGGAGGTGTCGACCGTTCAGCTGGGCACCGCTTGCTCCGCTCCCCGCCGGGGCCTCGCGCACGTCCCGTAGCGGTCCGCCTGCCACCGTCACTGCCAACGCCTGGCCGCCCCGCCCTTACGGCTGCCGCGCCTGCCGGGGCTCGGGCGGGGTGGTGGAGGGCAGAGGTCAGGGGACCCTGATCAACAGGTGAGTGCCACGTGTAACGGTAGTCCAACGCGTACCGGGACGTACCCCGTCTTGTAGCAGCAGGTAGGGGACGGTTCTGTTCCGGGACTGCAGGGAACTGTGTCCAGGACTTTGGACCCTGTAGATGGGAGTCATGTCGTCCCGTTCGGCCGGAGTCGCGTGCCCGACACCATCGGTGGCGGCACCCCGTGGGGCGGGTCGATCCGGGGCGGTGGCCCCGGGCGTAACGTGCGCTCATGCCCGAGTTCACCGATGACGTCTTCCTCGACCGCCTCGCCGACCGGCTCGGCGCCCTGCCCGGGGTGCACGCCGTCACCCTCGGCGGGTCACGCGCCCAAGGCACGCACACCGCCGCGAGCGACTGGGACACCGCCGTGTACTACCGGGGGAGCGAGGGGCTGTTCGCGCCCCGGCACCTGCGGGACGTCGGGTGGGAGGGCGAGGTCTCCGAGATCGGGCGCTGGGGCGGCGGGGTGTTCAACGGTGGGGCCTGGCTCAGCGTCGACGGGCGGCGTGTCGATGTGCACTACCGGGACCTCGACGTCGTCGAGCACGAGTTGGCCGAGGCCGAGGCCGGGCGGTTTCGGGTCGAGCCGTTGATGTTCCACCTCGCCGGGATTCCGTCGTATCTCGTCGTCGCCGAGTTGGCTGTGAACCGTGTGCTGCGCGGGCGCACGCCCCGGCCCGACGGCTACCCCGCCGCCCTGCGCAAGGCCGCCCCCGACGTGTGGTGGGGGCGCGCCTCGATCACCCTCGACTACGCGAAGGGGAACAACGCGCCCCTCGGCGGGCGCACCGAGGTCGTGGGGGCGGTCGCCATCGCGGCCATGCAGGCCGCCCACGCCGTGCTCGCCGCGCGCGGGGAGTGGGTGACCAACGAGAAGCGGCTGCTGGAGCGGGCCGGGCTGCGGGGGATCGACCGGGTGGTGGCCGACCCCGCGCTCTCGCTGGAGGAAATCGTCGACCGGGCCCGGGAGTTGCTGGCGCGGGCCGTCGCCGAGGCTCAGTAGCCCAGCGGGTACGTGCGGAGGTCCCGCCAGCCCGTCCCCGCGCCTTCCGTCACGATCAGCTTCACCGACTCCACGCGCGCGTGCAGCGGCAGCGCCCCCGTGAACTCAGTCTCCGGGATGTCGTCCGTGCCCGCGCCGCTCGCCAGCGTGAGATGCGGGTCGAGGCCCTCGTCGCCGAAGATGCCGCGGTACGGGACCGCCTCCGGCCAGCGTTCCCGTATCGACTTCGTCAGGGTGCGGAGGCCGTCGTCCGGGGCCGGGGGCAGATAGAGGACTCCCGGCCAGCGGTGTACCTCAGAGAAGGTGAGCGGGAGCGGAGGCGCCGCCGCGAACAGCGCGCGCAGGTCCGCGTCCGTCTCCGGCGTGATCCGCTCCAGCGGGAGGAACGGGTAGAGGAGCGTGATGTGGGCCCTCGACGGCGTGCGGACCAGCGCGTCCGCCTCCGGGACGTGGATCGTCAGGGCCGTGTCGCCGGGCAGGTCCGGCCAGCCGCCGTGGTCCTGAGCAGTACGTCGTGTGGGCACGGTCAAGTGTCACATTCCGGAAACCTCGCCGTTTCCTCCCCTCCAACAACTCCGCTTACTCTTGACAGACCAGTTCAGGCTGGCCGACGGCGTCCGGCACCCCTCCGTGTTCGTACGACAGGAGTCTGCTCACCGTCATGCGCCGCCCCCATTCGCTTCCGCCCTGGCTGAGCCACGCCCTGCGCGCCCAGCGCGCGCCCGTGCCGTGGCCCGCCGTCGTGCGCGGGGCCCTGGCAGGCGGGCCGCTGCTGCTCGTCGCCGTCGCCGCCGGGCGGCCGTCCAGCGGAGTGCTGCTCGCGCTCGGGACCCTGCTCGCCGGGGTCAACGACCGGCCGGGGCCGCGGCTCGCCGCCGTGTCACGGCTGGGCGGGCCCGCGCTCGGCGGGGCCCTGGGCATGACCGTCGGCAGCCTCATCGGGGGCTCGCTGCCGACCGGGGCGCTCATCGCCTGCCTCTTCGCCGTGCTCGGGCTCGTGGGCGGTGCCTTCAGCGCCGTCGGGCCCGTCGCGTCCTCCACCGGGACCCAGTTCCTCGTCACCGTCGCCATAGGTGCCGGAATGCCGCTGCCGGAGCCCGGCTGGCAGCGCGCGCTGCTGTTCGCAGGCGGCGCCGCGTGGCTGATCCTGTTGCGGCTCCTGCTGCCCTCTCCCGTCCGCGCGAACGTACGCACGAAGGGGCTCGGCTACCTCTACGACGGTGAGCGCGCCGCGGTCGCCTCCGTGTACGAGGCCGTGGCCCGGCTGCTCGAGGCCGTCGGCGGCCCCGAGGTCCGCTCGCGCCGCGTCGCCCTCACCGCCGCGCTCGACCAGGCGCAGGACGCCCTGCGGCGCGGCCGCTCCCGGGCGTCCCTGCGCCTGCGCCGCCAGTACTCCGCCGCCCTCCCGCTCGCCGAGGCCGCCACCGCGCTCGCCTGGGCCGGGCAGCCGGTGCCCGCGCGGGCCGCGGAGGGGCCGCGCCGGCTCGCCGCCGCCGTGCGGTCCGGGGAGGCGCCGGGCCCGCTGCCCGCCCCGGCCCGCGCCGACGCGGGACTGCGGGCGCTCGACGAGTCGCTGCTGCGGGCCGCCGAGGCCTTCGACGGGGCCGCCGTCCACCTGCCGTCGGCGCGCCGCCGCGCCTCCGTGCGCACGCTGCTGCGCCGGGTGGTCGGGCCCGCCGGGCGCGAGTACGGCGTCCGCGTCGGACTCTCCTTCGGGGCCAGTGCCGCCGTCGCCCAGGCCCTGCACCCGCTGCACTGGTACTGGCTGCCCGCCACCGCCGTCTTCCTCGTCAAGCCGGACCTCGGGCCGCTCGCCTCGCGCGCACTGTGCCGGGCGGCGGGGACCGTCGCGGGCGCCGTCCTCTTCGCCGGCCTCGCCGCCGTACTGCCCCACCCCCTCGGGCTCGTCGCGCTCGTCGCCGCCTGCGGGGCGCTGATCCCCGTCGCCACCCGGCACTTCGCCGCGCAGACCGCCGTCGTCACCGTCCTCGTCCTGTCCCTGGTGATGGTCGGCGGGGAGCCGCAGGCCTCCTGGGGCCGGATCACCGAGACGCTGCTCGCCTGCGCCATCGTGCTGGTCGCCGGGCATCTGCCGCTGCCCGGCCGGCACCGCGGCGGCGGGGTGCGGGTGCGGCTCGCCGTCGCGCACGACGCCGCCCACGCCTACGTACGGCATGTGCTGAGCGAGTCCGCGCCGGGCGCCGAGGGGATCGACCGGCACGGGCGGTGGGCGCTGCGGCGCGAGGCGTACCGGACGCTCGCCCAGGCGCGGGCCGCCGTGGACCTGGCCGCCGCCGAACTGCCGGTGCTCGCACGGCACTCGGACGGCTCGCGGCAGGTGACCGTCGTCCTGGAGCGGCTCGTCGACGCGACGACCGCGTGCGCCGTGCAGGTCGACGACACCGGGCGGGTGCCCGAGCAGCACGCGCGCAGGATCGACGTGCTGCTCGCGGAACTCGCCGCCTGACACGCCTGGTTCAGGGCCGCAGGTCGATCCAGACGGGCGCGTGGTCGGAGCCCGGCGCGTCCCGCCGGTCCTGCGGGTCCGCGCCCACCGACGGCAGCGGTGCGAGCGCGGCGTCCTCCCCGTGCGGCGCGCCCGTACCGGCGCGCACGACGTGGCCGAGCAGCTCGTGCGAGACGAAGACGTGGTCGATCAGCTCGCGGTGGCCCGCCTGCACCCGCGAATAGCGCTGCTCCTCGGGGATCAGCGGCGCCACGTTCCACAGGCGCTTCGCGTCGCCCTTGTCGGCGTGGTCGAAGCCCGGTGTGCCGATCTCGGAACCGGGCGGGCCCTGAAGGATCTGCGTGGTCGCCGCGGCCACCTCGTCGTTGAAGTCGCCGAGCACCGCGACGCGTTCACGGCGGCCGTCCTCCCCGATGAGGGTGTCCGCGAGGGCGCGCACGGTCGCCGCCTCCGCCGCGCGCCGTTGCAGCGCGTACACCGCGTAGCGCGCCCGCTCGCCCTCGTTGCGCGGTACGAACCTGCCGCCCGGGTAGCCGAGCAGCTTCGACTTGAGGTGGCAGACGGCGGCCGTGAGCCACGTCGCCCGGGTCGAGAAGTGCACGGCGAGCACGCCACGGCCCGTCCGGTCCGCGGTCCTGCCGCTGTCGTCGACCTGCACCGGGCGCACGGCCTCGGGGAACGCGGCCGTGTCCGAGACCACGTTCACGATGACGTCGCTGAGGAAGCCGACCCGGATCCCGCGCTCGTCGGGGTAATCCGACAGCGTCACCCGGTAGTGGCCGTCGAGCAGTTGCACCAGATCGTCGAGCGCCGCCGGGTCGCCGACCTCCTGGACGCCGAGCAGGGTCGGCCGCAGCCGGTTCACGGTGTCGGCGAGGGAGGCGAGTTTCGCCTCGTAGGCGGCCTTGTCGCGGGGACCGTAGGGGCCGCCGGGGCGGTAGAGGTTCTCCAGGTTCCAGGTTCCGACGAGCATGGCGTGCTCCGTCCTCTGGCCGGCCCGGACGGGCCGGGGCGGCCAGCGTCCCAGCGGCCCCGCGAGGAGGACAGCGCTCCTTCAGAAAATCAGGGGCCCGCCGGGAAATCGGCGAGCTGCCGGGAAATTCAGAAAAACTTCCGTCGCGGCGATGAGTTCCGTACCGCCCCCCGGTCACCCCTGACGAGAGACACGACCGGAGGAGGAACCATGGGGCTGCCGAAGGTGGTCACGCGCGAGGAGTGGCGCGCCGCGCGCGAGGAACTGCTCGCCCTGGAGAAGGCGGCGACCCGGGCACGGGACGCGCTGAACACACGGCGGCGCGAGCTGCCCATGGTCGAGATCGACAAGTCGTACGTGTTCGAGGGCCCGGACGGGAAGTCGGAGCTGCTCGACCTGTTCGAGGGGCGTCCCCAACTCGTCGTCTACCACTTCATGTTCGCGCCGGACTGGGACGCGGGCTGCCGCAGCTGCTCCGGATTCCTCGACCAGATCGGGCACCTGGCGCATCTGCGGGCCCGCGGCACGGAGTTCGCGGCGGTGTCCCGCGCCCCGTTCACCAGGATCCTGCCGTTCAAGGCGCGGATGGGGTGGACGGTGCCCTGGTACTCGTCCCATCTCAGCGATTTCAACCAGGACTTCGGCGCCACGGTGGTGGGCGAGGACGGCGTCCCGCAGGAGCGGCCCGCGATCAGCTGCTTCCTGCGCGAGGGGGAGCGGGTCTTCCACACGTACTCGACGTTCGCCCGGGGCATGGACCACATCGGGTTCACCACGAACCTCCTGGACCTCACCGCCCTCGGCCGCCAGGAGGAGTGGGAGCGGCCGGCGGGGCGCGCGTCCGCCCTCGGGGCCCCCGCGGGCAGTGCGCGGGTGCGCTACCACGACGAGTACCTCGACTGAGATCCGCACGAGTACCTCGACCGGGATCCGGACGAGTGCCTCGACCGAGAGCCGCCAAGATCCCGGCACGTACGACCTGACCACGTCTCAACTCGGTGTCATTCTCGTCACGTTGCGAGTCGGAAGCGCCCCTGTCAACGTTCTCCCTCATGAAGCGCCCGGACGCGCCGGGCGCCGCGCATCGGCACGATCACGGGGGCAGGGACCAATGATGATCAACGGACGAGTGGTGTTGCAACGCTTCCCGGCGGGCGGGCCCCGCGGCTCCTGGCCCGCGGAGGAGTACGCGAGCAGGCGCCGTCAGGAGGGTCAGCCGGCCGAGGTGGTCATGGACCTCGCCACGGACGCGTTCCTGGTGATCGTGCGGGAACCGGTCGCCGATCCGGTGGGCTGACGCCCGTGGCCGAACCTGGCCCCGCAGCGGCGCCAGGAACTACGAAGCGCCGACCGAGCGCGACCACACCGGCGTGGTCCCCGTGACCCGGCACAGCGCGAGATACAGCGGAATCGGCGGCGTGTACGGCACCGAACCCTCCGGACAGTGCACCAGGGACGGGGCCCGCGGCGCGTCGCGCACCAGGGCGCCCGCCGTGTAGGCCGCGGGCGCGGGCCACTCCAGGGACACATCGGAGTCCGAGGGCACGAGCCACCACCAGTGCGCCCCGTCCGCGTACACACAGCCCATGCGCGGCAGCCGCTTCGCCATCGCCCGGCCGAATTCCTCGGGCACCGCGACGGCGTCGCAGCCGAGCGGCGCGGTCATGCCCGCGGGCACGCTGAGCCGCACGGGCCAGGTGCGGCCGGGACGCGCGTCCGCGTGCTCCGGATACCGGGGGCGACGCCTCCGGGCCAGTCCGGCCAGCGAGTTCAAGTGCATCGTCCGCTTGCCCGTTGTCACCACGCCCATCCGATCCCGTTTCGCACGTTCGTCGTTCCTCCGCCCGCCGTCCGGCAGGAGCGGACGTTCACCAGGCCCATCCGGCGCCGTCCGACGCGCCGGGCACCGGGCCCGGCGGCTGCGGCTCCCGGTCGTCGTGCGGCAGTTCGGCCCAGACCAGGAGGCCGGGCCCGGTCTCCTGGGCGCCCCACGCCGTGGCGACCGCGGCCACGAGGAGGAGCCCCCTGCCGTGCTCCTCCTCGGGCGCGACACGGCCGGTGCGCGCGTCGCCCGGGATGCAGCCCTCGTCCCTGACCGCTATGCGCAGGCGGTCACCGGCGTCGTCGCGCAGCTCGCGCAGTTCGCAGTGGATGCGCCGGCTCGCGGTGTGCACGATCGCGTTCGTGACCAGTTCGGACACGACGAGGGCCGCCGCGTCGCAGGTGTCCTCGCACGCGCCCCACGCACTGAGGTGGGTGCGCGTCACGCGCCGGGCCTGAGCGGCGGAGCCCGGGTGGGGAGCCAGTTCGAAACTGCTGCGACGGGCAGCCGACGGGAGAGCCCCTGCCGGGGTACCCGAACGGTCACCGAGCGTAGTTTCGCCGGCTTCTGTTCCTAAAGGCGCAGACGGAGTCACGCTTGCCACTATCTCCCCGCCATGAACACTTGGCAAGGGCCACTCTGAAAAGTGCAGAGTGGCGTATGCCGTGTGGAGCGGGCATGGCAGACTGCTCGCAGCAGCGCGCCACGCGGCCTCAATCGGGGTCGAACCGCAGGAAACGGCCGGTGAGGGACGTCTTTCGGGTCTTTTTCCGCGGCGCGAAGTGGCGGGATTCAGACATCGGGACTACTGGGAGGTAGGGGGCGTGAGCGAACCCCGGTCCGCGCCGACGGTCGGCCAGGTCGTTCTCGGGCGCCGCCTTCAGGACCTTCGCGAGGGTGCCGGGCTCAAGCGCGAGGAGGCCGCGAAAGTACTCCGCGTGACCGCCGCGACGATCCGCCGCATGGAGACCGCCGAGGTCTCGCTGCGCATCCCGTACGTCCAGCTGCTCCTGAAGGCCTACGGCGTCGCCGACGACGAGGCCGCCTCCTTCGTGCAGCTCGCGGAGGAGGCGAACAGGCCGGGCTGGTGGCAGCGGTACCACGACATCCTGCCCGGCTGGTTCTCCATGTACGTGAGCCTGGAGGGCGCGGCCCGGCTCATCCGGTCCTACGACCCGCACTTCGTGCCCGGCCTGCTCCAGACCGAGGACTACGCGCGCGGGGTGCTGGAATCCGGCGCCATAGGGCGGGCGGTCGCCGAGGACCCCGATGTGGTCGAGCGGCACGTGGCCCTGCGCCTCCAGCGCCAGAACCTGCTCACCCGCGAGGACGCGCCCCGCCTGTGGGTCGTGATGGACGAGACCGCCCTGCGCCGCCCGGTCGGCGACGCGGACGTGATGCGCGCCCAGATCGACCGGCTGCTCGAGGCGATGGAGCTGCCGAACGTGACGCTTCAGGTCGCGGAGTTCGCCGCGGGCCCGCACCCGGGCACGTACGGGCCCTTCGTCCTGTTCCGATTTGCCATGTCAGAACTGCCGGACATGGTCTACAGCGAGTACCTGACAGGTGCGGTCTATCTCGACGCGCGCCCCGAGGTGGCCACCCACCTCGAAGTCATGGACCGCATGGCGGCGCATGCCGCGACGGCGCAACGCACAAAGGAGATTCTCCGTGATCTCCGCAAGGAGCTGTGAATGGACTCGATCAAGGACCGAATACGAGGCGTCGACGGCGAGCCGATCTACAACGGCATGCCCGCGCGCGAACTCGGCAGTGAGGGCTGGCACAAGCCCTGGAGCGGTGGCAACGGGGGCAACTGCCTCGAAGCCATGAAGCTCGCCGACGGGCGCGTCGCCGTACGTCAGTCGTCGGACCCGGACGGGCCCGCGCTGATCTACACCATCGGTGAGATCACCGCGTTCATCGAGGGAGCGAAGGCGGGGGCCGCGGACTTTCTGCTGTCGTGACACACCGCGGGCCGGCCGCTTCGGTGGGCGGTCCGCTCAGACGGTCATCGGGCGGTCGTGCGCCCCGATCGGCTCCGGCAGTCGTGTCCGCCCCGTCAGCCAGCGGTCGACCGCGGCGGCCGCCGCCCTTCCCTCGGCGATCGCCCACACCACGAGCGAAGCGCCACGCCCGGCGTCCCCCGCGACGAACACGCCCGGCACACCCGTCGCGAAGGCGGCGTCCCGGGCGAGCCGGCCCCGCTCGTCCAGTTCGAGCCCCAACTGCTCGATGAGGCCGTCCGCTTGATGCTCGGGCCCATGGAAGCCGAGCGCGAGCAGTACCAGATCGGCGGGCAGCGTCCGCTCCGTTCCCGGCAGCGGCCTGCGCGCCGCGTCCACCTCCACGAGATGCAGTTCCCGTACGTGCCCCGTCGCGTCACCGGTGAAGCGCAGCGTGGAGGCGGCGAAGAGCCGGGCGTCCGCGTCGGCCGCCGGAGCCGTGCGCAGCTCGTCGGCCTCCTCGTGCGCGGCGGAGAGCCGGTACAGCTTCGGGTACGTCGGCCAGGGCTCGGCCTCCTCGTCGCGCGCCTCGCCCGGCCTGCCGTAGATGTCCAACTGTGTGACGGACGCGGCCCGTTCGCGCACCGCCGTGCCCAGGCAGTCGGCGCCGGTGTCGCCGCCGCCGACGATGACGACGTGCTTTCCGGTGGCGCTGAGCGGTGAGTTCGGCGGGTCCGGTGTCTCCTCCAGTGCCTCCCCCCGCGTGCTCTTCGCGTTCTCGTACGTGCGGTTGGCCCACGGCAGGTACTCCATCGCCTGCTCGACGCCGGTCAACTCTCGACCTGGTACGTCGAGTTCGCGCCAGGCCGTGGCGCCGGTCGCGATCACGACGGCGTCGTAGCGGGACCGCAGGTCGGCGGCTTCGAGGTCCCGGCCGATCTCCGTCGACGTACGGAACCGCACGCCCTCCTTGGTCAACTGGTCGAGCCTTCGGTCCAGTTGACGCTTCTCCATCTTGAAGGCGGGGATCCCGTAGCGCAGCAGTCCGCCCGGCCGGTCGTCCCGCTCGTACACGGCGACCGTGTGCCCGGCCCGGGTCAGCTGCTGCGCGGCCGCGAGCCCTGCGGGGCCCGAGCCGACGACGGCGACGGTGCGCCCGCTGTGCCGCTCGGGCGGCTGCGCGGTCACGAGGCTCTCGTCCCAGGCCCGGTCGGCGATGGCGACTTCCACGTTCTTGATGGTCACGGCGGGTTGGTTGATGGCGAGGACGCAGCCCGCCTCGCAGGGGGCCGGGCACAGGCGGCCGGTGAACTCCGGGAAGTTGTTCGTGGCGTGCAGCCGCTCGCTCGCCGCCCGCCAGTCGTCCCGCGAGACCAGGTCGTTCCACTCGGGGATCAGATTCCCCAGCGGGCACGCCTCGTGGCAGAACGGGATCCCGCAGTCCATGCAGCGGTCGGCCTGCGCCTCGACGATCGGCAGCAGGCCGCCGGGGACGTACACCTCGTCCCAGTCCTGGACCCGCTCCGCGGCGGGTCGGCGCGGCGCCTCCTGCCGGGGTGTGGTGAGGAAGCCCTTGGGGTCGGCCATGGCCGTCTCCCTACGCCGTGACTTCTGTCGGTGCCGTGGTTCCTTTCGTCACGATACGTCGGGTGGGCGCGGGCCGCCCCGGCTCACGTCAGGGCGAGCACGAACAGCGCGGAGGCGGCGACGCCCGCCGCCGCCCGTACGTGGTTCCACCGCACCCACTCGACGAGATACGTCCGCCACTGCGCGGCGCCGCTCTCGGACTCCTCGTCGCCGGAGAGGCCGGCGAGCGCCGCGTTGCGCGGCACGTTCGCCAGGACGGTCACGCCGAAGGAGCCTGCCAGGTACAGGGCGCAGCCGAGCAGCAGTTCGAGGGTGCCCGGATCGGGCCAGAGCACGAACGTCACGACCGCGATCACCGCGCACAGCACGGCCGCGCCGAGGAAGACGACCATGAACGGCGGCGTGAGGGCCGCGACGTTGATGGCGTTCATCGCGGCGATCCCCTGCGCTGCCGGCAGCGCGCCGAGGCCGCGCATCACGAACGTGGAGAACGCGAGGAACACCCCTGCGCTCACGCCGCACCAGACCGCCCCCAGCACGACCAGCGCGAAATACGGACCTTCGATCATGCGCCCCCCCTATCTAGGGGGATCATGCCGCAGTTTGTCGGTTGTGGACAGTGATTTCACGATTACATTGAGCGAACGGTGCCGGTTGTGGTGTTTCTGTGGAGTACGGCGGGCGCGGGGGGCCGGGCGGGCGTGACGGAAGGGCCGGGAGCCGGGCTCTGCCACTCGCCGAGTACCGCCGCCACGGCCTCGGCCACCCGCGCCCGGGCCTCCCTGCGGGGCACGCCCTCCATCAGCAGCCGGTCGTACGGCGTGTCCACATGGCGCACGGCGGCCCGCACGGCGGCCGCGACCGCGCCCTCCGAGAACGCCCGCCCCGCCGCGCTGCGGCCCACCCGCCCGCTGCCGCGCGCCCCGGCATGCGCGGCGATCGCCGCGGCCCGGTCCGCAGGGCAGCCGGGGAACAGCCGCAGGATCCGCGCCGCGAACTCCGTCACGAACACCACGTCCTGCGCCGCCCGCCGCGCCGCGTCCCGTGCCCGCCGCCTGGCCCGCGCCTCCGCGTCCGCCAGGCAGCGCGCCTCGGCCCGTACGAGCGCCGCCTCCTCGACGAGCACGCCCTGCCGCTCGTACCGCCCGCGCCGCCGGTGGAAGCGCACGACGACGGCCGAGAGCGCGCTCTCCTCGCGTGCCCTGCGGGTCAGCGCCGTGTCCCCGCGCGGCAGGAACAGCAGGTGCCCCAGATCGGCGCAGTCCAGACAGCGCGGCTGCCCGTCCTCCAGGGTCAGGAGCCCGAGCGGCCCCCGGTGGCAGGCGCCGCACCGCCTGCGCTTGACCGGCTGGAAGACGAGGGGGCTGCGCGCGGCTCCGGTCTGCGGTGGGGCGTCTCCGGTCTGCGGCTGGGCGGCTCCGGTCTGCGGCTGGGCGGCTCCGGTCTGCGGCTGGGCGGCTCCGGATCGTGGTGGGGAGGCTCTGGTCATACGAGCGTGATGCCCGCCCGGGCGTGCCCTGCATCATGGAGGGCGTGCGACTCGAAGCGATCACCTGGGAACGGCTCGGCGAGGCCCTCGCCGAGCGGCTGCTCGACCTGAAGCCGGCGGACGGCGGACCGTGGGTGAAGGTCGCCCTCGACGGCGCGCCCGCCGCCCGCCCCGGCGAGCTGGCCGCGCTCGTCTCCGAGGCCCTGCGCACCCGCGGCCGGTCTTCGCTCACGGTCGGCACCGAGGGATTTCTGCGCCCGGCCTCGCTCCGGTTCGAGTACGGGCACCGGGACGTCGAGGCGTACTACAGCGGCTGGTTCGACACGGGCGCGCTGTGGCGCGAGGTGTTCGGGCCGCTCGAACCGGACGGCACGGGCCGTGTCCTGCCCGACCTCTGGGACCCGGTCACGGATCGCGCGACCCGCAGCGGCTACGTCCAACTCCCTCCCGGCGGAGTGCTGCTGATGCACGGTCCGCTGCTCCTGCACCACTGGTTCCCCTTCGATCTGACCGTGCACGTGAGCCTGTCGCAGGGCGCGCTGCGGCGCCGCACCCCCGAGTCCGAGCAGTGGACGCTCCCGGCCTTCGAGCGCTACGACGGCGAGACCGGGCCCGCGGCGAGCGCCGACGTCGTCGTCCGCGCGGACGACCCGCGCCACCCGGCGTGGAGCGGGTGAGTCGCTCCCCGGGTCACAGCCAGCCGTTGCGCTTGAACCCCCGGTAGACCACGAAACAGATCACGGCTATCACCGACATCATCAGCGGATAGCCGAACCGCCACTCCAGCTCCGGCATGTTCTTGAAGTTCATGCCGTAGACGCCGCAGCCCATCGTCGGCACGGCCACGATGGCGGCCCACGCCGTGATCTTGCGCATGTCCTCGTTCTGCGCGACCGTCACCTGCGCCAGATGGGCCTGAAGGATCGAGTTGAGCAGTTCGTCGAAGGACGCTATCTGCTCGGCGGCCCGCAGCAAGTGGTCCGACACGTCGCGGAAGTACGCCTGTATCTCGGGCGGCACGGCGGGGAAGGGGCGCCCCGAGAGCTCCTGTATCGGCCGGGACAGCGGGACCACGGCGCGCTTCAACTCGAGCAGCTCGCGCTTGAGTTGGTAGATCCGGCCGGGGTCGGCCTTCGCGCCGTTCGCCGCGAAGACGTCGGCCTCGACCTCGTCGATGTCGGCCTGGACCTCGTCGATCACCGTCAGATAGTCGTCGACGACGCTGTCCGCGATCGCGTGCAGCACCGCCGCGGGGCCCTTGGCCAACTGCTCCGTGTCCGCCTCGATCCGCTCGCGCACGGGGCCGAGCGAGCCGTGCCGACCGTGCCGCACCGTGATCACGAAGTCCTGGCCGAGGAACACCATGATCTCGCCGGTGTCCACCACCTCGCTGGTCGCCGTGAGCTCCGCGTGGTCGACGTAGCAGACCGTCTTCAGGACCGCGAAGAGCGTCTGCCCGTACCGCTCCACCTTGGGCCGCTGGTGCGCGTGCACCGCGTCCTCGACGGCCAGGGGGTGCAGGTCGAACAGCTCGGCGATGTCCGCGAACTCCACCTCCGACGGCTCGTGCAGCCCCAGCCAGACGAAACCGTCCGCGGCCTTGCGCACCGCACGCACCGACTCGACGAGATCGCTGTCGCCCGACTCGCGCACACCCTCCCGGTAGGTCACGCAATTCACCACGGCGGAGCCCAGCGGGGAGCGCGCCGGGTGACTCAGGTCGACCTTGGGCGTGCGCCGCGCGAGCCGCGCGACCTTGCGCAGGCCGCCCACCCTGCGCAGACCGCCGACCTTCCGCAGATTGCCCGCCATGGACATGCTCTGCCCCTCCCGGTTCCCGTCCGTTTTCCGTCGCGAAGATGACGTGGTGGTCAGTCTGCCAGCGGCCACCGACAGCGTGTCCAGCCCTGTGGGAACGGAAGGCTCCGCTCCGCTGGCGCAATGTCCCGTATCCAACGATTGGGCTGGGATGATCGGTTCATGATGCGATCAGGCGAGCACGCGTACCTCCTCGACAACCAGCAGCCCGAGGCCGGGCAGCGCTTCGACGCCTTCTCGGTCCTCTTCGATCCCACGACGTTCCGGCACATCGAGCGTCTCGGCATCGGATCCGGCTGGCGCTGCTGGGAGGTCGGGGCCGGTGGCACCTCGGTGGTCTCGTGGCTCGCGCGGAAGGTCGGCCCGACCGGCCGGGTCCTCGCCACCGACATCGACACGTCCTGGCAGACCGCCACGCCCCGCACGCCCGTGGAGGTGCGGCGCCACGACATCGGCGTCGACGAGCCGCCCGCGGAGAGCTTCGACCTGGTGCACGCGCGGCTCGTCCTGGTCCATGTCCCGGACCGGGAGCGGGCGTTGGCGTCGATGATCCGCGCGCTGCGCCCCGGGGGCCGGCTGCTCATCGAGGACGCCGACCCCGCGCTCCAGCCCCTGCTCTGCCCGGACGAGACGGGCCCCGCGCAGCAGCTGGCCAACCGCCTGCGGCACGGCTTCCGTTCCCTGCTCGCGGAGCGCGGTGCCGACCTGGGCTACGGCCGCAAGCTGCCCGGGCTGCTGCGGGCCGCGGGCCTGCGCCAGGTCGAGGCGGACGCCTACTTCCCGCTGGCGTCACCTGCCTGCACGGCGCTGGAGACGGCGACGGTCGGGCAGATCCGCGCGCAGCTCGTGACGGCGGGCCTGGCGACGGACGACGAGATCGACCGGCACCTGGCGAATGTCGCCGACGGGACCATGGACCTGGCGACGGCGCCGCTGATCTCGGCGTGGGGGCGGAAGTAGGCGCATCGCGGTCGACGTTCCCCGCGTCGCGGGGCTCCATCCCGTCGGCCGCGCGTCGTGCCTCGGAAGTGGGCTCCACGCGCGCGTGGAGCCCACTTCCCCCTGCCGGACTCAGACGGGGCGGACGCCGCTCAGCGCGCCGTGCGGGTCGAGGACGTACTTACGGCTCGCGCCCTGGTCGAACTCCGCGTAGCCGCGCGGCGCGTCCTCGATGCCGATCACGGTCGCGTTGACGGCCTTCGCGATGTGCACGCGCTCGTGCAGGATCGCCATCATCAGACCCCGGTTGTACTGCATCACCGGGCACTGTCCCGTCGTGAACCGGTGACTCTTCGCCCAGCCGAGACCGAGCCGCACCTTCAGCGTCCCGGTGCGCGCGTCCTGGTCGACGCCGCCCGGATCGTCGGTGACGTACAGGCCGGGGATGCCGAGCGCGCCACCGGCAGCGGTGAGCCCCATCAGCGAGTTGAGGACCGTGGCCGGCGCCTCGGGCGCGTCCGGGCCGTGCGCGCGGGCCTCGAAGCCGACCGCGTCCACGGCCGCGTCCACCTCGGGAACCCCGAGGATCTCGGCGACCTGCTCCTCCACGGTGCCGCGCGTGAGGTCGACCGTTTCGCAGCCGAAGCTCCGTGCCTGCGCGAGCCGTTCGGCGTTCAGGTCGCCGACGATCACCACGGCCGCGCCCAGCAGGTGCGCCGATGCCGCCGCCGCGAGGCCGACGGGCCCCGCCCCGGCCACGTACACCGTCGAACCGACCTTCGTGCCCGCCGTCACCGCACCGTGGAACCCGGTCGGGAAGATGTCGGAGAGCATGGTCAGGTCCAGGAGCTTCTCGCGCGCCTGGTCGGCGTCGGGGAAGCGCAGCGCGTTGAAGTCCGCGTAGGGGATCATCGCGTACTCGGCCTGGCCGCCGACCCAGCCACCCATGTCGACATAGCCGTAAGCCGCCCCTGGCCGTGCCGGGTTGACGTTCAGGCAGATGCCGGTCTTGCGCTCCTTGCAGTTGCGGCAGCGCCCGCACGCGATGTTGAACGGCACGGAGACGATGTCCCCGACGTCCAGGAACTCGACGTCCGGTCCCTTCTCCACGATCTCGCCGGTGATCTCGTGACCCAGGACGAGACCCTCGGGTGCCGTGGTGCGGCCGCGCACCATGTGCTGGTCGCTGCCGCAGATGTTGGTGGCGAGCACCTTGAGGATCACGCCGTGCCGACAGGTCCTGCCCACGTTCTGCGGGGCCACTCCGGGCCCGTCCTTCAGCTCAAGGGTCGGGTGCTCGATGGTCCTGACCTCCACCGTGCCCGGCTTGAGATATGCGACTGCCCTGTTTCCGCTCATGCCTGATCGCCGTCCCTTCGGCTCCGTGACTCGTCTACGGCGGATGCTCCGGCTGTGCGCACGGCGGAGTCTGCTACCGAAACGGCGTTCTGAGGAGCCTTCCGACCGGAGTCGTTGAAGCCTCGACGAGCCGTCCAGTCGGCGGGCCCCGTACGGCACAGGCCGTCCAGTGAGAGGAGAGGCACAGGTCATCTACGGTGACTGGCCATGACCACGAACGACCGACCCGCAAGCTCCCCCGGCTCCTTCGCCGTCCACGTCCCCGACGTGGACCTCGAACCCGAGCCGCTCGACCCCGCACAGATCGTCTCCGGCACCCCGGAGGTGACCGGCAAGGTGCTGTGGGAGTCGGCCGACGGCAAGCAGCTGCGCGGCATCTGGCAGATCACGCCCGGCGTGGTCACCGACACCGAGGCGAACGAGCTGTTCGTGGTCGTCAGCGGCCGCGCCACCGTCGTGGTCGAGGGCGGCGACACCCTGGAACTGGCTCCCGGCACGGCCGCCGTGCTGCGCGAGGGCGACCGGACGACCTGGACGGTGCACGAGACCCTGCGCAAGGCGTACCACATCACCCTCGGCTGAGCCGCGCCCGAACGCCCGCCTCCGCTACGGGTGTTGGGTCCGCCGCGTGAACAGCGCCAGCGCCCCGAGCGGGAGCAGCAGGCACGCGGCGGCCAGGTTCAGCCACGCGTAGCTCGCCCTCGCCACCACGATGCCGGCCGTCGCGCCGCCGATCCCCGCCGACAGGCTCGTCGTCAGATCGGAGAGCCCCTGCGCGGCGGCCCGGGCGGCCCGCGGCACGGAGTCGGTGAGCAGCGCGGAGCCCGCGACGAGCCCGGCCGACCAGCCGAGTCCGAGCAGGAACAGGGCCGCCGCGCTCTGCCCGTGGCGCCCGCCCGCGGTCCCGGCGAGCAGCGCCGCGCACGCCAGCAGTCCCACCGCGAGCCCGATCACCGTGAGCCGCCCAGTGGGGTATCCCCTGCGCGAGCGCAGCCGAGGGCTTGGGGAATTGTCGGCGAGACGGCCCATCACCGGCGAGAACGCGTACATCCCGGCGATGTGCCCGCTGATCACGAGCCCGATCAACTCGATACCCGCGCCGTGGTGTTCGAGGTCGACCGGCGTCATCGACATGACGGACACCATCGCCGTGTGCGACACCGCCACCGTGACGAGCGCCAGCCGGGCGCGCGGCGACGCGGACACCGCCGCGAAGCCCGCCCGTATGGAGCGCGCGGCGGGCGACTGCTCCTCCGCGGGAGCCAGGGACCGCGCGGTCAACAGCGGGTCGGGGCGCAGCAGCAGATGCACCACGACCGCCGATATCAGGAACACCCCGGCGGCCCACACGAACGGCCCGGCCTCCGCCGGTATGCCGAGCCCGGAGACGCTGCGGCCCGCGGGCGCCGCGATGTTCGGCCCGAGCACGGCGCCGATGGTGGTGGCCCACACGACCGTCGAGATGGCGCGGGCCCGCCGGTCCGGCTCGGCCAGGTCGGCGGCCGCGTACCGGGCCTGGAGGTTGGCGGAGGACGCCGCGCCGAAGCCCATCAGGCCGATGAGCAGCAGCCCGAACGTGCCGATCACCGCGGCGACCACGGTCACCACCGCGCCCAGCGTGCCGATCAGATAGGCCAGTACGAGGCCGGCCCGCCGCCCACGCGCGTTCATCAGCGCGGCCAGCGGCACCGAGAGCACCGCGGTCCCCGCGACGCTCGCCGTGGACGCGAGGCCCGAGAGCGCCTCGTCCCCGCTGACCTTCTTGGCGAGCACGGCCGCCAGCGCGATCCCGGTGGCGGTCCCGAGCCCGCCGAGTATCTGCGAGGCGACGAGCACCCGCTGCGTACGCCGCTGAAGCGCCTCGGTCCCCGGCTCGGCGTCCGCGGTCCGCCCGGCCGGGGCGGCACGCCCGTCCTCCGGGGGTACGTCCTCCGGTCGCCGCAGTTGCCCCTCATCCGTGCTCAACGCACACCCCCGCCCCCGTCAACCCCGCGGACCGCGCTCGTCCGCCCCGCCCCAGGACCGTCTCAGAACAACGGCTCGGGCAACACCCCTTCGAGCGCGAGCAACTGTCGCTTCGTCTCGAGCCCGCCCCCGAAGCCGCCGGTCCCGCCGTCGCGCTCCACGACCCGGTGGCACGGCACCACGACCGGCAGCGGATTCGACCCCATGGCGAGGCCCACGGCCTGCGCGGCGCCCGGCTGTCCGACCCGGTGGGCCAGATCCCCGTACCCGACGACCGCCCCGAACGGCACTCCGGCGAACAGCTCGCGCAGCACCTCGCGGTTGAAGCCGGTGATCAGTGACCAGTCGAGCGGCACGTCGAACTCGCGCCGCCGCCCGGCGAAGTACTCGGCGAGCTGCCGTATCGCCTCGGCGAGCAGCGGGGAGTCGGGCGCCTCGACGGGCTCGACCCCGAGCCGGGAGCCGAGCCGGTCGAGAGCCTTGTCCCGCACCGCGTCGGTGGCGTGGAAGACCACGTTCACCAGACCGGCGTCCGTCGCGGCGAGCAGCAGCGGGCCGATGTCACTGCGCACGACGGCCCACACTGCCTGCCGCGGCGCGGCGGGAGCGGTCTCGCTTGGTCCAGTGGCGTTCATGCCGACCACGGTACGGCCGGGCACTGACAACGCCGGGCGGGTCAGCCGCCGACGGCGGCTCGCACCACGTCAGGGGCGTTGCTGATGATCCCGTCGACGCCGTAGCCGACGACCTTCTGCGCGGTCTTCGCGTCGTTGACGGTCCAGGTGTAGGACTCGAGCGGCTTGCCGTGCGGGCCCTTGAGCTTGTGCACGGCCTTGACGTAGTCCGCCGAGATCGTCGTGTGCGACGGATTGATCTGGTCGGCGAACTTCGCGTACGAGGGCAGCTCGGAGACGGCGGGTGTGCCGAGGAAGCCCGTCTTGATGTCCGGGCGCCGGGCGTGCACGGTCCGCACGCTGTCCGCGTTGAAGCTCTGGATGATCAGCCGGTGCTTGACGTCCCAGGAGTCCAGCCAGCCGTCCCTGCGCAGCAGGTGCAGGATCTGGTCCTCGATGCCCGGGTACAGCTCGGGCGACTTGATCTCCATGAGCAGCTTCTGGTCGTTTCGGTCGACGCGCCGCAGGTACTCGTGGAGCGTCGGGATCCGGGTGCCCGTGTACTGGACGCCCTTCCAGCTCCCGGCGTCCAGCTTGGCGATCTCGCCCGAGGTGAAGTCCGACACGTTCCACGGCGAGCGGTCCGGATAGACCTGCTCGACGTTGGTGGTGCGGGCCAGCGTGGTGTCGTGGAGGACGACCAGGACACCGTCCTTGGTGCGCTGCACGTCGTTCTCGACCCAGGTGACTCCCAGGGCGTGCGCCCTGTCGATGGCCGCCAGGGTGTTCTCGGGCGCGTAGGCGGAGGCACCGCGGTGGGCGACGACCACGGTTTTGTTGTGTTGGGGGGCGGCTTGTGCGGCGGTGGGCAGGACCAGGACACCGATGACGACGGAGCCCGCCACTGAGGTCAGAGCGGCTGCTGCTCGTGCGTGCACATGTGCTCCTCATACGTCGTGGGATCACGGACTGTACGAGATTGACAGCTGAGAGCGAACGAAAAGTAGGCGCAGGATGGTCACGAGTTGAATGGAGTCACTCAACTGCTGTCGACCCCCGTGTCGCGCCTCGGATTCTTTGCCGGAAAATCGTTCGGACGTTCCCGTGTGCGCTTTAATCTCTGCCTCACCCGCGGCCGCCTCGGCCGCCGCGCGCGAAGGGACGAGCTGCACATCTCACGGAAATCCAGTCGGAAGGGCTGTCACGCATGCAGGGTTCGGTCGACGGCTTCAGTTACGGGCTCGTCACCCCCGTGGTGGCGTATCTCATGGCCTGCCTCGGTGGCGCCCTGGGACTGCGCTGCACCACCAGATCCCTGCTGGTAGCCAGCAGCTGGCGGGCGGGATGGCTCGCGCTGGGCTCGGCGGCGATCGGCTCCGGGATCTGGACCATGCACTTCATCGCGATGATGGGCTTCAGCGTGAAGGGCATGGCGATCCGCTACGACCCTCTGACCACGTTCGCGAGCCTCGGCGTGGCCGTCCTCATGGTCGGCATCGGCGTCTTCATCGTCGGCTACAAGGGCGCGACCGGCCCCGCCCTCTTCACCGGGGGCACCATCACGGGCCTCGGGGTGGCAACGATGCACTACCTCGGAATGGCCGGTATGCGCCTTCACGGGACGATCAGTTACAACACGTTCACCGTGGTCGCCTCCGTGGCCATCGCCATGGCGGCGGCGACCGCCGCCCTGTGGGCGGCCGTCCAGGTACGGGGCATCATGTGGAGCATCGTCGCGAGCCTGATCATGGGGCTCGCCGTGTCCGGGATGCACTACATGGCGATGGCGGGGGTCAGCGTCCACGCGCACACCGATCCCGCGGGTTCCCTCGGAGGGGACTCGGCCGCCGCCATCCTCGGGCCCATGCTGATCGGCCCGCTGAGCTTCCTGCTGCTGGCCGGGGCGGTCGTCGTCTTCGACCCGATGCTGGTCACGGGCCGGTCCGCCGGCCGAGCGGCGCAGGCCCGGCCCGGCGCCCCCGCGCCGGCCGTCACGCGGCCGCGCCGCCCCCTGGGCCGCCCCGCCTCGCGCACGCCGCAGGACCAGTGACCCGGAGCCCCTGAAGGCCGGGCCCGACAGCGGTTCGGGCCCGGTTGTCAGTGGTGGGTCGTACGGTTGATTCCATGCGGCCCGTATCCAAGATCGAACGCACGGTGGCGCCTTTCGAGGTCGTCAGCCCGTACCAGCCCAGCGGTGACCAGCCCGCGGCCATCGCCGAGCTGGAGAAGCGCGTGTCGGGCGGCGAGAAGGACGTCGTCCTGCTCGGCGCGACCGGCACCGGCAAGTCCGCCACCACCGCGTGGATGATCGAAAAGCTCCAGCGCCCCACGCTCGTGATGGCGCCGAACAAGACGCTGGCCGCCCAGCTGGCCAACGAGTTCCGCGAGCTGCTGCCGAACAACGCGGTCGAGTACTTCGTCTCGTACTACGACTACTACCAACCCGAGGCGTACGTTCCGCAGTCGGACACGTACATCGAGAAGGACTCCTCGATCAACGAGGAGGTGGAGCGCCTGCGCCACTCCGCGACGAACTCGCTGCTGACCCGCAGGGACGTCGTCGTGGTCGCCTCCGTCTCCTGCATCTACGGCCTCGGCACCCCGCAGGAGTACGTGGACCGCATGGTCCCACTGAAGGTCGGGGACGAGATCGACAGGGACGACCTGCTGCGCCGCTTCGTGGACATCCAGTACACGCGCAACGACGTGGCGTTCCAGCGCGGCACCTTCCGGGTGCGCGGCGACACCATCGAGATCTTCCCCGTCTACGAAGAGCTCGCGGTCCGCATCGAGATGTTCGGCGACGAGATCGAGTCGCTCTCCACCCTCCACCCCCTCACCGGCGAGGTCATCAGCGACGACGACTCGCTGTACATCTTCCCGGCGACCCACTACGTGGCGGGCCCCGAGCGCCTGGAGCGCGCGGCCAACGACATCGAGAAGGAGCTGGAGGAGCGGCTCGCCGAGCTGGAGAAGCAGGGCAAGATGCTGGAGGCCCAGCGCCTTCGCATGCGCACCACGTACGACCTCGAGATGCTCCGCCAGATCGGCTCCTGCTCCGGCGTGGAGAACTACTCGATGCACTTCGACGGCCGCGAGCCCGGCTCCCCGCCGAACACGCTGCTCGACTACTTCCCGGACGACTTCCTGCTGGTGATCGACGAGTCGCACGTCACCGTGCCGCAGATCGGCGCCATGTACGAGGGCGACGCCTCCCGCAAGCGCACCCTCGTGGACCACGGCTTCCGGCTGCCGTCCGCGCTGGACAACCGCCCGCTCAAGTGGGAGGAGTTCCAGGAGCGCATCGGCCAGACCGTCTATCTGTCGGCGACTCCCGGCAACTACGAGCTCTCCCGCGCGGACGGTCACGTCGAGCAGATCATCCGCCCCACGGGCCTCGTCGACCCCGAGGTCGTCGTGAAGCCCACCGAGGGACAGATCGACGACCTGGTGCACGAGATCCGCACGCGCACGGAGAAGGACGAGCGCGTCCTGGTCACCACGCTGACCAAGAAGATGGCCGAGGACCTCACGGACTACTTCGTCGAGCTCGGCATCCAGGTCCGCTATCTGCACAGCGACGTCGACACCCTGCGCCGCGTCGAGCTGCTGCGCGAGCTGCGCGCGGGCGAGTTCGACGTGCTGGTCGGCATCAACCTGCTCCGTGAGGGCCTCGACCTGCCCGAGGTCTCCCTGGTCGCGATCCTCGACGCCGACAAGGAGGGCTTCCTGCGCTCCGGTACTTCGCTGATCCAGACGATCGGCCGTGCGGCACGAAACGTGTCGGGGCAGGTCCATATGTACGCGGACAAGATCACCCCGGCGATGGAGAAGGCCATCGACGAGACCAACCGCCGCCGGGAGAAGCAGGTCGCGTACAACGAGGCGAACGGGATCGACCCCCAGCCCCTCCGGAAGAAGATCAACGACATCGTGGCGTCCATCGCGCGTGAGGACGTCGACACGGAGGACCTGCTCGGCACCGGCTACCGCAAGGGCGGCAAGGACGGAAAGGGGGCCAAGGCCCCCGTTCCCTCGGCCGGGAAGGCGGACAAGGCACCGGCCAGGAAGAAGCGCGGCAAGGCGGAGGAGACGGTTCCCACCGACCGTCCCGCGGCCGAGCTGTCCGGCCAGATCGAGGAGCTGACCGAGCGGATGCGGGCGGCCGCCGCGGACCTTCAGTTCGAGGTCGCGGCACGGCTGCGCGACGAGGTGTCGGAGATGAAGAAGGAACTGCGGCAGATGAAGGAGGCAGGCATCGCCTGACCTGCCACGACGGGCGGGGTGCCGGGGGCGTGTTGCAAGACCGCCACAAAACCCCGCCCGCGGTGGCGGCGCTGTCAGTGCAGCCCTCTAGGGTTTGGGCCAACCGCGCACGTGGCGCGGCAACAGGGGACGGTTCGAGAGGGGACAGCGCGTGGGCATCGACTTGACCAAGGGTCAGGCCATCAGCCTGGAGAAGCAGGGCGGGGGCACCCTCACCGCCGTACGGATGGGACTGGGCTGGCAGGCGGCCCCTCGGCGCGGCCTGTTCGGCACCCGCACGCGCGAGATCGACCTCGACGCGTCGGCGGTTCTCTTCGCCGACAAGCAGCCCGTCGACGTGGTCTTCTTCCGTCACCTCGTCAGCGACGACGGCTCGGTGCGGCACACCGGGGACAATCTGGTCGGCGGCGCGGGACAGGGCGGCGACGACGAGTCGATCGTCGTGGACCTTCAGCGGGTCCCGGTCCACATCGACCAGATCGTCTTCACGGTCAACTCCTTCACGGGGCAGACCTTCCAGGAGGTGCAGAACGCGTTCTGCCGCCTGGTCGACGAGACGACGGGCCAGGAGCTCGCCCGCTACACGCTGGACGGCGGCGGGAAGTACACGGCGAAGATCATGGCGAAGGTGCACCGGGACGGCGCGGGCTGGAAGATGACGGCTCTGGGAGAGGCGGCCCATGGGCGCACGTTCCAGGACCTGATGCCCTCGATCCTGCCCAGCCTGTAGCGGACCCACGATGGCGGCCGAACTGGTGAGGGGGCAGAACCACCCCCTCACCCAGACCCGTCTTGAGATCCGGGTGTCGGCCGGCCGCCCGGTCGTCGCGGGCGCCACGCTCGCCGACGACCGGGGCGCCGTGCGTGGCGCGGACCGGATCGCCCACCCCGGAGCACCCGTGCTGCCCGGCATCGAGGTCCCGCGCCGGGCCGCGGCCGACCACCGCCTGGCCGTCGACCTGGACGCGCTGCCGCAGGACGTGCACCGCGTCACCGTGCTGCTCGCGCTGCCCGTGAGCGACGGCGGGCCGGCCCGGTTCGGCGGCGAGGCGGCCCCGTTCCTCGCCGTCAGCGGGCCGCACGGCGCGGAGCAGGCCAGCTACACGATCACCGACCTCGACACGGAGTCGGCCGTCGTCGCCCTGGAGCTCTACCGCAGGCACAGCGCCTGGAAGGTGCGCGCCGTCGGCCAGGGCTACGCCGAAGGCCTCGCCGCCCTCCTCGCCGACCAGGGCCTGCCGGACGCGCAGGCCCTCGCCGGTGCCGTCCACGACGCCGTCGCCCGTGTCGGGGACCGCGCGGTGGCGCCCCCGCCGCGTACCCCGGAGACCCGTACGCCCGAGACCACGGACGGGACACACGTCCGCGCGGCGGCCACCGCGGGGCACGCCTCCGGGGCCCTGCCTCCGGCCGCCCCCGCGCCGCCCGCGGCACCGGGCGGCCCCATCGACTACACGCACCCAGGCCGCCGGGACCGCGCGCCGTCCGCACCGGAGCAACAGCCCGCGACGCCGGTCGCCGGGGACGCGACGGGGTGGTCCCTGGCGGAGCGGCTCTACAACCAGGTGTGGGGCATGTTCGAGGACCTGGCCCGCACCACGGCCGCGTACCGCGGCGCCGTCGACTTCGCGGACTCCCGCATGGAGCGCGAGCTCGACGGGGCGCTGGCCGACTCCGCCGACCCGCGCAGCCGCCTCGACGGCCAGGGCGACGCCGCGCGCGAGGCCGCCCGCGCCCGGCACGCCTCCCTGGTCGAGCGCGCGAGGGAGGCGCTCGACCGGGACCTGGCGCAGCTGGCCGCCGAGGCCGAGGCCGTCGAGCCCGCGCTCCCGGCGGCGTACGCGGGCTGGGACAGCCCCTGCTGGCACGCCTACCGCAGCCCCATGGAGACGCCCATGGCGGTCCGGGTCGGGGAGCTGAGCCTGCCCGAGAGCGAGAGTGCGGGGCTGCGCATCCCGATGCTCGTACGGCTGCCGCTGGAGCGTGGCCTGTGGATCGACGCGGGGCCCTCCGCCGCCGACAACCCCACCGACGCGGACGCGCTACGCGCGCGTGCCGCCCACACCGCCGTCCTGCACGCGGCCCGGCTGCTCGCGGCCTACCCGGCGGGCGGGTTCGGCGTGCACGTCGTCGACCCGGCGGGCACCGCGGCGGGCGCGCTCGCCCCGCTCGTGGACGCGGGCGTGCTCGCCGGAGCGCCGGCCAGGGGAGCGGCGGGGGTCGCGGACACGCTGACCCGGCTGACCGAGCGCGTCGATCTCGTACAGATGGCGGTGCGGGCGGGCGCGGTGGACGCGCTGCCGCCGGACCTGGACGTCGCCGAGCAGCTCCTGATCGTGCACGACTTCCCGCACGGCTTCGACGACCGGGCCATCACCCGGCTGCGCTACCTCGCGGACGAGGGGCCGGCGGTCGGCGTGCACCTGATGCTGGTCGCCGACCGGGAGGACGCCGCCGAGTACGGACCGCTGCTCGATCCCCTGTGGCGCGCCCTGCTGCGCCTCACGCCCGTCCCCGACGGCCACCTGGCCGATCCCTGGGTCGGCCACGCATGGACGTATGAGCCGCCGGCGGTCCCTCAGGGCAGCGGAATCCTGCGCCACGTGCTCGCGGAAGTGGCCGAAGCCCGTCGGAAGAGGGGCCTTTGACCTGCGGACTTGGTGACCTCTTTACCTTTCCCTTTACCTTTCATGGGTGTTTCTAGTACGCTCCTTGACGCGGAGGGGAGTACTCCAACGCGGCGTTCCCGTCAGTACGGACGACAGGCCAGAAGGCCTCGATCCCGGGGCGCCGGCCCGAGACGCGCCAAGGCGCTCGGGTGGAAGAGACCTCCGGCAGCGACGACGCTGATCAGTAGCCGTACGACGCCGGAGGCGCAGTAGTGGACGTATCAATGACTGTGTGGGTGCTGACCGTTCTCGGTCTGTGCGCCCTCATCGCGGTCGACTTCTTCATCGGGCGCAAGCCCCACGACGTGTCGATCAAGGAAGCGGGCATCTGGACGATCGTCTGGATCGTGCTCGCCGCGCTGTTCGGCGTCGGCGTGATGGTCTGGGGGAGCAGCCAGGCCGGCGGTGAGTTCTTCGCGGGCTTCATCACCGAGAAGTCGCTCAGTGTGGACAACCTCTTCGTCTTCATCCTGATCATGGCGAAGTTCTCGGTCCCGACCCAGCTTCAGCAGCGCGTGCTGCTGTTCGGCGTGCTGATCGCGCTCGTGCTGCGAGCGATCTTCATCGCGGCCGGTGCGGCGATCATCTCCAGCTTCTCCTGGGTCTTCTACATCTTCGGCGCCTTCCTCCTCTACACCGCCTGGAAGCTCATCAAGGAGGCCATGGCGGACGAGGAAGAGGAGGAGTTCGAGGAGAACCGGATCCTCAAGTCGATCGAGAAGAAGTTCGGCGTCGCGGACCGGTACCACGGCACGAAGCTCTTCATCCAGCAGCACGGCAAGAAGGTCATGACGCCGCTCCTGGTCGTCATGCTCGCCATCGGCATGACCGACGTGCTGTTCGCGATGGACTCGATCCCGGCGATCTTCGGCCTGACCCAGGACCCGTACATCGTCTTCACCGCCAACGCGTTCGCCCTGATGGGCCTGCGCCAGCTGTACTTCCTCATCGGCGGACTGCTCAAGAAGCTGGTGCACCTCAGCTACGGCCTGTCGGTGATCCTCGGATTCATCGGCGTGAAGCTGATCCTGCACGCGCTGCACGAGTCCGGGGTGCACGTACCGGAGATCTCCATCCCGGTCTCGCTCTCCGTCATCTGCGGCGTCCTGATCATCACGACGATCACCAGCCTCATCGCCTCGAAGAAGCAGGCCGAGCGGGACGCGGCCGAGGCGGCTAAGAAGGACAGCATCGAGGCCTGACGGCGTCGGGCGTAGGAATTACCAGCACCGGGAGCGGTGCGCGGCCGATTGCCGCGTGCCTCTCCCGGTGCTTCTTTGTGCCCTGAGCGCGTCCCGCGGGGGCGCGAGGGCACGACGGGGGAGGACCCCATGAAGTTCGTCCAGATCATCGACTTCGAATCGCAGCGGTTCGGCGAGATGCGGGAGCTGCTCGAGGCCTTCGAGCAGCGGATGCAGGGCACCGAGGGCGGTCCGACGCACCGGATGATGCTCAAGGACCGGGACGCCACGGGCCGCTATCTCGCGGTCATCGAGTTCGAGTCCTACGAGGACGCGATGCGCAGCAACGAACACCCCGAGGTGGCCGAGCTCAACAAGCAGCTCTCGGCCCTGTGCACCCGCCCGCCGGCCTTCATCAACTGCGACCTCAAGGACATGCGCGAGCTCAAGTGACGTACGCGCGCGGCGCCCCGCGCCCGCCGGGCGCCGCCCGCCCGTGAACTCGCGCCCCCACCCCGCCACGGGCACCATCGATGAATGATCACCACAGTGCGGGCGCTGAGTACGCGGTGGACCGTAGCGACGCCACTGGTCGCCGTCGTGCTGCTCGCGTTCACCTGGGGACGCGAGCTGCCCGGAGTCGTCGTCGCCGTGGTCGCGGTGGTCCTCGCGGTCTCCGTGCTCGCGGCCGTGCACCACGCGGAGGTCGTCGCCCACCGGGTCGGTGAACCCTTCGGCTCGCTCGTGCTCGCCGTGGCCGTGACGATCATCGAGGTCGCGCTCATCGTCACCTTGATGGCCGACGGCGGGGCCAAGAGCTCCACGCTCGCCCGCGACACCGTGTTCGCCGCAGTCATGATCACCTGCAACGGCATCGTCGGTGTCAGCCTGCTCGCGGCCGCGCTGCGGCACCGCGTGGCGGTCTTCCAGTCCGAGGGCACCGGGGGAGCCCTCGCCACCGTGGCCACGCTCGCGACGCTCTGCCTGGTCCTGCCCACCTTCACGACCAGCAAGCTCGGCCCGGAGTTCTCGACTTCCCAGCTGGTCTTCTCGGCCGTCGCCGCGCTCGTCCTGTACGGGCTCTTCGTCGCGACGCAGACCGTGCGGCACCGCGACTACTTCCTGCCGATCACCAAGCACGGCGAGGTGATCGACGCCGACGACCACGCCGACGTGCCGAGCACCCGGACCGCCCTGTTCAGCCTCGGCCTGCTCGGGCTCGCCCTGGTCGCCGTCGTCGGCCTCACCAAGGGCGTCTCGAAGACGATCGAGCACGGGGTGGCGGCCGCCGGGATGCCGCAGGCGGTGGTGGGCGTGATCATCGCGCTGCTCGTGCTGCTGCCCGAGACCATCGCGGCGCTCCGCGCGGCCCGCAGGGACCGCGTGCAGACCAGCCTCAACCTCGCGCTCGGCTCGTCCATGGCCAGCATCGGCCTCACGGTGCCGGCCGTCGCCATCGCCTCGTACTGGCTGACCGGGCCGCTCGTCCTCGGGCTCGGCGCCACCCACATGGTGCTGCTCGCGCTGACCATGGTGGTCGCGACGCTCACCATCGTCCCGGGCCGTGCCACACCGTTGCAGGGCGGCGTCCATCTGGTGATCCTCGCCGCGTACATCGAACTCGCCGTCACGCCCTGACCGCCCTGTGACCACCCCCTTCGGGCGGTGACGGCGCCGTGATAGACCCTCAAGGAGCAAACGCTCTTCTACGGAGGTCCCTCGTGCCGCGCACGCTCGCCAACGCCCCGATCATGGTTCTCAACGGCCCGAACCTGAACCTGCTCGGCAAGCGCCAGCCGGAGATCTACGGCCGCGACACCCTCGCCGACGTCGAGGCCCTGTGCGTGAAGGCGGCCACCGCGCACGGCGCCACCGTGGACTTCCGGCAGTCCAACCACGAGGGCGAGCTGGTCGACTGGATCCACGAGGCGCGCGAGAACCACGTCGGCATCGTGATCAACCCGGCCGCCTACTCGCACACCTCCGTGGCGATCCTGGACGCGCTCAACACCTGCGACGGCATGCCGGTGGTGGAGGTCCACATCTCCAACATCCACCAGCGCGAGGAGTTCCGGCACCACTCCTACGTGTCGCTGCGCGCCGACGGCGTGATCGCCGGATGCGGCGTGCAGGGCTACGCGTTCGGCGTGGAGCGGGTGGCGGCGCTCGCCGCGCCGGGCACGGCGCAGGCGTAAAAACGCCGCCTATAGGTGGGCCGAAACGAAACGGCCCACCAAGGGGTCACCAGCCCCGCTCGCGCCACTCCTGGAGGTGGGGGCGCTCGGCGCCCAGCGTCGTGTCGCCCCCGTGGCCGGGGTAGACCCACGTCTCGTCCGGCAGCGTGCCGAAGATCTTCGTCTCCACGTCCTCGATGAGGCTCGCGAAGGCCTCGGGGTCCTTCCACGTGTTGCCCACGCCGCCGGGGAACAGGCAGTCACCGGTGAAGACGTGCGGGTGGCCGTGCGGGTCGTCGTAGACCAGGGCGATCGAACCGGGCGTGTGACCGACCAGGTGGCGGGCGGTGAGCGTGATCCGGCCGAACTCGATGGTGTCCCCGTCGGCGACCGCGACGTCCGTCGCCACCGGGATCCCCTCGACGTCCTCGCGCCCCGCGTACGTGCGCGCGCCGGTCGCCTCGACGACCTCCTGGAGGGCCTGCCAGTGGTCCCCGTGCCGGTGCGTGGTGACGACGGCCGCGATGCCGTCCTCGCCGATGAGGTGCTTCAGCGTCTCCGGCTCGTTCGCCGCGTCGATCAGGAGCTGCTGATCGGTCGCGCGACACCGCAACAAGTAGGCGTTGTTGTCCATCGGTCCGACCGCGACCTTGGAGATCATCAGGTCCTGCAACTCGTGCACATCCGCCGGGCCGCCGACCTTCACCGCTCCGCTGTACGTCATGGATTCAGCCTATAGCGGGGGCAGGTCCGGCAGGGAGCCCCGGTCGACGGTGAGGGCGCCGCCGTCCCTGCGGCCCGAGAGCCAGCCCAGGAGATCGGCCTGGCGGCCCTTGACGACGATGCCGAGCTCGGGGGCGGGGCCCGTGCCGGCCTTGATCTCGTCCATGGTGAGCGTCTGCACGGCCCCCGTGGAGATCATCCGGCCGTCGTCCTGCTTGATCAGCAGGGGCGGCAGGCCGGGGTGGTCGCGGAACCGCTTCGCGAGGAAGTTGATCTCCCGCTGGGTGAACTCGGGGGAGAGATCCTCCAGTTCGTAGCCGATCCCGAGGTCCACGTGGTGCAGCTCGACCTCGATCCAGCGCCGGAACGGCACGTTCGAGGCGAGGTCCTTCACGCCGTTGCGCAGCTCCACGGTGCGCGCCCAGTCGGCGTCCTCGGCGCCCAGGCGCTGGAAGCGCTCCGCGCTCTCCTGCACGTCGCCGAGGTGCTCGCGCAGGCCGCGCGGGGCGTCCCGGTCGATGTCGGCGTCCCGGGCCCGGGCGCTCGCGTACATGGGGCGGCCCTCAAGGACGTTGACGAGCGCGTCAGCGTTGCGGGCCAGGTGGGCGAGAACGTGCCCGCGGCTCCACCCCGGAAGCCGTGAAGGACCGGCCACGGCGGCGTTGTCCAGGGTGCCGACCGCGGCGAGCAGCCGGTCGGTCGCTTCGCGTACTGACGCCAGGTCGCGCACATGATCACTCATGGCGCCGACGATAGCCCCGCTACACGTTCGGGTGAAGGTGGCCTACGATCCGCGTGAATCGAATGTACGTGCTATATGGTCGAGGGCGGCGTCGGGCATCCTGGAAGTTCCGCGGGGCCCAGTTTGTTACCAACGAGGGAATCCGACCGGCGTTGTCAGTGGCTCCCTCTAGTCTTCGAAGGACAGCCTTCCAAGGGCCGCTCCGCCTCGATCACGGGCGTGAGCGCCCGCGAAGCCAGACCTGGAGAGACGGGGGCCCGCCCCTGTCACTTATTCAAGAAAGGTGCGGACCGGCGTGGCCGACCGTCTCATCGTCCGTGGCGCGCGCGAGCACAATCTTCGGAATGTCTCGCTCGACCTCCCGCGCGACTCCCTCATCGTCTTCACCGGTCTGTCCGGCTCCGGTAAGTCCTCCCTCGCGTTCGACACGATCTTCGCCGAGGGGCAGCGCCGGTACGTCGAATCGCTGTCCTCGTACGCGCGCCAGTTCCTCGGCCAGATGGACAAGCCGGACGTCGACTTCATCGAGGGCCTCTCACCGGCCGTCTCCATCGACCAGAAGTCGACCTCGCGCAACCCGCGCTCCACGGTCGGCACCATCACCGAGGTCTACGACTACCTGCGCCTGCTCTTCGCGCGCGTGGGCAAGCCGCACTGCCCGGAGTGCGGCCGCCCCATCGCCCGCCAGTCGCCGCAGGCCATCGTCGACAAGGTCCTGGAGCTGCCCGAGGGCAGCCGTTTCCAGGTCCTGTCGCCGCTCGTGCGCGAGCGCAAGGGCGAGTTCGTCGACCTCTTCAGCGACCTCCAGACCAAGGGCTACTCCCGCGCGCGTGTGGACGGGCAGACGATCCAGCTGTCCGAGCCGCCGACGCTGAAGAAGCAGGAGAAGCACACCATCGAGGTGGTCGTCGACCGCCTCACCGTGAAGAGCTCCGCCAAGCGCCGCCTCACCGACTCCGTGGAGACCGCGCTCGGCCTGTCCGGCGGCATGGTCGTGCTCGACTTCGTCGACCTCCCCGAGGACGACCCGGAGCGCGAGCGCATGTACTCGGAGCACCTGTACTGCACGTACGACGACCTGTCCTTCGAGGAGCTGGAGCCGCGCTCCTTCTCCTTCAACTCGCCCTTCGGCGCCTGCCCCGACTGCACCGGCATCGGCACGCGCATGGAGGTCGACCCCGAGCTAATCGTCCCGGACGAGGACAAGTCGCTCGACGAGGGCGCCATCCACCCGTGGTCGCACGGGCACACGAAGGACTACTTCGGCCGCCTCATCGGCGCCCTCGCGGACGCGCTCGGCTTCCGTACGGACATCCCCTTCGCGGGCCTGCCGCAGCGCGCCAAGAAGGCGCTCCTGAACGGGCACAAGACGCAGATCGAGGTCCGCTACCGCAACCGGTACGGGCGCGAGCGCCGCTACACGACGCCCTTCGAGGGCGCGGTCCCGTTCGTGAAGCGCCGGCACAGCGAGGCCGAGTCGGACGCGAGCCGCGAGCGCTTCGAGGGCTACATGCGCGAGGTGCCCTGCCCGACCTGTGAGGGCACGCGACTGAAGCCGCTCATCCTGGCCGTCACGATCATGGGCAAGTCGATCGCCGAGGTCTCGGCCATGTCGATCAGCGACTGCGCCGACTTCCTGAGCGAGCTGAAGCTCAACGCGCGCGACAAGAAGATCGCCGAGCGCGTCATGAAGGAGGTCAACGAGCGGCTGCGCTTCCTCGTCGACGTCGGCCTCGACTACCTGTCGCTCAACCGCGCGGCGGGCACCCTCTCCGGCGGCGAGGCCCAGCGCATCCGGCTCGCGACCCAGATCGGCTCCGGCCTGGTCGGCGTCCTGTACGTGCTGGACGAGCCGTCCATCGGCCTGCACCAGCGCGACAACCACCGGCTCATCGAGACGCTCGTCCGGCTCCGTGACATGGGCAACACGCTCATCGTGGTCGAGCACGACGAGGACACCATCAAGGTCGCCGACTGGATCGTCGACATCGGCCCCGGCGCGGGCGAGCACGGCGGCAAGGTCGTGCACAGCGGTCCGTTGAAGGAGCTGCTGGCCAACCCCGAGTCGATGACCGGCCAGTACCTGGCGGGCAAGAAGGCCATCGCGATCCCGGACATCCGGCGGCCCGCGGACCCGGCACGCCGTCTCACGGTGCACGGCGCGAAGGAGAACAACCTCCAGGACATCGACGTGTCGTTCCCGCTGGGCGTCCTGACGGCCGTGACCGGCGTCTCGGGCTCCGGCAAGTCGACGCTGGTGAACGACATCCTCTACACGCACCTGGCAAGGGAGTTGAACGGGGCGCGCTCCGTTCCGGGCCGGCACACGCGCGTGGACGGCGACGACCTCGTCGATAAGGTCGTGCACGTCGACCAGTCGCCCATCGGCCGCACGCCGCGGTCGAACCCGGCGACGTACACCGGAGTCTTCGACAACGTCCGCAAGCTGTTCGCCGAGACGACCGAGGCGAAGGTCCGCGGCTACCTGCCGGGGCGCTTCTCCTTCAACGTCAAGGGCGGCCGCTGCGAGAACTGCTCGGGCGACGGCACCATCAAGATCGAGATGAACTTCCTGCCGGACGTGTACGTCCCGTGCGAGGTCTGCCACGGCGCGCGGTACAACCGGGAGACCCTTGAGGTCCACTACAAGGGCAAGTCCATCTCCGAGGTCCTGGACATGCCGATCGAGGAGGCGCACACCTTCTTCGAGGCCGTCCCGGCGATCGCCCGCCACCTCAAGACGCTCAACGACGTGGGCCTCGGCTACGTCCGGCTCGGGCAGCCCGCGCCGACGCTCTCCGGTGGCGAGGCGCAGCGCGTGAAGCTCGCCAGCGAGCTTCAGAAGCGTTCCACGGGCCGCACGGTGTACGTGCTCGACGAGCCGACCACGGGTCTGCACTTCGAGGACATCAGCAAGCTCATCACCGTGCTCTCCGGGCTCGTCGACAAGGGCAACTCGGTCATCGTCATCGAGCACAACCTCGACGTCATCAAGACCGCGGACTGGGTCGTCGACATGGGCCCCGAGGGTGGCAACGGCGGCGGTCTCGTCGTCGCGGAGGGCACCCCGGAGCAGGTCGCGGCTGTGCCGACCAGCCACACCGGCAAGTTCCTGCGCGACGTCCTCGGCGCCGACCGGGTCAGTGACGCGGCCGTGCCCGCCACGCGCGCCCGCAAGACGGCGAAGAAGACCGCCACGGCGAAGTCGACGACCGCCAAGAAGGCGGCCACCAAGTCGACCACCACCAAGCCCGCCGCCAAGAAGGCGACCGGGAAGGCTCGCAAGGCCTGACGAAGGCCAGGACGCACCGGCCGATAAGCGAAGGCGCCCCGTGGGAACTCCCCACGGGGCGCCGCGCGTTCGGGGCTCGCTTCTCCCGCTTCTCCCGATCTCACCAGGAAGGGTGCCCGCACCTCACCGGGCGCCCGGTCCTCACCAGGCGGGACCCACCAGCTCGTCGGCGTACGGAGGCTCCGCGCCCGCCCGGGAGCAGGTGACCGCCGCCGCCCGCGCGGCGAACCGCAGCAGCCGGGACCAGTCCTCACCGTCGAGCCCGGCGATCGCGGTGGGGGAGAGGGCGTCAAGCCGCGAGAGCCCGTGCAGCAGCGCCGCGTTGACGGTGTCACCGGCGCCGATCGTGTCCACGACGTCGACCCGCTCGCCCGGCACCGAGTGCTCGCGCCCGTCCCGTGTGAGCACGGTCAGCCCCGCCCCGCCACGGGTGATCACCACGGCGGCGGGGCCCGCGGCCAGCCACTCCTGCGGTGTGCCGCCCAGCCACTCGGCGTCGTCCTCGGAGAGCTTCAGCAGCGTCGTCGACGCCAGCCAGTTCTTGAAGCGGGCCCGGTAGGCGTCCGCGTCCGGGATCAGTCCGGCCCGGATGTTCGGGTCGAGCGCCGTGCACACGCCCTGCGCGGCGGCCGAGCGCATCACCTCCTCGTACGCGGTGGCGCCGGGTTCGAGCGCCAGCGAGCAGGTGCCGAACGACACCGCGCGCGTGCCCTCCGGCAGCGCCTCGGGCACCGCGAAGAGCCGGTCGGCGGTCCCCTCCACGTAGAAGGAGTACCCGGCGGAGCCGTCGGCGCCGATCGAGGCCACGGCGAGCGTCGTCGGTTCGTCGCCCCGCTGCACCGGGGACACGTCCACCCCGGCCGCCCGCAGGCCGCCGAGCAGGGCCTCCCCGAAGGCGTCCCGCGACACCCGCGAGCAGAACGCGACGGACGAGCCGAGCCGGCCGAGCGCCACCGCCGTGTTGTACGGGCCGCCGCCGAGCCGCGGGGCGAGGTCGGGAAGTCCGGTGCCGGGGCCGCCGTCGGTGGGCACGCCCTGCGGGACGAGGTCGATCAGTGCCTCTCCGGCGACGACGATCACGGTGTTTCCTTTCGAGCGGACGAGCGGACGGACGAGCGAGCGGGCGGTGGCACCTTCCGGGCACCGTCGACGCTAAAGCCTGACGTACCGTGCGGCACCCGCCTCACCCGAACCGGGCACGCACACCGCGCACCCGGGCACGTGAGCCCCGCACCCGGGCACGTTCACTCCCAGTCCCAGCCGATCCCCACAACGCCCGCCCGCACCTGCGGCTCCACCAGGTGCACGGACCGGTGGGGGCCGCTCAGCACGAGTTCGTGGCGCTCGTCGCGCGGGCCCGCGGCCGACCGCTGGGCGAAGCGGTGGCAGCGCACGGGCAGCGCGTCGTCCGCGAACCTGACCTGGAGCGCGTACTGCCCTCCGGCGAAGCCGAATCCGCGGACGTACTCGGAGGCGGAACCGGCCGTCCCGTCCTCGAAGCCGTAGTGGAACAGATGGGTGTCGCCCGCCCGGAGCCGCGCGTCGAAGAGCAGCTCCGCGACCAGGACGCCCGTCCCGGCATCCCAGCGCACCCGCCCCGTACGGCAGTTCTCCATGGCGTAGACCGCCACATCCGCGGGGGAACACCCCGGGCCGCCATGGTGGACGGCCATATAGCGGTCGACACCGTCGTGGTGCGCCCGCACGATCTGCTGCGAGTCCCTGCCGAGGAGCTGCCGGTGCCCGCCGATCCGTACCCGTTCGTGGTGCCCGATGGTGTGCAGCCCGCCGTCCAGCGGGGACTCCAGCTCCGCGAGCAGCCGCTCGACGGCCCCGGACGCCTCGGTGGGCGTACGGTACGAGCGGCCGGTCGGGCGCTTGGACGCAGCCGCTTCGGGAGCCGGGCCGAGCAGCCGGATCAGCGATTCCTCGGGCAGTTCGAGGATCTCCTCCAGGGCCCGCACGGCCCGCATCGACTCGGGCCGCTGCGGCCGCCGCGCGCCCTGCTGCCAGTAGCTCAGACTGGTGACGCCGATATGGACGCCCCGGCGCGCCAGGTGGTGGCGCACGCGGTGCAGGGGGAGCCGCCGGGCGGCGATCGCGGCCCGCAGGGCGCTGCTGAACGGGCCGGAGCGCAGCGCCGTCTCCAGGTTCGGCGCCCGGGCCGTTTCGGTGCGTCGTTCGTCGAGCCGCATGCTCACCGCCTCAAGTCACCCGGCATTGAAGCGTGTTGACCCGCGCCCCACAAGCCTCGATGCGCACCACACCGACCGCCGTCGCACGACCACGCACAGGCGTCGGGCGGCGCGGACGGCCGCGTACCGCCGGGAGCCGGGCGCCACCACCGCGGGGCACCCGAACTGTCACACACCGCCAGTAGGGTGTCTGACATGGCCGACCCCTCCAGCTACCGCCCCAAGCCGGGACAGATCCCCGACTCCCCAGGGGTGTACAGGTTCCGCGACGAGCACCGCCGAGTGATCTACGTCGGGAAGGCGAAGAGCCTGCGCCAGCGCCTGGCGAACTACTTCCAGGACCTGGCGAACCTGCACCCCCGTACGCGCACGATGGTCACCACGGCCGCGTCCGTGGAGTGGACGGTGGTGTCCACGGAGGTCGAGGCGCTTCAGCTGGAGTACTCCTGGATCAAGGAGTACGACCCCCGGTTCAACGTCAAGTACCGCGACGACAAGAGCTATCCGTACCTCGCGGTGACGATGAACGAGGACTTCCCGCGGGTCCAGGTGATGCGCGGCCAGAAGAAGAAGGGCGTGCGCTACTTCGGGCCCTACGGGCACGCGTGGGCGATCCGCGACACCGTGGACCTGCTCCTGCGCGTCTTCCCGGTGCGCACGTGCTCCAAGGGCGTGTTCAAGAACGCGGAGCGCACGGGCCGACCCTGCCTGCTCGGCTACATCGGCAAGTGCTCGGCGCCCTGCGTGGGCCGCGTCACGCCGGAGGAGCACCGCGAACTGGCCGAGGAGTTCTGCGACTTCATGGCGGGGCGTACGGGGACGTACATCCGGCGCCTGGAGAAGGACATGGCGGCGGCGGCCGACGAGATGGAGTACGAGCGGGCGGCCCGCCTGCGCGACGACATCGAGGCGCTCAAGAAGGCCATGGAGAAGAGCGCGGTCGTCCTCACCGACGCCACCGACGCCGACCTCGTCGCCCTCGCCGAGGACGAGCTGGAGGCGGCCGTCCAGATCTTCCACGTGCGCGGCGGTCGCGTGCGCGGCCAGCGCGGCTGGGTCACCGACAAGGTCGAGGCGGTCACCAGCGGTGACCTCGTCGAGCACGCGCTCCAGCAGCTCTACGGGGAGGAGACCGGGGACGCCGTCCCCAAGGAGGTCCTCGTCCCCGCGCTGCCCGAGCCCCTGGAGCCCGTCCAGGCCTGGCTCACCGAGCGCCGCGGGGCGAACGTGTCGTTGCGCATCCCGCAGCGCGGCGACAAGAAGGCGCTGATGGAGACCGTCCACCGGAACGCGCAGCAGTCGCTCGTCCTGCACAAGACGAAGCGTGCCTCCGACCTCACCACGCGCTCGCGCGCGCTTGAGGAGATCGCCGGGGCCCTCGACCTGGACAGCGCGCCGCTGCGCATCGAGTGCTACGACATCTCGCACCTCCAGGGCGACGACGTCGTCGCCTCCATGGTCGTCTTCGAGGACGGCCTCGCACGAAAGAGCGAATACCGCCGGTTCGAGATCAAGGGCTTCGAGGGCCAGGACGACGTCCGGTCGATGCACGAGGTCATCACCCGCCGCTTCAAGCGGTACCTCTCCGCACAGGCGAAGTCGCGCGAGTGGTCGGACGAGGAGCCGGACTCCGCCGACAGCGCCGAGGGGACCGACGGGACGGTCGTCGAGGAGTCGCGGCTCACGGAGGACGACGGCCGCCCCAAGAAGTTCGCCTACCCGCCCCAGCTCGTCGTGGTCGACGGCGGGCAGCCGCAGGTCGCGGCGGCCAAGCGGGCCTTGGACGAGCTCGGCATCGACGACATCGCGGTGTGCGGCCTCGCCAAGCGCCTCGAAGAGGTCTGGGTGCCGGACGAGGAGGACCCGGTGGTCCTGCCCCGTACCAGTGAAGGGCTCTACCTGCTCCAGCGCGTGCGGGACGAGGCGCACCGCTTCGCGATCACCTACCAGCGCTCCAAGCGGGCCAAGCGCTTCAGGGCGGGCCCGCTGGACGAGGTGCCGGGGCTCGGTGACTCGCGCAAGCAGACGCTGCTCAAGCACTTCGGGTCGGTGAAGCGGCTGCGGGCCGCCACCATCGACCAGATCTGCGAGGTGCCCGGCATAGGCCGCAAGACGGCCGAGGCCATCGTGGCGGCCTTCGCGCAGGCCGCGCCCGCGGCTCCGGCGGTGAACACCGCCACCGGAGAGATCATTGAAGAGGAAGACGAAGCGGCCGGTACGACGGACGTGCCGACCGGCGGGCAACCCGTCAGCGCGGGCGCCCCGGAAGAACGACGGGGGCAGGAGTCATGAGCGAGCAGGACCACGAGAGCAGCGACACCAGCGGCACGCCACAGGGCCCCGCAGCACAAGAACAGCAGCCGCAACCACAGCACGGAGCACACGTGAGCACGGGCACCGGATCAGGGACAGAGCCAGGCACGGAACCAGGCGCGGGCACGGCCCCGGAAACCGGCGCGGACACGGAAACAGGCACGGACGCCGCCGCGGACACCGGCAAGTCCGTCGAGGCGCCGGGCGTCCCCGACGCAGCCATCCCCGAGCTGGTGATCATCTCCGGGATGTCGGGCGCGGGCCGCTCCACGGCGGCGAAGTGTCTGGAGGACCTCGGCTGGTTCGTCGTCGACAACCTGCCGCCCGCGCTGATCCCCACCATGGTGGAGCTCGGCGCCCGCTCGCAGGGCAACGTCGCGCGGATCGCGGTCGTCGTCGATGTCCGCGGACGCCGCTTCTTCGACAACCTCCGGCAGTCCCTCGCGGACCTGGAGGCCAAGCACGTCACGCGCCGCATCGTCTTCCTGGAGTCCTCCGACGAGGCTCTGGTGCGCCGCTTCGAGTCCGTGCGCCGCCCGCACCCCCTCCAGGGCGACGGCCGCATCGTCGACGGCATCGACGCCGAGCGCGAGCTGCTGCGCGAGCTGCGCGGCGACGCCGACCTGGTCATCGACACCTCCAGCCTCAACGTCCACGAGCTGCGCGCCAAGATGGACGCCCAGTTCGCCGGCGAGGAGGAGCCCGAGCTGCGGGCCACCGTCATGTCGTTCGGCTTCAAGTACGGCCTGCCGGTCGACGCCGACCTCGTGGTCGACATGCGCTTCCTGCCGAACCCGCACTGGGTCCCCGAGCTGCGCCCCTTCACGGGCCTGAACGAGGAGGTGTCGAACTACGTCTTCTCGCAGCCCAGCGCCAAGGAGTTCCTCGACCGCTACACCGAGCTGCTCCAGCTGATCGCCGCCGGCTACCGCCGTGAGGGCAAGCGCTACGTGACGATCGCCGTCGGCTGCACGGGCGGCAAGCACCGCTCCGTCGCGACCTCGGAGAAGCTCGCCGCCCGCCTCGCCGCGCAGGGCGTGGAGACCGTGGTCGTCCATCGCGACATGGGACGGGAATGACGGGACGCACCCTGCGGCTCACCAGCAGGATCCGCCGCCGAACCTCGCCGGTGAAGCCCGGCAAGGGCGCCACACCCAAGGTCGTCGCCCTCGGCGGCGGCATGGGTCTTTCGGCGTCCCTGGCCGCGCTGCGCCGCATCACGAACAACCTGACGGCCGTCGTCACGGTCGCCGACGACGGCGGCTCCAGCGGCCGTCTGCGGGACGAACTGGGGGTGCTGCCGCCCGGCGACCTGCGCAAGGCCCTCGCGGCCCTGTGCGGGGACGACGACTGGGGCCAGACCTGGGCCCGCGTCATCCAGCACCGCTTCCAGTCCAAGGGCGAGCTGCACGAGCACGCGGTCGGCAATCTGCTGATCGTCGCCCTGTGGGAGCAGCTCGGTGACCATGTGCAGGCCCTCGACCTGGTCGGCAAGCTGCTCGGCGCGCAGGGGCGGGTGCTGCCCATGTCCGCCGTCCCGCTGGAGTTGCAGGCCCAGGTCAAGGGGCACGACCCGGCGAGCCCGGAGGACATCGAGACGGTGCGCGGCCAGGCCACGGTCGCGCTCACCCGCGGCGAGGTCCAGTCCGTGCACGTGGTGCCGCGCGACCCGCCGGCCGTCCCGGAGGCGGTCGCCGCGGTGCTCGACGCGGACTGGGTGGTGCTCGGCCCGGGCTCCTGGTTCTCCTCCGTGATTCCGCATCTGCTGGTCCCGGAGCTGCTCGACGCGCTGGTCGAGACGAAGGCCCGCAAGGTCCTCTCACTGAACCTCGCTCCGCAACCCGGAGAAACTGAGGGGTTCTCCCCGCAGCGTCATTTGGAAGTTTTGGGACGACACGCCCCTAAACTCGCCCTGGACGTGGTGCTGGCCGACGAGGCCGCCGTGCCCGATCGCGAATCCCTGACCGAAACCGCGCGTGAGCGTTTCGGTGCCGCGGTCGAGCTGGCGCCGGTGGCCAGGCCCGACGGCACTCCGAGGCACGACCCGGAGCTGTTGGCCGCCGCGTACGACCGTATTTTTCGGATGCATGGAAGGATCGGCCCATGGCGATGACGGCAGCGGTGAAGGACGAGATCTCCCGGCTCCCCGTCACCCGGACCTGCTGCAGGAAGGCCGAGGTATCGGCCATTCTGCGGTTTGCGGGCGGCCTTCACCTGGTGAGCGGCCGCATCGTGATCGAGGCGGAGCTGGACACCGCGATGGCCGCACGGCGGCTCAAGCGGGACATTCTCGAGATCTTCGGGCACAGCTCGGAGCTGATCGTGATGGCGCCCGGCGGGCTGCGCCGCGGCTCGCGGTTCGTTGTACGAGTGGTGGCGGGCGGCGACCAGCTGGCCCGCCAGACGGGCCTGGTGGACGGCCGCGGCCGTCCGATCCGGGGCCTGCCGCCCCAGGTGGTCTCGGGGGCCACCTGTGACGCGGAGGCGGCCTGGCGCGGCGCGTTCCTGGCGCACGGCTCGCTGACCGAGCCGGGGCGCTCCAGCTCCCTCGAGGTGACGTGCCCGGGCCCCGAGGCGGCGCTCGCCCTGGTCGGCGCGGCCCGCAGGCTCCAGATCGCGAGCAAGGCCCGCGAGGTGCGCGGCGTGGACCGCGTGGTGGTGCGCGACGGCGACGCGATCGGCGCCCTGCTCACCCGGATGGGTGCGCACGAGTCGGTGCTGGCCTGGGAGGAGCGGCGGATGCGCCGCGAGGTGCGCGCCACGGCGAACCGCCTCGCGAACTTCGACGACGCGAACCTGCGCCGCTCGGCCCGCGCCGCGGTCGCGGCCGGTGCCCGGGTGCAGCGCGCCCTGGAGATCCTCGCGGACGACGTGCCCGAGCACCTCGCCGCGGCAGGACGGCTGCGCATGGAGCACAAGCAGGCCTCCCTGGAGGAGCTGGGCGCGCTCGCAGACCCGCCGCTGACCAAGGACGCCGTCGCAGGCCGGATCCGCCGCCTGCTGGCCATGGCGGACAAGCGGGCCCAGGACCTCGGCCTCCCCGGCACGGAGTCCAACATCACGGAGGACATGGCCGAGGAGATGACGGAGGAGATGGCGCGGAGCCTCGCGGAGAACATGGCCGGCTGATCCGCGGCAGCTTTTCGACGAGCCGGTGGCGGCGCCCGATCGCGGGCGCCGCCACCGGCTTTTTCGCGCCCGTGAACGGGAGTTGAGGCCCCCTTGACTTGACCATGGACGGTCACGATTCTGACGCTTGTTCGCTTCTGCGGCATCGCGCCACAACCGTGGCAGACAACTGCAAGGGGGGCTCATGCGACGAAGTGTGGGACGAAGAACGGGCCGGACGGGACACGGAGCGGGGCGACGGGCGAGATCGATCCTCGCTGTCGGAGCGCTTGTCCTGGGGGCGGGAGGCGCCGCACTGGCGCCCGTCGCCCACGCGGACGACGGTCCGGCGAAGAGCAGTCAGGGCGCGGACGCCGTCAAGGTGTTCCGCGCCGAGGTGTCGAAGGAGCAGATACCCCTGCTCCTCCAGGCCGGCCAGGACGGCCACGAACTCAGTGAGCAGGCCCCCGACAAGGGCACCGCGAAGGTCGAGGTCTACCTCACCGACAAGCAGGCCGACAGCCTTCGCAAGAAGGGTGTCGAGCTCACCGAGCACAAGCTGAGCAGCGCGGCCGCCGCCCGCGTGAAGGCGGCGGGCGACGGCGTCTTCCGCCCGTACAGCGGCAAGGGCGGACTCCAGGAGGAGATGCTCCGTACCGGCCAGGAGCATCCCGACCTCACCAAGGTCGTCTCCATCGGCAAGACGGTCCAGGGCCAGGACATCCTCGCGCTCAAGCTCAGCAAGAACGCGAAGAAGACCAAGGACGGCGCGAAGCCGTCCGTGCTGTACATGTCGAACCAGCACGCGCGCGAGTGGATCACCCCGGAGATGACCCGCCGCCTGATGCACCACTACGTGGACAACTACTCCAAGGACGCGCGCATCAAGAAGCTCGTCGACTCCACGGAGATGTGGTTCGTCCTGTCCGCGAACCCCGACGGCTACGACTGGACGTTCAAGGACGCGGCCAACCGCCAGTGGCGCAAGAACATGCGCGACAACAACGGCGACGGCAAGTACACGACCGGCGACGGCGTCGACCTCAACCGCAACTTCGCCTACAAGTGGGGCTACGACGACGAGGGTTCGTCACCCGACCCCGCCAACCAGACCTACCGCGGCGCGAGCCCGGGCTCCGAACCGGAGACCAAGGCCCTCGACGCCTTCGAGAAGCGCGTCGGCTTCGACTACGCCATCAACTACCACTCCGCCGCCGAACTGCTGCTCTACGGAGTGGGCTGGCAGGTCGCCACGCCGACCCCGGACGACGTGCTCTACAAGGCGCTCGCCGGCACCCCGGAGAAGTCCGCGATCCCCGGCTACCACCCGCAGGTCTCCTCGGAGCTGTACACGACGAACGGCGAGGCCGACGGGCACGCCGGCAACGTCAACGGCATCTCGATGTTCACCCCCGAGATGAGCACCTGCCAGACCGCGTCGAACGTCGACCCCAACGACGCCTGGAAGCCCGGCGACTGCGCGTCGATCTTCACGTTCCCGGATGACGAGAAGCTCATCCAGGCCGAGTTCGAGAAGAACATCCCCTTCGCGATGTCGGTCGCCGAGACCGCCTCGCACCCGGACCAGCCGTCGTCCTCGGTCGGCATGGAGGCGCCCGACTTCACCCCGGCGAAGTTCACCACTTCGTACGCGCGCGGTGGGGACCAGGAAGTCTCCGTGACCGCGCGGAAGTCGGTCCGCGACAAGGAGCTGAACTACCGCATCAATGGCGGCCGTTCGCACGACGAGGAATTGCGCGCCTGGAAGGGCGGCGAGACCTACGGAGGCGACGACAATCTGCACTTCGACGCCTATCGGGCGAAGGTCGAGGACGCGGATGTGGGCGACAAGGTAGAGGTGTGGTTCACGGGGCGGACGAAATCCGGAAAGCGCACAAGTAGTGAGCCGTTCACCTACACCGTCGCCGCACGCGACAAGGGAGACACCCTGGTCGTCGCGGAGAACGACGCCGCGGGCGTGCAGACGGGCGCCTACGTGGACGCGCTCAAGGCGGCGGGCCGTTCGCCGGTCGTCTGGAACGTCGCGAAGCAGGGCGCTCCCGACCCCCTCGCGGTCCTCGGTCACTTCAAGGCGGTCGTCCACTACACGAGCGCGGACCGGCCGACCCTCGCCACCCAGCTCGCGATCCGTGACTACCTGAACGAGGGCGGCAAGCTCGTCGAGGCCGGCGAGAAGGCGGGCGGTTCCGTCGACATCGGCGACACCACGACGAACGACTTCAGCCAGTACTACCTGGGCGCCTACTCGCGCACGGCGTCTCCCGTGGCGACCCGCTTCGACGGCTCCGGCGCCCTCGACGGGATCGCCGCGAGCCTCGGCGACGCCCCCGGCAACCCGCTGAACGGCGCGGGTCTGTACGAGGCGACCTCCGCCACGCTGCCGAAGTTCACCAGCGCGGGAGCGGGCCAGTACGAGGGCGCGGGGATGGCGGCCGCCGTCCACACGGACGACGCGTACAAGCGTCTGACCCGCACGATCGACCTCAGCCAGGTCACCGCGGCCCAGCAGCCCATGCTGCGGATGCAGCTCCTGTGGGACACCGAGCCGGGCTACGACCACGTACTCCTGGAGGCGCACACCGCCGGGGCGGAGGACTGGACGACCCTGCCCGACCGGGACGGCTACACGTCGAACAAGGTGCCCACCGAGTGCGAGGCCGGGTTCTTCGTCCAGGACCACCCGGCGCTCACCCGCTACCTGACGCCGAACGGCGCCGCCTGCGGCAACACCGGCACCACGGGCCAGTGGAACAGCCTCACCGGCTCCTCGGACGACTGGAAGACGGTCTCGTACGACCTGAGCGCCTACGCCGGAAAGACCGTCGAGGTGTCCCTGAGCTACGTGAGCGACCCCGGCACCGGGGGCGAGGGCGTGCGCGCCGACAACGCCTCCGTCGTCATCGGGGGACAGGCCACCCAGACGGAGGACTTCGAGGCGTCGCTGGGCGTCTGGAAGGTGCCCGGGCCGCCCGCGGGCAGCCCGCCCGCCGTGAAGGACTGGGCGCTCGCCAAGGACCTGTTCACGACGTACGGCGCGATCCGCACCCCGGACACGGTGCTGCTCGGATTCGGCCTGGAACACGTCACCAGGACCGCCGATCGAAATGCGCTCATCCGAAAGGCCCTGCGCTCAATTAGCGAGTGATCAGGGTCTGAATTACCCGCGAAATACACAGCGGCCCGTACGTTACTCACGAGTACGGGCCGCTGTGTCCTACATAGAGTCGCTCGATGTCACCCCAAGCCTTTATGGGAGGTAGGGTCGGAGGCGGTCGGGGACATCCCAAATAAATCTCGCCGGCGTCGATACTCCGGCGTACCAACGAGGAGATCGGTTCGTGACGATCCGCGTAGGCATCAACGGCTTTGGCCGCATCGGTCGCAATTATTTCCGCGCCCTCCTTGAGCAGGGTGCAGACATCGAGATCGTGGCTGTCAACGACCTGGGTGACACCGCGACCACCGCACACCTTCTGAAGTACGACACCATCCTGGGCCGCCTCAAGGCCGAGGTGTCGCACACCGAGGACACCATCACGGTCGACGGCCACACCATCAAGGTGCTGTCCGAGCGCAACCCCGCCGACATCCCGTGGGGCGAGCTGGGCGTCGACGTCGTGGTCGAGTCCACCGGCATCTTCACGAAGAAGGCCGACGCCGAGAAGCACATCGCGGGCGGCGCCAAGAAGGTCCTCATCTCGGCTCCGGCCAAGGACGAGGACATCACCATCGTGATGGGCGTCAACCAGGACCAGTACGACCCGGCGAACCACCACGTCATCTCGAACGCGTCCTGCACCACCAACTGTGTGGCGCCGATGGCGAAGGTTCTCGACGAGAACTTCGGCATCGTCAAGGGCCTCATGACGACGGTCCACGCGTACACGAACGACCAGCGCATCCTGGACTTCCCGCACAGCGACCTGCGCCGCGCGCGGGCCGCCGCGGAGAACATCATCCCGACCACGACGGGCGCCGCCAAGGCCACCGCCCTGGTCCTGCCGCAGCTCAAGGGCAAGCTCGACGGCATCGCGATGCGCGTCCCGGTCCCGACCGGCTCGGCCACCGACCTGGTCGTCGACCTTCAGCGCGAGGTCACCAAGGACGAGGTCAACGCCGCGTTCAAGAAGGCCGCGGACGACGGCGCCCTCAAGGGCATCCTGTACTACACCGAGGACCCGATCGTGTCCTCGGACATCGTCAGCGACCCGGCCTCCTGCACCTTCGACTCCTCCCTGACGATGGTCCAGGAGGGCAAGACGGTGAAGATCCTCGGCTGGTACGACAACGAGTGGGGCTACTCCAACCGTCTCGTCGACCTCACGGTCTTCGTCGGCGGCCAGCTCTGAACCTCTAAGGTTCTGGAGCAGCAAGGCACTCAGATGTGAGCGAAGGGTCCGGACCCGCGCGATGCCGCGCGACAGTCCGGACCCTTCGCGCGTCAGCCGCCACGGCTCAGCCTTCAAGGCCGCTTACAAAAGAACGTGCACGACCAGCCCTCTCAAGGAGCCCATCCATGAAGACGATTGAGGAACTTCTCGCCGAAGGGGTCGACGGGAAGCGGGTGTTCGTCCGCGCCGACCTCAACGTGCCGCTGGCCGACGGCGTCATCACCGACGACGGCCGCATCCGTGCCGTCCTGCCCACCGTGCAGGCCCTGGCCGGCGCCGGCGCCAAGGTGATCGTCGCCTCCCACCTGGGCCGCCCCAAGGGCGCCCAGGACCCGCAGTTCTCCCTGCTGCCGGCCGCCGAGCGCCTCGGCGAGCTGCTCGGCAAGCCGGTCGCGTTCGCCCAGGACACGGTCGGTCCCGCGGCCAACGAGGCCGTGGACGGCCTGGAGCCCGGCCAGGTCGCCGTCATCGAGAACCTGCGCTTCAACGCCGGCGAGACGAGCAAGGACGACGCCGAGCGCGGCGACTTCGCCGAGCAGCTCGCCAATCTCGCCGACATCTACGTGGGCGACGGCTTCGGCGCGGTGCACCGCAAGCACGCCTCCGTGTACGACCTGCCGAAGCGGCTTCCGCACTACGCCGGCTACCTCATCGCCACCGAGGTCGGCGTTCTCAAGAAGCTCACCGACGACGTCAAGCGCCCCTACGTGGTCGCGCTCGGCGGCGCCAAGGTCTCCGACAAGCTGGCCGTCATCGACCAGCTGCTCGGCAAGGCCGACCGCCTCCTCATCGGCGGCGGCATGGCGTACACCTTCCTCAAGGCCAAGGGCTACGAGGTCGGCATCTCGCTCCTCCAGGAGGACCAGCTCCCGACCGTCACGGAGTACATGGAGCGCGCCGAGAAGAACGGCGTGGAGCTCGTGCTCCCGGTCGACGTCCTGGTCTCGTCCGAGTTCCCGGACCTCAAGGGCAAGACGCCGGCCAACCCCTCGACCGTCGCCGCGGACGCCATCCCGGCCGACCAGGAGGGCCTGGACATCGGCCCGGAGACCCGGGAGCTGTACGCCTCGAAGCTCGCCGACGCCGAGACCGTGTTCTGGAACGGCCCGATGGGCGTCTTCGAGCACCCCGACTACGCCGAGGGCACCAAGGCGGTCGCCCAGGCCCTCATCGACGCTCCCGGCTTCACCGTGGTGGGTGGCGGAGACTCCGCCGCCGCGGTCCGTACCCTGGGCTTCGACGAGAAGGCATTCGGCCACATCTCGACCGGCGGTGGCGCCTCCCTCGAGTACCTCGAGGGCAAGACGCTGCCCGGTCTCGCCGCACTGGAGGACTGACCCCGCATGACTGCTCCCGTACAGGGCCGCACGCCGCTGATGGCGGGCAACTGGAAGATGAACCTCAACCACCTCGAGGCCATCGCGCACGTCCAGAAGCTCGCTTTCGCTCTCGCGGACAAGGACTACGACTCCGTCGAGGTCGCCGTCCTGCCGCCGTTCACCGACCTGCGCTCCGTGCAGACGCTGGTCGACGGCGACAAGCTGAAGATCAAGTACGGTGCCCAGGACGTGTCGGCGCACGACTCCGGCGCGTACACCGGTGAGATCTCGGGCCCGATGCTCGCCAAGCTGAAGTGCACCTTCGTGGCGATCGGCCACTCGGAGCGCCGGCAGTACCACGACGAGACCGACGAGATCGTCAACGGCAAGGTGAAGGCCGCGTACAAGCACGGCCTCACGCCGATCCTGTGCGTCGGTGAGGAGCTGGACGTCCGCGAGGCGGGCGACCACGTCTCGCACACGCTCGCCCAGGTCGAGGGCGGTCTCAAGGACCTGCCCGCCGAGCAGGCCGAGACCATCGTCATCGCGTACGAGCCCGTGTGGGCCATCGGCACCGGCAAGGTGTGCGGCGCCGACGACGCGCAGGAGGTCTGCGGGGCCATCCGCGGCAAGCTCGCCGAGCTGTACTCGCAGGACGTGGCCGACAAGGTCCGCATCCAGTACGGCGGCTCGGTGAAGTCCGGGAACGTCGCGGAGATCATGTCCAAGCCCGACATCGACGGCGCGCTGATCGGCGGCGCCTCGCTGGACGCGGACGAGTTCGTCAAGATCGTTCGCTTCCACGAGCAGTGACACGGGCAGCGAGTAGGCGCTAGGCGCCATACGTCGTACCCTTGCGGGGCCGAGGCTCTTTACCGGGCTTCGGCCCCGTCGTCCAAGCAAGTCCGACATATAAGTCCGAGGAAGTTGGTCCAGCCGTGGTTATGGGGTTCTCGATCGCCCTGATCGTCTTCAGCCTGCTGCTGATGCTCCTGGTGCTCATGCACAAGGGAAAGGGTGGCGGCCTCTCCGACATGTTCGGTGGCGGCATGCAGTCCTCCGTCGGCGGCTCCTCGGTCGCCGAGCGGAACCTCGACCGGATCACGATCGTGGTCGGTCTCCTGTGGTTCGCGTGCATCGTGGTGCTCGGCATTCTGATGAAGATCAACAACTGACTTTCGGGCGCCGCTCTTGCGGGCCGGCCCGCCACAACCGCATATCTCCCACGTAAAGCCCCATGTTCGGTACGCGCTCAACAACGCGGCCTATCATGGGGCTTGCGTCTGGGGAGCGATGTAACTCCAAGCACTGGACGCGCGTTGGGCCTTACGTAGACTGAGGCGCTCCGCGGCGAAGCGCGAACGCCGACACGCTTCGCGGCACCATCACGCAGGGAGTTACGACCGTGGCAAGTGGCAACGCGATCCGAGGAAGTCGGGTCGGGGCGGGGCCGATGGGCGAGGCCGAGCGCGGCGAGTCCGCGCCGCGCCTGCGCATCTCCTTCTGGTGCTCGAACGGGCACGAGACGCAGCCGAGCTTCGCCTCCGACGCGCAGGTGCCGGAGACCTGGGACTGTCCGCGCTGCGGATTCCCGGCCGGGCAGGACCGGGACAACCCGCCGGACCCGCCGCGTACGGAGCCGTACAAGACGCATCTGGCCTACGTGCGGGAGCGGCGCAGCGACGCGGACGGCGAGGCGATCCTCGCCGAGGCGCTCGCGAAACTGCGGGGCGAGATCTGACCCACGAATGGGCCGGTCACCTGAGAAGGTGCCCGGCCCTTTCTCGTACCTCTTTCGTGTGGCCACGGAAAGGCCCGATTCACCCTGATCAATTAGGTTGGACGGGAGCAGCGGGGCACCGTACGTACCCAGGTACGAGAGAAGGCTGAACTTCGAGATGAACGCGTCCGACAAGCAGGCAGCACTCACCCAGACGCCCGAATGGCAGGCGCTCGTCAAGCACCGGCAGCAGCTGGGCGACGTAGGGCTGCGGGATTTGTTCGAGGCCGATCCCGCGCGCGGGTCCGACTGGACGCTGCGGGTCGGTGACCTGCACGTCGACTACTCGAAGCACCTGGTCACCGAGGAGACGCTGCGGCTGCTGCGCGAGCTGGCCGCCGCGACCGACGTGTTCGGCCTGCGCGACGCCATGTTCCGCGGCGACAGGATCAACACGACCGAGGACCGGGCCGTCCTGCACACCGCGCTGCGCGCCCCGCGTGACGCCGTGATCGAGGTCGACGGCGAGAACGTGGTGCCGGGTGTGCACGCCGTGCTCGACAAGATGGCCGCCTTCGCCGACCGGGTCAGGTCGGGGGAGTGGACCGGGCACACCGGCAAGCGCATCAGGAACGTCGTCAACATCGGTATCGGCGGCTCCGACCTCGGGCCCGCGATGGCGTACGAGGTGCTGCGCTCCTTCACCGACCGCGAGCTGACCGTCCGCTTCGTGTCGAACGTCGACGGCGCCGACCTGCACGAGGCCGTCCGCGACCTCGACCCGGCCGAGACGCTGTTCGTCATCGCCTCGAAGACCTTCACCACCATCGAGACGATCACCAACGCGACGTCCGCGCGCAACTGGCTGCTCACCGAGCTGAGGGCCGGTCAGGAAGCCGTCGCCAAGCACTTCGTGGCGCTGTCGACGAACGCCGAGAAGGTGTCGGAGTTCGGCATCGACACGGCCAACATGTTCGAGTTCTGGGACTGGGTCGGCGGGCGTTATTCGTACGACTCCGCGATCGGCCTGGCGTTGATGATCGCGATCGGTCCGGACGCGTTCCGCGAGATGCTCGACGGGTTCCACCTCGTCGACGAGCACTTCCGCACCGCGCCCGCCGAGTCCAACGTGCCTTTGCTGATGGGCCTGTTGGGCATCTGGTACGGAAACTTCCACGACGCCCAGTCGCACGCCGTGCTGCCGTACTCGCACTACCTCTCCAAGTTCACGGCGTACCTCCAGCAGCTCGACATGGAGTCGAACGGCAAGTACGTGCAGCGCAACGGCGAGGAGGTCCGCTGGCAGACCGGGCCCGTGGTGTGGGGCACGCCGGGCACGAACGGGCAGCACGCCTACTACCAACTGATCCACCAGGGAACGAAGTTGATCCCGGCGGACTTCATCGGCTTCGCCGAGCCCGTCGCCGATCTGCTGCCGGGGCTCGTCGCCCAGCACGACCTCCTGATGGCGAACTTCTTCGCGCAGACCCAGGCGCTGGCGTTCGGCAAGACGCCCGACGAGGTGCGCGCCGAAGGGGTGCCCGAGGAGCTGGTGCCGCACAAGACGTTCAAGGGCAACCACCCGACGACCACGATCCTCGCGAAGGACCTCACGCCGTCCGTGCTCGGGCAGTTGGTCGCCCTCTACGAGCACAAGGTGTTCGTGCAGGGCGCCGTCTGGAACATCGACTCCTTCGACCAGTGGGGCGTCGAACTCGGCAAGGTGCTCGCCAAGCGCGTGGAGCCCGCGCTCACCGAGGGCGCGCAGGTGCCGGGGCTCGACGAGTCGACGAAGGCGCTGGTCGCGAAGTACCGGGAGCTGCGGGGACGTTAAGCGTTATTGGGGTGCGCAAAGCCCTTCCGGCGGGCGAGACTGCCCGTCCGTGACCCTGCCGGGAGGCACCCTGTGGACCAGCTCATGTCGGCGCTCGCCGACCCCGACCGACTCAGGCTCTACGCGCGCATCGTCCTCGACGACCTACCGCCCCGCGAGGCCGACTCCCCACTGGCCCGCAAGCACCTCGGCAAGCTGATCGCCGCGGGGCTCGTCCAGCGCCTCGACGACGGCTCGCTGTGGGCCGGGCCCGAGATCTTCCGCCACCACCGGGCCGCCGAGCCCGCGTCGGGGGTCCCGCGCCACCTCACCGGGTTCTTCTCCCGGGGCCGTCTCACCGCCATACCGGTACGCCCGACCGTCCGCCACGACCTCCTCGTGCATCTCACCGGCACCCTCTTCGACGCCGAGCGCACGTACAGCGAGCGCGAGGTCAACGAGGCGCTGCGCACGGTCCACGACGACACGGCCGCGCTGCGCCGCTACTGCGTCATCGACGGCCTCCTCGTACGCGAGAAGGACGGCTCGGACTACCGGGTGCCGCAGCACGCGTAGGGCCCCACTTCTTAAGAAGCGGGGCCCTGGCGCCTACGTAGGACGTCGTTACGCGACAGCCGGCGGGTACAGCGCCGGCGGCAGCTGCGATGCGGCGGCGGCGTCGAGCAGCCACAGCGTGCGCGAGCGCCCGTACGCGCCCGCCGCCGGGGCCTGGATCTCGCCCGCGCCGGACAGCGCGATCGCGGCGGCCTTCGCCTTGTCCTCGCCCGCGGCGAGCAGCCACACCTCGCGCGCGGCCCGGATCGCCGGGAGCGTGAGCGTGGTGCGGGTGGGCGGGGGCTTGGGGGCGCCGTGCACGCCGACGACCGTGCGCTCCGTCTCGCGGACCGCCGGCAGCTCGGGGAAGAGCGACGCGACGTGCGTGTCAGGGCCCACGCCGAGCATCAGGACGTCGAAGGTCGGCACGGGGCCGTGGTCCTCGGGCCCCGCGGCGTTGGCGAGTTCGGCCGCGTACGCCTCGGCCGCGGCCTCCGCCTCGAAGGGGCCGTCCGACGCGGGCATGGGGTGCACGCGCGCGGGGTCCAGCGGCACCGCGTCCAGCAGTGCCTCCCTCGCCTGTGTGTAGTTGCGCTCGGGGTCGCCGTCCGGCAGGAAGCGCTCGTCTCCCCACCAGAGGTCGAGACGGCCCCAGTCGATCGCGTCCCTGGCGGGGGCCGCATGCAGCGCGGCCAGCAGGCCGTTGCCGTTGCGGCCGCCCGTCAGGACGACGGAGGCGGAGCCGCGGGCGGACTGGGCGTCGACGATCTTGGTGATCAGCCGGGCCGCGGCCGCCTGCGCCATCAGCTCCTTGTCGCGGTGGACGACGAGTTGGGGTGCTGCACTCACTTGTCTGCGCTCACTTCGTCGTTGCCTTCTTGGCCGGAGCCTTTTTGGCAGGGGCCTTCTTGGCCGGTGCCTTCTTCGCGGCCGCCTTCTGGGCGGGCGCCGCCGTGGGCGCGGCCGAGGCCGCCGACGACACCGAGTCCGGCACCGTCTTCTGGTCCTCGGGCTCGCCGAGCCGGTCCACGCCGAACCGCAGCGCGGCGGCGTAGGTGTCGTCCGGGTCGAGGCGGCGCAGCTCCTCCGCGATCAGCTCGGACGTCTCGCGGCGCTTGAGCGCCACCGCGCGGTCCGGCTGGCCCTGGATGGAGAGGGTGGCGAGGGTGCCGTCGGCCCGGTCGAGGACGATCGGGCCGCACGTGGACTCCATGCGTACGCCGGTCAGGCCCGGGCCCGCCGACAGGCTGCGCCGCACCGGGACGTCGAGCCGGTCCGCGAGCCACATCGCGAGCAGCTCGCAGCTCGGGTTGAACTCCTCGCCCTCGACCTCGACCGAGGTGACGTCGCAGGTCACCTGGTCGAGCGCGGCGGCCAGCATCGAGCGCCACGGCGTGATGCGGGTCCACGACAGATCCGTGTCACCGGGGGCGTAGGACTCGGCCCTCGCCTCCAGTTCGTGAACCGGCTGCTCGGCCGCGTACGTGTCCGTGACGCGGCGCTGGGCCAATGCGCCGAGCGGGTCGTTCGCGGGGTCCAGGGGCGCGTCCACGGGCCACCAGACGACCGTGGGGGCGTCCGGGAGCAGCAGCGGGAGCACGACCGACTGGGCGTGGTTGATCACCTCGCCGTACAGGCGCAGGACGACGGTCTCGCCCGTGCCCGCCTCGGCGCCCACCCGCACCTCGGCGTCGAGCCGGGACTTCGTGCGGTCGCGGGGGGAGCGCGAGACGCGCTTGATGACCACGAGGGTGCGCGAGGGGTGCTCGCGCGAGGCCTCGTTGGCGGCCTTCAGGGCGTCGTAGGCGTTCTCCTCGTCGGTGACGATGACGAGGGTCAGCACCATGCCGACGGCGGGTGTGCCGATGGCGCGGCGGCCCTTGACGAGCGCCTTGTTGATCTTGCTGGAGGTGGTGTCCGTGAGGTCGATCTTCATGGCCGGCGCCAGCTCCGTCCGTCTCGTGCGAGCATTTCGTCCGCCTCGGCGGGCCCCCACGTGCCGGACGGGTACTGCGCGGGCTTGCCGTGCTTGTCCCAGTAGCCCTCGATCGGGTCGAGGATGTTCCAGGACAGCTCGACCTCCTCGGTGCGCGGGAAGAGGTTGGCGTCGCCCAGCAGGACGTCCAGGATCAGCCGCTCGTACGCCTCGGGGCTCGACTCCGTGAAGGACTCGCCGTACGCGAAGTCCATCGAGACGTCGCGGATCTCCATCGACGTGCCCGGCACCTTGGAGCCGAAGCGGACCGTGATGCCCTCGTCCGGCTGGACGCGGATCACGATCGCGTTCTGCCCCAGCTCCTCCGTCGCCGTGTGGTCGAAGGGGGAGTGCGGAGCCCGCTGGAAGACGACGGCGATCTCGGTGACGCGGCGGCCGAGGCGCTTGCCGGTGCGGAGGTAGAACGGGACGCCCGCCCAGCGGCGGTTGTCCACCTCCAGCTTGATCGCCGCGTACGTGTCGGTCTTCGACTTGGGGTCGATGCCGTCTTCCTGGAGATAGCCGACGGCCTTCTCGCCGCCCTGCCACCCGGCCGCGTACTGCGCGAACACCGTGTCGCGGCCGATGTCCTTCGGCAGCTTCACGGCGCCGAGCACCTTGGCCTTCTCGGCGACGAGCGCGTCCGCGTCGAAGGAGGCGGGCTCCTCCATCGCGGTCAGCGCCATCAGCTGGAGGAGGTGGTTCTGGATGACGTCGCGCGCGGCGCCGATGCCGTCGTAGTAGCCGGCGCGGCCGCCGATACCGATGTCCTCGGCCATCGTGATCTGGACGTGGTCGACGTACGACCGGTTCCAGATCGGCTCGAACATCTGGTTGGCGAAGCGCAGCGCCAGGATGTTCTGGACGGTCTCCTTGCCGAGGTAGTGGTCGATCCGGAACACCTGGTCCGGGTCGAACACCTCGTGCACGATCGCGTTCAGCTCCTTGGCGGAGGCGAGATCGTGCCCGAAGGGCTTCTCGATGACGGCGCGCCGCCAGGAGTCGTTCGAGCCGTCCGCCAGGCCGTGCTTCTTGAGCTGCTGCACGACCTGCGGGAAGAACTTGGGGGGAACGGAGAGGTAGAACGCGAAGTTGCCGCCCGTGCCCTGCGACTTGTCCAGGTCGTTGATGGTCGCCTTGAGCTGCTCGAACGCGTCGTCGTCGTCGAAGTTGCCCTGGACGAAGCGCATCCCCTGGATGAGCTGCTGCCAGACCTCCTCGCGGAACGGCGTGCGCGCGTGCTGCTTGACCGCGTCGTGCACCTCCTGCGCGAAGTCCTCGTCCTGCCACTCGCGACGGGCGAACCCGATGAGCGAGAAGCCGGGCGGGAGCAGACCCCGGTTCGCGAGGTCATAAACCGCAGGCATCAGCTTCTTACGTGACAAATCGCCCGTAACGCCGAAAATCACCAGGCCCGACGGCCCCGCGATGCGCGGGAGCCGTCGGTCGGCGGCGTCACGGAGCGGATTGCTGTTCGCTCCGTGTGCGGTCAAGGGATCAGCCCTCCGAGGGGGCGAGGCGCTTGAGCTCCGCCTCGGTCGACTTCAGCAGGTCGTTCCAGGACGCCTCGAACTTCTCGACGCCCTCGTCCTCCAGGAGCTGCACGACCTCGTCGTACGAGATCCCCAGCTTCTCGACGGCCTCGATCTCCTTGCGGGACTGGTCGTACGTGCCCGCGATCGTGTTCCCGGTGATCTGGCCGTGGTCGGCCGTCGCCTCCAGGGTGGCCTCCGGCATGGTGTTCACCGTGCCGGGAGCGACCAGGTCGTCCACGTACAGGGTGTCCTTGTACGCCTTGTCCTTGACGCCCGTCGAGGCCCACAGCGGACGCTGCTTGTTGGCCTGCGCCTTGTCGAGCGCGGCCCAGCGGTCGGAGGAGAAGACCTCCTCGTACGCCTCGTACGCGAGCCGCGCGTTGGCGAGTGCGGCCTTGCCGCGCGCCGCCTTGGCGTCGTCCGTGCCGAGGGCGTCGATCCGCTTGTCGATCTCGGCGTCCACGCGGGACACGAAGAACGAGGCGACCGAGTGGATCGTCGACAGGTCGAGGCCCTTGGCCTTGGCCTTCTCCAGGCCGGCGAGGTAGGCGTCCATGACCTCGCGGTAGCGCTCGAGGGAGAAGATCAGCGTGACGTTGACGCTGATGCCGTTGCCGATCGTCTCGGTGATCGCGGGCAGGCCCGCCTTGGTCGCCGGGATCTTGATCAGCGTGTTCGGCCGGTCCACCAGCCACGCCAGCTGGCGGGCCTCGGCGACCGTCGCCCTGGTGTTGTGCGCCAGGCGCGGGTCGACCTCGATCGACACGCGGCCGTCCTGGCCGCCCGTCGCGTCGAAGACCGGGCGCAGGATGTCGGCGGCGTCGCGGACGTCCGCCGTCGTGATCATGCGGATGGCCTCTTCGACGGTGACCTTCCGGGCGGCGAGGTCGGCGAGCTGCTGCTCGTAGCCGTCACCGCTGGAGATCGCCTTCTGGAAGATCGACGGGTTGGTCGTGACGCCCACGACGTGCTGCTCGTCGATCAGCTCGGCCAGGTTGCCGGACGTGATCCGCTTGCGCGACAGGTCGTCCAGCCAGATCGCGACGCCTTCCTCGGAGAGGCGCTTGAGTGCGTCTGTCATGGAAATTGCATCTCCTACAGGTCGTGTACTGGCGTCAGCGCTGCGCCGCGGCGAGGGATTCCTTCGCCTTGGCGGCCACGTTCTCGGCAGTGAAGCCGAACTCCTTGAAGAGGACCTTTCCGTCGGCGGACGCACCGAAGTGCTCCAGCGAAACGATGCGGCCGGCGTCACCGACGAAGCGGTGCCAGGTCAGACCGATCCCGGCCTCGACCGCGACGCGCGCCTTGACCGACGGCGGCAGGACGCTGTCCCGGTACCCCTGGTCCTGCTCCTCGAACCACTCGACGCACGGCATCGAGACGACGCGGGTGGCGATGCCCTCGGACTCCAGCTGCTCACGGGCCTCGACGGCCAGGTGCACCTCGGAGCCGGTGGCGATCAGGATCAGGTCCGGCGTCGCCTTGGAGGCCTCGGCCAGGACGTAGCCGCCCTTGACCGTGTCCTCGTTGGCGTCGTACGTCGGCACGCCCTGGCGGGTCAGCGACAGGCCGTGCGGGTGCGAGACGCCGTACTCCTTCTTGCCGCGCCTGAGGATCTCGCGCCAGGCGATGGCCGTCTCGTTGGCGTCCGCGGGACGGACGACGTTGAGGCCGGGGATGGCGCGCAGCGAGGCGAGGTGCTCGACCGGCTGGTGCGTCGGGCCGTCCTCACCGAGGCCGATGGAGTCGTGCGTCCACACGTACGTGACGGGCAGCGACATCAGCGCGGACAGACGGACCGCGTTGCGCATGTAGTCGGAGAACACCAGGAAGGTGCCGCCGTAGATGCGCGTGTGGCCGTGCAGCGCGATGCCGTTCATCTCCGCGGCCATGGAGTGCTCGCGGATGCCGAAGTGGATCGTGCGGCCGTACGGGTCGGCCTCCGGCAGCGGGTTGCCCTTGGGCAGGAACGACGACGTCTTGTCGATCGTCGTGTTGTTCGAGCCCGCGAGGTCGGCGGAGCCGCCCCACAGCTCGGGGATCACACCGCCGAGCGCCTGGAGGACCTTGCCGGAGGCGGCACGGGTGGCGACGGCCTTGCCGGTCTCGAAGACCGGGAGCTTCTCCTCCCAGCCGGCCGGCAGCTCGCCCGCGTTGATGCGGTCGAACTCGGCGGCGCGCTCCGGGTTGGCGGAGCGCCACTCGGCGAGCCGCTTCTCCCACTCGGCCTTGGCCTGCGCGCCGCGCTCCAGGGCGCCGCGCGTGTGGTTGATGACCTCGTCGGAGACGTCGAAGGACTTCTCCGGGTCGAAGCCGAGGACGCGCTTGGTGGCGGCCACCTCGTCGTCGCCGAGCGCCGAGCCGTGCGCGGCCTCGGTGTTCTGCGCGTTCGGGGCCGGCCAGGCGATGATCGAGCGCAGCGCGATGAAGGACGGCTTGTCGGTGACGGCCTTGGCGGCCTCGATGGCGTTGAAGATCGCCTCGGGGTCCAGGTCGCCGTCCGCCTTCGGCTCCACGCGCTGGACGTGCCAGCCGTAGGCCTCGTAGCGCTTGCAGGTGTCCTCGGAGACCGCGGTCTCGGTGTCGCCCTCGATCGAGATGTGGTTGTCGTCCCACAGCAGGACCAGGTTGCCGAGCTGCTGGTGGCCCGCCATGGAGGAGGCCTCCGCGGAGATGCCCTCCTGAAGGCAGCCGTCGCCGGCGATGGCGAAGACGTAGTGGTCGAACGGGCTCTCCCCGGCGGCGGCCTCGGGGTCGAACAGGCCGCGCTCGTAGCGGGCGGCCATGGCCATGCCCACCGCGTTGGCGACGCCCTGGCCGAGCGGGCCCGTGGTCGTCTCCACACCGGTGGTGTGCCCGTACTCCGGGTGGCCCGGCGTCCTGGAGCCCCAGGTGCGGAACGCCGCGAGGTCGTCCAGCTCCAGGCCGAAGCCCGCCAGGTACAGCTGGATGTAGAGGGTCAGGGACGAGTGCCCCGCGGACAGGACGAAACGGTCCCGCCCGACCCAGTCGGCGTCCGCCGGGTCGTGCCGCATCACCTTCTGGAAGAGGGTGTACGCGGCCGGGGCCAGGCTCATCGCCGTACCGGGATGGCCGTTGCCGACCTTCTGTACGGCGTCGGCGGCCAGGACGCGAGCGGTGTCAACGGCCCGCTGGTCCACATCGGTCCACTCGAAGTCTGTGGTGGTCGGCTTGGTGCTCACCCTGGGTCAGGGCTCCTCTCCACATGTCTCATTGCCGGTGACGTCTGTCACCAGCCGTTGTCGAGCCTACCCTCGCTGGAACGTGCTTTTTTTCGAGTCATTCCAGACTGCCGGGAGTCTGTCGGATCCGCCTCCTGACGCGGATCCGCGCGCATTCGACACGTGAATACGCAGCCGCTCAGATGGGGGCTCATCCGTGGCCGGAAATGCTCATCCGGACAGCTCCCCGAAGAGGGGAGGGCAAGGGCGTTACGGCATGCGGACCAACACGACCCACCCCCACGAAGGGCTGGGTATGGGCAACGTCTAGAGTGGCGTGGTACGCGCGAGCCTTTACCGGGACTTCACATCAAGTGGTCCGCAACGGGGGCTCGCTGGAGTCTCTGTCAGGGGTGTGCGTGACGGCCGTCGAATCCCGTCCAGCGGGAGCGCTGACGAGCAATAGTCGGGGCCAGCGGCCGTTCGGGGCCCGGATCAAGGCGTTCGTGGCGCTGACCAAGCCGCGAATCATCGAACTGCTCCTCATCACCACCGTTCCGGTGATGTTCCTCGCCGAACAAGGTGTGCCCGACCTCTGGCTCGTGCTCATCACCTGCCTCGGCGGTTACCTGTCCGCGGGCGGGGCCAACGCCCTGAACATGTGGTACGACCGCGACATCGACGCCCTCATGGAGCGCACGTCGCAGCGTCCGCTGGTCACCGGCATGGTCAGCCCCACCGAGTGCCTGGTCTTCGGCATCTCCCTCGCGGTGATCTCGACGCTGCTGTTCGGCTTCGCGGTGAACTGGCTGTCGGCCTGGCTGTCGCTGGGCGCGCTGCTCTTCTACGTGGTCGTCTACACGATGATCCTGAAGCGCCGCACGGCCCAGAACATCGTGTGGGGCGGCATCGCGGGCTGCCTGCCGGTCCTCATCGGCTGGTCCTCGGTCACGAACTCCATGTCGTGGGCGCCGATCATCCTCTTCGGGGTCATGTTCTTCTGGACGCCGCCGCACTACTGGCCGCTCTCCATGAAGGTGAAGGACGACTACGCGCGCGCGGGCGTTCCGATGCTTCCGGTCCTCGCCTCCAACAAGGTCGTGGCCAGGCAGATCGTCGCCTACAGCTGGGTGATGGTCGCGGTGTCGCTGCTGCTCCAGCCGCTCGGTTACACGGGCTGGTTCTACACGGCGGTCGCGCTGCTCGCCGGCGGCTTCTGGCTGTGGGAGGCGCACGGTTTGCAGAACCGCGCCAAGGCCGAGGTGACGGGCGCGAAGCTCAAGGAGATGCGGCTGTTCCACTGGTCGATCACCTATGTGTCGCTGGTGTTCGTGGCGATCGCGGTGGACCCCTTCTTGCGCTGATCGCGCTCTCTGCTCTTTCCTGGTGGGGTACGTGGCCCAGGCCACGTACCCCACTTGTCGCTTGTTTGGCTACTCGTCGGTAGCATCCTGTCCATGGCAGAGACTCAAGCGGTTGAGGCGCCCCGCGGGGCGGCCAGGGACGAGCGTCGTGCGGCCAAGCTGGCCAAGCAGATCGGCGTGTTCGCCAAGGCGCACGGCGGTGCCGAGGGGCAGCTCGCGTACATCGGAGAGCACGGCACACGCATCGTGCTCGTCGGCGAGGACGGCGGCTGGGGCGACGTGGTGGCCCGCACGTACGAGATCGCGCAGAAGGCCGTGGAGAAGGCCGGCATCACCGTCCACGAGGACTTCGACGGCGACTTCGCGGCCAAGGTCGAGACGGGCCCGTACGAATGGAAGCGGATGGCGGGCATCCAGCTCGGCGGCTGAACCCGGCTCCCGGATCCGGCGGCCGAATTCGAGCAACACCAGACGCTTGTTCACCCGTTAGGACTGTAGGTACACGGTCCATAGACGGGGAGTCCGGATGATCGAAACGCCGTCCCTCGTGGATCAGTACTGTCACGGGGTGCTGCGTACGGAGCTGGGCCTCGGCACCTTCGAGGCCCACCTCGGCCGGGGCGAGGGGCCGCCCGCCCCCGGCACCACCTTCTTCGACACCCAGACCGGGTTCGCGGTGCGCCGCTGGTGCCCGCCGCTGCTCGGTCTGGAACCCCACTGCCCGCCCGCCCGCTATCTGGCGAGGCGCCGCGAACTGGGCGTCGTCGAGGCGGGGCGCAGACTGCTGCGCGGCAGCGGCATCACCACGTATCTCGTGGACACGGGGCAGCGGGACGATCTGACCGGGCCCGCCGAGATGGCCTCCGCGGCGTGCAGCGAGGCCCACGAGATCGTCCGCCTCGAACTCCTCGCGGAGCAGGTCGCCGACACCTCGGGGACCGTGGAGTCCTTCCTCGCGAACCTCGCCGAATCCGTGCACGCCGCGGCCGCCGGCGCGGTCGCCTTCACCTCGGTCGGCGGCGTACGCCACGGGCTCGCGCTCGACCCGCAGCCGCCGGGCCCCGGCGAGGTGCGCGGAGCGGCGTCGCGCTGGCTCGCGGGGCGGCAGGTCGGCGGCGCCCTCACGGACCCGGTGCTGCTCAGGCACCTGCTGTGGATCGCGGTCGCCTCGGGGCGGCCGCTGCAACTGCGCTGGGGGTGCCTCGACCCCATGGACCCGGCGGTGCTCGCCGAGTTCGCCCGCGCCACCGCGGGGCTCGGCACGGACGTGGTGCTGCTGCACGGCTACCCGAACCACCGGCACGCGGCGCATCTGGCGGGCGTCTTCCCGCACGTCTACGCGGACCTGGGCCCGGCACTCGCCCGCACGGGGGCGCGGGCGGCGGGGCTGCTCGCGGAGTTCCTGGAGCTGGCGCCGTTCGGGAAACTGCTGTTCTCGACGGGCGCGCAGGGGCTGCCGGAGCTGCACGTGGTGGGCGCACGCCTCTTCCGGCAGGCGCTGGGGCGGGTGCTCGGGGAGTGGGTCGCCGACGGGGCGTGGTCGCTGGGCGACGCGCAGCGGGTGGCCGCCATGATCGCGTCGGGGACGGCGCGGCGGGTGTACGGGCTCGGCGCCGGCTGAGCCCGTGGGGGCGTCAGACCGCCGAGAGCTCCTGGCCCGACTGCGACGGGAGGTCCGCCTCCGCCACCGGGCGCTCGCGCAGCGAGAGCACCACGCGAAGGACTCCGATCCACACCAGCGCCGAGCCCAGCATGTGCAGGCCGACCAGGATCTCCGGCAGATCCGTGAAGTACTGGACGTAGCCGATGACGCCCTGCGCGAGCAGGATCAGGAACAGGTCGCGGGTGCGGTGCAGGGGGCCCTTCGGGGCGTCGACCGCCTTCAGGACGAACCACAGCGCGAAGGTCAGCGTCACCACGATCCAGGCCAGGACCGCGTGCACCTTCGCGACCGTCTCCCAGTCGAGCGGCATCCGGTGCACATCGCTGGAGTCGCCCGCGTGCGGGCCCGCGCCGGTCACCACGGTGCCGACGAGGATCAGCAGCGCCGCCGCCGCGACCAGGGCCCAGACCAGCTGCTTGATGGCCTTGCCGACCAGCGGGCGCGGCTCGGCGTCGCCCTCGCGGGTGCGCTGCCACATCACCACCGCGACGGTGAGCAGGGCGGTCGTCAGGACGAAGTGGGCCGCCACCGTGTACGGGTTGAGGCCGACCAGGACGACGATGCCGCCGAGCACGGCGTTGCCCATCACGATCCAGAACTGGGCCCAGCCGAGCCGGGTCACCGTGCGCCGCCACGGCTTCCGCGAGCGGGCGGCGATGATCGCCCAGCCGACCGCGGCGCACAGCACGTACGTGAGCATGCGGTTGCCGAACTCGATGGCTCCGTGGAAGCCCATCTCGCTCGTCGCGGTCAGCGACTGGTCGGTGCACTTGGGCCAGGTCGGGCAGCCGAGGCCCGAGCCCGTCAGGCGCACGGCGCCGCCGGTGCAGACGATGAGCACCGTCATGACGACGGCGGACATGGCCGCGCGCTGGACGGTCCGCTGAGTGGGAGTCCAGTACTCGGCGATGAAGGCGAGCGGGTTGCGCAGCGCCCGCGCGGCGTCGGTGGGGGTCAGCTTTGGCACGGGCCCATCGTAGGCCGCCGCTTGTGCACGGCTTCACGAGGGGGACGTAACTGGGCCAACTGTGACGGGGGTTACGTCCCGCGGCCGGCCCCGTACATCACTCCCAGCGGAAGAAGCGGCCCGCCGCGCCGAGGCCCACGACCGCCCAGACCGCGAGGATCCCGAGGTCGCCCCATGGCATCGCGGCGCCGTGCTGGAGCACGTCCCGCAGGCCGTCGGAGAGCGCCGAGATGGGCAGCAGGCCGAGGACCGACTGCGCGGCGTCGGGGAACTTGTCGAGCGGGACGATGACGCCGCCGCCGACCAGCAGGAGCAGAAAGACCAGGTTGGCCGCGGCCAGTGTGGCCTCCGCCTTGAGCGTGCCCGCCATGAGGAGGCCGAGTCCGGAGAACGCCGCGGTGCCTAGCACCAGGAGGAGGAGAACGGCGAACGGGTTCCCGTGCGGCGACCAGCCGAGCGCGAACGCGATGACCGTGAGCAGGACGACCTGGAGGATCTCCGTGACCAGGACGGAGAGCGTCTTCGCGGTCATCAGCGCCCAGCGGGGGAGCGGGGACGCGCCGAGCCGCTTCAGCACCCCGTAGCGCCGCTCGAAGCCGGTGGCGATGGCCTGTCCCGTGAAGGCCGTGGACATCACGGCGAGCGCGAGGACGCCGGGGGTGAGGAAGTCGACGGCCTTGCCGGAACCCGTGTCGACGATGTCGACGGCCGAGAACAGGACGAGCAGCAGCGTCGGGATGACGACGGTGAGGAGGAGCTGCTCGCCGTTGCGCAGCAGCATCTTCGTCTCGAGCGCGGCCTGCGTCGCGATCATGCGGGGGAGCGGGGCGGCTCCGGGGGCGGGGGCGTACGTACCGGCGCTCATCCGCGCAGCTCCTTGCCGGTCAGTTCCAGGAATACGTCTTCGAGGGTGTGCCGCTCGACGGAGATCTTTTCCGGCATCACGCCGTGCTGGGCGCACCAGGAGGTGACCGTCGCGAGGAGCTGCGGGTCCACCTTGCCGCTCACGCGGTACGAGCCGGGGGTCAGCTCGGCCGCCGCCGCGTCCGCGGGCAAGGCCTTGAGGAGCGACGCCACGTCGAGGCCGGGGCGGCCGGAGAAGCGGAGCGTGTTCTCGGCGCCGCCCTTGCACAGCTGCTCGGGGGAGCCCTGCGTGATGACCTTGCCGTTGTCGACGATCGCCACGTCGTCGGCGAGCTGCTCCGCCTCGTCCATGTAGTGCGTGGTGAGGATGACCGAGACGCCGTCGGCACGCAGGTCCCGCACCAGGTCCCAGGTGGCGTGCCGGGCCTGCGGGTCGAGCCCCGCGGTCGGCTCGTCGAGGAAGACCAGTTCGGGGCGGCCGATCACGGCCATGGCGAGCGCGAGGCGCTGTTGCTGGCCGCCGGAGAGGCGCCGGTAGGTGGTGCGGCCGCAGCTGCCGAGACCGAGGCGCTCGATGAGGGCGTCCACGTCGAGCGGGTGGGCGTGCAGCTTGGCGATGTGGCGGAGCATTTCGTCGGCACGGGCGCCGGAGTAGACGCCGCCCGACTGGAGCATCACGCCGATCCGGGGGCGCAGCGCGGAGGCCTGTTTGACCGGGTCGAGGCCGAGGACGCGGACGGTGCCGGAGTCCGGCCTGCGGTAGCCCTCGCAGGTCTCGATCGTGGTGGTCTTGCCCGCGCCGTTGGGGCCGAGGACGGCCGTGATGCCGGGGGCCGCCGTGAGGTCGAGGCCGTCGACCGCGGTCTTGGTTCCGTACCGCTTCACCAGACCGGTGATGTGGACGACTGGCTCGCTTCGCATGGTGGCCAAGTCTAAGGACGCGGCGTGGCGCCCCGACGCGCGGGGAGCCACTTCTCCGCGTACGACACCGCCTCCGCGCCCCCGAAAAGTCGGGTCTCGGCGGCGCCCACCCGGCCGCGGGTGACCGTCGTGTCCTGTTCGAAGGCGGCGCCCAGTTCGTCGAAGCGGGCGGCGTCGATCGCGGGCTCGCGCACGTGTTCCCAGCCGTGCGGGCCCGGTCGCCCGGCGTCCTCGTACCGGGCCGGGATGCGGTACTCGGCCAGGTGGAAGCTGGTGCACGCCTCGTATCCCGCGCCCAGGAGCAGTACGCGCGCGTGCAGCTCCTCCAGGCGGGCCAGCGGGCTGCGCTCGCCGAGCCGGCAGTCGACCGCGTGCCCCTCGGTCACCGTGGCGGCGCAGGGTCCGAGCGCGGCGAAGGACGTCTGCGGGTGCGCGCTGCGCAGGGCTCCCGGCCAGGTGTGCACGTGCGTGGTCCCCGCCACCGGCGGGCGGGCCTGCCTCGGCGTCCGCCCCCGTCGCCAGAGCGCGACACCGGCGGTCGGTTCGCCTTCCCGGGGCGACGCCCGTCGTTTTCGTTGCGCGGCACCGGGGGCCGCCTTGCCCACCCTGCCGCCCCAGGCGGCAGATTGCCCAAGGCGGGGGCGGCGTCGGCAGTCGGCGGCCCCACGGGGTGCGGAGGTCGGTCGACGGGGCGACGCGTGCGACGAGTGGGCCGGTCGGGTGGGGTGTGGGCGCGGGCGAGAGGCGGCATCGGGCACCGCGGAGATACCGGTCACCGCCCGGGCTCTGATCGATCAAAGATCGTTTTCGCAGGTCACCGTACGTGGGTACTTAGGTTCGCCTAAGTGATGTACGGCACCGGGCGGCGATCACCGCCGCGCTTGTCAGGGTCTGAGGAATTACGCAACAATGGCGTTGTGAAAAACGTCGGCGAGGCCCCAGAGGAGCTCACGACCGGGGAGCGGTCCACCCGCAACCGGGTCGCGCGCTCCATCCTGGACCACGGCCCCTCCACCGTCGCCGAGCTCGCGGGACGCCTCGGCCTCACCCAGGCCGCCGTCCGCCGCCACCTCGACGCACTCGGTGCCGACAATGTCGTGGAGCCCAGGGATCAGCGCGTGTACGGCGCCCGCACCCGCGGCCGCCCCGCCAAGGTGTTCGCGCTGACCGACTGCGGCAGGGACGCCTTCGACCAGTCCTACGACAAGCTCGCCGCGGAAGCGCTCCGCTGGATCAAGGAGCAGGCCGGCGGCGACGAGGCGCTCGTCTCCTTCGCCCGCGCCCGGATCGCCGCTCAGGCCGGTCCCTACAAGGCGGCGATCGAGGCTGCGGCACCCGAGGAGCGCGCCCAGGCCCTGGCGAGGGCCTTGAGCGCGGACGGGTACGCTGCTACGGCGCGTAGCGCACCGGTCGGTGAGCAGCTCTGCCAGCACCACTGCCCAGTCGCCCACGTAGCCGAGCAGTTCCCGCAATTGTGCGAGGCCGAGACAGAAATGTTCTCGCAGCTGCTGGGCACCCACGTACAGCGACTGGCCACCATCGCCCATGGCGACGGGGTCTGCACGACGTTCATCCCCAAGAACACCCCCAACACGACCACCAACGCATCTGCAAGCACGGCCGGGAGGAACCCCGCATGACTCTCCCCATCGAGGAGACTGCCCACCCTGAGCTCGAGGGCCTGGGCAAGTACGAATACGGCTGGGCGGACTCCGACGCGGCCGGTGCCTCTGCCAAGCGCGGCATCAACGAGGACGTCGTCAAGGACATCTCCGCCAAGAAGTCCGAGCCGGAGTGGATGACCAAGCTCCGCCTCAAGGGCCTGAAGCTGTTCGGCAAGAAGCCCATGCCGAACTGGGGCTCGGACCTGTCGGGCATCGACTTCGACAACATCAAGTACTTCGTGCGCTCCACGGAGAAGCAGGCGGAGTCCTGGGAGGACCTGCCCGAGGACATCAAGGCCACGTACGACAAGCTCGGCATCCCGGAGGCGGAGAAGCAGCGCCTCGTCGCCGGTGTCGCGGCCCAGTACGAGTCCGAGGTCGTGTACCACCAGATCCGTGAGGACCTGGAGGAGCAGGGTGTCATCTTCATGGACACCGACACGGCCCTGAAGGAGCACCCGGAGCTCTTCAAGGAGTACTTCGGGACCGTCATCCCGACCGGCGACAACAAGTTCGCCGCGCTGAACACCGCCGTGTGGTCGGGTGGCTCCTTCATCTACGTGCCGAAGGGCGTGCACGTCGAGATCCCGCTCCAGGCCTACTTCCGTATCAACACGGAGAACATGGGCCAGTTCGAGCGGACGCTGATCATCGTCGACGAGGACGCCTACGTCCACTACGTCGAGGGCTGCACCGCCCCGATCTACAAGTCGGACTCCCTGCACAGCGCCGTCGTCGAGATCATCGTCAAGAAGGGCGCGCGCTGCCGCTACACGACCATCCAGAACTGGTCGAACAACGTCTACAACCTGGTCACCAAGCGCGCCGTCGCCTACGAGGGCGCGACCATGGAGTGGGTCGACGGCAACATCGGCTCCAAGGTGACCATGAAGTACCCGGCCGTCTACCTGATGGGCGAGCACGCCAAGGGCGAGACGCTGTCCATCGCCTTCGCGGGCGAGGGCCAGCACCAGGACGCCGGCGCGAAGATGGTCCACATGGCGCCGAACACGTCGTCCAACATCGTCTCGAAGTCCGTCGCGCGCGGCGGCGGCCGCACCTCCTACCGCGGCCTCATCGAGATCGGCGAGGGCGCCCCGGGCGCCAAGTCGAACGTGCTCTGCGACGCCCTGCTCGTCGACCAGATCTCGCGCTCCGACACGTACCCGTACGTGGACGTCCGCGAGGACGACGTGTCCATGGGTCACGAGGCGACCGTCTCCAAGGTCTCCGAGGACCAGCTCTTCTACCTCATGAGCCGCGGTCTCTCCGAGTTCGAGGCCATGGCGATGATCGTGCGCGGCTTCGTCGAGCCGATCGCGAAGGAGCTGCCCATGGAGTACGCGCTCGAGCTCAACCGGCTGATCGAGCTCCAGATGGAAGGCTCGGTCGGCTGACCGCCGACTGACGTCGCCATCAAGTCACTCACGTAACGAAAGCGAGCACCACGACAGCCATGGCTGAGGCTCCCACCACCATCCCGGCAGGCTCGACGACCGCGGGCGCCGTCGCGGTCGCCGCCGAGTCGACCGTTGCCACGCGCATGAGCGCGCCCCCCTCCTACGACGTGCAGGACTTCCCGGTCCCGCACGGCCGCGAGGAGGAGTGGCGGTTCACGCCGCTGGAGCGGCTGCGCGGTCTGCACGACGGCACCGCCACCGCGACCGGTGACGGCGTGAAGGTCGACGTCGAGGCCCCGGAGGGCGTCAGCGTCGAACTGGTCGGCCGCGACGACGCGCGCGTCGGCAAGGCCGGCAAGCCCGTCGACCGTGTCGCCGCGCAGGCGTACTCGGCGTTCGAGAAGGCGTCCGTCGTCTCCGTGCCCAAGGAGACGGTCCTCACCGAGCCGATCCGCATCGCGGTGCGCGGCGAGGGCGGTGTCGCCTACGGCCACCAGGTCATCGAGCTGGGCGCCTTCGCCGAGGCCGTCGTCGTCATCGACCACACCGGTGACGCGGTGCTCGCCGCCAACGTCGACTACCTGCTGGGCGACGGCGCGAAGCTGACCGTCGTCTCCGTGCAGGACTGGGACGACAAGGCCGTGCACGTGGCGCAGCACAACGCGCTGGTCGGCCGCGACGCCTCCTTCAAGTCGGTCGTCGTCACCTTCGGCGGCGACGTCGTCCGCCTCAACCCGCGCGTCAACTACGCGGGCACCGGCGGCGAGGCCGAGCTGTTCGGCCTGTACTTCACCGACGCGGGCCAGCACCAGGAGCACCGCCTCCTGGTCGACCACAACACCCCGCACTGCAAGTCGAACGTCGTCTACAAGGGCGCGCTCCAGGGCGACGACGCGCACGCCGTGTGGATCGGTGACGTCCTCATCGAGGCCGCGGCCGAGGGCACGGACACCTACGAGATGAACCGCAACCTGGTTCTGACCGACGGTGCCCGCGTCGACTCGGTGCCGAACCTGGAGATCGAGACCGGCGAGATCGTCGGCGCCGGTCACGCCTCCGCCACCGGCCGCTTCGACGACGAGCAGCTCTTCTACCTGATGTCCCGCGGCGTCCCCGCCGAGGAGGCCCGCCGCCTCGTCGTGCGCGGCTTCTTCGCCGAGCTGGTCCAGCAGATCGGCGTCCCGGACATCGAGGAGCGCCTGCTCGAGAAGATCGAGGTCGAGCTGGAGGCCTCGGTCTGATGTCCCCGTCCTTCGTACGTGCCTGTGGGCTCGCCGAGCTGGAGACCGACACCCCGAAGCGGGTGGAGATCGACGGCACGCCCGTGTCCATCGTGAGCACCGAGGGCGAGGTGTTCGCGATCAACGACATCTGCTCGCACGCGAACGTCTCGCTCTCCGAGGGCGAGGTGGAGGACTGCCAGATCGAGTGCTGGCTGCACGGGTCCGCGTTCGACCTGCGCACCGGCAAGCCGTCCGGCCTCCCGGCCACCCGCCCTGTGCCCGTATACCCCGTGAAGATCGAAGGGGACGACGTTCTCGTCTCCCTCACCCAGGAGAACTGAAGTCCCCATGGCAACGCTTGAAATCAAGGACCTGCACGTCACCGTCGAGGCGGACAACGCCACGAAGGAGATCCTCAAGGGCGTCGACCTGACCGTGAAGCAGGGCGAGACCCACGCGATCATGGGTCCGAACGGCTCCGGCAAGTCGACCCTCGCGTACTCCCTGGCGGGTCACCCCAAGTACACGATCACCTCCGGCACCGTCACCCTCGACGGCGAGGACGTCCTCGAGATGTCCGTCGACGAGCGTGCCCGCGCCGGCCTCTTCCTGGCCATGCAGTACCCGGTCGAGGTCCCCGGTGTCTCCGTCTCCAACTTCCTGCGCACCTCGGCCACGGCCGTGCGCGGCGAGGCCCCCAAGCTGCGCACCTGGGTGAAGGAGGTCAAGGAGGCCATGGAGAAGCTCTCCATGGACCCGTCCTTCGCCGAGCGCAACGTGAACGAGGGCTTCTCCGGCGGTGAGAAGAAGCGCCACGAGATCCTCCAGCTCGAGCTCCTCAAGCCGAAGATCGCCGTCCTCGACGAGACCGACTCCGGCCTCGACGTCGACGCCCTGCGCATCGTCTCCGAGGGCATCAACCGCGTCCGTGAGAACGGCGAGGTCGGCACCCTCCTGGTGACCCACTACACGCGCATCCTGCGCTACATCAAGCCCGACCACGTGCACGTGTTCGCGGGCGGCCGCATCGTCGAGTCCGGCGGCGCCGAGCTGGCCGACCAGCTCGAGGCCGAGGGCTACGACAAGTACGTGAAGGGTGGCGCATCCGCGTGACACAGCTGCCGGGCCTCCTCGACACCGAGGCGATCCGCAAGGACTTCCCGATCCTCGACCGGGTGCTTCACGACGGCAAGAACCTCGTGTACCTGGACAACGCGGCGACCTCGCAGACGCCGCGCCAGGTCCTCGACGCCATGACGGGGTACTACGAGCGGCACAACGCCAACGTCCACCGCGGCGTTCACGTGCTGGCCGAGGAGGCCACGGCGCTGTACGAGGGCGCGCGCGACAAGGTCGCCGGGTTCATCAACGCGCCGAGCCGCGACGAGGTCATCTTCACGAAGAACGCCTCGGAGTCGCTCAACCTCGTCGCCAACATGCTCGGCTGGGCCGACGAGCCGTACAAGGTCGATCACGAGACCGAGATCGTGATCACGGAGATGGAGCACCACTCCAACATCGTTCCGTGGCAGCTGCTCTCGCAGCGCACCGGCGCGAAGCTGAAGTGGTTCGGTCTGACGGACGACGGCCGCCTCGACCTGAGCAACATCAACGAGGTCATCACCGAGAAGACGAAGATCGTCTCCTTCGTGCTCGTGTCGAACATCCTCGGCACCCACAACCCGGTCGAGGCCATCGTGCGCCGCGCCCAGGAGGTCGGTGCCCTGGTCCTGATCGACGCCTCGCAGGCCGCCCCGCACATGCCGGTCGACGTGCAGGCGCTCCAGGCCGACTTCGTGGCCTTCACCGGCCACAAGATGTGCGGCCCGACGGGCATCGGCGTGCTCTGGGGACGGCAGGAGCTCCTGGAGGACCTGCCCCCGTTCCTCGGCGGCGGCGAGATGATCGAGACGGTGTCCATGCACTCCTCGACGTACGCCCCGGCGCCGCACAAGTTCGAGGCCGGTACGCCGCCGATCGCGGAGGCCGTCGGCCTCGGCGCGGCGATCGACTACCTCGAATCGATCGGCATGGACCGGATCCTCCAGCACGAGCAGGCGCTCACGGAGTACGCGGTGAAGCGGCTCCAGGAGGTCCCCGACCTGAAGATCATCGGCCCGGCAACGGCCGAGGACCGGGGCGCGGCGATCTCCTTCACGCTCGGCGACATCCACCCGCACGACGTGGGCCAGGTCCTCGACGAGCAGGGCATCGCGGTCCGGGTCGGTCACCACTGCGCACGGCCGGTCTGCCTGCGGTACGGAATTCCTGCGACCACGCGAGCGTCGTTCTATCTGTACTCCACGCCCGGCGAGATCGACGCGCTGGTCGACGGCCTGGAGCACGTACGGAACTTCTTCGGTTGAGGGGTTGGCGAGGAATCGCATGAAGCTGGATTCGATGTACCAGGAAGTCATCCTGGACCACTACAAGCACCCGCACGGCCGGGGCTTGCGGGATGGCGACGCCGAGGTGCACCACGTCAACCCGACGTGCGGTGACGAGATCACACTGCGCGTGAAGTACGAAGGCGAGAAGATCGCTGACGTGTCGTACGAGGGGCAGGGCTGTTCGATCAGCCAGGCCTCGGCGTCCGTGCTCAACGAGCTGCTGGTCGGCAAGGAGCTGTCCGACGCGCGGAAGATCCAGGAGACCTTCCTGGAACTGATGCAGTCGAAGGGTCAGATCGAGCCGGACGACTCGATGGAGGAGATCCTGGAGGACGCGGTCGCGTTCGCCGGGGTCGCCAAGTACCCGGCCCGAGTGAAGTGCGCCCTCCTGAGCTGGATGGCGTGGAAGGACGCGACGGCGCAGGCTTTCGCGGAGGAGGCGAAGACCGCATGAGTGACAGCACGGCAGTGGAGATGAAGCCGGCCTCCGAGGAGGAGGTCCGCGAGGCGCTGTACGACGTCGTCGACCCCGAGCTGGGCATCGACGTCGTCAACCTGGGCCTGATCTACGGCATCCACGTCGACGACGCGAACATCGCGACGATCGACATGACGCTGACGTCGGCGGCCTGTCCGCTCACGGACGTCATCGAGGACCAGGCGAAGTCCGCCACCGACGGCATCGTCAACGAGCTCCGGATCAACTGGGTCTGGATGCCGCCGTGGGGCCCGGACAAGATCACGGACGACGGCCGCGAGCAGCTGAGGGCGCTCGGCTTCAACGTGTGAGTATCACTGCTCACCGCTCTTGTGGGGTGCCACCGACATCGGTGGCACCCCACAGCGCTTGCTCACGGCCCTGACTACCTACCTGCGGAGAGCGCGCAGGAACGAGCGGTACACAGCGATACGGTGCTCGCCGCGCAGACCCCGTAGCGTGACCAGGGTTGTCACGAGCAGCACTACGGCTACAAGAGCCAGCAAGGCGATGACGAGGGGGATGTGGTCACTCAGCGAGTTCATGTGCGCCTTCCAATGAGACTGCCGGACGCTCGCCCGACGCCCTCAGTGAAGTGCTGTCGTTCAAAAGGCGGAGTGACGGACCGCGGTCGAGACGGGGAAGGTCCAGGTCATGGGGGCGGGACCGGAATTCCGGACCGGACGAGGAGACAGCCGGCTCAGCGGCGATGCCCTCGGCCAGAAGCGCGAGCCTTGTCCTTGCTGAACGGTTCGAACCACTCCTCCGGGCGCAGATAGGCGATGCCTGCGAACCTGTTGACAGGGTCGGCCGGGTCTTCGACGCCCGACATCCAAGGCCAGTAGAGCCAGAGGACGTCGTGATCCTCGAAGAGGAGATCCTTGCAGTCGGCCCAGTCGAAGTCGTCGGGGGACTCGGGCAGTCCGACGCAGATCTCCTCCACGAAGTCCATTTGGTCCAGCGTCATGGCAGAAGCGCTCTGGAGCGCCATGTGCAGTGCCATCTCTTCGCCCGTACAGGTGGGGGAGGGCAGCCGGCCGGCTCGGATGTCCTCGGCCAGATCGTCGTAGCAGCGTGCGAACTTTCTTCGCCACTTACGGCCTTGCTGCCAGGTCTGTGACGGGAGATTGGCGAGCATGAACGGCCCGAACTTCCTCGGCCTGATCGCCTTCCCTCCGAACTCCTTGATCGCGTCGTACGTCATGTCGCAGTCGATGTCGAGGGCGGCTTCCAGGACCTTGAGGGTGCGTGCCGAGGGCTGCCACGGCCTGTCGTCGTCCTCCTCGTCCGACAGTTCCTCGGAGCTGCGCGAAAGGTCCCCTTCGGGCGGCTCCTTATCGCGTGGCTGAGGGTAGATACCCGGTTCGTTGAAGTACGCCTCGGACTTAGGATCTCCGACCTTCGCGGCCTTGCGGTACCACTTCTCGGCCCGTCCCCGCTGACCTTGAAACACATATTGGTTGCCGAGCAGCCGCATGGAAACGGCGTCGCCGGTGGCGATGGCTCTCTTCAACCAGACCTTGGCGCGCTTGGGAGCCCTTCTGCGGTGCAGCACTCCCAGTGCACGCATGGCGTCCACATCCCCTGCCTCTGCCAGTGGGCCCAGTGAGCGTTCCCCGACATCGGAGCGGTCGTTCGCGAACGCGGCGAGTGCTACGTCGTGTCGTTGGTGGCTCTGAACAGCGAGTTCGAGAGCGGTCTCCCAGACTTCCTGTGGCAGGGGAGCGGGCGCCGTCGCCCTCATCACCGCATCCACGAGGTAGTCGAAGGCCTGCCAGCCGTCATCGACAGGGATCAGATGCCGTGTCGCCCCATACCGCGCCTCTGTCGCCCATGACCAGGCGCGGTCGAGGGGCTCGGGAGTAAGAAGCGACGTGTTGCTGCCCGGAAGAAGCTTTTCGTGTAGATCGACCAAGGCGTCGCGGGTGATCGCGCCACTGATCCCGGCGCGGGCGAGGTCGATCGCCGCGTGCACGAGGGCCGCCCCGCGCGGGTTTCCCCCGACGCGGGGAGCCTGTTGCAGCTCACGCCACAGCTGTGGTCCTGCCGCCAGATACTCGGCGATTCCATGATCGGTTGAAGCTTGTAGAGCCTCCGCCAGTCGGGGGTCACGGGCTGATGTGGCTACCTCTGCGGCACGTGAGAGTTCGGCAGACGACCACAGGCGCTCGACCCGTATCTCATGGGCCAGATTCATGACATCTGCTGCGACGCCGTCCGTGAGGAGCTGCTGCTGGAAGGTGTCACGCAGTGTGGCAAGCACGACCGTCCGCGCAGACCGGAGGCGTCTGAACTGCTGCATGGTCAGTCCGTGCGTGCCCAGAAAGCGCTCCGCGTCATTGAGCCACAGGATGCTGGGTGTTCCTCGGCGAGACAGGGACACAGCCGTGTCGACGGTGTCGGCGAGGTCGACGCTGCCCTGTGGTGCCAGGAGCATGGAGTCCAGCGCGGCCGTCCTCATCGCGTGGTGAGCCGTGCGGGTCTTGCCGGCAGCCGAGTCCCCGGTGAGGAGCACCATGCCGCCCTTGCCCAGGAGCCGACTCAGAGCCAGTTCCACCGTGGCGTCGACATCTCGGCGTACATACGGTGTGAGAGTCGGAGCGTTCGGCAGGAGCTGGGGTCTGTGGACACCCAGTTCCATGGCCGTCCAGTCCCGCACCGGTGCGGGTTCTGATGGGCCGGTGCGGGCCTCTTTCAGCGCTGCAGCGTAGATGCTCAGCCACTGTTCCCGGTCCATCAGCCCGCGTTTTCCGGCGATGCGATCGAGCGCGAGGAGCAGAGTTTCGAGGAGGTCGTGAGTCTCTGGAATGCTCACTCCGCGACGCCATTCACTCACGGACGACTTGTTCAAGTGAGGAGTGCCGCGAACGCGACTTGCCCGGACGATATTGACGAGCGTGGGACGCCCCAATCCCCGCAGTGTCTCCTGCAGCAGGGAACTGAACTGTTCCCGGGCGCTTTGCTGGGGCGCGGGCACGCTCGACGGCATGCAGTGATTCTTCATCAGGCGCCACGGAGTGGGAGCGCGAACTCCTGAACTGGTGCTGCTTGCCAACCCGGACGTGCTCGCCTTCCACGAGCTTGGCCTGGACGTGGACGAGGTGGAGCGGCGGTCATGACGACGCCGTCGATGCTGGGTGAGGGACGTGACCGCCAAGTGGCGGGAACGGTTGGGGGGTTCGTGCTGGCGCGGGATGAGCTTCGAGGGCTTGGTCGCGTTGCTCCGGAGAGCCAATTGCGGGGCCTGTGCCGCTTCCTGCGCGAGGCGTACGCCGCCGAGATGTGCGAGCCGAGCTGGTCGTGTTGTGTGCCAGCACCTGGGCGACCGGCTCGTCTCCTGCGGCTACGAACCGGCCGGGGCTGCGTACACGAAGCGGCGGTTCGTGTGGTGGGCGATGCGGGCCCGCGAGCGGGGGTCGGTGGGTGCGTGCCGGCCGCCTTGCTGCTCTGGCTGTGTACGGGTGTACGCAACACTGTGTACACTCGTACACATGGGATACGTGCTGCTGGCCGGCGCCATAGCCGCCGAGGTGGGGGCCACCACCGCCATGAAGTACAGCGAGGGGTTCAGCAGGCTCTGGCCCTCGGTGCTCACCGTCGCCGGCTACATCGTCGCGTTCGCGCTGCTCGCGCAGACGCTGAAGACCGTGCAGATCGGCACCGCCTACGCGATCTGGGCGGGCACCGGCACGGCCGTCATCGCCGCGATCGGCATGCTGTTCCTGGGGGAGGGCCTGACGCTCGCCAAGGTCGGCGGGATCGTCCTCGTCATCGGGGGCGTCGTGCTGCTCAATCTGGGCGGGGCGCACTGATGGGCACGCGCCGCTACGACCCCGAGCGCCGCCAGCGGATCATCGACGCCGCGATCCGGGTGGTCGGCTCGAAGGGCATCGGCGGGCTCAGCCACCGCTCCGTCGCCCGTGAGGCCGACGTGCCGCTCGGCTCGACCACGTACCACTTCAAGACGCTCGACGAGCTGATGGTGGCCGCGCTGCGGCAGGCCAACGAGGGCTTCGCGAAGGTCCTCGCGGGGCACCACGCCATCGAGGACCCGGACAGCGATCTGCCCGCCGAGCTGGCCGCCGTGCTCGGCGAGTGGCTGGCCGGGGACCGCGACGGCGTGGAGCTGGAGTACGAGCTGTACCTGGCCGCGCTGCGCAGGCCGTCGCTTCGGCCCGTCGCAGCCGAGTGGTGCGAGGAGCTCGCCGAGGTCGTCGCCCGGCGCACCGACCCCGTCACCGCGCGGGCCCTGGTCGCGCTCATGGACGGGATCTCGCTCCAAGTGCTGCTGACGGGCGGCGAGTACGACCCCGGGTACACGCGGGAGATGCTGGCGCGGCTGATCCCCTGACCGCGGCGGCGCCCGGCTGGTGAGACGGGGGCGGGCACCGGTTAGCCTCCGCGGGCCCGCGCCGATTAGGTTTGGGGCCATGACCGACACCACTGCTCCCCGCTCCACCGGCGCCGTCGCCGCCGGCCTCGCAACCGTTACGTCCGACGGCATCGTGCTCGACACCTGGTTCCCGAAGCCCGAGCTCGTCGCCGAGCCCGGTCCGGCCGGGACCGAGAAGCTCTCCGCCGAGAAGGCCGTCGAGCTGCTCGGCGCGGGCGCGGCGAAGGCGATCGGTCCCGACGCCCGCCGTGGCGTCGAGGTCGTGGCCGTCCGCACGGTCATCGCGTCCCTCGACGACAAGCCGCTCGACGCCCACGACGTGTACCTGCGCTTGCACCTGCTCTCGCACCGCCTGGTGAAGCCGCACGGCCAGAACCTGGACGGCATGTTCGGCTTCCTCGCCAACGTCGCCTGGACCTCGCTCGGCCCGGTCGCCGTCGACAACCTGGAGACGGCCCGGCTGAACGCCCGCGCGGAGGGCCTGCACCTCCAGGTGACGTCCGTGGACAAGTTCCCGCGCATGACGGACTACGTCGCGCCCAAGGGTGTGCGCATCGCCGACGCGGACCGCGTCCGCCTGGGCGCGCACCTCGCCGAGGGCACCACGGTCATGCACGAGGGCTTCGTGAACTTCAACGCCGGCACGCTCGGCACGTCGATGGTCGAGGGCCGCATCTCCGCCGGTGTCGTCGTCGGCGACGGCTCGGACATCGGTGGCGGCGCCTCCACGATGGGCACGCTCTCCGGCGGCGGCAACGTCCGCATCGTCATCGGCGAGCGCTGCCTCGTCGGCGCCGAGGCGGGCGTCGGCATCGCGCTCGGCGACGAGTGCGTGGTCGAGGCGGGCCTCTACGTGACGGCGGGCACCCGCGTCACGATGCCCGACGGAGACGTCGTCAAGGCCCGCGACCTCTCCGGAGCCTCGAACATCCTCTTCCGCCGCAACTCCGTGACGGGCACGGTCGAGGCCCGCCCGAACAACGCGGTCTGGGGCGGCCTCAACGAGGTGCTGCACAGCCACAACTGACCTGCGTCAGCCGGTACAGCCGAGCGCCCTCCCGTGGTTCACGGGAGGGCGCTCGTGCGTTTTCCGGGGGACGTCAGGCGGGGCGCCCCCGTCGGAGGCGGCCGCGCAGTCCGTCGTAGGTCACTCCGAGGGCCAGCGACTGGACCAGGGCGCTCACGGCGACCGCGGCGACGAGGACGCCGAAGGGTGCCTCGGGGATGAACGAGATCGCGACCAGGGACGTCGGAGCGGTCACGAAGAAGCTCCAGACGCCGACCATGCCGGGGTCGGGGGACGTCAGCAGGACGACGGCTTCGAACACCATCGTCGCCCCGACCAGGCCGAGATAGACCGCCGACGCGGGATTGGTGACAGTCAGGCGCAGCAGGGTGCGGGCATTCATCGGTCGTCTCCCCGTGGGTGATGGTGCCGTTCTTCCCTCTATGGTCACGCCGGGTCCGGGCCCCCGTCATGAGTATCCGTACCTGGTTCGGGGCTGTCCCAGACGAGTACGCGCATGTCCTGCGTGCCGGGTACGAGCCCGCCCAGCAGGTGCGGCGACTCCAGGCGGTCGGCCATCTCCTCCAGGTAGTCCGTCACGGACTCGTAGCGGGGGCCACGGTCGCCGTACTTCGACCAGAAGCAGACCCGGCCCGTCTCCAGGTCCACGTACAGCAGGGGATGCAGCTCATGGCGGTCGGGGGCGCAGAAGGGGATCCAGGACGCCCGCCAGTGCGGCACGGCGCCCTCCTCGGCCTCGTCGATGCCGGAGCCGCGGGCCACGCTCATGTGGAACTCGTACGCCTCGGCGACCCGGTCCAGGGGCAGCAGCGCCATCTCGTCGAGCATGAACGCCGCCCAGGGCAGCTCCTCGTACGCGCCGGGGCGCAGTGACCAGAGCGCGGTCAGGCTCGGTGAGAGCCGGACGCCGATGCGCCGGGCCAGCTCCTGGACCTCGCCCGCCTGCGGGCTCGGCCGCAGCGCCGCGAGGGAGCCGGGGGCGTGCTCGCCGAGCCAGTTCTCGACCCGGCCCCAGGCGGACCGCACCTGCCGCTGCTCCGCCGTGATCCGCTGCACCTCCATCAGCCGGCGCATCGTCGCTTCGTCGATCGGTTCTCTGCCGTTGTCCACCGAGGGAAGCTACACGGAAGAATTCTCGCCGGGCAGGGACTTCGCGGGCGGGAAGAAAACCATCGCCGTCGCCGTGAACGACGCGCGGACCGGCGACCTCGTCGACAGGCTGCCCGCGCAGCAGCTGCTCGCCTGGGCCGACGACAAGCGGCTCATCGCCTGGGGCTGCGACCCCAAGAAGTGCGACGGCAAGGGCGAGTTCCGCAACCAGTTGCTGCTGGTGACGATCGGCAGCGACAAGGTCGTCCAGCTCAGCGACTTCCGCAGGGCGTCGGCCGACTATCCGGGGCGCTGGTCGCCCCAGTTCACGACGCGCTGAGCAGCTCCTCGAGCGCCGCCCGCAGCCCGTCGGCCGCCTCCTGGCCGGCGGGTTGCAGCGGTGCGCGGACCGGGCCACCGAGGAGCGCCTTCGCGGTGACCGTTCCCGGCAGACCCGCGTACATCATCAACTGGGTGAGGGGGACGGTGAGTCGCTGGCGGCGGGCGGCCTCCGCGGTGTCGCCCGCGTCGTACGCGTCGACGATGGCGCGGAAGGCGGCGGGCGCCACGTTCGAGACCGTCGAGACGTAGCCCGCGCCGCCGAGCGCGTACAGCGCCAGGACGTACTCGTCGCAGCCCGTGTAGTACGCCAAGTCCGTTTCGGACATGACCCGTTGGGTGCCGAGGAGGTCGTACGCACAGTCCTTCACGGCGACGATCCGGGGGTGGCCCGCGAGCCGGATCATCGTCTCCGGCTCGATGCGGGTGCCGGTGCGGCCCGGGATGTCGTACAGCATCAGGGGAAGGTCCGTGGCGTCGGCGATCGCCCGGAAGTGTGCCTCGACCGCGTCCTGCGGCGGGCGGCTGTAGTACGGGGTGACGACCAACAGGCCGTCGGCGCCCGCCTGTTGGGCCTCGTGGGCGAGGCCGACGGTGTGGCGAGTGTCGTACGTGCCGATGCCGGCGACGACCTTGGCGCGGCCGTCGACCGCCTCGCGCACCGCCCGCACGAGGTCGGCCTTCTCCGTGTCCGTCGTGGTCGGCGACTCCCCGGTGGTGCCGGACAGGACGAGGCCCTCGCAGCCCTCCGCGACGAGCCGGTCCGCCAGCTTCTGGGCGGCGGACAGGTCGAGCGCCCCCGTCCGTGTGAAGGGCGTGACCATGGCGCACAGGGCGCGGTTGAAGGGGGCAGGGCGTGGGGTTGCGTCGGTCATGACCGGAGTGTCGGTCCGGGCGCCGCTTAGCTCCACTTAATTCTGCTACGAGGTGGTGCGAAGCACTGCTGAAGAGTCGAAGTGGAAGCGGAACGGCGGGGCTTGAATGCGTCGCCCGTCGACCGTTTTGGCTGAGATGTGCGCTTCAGGTGGCGCGGCGGAAACCCGATGAACCGCAGTGAAGACGCTGGTCCGTTCGCGAGGTGCGTGTGGTGCGAGACATGGTGATGGCGCTTGCCGCGCCCGCGGTGATGTGTGCGAGCGGGCTCTACGCGGCGTGCGCCGTGTGGTGGCGCCGCCGGCACCCGGCGCCCGAACCCTGGTCGCAGGCCGGGCTGCGGCTCGCGGGGGAGCGCGCGGTGGCCGTGGCCGAGGCACTGGTGGCCGACGAGCACGCCCTGCTCATGCAGGACGCCGAACGCACTGGTGCCAAATCGGGCCGGGTGCGCCACCATGAGAGGCCGGTGACCGGCAACCGGATCGCCGAAGGCCGCTCAGGGGAGGCACCATGAGGCTCGGCAAAGCACTCGCCACCGGAATCGCCGAGGAAGCGCCGCGGGACACCGAGCGGCCCGAAGTGGACGACAAGGCCGAGGAGTTGGCGGCCGAGACCGTCGCGCGCGAGGCCGCCCCGGAGCCCGCCGAGGTCCCGGCCGCGCGATGAGGCTGCGGCTCCCGCAGGAGCGCCCGACGGAGCCGCCCACCGGTTACAAGATCGCCCACCCCGTGCTCGCCGCGGACCGGGGGAGCGCCGGATTCCTGGGCGTCTCGCTCGGTGCAGCCGCGCCCTACCAGGTGCTCGACGAGGCGCGCTGCGTGTACGGGCGGCGCCACCGCGCGCCGCACCGGCGCTGCGACTGCGGATTCCACTGCGTGCACGAACGCCGTTGGGCGGAAGGGATGTTGGCCGAGGTCGGGCACCGCAGGGCGGTGCTGCTCGAGGTCTCCGTCCTCGGGCCCTACATCCGGTTCGAGCGCGGGTTCCGCTACGGGCGCCAGCGGGTGCGCACCGCCACCGTCGGCCCGTGCCCGTGCGGCGCCGAGGCCACCGTGCTCGCCGACGCCGGGTGGGGGCGCGCGGGCAGTGGGGTCTCCCCTGCTCGAGCGGAGCCGAGAGCTTGGGGGATGGCCCTTGAGGCGGCGTGTCCCGGGTGCGTGGGCGGGAGGCCGCGCTGGACCCTGGACGCGTTCGCCCGGCTCGCGGGAGACGGGCTGCGGGTGCGTGCCGCACCGGCGGCGGGGCCGTCGGGACCCGCCCCCAAAATGCCCGAACTGGCGGCGGAGGCGGCCCTGCTCCAGGCCCGACTCGACTGGTTCCAGGGGCAGTTGGCACGCCTGGGGCGGACGATGGGAGAGGACGGGTAGCCGCGCGGGGGCGGGGCGGGCCGACCTGTGGGACCGTGAGTCCATGCGACGAATCCGGCGGTCATGAGCGGGCCCCCCGACGGCGGAAAGCCGTTCGAGGTCCGGCGTGAGTTCGAGGTCGGCGCCGCTCCCCAGCGGGTGTGGGACGCGGTCACCAAGGGGTCCGGCGGCTGGCTGTGGCCCATGGAGTACGAGCCCAAGGAGGGCGGCGAGGGCCCCTTCCGCTCCGTGCTGACCGCGTGGGACCCGCCGCACCGGCTCACCGTCCGCTCCGACGACCCGGACGCCCTGCCGCCGGGGCAGCCGCTGAACCAGCTCGACTGGACCATCGAGCCGCGCGACGGCGGCAGCCGCGCCCGGGTCCGCTACGTCCACAGCGGCATCTTCGCCGACCGCTGGGACGAGCAGTACGACGCCTGCGACAAGCACACCGACTTCTACCTGCACACACTGTGCCAGTACGTGACGCACTTCGCGGGCCGCCCGGCCGCCTTCGCGACGCTCGACGGGCCGCCCGCCTCCGCGAACCCCGAGGCGCTCACCGCCGTCGCCCGCGCGCTCGACCTGCCCGCCGACGCGACGCAGGGCGCCCGGTTCCGCGTCCAGGGCCCGGACGGCCGAACCCTGGACACCGTGCTCGACTACCGCAACGCCCAGTTCCTCGGCCTGCGCACCGACGACGCCCTGTACCGCTTCTTCGGGCGCGGGCACTGGGGCGCGCCCGTGGGCGTCAGCGTCCATGACTTCGCGCCGGACGCCGACGCCGCGCGCAACGAGGTCGAGTGGGGCGACTGGCTGGCGAGGATCTTCGACTAGCGGATCCGAACGGCAGACCCTAGGGGCGGAAGCGCAGCACCTGCGGGTCGTGATCGCTGATCTGGTCGTGGAACTCGCTGTTGATGTGCACGCTGTCGTACGCGAACGCGTCCTTCTTCCTGATCGACGGGCTGATCAGGATCTGGTCCAGGACCTGGCTGTTGCCCTGGTAGTCATACGTGTAACGCTCCTGCTTCGGCAGGGACTTGATCGCCGACCAGAGCGCGCCGCCTGCCTCCAGGCGCTGCGCCGTGCCGGAGAACTCGAAGTCGTTGATGTCGCCGAGCGTGATCACGTCCGCGTCCGGCTGCGCCTTCAGGATGTCCTTGGTGAAGGCGTTCACCACCGTCGCCTGCGCGTGCCGCTGCGTCTCCGAGGAGCGGGCCGGCGGCTGGTACTGGGAGGTCAGGCCCTGGTCGCCGCCCTTGGACGCGAAGTGGTTGGCGATCACGAAGACCTGCTTGCCACGGAACGTGAACTCGCCGGCCAGCGGCTTGCGGCTGTTCGCCCAGGCCGTGTCGGCGGGCGCCACGCGGCCGGGGGAGGCGGTGAGCGCCGCCCTGCCGTTCTCGCGGGTCACGCCCACCGGCGTGGTGGCGTCGCCGCCGGGGCGGTCGGTGAAGGACACGCGGTCCGGGTTGAACAGGAAGACCTGGCGGATGTTACCGCCCGGCTCGCCGCCGTCCTTGTTGTTCTCCGGGTCGATCGAACGCCAGTCGTAGCGCGGCCCGCCCGCGGCGGCTATCGCGTCGATCAGTTTGCCCATCGTCGCGTCGGCGGCGACCGTCCCGTCGTTCTTCGCGCCGTTGTTGTCCTGGATCTCCTCCAGGGACACGATGTCGGGCGAGCGCAGATGGTCGACGATCGCTGCCGCGTGCGCGCCGAAGGTGGTGTCGGACGGGTCGAGGTTCTCGACGTTGTACGTCGCCACGGCCAGCTCGCCGGACTTCTGCGCGCGCGTCGTCTCGCGCTCCGGGCCGGACTGCCGCAGGGTCCCCAACTCCCGTGCCACCAGCGTGTATCCGCCGTACTGGTTGAAGTCGAGGGGGCCCTCGGTGGTGCCGGTCAGGGTGTCACCGACGTCGGCCGCGGGGAAGTCCGCGAGCGCGCCCAGCGACTGGATCTGAAGCCGTCCGCCGTTCTGGTCCTCGTACGAGGCGTACCGGGTGCCGCCGCGCTTGGTGCGGTTCTCGTGCGGCTTCACCGTCACCCACAGCTCGCCGTACGCGTCGGACGCCGTGACGACCCGCGAGGAGCCGACGCGGACGTTCTGGCCCTCCAGGGACTCGTAGTAGTCGAGGGCGTACGCGCTCGGGCGCAGCGGCAGCTTGTTGATCGAGCCGTTCGCCGCCGGGTCGCCCTGCGGCGCGTACGCGGCGGGGACCGACGTGGCGCTGATGGTGGTGACCGGCACCGGGTTGCCCGACGAGTTCACGGTCACGGTCGGCTTCGTCAGCTCGGTGAGCGACTGGTTGCCGGACGAGGCGCCCCCGGGAACGTACTCGGAGACCGTCGCGGACACGGTGACGGCGTCGCCCGCCTTCACCGTGGGAGTGGAACTCGTGAAGACGAAGACGCCCTCGCTGGTGGCCGGGTCGGCGTCGGGACTGGTGTCCTGGAACCAGAAGCCGCGGGACGAGCCGTACGTTCTGACGCCCGTCACCACCCCCGTCACGCCGGTGACCTGCTGTCCGGCGAGCGGGGACGTGCGGGTGGTGCCCTGGATGTCGTGGATCGCGACGTCGGCGGCGGCCGCGTCGGCCGGGATCGTGGCGAGGGTGCCGGACACCGCCGCGCAGGCGACGGCCAGCGCGGCGAGGCGCGACCGGGAGAACGGGTGGGGCGTCGGACGGGACAACGGATCCTCCGAAAGACGTGCGGCCGGCGGGTGCCGGGACGTGGTGGCGGAGCGGGACCTGGAGCCACGGGAGCCGGGCGGCGCGTGCCGTGGACCCCGTGCGCCCCCGTGTACTTCTACGCGCGTCAATTTCCGTCCTGCGCCCGCGAGTTGTCAAGGTTTCGCGGATGTCGGGGGCATGAGGGGGAGCCGACCGGTACATGAACCGGGCAGCACCGGTGTAAATCCGTCTAGGCTGGGCGGTCGCAAACCTACGTACGCCTCATGCACCGCCCCGAGGAGAACCAGCCGATGTCAGACAGCTCCCCCCTGCCGCCGGTGCGGCTGCCCGCCGAAGCGGAGCTGGCGCGGGACGCCCTTGCCACCCCCCTCCTGTCCCGCGCGGTGAAGCTCGCCCGCTGGGCAGGCCCCGAGACCCGGGTCGGTGCGGGCGGTGAGCTCGTCGAGGAGCAGCTGCCCGCCGCCGCGGCCGAGCTCGGGCTGACCGGTTCCGTCGACGAGGCCGACGGCGCCGCGTACGCGAGCGAGGCCTGGCGCATCGCCGTCGACACGGGCCTCGTGGAGGTCGTGGACGAGGAGGAGGGCACCGTCACGGTCGGTGAGGAGCTCGGTACGCTCACCTCCGGCGGCCCCGCCGACGTGCTCACGGTGTGGCTGGGCGCGCTCGACACCGTGCTCGCCGACGCGAGCGTGCCCGACCTCGACGACCTGGTCGGCGCCATGGAGGAGGGCGGCGAGATCGACTTCTCGCAGCTCGACTGGGACCCCGAGGCGGAGTCCGAGTTCCTGGAGGGCGTGCTCGGCAATCTGTATCTGCTGACGGTCAGCGAGGGCGGCGCCGGCGAGGAGGCCGTGCCGCTGCCCGCGCTCGCCGCGTCGATGATCGTGCCCGACGACATGGGCGAGCCCACCGACGACGTCCTGGAGCAGGTCTCGGACGCGATGATGCGGCTCGACGACCAGTTCCGGCTGCTCGACCCGATCGGCCTGGTGGAGTTCCAGCCGGTCGACGAGGCGCTGATGGCCGACGCCGACGAGCCGGTCGCCGGGCCCGTCGACGACTCCGACGTCTCCCGCTACGGGATGGTGCGGCTCACGCCCCTCGGCCTGTACGGCGTGCGGGCGCGGATGCTCGACGCGGGCCTGGACGCCCCGGCCGTCGGCGACCTCGCCGACAAGGGCGCCGACGCGCTGCTCGACGGTACGGCCACGTTCCCGCAGGCCGCGGCGCAGGTCGAGATCGAGCAGTGGCTCGCGCGGCGCGAACCGCTGGCCGCGGCGCGGGAGTTGCTGGCCGCGGCGCGCGGCGCCGACGAGTGGGCGCCGCTGCGGCGACTGCGGTGCCAGCAGGCGCTGTCGCTGGTCGGCGCGGAGGCCGAGCCGGCGCTGCGCGAGGTGCTCGACGACGCGGAGCTGGGCGGGCTCGCCCGGGTGTGGCTGGCCGAGCACGGGTTCGCGGACGTGCCGGCGCCCTCGCAGGACCTGGTGTTCTGGCTGACCGTCGACACGATCGCGGCGCAGCTGTCCATCGAGGGGAACTCGGAGGAGCTTCAGGCGCTGGTGGAGGGGCTCGCGGCGCAGCACAGCGGGTTCTTCTCGGCGGCGTGGCGGGTGGAGCACCCGGCTACCGCCGATGTGCTGGAGGCGATGGGGCGCTTGCATCCCGACAAGAAGGTGGCCAAGGAGGCGCGGAAGGCGGCGTTCAAGGCGCGGTCCGCCAACGGGGGGTGATGGTGCGCTGCGGCGGGGTTGCGGTCTCGGGGCTCTGCCCCGGACCCCGCTGCTCAATCGCCGCAGGGGCCGGAAATACGCCCGGCCGCCGCTTGTACGCGGCGGCCGGGCGTTGCGCGCTCAGCAGAGATACCGCGTCGTGTGCTTGAACGACGAGGACGCGCCGTCGAAGCCGTACGTGCCGCGGTACGACGGCGGGTTCTGGAATTCGCCGACCACCGTGATCGTGGAGGCGCACGAACCCTGGCCCGCGCGCTTCGCGTCCAGGCGGATGGTGTCACCGATGAAGCCACCGGTGATGTCCCACGGGGCACCGCAGATGCCCGACGTGATCTGGCCGCCGGTCACCACGAAGGGGTGCGTGTTCGGGTTGATCTTCGCGGTGATGGCGAAGGTGACCGAGCCGTTGTTCAGCTCCAGCTTGCAGTCGACCGTCAGCGCCTCCGCGGACACCTCGCGCTGCGCGGCGAACGCCTCGTCGCGGGTCTTGACCTCCGCGCCCTGCGGGTTGTGGAAGCGGTGTTCCGAGCGGGTCTGGCCCTTGCCCTTGCGTGCCTGAGTGGTCATGGCGTCTCCGTCACCTCCTCCTATGCCAACTGCTCGGAGACTTCGACGCGCAGCAGCGCGCGTACGTTCTCGATGTGGTTCTCGACCGTGACCGTCGAAGAGCCGGCGAACAGCAGGCCGACCGCCACGTTGTCGTAGGACGTCACGAGCGAGCCGGAGTCGCCGCCCGCGGACATGTTCGTGGTGAGGATCTGGTCCTTGAACCGGGCCGTGCCCGCCGTGCCGTAGTTGACGTCGATCGTGGCGTCGACCGCGACGATCCGGCCGAAGGACACGTTCGTCGTCCGGCCCGTCTTCTTCACCAGGTCGCCGACCGCGACGTTCGCCTTGCGGCGCCAGGCGCGCGGCGCCCCGCTGAAGTACTGCTCGCGCGTGGCGTCCTGGAACTGGACCTCGGCGAGCGCGCAGTCGACCACGTTGTTCTGCCGGTCGAGCGGCGTCTGCGGGGCGAACTGGATGGTGATGAAGCGGGACAGCGTGGCGATGCGGTCCGCGGGGTCCGTGCCGCCGTCGAACCGGCCGGGCTGCACGATGGCGCTGCCCAGCTGGGCCCGGTTGGAGTCGGCGAGGACGTGGTTGTTGGAGAGGATGTAGAACTTCGCCGGGGTGCCGAGCCCCGGGCCCGGCGGGTCCACCGTGGCGCCCGGCAGGAAGTCGTAGACGACGCTGCCGAGGGTGCCCGCGGTGATGGACACATTGCCCACGGAGAAGCCGGAGGGGCACGGGCGCATCCGGCGTACGAGTTGCTGCGGCTCGAACGCGCCGAGCCCGCCGAGCTCCTCGAGGAGCGGCTGGCCGACGCCGGACAGCTGCTGGGAGATGCCGCCGTCGGGGCCGTACGTGACCTCTTCGGAGCGGGCCCCCGAGGGGCGGCTCTGCCGGCGCTGGGCGGAGATGTGGCCGACGGCCACGATGTCGGTCGGGGTGCCGTCGTCCATCTGACGCGGAATCACATCCCGTTCGGGGAGCAGTGATTCGGGCACCTTCTGGGTCACGAAGACGAGGACGGCCTCCTCGCCCGTCGGCTCGCCGTTCGACCATTTCACGCCGTGGCCGAAGCCGACCACATTGGCAAGGGGCGCCTCGCGCCGCAGGAAGTCGCTGGTCGCTTGCTGCCGGGAGCTGTCGCTGAGCTGCCCGCCGGCCGGTCCGCGCATCAATTCGGGCTGGCGCACGCCAGACCACCTCTATTCCCCTGACTTGCCGCTGAAGTGCGGGGGACCCCTCACGACTCGTCGTTCTGGGCGTGCACGTCACCGATCGCGAGCACACGCACCGGTACCCCGTCGAGCGCTTCGGGGACGATGTCCTCCGCACGGAGCCGGTCGCGGGGCACTTTGCGGGTCACGAAGACGACGATGACGTCCTCGCCCGAGTGCTCGTCCTTCCCGGTCCCGACTCCGGTGACATTGGCCAGCCTCATCAGCCGGCTCTCATGGAGGCCGCGTGCCTGGCGTACGTCCATCGGCTCGCCACCCTCCGACCTTCGAACGGTCTGCTGCCGTCTGTCTATTGCCGCTCGGCAGGCCGGTCAAGGAGGTCCGCGCGAAATCATGGGTCTGGGGGTGAGATGCGCCTGTTGACCTTCTTTACGAAGATTGCGCAGGGCCCGTGGAGGGGGCCGCGGGCCCTTGCCGTGTCATGTACGCAGGTACGAGGCGCCGTTCAGGTCGAGGACGGTGCCGGAGGACCACTGCGCGGCCGGCGAGGCGAGCCACAGGACGGCCTCGGCGATCTCCTCGGCCGAGGCCACCCGGCCGAACGGGCTCTGCGCCCGCACCTCGTCGGTCAGCCGGTGCGCCACCCGCTCCGTCTCGATGAAGCCGGGCGCGACCGATGCCACCCCGATCCCGTGCGGCGCGAGCGCCACCGCGAGGGACTGGCCGAGCGCGTGCACGGCCGCCTTCGTCGCCCCGTACGCCGGGTGGTCCGGCTCGCCCTTGAAGGCGCCGCGCGAGCCGATGTTGACGATCCGGCCCGCCGTGCCCTGCCCGATCATGCGCTGCGCGGCGAGGTGGCTGAGGTGCGCGGTGCCGAGCAGGTTCACGGAGACGTGGCTCTGCCACTGCCGCACCCACTCCTCGTACGGGGTGGTGGCAGGCGGATGCGGGGTGTTCACGGCGGCGTTGTTGACCAGGACGTCGAGGCCGCCGAGGCCGTCGGCGGCGCGCTCGACGACGTCTGCCGCGCCGTCGGGCGTGGAGATGTCGCCGCCGACGAGGACGTGCCCCGCGCCGTCGAGCGAGTCGAGCGTGGCCCGCGCCTCGTCCTCCCGCGAGCCGTAGTGCACCGCCACCCGGTCGCCGTTCGCCGCGAAGGCACGGGCCAGCGCCCGGCCCAGGCCGCGCGAGGCCCCCGACACGAGGACGCGGCGGTCGGACGGTTCCAGGTTCACGGAAGTCATGTAAGCGGGCCCCTCGGCGTTGGACGGTGTTCAACCGCCGTTTATACGCGAGCGAGAACGTATGGCCGAAAACAGGGCCCGTTCACTCTCATCGATCATCACGGGAGACAGCCAGCATGTCGCTCACTCGCAGGGACTTCACCAGACGATCCGCGGCCACCGGCGCCGGCATCGCACTCGCCGGGTCCGTCGGCTCCCTGGCCACCGCACCGAACGCCCTCGCGGCCACCGACGACGCCTCCGTCGACGTCCTCAAGGGCAGGGACAAGGGCATCGGCTACGGCCCGCTGGTCGACGACCCCGACGGCATCCTCGCGCTGCCCGAGGGCTTCTCGTACACGATCATCACGTACTGCGGGAAGACCAAGCTGGAGTCCGGCGAGTTCACGCCCTCCAACCACGACGGCACCGCCACCTTCGCGGGTCCGCGAGGCGCCACGCTGCTCGTCAACAACCACGAGCTGGCGGGCGCCCGCGCCGACTGGCCGCACCCGGTGCCGCTGACGGAGGGCCTCGTCTACGACCCGATGGCGGCCGGCGGCTGCACGGTCGTCGAGGTGCGCCGCGGCGGAGAGGTCGCCGAGTGGGTCGGCATCGCCGGCACCGCCACCAACTGCGCGGGCGGCCACACCCCGTGGAACACCTGGCTGACCTGCGAGGAGACCGAGGACAAGGCCGGTTCCAAGGGCTTCACCAAGGACCACGGCTACGTCTTCGAGGTCGACCCCGCCGACCGCCGTGCCAACCGGTCCCCGAAGCCCATCAAGGCGTTCGGCCGCTACGCGCACGAGGCCGTCGTCATCGACCCCAAGCGCGGCCACGCCTACCTCACCGAGGACGCCTCGGGCCCCAACGGACTGCTCTACCGCTGGGTTCCGCCGAAGGGCTTCGAGCACGGCCGCGGCAAGCTGCGCACGCTGGCCGACGACGCGGGCGTGCTCCAGGCGACCCGGTGCTTCGACTCCGGCGGCCGCTTCGTCGACGACCTGTCGCGCGCCACGAAGATCGGCACGACGTACGGCGTCGACTGGGTCGACGTCCCCGACCGCGACGCCAAGTCGGTGTCGACGCGCAAGCAGTTCAAGGACGGCGAGATCACCCGTGCCCGCAAGCTGGAGGGCATGTGGTGGGGCGACGGCGGCGCCTACGTCGTCTCCTCGTTCGCCCGCGAGGAGAGCCCCGTCGCGCACGACGGCCAGGTCTGGTTCTACGACCCCAAGCGCCGCACCCTCACCCTGAAGGTGCTGCTCGGCGTGAACCCGGACCCGTCGAAGGACGGGGCCCTCGACGGCCCGGACAACATCACCGTCTCCCCGTACGGCGGTCTGGTCATCTCCGAGGACGGCGAGGGCATCCAGCACCTGTTCGGGGCGACCGAGCAGGGCCGTACGTACCCGATCGCGCGCAACGACCTCAACATCGGTACCGAGGCGGAGCCGGAGTACAGCGAGATGACGGGCGTGACCTTCTCGCCCGACGGCTCCACGCTCTACGCCAACATCCAGACGCCCGGCATCATGCTGGCCATCAAGGGCCCCTGGAAGCGCCAGGGCTGAGGGCCCGAGGGCTCACTCGAGCGGGTCCACCGGCGGCGCCTCGCGTTCCGAGGCGATCCGGTGGACCCGCCCCCGCACCGCGTACCAGCCGATCGTCAGGCACACCGCGATCGGGATCAGCATCAGCACCGTGTTCCGGCCCGCGCCGTCCTTGTCGAACCACATCATCACGATCACGGCGAGCAGGAACGCGATCGTCGTCAGCTCGATCCACGGCGAGGCCCACAGCCGGAACGCGGGCCGGTGCACGACGCCTTCTCGCGCGCGCCGCACGAACACCAGGTGACAGAGCATGATCATCACCCAGGTGGAGATGACGCCGAGCGAGGAGACGTTCGTGACGATGGCGAACGCGTCCTCCGGCAGCCAGGCGTTGAGCGCGACCCCGAACAGCGCCACCGTCGCCGTCAGCATGATCCCGCCGTACGGGACGTGGCTGCCGCTCATCCGGGCCGTGAACGAGGGGGCCGAGCCCGCCATCGACATCGAGCGCAGGATGCGGCCCGTGGTGTAGAGCCCGGAGTTGAGCGAGGACATCGCGGCGGTCAGCACCACCAGGTTCATGATGCCGCCTGCCGCCGGCACCCCGATCTTCGACAGCACCGTCACGAAGGGGCTCTCGCCCGCCGAGTAGGCCGTCCAGGGCAGCAGCAGCGTCAGCATCACGACCGAGCCGACGTAGAAGATGCCGACACGCCACATGATCGAGTTCACGGCCTTCGGCACGACCTTCTCCGGCTCCGCGGTCTCGCCGGCCGTCACACCGACCATCTCGACCGCCGCGTAGGCGAAGACCACGGTCTGCGTGATGAGGACGACGGGCAGCACGCCCAGCGGGAAGAAGCCGCCGTTGTCACTGATGAGCGAGATGCCCGGGTCGGCATTCCCGTCGACGGGCTTGCCCGTCACCAGGAAGAAGATCCCGATCAGCAGGAAGAGAACCAGGGCCGCGACCTTCACGATGGCGAACCAGAACTCCATCTCACCGAAGCTCTTCACCGAGATCAGGTTGATGGTCAGCACGATCGCGAGGGCGACCGCGGCCAGCACCCACTGCGGGATCGTCGTGAACATCGACCAGTAGTGCACGTACAGGGCGACGGCGGTGATGTCGGCCATCCCGGCCGAGGACCAGTTCAGTACGTACATCCAGCCGGCCACGAACGCGCCCCGCTCGCCGAGGAACTCGCGCGCGTAGCTCACGAAGGAGCCGGAGGAGGGCCGGTGCACGACCAGTTCACCCAGGGCCCGCACCACGAAGAAGGCGAACACGCCGCAGATCGCATAGGCGAACGCGAGGGCGGGTCCCGCCTTGGCGAGGTTGCCGCCGGCGCCGAGGAAGAGCCCCGTGCCGATCGCCCCACCGATCGCGATCATGCTGATGTGGCGGGGCTGAAGACTCTTGGCGTACCCGAGGTCACCGGCGTCGGTGACCCCCTCGGCGGTGATCGGGTCGTCGAGGTGGGGGTCTTCCCCGGCCGGTCCGGTTTGGTGCCCTTTGTGCATGTTCACGACGGGCACTCTCGCAAATTAAATGCCTGGCGTCGCAGCTACGCGCCGCAGGCATGCGGGGGCGCGAAAAGTCCCCCGCAAAAGTGCCCCGCAAAAGTCCCGGGTAAGGGAACGGTAAAGCGGAGTCGCTCGTTACCCCAGGCATGACCGCAATGACTCCCGGCTCGAACATCCCGCTCACTGCGCAGCGCGTGGCGGTTGACGTCACGGCGCCCGTGCGGCTCGACGTATCGGGCCTGCTGCTCACCGCCGACGGCAAGGTGCGCTCGGACGACGACTTCATCTTCTACAACCAGCCCTCGGGGCCCGGCGTGACGTACACGTCGGGCGGCGGCACCTCGCCGGACTCCATCACGGTGGACACGGCCGCGGTGCCGCCGGGCATCGAGAAGATCGTCGTCACCGCGAGCCCGGACGCCGAGGGCCAGTCGTTCCAGGGCGTGGAGCCGACGGCCACGATCCGCAGCGCGGACGACGGCTCGGTCCTCGCCACGTTCACGCCGCCGCAGCTCGGCGCGGAGACGGCGCTGGTGGTCATGGAGGTGTACCTGAGGAACGGCGCGTGGAAGGCGCGCGCGGTGGGCCAGGGGTATGCGAACGGGCTTGCGGGTATCGCCACGGACTTCGGTGTGTCGGTGGAGGAGCCGGCCGCCCCGGCCGCGGCGCCTGCCCCCGCCCCGCAGGCGCCGCCCGCGCCGCCGGCCCCGATGCCCGCGCCGACGACGCCTCCGGTCGACCCGCGGATGGCCCCGCCCCCGCCGGTCGCCGCCGCGCCCGCGCCCGCCGCCGCTGCCGCGCCCGCCCCGGCGCCCGGCTCCGGCAAGATCAACCTCGACAAGGGCCGCGTCTCCCTCCAGAAGAACCAGACGGTGTCCCTGGTCAAGGGCGGCAAGCCGCTGCTCTCGCAGGTCAAGATGGGCCTCGGCTGGGAGCCCGCCTACCGCGGCAAGGACATCGACCTCGATGCGTCGGTCATCGCGTACGGGCCGCAGCGCAACCACGTCGACAGCTGCTACTTCGGCAAGCTCTCGATCGTGGGCGGCGCGATCAAGCACTCCGGCGACAACCTCACGGGCGAGGGCGCGGGCGACGACGAGGTGATCGTCGTGGACCTGGGCCGCATCCCCCAGGAGGTCACGGGCCTGGTCTTCACGGTGAACTCGTTCACGGGCCAGAAGTTCACCGAGGTCGCCAAGGCGTACTGCCGCCTCATGGACGCGGCGACGGGCGAGGAGCTGGTCCGCTTCGACCTCACCAACGCGGAGGCGCAGACGGGCGTGATGATGGCGAAGCTCATCAAGCAGTTCTCCGGCGAGTGGGAGATGACGGCGATGGGCGAGTTCGTGAAGTCACGGACGGTGCGCGGCATGGTGAAGCCGGCGGCGAAGGCACTGTAGGGGCGCGCGGACTGTTGTGAACGGCAACCGTTCACCCGGATGGCGGCACTCGGCGTATTCGGCCGGGCCGTGCCCCGCGGCCCTCCGTGGGGCCGCGAAGGCGCGTCCACCAGGCCTTACGGCTACGCCGAGTGAAGCTCCTTGTTGCGAACTCCCCAGGTCCGGCGCGGGATGGACCTGAGGCACATGGCCCAAGCGGCGGCCACCAGCCGCCTCCATGTCCCGAAGGGAGTGATCACGCATGACGCAGAGCGAGATCAACAACCCCGATGCCCTTGTGGGGCTCACCGCCTATGACCGCACCGGGGAGAAGATCGGCAGCGTCGAGCGGGTCTACCTCGATGACAGGACCGGCAACGCCGACTGGGTGACGGTCAAGACGGGCCTCTTCGGCATGAAGGAGACCTTCGTGCCGCTGATGGGGGCCACGCACGACAGCGACCGGCTCAACGTGCGGTACACCAAGGAAGCGGTCAAGGACGCGCCGCGGGTGGACGCCGACCAGCACCTCGACGAGGACGAGAAGAACGAGCTGTACCGGCACTACGGCATGACCCGCCCCTCGGCGGCGGGCGCGGCCGGCACGCAGCCCCAGCGACCGGGCCAGGCCGACACGGGCCGGATGGGCACGGCGGGCACCGCGGGCACGGCCGGTGCGGCGGGCGCGGCCGGTGCCATGGGCGCCGGTGCCGGAGCGGGCGCCGGAGCCGGTGCGCGCTCGGACGCCGGACGGCACGCGGGTGCCGCCGCACGCGAGCCGGCGATGCGCTCCGGGCCCGGCGGCGACGGCAAGGCCGACGAGATGATCCGCTCCGAGGAGCGCCTGCGGGTGGGCGTCGAGGAGCAGGAGGTCGGCCACGCGCACCTGCGCAAGACGGTGGAGACGGAGAACGTCACCACGTCGGTGCCCATCTCCCACGAGGAGGTTCGCGTCGTGCGCGAGCCGATCCGTGAGGGCGACGGCCAGAAGGGCACGATCGGCGAGGCGGAGACCGAGGTGACGCTGCACGCGGAGCGCGCGGTCGTCCGCAAGGAGACCGTCCCGGTCGAGCGGGTCCGGCTCGAGACCGAGAAGGTCACGGAGACGAAGGAGGTCTCCGACACCGTCCGCAAGGAGAAGATCGAGTTCGACAGTCCGAAGGACGACGGCATGCCCGGCGAGGGCCGGGGCCGTCGCGGCCCGCGGCACTGACCGCGGCGGACGGCAGTGCGGGCCCGGCCGGAAGGCGCGGGCCCGCACTGCCGTGCGCCCGGGGCGCGTCAGGGCACCACCACGATCTTCCGGCCCACGCCCGACGCGAACTGGTCGAGCGCCTGCGGGTACTTGTCGAGCGGGAGGCGGTCGCTGATGAAGACGGACGGGTCGAGGACGCCGCCCGCGAAGAGCTCAGCCGCCCGCTCGTAGCTGTGCAGGACCGCCATCGAGCCGGTGATGGTGATCTCCTGGTTGTAGATGCGGTACGGGTCGATCTCCACGCGCGTCGCGTAGTCCGCGACACCGAACTGGAGGAACGTGCCCGCCTTGGCGACGCGGCCGAGGCCGTCCTGGATCGCCGCCGCGTTGCCCGTCGCGTCGATGACGACGTCCCAGCCCGTGGGGCGGTCGAGCTCGTCGGGGTTCGCGGCGGAGGCCGAGACGCCGAGGTGCTGGGCCGTCGCCAGGCGGTCCGGGTTGAGGTCCACCACGTCGACGCTCGCCGCGCCCGTCTTCTTGGCCAGCTCCAGCATCATCAGGCCCATCGTGCCCGAGCCGTAGATCAGCACGTGCGAGCCGAGCCGCGACTGGAGGACGTCGTAGCCGCGCACCGCGCAGGACAGCGGCTCGATGAGCGCCGCGTCCTGTGTCTGTACGTGGTCGGGGAGCGGGACGCAGTTGGCGACCGGCGCGACCGCGTACTGGGCGGCCCCGCCCGCCGTCGACACCCCGATCGCCGCCCACCGCTCGCACAGATTGCCCCGCCCGGCCCGGCAGTAGCGGCATTCGTGACAGTGCAGCGAGGGGTCGACCGCCACCCGGTCGCCGACCCTCAACTCCGTTACCTGGGAGCCCACTTCGGCAATCGTGCCCGCGAACTCGTGGCCCGGCACCACCGGCAGTGTGGGGGCGAACTCGCCCTGGAGGATGTGCAGATCGGTGCCGCAGAGCCCGCAGGCCGCGACCTCGACGATCACGTCGCGGGGACCTGGTGTCGGGTCCGGCACCTCGCCGACGACGACCTTGCCCACCGATTCGACGATCGCGGCCTTCATGGACAACCTCCAAAGCACGTACGGGAGTTGTGACAGCTGCTCGTTCGGTTCACTTCACCGCGCCGAGGGACAGGCCCTGGACGAGCTTGTCCTGGGCGGCGAACCCTGCCGCGAGCACCGGCAGGGAGATCACGAGGGACGCGGCGCACACCTTCGCCAGGAACAGGCCCTGGCTCGTGATGAATCCGGTCAGGAAGACGGGTGCGGTCTGGGCGACGACGCCGGTCAGCACCCGGGCGAAGAGGAGTTCGTTCCAGCTGAAGATGAAGCAGATGAGAGCGGTCGCGGCGATCCCCGGCAGGGCGATCGGGGCCACCACCCGCGTCAGGACCGTCGGCAGGCGTGCCCCGTCGATCTGCGCCGCCTCGATCACCGCCACCGGCACCTCCGCCAGGAACGACTGCATCATCCACACCGCGATCGGCAGGTTCATCGACGTGTAGAGGATGACGAGCAGCCAGATGTTGTCGAGGAAGCCGGTGTTCTTCGCGAAGAGGTAGATCGGCAGCAGCCCCGCCACCACCGGCAGCATCTTCGTGGAGAGGAAGAAGAACAGGACGTCGGTCCACTTGCGGACCCGGCGGATCGACAGCGCGTACGCCGCCGGAAGCGCGAGTACAAGGACGAACAGCGTCGCGACGAGCGAGGCCACCGTCGAGTTGATGAGCGCGGGCCAGGGGCTCGCGCCGCCGTCCGCGCCGAAGAAGTCGCGGTAGCCGTCGAGGGTGAGCGCGGCGGCGAAGGAGGGCGGGTTGGTGGCGGCGTCCGCCTCCGAGTGGAAGGACGTCAGCGCCATCCAGGCGATCGGCAGGAAGAAGACGATGCCGGCCAGCCACGCGAGCAGCCCGAGTCCCTTGCTGCGCAGGAACGTTGGGAACGTCATCAGCGTGACACCTCCTCGCGGAACAGGGACGACACGACGCGCAGGGCGAACGTCGCGATGATGATCGAGCCGATGACGACCAGGACACCGGCCGCCGAGGCGAGGCCGTTCTCGTGGGCCTGGTAGAAGGACTGGTAGACGGTGTACGGCAGGTTGGCGGTGCCGAGGCCGCCGGACGTGATGGTGAAGACGGCGTCGAAGTTCTGCACGATGTAGATCGAGCCGAGCAGCGCGCCGAGCTCCAGGTACCTGCGCAGGTGCGGCAGCGTGAGATGGCGGAAGATCTGCCAGGCTCCCGCGCCGTCCACGCGGGCGGCCTCGATCTGTTCGGCGGAGCGCGACTGGAGGCCCGCGAGCAGGATCAGCATCATGAACGGGGTCCACTGCCAGACGAGCGAGAGCTCCACCGCGAGCAGCGGGGTGTTCGAGATCCAGTCGGGCTGGGGTCCGCCCACGTAGTGCAACAGGCCGTTGAGCAGCCCGTATTCGGGGTTGTAGAGGACGTGCTTCCACAGCAGTGCCGCGGCCACCGGCACGACGAGGAACGGCGCGATCAGCAGCGTACGGACGAGGCCGCGGCCCTTGAAGCGCCGGTCGAGCAGCAGCGCAAGGGCGAGGCCGATGACCAGGCTCGCCACGACCACCGACACCGTCAGGACGATCGTGGTCAGGACCGACTTGCGCAGGTCCGGGTCGGTGAGGACCTCGGAGTAGTTGCCGAGTCCTGTGAAGTGCCGGGCGTCCGGGTACAGCGCGTTCCAGTCGAAGAACGAGATGACGAGCGTGGCCACGAAGGGGAGCTGGGTGACCACGATCATGAAGACCAGGGCGGGCAGCAGTGGCGCGCGGGTCGCCCAGGCGCGCAGTCTGCCGGGGGTGTTCGGGGTGACCGGCGCGCGGGTGGCAGGGGGCGCCGGAGCGGTGGTCGTGGTCATCGGCCCTCGTACTCCTTCGCGATCTCGGCGGCGAGCTTCTGGGACTTGGCGAGCGCCGTGTCGACCGACTGGCGTCCGGCGACGGCCGCGCTGATCTCCTGCGAGACCTTGGTGCCGAGGTCGGTGAACTCGGGGATGCCGACGAACTGGATGCCGGGCGCGGGCCGCGGCTGCACGCCCGGGTCGCCGGGCCGCGCGTTCTCGATGGCGGCCTGCGTCTGCGCCTGGAACGGGGCGGCCTCCTCGCGGTACTGCGGGATGTCGTACGTGGAGGCGCGCTTGCCTGCCGGCACATTGGCCCAGCCGAACTTCTCGCCGACGAGCTTCTCGTACTCCTTGCCGGAGGCCCAGGAGATGAACTTCCAGGCCTTGTCCGGGTTGGGGGAGGCCTTTTGCAGGCCCCAGGCCCAGGTGTAGAGCCAGCCGCTCGACTTCGTCCTCTCGACGGGCGCGGAGACGTAGCCGATCTTGCCCTTGACCGGGGACTTGGACGCTTCGAGGGAGCCCGCCGCGGAGGTCGCGTCGTACCACATGGCGGTCTTGCCCTGGGTGAGGTTGTTGAGGCACTCGGCGAAGCCGGACTGGGCGGCGCCGGACTCTCCGTGCTTGCGGACGAGATCGACGTAGAACTTGGTCGCGTCCTTGAAGCCCTTGTCGTCGAGGCGGGCCTTCCAGTCCTTGTCGAACCAGGTGCCGCCGAAGGTGTTCACCACGGTGGTCAGCGGTGCCATGGACTCGCCCCAGCCGGGCAGCCCGCGCAGACAGATGCCCTTCATGCCCTTCTCGGCGCCGTCCACCTTCGCCGACAGGTCCGCGACCTGCTGCCAGGTCGGGTGCTCGGGCATCTTCAGGCCCTTCTTGGCGAAGACGTCCTTGCGGTACATGAGGAAGGACGACTCGCCGTAGAACGGTTGGCCGTAGAGCTTTCCGTCGTCGCCGGTGAGCGACTCGCGCATGGGGGCGAGGATGTCCTTCTGGTCGAAGGCCTTGTCCTTGCCGACGTAGGGGCCGAGCGGGCGGAGCCAGCCGTTGCGGGCGTAGATCGGGATCTCGTAGTTGGAGAGCGTCGCGACGTCGTACTGACCCGCCTGGTTGGCGAAGTCCTGGCTGATCTTGTCGCGGACGTCGTTCTCCGGCAGCACCGTGAAGTTGACCTTGATGCCGGTCTCCCGCGTGAAGTGCTTCGCGGTGAGCTTCTGCAACTCGACCATCTGCGGGTTGTTGACCATCAGGACGTTGAGGGAGTCACCGCCGCTGCCGAGCCCGCCGGCGCCGGCCCAACAGCCGGACAGGAGGGGGGTGAGCAGCGTCCCTGCGGCGGCCATCGCGAGCAGGGGGCCCGGTGGCCGGCGTCGGCTCTGGGTTCGCATCGATGCTCCTGGACGTAAGGGATGAAGGGGATTTACCTGGATGAAGCGGTACGTCGACGGGTGTGCGGAACCCGCCCGCGTGCCGGGGAGTGGTGCGTGGGCGGATCAGACGCGGATGACCTGCGGCCCCATCAGCGAGTAGCGATGGGCCTCGGACGCGGGCAGCTGGGTGCTGGTGACGATCGCCTCAAGGGCGCCCACCGGGGCGAAGCGGCAGAAGCTGACCGCGCCGAACTTGGTGTGCACGCCCGCGAAGACGGTGCGCCGCGCCGCCCGGATGGCCTGCGACTTCACCTCGCTGACGGCCGGGTCGGGGGTGGTCAGGCCGTGGTCGCGGGAGATGCCGTTGGCGCCGATGAAGGCGAGGTCGACGACGAAGCCGGCGAGCATCTTCGACGTCCAGTGGTCCACGGTCGCGAGCGTGCCCGCCCGGACCCGGCCGCCGAGCAGGATCACGGTCGTGTTGTCGTTCTCGGCGAGCGCGCCCGCGGTGGCGAGGGAGGCGGTGACGACCGTCAGCGGCCGCTCGCGCGGCAGCGCCTCGGCGATCAGCTGCGGTGTGAAGCCCTCGTCGACGAAGACCGTCTCGGCGTCGCCGAGCAGCTCCGCGGCGGCCGAGGCGATCCGCCGCTTCTCCGGCACGTGCATCGTCGTACGGAACGCCAGCGTCGTCTCGAACCCGGCGCTCTCCACCGGATACGCCCCGCCGTGCGTGCGCCGCACCAGGCCGTGGTCCTCAAGGGCCCGCAGATCGCGGCGCACGGTCTCCTTGGCGACACCGAGCGCGTTCGCGAGCTCGGTGACGTCGACGGACCCGGAGTGCCGCGCCGCCCGCACGATCTCCCGCTGTCGTTCCTCGGCGCTCATGCCCGCCGGCCTCCTCCGTGCCTGTCACTGCCCGTTCGGGCCCGGAAGGGCCCGCACCGGAAGTTGTACCGGGGGTACGCCGAGGTGAACAGGCCTGGAGCGGGCCCGATGCCGCCCGTTCCTGCCCGTTTCGCGGGGTGCGCGGTGCGGCGCGGACCTGCGGGGGAGCGGGGGATCGTGTGGGTTCGGGCGGGACGGATGCCCGAACAGGGCGACGGGCGGGCCCGTTCGATGCCCGCCCGCCCGAAAGTGCCGTGCCCGGCCCGCTCGGAAACGCGGTGCCCAGCAGGGCCGAGGCCGTGCTCAGTGGGGCCAGATCGGCGGGTCGTTGACGAAGCGGCCGCCCATGTACCGGTGCGCGGGGTTGTCGTCGCTGAGCGGGCCGTACTCGGCCAGCAGCTTCTCCGCGTACACCTCCGAGTCGTCCCGCGGCTCGTAGCCGAGGGCGCGGGCGCTGGAGAGGTCCCACCAGACGCGGGTGTTGGCGGACGAGCCGTAGACGACGGTGTGGCCGACCTTCTCGGCGGTCAGCGCCGCGTGGAAGAGCCGGGCGCCGTCCGCGGGGCTCATCCACACCGACATCATGCGGACGTCCGTGGGCTCCTTGAAGCAGGAGCCGATGCGCACGGAGACGGTCTCGATGCCGTGCCGGTCCCAGTAGAACTGGGCGAGGTCCTCGCCGAACGACTTCGACAGGCCGTAGTACGTGTCGGGGCGGCGCGGCGTCTCGACCGGGACCAGCGGTGCGCCGTCCTCCACGCGCGGGCGCGGCGTGTAGCCGATCGCGTGGTTGGAGGAGGCGAAGACGACGCGGGGCGCGATGCCGTCGGCGCGGGACGCGGCCTCCTCGCGTACGGCCTCGTACAGGTGGTACGTGCCCTTGATGTTGGAGTCGAGGAGCTTCTCGAAGGTCGACTCGAGGGAGATCCCGGCGAGGTGCAGCACGCCGTCGACGCCGCGCACCGCCTCGCGCAGGGCGTCCGTGTCGCCCAGATCGGCGACGATCGCGTCGGGCGCGTCCTCGATCGGGCGCACGTCGAGCAGGCGCAGCTCGTAGCCGTACTGGGGCAGCAGCTCCCGCATCAGGGTGCCGAGTCCGCCGGCCGCGCCGGTGAGCAGGATGGTGCGGGAACGGGAGGGGACTGGCATGCGTGTGATCTCCGGTTGCGTGAGCGGCATTCACATTCATGGATACGGGGTCAACGCTATGAAGCGCTCCCAGGGCCAGTCAAGAGGCCTGCCTGCGGAGTGAGTTCGCGTGTTTTGCGTGCTTGACCGGCCGTTGGAGGCCGTCCTACCGTGGCATTGTTCAGAAATATAAACGTGAATCACAAACGTGCACATCGTGCGGTGTGTGCGTCGTCCAGGGAGAGCTCGTGACCTCAGTCCCTCTCGCCGCTCGCCTCGGCATTCCCAGCGGGCCGCTGTTCTTCCCCGTCACCGCCTACGGATCCGACGGGGCCGTGGACCTCGACACCTACCGCACCCATGTGGGGCGCGGCGTCGAGGCCGGGGCCGCCGCCGTGTTCGCCTGCTGCGGCACCGGGGAGTTCCACGCCCTCACGCCGGAGGAGTTCGAGGACTGTGTCGCGGCCGCGGTCGAGGCCGCGGCGGGCCGGGTGCCCGTCGTCGCGGGTGCCGGATACGGCACGGCGCTCGCCGTCCGGTACGCCCGCGCGGCCGAACGCGCGGGCGCGGACGGCCTGTTGGCGATGCCGCCCTATCTCGTCGTCGCCGGACAGGAGGGGCTGCTCCGGCACTACACGGAGCTGGCCGAAGCGACCTCCCTCGACATCATCGTCTACCAGCGCGACAACGCGGTCTTCACCCCCGAGACCGTCGTCGCGCTCTCCCGGCACCCCAAGGTGATCGGGCTCAAGGACGGACTGGGCGACCTGGATCTGATGCAGCGGACCGTCAGCGCCGTACGGACGGACGGGGCGGCGGACTTCCTCTACTTCAACGGGCTGCCCACCGCCGAACTCACCGGCCTCGCCTACCGCGGCATCGGCATCACCCTCTACTCCTCCGCCGTCTTCGCCTTCGCGCCCGAGCTGGCGCAGGCCTTCCACAAGGCGCTGACCGCGGGCGACGACACCACGGTGAACCGGCTCCTCGACGGCTTCTACCGGCCCCTCGTCGAGCTGCGCAACCAGGGCAGGGGGTACGCGGTCTCCCTCGTGAAGGCGGGGGTGCGGCTCGGCGGGCTCGACGTCGGCGGGGTCAGGCCACCGCTGCACGAGCCGCGCGAGGAACACGTCGAGCGCCTCGTCGAACTCATCGAGCAGGGCGCCACGTTGCTGGAAGGAGCCGACGCGTGAGGACCTCCGCCTTCGTCTACCCCTGGGACGTCAACGGCGACCCGGACGCCGCACGCCGCATCGCCGACCTCGGCGTCCAGCAGGTCACCCTCGCCGCCGCGTACCACTCCACGCGGGCGCTCACGCCCCGCCACCCGCGCCACCGCATCGTGACGGCGGAGCACGCGGCCGTCCTTTACCCACCCGACCAACAGCGTTGGCAGGGAAGGAAACTGGTGCCGTACGAGGCCGGGGGCTGGGCTCCCGGCAACGCCTTCGGCGAGGCCGCCGAGGCCCTCGCGGGCGCCGGGCTCGACGTCCACACATGGGTCGTGCTCGCCCACAACTCCCGGATGGGCGCCGAGCATCCGGACACCTCCGTCGTCAACGCGTACGGCGACCGCTACCCCTGGGCGCCGTGCATCGCGCAGCCCGCCACGCGCGCGTACCTCGTCGACCTGGCGGCGGAGGCGGCCACCCGGCCGGGCGCGCGCGGCACCGAACTGGAGTCGCTCGGCTGGTACGGCCTCGCGCACCTGCACGCCCACGACAAGACCGGCGGCGTCGGACTCGGCGAGGCCGGGGAGTACCTGATGTCGCTGTGCTTCTGCCCCTCGTGCCGCGAGGGGTACGCCGAACACGGCCTGGACCCTGTCGAGTTGGCGGGCTCCGTCCGGTCCGCCCTGGACCCCGTGTGGCGGGGGAGGGCGACGGACGACGGCTGGGCGGCGGTCGAGAAGCTGCTCGGCGCCGAGACCGCGGCCGCCACGCGCGCGTACCGCGACACCACGGCCCGCACCCTCCAGGAGGCGGCCGTGGCGGCGGTCCGGGCCGCGGCCCCCGCCGGCTTCCAGGTGCTGCTGCACGCCGACCCGGTCTCGTACCACTGCGGTGCCAACGCCGGTGTCGACCCGGGGCACATCCTCTCCGTCGCCGACGGCGTCGTCGTGCCCTGCACGGGCGGCGCGGGCCTGGTGCGTCCGTTCGCGGAGCGGGGGAAGGGGGTCGTCGCCGCGAACCTCACCGTCGTACGCGGGATGGGCGGCAGCCCCGCCACCCTCGCGGACGACGCGCGCGCGGCGCGTGACCTGGGCGCGACGCAGCTGCGGCTGTACCACGCGGGGCTGGCCTCGGACGGGGACCTCGCGGCGGTGGCGGGGGCGCTCGCGGAGCTCTGAAGCCCGTCAGCCCAGGTGCCACAGGGCATAGGTGACGAACAGCAGCACCAGGCCCGCGAAGGTCAGGGCCGCGCCCAGGACGCGGAGGTAGCCCACGGGCGCCAGGCCGCGGAGGTCGAACGCCCAGCTGAGACCGGCCGATATGGCGACGACCCCGCCCACGGCGAAGAAGCCGAGGAGGACCGGCGATGTGGCGCGGTCGCCGGCGGCGAGGGGGAGAAGACTCGTCGGGGTCACGGTCACGGTGGGGCCTGCATTCTCTGGGTCGAAGCGCTTCCTCCGACCCTAGAAGGGGCCCCTTCAAGGCACGGTCAACAAGGCGCCATGCAGGAGCAATGGTGCGGCCATATCGGCGTCGGGTATCGATCGGGTAAAGCCGGTCGCGGGACTCATGTGATGCGCGTAGACATGCATTCACCTGCACGAATCCCCCCGTCCTCGACGGCTCTCGCAGTCGTCACGGCCAGAATTGGATCACGTCACCGATGCGCAAGCGCCATCTCGCCGCCGCCACAGCGACGGTCGCTTCCCTCGTACTCGCCGGCGTCGTCACCGCCGGCTCCGCCGACGCGGGCTCCACCGGCGACAAGGCCACGGCCGAGCCGCACAACATCGGCCTTCTCACCAAGGAGATCGACTCCTACTACGGCGCGAAGCAGGACGCCGACGGCGTCTGGCAGGCCTCGCCCGACAGCCCGTACGCCGACGACCTCGCCCGCATCGAGAAGGGCGCGAAGCGGCAGATCGCCGCGGCGGCCCGGCAGCACCACGGCAAGGGCGACAGGCCAGCGATCGTCTTCGACATCGACGACACGCTGCTGCTCAGCCTCGACTACGAGAAGAAGACCAACTACGTCTACAACGACGCCAGTTGGAAGGAGTACGTGGGCAAGGCGGACCGCCCCGCCGTCTTCGGCACGCCCGCGCTCATCCAGTACGCCGAGTCCAAGGGCGTCGAGGTCTTCTACAACTCCGGGCTCGGTGAGTCGCAGCGCCCGGCCGCCGTGGAGAACCTGAAGAAGGTCGGCATCGACGTCAACCTCGACGCGGACCACGTCTTCCTCAAGGACAAGGCGAACCCGCCCGCGTACCTGGCCGACTGCGCCACGGCCGCCGCCTGGAACTGCACGACGGTGCAGTACAAGTCGGCGACGCGGAAGCACATCGAGTCCCAGGGCTACGACATCGTCGGCAACTTCGGCGACCAGTACTCGGACCTGGAGGGCGGGTACGCGAACAAGACGTACAAGCTCCCGAACCCGACGTACTACGTGGGCTGACACCGACGGTCCCGTGGGGTGCGGCCGCCGCCGGGCGGCCGCACCCCACGGCCTTTGTCGGCTCAGTCGTAGGTCAGGTCGGACCTCACCCGTCAACAGGTGGGCCAGGTGGGCCAGTTCGCGGTGATGCCGGACACCCTTCGGTGGAACTGGAATTGAGGAGGCGTCAGTTCTTGAGCGCCGCCTGCATCATCGCCTTGGCGACAGGACCCGCGAGGCCGCTGCCGCTGACCTCGGAGCGGGCCGCGTCCGACTGCTCGACGAGCACCGCCACGGCGACCTTCTTGCCGGTCGAGTCGTCCTTCGCGTACGAGGTGAACCAGGCGTACGGGGTCTCGCTGTTGTTCTCGCCGTGCTGCGCCGTACCGGTCTTGCCGCCGACCGTCGCGCCGTCCATCCGCGCGACCGTACCGGTGCCCTTGGAGACCACGGTCTGCATCGCGGACTGGAGCTGCGAGGCGGTCGCCTCGCTGATCACGCGGGTGTCGTCGCCGTCCTCGAAGGACTTGACCGCGTCGCCGTCGGCGTCCGTCACCTGCGAGACCATGTGCGGGGACGCCTGCTCGCCGCCGTTGGCGATGGTCGCGGAGACCATCGCGATCTGGAGCGGCGTGGCCGTCACGTCGAACTGGCCGATGCCGGACAGGGCCGTCTGCGCGTCGTCCATCTTCGACGGGTAGTTGCTCTTGGCGGCCCGCACCGGAACGTCGGTCTTCTCGTCGTTGAAGCCGAACTTCTCGGCCATCGCCCGGACCTTGTCCCCGCCCAGTTCGGCCGCGAGCTTTCCGAAGACGGTGTTGCAGGAGTACTGGAGCGCCGTGCGGACCGAGGCGTTCTCGCAGGGCATCGAGGTGGTCTCGTTCTTCAGGTACGTGCTCGTACCCGGCAGCCTGTACGGGTTCGGCGTGTCCGTCTTGTCGTCGATCGACGAGACCAGACCGTCCTCGAGCGCCGCCGCCGCGACCACCAGCTTGAACGTCGAGCCGGGCGGCAGCGCCTGCTTGAGCGCCCGGTTCACGGTCGGCGAGTCCTCGTCCTTGGAGAGCTTCTTCCACGCCGAGGCGTCCGAGGAACCCGAGCCGCTGATCTTCGACGGGTCGAACGACGGCGTCGAGACCATGCCGAGGATCTTGCCGGAGTCCGGGTCGATGGCGACGGCGGCGCCCTTCTTGTCGCCGAGCGCGCTGTACGCGGCCTTCTGCACGCCCGGGTCGATCGTCGTGATCACGTCACCGGGGGTGGTGCTCTTGCCGGTGAGCGTGTCCAGCGGGTTCTTCAGCTGCGTGTCGGTGCCGTCGAGCACGCTCTGGTAGATCCCCTCCAGCTGGGTGGCGCCGTACACCTGCGAGGTGTAACCGGTCACCGCCGAGTACAGCGAACCGTCCGTGTACGTCCGCTTGTACTTCAGGTCGCTGGAGTCGCCCGTCTTCGTCGAACCGGTCACCGCCTTTCCGCCCACGATGATGTCGCCGAGCGGATTCGCGTACTGCGAGATCGTCTTCCGTCGGTTGTCGTCGCTGTTGGCGAGGGCCTGGCCGTCGTAGAACTGCACCCAGGTCGCCCTGACCAGCAGGGCGAACACGAGGAGCAGCGTGAAGACGGAGGCGCGCCTGATCGTCTTGTTCATTGCGTACGGGAAGACGAGCGGACCGGTGCGAATCGTTCCTGACCGTGCGTTTTCTCACCGTACGTTCATGTGGCGCGGCACCGGCGTTGCGGCCTCGGGGCGCTGCCCCGGACCCCGCTGCTCAATCGCCGCAGGGGCTTGAACAACCGAGCCGGATCAAGCCCCGCCGGCGATTGGGGCGCGGGATCCGGGGCAGCGCCCCGCGACCGTGTCAGAGTCTCCGCGTCGCCAAGGTCAACCGGTCGCGGGCGTCGAACAGTGCGTCCTTGACCATCTGCTCGTGGGCGGGCGTCAGGCGCGCCACCGGGACCGAGCAGGAGATCGCGTCGCGGGCCGGGGTGCGGTACGGGATCGCCACGCCGAAGCAGCGCAGGCCCAGCGTGTTCTCCTCGCGGTCGACCGCGAAGCCCTGCTCCCGGATCTGGTGCAGCTCCTCGATGAGCTTCTCGCGGTCGGTGGTGGTGTGCTCGGTGAGCGAGGGCAGCGTCTCCGGGAGCAGCTTGCGCACCTGCTCGTCGGTGTGGGTGGCGAGCAGTGCCTTGCCCAGCGACGTGGAGTGGGCGGGCAGCCGGCGGCCGACGCGGGTGAAGGGGCGCAGATAGTGCTGCGACTGGCGGGTGGCGAGATAGACGACGTTCGTGCCGTCGAGCCGGGCCAGGTGGATGGTCTCCGTCGTGTCGTCGGAGAGGCGGTCGAGTGTGGGGCGGGCCGCCGCCACGACCTCGTCGCCGTCGATGTACGAGGTGCCGACGAGCAGGGCGCGCACCCCGATGCCGTACCGCGTGCCGGTCGCGTCCGTCTCCACCCAGCCGAGGTCCACGAGCGTGCGCAGCAGCATGTACAGGCTGGACTTCGGGTAGCCGACGGCCTCCTGCACCGCGGCCAGGGAGTGCATCCCGGGGCGGCCCGCGAAGTATTCGAGCAACTCCACGGTCCGCACCGCGGACTTCACCTGCCCGCCGCCTGCCGCGGCCCCCGTCTCGTCTGCCGACATCGCCCTTGACCCCTTCGTTCGACGAGAAATAGTCTCGGTGATTAGTTCATCATCAGAGACAGCGTTCAGTATATCGAACGATGCTCGTCGCTCACCCTGGTGCGCGGCGAGAAAAGCTGGAGGAATGTGCCGTGGCAGCAACACCAGTCTGGAGTGTCGACCCCCGAACCGGGAAGCAGCGGGAGCAGGTCGCGGACGAGGCCACGGCGCAGGAAGTGGACGAGGCGGTGCGCGCCGCACAGGACGCCCGCGCCGCCCTCGCCGACCGCACCGTCCGCGCCGCGTTCCTGCGATCCGCGGCCGACCGCCTGGAAGAGGCCAAGGACCACCTCGTCGAGGCGGCGGACGCGGAGACCGCGCTCGGTCCGGTCCGGCTCACCGGTGAACTCGCCCGCAGCTGCTTCCAGTTGAGGAAGTTCGCGGACATCGTCGACGAGGGCGCCTTCCTCGGCGTCGTCATCGACCACCCCGACGACACGGCGACGCCGCCCATCCCGGACCTGCGCCGCTACAAGATCCCGCTGGGCGTCGTCGCCGTCTACGCGGCGTCGAACTTCCCGTTCGCCTTCTCCGTGCCCGGCGGCGACACGGCGAGCGCGCTGGCCGCCGGCTGCCCGGTCGTCGTCAAGGCGCACCCCGACCACCCGGCCACCTCCGAGCTGGTCGCCGCCACCATCCGCAGGGCCGCCGCGGAGCACAGCATCCCGGAGGGCGTGCTCGGCCTCGTGCACGGCTTCGACGCGGGCGTCGAGCTCGTCAAGCACCCCCTGGTGGCCGCGGCCGGCTTCACCGGTTCCGTGCGCGGCGGGCGCGCGCTCTTCGACGCGGCGTCCTCGCGCCCGGTGCCGATCCCGTTCCACGGCGAACTGGGCTCGCTGAACCCGGTCGTGATCACCGAGGCCGCGGCCGCCGAGCGCGCCGACCAGATCGGCACCGGGCTCGCCGGTTCCATGACACTGGGCGTCGGCCAGTTCTGCGTGAAGCCCGGTCTCGTCTTCGCGCCCAAGGGCGAGGCGGGCGACAGCCTCATCAAGTCCCTGACGGCGGCGGTCAGCGACACCGCCTCCGGCGTGCTGCTCGACCACCGCATGCGCGACAACTTCGTCGCCGGTGTCGCCGCGCGGGCCGAGCTTCCCGACGTGGAGGCGCCCGTGACGCCCGGCGCGGGCAGCGAGCACACGGTGGCGCCCGGCTTCCTCACGGTCCCGGCCGCCCGGCTCGCGACCGAGGGCGGCGCGCACGACCTCCTCCTGGAGGAGTGCTTCGGCCCGGTGACGGTCGTCGCCCGCTACGAGACGGCCGACGAGATCACGGCGGTCCTGAACCGGCTGCCCGGCAACCTCACGGCGACGGTCCAGCTGTCCTCGGGCGAGGCCGCCGGTGAGGGGCGCGGCGCGGAGATCCTCGCCGAGCTGACGCCCATCGCGGGCCGCGTCCTCGTCAACGGCTGGCCGACCGGTGTCGCGGTCGCGCCCGCGCAGCACCACGGCGGCCCGTACCCGGCGACGACGTCGACGTCCACGTCCGTGGGCGGCACCGCGATCGAGCGCTGGCTGCGCCCGGTCTCGTACCAGACGACGCCCGAGGCGCTCCTCCCGCCGGAGCTGCGCGACGACAACCCGCTGGGGCTGCCGCGCCGCTTCAACGGCCGCCTGGAGAACTGACCGGACGGGGCCCGCGGACCTGCGGGCCCCTGCGAGACTGGCGGCATGGATCTCGAAATACCGCCCCTGCCCTTCCCGTTGCGCACGTACGGACCCGACGGCCACTGGTCGTACGAGGACGGGGTGCTCACCGGGTGGGCGGGGCCGCGCCAGGACCGCTTCGTGCCGCCGACCGGTTCCGCGCTGGAACCGGCGTCGGACGCGCCGCGCCTCCTTGGCGCGCCCGACGGTGACTTCCAGCTGATCGCCCGCGTCACGGTCGGCTTCGCGGCGGCCTTCGACGCGGGGGTCCTCTACGTCCACGTGGGCGACCGGGAGTGGGCGAAGCTCTGCTTCGAGCGGTCCCCGGACGAGCCCACGATCTGTACGGTCGTCACCCGCGGTCACTCCGACGACGCGAACGCCTTCGTGGTGCCGGGTTCCTCGGTGTGGCTCCGCGTCAGCCGCACGGGTTCGGCCTTCGCCTTCCACGCCTCGACCGACGGCGAGACGTGGACCTTCATCCGCATCTTCTCCCTCGGCGACGAGAAGTCCGCGTCGGCCGCCCTGGTCGGCTTCCTGGCCCAGTCCCCGGTGGGCGAGGGCTGCGTCGTCACCTACGACCACATCGAACACCGCGCGACATGGCCGAAGGGGTTGCGGGACGGCTCCTGAGGGACGGCCCCGCGGACTGCCGCTCGGCCTGCGACCTGGCCCGCTCGGCCCGCGCCGTGGCTCGGCGCCCGGATCCCACTCCTCGGCCACCTCCCACCCACCCGCCCCCTCCGGAGGCTTCGGCCCGGATTGGCTCGGCTCGCGATGACCGTTCCGGGCGGGAGCCCGACACGGCCCGTTCCAGCTCGGCGACGGCCCATCCGCGTCCGCTTGCCTGCGGCTCGGCTCAGGTCGGTTCCCGTTGCTCGGCCGGCCAGGCCCACGCACTCCGACCGAAGCTCCCGGAGGGGGCGGGTGGGTGGGAGGTGGGCCAGGAACGGCGTGGACGGCGCGGAAGGCGCGGACGGCGTGCACGACCGTCGGGGTGGCTCGCACGGTGCCGTGGGCAGCCCGCGACGGTCGGTACCGCGTGCCGACCGTCGCAGCCGCCCCCGCCCCGCCGCACCAATCGGCCACCTCGGACGTAGGCCCGCCCCCGGCAGACGCCCGCCCCGCCTCCCGCCCCGGCAGACGCCCACCGCCACATCGACCCACCCCCACCTCGCCTCCCGCAACATCCCCGCCACACCACCTCCCCGCCCCCACCACCACACCCACCCGCACAAAACACGTCGTCCGACCCCCACGGCGAAACCCCGGCGGCGGTGAACCGCGTCCTGAGGGGCATGATCCGTACCGCCGTAGCCGCCGACGCCCCCGTTCTCGCCGCCCTGCACCGCAGGGCCCGTGCCACGTACTACCGGGAGGGGCTCCCGGACGACGGGGACCCGGGCGCGTGGGTCGAGCGGTGGGAGGTGGCCATAGCCCGGCCGCACGGGCACGTACTCGTCTGTGTCAGGGACGGCGTCGTCGTCGGGCTCGCCTCCTTCCGGCGCCCCGACGAGGCCCCGGCCGACGCCTGCGTGCTGTACCAGTTCCAGGTCGACCCCGACCACTGGAGCCGCGGCATCGGCACGGAACTGCACGCCGCCTGCGTCGAGCAGTGGCGGGTCGACGGCGTCGCCGAGGTCCACCTCATCGTGCACGGGGACAACACCCGCGCCCAGGCCTTCTACGCCCGCCACGGCTGGATCGACGAGGGCCAGGAGGGCCGCGGGGGCTCGCACCGCCGGATGCGGTTCACACCGGGCGGGGAATGACCGGAGGCCCCATCCGGTTGTAGCGGAGCGCAGGGTCACCACCCCGCCCTGCGCAGCCGCACCCCCGGAACGAGAGACCGAGAGAACCCCATGCGCGTCGAGATCTGGACCGACATCAACTGCCCGTTCTGCTACATCGGCAAGGCCCGCTTCGAGGAGGCGCTCGACGGGTTCGCGCACAAGGACGACGTTGAGGTCGTGCATCGGTCCTTCGAGCTCGACCCGAACGCCAAGCCGGGGGAGACCGGCCTCGTCGTCCCGTACATCGCCAAGAAGTACGGCATCAGCGAGGCCCAGGCCGCCGCCAACGAGCAGGGCCTCGGCCAGCAGGCCGGCGCCCTCGGCCTGCCGTACCTCACCGAGGGCCGCGACTTCGGCAACAGCTTCGACCTGCACCGGCTGCTCCACCTCGCCAAGGACAAGGGTGTGCAGGACGCGATGATCGACGCCCTGTACCGAGGCAACTTCGCCGAGGAGTCCTCCGTCTTCGGCGACGAGGAGACCGTCGTGCGGCTCGCCGTCGACGCCGGCCTCGACGAGGCGGAGGTCCGGGCGATGCTCGCCGACCCCGAGGCGTACGCGGACGCGGTGCGCGCCGACGAGCGCGAGGCCGCCGAGCTCGGCGCGAACGGCGTGCCGTTCTTCGTCCTCGACCGCAAGTTCGGCGTCTCCGGCGCCCAGCCCGCCGAGGTGTTCACGCAGGCGCTGACCCAGGCCTGGGCCGACCGCTCCCCGCTCACCGTCATCGACAGCGCGGACGGCGGCGACGCCTGCGGCCCCGACGGCTGCGCCGTCCCGCGGGCCTGAGCCGGCTCCCGGCCCCGCCACCCACCTGACCTGCACGCATAAGGGTTGCTTAGGTGTACTCGGTAAATATTCGCAATGGACGGGTAGTTGGCGGCGGGGCACAGTGGGTGCCATGGAGACTTCCGGTGAGCACCAGGCCCGGGCCACGGCCGCCCAGGTCCTCGACGCGGAGCTGGTCCGCGCGCAGTACACCCCCGCCACCACCTACCTGAACACCGCGAGTTCCGGACTGCTCCCGGCGCGGGCCGCGGACGCGATGCGGTCCGCGATCGGCGACATGGCCGCGGGCCGTTCCCCCGACTCGCTCTTCGCCGACGTCGAGGAGGCACGCGCCGCGTTCGCGCGGATCGCCGGCGTCCCGGTGGGCCGGGTCGCGACCGGCGGGTCCGTCGCCGTCTACAGCGGACTCATAGCCGCCTCCCTGCCCGCGGGGGCCGAAGTCCTCACGGCGGAGGGCGACTTCAGCTCGACCGTCAACCCCTTCCACGTACGCGGCGACCTCAAGGTCCGTGCCGTGCCGCTCGACGCGCTGCCCGACGCGGTCCGCCCCGGCACCGCGCTCGTCGCGGTGAGCGCGGCCCAGTCGGCCGACGGCCGGATCGCCGACGTGCCCGCACTGCGCGCCGCCACGCGTGCGCACGGCGCCCGGCTCTACGTCGATGTCTCGCAGGCGTCCGGCTGGTACCCGGTCGCCGCGCACGCGGCCGACGCCGACTATCTGGCCTCCGTCGCCTTCAAGTGGCTGACCTGCCCGCGCGGCGCCGTCTTCTTCGTCGGCCCGGCCGACACCGAGGGCTTCGACGCGCTCGCGCCCGTCTTCGGCGGCTGGGTCTCGGGGGAGAACCCCTGGGACAGCTGCTACGGGCCCGTCACCGAACCCGCCCGCTCCGCCCGCCGGTTCGACGAGAGCCAGAGCCTCGTCGCGTACACCGGGGCCCGCCAGTCCCTCGCCGTGATCGAGGAGTTGGGCCCGGAGGCGATCCACGCCCACGACCTGGCGCTCGCGGACCGGTTCCGCACGGGCCTCGCCCGGATCGGGCACGAACCGGTCTCCTCGCCGGGCTCGCCGATCGTTTCCGTGCCCGAACTCGGCGTGAAGCAGGCCGAGTTGCAGCGCGCGGGCATCGAAGTCTCCAACAGGGCGGGCAACTTGCGGGCCTCCTTCCACCTCTACAACACGCCCGCCGACGTCGACCGCCTCCTCGACGCGCTCTCCGCCTGAACTCCGGCCGCCCTCTGGCGTCCCGCTCCCCAGGACGCTAGGAAGGCAGTACGAGGTGGTGGTGCCGGTGCCCCGTACGGATGCGTACGACCCCAAGGACCGGGCCGCGGACGACGCCGAACTGCACCGACGTCTCGTCTACGGCGACGAGGCCGCGCTCTCCGAGGCGTACGACGTGTACGGCGGGCTCGTCCGGGGTGTCGCCGTGCGCGTGACCCGCTCGGCGGGAGCGGCGGACGACGTGGCACAGGAGGTCTTCGCGCATCTTTGGGCGCGGCCCTACGCCTTCGACGCGCGGCGCGGCTCGCTGCGCACCTGGCTGACCATGCTGGCGCACCGCCGCGCGGTCGACTGGGTGCGCAGCGAGGCCCGCCACCGCAAGGCCGTGACCGCGGACGACGCGGCGCTGCACGCCATCCCGGCCTCGGAGCCGGGGCCCGACGAGCGGGTCGTCGACCGCGAGCGCTCGCTGCTCCTGCACTCGGCCGTGGCCCAACTCCCGCTGCCGCAGCGGCAGGTGGTGCATCTGGCGTACTTCGCCGGCCGGACGTACCGTCAGGCGGCGGCGGAACTCGGCATCCCGGAAGGGACCGCCAAGACCCGCCTGCGCACCGCACTGCACCGCCTGGCCGAAACCCTGGCGGACCCGGCGGAGCCGGACTTCGAGGCTCACGAAAGGGGTGCCTGATGGCCGCGGACGCGCACGACCACGCGACGGTGAGCGAACTCCTGGGCGCCTGGGCCCTGCGGGCCCTCCCCGCCGGCGAGCAGCGCGCCGTCCCCGCGCATCTGGCGGACTGCGAGGAGTGCGCCGCCGAGGCGGAACGGCTGCGGGCGACGGTACGGTCCCTGGACGGTCCGAACGGGAACGAGAGCGGTCCGGACGGAAACGAGAACGGTTCGAGCGGGCACGGTTCGAGCGGGCACGGTGCGGTCGGCGAGCCGCGGGCCCACACGGCCGGTCTCCCGTTCCGTACCGGCACAGGACCCCTCGCCGCGGCCCTGGCGCACCGCCCGCCCGTACCCCCTGCATCGTCCGACACCGCCCCGCACGCCCAGCCCTACGCGGCCACGGTCGCCGCCCTCCAGGCGCTGCTCGCCGAGGCGGACGACGCGTGGTCGACCGAGGTGGTCCACGGGTGGACGGTGCGGGACACGGTCGCGCACCTCATCGCCGCCGACGAGCCGCTGGCCGTCCACCTCGGCCTGCCGGGCCACGAACCGCCCGCCGACGAGCCGCAGGGCAGCGACTGGCACACCGCCTGGGAGGCCCGCACCCGCACCGTCATCGCCCATGAACGCGCGCGTGACCCGCACGCCACCGTGGCCGTCTGGCGCGCCCGCGCCGACGAGCTGCTCGCGGCGCCGGCCGCCCACGACGCCGAACTCGCCGCACAGGCCGCCACGTTGATGGGCGCACGGCTCCCCGTCGCCGAACACTTCCTGGTCCGGGCCTTCGAGACGTGGATCCACAGCCACGACATCGGCCGCGCCCTGGACCGCCCCGTGCCCCCGCCGCCCGCCGGTCACCTGTGGTGCCTGGTCCGCCTCGCCGTACGGATCCTCGGCCAGGCGCTCGGCCCGCGGGCCACACCCGTCGCTCTGACCGTGGCGGACGCGAGCCGCTCCACGGAGTGGGTCCTCGGCTCCGAGGGGGAACCGGTCCGCGCCGAAGTCACCCTCGATCCGGTCGACTTCTGCCTGCTCATCGGCGGTCGCGCGGCCCCCGACAGCCTCCCGCCGGGCACCGGCGACCCGAGGGCGGCCCGCACCCTCCTGGACCGGGCGGCTCAACTGGCCTGGCTGTGAACCCCGGTGGCCGGAGCCGGGCGGCCCCAGGGCAGACTCCGGGCAGGCCTTAGGGGCACTCCTCCGCCCCGGCCTCCGCGCACAGATTGCCCTCGACCAGCGCCAGCAGCCGCGCGAACTCCGCCCGGTCCCGCTCGGAGAGCCCCGCGAGGGTCTGCTCCTCCAGCGTTCCCCACACCCCGGCCACGTCCTCCAGGAGCCCGCAGCTGCGGTCCGTCGCCTCGACGAGTGACGCGCGGCGATCGCGCGGGTCGGGCGTGCGGCGCACGTGCCCGGACTGCTCCAGGCGCTGGAGCATCTTCGTGACCGTGGACGGATCCAGGTCGAGCGTCTTGATCAGCTCGGACTGACGCACGGGCCCCTTGTCCCACAGGTGCATCATCACGAACTCCTGCCCCGGATAGAGCCCGAGCCCGCGCAGCCGCTGCCCGGCGGCGATCCGGTGCAGCCGGGCGACGCGGGACAGGGCCAGGCTGACCGGGCCGCTGCGGGCGGCGACCGGAAGCTGGGCGGTACAGGCGGGCTCGTCGGCGGTGGGGGACATGGGGGGCTCCTCTCGACTTGTCCACAAGATTACCTTGGCCGACCAAGTAATGCGCTACAGTGAAGGCGGCTCGATTGCTTGGCCGACCAATATTTCCGTCGCTGTCCCGTGCATCCGTCGCTGTCCTGTGCGTCCGCCGTAGTCCTGTGAATCGGAGTAGCCATGACCACCGCTTTCGACCCCATCGACCTCCCCGGCACCCGCCTGGCCAACCGCATAGCCATGGCCCCCATGACCCGCAGCCGGGCCGGCGAGGGCGGCACCGCCACCGCCCTGACCGCCGAGTACTACGCGCAGCGCGCCTCCGCGGGGCTCATCGTCACCGAGGGGATCCAGCCCTCGGCCGTGGGCCAGGGCTATGCCTGGACGCCGGGCCTGCACACACCGGAGCAGATCGAGTCCTGGCGCCCGGTCACCGAGGCCGTGCACGCCAAGGACGGCAAGATCTTCGCCCAGGTGATGCACGCGGGCCGGATCAGCCACCCGTCGCTGCAACCGGACGGCGGCGCGCCGGTCGCCCCGTCGGCCGTCGCCCCGGAGGGCAAGGCCTTCACGAACGAGGGCTTCCAGGACTTCACGACCCCGCGCGAGCTGACCTCGGACGAGGTCCGCGCGACCGTGGCCGACTTCGCCGAGGCCGCCCGCGGCGCCGTCGCGGCGGGCTTCGACGGTGTCGAACTGCACGGCGCCAACGGCTACTTGATCCACCAGTTCCTGTCGCCCGGCACGAACCTGCGCACCGACGAGTGGGGCGGCAGCGTGGCGAACCGGATCCGGTTCGCCGTGGAGGCCGTCAAGGCCGTCGCCGACGCCATCGGCGCCGAGCGCACCGCCATCCGCCTCTCGCCCGGCAACCCGTACAACTCCATGGGGGACCACGACACGGTCGAGACCTACACCGCGCTCGTCGACGCCCTGGAACCGCTCGGCCTCGCCTACCTGCACGTACTGGAGGTGGGGGAGCAGAGCCGCGAGGTGACCGCCGATCTGCGCAAGCGGTTCAGCGGCCCGTTCGTGCTCAACGCGCACACCGAGGGCCCCACCGACCACCGGGCCCTCGGCCTGATCGAGGACGGCGTCGCCGACATCATCAGCTTCGGCGCCCTCTTCCTCGCCAACCCGGACCTGCCGGACCGTCTCAGGAGCGAGGGTCCGTACAACGCCCCGGACCCGGCGACCTTCTTCGGAGGCACGGAGAAGGGCTACACGGACTACCCGGCCCGATAGTCCCGGACACAGCAGTCGGGGCGGGACCGAAGACGGTCCCGCCCCGACTCATGCGCGTACGAGGATCACTTCACCGGAGTGAAATCACGCGCCCCGATGAACTCGGGACGCCGCACCGGCGCCGCGAACGGCTCCACCGCCGTGTTCTCCACGCTGTTGAACACGATGAACACGTTCGAGCGCGGGTACGGGGTGATGTTGTCGCCCGAGCCGTGCATGGCGTTGCAGTCGAACCAGGTCGCCGAGCCGGGCTTGCCGGTGAACAGCTTGATGCCGTGGGCATCGGCGAACTTGCTCAGGGCCTCGTCCGAGGGCAGGCCCGCATCCTGCATCTGCAGCGACTTCTTGTAGTTGTCCTTCGGCGTCTCGCCCGCGCAGCCGAGGAACGTCTTGTGCGAACCCGGCATGATCATGAGGCCGCCGTTGGTGTCGTAGTTCTCCGTCAGCGCGATGGAGACGGACACCGTCCGCATGTTCGGCAGGCCGTCCTCGGCGTGCCAGGTCTCGAAGTCCGAGTGCCAGTAGAAGCCCCGGGCCCCGAAACCGGGCTTGACGTTGATCCGCGACTGGTGGACGTAGACGTCCGAGCCGAGGATCTGACGCGCCCGTCCCACGATGCGCTCGTCGCGCACCAGGTTGGCGAAGACCTCGCTGATCTTGTGGATCTCGAAGACCGAGCGGATCTCCTGCGACTGCTTCTCGACGATGGAGCGCTCGTCGGCGCGCATCGTCGGATCGTTCACCAGACGGTTCAGCTCGGCCTGGTAGGTGCCGATCTCGTCCGGGCCGATCAGCTCGTCGATGGCGAGGAAGCCGTCCCGCTCGAAGGAGGCGAGGTCCGACTGGCGGATCGGCCCTCGCGCTCCCTCCGCCGACCAGACGACCGGGTCGACACGCGGCGTGGCCACCTCGGAGGCGCCTCGCGTCGGGTACAGGTCCGTGATGTCGGGTGCGGTCGTCATCGGGATCAGGCCTCCTCGTCCTCTGTCAGCAGCGGGTAGACGCCGTTCTCGTCGTGGTCCTCCCGTCCGGTCACCGGAGGGTTGAACACGCAGACGCAGCGGAAGTCGGTCTTCGGGCGCATGGTGTGCTTCTCGTGACCGTCCAGGAGGTACATCGTTCCTGGCTCGATCCAATGCGTCTCACCGGTCTCCCGGTTGGTGAGCTCGGCCTCGCCCTCCACGCACAGCACGGCCTCGATGTGGTTGGCGTACCACATGTCGGTCTCGGTGCCCGCGTACAGGATCGTCTCGTGCAGAGAGAAGCCGACCTTCTCCTTCGCAAGCACGATGCGCTTGCTCTCCCAGGTGCCGGTCGCCGACTTCACATGCCGGTCGGTGTTCTCGATCTCCTTGAACGAACGGACAATCACGGTGAGTTGCTGCCTTTCCTCGTAAACTTGGTTGTGCTGGTCAGGCGGTCTCGCGCACGGCTCGGGTGAGCGTGCGAAGCCCCTCGTCCAGCTCCTCGCGTGTGATCGTCAGCGCCGGAAGCAGCTTGACGACCTCGCTCTCGGGGCCGGAGGTCTCGATGAGCAGGCCCAGCTCGAAGGCCCGCTTGGCGACCTTGCCGGCCCGGTCCTTGTCACGGAACTCGATGCCCCAGACCAGACCGCGGCCGCGGTATTCGACGATCTCGTCCGCGTACTCCGTACGCAGGGCGCTGAGCACCTCGTCGACCTGCTCGCCGCGCTCCAGGGTCTGCTTCTCCATGGCCGCGCCGTCGGTCCAGTACGTCTCCAGGGCAGCGGCCGCCGTCACGAACGCCGGGTTGTTGCCGCGGAAGGTGCCGTTGTGCTCGCCCGGCTCCCAGACGTCGAGCTCCGGCTTGAACATGCACAGGGACATGGGGAGCCCGTACCCACTGATGGACTTCGAAACGGTCACGATGTCAGGCGTGATGCCCGCCTCCTCGAACGAGAAGAAGGCGCCGGTGCGGCCGCAGCCCATCTGAATGTCGTCGACGATCAGGAGCATGTCCCAACGTTCGCAGACATCTGCCAGTTTGCGCAGCCACTCGGCACGGGCGACATTGATGCCGCCCTCGCCCTGGACCGTCTCGACGATCACGGCGGCCGGGGTGTTCAGGCCGGATCCGGAGTCCTCGAGGAGGCGCTCGAACCAGATGAAGTCCGGCGTCTGGCCGTCGAGGTAGTTGTCGAACGGCATCGGCGTGCCGTGCACCAGCGGGATGCCGGCGCCGGCCCGCTTGAAGGCGTTGCCGGTCACGGCGAGCGAGCCGAGCGACATGCCGTGGAAGGCGTTGGTGAAGGACACGATGGACTCGCGGCCCTTGACCTTGCGGGCCAGCTTCAGCGCGGACTCGACGGCGTTGGTGCCCGTCGGGCCCGGGAACATGACCTTGTAGGGGAGGTCGCGCGGCCGCAGGATGATGTTCTGGAAGGACTCCAGGAAGTTGCGCTTGGCCGTGGTCGACATGTCGAGCCCGTGCACGACGCTGTCGCGCTCCAGGTAGTCGATCAGGGCGCGTTTCAGGACCGGGTTGTTGTGGCCGTAGTTGAGCGAACCGGCACCGGCGAAGAAGTCCAGGTACTCGTGGCCGTCCTCGTCGTACATACGGCTGCCCTGGGCCCGGTCGAAGACGGTGGGCCAGCTGCGGCAGTAGCTGCGCACCTCCGACTCAAGGGTCTCGAAGACGCTCAGGTCCGGCTGGGTGATGGTCACAGCAAAAACTCCTCTAGGGAGGGAAAGTTGAGGGGGGTTCGGGGTGGGTGGGGCGAGGGCGCGCTCAGGCCAGCGGGCCTATGCGGTACAGCTCCTCGGGCAGGTGCCCGTCGTCCGGGAACAGGCCCGCGTCGAACAGCACCGTGCGGGCCACGCCGACACGGTGCCGGCGGGCGAACGAGGTGAACAGGGCCTGGGACGCGGCGTTGTCGGGCGTGATGGTCGTCTCCAGCGTGGTGACCGGACGCGCCGCCGCCACCCGCGCGGCCAGCCCGTCGAGCAGCGCGGCGGCGAGGCCGCGCCCGCGGTGCGCAGCGTCCACGGCGACCTGCCACACCACGAGGATGTCGGGTCGGTCGGGACGTACGTAACCGGTGATGAAACCGGCCACCTCACCCTTCTCGTCGCGGGCGATCACCGACGTGGCGGCGAAGTCGCGACACCACAGCAGGTAGCTGTAGGAGGAGTTGAGGTCGAGCACCTTCGAGTCGCGGGCGATACGCCAGATCGCGGCTCCGTCGGCCACCTCTGGGTGGACGATCTTCAGTCCGTCGGGGACCGGGGCCACTTCGGCGACTTCCAGGAATTGCGCTTGTGCGGCGGTCATGCAAATTGAATTTACCGAGCAATTTGCGGGATTGCACCCGCGGAAGGGGTTACGTAAAGCAGGGTTGTGTGTTATCGCGCGCAGGTGGGCGCGCGCACGAAATCGCGGCGGTATGTCCCGGTTTGGGTGGGGCAAAGCGGGCGTACGCGAATTGGTGTGGAGTGCGTCACAGCACCGTAATCGCCACGAGACGCGTCCGAATTACGTCGGTTCCCGTTGATGAAATCTCAGTGTTTACGTCGCGAGGAAGCGGGCAGAAGCAGTACAGGAAGGCTGGCCGGATGCCTTCGATAAAGTGCGGGACAATTCTGTCTGAATAATTCTTGGATAAAGTGAAAGGCGCCGCCCTGAAAAGGACGGCGCCTGGAGTCGAGTGCGCTGGTTCGTGCGCCGGGGTGCTTATTCCCAGGCGGCCGCGACCGCCTTTCGCGCCCCTTCCAGATCGACCTCGAACCCGGCCTCCGCGAGCGCCCCGCCGAGCGCGGCGAGCGAGGACTGCACGACGCCGCGGGTCGCCTGCGGGCCGTAGTGGTTGACCCGGATCATCTCCTGAGCGAGCGCGCCGCCCCCCGCGACCAGCGGAAGGACCGGGTCCACTGCCAGCGCCCTCGCCACCAGCTCACGGGCGTCCGTACCGGCAGGGGCGCGCAGTGTAGTGGCGACAGGCGCGGCGTCACGGGCTTCGTGGACGTATGGCTCAAGTCCACCGCCCAGCGCGAGCGTTCCGGCGCGCGTGGCGGCGGCGGCCGAGGAGTGCCGCGCCGTCAGCGCCTGAAGGCCCTCGCTCTCGATGCGCTCCACGCACGCCTCCAGGGCGAGCATCTCCAGCTGCGCGGGCGCGTGCAGCAGTGCCTTGCGGCCGCCGTCCACCCACCGCTGCTTCCAGTCGAGCAGGGAGAGGTAGGAGTGCCGCGGCGCGTGCGGGTTGGCGGCCATCCGCTCCCAGGCCCGCGCGCTCACCGAAACGGCCGAGACGCCGGCCGGGCCGCCCATCGCCTTCTGCGCGCCGATCACGCACAGGTCCACGCCCCACGCGTCGGGGAGCACCGGCTCGGCGGCGATCGACGCCACGGCGTCCAGGTAGAACAGGGCGCCGTGCGCCCGCACCACCTCACCGATCTCGGCCACCGGGTTGGTGTTGCCGGTCGCCGCCTCCGCGTGCACCAGGGACACGAAGTCGATCTCGGGGTGCTCGGCGAGCGCCTGCCCGATCTGCTCGGCGGTGACGGCCGTGTGGAAGGGCACCGCGAGGTCGTGCACCGTGGCGCCGCAGTCGCGCAGCCAGTCGCCGAAGGTCTGCCCGTACGGACCGGTGATCACGTTCAGCGCCACCGTGCCGGGCCCCGCGGCGGCACGGATCGCGCCCTCCAGCGGAAGCAGCGCCTCACCCTGCATGATCACGACGTCCTGAGAGGTGTCCATGAGCCGGGCGACGCGGTCCTCGATGGAGGCGAAATGCTCGGCGCTCAACGGGGCCAGGTCGAGAAACGGATGCGTCACGGTGGGGCTCTCTTCGCTCACGGGTTCGTACGGGTGCCGGTGTCGAGCGTACCGACCGCCTCATAGGCTGCGCGCATGAGTATTGGCGGGGTACTGCACGTGAAGGGGCGGGTCCTCGTCGGGCCCGACGACGTACGCGACGAACTGTGGGTGGTGGACGGCCGGATCGCATACGAACGACCGCGCTCCGCGGGCCTCGACGTCACCACGGTCGAGGGCTGGACGCTGCCGGGCCTGGTCGACGCGCACTGCCACGTCGGGCTCGGCACGCACGGCCCCGTCGACGCCGAGACCGCCGAGAAGCAGGCCCTCACCGACCGCGACCACGGCACGCTGCTGCTGCGCGACGCGGGCTCCCCCTCCGACACCCGCTGGGTCGACGACCGCGAGGACCTGCCGCGCATCATCCGCGCGGGACGGCACATCGCCCGCACCCGCCGTTACATTCGCAATTTCGCGCACGAGATCGAGCCGGACGAGCTCGTCGCGTACGTCGCCCAGGAGGCCCGGCGGGGCGACGGCTGGGTCAAGCTCGTCGGCGACTGGATCGACCGGGGCACCGGGGATCTGAGCGCCTGCTGGCCGCGCGAGTCCGTCGAGGCGGCGATCGCAGAGGCGCACCGGCTCGGCGCCCGCGTCACGGCCCACTGCTTCGCCGAGGACTCGCTGCGCGATCTCGTCGAGGCGGGCATCGACTGCATCGAGCACGCCACGGGCCTGACCGACGACACCATCCCGCTGTTCGCGGAACGCGGCGTCGCGATCGTCCCGACCCTCGTCAACATCGCCACGTTCCCGCAGCTCGCGGCGGGCGGCGAGGCCAAGTTCCCCGACTGGTCGGCCCATATGCGCCGCCTCTACGACCGCCGCTACGACACCGTCCGGGCCGCCTACGACGCCGGGATCCCGGTCTACGTCGGCACGGACGCGGGCGGCTCCCTCGCGCACGGCCTCGTGGCGGGCGAGGTCGAGGAGCTGGTGAAGGCCGGCATCCCGCCCGTCGAGGCGCTCTCCGCGACGGCGTGGGGCGCGCGGTCCTGGCTCGGCCGCCCCGGCCTGGAAGAGGGCGCGCCCGCGGACCTCGTGGTCTACGGGGCGGACCCGCGCGAGGACGTCCGGGCGCTGGCGGCACCGCGCAGGATCGTGCTGCGGGGCAACGTGGTGGGTTGACCTGCCGAGTTGACGGTGCGTGACCGGTGGGGCGGACGAGCATCGTGATTCGAAGGTGTGCACGGAAACGCCACTTTGGGGTGAACTCGATGAACGTGGTCGCCCGTTCACTCTCAGTGCGTAAAGATTCCCTTACCGATGACCAGTCGAGGCGGTTCCGTCCCGTTCCGCCTCATCCGTCTCATTCCTTCCTTCCTGGTTCCGTGCTGTCCCGTCACGCACGGTCCTGGTTGCTACTTGGGGGTCCCACCGCCATGCCCAGCTCCACCCTGCCCACCGTCCTGCGCACGCCCGCCCGCCGCGTCGCCGCGACCGCCGCCGCCACCGCGCTCGCCCTCGGCCCCACCGTGCTCGCGACCGCGGGCCCGGCCGCCGCCACCGAGCACAGCGGCGGCAAGGCCGGCGCCGTCGTGCTCCGCACGGGACTCGACGTATCGCTCCTCAACAAGACCGTGAACGTCCCGCTCAAGGTCTCCCTGAACGAGGTGCAGGCGCCCAAGAGCGCCGACAGGACCGCGCTGACCGCCCAGTTGGACGGGGTCGACGGCGGTCAGCCGTTCAGTGTGCTGCGCGCGGACGTGGCGCGGACGAAGGCCACGGTCGAGGGCGGAAAGGCGGAAGGGCTCACCCGGCTCGCCCATGCCAAGGTGCACGTCCCCGGCCTTCCGCTGCTCTCCCTCATCGAGGTCGACCAGGTCACGTCCCGGGCGCTGTGCGTGGCGGGCGAGAAGCCGGTCGCCGAGTCGAACCTGCTGGGCGGCGTCACCGTCCTCGGCAAGAAGATCACCCTGTCGACCGGCGGCACGACGGCCGTCAAGGTCCCGGGGGTCGGCGAGGTGACGCTCGGCCTCTCCAACCGTTCCACGACGGACACCACGGCCGCGGCCTCCGCCCTCCAGCTCAAGGTCCACGTCAACCCGTTGAACCTCAACGTCGCGGAGGTCGACGGCGAGGTCACGCTCGCGGAGGCCACATGCGAGACGCCGAAGGCGGCGCAGGCGCCCGCGCCGAAGCCGAAGCCGGAGCCTCAGGGCGAGAAGGGTGCGGTCCCGGTCGAGAAGACGCAGACGCGGGACCTCGCGGAGACCGGTGGCAATGAGACGACGCCGTACATGGCGGGCGGCGCGATCGTGCTGCTCGCCGCCGGCGGTGGAGCGGTGGCGATGGCCCGCCGGGGCCGCAACCGGGTGTAGCTGTTCGGTCGCTCTTTAAGCCCCTGCGGCGATTGAGCAGCGGGGTCCGGGGCGGAGCCCCGTGGCCGCAACGCCGCAGGGGCTCAAAGGATTGGGGCTCTGCCCCATACCCCGCTGCTCAATCGCCGCAGGGGCTTGATCGGTGCTGCTCAATCGCCGCTTGGGCTTGATTTGAGGATCCCGGTCAACGCGGCAGCGAATGTGTCGCTGGTGGCGCGGTCCCGGACCGCAAGGCGGACCCAGTCCGGACCGAGGCCCGGGAACGTGTCGCCGCGACGCACCGCGAACCCGGCCCCCCGCAACCGCTCCCGCACGGCATGCGCACCGGGGATGCGGACGAGGACGAACGGGCCCTCCGCCGGCCCGGCCACGGACACCCCGTACGCCGCCAACTCCCGCAGCAGCCCCACCAGATACTCCCGGTCCTCCGCAACGGCACGCGCCGCGTCCGCCGCCTCCGCCACCCCGCGAGCGGACACGCACGCCTGCGCCGCGACGAGCGCGGGCGAGGACACCGGCCACAGCGGCTGCGCCCGCTCGAGGGAGGCCACCACCTCCGGCTCCGCCACCACATAGCCGACCCGCAGCCCGGCCAGGCCCCACGTCTTCGTCAGGCTCCGCAGCACGATGAGCCCCGGCACATCCGTCCGCCCCGCCAGGGACTCCCGCTCGCCCGGCACCGCGTCCATGAACGCCTCGTCGACCACCAGGAACCGCCCCGGCCGCGCCAGCCTCCGCAGCTCGTCCGCCGGATGCAGCACCGACGTCGGATTGGTCGGGTTCCCGACCACCACCAGATCCGCGTCGTGCGGCACGAGCGCCGGATCGAGACGGAAGCCGTCCGCCGCCCGCAGCAGCACCCGCCCCACCGCGTGCCCGGCATCCTCGAGGGCGGCCTCGGGCTCGGTGAACTGCGGGTGCACGACGACGGGTCTGCGCACCCGCAGCGCCCGTGCGAGCAGCACGAACGCCTCCGCCGCCCCGGCCGTGAGCAGCACCCGCTCCACCGGCACCCCGTGGTGCGCCGCCACCGCGGCCCGCGCGGCCCGCCCGTCCGGATACGCGGCGAGCCCGTCCAGCGACCCGGCGATGTGCTCCCGCAGCCAGGCCGGCGGCGTGCCCGTGCGCACGTTCACCGCGAGATCCGTCAACTTCTCGCCGTCGTCCCGGACTTCGGCGTCACCGTGGTGCCGCAGATCGGGCCCGCCGGCCGGATCCGGCACGGCGGGTGCTGCCGCGCAGCGCACATCGACCTCCGGATGCGCCGCGGCCCACCCCACGGCCTGCGCGTGCAAGCGCTCCGACGGCACGGTTCCGTAGGGCAGCACGACGACCCGCCGCGCGCCGAGCGCCGCGCACCGGTCGAGTCCCGCGGGCACGTCGGGCGCCGCCGACACATACGCCGGCTCCACGCCCGCGTAGCCGCTGCCCTCCCACAACAGCCGCGCTGCGGCGGCGAGTTCGGCGTTGGCGGCGGAATCGGCCGAGCCGGCCCCGACGAGCAGCACGGTCACATCGGCGCGGTCGCGCGGTGTCCGGGGGCCGCCGCCGAGAACGTCGTCGAGCCGTTGCTCCAGAGCGGCGAGCAGGGCCGGGGGAGGGGTGTGCATGGGGACGGGCTCCTTGCGGGAGATCGAGCGGGGACCGGGCGGGGATCGAGCGGGGAATCCGGGGGGAAGGAGAAGCCGGGCCGGTCCCTACCCTGGCCGGGCCACCGCACACGTCACCTGGCCAGGGCCCACGCCCGCCCCGGCCGACGTCCGCTTCGGGACGAGCAGTTCACCACCGCGTACGAGGGCGGCCGCCTCGGCGACCGAAGGGGTGCCCACGGCGGCGCGGGCCCGCGCGGACGGATGCGGCACGGGGACGGCGGCGAGCCGCTCGGCGGCGTACGTCTCCAGGGGCGCGCCCAGCGCCTCCGCCGCCGCGACGATGCCGGGCTCCCGGCCCTTGGTGTCGAGCGTCGCGAGCGCCAGGACGTCCGTCGCGCCCGCCTCGGCGAGGACGGCCCGGACGAGCCCGATGACCTCGCCCGCCGGGGCGCCGGACCGGGCGCCGACACCGACGACCACGCCACGCAGGATGTGCGCGCAGGCCCCCGGATGGGTTAGCAAGGGGCCATGGCCGTGATCGTGGCGCTCAGCGCCTTCTTGATGACTTTGGTCGGCGGCTGGACCGCGCAGCGGGTCACCGACCGGCGCCACCTGGTGCTCGGCCTCGCCGGTGGCCTGATGCTCGGCGTCGTCGGTCTCGACCTGCTGCCCGAGGCCCTGGAGGCGGTGGGCGGCGAGGTGCACGGGGTGCCCGTGGCGTTCCTGCTGTTCGTGGCCGGGTTCCTCGGGGCGCACATCATGGAGCACCTGCTGGCCCGCCGGCAGGCCGCCCACGGGGCGGAGGAGGGGGCGAACGGCCGGGCCCCCGAGGTGGGGCTCACGGCGGCGTCCGCGATGGTCGGGCACAGCCTGATGGACGGCATGGCGATCGGCGCCGCCTTCCAGATCGGCGGCGGCATGGGCGCGGCCGTGGCGCTCGCCGTGATCGCCCACGACTTCGCCGACGGCTTCAACACGTACACGATCACCCGGCTCTACGGGAACGCCCGCCGCAAGGCGCTGATCATGCTGTTCGCGGACGCGGCGGCGCCCGTCGTGGGCGCCGCCTCCACGCTCCTGTTCACCATTCCGGAGCAATTGCTCGGCGGCTATCTCGGCTTCTTCGGCGGAGTGCTGCTGTACCTGGCCGCCGCCGAGATCCTCCCCGAGGCCCACCACGAGCACCCGGCGCGCTCGACGCTGCTGTGCACCGTCGCGGGCGCGGCCTTCATCTGGCTCGTGGTGGGCATCGCGGGCTGAGAGCCCGTGTCGGAGCCACCGCTCTCCGTTCACCGTGCGCCGCTCCACCGGACCAGGCGGTGCGCGATGTCCGGCAGCGCCGCCCAGTGCGTGTGCAGATAGCTGGCGTGCACGCCGCCCTGCACGAAGCCCTCGACGCGCCGCGTCGGCAGCCGCATGCCCCACGCGGGCGTGGGCCCCGCGCCCGGCTCAAGTACGGTCCTGTGGAACTCGTGACCGCGCAGCCGGGCGCCCGCCGCGGTGAGCGGGCCGTCGGACAGGGCCACGGCGTCCCGGTAGCCGAGGGTGAGGCGCCCCGACATCTTCGCGTCGGCCTCCAGCACCCCGCACATCGGCTGCCCGTCGAGCGAGCGGGACAGATAGAGCAGCCCCGCGCACTCGGCGACCACGGGGGCGCCGCCGCGGGCCAGTTCGGCCACGGCCTTGCGAAGCCGTTCGTTGGCGGACAGCTCGGGGGCGTAGACCTCGGGGAAACCGCCGCCGATCACCACGGCCGCGGTGTTCTCGGGAAGCTGCTCGTCGCGCAACGGATCGAAGGCGACGACATCCGCGCCCGCCGCACGCAGCAGTTCCGTGTGCTCGGCGTACGAGAAGGTGAACGCGGCGCCTCCGGCGACCGCGACGACGGGCTGGGCAAATCCAGCCCCGCCGGCGTTTGAGGCGCGGGGTCCGGGGCGGAGTCCCGCGACGTCAACCCCGGCTTCGCCCAGCGCTCCCGGCAAACCAGGACTCCACACATCCGTACGGAGAGCCGGCGCGCTACGGGCAAGGCCCAACAACCCCTCCAGGTCACACCCCTCCCGCACCATCGCCGCCGCGGCCCGAACCGAATCCACGGCTTCCGTACTCCGCTCGGCCACCGGCACGAGCCCCAGGTGCCGTGACGGAGTCGCCACTTGCGGCGTGCGGCGCAACGCCCCGTAAACGGGGACCCCGACCTCCTCCATGGCCTCGCGCAGCAGCTCCTCGTGGCGGTCGGAACCGACCTTGTTGAGGATGACGCCCGCGAGGCGCACCTCGGGGTCGAAGGAGGCGAAGCCGTGCACGAGCGCCGCCACCGACCGCGACTGCGAGGAGGCGTCGACGACGAGCACGACGGGCGCCTTGAGCAGCTTCGCCACATGGGCCGTGGACGCCAGCTCGCCCTCTCCCGACGCGCCGTCGAACAGCCCCATCACGCCTTCCACGACGGCGAGTTCGCACCCCGCGGACCCGTGCGCGAACAGCGGCGCGACGAGCTCGGGCCCGCACATGTACGCGTCGAGGTTCCGCCCGGGGCGGCCGGTCGCCAGCGCGTGGTAGCCGGGGTCGATGTAGTCGGGCCCCACCTTGTGCGGCGACACGGCGAGCCCGCGCTCGGCGAACGCCGCCATCAGGCCCGTCGCCACGGTCGTCTTCCCGGTCCCGGAGGCCGGGGCGGCGACCACCAGGCGCGGCACGCCCACGGTCCGCGTACCTACCATTCGATGCCCCGCTGGCCCTTCTGGCCCTCGTCCATCGGGTGCTTCACCTTCGACATGTCGGTGACGAGATCCGCGAACTCGACCAGCTTCTCGGGGGCGTTGCGGCCGGTGATCACGACATGCTGCTGCCCGGGACGGTTGCGCAGGGTCTCGACGACGTCGTCCACGTCGATCCAGCCCCAGTGCATCGGGTAGGCGAACTCGTCGAGCACGTACAGCTTGTACGTCTCGTCGGCCAGGTCGCGCTTGACCTGCTCCCAGCCCTCGCGCGCCTTCTCCTCGTTGTCGGCCTGGTCGTCACGCTGCACCCACGACCAGCCCTCGCCCATCTTGTGCCAGGCCACGGTGCCGCCCTCGCCGCTCGCGCCGAGCGTCTTGAGCGCGTTCTCCTCGCCGACCTTCCACTTCGCCGACTTGACGAACTGGAACACCCCGATCGGCCAGCCCTGGTTCCAGGCGCGCAGCGCGAGCCCGAACGCGGCCGTGGACTTGCCCTTGCCGATGCCGGTGTGCACGAACACCAGCGGGCGGTTGCGGCGCTGACGTGTCGTCAGCCCGTCGTTCGGTACGACGCTCGGCTGTCCCTGCGGCATTTAAGCGGCCCTCCTGATGGTGTTCTGCGTTCCAGTGACGTCCTTCACGAGCCCGGCGATCGAGTCCGCCCGCAGCTCGTCGAGCGTGACGGCGGTGCCGCCGAGCCGTCCGGCGAGCTCCGTGGCGAGCCCGAGCCGCACCATGCCCGTCTCGCAGTCGACGACCACGGACGCGGTGCCCTCGGCGGCGTGCAGCCCGGCCGCCCGCCCCGCCAGCCGCACGGGCTCGGGGCCGCCGGTCGCCCGCCCGTCGGTCACGACGACCATCAGCGGCCGCCGCGCCGGATCCCGCAGCCGCTCCACGCGCAGCACGTCGTGCGCCTTGAGCAGCCCGGCCGCCAGCGGGGTGCGCCCGCCGGTCGGCAGCGACTCCAGGCGGCTCGCCGCCGCGTCCACGCTCGACGTGGGCGGCAGCGCGACCTCGGCCGCCGACTTCCGGAAGGTCACGAGCCCGACCTTGTCCCGCCGCTGGTACGCGTCGAGCAGCAGCGAGAGCACGGCGCCCTTCACGGCGGTCATCCGCTGCCGCGCCGCCATCGACCCGGAGGCGTCGACCACGAACAGGACGAGGTTCCCCTCGCGCCCCTCGCGGGTCGCCTGCCGCAGATCGTCACGGCGTACGACGAGCCCCCGGCCCGAACGCCCGCGCGCCCGCTGGTGCGGGGCGGCGGCCTGCACGGTCGCCGCCAGGTGCAGCTTCGTCAGGGCGCCACGGGGCCGCGTCGCGCCCGTGGTGCGGCCGTGCTCGGTACGCGCGCGGGACCTGCGCCCCGCCGCGCCCTCGCCGAGGCCGGGCACGCTCAGCATCTTCGTACGAAAGGGCTCACCGGCCGCCACGGGCTTCTGCTCGGCGGCGGCGCCTCCGGACGCGGGGGCGGCGGCGGGCTCCTCGGGGGAGTCCTCCCGGTCGTCACCGGCCGGGGCGTCCTGCGTCTCCTGCGGGCCCTGGGAGTCCCCGGTCTCCTGCGGGGCGTCGTGCGGGCCGTCCTGCTGCGGCGGCACACCGCCACCGGGACCGCCGCCGTCCGGGCCGCCGCCGGGACCGTCGGGGTCGTCGTCGCCCTCCGGACCCTCGGGCTCCTCCTCAGGACCGAACTCGTCCAGGGTCTCGTCGAGCTTGTCCTCGTCGAGGCCCGGCGCGTCGAAGGGGTTCCGGCGCCTGCGGTGCGGCAGCGCGAGCAGCGCCGCCTGCCGCACGTCCTCCGCCAGGACGTCCTCGCGCCCCGCCCACGCGGCGAGCGCGGTGGCCGTGCGCGCCATCACGATGTCGGCGCGCATGCCGTCCACCTCGAACGCCGCACACGTCGCCGCGATCTGCGTCAACGCCCGGTCGCCGAGCCGCACGTGGGGCAGCAGCTCGCGCGCGGCGACGATCCGGGCCCGTACCTCGGCCTCGTCCTCGGCCCACCGGCCCACGAAGCCCTCGGGGTCGTCGTCGTAGGCGAGCCGCCGCTTGACGACCTCCACCCGCTGCTGCGGTTCGCGCGAGGCCGCGACCTCGACGGTCAGCCCGAACCGGTCGAGCAACTGCGGCCGCAGTTCGCCCTCTTCGGGGTTCATCGTCCCGACGAGAAGGAAGCGCGCGGCGTGCCGTACGGAGACGCCCTCGCGCTCGACGTACGAGGCACCCATGGCGGCGGCGTCGAGCAACAGGTCGACGAGGTGATCGTGCAGCAGGTTCACCTCGTCGACGTACAGGATCCCGCGGTGCGCGTCGGCGAGCAGCCCCGGCTCGAAGGCCTTCACGCCCTCGGAGAGCGCCCGCTCGATGTCGAGCGCGCCCACGAGCCGGTCCTCGGACGCGCCGACCGGCAACTCGACCATACGGGCGTCCCGTTGGCCGCCGGGAGCGTCATCGTGCGGCCCGTCCGGGCACTGCGGATCGGGCGCCGCCGGATCGCATGAGAACCGGCATCCGGAGACGACGTCGATGCCCGGCATGAGCGCGGACAGGGCACGTACGGCGGTGGACTTCGCGGTCCCCTTCTCCCCGCGCACGAGCACACCACCAACGGCGGGCGACACGGCATTGAGCAACAGGGCGAGCCGCAGATCGTCCTGCCCGACGACGGCGGAGAACGGGTAAGGGGTGGCCATCAGCCGTCAACCTCCAGTGAGTGGAACGTTTTAGGGGCGCGGGGAACTGCGCAATCCTTTAGGGGGGTCCGGGGGCGCAGCTCCCGGGGACGGGACGGGAAGGGGCGGCGGGGGAGACTTCCCATCACGGCGGCCCGGGAGGCACGAACGGCAACCCGCCCGGAGCCCCACCCTCGATCAACCGCCAGAGCGCCGCCGTATCCGCATGCCGCTCGATCAGATCCCCGAGCCGATCGAGCTGCTCCTCCCGAAGCGCCTCGAACGACGTGTCCGGCGCCGGCACGAACCGCCGCCCCGCCGCATCGGAGACAGCCCGCAGGAACGCCCTCCGGAACCCGTCCGACTCCAGCGACCCGTGCCAGTGCGTCCCCCACACGGCCCCGACCCGGCACCCGTCGAGGAAGGCCTCCCCGCCCAGCACCTCGGCGACGCCGTGATGGATCTCGTACCCCTCGACGTCCTCGCCGAGCGCCTCGCCGACCGGTCGCGCGAGGGTCTTCTCCGCCTCGAACCGCACCCGTACGGGAAGCAGTCCGAGCCCGTCGACGGTCCCGGCCCGGGATTCGATCTCGTCCTCGATGGTCTCGCCGAGCAGCTGGAACCCGCCGCAGATCCCGAGCACGGGACGGCCCTCGGCCGCCCGCCGCGCAAGGGCGTCCGCGAGCCCTCGCTCGCGCAGCCAGTCGAGCGCCCGCACCGTCCCACGCGTCCCCGGCACCACCACGAGATCGGCGTCGACGAGCTCCTCGGCCCGGTCCACGAACCGCACGACGACACCCGGCTCGGCGGCCAGCGCGTCCACATCGGTGAAGTTCGACATCAGCGGCACCGCGCACACGGCGACCCGCAGCACGTCCTCGCCGACGGGCGGCGCCACGAGCGACTCCCGAACGGCGCCCCGCAGGGACACCCGGAGCCCGTCCTCCTCGTCGATGCCGAGGCCGTGCTGGAACGGCAGGACGCCGTAAGTGTCGCGTCCCGTAAGGGACTTGAGCATGTCGAGCCCGGGTTCCAGCAGGCTCACATCGCCCCGGAACTTGTTGACGAGATACCCGGCGAGCAGCTCCTGGTCCTCGGGAGCGAGAAGCGCCGTCGTCCCGAAGAACGAGGCGAAGACCCCGCCCCGGTCGATGTCGCCCACCACGAGCACCGGCAGCCGCGCGGCCCGCGCGAGCCCCATGTTCACGATGTCGGTGCGCCGAAGATTGATCTCGGCGGGCGATCCGGCGCCCTCGCAGATCACGGCGTCATGGGTGGCCCGCAGCTCCTCCAGGCACCCGACGACGGTGTCCATCAACGAGGCCTGCCGCCCCCCGTGGTAGCCCCGCGCGCTCAGCTCGCCCACGGGCTTGCCCATGAGGACGACCTGGCTGCTGCGGTCGCTGCCCGGCTTGAGCAGGACGGGGTTCATGAGCGCGCTCGGCTCGACCCGCGCGGCCTGCGCCTGCATGGCCTGCGCGCGCCCGATCTCGGCGCCCTCGCGGGTGACGAACGAGTTCAGGGACATGTTCTGCCCCTTGAACGGCGCGACCTTCACGCCCTGGCGCACCAGCCACCGGCAGATCCCGGCGGTGACGACACTCTTCCCGGCGTCGGAGGTCGTCCCCGCGACGAGCAGCCCTCCGCCCGTCATCGCCGCCCCCGCGCCCGTACAGCCAGTCGCGCACCCACACAGACTCCCAACGCCAACAGAGACACCCGCCGTGACAGCCGCACGGCCCGATCCACATCACGCACCTCGACCGCGCGCCCCGGCGCGTTCAGCACCGGCCGGTGCTCGACCCGGCCGCCGTACGCCAACGTCCCGCCGAGCCGCACCCCGAGCGCCCCCGCGAAGGAGGACTCGACGACGCCCGCGTTCGGACTCGGGTGCCGCCCGGCGTCCGCCCGCCACGCCTCCAGCGCCTGCCGGGGCCTGCCACCGGCGAGGACCGCGAGGACGCCGGTCAGGCGCGCTCCCGGCCAGCCGGCCACGTCGTCGAGGCGGGCCGAGGCCCAGCCGAACCGCCGGTACTTCGCGGACTTGTGCCCGACCATCGCGTCGAGCGTGTTCACCGCGCGGAAGGCGACCAGGCCGGGCACCCCGCCGATCGCGCCCCACACGAGCGCGCCCACGACGGCGTCGGAGGTGTTCTCGGCGACGGACTCGACGACGCCGCGGGCGATCCCGTCGGCGTCGAGTCCCTGCGGGTCACGGCCGCACAGCCGGGGCAGCAGCTCCCGCGCAAGCTCCACGTCCCCGGCCTCCAGGGCGGACCCCACGCCGCGCGCCTCGCGGCCGAGCGAGGTGCCGCCGACGACGGCCCAGGTGGCGGCGGCCGTCAGCGCGACGGAGGCGGCGGGGGAGCGGCGTACGGCACGGGAGGCGACGGCGGCGAGAGCGGCGGCGCCTCCGGCACACACCACGGTGTGCAGGGCGCCCGCGCCGCGGTGGTCGCGCCACAGCCCGCGCTCGACGGCCGCGGCGGCGCGGCCGAATCCGGCGACGGGGTGCCCTCGGCGCGGATCGCCGAGCAGAAGGTCGGCGAAGATTCCGGCGGCGGCACCGCACGCGTACACGCGCTCGTGCCGCCAAGTGCCGCGCGGGGCGAACATGGCGGTGGTGTCCTCACTCAGGGTGTCCACGCCCTGGTTCGACGAGACCGGCAGCGAGAGTTCCTGGCTCGCCCCTTTGGAGAAGGGGGCTCACAGTGGCGGGACCGCGCCGGATTCGCACCGGCTTCCTCAACTGCTGCCGTATATGGCGGGGGAAGTCCACCACGCGCCGAGTTGGCACGTCAACTTGCTGTTCAGTACGCGGATGGGGTGCGGGACGTCGCACGTCCCGCACCCCATCCGTGCGTCATCGGGCCCTGTCAGGCCACGATCAGATAGATCCCGTAGGCCACGGCCGCCGCGCACAGGGCGAAGCAGGCGTAGGCGCCGGACGTCGCGACCGCCGCCGAGCCGCCCTCGCGCGCCGTGGACTCCCGCTTGGAGAGGCCGACGATGCCGAGGGTGAACAGGCCGACGAGGGCCACGGTGACCACGAGCGAGACACCGAAGACGGAGCCGAGGGCCGCCCAGTCGATCTTCATACCTGTCCTGCTTCCTTACAGCGTGGCGCCGGCGGGGCGCGCGGGGTCGTTCACCGCTCCGGCCTTCGGCCGCTCGGTGCTCTTCGCCTCGGACCCGGCCGGTTCGACCGTGCCCGCCGGCGGCGGGGTGACCGAGGCGATCGCGGTCGTGACGACGCCCGGAGCCTCCTGCGCGGGGGCGGCGTGCGGCTCGTCGGCCGTGACGTTGGTGTGGTCGATGGAGTTGCGGCGCGACAGCTTCCAGATGATCGCCGAGCCGGTCACGAGCAGCGCCGCGGTGAGACCGATGCCCCACGGGCCCTGCTTGGTCAGGAACTCGGCGCCCGCGCCCACCAGGCCAGCGGCCGGCAGCGTCAGACCCCACGCGATGAACATCCGGGAGGCGGTCGACCAGCGGACGACGCCGCCCTTGCGGCCGAGGCCCGCGCCCATCACGCCGCCGGAGCAGACCTGCGTGGTGGAGAGCGAGAAGCCCAGGTGCGAGGAGGCCAGGATCGCGGTCGCCGCACTGGTCTGGGCGGCGAAGCCCTGCTGCGGGGCGAGCTCGGTGAGGCCCTTGCCCATGGTGCGGATGATGCGCCAGCCGCCCAGGTACGTGCCGAGGGCGATGGCCACACCGGCCGAGACGATGACCCACAGCGGCGGGTCGGCGTGCGGCGCGATGACGCCGCCGGTGATCAGAGCGAGGGTGATGATGCCCATCGTCTTCTGCGCGTCGTTCGTGCCGTGCGCGAGGGAGACGAGGCCCGCGGAGGCGATCTGCCCGGCGCGGTAGCCCTTGGCGGTCGCCTTCTCGTCCGTCTTCTTGCTGATGCGGTACGTGAGGCGGGTGGCCAGCATCGAGGCGATGCCGGCGACGAGCGGCGCGGCCACCGCGGGCAGCAGCACCTTGGTGACGACGGTGCCGCCGTTGACCGAGGACCAGCCCATCGACATGACCGCGGCGCCGATGAGGCCACCGAACAGGGCGTGCGAGGAGCTGGACGGCAGGCCGAGCAGCCAGGTCAGCAGATTCCAGAGGATGGCGCCTACCAGCGCCGCGAAAATGACCTCCGTCTTGAGGCCGTTCTCATTGATGATGCCGCCGGAGATCGTCTTGGCCACTTCGACGGAGAGGAACGCTCCGACGAGGTTCAGCACGGCGGACATGGCCACCGCCGTCTTCGGCTTGAGGGCGCCTGTCGAGATGGTCGTGGCCATCGCGTTGGCGGTGTCGTGGAAACCGTTGGTGAAATCAAAGACCAGCGCGGTAACGATCACGATCGCTAGGAGCAGCGTGATGTGTTCCATTTACCCAGGCTTCGGTTGGACGTCAGTGGTTCTTGGAACGTAAAGAGCCCGAGTGAACGGAAGATGAACTGGGCCGGGCGCCCCGGTGACCCGATCCGGAGGGCGGTCGCTCCGCTTGTCGGCAGGCGGCGCCCCGGGTTCCGGTTCGAGCCGCCTCCGGCCCCGGAACCATGGGCTCCGGGGACCTTCGGCCGGGCCTTTCGGCTACCCCCGCGCGAACCGCTTGAGCTGGGACATCGAGCCGTTGAAGAGATTCTGATCACCTGGCAGGCGGCCGCTGTCGGCGTGCTGCCAGAACGTCCAGTAGCCCCAGCCCGCCGGTAGTGCGCCCGCGCTCCGGTCGTACCGGGCGAGCCACAACGCGTGGTTGCCGGCGAAGGCCCGGCTGTTTCCGGTGCACTGCTTCCACCATCGCGCGTTGGTGTAGATGACCGGACGGCGTCCCGTGCTGCGCACGACCTGGTCGCTGAAGGACTTGACCCAGGACACCAGCGTCGACTTCCGCAGCCCGTAGCAGGGGTGCTTGCCCTTGCCGTACGGGTTGTACTCGATGTCGAGCGCCGGCGGCAGCGTCCAGCCGTCGCGCCGCCACGCCCCGCCGTTGCGCACGAAGTACGAGGCCTGCGCACTACCGGAGGACTTGTGCGGCAGTGCGAAGTGGTAGGCGCCGCGGATGATGCCGGCGTTCCGGGCGCCCTTGTACTGCCGGGAGAAGTAGGGGTTGCGGTAGTTGGTCGACTCGGTCGCCTTGACGTAGACGAAACGGGCGCCCTGGTTCCGGGCCTTCTGCCAGTTCACGTTCTTCTGGTGCGACGAGACGTCGTGCCCGCGCGGCTTGCCCGCGCCCTGGGCCGGCAGCTCCGCGAGCAGGGTGCCGCCGATGGTCAGTGCGGCGACGGACGTGAGTGCGGCGACGCGGTGGCGACGCGGGGACGCGGTGCGGCTGAGAGCCATGGATACCCCCCGAAAGTGACGACGTGCATGACAAATCCCCAGGGAACTCCCAGAGAGTAGCGAGAGATCATCAGTTACCCGGTCAAGGTCGGCCATACAACCCCTGAGGGTGATCAATGCCCATATGGGGTATTCCGGAGGCTCGGCCTCCGCCAAGTGGCTGGCAGGATGCGCGCCATGACACAGCTCCGGGAACTCGACGCGGCATGGCAGGACCTCGTGACGACGGCCCGCCGGACGGTGGCCGACGGCCTGGTCGTCGGGACCTCGGGCAACGTCTCGGCGCGGGTGGGCGACACCGTGCTGGTCACCCCGACCGGCGTCCCGTACGAGGAGCTCGGCCCGGACGATCTGCTCGCCGTCGGCCTCGACGGCGAGCGACGGGCCGGCACCCTGAAGCCGACCAGCGAGCTGCCCATGCACCTCGCCGTCTACCGGCACACCGACGCCCGCGCCGTCGTGCACACCCACGCCGTGCACGCCACCGCGGTCTCCACCCTCGTGTCCGAGCTTCCGCCCGTGCACTACATGACGGCGGCGCTCGGCGGACCCGTCCGGGTCGCCCCCTACGCCACGTACGGCACGCGGGAGTTGGCCGAGAACATGCTGCGCGCGCTCGCCGACCGCACGGGCTGCCTGCTCCAGAACCACGGCGCCCTCACATACGGAGCCACCCTCGCCGCCGCCTACGACCGCACCGCCCAACTGGAGTGGATGTGCCGCTTGTGGCTCACCGCCCACTCCGTCCCCGGCCGCACCCCTTCATTGCTGACCGGGGAGCAGTTGCGGGAGGTGGGGGAGCGGCTCGGCGGGTACGGGCAGCAGGGCGCCGGCTGACCGGTACGCGCCGTTCGCGTCACCCGTGACCGTCGCCCCACTGGCCGGGGCGGGCCCGGGCCCCGACACTGGACGGGTGCGCACCGCCAAAGCGACGGCCGTTGCCGTCACCGCCGCCCTGGGGGCCTCGGTCGCCGCGATCGCCGCGGGCCGTCTGGCCAGCGACGCCGCGCTCAAGGCGCCCGCGGGCCGTCCGCTGCCCACCGAGCCGAGACTCACCGTGCACGCCACCGCCGCCGGCCAGGTCACCCTGACCCGCGACCTGGCCTCGCTGCGCCCCGGCAGGTACGGGTTGCAGGGCGACGGCTACCACGCGGTGGTCGGCCCGGTCGTCGAATCGGCCACGACCTCCGCCGACACCGTCGTACGCCGCCTGGAGCGGGTCACCCACGGGACGCTCGAACCCGGCGCCAAGGCCTGGCTCACGCCCCAGGTGCACATCGGCGACCCCAAGGCCGCGCTCGGCCTCGACCACGCCGACGTCGACGTGCCCGGCGAGCTCGGCGCGCTGCCCGCCTGGTTCCTGCCCGGCTCCCGCGACACCTGGGTGATCGCCGTGCACGGGCTCGGCACCACCCGCGAACACCCCATGAACCTCATGGAGTTCCTGCACCACCACCAGTTCCCGGTGCTCGACCTCGCCTACCGCGGCGACCTCGGCGCGCCCCGTTCTCCGGACGGCCTGAACCACCTGGGCGAGACGGAGTGGCGCGACCTGGACGCGGCGATCCGCTACGCCGTGCGCTACGGCGCCCGCGACGTCATCGTGCTCGGCTGGTCGACGGGCGCCGCGATGGCCCTGCACGCGGCGGCCCACTCGGCCCTGCGCGACCGGATCAAGGGCCTCGTCCTCGACTCGCCGGTGCTCAGCTGGGACGCGACGCTGCGCGCCCTGGCGCGGGCCCGCCGCAGCCCGGGCGCGCTGCTCCCGCTCGCGGTCCGCGCCGCCCAGGGCCGCACGGGCCTGACCGGCGAGCGCCTCTCGGAGGCCGCGGACCCGCGCGCCCTCAAGGTCCCCACGCTCCTGGTCCACGGCCCCGGCGACGAGGTGTCACCGTGGGCGCTCTCCCGCCGCCTGGCGGACCGCCGCCCGGACCTGGTCACCCTCCACGAGGTCGACGAGGCCCCGCACAACGCGATGTGGAACGCGGACGCGAAGGGCTACGAGGAGGCGCTGCGAAGGTTCCTGACGCCGTTGATGTAACGGCAGTACAGGGCCCCCGTTTGGGAATTGGCAGGGTCAACCGGGAGACTGCCCTTCGTGACGTCCCGTACCCCGCGCGACTCCCGGCTCCGACTCGTCAGCCCGCGCCGCCAGCCCCTGGCCGCCCCGACCCCGCGGCCGGTCGCCGCACGCCGTCCCGCCCCCCGCCCACCGGAGGGCACCCCACCGCCCGCGGAGCTCGCCCGCGCCGCGCGCCGCGACCTGGCCGCCGCCGTCCGCGTGGCCCGCTGGGCGGACACCAGGATCGGCCCCGGCAACAGCATGGCCGCCCGCGACGGCAAGGGCACCCTCGCCGACGCGACGGCCCTGCGCGCCGCTGACGAGCTGGGACTGACGGTCGATCAGGTCCGCGCGGACTGGGACACGGCCCGCCTCGCCGGGCTCGTCGAGGTGCACGGGGCCAGCGCCCGGCCCGGCTGGCGGCTGCGCGCCTGGGACCGTGACGACACCGCCGTGCTGCGCGGCTGGGTCGCCCTGTTCGACGCCTGGTCGCTGGTGCACCCGGCGCCGGAGGAGGTCGACCCCGCCGCGGTGGCCGAGGTCGTCGAGGCGGTGCCGCAGCTGCTGAGCTTCCTCCAGCTGATGGCCGACCGGGTCGCCGCCGTCCAGCTCCTGGACCTCCTCGACCAGCGCGTCACCGAGCTGCGCAACGAACGCTGCGAGATCCCCTTCGGGCCCCAGCCGGAGCCGACCCCGCCGCAGGACACCCCGCTGCTCCCGCTGCTCGAATGGTCCCTGCGCGGCCTCGCCGCCGTCGGCGCGCTCACGTACGAGGACGGGCACGCCACCCTCACCCCGCTCGGCAGCTGGGCGGTGTGGGTCAAGCTGGAGCAGATCTGCGTCGCCGCCCAGTCCCCGGCGGGGAACATCGAGGTGTCCGCGGAGGACATGCTGCGCGGCTGCGCCCGCCTGCGCCCGAAGGCCGCGCGCGACGAGTACCGGGCCTGGCTCGCCGCCCGCGACATCGGCACCGCCGTCACCGACCTCCTCGACGCCGCGCGCGGCGAGGACGCCCTGCTGCGCGGACTCGCCTTCGAGGCGCTGCGCGTCGTCGGCGCCCCCGCCGAGCCCGAGGTCCGGCGCGCCGCCGACGACCCGCACCTGCGCCCCTACGCCCTGCTGTGGCTCGCCGAGTACGAGGGCGCCGACCCCGAGGACGTGCACACGGTCCTCAGCCGCGAGGAGGCGACCTGGCTGTGGGTCGACACCGCCGCCGCCGTCGCCGACCACGGCGAAGCCCCGCTCCTCGTACGGCACTTGGAGGCCGCGGTGCAGCCCACGGTGCCCGCGCTGATCGAGGAGGTGCGCGCCGTCGGGCACCCGCGCACGGTGCAGGTGCTCGTCGCGCTCGCCGCCGCGCACCCCGACCCGGCGCTCGCGAAGGCGGTCCGCAGGGCGGCCTTCCAGGTGCACACGGGCGGGGCGTAGGAGGTCAGTGGCCCGGGCTCACCGGAAGGTGTCGCACTGGGCCATGTCGCCGCTCTCGAAGCCCCGGTAGAACCACTGCTGGCGCTGCGCGGCCGAGCCGTGCGTCCATGTCTCGGGCGTCACACGGCCCTGGTACCGCTCCTGGATCCGGTCGTCGCCGACCGCCGCGGCGGCGTCCAGGCCGTCGCGGATGTCCGCGTCGGTCAGGCTGGTGATCAGCGGCCTGCCGGTGGACTCGGTGGGCGTGCGCGTCGCGTGCCGCGCCCACACGCCGCCGTAGCAGTCGGCCTGGAGCTCGACCTTGACCGCGTTGCTGTTCTCGCCCGTGCGCCCGTCCTGGGCGCGGTTCAGCGTCCCCGTCAGGTTCTGCACGTGGTGCCCGTACTCGTGCGCCACCACGTACGCCTGCGCGAAGGGCCCGCCGCTCGAACCGAACTTCGTGCGCAGCTCGTCGAAGAAGCCGAGGTCGAGATAGACCCGCCGGTCCCCGGGGCAGTAGAACGGCCCGACCGCCGAGGTCGCCGAGCCGCACGCGGTGGCGACCTGGTTGGTGAAGAACACCGTCGAAGCGGGCGTGTACGTGGCGCCCCTGCGCCGGAACTCCGCGCCCCAGAAGTCCTGCACGCTGTTGACCACGGCGACCGTCCGGCAGTCCTGCCTGCTGTTCGCGTCCGCGCCCGTCCTGCACTGGTCCTGGACCTGCGCCTCGCTGGACATCCGCGCCGCCGGGGCGCCGGTGGTCCCGTCGGAGAGCCCGAACTGGTCCGTGCCGAAGAGCAGCCCGAGGACGAGCGCGATCACCCCCACGAGGCCGCCGCCCATGGTGGCCCGCCCGCCGGGGAGCCGGCTGCCGCGCACGTCCTGGACCTCCGAGGTGTCCAGACGCGCGTCGTCGTCGAACTGCATGCGCACCGCCTTCTCGCCGGGCATCGACCCCTCATCCTGTTACGTCCCTGGTCGGAGCGGCCTGATGCGGGGGGCCGAACGGGGGACGCGGGCGGCTGGGAAAAGAGCTTGCACGGCACCGTTAAACTGGTTCGTATGACGTTCCTTCTCTGGGTGCATTAGCGGCGCTGATTGGCCCCCGCCCTGTCAACCAGCCGTTAATCCTGTCCTGGAGTACCTCCCTTGATCACCGCATCGGGTATCGAACTGCGTGCCGGCGCGCGCATCCTCATCGAGAACGCCTCCTTCCGTGTCGCCAAGGGCGACCGCATCGGCCTCGTCGGCCGCAACGGAGCGGGCAAGACGACCCTCACGAAGTGCCTGGCGGGCGAGGGCCAGCCGGCCGGCGGCACCATCTCGCGCTCCGGCGAGGTCGGCTATCTGCCGCAGGATCCGCGCACCGGCGACCTCGACGTGCTGGCCCGTGACCGCATCCTCTCGGCCCGCGGCCTCGACGTCCTGATGCGCAAGATGCGCGAGAACGAGCAGCGCATCGCGAACGGCTCGGGCGCCACGCAGGCCAAGGCCCTGCGGCAGTACGAGCGCCAGGAGACGGAGTTCCTCACCAAGGGCGGGTACGCCGCCGAGGCCGAGGCCGCAACCATCGCCGCCGCGCTCAACCTCCCCGACCGTGTGCTGGGCCAGCCCCTGCACACGCTCTCCGGCGGTCAGCGGCGCCGTATCGAGCTGGCCCGCATCCTCTTCTCGGACGCGGACACGCTGCTCCTCGACGAGCCCACGAACCACCTGGACGCGGACTCGATCATCTGGCTGCGCGACTACCTCAAGACGTACAGCGGCGGCTTCATCGTGATCTCCCACGACGTCGAACTGGTCGAGACGGTCGTCAACAAGGTCTTCTACCTGGACGCCAACCGCTCCCAGATCGACGTCTACAACATGGGCTGGAAGCTCTACCAGCAGCAGCGCGAGGCGGACGAGAAGCGCCGCAAGCGCGAGCGGCAGAACGCCGAGAAGAAGGCCGCGACGCTGAACGCGCAGGCCGACAAGATGCGTGCCAAGGCGACCAAGACCGTCGCCGCGCAGAACATGGCCAAGCGCGCCGACAAGCTCCTCGCCGGTCTCGAAGAGGTCCGCCAGTCCGACAAGGTCGCCAAGCTGCGCTTCCCCGAGCCCTCGCCGTGCGGCAAGACGCCGCTCATGGCCGAGGGTCTGTCGAAGTCGTACGGCTCCCTGGAGATCTTCACGGACGTCGACCTGGCCATCGACAAGGGCTCGCGCGTCGTCATCCTGGGCCTCAACGGCGCGGGCAAGACGACCCTGCTCAAGCTCCTCGGCGGCGCCGAGAAGCCCGACACGGGCCAGGTCATCGAGGGCCACGGCCTCAAGCTCGGCTACTACGCGCAGGAGCACGAGACCCTCGACCCGGAGCGCACGGTCCTGGAGAACATGCGCTCCGCCGCCCCGGACCTCGACCTGATCCAGGTGCGCAAGACGCTCGGCTCGTTCCTGTTCTCCGGCGACGACGTCGACAAGCCGGCCGGGGTCCTCTCCGGCGGCGAGAAGACCCGTCTCGCCCTCGCCACCCTCGTGGTGTCCTCGGCGAACGTGCTGCTCCTCGACGAGCCCACGAACAACCTCGACCCGGCCAGCCGCGAGGAGATCCTCGGCGCGCTGCGCACCTACAAGGGCGCCGTCGTCCTCGTCACGCACGACGAGGGTGCCGTGGAGGCCCTCCAGCCGGAGCGGATCATTCTCCTTCCGGACGGAATCGAGGACCTGTGGGGCCAGACGTACGCGGATCTCGTCGCCCTCGCATGATCGGAACGGCGGCCCGGCCGGCGATCCATTCCTTGATCACTAGGTGATCCACTGATTGATCACCGAGTGATCCGCCGACTGATCCACTGGCTGATCCACTCCATCTGGATCATTCGGCCGATCCGTGATCCTTCATCTGGGTGAGATCGCCTCGTACCCAGGTGTGTCGTGCACGGATTTTGGGGCCGCGTCGGCCATGGCGCCCTTGTGGCGCCTGGCCCATGGCTGACCTGCCGCTTCTTTCGTGCAGGCGCATTCGAGGGCCCCGAAACCCCGCCGGAATTCCGGATTCCACTCGTGTGGATCCCCGGCGAGCCCGGAATTGGGGGTCTATGGACCTTGCCGAATGGGTGGCCAGGAACGCCGCAAGGGGTGATCATGGGAAATCCAGAGCGCACTTCCCACGAGGAGGCACGGGTGGCCGAGACTCTGAAGAAGGGCAGCCGGGTAACCGGCGCCGCGCGCGACAAGCTCGCGGCAGACCTGAAGAAGAAGTACGACTCCGGTGCAAGCATTCGGGCATTGGCCGAGGAAACCGGTCGCTCGTATGGCTTCGTCCACCGGATGCTGAGTGAATCCGGGGTCACGCTGCGCGGTCGCGGCGGGGCCACGCGAGGCAAGAAGGCCGCGTCGGCCTGACCCTCGCGGGGCTCGCTCGGCTCACTGGGCCCAACTGACCACCCGGTCGGTCCGCTGTCCGGCCGGGTGGTTACTGTGCAGTCACTTACGTCGCGTACGACGACGTGCCGTACGGCTGCGCAGACCCGGAGGTCCAGATGAACCAGCCCGCACCGCTGCTCGACAAGGACGGCGTCCGGCTCACCGTCGACGATGCGATCGCCACGGTCTGCCTGACCAACCCGGACAAGCGCAATGTCCAGAGTCCCGCCCTGTGGCGGGCGCTGGGCGAGGCCGGGCGTGCCCTGCCGGGGTCCGTGCGGGTCGTCGTGGTGCGCGGTGAGGGCAAGTCCTTCTCCGCGGGCCTCGACCGGCAGGCCTTCACGCCCGAGGGCTTCGACGGCGAGCCGTCCTTCATCGACCTGGCGCGCGGTGACGACGACGTCCTGGACGCGACGATCGCCGAGTACCAGGACGCGTTCACCTGGCTGCGGCGCAGCGACATCCTGACCGTCGCCGCGGTGCAGGGGCATGCCATCGGGGCAGGGTTCCAGCTCGCCCTCTCCTGCGATCTGCGCGTCGTCGCCGACGACGTGCAATTTTCCATGCGCGAGACCAGCCTCGGCCTGGTGCCGGACCTGACGGGCACGCACCCGCTCGTCTCGCTGGTCGGCTATGCGCGGGCCCTGGAAATCTGCGTCACCGGCCGCTACATCCACGCCGACGAGGCCGTCCGCAGCGGCCTGGCCAATGTGTCCGTCCCCGCGAGCGAGCTCGCGGACGCGACCCAGGACCTGGTCGCGGCCCTCGTCGCCGCGCCCCGCGACGCCGTGATCGAGACGAAGGCGCTCCTCCAGGGCGTCACCGGCCGCACCCTCGACGAGCAGCGCGCCGCGGAACGAGCCGCCCAGGGCCGCCGCCTGCGCGACCTGTCCGGCCTCGGCGACTGACGCCCAGCCCACCCGACGCCGCCCTTCCGCCCTTCCAGCCCGTCCGGCGATTGAGGACAGGGGGTCTGGGGGGGGCGTAGCCCCCAGGGGCGGGACGGGAAGGGGCGGCGGGGGCGGTCTACGTCGTGAGTTCCGTGACCAGTACCGCGACCGTCGGGTTGTTCGGGAGGGCCTTGGCCACCGCCGCCCGGACCGCCCCGGTCACCTCGATCGCGCGGACGTCCGCCGCCACCGCCAGCTCCACTCGCACATGACGACGGGGGAGCGCGGCCCCGCCCGGTGACTCCTCGATGTGGACCGCCCGGCCGAGACCACCGAGCGCCCCGGTCAGCCGAGTCACCCCCGGCACCCCGAGCGCCGCCTCGGCAACGCGAGCCGCGTCCCCGGAGGATCCGCCCGGATTCGACGCGGCGGCTTCCGGCTCACCGACGGAACCGGAATCCGGAGCCTCCTTCGCCCGATCGGCCTCATCGAGCAGCGCCGTGACCTGGAGATCCACCTCCGACACCACGAGCCCCACCCGTTCCGCCGCCCCCGCGAGCGCCTCCCTCAGCCGATCGGCGGAAACCGGCAGCGGTTCCTCCGCCGTCGCCGCACAGTCCGCCGTGAGCCGCAGGGCCCCCGGCGGCAGGGCACTCGGCGGGGCCGGAACCGCCGCCTCCGCCACCGTGTCCGGGTCGGCGAGACCGATGCGCAGCGCGCCGAGCCGCACGCCGCGCACCCCTTGCACCGCACGGCGCAGCGCCTGTGCCGCCGCCGGTTCCGTGACCCACGCGCCGTCCAGCGGCCCGCCGAGCGGCAGCAGCCTGCCGAGCCCCAGCTGCGTGCGCACTGCCTGTGTCCATCGATCAGCCGTCATTGCCCCAGGCTGCCCCATAGCGAGCGCGCCTTCCTGTTGCTGGACTTAATGTGGGCAAAAGAAAGCAGCACCCACCGAGATCCCACCTCACCGAGGGGACGGCCCGATGAGTGACACCGCGCAGAAGCCGGGCGAGACGCCCGGTTCGGCCGCAGCCAAGACCAATGTGACCAAGCGGGGCGGCGGCGACCCCGCAGGCCGGGGGCGGACGACGATCGCCGACGGCGTCGTCGAGAAGATCGCGGGCCTCGCGGCGCGCGACGTCGACGGCGTCCACGCCATGGGTAGCGGCCTCTCCCGCACGTTCGGCGCGGTGCGCGACCGGGTTCCCGGTGGCGCCAAGTCCGTGTCGCGCGGGGTGAAGGCCGAGGTCGGCGAGGTACAGACGGCGCTCGACCTGGAGATCGTCGTCGAGTACGGCGTGTCGATCGCGGACACCGCACGCGCCGTCAGGGAGAACGTGATCGTCGCCGTCGAGCGCATGACCGGGCTCGAGGTCGTCGAGGTGAACATCGCCGTCAGCGACGTGAAGCTGCCGGACGAGGAGGACGAGGAGCCGGAGTCCCGGCTCCAGTGAGATCCGTCCGCGTAGCTACGGGCTTCCCTAGGAGGAGCGCACGATGAATCTGGCCGTGGTCGGCATGATCGCCGGCATGGCCCTCGGATTCGCCGGATACTTCGGCGGTTTCGGGGCCTTCCTGCTGGTGGCGGCGCTCGGCGCCATCGGCTTCGTCGCGGGCCGGTTCCTGGAAGGGGACCTGGAATTCGGCGAGTTCTTCCGTTCGCGCGGCGATCGGCGGGGGTGACCGATGGCGGCACAGGTCGCGCCGGCCGAGCGCGGCGCGACCCGGATCGCCGACCGGGTCGTCGCGAAGATCGCCGCGCACGCGGCACGAGAGGCACTCGACCGGGTCCCCGAGGACGGGGCGGCGCCGGGCGCCACGGTCACCGTACGGCAGGGCAGCGCGCGGGTGCGGATCAGCCTTGAGCTGGAGTACCCGACGGACATCGGCCGCCAGTGCGGTGCCGTGCGTCGTCAAGTGTCGCAGCGGGTAAGGGAGTTGGCGGGAATGGAAGTGCCCGAGGTGGCCGTCCAGGTCGAGCGGCTGCACTCGGCGCACACCCGTGGAACGGACCGGGGGAGAATCCGATGAGCGAACCCACCCGGCCGATTCCGGTGGTCGAGAGGGACGGCAGCACGCTCGACCAGTCGGCGTCCGCAGCCTCGTACGAACCGCATCCCACGCTGGAGAGCGAACCGAAGGCGAGCCGCCTCTGGGCGGCGCGGCGGGTCCCCGCGGCCCTCGTGGCCCTGGTGATCCTGGCCGCCGCGGGACTGCTGCTCTACGACGTGGCCGCGGTGCGGGCGGGCCGCGAGTCCATGTCGTGGCGGCAGACGCTCGCGGACGAGCTCGCCACGCGGACCCTCGACGACACCGCCGTCCTCGTCGGCGCGGGCGTCGCGGCCGCGCTCGGCCTGTGGCTGATCCTGCTCGCGGCGACGCCGGGCCTGCGCGCGCTGCTGCCGATGCGCCGCACCCACCCCGACGTCCGCGCGGTGCTGCACCGGGACGCCGCGGCGATGGTGCTGCGCGACCGGGCCATGGAGGTCTCGGGCGTGCAGTCCGTACGGGTCCGGGTGAAGCGCTCCAAGGTGGACGTGCGGGCACTCTCGCATTTCCGTGAACTCGACGACGTGCGCGCCGACTTGGACGCCACGCTCGGCGACGGGATCAAGGCGCTGGGGCTCGGCAAGGCGCCGGGTCTGTCCGTGCGGGTCGCGCGGCCGGGGAAGAAGGGGTGAGCGGCGTGCTCAGGACCGTCAACCGGATCGTGCTCGGGTTGCTCGGGCTCGTCCTCGTACTCGGCGGCGGCTCGGTGCTCGCCGTGGGGCTCGGGGTGAAGCCGCCGTCGTGGTGGATCCACGACGGACCGGACGACGTGCTGGTCAGCGATGCCGACCGGGCGCGCTGGCACGACGAGGGCTGGTTCTGGCCGACCGTGATCGCCGTGCTCGGCGTCGTCGTGCTGCTCGCCCTGTGGTGGCTGGTGGCCCAGCTGCGGCGCCGCAGGCTCGCCGAGGTGCTGGTCGACAGCGGCGACGGCGAGGGGGCGCTGCTGCGGGGCCGGGCCCTGGAGAACGTCCTCGCGAGTGGTGCGGAGTCCCTGGACGGGGTCCACCGGGCCGGCGTGCGGCTGACCGGCCGCCGCTCCACTCCGCAGGCCCGCGCGACCCTCAGCCTGGAGCCGCACGCGGTTCCCGGCGAGGCCCTGCGCCTGCTGAGCCAGGACTCCCTGAAGCAGGCGAGGGACTCCGCGGGCCTCGCGGAACTTCCGACGGAGGTCCGCCTGCGGGCGGTCAAGCACCGCGCGGAACGGGTCAGTTGAGCCCTGCCGCCGGCCGTCAGAAGCCGTGCCGGAAGCCCCCGTCCACCGGCAGCATCACACCCGTGAGGTAGGACGCGGCGGGGGACAGGAAGAACGCCGCGGTCCGCCCGAACTCCTGGGGAGTCCCGTACCGCCGCAGCGGGATACGGGACTCCTGCGCCGTCCGCGCCGCCTCCGGGTCCGCCGCGAGGCCGTCCAGCTCGCGCACGCGATCCGTGTCGATGCGTGCCGGGAGCAGCCCGATCACGCGGATGCCGCGCGGCCCCAGCTCGTCCGCCAGGGACTTCGCGAAACCGGCGAGCCCGGGGCGCAGCCCGTTCGAGATGGTGAGGCCGGGGATCGGCTCGTGCACGGAGCCCGACAGCACGAACCCGATGACGCCGCCCTCCTCCAGCTGCGCCGCGGCGGCCCGCGCGAGCCGCACTGCCCCGAGGAACACGGACTCGAACGCGGCCGTCCACTGCTCGTCCGTGTTGTCGGCGACGAAGCCGGGCGCGGGCCCGCCGACGCTCACCAGGATCCCGTCGAAGGATCCGAACTGCTCGCGGGCCGCCCCGATGAGGCGCTCGGCGACGTCCGGGTCGGAGTTGTCGGCGGCGACGCCGTACGCGTTCGGCCCGAGTTCGGCCGCCGCCTCCTTGGCCTTCTGCTCGTCGCGTCCGCTGATGACGACCTTCGCGCCGTCGGCGACCAGCTCGCGCGCGGCAGCGTTGCCGAGGCCCCGCGTCGCGCCGGTGACTACGTACACACGGTTCTTCAGTCCAAGATCCATGGTCCTATCCTCCCTCTCGTTCGCCCGCTGTGCCGAACAGGGTCAGCGCCGTGCCGACGAGGCCGATGTGGCTGAACGCCTGCGGGAAGTTGCCGAGCTGCCGGCCCGCCACGGGGTCGTACTCCTCGGCGAGCAGCCCCACGTCGTTGCGCAGCGCCACAAGGCGTTCGAACAGCTCGCGTGCCTCCTTCGTGCGCCCCGTCATGTGCAGGGCGTCCGCGAGCCAGAACGCGCAGACCAGGAACGCGCCCTCCTGTCCTGGCAGCCCGTCCACGCCGGTCCCGTCGGCGCTGTAGCGGCGCAGGAGACCCTCGTACGACAGCTCGTCCCGGACCGCGTCGACCGTGCCGATCACGCGCGGGTCGTCCGGTGGCAGGAAGCCGACGCGGGGGATGAGCAGCAGGGCCGCGTCCAGTTCGGACGAGCCGTAGAACTGGGTGAACGTGCCGCGCTCCGTGTCGTAGCCGCGCTCGCACACCTCCCGGTGGACGGCGTCGCGCAGCTTGCGCAGCCGGTCGATGTCGCCGGGCAGGCTCGGGTCGTCCTCCATGGCGCGCACGGTGCGGTCGGCGGCGACCCACACCATCACCTTCGAGTGCACGAAGTGCCGGCGGGGCCCGCGCACCTCCCACAGCCCTTCGTCGGGCTCGCGCCATGACGCGTCGAGGAAGTCGAGCAGCGCCAACTGGAGCCGCCAGGCGTGCGCCCCGGCCTTCAGCCCCGCGCGGCGTGCGAGCGCGAGGGAGTCGACGACCTCGCCGTACACGTCCAGCTGGAGCTGATGCGCGGCGTCGTTGCCCGCGCGCACGGGACGGGAGTCGCGGTAGCCGCTCAGCCAGTCGAGCTCCTGCTCGGGAAGGCGCCGCTCGCCCGCGAGGCCGTACATGATCTGAAGGTCGGCCGGGTCGCCCGCGGCGGCCCGCAGCAGCCAGTCGCGCCACGCCTCGGCCTCGTCGACGTAGCCGGCCGAGAGCAGCGCGCCGAGCGTCAGGGTCGAGTCGCGCAACCAGCAGTACCGGTAGTCCCAGTTCCGTACGCCGCCGATCTCCTCGGGCAGCGAGGAGGTGGGGGCGGCGACGATGCCGCCGGTCGGCGCGTAGATGAGGGTCTTGAGGGTGAGCAGGGAGCGGAGTACGGCTTCCTTGTGCGGGCCTTCGTAGGTGCAGTGGTCCGTCCACGCCCGCCAGTCCTCCAGGCTGTGCCGCAGCGACTCGTGCGGGTCGATCAGCGGCGGGCGCTGCTCGTGCGAAGGGTGCCAGGTCAGGACGAAGGCGACCTTCTCGCCCGCCTCGACCGTGAACTCCGAGTGGGTGCCGAAGTCCTCGCCCCACGTGTGGACGGGCGGTTCGCTGCGCAGCCAGGCCGAGTCCGGGCCGGCGACGGCGACCCGGTGCCCGTCGGCGCGGCGCATCCACGGCACGACGGAGCCGTAGTCGAAGCGCAGCCGCAGGGTGCCGCGCATCGTGACGCGTCCGCTGAGGCCCTCGACGATGCGGACGACGTCCGGGGCCCGGTCGCGCTGCGGCATGAAGTCGGTGACGCGAACGCGACCGTCAGGGGTCTCCCACTCGGTGTCGAGCACGAGGGAGCCGGGGCGGTACGCGCGCGTGGTGCAGTTTTTCGCTCCTGTGGGGGCGAGCCGCCAGTGGCCGTTGTCCTCGCCGCCGAGCAGCGCGGCGAAGCAGGCGGGGGAGTCGAACCGGGGCAGGCACAGCCAGTCGATCGACCCGTCCCTGCCGACGAGCGCGGCGGTCTGGTGGTCACCGATGAGGGCGTAGTCCTCGATATGTGGGCGCACACGCCATGGGTTCCCCGTGAGAGGCGGGGTGCTGCATGAGAGTTTTCGGCCGTCGCCCGGTCAGGCGACGGCGGCCGGCGTTCCGCTCTCGGCCGTGGCGGCCTCTTCTTCCTTGCGGCGCCGCTCCCGCAGCTCGCGCCGCACCAGCACCACCCAGCCCACGGGCACCGCGGCGGCGAACAGCCACCACTGGATCGCGTACGCGTAGTTCAGCGCGGAGTCCTCCTTGCCGGGGGCTCCGACCAGTTCGGGGGTTCCGCCCTTCGGCTCGGGCGCGGTCTGGGCGACGTAGCCGCCGAGGACCGTTCTGCCCAGGCGCTCGGCCTGCTCCTTGCTGTTGATCAGCATGATCTGCCGCTCGGGCAGGTCCTTGAGGTCCTTGATGCCGCTGGCCTCGGTCGTCTCGTTGGGCATCAGGCGGCCGGTGACGGTGGTCTCGCCGCGCGGCGGGGCGGGGACCTTCGGGAAGGAGGTCTGCGCCCCGTTCGCCGGGATCCAGCCGCGGTTGACCAGCAGGACCTTGCCGTCCTTCAGGATGAACGGGGTCAGGACGTGGTAGCCGACCTCTTCGTTCGAGTTGACGCGGCGGCGCACCACGAGCTCGTCCTCGGTGTCGAAGCGGCCCTTGGCGGTCACCGAGCGGTACCGCTCGTGGCTGTTGACGACGTGTCCGGGGGACGCCAGGTCCTCCACGGGTACGGACTTCGCGTTGAGCGCGTCCGTGACCAGCTGGTTCCGGGCGTCGCGCTCGTGGTAGCGGTCCATCTGCCAGATGCCCAGCCGGATCATCGTGGGGATGAGGACGAGGGCGACCAGGGTGAGGATCACCCACTGCCGGGTCAACAGGAAGCGGTACACCCCATGACCGTACAGCGGCGGGCATGGGGTGCTTTCAGTGGGGTGCGCCCGATTGCGGCGGGCGTGTGCCGAAGGGTTCAGACGTTGTCGACGATGCCCACCTTCCCCTCCGCGCGGGAGCAGTGCGCCCCGCAGAACCAGTGCCCGTCGACCTCGACGCCCTGCCCGATGATGCGGCACCGGCAGTGCTCGCAGATCGGCGCCATGCGGTGGATGGCGCAGCTGAAGCAGTCGAAGACGTGCACCGCGCCCTGCGCGTGCACCTCGAAGGACATGCCGTAGTCGTTTCCGCAGACCTCACAACGTGCCATGCGCCACAGGGTGGGTGTCCGGGCGGTGCCGGGGCGAGCGGTGGCGGGGCGAGTCGCCCCGCGTTCACCCGTCTGCCCCCTCGTGCGAGGAGTCCGCGGCCGCGCTACTTGGCGTCCGCCGGGGCCACGTCCTGCAACAGCTGTCCGAACGCCGCCTCGTCCATCACCGGCGTCCCGAACTGCTTCGCCTTCACGACCTTCGACGTGTACGAGTCCGGGTCATTGGTCACCAGGAGACTGGTGAGCCGCGACAGGCTCGTCGCCACATGGAGGCCCGCGTCGACCGCCCGGTCCTCCAGGAGCTCACGGTCGACCGACGTGTCCCCGGAGAACGCCACCCGCATGCCCTGCTTGAGCGGCAGGCCCGGCTCGTAGCGGCCGGGGTTCGGGTACGGGCAGGCGGGGCGCTTGCGGGAGGCGCGCCAGGTGCCACCGCCGCCGCCCCGGTAGGCGGAGGACCCGGACTGGCGCGGCACCGAGCCTTCCGACCACTCGGTGAGCGGGCGGCATTCGAGCAGCGGCAGCCGTACGTTCCCCGCCGCGGCCGTGCGCAGGCTCGGGCGGAAGGCCTCCGCGAGCACGCGCGCGTCGTCCAGCGCGTTGTGCGCGTGCTCCTGGACGACGCCGAAGTGCGCCGCGAGGGACTCCAGCTTGTGGTTGGGCAGCGGCAGGCCCAGCTCCTTGGAGAGCGCGATGGTGCACAGGCGCTGGCGGACCGGGGCGGTGCGCTCCGCGCGCGCGTACTCGCGGGCGATCATCGACCAGTCGAAGACCGCGTTGTGCGCGACCAGGACGCGGTTGTCGAGGCGGGCGGCGAACTCCTCGGCGATGTCCGCGAACAGCGGGGCGGCCGTGAGCACGTCCGTCGTCAGGCCGTGGATCCAGACGGGGCCGGGGTCGCGCTGCGGGTTGACCAGCGTGTACCAGTGGTCCTCGACATCGCCCCGCTCGTCCAGGCGGTAGACGGCGGCCGAGATGATCCGGTCGTCCCGGGACAGGCCGGTGGTCTCCACGTCGACGACCGCGTATCCCTTCGGATACGCGGCCGGCCAGGAGGCTGCGGACGCTGCGGTCGGATGGTCTTCGAGCATGGTCCCAGAGGATACGGGCCGGGACTGACACTCCGGTCGGCGCCTTCCCCGCGAGCCGTGTCGCGGATCACGTCGCGGCTCAAGTGGGCGGATCCAGGAGCGATTTCACCAGGGCACGCACGGACGTGGTGAAGATCCGCTCCGGGTCGGCGGGCGCGGCGAGCGCGCGGGCGAGCTCCCGGTCCCCCTCCGCGGAGCGCGCGCCCCACAGTTCTTCCTCGCGCGGGTGCTGGGCCGGGGCCCGCTCCCGGTTCCGCTCGACGAGGACGTGGCCGACGACGTGGAAGAGGACGGCGCGCACGGCCTCGGCGGCGGGCTTCCCGCGCAGCCCGGCGGCGTGCACCTCGTGCACCAGAGCCTGCTGCGCGGGCAGGAACATCCGCTCGGTGAGGCCGCGTTCGTGGACCATCGCGATCAGGTGCGGGTGGGCGCGCAGCCGGCGGCGCAGCGTGCGGGCGACGGAGATGACGCGGTCCTGTGGCGTGGTCCCGCTCGGCCGGAAGCCGCCGAGGTCGGCGACCGTGCGCTCCACGAGGGCGTCGAGCAGGGACTCGCGGTTGCCGACGTGCCAGTAGATCGACGTGACGGCCGTGCCCAGTTCGGCCGCGAGTTTGCGCATGGTGAGCGCCTGCGGGCCGTGCTGCTTGACGAGACCGGCGGCGACGGCGACGACCTCTTCACGGGTGAGCGGTGCGCGTGCGGTCACTTCTCGCCTCCCCGTCCCTGTCCGGTGCACATGTCTTTACCCTTCATCGCCTCCGGTGTAACTGTGTTACAGGCGCCTCGCGGAACGACAGCACGACATCGCACGACTGACCGCACGACCGACCGACCGCACGACCGAACGACCCCCATCACGTCTCGTTCGAAGGGTGGTACGACATGGCACGCGTACGGTACGGAGCGCGCAGTGAGGCGGAGATCGCCGCTTCGCGCTCGGCGAGCAGCAAGCTTCCCGACATCTGGTCCACCGGTGTGGTGGCCGTGTGGGAGTCCGATCCGGACGCGGTGGCCGCGGTGCTGCCGCCGCCCCTGAAGCCCACCGGGCGGCCCCTGGTGCGGGCCAACATCAGCAATGTCGACCTGCCGGGCTATCCGCTGGGCGCGGGCTCGGTGGCCGTCGCCGCCGAGCACGGGGGAGTGGAGGGCTGGTATCCGCTCGTCATGCCGATGACGCACGAGCGGGCGCTGATCGGCGGGCGCGAGGTCTTCGGCGAACCGAAGAAGCTCGGCGAGGTCACCGTGGAGCGCGACGGGCTCGTGGTGAAGGCGGCGCTCGCGCGGCACGGCATCGCGTTCGTGGAGGTGCGCGGCGCCGTCAGCGAGAGCCTGCCGATCCCCGAGCCGACGCAGAAGACCGACTTCTACTTCAAGTTCCTTCCCGGAGTGGACGGTTCGGGCTTCGACGGGGAGCCGGTCCTGGTGCACTGCCTGCGCAACGAGAAGGTCAGGAAGCTGGAGCGGATCACCGGGGACGTCGTCCTCCGGGAGTCCATGTTCGATCCGGTCGCCGACCTTCCGGTGCGGAACCTGGTGGAGATCACCATCGGCGAGAAGACCACCGACCAGAAGGGCAAGGTCGTCGAGCGGGTCAGCGCCCAGGCCCTGCTCCCGTACATCCACCAGCGCTACGACGACCCCCAGCAGATCCACGACGGACCGCCCGAGGGGAGCGCCTGACATGGAGCTGCGCGAGGGACAGGTCGCCGTCGTCACGGGCGCGGCGAGCGGGATCGGGCTCGCCATGGCGCGGCGGTTCGCGGCGGACGGCCTGAAGGTGGTCCTCGCCGACGTCGAGAAGGGCGCGCTGGAGAGTGCCGCCGAGGAGCTGCGGCGCACCGGCGCGACCGTGCACGCGCGCGTGGTCGACGTCGGAGAGCGCGAGCAGGTCATGGACCTGGCCGCGGACACGTACGCGACGTTCGGCGGCTGCCATGTGCTGTGCAACAACGCGGGCGTCGGCTCGGGCGCCGAGGGCCGCATGTGGCAGCACGAACCGAACGACTGGAAGTGGGCGTTCAACGTCAACGTGTGGGGTGTCTTCCACGGCATCCAGGCCTTCGTGCCGCGCATGATCGAGAGCGGCGAGCCGGGCCACATCGTCAACACGTCCTCCGGGGACGGCGGCATCGCGCCGCTGCCGACGGCGTCCGTGTACGCGGTGACGAAGGCGGCCGTCGTGACCATGACCGAGTCGCTGTACGCGCATCTGAAGGCGGAGCACGCGCGCGTGGGCGCGTCCGTGCTGTTCCCCGGTCCCCACATGCTGCGCACAGGTCTGTGGGAGTCGCACCGCAACCGGCCCGAGCGGTTCGCGAAGGAGCGGCCGCGCAAGACGCCGTACCGCAGTCTCGACCAGTGGGAGGCCGCCATGAAGGAGGCCGGGAAGGAGATCGCGTTCACGCCCGTGGAGGAGGTCGCCGACTTCGTGGCCGAGGGCATCGCGGCGGACCGGTTCTGGATCCTCCCGCCGAGCGAGCACAGCGACAGGCAGATCCGGGCGCGGTCGCAGTCGATGCTGGACCGGGAGAACCCGGCGTACCTGGAGAGCTTCATTCTCGACTGAGCACGAACTGAGCACGAGGGGACGTGTGACGACCGAATGACCGACCAAGACCCGTACCTGATCATCTCCTCCGACTGCCACGCCGGCCTGCCGACCGAGGAGTACCGGCCCTACCTGGACAGCCGTTTCCACCGCGAGTTCGACGAATTCCTCGGTGAGCGGGACAAGCGCCGCGAGGAGGCCACCCGGCTCGGCATCCGCAACGACGCGTTCGCCGCCAAGTGGTTCGAGGACAACGAAGAGGGCCTGCGCGGCGGCTGGGACACCGCACAGCGCCTCAAGGAGCTCGACGGCGACGGGGTGGCCGCCGAGGTCGTCTTCCCCGACGCGGACGCCGTGGACAGCCAGACGGCGGCGCCCTTCGGCGTCGGGCTCGGCCTCTCCGGCGACCAGGACCCTGAACTCGGCATGGCGGGCGCGCAGGCCCACAACCGGTGGCTCGCCGAGTTCGTGGGGCAGCACCCCGAACGGCACTGCGGCGTCGCCCTGTTGCCCGTCACCGCCGACCCCGACAAGGTCGTCGCCGAGATCCACCGCGCCAAGGAGTCGGGGCTCGGCGCCCTGATGATCCCCTCCATGTGGGTCGACCAGGACCCGTACCACGCGCGCCGCTACGACCCCGTGTGGGCGGCCGCCGCCGAGTGCGAGATGCCCGTGGTGACGCACTCGGGGGCGGCGCCGCGCCACGAGTACGGCGACCATCTGGGCATCTACGTGAGTGAAGTGACGTGGTGGCCGGCGCGGCCCCTGTGGTTCCTGCTCTGGTCGGGCGCCTTCGAGCGGCACCCGGGGCTGAAGTTCGGCGTCGCCGAGTCGGGGTGCTGGTGGCTGCCGAACCTGCTGTGGTTCATGGACCGGCTCTACCTGGGTGCGCACGGCGGCAAGAAGCTGTCCCCGTTCGCCGAGCTGAAGCGCTCCCCGGCCGAGTACCTGGACCGGCAGGTCTTCGTGTGCGCCACCAACACCAAGCGCCGCGAACTCGCCCAGCGCTACGAGATCGGCGTCGACAACATCCTGTGGGGCAGCGACTTCCCGCACCCCGAAGGGACGTGGCCGGACACGCGCGCGTGGTTGCGCAAGACCTTCCACGACATCCCGGTCTCCGAGACCCGGCGGATGCTCGGTCTGTCCGCCGCCGAGGTGTTCGGCTTCGACACCGCGAAGCTGGCCCCGCTCGCGGCCCGCATCGGTCCGACCCCGGCCGACCTGGGCCAGGAAGCCGACCAGAGCGCCGTGGAGGCGTCCTGGGCGCGCTCGCGCGAGGTGGGGCGGCACTGGCTGACGGAGAACGACTTCCCGCACATCGGGGTGACCCCGTGAACACTCCTCAGGACAGGTACACCGTCATCTCCGCTGACTGCCACGCGGGCGCCGATCTCCTCGACTACAAGCCGTACTTGGAGACGCGGCACCACGAAGCGTTCGACGCGTGGGCGGCCGACTACGTGAACCCCTACGCGGACCTGCTCGCCGACACCGCCGACCGGAACTGGAACTCCGAGCGACGCGTCCGGGAGCTGGAGCAGGACGGCATCGTCGCCGAGGTCGTCTTCCCGAACACCATCCCGCCGTTCTTCCCGTCCGCCTCGCTCATGGCGCCCGCGCCCACCCGCGAGGAGTTCGAGCAGCGCTGGGCGGGACTGCGCGCCCACAACCGGTGGCTGGCGGACTTCTGCGCCGCGGCGCCGGGCCGCAGGGCGGGCGTCTTCCAGATCCTCCTCAACGACGTCGACGAGGCCGTCAAGGAGATCCGCTGGGCGGCCGAAGCGGGCCTGAAGGGCGGCCTGTTGCTGCCCGGTACGCCGCCGGGCTCCGGCCTCCCCGAGCTGTACTCCTCGACGTACGACCCGATCTGGCGGACCTGCGCCGAACTCGGCGTCCCGGTCAACCACCACGCGGGCTCCGCGTCCCCGCCGCTCGGCGACGAACCGGCCGCCCGCGCGGTGTTCATGGTCGAGACGACGTGGTTCTCGCACCGCGCCCTGTGGCACCTCGTCTTCGGCGGCGCCTTCCGCAAGCACCCCGACCTGAGGCTCGTCCTCACGGAGCAGGGCTCGGGCTGGATCCCCGGCGTCCTTGACATGCTGGACTACTACCACGCGCGCCTGGTCAGGGCGGCCACGAAGGCGAACACGGCCGAGGCCAAGTTCGGCGCCGGGCTCGCCGATTCGATGGGCAAGGGCCCCTCTACGGTGTGGCGCGAGAACTGCTACGTGGGCGCGAGTTTCATGCGGCCTCACGAAGTGCCCCTGCGGGACCGGATCGGCCTCGACAAGATCATGTGGGGCAGCGACTACCCGCACGACGAGGGCACGCACCCGTACACGCGCGAGGGCCTGCGCATCGCCTACGCGGGGCTTCCGCAGGACGAGATCGCCGCGATGGTCGGCGGCAACGCGGCCCGGGTCTACGGCTTCGACCTCGGCCTCCTCGACCCGATCGCGGCTCGCGTGGGCCCGACGGTCGCGGAGATCGACGAGCCGCTCAAGGAGCCGCCCGCGGACGCGACCAGCCCGGTGTTCGCGCCAGGGGCGTCGGTACGCGTGTGGTGACGCGCCGGGTGGCATGCTCACCGCGTGACGGAAACCGGAGCGCAATCCACCCATGACGAGTCCCACGGCGGCGCGCTCGGCTCGCGGCTCAACTGGCTGCGCGCCGCCGTGCTCGGCGCCAACGACGGCGTGGTCTCCACCGCGGGCCTCGTCGTCGGCGTCGCGGGGGCCACCGACGACCGCTCGACCCTGCTCACCGCCGGCCTCGCCGGGCTGCTCGCCGGGTCGATGTCCATGGCCGCGGGCGAATACGTCTCCGTGTCCACGCAGCGCGACTCCGAGATGGCCGCCATCGCCATGGAGCGGCGCGAGCTGAAGGAGCAGCCGGAGGCCGAACTTGCCGAACTCACCGGCCTGTTGGAGGGGTACGGGCTCAGCCGCGAGGTGGCGGGCGAGGCGGCCGAGCAGCTCACCGAACGGGACGCGCTGCGCGCCCACGCGCGCGTGGAGCTCGGTATCGACCCCGACGACCTCACCAACCCGTGGCACGCCGCCTGGGCCAGCTTCCTCGCCTTCACGGCGGGCGCCCTGCTGCCGCTGCTCGCCATCGTCCTGCCGCCCTCCGCGTGGCGGCTGCCCGTCACGGTCGGCTCCGTGCTGGTCGCGCTCGCCTTCACCGGCTACAGCAGCGCCCGGACGGGCGGCGCGGCGGTGCGGCCCGCGGTGTGGCGCAACGTGGCCGGGGGAGCGCTCGCGATGGGCGTCACGTATGCGGCGGGATCTTTGTTGGGAGCCGCCGGAGTCTGACCCCTTACCGGCGGTACTACTTGTCGGTAACTACCTATAGCCGGGGACAGGTCGGGGCGCTTACGGTGCAGGCATGCCGACCCCGAACCTGCCCGACGCCGTGCTGTGGTCGATCCCCGCCTTCGTGCTGCTCACGATCGTGGAGATCGTCAGCGTCCGGATCCACCCCGACGAGGATGCCGCCGGCTACGAGACCAAGGACGCGGCGACCAGCGTCACCATGGGGCTCGGAAGCCTGGTCTTCGACTTCCTGTGGAAGATCCCGATCGTCGCGATCTACACGGCGGTCTACGAACTGACGCCGCTGCGCGTGCCCGTCCTGTGGTGGACGATCCCGCTGATGCTGCTCGGGCAGGACTTCTTCTACTACTGGTCGCACCGCGGGCACCACGTCATCCGCATCCTGTGGGCGTGCCACGTGGTGCACCACTCCAGCCGCAGGTTCAACCTGACCACGGCGCTGCGGCAGCCCTGGACGAGCCTGACCGTGTGGCCGTTCTACCTGCCGCTCATCGCGCTCGGCGTGCACCCCGCGGCGCTCGCGTTCTGCTCGTCGGTCAACCTCGTATACCAGTTCTGGATCCACACCGAGCGCATCGACAAGATGTGGCGGCCCTTCGAGTTCGTCTTCAACACGCCCTCCCACCACCGCGTCCACCACGCCTCCCAGGGCGGCTACCTGGACCGGAACTTCGGCGGGATCCTCATCGTCTGGGACCGGCTCTTCGGTTCGTGGGTGGCGGAGGTCGAGCGCCCCGAGTTCGGACTCACCAAGAACATCAACACGTACAACCCGCTGCGCGTCGCCACCCACGAGTACGCGGCCATCGCCAAGGACCTCAAGGAGGCCGCCAGTTGGCGCGAGCGGGCCGGGAGGGTCTTCCGGGGCCCGGGGTGGCAGCCGGAGCCCACCGGCGCCCCGAACGCGCCGCAGAAGGTCACGGAGGGGGCCGCGTGAGGCCTTCCGCACCGATGTGGCGCGCGCTCTTCCTCGTGGCCTGCGCCGCGGACCTCGTCGCGCTGCTCGCGGACGCGCACGGCGCACACGTCGTCCTCAAGCCCCTGCTCATGCCGCTGCTCGCGGCCTACGTGATCGCCTGCCGAGGCCCCCGGTTGCTGTGCGCCGCCCTGCTGCTGGGGTGGTGCGGCGACGTGGCGCTGCTGTTCGACCAGGACCTCGTGTTCCTCGCCGGGATGGGCGCCTTCGCCGTCGGGCACGTCTGCTACCTGGTGCTGTTCAAGCGGCAAGGAACGGTACGCGCGCGTGGTGCGCTGCTCGCGGCCGCGTACGGGGTCGCGCTCGTCGTGACCGTGGTCGCCCTGTGGCCCGATCTGCCACCCGACATGCGCGGGCCGGTCGCCGCGTACAGCGTGCTGCTGACCTGCATGGCGTTCGCCTCCTCGCGGCTCGGGGCGGTGGCCGGCGTGGGCGGCGCCCTGTTCCTGCTCTCGGACTCGCTCATCGCCACCGGCATCGCCGACTGGCCTGCCCTGCCGCGCCCCGACTTCTGGGTCATGGGCACCTACGTGGCGGCGCAGTACCTGCTCGCCCGGGGCGTGCTCGGGGAGCGGGCCGCGCCGCCTTCGGCGTACCGTGAAAGGCGCGTCGAAACCCGGCGCGTCGCTCACTGACCTGCATCGATACTGACCTGTATCGATTGCGGGACCTGCACAAAGGACCCCCCATGCGCGCCACCACCATCCACGCCCCGTTCGACATGCGCGTGGAGGACGTTCCCGACGCCGCCGTCGTGCTGCCCACGGACGCCGTGGTGCGTGTCCTGCGCGCCTGCATCTGCGGCAGCGACCTCTGGGCCTACCGGGGCGAGGCCGCGCGGCAGGCCGGGCAGCGCATCGGGCACGAGTTCCTGGGCGTCGTCGAGGAGACCGGCTCCGAGGTGTCCGTCTTCAAGCGCGGGGACCTGGTCGTCGCGCCCTTCATGTGGTCCGACGGGGTGTGCGACTACTGCCGCGAGGGCCTGACCACGTCGTGCGAGCACGGCGGATTCTGGGGCGCGGTCGGCTTCGACGGGGGCCAGGGCGAGGCCGTGCGCGTTCCGTACGCCGACGGCACGCTCGTCGCGCTGCCGGCCGACGCGGCCTCGGACGACCGGCTGCTCTCCGCCCTCCTGACGCTGTCCGACGTGCTGGGCACCGGCCACCACGCGGCGCTCGGCGCGGGTGTGCGCAAGGGAGCCACGGTCGCCGTCGTCGGTGACGGCGCGGTCGGTCTGTGCGGCGTCCTCGCGGCGTCGCGGCTCGGCGCCGAGCGGATCATCGCCCTCGGCCGTCACGAGGTCCGCACCGACATCGCCCGCCGCTTCGGCGCCACGGACGTCGTCGCCGAGCGCGGCGATGCGGCGGTCGCGGCGGTCCGCGAACTCACCGGCGGCCAGGGCGCGCACGCCGTGATCGAGGCGGTCGGCACCGAGCAGTCCATGAACACCGCCGTGAACATCACCCGCGACGGCGGCGCCATCGGCTTCGTGGGCGTCCCGCACGGCAGCGGCGGCGGAGTCGACCTGCGCGTCATGTTCGACCGCAACATCGCGCTGCGCGGCGGCGTCGCCCCCGTCCGCACGTACATCCCCGACCTGCTGCCCGATGTCCTGGACGGGTCCATCGACCCGTCGCCCGTCTTCGACATGACGGTCGACATCGAGGGCGTGCCCGGTGGCTACAAGGCGATGGACGAGCGCGCCGCCCTCAAGGTGATGGTCACCAACTGACCGCTGTGGGCCAGATGGTCACCAACTGACCGCTGTGGGCCGGGCGGCCGGTCACCACCGGATCGGCACCGGCAGCGCCGTCAGCGCCGCCGACACCGCCACCACGACCGCCAGGACCACGACCTCCGCGCGCGCGGGTACGTACGCCTTCCCGCGGTCGGGGGCGCGGCGCAGGCGCAGGCGTGCCGCCAGGGCGAGCGCGGCGACGACGGCGACGAGGAGCACCTTCGCGAGCAGCACGCGCCCGTACGCCGTCGTCGTCAGCTGGTCGAGGACCGTGCTCGGCGGCATCCGGCGCAGGGTGCTGCACACGCCCGTCGCGGTGATGGCCGCGAGCAGTACCGCCGCCACGCGCGCGTAGAGGCCGAGCAGTGCCGTGCCCGCTTCGGGGGCGCTCGTGCGCCAGGCGTACGTCGTGCGCAGCACGTACAGCAGCCCGCCCACCCACAGGGCGGCGCAACTCAGATGGATCAGGGTGAGACCCGAGCCGAGCAGCGCGCTGTCCTCGGCCGCCGGATGCGCCCTCAGCGCTTCCGCGACCGTCACGGCGGCCAGCGGGAGCAGCGCCGTCGCCGGACGCCGCAGGCGGGCGCACAGGCCCGCGAGCAGGAAGCCGTTGACCTCCACCAGCGCGAGCGTCCCGTCCCGCGTCCCGCCCAGGCCGCCCAGGTCCAGGGCGGCGACGCCGTTCGGGAGCAGATTCCCCGACGCCACCACGGAGGCGAGCCCGAGCGCGGCCGCGAACCCGGCCCACGGCGCGTACGCCGACCAGGCGCGGGGCGGCTCCCGCAGCGGGTCCACCTTGCGCGCGAGGAACCCGGCGAACACCTCGCCCGCCTGGACGCACAACGCCCCGAACAGGACCGTGCGCAGGAGCGCGATGACGCCGACGCCGGGCGCCGCGGCCTCCCCGGTGCCCTCGAGCGCGGCGCGCGGCCCGAGCAGCGGGATCAGCGCGGCCACGGCGACGAGCACGAGCACGGCGACGGCGCGCCCCGCGCCGGGTCTGCGCAGGGAGAAGTCGGCCCCGACGGGAACGGGTGCCTCGGTGGGCGGCGGTATGGAGCTCACCACTGGATCTTCACCAGGTGGCACGGGACCCGGCAAGCGCAGACCAACAAGTGGGGCATGGGAATCCGGACGACGTGGGGAGGGGTCCGGTGCTGCGCCGGATCGGTGCACGACTACTCGGTTCACGACTACATAGGACGCGATTTCGCGGCCCCGCGGTTCACCCGGCCGGCAGCCACCCGGCCTCGTCCGTGCCCCAACACCCCGGGGGACGCGCCCAGTTCGAGGGCCCTCCGCCGAACGACAGGGGCGGCAGGGCGTGCCGCAGCCGCCCGATCGGGCTGTCCGCCTCGGTCAGCCAGGCGGCCGGATCCTCCGCCGCGTACGGTTCCGCCCGCTCGCCGTAGTCCTTCGGGTGCGCCCCTTGGAGGAGCCAGGCGGCCGTCTGCGCGAGCGCGAGGCGCACCACCCGGGTACCGCCGTCCGTCGTCTGCTCCGTGAGCGCGCGCAGCACCGCCGCCGCGAGCAGATATCCCGTGCCGTGGTCGAGCGCCTGCGCGGGCAGCGCCCCGGGGCGCTCGGGGGAGCCCTCGGCGGCCGCGATGCCCGCCGCCACCTGGACGAGGCTGTCGAAGCCGCGCCGCCCGCGCCACGGCCCGTACCCGCCCCAGGCCGACAGCGCCGCCACCACGAGCCCCGGCCGCCGCGCGGCGAGCGCCTCCGGAGAGAGCCCGAACCGGTCGAGCGCGCCGGGCCGGTACCCCGTGACCACCACGTCCGCGCCCGCGAGCAGCTCGTCGAAGGTGCGCCGGTCCACCGCGTCCGTCAGGTCGAGCCGGGTCGAGCGCTTGCCGAAACCGGTGTCGGCGTGCGCGTCCGCCGCCTCGGGCAGCTGCGGCGCGTCCACCCGCAGCACGTCCGCCCCGAGCAGCGCCAGGGTGCGCGTGGCGACAGGCCCCGCGATGACCCGCGTGAGGTCGAGGACCCGGATCCCGGCCGCGGGCGAGAGCACCCCGCGCGACAGCGCACGGACCGGTGCCGTGTCGACCCGGTCGAGCGTCAGGAGCGGTGCCTCGGCGACGAGCGCGCCCTGCGGATGCGCCGCCCACTGGTCGGGCGTGCGCAGGGCGACGGCCAGGCCGCCCGCCGCGTACACCGTCTCCTCGACCTCGAACGCGGAGCGCTCCGCGAGCAGCGCCGCCACCTCGTCCACGCCGGCGTCCGCGGCCACCCCGAGGGCCGCGCACAGCCGGGCCCGGTGGTGCGGATAGTTCGCGTGGGTGCGCAGCCGGCCGTCCCGCGTCCGCCAGAAGCGCGACAGCGGAGCGAAGTTGACGGGCGCGCGCCCGTCGATCAGCAGATGCCGCTCGCTGGTGAACGCGGTGGCCACCGCTCCGTCGTCGACCCGCACCCGGATGGCGCCGACGGAATGCCTCGCGCGCGTGGCGGCGAGTTCGGCGGCCGCGAGGGAGCAGCAGCCGACGCAGGCTCTGGCCAGGTCGACGACGGGGAGGCGGGCGGGCAGCGCACCCGCGCGTGTGCGGTACGAAACGCGGGCGAGCAGGGCGGGGTCGCCGCCGAGCGCCGCCCACGCGGCCCGGGCGTCGACCGGGGGATGGGGCGCATGTGTCATGTCCGCACTATCGCGCAGCACTTGGCCCCGGCACACGGGCGGCGCACACAGGGGCCGGGTGGCGTGCGCCACCCGGCCCCTGCTCATGTGCTCTCCGCGGTGCGGGTTACTTGACGGCCTTCAGCGCGTCGACGATCCCGTATCCGTAGAAGCCGTTGCGCCGCTCGGTGCCCTCGCAGACCGCGTCGACCGTGCCGTCGCCGTCCCCGTCGTAGGCGGTCGGGCACGGCTCCTTGTCGGCCTGCGCCTTCATCAGCGACTGGAGCTGCGCCGGAGTGGCCTTCGGGTGCGTCGACTTGAGGAGCGCGGCGACGCCCGCGGCGTGCGGCGAGGCCATCGACGTGCCCTGGAGCCAGCCGTACTGGTTGCCCGGCAGCGTGGACAGGATGCGGCCGTTCTTCGACGGGGTGTCCGCCGGGATCTGGTACTTGTCGCCGCCCGGCGCCGCGATGTCGATGACACCGTTGCCGTACGTCGAGTAGTAGGACTTGGCCTTGGTCACGCCCGTCGCGCTCACCGTGACGACACCCGGCAGCTGGGTCGGGACGTCGAAGCAGCTGTGCGGGTCGATCGTGCGGTTCACCGGCGTCGAGTCGTCAGGGCTCGAGTCGTCCAGGATCGCGTCGGAGTCCAGGTCGTGGTTGGAGTTGCCCGCCGACGCCAGGTTCAGGGTGCCCTTCTTCTGGGCGTACAGCTGGGACCTGTTCACCGCGTCGACGATGGCCCGCTGGTCGGGGTCGTCCATGCAGTTGTAGAGCCACGGGTCCACGTAGTAGCTGTTGTTGGTGACCTCGATGCCATGGTCCGCCGCGAACACGAAGGCGCAGACCACGCTCTCCGGGTAGAACAGCTCGCTGACCGGGTCGGCCACCTTGATGCCCGCGACCTTCACGCCCGGCGCGACACCGGCGACGCCGATCCCGTTGCGCGCGGCGGCGATTTCACCGGCGACGTGCGTGCCGTGGTAGTGGTCCGGGTTCGCGGGCCGCCAGGCGCCCGGCGAGGTGTCCGCCTTGCCGCCGACACAGTTGGCGGACTGCGACGCGGAGAAGTTCGGGGCGAGGTCGGGGTGGGTGTCGTCCACACCGGTGTCGATGACGCCGACGGTGACCTTCTTGCTGCCGGGGTTGATCTTCGCGGCCTTGTCGGCGCCCATCGCCCGCAGGTCCCACTGGTCGGCCTCGAGAGGCTCCTGCGCGGAATCCGCCTTCGCCGCGAGCGACTTGGCCTCAGCCTTGGAGAGCTTCTGGACCGCGCCCTCCTCGGTGGTGCCGGACGGTGTGAACGGCGCCGTGCGGGTCGCGCCCGCCGAGGCCACCCCCTTCACCGCGCGCAGCTGCTTGCCGAAGTCGGGGTTCGAGGAGTGCACGACGAAGACGCCGATCTTCGCGTACGTCTCGACTATGGAGCCGTCCGCCGCGGATATCGCCCTGCCCACCGAGGAGATCGTGCGGGCATCGGTGCCGCGCGTGTTCACCACGTACGCGAGTGCGGAGGCCGAACTCGCCGCCGCCGAGGGTGAGTCGGTGGCGGGTGCCGCTGTCGCGGACGGCAGGAAGCCGAAGGAAGCCGTCAGGGCGATACCGATCGGCAGGGCGAGGGCCAGGCGCCGCCGGGACGGCAGGCGTCTGGAAGGCAGATGAGCCATGGGGTCTCCACATCATCCGTCGTTTATGGAAATGCCCGGTACACGAGTCGTTGTCGGGCAGGTACATGACGCGTGGTGCGGTGTGAAGGTATCTCTGGTCGCCGCAGGTCATCAATGAATTCCGAAAGAAGTTCCGAAAGAACAAAGTGAGTTGAACCGCGTCGACCGTGCTCCCGTGCCGTTGTGCAGGGGGTCGGGGAGCTCTACCATCGCGACCCGGCCCACGTGATCCAGATCACGTTCAGGTTCGAGAGACAGCACCCCATCGCGAGGAGAGTCCGTGGCCACCGACGCACCACCACCGCAGCAGGGCAGCCCGCACGACGGGCCCGCACTGCCCTCCACCGAGAAGTTCATCGAGGTGCAGGAAGGCGCGGAGTTCGGTGAACTGCGCCGCGCGCACCGCTCGTTCGCCTTCCCGCTGACCCTCGCGTTCATCGCCTGGTACCTCGTGTACGTGCTGCTGTCGAACTACGCGGGCGACTTCATGGGCACCAAGGTGTTCGGCAACATCAATGTCGCCTTCGTCCTCGGGCTCGGCCAGTTCCTGACCACGTTCCTCATCGCCTGGTGGTACTCGCGGCACGCCGCCACCAAGCTCGACCCGAAGGCCGAGGCCATCAAGTCCCGTCTGGAGGGCGGCGCGTGAACCCCCACCTGTCCCACATCACCCTGGCCGCCGAGGCCAGCGAGCACCGGCCGCTGATCATCAGCCTGTTCGCCGTGTTCGTCGTCGCCACCCTCGTCATCACCGTCTGGGCGGGCCGCCAGACCAAGAGCGCGTCCGACTTCTACGCGGGCGGCCGCCAGTTCACCGCCTTCCAGAACGGCCTCGCGGTCTCCGGCGACTACATGTCCGCCGCGTCGTTCCTCGGTATCGCGGGCGCCATCGCCCTCTTCGGCTACGACGGCTTCCTCTACTCGATCGGCTTCCTGGTCGCCTGGCTCGTCGCCCTGCTCCTGGTCGCCGAACCGCTGCGCAACTCCGGCCGCTACACGATGGGCGACGTGCTCGCCTACCGGATGCGGCAGCGCCCGGTGCGCACGGCGGCCGGCACCTCGACCATCGTCGTCTCGATCTTCTACCTGCTCGCGCAGATGGCGGGCGCGGGCGTGCTCGTCTCGCTGCTGCTCGGCATCACCACGGACGCGGGCAAGATCCTCATCGTCGCGCTCGTCGGCGTCCTGATGATCGTGTACGTCACCATCGGCGGCATGAAGGGCACCACCTGGGTGCAGATGGTCAAGGCGGTGCTGCTGATCATCGGTGCCATCCTGCTGACCTTCCTGGTCCTGCTGAAGTTCAACTTCAACGTCTCGGACCTGCTGGGCACGGCGGCCTCGAACAGCGGCAAGGGCTCCGCGTTCCTCGAGCCGGGCCTCAAGTACGGCCTCACCTCCACGTCGAAGATCGACTTCATCTCGCTCGGCATCGCGCTCGTGCTCGGCACGGCGGGCCTGCCGCACATCCTGATCCGCTTCTACACGGTGCCGACCGCCAAGGCGGCCCGTAAGTCGGTCAACTGGGCCATCGGCATCATCGGCGCCTTCTACCTGATGACGATCGCGCTCGGCTTCGGCGCCGCCGCGCTCATCAAGCCGGACGAGATCATCGCCTCCAACCCGGCGGGCAACACGGCGGCACCCCTGCTGGCACTCCATCTGGGCGGCGTCGACTCCAGCTGGGGCGCGATCCTGCTCGCCTCGATCTCGGCGGTCGCCTTCGCCACGATCCTCGCGGTCGTCGCGGGCCTGACCCTCGCCTCGTCCTCCTCGTTCGCGCACGACATCTACGCGAACGTCATCAAGAAGGGCAAGGCCTCCGAGAAGGAGGAGATGAAGGCGGCCCGCTGGGCCACGGTCTTCATCGGCATCGTCTCGATCGCGCTGGGCGCGCTCGCCCGCGACCTGAACGTGGCGGGCCTGGTCGCCCTGGCCTTCGCGGTCGCGGCCTCCGCGAACCTGCCGACGATCCTGTACTCCCTGTTCTGGAAGCGCTTCAACACCAACGGCGCGCTGTGGTCGATCTACGGCGGCCTGTTCACGGCGGTCTTCCTGGTCCTCTTCTCGCCCGTCGTCTCGGGCAATCCGAAGACCTCGATGTTCAAGGGCGTCGACTTCCACTGGTTCCCGCTGGAGAACCCGGGCATCATCTCGATCCCGGTCGGCTTCCTGCTGGGGATCATCGGCACGTACGTCGCCAAGGAGAAGGCCGACAAGGGCAAGTACGCCGAGCTCGAGGTCCGCTCCCTGACGGGTACCGGAGCCCACTGACCCGTTACGTCTCCCTTTGTGCCGTGCCCCGCGTCGTAGGTCCCTACGAGGGGCACGGCACGCACTTTGGACGGCGCACGACCTGTCGCTGTCATACCCGTCACGTAGGCTCGGGATCAGTAGGTAAGAACCCGCCGAGGGAGGGGGCCCACGTGCTCATCGACACATACGGCCGAGTGGCAACCGACCTGCGGGTCTCGCTGACCGACCGGTGCAATCTGCGGTGCACCTACTGCATGCCCGAGGAGGGCTTGCAGTGGCTGGCCAAGCCGGATCTGCTCGACGACGACGAGATCGTCCGCCTCATCCGCATCGCGGTCACCGACCTCGGCATCACCGACGTCCGCTTCACCGGCGGCGAGCCCCTGCTGCGGCCCGGCCTCGTCGGCATCGTCGAGCGGGTCGCGGCCCTGGAGAACCGCCCGAAGATGTCCCTGACGACGAACGGGATCGGGCTCAAGCGCACGGCGGGAGCGCTCAAGGAGGCGGGCCTCGACCGGGTCAACGTCTCGCTGGACACCCTCCGCCCCGACGTCTTCAAGACCCTGACCCGGCGCAACCGGCACCAGGACGTCATCGAGGGCCTCGAAGCGGCGCGCGACGCGGGCCTGACCCCGGTGAAGGTCAACTCCGTCCTGATGCCGGGGCTGAACGAGGACGAGGCCCCCGACCTCCTCGCCTGGGCGGTCGAGCACGAGTACGAGCTGCGTTTCATCGAGCAGATGCCGCTCGACGCCCAGCACGGCTGGAAGCGCGAGGGCATGATCACCGCGGGCGACATCCTGGCCTCGCTGCGTACGCGCTTCGAGTTGACGGAGGAAGGGGCCGGCGAGCGCGGATCGGCGCCCGCCGAGCGCTGGATCGTGGACGGGGGACCGCACCGCGTCGGCGTCATCGCCTCGGTGACCCGCCCGTTCTGCTCGGCCTGCGACCGCACGCGGCTCACGGCGGACGGACAGGTCCGCACCTGCCTGTTCGCCACGGAGGAGACGGATCTGCGGGCGGCCCTGCGCTCCGACATGCCGGACGAGGAGCTGGCCGCCATCTGGAAGCGCGCCATGTGGGGCAAGAAGGCGGGCTCGGGCCTCGACGACCCGTCGTTCCTCCAGCCGGACCGCCCGATGTCGGCGATCGGCGGCTGAGGCCGGGCCCTCAGCCCTCGGTGCCCTGGGTGCCCTCGGCCTCGGGGTCTTCCCACTCCGCGAGCGCCACGACGTCCTTCAGGAACCCGCGCACGCCGAGGAACTTGGTCAGGTGCTCGCGGTGCTCGTCGCAGGCCAGCCAGGTCTTGCGGCGCTCCGGCGTGTGCAGCTTCGGGTTGTTCCACGCGAGTACCCACACCGCGTCGGCGCGACAGCCCTTGGCCGAGCACTGGGGAGTTTCGGGCGACGGTCCTGAGAGGTTCGCGAGGTTCACGCGTCAACCTTAAACGCCCTGGGAATCCTCCCGGAGAGGCCCTCGGAAGACCCCGGAAATGGCGACGCCGAGCAGCCACGGGGGGAGCTGCCCGGCGTCGGTCCGTCGCTCCGACGGGGGATGCGGAGCGCTCACGCAGTATGTCACGGGGGACCCGCCGCCCGGCACCGGAACAACATGATTGATCTGAGCTTTTCTTGAGCTTTGTCGACCGCTTGCACCCCGGGCCCGGCCGTCGCTCAGGCCCGGTCCTCCGGGGCGGATTCCGCGGGGTCGGCGGCCGGAACCGGCGAGATCATGGGGCGCGAGGGTGCGGGCACGAAGGTCGACGGAAGCGAGGGGGCGTTCTCCCGGCCCGCGTTGGCGAAGACCACGGCGACGTAGGGGAGCAGCGCGCCGAGCACCAGCGTCACGATGGCGACGTGCCGCTCCACGTTCCACAGCACGGCCGTCAGGATCACCGAAACGGTACGGACCGACATCGAGATGATGTACCGGCGCTGCCGGCCGCGGACATCGTCGGCGAGACCCTGCCGGGCTCCCGTGATCCGGAAAACCTCTGCCCCACCGCTGTCCTTGCGCTTCCGCATCACATTCCACCACCCGCCAGCTCGCCGGACTCTCCCCGGACCGGACTGCGTCCACGGTACGCCCGGTATGCGTCGACTACGAGACCGGGGGCGGGCCTGACCTGGGAGCGTGGCCTGCGCTGTACCACGTACGGAGCTGTCCGACATGCGCCGTATGGCGTACGCGGCGAGACTGATCGCGTGGGCGGCCGCTGAGCGCCCCCGCACCGTGCGAGGAGGCAACGACATGAGCTGGTTGTGGGCGATCATCGTGGGCCTGGTGCTTGGCCTGATCGCGAAGGCGATCCTGCCGGGCAAGCAGCAGATTCCGCTCTGGCTGACAGTGGTCTTCGGCATCATCGGCAGCGTCCTGGGCAACTGGGCGGCCACGGGCATGGGAGTCAACGACACCAAGGGCATCGACTGGATCCGCCATCTGCTCCAGCTGATCGGAGCGGTGGTCGTGGTGGGCGTGGGCGACCGGTTGTGGGTGGCGCTGCGCGGAAACAAGAGCAAGGCATAGAGCGAGAGCGAGAGCGAGGCCCGGCGACGGGAGCGAGGCCCGGAAACGGGTGAAGGCCCGGCACCGCCTGAGTGGCGGGCCGGGCCTTCCGGGTGTGCGGGGCAGGTGCGCGGGGCGGGAACCCTACGCGCCCTTGACCTCCACGGCCGCGAGGTTCTTCTTGCCGCGCCGCAGTACCAGCCACCGGCCGTGCAGCAGCTCGTCCGCGCCGGGCACGAAGTCCTCGGCGGCGACCTTGACGTTGTTCACGTACGCGCCGCCCTCCTTCACCGTGCGGCGCGCGGCCGACTTGCTGGCCACGAGGCCGACCTCGGCGAACAGGTCGACGACCGGGCCGAGCTCGGTGACCTCCGCCTTCGGCAGCTCGGACAGGGCCGCGGCGAGCGTCGCCTCGTCCAGGTCCGCCAGGTTCCCGTCGCCCTGGCCGAACAGCGCCTTCGACGCGGAGATCACGGCGGCCGTCCAGTCGGCTCCGTGCACCAGCGTCGTCAGCTCCTCGGCCAGCGCGCGCTGCGCGGCACGGGCCTGCGGCCGCTCCTCGGTCTGCTTCTCCAGCTCCTCGAGCTCCTCGCGGGACTTGAAGGACAGGATCCGCATGTACTTGGAGATGTCCCGGTCGTCCGTGTTCAGCCAGAACTGGTAGAACGCGTACGGCGTCGTCATCTCCGGGTCGAGCCAGATGGCGCCGCCCTCGGACTTGCCGAACTTGGTGCCGTCCGCCTTCACCATCAGCGGCGTCGCGATGCAGTGCGCCTCCGCGTCCGGCTCCAGGCGGTGGATCAGGTCGAGCCCGGCCGTGAGGTTGCCCCACTGGTCGGAGCCGCCCTGCTGGAGCGTGCAGCCGTAGCGGCGGTACAGCTCCAGGAAGTCCATGCCCTGGAGCAGCTGGTAGCTGAACTCCGTGTAGCTGATGCCCTCCTGGGACTCCAGGCGGCGGGCCACGGAGTCCTTGGTCAGCATCTTGTTGACCCGGAAGTGCTTGCCGATGTCGCGCAGGAACTCGATCGCGGACATGCCCGCGGTCCAGTCCAGGTTGTTCACCATCGTCGCCGCGTTCTCACCCTCGAAGTCGAGGAACGGCTCGATCTGGGAGCGCAGGCGAGCGACCCAGAGCTTGATCGTCTCCGGGTCGTTCAGCGTGCGCTCCGCCGTCGGGCGCGGGTCGCCGATCTGGCCCGTGGCCCCGCCCACCAGGGCGAGCGGGCGCAGGCCCGCGTGCTGGAGCCGGCGCATGGTGAGGACCTGCACCAGGTGCCCCACGTGCAGGGAGGCCGCGGTGGGGTCGAAGCCGCAATAGAACGTGACCGGACCGTCCGCGAGCGCCTTGCGCAGTGCGTCCTCGTCAGTGGACTGGGCCCACAGGCCACGCCACTTCAGGTCGTCGACGATGTCGGTCACGGTTCTGGTTCTCCTTGAACAGGTCTGCTGGAACCCTGCCAGTCTATGGGCGGCCACCGACAGCGCCGTACCCGATTCTTCGGCGCCCGGCCTCAGACGCCCTGGCTGACCGAGCTCATGTTGAAGTCCGGCACCCGCAGCGCGGGCATCGCGGCACGAGTGAACCAGTCGCCCCACTCCCTCGGCAGCGTCTTCTCCGTCCGCCCGGCCTCCGTGGCCCGGCCGAGCAGCCCGACCGGCGACTCGTTGAACCGGAAGTTGTTCACCTCGCCGACGACCTCGCCGTTCTCCACGAGGTACACGCCGTCCCGGGTGAGGCCGGTGAGCAGCAGCGTCGCCGGGTCCACCTCGCGGATGTACCAGAGGCAGGTGAGCAGCAGGCCCCGCTCGGTCCCGGCGACCATCTCGTCCAGGGACTTGGCACCGCCGCCGTCGAGGATCAGGTTGTCGATCGCGGGGGCGACGGGCTGACCGGTGAGCCCGGCGCTGTGCCGGGTCGTCGTGAGGTGCGCGAGCTTCCCCTCGTGGATCCAGTCGGTGGCGCCGACCGGCAGCCCGTTGTCGAACACCGACGAGGCGTCGCTGGAGGAGTGCGCGAGGACGAACGGCGCCGATTCGAGTCCCGGCTCGTGCGGGTCGCTGCGCAGGGTCAGCGGCAGCTCGCTGAGCCGCTCGCCCACCCGCGTACCGCCTCCGGGCTTGGAGAACACCGTGCGGCCCTCGGTCGCGTCCCGCGCCCCGGACGACCACATCTGGTAGATCAGCAGATCCGCGACGGCGGTCGGCGGCAGCAGCGTCTCGTAGCGCCCGGCCGGCAGGTCGATGCGCCGTTCGGCCCACCCGAGCCGCGTCGCGAGCTCCGCGTCCATCGCCGCCGGGTCGACGTCCTTGAAGTCCGGCGTGGAGCGGCCCGCCCACGCCGAGCGCCTGCGCCCGTGCGACTTGGCGTTCAGCTCAAGGGTCCCGTTGGGCTGGTCGTGCCGCAGCCGAAGGCCCGCGGACGTACCGAGGTAGCTGCTGGTCAGCTCGTGGTTGGCGAACCCGTACAGCTCGCGGCCGCCGGCACGCGCGCGTGCGAACGCCTCGCCGAGCGCGGGCGCGAACTCCGCGAAGACGGCGGAGGAGGTCTCGGCGGGCGCCTCCGTGAAGTCGGGGGAGTGCGGTACGTCGCCGATCAGCGGCTGCGCGTCCTCGGCGGGCCCCGCCTTGGCGGCGGCCTCCTCGGCGGCGCGCACCAGTGGCTCCAGGTCGTCGGCGGTCACGGCCGAGCGGGACACGACGCCGGACGCCGTGCCCTCCTTGCCGTCGACCGTCGCGACGACGGTGAGGGTGCGCCCGCGCGTCACGCCGTTCGTGGTGAGCGCGTTGCCCGCCCAGCGCAGATTGGCGGTGGACGTCTCGTCGGCGATGACCACGCAGCCGTCGGCCCGCGACAGCTCCAGGGCGCGCTCGACGATCTCGTACGGCTTGCTGGTACGCGGGCTCATCGACCGGCCTCCTGCGTGGTGTTCAGAATGTTGACGCCCTTGAAGAGCGCGCTCGGGCAGCCGTGCGACACGGACGCGACCTGGCCCGGCTGGGCCTTGCCGCAGTTGAAGGCGCCGCCCAGGACGTACGTCTGCGGGCCGCCGACCGCCGCCATCGAGCCCCAGAAGTCGGTCGTCGTCGCCTGGTACGCGAAGTCCCGCACCTGCCCGGCGAGCTTCCCGCCCCGGATCGCGTAGGCCCGTTGCGCTGTGAACTGGAAGTTGTAGCGCTGCATGTCGATCGACCACGACCGGTCGCCGACCAGGTAGAGCCCCCGGTCGACGCCCGCGATCAGGTCCTCCGTCGAGAGCCCGCCCGGATCCGGCTTGAGCGACACATTGGCCATGCGCTGCACGGGGACATGCCCGGGGGAGTCCGCGTACGCGCAGCCGTTGGAGCGCTCGAAGCCGGTCAACTTGGCGATGCGCCGGTCGAGTTGGTACCCGGCGAGGGTGCCGTCCTTCACCAGGTCCCAGGACTGCCCGGCCACGCCCTCGTCGTCGTACCCGATGGTGGCGAGCCCGTGCTCGGCGGTGCGGTCGCCGGTGACGTTCATGATCTCGGAGCCGTACTTGAGCTTCCCGAGCTGGTCGAAGGTGGCGAAGGAGGTGCCCGCGTACGCCGCCTCGTAGCCGAGCGCGCGGTCCAGTTCGGTGGCGTGCCCGATCGACTCGTGGATGGTCAGCCACAGATTGGACGGGTCCACGACCAGGTCGTACGCGCCCGCCTTGACGCTCGGCGCCCGCATCTTCTCGGCGAGCAGCTCGGGGATCTCGGCGAGCTCGGACTCCCAGTCCCAGCCGGTTCCGGTGAGGTACTCCCAGCCGCGCCCGACCGGAGGCGCGATCGTGCGCATGGAGTCGAACTCACCGCTGGAGTCGTCCACCGCGACCGCGGTCAGCTCCGGGTGCAGCCGCACGCGCTGCTGCGTCGTGACGGTTCCCGCGGTGTCCGCATAGAACTTGTTCTCGTGGACGCAGTACAAGGAGGCGTCCACATGGGACACCCCGTCCGCCGAGAGCAGCCGCGCGCTCCAGTCGGCGAGCAGCCCGGCCCGCTCCTCCTCCGGCACGGTGAAGGGATCGATCTCGTACGAGGAGACCCAGGTCTTCTCCGCGTGCACCGGCTCGTCCGCCAGCTCGACCCGCTCGTCGGACCCGGCGGCCTCGATCACCTGCGCGCTCAGCTTCGCCATCGCCACGGCCTGCGAGGCCACCTTCGCCGCGCCGTCCATCGTCAGATCGACACCGGAGGCGAACCCCCAGGTTCCGCCATGTACGACGCGCACGGCGTATCCCAGGTCAGTGATGTCGGACGACCCCGACGGCCTGGCGTCCCGCAGCCGCACCGAAGCCCCGCGCACCCGCTCAAGACGGAAGTCCGCGTGCTCCGCTCCCAACGCGCGTGCGCGCGCGAGGGCGGCGTCGGCGAGTGCCCGTAGGGGCAGTGCGAGGAACGACTGATCGATCTCATGGGCCATGGGCGGCTTCCCCTTCGGTCACGGCACGGTGCGTGTGAGTGAACCACGACACGTGCTGTCTGTGGGAACCCCACAGACAGCACCCCCTCGCCCTGTCGCCCCCGGATTCGGCACCCGGTGTCGCGGCCGGATAGGTTCAACGGGTACCTGACCGCCGAACGAAAGGGTGATCCGTTGAGCCGCTCGGTTCTCGTCACCGGGGGAAACCGGGGCATCGGCCTCGCCATCGCCCAGGCCTTCCTGGAGCAGGGCGACAAGGTGGCCTTCACCTACCGCTCCGGAGAGCCCCCCAAGGAGCTCGTCGACGCCGGCGCCCTCGCCGTCCGCTGCGACATCACGGACACCCAGCAGGTGGACGCCGCGTACAAGGAGATCGAGGAGAAGCACGGCAACGTCGAGGTCCTCGTCGCCAACGCCGGCGTCACCAAGGACCAGCTCCTCATGCGCATGTCCGAGGAGGACTTCGAGTCCGTCCTCGACACCAACCTCACCGGCACCTTCCGGGTCGTGAAGCGCGCCAACCGCGGCATGCTGCGCGCCAAGAAGGGCCGCGTGGTCCTGATCTCCTCGGTCGTCGGGCTGCTCGGTTCCGCGGGACAGGCGAACTACGCCGCCTCGAAGGCGGGCCTGGTCGGCTTCGCGCGCTCGCTCGCCCGTGAGCTCGGTTCGCGCAACATCACCTTCAACGTCGTCGCCCCCGGTTTCGTGGACACCGACATGACCCAGGCGCTCACCGACGAGCAGCGCAAGGGCATCGTGTCGCAGGTGCCGCTCGGCCGGTACGCGCAGGTCGAGGAGATCGCCGGAGTGGTGAAGTTCCTGACCTCCGACGACGCCGCGTACATCACTGGAGCCGTCATCCCGGTTGACGGCGGACTGGGAATGGGTCACTGAACCATGGCAGGAATCCTCGAGGGCAAGAAGATCCTCATCACCGGTGTGCTGATGGAGTCCTCCATCGCCTTCCACACCGCGAAGCTGGCCCAGGAGCAGGGTGCGGAGATCATCCTCACCGCCTGGCCGCGGCCGACGCTCACCGAGCGCATCGCCAAGAAGCTGCCCGAGCCGGACAAGGTCAAGGTCCTGGAGCTCGACGTCTCGAACGACGAGCACCTCGCCCGCCTGGAGGGCCAGGTCCGTGAGCACCTGGGCGACCGCCTCGACGGCGTCGTGCACTCCATCGGCTTCGCGCCGCAGGACGCCCTCGGCGGCAACTTCCTGAACACGCCGTTCGAGTCCGTCTCCACGGCCATGCACGTCTCCGCCTTCTCCCTGAAGTCGCTGACGACGGCGCTGCTGCCGCTGATGACCGAGGGCGGCTCCGTCGTGGGTCTGACCTTCGACGCCAAGTTCGCCTGGCCGCAGTACGACTGGATGGGCCCGGCCAAGGCCGCCCTGGAGGCCACCAGCCGCTACATGGCGCGCGACCTGGGCAAGCAGAACATCCGCTGCAACCTGGTCTCGGCGGGTCCGCTCGGCTCGATGGCCGCGAAGTCGATCCCCGGCTTCAGCGAGCTGGCGTCCGTGTGGGACAGCCGCTCCCCGCTGGAGTGGAAGCTCGAGGACCCGGAGCCGGCGGGCCGCGGCGTCGTCGCGCTGCTCTCGGACTGGTTCCCGAAGACGACGGGCGAGATCGTGCACGTCGACGGCGGTCTGCACGCCATCGGCGCCTGATCTCCGGCTCACTCGTTCGGCCCACCGGCCGGGCGAGCCGTAGGGACCTCCACGCACGCTGGTGCGAGGAGGTCCCTACGTGCGTGTGCACCCCCGTTTCACCGCCGCCGTCGTCCTGCTCATATCGCTGCCCTGCCTCGCCGCATGCGCCCCGGCGCAGGGGACGACAGCCGAAAAGGGCGGCCACGCGCGCGTGGCCGACAAAAAGCGGGAGCGGTTCGGCGCGGACTGCCGGGTCGAGATCGACCGCGACCGCGTGAGCGCCACCTGCCACAACCCGTACCCGACGGTCGACCGCGTCGCCCTGCACGTCGAGTGCGCGAAGTGGTGGGACATCGACACCGATTCACGCCCGAAGGCGGTGTTCCCGGCGCAGACGCTGCGGGTGGACGGCCGGTGCTGGAAGAACGTGCGGACCGCCTGGGTCAGTCACCACAGGCCGGCGCGCTGAGCCGGCCGGGTCGGCAGTCGAACGGATAGCGCGCGGCCTCTTTGGCGGCGGCCTCGGCGTCCCCGGCCCGGATCGCGTCGACGAGCGTCGCGTGGTCCATGTGGTTCTCCGCGGTGAGCTGCTCGCCCACGTCCTCGCGCAGCCAGTCCCGCATGACCTCGCCGAGGTCCGCGTACATCGCCGTCAGCACCTCGTTGTGGGACGCGGCCACCACGGCCAGGTGGAACGTCGCGTCCGCCGACACGAACGCCTCGGCGTCCCCGGACGACCAGGCCTCCTCGCGCCGCACCAGCAGCGCGTCGAGCTGCTTCAGGTCGCGCTCGGTGCGCCGCTCCGCCGCGAACTTCGCCGCGCTCGACTCCAGCGTGGCGCGCAGCTCGGCGATGTCCTGCGGGGCGGCCTCCGCGAACCGCCGCTGCATGACGCCCGCCAGCTCGCTCGTCGCCACGACGTACGTGCCCGAGCCCTGCCGGATGTCGAGCAGGCCGTTGTGCGCGAGCGCGCGGACCGCCTCCCGCACCGTGTTCCTGGCCACACCCAGCTGCTCCACGAGCTCGGGCTCCGTCGGGATCCGGGAGCCCACCGGCCACTCGCCCGAGGAGATCTGGGCGCGCAGGGCGGAGATGACCTGCTCGGACAGGGCCGAGCGCTGGGGCGAGGTCAGCGGCATGACGTTCCTTCGTGCGGGCGGAGGCGTGCTGGAGTCGCGCGTGGAGACGATTGGACAGCCAATCATCCCATGATTCTAAGATGGCCTCATGGCTAGTGAGGAAACCCCGACGATGGCACCACCGAGCGCCGACCCCCAGACCCCCCTGCGGACCGAGCAGCCCGCCCCGCGCGCGTGGGTGGTCCGACTGGTCATGGTCGGCATCGTGCTCGCCGCGGTGAACCTGCGGCCCGCCATCACCAGCCTCGGCGCCCTCCTCGAAGAGGTCCGCGACGGGCTCGGGATGAGCGGCAGCGTCGCCGGACTGCTCACCTCCGTGCCGCCGCTCTGCTTCGCGATCTTCGGCGTGATGGCGCCCCGGCTCGCCAAGCGCTTCGGGCCGAGCGCCGTCGTCTGCGCCGGCATGTTCGCCATCGCCGCGGGCCTCGTCATCCGCCCGTTCACCGGCGGCACCGCCGGCTTCCTCGTGGCGAGCGCGCTCGGCCTGATGGGCATCGCGGTCAGCAACGTGCTGATGCCGGTCATCGTCAAGCGCTGGTTCCCCGACAAGGTCGGCACCATGACCGGCCTGTACTCGATGGCCCTCGCCCTCGGCACGTCCACCGCGGCCGCCGCGACGGTGCCGGTGACCTCGGCGCTCGGCGGGAGCTGGCAGGCCGGGCTCGCGGTGTGGGCGGTGCTCGCCGTCGCGGCGGCCCTGGCCTGGCTGCCGCTCGTCCGCAAGAAGGACACCTCCACCCTGGCGGCCGCCGCGGTACCCGCCGCCGAGGCGACGCGGGCCGCCGAGGGCACCGGGCTGCGCATCGCCCGCAGCCGTACCGCCTGGGCGCTCGCCGTCTTCTTCGGGCTCCAGGCCACGGCCGCGTACATCACGATGGGCTGGATGGCGCAGATCTTCCGTGACTCGGGGGTCTCCGCGTCGACCGCGGGCGTGCTGCTCGCCGTCACCATGGCGATGGGCATTCCGCTCGGCTTCGTCATCCCGCGCATGGCCGCCCGGCTGCCCAGCCAGGGGCCCATGGTGATCGCGCTCGGCCTGTGCGGTCTCGCCGGTTACGCGGGCCTGTACTTCGCCCCCGCCTCCGGCGCGTGGGCGTGGGCGCTGCTGCTCGGCATCTCCAACTGCGCCTTCCCGCTCGCGCTCACCATGGTCGGCATGCGTGCCCGCACGGGCGCGGGCGTCGCCAAGCTGTCCGCCTTCGCGCAGTCCACCGGCTACCTGATCTCGATCCCCGGGCCGCTGCTCGTCGGCGTCCTCTACCAGCACAGCGGGGGCTGGGGCGCGCCGATCGCGCTCATGGCCGCGCTGATGGTGCCGCAGATCGTGGTGGGCGTGTTCGCGGGCCGCAACCGCACCGTCGAGGACGAGGCGGGCGAGGCGCACAAGGCGGCCCCGGCGTCCTGAGGGGCGGGGACAGGTGCGACACTTGGCGCATGTCGCCTGTGCTCGAGCCGAATCCCCAGAACGGCCAGAAGAAGCTGCTCCTCGTGCTCGGAGCGATGCTGGCCATCACGGTCGTCGTCGGCATCATCGCGTCCATCGCCGCACCCTAGGACCGGCCCCCGGGGCGGGGTGGGGTTAACTCCACCATCCCCTAGGGGGCCAGTGTCAGGGTGAAGTGGGTGGATCACCGGATGGGACCGGAGCCCCCGGCTGCGTACCTTCGAAGTGCCGCCGAGATCGTCGGCACACCGCACGAAGCGCATACGGATCACGGCCCCCGGAGGCAGCAGCCATGTCGATGTCAGCCCCCACGCACACCCGGCCCCGCACGGCAGCCCCGGGTCGCGTCGACATCCGGCTGCCGTGGTGGGCCATCGTGCTTCCGGCCGTGGCCTTCGTGGCGCTGCTCCTGCTGATCCTCAACCCGTCCGACGCCCAGGCCGCCTCCGGCGACCCGAGCATCATGCGCATGCTGGCGAGCGCCAAGGATCTCGTACTGCCTTAGGACCTGTCGTTCGGATCAGGCCCTGGGTGCCGGGCACGCCGTCACTCGTGCTGAGTGACCCCGTCAACTCCCTGCGCCCGGCCGAGGGTTTCATGCGAAGCTGGGACGCATGAGCGTCGCAGAACCCCGCAGGATTGTCCTTTTCCGGCATGCCAAGGCGGATTGGCCGCAGGTCTCCGATCATGAGCGGCCGCTCGCCGAGCGGGGCCGCAGGGATGCCCCCGTAGCCGGCCGCAAGCTGGCCGACGCAGGCATCACCTTCGACCTGGCCCTGTGCTCGACCGCCACGCGTACCCGTGAGACCTGGAAGCTCGCCGTGCAGGAGCTGCCGGAGCGACCGAAGACCGTGTACGAGGAGCGGATCTACGAGGCGTCGCCCGGCGAGCTGATCGCGGTGCTGAACGAGACGCCGGACGACGTGCACGACGCCGTGCTGATCGGCCACAACCCCGGTGTGCAGGCCCTCTCCGAGATCCTCGCCGCGGACGCCGAGGGCGACGCCCGGCAGCGGCTGAACCGACGTGGCTTCCCGACCGCCGCGTTCTCCGTGCTCACGTTCACCGGACCGTGGAAGAGCCTGGAGCCCGGCACCGCCACGCTCGTCGACTACTGGGCGCCGAGCGAGTAACCGCCACCGCCCGTTCCGTCATACGTACGACGAGGGGCCCGGTACCGATCACCGGTACCGGGCCCCACGCACGCTGTCCTACGGCTCCAGGGTGTCCGCGGCCTCGACCTCTTCGCGCGTGATGCCCAGCAGATAGAGCACCGTGTCGAGGAACGGCACGTTCACCGCGGTGTGCGCGGCCTGGCGCACGACCGGCTTGGCGTTGAAGGCGACGCCGAGCCCCGCCGCGTTCAGCATGTCCAGGTCGTTCGCGCCGTCGCCGATCGCCACGGTCTGCTCCAGCGGCACCCCCGCCTCGGTGGCGAACCGCCGCAGCAGCCGCGCCTTGCCCGCGCGGTCCACGATCTCGCCCGTGACCCGGCCGGTCAGCTTCCCGTCGACGATCTCCAGCGTGTTCGCCTGCGCGAAGTCGAGCCCGAGGCGCTCCTTCAGGTCGTCCGTGACCTGCGTGAACCCACCCGAGACGACCCCCACTTGGTAGCCGAGACGCTTGAGCGTACGGATGAGGGTCCTGGCGCCAGGCGTCAGCCGGACCTCGCTGCGCACCTTCTCCACGACCGAGGCGTCGAGGCCCGCGAGCAGCTCCACGCGCGCGTGCAGCGACTGCTCGAAGTCGAGCTCGCCGCGCATCGCCGCCGCCGTCACCTCGGCGACCTTGTCCTCGCAGCCCGCGTGCGCCGCGAACAGCTCGATCACCTCGTCCTGGATGAGGGTCGAGTCGACGTCCATCACGACGAGCCGCTGCGCGCGCCGGTGCAGCCCGGCGGAGACGACCGCCACGTCGACGCCCAGCTTCGCGGCCTCTATGGCGAGGACGGTGCGCAGCGCCTCCGTCGGGGTGCCGGACACCGCGAACTCGACCGCCGTCACCGGATACTTCGCGAGCCGGAAGATACGGTCGATATTGCCGCCGGTGCCGGTGATCGCGGCCGCTATCGACGCGGCCGACTCGGCGGTGAGCGGGTGGCCGAGGACGGTGACGTGGGAGCGGCCCGTGCCGCGCGGACGGTTGTCGCCGATGCCGGAGATGATCTCCGCCTGCATCTTCATCGACTCCGCCCAGCTGTGGACGGTCGACCGCAGATCCCCTTCGAGCCCGGCCGGCGGCTGGGTGACCAGGGCGCACAGGACGATACGGCCGCGCGTGACGACCTGCTCGATGTCGACGACATCGACGGAGTAGGCGGCGAGGGTGTCGAAGAGCCCGGCGGTGATACCGGGCCGGTCCTTGCCGAAGATCTTGACCAGAAGAGTGGGGACGTCCGCCGGAACGTCCACGGGCGGGGCATCAGCGGTGGGCTGGGGCTGCGAAGCGCTCATGATGGGCCCTACGTTATCGGTCCTGTGTACGGCCACCGCAATCAAGCCCACCCCTTGAGCGCAGGCCCGACAGATCAAGCTCTTGCGGCGATCCTTCAGGCCCCGCCGGCGCTTGAGGCGCGGGGTCCGGGGCAGAGCCCCGAGACCGCGCCCCCGGACCACCCGTCACGGTCGATACGGCTTCAGATACGGATTCGTATCGGGATTGGCCGGCCGGTACGGCCGGCTCGGCCGGTACGGCCCCGACGCCCCCGGCGGCCCGCCGTCCGAGAGCGGCGCCGGCCGGGCCCTCCCGGTCGCATACGCCAGAACCGCGCCAAGCGCCCCCGCCCCCGCCCCCCACGCCGCCCCGAGCAGCACCGCCGTCCCGGTCCGCCCGTGCAGCTCGATGCCCGCCCCGAACGCGTCGAAGCCGAGGACCGAGAGCGAGGCCCCCGCCGACACCTCGGTGAGCCACACCAGGAGCGGCAGCGCGAGCGCCGTCACGCCCCCGAGGCGAAACGCGCACCGTCCCGCGAACCCCCACACGCCCCGCGTCACGGGCGAGCGCACCGCTGTCAGCACCCCGGCCAGCAGCATCATCACGCCCGCCGCGACGCCCAACAGCCATACCCTGCCGTCGAGTTCGGCGAGCCGCCCCAGCGTCACCGGCTCGTTCGCCGACGCCCTGAGCAGCTCGTCCAGCGGATCCGGCAGCAGCTTCGCCAGCTCGCCCGTCGCCTTGCCGTCCCAGGGCACGAAGAGCCCGAGGGGGATGCCGAGCCACACCCCGTTGGGCGCCCCGAGCAGCGCGGCGCCCGCGATCCGCTTCGGGTGGTCGTCGCCGATCATCGCGTACGCCGCTGCCGCCAGGCCCGCGACGACCGCCATCAGCAGCACCGCGACGAGCGCCGATGCGGCGGGCCGGACGGTCCCGTGCAGCGGGGCGAGCGCGCGCGGCAGCGGAGTGCGCCTCGACGCGAGCAGGGCGATCACCAGGACCCCCACCGCGAACGCCGCGCCGCCGAGCAGCGAGGGAACCGTCTCCACGGTGAACCCGACGGAGGCCTTCGCGTCGACCAGATCGCCGATCTTGTCGGGCAGCAACCCGCCGATCCCGCCCGGCAGTTTGTCCGCGATGCCCCCCGGAAGTCCCTTCCCGCCGCCCGTGATGTCGTCGAGCCCGAGCTGCGAGCCGTCGATCGTGATGATGTCGTGACCGGCCCAGGCGAGGCCGCCCATCATCGCCACGAAGAGCGCCACCAGGGCCCCCGCGCGCGCGAGGAGTTCACCGGGGGACACCTCCACCCCCGCCGCCCGCAGGGAACGCAGAAAGAACCAGCTGAGAGCGAGCGCGCCCACCAGGCTCACGCCGAGCGGTGCGATGTCGATCGCGGTCTTCGCCTGCGCGCCGTCGAGCCCGAAGGCCGAGACGTCCCCGGACGGCGTCACCTTGCCGCCCGCCGCGAGCGCCACCACCGCGGCCGTCATCGGCCCGAGCGAGGCCGCGGTGTCCGCCTCCAGCAAGTGCAGGCCGAGCGCCGCGACTCCGGCCATCGCGATGAACGCCCAGCTCACCGCCGCCACCGCGGACAGCAGGACATCGCCGACGGGCACACGTGCGCGCCGCTTCGCCCCTTGGCCGCTCTCCGCCAAGGCCATCAAGGACCCCCCCGATCCGCCCCGCCCTGTCCCCAAGGCCCCATTTGCTCATGATCCGTAGGGAGTTGTGGGCGACTACCACTCTCCGGGGCCGCATCCGTACCGTCAACGGGGCGGGAGCCAAGGGGCGTACGGGAGGTGCGAACGCGCTCGGCGCAAGGCCCGCCTTTCGGTCACGGAGGGCTTCCTGAAATAGTTCCTCACGATGTTCGACATCCCTAGACTCCCCATGACGGGGCAAAACTCGGGGGACAACTCAGTGGGGCATGGAGTGCCTGAACTCGTACTGGAATTGAATGGCAGGACCTGGACGCTCGACGCGTCCAGGCCGTACACCCTCGGACGCGATCCGCAGGGCGACATCGTGCTCGACGACGCCCGGGTGTCCTGGCGGCACGCCACGATCAGCTGGGGCGGCCGCAGTTGGGTCATCGAGGACCACGGCTCGACCAACGGCACCTTCGTGCAGGGGCAGCGGATCCACCAGATGGAGATCGGCCCCGGCTCGTCCGTGCACCTGGGCAACTCCACCGACGGCCCCTGCCTGACCGTGCAGGGCAGCGCCCGCGCCGCCGCCGTTGCCTCGCCGCACCAGGCGCAGCAGCAGGCCGCGGGTCTCGCGCAGCAGCCGCCTCCGCAGCAGTACCAGCAGCAGCCGAGCTGGTCCCAACAGGCGCCCCAGCAGCGCGAGGCGCCACCGCAGCAGTGGCAACAGCAGCCGCAGGCGCAGAAGGTGCCGCAGCAGCAGGGCGCCGGCGGGGTCGCGGGGGCCCCGCCCGTGTACGGCGACCGCAGCCCCACCACGTTCCACCAGCTGGCACTGGGCCGCGTCATGCGCATCGGCCGTTCCCTGGAGAACGAGCTGGTGGTCTCCGACCTCCAGGTCTCGCGGCTGCACGCGGAGTTCCACGCATCGCCCGACGGCCGCTTCGAGATCCACGACCTCGGCTCGCACAACGGCACGTACGTCAACGGCCAGCCGATCCCCAAGGGCGGCACGGCGCTGCTCGGCGCCACCGACATCGTGGGCGTGGGCCACTCCACGTTCCGCCTGGTCGGCGACCGGCTCGAGGAGTTCGTCGACACCGGTGACGTCTCGTTCTCCGCGCGCCATCTCACGGTGACCGTCGAGGGCGGCAAGCAGATCCTCAAGGACGTCTCGTTCGGCGTCCCCGAGAAGTCCTTGATCGCGGTCATCGGCCCCTCGGGCTCCGGAAAGTCGACGCTCCTGAAGGCGCTCACCGGCTACCGGCCCGCCGACCAGGGCGACGTCCTCTACGACAACCGGAACCTCTACAAGCAGTTCGCCGAGCTGCGCCAGCGCATCGGTCTGGTCCCGCAGGACGACATCCTGCACAAGGAACTGACCGTCAAGAAGGCGCTCAAGTACGCCGCCAAGCTGCGCTTCCCCGCGGACACCAGCGAGCAGGAGCGCCAGCAGCGCATCGACGAGGTACTGCGCGAGCTCAAGCTGGACATCCACAAGGAGAAGAAGGTCACCTCCCTCTCCGGTGGCCAGCGCAAGCGCGTGTCGGTGGCCCTCGAGCTGCTCACCAAGCCGTCGTTGATCTTCCTGGACGAGCCGACCTCCGGCCTCGACCCGGGCATGGACCGCGACGTCATGCAGCTCCTGCGCGGACTCTCCGACGACGGGCGCACGGTCCTCGTCGTCACGCACTCCGTGGCCGAGCTGGCGCTCTGCGACAAGCTGCTCGTGATGGCGCCGGGCGGCGCGGTCGCCTACTTCGGCCCGCCGGAGGAGGCCCTCAACTTCTTCGGCTACAAGACGTGGGCCGACGTGTTCTCGGCGTTCGAGAACTACCGCGACTACGACTGGGCGGGCCGCTGGAAGGGCTCGCAGCACTACCAGATGTACGCGGCCGACATCGACGCCGTCGCCGCGCAGTCGGATCCGGTGTCGCCGCCCGCCGCGATCAAGGCGCCCAAGACGCAGCCCTGGGGCTCCCAGCTGATCACGCTGATCCGGCGCTACTGCTCGGTGATCGCCTCGGACAAGGGCTTCATGGGTCTGATGGTGATCCTGCCCGCGGTCCTCGGCATCGTCTCGGTGGTCATCCCGGCCGACTTCGGCCTGGGCCCGCCCAAGCCACCGTCCAAGTTCAACGGGGACGCCGGCACCATCATGCTGATCATCGCGGTCGGCATGTGCTTCTCGGCGGCGGCCAACTCGGTCCGTGAGCTGATCAAGGAGCGGGTCATCTACGAGCGCGAACGGGCCACCGGCCTGTCCCGCTCCGCGTACCTGATGTCCAAGGTCATCGTCCTCGGCTTCATCACGGCCATCCAGGGCGTCATCATCTGCGCCATCGGCTTCTCGACGCGTGACCTTCCGAAGGAAGGTCTGGTGCTGCCGCCGGCCGCCGAGCTGTGCATCTCGATCATCGCGCTCGGCTTCACGTCGATGATGTTCGGGCTCGTCATCTCCTCGCTGGTGAAGACCTCGGAGAAGACGATGCCGCTGCTCGTCATGTTCGCGATCGTCCAGGTCGTGTTCACCGGCGTGCTCTTCCAGATCTACGGCACCGTGGGCCTCGAACAGTTCGCCTGGCTGATGCCGTCCCGCTGGGCGGTCGGCGCCGCGGGCGCCACCCTGGACCTCGGCCACCTGATGCCGCCGTGGGACCCGCAGAAGCCGAACGACCTGGACCCGCTGTGGGAGCACTCGGTCGGCCAGTGGGGCCTCAACCTCACGGTCCTGATCCTGCTCGGCATCGCCTGCGGCTTCGCGGTCGCGCGCCTGCTGCGGCGCCACGAGCCGGAGGTCATGCGCAAGTGACCGGCTTACGTACTACGTACGTAAGAAACACGAAGGGCGGCACCGTATGGTGCCGCCCTTCGTGCCGTGGGGGTTCAGCGAGTGCTGGACCTGGAGGTCCCGACTACAGGCATCAGTACGCGCTGTCCACGTTGTCGATGGAGCCGTACTTGTCGGCCGCGTAGTTGGCCGCGGCCACGATGTTGGCGACCGGGTCGGTCAGGCTGTTGGCGGTGCCGTCGACGTGGTACGCGTCGAAGGTCGGCTGGATGACCTGAAGCAGGCCCTTGGACGGCGTGCCGTTGATGGCGTTGATGTCCGTGCCGTTCACCGCGTTCGGGTTGCCGCCCGACTCACGCATGATGTTGCGGTGCAGGCCGTCGTACGAGCCCGGAATGCCCTTGTCCTTCATGATGGCGAGGGATTCCTTGATCCAGCCGTCCAGGTTGTTGGCGTAGACCGGCTTGCGGGCGGCGGCACGCGCGGCGGCCTCCTGGGCCTCGCGCTCCTTCTTGGCCTTCGCCTCGGCGGCGGCCTTGGCCTTCGCCTGGGCCTCGGCCTGGGCCTTCTTCTCGGCCTCGGCCTTCTTCTTCGCCTCGGCCTCCTGGCGGGCCTTCGCCTTGGCCTCGGCCTGCTTGGCCTTCTCGCTGGCGGCGGCCTGCTGGTCGGTGACGCTGGCGTGGACGTCCTTGATCTGCTTCGCGCCGGCCTCGGTGGTGAAGGCGACCGGAGCGGCGGCGACCGTCTCGTCCTTCGCCGAAGCCTGCGTGTCGTGACCCGGCACCAGCGTCACCGCGAGGGCGGCGGCACCGAGAGCGGCGACACCGGCGAGCGAGAACTTGTGGGTGCGGGTCAGCTGACTATGGCCGGCGTTGGCGTGCTTGGACATGAGATGGGGACCTCTCTAAGAACGGAAGTCGCTCGCCGACCCGGGGACCGGGCGGTCGTGTTTAGGACACGAACCCCACGGGTAGGACCCCGCGGCGCCGAACAACGATGGACATTCTTAGCGGCCGCAAAATGCCGAGGCAAAGGTGTGATCTACGAAGCCGGGTAGTGCGCCGAGGGGGAACGAAAAGGGACAGGAAGCCGATGTCCGACTCCCTGTCCCGGCGCTGCAAAGGGACCTAAGTCCCTTACTCATCCACTACGGACCTTCGTACGTGACGTGGGCCCTATGGGTGGCGTCACACGCACCCCCTCCAGAACTCACCGGCAGTTGCCACTGCAACGCACAGCGTGAGGGTTCTCCTCCGGAAGGATGAGGTGCACGTCGCCGAACTCGTGCCACAGGTAGCGCCCCCGCAGCGCCTCCTCGTACGCACGGTCCACCGCGGCCCGTCCGGCCACCGCCTCCAGCATCAGAAGATGGGAGGCCTCCGGCTCGTGCAGCCCGGTGAGCAGGCCGTCCACCACCCGCACCCCGCGCTCGGGCGTCACCACGAGCTCCGTCCAGCCGCGCGCCGCCCGCACGACCCCCTCGCCGTCCACGGCGGACTCGACGGCCCGCACGGCGGTGGTCCCCACGGCGATGACGTTCTGCCCCGCGGCCCGCGCGGCGTTGATCAGGCGGGCCGACGCCTCGGGCACCTCGAAACGCTCCGCATAAGGAGGCTCGTGCGACTCGGCGGACGCCACTCCCGTATGCAGCGTGATCGGCGCGAACTGCACCCCCCGGCTCACGAGCCGCGACACGATCGACTCCGTGAAGGGCCGCGCCGCACTCGGCATCTCCGCACTGCCCGCCCCGGCGGCGTACGGCAGCGCGAACACCGTCTGGTAGGCGGACAGCGGCTGGTCCCGCTCCGTATAGGAGTAGCGGATGGGCCGCCCCCGCCGGCCGAGCAGCGCCGGGACGTCCCCGGTCGCCCGCACCCACCACAGCCGCTCGCTCCCGGCCGCCAGGGGCTCCTCATATACGAGGCGTACGCCTCCGGGGAGCGCGACCACGGACCCGGCGGGCCCGCCGGGGCGCGGCCCCGTGGTGCCCCGCTCGTCCGGGGCCCGCAGCTCGACCGCCCAGCGCCCGTCGTCGCCGCGCGTCGAGAAATGCACGACCACGCGCGCGTGCCCGACCCGCCCGTCCACGGCGGCCGCCAATGTAGGGGACGTATTGACGACGAGCAGGTCCCCGGCCCGCAGCACGGACGGCAGCTCGGGGAAGCGGTGATGGGTGGCGGCGGTGCCGCGCGACACCAGAAGGCGCACGGACGATCTGTCCCGGCCGGGCCCCCGCTGCTCGGCCGGGACCCGCGCCGACAGCTCCTCGGGCACCCGCAGCGCGAGCGCCATCACGCCTCCAGGAGGGACGGGGCCGAGTAGCGTCCGCTCGCGGGCCGCCGGTCCAGGAGGCGCAGGAACGCGGGCACCACGTCCTCGGGGCGCGGCACCTCGCTCAGATCCTCGTCCGGCTCGGCCGCCGCCAGCATGTCCGTGCGCATCCCGCCCGGATCCACCGCCCACACCCGCAGGCCCGGCTCCTCCACCGCGAGCACCGCCACGAGCTGGTCGAGGGCCGCCTTCGTCGCCCCGTAGCCGCCCCAGGTGGGGTACGCCTCCGTGGCCGCGTCCGAACTCATGGCGATCACCGTCCCGGCGGGGGACTCGCGCAGCAGCGGCAGCGCCTCCTGGAGCAGCCCGAGCGGTGCCACCACATTGATCTCGAGCGCCGCCCTGAAGTCGTCCAGCGAATGCCCCTCGAGCGGCACCAGCGGCTCCGCGCCCAGCACGCTCGCGTTGTTCACCAGAAGATCGAGCCCGCCCAGCTCCCACGCCGCGGCGATCAGTTCCACCCGGTGCCCGCCGTCCGCGACATCCCCCGGCACGGCCTTCACGGCCCCACCGTGCTTGCGCAGCCGCTCCGCGACGTCCTCCAGCGGACCGGCGGAGCGCGCGTCCAGGACCAGATCCCAGCCCCGCTCCGCCAGCGCCGTCGCCAGCGCCCTCCCGAACCCTCGTGAGGCCCCCGTGATGATCGCTACCGCCATGACAACCGTCCCCTTGAGTACGTCATCCGTTGTGCGTCGTGTCCTCAACGTAGGAACCCGGCGGCCCTCGGCACCTCGTACGCGAGCAGCAACAACGCAGGGTCCTTCGCCCTACGCCGACCGACCTAGGCGAAGGGCGCCGTCGGCCCGATCCGGCTGTCGCACCCCGCCGGTACGGTGAGGTCATGAGTCAGGGTCCACGTACAGGCTTGGCCGCGGTGAGCGCCGCGCTCCTCGCCATGAGCAGGCATCTCGAGGTGCGCGACGTCCTCAAGACGATCGTCGCCTCGGCCCGCGAGCTGCTCGACGCCGAGTACGCGGCGCTCGGCGTGCCGGACGACCACGGGGGCTTCGCCCAGTTCGTCGTCGACGGCGTCAGTGAGGAGCAGTGGAAGGCCATCGGCCCGCTGCCGCGCCAGCACGGCATCCTCGCCGCGATGCTGCGCGACGCGAAGACCGAGCGCCTCGCGGACGTCCGCAAGGACCCCCGCTTCGAGGGCTGGCCCTCCGCCCACCCGGACATGTCCGACTTCCTCGGCCTGCCCATCAAGGACGGCGAGGAGACCATCGGCGCGCTCTTCCTCGCGAACAAGAACTGCCCCAAACCGCAAGGCGGTTGCGGCTTCACGCAGGACGACGAGGAACTGCTCGGGATCCTCGCCCAGCACGCGGCCATCGCGCTCACGAACGCCCGCCTCTACGAGCGCAGCCGCGAGCTCACCATCGCCGAGGAGCGCTCCCGGATCGCCCACGAACTGCACGACGCGGTGAGCCAGAAGCTCTTCTCGCTGCGCCTGACCGCGCAGGCCGCAGCGACGCTGATGGACCGTGACCCGGACCGCGCCAAGGGGGAGTTGGGGCACGTGGCGGAGCTCGCGGCGGAGGCGGCGGACGAACTGCGCGCGGCCGTCGTCGAGTTGCGCCCCGCGGCCCTCGACGAGGACGGCCTGGTGGCCACGTTGCGCACACAGGCCCAGGTGCTCGACCGCGCCCACTCGGCGCACGTCACGTTCACGACCAGCGGCATAAAGGCGCTGCCCGCCGCCCAGGAGGAGGCGTTGCTGCGCGTCGCCCAGGAAGCGCTGCACAACGCGCTGCGCCACTCCGGAGCGGAGAAGGTGCGGGTCACGCTCGACAAGCACGGCCAGGGCGCCGTGCTGCGCGTCATCGACGACGGAGCGGGCTTCGACCCCCAGGCGATCCGCAGCGCGGGCCGCCACCTCGGGCTCGTCTCCATGCGCGACCGCTCCGGTGGTGTCGGCGGCCGGCTCACAGTGGATTCGGAGCCCGGCAAGGGCACCACGATCGAGATGGAGGTCCCCGGTGGCTGACCCGATCAAGGTACTGCTGGTCGACGACCACCAGGTCGTCCGCAGGGGCCTGCGCACCTTCCTGGAGGTGCAGGGCGACATCGAGGTCGTCGGCGAGGCGGCGGACGGCGCCGAAGGAGTCGCCCGCGCCGAGGAGCTGAGGCCCGACGTCGTCCTCATGGACGTCAAGATGCCGGTCATGGACGGGGTCGACGCCCTGCGCCGGCTCCGCGAACTCGACAATCCCGCCAAGGTGTTGATCGTCACCAGCTTCACCGAGCAGCGCACCGTCGTCCCCGCCCTGCGCGCGGGGGCCGCGGGTTACGTCTACAAGGACGTGGACCCCGACGCGCTGGCCGGCGCCATCCGCTCCGTCCACGCGGGCCACATCCTGCTGCAACCCGAGGTGGCGGGCGCCCTGCTCGCCCAGGAGGACGGCAACAACGGCCAGGGGAGAGGCGGTTCCCTCACGGAGCGCGAGCGCGAGGTGCTCGGCCTGATCGCCGACGGCCGCTCGAACCGGGAGATCGCCCGCGCCCTCGTCCTCTCCGAGAAGACGGTGAAGACCCATGTCTCGAACATCCTGATGAAACTCGACCTGTCGGACCGCACCCAGGCCGCCCTGTGGGCCGTGCGGCACGGTGTCACGGGCTGAGAGGCACGCGCGGGCACACCGAAGCGGCGGCAACGCGGAGCGTCATACTCCGTTCTGGAATTCATACCGTCGTGTAGATGTCCCCCGAATGGCGCATCCCTTCGGGCGGTGCGGCGTTCTCCAATGCGTGCTGCGGCGATCGTGTCGCGGCGACCGCTAGGAGGATCCAGAAGTGAAGAACCTGAAGAAGGCCGCGGCCGTCACCCTCGTGGCCGGTGGCCTTGTCGCCGCCGGTGCGGGACTCGCCTCTGCCACCGACGGCGCGCAGGCCCACGGCCACGCCACGAAGTCCCCGGGCGTCGGCTCGGGCAACCTGGTTCAGGTCCCGATCCACGTTCCGGTGAACGCCGTGGGCAACACCGCCACGGTGATCGGCGCCCTCAACCCGGCGTTCGCGAACAACGGCTACAACGGCTGACGCGCGCTCAGGTCTCACCGGCCCCCGGGGTGTTCCCCGCGGGGCCGGTCCGCTTTTCCGGGGGTCGCTCTCCCGTTCGATAGCGCGGCTGGTCGAATCGTCGGCCTATTGATCCAATCGAGCGGATCCAGGGGGCGTCCCGTGTCTGTCGCGCGCCCCGCGCGTTTCTCAGCGTGCGACCCCGCGGCTGGGGTCGGACCGCAATATCTGGAGGAACGCTTCTCATGAACATCGCCAAGAAGGCCGCCGTTGCCGTCGCCGTCGCCGGTATCGCCGCGGGTGCCTCTGCCGGTGCCGCCTTCGCCGACTCGAACGCCGACGGCGTGGCCGCGAACTCCCCGGGCGTCGGCTCGGGCAACAACGTCGGCGTTCCGGTTCACGTCCCGGTGAACGTCGACGGCAACTCCGTCAACGTGATCGGCCTGCTGAACCCGGCCTTCGGCAACACCGCGGCGAACAACTGAGGTTCGCTGCCCCCGAGGCACAGAAAGGCCCCCACGGACCCGCTCCGTGGGGGCCTTTCCCTGCCTGCTGCCTACTGCCCGCTGCCTGGCCCGCAGCGCTGCCCGCCGCCTGGCCCGGCCCCGCTCTCAGCCCCGCTCCCGCTCCTCCACGAACGCGTTGTACGCGGCCACCTGCGCGCGCCGGGCCGTCCGCTCCACCGGGCGCAGCGCGAGCGCCCGCGCCCCCATCTCCGACGCGCTGACCGCGCCCCCGTGCCCGCTGTCGTACGCCACGGAGACCAGCAGCCCCACCCGCTGCGCCAGCTCCAGCACCCGTACGGCCCGCCCGGGGTACCCCGGCGCGAGCGCCTCGCGCCCCCGCTCGGCCCGCGCCCGGTACGCGTCCACCGCGGCCTCGGACACCGGCCCCGACCCGGCCACGTCGAGGCGCGTCAGCACCTCGGTCGCGTCCCGCAGCGCCTCCGCCAGCTCCCGCTCGGCCTCGGAGAGCGAGGGCACATCCGCCGGCGGTGCCTCCCGCACGGGCAGGCAGTGCCACACCACCTCGACATGCACGTCGCCCTCGGGACCGGCCTCGTACACCTCGGGGACCAGCCCGAGCGCGGCGCCGTGACAGACCACCGCCTCCTCGGCCTCCAGGGCCCGCGCGTTGAACTCAGGCGGCCCACTGAGCCCCAGCGGATGGCCCGGCGCGGGCAGTGCCACCCGCAGCCCGCCGACGCCCAGCGCCCGCAGACGGCCGAGCGCCAGCGTCAGGCCGACGGGCCCGTCCTCGCCCGGCAGCCCCGTCACCCGGTGCGAGGCGTCCTCGCCGACAATCGCGAGCGCCGCGTCATCAGGTGCGACAAATCCGCCAAGAAGGGCATTTCCCCAGGCCGCGAGGCGTCCAGAGCGTGGTTCAGTGAGCATGCGCCCCACCTTAGAAGCCCGCAAAGCCGCCAAAAGCCAGACCGATGGAATGGACCGCGGGGGCGGTGGCGTAGGTTTTCCCTGGGGGCCGTGCCGAGCAGGAAGTATGCGAAGGCATGACGGACGCGGCGAACAGACGAGACTGCAATGGGAGACAACGCGCTCATGAGCGATGTACTGGAGCTGGAGGACGTATCCGTGGTCCGCGAGGGCCGGGCTCTGGTGGACCAGGTCTCCTGGTCGGTGAAGGAGGGGGAGCGCTGGGTCATCCTCGGACCCAACGGCGCGGGCAAGACCACCCTCCTGAACGTCGCCTCGAGCTACCTCTACCCGAGCGCCGGCACCGCCACGATCCTCGGTGAGACCCTCGGCAAGCCCGGCACGGACGTCTTCGAGCTGCGACCGCGCATCGGCATGGCCGGCATCGCGCTCGCCGACAAGCTGCCCAAGCGGCAGACCGTCCTGCAGACCGTACTCACCGCCGCCTACGGCATGACGGCCGGCTGGCAGGAGGAGTACGAGGACGTGGACGAGCGGCGCGCCCGCGCGTTCCTCGACCGCCTCGGTATGAGCGAGTACCTGGACCGCAAGTTCGGCACGCTCTCCGAGGGCGAGCGCAAGCGCACGCTGATCGCCCGCGCCCTGATGACCGACCCCGAGCTGCTCCTCCTCGACGAGCCCGCCGCGGGCCTCGACCTCGGTGGCCGCGAGGACCTGGTGCGCCGCCTCGGCCGCCTCGCCCGCGACCCGATCGCCCCGTCGATGATCATGGTCACGCACCACGTCGAGGAGATCGCCCCCGGCTTCACGCACGTCCTGATGATCCGCCAGGGCCGGGTCCTCGCCGCGGGCCCCATCGAGCTCGAACTCACCTCCCGCAACCTCTCCAAGTGCTTCGGCCTCCCGCTGGTCGTCGAGGAGAGCAACGGCCGCTGGACCGCCACCGGCCTGCCCCTGAGCTGAGCCTCTGCGCGCCCCCGCGCGGACCGGATGGCCCCTGTCCGCGCGGCAGTTGCGGATCTACCATGGCCGTGTGGCAGACATCGACGCATGGGTGTGGTGGCTGATCGGGGCGGCCGCACTCGGAATCCCGCTCGTCATCACCGCCATGCCCGAACTGGGCATGCTGGCCGTCGGCGCCGTCGCAGGTGCCGTCACGGCGGGCATGGGCGGCGGTGTCGTACTCCAAGTGGTCGTCTTCGCGGTCGTCTCGTGCGCGCTCATCGCGGTCGTACGACCCGTGGCCAACCGGCACCGCTCCCAGAAACCCCAACTCGCCACCGGCATCGAGGCCCTGAAGGGCAAGCAGGCCGTCGTCGTCGAGCGCGTCGACGGACAGGCGGGCGGACGGATCAAGCTGGGCGGCGAGATCTGGTCGGCCCGCTCCCTCGACGCGGACGCGGCGTTCGAGCCGGGCCGCCAGGTCGACGTGGTCGACATCGAAGGGGCCACGGCGATCGTCATGTGAACCGATATGTGGCCCGAACCAGCCCCGCCACGTGGGCAGTTCTGACACACTCGACGCGCAAGACCTCATGATCTTCCGGCGCGGGCGCGCCGGAACCACGACGGTACGAACGGTACGAGGGGCACGGGAGACTCGATGTCAGCGATCATCATCGTCCTGATCATTCTGGTGGTGTTGGTCTTCATCGCCCTGATCAAGACCATCCAAGTCATCCCGCAGGCCAGCGCCGCCATCGTGGAGCGCTTCGGCCGCTACACACGCACGCTGAACGCGGGCCTGAACATCGTCGTCCCGTTCATCGACTCGATCCGCAACCGCATTGACCTCCGCGAGCAGGTCGTGCCGTTCCCGCCGCAGCCGGTGATCACCCAGGACAACCTGGTGGTCAACATCGACACCGTCATCTACTACCAGGTGACGGACGCGCGGGCCGCGACGTACGAGGTCGCCAGCTACATCCAGGCCATCGAGCAGCTCACGGTCACCACCCTGCGAAACATCATCGGTGGCATGGACCTGGAGCGGACCCTGACCTCCCGCGAGGAGATCAACGCGGCGCTCCGCGGCGTCCTCGACGAGGCCACCGGCAAGTGGGGCATCCGCGTCAACCGCGTCGAACTCAAGGCGATCGAGCCGCCCACCTCCATCCAGGACTCGATGGAGAAGCAGATGCGCGCCGACCGTGACAAGCGCGCCGCGATCCTCACCGCCGAAGGTATCCGGCAATCGCAGATCCTGACCGCCGAAGGTGAGAAGCAGTCCGCGATCCTCAGGGCCGAGGGTGAGGCCAAGGCCGCGGCCCTGCGCGCCGAGGGCGAGGCCCAGGCCATCCGTACGGTCTTCGAGTCCATCCACGCCGGAGACCCGGACCAGAAGCTGCTCTCGTACCAGTACCTCCAGATGCTCCCGAAGATCGCCGAGGGCGACGCCAACAAGCTCTGGATCGTCCCCAGCGAGATCGGCGACGCCCTCAAGGGCCTCTCGGGCGCCTTCGGCAACTTCGGCGCCACGCCGGGCGGCAGCGACGCGAAGACGCCGCCGGTGATGCCGACGCCGCCCCAGCCGCGCCGCGAACAGCCGCCGATCGACTAGTTCCCCGCCCGTACACGACGAGGGCCCGCCGACCACATGGTCGGCGGGCCCTCGCCCTGTCATGTCTACGCGGCGGTCTGCGCCAGCCAGTCCGGCAGCCCGGCCCGCCCGCCGGCACCGAGCGACAGCAGCATCGCGTCGGCGGGAGTCGGCTCGAACGGCTGTCGCAACAGCGGCATCCCCGCCTGCTCGGGCGTCCGGTTCGCCTTGCGGTGATTGTCGTCGGCGCAGGACGCCACCGTGTTCAGCCAGGAATCAGCACCGCCGTGCGACTTCGGCACCACGTGGTCGACGGTCGTCGCCCGCTTGCCGCAGTACGCGCACCGGTGCTGATCCCGTACGAGTACGCCCCGCCTGGACCATGGCGCGCGTCTTCGGAACGGCACCCGGACATACCTGCACAGCCTGATCACCCGGGGCACCGGGATGTCGATCGCCGCCCCGCGCATCCGCAGCTCGGGGTGGACCTGCTCGACGACGGCCTTGTCCTGCAACACCAGCACGACGGCTCGATTGAGCGTCACAGTGGAGAGCGGCTCGAAGCTCGCGTTCAGCACCAGTGTGTCCCGCACCCTGCCCACCTCCCGTACGCAGCGGATCGCCCCTCGGCGTCCGTGCGTCAACTCTGGCCGTGCACGCCGAGATGGACAACGCAATAACTGCGGCCCCCTGGGGGACCAGGAAAAAAACTGCCCGCCCCTGATCAATTCCATGACCAGGGGCGGGCAAACGTTCGGTGAACGCTGGGAAAGCGGATCAGCCCTCGGCGGGAGCCCCGTATTCGGCGATGACCTGGGCCCGGGCGATCGTGTGGAACCGCAGGTTGAACCCGACGAAAGCGGGAGAAGCATCCGAATCCGGACCGAGCTTCTCCTGATCCACCGCGTACACGGTGAACACATAACGGTGGGCGGGGTCCCCGGGCGGCGGCGCGGCGCCCCCGAATTCCTTCGTCCCATAGTCGTTGCGCACCTGCACGGCGCCCTCGGGAAGCCCCTCGAACTTGCCGCTGCCGGCGCCCACCGGCAATTCGGTCACCGAGGCCGGGATGTCGAACACGCTCCAGTGCCAGAACCCGCTGCCGGTCGGCGCGTCCGGGTCGAAGCACGACACGGCGAAGCTCTTGGTCTCCGCCGGGAAGCCCTCCCAGCGCAGGTGCGGCGACGTGTTCCCGGCCGCGTACACCTGCGCGTCGTCCAGCGTCCCGCCCGGCTCGAAGTCCTGGCTCACGACGGTGAACGACGGCACCTGCGGATGAAAGTCATGAGGAAGCGAAGCCCTCGTGGGCTGCTCGGTCACAACGACACCTCCTGGATCTACGGAAACACTGGTCCCACAGAGCCTGACGGCCCTGCTCCTGAAACCCTAGAACCAGTTCCGCTTGCTGCCGACCTCGGACAGCCACTGGTTCAGATACGCGGACCAGTCCGTGCCCTGGAAGTCGTGGTGCCCGACGACGAACGACCGGAACGTGTCGCTGCCCTCGCTGAACAGCCCCGGCTTCTTGTCCATCTCCAGTACGACGTCCATCTCCCGGTCGTCGGCCACGAAGCTCAGCTCGACCTGGTTGAGCCCCCGGTACTGCTGCGGCGGGTGGAACTCGATCTCCTGGTAGAAAGGCAGCTTCTGCCGCGTCCCCCGGATGTGCCCGCGCTCCATGTCCGCACTCTTGAACCGGAAGCCGAGCCGGATGAAGGCGTCGAGCAGCGCCTGCTGGGACGGCAGCGGGTGCACATTGATCGGGTCGAGGTCGCTCGAGTCGATGGCCCGGGCGATCTCCAGCTCGGTCGTCACGCCGATGTTCATGCCGCGCAGCTGCTGCCCGTCGATCGTCGTGACCGGCGTCTCCCACGGAATCTCGAGCCCGAACGGAACGGCGTGCACGGCCTGCGCCTTCAGCTCGAATGCACCCCCGAGCCGCACCTTGGTGAACTCGATGTCCTGCTTCGTCTCCTGGTCGTTGCCCTCGACCTCGACCCGCGCCTGGAGACCGACGGAAAGCCCCTCGATCTCCTGGTCGACGGACCCGCCCTGGATCCGCACCTCACCCTGAACGACACCACCGGGGACGACATTGACCTCGGTGAGCACCGTCTCCACGGACGCCCCGCCCGCACCCAGACTCGCCAACAGCCGCTTGAACCCCATGACCCGATCTCCTCCGTGTGTGCGAACCACTGCTGATACTGCTGACTACAAACGCGGGACACCCGTGCCCGGTTCCGCCGAGCCCCGTCCCGCCCGCTCCACTACCCTCGGAGGGCATGATCGCGGCCCCTGACCGTACGCCCCTCGTACGTGAGTTCTTCGACCGACCCGTACTGGAAGTAGCCCCCGACCTGTTGGGACGCACGCTGGTCCGGCGCACCCCCGACGGGCCGATCGAGCTCCGCCTCACCGAGGTCGAGGCGTACGACGGTGCGAACGACCCCGGGTCACACGCCTACAGAGGCCGGACCGCCCGCAACAGCGTGATGTTCGGGCGCCCTGGACACGTGTACGTCTACTTCACCTACGGCATGTGGCACTGCATGAACCTGGTCTGCGGCGAAGAAGGCAGAGCGAGCGCCGTACTCCTCCGCGCCGGCGAGATCACGGCGGGCGCCGAACTGGCCCGCGAACGTCGACTATCGGCCCGGCACGACAAGGAACTGGCCAAAGGCCCGGCCCGCATGGCCACCGCCCTCGCCGTGGACCGATCCCTGGACGGCACCGACGCCTGCGCCGGAGCGGACTCCCCACTGCGCGTCCTGCACGGCACCCCGGTACCCGCTGACCAGGTACGCAACGGCCCACGCACCGGAGTGTCCGGCGAGGGGGGCGTCCACCCCTGGCGCTTCTGGGTGGCCAACGACCCGACGGTGAGCCCTTATCGGGCCCACACGCCCCGCCGCCGCTCAACTTGACGCGCCCCTGCGGGATCCGTAATGTGGCCCGAGCCGCTGAAGCCGGAACTGGCGCTCAGCCAACCACCGGAAGCGGCCAAACCACTCATTACGATCTCCCTCGACGGGGTCTCTTCGGCGTGCTCGCATGTCGAAATTCGAACCCGCGAATCTCGATTATGAGTTGCCAGGAGATTCGGCTAATGTGGTGGACACGCCGAAAGGCAAAGGCCCGCCAACGGCCACCGGAAATGAAATCCGAACCGGAAACGGAACGGAAAACGGATCTGGTAAGGTTGGAAACACGAAATACCGAAGGGAAGCGCCCGGAGGAAAGCCCGAGAGGGTGAGTACAAAGGAAGCGTCCGTTCCTTGAGAACTCAACAGCGTGCCAAAAATCAACGCCAAAATTTGTTGATACCCCGTCTCCAGCATCCGCTGGGACGAGGTTCCTTTGAAAAGTCCTGCCGGTCATTGGCTGGTAGGCGCACAGCGAGGACGCTGTGAACGGCCGGATTATTCCTCCGACTGTTCCGCTCTCGTGTGTGTCACCGGGATATCCCGGAAACATTCACGGAGAGTTTGATCCTGGCTCAGGACGAACGCTGGCGGCGTGCTTAACACATGCAAGTCGAACGATGAAGCCCTTCGGGGTGGATTAGTGGCGAACGGGTGAGTAACACGTGGGCAATCTGCCCTTCACTCTGGGACAAGCCTTGGAAACGAGGTCTAATACCGGATAACACTCCCATTCTCCTGGATGGGGGTTAAAAGCTCCGGCGGTGAAGGATGAGCCCGCGGCCTATCAGCTTGTTGGTGAGGTAATGGCTCACCAAGGCGACGACGGGTAGCCGGCCTGAGAGGGCGACCGGCCACACTGGGACTGAGACACGGCCCAGACTCCTACGGGAGGCAGCAGTGGGGAATATTGCACAATGGGCGAAAGCCTGATGCAGCGACGCCGCGTGAGGGATGACGGCCTTCGGGTTGTAAACCTCTTTCAGCAGGGAAGAAGCGAAAGTGACGGTACCTGCAGAAGAAGCGCCGGCTAACTACGTGCCAGCAGCCGCGGTAATACGTAGGGCGCAAGCGTTGTCCGGAATTATTGGGCGTAAAGAGCTCGTAGGCGGCTTGTCACGTCGATTGTGAAAGCTCGGGGCTTAACCCCGAGTCTGCAGTCGATACGGGCTAGCTAGAGTGTGGTAGGGGAGATCGGAATTCCTGGTGTAGCGGTGAAATGCGCAGATATCAGGAGGAACACCGGTGGCGAAGGCGGATCTCTGGGCCATTACTGACGCTGAGGAGCGAAAGCGTGGGGAGCGAACAGGATTAGATACCCTGGTAGTCCACGCCGTAAACGGTGGGCACTAGGTGTGGGCAACATTCCACGTTGTCCGCGCCGCAGCTAACGCATTAAGTGCCCCGCCTGGGGAGTACGGCCGCAAGGCTAAAACTCAAAGGAATTGACGGGGGCCCGCACAAGCAGCGGAGCATGTGGCTTAATTCGACGCAACGCGAAGAACCTTACCAAGGCTTGACATACACCGGAAACGTCTGGAGACAGGCGCCCCCTTGTGGTCGGTGTACAGGTGGTGCATGGCTGTCGTCAGCTCGTGTCGTGAGATGTTGGGTTAAGTCCCGCAACGAGCGCAACCCTTGTTCTGTGTTGCCAGCATGCCCTTCGGGGTGATGGGGACTCACAGGAGACCGCCGGGGTCAACTCGGAGGAAGGTGGGGACGACGTCAAGTCATCATGCCCCTTATGTCTTGGGCTGCACACGTGCTACAATGGCCGATACAATGAGCTGCGATACCGCAAGGTGGAGCGAATCTCAAAAAGTCGGTCTCAGTTCGGATTGGGGTCTGCAACTCGACCCCATGAAGTTGGAGTTGCTAGTAATCGCAGATCAGCATTGCTGCGGTGAATACGTTCCCGGGCCTTGTACACACCGCCCGTCACGTCACGAAAGTCGGTAACACCCGAAGCCGGTGGCCCAACCCCTTGTGGGAGGGAGCTGTCGAAGGTGGGACTGGCGATTGGGACGAAGTCGTAACAAGGTAGCCGTACCGGAAGGTGCGGCTGGATCACCTCCTTTCTAAGGAGCATCTAGGCCGCCAGACATTGTCTGGTGGTCCAGGGCCATTACGTCGGCACACGTTCGACGGTGGTTGCTCATGGGTGGAACGTTGATTATTCGGCACACTTGACCTGCTCTGGTCGCAAGTACTGCTTCGGCGTGGAAAGCGAGATGGACGGGCGAGTGGTGTCGGGCACGCTGTTGGGTGTCTGAAGGTACGGCCGTAACGGTCGCCTTCAGTGCCGGCCCCGGTAAAGATCCGCTTCGGTGGGTTGTGACGGGTGGTTGGTCGTTGTTTGAGAACTGCACAGTGGACGCGAGCATCTGTGGCCAAGTTTTTAAGGGCGCACGGTGGATGCCTTGGCACCAGGAACCGATGAAGGACGTGGGAGGCCACGATAGTCCCCGGGGAGTCGTCAACCAGGCTTTGATCCGGGGGTTTCCGAATGGGGAAACCCGGCAGTCGTCATGGGCTGTCACCCGCTGCTGAATATATAGGCAGTGTGGAGGGAACGCGGGGAAGTGAAACATCTCAGTACCCGCAGGAAGAGAAAACAACCGTGATTCCGGGAGTAGTGGCGAGCGAAACCGGATGAGGCCAAACCGTATACGTGTGAGACCCGGCAGGGGTTGCGTGTGCGGGGTTGTGGGATCTCTCTTTTACGGTCTGCCGGCCGTGAGACGAGTAAGAAACCGTTGATGTAGACGAAGGACATGCGAAAGGTCCGGCGTAGAGGGTAAGACCCCCGTAGTCGAAACGTTAGCGGCTCGTTTGAGAGACACCCAAGTAGCACGGGGCCCGAGAAATCCTGTGTGAATCTGGCGGGACCACCCGTTAAGCCTAAATATTCCCTGGTGACCGATAGCGGATAGTACCGTGAGGGAATGGTGAAAAGTACCGCGGGAGCGGAGTGAAATAGTACCTGAAACCGTGTGCCTACAAGCCGTGGGAGCGTCGCTGTATGTGCTTGCACATGCAGTCGTGACTGCGTGCCTTTTGAAGAATGAGCCTGCGAGTTTGCGGTGTGTTGCGAGGTTAACCCGTGTGGGGAAGCCGTAGCGAAAGCGAGTCCGAACAGGGCGATTTAGTAGCGCGCTCAAGACCCGAAGCGGAGTGATCTAGCCATGGGCAGGTTGAAGCGGAGGTAAGACTTCGTGGAGGACCGAACCCACCAGGGTTGAAAACCTGGGGGATGACCTGTGGTTAGGGGTGAAAGGCCAATCAAACTCCGTGATAGCTGGTTCTCCCCGAAATGCATTTAGGTGCAGCGTCGTGTGTTTCTTGCCGGAGGTAGAGCACTGGATAGGCGATGGGCCCTACCGGGTTACTGACCTTAGCCAAACTCCGAATGCCGGTAAGTGAGAGCACGGCAGTGAGACTGTGGGGGATAAGCTCCATGGTCGAGAGGGAAACAGCCCAGAGCATCGACTAAGGCCCCTAAGCGTACGCTAAGTGGGAAAGGATGTGGAGTCGCAGAGACAACCAGGAGGTTGGCTTAGAAGCAGCCACCCTTGAAAGAGTGCGTAATAGCTCACTGGTCAAGTGATTCCGCGCCGACAATGTAGCGGGGCTCAAGCGTACCGCCGAAGTCGTGTCATTGCAGCTATAGGGCCAACGCCCGCTGTGATGGGTAGGGGAGCGTCGTGTGCCGGGTGAAGCAGCACCGGAAGGTAGTTGTGGACGGTTCACGAGTGAGAATGCAGGCATGAGTAGCGATACACACGTGAGAAACGTGTGCGCCGATTGACTAAGGGTTCCTGGGTCAAGCTGATCTGCCCAGGGTAAGTCGGGACCTAAGGCGAGGCCGACAGGCGTAGTCGATGGATAACCGGTTGATATTCCGGTACCCGCTGTGACGCGAAAGACATCGAATCCAGTGATGCTAAGGCCGTGAAGCCGTTCCGGACCCTTCGGGGAATGGAAAGTGGTGGAGCCGCCGGCCCAAGCTGGTAGTAGGTGAGCGATGGGGTGACGCAGGAAGGTAGTCCAGCCCGGGCGATGGTAGTCCCGGGGTAAGGGTGTAGGGCGCTGTCCAGGTAAATCCGGACAGCTTGTGCCTGAGACCTGATGCCGAGCCGATTGTGGTGAAGTGGATGATCCTATGCTGTCGAGAAAAGCCTCTAGCGAGTTTCATGGCGGCCCGTACCCTAAACCGACTCAGGTGGTCAGGTAGAGAATACCGAGGCGTTCGGGTGAACTATGGTTAAGGAACTCGGCAAAATGCCCCCGTAACTTCGGGAGAAGGGGGGCCATTCCTGGTGATGAGTCTTGCACTCTGAGCTGGGGGTGGCCGCAGAGACCAGCGAGAAGCGACTGTTTACTAAAAACACAGGTCCGTGCGAAGCCGTAAGGCGATGTATACGGACTGACGCCTGCCCGGTGCTGGAACGTTAAGGGGACCGGTTAGTCACATTTCGGTGTGGCGAAGCTGAGAACTTAAGCGCCAGTAAACGGCGGTGGTAACTATAACCATCCTAAGGTAGCGAAATTCCTTGTCGGGTAAGTTCCGACCTGCACGAATGGCGTAACGACTTCTCGACTGTCTCAACCATAGGCCCGGTGAAATTGCACTACGAGTAAAGATGCTCGTTTCGCGCAGAAGGACGGAAAGACCCCGGGACCTTTACTACAGTTTGATATTGGTGTTCGGTTCGGCTTGTGTAGGATAGGTGGGAGACTTTGAACTCGGTACGCCAGTATCGAGGGAGTCGTCGTTGAAATACCACTCTGGTCGTGCTGGATGTCTAACCTGGGTCCGTGATCCGGATCAGGGACAGTGTCTGATGGGTAGTTTAACTGGGGCGGTTGCCTCCCAAAGGGTAACGGAGGCGCCCAAAGGTTCCCTCAGCCTGGTTGGTAATCAGGTGTTGAGTGTAAGTGCACAAGGGAGCTTGACTGTGAGACCGACGGGTCGAGCAGGGACGAAAGTCGGGACTAGTGATCCGGCGGTGGCTTGTGGAAGCGCCGTCGCTCAACGGATAAAAGGTACCCCGGGGATAACAGGCTGATCTTCCCCAAGAGTCCATATCGACGGGATGGTTTGGCACCTCGATGTCGGCTCGTCGCATCCTGGGGCTGGAGTCGGTCCCAAGGGTTGGGCTGTTCGCCCATTAAAGCGGTACGCGAGCTGGGTTTAGAACGTCGTGAGACAGTTCGGTCCCTATCCTCTGTGCGCGTAGGAATATTGAGAAGGGCTGTCCCTAGTACGAGAGGACCGGGACGGACGAACCTCTGGTGTGCCAGTTGTCCTGCCAAGGGCATGGCTGGTTGGCTACGTTCGGAAAGGATAACCGCTGAAAGCATCTAAGCGGGAAGCCTGCTTCGAGATGAGTATTCCCACCCCCTCGAGGGGTTAAGGCTCCCAGTAGACGACTGGGTTGATAGGCCAGATCTGGAAGCACCGCAAGGTGTGGAGGTGACTGGTACTAATAGGCCGAGGGCTTGTCCTCAGTTGCTCGCGTCCACTGTGTTGTTCCCAGACAACGAACAGTTGTGCTGGCTGAACAGTTTCACTTAATCAATTGAAGAGTGTGCTAGTTCGCCGCCCTGTTCACATGTCCCCTCTGGGGGATGTCTGAAAGGGTTTCGGTGGTCATAGCGTGAGGGAAACGCCCGGTTACATTCCGAACCCGGAAGCTAAGCCTCACAGCGCCGATGGTACTGCAGGGGGGACCCTGTGGGAGAGTAGGACGCCGCCGAACTATTTTTGAGAGGACCCTTGGTCCCGGCACACATGCTGGGGACCAAGGGTCCTTTTTGTATTTCAAGAGCAAGTGCTCTTCTCGGAGCGCGCCGGCATCCCGGTTGCGTGAGAATGACTGCGGTACCGAAGACAGGAGTCCACCGATGGCCACCAACTCTCCCGACGAGCGACCGGAGCGCGACCAGCGCCGACGGGACAGTGGCGACCGGGGCGGGTTCCGCGGCAACACCGGCGGCCCGCGCCGGGACCGTCGGGACGGCGACCGGGAGCGTCCTGCGTTCCGCCGCGACGATCGCCGTGATGACCGTGATCGTGGGCCGCGTCGGGACGACCGGCGCGACGACAACCGCGGCGGTGGCTTCCGCCGTGATGACCGCCGTGACGACAACCGTGGTGGCGGCTTCCGTCGCGACGACCGCCGGGACGATCGGCGTGATGACCGCCGCGATGACCGTTCGTTCGGTGACCGTGATCGTGGGCCGCGTCGGGATGACCGGCGTGACGACAACCGTGGCGGGGGTTTCCGGCGGGACGACCGTGACCGTGGCCCGCGCCGTGACGATCGCCGTGACGACAACCGCGGCGGCGGCTTCCGCCGGGACGATCGGCGTGATGACCGTTCGTTCGGTGACCGTGATCGTGGGCCGCGTCGGGATGACCGGCGTGACGACAACCGTGGCGGGGGTTTCCGGCGCGACGACCGTGACCGTGGCCCGCGCCGTGACGACCGCCGCGACGACAACCGCGGCGGTGGCTTCCGTCGCGACGACCGTGACCGTGGTCCGCGCCGTGACGACCGCCGCGATGACCGTTCGTTCGGCGACCGTGATCGTGGCCCGCGTCGTGACGACCGGCGCGACGACAACCGCGGCGGTGGCTTCCGCCGGGACGACCGCCGCGATGACCGGGACCGTGGTCCGCGTCGTGACGACCGCCGTGACGACAACCGCGGCGGTGGCTTCCGTCGCGATGACCGTGACCGTGGTCCGCGCCGTGACGACCGCCGCGACGACAACCGTGGTGGCGGCTTCCGGCGCGACGACCGGGGTGGGCGTCCCGGTGGGTTCCGTGGGCGGGACGACCGGCGTGATGATCGTCGGGACGACCGCCGTGATGACCGGCGTGGTGGTGGGTCCAGGTTCCGGGACGAGCGGGAGCGGGACCGTGAGCCGATCAAGCGGCTGCCGATTCCGGAGGACGTCTCCGGTGCCGAGCTCGACAAGAGCGTGCAGCAGGAACTTCAGTCCCTGCCGAGGGGCCTCGCCGAGGATGTCGCCAACAACCTCGTGATGGTGGCCCGGCTGATCGACGAGGACCCGGAGGGCGCGTACGCGTACTCCAGGATCGCGCTGCGGCTCGCCTCGCGCGTCGCCGGAGTGCGGGAGGCCGCCGGATTCGCCGCGTACGGGAACCAGAAGTACAGCGAGGCGCTTGCCGAGTTCCGGGCCGCGCGGCGGATGACCGGGACCGTGGACCTGTGGCCGCTCATGGCCGACTGCGAGCGCGGCCTCGGGCGTCCCGAGAAGGCCCTAGACATGGCTGGCGCCCCCGAGGTGTCGAAGCTGGACAAGGCCGGGCAGGTCGAGATGCGGCTCGTGGCCGCCGGCGCGCGGCGCGACATGGGGCAGCTGGACGCCGCCATCGTGACGCTCCAGAGCCCCGAGCTCGCCTCGAACTCCACGCAGCCGTGGACCGCTCGGCTGCGCTACGCGTACGCCGACGCGCTGCTGGAGGCCGGGCGCGAGGACGAGGCGCGGGAGTGGTTCGCCAAGGCCGTCGAGGCCGACAAGGACGGCAGCACGGACGCGTCGGACCGGCTGGCCGAGCTGGACGGTGTCGAGTTCGTGGACGCCTTCGACGACAGTGCGGAGGACGGTGCCGCGGCGCCCAAGGACGACAGCGCCGGTGACGAGCGCGACGAGCGGTAGAGCGTGACATGACGAACGGGCGGGCTCCTCAGGGAGCCCGCCCGTTCGTCGTTGTCGCCGGGTTCAGTCGTCCGTCAGCGTGCGCAGCACCAGGCCCGTGGCCGGCTTCGGGCCGAACGACGTGGACTTGCGGGGCATCGTCACGCCCTGGCGGGCCAGCTCGCGGACGACCTCCTCGCGGACCGGGTGCATCAGGACCGCCGTGCCGCCGTCGCGGCGCGCCTTGTCGACCGTCGCCTGTGTGTCGTGGATGTACGAGACGTCGGTGGGGGAGTCCTCCGGAATGCCCCAGACGTGGCCGAGGAGCGTGGAGTGCAGCACCGTGGCGTCGAGCGTGCGCCAGGCCTCGGGGCGATCGGCCGGAATCGTACGGTCCAGGAGCGCAGGGTCGGGGCGGTCCAGGAGGTGGTACGTGTCCTCGGTGCCGGTGAGGAGGAAGGCGTTGCCGTGGGACGACGCCTGTGCCAGGGCCTCCATCGCATGCGGGAGGGGGCCCGCCACCTCGCGTATGCGGAAGTGCGGGCGGGCCGCCGCCAGCGCCCGGTCGAGGGGGAGGCGGCCCAGCAGGCGGTGGATGGCGCGGACCCGGAGGGGGTAGCGGGCCGTGTCGACGAGGAGGACCAGGCCGTAGTCCCAGGGGGTGCGGCCCGACGAGGCGTGTTCGGTGCGCAGGCGCAGGTAGGTGGCCCAGCGGTGGTGGCCGTCCGCGATGAGGGCCTGGTGGGCGGCGAGGCCGGTTCGGACCTGGTGCTGGTCGGCGGCGTCCGTGAGGGCCCAGAGGCGGTGGCTGTAGCCGTCCTCGGTCGTGGTGGCGAGGAGCGGGGGGCGCTGGACCGTGCGTTCGATGACGGCGGTGGCGCCGGTCGCGTTGCCGTTGCCCCGGTAGGTCAGCAGGAGCGGTTCGAGGTTCGCGGCCGTGGTGCGCATCAGGCCCGCCCGGTCCTCGACCACATGCGGCATGACGTCCTCGTGGGGCAGGACCACACCTTCTGAGGCCTCGGAGAGGTGGAGGGCGCCGATGATGCCGCGTTGCAGCATGTCGCCGTTTCGCTGTTCGTACACGTAGAAGGCGGGTTCGGCGTCCGGGGCGAGGACGCCCTCGGCGAGCCAGCGGTGCAGGGTGGTGGCCGCCAGTTCGTTGCGGGTCCGGGGTTCCACGGCCTGCGGCAGGATCAGGCGGACGATGTTGTGCGGGTCCGCGTTCTCCAGGTGGTGCAGTCCGTCGGGCCGTACGACCACGTCGTACGGGGGCGAGGTCACGGCGGCGAGGCTGCCGACCTGTTCGGGGACGTAGCGGACGCCCCTGAACGGGATCAGGTCCAGGCCGTTGCTGCCTGTCAGTGCCGTGCGACCTGCAGTGTTCATCCCCGCATCGTACGAGTGTCAGTGGCGTGGTGGATGATCGGGGGAGTGGGATCGAGCGAGGAGCGATGCGGAATGAGCCAGGGCGACAGGGCGAGCGGGGCGGCCGACAGCGGGGTTCGGGTGCGGCCTGGTGACAGCGCGCGGGCGTTGAGCGAGGCGTACGACACCGCGCTGCTCGACCTCGACGGGGTGGTGTACGCGGGCGGGCAGGCCATCGCGCATGCCGTCGATTCGCTGGCCGTGGCGCGCGGCGGCGGGATGGGGCTCGCGTACGTCACGAACAACGCGCTGCGGACGCCGGACGCCGTGGCCGAGCATCTGACCGAGCTGGGGATCCCGACCGGGGCCGCCGATGTCATCACGTCGGCGCAGGCCGTCGCGCGGCTGATCAGCGAGCAGGTGCCGAGCGGGGCGCGGGTGCTGGTGATCGGCGGCGAAGGGCTGCGGGTGGCTCTGCGGGAGCGCGGGCTCGTGCCGGTGGACTCCGCGGACGAGGACCCGGCCGCGGTGGCGCAGGGGTACGGCGGGCCCGACATGGCGTGGGGGCGGTTCGCGGAGGCCTGTTACGGGATCGCGCGCGGGGTGCCGTGGTTCGCGTCCAATACGGACCTGACGATTCCGAGTGCGCGCGGCATCGCGCCGGGGAACGGGGCGGCGGTGGAGGTCGTCCGGATTGCGACGGGTGCCGAGCCGCAGGTCGCGGGGAAGCCGTTGCCGCCGATGCACAAGGAGACGATTCTGCGGACCGGTGCGCAGACTCCGTTGGTGGTGGGGGACCGGCTGGACACGGATATCGAAGGGGCGTTCAACGGGGGAGTGGATTCGCTTCTCGTGCTGACCGGTGTCACCGATGCCGCGCAGTTGCTCGCCGCGCCGCCGCAGCACCGGCCCACGTATGTGGACCTGGATCTGCGCGGCCTGCTCACCGGGCAGCCGGAGGTCGAGGAACTACAGGGCGGGGACGGTGGGTTCCGGTGCGGGGGCTGGACCGCGGTCGCCGGGGACGGGGAGCTGCGCATCGAGGGGGACGGTGAGGCGATCGACGGGCTGCGGGCGTTGTGCGGGGCGGCGTGGAATGCGGCCGGGGAGGGTGTGTGCGAGTTGGATGCCGGGAAGGCGGTTGCACGGTTGGGGTTGTAGCGCGCCGATGCGTTGGCGGGTGGGCCGCGGCGGGGTTGGGGGCCGAAGTGTGCTCGCCCCGCACCGGGGTGCCGCCTTGCCCACCCTGCCGCCCTTGGCGGCAGATTGCCCAAGGCGAGGGCGACTTGCCCACCCGGCTGTCGCTGGCGGCAGCCCAAGGCGGCGGGGACCGTGATGTTCTGGGGTTGCAGGGTAGGCTAACCTAACTTCGTGTTGGTCGACAGTCCTCCCGAAGCCAGCGCGGTGACCGCTCCCGCGCCCCCCGACCGCCGAGCGCTCATACGCTCCGTCGGGCTGCTCGCGTCTGTCCTGGTGCTGGTGGCCGTCCTTGTGGCGAGCATCGCCGTGGGCGCGAAACCGCTCTCCCTTGACCAGGTCTGGCACGGCCTGTTCCAGGACACCGGGAACTACGCGGACGTGGTCGTCGGAGAGCGGATCTCGCGCACCCTGCTCGGTCTGCTGGCCGGAGTCGCGCTCGGCCTCGCCGGCGCCGTGCTCCAGGCGCTGACCCGCAACCCGCTCGCCGACCCCGGCATCCTCGGCATCAACATGGGCGCGTCGGCCGCCGTCGTCTCCGCCATCAGCTTCTTCGGGGTCACCTCGCTCACCGGCTACGTATGGTTCGCCTTCGCGGGCGCCGCGGCCGTGGGCGTCCTCGTGTACGCGCTCGGCGGCACCCGCAACGCGACGCCCGTGCGGCTCGCCCTCGCCGGTACCGCGATCAACGCGGCGCTCTCCGGCTATCTCTACGCGGTGATGATCACCGACGACATGGCCCTCAACCGGATGCGGTTCTGGCAGGTCGGCTCGCTGGCCACGTCCACCATGCACACCGTCCAGCAGGTGTGGCCGTTCATCGCCGTCGGCGCCGTGCTCGCGCTGCTGCTCTCCCGCCCGCTCAACGCCATGGCCATGGGCGACGACACCGCCCGCGCGCTCGGCGCCCACCTCGGCCGCACCCGCGCCCTGAGCATGGTCGCCGCGACGCTGCTGTGCGGCGCGGCCACCGCGGCCTGCGGCCCGATCGCCTTCGTCGGCCTGATGGTGCCGCACATGGTGCGCTCGTTCACCGGCCCCGACATGCGCTGGATCATGCCGTACGCGGCGGTCCTCTCGCCCGTGCTGCTGCTCGGCGCCGACGTCATCGGCCGGATCGTGGCCCGCCCGTCCGAGCTCCAGGTCGGCATCGTCACGGCCGTCATCGGCGCGCCGGTCTTCATCGTGCTCGTACGTCGCCGAAGGATGGCCCAGCTGTGACCGCCACCGACACCCGTACCAGGAAGCCGAAGACCAAGGCGATACGCACCCCGGGCGGACTCTCCGTCCGGCTCGACGTCCGCTCGCTCCTGGTCGTCGCCGTACTCCTGGTGGCGGCCCTCGCCGCGAGCGTCTTCCTCATCGGCACCGGCGACTTCCCGATCCCGGTCCCCGACGTCCTGCGCACCCTCGCGGGCAACGGCAACGCCGGCCAGGAGTTCATCATCAACGACCTGCGCCTGCCGCGGGTCCTCGTCGGCCTGCTGGTCGGCGCCGCGCTCGGCCTGTCCGGCGCGCTCTTCCAGTCCGTCTCCCGCAACCCGCTCGGCAGCCCCGATGTGCTCGGCCTCGGGCAGGGGTCGACCGCGGGCGCGCTGGTGATGATCGTGATCTTCGGGGGCAGCGCGGGGCAGGTCGCGATCGGCGCGCTCGTCGGCGGACTCGTCACCGGGGTCGCGATCTACCTCCTCGCGTGGAAGCGGGGCGTGCACGGCTACCGGCTCGTCCTCGTCGGCATCGGTGTCTCCGCGTTCGTGACCGCGGTCAACGGCTATCTGCTCACCAAGGCCGACTTCGTCGACGCCGCCCGCGCGACCGTGTGGATGACCGGCTCGCTCAACGGCCGCGACTGGACGCAGGTCTGGCCGCTGCTGATCATGTTCGTCGTGCTGATCCCGGTCGTCGCCGCGTACGCGCGTCCGCTGCGGATGCTGGAGATGGGCGACGACGCGGCGGGCGGCCTCGGCGTCCGCGTCGAGCGCACCCGGCTGCTGCTGCTCACGGCCTCCGTCGTGCTCACGGCCGCCGCGACCGCGGCCGCGGGCCCGGTCACCTTCGTGGCGCTGACCGCGCCGCAGATCGCCCGGCGGCTCACCAAGTCGCCGGGGCCGAACCTCGCGGCCTCGACGATCCTGGGCGCGGCCCTGCTGATCGTCGCCGACCTGGTGTCCCAGCGGGCGTTCGGCGCCGACCAGCTGCCCGTCGGCGTGGTCACCGGTGTCGTCGGCGGCATCTATCTCCTGTGGCTGCTGGTCACCGAGCGGAAGGCGGGGCGGATATGACCTCGCGCGACCCGCACACCTCCCGTACGAACCAAAGGAGCACCGCAGTGAACAGGCTGATGGCCGACGACGTGACCCTCGGATACGACCAGCGCGTCATCGCCGAGAAGCTGTCGGTGGAGATCCCCGACAACTCCTTCACGGTGATCGTCGGCCCGAACGCCTGCGGCAAGTCCACGCTGCTGCGCGCCCTGTCGCGGATGCTCAAGCCGAGCGCGGGCCGCGTCCTGCTCGACGGCAGCGTCATCCAGTCGATGCCCGCCAAGAAGGTCGCCAAGACGCTCGGCCTGCTGCCGCAGTCGTCGACGGCGCCCGACGGCATCACCGTCGGCGACCTCGTGGCCCGCGGCCGCTACCCGCACCAGGGGCTGCTGCGCCAGTGGTCGTCCGAGGACGAGCGGATCGTCCAGGAGTCCATGGGCTCGACCGGCGTCGCCGAGCTCGCCGAGCGGTACGTCGACGAGCTCTCCGGCGGCCAGCGCCAGCGCGTGTGGATCGCCATGGCGCTCGCCCAGCAGACGCCGCTGCTGCTGCTCGACGAGCCGACGACGTACCTCGACATCCAGCACCAGATCGACGTCCTCGACCTGTGCGCCGAGCTGCACGAGGAGCAGGGACGCACGCTCGTCGCCGTCCTGCACGACCTCAACCACGCGGCCCGCTACGCCACCCACCTCATCGCCCTGCGCGAGGGCGAGGTGATCGCGGAGGGCGCGCCCAAGGACATCGTCACGGCCGAGCTCGTCGAGCGGCTCTTCGGCATGAAGTGCCAGGTCATCGACGACCCGGAGACGGGGACCCCGCTGGTGGTGCCGGCCGCCCGCAAGGCGCGCCGCAAGGAGGTCGCTACAGCAGCGTCCTGAGCCGCAGGAGGTCGCGGAAGGACGCTTCGAGCTTGACGCGTCCCGCCGCCCACGCCTTCGCGAAGTTCAGCTCGCCGTCGACCATCGCCACCAGGTCGTCCCCGGTCATCGCGAGCCGGATCTGCGCCTTCTCGGCGGGCGGCCCCTGGCGGGTGTCGAGGACCTCGATCCGGCCGTCCTTGAGCCGGCCGGAAAACGTCACGTCGAGATCCGTGATGCGGCAGCTCAGCGAGCGGTCCAGGGCCGCGGCGGTGCGCACGTCCCCGTCGGCCCCCGCCATGTTGTCCGAGAGTTTGTCGAGCGCCGCCCGGCACTCCTCAGTCGTCGCCATCGTGATCGACGGTACACCGGCGCTTCGGGGTAGCGTCGGGGCATGAGCGAGACGCCCACCGAGCCCACCGACGTGCCGGAACCCGAGCGGGACCCGGCTGCGGAACCCTCGTACGACCCGGCGGCCCCGGCCCCGCTCGGCATCGAGCGCACCCCCACCGGCAACGCCGAGGTGGACGCGCAGCTGGAGCGGCTCGGCGATGTGGACCACCTCGCGGCGGACGGGCACGCCGAGGTGTACGAGGATGTACACCAGGGGCTGCGGAACGCACTGACCGCGCTGGATGCCCGCCCCACCTCTCCGTCTCCGTCCGACTTCAGGAGCTGAACCACCGTGGCAGGTGTGGCACGTCGCCGCCTCGACGCCGAACTCGTCAACCGCAAGCTCGCGCGCTCGCGCGAGCACGCGAGCCAGCTGATCGCGGCCGGCCGGGTCAGCGTTTCCAAGATCGTCGCGACCAAACCCGCGACGCAGGTCAACGAGGGCGTGTCGATCGTGGTCGCGGCGGACGACGGCGACCCCGACTACGTCTCGCGCGGCGGGCACAAGCTCGCGGGCGCGCTCGCCACGTTCGGCCCGCAGGGGCTCGAGGTCAAGGGGCGCAGGGCGCTCGACGCGGGCGCGTCCACCGGTGGCTTCACCGATGTGCTGCTGCGGGCCGGTGTCGCGCACGTCGTCGCCGTCGACGTCGGCTACGGGCAACTCGCGTGGACGCTCCAGAGCGATGAACGCGTCACCGTCAAGGACCGTACGAACGTACGCGAATTGACGTTGGAGGCGATCGATGACGTACCCGTGGACATCGTGGTCGGAGACCTGTCCTTTATCCCGCTCGGCCTTGTGCTGCCCGCCCTCGCGCGCTGCGCGGCGCCGGAGGCGGATCTCGTGCTGATGGTCAAGCCGCAGTTCGAGGTGGGCAAGGAGCGGCTCGGCAGCGGCGGCGTCGTGCGCAGCCCCGAACTGCGGGCCGAGGCGGTGCGCAGGGTCGCCGAGCAGGCATGGAAGCTCGGATACGGCGTGCGCGGGGTGACCGCGAGCCCCCTGCCGGGACCGTCAGGGAACGTCGAGTACTTTCTGTGGCTGCGTGCCGGGGCGGACCAGCTCGACCCGGCCGACGTAGACCGTGCAGTTGCGGAGGGCCCCCAGTGACAGAGCTGACACATCGGCCACGGACCGGAGCTCGTACGGTCTTCCTGCTCGCCCACACGGGGCGGCCCGCCGCGATCCGCAGCGCCGAACTCGTCGTGCAGGGGTTGCTGCGCAGCGGCCTCGGGGTGCGGGTCCTGGAGACGGAGGCGGTGGACCTGCCGCTGCCCGACTCCGTGGAACTGGTGAAGGAGTCGGAGGCGACACCGGCCTGCCTCGACGGATGTGAGCTGCTCATCGTGCTCGGCGGCGACGGGACGCTGCTGCGCGGCGCCGAGTTCGCACGGGCGTCCGGGGTGCCGATGCTCGGGGTGAACCTGGGCCGCGTCGGCTTCCTCGCCGAGGCGGAGCGGGACGATCTGGACAAGGTCGTCGACCGCGTCGTCACCAAGGCGTACGAGGTCGAGGAGCGGATGACGATCGACGTCGTCGTGCACCGCAACGGCGACGTCGTGCACCGGGACTGGGCGCTCAACGAGGCGGCCGTCCAGAAGATCGAGCCCGAGCGGATGCTCGAGGTGATCCTTGAGATCGACGGGCGTCCGGTCACCGGCTTCGGCTGCGACGGGATCGTGTGCGCCACCCCGACCGGGTCCACCGCCTACGCGTTCTCCGCCGGCGGGCCCGTGGTGTGGCCCGAGGTCGAGGCGCTGCTCATGGTGCCGATCAGCGCGCACGCCCTGTTCGCCAAGCCGCTCATCACCTCGCCCGACTCGGTGCTCGCCGTCGAGGTCCAGCAGCACACGCCGCACGGCGTGCTGTGGTGCGACGGGCGGCGGACCGTGGAGCTCCCGCCGGGCGCGCGCATCGAGGTGCGCCGGGGCGAGGTGCCGGTCCGGCTCGCGCGGCTGCACCACGCGGTGTTCACCGACCGGCTCGTCGCCAAGTTCGCGCTTCCGGTCGCCGGGTGGCGCGGAGCCCCGCACTGACCGGCACGATCGAGTGACGGCGGCGTGAAGGTTTGTCACCGCAGGTGCCCTCCCACCTGCGGAATCGGTGCCGGTGGCCAGGGTCCGTCGCACGGACGGCCTCTGACCTCGTAAGGTCAGAGGCGTGTTGGAGGAGATGCGGATACGGTCGCTCGGAGTCATCGACGACGCCGTGGTCGAGCTTTCGCCCGGCTTCACGGCGGTCACCGGTGAGACGGGCGCGGGCAAGACCATGGTCGTCACCAGTCTCGGTTTGCTGCTCGGCGGGCGGGCCGACCCCGCGCTCGTACGGATCGGCGCGAAGAACGCCGTCGTCGAGGGGCGCATCGCCGTGCCCGCCGACTCGGGCGCGCGCGAGCGGGCCGAGGAGGCCGGCGCCGAGCTCGAGGACGGGGTGCTGCTGCTCAGCCGCACCGTGTCCGCCGAAGGGCGCTCCCGGGCGCACCTGGGCGGGCGGTCCGTGCCGGTGGGCGTGCTGAGCGAGCTGGCCGACGAACTGGTGGCGGTGCACGGCCAGACCGACCAGCAGGGACTGCTGAAGCTCGGTCGGCAGCGGCAGGCGCTCGACCGGTACGCGGGGGACGCCGTCGCGGCGCCGCTCGCCAAGTACGGAGCCGTCTACAAGCGGCTGAGGGCCGTCGGCACCGAGCTGGAGGAGATCACCACGCGCGCCCGTGAGCGGGCGCAGGAGGCGGATCTGCTGCGCTTCGGGCTCGAGGAGATCGGCGCCGTGGAGCCCAGGGCGGGCGAGGACGTGGAGCTGGCCGAGGAGGCCTCCCGGCTCGGCCACGCGGAGGCGCTGGCCTCGGCGGCGGCCGCCGCGCACGCCGCGCTCGCAGGGAACCCCGAGGACCCGGAGGGCGTCGACGCGCAGACGCTGGTCGGCGGTGCGCACCGGGCCCTGGAGGCCGTGCGCTCCCACGACTCGGCGCTCGGCACGCTCGCGGAGCGGATCGGCGAGGTGCAGATCCTGCTCACCGATGTCGCGGCCGAACTCGCCGGGTACGCGGATGATTTGGACGCCGACCCGCTGCGGCTGTCCGCGGTGGAGGAGCGGCGGGCGGCGCTGACGGCGCTCACCCGCAAGTACGGCGAGGACGTCACGGCGGTGCTCGCGTGGGCCGAGACGAGCGCCGCGCGCCTTCTCGAACTCGACGGCGACGACGAGCGGATCGGCGAGCTGACCGCGGAGCGCGAGTCCCTCCGCGCCGAACTGGGCGTACTGGCACAGGAGCTGACGCACGCGCGCGTAGAGGCGGCCGACCGCTTCGCGGCCGCGGTCACCGAGGAGCTCTCCTCGCTCGCGATGCCGCACGCCCGGGTCTCCTTCGACATCCGGCAGACCGAGACCGACGCGGCCGACGGCGTCGAGGTCGACGGCCGGAACGTGGCCTGCGGCCCCAGCGGCGTCGACGAGGTGGAGCTGCTGCTCGCCCCGCACCCCGGCGCGCCGCCCCGGCCCATCGCGAAGGGCGCGTCCGGCGGTGAGCTGTCGCGCGTGATGCTCGCCGTGGAGGTCGTCTTCGCGGGCAACGACCCGGTACCTACGTATCTCTTCGACGAGGTGGACGCGGGCGTCGGCGGCAAGGCCGCCGTCGAGATCGGCCGGCGCCTCGCCAAGCTCGCCAGGTCGGCGCAGGTCGTGGTCGTCACGCACCTGCCGCAGGTCGCCGCGTTCGCGGACCGGCAGCTCCTGGTCGAGAAGACCAACGACGGCTCCGTGACGAGTTCCGGTGTGACGGTGCTCGAGGGCGAGGACCGGGTGCGGGAGCTGTCCCGGATGCTGGCGGGCCAGGAGGACTCGGAGACGGCGCGGGCGCATGCGGAGGAGCTGCTGTCGGCGGCCAGGTCGGACGCCTGAGGGCGCTGTTGCGGGCGACGTAAGCATCGGGTTCCTCAACTCACCCATGTGGGTGGTCCCGTGCGTCGTGTTGCCCAGGCCCGGGCGGTGGGGGACGGCGACCGGTGCCGGAACGTCGGTGCGGGCTGGCATCCTGGGGGCCCGACGGTGTACGTATCCCTGAGCCCGTACTCTCCGTATACCTAACCCCTTCCGTACCTACCGAGTTCGCCGACACCTCAGGAGCCCGGCCGCGTGAGCCACCCCAGCAGCCCGTCAGCGCACGGACAGCCGACGCTGCGCACCGTGCAGGTGCTGGGCGGCGGCAGTGCGGGCAGCAGCGCCCATGTCCGGTCCCTGACCGCGGGGTTGGTGGCCCGCGGGGTGCGGGTCACGGTGTGCGCGCCGATGGCGGCCGAGCGGGCGTACGGGTTCGCGGCCGCGGGAGCACACCACCTTCCGGTGCCTCGCCGCGGCGATCCGGCGTCCGTCGCCGCGCTCCGCGTCGCCTGCACCGATGCCGACCTCGTGCACGCGCACGGGCTGCACGCCGCGCTGCGCGCCTCCATCGCGCTCGGCGGCCGCCGCGTACCGCTCGTCGTCACCTGGCACACCCGCTCGCACGCCGAGGGGGCCCGCGCCCACCTGCTGCGCGTGCTGGAGCGGCGCGTGGCCAGGGCGGCGGCCGTCGTCCTCGGCACCTCCTCCGACCTGGTGGACCGGGCGCGGGCGCGTGGCGCCCGGGACGCCCGGCTCGCCGCGGTGGCCTTCCCCGCGCCGCGCGGGCCGCTCCCGGAGGGCGAGGAGGCCGAGCGCACCCGCAACAAGACGCGGGCCGAACTCGGCTGCGTGGACCGGCCGTTGCTGATGGCCGTCGGCAGCCTGGAGCGACACCGCGGCTACGACGTGCTGCTCGACGCCGCGCACGCGCTGCTCGGGCTCGACCCGGTGCCGCTGCTCGTGATCGCGGGGGAGGGGCCCGAGCGGGCCGCCCTCCAGCGGCGCATCGAGACCGAGGGGCTTCCGGTGCGGCTCGCGGGGCGCCGCGACGACGTCGCGGAACTGCTGCGCGCCGCCGATGTCGCGGTGCTGCCCAGCAGTTGGGAGTCCCGTTCGCTGCTCGCGCAGGAGGCGCTGCACGCGCGCGTGCCCCTCGTGGCGACGGACGTCGGTGGCATTCCCGAACTGGTCGGCGACGGCGCCGAGTTGGTGCCGTACGGGAACGCGCCCGCGCTCGCCCGCGCCGTCGAGCGGCTCCTCGCCGACCCCGTCCGGCGGGACCAGCTCAAGGAGCGCGGCGCCGCGCAGGCCGCGTCCTGGCCGACCGAGGACGCGACGGTTGCCCAAGTCCTCAGCGTCTACGACGAATTGACGGGCTTTCACTAAAGGTCTCTAGGCGGTACCCGGAGTGTGCCGCCGCGCCCGCAGCGCCAGGCTCAGCGCGAGCACCGTCTGCGGGTCGTCCAGGTCCGTGCCGAGCAACTCGCCGATCCGCGCGAGGCGGTTGTAGAGCGTCTGCCGGTTCAGATGGAGTTCGCGCGCCGTCTCCGCCTTGCGGCCCGCGTGCGCGAGGTACGTCTGGAGCGTGGGCAGCAGCGGCGGCTTGGCCCGCCTGTCGTGCTCCTGGAGCGGGCCGATCGCCCGTTCCACGAACGCCGCCAGATCCGGATGGTCCCGGAGCCGCCACAGCAGCAGGTCGATGTCGAGGCGCCGCGCGTCGAACCACGGCCGGTCGTCCAGGCCCTGCCCCGCCGTCGCCGTCTCCGCCGCGTGCCGGAGCCCGGCCGCGGCGGCGGCCCAGCCGCCCGCACCGCCGACCACCACGACCGGTGGCTGCCCGCCCGCCCGCTGCATCCCGGCCCGCGCCACACCCGCCCGCAGCGCCGCCGCGACCCGGTCGGCGACCGCGGTGCGCTCCGACTCCGAACGCAGCCCGAGCAGCAGCGGCACCCGCCCCTCGACCGGGCGCACGCCGAGCAGTACCGGCACCCCGACCGAGGCCAGCTCCTCGGACACGGCCCGCGCGAGCACCGCCCAGCCGCCGCCCGGCGACAGGCCCATCCCCGTCTCGGGAAGGCGCATCACCACGGGCAGCAGCGGACCGCTCCCGGCCGGCTTGAAGCCGAGGACGCGGGCCTGTGCCGGGGCGTCGTCCGGCGCGATCCGCCCCTCCGCGAGGTCGGTGAGGAAGTCGCCGCGCCCGCGCGCGGCCAGCTCCTCCTCCTGGCGGGCCTGCATCAGCACCACGGCGAGCGACCCGGCGGCCCGCTCGGCGGCGATCCGGTGCACGGGTGCGAGCCTCCCCGACACGGGCAGCAGCACGAGCCTGGCGCGTACGGAACCCGCGCCGGGGCCGCCGCCCGGCACGTCCACGAGGACGGCCCCGCTCGGCGGCTCGTCCTTGTGCGTGGCGCGCATGCCCTCCCACACCTGGAGCGGATCGGTGATGTCCTCCTCGGCGCCTGCCGCGTAGAGCAGCTGCCCGTCGGCGGTCTCCAGGAAGACCGGGTTGCCGCTGAACTCGGCGAGGATGCGCAGGACTTGAGGGGCTCCGCCGCCGCTCAGCAACGCCTCCGTGCAGCGCCGGTGCACCTCCTCCGCCCGCTGGAGCAGCGCGTAGTGCCCGTTGACGATCTCGGTGTGGATCTCCTCCGTCACCGTCACGAACGGCACTTCGCGGTGCAGCTGGACCAGCGGGAGTCCCGCCGCCCGAGCCGTTTCCACGAGCGCCGCGGGCAGCCGTGCGAACCGCTGGCCCAGCTCGATGACGAGCGCCGCGATGCCCCGCTCGGCCAGCTTGCGCACGAAGGCGCGCTGCTCGGCGGGGCGCGTCCCCACCCCGTATCCCGTGGTCAGCAGCAGTTCGCCGCCCTTGAGGAGCGACGCGATGTTCGGCACCTCACCGGCGTGCACCCAGCGCACGGTCCGGTGCAGGCGCTCCCCGCCGGCCAGGACCTCGGGGAGCCCGCTGCGCAGCCCGGGCAGTTCCAGGGCGCGCCGCACGGTGATGCCACCGGGCGAGGAGAAGGCGGAGAACTCGGGGGAGGTGCTGTCCATGACACGGACGCTACCGGCGCACGGGTTTCCGGAACATCTCCGCCCGGTCACAGGGGCGGTCGCGGTCCCCGCTTCCGCGACAAGTCGTCGCCCCGTGGCGGGATTTGTACGACCGGGTGTCTGTTGTGGCGTAGGTCACCACACGGACAGACTGGCGTTTCCGCACGAGCACCGCATTTCGATCTACGGATTCCTGCGGATTTCGCAGCAGCGCCCCCAAGAGAGGGACGAAAATGCCAAAGACAGGGCCAGAGGCAGGGCAGCAGACGCGGCCGGAGCCGGTGCAGCGCCTGAAGGCCAACTCGGTGGGGCTCGTCGGGGTGGTCTTCATGGCCGTCGCGACGGCCGCGCCGATCACCGCGATGACCGGCAACCTGCCCATCGCCGTCGGCTTCGGCAACGGAACGGGAGCCCCGGCCGGCTACCTCTTCGCGACGCTCGTCCTGACGGTGTTCTCCGTCGGCTACGTCGCGATGGCCAAGCGGATCACGGCGGCCGGCGCCTTCTACGGCTACATCTCGCACGGCCTCGGCCGCATCACCGGCATGGCCTCCGGCATGCTGGCGGTCCTCGCGTACATCGTGTTCGAGGCGTCGATCGTCGGCGTCTTCTCGTACTTCGCGCAGACCACGATCCACGACCAGCTCGGCTGGGACGTCCCCTGGATCGTCTGCGCGGCCGCCATGCTCGCCGTCACCGCGGTCCTCGCCTTCTTCGACATCAACCTCACCGCGAAGGCGCTCGGCGTGATGCTGATCGCCGAGATCGCGGTGCTCTTCGCGGTGGCGACGGCCGTACTGATCCACGGCGGCGGCCCCGACGGCATCCCCGTCGAGCCGATCAACCCGAAGAACGCCTTCACCGGCGCCTCGGCCGGGCTCGGCCTGTTCTTCGCGTTCTGGTCGTGGGTCGGCTTCGAGTCGACGGCGATGTACGGAGAGGAGTCCCGCGACCCGAAGCGCGTCATCCCGCGCGCGACCCTGATCTCCGTCGTCGGGGTCGGCCTCTTCTACGTCTACGTCTCGTGGATGACGATCGCGGGCAACGGACTGGACGGCTCGGTGAGGACCTCCTCGGGCACCAGCCCGCTGGACCTCTTCTTCGACCCGGCGCACACCTTCATCGGCGCGTGGGCGGTCGACGCCTTCCAGTGGCTGCTCATCACCGGCTCGTTCGCCTGCGGCATGGCCTTCCACCAGTGCGCATCCCGCTACCTCTACGCGATCGGCCGCGAGGGCTTCCTGCATCCCGCGCTCGGCCGCACGCACCACAAGCACGGCTCCCCGTACGTCGCGTCGTTCGTGCAGTCGGTGATCGCGGTGGCGCTGGTCGGCACCTTCTGGGCGACCGGCCAGGACCCGTACATCCACCTCTACACGCTCCTCGCGATCCTCGGCACGATGGCCATCCTCATCGTCCAGACCCTGTGCTCCTTCGCGGTCATCGGCTACTTCCGCCACCACCACCCGGAGGACCGGCACTGGTTCAGGACGCTCGTCGCCCCGCTGCTCGGCGGCATCGGCATGACGGCGGTCGTCGTCCTCCTGGTCATCAACATGGACACGGCCGCGGGCACGGCCGCGGGCTCGCTGTTCTTCAAGGCGATCCCATGGATCGTCGGCCTGGTCTTCTTCGGCGGCCTCGCACTCGGTCTCTACGTGAAGTCCCGCCATCCGCACCGCTACGAGGTGATCGGCCGCGTCGTCCTGGAGGACGCGGCCGAACGCGAGGACCGGCCGGCGCCCGCCGCATCCGTCTGACCCCATCGTCCTCAAGGAGAACGTCATGGCTCGTACGAACCTGATGCACGCCCTGAGACACCTGGCAAGGGAACACCGGGCGGCGGCCCGGCTCGGCGTCCCCGCGGGGGAGTACCGCGCGAACCGCCGCACCGTCCTGAAGGCGGCCGCGGCCACCGGCCTGGCCGCCGCCGCGCTCCCCGCCCCGAGGGCCCGCGCCGCCGCGAGCCCGCGGATCGCCGTCGTCGGCGCCGGAATCGCCGGCCTCACCGCCGCCCTCACCCTCCATGACGCGGGCCTCGGCTGCACCCTCTACGAGGCGAACCCGGACCGCGTCGGCGGCCGCATGTACTCGCAGCGCGACCACTGGGCGTACGGTCAAACGTCCGAGATCGGCGGCGAGTTGATCGACACCAGCCACAAGAAGATGCAGGAGCTGGCCCGCCGCTTCAACCTCCCCCTCGAGGACTTCCTGGGCGGCGGACCCAACGGCGCCGAGGAGATCCTCTGGTTCAACGGCACCTACTACCCGCGCGCCCGGGCCGACGAGGACTTCAAGGCGGTCTACCAGGCACTGCGCCGCGACCTCTCGGACTCCGGCGAGGTCTTCTGGAACCGGACGACGCCCACCGGCACGGCCCTCGACAACATGTCCCTGTACGAGTGGATCGACTCCCGAGTCCCCGGCGGCCACTCCTCCCCGCTCGGCCGCTGGTTCGACGTCGCGTACAACGTCGAGTACGGAGCGGACACGCAGGACCAGTCCGCCCTGGCCCTCGTCCTGCTGATGGGCTATCAGACCAATCCCGGCAACTTCAACATCTGGGGCCTGTCCAACGAGCGGTACCACATCACCGGCGGCAACGACCAACTCCCGCACGCCATCGCCGACTTCCTTCCCGACGGCACGATCCGCCACGGCATGTCGCTCACCGCGCTGCGCGCGAACCCCGACGGTACGCAGGCCCTCACCTTCACCGAGACCGGCGGCGCCACCCGCACCGCCATCGCCGACCACACGATCCTGTGCGTCCCGCTGCCCGTCCTCCAGCGCCTCGACCTCTCCAGGGCGGGCTTCGACACCCGTATGAAGAACCTGCTGCGCGACGCCCGCATGGGCTACTGCACCAAGCTCAACATGCAGTTCACGAGCCGCCCTTGGCGCGGCACGGGCGCCTGGCCCGGCGTCTCGGCGGGCGACTGCTTCACCGACGCCGACTTCCAGCAGACGTGGGACACGACGAAGGTGCAGCCGGGCACGGGCGGCATCCTCATCCAGTACAACGGCGGCTCACTCGCCAAGTCCCTCGACCCGGCAGGCCCGTTCAGCACGGAGACCGACTCGTACGTACGCGAACTCGGCGCCGGTCGTCTCGCCGGCATCGACCGGGTCTTCCCCGGCACGAAGGCGGCCTGGACGGGCCGCGCGCAACTCTCCGCCTGGCACAAGAACCCGTACGCCCTGGGCGCCTACTCGTACTGGCCGGTGGGCTATCTCCACCGGTACGCGGGCTACGAGGGGGTCGCCCAGGGCAACGTCCACATCGGCGGCGAACACTGCTCCTACGACTTCCAGGGCTTCATGGAAGGCGGCGCGACCGAAGGGGAACGCGCCGCCAACGAGGTGATAAAAGCCGCCGGTTAACCGCCGTAGGCCCCGCTCGCCGTCAGCCGCAGTGCCGTGTCGATCAGCGGCACGTGGCTGAACGCCTGCGGGAAGTTGCCGACCTGGCGCTGGAGCCGCGGGTCCCACTCCTCGGCGAGCAGGCCCAGGTCGTTGCGGAGCGCGAGCAGCTTCTCGAACAGCTTGCGGGCCTCGTCGACCCGGCCGATCATCGCGAGGTCGTCCGCCATCCAGAACGAGCAGGCGAGGAACGCCCCCTCGTCACCGGGCAGTCCGTCCACGCTGCCGTCCTCGCTGTCCGTCGGGTACCGCAGGATGAAGCCGTCCGGCGTCGACAGCTCCCGCTGGATCGCCTCGATGGTGCCGATGACGCGCTTGTCGTCGGGCGGCAGGAAGCCCATCTGCGGAATCAGCAGCAGCGAGGCGTCCAGCTCCTGGCTGCCGTACGACTGCGTGAAGGTGTTGCGCTCCTTGTCGTAGCCCTTCTCGCAGACGTCCCGGTGGATGTCGTCGCGCAGGTCGCGCCACTTCTCCAGCGGGCCGTCCGCGTCCCCGGACTCGATGAGCTTGATGGTGCGGTCCACGGCCACCCACGCCATGACCTTCGAGTGCACGAAGTGCCGGCGCGGACCGCGCACCTCCCAGATGCCCTCGTCCGGCTCGTCCCAGTGCCCCTCCAGGTACCGGATGAGCTTGAGCTGGAGCAGCGACGCGTAGTCGTTCCTCGCGAGACCGGTCATGTGCGCGAGGTGCAGCGCCTCGGTGACCTCGCCGTACACGTCGAGCTGGAGCTGGTGCGCCGCCCCGTTCCCGACCCGGACCGGGCCCGAGTTCTCGTACCCGGGCAGCCAGTCCAGCTCCGCCTCGCCGAGCTCCCGCTCGCCCGCGATGCCGTACATGATCTGGAGGTTCTCGGGGTCGCCCGCGACCGCCCGCAGCAGCCACTCGCGCCAGGCGCGGGCCTCCTCGCGGTACCCCGTGCGCAGCAGCGACGACAGGGTGATGGCGGCGTCCCGCAGCCAGGTGTAGCGGTAGTCCCAGTTGCGGACGCCGCCGATCTCCTCGGGCAGCGAGGTCGTCGGCGCGGCGACGATGCCGCCGGTCGGCGCGTAGGTCAGGGCCTTGAGCGTGATGAGCGAGCGGACGACGGCCTCGCGGTACGGGCCGTGGTACGTGCAGTGCTCGACCCACTCGCGCCAGAACTGCTCCGTCGCCGTGAGCGCGTTCTCCGGGTCCGGCAGCGGCGGCTGCCCCTTGTGCGAGGGCTGCCACTGGATGGTGAAGGCGACCCGGTCACCGGGCGCCACCGTGAAGTCCGAGTACGTCGTCAGGTTCTTGCCGTACGTCTCGGTCTCGGAGTCCAGCCACACGGAGTCGGGCCCCGCCACGGCGACCGTACGGCCGTCGACCTTGTGCACCCAGGGAGTGATCCGGCCGTAGCTGAAGCGCATGCGCAGCGTGGAACGCATCGGCACGCGCCCGCTCACGCCCTCCACGATCCGGGTCAGCTGGGGTGCGCCGTCGCGCGGCGGCATGAAGTCGGTGACCCGGACGGTGCCGCGCGGCGTGTCCCACTCCGACTCCAGGACCAGCGAGTCGCCGCGGTACCCCCGGCGTGCCGCTCTGGGCGGCTCGGTATCGGACGCATGGGCGGGACCCAGGCGCCAGAACCCGTGATCCTCGGTGCCGAGCAGCCCGGCGAAAATGGCGTGCGAGTCGAAGCGGGGCAGGCACAGCCAGTCGACTGTGCCGTCCCGGCAGACCAGGGCGGCGGTCTGCATGTCTCCGATGAGTGCGTAATCCTCGATGCGCCCGGCCACGTGCATCTCCAGTCGAACGGCCACGGTTGGAGTGAAAAATTGGAGCGAAGAACTGATGCGAGAGGTTGAAGGGTGGGGGGATGGGACGACGAATCGTTCTGTCCGTTGATACGCCGTCCGGATACGTGCTTGTCAAACGAACTGACGAGCCGGTCGTTCCGGGTGGGGAGCGCGGCGACCGGACGTAGTGCTCCGATGAACGGTGGGGTACGGGCGGGGGTGTTGCCGTCGTGACGCCGTTTTCCGTTGTGACTCGCCAGCCGAGTGTCCGAGCAGGATACGACGCGCTCAAGTGATCCGCGTGCCGCTCACCGCAACACGTCTCGGCCGTACGGGTGACTCTCCACCCCTTGTCCCACCTGCGTGGTGGGCTGTGCGCGGAGCGTGGCCGGAAGCAGCCTCGCCTCGTCGCTGATACCCTGGTAGCCCGTGAGCCGGTGGTCATAGAACCCCCGAACCGCAGCGACGGCGCACCCCGAAAACTCGGGCGAGCGCGTCGGCACGCACCCCACGACCGCGACCACGGGAGCCCCCTCTTGGCCATGCAGCCGAAATCTTCGACGACCAAGCACATCTTCGTCACTGGGGGTGTCGCCTCGTCCCTCGGTAAGGGCCTCACCGCCTCCAGCCTCGGCATGCTGCTCAAGGCCCGTGGCCTCCGCGTCGTCATGCAGAAGCTCGACCCGTACCTGAACGTCGACCCGGGCACGATGAACCCCTTCCAGCACGGCGAGGTGTTCGTCACCAACGACGGCGCCGAGACGGACCTGGACATCGGCCACTACGAGCGCTTCCTCGACATCGACTTCGACGGCTCGGCCAACGTGACCACCGGCCAGGTGTACTCGCAGGTCATCGCCAAGGAGCGGCGTGGCGAGTACCTCGGCGACACCGTCCAGGTCATCCCGCACATCACGAACGAGATCAAGCACCGCATCCGCCGCATGGCGACGGACGAGGTCGACGTCGTGATCACCGAGGTCGGCGGCACCGTCGGCGACATCGAGTCGCTGCCGTTCCTGGAGACCGTCCGTCAGGTCCGCCACGAGGTCGGCCGTGACAACGTGCTGGTCGTCCACATTTCCCTCCTGCCGTACATCGGCCCGTCGGGTGAGTTGAAGACGAAGCCGACCCAGCACTCGGTTGCGGCCCTGCGGAACATCGGTATCCAGCCGGACGCCATCGTGCTGCGCTGCGACCGTGAGGTCCCGACCGCGATCAAGCGCAAGATCTCGCTGATGTGCGATGTCGACGAGGCCGCGGTCGTCGCCTGCCCCGACGCCCCCTCGATCTACGACATCCCGAAGGTCGTGCACGGCGAGGGCCTGGACGCGTACGCCGTCCGCAAGCTGGACCTGCCGTTCCGCGACGTGGACTGGACGCAGTGGGACGACCTGCTCGGCCGCGTCCACAAGCCGGACCACGAGATCGTCATGGCCCTTGTCGGCAAGTACATCGACCTGCCCGACGCCTACCTGTCGGTGACCGAGGCGCTGCGCGCCGGCGGCTTCGCCAACCGGGCCAAGGTCAAGATCAAGTGGGTCACGTCGGACGACTGCAAGACCCCGGCCGGTGCCAAGAAGACGCTCGGCGACGTCGACGCGATCTGCATCCCCGGCGGCTTCGGCGACCGCGGCGTGTCCGGCAAGGTCGGCGCGATCCAGTTCGCCCGCGAGAACAAGATCCCGCTGCTCGGCCTCTGCCTGGGCCTCCAGTGCACGGTGATCGAGGCCGCGCGGAACCTCGCGGACATCCCGGACGCCAACTCCACCGAGTTCGACGCGGCCACGGCCCACCCGGTCATCTCGACCATGGCCGAGCAGCTCGACATCGTCGCCGGTGAGGGCGACATGGGCGGCACCATGCGGCTCGGCATGTACCCGGCGAAGCTCGCCGAGGGCTCCATCGTGCGCGAGGTGTACGACAACAAGGAGTACGTCGAGGAGCGCCACCGGCACCGCTACGAGGTGAACAACGCGTACCGCGCCGAGCTGGAGAAGAAGGCGGGCCTCCAGTTCTCCGGCCTGTCGCCCGACGGCAAGCTCGTCGAGTACGTCGAGTACCCGCGTGAGGTCCACCCGTACCTGGTCGCCACGCAGGCGCACCCGGAGCTGCGCTCGCGTCCGACGCGTCCGCACCCGCTGTTCGCCGGTCTGGTGAAGGCGGCCGTGGAGCGCAAGGTGAAGGCGGCGCAGGGCGGTTCGGCGAGCGCGAAGAAGGCCAAGTAAGGCTTGTAACAACAGCGATGTACGGTTACCGGGGTGTACGCCTTTGCGGCGTGCGCCCCGGTTTCTTGTGAGTACCGCTCATGCGTACGTAGGAGGGCTTTCGGTATGTCGGCCAACACGCCGCTCGTGGACACCGCCGAGAAGTGGGAGGTCCGGGCGACCGACACCCCCTTCGTCGGGAACAAGACCTCCGTGCGTACGGACGACGTCGTGATGCCGGACGGGTCCGTCGCCCGGCGCGACTACCAGGTGCACCCCGGCTCGGTGGCCGTGGTGGCCCTCGATGACCAGAACCGGGTGCTGCTCCTCAAGCAGTACCGGCACCCCGTGGGCATGAAGCTCTGGGAGATCCCGGCGGGTCTTCTGGACATCCCCGGTGAGAACCCGCTGCACGCGGCGCAGCGCGAGCTGTACGAAGAGGTGCACGTCAAGGCCGAGGACTGGCGGGTCCTCACGGACGTCTACACGACGCCGGGCGGCTGCTCCGAGGCCGTACGCATCTTCCTCGCGCGGGACCTCTCCGAGGCGGAGGGCGAGCGGTTCGAGGTGGAGGAGGAAGAGGCGGACATGGAGTTCGCGCGGGTGCCGCTGCCGGAGCTGGTCCAGGGTGTGCTCGCGGGTGAGCTGCACAACAACTGCCTTGTGGTGGGCGCGCTTTCGCTGGCCGCGGCTTTGGCGGGCGACGGCCTCGACGCGCTGCGTCCGGCGTTGGCGGAGTGGCCGGCGCGGCCGTTCGAGGCGTGACGCCACCGTGGTTGCGGCCTCGGGGCTCTGCCCCGGACCCCGCGCCTCAGTCGCCGGCGGGGCTTGATTTGCGATTGAGTGGTCACATCATCCGTTGATCCGATCAGGGGACTTGGGCGCGCCGCCCGCCAAGGGCACCCGCATCCCCTCAACTAGGCTCGGGAACGCCCCCTGCCGACCCCCGGAGGGGATGGGTGAGACGGAGCGTGGCCCGTGACGGATCAGGCGGTCGAGTCGGACGACGTGACGGAGGCCGAGTCGGCCCCCGGACGGCCCCGCAAACGGCGTCGCACCCGTCGGGCGCAAGAGGTGGCGGAGCGTCAGTTCCTGGGACGCAAGCGGGAGTTGTCGCAGCTCCGGTCCGACATCGAGCGGGCCGGACTCGACACGCTCTCGGGGCGCAAGGCGCCCCGTGCCCGGGTGCTCCTGATCGCGGGACGCCCGGGTACGGGACGCACCGCCCTCGCCGAGGAGCTGTTGCGGGGCGTCCGCGACCAGTACCCCGACGGCACCCTGCGGACCCGCCTCACCGCCCCCGACGGCACCCCCGTCCCCACCGAACACGTCCTGCGCGACCTGCTGGACACCCTCGGACTGCCCGCCCCGCCCGGTGAGAACGCCGACGACCTCTCCGAGCGGCTGCGCGAAGGACTCGCGGTCCGCCGCGTGGTGCTGCTGCTCGACGACGCGGGCAGCGCCGAACAGGTCGACCCGCTGCTCCCCGACACCCCGGACTGCCTCGCCGTGGCCGTCGCCGAGGGCCCGCTGACCGGCATCCCGGACGTGCGGCCCTGCACGCTCGGCGGCCTCGACACCAAGGCCGCGCTCGAACTCCTCACCTGGCACACCGGTTCGGTCCGGGTCACCTGCGACCCGCGCTCGGCCGAGTCCCTGGTGGAGCTGTGCGGTGCGGGACCCGCCGCCCTGGAGATCGCCGGCGGCTGGCTCGCCGCACGCCCCAAGGAATCCGTCGCCGACCTGGCCAAGCAGCTGCACGCCCTCGAACCCGACGGCTCGGCCCTCGCCCGCGTCTTCCGCTTCGCCTACGAGTCGCTGCCGGGCCCCGCCGCCCGGATACTGCGCTACCTGTGCCTCGCCCCCGCGGGACTCGTCGACCCGCACACCGCGTCGGCGCTCGCCGGCTGCTCGGTCGCGGCGGCCCACTCCACCCTCGACGCCTTCGTCACCCTCGGCCTGGTCCGCGGCGTGGACTCCGAGCTGCCGCAGTACGAGGTGCCCGGCTGCCTCGCGCCGTTCCTGCGCGGCCTCACCGAGACCGTCGACCGCCCCGCCGAGGTGCAGCTGGCCCGCGCCCGGATGCTGGAGCGGACCGTGCGGCTGCTCACCTCGTGCCGCGCCGTCACCGAACCCGACGGCTCCCCGGCCCGCAAGAAGCTCGCCGGGCTGCCGAGCGCCCTGCGCTTCGCCGACCGGGAGGCGGCCGCCGGATGGCTGCGCGCGCGGCAGCCCGCGCTGCTCGCCGCGGCCCGGCTCGCCGTGGCCGACGGGGAGTTGGACACGCTCGCCCGGCGCCTGATGGCCGCCCTCGTACGGGCGATCGTGGCCCACCGGGGGACCGAGGACGCCGCGTCCGAGCTGTACGGGATCCACCGGCTCGTGCTCGACGTCGCCGAGCGGCGCGAGCTGCCGAGGGAGAAGGCCGCGGCCCTGCTCAACCTCGCCGACCTCGACGCCAGGACCGGCCGCACCCACGAGGCCCTGGCCCGCTACCGGGCCGCGCTCGACGCGGGGCGCGCCGCACGGGACCCGTACGCGACGGGCCGCGCGATGGAATCCGTAGGCGGCGCCTACCAGTCGCTGGGGGACTGGCAGCGGGCCGCCGACTGGTACGGACGGGCCCTCGCCCAGCGGCTCACGCGCGGCGAGCGGGCCGACGCCGCGCGCCTGCACGGGCGGATCGCGGGAGTCCACACGTACGCGGGCCGCTACGGCGAGGCGCAGCGGTCCCTGCGCTCGGCCCTCGCCGGCTACCGCAAGGAGGGTGACGTGCCCGCGCAGGCCCGGGCCCTGAGCGAGTTGGCGCGGGTGCTCGAGTACGCCGGCCGGCCCGAGGAGTCGCTGCACACCTGCCAGGAGGCGATCGAGTGGGCGCGCCAGGCGCAGGACACACGGTTGCAGGCCGCGCTCCAGCTGCGCCTCGCCGACACGCTCGACCGGCTCGGCGACCCCACCGCCGCCAAGCTGCACCGCGGTGCGGCCGAGCGCATGCTGGGAGAGGAGCTGGCAGCTCCGGAGGGAGCGGAGGCAAAACCTTCGGAACAAGCCGCTAACACCTGCGAAATCCGTAGTGCATCCGCAGAAGATTGATGCTTCGAAAGGCTAGACAGCTCAATAACCTTCATTAGACTGGCTCTGCCGCGGTCATCCGTGGCGTCTCCCGGCGCGTCCAGTGATGTGCCGCTATGTAGTGCATTGCCCGTTTTAACCCCTGAGCCAAGGACCGTGATCGACGATGAAGGTCGGCATCCCCCGCGAGGTCAAGAACAACGAGTTCCGGGTGGCCATCACCCCGGCCGGCGTCCATGAGCTGGTACGCCACGGCCACCAGGTCTTCGTCGAGCAGAACGCCGGCGTCGGCTCCTCGATCACGGACGCCGAGTACGTCTCGGCGGGCGCGCAGATCCTCGGCACCGCCGACGAGGTCTGGGCCACGGCGGACCTGCTCCTGAAGGTCAAGGAGCCCATCGCGGAGGAGTACCACCGTCTCCGCAAGGACCAGACGCTCTTCACGTACCTGCACCTGGCCGCGTCCAAGGAGTGCACGGACGCGCTCCTGGAGTCCGGCACGACCGCCATCGCGTACGAGACGGTCGAGACCGCGAACCGCCAGCTGCCGCTGCTCGCCCCGATGTCCGAGGTCGCGGGCCGCCTCGCCCCGCAGGTCGGCGCCTACCACCTGCTGGCCGCCAACGGCGGCCGCGGCGTGCTGCCCGGCGGCGTCCCCGGCGTGCACGCGGGCAAGGCCGTCGTCATCGGCGGTGGCGTCTCCGGCTGGAACGCCGCGACGATCGCCATCGGCATGGGCTTCCACGTGACCCTGCTTGACAAGGACATCAACAAGCTCAAGGAAGCCGACAAGATCTTCGGCACGAAGATCCAGACCGTCGTCTCCAACGCCTTCGAGCTGGAGAAGGCCTGCCTCGAGGCCGACCTCGTCATCGGCGCCGTCCTGATCCCCGGCGCCAAGGCGCCGAAGCTGGTCACCAACGAGCTCGTGTCCCGTATGAAGCCCGGAAGTGTCCTTGTCGACATTGCGATCGACCAGGGCGGCTGCTTCGAGGACTCGCACGCGACCACGCACGCCGAGCCGACCTTCAAGGTGCACAATTCGGTCTTCTACTGCGTCGCCAACATGCCCGGCGCGGTGCCGAACACCTCCACGCACGCGCTGACCAACGCGACGATGCCGTACATCGTCGAGCTGGCCAATCGCGGCTGGGCCGAGGCCCTGCGCCGCGACCCGGCCCTCGCCCTGGGGCTCAACACCCATGACGGCAAGGTCGTTTACAAGGAGGTCGCCGAGGCCCACGGTCTCGAGCACGTCGAGCTGGAGAGCCTGCTCGGCTGACCTGTCTCCAAGGCGACGTCAACAAAAGTCGTCAATCTCACGCCTACGGCCGGACCTTGTGAGGGGTCCGGCCGTACGTGTAGGGGATCAGGACGGGTCCGGACATGGTCAACTCGCCGCGAACGTAACCCTTTACCCGATTCGCGCGGCGACGAAATGCACCGAAGAGCCGTCGTACGCCCTTGACATGAGGGTGTTTCGTTACCGACACATCGTGCCCGGTCCGGCGGATTGTGTTGCTGCGGAGTGGTGACACGCCATAGAGTCGCCAACCGTCGGCATGGTGCCACGCTGACCTATCGATAAATGTTCCTGGTCACATCCAAGGAGGTAAGACGACTTGTGAATGAGTCGACATTTACTCCCGGAGGTGGCCAGCCAGGCGGACGGGTTTCCGCGGGGCTTCAGGCTGTCGGCCCCGTCGCTGTGCGTACCTTCGCTGCCCAACAGAGCAGTTATCAGGGCATCCCCCAGCAGACGCCGACGCAGACAGCAGACCAGAGCATGGATGGCCATCACGTGAACGCCATGGCCGGCGACCGAAGTGGCGACACACAAAGCCACTTCGCCGACTACGACGAACTGCCCGAGGGGCACTTCTACGACCCCGACGCCGAATACGAGCCGGACCCCGAGTACGCGGCCACGCTCGCCCCCGACGCTGCCCGCCAGCGCCGCGAGCGCGTCGGTCCCACCGGGCGTCCGCTGCCGTACTTCCCGATCCCAGGACCGCTGACCGATCACGGCCCGGCGAAGATCATCGCGATGTGCAACCAGAAGGGCGGCGTCGGCAAGACCACGTCGACCATCAACCTGGGTGCCGCGCTCGCCGAGTACGGACGCCGGGTCCTGCTCGTCGACTTCGACCCGCAGGGTGCCCTGTCGGTCGGCCTCGGCGTGAACCCGATGGAACTCGACCTCACGGTCTACAACCTGCTCATGGAGCGGGGGATGGCCGCGGACGAGGTCCTGCTGAAGACCGCCGTTCCGAACATGGACCTGCTCCCCAGCAATATCGACTTGTCCGCTGCCGAGGTGCAGTTGGTCAGCGAGGTGGCGCGCGAGTCCACGTTGCAGCGGGCGCTCAAGCCGCTGATGGCCGATTACGACTACATCGTGATCGACTGTCAGCCCTCGCTCGGCCTGCTGACCGTGAACGCGCTGACGGCCGCTCACAAGGTCATCGTCCCGCTGGAGTGCGAGTTCTTCGCGCTGCGTGGTGTGGCCCTGCTGACCGAGACCATCGAGAAGGTCCAGGAGCGGCTCAACCCGGACCTGGAGCTCGACGGGATCCTCGCCACGATGTACGACTCGCGGACCGTGCACAGCCGTGAGGTGCTCGCGCGCGTCGTGGAGGCGTTCGACAACAACGTCTACCACACGGTGATCGGCAGAACCGTTCGCTTCCCGGAGACCACGGTCGCCGGTGAGCCGATCACCACGTACGCCTCCAACTCGGTCGGTGCCGCGGCCTATCGTCAGCTTGCCAGGGAGGTGCTCGCCCGGTGTCACGCCGAGTGAGTCTGCCGGGGGCCGACGAACTGTTCCGTACGACCGGGGGCATGGGGTTGCAGGCGTCGTCGCCGAGACGCTCGGCGAACGGCGAGGCGCGGGTTCCCTCCCCTGCCGGGGAGAGCGACGAGGCGGCCGCCTCGGACGGTGACGCGGAGGCGGCTCCGGCCTCCTCCGCCTCCGGTGAGCACTCCGCGGCCGAGGCCGAGTCGGACGCCGGGTCGCGGACCCGGGCCGCCGCCGCGGAAGGCGCGGAGAAGGCGGGGCGCAGGGCCTCCGGCGGGGCGCAGGAAGGTTCCGGTGGGCGTGGGTCGTCCGCGGCGGCGCGGAAGCGGTCGCGGGCGGCCAATCGGCGGCCCAGTGGGCGCGAGCGGCACGACGAGAAGATCACCGTGTACGTCTCCGCCGAGGAGCTGATGGACCTCGAGCACGCGCGGCTCGTGCTGCGCGGTGAGCACGGGCTGGCCGTCGACCGGGGGCGCATCGTGCGTGAGGCGGTCGCCGTGGTCCTGGCCGATCTGGAGTCCCGTGGGGACGCGAGCATTCTTGTACGTCGGCTGCGGGGGCGCTAGCCGCTGGGCGGGTAGCGTCCTGGGTTGATGTCCGTCAACGAATCCTCTGCCTCTTCGCCCGACCGGGGCGCGCCGCGGCGTGCGCTGGGGCGGGGGCCGCTTGCTGAAGCGGAGTCCGCGCCCTCCGAACCCTCGGCCGGAACCGGGGGCCGCCTTGCCCACCCTGCCGCCCAAGGCGGCAGATTGCCCAAGGCGGCGGCGCCCGAAGCGGAGGCGGCGGCGCCCGGAGCGGGTGGGGGAGCTCAGGCGGCGCCCGAAGAGGCCGGCGAGACCTCAGCGGCGGCGGCTGAAGTGGGTGGAGAAGCCCAGGCGGTGGCGCTCGAAGAGGGCGGTGAGACGCGGGCGGCGGCGCTCGAAGTGGGTAGTGAAGCCCAGGCGGCGTCTCCCGAAGCGGAGGCTGCGGCGCCCGGAGCGGGTGGGGGAGCCCAGGAGGTGGCGCTCGAGGAGGGCGGCGAGACCCCAGCGGCGGCGCCTGAAGTGGGTGGGGGAGCCCAGGAGGTGGCGCCCGAAGAGGGCGGCGAGACCCCAGCGGCGGCGCCCGAAGTGGGCGGCGAGACCCCAGCGGCGGCGGCCCAAGAGGGGGGCGCAGCCGTTGAGGCTGGCGGTGAGGGCGATGACGGGAAGTTCAAGGTTCGGCTCGATAATTTCGAGGGGCCGTTCGATCTTCTGTTGCAGCTCATCTCCAAGCACAAGCTCGACGTCACCGAGGTCGCGCTCTCCAAGGTCACCGATGAGTTCATGGCCCACATCCGGGCCATGGGGCCGGACTGGGACCTCGACCAGACGACGGAGTTCCTGGTCGTCGCCGCGACGCTGCTCGACCTGAAGGCCGCCCGCCTGCTGCCCGCGGCCGAGGTGGAGGACGAGGCGGACCTGGCCCTCCTGGAGGCGCGGGACCTGCTGTTCGCGCGGCTGTTGCAGTACCGCGCGTACAAGCGGATCGCCGACATCTTCAGCGAGCGGATGGAGGACGAGGGGCGGCGGTACCCGCGGACCGTGGGCCTGGAGCCGCACCACGCCGAGCTGCTGCCCGACGTCGTGATCAACATCGGCGCCGAGGGGTTCGCCAGGCTGGCCGTGAAGGCGATGCAGCCGAAGCCCAAGCCGCAGGTGTACGTCGAGCACATCCACGCGCCGCTGGTGAGCGTGCAGGAGCAGGCCCAGCTCGTCGTCGCCCGGCTCAAGGAGGTCGGCGAGGCCCCGTTCCGGGAGCTCGTCGCCGACACCGACGACACGCTCACCGTCGTCGCCCGCTTCCTGGCCCTGCTTGAGCTGTACCGGGAGAAGGCCGTCGGGCTCGATCAGGAGACCCCGCTGGGGGAGCTGGTCGTGCGCTGGACCGGCGGCGACGCCGACGCCGAGCCCGTGGTGACGGACGAGTTCGACAGGGCGCCCGAGGTGCCCGAGGCGCCGGGGGCCCCCGAGGTTCCCGAGCAGAAGGAGGCTGCCACGTGAGCGAGCAGGAGCCCGGAGGCGTGGCGGAGCTTGACCTCAAGCCCGCCCTGGAAGCCGTACTCATGGTGGTCGACGAGCCCGCCACCGAGGAGCATCTGGCCAAGATCCTTCAGCGGCCCAGGAGGGCCGTGAGCGACGCGCTGCGGGAGCTGGCCGACGAGTACCGCTCGCAGGGCCGCGGCTTCGAGCTGCGGCTCGTGGCGGGCGGCTGGCGCTTCTACACCCGGCCCGAGTACGCGGCCGCCGTCGAGGGCTTCGTCCTGGACGGGCAGGTGGCGAGGCTCACCCAGGCGGCTCTGGAGACCCTCGCGGTCGTCGCGTACCGGCAGCCGGTCAGCCGTTCCCGGGTCTCCGCGGTGCGCGGAGTGAACTGCGACGGGGTCATGAGGACCCTGTTGCAGCGGGGTCTGGTGGAGGAGGCGGGCGCGGAACCCGAAACAGGTGCGATCCTGTACAGGACGACGAACTATTTCCTGGAGCGGATGGGCCTGCGCGGCCTGGACGAGCTGCCGGAACTCGCGCCCTTCCTCCCCGAGGCGGACGCGATCGAGGGCGATACGCAGGAAGGGGTTCCGTCGTTCGACCCGGACGCACCCGATGCGCCGGGTGTCGAGGCAGTACCCGACTAGACGGAAATTTGATGCGAAGCAGCAGCGGCAGGAACAGCAGCGGAAACAACGGCGGGAGCCGTGGTGGCAACAGCAGCGGCCGCGGCGGGAACAGCGGGGGCCGTGGCAATCAGCGCGGCGCCGGCAACAACCGCGACGACAGGCGCGGTGGCGGCGGCTACCGCGACGACAAGCGTGACGACAGGCGGGACGAGAAGCGGGACGACAGGCCCGCGCGCCCGAAGCGGCCGCGTCCCGAGGAGCGGCTCTACGACGTAGGCCCGAACGCCACGAAGGACGGTCCGAAGGCGGGCCGTGGCGCCTCCGCGCGCGGCGGCGCCAAGGGCGGCCCCAAGCGCGGGCAGCAGCAGTCGGGCGGCCGTAACCGCACGGCTCCCTCGCGTTCGCGTGAGTACGAGACGCGGACCGAGGAGCGCAACCGCGAGCGGTACGCGGGCAAGCCGGAGGTCAAGCTCCCCAAGACCTTCCCCGGCGCCGAGCAGGAGGGCGAGCGGCTCCAGAAGGTGCTGGCCCGTGCCGGTTACGGTTCGCGGCGCGCCTGCGAGGAGCTGGTCGACGAGGCCCGTGTCGAGGTCAACGGCGAGATCGTCATGGAGCAGGGCCTCCGTGTCGACACGGAGAAGGACGAGATCAAGGTCGACGGTCTGACCGTGGCCACGCAGTCGTACCAGTTCTTCGCGCTGAACAAGCCGGTCGGTGTCGTCTCCACCATGGAGGACAACGAGGGGCGCCAGTGCCTGGGCGACTACACGAACAACCGTGAGACGCGCCTCTTCCACGTCGGCCGGCTCGACACGGAGACCGAGGGCGTCATCCTGCTCACCAACCACGGTGAGCTGGCCCACCGCCTCACGCACCCGAAGTACGGCGTGAAGAAGGTCTACCTCGCGCACCTCGTGGGCCCGATCCCGCGCGATCTGGGCAAGCGGCTCAAGGACGGCATCGAGCTGGAGGACGGGTACGCGCGCGCGGACCACTTCCGCATCGTCGAGCAGACCGGCAAGAACTACCTGGTCGAGGTCACCCTGCACGAGGGCCGCAAGCACATCGTGCGGCGGATGCTGGCCGAGGCCGGCTTCCCGGTCGACAAGCTGGTGCGGGTCGCCTTCGGCCCGATCACGCTGGGCGACCAGAAGTCGGGCTGGCTGCGGCGGCTGTCGAACACCGAGGTCGGCATGCTGATGCAGGAGGTCGACCTGTAGGTCGCGCCTTCGCGGGTCTTGTGTGCGGCGGCCCCCTCCTTTTAAGGTCTGTTGGACCAATAAAGGGAGGGGGCCCTCGCATGTCCGACAACGGCACCGTGGCGGACTACGACAAGTACGCCTACGAGCCCTTCGCCGTCACCGTCGACCTGGCCGTGTTCACGCTCCGGTCGGGACAGCTGCACATCCTGCTCGTCGAGCGCGGCCACGAGCCCTACGCGGGGCGCTGGGCGCTGCCCGGCGGGTTCCTGGAGCCGCACGAGTCCGCGGAGGCGGCGGCGCGCCGCGAGCTCGCCGAGGAGACCGGGCTCGCCGACGTCGCCGGGCTGCACCTGGAACAGCTGCGTACGTACAGCGAACCGGGGCGCGACCCCCGGATGCGGGTGGTGTCCGTCGCGTTCGCCGCGCTCGTGCCCGACGCCCCGCAGGCGCACGGCGGCGGGGACGCGGCGCGAGCGGCCTGGCTGCCGTACGGGACCCAGGGCCCGCTCGCCTTCGATCACGACCGGATCCTCGCCGACGCCCAGATCCGGATCGGAGGGAAGCTGGAGTACACCTGCCTGGCCACCGCGTTCTGTCCGCCCGAGTTCACGCTCGGCGAGCTGCGGCAGGTCTACGAGGTGGTGTGGGGGACCGACCTCGACCCGGCGAACTTCCGCCGCAAGGTGCTCGCGACGCCCGGCTTCGTCGAGCAGATCCCCGGCGCGTCCCGGCTCACCGGCGGGCGCGGCAAGCCCGCGGCGCTGTACCGGGCCGGCGACGCCACGTCGCTGCACCCACCGCTGCTGCGCCCCGCGCACGAGCCCTCGGAAAGGTCCCGCCGATGACGAAGAGTTCCGCCACCGGGTCGCTGCTCGGCCTCGCCCTCGGGGACGCGCTCGGCTACCCGACCGAGTTCAGCGACGTACCCGCCATCCTCGACAAGTACGGGCCCTGGCGGGAGCTGGAGCTGCCCGGCCACCCCGTCGCGTACATCACCGACGACACGCAGATGGCGCTCGCCGTGGCGCGGGCGCTGCACAGGAGCGGCCCCCTCGCGCCGGAGCGGTTCGAGCGCCCGCTGCGCGAGGAGTTCGTCGACTGGTACGAGTCGCCCGACAACAACCGCGCGCCCGGCAACACCTGTCTGCGCGCGTGCGCCCTCCTGAAGACCGAAAGCCGGTCCTGGCAGGAGGCCAGCCAGATCCACTCCAAGGGCTGCGGCGCCAATATGCGCGTCACGCCGCTCGGGCTCGTGCCCGGCCTGAGCGACGAACAGCGCGCGGGCGGTGCCCAGTTGCAGGCGGGCCTCACCCACGGCCACCCCACGGGCCTCGCCGCCGCCGACCTCACCGCGCACGCCGTGCGCCTCCTCGCCGCGGGCGCGGAGCCGACCGGCCTGGTCGGCCGACTCCGCTCCTACGCGTACGAGAACCGCGAGACGTACCACGAGGCCTGGCTCGGCGACCTGTGGCGGCGCGGCGAGGAACCGACGCCGCAGCGGTTCATCGCGCGCGGCTGGGACGAGTGCCTCGGCGTCCTCGACCGGCTGCGCGACGCGCTGCGCGAGCCGTCCCCCGAGACCGACCCGTGCCTCGCCACGGGTGCCGGCTGGATCGCGGAGGAGGCCCTGGCCACGGCCCTGCTGAGCTTCCTCCTCTTCGTCGACGAACCGGTCCTTGCGCTGCGCCGCGCCGCCTGCACCTCCGGCGACTCGGACTCGATCGCGGCCCTGGCCGGCGCCTTCGCGGGCGCCCACCTCGGTGCCGACGCGTGGCCCAAGGAGTGGACCGACCGCATCGAGCACCGGGAGGAGCTGTTGCGGTTCGGGGCGCAGTGGGACGCGCCGGTCACGGGCTGAGCGCGGCGGAGGCGCGCCGGGTGCGGATCAGGAAGGCCTCCACCCGGGCGCGGTCCGGTTCCGCGGGGAGCGGAGTGCGGGCCGCCGCCGCCTCCGCCTCGGTCGCCAGGCGCGTCATCCGGCGGTCCACCTCCGGCCAGGGCACCTCGCCGCGCTTCACCGCGAGCAGCGGTGCGCGGTCCTCGCCCACGTCGATCGTCAGCTTCCCGGTGCGCAGCAGGTCGCGGCAGGAGGTCAGGAGGCGCAGCAGGTGCATCGCGTGTTTCCAGCGCGGGGCGCCGTGGGTGCGGAGGTCCGCTTCGAGCTTCTTGCGTTGGCCCGCCGCGTAGCGGGCGAACGTTTCGTGCGCCCGGCGGGAGAGGAACGCCTCGCGCAGAGACAGGAGTTCGCGGCCCGTGTCCGTGACGTGCTCGACCTGGGGGGAGTGCAGGCACTCCAGGATGTTCGGGTTGGCGCGCAGCGCCAGTTCGCAGAAGCGCTCCAACTCCCAGGAGAACTGCTCGTCCGCCGGGCCGTCGACGTGCGTCGGCGGCTTCTCGAAGCGCCAGAAGAGCGGCGTCGGGGCGAGGTACACGCCCCGACGGTCCGTATCGCTCGCGTCCGTGGCCAGGCCGAACGCGCGCGAGCCCATGACGCAGGCGTAGATGGTGTGGTCGCGCACCAGGTGTTCCCCGTTCATGGGGTGAGGGTAGGCGCAGCGGTCAGGCCAGCGTGATCGAGTTTCCGGTGACCTTGATCTGCCGGGCGTCCAGGGGGCGGGGTGCCGGGCCGCCCGCCACCGAGGCGTCGGCGATCTTGAATTTCGAACCGTGGCAGGGACAGTTGATGGTGCCGCCGGATACGTCCTTGACCGTGCAGCCCTGGTGCGTGCAGACCGCGGAGAAGGCCTTGAAGTCGCCCTTGGTCGGCTGGGTCACCACGACCTTGTCGTCGGGGAAGACCTTGCCGCCGCCGACCGGGATGTCGGAGGTCCTGGCCAGTTCCTTGGCCGCGGGCGGGTTCTCGGATCCGGCGCCGGACGGTTTGGAGGCGGCCGGGGAGGGCTCCGATGCGGAGGTCTTCCCGCCCCCGTCGCCCCCGCCGCCCTCGTCCCCGTACTTGCTGCATCCCGCCGCCAGTGCCGCCGCGCCCGCGACGAGGACGCTCCTGCGCGACGCGGTGCGCCTCATGTCGTCACTCCCACCGTCCGGAAGAACCACAGTGCCGACGTCAACCACAGCAGCGTCAGGACCGCGAACGCGAGACCGCCCACCACCGGCAGCAGCCAGCCCGGCAACCGCTCCGTGCGCAGCAGCAGCATCTTGGCGCTGAACGCCCCGAAGAAGAAGCAGCCGAGGAACGAGTGCCACATGACCCGGGTCGAGTACGTCTGGTAGCCGAGCGCGTAGAGGCAGTGCACCGCCACGGGCACCGCGAGCAGGAACGCGATCCGGCCCGACCAGCGGTGCAGCGCGGGCGCCCAGGACGGGCCGCGCAGCTTCCCGTACACCATGAACGCCGAGACGATCTGGACCAGCGCGAAGGCGAAGGCCGCCGTCGCCAGCCAGGACTTCACCGCGCTCGTACTGGAGAAGCCGGCGAGGTTGAACGCCGTGCCCTCCGGGTCGTGCACCTTGCCGTACGCGCCGAGCGCCACGGCCACCACCGCCGCGACGAGCGTGGGGACCAGATAGCGGGCCACCGACGGGCGACGGTGGTCGGGGCTCGGGAAATCCTGGGTGGCGGCGTTCGGGTCGACGGTCATGGGACCCCTCTCTGAACCCTCTGGCTCGGAACGGCTCTGCGTGCCGTTCAGGGGACGACCGGGCGGGCCGTCAGACGGTCGCCGTCGACCGTGACGCCACCCGTGTCCGGATCGATGCGCGGCGCGGCGGACGGCTTGTCGTCGCGGCGCACGATGCCCACCTGGCGGCCGTCGGGCAGCACGATCCAGCCGCCGTCGATCTTCGCGCCGCGCACCTCGGTGGTCGCCCGGTACAGGCCGGACGGCTTGACGGCCTTCTTCGCCGTGAAGCCGTAGGGGTGCTGGTCGATGGTCGTGGTGCCGCGGACCCGGTCGCCGGTGAGCCGGCCCTCCAGCTTCGCGCCGTGCTTGCCGGACAGCTTCATCCCGCCGTCGTCCTCGACGTTCCCCTTCAGCCACGACTCCTTGGAGCGGCCGTCGCAGAAGTAGGCGATCGCCTTGTCGCCTCGGACGGAGATGGAGATCGCGGACGTGTCGTCGTCGGTGCGGCCCGCGTAGCTGGTCTTGGGGCGGGCCGACCGCGTCGGGCTCGCCTCCGGAGGCTTCGCGGATTTCGACGGCGACGGGCGCGCCTTCGAGGGCGACGCGGAGGCGGACGGCGTGACCTTCGCCGCGGGAGCCTTCCCGTACGACGACGTGCCCTCGCCCGTCGTCGCGTTGAGCGACAGCATGAACAGGCCGAGGGCCAGTCCGGCGAGCAAGGTGAACAGCGGGCCCGAGCGCTTCATGACCGGGCCTCCCCCCGAGGCGGCAGCGGTACCGCCTCCATGCAAGCAGCTCCGGCCGGGTGGCGACAGGGGCCGGTCGGGCCGTCTCGGCAGTCGGGCGCCGCGCACCCGCGTCCGCCGCCTTGATTACGCTGGTCTCCTATCCAATTGCGTGTACGTGGAAAAGGGGCAGTGACGTGGCGGTACGAGCGGTCCGGGGCGCCGTCCAACTCGAACGGGACGAGGCCGGGCACATGGACGATCAGGTGAGCGAGCTGCTCACGGCCGTCCTTGAGCGCAACGAGCTGACCGCCGACGACCTGATCTCCATCTGGTTCACGGCCACCCCCGATCTGCACTCCGACTTCCCGGCGGCCGCCGCGCGTAAGCTCGGCATCGTCGACGTGCCCCTGATCTGCGCGCAGGAACTCGACATCGCCGGCGCCCTGCCGCGCGTCGTCCGGATCCTCGCCCACATCGAGACCGAGCGGACCAAGGCCGAGGTCGCGCACGTCTACCTCGGCGCCGCGGCCACCCTCCGCAAGGACATCGCCCAGTGAGAACCGCCCTCGTCATCGGCACCGGCCTGATCGGCACCTCCGCCGCCCTGGCCCTGGCCTCGCGCGGCGTCACCGTGCACCTCGCCGACCACGACCCCGGGCAGGCCCGCACCGCCGCCGCGCTCGGCGCCGGGACCGACGAGGTGCCCGAGGGACCCGTCGACCTGTGCATCGTGGCGGTGCCGCCCGCGCACGTCGCCGCGCAGCTCGCCGACGCGATGCGCCGGGGCCTCGCCCGGGCCTACATCGACGTCGCCAGCGTCAAGGGCGGCCCGCGCCGCGAGCTGGAGGAGCTGGGCCTCGACCTCACCCCGTACATCGGCACGCACCCGATGTCGGGCCGTGAGCGCAGCGGTCCGCTCGCCGCCAGCGCCGACCTCTTCGAGGGGCGGCCCTGGGTGCTGACCCCGACCCGGGACACGGACACCGAGGTCCTGAACCTCGCCCTGGAACTGGTCGCCCTGTGCCGGGCCGTCCCGGTCGTGATGGACTCCGACGCCCACGACCGGGCCGTCGCGCTCGTCTCGCACATGCCGCACCTGGTCTCCAGCATGGTCGCGGCCCGCCTGGAGCACGCCGAGGAGGCCGCCGTACGGCTGTGCGGGCAGGGCATCCGGGACGTGACGCGGATCGCGGCCTCGGACCCGCGGATGTGGATCGACATCCTCTCCGCGAACCCGGGCCCGGTCGCCGACCTGCTCTCCGCCGTCGCGGGCGACCTGGAGGAGACGGTGCAGTCCCTGCGCTCCCTCCAGTCCTCCGACGACGCCAAGCGCCGCGAGGGCGTGGACGGCGTCGAGACGATGCTGCGGCGGGGCAACGCGGGCCAGTCCCGGGTCCCCGGCAAGCACGGCGCGGCCCCGGCGGCGTACGAGATCGTGGCCGTCCTCATCTCCGACCAGCCGGGCGAGCTGGCGCGGATCTTCGCCGACGCGGGCGCGGCCGGCGTGAACATCGAGGACGTGCGGATCGAGCACGCGACCGGGCAGCAGGCCGGATTCGTCCAGCTCATGGTGCAGCCGGCGCAGGCGCCGAAGCTGGCCGCCGCGCTGCGCGAGCGCGGCTGGGCGATGCGCCAGTAACGAGGCCGGTGGAGGCACGTAAGAAGGGGTCTTCCGGAGCCAGTAACCTTGTACGGGGCGCTTCCGCGCCCCGTACCCATGCCCCCGTGCACTGAGAAAGGTGTCCGTCACCTATGGAAACCGCCGCGACCGCCGCCGCAGCAGTGATCGTCGCCATCGACGGACCCTCCGGCACGGGCAAGTCGAGCACCTCCAAGGCCGTCGCCGGCCAGCTCGGCCTGAGCTACCTGGACACCGGCGCCCAGTACCGGGCGATCACCTGGTGGATGGTGAACAACGGCATCGACCTGGACGACCCGTCCGCGATCGCCGCCGTCGCCGGCAAGGCCGACATCGTCTCCGGCACCGACCCGGCCGCCCCCACCATCACGGTGGACGGCACGGACGTGTCCGCCCCGATCCGCACCGGCGAGGTCACCTCCAAGGTCAGCGCCGTCAGCGCCGTCCCCGAGGTGCGCGCCCGGATCACCGAGCTCCAGCGCACCATCGCGCTCGGCGCCGAGAAGGGCATCGTCGTCGAGGGCCGCGACATCGGTACGACCGTGCTGCCCGACGCCGACCTGAAGATCTTCCTCACCGCCTCGCCCGAGGCCCGCGCCGCCCGCCGCTCCGGCGAGCTCAAGGGCTCCGACGTGAAGGCCACGCAGGAGGCCCTGGTCGCCCGCGACAAGGCCGACTCCAGCCGCAAGACGTCGCCGCTGGCCAAGGCCGACGACGCCGTCGAGGTCGACACCAGCGACCTCACGCTCCAGCAGGTCATCGAGTGCGTCGTCACCCTCGTCGAGGAGAAGCGGGACTCGAAGTGACCCAAGCGCCTTCCGAGCGGGGCGCCGAGGTCGGTCGGCGCATCGGCGTCGGCCTCATGTACGGGCTGTGGAAGCCGCGGGTCCTGGGATCCTGGCGGGTCCCCGCGACCGGCCCGGTGATCCTCGCCGTGAACCACTCCCACAACATCGACGGCCCCATGGTCATGGGCGTCGCTCCGCGCCCGACGCACTTCCTGATCAAGCAGGAGGCGTTCGTCGGACCGCTCGGGCCCTTCCTCGACGGGATCGGGCAGGTGAAGGTCGACCGCACCAGCGCGGACCGTACGGCCATCACGCGGGCGCTCGGCGTCCTGGCCGACGGCGGCGTCCTCGGGATCTTCCCTGAGGGCACGCGCGGCGAGGGCGACTTCGCGTCGCTGCGGGCCGGACTCTCGTACTTCGCGGTGCGCAGCGGGGCGCCGATCGTCCCGGTCGCGGTGCTGGGAAGCACGGAGCGCCCGGGACGGTTGATAAAGAAGCTGCCCCCGCTCAGGAGCCGGGTCGACGTCGTCTTCGGCGACCCCTTCGAAGCGGGCGACGGCAGCGGGCGGCGTACGCGCAAGGCGCTCGACGAGGCGACCGTGCGCATCCAGGAGCGGCTCACCGCCCACCTGGACAACGCCAGGCGCCTGACCGGGCGCTGAGCGAGACTTTCAGTAGTGCGGCTTTCCTGACACGAGGCGGGCGCACCGATCACCACGAATGAACGACGAGGTACGGACTTCATGAACGACCAGATCCAGCCCGAGGGCTCCCCGGAACACGAGCACGGGGAGCTGGGCGACGCTGAGTACGCGGAGTTCATGGAGCTCGCCGCGGAGGAGGGCTTCGACCTCGAGGACGTCGAGGGCGCGCTCGACGCCGCGGGCCACGGGCCGCTGCCCGTCCTCGCCGTCGTCGGCCGACCGAATGTCGGCAAGTCGACCCTGGTGAACCGCATCATCGGCCGCCGCGAGGCCGTCGTCGAGGACAAGCCCGGCGTCACCCGCGACCGCGTCACCTACGAGGCCGAATGGGCCGGCCGCCGCTTCAAGGTCGTCGACACCGGCGGCTGGGAGCAGGACGTGCTCGGCATCGACGCCTCCGTGGCCGCGCAGGCCGAGTACGCGATCGAGGCCTCCGACGCCGTCGTCTTCGTCGTCGACGCCAAGGTCGGTGTCACCGACACCGACGAGGCCGTCGTGCGCCTGCTGCGCAAGGCCAACAAGCCCGTCGTGCTCTGCGCCAACAAGGTCGACGGCCCGAGCGGCGAGGCCGACGCCTCGTACCTGTGGTCCCTCGGCATCGGCGAGCCGCACCCGGTCTCCTCGCTGCACGGCCGCGGCACCGGCGACATGCTGGACGCCGTCCTGGAGGCCCTGCCCGAGGCCCCGCAGCAGAGCTTCGGCGGCGCGGGACTCGGCGGTCCGCGCCGGATCGCCCTGATCGGCCGCCCGAACGTCGGCAAGTCCTCGCTCCTGAACAAGGTGGCCGACGAGGACCGCGTCGTCGTCAACGAGCTGGCGGGCACCACCCGCGACCCGGTCGACGAGCTGATCGAGCTCGGCGGCGTCACCTGGAAGTTCGTCGACACGGCGGGCATCCGCAAGCGCGTCCACCTCCAGCAGGGCGCCGACTACTACGCCTCGCTGCGCACCGCCGCGGCCGTGGAGAAGGCGGAGGTCGCGGTCATCCTGATCGACGCCTCCGAGTCGATCTCCATCCAGGACCAGCGGATCGTGACGATGGCGGTCGAGGCGGGCCGCGCGATCGTCCTCGCGTTCAACAAGTGGGACACCCTCGACGAGGAGCGCCGCTACTACCTGGAGCGCGAGATCGAGACCGAGCTCGGCCAGGTCGCCTGGGCGCCCCGGGTGAACGTCTCGGCGCGCACGGGCCGCCACATGGAGAAGCTCGTCCCCGCGATCGAGACGGCCCTGGAGGGCTGGGAGACGCGCATCCCGACGGGCCGGCTCAACGCCTTCCTCGGCGAGCTCGTCGCCTCCCACCCGCACCCGGTGCGCGGCGGCAAGCAGCCCCGCATCCTGTTCGGCACGCAGGCCGCCTCCAAGCCGCCGCGGTTCGTGCTCTTCGCCTCCGGCTTCATCGAGCACGGCTACCGGCGCTTCATCGAGCGCCGCCTGCGCGAGGAGTTCGGCTTCGAGGGCACGCCGATCCACATCTCCGTGCGTGTGCGGGAGAAGCGCGGCAAGAAGAAGTAGTCCTGCTCCGGCAGGAGCTCGGGCGAACGCCGCCGGTGGAGAGATCCACTCGGCGGCGTTTTTCTGTGCGGGGCGGGGGAGGTCAGTGCTCCCGGCGCGGCCCCGGCGGCAGGGCCGCGGGGAAGTGCCGTCCCGTGGCGTGCTGCGGGGGGTACGGCTGCCAGCGCGGCGGATGGTGCGGGCGCGGACCGTGGAGCGGGTCGAAGCCCCTGAACCCGAGGTCCTCCTCGCCGCTGCGGTCGCCGGGCAGCGTCCGGAAGGAGCGGCGCCACTCCGCGTACAGGGCGTCGTAGATCGGGGTCACCGATGGACCGCTCCCGGCGTAACCGCCCGCGGCACGGCCGCCCGGCTGGTCCTCTGCGGGGCGCATCGACGGGATGGGGTTCTGATACGGCTGGTGCCGTCGGGACGAAGGGGCGGAACCGGGCGCGGGGGATGAGGTCGGGTCGTATGGGTGCACGTATGTGCCAACGAACCGGGCCCCCGACGGATGCGCCCTTGGCCTGCGCTGTTGCGGGCTGTCAGCGGTGTGACCGGCGCATTCGTGGGGGCCCGTGGGGTGCGGCCGGGCCGGCTCAGGTGCCGGCGAGCGGCATCGCGGCGGCCACCAGGCGGCCGTTCGCCGCGGCCTTGTCGAGGGCCTGACGGAGCAGGTCCTCGCGCGGCTGGTGGCCGATCGAACCGGCGGAGGCGGCGAAGACGAGCACCGTCTGCGTCTTGTTCGCCGCGGTCCGCCAGCCCTCCGTCACCTGGAGCGGCTGGTGCGCCTGCCACCAGGCGACCTGGGCGGGGGAGCCTCCGGTGCCGGGCTGGAGGATCGCGTGCAGCTGGCCCATGGCGAGCAGCACGGACCAGCCGCCGAGGACCGAGGGGACCCCGTCGAGCGTGGTGGCCGGCATGAAGCCCTGCTCGATCAGGAGCGGCAGGAAGTCGTCCCCGTCCGTGGTCGTGCCGGGGCGGGCGATGGGGCCCGTCGGCTCGACGACGAGCGCGGGGTGCGTCGTGTCGCCGATCAGGACGAGGCCGCTGGTGACGCCGAGCACGGCCTGCGAGGGCGCGGCGGGGGCGCCTTCGTCCGGCTGCGCGGCCGCGGCGTCCTGGCCGCCGATGGACTGCACGGCGCCCTGCAACTGGTCCTCCGCGACCTGGACGACCTGCGAGGGCAGGCAGGAGGCGTGGGCGAAGGCGAGCACGGCGGTCTCGTCGCCGACGAACAGGACGGTGCTGGTCGGCTGCTGCTGCGAGTCGCCCGGCGTGCGGCAGGAGGTGCAGTCGTAGCTGCCGGGGGCGTTGTCGCCGGCCATCAGGCGGTCGGCTTCTTCGTCGCCGATCTCGGCGCGTACGTCGTTGCTGACGTCGAGCAAGCGAGGCACGGGGACTCCTCAGGGATCTGTTGGACCGATCGGGGTGATCGGCCACGGTCAGGCGAGTGCTTATGAAGGGACAACGGATGATCTGTGTCCTCGGTCACGCCCGGATCGGAACGGAATCACCTCATCCGGCGCACACCGTGAACGACCGCCCGGAATCCGTCACTCCCCGCCAACTTGTTGGTTTTCCAAGGAAGTTGGGTCGGTGAAGTGGGTCACAGATCATCGGGGCGACAGGTCGACAAATACTGAAATCCTTGTATCTATCGGTTGGCCTGAAATCGCCGATACTCCGGGTAACGGCGAACTGGCCTGGCGGGACGGACCGTTGGTTGCCGCGGCCGTCGTGGGCTGCCTAGATTCCACCGCCGTCCGCAACGAGCAGTCCACGAGAGGGATTCTCATGTCCGCGCCGATTCGTACGGCACGCACGACAACGGCTCGCACGACAGCGGTCTTCGCCGGGGTGGCCCTCGCCGCCCCACTCGGTCTCCTCGCCCTCGCCGGCCCCGCCCCAGCGGCGGACGGCGGCGTCTGGGACCGCATCGCCCGCTGCGAGAGCGGCGGCAACTGGCACACCAACACCGGGAACGGCTACTACGGCGGCCTCCAGTTCTCGGCGGGCACCTGGCGCGCGTACGGCGGCGGGGCCTACGCGGCGACCGCCGACCGGGCCAGCAAGGGGCAGCAGATCGCCGTCGCCACCAAGGTGCAGCGCGCGCAGGGCTGGGGCGCCTGGCCCACGTGTGCGGCACGGGCCGGGGCGTACGGCAGCGCGCCGGGCGTGCAGTCGGCCCCCCAGGCGGCCCCGAAGGCGGCGCCCAAGGCCGCGCAGAAGCCGGCTCCCAAGCTCGCGCAGAAGCCGCGCACTTCAGGCCACACCGACCGCGGCGCCACCCGGCGCGGCGGCTACGTCGTCCGCGGCGGCGACACCCTCGGCCGCATCGCCGCCGCCCACGGCACCACCTGGCAGCGCCTGTACGCCGCGAACCGGGCGGTGATCGGCGGCGACCCGGACCTGATCATGCCGGGACAGCGGCTGCTGCTGCGCTGACCGCACGTGCGCCACGCGGCCCCGCCCGGTCCGCCGACCGGGTGGGGCCGCACGGCGGGCGCGGCGCGGCACGACGGGCGGCCGCGCGCCGGCTGCCTAGCGTCCGCGCTATGCACCTGAGCGCTACGTTTCCGAAGGCGCACGGCCCGCGGCGGTGGACGGCGGCCCTGCTGGGCGTGCTGCTCGCCCTGACCGCGCTGCCGGCCCTCGCCGCGAGGGCGGACGCCGCCGAACCGCACGACTGCGCCAAGACCGAGTGGCCGTGGTCCTGCCTCGCGGAGTGCGAGAGTGGCGGCGACTGGGACGAGAACACCGGCAACTCCTTCTACGGGGGGCTCCAGTTCCGGCAGTCCACCTGGGAGGAGCACGGCGGCCTCCAGTACGCGCCGCGCGCCGACCTCGCGACCCGCGCCGAACAGATCAAGGTCGCGGAGGAGGTGCTGCGCACCCAGGGCTGGGAGGCGTGGCCGGTCTGCTCCAAGCGGTACGGGCTCAAGGGCCGCGTCCACGTGGTGCAGCGCGGCGACACGCTGGCATCCATCGCGCGGCGCTTCGAGGTGCAGGGCGGCGCACAGGCGCTCTACAAGGCCAACCGCGACGTGATCGGCCCGCACCCGGACCGGCTCGACGAGGGGACGACGCTGGTCATCCCCGAGCCGGGGGAGCCGACGGGGCGACGGGCTCGTCGGGCTGACCGGGGACGGCCGGTGCGGCGGGTCCTCGGTGGCCTCGCCCCGGAAGACGACCGCGCCGCGACCGAGTTCGTACACGAATACGGGCGTCCCGCGCAGGCCGGGCGGCAGGCGCTGTTCGGCGAGGACCACGCAGGCGTCGAGCGCGCGCAGGAGGGCGTAGGTGCGGGCGGCGACCGGCGGGGCCATGCCCTGGGTGGGCTCGTCGACGAGGACGACGCGGGCGCGGGAGACCAGGGCCCGCGAGACGGCGAGCATCCGCTGCTCGCCGCCGGAGAGGGTGCCGGCGCGGCGGGCGAGGTGGGGGCGCAGCTCGGGGTAGGCGTCGAGGGCGGCGCCGAAGTCCCGTTCGTGCGCGGCAAGGCGGAGGTTCTCGGCGACCGTGAGCCCGGCGAAGACGGCCTGCCGGTCGGGTACGAAACGCAGACCCGCGGCCGCGCGGGCATGGGCGGTGTGCCGGGTGACGTCGGCCCCGTCCCAGATCACGGACCCGGCGGCGAGCCGCACGGTGCCGGCGAGGGCGCGCAGGGCGGTGCTGCGGCCGGAGCCGTTCGGCCCGAGCAGCACGGTGAGCGCGCGGGCGGGGGCGGCCAGGGTGACGCCGTGCAGCGCTTCCAGGGGGCCGTAGCGGACGCGGGCGTCGCGCAGCTGGATGCCGCCGCCCGAGGTGGACGTCATGAGGGCTCCGGGGCGCGTTCGAGGACGGAGTCCGGGGCGCCCGAGCTCACGATGCGGCCAGCCGCCATCACGTGCACGGTGTCCGCGAGTTCGGCGACGAGGTCCAGGTCGTGCTCGACGACGAGCACGGCGACGCCGTCGGCGGCGAGCGCCCCCAGCAGGCGGGCGAGGGCGGCGACCTCGGCGGGGTCGAGCCCGGCGGTCGGTTCGTCGAGCAGGAGTACGTGCGGGTCGCCGGCCAGCGCGCGGGCCAGTTCGACCCGGCGCAACGTTCCGGTGGGCAGCCCGTCCGTCTCCTGCCCGCCCCGCAGGCCGAACAGCCGCGTCATCCGCTCCACGGCCGCCGGGTCCCGTACGCGGCCCTGCTCGGCGCCGACCCGGATGTTCTCGGCCACGGTCAACGAGGGGAAGACGACCAGCTGTTGGAAGGTGCGGGCGATGCCGAGACCGGTGCGGGTGTGGGCGGGGAGGCGGGTGATGTCCCGTGGGCCGAGCCGGATTCGGCCGGCGGCGGGCCGGATCGTTCCGGCGAGACAGTGGAACAGGGTGCTTTTTCCTGCGCCGTTGGGCCCCACGATGGCGGTGACCGTGCCACTCCGGAGGCGGATGGTGGTGTCCTGGAGGACGGGGTGGGTGTTGTAGGTGACGGTGAGGCCGGTGGCGGTGAGGGCGGTGGGTTTCGGTTGGTGTTCTGTTGCGGTCGGCCGGTCCCACGTCTCGGGGCTCTGCCCCGGACCCCGCGCCTCAATCGCCGGCGGGGCTTTAACGGCCGGCTCAATCGCCGCAGGGGCTTGGAAGATCCGGCCCACCAGCACCGCCAGTACGCCGATCACCAGCGCGGCCACCCCGCCCCGGGCCCCCGCGTCCAGGCCCACCAGGAGGCCCGCCCCGATGAGCGCGCCGAACGGGGAGTCCGCGCCCAGGACCACCACCGCCGCGAACCACAGCAGGCCCCGCACGGGGTCGTACGCCGACGGGTCGAAGGAGCGCAGGCCGAGGGTGAGGAGCCCGCCTCCCAGTGCCGCGAGTCCCGCCCCCACCACGAACACCGCGACCTTGAGGCCCGGCACCCCGACCCCCGCCGCCGAGGCCCCCGCCTCGTGGTCCCGGACCGCCGCGAGCGCCCGGCCCACGCGTCCCCGGCGCAGGGCCGCCACGACCGCCAATGCCCCGAGCAGCAGCGCGAGTTCGAGGACGTAGAACGCCCTGTCGTCGCCGAAGCCCGCGGGGCGCGACGGAGTGGGGCCCGACGTCGCGTACGGCTGCGCGAACACGAATCGGCTCACCCCGACCCCCACCGCGAACGTCGCGAGCGCCAGGGCGAGACCGTGCCGCCCGATGGCGGGGGCGGCGGTCAGCAGGCCGAGTGGTGCCACCATCACCACGGCCGCCAAGAGGGCGAGCAGGCCGGGGAGTTGGGGGAGGCCCGGGAAGTGGCCCGTCGTCAGAAGCGCGGCGAACAGTGCTCCAAGGCCAGCGAATGCCCCTTGCCCCAGCGCGAGTTGGCCCGCCCTTCCCGTCACCACCACCAAGGAGAGGAGGATCAGCGCCAGCGCCGGGACCTGGATCGACGTCCGCAGGTCCGAGCCCGCGAACCCGAGCGGCAGCAGGAACAGCACCCCCGCCACCAGCCAGGCACCCCGCGGGGCGGCCCGTGTCCTGCGGGTCACCGTCGTCGGCAGCGCACCCCTCCCGCCGACGCCCGGCAGCGCGAGCGCCGCGACCAGCAGCGCCACCACGAACAGGTTCGCCCCCACCGCCTGGACGAGCGGCTCGGCCCAGCCGCCCGGATGCAGCCGCGTCAACTGGCTCTGCGCGACCCCGATCGCGAGCGCCGCCCCCACCGCCACCCCGAGCCGCCGCATGCCCGCCGCGACCGCCACCGCCACGACCTCCATCACCAGCAACGGCAGGCCGTACGGGTCGAGGCGCACGGAGGGGGCGAGCAGCACCCCCGTCAGACCCGCCGTGAACGTGCCGAAGGCCCAGCCCGCCGCCGCGACGCGGTCCGCGTCGATCCCGCCGAGCACGGCCAGTGGACGGTTGTCGACGACCGCCCGCAGCTCACCGCCGAACCGCGTCCAGCGCGTCACCGCCCACACCGCGACCCCGATCGCGCAGGCCGCCGCGAGCTGCCCCCACGGCTCCCCGGGGAGCAGCGTCGGCGCGTCCTCCTGCGCACCCGTGCCCCACAGCAGCGCCGCCGCGCCGACCAGGAGGACGAACACGCCGATGGACGCCACGAGGGTGCGCGCCGGATCGTTCCCTGTGAGGGCCAGCGGCCTGAACACCCAGCGTTCCAGGGCGAGTCCGACCCCCGGCGCCACCACCAGGAGCACCAGAGCCGCGGCCACCCACAGCGGCACCTTCCACGCCACCACCAACTGCCGCAGCAGATAGGCGCAGAGCATGGCGACCGCGCCGTGCGCGAAGTTGAGGACGCCCGTCGCCCGGTGGGTGACGATCAGGCCGATCCCGGTGAGGGCCGCCGCCGCTCCCACCGAGAGTCCGGCGAGCGTGAGGTCGTAACTGAGGGACGACACGACCTCGGCTCCTCAACTCCCGGTGGGTGGTTCGCAGATGGGGCACGGGCCCAGGCCCGCCTCCGTGATCGTGCCCGCGTCCGCGGGCACCGCCCGCGGCTTGCCCTCCACGAGCGGGCAGTCGGCGCGGTGCCACAGCGTGCCGCCGGGCACCATGAGCAGTCGGCCGCTGGAGGCGAGCGGGGGCGCCGGAGCCGTCTCCCCGGGCGCGGGCTCGGCCGTGACCAGCAGCTCGTAGAGGCGCTCCACGCGCGAAGCGGCGAGCATGTCCTTGCCGTGCGTCAGGAGCACCGCGCCCGCGACGATCAGGGCCGCGCCCGGCACCGTGCAGGAGGCCAGATAGGGGAGCTGACGCTCGGCGAAGCGTTCGCCCGACATGCCGTACCAGCCGATCACGCAGAGCACCGCGCCGACGGCGAGCGCCGCGAGCCCCGCCCACAGGGCCGGGTGCACAGTTCGTAGTCGGGCAGTCCGCATCGCCGGCCCCCACTGGTGCGCGCGTGTGTCTGGCCTTGTCCGCCGATCGCTTGCACTATGCCTTCTGGAGTCCAACTCGGAAAGCTCCGGGGACAGTTGGCGCATCATCCTCGATCTCGTCGAGCCCGCCGGCCCCGTCCCCGGACCGACACCCGGTGGTGGCCTGATGGTTCTCGGGAGCACATCTCGCGCGGCTCGCGGACGGGGCGCGGCACTCGTCCTCGCCCTGGCCCTGGTTCTCGGCCCCGCCCTGGCGGCCTGCGGCGACGACAGCGGCGGCGACGACAGCGCCCCGCCGACGCCGGCCTCGAAGCAGCCCACGAACAAGGAACCCACGAGCGAGGAGCCCTCGTCGGCGCGGCCCGGCGGCAGCGGGCCCGCCGACCGGGCCGCCGCCGAGAAGGAGATCAGGACCAACTGGAAGAAGTTCTTCGACCCGAAGGTGTCGATGAAGGACAAGGAGGCCGTCCTGGAGGACGGCGCCAGGATGCGCCCGGTCCTGAAGGGCTTCAGCGGCGACAAGCGCGGCGGCCAGGTGGAGGCCACCGTCACCAAGGTCGCCTTCACCTCGGCGACCGCGGCCGATGTGACGTACGGCCTCGCCCTCAAGGGCGCGACGGTGCTGCCCGACGCCAAGGGGACGTCCGTCGAGCAGCGCGGCACCTGGAAGGTGTCCGTCAACACCCTGTGCGCGCTGGTGCAGTTGAGCGGGAATGCGTCGCCCGGGCCGGGCTGCTGAGGCGCTGGGCGTCCTCGCGGCGGGCCTGGCCCTGCTGGCCGTCGCGGCCTGCGGCTCCCGGCTGCCGGAGAGCGACTTCGAGGACCGCTCAGGGCCCGCGCCCCGGACCACCGCGCCGCTGCGCGTCGGCATCATCACCAGCGCCACCAGCCCCGTCGGCGGCGCCACCTTCACCGACACCCGCGACGGCGCGCAGGCGTACTTCCGGAAGCTGAACCGGCAGGGCGGCATCCAGGGGCGCCGCGTCGAGGCGCACCTGTGCGACGACGGCGGCAGCGGCGTCGGCAACACCTCCTGCGTGCACAAACTCGTCGACGAGCAGAAGGTCGTCGCCCTCGTGGCCACCACGGCGCTGGACTACGCGGGCGCGGAACGCGTCTCCCACGCGCGCGTGCCCGACATCGGCGGCCAGCCGATCGGCGCCGCCTACGACACCTATCCGCACCTGTACGGGATCTACGGCAGCCTCGCGCCGCGCGAGGGGACGCCGGGCTGGGACGGAAAGCTGTACGGCGGCACCGAGGTCTACCGCTACTTCAAGCGCGAGCACGGCGCCCGCACCGCCGCCGTCGTCTCCTACAACCAGGCCGCCTCGGCCGCGTACGCCCGGCTGGTGACGCGCGGGCTCAGGGCCGAGGGCTACCGCGTCGTCACCGAGCAGCTCGACTTCGCGCTGCCCAATTTCCGGGCCGCGGCCGCCGATCTGAAGGACGAGAAGGCCGATCTCGTCTTCGACGCCATCGACGCGCACGGCAACGCACGGCTCTGCGAGGCCATGGACCGGGCAGGCGCCCGCGTCACCGCGAAGGTCACGAACGTACAGAACTGGACCTCGACCGTCCGGACCGCCTACAAGGACGCGCCGCACTGCCGCGCCTCCCTGTGGGCGACCGGCGCGAGCCGCAACTACGAGGACACCGGGCATCCCGCGGTGCGCGCCTTCCGGGAGGCGACGAAGGGGCTGAGGACGCACTCCCAGTGGCAGCTGGAGGGCTGGGCCGCCGCCATGTGGTTCACGGACGCCGCGCGTTCCTGCCGCACCGTCACGCGCGCGTGCGTCGACCGTTTCATGGAGCGCCGCGTACGGTACTCGGCCGATGGGCTGCTGCTTCCCGTGACGTTCGCGAAGCACACGAAACCGCCGAGAACTCGAAAGACGTGCCTGTCGGTCGCGAGATGGACCGACGCGAAAGGCTGGGTCACCCAGGGCGGCGGCATGACGCACACCTGTTTTGACGTTCCGCAGCTCTCCTACCAGCCCTGACGTACCCCCTGATGGGTGATTTGGCAAGAAGGTTCCCGAAAACACCTACCAATCCGGCATCTGTTCAGGAACAAGATGGCGATGAGGAACAACCCTCGCCAGGTCATCTCCGTCTAACTACCCGGTAGGCGGAGAAGACGGACTGTTCAGACAGATACGAGGGCGCATGCAGATTTCTTTCCTGATTCACAATGCGTACGGGATCGGAGGGACGATCCGCACCACGTACAACCTTGCCAGCGCGCTTGCCGACCACCACGACGTGGAGGTCGTGTCCGTCTTCCGGCACCGGGACGAGCCGGTGTTCGCGCCGGACGCGCGCGTGCGGGTGCGTCACCTGGTCGACCTGCGCAAGGGCACCCCGGGGTACGAGGGCGACGACCCGGAGTTCCGGCGGTCCGCCTCGGTCTTCCCGCGCAGCGAGGGGCGGTACGAGCAGTACAGCGCGCTCACCGACCGGCGGATCGCCGACCACCTCGGCTCGCTGGATGCCGACGTCGTCGTCGGCACCAGGCCGGGCCTGAACGTGCACCTCGCCCGGGACACCCGGCGCGGAGTGCTGCGCGTCGGTCAGGAGCACCTCACTCTCGGCACGCACTCCACCGAGCTCCGCCGCGAACTGCGCGGCATCTACCCGCGCCTCGACGCGCTCACCACGACCACGGAGGCCGACGCGTACGCCTACCGCGAGCAGTTGCGGCTCCCCGGTGTGCGCATAGAGGCGATGCCCAACCCGGTCCCGCAGCCCGGCATCGCGCCCGCCGACGGCAGCGGGAAGTGGGTCGTCGCGGCCGGCAGGCTCGCGCCCGTGAAGCGCTACGACCTGCTGGTCCGCGCCTTCGACCAGGTGCGCGCCGAGCGGCCCGACTGGCGGCTGCGCATCTACGGCGGCGGCAAGCAGAAGGACAAGCTGCGCACGCTCATCGACGAGCTCGGCCTCTACAACCACGTCTATCTCATGGGGCCCGCCCACCCCATCGAGCCGGAGTGGGCGAAAGGTTCCCTCGCCGCCGTGACCTCGACCTACGAGTCCTTCGGCATGACGATCGTCGAGGCGATGCGCTGCGGCCTTCCGGTGGTCTCCACCGACTGCCCGCACGGCCCCGGCGAGATCATCGAGAACGGCGTGGACGGCCGGCTCGTCAAGACCGGCAGCGTCGAGGCCATCTCCGGCGGCCTGCTCGAACTCATCAACAACGACACCCTGCGCCAGGAGATGAGCGCCCGCGCCCTCAAGGGTTCCGAGCGCTTCGACCCGGCACGGATCGCCGAGCGCTACGAGGACCTGTTCGGCTCGCTCACCAGCCGCGGCGGGTCTCTCGGCCTGCTGCACCGGGCCCGCGGCTCGCTCCTCGGCGGCGCCTACGCGGTGCGCGACGCCCTCAGACCGCAGCGGAAGGGACACCCCGCATGACAGCCCCCACGGCCCCGCCCCCGCCGTGCCCCGAAGACAGCGACAGGAGCGTCCGCATGCCGCCCCGAGCCGACTGCATCGCCGACTCCGCCGGCGGGCTCACCTTCGACGTCACCGACCACGGGTCGCCCGACCCGGCCCACCTGGTGCTCGTCGACCGGGCCGCGGGGCACACGGTGCGGCTGCCGCTCACGCCGACGGGCGAGGGGCGGCTTCGTGCGTCGCTGCCGATAAGCGTCTCCCTCGCGGAGGGCCGCTGGGACGCGTACGCGCAGGTCGCGGGGGACGAGCCGGTGCGCCTCATGCCGGGCGTCAACGATCTGCGCTCCCTGGTGGACCGGGCACCGAGCGGCTCGCGGGGCTACGTCGCCGTACGCATCCCGTACGCCACCAAGCACGGCAACCTCTCCGTGCGCAGCTGGCTCCGGGCGCCGCACGCGGAGGCCGGGGAACTGCTGATCGCCGACGGCGAGTTGACCGTGCACGGGCGGATCTACGGCGCCGAGTTCACGCCGAAGGCGTACGCGGAGATCCGCTCCCGTGCGGAGCGCGGCCCCGTACTGCGCGGCGAACTTGGTTGGGAGGGAGCCCAGTTCACGCTCCGCATCGGCTACGACGAGCTGCGCGAGGGCCGTTGGGACCTGTGGCTGCGGCCCTCGGGGGACGACGGCCCCCGGGTACGGCTCGCCCGGCTGCTCGACGACATCGCGGACAAGAAGCCGATCTTCACGTACCCGCCCGTGCGGGTGACCGTCGCGGGCCGCGGCGAACTGACCGCGGAGGCCTACTACACGGGGGCCAACGACCTTTCCGTGCAGGTCGGACCGGCCCAGGACTGAGCCCTGGCTAGCTTTTCCTCCCGGGCTCCAGCGGCCGGTCCTCGAAGGCCGCGAACTCCGGGTGGTGCAGGTCGAACGCGGGGGACTCCGAGCGGATCCTCGGCAGCGTGACGAAGTTGTGGCGCGGCGGCGGGCAGGCCGTCGCCCACTCCAGGGACCTGCCGAACCCCCAGGGGTCGTCGACCTCGACCTTCACCCCGTACTTCGTCGTCCGCCACACGTTGTAGAGGAACGGCAGCGTGGACAGGCCGAGCAGGAACGCGCCGATCGACGAGACGGTGTTGAGCGCCGTGAAGCCGTCCGCCGACAGATAGTCCGCGTACCGGCGCGGCATGCCCTCCGCGCCCAGCCAGTGCTGGACCAGGAACGTCGTGTGGAAGCCGACGAACAGCGTCCAGAAGTGGATCTTCCCGAGCCGTTCGTCGAGCAGCTTCCCCGTGAGCTTGGGCCACCAGAAGTAGAAGCCGGCGAAGGTCGCGAAGACGACCGTGCCGAACACCACGTAGTGGAAGTGCGCCACCACGAAGTACGAGTCGGTGACGTGGAAGTCCATCGGCGGCGAGGCGAGGATGACGCCGGTCAGGCCGCCGAACAGGAACGTGGTCAGGAAGCCGACCGACCACAGCATCGGCGTCTCGAAGGACAGCGAGCCCTTCAGCATCGTCCCGGTCCAGTTGAAGAACTTCACGCCCGTCGGCACCGCGATCAGGAACGACATGAACGAGAAGAAGGGCAGCAGCACCCCGCCCGTCGCGAACATGTGGTGCGCCCACACGACCACCGACAGGCCCGTGATCGCCATCGTCGCGCCGACCAGCATCGTGTAGCCCCAGATCGGCTTGCGGCTGAAGACCGGCAGGATCTCGCTGATGATCCCGAAGAAGGGCAGCGCGATGATGTAGACCTCCGGATGCCCGAAGAACCAGAAGAGGTGCTGCCACAGCAGCGCGCCTCCGTACTGGGCCTCGAACACCACGGACCCGAACCGCCGGTCCGCCTCCAGGCAGAGCAGCGCGGCGGCGAGCACCGGGAACGCGAGCAGCACCAGGATCGACGTGAACAGCGTGTTCCACGTGAAGATCGGCATCCGGAACATCGTCATGCCGGGCGCCCGCATCCCGATGATCGTGGTCAGGAAGTTCACCGAGCCGAGGATCGTGCCGAACCCGGCGAGTGCGAGCCCCATGATCCACAGGTCGGCGCCGACGCCGGGGGAGCGGGTCAGGCTGTTCAGCGGCGCGTACGCGAACCAGCCGAAGTCCGCGGCCCCGCCCGGCACGATCAGCGAACCGAGCACGATCAGGCCGCCGAAGAGGAACAGCCAGTACGAGAACATGTTGAGGCGCGGGAACGCGACGTCGGGCGAGCCGATCTGCAACGGCATGATCTCGTTGGCGAAGCCGGCGAAGGTCGGCGTCGCGAACAGCAGCAGCATGATCGTGCCGTGCATCGTGAACAGCTGGTTGTACTCCTCGTTGGAGAGCACCTGTAGGCCGGGGCGGGCCAGTTCGGCCCGCATGAGCAGGGCCATGACCCCGCCGATCAGGAAGAAGCCGAACGACGTGATCAGGTAGAGGTGACCGATCTTCTTGTGGTCGGTCGTGGTCAGCCAGTCCACGACGATCCGGCCCGGGCGTCGCTCGCGCGGCGCCCCCACCGTCGCAGGCCCGGCCTGCACTCCGGTCGTTCCCATCGCTTGCCCCCTCGCTGTTCTGCTGCGCGCCTCGGGCCTGCTGCGGACTGAAGGACATGATGCTCGCGTGGCACCCGCCGCGACAGAGGGCGTACCCCTGTTTCTGGCATGGACAGACAATTCCCGGACGGCCTCAACTCGTCGGCGCCGCCACCGGATTCGGAATGCGCGGGGGAATTGCGCGCGGGCCGCGGCAATTCCCCCGCGCCGCACAGAGAAAGCGAAAGTAGGAAGCGAGTAAGAAGCAGAAAACCCTCGAACGTGTGAGGAACTCCGAATAGCCAACTGTCGTGATCTTGTGACAAAAGTGTGACGCGCGGCCTACGGTGGCGGCATGGCACCCATTCCCACCCCGCCGACCGAGCCGCAGGACAATCCGGACGCGTATCTCGGCCTCGAAGCGGAGGCCGCCGAGTCGCAGGCCCGTGGCCGCGGCTGGACCTCCGTGAGGCAGCTGCCGCCCGGCGCGATCATCACCATGGAGTACATGACAGGCCGGCTGAACCTCGAGATCACGGACGGAAGAGTGACGCGCTGCTGGAAGGGCTGAGGCCCCTGAGGCGTGCGAAGGCCCCCGAACCCGCAAGAGGTTCGGGGGCCTTCGTGGTGCGGGGCTTGGCTGTGCGTACCGGGCCCCGCCGTCTGTGGTGCGCTAGGACACCGTTCTGGTCGACGGCGTCCCGCGCGTGAGTCTCTCCGTGGCCGGGCGGCGGCTCCCCGCCGGGGTGATCGGCGTGCGCTCGCCGCGCGGGGTGTGCGGGCCCTGCGGGAGCAGCTGGCGGCTCGTCCTGGTGGTGCCGACGGACTCGCGCGTATGGGTCGTGGTCATCGCGGGAACCGGCACGGGCTCGGACTCCGGCTGTGGCAGCCGGGCGTCGGAGCTGCGGCCGCGCAGGCGGTCGCGGACCGCGAAGATCCACGCCTCGGCGCGGGCCACCAGCGGCTCGAACCAGGGCAGCGCGAGCAGGATGAGCAGGCCCGCGGCCCAGCCGAGCAGCACGTCGCTCAGCCAGTGCGTACCGAGGTAGACCGTGGTCAGGCCGACGCTCAGGGAGATCACGGCGGAGACCGCGGACAGCCAGCGCCTGGCCCGCGGGGTGGAGGCGAGGTAGGCGAGGATGCCCCAGGTGACCACCGCGTTCGCGGTGTGGCCCGAGGGAAATATGTCGCCGCCCTGCCACATCTCGCTCGACCCGATGGTCGTGGCGTAGTGCGGCCCCGCACGGCCCATGCCGTACTTGGCGGCGCCCACCGTCACGTTGAGCAGCAGCAGCGCCGTACCGAACATCAGCAGCGGCCGCAGCGTGTGCTGCCGCCACGAGCGCCAGCCCAGCCATGCCGTCACCATGACCGCCGTCGGGCCGCGCTGGCCGAGGACGACCCAGTAGTCGAGGAAGGCGTGGATGTCGGGCCACTGCTGGTACGGCCGGAAGAACATGACCTGCCAGTCCACCGCCACCAGCCATGACGTGGTGAGCACCGCCACGACGATCGTGAGGTAGAAGGACAGGGTCAGCCCGAAGAGCACGACCCGGTGCCGGCTCATGTGGGGCATGTCCACATGGGTCGGTCGTTCGGGCTCGCGATCGAGCCTGGCGAAGACCCGCTCCACACGGCGGGTCAGGTTTCGTTCGGTACGCACCCAATCGACGCTACAGCGACCGCGAGGTGGACCGACGCGAATCAGGGGCTTTGTGATGACGATGTGATGTGGGATTGATCTCAGGTGGCCGAATATTCCCATGATTTCGGCTGTCCGGAAGGGGTGATTCCCGAATTCAAAGATCGTTTCCGCTGCTCATTATATGACGCTTATGAATGCGTTCACCTGATACCCGTGCGGAATTGGCCGTTCACTCACCGCTCACGGCGGGCCCGACCCGTTCAGCCAGAACGCTCCGTAGGCCGCCGACAACGCTGCGAGACCGCCGACCGCCCACGCCGACCTGCTCGTACGCCATCCGGCGAGTGCCGTCGCGAGCGGCAGCAGCAGCGGGAAGGCGGGCAGCAGCAGCCGCGGCTTCGAGCCGAAGTACCCCGAGGCGCACAGGGCGAGCACGACCACGATGCCCGTGTAGACGAGCACCGGCACCGGCTGGTGCCCCCGTACCCCGGCGACATACAGCCAGATCACCAGCGCGACCCCGACGATCAGACCGACTCCGGCCAGTGCGCCCAGCGGCGAGGTGAACCGGTCGGCGACGAACCCGGCGAAGGCCGCGCCCCCGTCGAAGCCGTTGCCCCACTGCGCCTGCACGTCGAGATAGCCGAAGAGTCCGCCACCGGTCCGCCGCCCGACCCACAGCACGTACGCCGCGGCGCCCAGCGGCGCGAGCAGCACCCCGAGCAGCAGCCGCCACGTCGCCCGCCGTTCCCGCGCGATCCACAGCGCCGCCGCCACCCACACCGCCGCCACGACCGCCGCCCCGATCGGCCGGGTCAGGCCCGCGAGCGAGGCGAGCAGCCCCGCGAGCACCCAGTGCCGGCGCAGCACCGCGTACAGGCCCCACGCCGCGAGCGCCGTGAACAGCGCCTCGCTGTACGCCATCGACGTCACGATCCCGACGGGCAGCGCACCCCACAGCACGGCGAGCCAGATCCCGGCTGTCCGCCCGTGCAGCAGATCACCGACGGCGAAGATCCCCCACGCCGCCGCGAGCGAGGCGAGCAGGCTCACCACGAGACCCGCGTCCGGGTACGACAGCGGGCTGACCGCCGAGACGAAACGTTCGAGCCACGGAAGCAGCGGAAAGAACGCGAGGTTCGAGTGCACGGTGCCGTCGGGCAGCGTCACCGACCAGCCGTAGCCGTGCTCGGCGACCCGCGTGTACCAGAGCGAGTCCCAGCGGGCCGTGAGCAGCGTGTGCGCGCTCTTGCCGTTCGCCGCGCTCCACACGGCGAGCACGAGCAGGCCGAGCGCCCGCACCGCGGCGTATCCCAGCAGGGCGGGCGCGGCGTGCCGCGGCGAGGGTCGATGTCGTTGGTCCACGTCCGTCACGGCCCCGATTATCGGCGTTCGTCCCGTCCGCCCCACCAGCAGGTCCCCGCCCCAGGAGTGGTGCACGCCACACCCGCGTGCGGCGGCCTTGAGAGGTCCGCCACGTGTCATTGGCGAGAACTCGCGTACGCTGACGGCTTACTCGCCTTGTCGCCGCGGGGCCGGGAGACCGCTCCTCCCGAGCCGGAACCCAGACAACGCCTATGGCATCCCCTGTCCTGGGAACCGCCGAACGCGAGGACCACTGGGAGGTACGCACATGTCCGGGACGAACACGGCCTCCGGGCGCGCGCTCGGGCGCCTGGCCGCAATGGGCGCCCGACCCCACCGCTGGGTCGTCCTCGTCGTCCTGTGCACAAGCCTTCTTCTGGTCGCCCTCGACTCGACCATCCTCTACGTCGCGCTGCCCGCGGTCACCGAGGACCTCAAGCCGACCTCCGTCGAGCTCCTGTGGATCGGCGACGCGTACCCGTTGGTGTGCGCCTCGCTGCTGATCCTGTTCGGCACGCTCGGCGACAGAGTCGGCCGCCGCAAGATCCTGCTGCTCGGCTACGCCCTGTTCGGCGCGGCCTCCGCGCTCGCCGTGTTCTCGGACACCGCGCAGGTGCTCATCGTGGCCCGCGCGATCCTCGGCATCGGCGGCGCGATGATCATGCCCGCGACGCTCTCGATCCTGCGCGACGTCTTCCCCGACCGGCACGAGCGGGCCGTCGCGATCGGCGTGTGGACCGCGGTCGCCGCGGTCGGCGCCGCCACCGGGCCCGTGCTCGGCGGCTTCCTCGTCGAGCACTTCTGGTGGGGCTCCGTCTTCCTCATCAACATCCCGCTGATGCTGATCATGCTGCCGCTGTGCCGGGTCCTCGTGCCCGAGTCCAAGGGGCGCAGCGACGGTCCGTGGGACCTGTTCGGCGCGCTGCTCGCCGCGCTCGGTGTGCTCGGCGTCGTCTACGGCATCAAGGAACTCGGCACCAAGCGCGATCTGCTCGACGCGGAGGCCGTGCTGCCGTTCGTCGTCGGCGTCGTGCTGCTCTTCCTCTTCGTGCGCCGCCAGCGCCGCCGCGAGCACCCGCTCATCGACATGAAGCTGTTCTCGCGGGTCGCGTTCTCCACCTCCGTCGGCTGCATCGTCATCGCGATGCTCGCCCTCGTCGGCCTGGAGCTGATCGCGGTCCAGTACCTCCAGCTGGTGCTCGGCCTCAGCCCTCTCGAGACCGGCCTGCGGATGCTGCCGCTGACCTTCGCCGCGATGACCGCGGGCATCATCGGTTCCGGGAACCTGCGCCGCTTCGGGCCGCGCGCCATGGTGTCGTCCGGCTTCGCGCTGACCGCCTGCGCCGTGCTGATGCTCTGCGCGATGGGCGAGCAGGACAAGCCGTGGCTGCTCGGCTTCGGCTTCGTCCTGCTCGGCTTCGGCTTCCAGACCACGCTGTTCGGGGCCTACGAGTCGATGCTCACGGAGGCGCCCGCGGACGACGCGGGCGGCGCGGCCGCGATCGGCGAGACCTCGTACCAGCTGGGCGCCGGCATGGGCATCGCGCTGCTCGGCTCCGTCATGAACGCGGCGTACGCGCCCGGTCTCGGCAATGTGCCGGGGGTCTCCGACGGCACGTCGACCGCCGCGGGGCACTCGCTGGGGGAGGCGTACCAGATCGCCGCGCGGCTCGGGGGCGCGGCGGGGGACGCGCTGCGGGAGGCCGCGCGCGCGGCCTTCGTGCACGGCCTGCACGTCACGCTGGTCGTCAGCGCGGTCCTGCTCTTCCTCGGGGCGCTCGCCGCGCTGCGGCTGCCCAAGCGGATGGAGTGCGAGGCACCCGCGGCGGACGACGCGGACGTGGCGGCGCCGCGGCGGGCTTCGTCACAGACCGAATCCTCGGCGTCCTCGGCCGCGTGACGCGGTTCGGGGGAGACCCCCGAACCGCTCAGCTCTGATTGAAGAAACCGTCCGTCGGGGCCTTGGTGTCACGGCCCGAGACGATCTGCGTGTCCGCGGGGCTCAGCAGGAACACCCGGGTGGCGACCCGGTCGATCGAACCCCTCAGGCCGAAGATCAGCCCCGCCGCGAAGTCCACCACGCGCTTGGCGTCGGCCGGCTCCATCGACGTGAGGTTCATGATGACCGGGACCCCGTCCCGGAACATCTCCCCGATGCGCCGCGCGTCCCGGAAGGTGTCGGGGGTCACCGTGCCGATCCGGCGGCCCTTCTCCTGGGCCTCCTCGGAGGCGACCTTCACGCGCGGGTCGGTGACCCAGGCTGCGTCGCCGGTGGCGGCGGGCTCGGGCCCCTCGTCGTAGTCGTCGTCGTAGTAACGCTCTTCATCGTTGTCGTCGACGAGGCCAAGCCAGGCACTCGCCTTGCGCACCGATCCCATGGACGCCTCCTCTCACAGCGGTTCCTCTGCGTTCCGCATGTCGTGCATCCCCAATGTTCGTCCATGATGCAGATGCGGCGCCAAGGGGATAGGCGCCGCGCGGGGGTTTCGTGACGGTACTGGTGCACAGTCTGCGTGACGTTGTCCCCCAGTTCCCAAGGGTTGTACGGGATACGGCTGCTGATGGTGAGTGAAATATGATTCTTCACGGCGTATGGGTGACCTTCGGTGCGTACGGGTGAACGGGAGGCTCGCGCAAGGGCTCGATACGATGCCGGGGACGGCCGCCCGAGTTGACGGGCCGTCATTCGGTGTACGGGGGAGTCTTCTTGTTCGGCATGGTTCGACCCTGCTCTCATCGGCTCGGCGAGAGCCTCAGAACCCAGTGGATGGCGCACCTCTGCGGGCTGTGTCTGGCACTGCGCGGTGACCACGGGCAGTTCGCCCGTGTCGTCACCAATTACGACGGTCTGCTCATCTCGGTTCTGACGGAGGCTCAGAGCGAGAAGGCGGGCGCGGGCGGCGCGTGGCGGCGGCAGGCCGGTCCGTGCCCGCTGCGCGGCATGCGGGGCGCCTCCGTCGCCCAGGGCGAGGGCGCGCGGCTCGCCGCGGCCGTCTCCCTGGTGCTCGCCTCGGCGAAGGTGCGCGACCACGTCGAGGACCGGGACGGTCTTTTCGCGCGCAGGCCGGTGGCCATGGCCGCGCGGAAGGTCGCCGCGGGCTGGACAAGGGCGGGGGCCCGTACGGGATCTGACGTCGGGTTCGACACGGCGGTCCTGGTCGACGCCGTCGAGCGGCAGGCCGGGGTCGAGGCGCTCGCCGGGCCCGGCAGCAGCGTGCTCGCGGTGACCGAGCCGACCGAGACCGCGACGGCTGCCGCCTTCGCGCACACCGCGACGCTCGCCGGACGCCCCGCGAACGCCGAGCCGCTGGCCGAGGTCGGCCGGTTGTTCGGGCGGCTCGCGCATCTGCTTGACGCCGTCGAGGACCGGGAGGCCGATGCCGCCTCGGGGGCCTGGAACCCGCTCACCGCGACCGGCACGCCGCTCGACGAGGCGCGGCGCCTGGCCGACGACGCCCTGCACGGTGTCCGGCTCGCCCTGCGCGACGTCGAGTTCGTGGACGGCAAGCTGGCGCACCTGCTGCTCGCGCACGAGCTGGGCCGCTCGGTGGACCGGGCGTTCGGGACCACCACGGAGCCGGGCGCGGATCCGGGCGCGGACCCCGGCGCGCCCGGTGGGCACCCGGGCGGGGCGCCTCCGGAGCCGCCGAGCCAGGGCAGGAAGCGGGGTCTCTTCGCCGGATGCGCCGTCGCCGCGGGCCTTTTCTGCACCTGTCAGGTGTGCTGCGCCGAGGAGTTCCACGGGCCGTGGTCGGGGAAGAAGCGCGAGGGTGCCTGCCGGGGCTGCGACGGCTGTGACGGGTGCGACTGCTGCTGCGACGGCGACGGATGCGACTGCTGTGACTGCTGCTCGTGCTGTGACTGCGGGCTGTGAGGCGCTGGCCCTGTATACGGCTCCGGGGTGGCCCGAACGTGTGACGCGGGGTCACCTGCGCGCCTTCCGCGGCGCTGTTTCCGGAACGTAAAACCATCATCTGATCCGGTGACCGGGGTCTTCGAGGGCTCGTTGGCCCGGCGCGGGAAGCACCGTTTCCGCACCGTCAACTGGCCCTCTCCATAAGGCATTTCTGTGGACCTCGTCTCGTCGGTGACGGCATCCGTCACCGCCTCAGCCCGACCCAGAACCATTCGCACACGACTCCTGCGCATCCTCGCCCTGGCCACCGCCGTCCTCCTCGCCCTCCTCGGCTTCTTCGCGGCCGAGCAGATCTCCGGCTACCGCAGCGCCTCCGCGACCGCCGCCGACGCCCGCCTCGAAGTCACCCTCCAGGGACTCGTCCACGAACTCCAGAAGGAGCGCGGCCTCACCACCGGTTACGTCGGCGGGGTGCGGCAGTTCAGCGCCAAGCTGCCCGCCCAGCGCAAGGCCACCGACACCGCGCGCGTCGCACTCCAGGACGCGTACGAGAAGCGCGGCACCTCTGCCGCCGCCCACGACGCGCTCGGGCGACTCGACTCGCTCGCCGGCATCCGCAAGAGCGCGGACGACGGCTCCGGGCAGGTCAAGCCCACCTTCGAGTACTTCACGCACACCATCGCCGAACTGGCGGGGCTCGGCCGGGGCCTCGACGACGTGGCCGACGGGCCGCTGCGCGACGCGTATCAGTCGCTCCAGGGCCTCGGCCGCGCCAAGGAGTTCATGGGGCAGGAGCGGGCCATCGTGCTCGGCTCCGTGCGGGCCGGAGGACACTTCCGCGGCGACGACTACAGCACTTTCATGGAGATCCGCTCCGGTCGGCTCGCCGCCCTCGAAGCGTTCCCGCGCACCGCGACCGCCGCTCAGGAACGCCGCCTGGACGCGGCTCTCGCCACCCCCGACGCCGAGCGCGCCCTGTCGTACGAGTCGACCGCCGCCCACGGCGCGGGCCGGCTCAGCCCCCGCGACGTACCGCCCTCGGCCTGGTGGGACACGATGACGTCGACCATCGACGGCCTGCGGGACGTGCAGGTGTCCATCGGCGCCGACGTCGAGCACCGCGCCGCGGAGCTCGAGGGTTCCGCCCAGCGCGACCTGCTGCTCTTCGTCGCCCTCGCGCTCGCCGTCCTCGCCGCACTCGTCGCGCTCGCCCACGACTGCGTACGCTCCGTCTCCGCGCCGCTCACCGGGCTCGCCCAGCAGGCGCGGGAGCTGGCCGGGGTGCGGCTGCCACGGGCCGTCGCCGCGGTGCAGACCGCGGGGGACACCGCGCCCGAGCCACCCGCCCCGCTCACCCCGGACCTGCGGGCGGGCGCCGAGGTCCGTGAGGTGGCCGAGGCCTTCGACCGGGTGCAGAACGTCGCGTTCGACCTCGCCACCGAGCAGGCCGTGCTGCGCCGCAACGCCACCGATTCGCTGGTCAGCCTCGGACGCCGGAACCAGAACCTGGTGCGCCGTCAGATCGGCTTCATCAACAGGCTGGAGCACCAGGACGCCGACCCCGACACCCTCGCCAACCTCTTCGAGCTCGACCACCTGGCCACCCGTATGCGCCGCAACGCCGAATCCCTGCTCGTGCTCGCGGGGGAGTCGAGCCCGCGCACCTGGTCGACCCCGCTGTCCGTCACGGACGTGCTGCGGGCCTCGCTCTCCGAGGTCGAGGAGTACCGGCGGGTCACCCTGCGGCGCGTCGAGCCCGCCCGCATCTCCGGTTCCGTCGTCGCCGAACTCTCGCATCTGCTCGCGGAGCTGGTGGAGAACGCGCTGACCTTCTCGCCGCCGGACTCCGACGTCGAGATCGAGGGGCGGCGCACCAGCGAGGGCTACCTCGTCGCCATCGTCGACCACGGGCTCGGCATGGACACCAAGTCCCTCGCCGAGGCCAACGTCCGGCTGTCGGGCAACGCCAGCTTCATGGCCGAACCCACCCGGTTCCTCGGCCACTTCGTGGTCGGCGCCCTCGCCCGCAAGTGCGGCATCGAGGTGCGGCTCGGCGAGGCGCCCGCCGCCGGTGTGGTGGCCCGGGTGCTGGTGCCCGCGGGGCTGCTCACCGAGGCCGAGGCCACGACGGACCGGCCCGCGAAGCCTGCCGTGGAGTCCGGCCGGGAGCCCGGGCGGGCCCCCGCGGAGCCGGCCAAGGTGCCCGTCCCGCGCAAGGAGGTGCCGGCGCCTGCCGCGGTCGGCGCCGAGGCCGCACCGCGTACGGCGCACTCCGGTACTGCGTCCTCCGCGTCCTCCGCCTCCCGTACCCGTAACGGCCTGGTCAAGCGGCCGCAGCGGAGTGCCATCTCGAAGGCGGTGCACGAGACGGGACCGTCGACGCGGCCCGCACCCGAGGCGCCCGCCGCCGAGCGCACCCCCGAGGGGGTGTCCGGGATGCTGTCGGGCCTGCGCAGCGCGCACCTGCGCGGCTCCATCAGCGTCGAGAGGGAGCGCGCGGCCCGGGAGAAGGCCGGCGCACAGCAGAGGACCGAGGCCGGGGACGGCGCCGAAGGGCAGGGCGACACCAAGTGACCACCGTCGACACGCGGGGCGAATCGCAGACCTTCAACTGGTTGCTCGCCAACTTCGTCCGCAACACCGACGGCGTCCGCGACGCCGTCGCCGTCTCCTCCGACGGGCTGCTCATCGCGGTGTCGGACGGGCTCGACCGCACCGAGGCGGACCGTCTCGCCGCGATCGTGTCGGGCCTGTCCAGCCTCGCGCGCAGCGCCTCGAAGCGGTACAGCTTCGACGGCGTGAAACTCATCATGATCGAGATGGGGCGCGGCTTCCTGCTCGTCTCGGCGATCCGCGACGGCAGCTGCCTCGGCGTACTCGCCGACAGCAGCGGTGAACTCGGCCTCGTGGGCTACGAGATGGCCGTTCTCGCCGAACGGGCGGGAGACCTCCTGACCCCGGCGCTCATCGCCGACCTGCGGGAGACGCTGCCGCGATGAGTGAGCCGTCGCAGGAACAGGAGGCGGAGGACGGCCAGTTCGTCCGCCCCTTCATCATCACCGGCGGGCGCTCCCTGCCCGCGCAGGCCGATCTGCGCCTGGAGACCCTCGTCGTCGCGCTCGACGCGGCGGAGGGGGCCGCGCCGCTCGCGTTCGAGCACCAGCGCATCGTGGCGCTGTGCCAGGAACCCACCACCGTCGCGCACATCGCGGAGGCGGTGGGGGTTCCGCTCGGAGTCGCCAAGGTGCTCGTGGCCGACCTCGTCGTCGGCGGACGCCTGTCGTGCTCGCAACCCGCGGAGCTGCCGCTCCACACCCTCGAAAGGATCAGGGACCATGTCAGGGCGCTCTGAACGCATCGCCCCGCTGGCCGTGAAGATCGTGGTCAGCGGAGGTCTGGGCGTCGGCAAGACCACGTTCATCGGGGCGGTGTCGGAGATCGAACCGCTGGACACCGAGGCCTCCATCACCCAGGTCTCGGTGGGCGTCGACTCGCTCGCCGGGGTGGAGGACAAGACCACGACCACCGTGGCCCTCGACTTCGGCCGCATCACGCTCGATCCGACCCTCGCGCTGTACCTGTTCGGTACGCCCGGGCAGGACCGGTTCTCGTTCCTCTGGGACGACCTGGTGGAGGGCGCGCTCGGCACCGTGGTGCTCGTCGACACCCGGCGCATCGAGGACTGCTTCCCCGCGCTCGACTACTTCGAGGCGCAGGGGGCGCCGTTCGTGCTCGCCGTGAACCGGTTCGAGGGCGCCGAACGGTTCGAGATCGGCGAGATTCGTGAGGCGCTGGGGATCGGGGACGAGGTGCCGGTCGTCGAGTGCGACGCGCGCACCCGGACCTCCGTGCGGGATGTGCTCGGTGCGCTGATGGACCAGGTGATCGGGGTGCGCACCCGGCCGCGGCGGATGCCGGCGCTGTCCCGCTGAGAGCCTGTGAACCGCGAGCGCCTCCGCCCCGCTCCTCCTCCGGCGGGGCGGAGGCGATTGCGAAGAAACGAGGGAAGTCTCAAAGGCCCTCTTGTGCGCGGCGGTTCGACCGGCGAATACTCCCGTCAGCGATTGTCAGGAGCACGACGTGTTCGGAATCCGGACGAACGTCGTGATCCTGACTGCGCCTCACGGGCCCCACCCCACGAGGGCCCCCGACTTCCTACGGGAGGAACGAGCAGTGAGGATCAAGCGCAGCACCCCCCGCAGCGGCAGAACCAGATCGACCCGGCTGATCGCCGTCGGCTCCGGTCTGCTCGCCGTGGCAGCATTCGCGATCCCCTCCGCCAACGCGTCCGACGCATCGCAGACGTTCAGCGCCGCCGAACTCACCCAGACCCGTGACGCCGTCCGCTCCGCGGATGTCGCCGGAACCGCCTGGGCCGTCGACTCCAAGACCAAACAGGTCGTCGTCACCGTCGACAGCACGGTCTCGCAGGCCGAGATCAGCAAGATCAAGAAGGAGGCCGGCGACACCGCGGGCGCCCTCAAGATCGAGCGCACGGCGGGCACCTTCAAGAAGCTGCTCTCCGGCGGCGACGCCATCTACGCGAGCAGCTGGCGCTGCTCCCTCGGCTTCAACGTCCGCAACAGCGCCGGGGCCTACTACTTCCTGACCGCCGGTCACTGCACCGACGGCGCCGGAACCTGGTGGTCCAACTCCTCGCACACCTCGACCCTCGGCTCCACCGCCGGGTCCAGCTTCCCCGGCAACGACTACGGCATCGTCAAGTACGCGAGCGGGGTCTCCACGCCCTCCGGCACCGTGGGCAGCCAGGACATCACGAGCGCGGCGACCCCCTCCGTGGGGACGACCGTGTACCGGCGCGGCTCCACCACCGGCACGCACAGCGGCCGGGTCACCGCGCTCAACGCCACCGTGAACTACGGCGGCGGCGACATCGTCTCCGGCCTCATCCAGACCACGGTCTGCGCCGAGCCCGGCGACTCCGGCGGCCCGCTCTACGGCGGCACCAAGGCCTACGGCCTCACGTCCGGCGGCAGCGGCAACTGCTCCTCCGGCGGCACCACGTTCTTCCAGCCGGTGACCGAGGCGCTCAGCGCGTACGGAGTGAGCGTCTACTGATCCGACCGCTCCACCCCGTCGTACGTTTCGCAGTCGCAGCCAGCAGTGGGAGCCCCCGTCCGGCCATTTCGGCCGGGCGGGGGCTCTCCCTAAGTGCCCCTTACGGGATTACCTTCGAAGTACACGCCTTTTGCGCCCACTTCGGACCCTGGGGGGCCGTGAGATGGTCGAGGAACTGGTGACGGCGGGAGTGGCCGTCGCATGTGCCGGCGGGGTCTACGTGATGTCCGCGGCGCGGGTCGTCAAGCAGTACGAGCGCGGGGTGGTGTTCCGGCTCGGCCGGCTCACCCGGTCCGTGCGCGGCCCGGGGTTCACGATGATCGTGCCGTTCGTGGACCGGCTCCGTAAGGTCAACATGCAGATCGTGACGATGCCGGTGCCCGCGCAGGACGGCATCACGCGGGACAACGTCACGGTGCGGGTGGACGCCGTCATCTACTTCAAGGTCGTCGACGCGGCCGAGGCCGTGGTGCAGGTCGAGGACTACCGGTTCGCGGTGTCCCAGATGGCGCAGACCTCGCTGCGCTCCATCATCGGCAAGAGCGACCTCGACGATCTGCTGTCGAACCGGGAGAAGCTCAACCAGGGCCTGGAGCTGATGATCGACAGTCCGGCCGTGGGCTGGGGCGTGCAGATCGACCGGGTCGAGATCAAGGACGTGTCGCTGCCGGAGACGATGAAGCGCTCGATGGCCCGGCAGGCCGAGGCGGACCGTGAGCGCCGGGCCCGCGTCATCAACGCCGACGCCGAGCTTCAGGCATCGAAGAAGCTCGCCGAGGCGGCCGGCGTGATGTCCGACCAGCCCGCCGCGCTGCAACTGCGGCTCCTTCAGACGGTGGTGGCGGTCGCGGCCGAGAAGAACTCGACGCTGGTGCTGCCGTTCCCGGTCGAGCTGCTGCGCTTCCTGGAGCGGGCCACGCCGGGGGACGCGGAGCACGCGGCGCGCTCCGCCGTCACCCAGCTCGCCGAAGGGACGCTGCCGGGGCTGACCGAAGCGCGGGCGCAGGCCCCCGTGTTCGAGGAGAAGGGGGCGGCGGAGGCCCCCGAACCCGCCGTGAGCGGTGGGCAGGCGGGGGCGAAATCCGGACAGGACTAGACCTCACCCTCCGCCCATCCCCGGGTGCCCGGAGTGTTTGCAATGGGGATCGACGTGCGGCGCGGGGGCGCACCGAAGGAGTGAAGGGCGTTCGACGTTTGGCGAACGCGCGTCCGGAAGTCGACCTTGTGTGTTCCCTGTGACGGTCGGGATAGTGGCCCAGTCAGCCTCACGGATCCGGTCCGTCCCCACTCGAACCGGTATCCCAACCCCCCACAGGAGGACGTGAGTTGAAGCACCGACGCATACCCAAGCGGCGTGCCGCCGTGGTCGGAGCGGGAATCTTCGCCCTGGCCGCAGCGGGCATCACCTTCCAGACCGCGAACGCCAGCACCGACGCTCCCGATCTGACGCCCCGGACGCTCTCGATCGCCAAGGCCGGAACTCTCGCCTCGAGCCTGACCAAGGACCTGGGCGCGGAGTCGGCGGGCAGCTACTACGACGCCAAGACCAAGCAGCTCGTCGTCAACGTCCTGAACGAGGACGCGGCGCAGACGGCGCAGGCCGCCGGCGCGAAGGCCAGAGTCGTCCAGAACTCGCTGGCCGAGCTGAAGGGCGCGCGGACGACCCTGAAGCAGGACGCGACCATCCCGGGCACCTCCTGGGCCGTCGACCCCGCCACCAACAAGGTCGTCGTCACCGCCGACCGCACGGTCAAGGGCGCCGACTGGAACCAGCTCACCGGCGTCGTCGAGAAGCTCGGCGGCAAGGCCGAACTCAAGCGCAGCCAGGGCGAGTTCAAGCCGTTCGTCGCGGGCGGCGACGCCATCACCGGGGGCGGCGGCCGCTGTTCCCTCGGCTTCAACGTGACCAAGGGCGGCGAGCCGTTCTTCCTCACGGCGGGCCACTGCACCGAGTCCATCTCCACGTGGACGGACTCCAGCGGCCAGGAGATCGGCACCAACGCCGACTCCCAGTTCCCGGACAACGACTTCGGGCTCGTGAAGTACGCGTCCGGCGTCGACCACCCCAGCGAGGTCAACCTCTACAACGGTTCCGCGCAGCAGATCACCAAGGCCGCGGAAGCGACCGTGGGCATGAAGGTGACCCGCTCCGGCTCCACCACGCAGGTGCACGACGGCACGGTGAAGGGCCTCGACGCCACCGTGAACTACGGCAACGGCGACATCGTCAACGGTCTCATCCAGACCGACGTCTGCGCCGAGCCCGGTGACAGCGGCGGCTCGCTCTTCTCGGGCGACTCGGCGATCGGCCTCACCTCCGGCGGCAGCGGCGACTGCACGTCCGGCGGCGAGACGTTCTTCCAGCCGGTGACGGAGGCGCTCTCCGCCACGGGCACGGAAATCGGCTGACCGGCTGACGCCTTCGGGCCCCGCCCCCGGGAGACCGGGGGCGGGGCTCTTTCGTGGTGTCCCGCCCCCGTAGGGACTTTGGTCCCGCAGGTCAGGGCCGTTCTCCGCCCCTTCAGCGGAGCGTAAAGGTGTGGAATTGAGGCATCAGCGAAAAGGCACGAAAAGGGAGCCTGCCGTGGATGTCGTGGATGACGTGGATGTCGAGGGGGCGGTCGACGAACTGGTCGCCGGAGCACGCGAAGCGCTCGCGGTGTTCGAGATGTACGACCAGGAACAGGTCGACCACATCGTCAAGAAGGCGTCGCTCGCGGCGCTCGCCCACCACGGCGACCTGGCGAAGGCCGCCGTCGAGGAGACGGGCCGCGGCCTGTTCGAGGACAAGGCGGTCAAGAACCTCTTCGCCTGCGAGCACGTCGTGAACTCGCTGCGCGGCCTGAAGACGGCAGGCGTGATCTCCCGCGACGAGCTCAGCGGCATCACCGAGATCGCCGAACCGGTCGGCGTCATCTGCGCGATGACCCCCGTCACCAACCCCACCTCCACCACGATCTTCAAGGCGCTGATCGCCCTGAAGACCCGCAACCCGATCGTCTTCGCCTTCCACCCCAGCGCCCAGAAGTGCTCCGCCGAGGCCGCCCGCATCGTGCGCGACGCGGCCGTCGAGGCCGGCGCCCCCGCGCACTGCGTGCAGTGGATCGAGGAGCCGTCGATGGCGGCGACGGGCCTTCTGATGAACCACGAGGGCGTCTCCACGATCCTCGCCACCGGCGGGAACGCCATGGTCAAGGCCGCCTACTCGTGCGGAAAGCCCGCCCTCGGCGTCGGCGCGGGCAACGTGCCCGCGTACGTCGCGAAGGACGCCAAGCTCCAGCGCGCCATTCACGACATCGTGCTCTCCAAGGCCTTCGACAACGGCATGATCTGCGCCTCCGAGCAGGCCGTCATCCTCGATGCGGAGATCTACGAGGACGGCATCGCCGAGCTCCAGCGGCTGAAGGCGCACGTGGTGACGGCCGCGGAGAAGGCCAAGCTGGAGGAGTTCGTCTTCGGCACCACCGCCCACGGCAGCGACTGCGCGGGCGCCAAGCTCAACGCGTCCGTCGTCGGCAAGTCCGCGACCTGGATCGCCGAACAGGCCGGATTCGAGGTCCCCGAGGACACCTCGATCCTCGTCGCCGAGTGCGCCGAGGTCGGCCCGGACGAGCCGCTCACCCGCGAGAAGCTCTCCCCGGTCCTCGCCGCCCTCAAGGCCCGCGACACCGAGCACGGCATCGAACTCGCCGCCCAGATGGTCGAGTTCAACGGGCTCGGGCACTCCGCCGCCATCCACACCGAGGACGAGGAGCTGGCCGAGGAGTTCGGGCGCCGCGTCAAGGCGATCCGCGTCATCGTCAACTCGCCCTCCACCTTCGGCGGCATCGGCGACGTCTACAACGCCTTCGTCCCGTCGCTGACGCTCGGCTGCGGCTCCTACGGCCACAACTCGGTCTCCAACAACGTCTCCGCGGTCAACCTCGTCAACATCAAGCGGATCGGGCGGCGCAACACCAACATGCAGTGGTACAAGATCCCGCCGAAGATCTACTTCGAGCGGGGCGCCGTCAAGTACCTCGCCGAGATGGACGACGTGCACCGCGTCACCGTCGTCACCGACAAGACGATGGGCGCCATCGGCTTCGTACGGAAGATCAGCGACATCCTCAACTCCCGCCCCACAGCGGTGACTTTGCAGGTCATCGACAACGTCGAGCCGAACCCGGAGCTGGCCACCGTGCAGGCGGGCGCCGCCGCCATGCGGGACTTCGAGCCGGACACGATCGTCGCGCTCGGCGGTGGTTCGCCGATGGACGCCGCGAAGATCATGTGGCTGATGTACGAGCACCCGGAGATCGAGTTCGCGGACACCAAGGAGAAGTTCTTCGACATCCGCAAGCGGGCCTACACGTTCCCGCAACTGGGGGAGAAGGCGAAGCTCGTCGCGATCCCGACCACCTCCGGGACCGGCTCCGAGGTCACCCCCTTCGCCGTCATCTCCGACCCGGCCGCCGCCCAGAAGTACCCCCTCGCCGACTACGCGCTCACCCCGAACGTCGCGATCGTCGACCCGACACTGCCGATGGACCTGCCGCCGACCGTCACCGCCGACTCCGGCTTCGACGCGCTGACCCACGCCACCGAGGCGTACGTCTCCGTGTACGCGAACGACTTCACCGACGGCCAGTGCCTCCAGGCCATCAAGCTCATCTTCGAGAACCTCGAAGCGTGCGTGAAGGACGGCGCCAAGAACCCCGAGGCGCGCGAGAGGATGCACAACGCCTCCACCATCGCGGGCATGGCCTTCGCCAACGCCTTTCTCGGCCTCGTCCACGCGATGGCGCACACCCTCGGCAACACCTTCCACGTCGCGCACGGCCGCACCAACGCGCTGCTTCTGCCGCACGTCATCCGGCACAACGGCACCGTCTCGTACAAGGCGACGCCGTGGCCGAAGGCCGAGACGTACCGGGCGCCCGAGCGGCTCCAGGACATCGCCAAGATGCTCGGCCTGCCCGCCGCCACCCCCGAGGAGGGCGTGGAGTCGTACGCGAGGGCGGTCGAGGAGCTGCGCGAGCGGTGCGGCATCCCGGCGTCGTTCCGGGCGGAGGGCGTCGACGAGCGGGCGTTCATGGAGGCCCTGCCGCAGCAGGCCATGAACGCCTACGCCGACCAGTGCGCGCCCGCCAACCCGCGGATGCCGATGATCGACGACATGAAGCGGCTGATGCGGCAGGCGTACTACGGGGCCGAGTAGCACCCCGCGCCGCGCCCGCCGCCTCGTGTCACGACGCGGCGGGCTCCGCCGTCGGCTCGGGGCGCACGCCGCGGCGCTTCTCGCGCAGGCCCGACACCAGCAGCGTCACCAGCACACCCGCCACGGCCCAGGCCGACAGGACGAGCAGCGACTGGGTGAGGTCGTTGCCCTTGAAGTAGGCGATGGAGCGGGCCGCCCAGGTGCCCGCGCCCGGTGGCAGCCAGGGGCCGATCGCCTGCCAGAACGGCGGCAGCATCGGCAGCGGGAAGGCGCCGCCCGCGCTCGGGTTGCCTGCGACGACGACGATCAGCACCGCGAGACCGATGCCGACGATGCCGGCCAGCTCCACCAGGGCGAGGGTGATCGCCCCGACCGCGAAGGTGATGAGCGCGCCGAGCCCGGCAAGGCCCCAGAAGGAGCCCGGCAGCGCGCCCAGGATCGAGTCGCCGATGATCAGTGAGCCGCCGATGCCGCCCACGACCGCGAAGACCGCGAGCGAACCGAGCCGGATGGCGGCGCGCTGCGGGCTCGCCGGCTTGGACCCGGCGCTGATCGACATGATCGACGCGCACAGATAGCCGCCGACGCACCAGCCGACGACGAGGTAGAAGGCCGAGAGGCCGTCGAAGTCCTGCGCCGACGCCGGCGCCACGTCGACGGTCTTCACCGTGCGCTGCTGCTGGGCGTCGATCGTGGTGGCCAGGCCCTCAAGGGCGGACGCCAGGACGGTGCCGCCGCCGGACGCGACGTAGAGGGTGTCCTGCGCGCCCTTCGCCTTGAACACCAGGGCGCCGTCGATCTCCCGGTTCAGGATCTGCTCGCGCGCGCTCTTCGCGTCGTCGACCACCCGCGCGTCGAGCGGGGAGCCCGGCAGCTTGTCCAGCTGCTGCGCGAGCTGTTTCGCCGCCGCGGGCTGCGGCGCGACGACGCCGAACGCGACGTCCTTCGGTTTCGGATTGTGCAGCGCCCCCACGTAGGAGGTGATGAACAGGAGCTGGAGAGCCAGGACACCGATGACGAGGAGCGCGGCTCGGGGGGTGACGGCGTTCTTGAACTCTTCGGCGAACTTCATGCCTCAACGCTCGGGCGCAGCCCCGGGTCATGCAGTCGGGGAGGGCCGAACGGGTGGGGCGGGTTCCTGGGTGGCCGGATTCCGGGTGGCCGTTTCGACTCGCACAAGTATTCGAACATGGTTTACGGTGAGGGCATCGGCCCTGATGGGGCTGGTGTGGCAGGTCGTACAGAGGGGGGAGTAGTGGCGAGGTGGTTCGGATGCGGGGCTTTACGCATCTGCACACCGCCTCAGGCTTCTCCCTTCGGTACGGGGCCTCGCACCCGGACGCGCTCGCCGAGCGGGCCGCCGAGCGCGGCCTCGACGCCCTCGCCCTGACCGACCGGGACACCCTCGGCGGCGCCGTCCGCTTCGCCAAGGCCGCGGGCCGGGCCGGCATCCGCCCGCTGTTCGGGGTGGACCTCGCGGTGGCCGGGCCCCCCGAGAGAGCCGCGGCGGCCGAGCGCACCGAACGGCGGCGCGCACCGGCCAGGGGCGGCGCCTTCGTCGACGAGTCGGCGCAGCGCGTGACGTTCCTCGCACGGGACGGCGCGGACGGCTGGGCCGAACTGTGCCGGCTCGTCACCGCGGCCCACCGCGACGCGGGGGACGGCCGCCGCCCGCTGCTGCCGTGGGACGTACTGGGGGCGGACCACGTCGTCGTACTCCTCGGCCCCGACTCGGACGTCGGCCGCGCGCTCGCCGCGGGCCGCCCGGACCGCGCGGCCCGGCTGCTCGCGCCCTGGCGGGAGCGGTACGGCAGCACGGCACTGCGCATCGAGGTCGTCTCCCACGGCCTGAGCGGCACAGGACCCGGCTCGCTGCGCCATGCCGCCCGCGCCCTCGGCTTCGCCGCGGACCAGGGGATCCTCCCCGTCCTCAGCAACGCCGTCCGCTACGCCGACGCCGGACAGGGGCCGGTCGCGGACGTCCTCGACTCCGCGCGCCGCCTGGTGCCGATCGACCCGCGCGGCGCCCTCGACAGCGGCGAACGCTGGCTCAAGCCCGCCGCCGACATGGCCGCCATCGCCCTGAAGGTGTCCGAGGCCGCCGGCTACCGCGAGAACACCGCGCGCCGCCTCCTCGCCGTCACCGAGGACACCGCCGCCGCCTGCCGCGTCGACCCCGAGGACGACCTGGGGCTCGGCCGCGTCCACTTCCCCGAACCGGACCTTGTCGGCGCCGCCCGGCGCACCCCCGACCGGGTCCTTCGCTCGCGCTGCGACGCCGCGATGCTGTCCCGCCGCTACGACTACAAGCGCCGGTACTGGGAGCGTCTCGAGGACGAGCTGGGCCTGATCGAACGGCTCGGCTACGCCTCGTACTTCCTCACCGTCGCCCAAGTGGTCGCCGATACACGCGAGTTGGGTATCCGGGTCGCCGCGCGCGGCTCCGGTGCGGGCTCACTCGTCAATCACCTCCTCGGCATCGCCACCGCCGACCCGGTCGAACACGGGCTCCTCATGGAGCGCTTCCTGTCCGAGCAGCGCATGGAGCTGCCCGACATCGACATCGACGTGGAGTCCGCCCGCCGCCTGGAGGTCTACCGGACGATCCTGGACCGCTTCGGACCCGAGCGGGTGGCCACCGTGTCCATGCCGGAGACCTACCGGGTCCGCCATGCCGTACGGGACGTGGGCCTCGCCCTCGGCATGGAACCGGCCGAGGTGGACCGGCTCGCCAAGTCCTTCCCGCACATCCGCGCCCGCGACGCCCGCTCCGCGCTCCAGGAACTCCCCGAACTGCGCGGCATCGACCCCGAGGCGCACGGCGGGAGCCGGATGTGGGACCTGGTCGAGGCGCTCGACGCGCTGCCCCGCGGGATCGCCATGCACCCGTGCGGGGTGCTGCTCTCCGACACGTCCCTGCTGCGCCGCACCCCCGTCGTGCCGACCAGCACCGAGGGCTTTCCCATGTCCCAGTTCGACAAGGAGGACGTGGAGGACCTCGGGCTGCTCAAGCTCGACGTCCTCGGGGTGCGGATGCAGTCCGCGATGGCGCACTCCGTCCAGGAGATCGAGCGGGTGAGCGGCCGCCGCATCGACCTGGACGATCCGGCGCAGGTGCCGCCGGGCGACCCGAAGACGTATCAACTCATCAAGTCCTCGCAGACCTTGGGCTGTTTCCAGACCGAGTCGCCGGGCCAGCGCGATCTGCTCGCGCGGCTGCTGCCCGAGACCTTCCACGACCTGGTCGTGGACATCTCGCTGTTCCGCCCGGGGCCGGTCGCGGCCAACATGGTCGACCCGTTCATCAAGGCACGGCACGGAAAGCAGGCGCCCGCGTACCCGCATCCGGATCTGAAGGAGGCGCTGGAGGAGACGTGCGGCGTGGTCGTCTTCCACGAGCAGATCATCAGGATGCTGCACGTCATGACCGGGTGCGGCCTCGCCTTCGGCGACTACACGCGGCGGGCCCTGTCGAAGGCGGACCAGGTCGGTCGGGTGCGCGCCTGGTTCGAACAGCGGGCCCGCGGGCGCGGCTACGAGGAGGAGGTCGTGGCGCGGACCTGGGAGATCATCGAGGCGTTCGGCGCGTACGGGTTCTGCAAGGCGCACGCCGTCGCGTTCGCCGTGCCCTCGTACCAGTCGGCGTGGCTGAAGGCGCACCACCCGGCCGCGTTCTACGCCGGGCTGCTCACGCACGACCCCGGCATGTACCCGAAGCGGCTGCTGCTCGCGGACGCGCGGCGGTGGGGGGTGCCGGTGCTGCCGCTCGATGTGAACGCGTCGGATCCGGCCTATCGAATCGAACTGGTGTCTGACGTAAATGGTGGAGAGGGGGCATCTTTGGTGCACGGCCTCCGGCTCGCGCTCGGCGATGTGCGCGGCATGAGCGAGGCCGAGGCGGAGCGGATCGTGACGGGGCGCCCCTATGTCTCGCTCCAGGACTTCCTCTCCCGCGCCCGCCCGTCCCGGCCGGTCGCCGAACGGCTCGCGCAGGTCGGCGCGCTGGACGCCTTCGGGCGCAACCGGCGGGACCTGATGCTGCACATCGCCGAGTCGCATCGGGGCCAACGAACCGGCGCACAGGGGCAGTTGGCGCTCGGTGAGACGGGGGAGGCCCCCGCCGAGGTGGCCCCCGCCCAGCTCCCCGACCTCGACGACGCCGAACGGCTCGGCGCCGAGCTCGGCGTGCTCGGCATGGACACCTCGCGCCATCTCCTGGGCGACCACCGGGAGTTGCTCGACGAACTCGGCGTGGCCTCCGCGCACCGGCTGAAGGACCTGCCGCACGGACAGGTGGTCCTGGTCGCCGGGGCGAAGGGCGCCGTGCAGACACCACCGGTCCGCTCCGGCAAGCGCGTCATCTTCACGACGCTCGACGACACCTCGGGCCTTGTCGACTGCGCGTTCTTCGAGGACAGCCACGACGCGGCCGCGCACACCGTCTTCCACTCCTGGCTGCTCCTCGTGCGCGGCGTGGTGCAGCGTCGCGGCGGCGGCAGCGGCAAGGCGCTCTCGGTCACCGGCTCCGCCGCCTGGGACCTGGCCGAACTCGCAGAACTGCGCCGCACCGGAGGCCTGTCGGCCGTCACCGAGCGGCTCACCGAGGAGCGCCCCGCTGCCGGCGGGGCGGCGGACGGCGGTCGCAGCATCCGCCTGGAGACGGGCTACGACCTGCACCCCTGGGCGGACCTCCAGCCACCCGGCGAATCCGTCAAGCAGAGCCGCAAGTTGTGGCACCAGAGTCCGGGGAGCGCGGGATGACGAGGGAGAGCGAGGAGCAGACGGCGGTGTCGGGTTCAGTGTCGGCGCCGGTGTCGCAGATTCTGTACGTCCACTTCCACGACCTGGCGGACGAGAAGCTCTACCTCCGGCTGCTCGGCCTGCTCGCCGAGTTCACGCCCCTCGTGCAGGCGCTGCCGCCGGACGCCGCGTTCGCCGACGTCACGGGCAGCCTGCGCTACTTCGGCACGGACGCGCCCGCTCTGGCCGAGCGGATCCGGGCCCGTACCGGAGGCCTGTACGGGCTCCGCTCCACCATCGGCGTCGCCGCCAACCCGATGCTGGCCCGCATGGTCGCCGTCGACGGCCCGCCCTCGGCCGTCCGCGAACTCCCCGACGACCTCGACGCGGTCACCGCCTTCCTCGCCCACAAACCGGCCGCCGCCCTGCACGGCGTGGGGCCCGCCACCGCCCGCACCCTGTCCTCGTACGGCCTCGACAGCGTCGGCCGGATCGCCGCCGCGCCGCTCGGCACCCTGCAACGGATCCTCGGCGCCGCGGCGGGGCGCAAGCTGTACGACGCGGCCCGCGGCCTCGACCCGACGCCGGTGGTCCCGGCGGCCCCGGCCCGCTCGATCCGCGTCGAACACGACTTCCCGCAGGACGAGTTGGACCGCGACCGGCAGCGCGCCGCACTGCTCGCGCTCACCGACCGGCTCGGCCTGCGGCTGCGCGCCGAGGAGCAGACGACCCGCTCCCTCACCCTCACCGTGCGCTACGCGGACCGCAGCACGACCACGCGCACCCGCACCCTGCGTGAGGCGTCCGCCCATACCCCGACGCTGACCTCGCTCGCGTACGAGCTCCATGAGCGGCTCGGGCTGCAACGGGCCCGGGTCCGCTCCTTCGCGCTGCGGGCCGAGCAGCTCGTCGCGGCCGAACTGGCCCCCCGCCAGCTCCTGTTCGACCCGACCGACGAGCGGGACCGCCGCATCGAGGCCGCCGTCGACTCCGTCCGGACCAAGTTCGGCCCCGACGCGGCGCGACCGGCGGCGGCCTGAGCCCCTGCATTTCAAGCCCCTGCGGCGATTGAGCAGCGGGGCCCGGGGCAGAGCCCCGAGACGTCAAGCACGGCGACCTGAAAGACGCGGCTCAGCGGCCGTGACGGCCACCCGCGGCGCGACGCCGCATCGACGCGAACAGCCCCGCCGCCCCGATCGCCAGCGCCGCCGCGCCACCCATCGCGATGTACGGGGTCGTGGAGTCGCCACCCGTCTCCGCGAGGTTCTGCGAACCACCTTGCGCGGCAGGCGCGTTGGCGTCACCCGCGGCGGGCGACGCCGACTCGTGGGTCTCGTGCGCGTCGTCGCCCATGTCCATCCCGCTGTGGTCGACGGTCGACTTGTCGGCGTCCGCGGCGATCTGCTGGTCCGAGGGCTCGGACGCGGCGGAGGCCGTGGACGCGCCGCCGTACGTCACGTCCGAGCAGGAGTAGAACGCCTCCGGGCTGTCCGAGCGCTGCCAGATCCCGTAGACCAGCTGACGGCCCGTGCGGTCCGGGAGCTTCCCGGAGAACGTGTAGTAGCCGCCCGAAGCCGTCGGGTCCGTCTTCGTCGCGACCGGGTTCTCCAGGTCCAGGTCGGACCACTTCAGCGGCTTCGACGGGTCGTAGCCCTGCTTCGTCATGTAGAGGTTGAAGGTGCCCTTGTGCTGGGCCGTCACCTTGTACTTGAAGGTGTACGAGCCCGCCGAGACCTTCGTCGCGGGCCAGTCGTCGCGGGCCAGGTCCATGCCCTTGAACTCCTCGGAGTTCGCCGAGCACAGCTTGCCGTCCGGGATGTTCTCCTGGTGCTTGCCGGCCGCCTCGCCGTCCCGGATGCCGTTCCAGTCGTACAGGGCCTGCGGGCCGCCCTCGGCGACCGCCGCCTTGCACGCCGCCGACGTCGGGCTCTCGGCGCCCTCCGCGTAACAGGCGGCCACCCGGCTGGCCGGATCGCCGAGCGTGCCGTGCGCTGCCGCCGGCGTCGCGGACAGGGCGGTCAGCGCGAGGGGGATCGCGCCGACCGTGGCGAACGCGGTGACCTTGCGTCGGGATGCGGGCATGGGGGTGCTCCTTGCTCGAGTGCATTGGGGGTTGCGGCAAGGAAGTTAGCCCGAAAAAACGCCCTGTCAGGCCCCTGGGAGCGCTCCGAGTGGATCTTTATGGCCCCCTTAAGACGCCACTCAGACTCCCCTCAGGACACCCCGTCGAAGCGCCCCTCAGAACACCCCTGCGACGCCCTTCAGGACACCCACCGGTACCGCCGCTCGGGACGCCCCGTCCCGCCGTACCGCAGCGACACCCGCGCCCGCCCCGTACCCGCGAAGAACTCCAGATAGCGGCGCGCGCTCACCCGCGACAGCGTGCCCGCCTCCTGCGCGCACTCCGTCGCCGAAAGCCCCGCCGGATGCGCCCGCAGCGTCCGCTCCACCAGATCCGCGGTGTGCGCCGCGAGCCCCTTCGGCAGCTCCCGCGAACCCGGCGGACGGGCCCCGAAGATCTGGTCGACGTCCTCCTGGCGGGCCTCGTCGAGATCGTCGAGGCGGGTCCGCAGCGCCGCCACATGCCTCAACTGCTCCTGTAGCGCCGCCTGGTTGAACGGCTTGATCAGATAGTGCAGCGCCCCCGCACGCAGCGCCGCCCGCACCACCTCCGCGTCCCGCGCCGCCGTGATGAACAGCGCGTCCACCGGCGTCCGGCCCGCGTCCCGCTCCTCCGCGGCACGCAGCGCACGCAACACCTCGATGCCGTCCATGTCCGGCAAATACACGTCGAGCAGCACCAGATCGGGCCGCAGCGACTCGGCCGCGCGCAGCGCCTCCGCGCCGCTGTGCGCCACCCCGGCCACCACGAACCCGTCCATCGCGGACACGTACCGGCTGTGCAGCTTCGCGACCATGAAGTCGTCGTCCACGATCAAGACTTTGATCAAGACCTTTGTCACTGGCGCAGAGTAGGTGCGCGACCAGAACGACCACAACGTTCGTTGCTTGCGGAAGGGAGACAGCTTGTTAACGCGTGGGCAACATGTGGGCCACCTCACAACCAACCCACCGTCAAAACGAACCCAAGAAGTAGGTGGCACACGTGCGCCTGCGCACACCCCTCGCCCTGCTCGGGGCCGCGCTGCTCGTCCTGGTGGCGCCGCCGCTGCTCACCACGGGCAGCGGCGCCGACACCGGCACCCAGATCCCCGGCCTGCGCCTCATGGTCCCCAACACCCCCGGCGGCGGCTACGACATCACCGCACGCACCGCCGCCAAGAACGCCGAGGACGCCGGACTCACCCACAACATCGAGGTGTTCAACCTGCCCGGCGCCGGCGGCACCGTAGGCCTCACCCGCCTCGTCGGCGAACACGGCAACGGCAAGCTCGCCATGTCCATGGGCCTCGGCGTCGTCGGAGCCGCCCGCTCCAACCACTCCCCGAAGACCCTCGCCGACACCACACCCATCGCCCGGCTCACCGAGGAGCCCGATGTCGTCGTGGTCGCGAAGGACTCCCCGTACAAGAACATCAAGCAGCTCATCGACGCCTGGAAGAAGAACCCCGGCAAGCTGCCCGTCGGCGGCGGCTCCTCGCCCGGCGGCCCCGACCACCTGGCCCCCATGCTGATGGCACGCGCCGCCGGCATCCAGCCCAAGAAGGTCAACTACGTCCCGTTCGACGGCGGCGGCGAACTCCTCGCCTCCATCCTCGGCAACAAGGTCGCCTTCGGCGTCTCCGGCGTCGGCGAATACCTCGACCAGATCAAGAGCGGCGAACTGCGCCTCCTCGCCGTCACCGGGCCCGAACGCGCCCCCGGCCTCGACGGACCCACGCTCAAGGAGTCCGGCTACGACGTCGACTTCACCAACTGGCGCGGCATCGTCGCCCCGCCCGGCCTGTCCGGCGCCGAACGGGACAAACTCACCCACCTCGTACGGAAGCTGCACGCCTCCAAGGAGTGGAAGAAGTCGCTGAAGACGAACGGCTGGGACGACGCCTTCCTCGTCGGCGACGACTTCGGGACCTTCCTCGACGCCGAGGACAAGCGGGTCGTGTCCGTACTGAAGGAGCTTGGCCTGTGAACCCGGTAGAGCCCGCGACCGCCACCGACACCCGCCCCGACGAGGGCACGCGCACGTCCTGGCTGCGCGCACACTCCGAACTCGGCGTCTGCGTACTCCTCCTGGTGCTCGGCGTGCTCGTCCTCACCGACGCGCTCACCATGAACGTCGACATCGCCCAGCGCGGACCCGTAGGACCGAAGACCGTCCCCGTCGTCGTCGGCATCGGCCTCCTCGCCGTCGCCGTCCTGCTCGCCGTCGACGTCCTGCGCGGCGGCAGGGGAGAGGCCGAGGCCGGCGAGGACATCGACCTGTCCGAACCCGCCGACTGGCGCACCGTGCTGCTGCTCGCCGGCGTCTTCCTCGCCACCGCCGTCCTCATCGAACCGCTCGGCTTCCCGCTCGCGGGCGCGCTGCTGTTCTGGGGCGCCGCGTACGCGCTCGGCAGCCGCCACCTCACCCGCGACCCCCTGATCGCCGCGGGCCTCTCCCTGCTCACCTTCGTCCTCTTCAACAACCTGCTCGGCGTGCCCCTGCCGGGCGGCCCCCTGATGGGAGTGCTGTGACCCCATGAACGCCCTCAACTCCCTCCTCGACGGCTTCGGCACGGCCCTCACGCCCATCAACCTGCTCTGGGCGGCGATAGGCGTCCTGCTCGGCACCGCCATCGGCGTCCTGCCCGGCATCGGCCCCGCCATGGCCGTCGCCCTGCTCCTCCCGGTCACGTACGGACTCGAACCCACCGGCGCGTTCATCATGTTCGCGGGCATCTACTACGGCGCCATGTTCGGCGGCTCGACGACCTCGATCCTGCTCAACACCCCGGGCGAGAGCGCCGCCGTGGTCGCCGCCATGGAGGGCAACCCCATGGCGAAGGCCGGACGCGGCGCACAGGCCCTCGCGGCCGCCGCCGTCGGACACTTCGCCGGCGGCATGATCGGCACGATCCTGCTGGTCGCCCTCGCCCCCAAGGTCGCCTCGCTCGCCGTCGACATCGGCGCGCCCGACTACTTCGCCATCATGGTCCTCGCGTTCATCGCGGTGACCTCGGTCCTCGGCTCCTCCCGCGTACGCGGACTCGCCTCGCTCCTCATCGGCCTCACCATCGGCCTGGTCGGCCTCGACCAGATGACCGGCCAGCAGCGCCTCACCTTCGGGTCCCTGCAACTCGCCGACGGCATCGACGTCGTCATCGTCGCGGTCGGCCTCTTCGCCATCGGCGAGGCCCTGTGGGTCGCCGCCCACCTGCGCCGCACCAGCGGCGAGGCGATCCCCGTCGGCCGCCCCTGGCTCGGCGGCTCCGACGTGAAGCGCACCTGGAAGTCCTGGCTGCGCGGACCGCTCATCGGCTTCCCGTTCGGCGCGATCCCCGCGGGCGGCGCCGAGATCCCCACGTTCCTCTCCTACGTCACCGAGAAGCGCCTGTCCAAGCACAAGGACGAGTGGGGCAAGGGCGCCATCGAAGGCGTGGCGGGCCCCGAATCGGCGGCCTCGGCCTCCGCCGCGGGCACGCTCGTCTCGATGCTCACCCTCGGTCTCCCGACGACCGCCGTCGCCGCGGTCATGCTCGCGGCCTTCCAGCAGTACGGAATCCAGCCCGGGCCGCTCCTCTTCGAACGCGAACCCGAACTGGTCTGGGGCCTCATCGCGTCCCTCTTCGTCGGCATGGTCCTGCTCCTCGCCCTGAACCTCCCCCTGGCCCCGGTCTGGGCGAAGCTGCTGCGCATCCCCCGCCCGTACCTCTACGCCGGCATCCTCTTCTTCGCGGCGGTCGGCGCGTACGCCGTCGGCGGCGAGGCCATCGACCTCGTCATCCTGCTGATCATCGGCCTCATCGGTTTCGGCATGCGCCGATACGGACTGCCCGTGCTGCCCGCCGTCATCGGCGTCATCCTCGGCCCGAACGCCGAGCAACAGCTGCGCCGCGCCCTCCAGATCAGCGACGGCAGCGTCAGCGGCCTGGTCAACACGCCGTTCTCCGTGACGGTCTACGCGGTCGTCCTGCTCATCGTGGCGTGGCCGCTGCTCAAGAAGCTGGTGGTGCGCGGAAGGGGAAGTGACGTAGACAGGACGGCATGACCAACGACAGCGCAGAACCCGCGATCCGCCGGGCGACGGCCGCGGACGTGCCCGCCGTCAAGGCGGTCACGGACGCGGCGTACCACCACTACATCGCCCGTATCGGCGTCGTACCGGCACCCATGGAGGCGGACCACGCGGCGAACGTGGCGGCGGGCCTGGTGCACGTCACGGGCGATCCCGACGTCACCGGCCTGGTCGTGGTCGAGGCCCGCCCCGACCACCTCTTCCTCGACAGCATCGCGGTCCATCCCGACGCCCACGGGCAGGGGGTGGGCCGCCGCCTGCTCGCCTTCGTGGACGAGCACGCGCGCGTACTGGGCCTCCCGGAGGTGCGGCTCTACACGAACGCCCTCATGTGGGAGAACCAGGAGCTGTATCCGCGCTACGGATACGAGGTCGTGGAGCGCCGTACGGACGGCCCCTACGACCGGGTCCATTACCGCAAGCGGCTGGGTCTGGGCGGCATCTGACCGGCCCCGCTCACTCGTCGGGCCACCAGGTCTTGCGGACGTCCTTGCGCACTTCCGGACGCTCGCGCTTGGCCTCGGCCGCGTCCTCGCGCAGCCGACGGCTGATGCTGCTCGATCCGGTCGGCTTGTGCATGGTCACTCGGCGCATGGTGCCTCCTGTACCTACACGGTTTCCAACGTGGTGCCGTTGTAGACCTGTTCCCGGAGGGTCCCCCTTCGAAGCGCAATTGTCAGTGGCGGTTGTCACGATGGGGGCATGACGACATGTGGGGGAACGGCCGAGGGGCCGATCGAGGGGCCGATCGACTGGGACGCGGCCGCCGACGGCTTCGACGAGGAGCCGGATCACGGGCTGCGGGACCCGGAAGTCCGTGCGGCCTGGGCCGGACGGCTCGCGGAGTGGCTGCCGGAAGACGCCTGTGACGTGGTCGACCTCGGGTGCGGGACGGGCAGTCTGTCACTCCTCGCGGCCGAGCGGGGGCATCGGGTGACCGGGGTGGACAGCGCACCGGCCATGCTCGAACACGCCCGCCGCAAGCTCGCGGGGCGTGACGCGGAGTTCCTGCTCGGCGACGCGGCGCGGCCGCCGGTGGAGCAGGGGGCGTACGACGTGGTGCTGGCCCGGCACGTGCTGTGGGCGCTGCCCGACATGGGGGCCGTGCTGCGGCGCTGGGTGTCGCTGGCGCGGCCCGGTGGGCGGCTCGTCCTGGTGGAGGGGGTGTGGGGTGAGGTGAGCCCGGCCGGGATACCGGCGGCGCGGCTCGCGGAAGCGCTCGCGCCGCTCGTCGCGGACGTCCGCCGCGAGCCCCTGTCCGGGGACGCGCGGCTGTGGGGGCGGGAGGTCGCGGACGAGCGGTACGCGGTGGTCGCTGTTACGTGAGCGGTCAGCGGTCAGCGGTCAGCGGTCAGCGGTCAGGGGTCAGGGGTCGGCGGTTAGTGGTTAGTGGGCGAGCAGGGCGGTGAACTCGTCCTGCTTGGCGAGGAGTTCGAGGTCGTCGAGGGCCTGGACCGCGTTCCGCGCGGCCTCCGGGTCGCGCTCGGTGAGGCCGCTCTCGGCGAACTCGTCCTCGTCCAGGCGGATCACCTGCTCTCCGTCCGCCGACACCCACAGGTCGAGGTCGAGGTCTTCGCAGCGGATGTCGCCATCGGCGGTGCGCACGGCGGGGCGGGCGATGTCGCAGTACCAGCCCTTGAGCGAGCCGTCCGCCGCGCGGACCTCCTTCACGGAGTACCAGCGGTCGCGCCAGTAGTGCTCGGTGAAGACATCACCGGGGGCGAACTGGACGAAGCCGAAGTCGCGTACGCCGTCGCCCGCCCACGGGGCGCGGACCGTGATGCGCGTGCCGTCGTCGTGGAGGAGCTCCACCGGGTAACTGATCTTCGTACGGCCCGCCTTGACCAGGTGGACCCGGAGGGCGCCGTCAGTGGGCGGGGGCGAGGGTGCGGACATGGCGGATCTCCGTCGCGTCGAGTACGTAGCCGAACCACTTGTTGATCGCGAGCATCGGCTCGTTTTCGGTGTCGTTGCCCGTGTACGCCACCGTGATGCCGGCGGCGCGGGCCCGGTGCAGGGAGTCGTTCTTGGCGAGCTTGGCGAGGCCCCGGCCGCGGAAGGCGCGGGCGGTGCCGGTCATCCCCGACACGTAGCGGCCTTCGCCGTCGGTGAGGGCCGCGGTGAACGCCGCGGGGGTGCCGTCCACGAGCGCCACCGTGGTCAGCTCGTGGTTCAGCAGCGGCTGTCGCCAGGTGTCGCTCAACCACTGCTCGTAGTCGGTGAGTTCCGACTGGATGTCGCCCGGTTCGTCGGAGGTGGCCTCGGAGTCCAGGTCGAAGAGGGGGCGGGGGTCCGCCGCGTAGGCGGAGGCGGTGCGCAACTCCACGTTCGGCGGCAGCGCTTGGCGGGGCGGGAGGGCACCGCCGGTGAGGTCGAGGCGGAGGAAGTGGGCGCTGCGGCTCGCGCGGTAGCCGCGGGCGGCGGCCCAGGCCAGGTTGCGCGGGGCGTCCAGGGCCCAGCAGTGCGCCTCCGTCGCGCCGTGCTGGGCGAGGTGTTCCTCCGCCGTGCGCAGGAGGAGGCTGCCGGCGCCGCGGCCGGTGCGTTCCGGGTGGACGTACACGTTCGCGTAGCCCTGGCCAGGCTGCGGGCTGTCGTACGCGAGGCCCACCTGGGCGGTGCCGATCACCTCGCCGTCGCCGGTCTGGGCGATCAGCTGGCGGTAGCGGGCGGCCGGGTGGGCGTGCGCGGCTTCGTACGCGACGGAGGCCGGGGTCGCGAGCATGGCGGGCAGGCAGGCGCGGCGGATACGGGCGAAGGCCTCGGTGTCGGCCGAACTGCCGAGGTCCAGCGCACGCACGATGACGGTCATGGGGGCGCACGCTACGCGCCGCGCGCTACCGGGTGCCTCCTATTTTTCGGTGCTGCGGGAGAATCGGCCGCGTGACCTTGAAGATCCGTATTGACGACAGTGGCGCGCCGTACGAGCAGGTGCGGGCCCAGATCTCCGAGCTCGCCCGGTCGGGGGTGCTGCCCGTCGGGTACAAGCTGCCCACGGTGCGCGGGCTCGCGGAGGAACTCGGGCTCGCCGCGAACACGGTGGCCAAGGCGTACCGGGCCCTGGAGACGGACGGGGTGATCGAGACGCGGGGGCGCAATGGAACGTTCGTCGCGGCGGCCGGGGACGCGGCGGAACGGGAGGCATCGGTGGCGGCGCAGACGTACGCGGAACGGGTCCGCCGCCTGGGCCTCTCGGAGGACGCGGCCCTGTCCGCGGCCCGGGACGCACTGCGCGCGGCGTACGCGTAGCCGGGGCCGCCTTGCCCACCCTGCCGCCCAAGGCGGTGGCGGCCAATCGTCGCGGGTGGCCAAAATCAAGCCCCTGCGGCGATTGAGCAGCGGGGTACGGGGCAGCGCCCCGATCTTTTCCAGCCCCGCCGGCGATTGAGGCGCGGGGTCCGGGGCGGAGCCCCGTGGCGTAGGGGGACGAGGGCCTAGAGGTACAGGCCCGCCTCCGACCCGCCCCGTGGATCCGGCACCGCCGTCGGAGACACCCCGCGCCGCAGCGCGTACAGCTCCGCCAGGGTGGCGCCCTCGCGGCCCACCCCCTCCTCCGTCCCCAGCCACTCCGTGGCCTCGCGGCGCGTCAGCGGGGAGACCTCGATACGGGCGAGGCAGCGGCCGGGCCGGACGACGGCCGGGTGGAGCCGCTCCAGGTCCTCGTTCGTGGTGACCCCGACCAGGACATTGCGGCCCTGCCCGAGCAGCCCGTCCGTCAGGTTCAGCAACCGCGACAACGCCTGCCCCGCCGTGTGCTTCGCCTCCCCGCGGATCAGCTCGTCGCAGTCCTCCAGGAGCAGCAGCCGCCAACGCCCGTTCGCCGAACCGTCGTCCTCGCCGATCGCGATGTCCATCAGGTAGCCGACGTCCGAGAAGAGCCGCTCGGGGTCCAGGACGCAGTCGACCTGGCACCAGTCCCGCCAGGACCGCGCCAGCGTCCGCAGCGCCGACGTCTTGCCCGTGCCAGGCGGCCCGTGCAGCAGGAGCAGTCGGCCCGCGATGTCCTCGGGGCGCGTCTTCATCAGCTCGTCCATCGCCTCGGCGACCGGCGCCGTGTAGTTGGGCCGCACCTCCTCCCACGTACCGGCCGAGATCTGCCGGGTCGTGCGATGCGGGCCGCGGCGCGGGGACACGTACCAGAAGCCCATCGCCACGTTCTCCGGCTGCGGCTCGGGCTCGTCGGCCGCGCCGTCCGTGGCCTGCTTCAGGACCTTCTCCGCCAGCTCCGCCGTCGTCGCCGTCACGGTGACGTCCGCGCCCCTGCTCCACCGGGAGACGAGCAGCGTCCACCCGTCGCCCTCGGCGAGCGTCGCGCTGCGGTCGTCGTCGCGCGCGCAGCGCAGCACCCGGGCGTTCGGCGGCAGCAGTGTCGCCGCGGAGCGCACCCGGTCGATGTTCATCGCGTGCGAGAAGGGCTGCTCGCCCGTGGCGAAGCGGCCGAGGAACAGCGCGTCGACGACGTCGGAGGGTGAGTCGCTGTCGTCGACGCCCAGCCGGACCGGCAGCACGTCGAAGGGGTTCGCAGACATGCCGCCATGATCCGACACGAACGGGTCTCCCGCACGCAATTTCCGCAGCGCGCCCCCGCCCCGTACCGGCCGACACGCGCACCCCGGCCGTCGAACCTCGTTACGAGTCCGTGGCAACGGAGCTGGTCCTTCCGCCAACTCCCCTCGTTACCCTTGTCCTTGATGGGACGTCATGGGTGGGAATCGGGGGCGCGGCGATGGCGGCTCATCGCCCTGCTCGGTGTGGGTATGGCCGTACTGGCCCTGGTGCTGACCGTGATCAGCACGCTTCCGGACAGCAAGCAGAGCACCGCGGGCACCACCCCCGACGGTGACAGGGTGCACGGCACACCCGGGGAGCCGCCGAAGGAACTGGGGCCGCAGGTCGGCTGGGGGTTCACGCACACACAGTTCTCCGCCGACGAGGGCTCGTCCGCCGCGACCGAGCGCGCGGAGAAGCTGCTGGGGGAGCGGCCGATGCCGCAGAACCAGCACATCATGGGCTGGGGTGCGAGCAACCCGGAGCCGGTGAAGGGGCGTTACCAGTTCGAGGAGATGGACCGGCGGATCGACTTCGTCCGCAAGTCCGGCGGCACGCCCGTGGTCACGCTGTGCTGCGCGCCCGACTGGATGAAGGGCGGCAGGGCGGGCGTCGGCAACACCGACTGGAGCAAGGCCAGCCTGGAGACCGCGCCGTCGCCCGAGCACTACAAGGACTACGCGAACCTCGCGGCGACGGTCGCCAAGCGGTACCCGTACGTACGGCACTTCATCGTCTGGAACGAGTTCAAGGGATTCTGGAGCGACGACAAGGGCCGCTGGGACTACGAGGGGTACACGAAGCTCTACAACCTCGTCTACAAGGCGCTGAAGGACGTCCGCAAGGACATCATGGTCGGCGGCCCGTACCTCGTCATGGACAGCCTCCATCCGAAGCAGACCGACGGCGGGTCCGATGCCGTCAAGGGTGCCTGGGGGCGGATGGACCAGCGGATCGTCGACGCCTTCGAGTACTGGAACAAGAACAAGGCGGGCGCCGACTTCGTCGTCGTCGACGGATCGAGCTACACGAACGACGACGAGCTGCTGCCCGACGAGTTCGCCGCCACCGACAAGTTCACCGACGTCAGCAGGTGGATCGAGCGGCAGACCGACGACCTGCCGCTGTGGTGGGCCGAGTACTACGTGGAGCCCGCCGACAGCAGGGACGAGCGGCAGGGCTGGAGCGAGCCGCACCGCGTCGCCGTGCAGGCCTCCGGGATGATCGCGATGGCCATGGGAGGGGCGACGTCCGGGTTCTACTGGAACCCCGAGGACGAGAAGGGCGCGAGCTGCGCCGGCTGCCTGTGGCGGCCCACCGACCGGGCCTCCGGCGGGGGCGCGCTGCCGATGTACGGCCTGGTGTCGCGGTTCAACGAGGAGTTCGGTCCTGGCACGAGGTTCGAGAAGGTGTCGGTGGCCCCCGACGACGTGCCGAACGTGCGGGTGCTCGCCGACGACAAGGCCGTGCTCGTCGTGAACATCCTGAAGCGGCCGATCAGCGCGAAGATCGACGGCAAGCGGTTCGAGATGCGGGGCTACGAGGTGAAGTGGCTGCGGCGGTAGTGACCCCTGCGGTCGATGGCGTTGCGGCCACGGGGCGCTGCCCCGGACCCCGCTGCTCAATCGCCGCAGGGGCTTGAACTGGCGTCAGCCGAGCCCCATCGTGATGAACCGCTGGATCAGCGACGCGAGCACCACCGCGAGCAGAGGCAGCGAGAACCAGAACGTGCTCTGCAACCAGCGGAGTTGGCGCACGCTCGGCCGCAGCGCGACCCGGACCACCTCGCGCGCCGTCAGCAGCACGATCAGGGCGAGCGCCGCGAGCGCGCCGACCAGCGACCACGGCGTCCAGGTGACCTGCGGTCCGATCGGCCCCGGGTCGGCCTTCGCGACCGGGCCCGTGGGCTCCTTGCGCAGCTGGTACATGGTCACGTCCGTGTTGACGTAGACCTTCTTCAGCTCCTGGCGCCGGTCCAGGTTCTCGACGAGGCGCGTGGGCCAGGTCTTGGAGTAGCCGACGTCCATCTGGAGATACACGACCTGGCTCTTGTTGAGCATCAGGTACGAGTTGGGGCCCGCGTCCTTGAGCGCCTTGACCAGACCGCCGACGAGCACCGGGTCGACGGGCGCGAGCGTCGGGACGTAGTTGACCCGCTCCATGTCGCGGGCGCCCCACGGCATCGCGGGCGTGACGTTGTCGACCGTGTCGTTGCTCAGCCACAGCAGCCGCACGGTCGGCTTGTCGTGCGCGTAGACGTAGTCCATCGCCGCGACCTCGCCGGGCCGGATCCGCTCGAAGGGTTCGTTGCCCCAGCGGGCCACCAGGAACCCGCCCATGAGCACCAGGCCCGCCATGAGCGCGGCCAGCGGGGCGAGGCTGATGCGGTCCTTGTCGCGTTCCTTGGCCGTGGCGCCGGTGCGCGGGAAGAGCGCGAGTCCGGCGAGGAGTGCGACGCCGGGCAGGGCGAACATGAAGACCCTGAGCGCCATCTCGCCGCCGTAGGACTGCATGCCGAAGCCCAGGAACGGCACGAAGGCAAGGACGATCAGTGAGCGCTCGCGGTACTTCCAGTCGCGGCGCCGCCACCAGCCGTAGCAGGCGAACGCGAGCACGGCGCCGGCGAGCAGGACGCGCGTGTAGAGGACGAGCTTGTGGGACGAACTGCCCTCCTGGATGCGGCCGGAGACCGAGGACGTCACATTGCCGCCGACGCCGCCGATCCCGCCGAACAGGTCGTTGAAGTGACCGGACCAGTACGGCTCGGCCAGGAAGCCCAGCCAGACGGCGACGATGACGCCGAACAGGAGCGGCAGGCCGCGCAGTTCCGACCTGCCGACCAGGACGAGGACCGCGAGGACGCCCAGCATCACGAACGGGGTCAGCTGATGCGCCGGGACCGTCGCCGCGAACAGGGCGATCAGGACGACGAGCAGCACCGCGCGCTGCCGCCTGTCCGTCGGCGCGACCTCCGCCTCGCCGGGACGCCGCTTCGCCCACAGCATCCGGGGCGCCCGGAAGTAGACCAGCAGGATCGCCACGAAGACCAGATAGAGGAGGTACGTGAAGCCCTGCGGCGAGAAGTAGTCCTGGCCCACCCAGCCGCTCAGGACGAAGATCCAGACGCCGGACCACTTGGCCCGCCAGCTCGCCCGTACCGAGCGCAGCAGCAGGAACATCGGTGCCAGGTAGAGGAGTTGGATGGCCGTGGGCCACCAGCGGATGATCTCGGTCAGATCGCTGACGCCGCAGGACTTCGCGAGGAACGCGGCCGCGGCGAAGAAGCCGGGCCAGCTCCAGCGGGCGTCCAGGTCGGGGACCGCGGAACCGGTGCGGTCGATGTAGTCCATGAAGCCGAGGTGCTGCCAGGCCGTCGCGAACCGCGGCTCCGCCTCGATGACGGCGGGCAGCGCGTGCAGCGACACGACGGTGGCGAGCAGGGTGAGCAACAGCAGCCGCTTGTGCGGGCGTTCGAGCCACAGGAGCGAGGCGAAGACGCCGACGAGCAGGGCGGCGCCGAGCAGTGTCACGGGGGACAGGACGGAGATCAGTCCGAGCCCGCCCATCCGGTCCAGATCCGGCTCGCCCATCCCGAGGACGGGCCCCCAGTAGAGCCCGACGGCCGCTACGAGCAGCAGCGCGAGGACGACGACGGTGGGGGTGAGCCGGGCCCGGCGGCCCGGCTCCGGCGGCGCGGCGGGGTGGGCCGGGGCGGCCGTATCCGGGCCGGGCTCGGCGGCCGGGCCGGTGCCGGCGTCGGAATCGAGGTCGGCCTCCAGACCGGAGTCGAGGCCGGTGTCGGTGTCGGGCTCGAAGGCCAGGTCGACGGCCTCCGGGTACGGGTCGGGACGAAGGGCCGAGTCCTCCTCCCCATGGACACCGCTCGACGCCTGCGAGGCAGAAGCGGGCGCGGAGGCAGAAGCGGATGCGGATGCGGATGCGGATGCGGAAGCGGAAGCGGAAGCGGAAGAAGGGGCCGTCGACTTGGTCGCCCACCTGGGCATATGGGTGCCCGCCGGAGGTGTCACGGGGCCCGGTCGGACGTCGGGACGGCGCTCCTGGTGGTCCAGGTTCAGCTGCACCGCGAGCTTCAGCGTGTCCGAGTCCATCGCGTCGCGCAGCGCCCACTTGGGGCCGTCCTCCTTGCCGGCGTGCGCCTTCGGCGTGCCCAGGTCGGCGAGGTCGCCGTCGGGCGGCGCGTCCACGGGCGTCGGCTCGGCGGGCGCGGTGCGCACCACACGCCACAGCTTCGGCGCGGCGATCGCCACGATCACGGTGAGCGAGGAGATCTCGGCGACGCCGGCCCCTGTGAGTCCCATCCGGGGCAGGAGCAGCACAGTGAGGCCGAGCACGAGCAGGCACAACAGGCCCTGGAGCCACGCGAGTCCGGCGGTACGGCTCTGCGCGCGCAGCACCGCGAAGTACGTCTCCATGACCACGCGCAGCGCCGCGCCGACCGCGAACCAGCGCAGCAGCGGGGTCGCCGCGTCCGAGTAGTCCTGCCCGAACACACGCAGCACGTACGGGGCGAGGAGGAAGAGCAGGGCGCAGATCGGGAGCATGATGCGGGCCATGCGGCGCAGCGCGGCCCGGGTGTTCGCGGCGAGCTGCGCCGGGTCGTGCGAGCCCTCCACGGTCAGCGAGGCACCCATGTTGATGGCCAGCAGGTTGACCGTGCCGCCGATCGTGGTCGCGATGTAGAAGTACGCGTTGTCCGCCGAGCTGACCTGCGAGGCGATGATCACCGGTATCAGGTAGACGACGGCGAGCGAGAACAGCGAACCGGTGTAGTCGCCGGCCAGGAACCGGCCCATCTCGCGCAGCGAGGGCGGTTCGGTCCTGCCGTCCGTGGCCTCGATGTGCCGCGGCACCAGCCGCCGGAACACGAGCAGGCCGAGCGGGACCACGGAGAACGCGATCGCGACGACCCACGAGACGAACACGCCCGTCGTCGCGAGCGCCGTCGCGAACGCGACGAGCAGGCCCAGCTTCACCAGCGAGAACACGGTGTTGCCCACCGGCACCCACAGCGCGCTGCGCAGCCCGGTGAGCACCCCGTCCTGCAAGGTGAGCAGCGACCAGGCGATGACGGCGGCGATGAACCCGAGCCCGTGGAGCGTCCCGTGCAGGAACCGGTACGAGGGCCCCCACGCGTCGAGCGTGAGCAGGAAGACCAGCGCGGCGAACGCGACGGCCGCCGAACTCCCCGCGTACGTACGGAAGATGAGCCGCCCCGTGCCGCGCCCGGCGATCGGGATGAAGCGGGCGAGCGCGCCGGTCAGCGTCACGGCGGTGAGTCCCGCGAGGAACTTCATCGCCGCGATGGCCGCGGAGCCCTGCCCGACCGCGTCCGCCGTGTAGTAGTGCGCGGCGGCCAGCCAGAAGCCGACGCCGAGCACGCCGGAGATGCCGGTGTTCAGCATCAGCGCGTAGGCGTTCCGGAACAGCTGGCTCCCGCCCCCCGAACCGCCCATGCCGTCTTCTGTGCCCTTCTTGCCGCGCCGTATGCCGGGCAGCCTGAGCCGCCGTCCCGAGGTGGCCGGCGACTCGGCGTCGGTGGTGGCGGCCCGGTCGGCCTTGGCGCGGGTGGTCGTCGTGTCAGACACGGGTGCTCGGGCCCTTCTGACGGATCGGGCCGGGGAGCAGGGCGGCCGCCTTCCGGCGGGCCCGCCGGGCTCTGCGGACCACGGCGTAGCCCTTGGTGAGGGCGCGGTCCGCGGCGAAGGTGCGGCCGATGGCGCGGCCGTCGACGAGCCGCTCGAACTCGGTGACGCCGGTCGAACGGCGCACGGTGACCCGCCGCAGGGCGTAGGGGCCCTGGCGGCGCGCGGCGAGCGCGTTGCCGACGGCGAGCGACTGGGCGAAGTGGGCGGCGCGCACCGCCTGCCGCACCCGCCGGTCGGAGTGCCCGTACGGATACGCGAAGGAGACCGGCGCCCGGCCCAGCTCGCCGGTGACGATCTCCCGGCAGCGCAGCAGCTCGAACTCCAGGTCCGCGTCGTCGAGCTGGTCGAGCTGCGGATGCGTGTGGCTGTGCCCGCCGATCTCCACGCCCTGTCCTGCGAGGGCCCGCACCTGGTTCCAGTCGAGCATCGCATCGAGCCCGCCCCCGGTGTCGTACGCGCCGCGCAGCCACCCCGTCGAGACGAACAGGGTGGCCGCGAAGCCGTGCTTGGCGAGGCTTGGCAGGGCGTGCGTGTGGACGCCCTCGTAGCCGTCGTCGAAGGTGATCAGGACGGGCCGGTCCGGGAGCGCCCGGCCGCCGCGCCAGATCCCGGCCAGCTCGGCGGTGGTCAGCGGGGTGCAGCCGCGGTCGGCGAGCAGTTCCATCTGCTCGGCGAACTGGCTCGGAGAGACGGACAGTTGATGCGTCTCGGGGTTCGGTTCGCGGGACACGGCGTGGTACATGAGGATCGGCACCGGCCCGCCGTCGGACCTCCGCTGCTGGGCGCTCACGCCGCCGCCTCCGTTCTCCCGACGTCCTTCGCGGGCGCGTCGATCCGCGCCACGGTGAACGTCGCGCCCGCGCCGCGCGCCCGCCAGCTGCCGAGTGCGTAGCCCCCGGCGGCCGTCAGCACCCCGGCCACGATCGCCCCGGCACGGCCCGCGCCGCCCGCCCGGCCGAGCGCGAAGTCCCGCACGCCGCGCGCCGCTCCGGCGGGCAGCACCCGCGTCGAGTAGGCCCGCTCGGTCTCAAGTCCCTTGTCGGCACCGACACTTCGGGCGACCAGTGCCTTGGAGAGGCCTTCGGCGTAGGTGCGGGTGCGGAAGTAGGCGAAGCGCTCGCGGCCTGCCGGCACCCGGTGGTGGATGACGGCCCGGTCGTCGATCAGGAGCACCGCGTCCGGTCTCGCCCGCGTGATCCGGATGCACAGCTCCGTCTCCTCGCAGCCCAGCGGGCGCTTGTCGCCGTCCCGGCCGATGCCGGTCGCGAAGCCGCCCGCAATGTCGAAGGCGTCGCGCCGGAAGGAGGCGTTGCCGCCGAGCACGTTGCGCACCCGGATCTTGCCGGGCGGCTGGCCCTTGTACGAGCAGCCCACCACCCAGTCGAACTCCTCCGGGAACCACGGCGGCCTGCGCCCGGATGCCCAGATCGGCTCGGTGCGCCCGCCGACCGCGAGGACCCGCGGGTCGTCGTACCCGTCGGCGAACCAGTGCAGCCAGTCCCGCTCGGCGACGGCGTCGTCGTCGAGGAACGCGACGATGTCGCCGCGCGCCGCGGCGATCCCGGTGTTGCGCCCGGCGGAGAGCCCGCGCGGCCCGGCGTTCGCCAGCACCGCCACGTCCGCAGCGCCGTCGAACTCCTTGGTGAGGCGCTCCAGCAGGGACGGGTTGTGATCGACGACGAGGAGCGTCTCCAGGGCGGCGTACGACTGCGCGCGCACGGAGGCGACCGCGGCGAGGATGTCGCCCCAGCGGTCCTCGGTGTACACGCAGATGACGACGGATGCCGTCACCCGCGTGGTCTGTCGCTGCGTCAAGACCCGTCCTCCCGCACGAGGTTGAGCTTCGCGTGGGTCTGCCTGCTGCGCAGGGCGCGCCGGTTGGAGCGCTCCTTCATGATGACCTTGAGCACGCGCAGGCCGTCGCGGACGGCGCGCAGGTTGCTGGTCCCGTGGATGCGCAGGTACTCGTGGCTCGGTATCTCCTGGACCTTCAGGCCGGCCTTGACGACCCGGATGTTCATCAGGGTCTCCACCTCGAACCCGGTGCAGTCGAGCTCGATCTCGTCCAGGCAGTGCCGCCAGAACGCGTTGTACCCGTAGCAGAGGTCGGTGTAGCGGGCCCCGAACTTGGCGTTGACGACCGAGCACAGCGCCCAGTTGCCGAGCTTGCGGATGGGCGTCATGTCGTCCGTGCCGCCGCCGTTGGCGAACCGCGAGCCCTTGGCGAAGTCGGCGCCCGAGACGAGGGCGGAGACGTAGGAGACGATCTCCTGGCCGTCGGCGGAGCCGTCCGCGTCGACCATGACGATGATGTCTCCGGTGCAGGCCGTGAAGCCGGTGATCAGGGCATCCCCCTTGCCCTTTCCGCGCTGCGGTACGACCACCACTTCCGGCCACAATTCCCTGGCTACTTCCACGGTGTCGTCGGTGGAATTGCCGTCCACCAGAACGACCTCGTGGATCCAGTCGGGAAGGGTCTTGAAGACGTACGGAAGATTCTCCGCCTCGTTCATGGCCGGAATGACCACGCTGACCCGTGGCGCGATCGCCAGGTGCGTGGAGATGGCCCGGTAACGGGCGGGAATTCGGCCTTCCGGAGGTGTCCCCTCGGGTATCACCGGAGGCACAACGGAACTGCTCATGAGTCTGGTCCCTCTCGTCCGGTGGACCGCCCGCCCCCGGGCGGTCCGGCTTCGTGTCCGGTTCGAAAGGGGGGTTCTCACTGACGGCCGTGCCGGAAGAGCTCTCCGAGCAGGCCGGGTGAGCTGGCTGTACACACCGGTTTGTCGGACCGGTCGCGCGGCACGCGACCCGGCGACCCAGGACGCCGAAGCGAGCGGCTCACCGGAACGCGGCACCCCCCTGCCGCGCCCCGCTCCGGACCTTCGCGACCTCGGTCCCTCCCCTAGATCGCATTTCGTGCCGGTCCGATGCGGGTGGATGTACGACGGTATTGATGATTGAGACTGTATGGCAAGACCTGGAACGAGGCCTCACGTTTTTATTGTTTTGGCCATTCTCTTAACTTCCGTCCCCATTAGTGGATTTTCCCGATCCGTTTACGGATCTCCTCGACCGCGCCCCCGCGCAGCCGCCGAATGATCCATTGCACAAGAAAAGCGGAAGCGCTGAGTATCGCCACGGCGAGCACTCCGCCGGTCACCGACCAGCGGTGCACGGCGAGCATGCCCTGGGCGACCAGCATGACGACCGCGATCGCGCCGGCCGTCGAAGTGAGCACCCGGGCCCACGGGTCGAGTCCGCGCAGGGCGGCCGCGAACGCGGCGCCGGGCGCGGCGAGCAGGAAGAAGAGTGCGAGTGGTCCGCGCAGCGGCGACTCGGCGTGCGAGAGCGCGAGGACGAGCCCCGCGCCTGCCGCGACGACGCCCGCCCCCGCGAGCAGATATTGGCCGTCCGATGACGACGGCTTGATGCCGATGGTCTGCATTGGCGACTTTGCCCCCCGAAGCGCCGGATGCCGGGCTTCAATGTGGCGCAGTCCGCGGTCCGGCGTCAAGGTGTCGACCGGGCAACTCGGGCCCGGTGCGGCCCAGTTGGTGGGCGCTCTACGGGCGTAGCGCCAGCGCGGCGCGGGTATGTCATACCTCTGACATGAACCTGCAACAACGGTGGGCGGCAGAGACCCTGCTGATCCTGCTAAAGGGAGGTTCCATGAGATCTTTCCGGATTGCGGCCTACGTCTCCTCTTTCGCTCTCGCCGCGGTGGCAGCCCTGACCGGGGCAACGGCCGCGCAAGCCTCCGACTCCGCTGCCGCCACGGGCTATGTGGCCCTGGGCGACTCCTACTCCTCCGGTGTCGGCGCCGGCAGCTACGACTCCGGCAGCGGAGCCTGCAAGCGCTCCACGAAGGCGTACCCCGCCTTGTGGGCGGCGGCCCACTCACCCTCAAGCTTTAATTTCACCGCGTGCTCGGGTGCTCGTACGGGTGATGTCATCGCCAATCAGCTCGGCCCGCTCGGCTCGGGCACCGGGCTCGTGTCCATCTCCATCGGCGGCAATGACGCGGGCTTCGCGGACGTCATGACGACCTGCGTCCTGTACTCCGAGTCCACCTGCATCGACCGCGTCAACCAGGCGCGTGCGTACGTCACTTCGACGCTCCCGAGCAAGCTCTCCGACGTCTACTCGGCCATCAGCACGAAGGCCCCCGCCGCCCGTGTGGTGGTCCTCGGCTACCCCCGCTTCTACAAGCTCAGCGGCACCTGCGTGGCGGGCCTGACCGAGAACGAGCGCTCGGCCATCAACGGCGCCGCGGACCTCCTCAACTCCACCATCAAGCAGAACGCGGCGACCCGGGGCTTCGCCTTCGGCGACGTGACCACCACGTTCACCGGGCACGAGATCTGCTCCGGCGACGCGTGGCTGCACAGCGTCAACTGGTCGAACATCGGCGAGTCGTACCACCCCACGGCCACCGGACAGTCGAGCGGCTACCTGCCCGTGTTCGCGTCCGCCGCGTAGCGCGGACCCCGGAACGCGAACCTCAGTACGTGGGTGAACCGGTGGTGGCCCCGCTCGTCGGGGTCACCACCTTGCATGTGGTCGTGTACGAGACGTAGTTGGACGTCGCCGCCACGGGGCTGCGCACCTCGACGCCGATCTGGTCGCGCAGCGTCCCGCCCTCCTCGTAGCGCGTCTGCGTGGTGGTGACCGTACGGGCCCTGTTCGCGGCTCCCTTGGGGACGCTCAGCGTCTTCCAGCCCGGGTCGGAGGCCTCGCCGCCGCGCACCACCCAGCGGTACTGCACGGAGGCCGGGACGCGGCCCAGCGTGATCGTCGCGCTGAACGCCGGGGCGGCCGCCGCGGGCGGCGGACACGGGCCCGAGTAGCTGCCCCGCACCGCATGGACGCTGACCCGGACGGACTGCGCCGGCGTGGTCGTGGGGCCGCCGCCGGAACCGCCGTTGCCGCCGCTTCCTCCGTTGGACGAGCCGCCGTCGCCGCCGTTGTTGTCGCCGGTCGTTCCGCCGCCCGTGCCGTCCCCGTTCCCGCCGCCACTGCCGCCGTTGTCGCCGCCCGTGGTGCCCCCGCTGGTCCCGCCGCCGGAGCTGCCGCCGCCGTTGTTCGTGTTCCCGTTGGGGTTCGAATCGCGGTTCATCAGGGCGTACGTCAGTCCCGCGATGGCGAGGAGGAGGACCACGATGCCCGCGATCATCGCCATCGAGGCGCGGCGCGGGTACCGCGGGTCGGACTGGGCCGCGACGGGTGTCGTGGCGGCCGTCCCGGTCGCCCCCGCCGAGCCCGCCGGGAGGGGCGCCGGGAGAGGCGTGCGGACGGGGGGCCGCATCGACGTCACCGTCGGCTGCGAGGCGAGCGGCGAGGCCTGCACCGGGCCCGCGCGCAGCGTGCCGCCCGAGCCGACGATGCGCAGGTCCCGCTCGGCGTCGGACGCCGGGGTCCGCTCGGCCGGATCCTTGCGCAGCAGACCCTCGATCACGGGGGCCAGCGGGCCCGCCCGGCGCGGCGGCGGCAACTCCTCGTCCACGATGGCCCGCAGCGTGCTGAGCGGGGTGTCCTGGCGGAACGGCGAGTGCCCCTCCACGGACGCGTACAGCAGCACACCGAGCGACCACAGGTCCGACTCGGGTCCCGGCGTGCGCCCCAACGCCCTTTCAGGGGCCAGGAATTCGGGGGAGCCGATGACCTCGCCCGTCATGGTGAGGGCCTGCGTCCCCTCGACCATGGCGATGCCGAAGTCCGTGAGCACGACCCTGCCGTCGTTCGACAGGAGGACGTTGCCGGGCTTCACGTCGCGGTGCAGCACGCCCACGCCGTGCGCGGCGCGCAGTGCGGCGAGCACCTCGGCGCCGATGTGCGCCGCGCGCGCCGGGGGCATCGGGCCCTCCGCGTCCAGCTGCTCGGCGAGCGAGACGCCGCGCACCAACTCCATGACGATCCACGGGCGTTCCTCATCGGTGGCCACGTCGTACACCGTCACGACGTTGCGGTGCGTGACCCGCGCCGACGCCCACGCCTCCCGCTCCAGGCGCGCGTACATGCGCTGCACCTCGGCGTCCGGGAGCCCGGCGGGCGCGCGCACCTCCTTCACGGCGACCTCGCGCCCGAGCACCTCGTCGCGGGCCCGCCACACGGTGCCCATGCCGCCCTCACCGAGGGGGTCGAGCAGCCGGTACCGTCCGGCGACCACACGCTCAACCACGGGCGCCCCCATTCGTGGGAAGACAAGCAGGTGCGGCACGACAAGTCTGAACAAAAGTAGCTCAACCGAGCGCCGTTGCCGCCCCCCTGAACACCAATCCGCAGCCGAGGGCCACGACGACGAAGGCGGAACCGAACGGCACCGCGCGGCTCAGACCACGGCGTACGAACGCGGTGAGCGGACCGTGTCCGGGGCGCGGCAGATCGGCGAGCGCCTGCGCGATCCGGCCGCCGATCCGCACCACCGTGAAACCGACGGCGGTGAGGGTCAGCGCGAGCCCGGCACCGTATCCGAACACGAGCAGCAGGCCGAACCACGCCTTGCCGAGCGCGGAGGCGCCGACGAGGACGACGACGGCCGAGGGGCTGGGCACGAGACCTCCGGCGAATCCGAGGAACAGCGTTCCGCGGAGGGTGGGTTGAGGCATCGGGTGCGGGTGCGGGTGCGGGTGCGGGTGCGGGTGCGGGTGGCCGTGATCGTGTCCGTGGTCATGTGTGTGCCCGTGGTCGTGCGTGTGTGCCCGTGCCGCCGCGCGGTACCGCCACGCCCTGCGCAGCAGGCCCACGCCCGCCGCCGTGACCAGCACACCGCTCGCCAGGCCCAGCCAGGCGATCACCGAGGGCGCGGCCGCCGAGCCGGCCGTGACGAGGATGCCCAGGGCGATCACGCCGAGCGTGTGGGTGACGGTCACGGACGCGGCGAGCGGCAGTACGTCCCGGAGCCGGGCCCGGCTCCGGGCCGCCGCGGCCGCCGCCATCAGGGTCTTCCCGTGTCCGGGCGCGAGCGCGTGCAGCGCGCCGAGGAGCAGCGCGACGGCGAGCGCCAACGCCGCGAACCCGGGGCCGAGTTCGTGCCGCGACACCAGGCCGGTGAGGGCCTCGGTCCAGCGGTCGGCGCCGCGCGGGAGGATCTCGGATCCGGCCGCGCGGTCCTCCTCGGCCGGGGCCGCCGGGCCGCCGGGCGCCGCCGTGACCACGGCGGAGGTCCGGTTCGGGGGAGAGGACAGCAGGCCCTTCGGGTAGCGCGTCAGCCGGTCCGAGGTCGACGCGGCGGGCACGTTCGAGCGCGTCAGCGTCGTCCGGTCGCCGCGCGCCGTGATCTCCCGCCAGCCCGGCCCCTCGGCGGCGCCGGTGCGCAGCTCGACGCGGACCGTGGCGCCGACCTTCCCTGCGCCCTTCCCGCGCGGCAGCGGCGCCGTGAACGCGCACTCCACGCGCAGCGTCCTGAGGCCCGCCTGGCCGGGGCGGAGCACCGCGTCGGCGGTACCCACCGCAAGGGCGGCCCGATGCCCGTCGACGTCGGCCTCGGTGCGCCGCGCGGCGCTCGCGCAGCGCTCCTTCGCCCACGCCTCCCGTCCCCGCGCGTCGAGTTCCGGCCGCACCTGCTGCGTCGGGATCTCGGCCAGGTCCTCCACGTGGTCCACGCGCAGAGTGCCGGGGCGGACGAGCAGCCCGTCGTAGCGGTTGACCGTGAAGTTGCCGAGCGGGTGTGCGGAGGCCTGCGGGGACGCGGCCAGGAGGAGCCCGGCCGTGGCGGCGCCCAGGGCCGTGGGCAGGACGACGTACCGCTTCCAGCGCCTCATCGCTCCGCCCCCTTCTTCGCGGCCCCGTCGAGCGCCGCCCGCGCCGCCTTCGCGCCCAGCGGCGAGAATCCGGGGTTGCGGTCCAGCGCCTCGCGGAGCAGCTCGCGGCCCTCGGAGCGGTCGCCCGCGGCCAGTTCGATCACGCCCTGGTGGTAGAGGAACGCGGCCTCGCCGAAGCCGGTCGCCGTGGCCCGCCGCGCGTACGGCAGCGCCTCCTCGTCCCGGCCGTTGACGTGCAGCGCCCAGGCGAGCGCGTCCGCCGTGTGCACGGTGTGCCGGCGCTGCCACTCGGCGCGCGCCGCCTTCAGGCCCGCGGCCCGGTCGCCGTGCTCCGTCGAGGCGAGCGCCGTGTCCAGGTCGACGTCGACGCCGCCCGCGCGCGCGAGCCGCAGCCACGTGCCGACGAGGGCGTACTGCCGCTTCGCCGCCTGCTTCTCGCCGCGCGTCTCGTGGAGCTCGCCGAGTTCCACCAGCGCGGTCGGCAGCGGGGCGCGCGCGACGACGGCCTTCAGGTCACGGATCGCGCCCGCCGTGTCCCCGCTCGCGGCCCGCGCCCTGCCGCGCCCCTCCAGGGCGGCGACGGCGTCCGGGTCCGCGCGCAGCGCCGTCGCGTAGTGGCGCAGGGCCGCCTTGTACTCGCCCTGGCGCCAGGCGAGTTGGCCGAGCGACGTCGCCACGTACGACACGTCGCCGGGGGCCGTGGACGTGGCGAGGGCCCGCTCCAGGACCTTGCGTGCGGTGGAGGCGTCGCCGCGCAGCTCATGTACGTACGCGAAGCGGGTGAAGGTCGGGATGCCGGGGCGCCGCGCGTCCGCCACGTCGGCGGCCTTCGACGCGCCCTTGTAGTCGCCGAGTTCGACGAGCGCGTCGACGCGCAGCGCGAGCGCGGCCTCGCTGTACGGGTTGGTGGCGAGGGCCCTGCGGGCGTGGCGCAGCGCGCCGTGGAAGTCGTGCCGGGCCGCGGCGAGCGCGGCCTGTCCGGCGAGCGCCGGGTCGTTGCCCGGCCGCAGCTTCAGGGAGCGGGCCAGGGCGCGCCCGGCCTGCGGGTAGCGGGACGGGTCCGCGTTCACCCGCGCCTGCTCGACGTACGCGGTGCCGAGCGATGCCCACGACGCGTAGTCCCTGGGCCGGGCCTTCAGATGCTTTTGCAGCTCGGCGACGCCCCGGTCGAGATCGCCGGAGGCGAGCCGGGCCGGTGCCGGGTCAGGGACGGTCCCCGTGGTGACGGCGCTCGGCGGGGAGCCGTCGTCGGCGACCAGGGCGCCCGCGGTGACGGCGAGGGCGAGCGCGGCGCCCAGGGCGAGCAGCCGCCCGAGCCCCGACGCCCACATTCCCTTGACGGACAAGGCCTGCATGCGCGCTCCTTGGGACGAGGTGGCGAGAGATGAAGGGATGAAGAGACAAAGAGACGGGTGGAAGGCGCGGCCCGCGGTGTGGAGGATCAGGCACGCGGGCCGCGCCGTTCAGCGGGGGCGGCTCATATGGAGAACGGCGGATCGAACCGCGCCCGCCGCCTGCTCCGGCCGCGCCACCACACGAGACCGGTGCCGATCAGCAGGAATCCGGCGCCCGCCGCGGCGGCGGAGGCCAGTACGAGGGTGTTGTCGTCGCCGGAGCCCGAGGACACCGAGCTGCCGGTGAGCTGGTCGCGGACCTCGGTGTCGCTCTGCGACTTGGTCTTGGCGAGCGGCCCGCGCGAACCCTCGGTGGGCAGCGCCACGTACGGGAACGACGACTCGAACTTCTTGTCGTTGGCGTCGACGGCGTCGCCCAGGTCGTTCTTCTTGCCGAGGAGCTCGCCCTCGACGACCTGGAGCTCGGCGTCCACGACGTCGTCGGAGAGCCGGCGGCCGTTCGGGAAGCCGGCCTTGTCGCCATCGAGGACGCCGAGTCGCTTCGGTGAACTCGTTGGCGGGATGGACGTGTTGAGGCGCAGCATCTCCGAGGGGCGCACGCCCGGCGGCTGGTTGAGGCCCTTCACGCCCTTCAGGAAGACGTCCACCAGGTCGTTGCGCGGCGTCTTCGGAGCCTTGATCTTGTAGATCGACTCGATCAGCTTGGGCAGTTCGGGCTCGGTCACGAACGGCAGGAACTGGGCGTCGTTCCACGGCGCGGAGGCGTTGAAGCGGTCCTTGACCTTCTGCGGGTTCACCACCTCGTTGACCAGCGGGCTGCCGAGCCGCGACACCTGCGTCCAGTCGCCCTTCGCGTCCTTGCGGGAGGTCGTCGACCACACGCCGATGGTCGGCTGGTCCTTGGACTCCGTCAGGAACGCGGTGGGCACCTGGAGGGCGACCGTGTTCACGTTGTAGCCCTTGAGGGTGTCCCGGCCGACCTCCGAGAGGTTCCCGCCGTACAGCAGGTCGAAGACGCGCAGGTCGAGGAAGAACGGGTCGTCGGCCTGGCCCACGTACGAGGTGACGCCGCCGCCGACCTTCTTGACCGCCTGGTCGCGCAGCTTCTTGTAGTCGGGCATCGACGCCTTGCCGACGTTCGACGGCGCCACCGGCTGGTCGTCGGCGATCTTCGACTTCGAGACGATCTTCTGGTCCTTGAGGCGCAGCAGATCGATGTCGTAGGTCTGTGTGACGTTGAGGTTCGGGTCGTCGAGGCTGTTCACCGGGCCGGTGTTGTAGAGGAACGTGTTCCCGTTCTTGGTGTGGGTCCTGAACGTCCACCGGTACAGCAGATCGCCCTGCGCGTCGCCGTCGCTGTCGATGTGCAGGTCGTAATGGGCGTCCTCGGGGAACGGGTAGAAGTTCGGGCCGCCGGCGGGCTCCTCGAAGGGCGTCCAGTTGGCCACCAGGGTCGTGGTGTCCGGCTTGTCGGGGCTCACGAACGCGTACACGTCGGTGTTGTCGTACTGGGGCTGGCCCGAGATCAAGGGAGCCTCGCGGTGGCTGGAGGCCTCGGCCCGCTGCGGGCCGACACCGGTCGCCCCGGCGGCCGCGAGACCGCCCGCGGCGAGACCGCCGCAGACCAGGAGCGCCAGGCTCCGGCGCCGCATCCGCGCGTGGGGCGCGCCGCGTGCCCTGTCGGGGCTTGCCGAAGCCGATGTCTTCGATGCCGTCGATGCCGTCGATGGCTTCGCTGACTGAGAGGTCATGGGTTACGTCCTCACGCGGTCCGTGCACGAAGTGCGGTTGACGCCAAGCCATTCGGCGCGCCGCGCCCGGCGGATTGGTCGGCCGCCGATTGGGCGACGGACCCCCGGCCGCCCGTACTTCCCTCACGAAACCTCGCGGCACCCCCGATCCGGACCGGGACCGGCCGCGAACCACCTAGTGGGGGCGGCGCGGCACCGGGCCGCGCGCCGCCGAGCGGGAGGGGAACCGGATGCGGGCGGACAAGCTGCTGCCGATGGTCGGACAGGGCGACGTACGGGCGTACGAGGAGTTGTACGAACTGGTGTCGGGCGCGGTGTACGGGCTCGTGCTCCGGGTCCTTCGCGACCCCGCCCAGTCCGAGGAGGTCACCCAGGAGGTGTTCCTCGAACTGTGGCGGGACGCGGCCCGCTTCGACCCCGGCCGGGGCACCGCCATGGCCTGGGTGCTCACCCACGCCCACCGCAGAGCGGTCGACCGGGTGCGGCAGGCCCGCGCGGCCAGGGAGCGCGAGGAGCGGGCGGCGAGCCGCTGGCACCGCACCGCCTTCGACGAGGTGGCCGAGCAGGTCGAGACGAACCTGGACCGCGAGTGGGTGCGCCGCTGCCTCGAAGGGCTCACCGAACTCCAGCGCCGCTCCGTGACCCTCGCCTACTACGAGGGCTACACCTACCGGGAGGTCGCCCAACGCCTCGCGGTCCCGCTCGGCACCGTCAAGACGCGGATGCGCGACGGCCTCACCCGGCTGCGCGCCTGCCTGGGGGACGCCGCATGAACCTCCGCATCCGGTTGACCCATCGGCCGCGCTCCCTCGTGGCGCCCTACGCCCTCGACGCCCTGGAGGACCGCGAACGCGCTCGTTTCGAGCGGCACGTGAAGCGCTGCGACGCCTGCGCCGACGAGGTGCGCGCGCTCACGGAGAGCTCCGTGCGGCTCGCCTGCTCGGCCGCCGTCGCGCCGCCCACCGAACTGCGCGAGCGGGTCCTGACCGCCGTACGGCTCACCGGGCAGGTCACGGTGGAGCCGCGGCCCCGCGTCGCACCACGCGCGCGTGGGCTGCTGATTCCGCTCGGCGTCGCCACGGGGGCGGGCGCGCTCACCGTGGCCGCGCTCTTCGCCGTACAGCTGGAGCGCACCTCGGACCGGCTCGACGCGCAGCGGGCCGCCGCGCGCGAGGTGGCGCGGGTGCTCGCGGCGCCGGACGCCGGTGCGGTGCGCGCCGACGGCCTGAACGTGGTCGCGTCGCCGGAGCGGGGCAGCGCGGTGATCACTGTCACAGGTCTCCGGACGCCGCCCCGCGGCCGGGTCCACCAGCTGTGGCTGATGGAGCCCTCGGCGCCGCCCCGCTCCCTCGGTCTGCTGCCCGACGGCGGCTCCGACACGCCCGTGGTGGCCACCGGCTTGACTCCGGACGCCTCCTCACTCGCTGTCACGACGGAGCCGGACGGCGGCTCAGAACGGCCCACGGGAGCCCCACTTGTCCAACTCGCCCTGGAATCAGTCGGATTCGGAGAGTGATCGCTTTCGAACCGTCAACCCCCTTACGGGGGAGGTGAATACTGCCACCGGGATACACGGGTGTCGCGCTGGGGCGATAGGGTTAACCTGCCCGGGCCGGGTGCCCTCGTACGGGTGGGGAGTGACATGGAACAGATAACAGTGCGCAGCAGGCCGCGAGTGCCTGCGATTACCTGCGGGAACAGTGCGACCAGTTCGCGTCTCGACCGCCATCTCTCGGTGCTCGGCGGCCCTGCCGTCCCGCAGCGCGAGACGATGGAGGCGACGTCTCTGATGCGCGAGCTGACCACGCGGGACACGGCGCACGAGCGCAGCGGCAGGCGCGCACGCGTGCGGAGGGTCTCCCTCTTCGCGCCGCTGCGGCGGCTTCGTCGCTCGCTTTTCGGCGGCCACTAGAAGGACGGCCGCTTCAGCTAGAGACAAGGCCCGCATCGCGCCTCCGCGCCGTCCGGTGTACCGCCGCGCATCACAGCGACCGTCATCCCCACGGCACGCGGCGGACACTCCGGCAAGGAGGACGGTGCGGGCCTTTGCCGTGTCCGCGTTCCTGTACATCGCGTAACGCCCCTGTCACGCACGGATGTTGACGGGGCAACCTCCAGGGTTCAGTGTGGCGCGTGATCGTCGTTGGCAGTTACAGCTACACCCACCTCACCCCCCGGAGGTACGCGTGTGTGACCTGCACGACCACCACGAGCACGAGATGCCCCAGGCCATGTCAGGGCCGCAGATCAGCAGACGCCGCATCATGCAGATGCTCGGCGCCGCCGGAGTGACCACCGCCGCGGTGACCGCCCAGGCGGACCCGGCGATGGCCGCCGCGTCGGACGGCGCGGACGCGGCCCCGCTCAAATACAAAGCGCCCGAAGGGCTCGCGGAGGACAGCCCCGCCAAGTCCGCCGCCCTCGGCTGGATCGGGGACAACAGCTCCCGCATCACCGGCCTGAACGAGGAGATCTGGGAGCACGCGGAGCTGTCGCTGCGCGAGTGGAACTCCTCACTCGCCGAGGCGGGCTTCCTCGAACAGGCCGGATTCGACGTGAAGTTCGGCACGGCCGGCTTCCCGACGGCGTTCACCGCGACCTACTCGTACGGCAGCGGCGGCCCGGTGCTCGGCTTCAGCGGCGAGTACGACGCGCTGCCCGGCCTCTCCCAGAACAAGGGCGTCGGACACCACGACCCGCGCGAGTACATCCACGACCCCTTCGCCCCGAGCTACGGCCCGGGGCACGGCTGCGGGCACAGCGCGCTCGGCACCGCCGCGGCGGCCGCTGCCGCCGCCGTCGCCCAGGCCGCGAAGAAGCACAAGCTGCCCGTCACGGTGAAGTTCTTCGGCTCCACCGCCGAGGAGACCCTGATCGGCAAGACGTACGCGGTCAGCAAGGGCGTGTACGAGGGGCTCGACGCCTTCCTCGACTGGCACCCCTCCACCGCCAACGCCACGGGCTGGGGCACCAGCAACGCCATGACCGCCGTGACCTTCACCTTCCTCGGCGTGGCCGGGCACGGCGGCACCCCGCTCGGCAACAAGTCCGCGCTCGACGCCGCCGTGATGATGGCGACGATGTCGGAGTTCCTGCGCGAGGAGAACATGGCGCCGAGCGCCCGCCTCCACTGGGTGATCAACAACGGCGGTGACATACCGAACGTCACCCCGGAGCTGGCGGAGATCAGTTACTACGTCCGCGAGGGCAGCACCGCGCGCGTCCAGGTGCTGCTCGACAAGGTGATCGCGATCTCCGAGGCCGCCGCCAAGGCTTCGCAGACGAAGGTGCAGCACCGCATCACCTCGGCCTGCTGGAACCAGTTGCCGTCCAAGGCCTTCGCGGAGCTGCTGCACGACAACATGCAACAGATCGGCCCGCCCAAGTTCAGTGCGGCGGCGCACCAGTTGGCGAAGGACCTTCAGAAGTCCCTGGGGCTCCCCGAGTCCGGCATGCACGACAAGGTCGCCGAGCTCAAGCCGCCGGACCCGGTGTTCCTCGGTGGCGGCTCGACCGACGTCGCGGACATCAGCTGGAACGTGCCGACCGTGTCGATGGGCTCCGCGCTCGCCCCGATCGGCACGAAGATGCACACCTGGTCCACGGCCGCCTGTGCGGCGGCGGCTCCCGGTCAGGCCGCGGTGCTCGCCGCCGCGAAGTACCTGGCGGCCACGGCGGTCGACCTGATCACCCAGCCGGAGCGGCTCAAGGCCATCAAGGACGAGTTCAAGGACCGCACCAAGGACGTCGAGTGGAAGACGGCGATCCCCGACGGCTATGAGCCGCCCATGTACGAGCCGCCGGAGTGGTTCCTGAAGAAGACCGGGCAGAAGTGGCCGCCGAGCAACATCACCTGGCCGCCGAAGCGGGTCGTGTCCCAGGAGAAGTTCTCCTCGCTCGGCCCGGCCCTGGAGCCGCAGAAGTAGGCAGGTGATCCGCTCACCGTCCGCCGTTGGTGCAGCGGCGGACGGCGAGCGGCACGCACACCGCGAGCAGCACCGCGCACCACGCCAGCGAGCCCGCCACCGGATGCGCCACGGGCCAGGCCGCGCCGTGCGGCACCGGCGCGTTGCCGCACAGCTCGCGCACCGCCGTGGCGACCGCGCTGATCGGGTTCCACTCGGCGAGGGTGCGCACCCAGCCCGGCATCCCGTCGGTCGGGATGTACGCGTTCGACAGCAGCGGCAGCATGAACGTGGCGCCGCCCAGCTGCCCCGCCGCCTCCTCGCTCTGCGAGGCGAGGCCGAGCAGGATCCCCACCCAGGTCGTCGCGAACCGGAAGAGCAGGAGCAGCCCGAACGCGCCGAGCGCGCCCGGCAGGCCGCCCTCGATCCGCCACCCCATCGCGAGCCCCACGAGCACCAGGGGCACGAGCCCGGCCGCCGTCGTCAGCAGATCGGCGACGGCCTGCCCGAGAGGCACCGCGGCCCGGCTCATCGGCAGCGTGCGGAAGCGGTCCATCACGCCCCGGTGCGAGTCCTGGGCGGCGCCGAACATCCCGGTCATGATCCCGTTGGCGGCGGTCGCCACCAGCATCCCCGGCACCAGGAACGCCCGGTAGTCCGAGCCCGGCATGGCGAGCGCGGAGCCGAACACGTAGCCGAAGAACAGCAGGAACACGATCGGCATGGTCTGCGTCATGATCAGGATGGCCGGGGAGTGCCGGACGCGCTGGAGGTGCCGGCCGAGCATGGCCGTGCCGTCGTAGAGGATGGCGGTGCTCATGCGGCGACCTCCTGGGTCTCGCGGCCGGTGACGGTGAGGCGCAGGAACACCTCGTCGAGGGTGGGCGGGCGCAGCGTCGCGTCGAGCAACGGGACGCCGGAAGCGTCGAGTTCGCGTACGACGCGGGGGAGGGTGACGGCCGGGTCGAGGACGACGGCGCCCACGGTGCGGCGCTCGGCGTCCACGCGGGGCCGGGCGCCGGTGAGCTGGTCGAGGACGACGGCGGCGGCGTGCAGGGCCCGCTCGTCCGCGTCGTCCGCCACGACGACCTGCGCGTAGTGGCCGATCTGCGCCTTGAGCTCGGCGGGCGTGCCCGAGTGGGCGGCGCGGCCACCGTCGATCAGCACGATGTCGTCGGCGAGCTGGTCGGCCTCCTCCAGGTACTGCGTGGTGAGGACGACGGTCGTGCCCTCGCGGGAGAGCTCGCGCACGGCCTCCCAGATGCCGTTCCTGCTGTGCGGGTCGAGGCCGGTCGTCGGCTCGTCGAGGAAGAGCACGGCGGGCCGGGTGATCAGGCTCGCGGCCAGGTCGAGGCGGCGGCGCATGCCTCCGGAGTACGTACGGGCCGGGCGGTCGGCGGCGTCGGTCAGCTCGAAGCGCTCGATCAGCTCGTCGGCGCGGGAACGGGCGCGCGGCGCGCGCAGCAGGCGGCCGAACAGGCGCAGGTTCTCGCGGCCCGTGAGGTCCCCGTCGACCGAGGCGTACTGGCCGGTGACGCCGATGCGGCGGCGTACCGCGTGCGGGTCCGCGGTGATGTCGTGCCCGGCGACACGCGCGGTGCCGGCGTCGGGGCGGAGCAGGGTCGTGAGCAGCCGGACCGCGGTCGTCTTGCCCGCCCCGTTCGGCCCGAGCAGGCCGCACACCGTGCCCTCACGGACCGCCAGATCCAGGCCGCGCACGGCGTGCACGGCCTTCGGCCCCTTGCCGAAGCGCTTCTCCAGACCTTCACTAAGTACAGCGTACGTAGAAGTCATGGCCCCACCGTAGCGCACTACGTACGGTGTACGTAACTAGGATGGTGCGCGAGGTGATGATCAATGGCGGGCCGAGCGGCCGAACCCGAAGTGATCTGGGCGCGCCCCGAGCGCGCCGGGCGGGGGCCGAGACCTGCGCACAGCAGGGCCGACATCGCGGCGACGGCGGTCCGCGTCGCCGACGCCGAGGGCATCGACGCGGTGTCCATGCGGCGGATCGCCGCCGAGCTGGGCATGGGCACGATGTCGCTGTACAACTACGTGCCGCGCAAGGAGGACCTGTACGAGCTGATGGTCGACGCCGTCAGCGGCGAGTACGAGTTCCCCGAGCCGAGCGGCGACTGGCGGGCGGACGTGCTCGGCCTCGCCCGGCAGTCGCGGGCGCTGATGCACCGGCATCCCTGGATGCCGGGCCTGATGTCACCGGTCTACGGGTTCAGCCCGAACGCGCTCGCGTACCTGGAGTACTGCCTGAGCTGCCTCGACCCGCTCGATCTGCCGTACGGCACGAAGATGGAGCTGATCGCGGCGGTGACCAGCGTGGTCACGACGTACGTGGCCAACGAGATCGCCACCGCCGAGCGCACCCGGTCCCTGCCGTGGAGCGCCGAGAAGGAGCAGGCGGTGCGCATCGCGTACCTGGGGCAGCAGGTGGCCTCGGGCCGCTACCCGCGCCTCGCGGCGTCGTTCGCCGAGGACGCGGGCCCGATCGACCTGGAGGCCGTGTTCGAACGGGCGCTGCGGCGGACGCTGGAGGGGTTCGCGGCGGAGTGAGGAGGCCCGCCCCGCCGGGTCACAGGATCGCGAACTGGCCGCCAGGGCCCTCTTCCTGGTGGTCGAGGACCGAAGCGGGGCGGGCGGCCGCGTCCGGCACCGGGAGCACGCGGGCCCGTTCCAGATCCTTCGTGGTGAGAGGGTCCGCCTGGGCGGCCCGGCGCAACTCGTCCTGCCGCGGGCCGAGTTCGGCGAGCAGGGTCAGGACCGTGACGACTTCCAGGAGCTGCGAGGTCCACGGCTGCGGCCAGGTGGCCGGGCGCAGGGCCGCGAGGGTGCCGGGCTCGGCGGGTGCGGTGCGGCGCGCGAACCACTGCTCCAGGACCCGGACCCCGCTGACGTGGAAGTCCCAGGCCGCCGCGGGAACCGGGGAGACCCGTCCCTCGCCGACGAGCAGGGCCTCCTCCTCGCGGTCGTAGACGATCTCCGTCGGCCGGGCCGGCAGCGGGGCGCGCACGTACGGGCGGCGGCCTCCCGGCAGCTTGGGGCGCTCGCCGTCCGTGCCGCGCCGCTCCAACCACAGCACGCGGCGGCCGAGTTCGACGCCGCGCGCCCATACGTCGGGGGCGTCCGGCAGCGGCACGCGGATGTCGGGCGAGCCGTCGCGGGCGCCCGCCGCCAGGATCCACGCGAACAGGTCGGCCGCCGTCACCTCCCGGTCGTACGCCCCGGAGAGGTGGGTGAGGAGGCCCGGCGCGACGTTCGGCTCCGCGCCGCCGGGGCGGCGGTACAGCGGGCGGATGCGGCCGGGCCGGCCCGCGGGGGAGCGGCCCTCGGGGAGCACGGCGGACGCGAGCAGCGCGGGCCCTTCGGCGTCGGGCACGTACCCCTGCTCGACGAGGAACAGCTGCCGCTCGTCCGCGACCCGCCACAGCTCGGGGCGTGCCGCGTCGATCAGGCGCTGGTCCGGGATGAGCCACTGCTCGTCGAACGGGCCGTGCAGCAGCGGTACGGGTTCCGGGCAGGGGCCCTCCGCGTGCGCGAGCGGCTCGGTGCCGGTGCGTTGGCCGGGGAGCTGGGCGGCGGCGGTGTGCAGGGTGCGGGCGCGCGAGGGTTCGAGGAGGGCCGCGCGCTCGTCCTGTCCTGCCGCCACGAAGGCGTTCCAACGGGCCTTGAGGGAGGCGGCGTCCGGGGCGACGGGCCAGCCGCGGCCCGTGCGCAGCGGGGCGACGGACCAGGGCATGAGCTCCGCGAGGAGCGGGTCGTTCGTCACGCCCGGCATGGTACGTCCCCCTTCTTCCGCGGCACCGTGGTTGCGCTCCCGGGGCTCTGCCCCGGACCCCGCGCCTCAATCGCCGGCGGGGCTTGAATGGCCCACCCGAATCAAGCCCCTGCGGCGATTGAGCAGCGGGGTCCGGGGCGGAGCCCCGAGGCCGCAACGCCGGTGCCGCGCAACATCAGTCCGCGTCCAGCGTCACCGTGAACGAGAAGCGGTCGCCCCGGTAGTGGATGACCGCCACGTCCAGCACCCTGCCCTCCTCGTCGTACGTCACACCCGTGTAGTGCAGGATCGGGCTGAGCAGGGGGACTTCGAGGAGCCGGGCCGTCTCGGGGTCCGCGAGGCGCGCCTGCACCGAGTCCGTGATCCGGCTGATGCGCACGCCGACCACGTCCCGCAGCACCTTCGTCATCGGCCACCGCTCCAGGTCCGCGAGGTCGACGCGGGCGCCGATGTCGGGCCGCAGATAGTTGCGGGCGTGGTTCGTCGGTTCGCCGGTCTTCTCGTCGGAGCGCAGCCGGTGGTACGTGGGAACGGCCGCGAAGCCAGGGAAGTGCTCGGCGAAGGCCACCGGAACCGGCACCGTGGCGTGGTCGAGCAGCCGCGTCGTCATGCCGGACTGCTGCGCGACGATCGCGTCGACCGAGCCCAGCAGGCGCACCGGCGCGCCCTGCTGGGCATCCGGCTCGATGAACGTGCCGCGGCGCCGGTGCCGCGTGATGAGGCCCTCGTCCTCCAGTTCCTTGAGCGCCTGACGCATGGTGAGCACGGAGACCCCGTAGTGCCCCGCGAGCTGTTCCTCGGTGGGCAGGCGGAGCGGGTCCTGCGGCGATCTTCCGAGTATCGAGGCGCGCAGGGACTGCGACACCTGATACCAGAGCGGCAATTTGCGGTTCAGGACGATCGAGTCCGGGGCGAATGACGTCACGGGTTATCCGTACCGGTCGCGGGGGGAGTGGTGCAATGCGGCGACCACGGGGTCTATCCGCGGAAGTGGCGTTCCAGACCCCGCCACACGTCGTCGTAGCCGCGCTGGAGATGCCCGGCGGTCGAGGCCTGCGGCGCGAGGGTGACGGGCCAGCGCGTCTCGAACATGAACGCCAGACCGTCGTCCACCTTCTGCGGCTTCAGCTCGGCGGCGCTCGCCTTGTCGAACGTGTCCCGGTCGGGGCCGTGCGCCGACATCATGTTGTGCAGGGAGCCGCCGCCCGGCACGAAACCCCCCTTTCCGGCGGTCTTCGCGTCGTAGGCGCCCTCGATGAGCCCCATGTACTCGCTCATCACGTTCCGGTGGAAGTACGGCGGCCGGAACGTGTCCTCACCGACCAGCCAGCGCGGCGCGAAGACGACGAAGTCGACGCCCGCGAGGCCCGGGGTGTCGGACGGCGACGTCAGCACCGTGAAGATCGACGGGTCCGGGTGGTCGTACGAGATGGTCCCGATGACGTTGAAGCGCCGCAGATCGTATACGTACGGGACGTGGTTGCCGTGCCAGGCGACGACGTCGAGCGGGGAGTGGTCGTACGTCGCCGTCCAGAGGTTTCCGCAGAACTTGTTGACGACCTCGACCGGGCCATCGGTGTCCTCGTACGCGGCGACGGGCGCCCTGAAGTCCCGCGCGTTCGCCAGGCCGTTGGCGCCGATCGGGCCGAGGTCGGGGAGCTGGAACGGGGCGCCGTAGTTCTCGCAGACGTACCCGCGCGCGGACTCGTCGAGGAGCTCCACCCGGAAGCGGACGCCGCGCGGGATCAGCGCGACCTCGCTCGGCTCGACGGCGAGCACCCCGAACTCCGTGCGCAGCAGCAGCCCGCCGCGCTCCGGGACGATCAGCAGCTCGCCGTCCGCGTCGCTGAACACCCGGTCCAGCATGGGGGAGTTGGCGTGGTAGAGGTGCACGGCCATGCCGGTGCGCTGCGTCGCGTCGCCGTTGCCGCCGAGGGTCCACAGGCCGGCCAGCCAGTCCGTGCCGGGCGCGGGCTCCGGCAGCGGGTCCCAGCGGCGGCGGTTGGGATCGGGCGTGGTATCGGTGAACGGGGCCGTGCGCACCGCCCCGTTGTCGACCCGGGTGAACTCCGGGTGCGCCGCCGACGGGCGGATCCGGTACAGCCACGAGCGGCGGTTGCGCGCCCGCGGCTCGGTGAACGCGCTGCCGCTGAGCTGCTCCGCGTACAGGCCGAGCGGTGCGCGCTGCGGCGAGTTGCGCCCCTCGGGCAGGGCTCCCGGCACGGCCTGCGAGCCGTGCTCGTTCCCGAAGCCGGAGAGGTAGGTCAGCCCCTCGGCGGTCTTGCGTACGTCCCCGCTCATCATCGCTCCCTGGTCAATGATTCCTATGCAACACCGTAGGATTCACGGGTGTGCGGCGCAAGACACCCCGTCCTTCGGATGGCTGACGCGCGGCGGTACCAGCGGCCGAGCGGGGGCCCGCGGTCGTCCTCCCCGCGAGGGATCCGCCGGCGCCGACGGTCCTCTACCGTCCCGGACATGCCCAGTTCTCCGTCCCTGCGCACGGTCGCCGCGGTGCTGCTGACCTGTGCCCTGCTCGCCGGCGCCGCGGGCTGCGGGGGCGACGGCGGCGGCCGGCGGCCCGTCGGCGAGGTCCTCTCCCGCACCGACTCCTCGGGCCATCACTACCGCCGGGTCCCCGAGGAGGGCGCGCCCGAGATCGGCCTGATCGTGAAGCCGCGGACGGGCCCCGCGGGCGGCTGGGAGGTCCGTATCTGGGTGCGCCGCTTCCGCCTGAGCCCCCACGGCACCCCGGCCCGCGCCGCCCGGGGCCGCGGCTACGCCCGGCTCTACCTCGACGGCCGCTGCCTGGCCCGGCTGCGCGCCGTCGACTACCGCCTCCCCGGCACCCGTCTGCACCGCGGCACCCACCACCTCACCGCCCGCCTCTACGCCGACGACCACACGGTGTGGGCCGTCGCGAACAAGCCCGTCCAGGCCACCGCGGACCTCACCGCGTCCCCGTAGGGTGGCCCGCATGGCCCACCCAACGTCCCTGCGCCGCACGCCCGTTCAGCGGCGCAGCGCCGAGCGTCTGACCCGGATCCTCGACGCCTGCGCCGAACTCCTCGACGAGACGGGCTACGACGAGCTGAGCACCCGCGCCGTCGCGCACCGCGCCGAGGTCCCCATCGGCTCGGTCTACCGTTTCTTCGGCAACAAGCGGGCCCTGGTCGACGCGCTGGCGGAGCGCAACCTGGAGCGGTACGTGCGGCGGGTCGACGCGCGCCTCAGGGACGTCCCCACCGGCGACTGGCGGGCCGCCATGGACGCGGTGCTCGACGAGTACCTCGCGATGAAGCGCACGGCGCCGGGCTTCTCCCTGGTCGACTTCGGCACCCAGCTCCCCGTGGGCGCCCCGGACGCCGGCCCCAACCACCGCGTCGCCGACACCCTCACCGAACTCCTCGCCCCGCGCCTCGACCGGACCCCGGACGCGGCCCTGCGCCGCGCGTTCCTGGTGGCCGTGGAGTCCGCCGACGCCCTGGTCCGGCTCGCGTTCCGGATCGACCCGGAGCGCGGCGACGAGGCGATCATCGCGGAGGTGCGGGAGCTGCTGCGCGCGTATCTGGCACGCGTGCTCGACTGAACAGCCCGTGACCTGGAGTTTTGCGCTTATTGCTCGCGTGTCAATGTCTTGTTAACACTTCTCCGGCCCACCTAGCGTCTCGCTGGCTGCCTCCCCCACGGCGGCTGTTCGAAGGCGAACGTAGACGTGAGAGGGCCCTCCCCATGCTGACCATCCTCGGATTCGGGATGATCGCCACCTTCCTGGTGCTGATCATGATGAAGAAGGTGTCGCCCATCGCGGCACTTGTGCTCATACCGGCGCTGTTCTGCGTCCTGGTGGGCCAGGGCGCCAAGCTGGGTGACTACGTGATCGCCGGCATCGGTGACCTGGCGCCCACGGCCGCCATGCTGATGTTCGCGATCGTCTACTTCGGCGTGATGATCGACGTCGGGCTCTTCGACCCGATCGTGCGCGGCATCCTGAAGTTCGCGAAGGCCGACCCCGTCCGCATCGTGGTCGGCACCGCCGTGCTCGCCGCGATCGTCTCGCTCGACGGCGACGGCTCGACCACCTTCATGATCACCGTCTCGGCGATGTACCCGCTGTACAAGCGCCTGAAGATGAGCCTCGTCGTGATGACGGGTGTCGCCGCGACGGCCAACGGTGTGATGAACACGCTGCCGTGGGGCGGCCCGACGGCCCGCGCCGCCACCGCGCTGAAGGTGGACGCCAGCGACATCTTCGTGCCGATGATCCCGGCGCTCGGCGTCGGACTGCTCTTCGTGTTCGCCCTCTCGTACGTGCTCGGGCGCCGGGAGCGCAAGCGGCTCGGCTACCTCTCCCTGGACGAGGGCGTCACGGTCACCGAGACCGTCGAGGAGAAGGTGCTCGTCGGCGCGGGAAGCGGCGGCAAGGGGACCAGCACCGGCGGCGGTTCCGCCGCCGCCCCCTCGTACGAGAACGAGGAGGGCGAGACGTTCTCCGGGCTCGACCCGAACCGGGCCACCCTGCGCCCCAAGCTGTACTGGTTCAACGCGCTGCTCACCGTGGTGCTCCTGGCCTCCATGATCATGGAGCTGCTTCCGATCCCGGTCCTGTTCATGCTCGGCGCCGCGCTCGCGCTCTCGGTCAACTACCCGCACATGGCCGACCAGAAGGCCCGGATCGGCGCGCACGCCGAGAACGTCCTCAACGTCGCGGGCATGGTCTTCGCCGCCGCCGTCTTCACGGGCGTGCTCCAGGGCACCGGCATGGTCGACCACATGGCGAAGTGGGTCGTGAGCGGCATCCCGGACTGGATGGGCCCGCACATGGCGCTCGTGACGGGCGTGCTGTCCATCCCCTTCACGTACTTCATGTCCAACGACGGCTTCTACTTCGGCATCCTTCCGGTGCTCGCCGAGGCCGGCAACGCGCACGGTGTCTCGACCCTCGAGATCGCCCGGGCCTCGCTCGTCGGACAGCCGCTGCACATGTCGAGCCCGCTGGTCCCGGCGGTCTACGTGCTCGTGGGCATGGCTAAGGTCGAGTTCGGCGACCACACCAAGTTCACCGTGAAATGGGCGGCGTTGACCGCGCTGGTCGTCCTCGGTGCCGGTCTGCTGTTCGGAATCGTGTGACCCGATGAATCCCGTGACCTCATGAGCCGTGCCTGGCTGCTCCGCCTCGTCATCGCCTTCAGCTTCGCGCAGGGGGCGGTGTCGATGGCGCGGCCCGCGGTCTCCTACCGGGCCCTCGCGCTCGGCGCCGACGAGCGTGCCGTCGGCGTCATCGCGGGGGTCTACGCGCTGCTCCCGCTGTTCGCCGCCGTACCGCTCGGTCGGCGCACGGACCACGGTCGGTGCGCGCCGCTGCTCCCGGTGGGGGTCGTCCTCATCGCGGGCGGGTGCGCGCTGAGCGGACTCGCCGACACACTGGTGGCGATGGCCGCCTGGAGCGGTGTCATGGGGCTCGGGCATCTGTGCTTCGTCATCGGCGCCCAGTCGATCGTGGCCCGGCAGTCCGCGCCCGAGGACCAGGACCGCAACTTCGGCCACTTCACCATCGGCGCCTCCCTCGGCCAGCTCGTCGGGCCGATCGCCGCGGGCGCCCTCATCGACGGCCAGGACATGGCGGGCACGAGCGCCCTCGCGCTCCTCGTGTCGGCGGGCGTCTGCGCGCTGGCCGTCACCTCGCTGTGGCGCATCGAGTCCCGCGGTACGCGGACGGATGCGCGGGCGAAGGAGGCCTCCAAGGTCCCCGTGCACCGCATCCTGCGCACCCGCGGTGTGCCCGGCGGCATCTTCATCAGCCTCGCCGTCCTGTCGGCCACCGACATCCTCACCGCGTATCTGCCGGTGGTGGGCGAGCACCGGGGGATCGCGCCCTCCGTGGTCGGCGTGCTGCTCAGCCTGCGCGCGGGCGCGACGGTCGCCTGCCGCCTGGTCATGACCCCGCTCATCAACTGGCTGGGCAGGACCGCCCTGATCGCCACCACGTGCCTGCTCGCGGCGCTGCTGTGCGCGGGCATCGCGCTGCCCGTGCCGGTGTGGGCGCTCGGCGTGATGCTGGTCGTCCTCGGCTTCTGCCTCGGCGTGGGCCAGCCGCTCTCCATGACCACGGTCGTCCAGGCCGCCCCCGCCGAGGCCCGCTCCACCGCCCTGGCGCTCCGGCTGACCGGGAACCGCCTCGGACAGGTCGCGGCCCCCGCGTCCGCCGGTCTGATCGCGGGCGTGGCGGGGACGGCGGCGCCGTTCGTGATGCTGGGCGGGCTGCTGTTCGTGGCGGCGGGGCTCGGGGTCAGGGGCGGCGCCGGGCGCGGTTCCGTGCCCAAGAGGGCGTGCTCTCCCCGCCTGCGCCGACGCGAGCAGGAGCGCCAGCGGCACTGACCGGGTGCCCGGTCGCGCGCGGTACCCCCTGGACCCCTGAAACTAGCGACGCTAGTTTGGCTGGGCACGTACGTGACACCCCGCACTCGCTCAGGGAGTTGTGCTCATCATGGTCCGCGCCGCTGTACTGCCCGCCGTCGGCTCCCCGCTGGAGATCGCCGACATCGACCTGCCCGAACCGGGCCCCGGCCAGGTCCGGGTGCGGCTGGCCGCCGCCGGGGTCTGCCACTCCGACCTGTCCCTGACCAACGGCACCATGCGGGTCCCGGTCCCCGCGGTCCTCGGCCACGAGGGCGCGGGCACCGTCGTCTCCGTCGGCGAGGGCGTGACGCACGTGGCGCCCGGCGACGGCGTCGTCCTCAACTGGGCGCCCTCCTGCGGCAACTGCCACGCCTGCGGGCTCGGCGAGGTCTGGCTGTGCGCCAACGCGCTCGCGGGCGCGGCCGACATCCACGCGAAGCGTGCCTCCGACGGCAGTGACCTCCACCCCGGCCTGAACGTCGCCGCGTTCGCCGAGGAGACGGTCGTCGCCGCGAACTGCCTCCTGCCGGTGCCGGACGGCGTCCCGCTCACCGACGCGGCCCTGCTCGGCTGCGCGGTCCTCACCGGATACGGCGCCGTGCACCACTCCGCGCGCGTACGGGAGGGGGAGACCGTCGCGGTGTACGGCGTCGGCGGCGTCGGCCTCGCCACGCTCCAGGCCGCGCGCATCGCGGGCGCCTCGAAGATCATCGCGGTCGACGTCTCCCCGGAGAAGGAGGCCCTCGCCCGGGCGGCGGGCGCCACGGACTACGTGGTGGCGTCGGAGAACACGGCCCGCGAGATCCGCGCCCTGACCGCCAAGCAGGGCGTCGACGTGGCGGTGGAGTGCGTGGGCCGCGCGGTGACGATCCGCACGGCCTGGGAGTCGACGCGCCGCGGTGGCCGCACCACCGTCGTCGGCATCGGCGGCAAGGACCAGCAGGTCACGTTCAACGCCCTGGAGATCTTCCACTGGGGCCGCACGCTGTCCGGCTGCGTCTACGGCAACTGCGACCCGGCCCAGGACCTGCCGGTGCTCGCTGAGCACATCCGCGCGGGCCGCCTCGACCTGAGCACGCTCGTGACCGAGCGGATCGCCCTGGACGGGATCCCGGCGGCGTTCGACAACATGGTGGCGGGCAAGGGCGGCCGGGCGCTGGTCGTGTTCTAGCCGTACTTCTGCCGATGAGTTCCCGGCGTGCGGCCGGTCTGTAGAAGGAGAAGCCTGATACAGACCGGCACCGTGCCGGCACGGGAACCAGGAGGCGCCCCATGTCCGCGAGCATCCAGAAAATCCGCCCCTGTCTGTGGTTCGACGGGAAGTCGGAGGAGGCCGTCGACTTCTACCTGTCGCTCTTCCCCGGCTCCGACTCGAAGGTCCTGGAGGTCCAGCACTTCGGGGACGAGGGCTCCCAGGAGCCGGGATCGGGCGTCGTCGTGTCGTTCCGCCTCGCGGGCACGGAGTACCAGGCGCTGGACGGCGGGCCCGAGTTCACGTTCAACGAGGCGGTGTCGCTCTCCGTCGACTGTGAGGACCAGGCGGAGGTCGACCGGCTCTGGGAGCGCCTCACGGCGGACGGCGGCGAGCCGGGCCCGTGCGGCTGGTGCAAGGACAAGTACGGCCTGTCCTGGCAGATCGTCCCGCGCCGCCTGCCCGAACTCCTCGCCGACCCCGACAGGGACCGGGCCGGTCGGGTCCTCGCCGCGATGATGAAGATGGGCAAACTGGACGTCGCGGCCCTCGAGTCCGCCTGACCTCCGCAAGCCCCCGCGGTGGGCCCATCAAGCGTGCCCGGGCACATCAAGCCCCTGCGGCGATTGAGCAGCGGGGTCCGGGGCGGAGCCCCGAGGCCTCGACCACGGCGCCGCCTGCTCAATCGCCGCAGGGGCTTGAACGGGTCAACCGAGGGAACGACCTCGCCGCGACCAGGAACACCAACGTCGTCAGCGCGAACGGCCACGTGAACATGTGACCGCCCACCGGCGCGGCGAGCGCCCCGAACGCCGGGGCGCACACCGTCGCGGCCACCGCCCCCGCGACGGCGTACGCCATCGTGCGGGGCGTGGCCTTCAGGAACACGCCGCACAGGGCGAGCGAGACGAGGACCGCGTTGTACGCGGACGTGCCGTCGGCGAGCTGCGCGGCGGGCTCGCCGAGGGCCCACGCGGTCGCCATGCCCGCGACGTTCCCGAGGCAGGCCACGCCCGCGACGCGCGGCCCGGCCACCAGCAGCCCGGCGAGCACCAGCGCCCCCGCGTACCACTGCGGCATCAGGAAGATCTGGCCGAATCCGGCGAGGAACCCCCGTACGGCGTCGTCGAGTCGGATCCCGGTCCTGGCCCCGGAGACCGCTTGCGGGAACGCGGCGATGCCGCCCCCGCCGGTCCACACCCGCGCGAACCCGGGCGCGGCCAGCGTGATGACGCTCGCCACGAGGCAGAACGGCAGCGTCAGGGCGGGCAGCCCCCACGCGCCGAGGGCCCGCCCCGCCGCGGCGGTGGCCACGGTCGCGGCGGCGCAGCCGAGCAGGGCCACGAGCACCGAGGACAGCTGGTCCGGGTTGAGGAAGACGGCGCAGCTCACGCCCACGAGGCAGGCGTTGAAGCCCTCCATGCCGATCGTGAGCCGCTCCTTGTCCACGCCGAGCAGCGCCGCGACCAGCGTGCCGACGGCCGCGCCCCCGACCCCGTAGAGCCCGTACTCCCACCCGGCGGAGAACAGGGCGGCGGCGAACAGCGCGCCCGTGAGCGCGCGCGGCAGGAACGTGACCTGGCCGATCCCGCGCAGCACGCGCAGCGCGAACTGTCTACAACCGGTCGCCCAACTCTGCCCGATTTCCTGGTGAATCGCGGCATCCGCCGTCTGCGCCATGCGCCGCTCCCGTGTTACGAAGATGTTTCCCGGCCCGGCGAATGTACGTTACAGCTACTTCCGTGAAAGGCCCTGGCCGGGGGCGGAATCGCGCCACGGCGCCGGTTCAGTGCGGCGCCGCCACCCCCAGCTCGGCCCGCAGCGCCCGCTCCCCGGCCCCGGTCACCCGCACCGCCCGCTCGGAGCCGATCCGCTCGACCCAGCCCGCCGCGAAGGCGTGGGCGCACAGCGCGGCGCCCGCCCGTCCGGCGAGGTGCGGGCGGCGCTCCGTCCAGTCGAGGCAGCCGCGGGCCAGCGGCCTGCGCGGGCCGGGCTCCAGCGGCGCCCCGAGCGCCCGGAACCAGCCGTGCCCCGCGTCGGTGAGCGCGAAGGTCGAGAAGTCGACACCGGCCCGCAGCAGCCCCCGCTCGACCATCGCGTCGGTGACCGTGATCCCGAGCCGGCCCGCCAGGTGGTCGTAGCAGGTCCGCCCGCGCGCCATCGCGGTCCGCGCCGACGCCGCCCGCAGCGTGGCGGGCCGCTCTCCGCCGTCCGGCGCGGCGTACCCGGCGAGGCCCTCCAGGAGCTGCGCGGCCCGCTCGTCGGCGAGCCGCAGATAGCGGTGGCGGCCCTGCCGCTCCTCGGCGAGCAGCCCGCCCGCGACCAGCTTGCCGAGGTGCTCGCTCGCGGTCGACGCCGCGACGCCCGCGTGCCGCGCCAGTTCGCCCGCCGTCCAGGCCCGGCCGTCGAGCAGCGCGAGCAGACAGGCGGCCCGCGTCTCGTCGGCGATCAGCGAGGCGAGGGCGGCGAGGCGCGGAGCGCCGGGTTCCTTCGAGGCGGCCATGTGTCAAGGATGGCCCCGGCACGCTTCGGCGGCGGCCGAAACGTCGGCGGTCGACGGCCGGAACGTCAGCGGTCGGGGCCCGCGGAAGGGGCCGTGGCCACCTGCTCGTACTGCACGGCCAGCCCGTCGAGCAGCGCCGTGAGGCCCGTCTCGAAGGCCCGGTCGTCGACGATCTCCTGCCGCTCTGCGAGCAGATGCGCCTGCCCGAGGTGCGGATAGTCGGCGGGGTCGTACGCCGCCTCGTCGTCGGGGAAGCCGCCCGCGAACGAGCCGAGCGCGGAGCCCGTCACGAAGTACCGCATGAGCGCGCCGATCGACGTGGCCTGCGGCGGCGGCCACCCGGCGTCGACCATCGCGCCGAACACCGCGTCCGCGAGCCGCAGTCCGGCCGGGCGGTGCCCGGGGCCCCGCGCGAGCACCGGGACGATGTTCGGGTGCGCGCGCAGCGCCGACCGGTAGGAGACGCCCCAGTCGTGCAGGGCGGTGCGCCAGTCCCGCTCGTCGTCGGCGTCGAACATCGACAGGTCGACCTGGGCGCTCACCGAGTCCGCGACCGCCTCCAGGATCTGATCCTTGGTGCGGAAGTGGTTGTAGAGCGAGGGCCCGCTCACCCCGAGCTCGGCGGCGAGCCGGCGCGTCGAGACGGCCGCGAGGCCCTCGGTGTCGACGAGGGTGCGGGCCGCGTCGACGATGCGATCTCTGCTCAGGAGGGGCTTGCGCGGTCGGGCCATGCGGCACATAGTAGGGCTGCAAGCCAAAAACTAGCAGTGCTAATTAACTGCTTTACGATTCGATGCGCACGGGAGTGGCCATGAACCTGGAGCTGAGCGAGGAGCAGACGGCGGTGCGCCGGCTCGCCAAGGACTTCGTGGACCGGGAGATCGCGCCGAACGTGGTGGCGTGGGACCGGGCCGAGGAGGTCGACCGGGGCATCGTCAAGAAGCTCGGCGACGTCGGCTTCCTGGGCCTGACCATCGACGAGGAGTACGGCGGCTCGGGCGGCGACCACCTCGCGTACACGCTGGTCACGGAGGAGCTGGGGCGCGGCGACTCGTCCGTGCGCGGCATCGTCTCCGTCTCCCTGGGCCTGGTCACCAAGCCGATCCAGCAGTGGGCGAGCGAGGAGCAGAAGCGGCACTGGATACCGAGGCTCACCGCCGGTGAGGCGCTCGGCTGCTTCGGCCTGACCGAGCCGGGGCACGGCTCGAACCCGGCCGACCTCCAGACGCGTGCGGTCCGCGACGGCGGTGCCGACGGGGACTGGGTGATCAACGGCACGAAGATCTTCATCACGAACGGCACCTGGGCCGATGTCGTCCTCCTCTTCGCGCGCACCAACGACACCCCGGGCCACAAGGGCATCTCCGCCTTCCTGGTCCCCACGGACACCCCGGGCCTGACCCGCAACACCATCCACGGCAAGCTCGGCCTGCGCGGCCAGACCACCGCCGAGCTGGTCCTGGAGGACGTCCGCGTCCCCGCCTCCGCGCTGATGGGCCCGGAGGGCAAGGGCTTCTCCATCGCCATGTCCGCGCTCGCCAAGGGGCGGATGTCGGTGGCCGCCGGATGCGTGGGCATCGCCCAGGCCGCCCTGGACGCGGCCGTCGGATACGCGGGCGAGCGCGAGCAGTTCGGCAAGTCCATCGCCTCGTACCAGCTGGTGCAGGAGCTGATCTCCGACATCTCCGTCGACGTGGACGCGGCCCGCCTGCTGACCTGGCGCGTCGCCGATCTCATCGACCGCGGCGAGGAGTTCGCGACGGCGGCGTCCAAGGCGAAGCTGTTCGCGTCCGAGGCGGCGGTCCGCGCGGCGAACAACGCGCTCCAGGTCTTCGGCGGCTACGGCTACATCGACGAGTACCCCGTCGGCAAGCTGCTGCGCGATGCCCGCGTCATGACCCTCTACGAGGGCACGAGCCAGATCCAGAAGCTGATCATCGGCCGCGCGCTGACGGGCGTATCGGCGTTCTGAGTACGTACTTGAGTACGCGGGCGGATGGGGCTTCGGGCCCGTCCGCCCGATGCTGTACGGCATGAGCAGTGAGACTCCGGTCAAGCAGCAGAACACGGTCGCCTTCTACGGACAGGCCGTCGCATCGTTCGTCGTCGCTCTCGCAGCGACGGCCATCGGCATCTACAGCCTCGACGTCAGCGGCTGGATCCGCGCGTTCCTGGCGATCGCCGTCCTGTACCTCACGACCTCGGCCTTCACGCTGGCCAAGGTGATCCGGGACCGCCAGGAGGCGGGTCAGATCGTGAGCCGGGTCGACCAGGCCCGCCTGGAGAAGATCCTGGCGGACCACGACCCGTTCAAGCCGGTGGTGTGACGGCGGCCGCCGTCGGGGCGGACAGCAGTTTCGGGACGTCCAGTGCGCCGCCCGCGGCCGTGAACTCCCTTTCCACCGCTGCCCGCAGGGCGCCGTCCGACAGATGGTCGGCGGCCGTGCGGGCGAGGGCGGCCGCGCCGTCGAGGACCGCCCGGTCGGCCTCCGCGCCCCGCGCGCACGCCGCGAAGTCGGCGGTGTGCAGGGCCGTTCCGGCCGGGGCGACGGACAGCATGGGGTGGATGGCCGGGAGGCGGACGCTGACATTGCCCAGGTCCGTGGAGCCGAGCGCGGAGTCCGGCGCGGCGCTGCCGGGCAGCACCGTGCGGCCCCGGCCCGTCAGGTGCTGGGCGAACCGCGCCGCGAGGACGCCGTTGTGCCGGACCGGGACGCAGGGCGGGCAGTCGTCCCAGCGGGTGGCGACGGCCGTGCCGGTCATCGCCGCGGCGCCCTCGAAGATCCGCTGGACCCGGTCGGACAGCTCCGCGAGGCCCTCCACGGTGGCGGCCCGCAGATAGAAGTGGGCCGCCGCGTTCTCGGGCACGACGTTGGGGCGCGAGCCGCCGTCGGTGATCACGCCGTGCACGCGGTCGTCCGGAAGGATGTGCTGGCGCAGCGCGGCGACCCCCTGGTAGGCGGCGACCACCGCGTCCAGCGCGTTGCGGCCCATGAACGGTGCGGCGGAGGCGTGGGCGGCGAGCCCCGTGTACTCGACGACCACCTCGCGCAGGCCCAGGAAGGGCGCGTCGGACAGGTCGGGCCCGGACGAGGGATGGATCATCACGGCGGCGTCGATCCCGTCGAACGCCCCGGCGCGGGCCAGGAGTTCCTTGCCGGTGCCGTTCTCCTCGGCCGGGGTGCCGAGCAGCACCGCCGTGCCGCCGGTCCGTTCCAGTACGGGCACCAGGGCGAGGAAGGCGCCGACGGCCGCGGCGCAGATGATGTGGTGGCCGCAGCCGTGCCCGATGCCGGGCAGCGCGTCGTACTCGGCAAGGACCGCCACGGCGGGACCGCCGCCCGGACCGGCCGAGGCCCGCAGCGCCGTGGGCAGTCCGTGCACCCCGGTCCGTGCCGTGACGCCGTGGGTCCGCAGCAGTTCGGCGACGCGCGCGACGGCGCGGTGCTCCTCGAAGCCCGGCTCGGGGTCCGCGTGCAGGGCGCGGGCGAGCCCGAGCAGCTCCCCGCCGAGGTCCTCGACCGCGGCGTCGATCCGTGCGTGCACCCCGGGATCCGCCCCCGCGTACGGGGAGGACCAGTCGGGGGCCGTGGCCGCGGCGCCGGCCGCCCGCCGCTCCAGATGGGCCCGCCCTGCGGCGCTCGCGGCGGGACGGGCTGTGGCGTCGGTCATCGGATCTCCTGCGGCACGGTGTCGGAGGCGGACGGGGCGGAGTCCGGCGCGGTCATGCGCCGGTGGAGGGCGACGCAGCCGATGCTGACCAGCGCCATCACGATGAACAGGACCGCGACGGGGGTCCAGGAGGCGCCCGCGGAACCGGCCAGCCACTGGGCCAGTGGCGGGATCGCGCCGCCGCCGATCAGGCCGGCGATCTGGTACCCGAGCGAGAGCCCCGTGTAGCGCACGCGCGGCGGGAACCACTCGGTGATCATCGTGCCGACGGTCGCGTACGCGATGGTGCTGGCGAGCATGCCGAGCCCCATGCCCGCCCACAGGCCCACGACGCTGTGCGAGCCGGCGAGCCAGAACATCGGGAACGCCACGACCAGATGGGCCGCCATCCCGACGAGGGTGACGCGCCGGACGCCGAACCGGTCGCCGAGCAGCGCGGTGAGCGGAGTGAAGACGATCACGACGACGGAGGCGAACATGCCCGCGGCCGAGGTCTGGGCATCGGTGAAGCCCAGGTGGGACACGGCGTAGGCGGACATGAACGTGACGATCACGTAGAAGCCGCCGATGGTGACGAGGAAGGCGCCCGTGGCCAGCAGCCACGTGCGCCAGGAGCCGCGCGCCACGTCGAGGAGCGGCAGCCTGGCGGCGACGCCGCCCTCCTCCCGCTCCGCGCGCAGCGCCTCCTTGATCTCGGGCGACTCCTCGAGGCGGCTGCGGATGACGAGGCCGGTGAGCACGAGCACGCTCGACAGCAGGAAGGGGATGCGCCAGGTCCACGCGAGCAGCGCCTCGTGGCCCGGCAGCGAGGCCAGCGTGAAGACGCCGGTGGCGAGGAAGAAGCCGATCCCGTCGCCGATCTGCGGGAACGAGCCGTACAGGGCCTTGCGGTGCGGCGGCGCGTTCTCCACCGCGTAGAGGACGGCGCCGCCCCACTCCCCGCCGACCGCGAGCGACTGGAGGACGCGGATGACGAGCAGCAGCGCCGGGGCGAGCGCGCCGGCCACCGCGTAACTGGGCAGCACGCCGATCAGGAACGTCGACACACCCATGAGGAGCAGCGAGCCGATGAGGGCGTGCTTGCGGCCGTAGCGGTCGCCGATGTGGCCGAAGAGGATCGCGCCGAGCGGCCGTCCCAGGGAGCCCACGGCCAGCGTGGCGAACGAGCTGAGCAGCCCGAGCGCGGGGCTCATCTCGGGGAAGAACAGCTTGGGGAAGACAAGGGCGGCCGCGGTGCTGTAGATGCCGAAGTCGTACCACTCGACGCTGGTGCCGATCAGGGTGGCGGTGGCGATGCTCAGCGGGCTGCGCCGGGCCTCGGTCGCGGGTGGGGCTTCCGCGTCCGTGGCCGGTCGGGCGGGGGGAGTCGTCATGGGCCGGGCTCCTTCTGAGGACAGGAGGGCAGGAGGGCAGGACGGCGGGCCCGTGGGGGAGCGCGGGGGCGGGGACGGCCGACCGGGGGACAAGGGCCAAGGAGTATGGGTTCGAGTGGACCCATAAAGTGGTATCGGGACGCTACGAGCGGGGGAGAAGCCCTGTCAATAGGGTTCGCAGCGAATCCAATAGGGTTTCGGGACGGGCGAGTTCGCGTCCGGGACACCGACCGCGACGGGACGACCGGGAGGACGCGTGGTGAAGGCGGGAGCCGGGAGCGGGGCCGACGGTGCGGGCGCTGCGGGGCGCGGGGCCGATCCGCTGGAGCGGCCGGGGCAGCGCAGGCCCTCGCGCGACATGGTCACCGAGATCCTGCGCAAGCGCATCGCCCTCGGGGGCTTCGCTCCCGGCAGCAGACTGCCCGCCGAGCGCGAGCTCGCCGCGTCCCTCGGTGTCGGGCGCAACACCGTCCGCCAGGCGGTGCGCAGGCTCGCCGAGGAAGGTCTTGTGGTCACCACGCTCGGCCGCTCCGGCGGGACCCGGGTGCGCCCCGCTCCGCCGGTCGAGGGCGAACGGGCCGCGGTGGCCGCCGACTTCAGGGCCACCATCCGCGACTACATGGAGTACCGGACGGCGGTCGAACCCTTCGCGGCCGGGCTCGCGGCGCGCCGCGGCTCCACCGCCGACCGGCGGGCGCTCGTGCGGATGCTCGACGAGGAGGTCGCCGACCTGGCCGCCTACCACCAGGTCGACTCGCGCTTCCATCTGGCGGTCGCCGCCGCGGCGGGCAACGAGGTGCTCGGCGAGGCGGTGGAGCGGGCCCGCGCCGAGATGTTCGTGCGCGGCAACGCGCTCTGGCTGGACTGCGACTGGACCCTCGTCTACCCGCCGGAGCGGGACCTCTCGCGGGTGTTCAGCGAGGAGCACCGGGCCATCGCGCTCGCCGTCCTGGCCGGTGACGCGGAGACCGCGGAGGCCCGGATGCGCGAGCACCTGGAGGACTCGGGCCGGCAGTTCCTCGCGCTGCTCGACCACTTCGAGGAGAGCGGCGCGAACTGACGGGGTGGGCGGCCCCCGGGGCCGAACTCGTTGACCAGGGGCCCGGGTTCTGGTTAGCCTCCGAAATGGGTCCGGACGAATCCAAATAAGGAGCCGTGCCCACCGGGATCCCCTGACGCCCCGGGACTCCCTGGCCCCCGCCCCTGGAGGTACGGCACCTTGCACAGCCATGACGAAGCCCTCGCCCGCACGGTCCTCGACCACGTCGAGGACCGGCTGCGCCTCGACCCGGCGCCGCTCGGCAGGCTCGGCGACGCGGCCGAGCTCGACGTCGCACTCAAGGGCGCGCTGGGCAGTGGCCCGGCCGCCCCCGGCGACGTGCTGCGGCTGTTCTCCGAGCACATAGAGCCGACCGTCGTCTCCTGCGACAGCCCGAGTTTCCTCTCGTTCATCCCCGGCGCCCCGACCAAGGCGGCCGCCCTCTTCGACATGGTGCTGTCCGCCTCCTCGCTGCACGGCGTCTCCTGGCTCGAGGCGTCCGGAGCCGTCGCCGCCGAGAACCAGGTGCTGCGGCTGCTCGCCGAGCTGGCGGGCCTGCCGGGCGGCGCGGGCGGCTGCTTCGTCAGCGGCGGGTCGGCGGGCAACCTGTCCGGGCTCCTGGTGGCCAGGGACACCGCCCGGACCTCCGACGGCCGACCCGTGGAGCGGCCCCGGATCGCGGTCAGCGACCAGGCCCACTCCTCGATCGGCAGCACGTTGCGGATCATGGGCGTCGGTGCGCTCGTGATGCCCACCGACGACCACCGGCTGACCGGGGACGCGGTGCGCGCCGCGCTGGCGGCCGACGGCGATCCCGAGAGCGTCGTCGCGGTCGTCGCGACCGCGGGCACCACCAACGCCGGCATCGTCGACGACCTCGCGGGCATCGCCGACGCGGCCCGCGACCACGGCCTGTGGTTCCACGTCGACGCGGCCTACGGTGGCGGCGCCCTGTTCTCGCCCCGGCTGCGCGAGCGGTTCGCCGGCATCGAGCACGCCGACTCCCTCGTCATCGACCCGCACAAGTGGCTGTTCACGCCGTTCGACTGCGGCGCCCTGCTGTACCGCGACCCGGCTCTGGCCCGCGCCGTCCACACCCAGGACGCGTCCTACCTGGACTGCATCCACACCGACGCCCCGCAGGAGTGGAACCCGAGCGACTACGCGTACCACCTCACGCGCCGCCCCCGCGGCCTTCCGCTCTGGTTCTCGCTCGCGGTGCACGGGACGGAGGCCTACCGGGAGGCCGTCGAGGCCGGGCACCGGCTCGCGGTGGAGAGCGCCGCGCTGATCCGCGCCACCGACGGCCTGGAACTGCTGCGCGAGCCCGAGCTCTCGGTGGTGCTGCTGCGCCGCACGGGCTGGGGGCCGCGGGACTACGACGCCTGGTCGCGGCGGCTCCTGGAGCGGCAGATCGCCTTCGTGGTGCCGACGGTGTGGGAGGGCGAGACGGTGGCCCGCCTCGCCTTCCTCCACCCGGACCTCGGCCTGGACACGGCGCGTACGATCCTGGCCGACATGGTGGCGGACTCCGAGTGAGTCGCGACGGGTTCCCGGAAACCGGACCCTAAGCGCTCGCTCACCCCGGAGGGTAGGGTGTGGCACCGGACCCACGGGAGGATGTGAGTGCAGCGATGACGCAGGACGAGCGCGGTATCGACGAGGCCGCGGACGAGATGCCGTGGGTCGACGTCACGCCCGACGCGGCCCGGCGGCTGCTCGTCGCGGCGGTGCAGGCGTTCGCCGAGCGCGGCTACCACGCGACCACGACCCGCGACATCGCGAGCCGCGCCGGGATGAGCCCGGCCGCGCTCTACATCCACTACAAGACCAAGGAAGAGCTGCTCCTCAAGATCAGCCGGATCGGCCACGACAAGGCCCTGGCGATCCTGCGCCGGGCGGTCGAGAGCGAGGGCACGGCCGCCGAGCGCCTTGCGGAGGCCGTCCGCACCTTCGTCCGCTGGCACGCGGGGCACCACATGACCGCGCGCGTCGTCCAGTACGAGCTGGACTCGCTGGGCGAGGAGAACCGGCCGGAGATCGTGGCACTGCGCCGGCAGAGCGACGCCTCCGTGCGGGAGATCATCAACGACGGTGTGAAGGCGGGCGAGTTCGACGTCCCCGACGTGCCGGGCACCACGGTCGCGGTGCTCTCGCTCTGCATCGACGTGGCCCGCTGGTTCAACGCGGAGGGCAAGCGGACACCCGACGAGGTCGGCGCGCTCTACGCCGACCTCGTGCTGCGCATGGTGGGTGCGCCCAGGCGGTAGCCGGGACTCAGAGGTAGTAGCGGGACACCGACTCCGCGACGCACACCGGCTTGTCGCCGCCCTCGCGCTCGACGCTGAACGCCACGGTCACCTGCACGCCGCCGGTCACGTCCGCCACGTCCGTGACCTTGGCGGTGGCGCGAAGGCGCGAGCCCACCGGGACGGGGGCGGGGAAGCGCACCTTGTTCGTCCCGTAGTTGACGCCCATCTTCATGCCCTCGACCTTCATCAGCTGCGGGCCGAAGAGGGGCAGCAGCGACAGGGTGAGGTAGCCGTGCGCGATGGTCGTCTTGAAGGGGCCCTCCTTCGCGCGCTCCGGGTCGACGTGGATCCACTGGTGGTCGCCCGTGGCGTCGGCGAACTTGTCGATGCGGCTCTGCTCGATCTCGACCCAGTCGCTGTACCCGAGCTGCTCGCCCACGGCGCCCTTCAGGTCGTCGACGTCCTTGAAAACGCGCGGCTCCGCCATGTTCAGTGACCTCCCAGGAGACTTGTCTAAGCGCTTGCTCAGACCACTCGGCACTCTAACAACGCGAGGCCGCGCCGACTAGGCTCGGCCGGGTGCCACAGATTCCGGAGAAGATCCACGAGCTCACCGTCGGCCAGGTGTCGGCGCGCAGCGGGGCCGCCGTCTCGGCGCTGCACTTCTACGAGTCCAAGGGTCTGATCACCAGCACCCGCACCTCCGGCAACCAGCGCCGCTACTGCCGCGACACCCTGCGGCGCGTCGCCTTCATCCGGGCCGCGCAGCGCGTCGGGATCCCGCTCGCCACGATCCGGGACGCCCTCGCGGAACTCCCCGAGGAGCGCACCCCGAACCGGGACGACTGGGCGCGCCTCTCGGAGGTCTGGCGGTCCGAACTGGACGAGCGGATCAAGCAGTTGGGCCGGCTGCGGGACCACCTCACCGACTGCATCGGCTGCGGGTGCCTGTCCCTGGAGACCTGCGTCCTGTCCAACCCGGACGACGTCTTCGGCGAGCGCCTCACGGGCTCCCGTCTGATGGGGGAGCGCCGGGAGCGTCCGGCTTCGTAGGCGCGAGCCTCGGTCCGAGGGCGCGGAAGACGGCGCTGAGCACCACCGCCGCGATGGCTCCGGCCGCGACCCCGCTGCCGAACAGCGTGCGGGCCCACGTCGGCAGCTCCGCGTACATCTCAGGGGACACGATCGGCAGCATGCCGATCACGAGCGCGAGCGCGATGACGACGCTGTCGGTCCCGTGCGAGAGGTCCGTACGGGAGAGCATGCCGAAGCCCATGACCGCGATCACCGCGTAGATGACGAGACCCGCGGCGCCCACGACCGGTTCCGGGATCGCCGCCAGGACGCGGGTCAGCGGCGTGATCAGGCCGCACACGATCAGCAGCACACCGGCCGCCGCCGTCACGAACCGGCTGCGGACGCGCGTGAGCTGGACGATGCCGATGTTCTCGGCGCTGGTCACCATCAGCGACGTGCCGAAGACGCCGGAGAACAGCGAGACGAGCGCGTCGGCGCGGGCGATGCGCGGCACGTCGCGGCCCGCGTCGGGGCTGCGGCCGACGGCCTCGCTGTTGAGGACGGTCTGCCCGGTGGCCTCGGCGAGCGAGGCGAGCGCGAAGACGAGCAGCGGGATGGCGGCCAGCAGGTCGAAGTGCGGGGCGCCGTACGGGAAGGGGTCGGGCAGCGCGAATGTGCCGCCGTGCGCCACCTCGATGTCGGTGCCCATGAGCGCGGCGATCACCGTGCCGCAGACCAGGCCGAGCAGCACCGCCATCTGCCGCCACACACCGCGCAGGACGAGGAAGAACACCGCGATCACGCCGAGCGTCGCGAAGCCGAGGCCGGGCCCCGAGGCGACCATCGGCGCGGTCACCTTGATCATGTTGATGCCGATGAGGACGACCGTCGTGCCCATGACCAGGGGCGGGAACAGCCGGACCAGGCGCCCGTAGAACGGGAGCACGCAGAGCAGGAAAGCGGCCGCGACCAGGACGGAGCCCGAGGCCGTCGCCGGGCCGTACTCCTGCGCGATCTGAAGGAAGATCGCCACCGCGGCGCCGCCCGGCAGCATCAGGAACGGCAGCCGGGCGCCGACCCGCAGCGCCACCACCCCGAGCGACTGAAGCAGCGCGCCCACGCCGCACAGCACGAGGGTCGCGCTGAGCAGCGAGGCGGTCTGCGTCGTCGACAGCTTCAGCGTCGTCGCGATGAGGATGACGGAGGAGACGGGCGCTGCCACGCCCGCCAGCAGGTGCTGGCAGGCGAGGGGGACGAGGCGCTTGAGGGGCAGGCGCTCGTCGACCGGTGCTGTGCTCATGTCGGGATGTGCGTCCGTGGCGGTCACCGGTTCAGCCACGGCAGCTCGGCCGCGCTGTAACGGTAGGAGCGGAACACCGCGTTGGGCTCCGAGGGGAACAGCTTGCGGACTTCTTCCTCGGAGTAGCCGCCGAAGAACGGGACGATGTACTCCCAGCACAGATAGCCGTCCTCGGTCACCTCGAAGAGGCGGCCCGCGGGGGAGTCGGTGATCAGGGTGTTGCCGTTCGGGAGGCGCTGGGCGCTGCCCATGAACGGCGCGAAGAAGGACTCGCGCGCCGGGTCGTGGTACTCCCACGCGATCTTGCCGCTGGACCGCTCGATCTCGATGACGCGACTGAACGGCACGTCCCAGTGCGGCCGAAAGACGCCGTTGTCGAAGACGAGGAAGTTCCCGTTCGCCAGCTCGGTCGGGCAGTGCTGCTGGGACACCACGCCCGGCTCGGAGCGCCAGATGATGTCACCCGTCGCGCGCTCGATGACGACGACGGCCGACACGGAGCGGAAGCTTGCGAGGATGTTCCCGTCGGCTAGCGGCAGCACGCTGTTGATCAGCGGGTAGTGCTCGCGGGCGTAGTCCGGGTGGAGCGGGAAGTCCTCGCGGCCGAGGCGCTCGGAGACCTTCCACTCCCAGGTGGTGTTCCCCTCGGCGTCGACCTCGACGATCGTGTCCGCCCAGATCTTGCCGTCGACGGCCTCCGAGCCCGGTACGCCGCCGCGCACGGCCGCCGCGGCGTCCCCGGTCAGCGGCTCCAGCGCGGTGTAGAGGATCCGGCCGTCGCCGTAGTGGTGCGCGTCGTGGTGCTGGAGCGGGTCGCGGTGTTCGCGCACGACCGTGCCGTCCGGGGTGATCTCCTGCATGAGGCCGCCGCGGTACTTGTGCCACATGGGGAAGAGGGCCGGCTCGTCGGGCAGCACGCCGTTGTAGGCGAGGTTCCCGTTCTCCAGGATCCGCGCGTGCCGTCCCGGGCGGTTCGGCAGGTTCCACTGGTGGACGACCTCGCCGTGCAGGTCGATCAGGTACACCTCGCCGGTGCCGGTCAGCGGGGCGAAGAGCGTGTAGCCGCCGAACGCCGCGTCCTCGTCGAGGGCGAGGAGTCCGGTGCCGCGGCGGCGGCGCTGGTTCTGGTCCACACGAGCCATGGAGGCCCTCCATCCAGTGGTGACGTCGGCTGGCGACGCGAGTGGTTAACTTTTTTAAGTACTGGTTAAGTAGTTAACCACGACGGTAGGCTGCGGGGAACAGGGGCCGAGGCGAAAGGGCGTTACAAGTTCATGAACGTGGGACCGGGCATTCGACGCAGGCGCCGCGGCCTGGAGCTGACGCTCGCCGAGGTGGCCCGCCGCGCCGGGGTCTCCGTCCCGTTCCTCAGCCAGGTGGAGAACGGGCGCTCGCGCCCCAGCATGAGTTCGTTGCAGCGCATCGCCGACGCCCTCGACACCACCGCCGTCGAACTCCTCGCGTCCGCCGAGCCGCCCCGCCCGGTCGACGTGGTGCGTGCGGCGGAGAAGCCCGCGATGGCCGACGGCGCGCGCCCGCTCGTCCGCGGTGAACAGCGGCTGCACGCCCTGGAGTTCACCGGTGACCACGACTGGGACCGGGTCTTCCGGCACGCGGGGGACGAGGTCATGTACGTCGCCGACGGCTCGATCGAGACCGAGGTGGACGACACCCACTACGTCCTGGAGCGCGGCGACACGCTGTACTGCGCCGCCGGACTCGCCCACCGCTGGCGCCCGTTGGAGCCGGGCACGCGGGTCCTCGTCGTGGGCGTCGCCGCACAGTAGTCCGTCACACCCCTTGTCGACACCGGCACTTGGCGCGACCATGCGTCGCACGAGTCGCGACGGGGGAGGCCGAACGGCATGGCAGTGGCGATCACTTCACTCAAGTACGAGTCCGACCGCTCGGGCCCGCAATCGCTGGTCTACGACGACGACGGCTACCACCTGGTGCGCTTCCCGTACGCGGGCGCCGAGGAGTCCTACGACCCGTGGGCCATGCACGACCCGGCGGGCGGCGGCGGCTCGTCGAGGTATCCGGACGCCCGCTCGGGTCTCATCTGGCCGAGCCACGACGGCTGGGGCACGCTGTCGGCGCTGGTCTTCTGGGGCGCGGACACCCGCGCGAGCGAGTACCGGGCCCGCTTCGTGCGCGACCCGCTGGGCACCGGCTACGACTCCACCGCCACGACCGACATCTCGCCCACGGGCGGCGGGCAGTTCCGCTCGTACACCTGGCAGATGTTCGTGCATCCCGGCACCCCGGTCGGCTTCAAGGTCTCCGCACGCTCCGGCGACACCCCGCTGAAGGTGCCGATCACGCTGGCCGAGTTCAAACTGGCGATCCAGACGGACGTCCTCACCCCGTGACGGAGTCCGGTGGGCCGCCGCTCCGGTTCGGGCCGGTCTTCCGGATTGGCCCGCTTCGGGTGCCCCACGCCTCGTAGAGTCGCCACCGTGATTGAGAACGAGGCTCCGGATTCGCACCTGCCCATGCTCGCGACACCGCGGGCCGAGCGGCTCAGGGCGCTCGTCGCCGAGTGCGTGCGGGCGCGATACGGGGCGGATTCGGGCTTCGCCCTGGTCGGCGACGCGGTCAAGCGCGACGGTCACCTCTTCCCGCTGGCGAACCTCGCGCGGCGGTGCGAAGAGGCGGCGGAGGACGACTGGCCCGCGCTCGTCGACGCGCACTTCGCGGCGCTCGCGGACGCCTCACAAGGCGGCGAGGACGCCGGGGAACTGCTGGCGGGGACGTGTCTGCGGCTCGTGCCGGCGGACGCCGTCGGCCCGGCGGCGCCGCTGGACACGCGCGAGGTCGCCGAAGGGCTGCGCCTCGTGCTCGCGCTCGACGGGCCCGACTCCGTACGCCTGTTGACCGAGGAGGACGTGGCGCGGGCCGGAGCGGACGAGCTGTGGGCCGCCGCGCGGCGCGCGCTGACCCGGGCGCCGATGCGGCACGAGGAGGTGCGGCTCGACGGTCACCCCGTCCTCTACTCCGTGTACGGCGACGCGCACTCGGTTGCGACGAAGGCCGTCGTGCTCCCCGAGGTCGTCGCGGAGGTCACCGGGCGGCGGATGCCGGACGCGGGCGCCCTCGTCGCCGTGCCCACCCGGCACCTGCTCGCCTTCCACCCGATCGTCGACGGCGGCGCGGCCGATGCCCTGGGCGACCTCGCCACGTACGCCGTCCGGGCCCACGGCGAAGGGCCGGGACCGCTCTCGCCCCGCGTCTACTGGTGGCACGACGGACGCCTCACCTCGCTCACCGACATCGACGACGAGGCCCGCACCGTCGCACAGCGGCCGCCGCGCGAACTCCTCGACGTGATGCGGGCGCTGAGCGCGCTCGACCGGGCGGGACGGCTCGCCTCCGCCGGGCCGCCCGCGCCCGAAGCCGAGAAGGAGCCCTTCGCCGCCGCGCTCGCCGACGCCCTCGCGCACGCGGAGGCCGACCCCGACGCCGCCCGCGTCGAGACGTGGGACGCCTGGCTCGCGGCGCAGCGGCACGGATGCGCCCTGTTCGCCGACGGCAAGGGCAGTGAACTCCCGGCTGATAGCGGGGAGTTGGCGGCGGTCGGCGACGCCGCCCGCGCCTGGCTCGACGCCTTCTACCTCACCCTCGTCACCCGCGACCGCGAGCGCACCACACGCCTGTGCCAGGTGCCGCTCGACTCGCTGCGCGGCGGTGCGCCCGTCGACGACTACGTGCCGCACTGGATCGACGTCCTTCAGAGCCACTGGCTGCGCCGCCCCGTCGACGACGTCGTGGACCTGCTCGTCACCACGATCAAGGCCTCGCACCCGGACACCGCGACCCTCGCGCCGAAGGACTTCCTCAACCTCGTCGACTATCAGCCCGTCGCGCTGTTCCACCGGCTGCTCACGCACGACCACGAGGCCTTCGGCGAGGCGCTCGCGGAATCCCTTGTGCAGCACGCCGGTTACTGGGGCGAGTCGGCCGCGCCGCGTGCCCGCGTGGCGCTCGGCCCGCTCGCGCTCGCGTGCCTCGCGTACGACATGGACTTCCCGGTCCGCACCGACCTGCCGTACCTGCCCAGGTACCTGCTCAACCGGCAGCGCCTGGAAGGCACGTCGAACTAGATCGGGGGGTGCGCCGGAGTCGGGGCCGCACCCCCGTCGCGCTGTACGTCACCTGGTGCCGAGGGGTCGCTACGCGGAGACAAGCAGCCGCGCCAGCCTGGCCTCCGCCAGTGCCATGGGTGTCAGGACGGGCCGCGGCACGACGATGCCGCAGCGGGTGCACACGGGGCCCGAGGAGGGTTCGTGCGCGAGATCGTGCTGCCAGACCAGGCTGCTGCCCGTGCACACGGGGCAGCACGCGCCGGGTTCGCGCTCAAGTGCGGTGATGAGCCTGCGCAGCACTTCGGCCAGCGGCTCCGTGGGATGCACGGAGGGGTCGTCGCACCAGGCGACTCCGAAGCCGCCCCAGGTCAGCCGGTGCCAGTCGTCCACGCTGCCCGGGCGGCGCAGCCCGTCGTGCTTCTCCTTGCGCCTGCGCTCCGCGAAGGCGACTTCGTACGCGAGCCAGACGGCCCGCGCCTCCTCCAGCTCCTCAAGGGCCGCGACGAGGCGGGCCGGGTCGGGGGAGCGGTCCTCGGGGTCGAACCCCGCCCGGGAGCAGAGGTGGTCCCAGGTCGCTCGGTGCCCGTAAGGGGCAAATCTCTCAAGGCACTTGCGCAGTGAATAGCGCCGCAGTGCCAGATCGCTCAGCGGATCGCGCACCTGTCTCGCCAGACTTCGGAATCCGGCCATCGCCCTGCACCTCCGTCACACACGTACGTCGGCGTCGCCGCAGCCATGAAGCGACATCGCCGAGTAGACGTATCGACACGCGATTCGGATCCCCCCGAAGGCCACCGAGTCCCATCCGATTTCCGATGGGGCCCATCACTGTCACCTTCTGAGGCCGGGGAGTACCTGAGTGATCCCTGTGCTGATTCCGAAAACGTGACGCATGTTCATCTTCTGTCCGCGGCTAACCGTCGGTAACCTCCGGCTCACCATCGTCGGGAGGATCAGGCATGCGACGACGCATTCCACGCACCACCCTGTACAGAAGCCTTACGAAGAGAGTTACGGCCGTCGCGGCGCTCGTGCTCACCGCGGGACTGCTCTCTCCCGTCCCGACCGCGGGCGCGTCGAGCGCGACCGCCGCCGCCGACGAACCGATACCGGCCGCCGACTACTGCAAGGGCCAGTGCGGGGACATCCTGCCGCCCGGTGCGAACGGCAGCGCCACACTCGCCCAGATCCTCGGCAACAAATTGCTGGGTACCCAGCCTCCGCACGCCGACGATCAACTCGGTCCCTATGACGCGCTGTCGTCCGGGTATCCGTCTCTCACCGACGACACACTCACGAACTTCTTCAACGATTCCTCCTTCGGCGTCAAGGATGATCAGGTCGGATCGGTCACCCGCCCCCGCGAGGACGTCACGATCACCCGTGACAAGAAGAACGGCGTACCCCACATCAAAGGTTCCTCGCGCTACGGAACAGAATTCGGGGCCGGCTTCGCCGCAGGTCAGGACCGCCTCTGGCTGATCGACCTGTTCCGGCACATCGGCCGCGGCGAATTGACGTCGTTCGCGGGCGGCGCCCTCGCGAACCAGGGACTCGAGCAGGAGTTCTGGCCGCAGGCCCCGTACACCGAAAAGGATCTCGAACAGCAGGTCGCCTCCATCAAGAAGACCGGCGGGGCCCGCGGCAAGCAGGCCATGGACGACGCACAGGCCTATATCGACGGCCTGAACGCCTATCGGGAGAAGTCGAAGAAGGGCCGCTACTTCCCCGGCGAGTACGTGCTCACCGGCAAGGTCGACGCGATCACGAACGTGGGCGAGATCCAGCCGTTCAAGGTGACCGACATGATCGCGCTGGCCTCCGTGGTCGGCGGACTCTTCGGCAACGGCGGCGGCGGAGAGGTCGACGCGGCCCTCTCGCTGCTCAAGTCGCAGGAGAAGTACGGCGTCGAGAAGGGCACCCAGGTGTGGGAGTCGTTCCGCGGCCGGGACGACCCGGAGACCGTCACCACGATCCACGACGGCACCCGCTTCCCGTACGGCGAGAAGCCCGAGAACGCGCGCGGGCAGGCGCTCCCCGACAAGGGCTCGGTCGAGAAGGAGCCCCTCGTGTACGACCGGCAGGGCTCGGCCGCGACGAAGTCGGCGGCGGTGAAGAAGGACCCCGTCAAGGCACCCGCCAAGCTCAAGCCGCTCCAGGGCATGAACGACGACGGGGTGCTGCCCTCCGACCTGTTCACGCGCTCGGCGTCCAAGAAGGGCATGTCCAACGCCCTCCTCGTCTCCGGAAAGCACACCGCCTCCGGCAACCCGGTCGCCGTGTTCGGCCCGCAGACCGGCTATTTCGCGCCACAGCTGCTGATGATGCAGGAGCTCCAGGGCCCCGGCATCAGCGCGCGCGGCGTCTCCTTCGCCGGCGTCGGGATGTACGTCCAGCTCGGCCGCGGCCAGGACTACGCGTGGTCCGCGACCTCGGCGACCCAGGACATCACCGACACGTACGCGGTCCCGCTGTGCGAGGCCGACGGCTCCGCGCCCACCAGGCAGTCGACCTCGTACATGTACCGGGGCACCTGCACGCCCATGGAGAAGATGGAGAAGAAGAACGCCTGGAAGCCGACGATCGCCGACTCTACGGCCGCGGGCTCCTACCGGATGCAGGTCTTCCGGACGAAGTACGGGATCGTCAGCCACCGCGCGACCGTCGACGGAAAACCCGTCGCCTACACGGCGCTCCGCTCCACGTACCGCCACGAGGCCGACTCGATCCTCGGCTTCCAGATGCTGAACGATCCGTCCTACGTCACGGACGCCGCGTCGTTCCAGAAGGCGGCGCAGCACATCAACTACGCGTTCAACTGGTTCTACGCCGACTCCCGCGACATCGCGTACTACAACAGCGGCACCAACCCGGTGCGCGCCAAGGACGTCGACATGTCGCTGCCGGTGCGGGGCGAACAGGCCTATGAGTGGAAGGACTTCGACCCGGCGAACAACACGTCCGCCCAGACGCCCCCGTCCCAGCACCCGAACTCGGTCGACCAGGACTACTACGTCTCCTGGAACAACAAGCAGGCCAAGGGCTTCTCGTCACCCAACTTCAGCATGGGCGCGGTCCACAGGGCCGACCTCCTGAACGACCGGGTGAAGAAGCTCACCGAGCGCGGCGGTGTCACCCGCGCCTCGCTCACCCGGGCCATGGAGGAAGCCGCGGTGACCGACCTGCGCGGCGAGCAGGTGCTGCCGGAGATGCTCAAGGTCATCCGCAGCAAGCCGCTGGGCGACCTCGACAACCCGCAGCTCACCAAGGCCGTCCAGCAGTTGGAGGCCTGGGAGAAGGCGGGCGCGCAGCGCAACCAGACGTCCGCCGGGTCCAAGACCTACGCCCACCCCGACGCCGTACGGATCATGGACGCCTGGTGGCCGCTGATGGTCGAGGCCGAGTTCAAGCCCGGCCTCGGCGACGACCTCTACAAGTCCCTGACCTCGCAACTGTCCGTCGACGAGGCGCCGTCCGCCGGACACGGGCCCACCGGCTCGCATGCCGGATCGGCCTTCCAGTACGGCTGGTGGGGCTTCGCCGACAAGGACCTGCGCTCCGTGCTCGGCGAACCGGTGAAGGGGAAGCTCGGCGCCGCCTACTGCGGCTCCGGCGACCTCTCGGCCTGTCGGGACGCCCTGCTCGCCACGCTGGCCGAGGCCGCCGCCAAGCCCGTCACCGAGGTGTACCCCGGCGACGACACCTGCAAGGCGGGCGACCAGTGGTGCGCCGACAGCATCGGCCACCGCGCCGTCGGCGGCATCACGCACCGCAACATCCAGTGGCAGAACCGGCCCACGTACCAGCAGGTCGTGGAGTTCCCTGCGCACAGGTAGGGCACGGGCAGCGCCCAGGGGCGGGCCGCCTACGTGGTGACCCGCCCCGCACCGAGCACCACCCGCGCCAACTCGGCGTGGCAGATGTCGCTGTGGGCCCCCGAGGGCGGGGGCCCATCGCGCACCACCTGCGCCGCGTCCACGCTCACACAGCCCGCGCCCGGCACCCCGGCCCGCAGCACGTCGGCCAGCGTGAAGCGGACCGCGCCGTCGACGTCCTGGAAACCGTCGTGCCCGAGCGCGCCCCACCGCTCGCCGAGGTCGACCAGTGACCTGTCGTCGCCCGCGAGGCGCGAGGCCAGCGGATACATCACGCTCAGCGCGGTGTCGTACCGCGAGAAGCACGCCACCAGGGGGCCGTCCACGCGCGCCTGCCGCCCCTTCAGGGCGCCCCGGCCCGCGAACGCGTAGTGCGAGAAGGCACCCTGAAGGAGCGTCACGGACTTCACGTTGCGGGCCGACTCCGGCATCCCGGCGAGCGCGAAGGAGACGAGCCGCGCGCCGAAACTGTGCCCCACCAGGTGCACCCGCACCCCGGGCGCCTGCTCGGCGAGCCGGCCGAGCGCGGGCCCGAGCCCGGCCTGGCCGACCTTCCCGGCCCGCCGCTTCATCGCGAAGTACGTGGCCTGACGCAGCAGTTCGTGCGCGCCCAGCCAGGCCTTGGCGCCCATGGTCGTCAACGGCCGGAGGAAGTCCGCGCCGCTCGGCGGCCCGAACGTCGTGCCGCTCGGCGGTCCGGCCGTCATCTCAAGGCCCATGGCGAACTCCAGGCACATGGTCCGGGTGTCCTCGTGCAGCATCGCCGGAACGCGGTGCTGCTCGCGGTCCTCCGTGAGGTCGGCCGCGGCGGCCGCGGGGGCCACCCCGACCAACTGCCGTACCAGACCGCCGAACTCGTCGAAGGCGGACGCCCTCGCGGGCTGCTCCTCCAGGCGCCGCGCCAGCAGCTCCACGACGGGCTCGCTGCGCGGGAAGGTCTCGACGAGCGCCTGCCGTGTCCCCTTGTCGAGCGTGGTCCGCGAAACCGCCGACGATGCGGGCGTCGCGGTGCGGTCGAAGTCCGGGATCCGCTCGTCCGTGAACCGCATCGACGGCCACAGCACCCCCACGTAACCGAGGGAGGCGCGGGGCGCGAGGGCGGGGAACGGCGCGAAGAAGCGGTCGTACAGGCGGGTCGCGATGGAGCGGTCGTTGTTCCAGCCGTGCGTGAAGACCACCAGATCGCGCACCTGGTGGGCCTCGCGCAGGAGCCTGGCGAGCTGCTGCGGGTCCGGATCGCCGTCGGCGTCGAACCTTAGCTCCCAGTAGGGCCGTACGTGGACTTCTGGTGCTTGACGTGCCTTGGGTGCGGACATGGCGAACCCCCGTGGTAGGCGTCGTGCGGCAACGCGTGCCGCGCATCGTCCCGCCGTACCCGGGGGTTGGCCAGATGTTCCGCCGTCAATTGACGGACATGTCAGGTGAGTTGACGCTCCCTCGTCTCCGGAAGGGCCAGCACGCACAGCAGTGACACGACGGCCATGGCGCTGACGTACCAGCCCACCGACGAAGAGCCGAGCGCGCTCTGCAACCGCGTCGCGATGAGCGGCGATACCGCGCCGCCCAGGACGCCGCCCAGGTTGTACGCGAAGGAGGCGCCGGAGTAGCGCACCTTCGCCCCGAACAGCTCCGGCAGGTACGCGCCCATCGGCCCGTACACGACGCCCATGCAGAACAGGGCGCCGCCGAGCGCGAGCGCGATGAGCACCGGCTTCTCGGTGTCCATCAGCGGGAACAGGGCCAGGCCCCAGACGATCGCGAGGCAGGAACCGATGAGCACCATCCTGCGGCGGCCGCCCGCGTCGGAGCGGGTCGCCGCGAGCCAGGTGCCGGCCGCGAGGAACAGGCAGGCCACGAGCGACACGGCGAGCATCGTGGAGCGCGGGACGCCGAGCGTCGTGGTGCCGTAGGCGAGGCAGTACGTCGTGGCCGTGTAGAAGAGCCCGTACGCGATGATCATGCCGCCGGCGCCGAGCAGGATCTCCTTCGGGTGGCGCTTGAAGACCTCCAAGGCCGGTGCCCTGCTGGCCTCCTGCTCCGCCATCACCTTGGCGAAGACCGGCGTCTCGCTGATCTTCAGGCGGACGAACAGGCCGACCGCCACGAGGAGGAACGACAGCAGGAACGGGATGCGCCAGCCCCAGCTCTTGAACGCCTCGTCCGAGAGCGACTCGGAGAGCAGCCAGAAGATGCCGGTGGCGGCGAAGAAGCCCACGGACGGGCCGAGTTGCGGGAACGCGGCGAACAGCCCGCGCTTGCCGCGCGGCGCGTGCTCCACGGCGAGCAGCGCGGCCCCGCCCCACTCGCCGCCGAGGCCCACGCCCTGAAGGAAGCGCAGCAGCACGAGCAGGACCGGCGCCCACAGGCCGAGGGTGCTGTACCCGGGCAGCAGGCCGACGAAGGCCGTCGACAGGCCCATCAGGAGCAGCGAGGCCACCAGGACCGACTTGCGGCCGATCCGGTCGCCGAAGTGACCGAAGATCAGCGAGCCGATCGGGCGGGCCGCGAACGCGACGGCGTACGTCGAGAACGAGGCGAGGGTGGCGTTGATCGGGGTGAGGTTCGGGAAGAACGCGGCGTTGAGGACGAGCGCGGCGGCCGTTCCGTAGACGTAGAAGTCGTAGAACTCGATGGCCGTGCCGATGAAGCTGGCCACGGCCACACGGCGCAGGCTCTCCGGTTCGGAGGCCCGCGCCGGTTCCGCCTCTGCGGAGTCTTCCCTGGTCGATTCGTCTTTGAGCACGAGCAGACTGTCGTTGTCCGTGTACGGTCCAGTCAATATCTCGGAATGCCCGTCCCGGATTCCGAGATGCCGGTTACTTGACGGTCACTTGTATGCGAGGTACTTGCGCCGAACGCCCCGGAACGCGGCGAGTTCCTGCTGCCAGGCCCCGACGATCTCGTCCGTGGAGGCGCCCGCGTCGACCATCGTGCGCACCCGCGTGGACCCGGTGAGCCGGTCGATCGCGTTGTCGGGCCGCCAGCCGAAGTCCTTCCAGGACTTCTTGGCCGTCACCAGCAGGCCGATGCCGGTGCGTACGGGCTCGAACGCCTCGCGGTCGTCGACGTGGATCTGGACGCCGCCGATCGTCTTGCCCTGGAACTTCGAGAACGTGGGCGCGAAGTACGCCTCCCTGAAGTGCACCCCCGGCAGGCCGAGTTCATTGGCGGCCGCCGCCCACCGCGCGTCGATGCCCTCGGCGCCGAGCAGTTCGAAGGGGCGGGTGGTGCCGCGTCCCTCGGAGAGCAGCGTGCCCTCGAACATACAGGTGCCGGAGTAGACGAGGGCCGTGTCCGGCGTCGGCATGTTGGGGCTCGGCGGCACCCACGGCAGCCCGGACGCGTCGTAGAAGTCGCGCCGCCTCCAGCCGCTCATCAGCACCGTCTCCAGCTCGACCGGGTGCTCCAGGTACTCGGCGTTGAACAGGCGGGCCAGTTCCGTGACCGTCATGCCGTGCGCCTGCGCGATCTCGCGGCGGCCCACGAAGCTCGCGAACTTGCGGTCCAGGATGGGCCCGTAGGCGTTCCGGCCGGTGACCGGGTTCGGGCGGTCGAGCACCACGAACCGCTTGTCGGCGAGCTGCGCGGCCTCCATGCAGTCGTAGAGCGTCCAGATGTACGTGTAGAAGCGCGCGCCCACGTCCTGGATGTCGAAGACGATCGTGTCGACGCCGGACTGCGTGAAGATGTCGGCGAGCGCCTGACCGCTCTTCAAGTACGTGTCGTAGACCGGGAGTTTGGTCGCCGGGTCCTCGGTCTTCCCCTCGGAGCCGCCCGCCTGCGCCGTGCCGCGGAACCCGTGCTCGGGCCCGAACACCGCCCGCAGGTCGACCCGCTCGTCGGCGTGCATCACGTCGACGATGTGCCGTACGTCGCGGGTGACCCCGGTCGGGTTGGTGACCATGCCGACCTTCTGGCCCGAGAGCGGCGCGTAGCCGCTGTCCACCAGGCGCTCGAAGCCGGTGCGAAGCCGGGGGCCGCCGATGCCGGGGGCGGCGCTCGCCGATGCCCCGCCGATGCCCAAGCCACCCGCGGCGCCCGCCCCCGCCGCGAGCAGCCCTCGTCTCGACACGTTCATGCTGAACCTCCGTGATCTTCGGGACTGGCCTGGCCCCGCACGCTAGTCCGGGAATCCCCGCCACGGAACGAACCGACACCACGAAGCTCTTTCGCCACGACATACCGACTGGTTAGTCTGCCCGGCAGGCCGGAGCTTTCGGGGAGCTTTCGAAGGAGAACGATGGTGCACGATTCGCAGGGACAGACCGGTTCGATCTACGAGGCCAGGCCCTGGCTCGGCGTCCTCAACGAGGCGCAGAAGGCCCCGATCACCCCGGCAGCCACCGTCGTGCACGCCTTCGCCGACGCGGTGCGCCGCGCTCCGGACCGCACGGCACTCGCCTACTTCGACGGCCGCCTCTCGTACGCCGACGTGGACGCGCTCTCCGACTCCGTGGCCGGTCACCTCGCCGCCCGCGGCCTGGAGCGCGGCGACCGTGTCGCGATCATGTTGCAGAACTCGCCGCACTTCGTGCTCGCGCTGCTCGGCGCGTTCAAGGCGGGCGCGGTCGTGGTCCCGGTGAACCCGATGTACAAGGCGGGGGAGGTGCGGCACGTCCTGCACGACGCCGAGGTGACCGGGATCGTCTGCTCGGACCGGGCCTGGGCGTCGTATCTGCGCGAGACGGCGGCCGACTCCCCGGTCCGTATCGCGCTGACCGCCTGCGAGCTGGACCTCCAGACGCGCGGCGACGAGCGGGTGCTGAACTTCGAGCGGGTCGAACCGGCGGCCTCGGACGCGGACGACCTCGTCGCGGTCGCGCACGCGGGCCACAAGGCGCCGCCCGGGCGCGAACTCACCGGCGACGACATCGCGTTGATCAGCTACACCTCGGGCACCAGCGGCACCCCGAAGGGTGCCACCAACCTGCACCGCAACATCACCTTCAACGCGGAACGCCAGCGCACGGGCCTCGGCCTGCCCGAAGGAGCCGTCTACTTCGCGCTCGCGCCGCTCTTCCACATCACCGGCATGGTCTGCGAGCTCGTCGCCTCCTTCGCCAACGCGGGCACGCTCGCGCTCGCCTACCGGTTCGAGCCGGGCGTCGTCCTCGACGCGTTCACCGAGCACCGGCCCGCGTACACGGTCGGCCCCTCGACCGCCTTCATGGCGCTCGGCGCGCAGCCGCAGGCGACCCGCGAGCACTTCGCGTCGTTCCACTCGATCTCCTCGGGCGGCGCGCCGGTGCCGCCCGCTCTGGTGGAGAAGTTCCGCGCCTCCTTCGGCCCGTACATCCACAACGGCTACGGGCTCACCGAATGCACGGCGCCCTGCGCGTCCGTGCCGCCGGGCGTCGAGGCGCCGGTCGACCCGGCGTCGGGGACCCTCGCGGTGGGCGTGCCCGGTCCCGACTCGGTGGTCCGGATCGTCGACGACAACGGGGCGGACGTCCCCTTCGGCGAGCACGGCGAGATCGCGGTGCGCGGCCCGCAGGTCGTGCCCGGGTACTGGCGCCGCCCGGAGGCGACCCAGGAGGGCTTCCCCGACGGCGAGTTGCGCACCGGCGACATCGGCTTCATGGACGAGGACGGGTGGCTGTACGTCGTCGACCGCAAGAAGGACATGATCAACGCCTCCGGATTCAAGGTGTGGCCCCGAGAGGTCGAGGACGTCCTGTACGGCCACCCCGCCGTGCGCGAGGCGGCGGTCGTCGGCATCCCCGACGCGTACCGCGGCGAGAGCGTGAAGGCCTACGTGAGCCTGCGTCCGGGGGCGGAGGCGAGCCCCGAGGAGCTGTCGGCGTACTGCAAGGAACGCCTGGCGGCCTACAAGTACCCCCGCGAGGTGGAGGTGCTCGTCGACCTGCCGAAGACGGCGAGTGGGAAGATCCTCCGACGGGAACTGCGTTCCCCGTCAGGACAAGGCTGAGAACTATGGAAAGGCAGGTGGCGGCAGTGCCCAGGACGACCGACGGCGACGGCGCGCCCGTCCCCAGGCGACTCCTCGCGGCCGCCACCCGGCTCTTCGCCGACCGCGGCTACGACCGCACGTCGGTACAGGAGATCGTGGAGGCGGCGGGCGTCACGAAGGGCGCCCTCTACCACTACTTCGGCTCGAAGGACGATCTGCTGCACGAGGTGTACGCGCGCGTGCTGCGCCTCCAGCAGGAGCGGCTCGACGCGTTCGCCGACCGGGACGAGCCGGTCGAGAAGCGGCTGCGGGACGCCGCCGCGGACGTGGTCGTCACGACGATCGACAACCTCGACGACGCGTCGATCTTCTTCCGCTCCATGCACCACCTGAGCCCGGAGAAGAACAAGCAGGTGCGCGCCGAGCGGCGCCGCTACCACGAGCGCTTCCGCGCGCTGATCGAAGAGGGCCAGCGGACCGGCGTCTTCACCACCGAGACGCCGGCCGACCTGGTGGTCGACTACCACTTCGGCTCGATCCACCACCTGTCCACCTGGTACCGCCCGGACGGGCCGCTGACGCCGCAGCAGCTGGCGGACCAACTGGCCGACCTCCTGCTGCGGGCGCTGCGGCCCTAGGACGCCGCCCGCTCAGCCCTCCTTGAGGGTGTTCAGGCCGTGGCTGATGAAGACCGGGACCAGTTCGCCGATGCGGTCGAAGCCCGCGCCGACCGTCTGGCCGAGGGTGTAGCGGTAGTGGATGCCCTCCAGGATCACGGCCAGCTTGAACCAGGCGAAGGCCGTGTACCAGGAGATCGCCGACACGTCGCGGCCCGAGCGCTCGGCGTAGCGCTCGATCAGCTCGGCGGGGGACGGGTGGCCCGGCGCCGAGGCCGTCGTCGAGATGGGGGAGTCCGGCATGTCGAGCCGCGCGCTGTACATCGCCAGCAGACCCACGTCCGTGAGCGGGTCGCCGAGCGTCGACATCTCCCAGTCGAGGATCGCCTTGATCCGGTCGACCCCGTCGGGGTCCTGACGTACGAGCACGTTGTCGAGCCGGTAGTCGCCGTGCACGATCGTCGGCGCCGGCGAGGTCGGCAGCTCGCGGCCGAGCGCCGCCTGGAGCTCGTCGATCCCGGCGAGGTCACGGTTGCGGGACGCGTCCAGCTGCTTGCCCCAGCGGCGCAGCTGCCGGTCGAGGAAGCCCTCGGGCCGCCCGAAGTCGCCGAGCCCGACCGCGGCGGGGTCCACCGCGTGCAGATCGACGAGCGTGTCCACGAGCCCGAGCACGGCGGCCCGGGTCCGCTCGGGACCGAGCGGCGCGAGCTGGTCGGAGGTCCGGTACGGCGTCCCGTCGACGAACTCCATGACGTAGAACGGCGCCCCGATGACGTTCTCGTCCTCACAGAGCAGCACCGGCTCCGGCACCGGCACGTTCGTCGGGTGCAGCCCCGCGATCACCCGGTGCTCCCGCTTCATGTCGTGCGCGGTCGCGAGCACGTGCCCCAGCGGCGGCCTGCGCACCACCCACTTCGTGGTGCCGTCGCTCACCTGGTACGTCAGGTTCGAGCGCCCGCCCTCGATGAGCCGCCCGGTCAGCGGCCCGGCGACCAGGCCAGGGCGCTCCCTGTCGAGATGGGCGCGCAGCTGGTCGAGGTCGAGGCCTTGGGGGTGACTCATCGCGGTCCTCCGAGAATCCGGGGCAGTATGTGGGCCGTGTCCTGGCTACAGTGGCTGCCATCATGCCGACCAGTCGGTATGGCGTCCAGAGCCTCCCGGAAACGTGATCGTTCTTACGGCGGGTGGTGCCGCGCTGCCAGGGCGGCGGAAAGGGCCCGGCGCGAAGTGCCGGGCCCTTTCGGTGGTGCGCGGGATCAGTGGTCGTCCCAGTGCCCCGCGTGCTCGGCGTGCCGGTGGCCGTCGTGGAGGTAGTCGACGTGGTCGCCGTGCGTGACCGACTCGTGGCCGCAGCCCGCGCCGTGCCGGTGTTCGTGCCCTTCGTGCGCGACGTGCCCCGCCGGCTCGCACTCGTCCCAGTGCCCGCCGTGCTGGGCGTGCAGATGCCCGTCGTGCGCGTAGTCGACGTGGTCGCCGTGCGGCACCTCCTGGTGACCGCAGGACGGGCCGTGCGTGTGCTCGTGGGCGGGGTGTTCCTGGTGGAGGGTGGTCATGGCGCTCACCTTCGGTGACGTGACTGGCGTCCTGGGCTGACCCTCCCAGGCTAGTCCGGAATGCCCCTTATCTGTGCTTATGGGAGCCTCCGGCCATGAAGGCGATCAGTTACCGCTCGTACGGCGGCCCCGAAGTCCTCGAATACGGCGAGATCCGCGACCCCAAGGTGGGGCCCGACTCGGTCCTGGTGAAGGTGCGCGCCGCCGCCGTGAACCCCGTGGACCGGCACTGCCGCGCCGGGCACCTGGACGGGCTGCTCGACCCCGTCTTCCCGGTGATCCCGGGCTGGGACGTGTCCGGCGTGGTGGTGCAGCCCGGCGTCGCCGTCACCGAGTTCGCGCCGGGCGACGAGGTCATCGGCTACGTACGCGAGGACTTCCTGTCACGCGGCACCTTCGCCGAGTACGTGGCCGCGCCCGTGCGCACCCTCGCCCGCAAGCCCCGCAACCTCACGTTCGAGGAGGCGGCGGGCCTGCCGCTCGCCGGGCTCACCGCGTACCAGGTGCTGACCGGCGGCCTGGAGGTGCGGGAGGGCGACGTGGTCCTGGTGCACGCGGCCGCCGGTGGCGTCGGCTCGTTCGCCGTGCAGCTCGCCCGGCACTTCGGCGCCCGGGTCATCGGCACCGCGAGCGAACGCAATCACGACTACGTGCGGGAACTCGGCGGGGAACCGGTCACCTACGGGGACGGCCTCGCCGAACGGGTCCGGGCGCTGGCCCCGGAGGGCGTCGACGCGGCGTTCGACACGGTGGGCGGCGAGACGCTGCGGGTCTCCGCGGAACTGCTGGCCCCCGGCGGCCGGCTCGCCTCCATCGCCGACGGCGACGTGATCGGGCTCGGCGGCCGCTACTGCTGGGTGCGCCCCGACGCCGCCGACCTCGCCCGCCTCACGGAGCTCGCCGAGGCCGACGTGGTGACGGTGCACGTCGACGAGGTGCTCCCGCTTCAGGAGGCGGCGCGCGCCCACGAGTTGATCGAGACGGGCCGCACGCGCGGGAAGGTCGTGGTCACGGTCGACTGGGACGAGTGATCCCACGCCCACACATGCCTCACGTGCCTCACGCGATGAGCACCGCCGCGCACAGCGTGATGGCCACCGTGCACAGCGCGGCGGCCGCCGCCTGCCGTCGGGTCATCACGGGCGGCGCCGCCTCGTTCTGGGCGAGCCCGGTGATCCGCTGGTGGGCGACCGCCACGAAGCCGAGCCACAGCACCAGGCACAGCGCCGTGGCCACGAACCGGGCGGGCCCGACGCCGCTGTTCAGCGTCGCCTTCACCGCGAGCACCGCCGCGACCGTGCCCGACAGCGTCGTACGCCGCCACGCGAGCCGCGTCCGGGCGGGCTGGAGCCCGGGGTCGCGCACGGGCGCGTCCGCCCCGCTCACCCCTCCCACCCGACGAACACGATGACGACCATGGCCACCGAGACGAGCGCCACCACCACGCCGAGCACCGCGGGGAACTTCGACACCGGCAGGTCCTCGCCGCGCCGCATCGCCAGCTCGCAGCGCACCCAGTGCCCCACGGCCCGCAGCGCGCACAGCGCGCCCGCCCCGAGCAGCGCGAGCGCGAGGCCGACCCGCCACCCCCAGCGCAGGTCCGGCAGGAACTGGTCCACGGCGAAACCGCCGCCGATCAGCGCGAGCGCCGTGCGCACCCACGCCAGGAAGGTGCGCTCGTTGGCCAGCGAGAAGCGGTAGTCGGGGGTGTCACCCTCGTCCCTGATCCGCTCCGGGGCGAACCAGAGACGGATACTGCGTACAAATTCGATCACCCGGGGCACATTACCCGCGGGGTTCCCACGGCCCGCGGCTCACCTGTGCGTCTTCCACCGCTCGTACGCCGCGAGCCCGTCGGGCGTCCAGTCCCACTCCCCGATCCGGCGCTCCAGCTCCTCGGGGCTCAGGAACGCGTGCCAGTCGATCTCCTCGGCCTGCGGGTGCACCGGCAGGTCGAAGGTGACCTCGTAGACGTACGACCACCAGGACTGCCCGGCACCGCCCTCGTACAGGAACTTGAACAGCGGGGTGGGCTGCGGCAGTCCGCTCACGCCCAGCTCCTCCTCCGCCTCGCGCAGCGCCGCCTCGTCGTACGTCTCCCCGGCGCCGACGACCCCGCCGACGAACATGTCGTGGTGGGAGGGGAAGACGAGCTTGGTGGGGGTGCGGCGGTGCACGAAGATCTCGCCGGCCGGGTTCCTGGCGAGGATGAAGGCACAGCGGTGGCGCAGGTTCTTCGCGTAGGCCTCGCCGCGCGGCGACTGCCCGACGACACGGTCCTGTTCGTCGACGATGTCGAGGATCTCTTCAGCGGGGTTCATGAACGGCAGGCTAGGCGGGTGACTACAGCGGGGCGCCCACCCGGTCCCTTCCGGCCGCGGCGGTGCCCGGCATCGCGGGGTGCAGCCCGAGCAGGACGACGCCCACCACGATCCCGGCCAGGCCCACCGCCTCCCACGCGAGCGCCCCCGTGTCCATCCGCAGCCGGTCGCCGAGGAAGCCCACGCCGCACGCGATCCCGGCCAGCGGCTGCGCCGCCGTCAGCGCGGGCAGCGACATCCGCAGCGGCGCCGTCTCGAACGCGCTCTGCACCAGGACGAGCCCCGTGACCCCGAGGACGAGTACGGCGTACGGCTGCCAGCCGGTGAACAGCTCCGGCCAGCCGCCCGCGGAGAACCGCTGACCGCTCACCCGCGTCAACGCGTCCTGCACCCCGTACAGCAGTCCCGCCGCCACCGCGAGCAGCGCGGGCCCCGCGGTCAGCCGGGAGCGCTTGGCGAGGGCCGCGAGGGCCAGCGCCCCGCCGACCATCGCGCCGACGATCAGCCAGTGCCGCAGCGGGTCGGTGACCGCGCTGCCGCCCCGCGGCTGCCCGGCGACGATGAACGCCGTGACGCCGCCCGCGAGCAGCAGCAGCCCCGCCCAGCCCTGCCGGCCGAGCGGCGCTCTCGTCTGGCGGCGCGAGAGCAGCAGCGCGAAGAGGAGGTTCGTGGCGAGCAGCGGCTCGACGAGGGTCACCTCACCCTGGCCGAGGGCCAGCGCGCCGAGCACCATCCCGCACACCATCAGGCCGATCCCGCCGAGCCAGCGCGGCACGCGCATCAGGTCGAGCAGCAGCCGGGGCGAGAGGAAGTCGCCGAGCGGGGCCCGCACCGCCGCGTTCTGCTGGAGGACGAAACCGATGCCCAGACAGAACGCCGCGCTCACGGCGAGGACGAGGACGAGAACGGACACGCTGTCGACGATAGCGGCCCGCGCGGCCACCCGCGCGCGAGCGGCGGGCGCCACCCATATCACCACTGAACTCACCTGCTCTTTCGAGCAGTTGGTGAGGTACGTCACCGGCCACCCTTGACGCGGACACCTCCGTACCGGTTTGCTGTGCTTGATCATCGTCTTGCCGTCCACCCCACCCACATCTGAACAGTCGTAAGGACCCCGCCGCGGTGCCCCCACCCCCGCCTCCGCTCGGGCGCTCCCGCAAGAGGCCCGCGCACGCCCCTCCCTTCGGCGACCCCGCACTCGACGACGCCGAACTCGTCGCGGCCCGCTCCGCCCTCGCCAGGGGCCGCTGGACCGAGGCCCGGTCCCTGCTCCGCGCCACCGGCAGCGACTGGGACCTGCGCGGTCACCGGGTCCTGGGCCTCGCGGGCGAACCCACCGCGCGGATCTGGGCCCGCGACTGGCTGCTCGCCGAACCCGACTCCACCGACGCCGTCGTCCTGCTGGCCTGCGCGGGCGTACTGCGCGCCGTCGAGGGCCGCGACCGCCCCGAGAAGGCGCGCGCGGCGTGCGCGCAGGCGGCGCAACTCGTGCCCGAGGATCCGACGCCGCTGCTCGGACTGATGCTCCTGGAAAGGGAGTTGGGGGCCGAGGAGGACGTCGTGCGGCTCTTCGACGAGGTGCGCCTGCGGCATCCCGGGCATCACCACGCGCACCATCTGATGGTCGCGCGGCTCGCCGAGCGGCGCGCCGACGTCGGGCAGGACCCGCTGCACGAGGTGTACGACTTCGCGTCCTGGGCTTGCGAACAGGCCACTCCCGACTCACCGTTGGCGGTCCTTCCGGTCGTCGCGCACGCCGAGCGCTACCGGGTGCTCGCACGCGCGGGCGTGCTCGCCGACGACCCGAAGGCGTCCGGCCACTGGTCGGGTCGGCGCGCCCGGCTCGTCCTGAAGGCGGCGTTCGACTGGTGGCTGGAGTGGGGCGCCGCGCGCGAACGGCCCGGCGCGCCGCACCCGCGCGGCCGCATCGACCTCAACTACCTGGCGCACGCGAAGTACTGCGAGGGCCGCCCCGCCGAGGCGGCCGCTCTGTTCCACCGGATCGGCCGGCACAGCACGCCGTACCCCTGGTCGTATCCGGACCGGGACCCGTACGAGGCGTTCCGGGTCGCGCGCGGCGCCGCGCTCGGCTCGGTGTAGAGCACACTCCACTCTTCACGAAGGAAGGAACGTCCCCCATGAGCGCGAGCGAGCGACCGCCCGAGACCGCGGCGGATCCGGCCATTCACACGTATCTGGGCGAGACGAGCGCGCTGCGCGCCGGGCGGCTCGGTACGGCGGGGCTGCTGCTCTCCGTGCTGGCCGCGACCGGGCCGCTGCTCGTCGTCGCGGGTGTCATGCCGACGACGTTCGCGGTGATGGGGGTGGTCGGCCAGCCGCTGCTCTTCCTCGTCCTCGGCGTCGTCCTCGCGCTCTTCAGCGTCGGCTACGCGGAGTTGAGCCGGCACGTGCACAACGCGGGCGCGTTCTACGCGTACATCGCCCGCGGCCTCGGCCCGACGGCCGGCGCCGCGGCGGCCCTTGTCGCGCTCGTCGCCTACAGCTCGCTCCAGGTCGGCATCTTCGGCCTGTTCGGCTACGAGGTCGCGGGCCTCGCCGAGCAGTATCTGAACCTCGAACTCGCCTGGTGGATACCGGCGTTGGCCGCCGTCCTCGCCGTCGGCGCGCTCGGCCTGCTGAAGATCGACGTGAACGCGAAGGTCCTCGGCGTGCTGCTCCTCATCGAGGTCGCCGTCGTGGTCGTCTTCGACATCGCGGCCATCGGCGACCCCGGCGCCCAGGGCCTGTCCCTGCACGCCTTCAACCCGGAGACCCTCTCGGGCGTCGGGCTCGGCACGGCGCTGTGCTTCTGCATCGCCGCGTTCACCGGCTTCGAGCAGGCGCCGGTGTACGCGGAGGAGACCAGCAGGCCGCACGTCCTGGTGCCGCGCGTGATGTTCCTCGCGGTCGGCGGTGTCGCGCTCTTCTTCGCGTTCAGCTCGTGGGCGATGACGGTGGCGACGGGGCCCTCCGGCATCGTCGGCGCGGCCCGCAAGCAGTCGGCGGGACTCCTCTTCGGCCTCACCGAGGACCGCCTCGGCGGCGCGTTCACCGACGTCGTCCATGTCCTGTTCGTGACGGGCATGTTCGCGGCGCTGCTCAGCTTCCACAACGTGGTGGCGCGGTACGCCTTCGCGATGGGGCGCGAGGGACTGCTGCCCGCCGGGTTCGGGCGGACGAACACGGCGACCGGCGCGCCCGGCAAGGGCTCGGTGCTGCAATCGGTGATCGCGCTGATCGCGGTCGTCGGCTTCGCGATCGCCGACGAGGGCCCGTTCGGCGACCCGACGGCGCCGGTCCTGCACCTGTTCACCTGGGGCGGCAACGTGGGCGCGCTCGGCGTCATCGTCCTCATGGCCACGGCGTCCCTCGCCGTCATCGTGTTCTTCGCGCGCCGCGGGGCCGCGGCGGCACAGGCCTGGCGGCTCGTGGCGTCCGGCGTGGCGGGCGTCGCGCTCCTCGTGATCGCCGTCTACACGGTCAAGGACTTCGACGTCCTGGTCGGCTCGGGCCCGGACTCCCCGCTCAACTGGATCCTCCCCGGCATCATCGTCCTGGCCGCGCTGGCGGGCGTGGCCCACGGCGTGCTCCTCCACCGCAAGAACCCCGACGCCCACGCCCGCATCGGCCTGGGCAACGAGGCGTTCCAGTTGGACCAAAAATCAAGCCCCTCCGGTGGTTGATTGATCCAGCCCCTGCGGCGATTGAGCAGCGGGGTCCGGGGCAGAGCCCCGATCTTTTGAAACCCCGCCGGCGATTGAGGCGCGGGGCCCGGGGCAGCGCCCCGCGACCGCAACCAAAGGTGACGAAACCCTGACGGCGGGCCGGAACCCCTGGCTCCCGTCCCCCCACGGTGCTGCAATCAGAAACGTGACACCGAACCAAGGCCCCCCGGTAGGCCGACGCCTGGTCCTGGGCATGCTGGGCGCCGGCGCCCTGACCGTCGCCGCGGCCCCCACCCTCCAGCACGCCCTGGAAGGCATCGCCCAGAAGGACCCCACCGGCCTCACGGGCGTGCTGCCGAACGGCGGCGGCTTCCGCTACTACTCGGTCGCCGCCTCCGTCCCCCACAAGAGCGCGGAGACCTACCGCCTCACCGTCGACGGCCTGGTCGCGCACCCGTCGACGTACACGCTCCCCGAGCTGAGGGCGCTGCCGCAGACCCGCCTCGTCCGTGACGTCCAGTGCGTCACGGGCTGGCGGGTCCCGCGCACGCCCTTCGAGGGCGTACGGCTCTCGCGGATCCTGGACGCCGCGGGGGTGCGCCCCACCGCCAGGGCCGTACGCCTGACCTGCTTCGACGGCACGTACAGCGAGAGCCTCACGCTCCAACAGGCGCGCCGCGCCGACGTCCTGGTGGCGCTGCGCATGCGGGACAAGGACCTCACGCACGCGCACGGCGGCCCGGTGCGTCTTTACGCGGCCCCCATGTACTTCTACAAGTCGGCCAAGTGGCTCTCCGGGATCACCGTGACCGACGAGGTGCAGCCGGGCTACTGGGAGGAGCGCGGCTACGACGTCGACGCCTGGGTCGGCCGCTCGAACGGACGCGACGATGAGCCCACGAACTGAGCGGCTCACGGCCGCCGTCCGCCGTTTCACGCGCGCCGAACGCTGGGTGCACCGCGGCACGGCCGCACTGATGGGTGTGTGCGTCGCGACGGCCGCCTGCCTCTACGTGCCGCAGCTCGCCGAACTCGTCGGCCGCCGCGACCTCGTGGTCACGCTCCACGAATGGGCGGGCCTGCTGCTGCCGGCGCCCTTCGTGCTGGGCCTCGTCTCCCGCGCCTTCCGCGCGGACCTGGGACGCCTCAACCGGTTCGACCCGCACGACAGGGAATGGCTGCGCGCGGTGCTGCACCGGCGCCCCGGCCACCGCCCGGCGGGCAAGTTCAACGCCGGGCAGAAACTGTGGGCGGCGTGGCTGGCAGGCGCCGTTCTGGTGATGCTCGGCACGGGGCTGCTCATGTGGTTCACGCACCTCGCGCCGCTCGCCGTGCGCACCGGCAGCACCTTCGTGCACGACTGGCTGGCGCTCGCCCTCGGCATCGTGCTCGCCGGGCACATCGGCATGGCGGTCGGCGATCCGCAGGCGCGCCGCGGTCTGCGCACGGGGTTCGTGGACCGGGACTGGGCGGCGCGGGAACACGGCGAGTGGCTCGACGCCCCCTGAAACGCGGCGAGGGCGCCCCGCCGACCGGCGGGACGCCCTCGCACTGCGGGGCCGTTGGACCTCGGCTAGATCACCAAGGACAGCAGCAGCACCAGCGCACCGGCGACCACGGAGATGATCGTCTCCATGAGCGACCAGGTCTTCACGGTCTGGCCGACGCTGAGCCCGAAGTACTCCTTGACCAGCCAGAAACCGGCGTCGTTGACGTGGCTGAAGAACAGCGAACCCGCGCCGATGACCAGGACGAGCAGCGCCGTGTGGGTGTCGCTCATATGGGCCGCGAGGGGCGCGACCAGACCGGCGGCGGAGACCGTGGCGACCGTCGCCGAGCCCGTGGAGACGCGGATGACGACCGCGATGAGCCAGGCAAGCAGCAGCGTCGGGAGGCCCCAGTCCTTGGAGATCTCCATGATCATCTCGCCGACGCCGGAGTCGACCAGGGTGCCCTTGAAGCCACCGCCCGCGCCCACGATGAGCAGCACGCCCGCGATCGGGCCGAGCGACTTCTCGGTGGTGGAGAGGATCTTGCCCTTGGTGAAGCCGGCCGGGCGGCCGAGGGTGAACATCGCGACGACGACGGAGACGAGCAGCGCGATCATCGGGTTGCCGACCACGTCGAAGACGCGCTGGACGGTGGCGTCCGGGTTGTCCACGATGACGTCGACCAGGGCCTTGGACAGCATCATCACGACGGGCAGCAGGATCGTCGCGACGGCGGCGCCGAAGCTCGGACGCCTCTCCAGCTCGTCGGAGGCGCGGGCCGGGATCATCTTCTCGGGGGCCGGGACGTCGACCCACTTGGCCGCGTACTTCGAGAAGACCGGGCCGGCGATGATCACCGTCGGGATGGCGACGAGGATGCCGAGCGCGAGCGTGAGGCCGAGGTTGGCGTCGACCGCGTCGATCGCGACGAGCGGGCCGGGGTGCGGCGGGATCAGGCCGTGCATGACGGACAGACCCGCGAGCGCCGGGATGCCGATCCGCATCAGCGAGTAGTTGCCGCGCTTGGCGACCATCAGGACGACGGGGATCAGCAGGACGATGCCGACCTCGAAGAAGAGCGGCAGGCCGATCACGGCCGCGATGGCCACCATGGCCCACGGCATCGCCTTGCCACCGGACTTGCCGGCCTTGGCGAGGATCGTGTCGACGATCTGGTCGGCGCCGCCGGAGTCGGCGAGCAGCTTGCCGAGGATCGCGCCGAGCGCGATCAGCACGCCGACCCCGGCGACGGTGTCGCCGAGCCCGCCGCTGAAGCTTTCGATCACCTTGTCCAGCGGCGCCCCGGCGAACGCGCCGAGCGCGAGCGAGCCGATGGTCAGCGCCAGGAAGGCGTGCATCTTGAACTTGGTGATGAGCAGGACGATGACGGCGATGCCCGCGAGCACGGCGATCCCGAGCTGGGCATGGCCCGCGGACGTGATCGGCTCGACGGTGTCCGCTGCCAGCATCTCGACGCTGAGTCTGGTCACGGTCTAATCCCTAGAACGAGTGGGGGGACGGGGGAGAGAACTTGCCGGTGTGGGGGGTTACGGGGTCGTGGCGGGGGAGTCGAGCTCGGCCAGGGCCGCGACGGCCCGGTCCGCGATCTCCTCCGGCGATCCCGCGACATCGACGGCCACGCCCGCCTCGTCCGCCGCGAGCGGCTGGAGCGTGGCGAACTGCGAGTCGAGCAGCGAGGTGGGCATGAAGTGCCCTTCGCGATGGCCCATCCGGTCCTCGATCAGCTCGCGCGAGCCGGTGAGGTGGACGAAGACGGCGTCGGGGGCCTCGGCCCGCAAGCGGTCGCGATAGCTGCGCTTGAGGGCGGAGCTGGAGACCACCCCGCCGAGCCCCGCGCGGCCGTGCGCCCAGCGGCCGATGGCATCGAGCCAGGGCCAGCGGTCGTCGTCCGTCAGGGGAGTGCCGGCCGTCATCTTCTCGATGTTGGCCTGGGGATGGAAGTCGTCGCCCTCGGCGTACGGAACGCCGAGCCGTTCGGCGAGCAGGGGACCGATCGTTGTCTTGCCGGTTCCTGCGACGCCCATGACCACGACGACGTGGGGGGTGCTCATCGGGTACTGCCTCGCTTCGCTGTCTTCGTCGACATCGCTGTGACACCACACTGAAACCCAATAGGTCTGATTAATTCAAGAGGGTGTGACGTAAAAGTCAGACCATTGAGCTCGGGGCTAGGGTTGTCCCATGACCACCATGGGCCGGGGCCTGCATGCCCGCGTACTCGAAAGCCTCGGTCCCGCGATCACCGCGGGCGAGTACCCAGCCGGCAGTGTGCTGCGCACGGATGAACTCGCCCAGCGTTTCGAGGTGTCCCGCTCGGTCATGCGGGAGGCGGTGCGCGTCCTGGAGTCGATGCACCTCGTGGCCTCGCGGCGCCGGGTCGGCGTCACGGTCCGGCCCGCCGAGGAGTGGAACGTCTACGATCCGCAGGTCATCCGCTGGCGCCTCGCGGGCGCCGATCGCCCGCGCCAGCTGCGCTCTCTGACGGTGCTGCGCTCGGCGGTGGAGCCGGTCGCCGCGGGTCTGGCGGCGCGCAGCGCGAGCGCGGAACAGTGCGCGGCGCTGACCGAGTGCGCGCTCGGCATGGTGGCGACGTCACGGGGGCAGCAGCTGGAGGCGTACCTCGGCCACGACATCGAGTTCCACCGGATCGTCCTCAATGCATCCGGCAACGAGATGTTCGCCCACCTGGGTGACCTGGTGGCGGAGGTCCTCGCGGGCCGCACCCATCACCAGGTCATGTTCGAGGACCCGGACCCGGCGGCGGTCAGCCTGCACGTCAAGGTCGCCGAGGCGGTACGGGAGCGGGACGCGGAGCGCGCGGAGGAACTCACACGCGAGATCGCGGTGGGCGCGCTCCACGAGCTGGACATCCTGGCGCCCTGAACTCCCGTGTCCCGCCCGGGAGTTACTCGATGAAGTCGCCGTCGACGTACACCCACGCACCGTCGACCCGGGAGAACCGGCTGCGCTCGTGCAGCTCGCCGCCCTGGTAGTGCGCGCGGAAGGTGACGGTGCCGCGCTGATGGAACGCCGACCCGTCGACCGCCTCCACGATCTCCAGGCCGGTCCACTTCGGGGCGTCGGCGAAGTCGATGCCGGGCGGCCGGGTGTCGGGGTGCCAGGTGCGCAGCAGGTACGCCCCGTCGCGCCGGACGAACGCGGCGTACCGCGACCGCATCAGGGCTTCGGCGGAGGGGGCGGCGGCGCCGGAGTGATAGCGCCCGCAACAGTCTTCGTACGAGGAGGGGAGCCCGCAGGGGCAGGTGGTGGTGCGTGACATGGGGCGTACTTTAAGCCCCTGCGGCGATTGAGCAGCGGGGTCCGGGGCGGAACCCCGAGTCGTCGACCACGGCCGACCGTCACACCTGTTCCGCCCGGAACCCGGCCGGTGACACCCCCACGTGCTGCTGGAAGAACTTCGAGAAGTTCGCCGAGTCCGCGAACCCGACCGCCACCCCGATCCGCCCGACCGGCAACTCCGTGTGCGCGAGCATCCGTTTGGCCTCGAGGATCACCCGCCGGTCGATGAACGCCTTCGGGGTGAGCCCCGTCGCCGCCCGCACCGCGCGGACCAGCGTGCGGCGCGAATACCCCAACTCGTCGGCGTACGCGCTGACGCTGTGGTTGGACGTGAACCCGAGCTCGACCGCCGTACGGAACCGGGTGAAGGTCGTGTCCTGCTGCGGCGTCCCGTCGTCCTCCGCCGCGGCCTGCGCCGACACGTGCGCGACGCGCAGCATCAGAGCCGTCAGCGCGTGCCGCAGCACCGAGGTGTGCAGGCTCAGCGGCAGCGTCGTCGTGTCGAGGTACTCGCGGCGCAGCTGCGCCAACGAGGCGTCGATCGCCGCGAGTTGCTCCGGATCGGGGTGCAGCAGCGGCGGCCGGTCGTAGCGGTACAGCCCGGTCGCCTCGACGATGGCCCGTGGCAGGAACCCGGGCTGCATGGTCAGCGCGGTGCCGACGTACGCGGCCTCCGTCGAGAACCCGTGCACCTGCCCAGGACGGATCCACAGGATGTCCCCGGCCCCCACCTCGTACTCGGTGAAGTCGATCATGTGGCGGACCGGGCCCTCGCGGAAGAACAGCAGCACGTGGAAGTCGATGCGGTGCACGCGCCGCGACAGGCCGACGCCGCCCGCCCACGGTCCCTCGGAACCCATCGGCCCGACCTGGATCCCGACGCCGGACAGGCTCGCGCTCGGGTCGAACGGATAGGTGCGGATCTGCGCTCGATTTTCGGTGGGCGCCCGCAGATGTGCGCTCGTCTGTGAGGGGTCCTGCTCCGTCATTCACTTTCCTTGGCTCGGGCCCGGTTGCCTGTCCCATTTTCACCGAACGCTGGCACGGGGGCACCTGTCGAGCGAAAAGTATGACCTTTACATTCGTAGGTGGTTCGACCTGGGACTTTGGTCCCGGTCGAGCGGTGCCTTTCGGTACCTCGGCAGGACAACGGATGCGAAGGAAGCTGTACAGATGAGCACGCAGACACCGGACGGACTCGACCCCTTCCAGGGCCCCTTCGAGTGGACCGAGCGCGACCAGCGTGCCGTCGACACCGCGCGCCTCCTCGCGGCGGACGCCGTGCAGAAGGTCGGCAACGGTCACCCCGGCACGGCGATGAGCCTGGCCCCCGCCGCGTACACGATCTTCCAGAAGGCCATGCGGCACGACCCGGCCGACCCGGAGTGGACCGGCCGCGACCGCTTCGTCCTGTCGCCCGGCCACACCAGCCTCACCCTCTACACCCAGCTCTTCCTCTCCGGCTACGAGCTGGAGCTCGACGACCTGAAGGCGTTCCGCACCCAGGGCTCGAAGACGCCGGGCCACCCCGAGTACGGCCACACCGCCGGTGTCGAGACCACGACGGGGCCGCTCGGCCAGGGCGTCGCCAACGCCGTGGGCATGGCGATGGCCGCCCGCTACGAGCGCGGCCTGTTCGACCCCGAGGCCCCCGAGGGCGAGAGCCCCTTCGACCACACCATCTGGGCGATCGTCTCCGACGGCGACCTGGAGGAGGGCGTCTCTGCCGAGGCCAGCTCCCTCGCCGGCCACCAGAAGCTCGGCAACCTCGTCTTCGTCTACGACGACAACCACATCTCCATCGAGGGCGACACCGCGACCGCGTTCTCCGAGGACGTGCTGAAGCGCTACGAGTCGTACGGCTGGCACGTGCAGCGCATCGAGCCGACCGCCGAGGGCGACGTCGACCCGAAGGCCCTGTACGAGGCGCTGGCCGCCGCCAAGGCCGTCACCGACAAGCCGTCGATCATCGCGATGCGCACGATCATCGCCTGGCCCGCCCCGACCAAGCAGAACACCGAGGGCTCGCACGGCTCCGCGCTCGGCGACGAGGAGATCGCCGCGACGAAGAAGGTCCTCGGCTTCGACCCCGAGCAGTCCTTCATCGTCGAGGACGAGGTCATCGCGCACACCCGCAAGGCCCTCGACCGCGGCGCCGAGGCGCACGCCGCCTGGGACAAGAAGCTCGCCGAGTGGCGGAACAACAACCCGGAGCGCTCCGCGACCCTCGACCGCGTCCTCGCGGGCCGCCTCCCCGAGGGCTGGGAGGACGCCCTGCCGTCCTTCGAGACCGGCACCAAGGTCGCCACGCGCGCCGCGTCCGGCAAGACCCTCCAAGCGCTCGGCCCTGTCATCCCCGAGCTGTGGGGCGGCTCCGCCGACCTCGCCGGCTCGAACAACACCACCATCGACAAGAGCAGCTCCTTCCTCCCGAAGGGCAACCCGCTCCCGGAGGCCGACCCGTACGGCCGCACCGTGCACTTCGGCATCCGCGAGTTCTCGATGGCCGCCGAGATGAACGGCATCGCGCTGCACGGCAACACCCGCATCTACGGCGGCACGTTCCTCGTGTTCTCCGACTACATGCGCAACGCCGTCCGCATGTCGGCCCTCATGCAGCTCCCGGTCACCTACGTGTGGACCCACGACTCCATCGGCCTCGGCGAGGACGGCCCGACCCACCAGCCCGTCGAGCACCTCGCCGCGCTGCGCGCCATCCCCGGCCTGAACATCGTCCGCCCGGCCGACGCCAACGAGACGGCCATCGCCTGGCGCGAGATCCTCAAGCGCGGCACCGAGAAGCCGGCCCCGCACGGCCTGGCGCTCTCCCGTCAGGGCCTGCCGACGTACGAGGCCAACGACGACGCGGCCAAGGGCGGTTACGTCCTGGTCGAGGCGTCCAAGGAGACCCCCGACGTCGTCCTGATCGCGACCGGCTCCGAGGTCCAGCTCGCCGTCGCCGCCCGTGAGCAGCTGGAGGCCGAGGGCGTCGCCACCCGCGTCGTCTCGATGCCGTCCGTCGAGTGGTTCGAGGAGCAGGAGCAGGCGTACAAGGACGCCGTCCTGCCGCCGTCGGTGAAGGCCCGCGTGGCGGTCGAGGCCGGCATCGGCCTGACCTGGTACCGCTACGTCGGTGACGCCGGACGCATCGTCTCCCTGGAGCACTTCGGCGCCTCCGCCGACGCGGGCACGCTCTTCGCCGAGTTCGGCTTCACCGCCGAGAACGTCGCCGCGAAGGCGAAGGAGTCCCTCGCCGCCGCCCGCGCCTGACCCCTGCGTAACCCAAGTACGTACGAAAGAAGATGAAGCAGAACATGAGCAACGCCGTCGCACCCCTCAAGTCGCTCTCCGACGAAGGCGTTTCCATCTGGCTGGACGACCTGTCCCGCACCCGCATCGAGTCCGGCAACCTCGCCGCGCTCATCGCGGACAGCCACGTCGTGGGCGTCACCACGAACCCCTCGATCTTCCAGGCCGCCATCGGCAAGGGTGAGGGCTACGAGGAGCAGCTCGCCGACCTGGCCGTCCGCAAGGTCACCGTCGACGAGGCCGTCCGCATGATGACCACACAGGACGTGCGCGCCGCCGCCGACATCCTGCGCCCGGTGTACGACGCCACGAACGGCCGTGACGGCCGCGTGTCGATCGAGGTCGACCCGCGCCTGGCGCACAACACCGAGGCCACCATCGCCGAGGCCAAGCAGCTCGCCTGGCTCGTGGACCGCCCCAACGTGATGATCAAGATCCCGGCGACCCTCGCGGGCCTCCCGGCGATCACCGAGGTCATCGGCCTCGGCATCTCGGTCAACGTCACGCTGATCTTCTCCCTCGACCGCTACAAGGCCGTCATGGACGCCTACCTGGCCGGTCTGGAGAAGGCCCACGAGCGCGGCATCGACCTCTCCTCGATCCACTCGGTCGCCTCCTTCTTCGTGTCCCGCGTCGACGCCGAGATCGACAAGCGTCTCGACAAGATCGGCACCGACGAGGCCAAGGACGCCAAGGGCAAGGCCGCCCTCGCCAACGCCCGTCTCGCCTACGAGGCCTTCGAGCAGGCCTTCGCCGTCGAGCGCGCCACGAAGCTGGCGGCCGCCGGCGCCAACAAGCAGCGCCCGCTGTGGGCCTCCACCGGCGTCAAGGACCCCGCGTACAAGGACACCCTGTACGTCGACGAGCTGGTCGCGCCCGGCACCGTCAACACCATGCCCGAGGGCACCCTGAAGGCGACCGCCGACCACGGCGAGATCACCGGCGACACCATCACCGGCCGCTACGAGCAGGCCCGCGCCGAACTGAAGGCCGTCGACGCGCTCGGCATCTCGCTCGACGAGGTCACCCAGCAGCTCGAGGACGAGGCCGTCGCCAAGTTCGAGATCGCCTGGAACGACCTGCTGGCCACCGTCTCCTCCCGCCTGACGGAGGCTGAGTCCAAGTGAGCTCCACCGCTTGGCAGAACCCGCTGAGGGACCCCCGCGACCGCCGTCTGCCGCGCGTCGCGGGCCCCTCCGGGCTCGTCATCTTCGGCGTCACGGGCGACCTGTCCCGCAAGAAGCTGATGCCGGCCGTCTACGACCTCGCCAACCGCGGCCTGCTGCCGCCGGGCTTCTCGCTCCTCGGCTTCGCACGGCGGGAGTGGGAGGACCAGGACTTCGCCCAGGTCGTCCACGACTCGGTCAAGGAGCACGCCCGCACCCCCTTCCGCGAGGAGGTCTGGCAGCAGCTCGCCGAGGGCATGCGCTTCATCCCCGGCGACTTCGACGACGACACCGCGTTCAAGCAGCTGCGCGAGTCCGTCGACGAGCTCGACGAGAAGCGCGGCACCAGCGGCAACTACGCGTTCTACCTCTCCGTACCGCCGAAGTTCTTCCCCAAGGTCGTCCAGCAGCTCAAGAAGCACGGGCTCGCGGACGCGGCCGAGGGCTCGTGGCGGCGCGCCGTCATCGAGAAGCCGTTCGGCCACGACATGGAGTCGGCGCGCGAGCTGAACGCGATCGTGCACGACGTGTTCTCGCCGGACCAGGTCTTCCGCATCGACCACTACCTCGGCAAGGAGACCGTCCAGAACATCCTGGCGCTCCGCTTCGCCAACCAGATGTACGAGCCCATCTGGAACCGGAGTTACGTCGACCACGTCCAGATCACGATGGCCGAGGACATCGGCATCGGCGGCCGCGCCGGCTACTACGACGGCATCGGCGCCGCCCGCGACGTCATCCAGAACCACCTGCTCCAGCTCCTCGCCCTCACGGCGATGGAGGAGCCGGCCGCGTTCGACGCCGAGTCGCTGGTCAACGAGAAGCTCAAGGTCCTGAAGTCCGTGCGGCTCCCCGCCGACCTGGACGGCTCCACGGTCCGCGCGCAGTACGCGGCCGGCTGGCAGGGCGGCGAGAAGGTGCCCGGCTACCTCCAGGAAGACGGCATCGACCGCAAGTCGAAGACGGACACGTATGCCGCGGTCAAGCTGGGCATCGACAACCGCCGCTGGGCGGGCGTCCCGTTCTACCTGCGCACCGGCAAGCGCCTCGGCCGCCGCGTCACCGAGATCGCGGTCGTCTTCCAGCGCGCCCCGCACTCCCCGTTCGACCACACGGCCACCGAGGAACTCGGCCAGAATGCGATCGTCATCCGCGTTCAGCCGGATGAGGGCATGACGGTGCGCTTCGGATCCAAGGTGCCGGGTACGTCGATGGAGATCCGCGACGTGTCCATGGACTTCGCTTACGGCGAGTCGTTCACCGAGTCCAGCCCGGAAGCGTACGAGCGGCTGATCCTGGACGTGCTGCTGGGCGACGCGAACCTCTTCCCGCGTACGGAGGAGGTCGAGGAGTCCTGGCGCATCCTCGACCCCATCGAGGAGCACTGGGACAAGGTCGGCAAGCCCGCCCAGTACGCCTCGGGCAGCTGGGGCCCGAAGGAAGCGGACGAGATGCTCGCACGAGACGGACGGAGCTGGCGAAGGCCATGAGGATCGACCTGACCGACACCACGGCAAGCAAGGTCAACAAGGCGCTCGTCGAAGGACGCAGGGCCATCGGGACGCCCGCGGTGGGCATGGTCCTGACGATGGTCATCGTCACGGACGAGGAGAACGCGTACGACGCGACGAAGGCCGCCCAGGAGGCGTCCCGCGAGCACCCCTCGCGCACCCTCGTCGTCATCCGGCGCACCAAGCGCCTGCCCCGCGACCGGCACGGCAACCGGCTCGACGCCGAGGTCCGCCTCGGCTCCGAGGCCGGCACCGGCGAGACGGTGATCCTGCGCCTGTACGGCGAGACCGGCCAGCACGCCGACTCCGTCGTCCTGCCGCTGCTGCTGCCCGACGCCCCGGTCGTCGTGTGGTGGCCGGTCGACGCCCCCGACGAGCCCTCCAAGGACCCGCTCGGCGCGCTCGCCGCCCGCCGCATCACCGACCTGTACGCCGACGAGGACGCGCTCGCCGCCCTCGACCGGCGCGCCGCGCACTACGCGCCCGGCGACACCGACCTGGCCTGGACCCGGCTCACCCCGTGGCGCTCCATGCTGGCCGCTGCGCTCGACCAGGCCCGTACCGACGTCGTCTCCGCGGCCGTCGAGTCCGAGGCCGGCAACCCCAGCGCCGAACTCCTCGCGCGCTGGCTCGGCGCCCGGCTCGGCGTCCCGGTCGAGCGTGTCGTCACCGATGGCCCGGTCGTCACCGCGGTCCGCCTCGGCACCCCGAACGGCGAGATCCGCATCGACCGCCCCGAAGGACCGCTCGCCAAGCTGACCCTCCCCGGCCAGCCCGAGCGCACCCTCGCCCTCAAGGTCCGCTCCACCGCCGAGCTGATCGCGGAGGAACTCCGCCGCCTCGACGCCGACGAGATGTACGCCGTGGCCCTCCAGGCAGCCGCCCCCGGCAAAGTCACCAAGGAGTCCGTTCAACATGCCTGACACCGCCTCTCACGGCCCCTTCCTCACCCGCCGCCCGCAGTGGACGGCCCTGGAGGACCACCGCGCGAAGTTCAACGGCACGCACCTGCGCGACCTCTTCGCGAAGGACGCGGCCCGCGCCGAGCGCTACACGCTCGACGTCGGCGACCTGCACATCGACTACTCCAAGCACCTGATCACGGACGAGACCCTCGCCCTGCTCCAGGAACTGGCCACCGCCACCGACGTGTTCGGGCAGCGCGACGCCATGTTCCGCGGCGAGAAGATCAACACGACCGAGGACCGCGCCGTCCTGCACACGGCCCTGCGCGCCCCGGCCGACGCCGTGATCGAGGTCGACGGCGAGAACGTCGTGCCGAAGGTGCACGAGGTCCTCGACCGGATGGCCGTCTTCGCCGACAAGATCCGCTCGGGCGAGTGGACCGGACACACCGGCAAGCGGATCAAGAACATCGTCAACGTCGGCATCGGCGGCTCGGACCTCGGCCCGGCGATGGCGTACGAGGCGCTGCGCCCGTTCACCGCCCGCGACCTGACGCTCCGCTTCGTGTCGAACGTCGACGGCGCCGACCTGCACGAGGCCGTCCGCGACCTCGACCCGGCCGAGACGCTGTTCATCATCGCGTCCAAGACCTTCACGACGATCGAGACGATCACCAACGCGAAGGCCGCCCGCTCCTGGCTCCTCGACGGGCTCGGCGGGGACGAGAAGGCCGTCGCCAAGCACTTCGTCGCCTTGTCGACCAACGGCGAGAAGGTCTCCGAGTTCGGCATCGACACGGCCAACATGTTCGCGTTCTGGGACTGGGTCGGCGGCCGCTACTCCTTCGACTCGGCCATCGGCCTCTCGCTGATGATCGCGATCGGCCCGGACGCCTTCCGCGAACTGCTCGACGGCTTCCGCCTCGTCGACGACCACTTCCGCACCGCCCCGGCGGAGGCCAACGCGCCGCTGCTGCTCGGCCTGCTCGGCGTCTGGTACGGCAACTTCCACGGCGCGCAGTCGCACGCGGTGCTGCCGTACAGCCACTACCTCTCCAAGTTCACCGCGTACCTCCAGCAGCTCGACATGGAGTCCAACGGCAAGTCCGTGGACCGCCAGGGCCGCCGCGTGGAGTGGCAGACGGGCCCGGTCGTCTGGGGCACCCCCGGCACCAACGGGCAGCACGCCTACTACCAGCTCATCCACCAGGGCACGAAGCTGATCCCGGCGGACCTCATCGGCTTCGCGAAGCCGGTCGACGAGCTGTCCGACACCCTCGCGGGCCAGCACGACCTGCTGATGGCCAACCTGTTCGCGCAGGGCCAGGCGCTCGCCTTCGGCAAGACGCCGGACGAGGTGCGCGCCGAGGGCGTCGCCGAGGAGCTGGTGCCCCACAAGACGTTCAAGGGCAACCACCCGACGACGACGATCCTCGCGCGCGAGCTGACCCCGTCGGTCCTCGGCCAGCTCATCGCCCTCTACGAGCAGAAGGTCTTCGTCCAGGGCGCCATCTGGAACATCGACTCCTTCGACCAGTGGGGCGTCGAGCTCGGCAAGGTCCTCGCCAAGCGCGTGGAGCCCGCCCTCACCGAGGGCGCCGAGGTCCCCGGCCTCGACGCCTCGACGCAGTCCCTGGTCAGCACGTACCGCGCGCTGCGCGGCCGCAAGTAGCCTCAACCAGCCCTAACTAGCACTGAAGGTAAGTGAACTGACATGCAGCTCGGTCTCATCGGTCTCGGCAAGATGGGCGGCAACATGCGCGAGCGCATCCGCCGCGCCGGCCACACCGTCATCGGATACGACCGCAACCCGGAGATCTCCGACGTCGCCTCCCTCCAGGAGCTCGTCGAGAAGCTCGAGGGCCCGCGTGTGGTGTGGGTGATGGTCCCGGCGGGTGCCGCGACCCAGTCCACGATCGACGAGCTCGGGGAGCTGCTCTCCGAGGGCGACATCGTCGTGGACGGTGGCAACTCGCGCTGGATGGACGACGAGAAGCACGCCGAGGAGCTGGCGGCCAAGGGCATCGGCTTCGTCGACGCGGGCGTCTCCGGCGGCGTGTGGGGCCTGGAGAACGGCTACGCGCTGATGGTCGGCGGTTCCGAGGAGAACGTCGCGAAGGTCAAGCCGGTCTTCGACGCGCTCAAGCCCGAGGGCGACTTCGGTTACGTCCACGCGGGCAAGGTCGGCGCGGGGCACTTCTCCAAGATGGTCCACAACGGCATCGAGTACGCCATGATGCAGGCCTACGCCGAGGGCTGGGAGCTGCTTGAGAAGGTCGACTCCGTGGACAACGTCCGCGAGGTCTTCCGCTCCTGGCAGGAGGGCACGGTCATCCGCTCCTGGCTGCTCGACCTCGCCGTCAACGCCCTCGACGAGGACACCCACCTGGACAAGCTGCGCGGTTACGCCGCCGACTCCGGTGAGGGCCGCTGGACGGTGGAGGCCGCGATCGACAACTCGGTGCCGCTGCCCGCGATCACCGCGTCGCTGTTCGCCCGCTTCTCCTCCCGCCAGGAGGACTCGCCGCAGATGAAGATGATCGCGGCGCTGCGCAACCAGTTCGGCGGCCACGCCGTCGAGTCCAAGTAAGCGACACACAAAGAGCCCGCCGGACCTCGCGGTCCGGCGGGCTCTCTCGTACCTACTGCGGTGCGCCTACTGGCCGGTGGCCCGCCACACCTTCGCGTCCAGGGTCACGTTCTTGCCCTCCGTCTTGCCCCGAAGCGTCAGAAGACCGACGTCCCCCGAGCCGCTGACCAGGCAGAGCCGCTGCCCCACGGACAGGTTGTAGACCCAGAAGAAGTCCTGCGCCCCCTCCGCCTCGCGGCACGCGTCGGGGGTGGCCGGCTGGTCCGCCGGGAGCGGCGCGAGCGTGCTCCCCGACCCGGTTCCCGGCGACAGCTTGGCGCCGTTCTCGTAGACGTCGTAGGCCAGATCCTCGCTCGGCTGCCCGTCGTCCGCCTTCGCCCGCACCGGCTCGTCGGCGAGGAACAGGTCCTGGCCGTCCGTCATCACGATGCCGTTGTACGTCGAAGGGGCCGGCGGCTCCGAGGTCTCCGGCTCGCTCGTGCCGGGGGACGGGGGAGCGGCCGACGCGCCGTCGTCCGGCGCCCCCGACGGCGCGGGCTGCGCGGCGCCACCGGACTTCCCCGGTGACGCGGACCCGCTCGGCGAGCCGGGCTTCGAGGGCGAGGCCGAGTGGGACGCGGACCCCGTCGCCTCGGGCGCGCCCGAGGCCACCTGCCCTCCCGCACGGTCGTCCCGCGGCCCGTCGCCCGGCACGAAGTACAGCGCGGCCGCCGCACCGCACGCGACAAGGGCGACCCCGGCGGCCGCCAGCAACCAGACACGCGAGCGCTTGCGCGGGGCGCCGGTGCTCACGGCGGCGGTCTCGGCGCCGAAGGGCCCGGCGGGGGAGCCGGGCGCGGGGCCTGCGGGGGAGCCGGAGGCGGGGCCTGCGGGCGGCTCCTCGGCGAACGCGACGGGCGGCCCGAACGCCCCGGCGGGGGCCGGACTCCCGGGAGTCCCGGGACCACTCGCGGCACCGCGCGGCGGCGTCGCGAGCCCCGTCGGTTCCGCCCCGGCCACCCGGGCGCCCTCGGCACGCGCCGCGATCCCCTCGGCGAGTTCGCCCGGCAGCCACGCGTCCGTCGCGGGACCCGGGCCACCGGGCTGCGCCTCACGTATCGCCTGGACGGACTCGATGACCTCCGTCACCGTCGGCCGGTCCTCCGCTTCCTTGCGCAGGCAGCCGGATATCAACTCCCGCAGGGCTTCGGGGACCTTGGACAGATCCGGCTCCTCGTGCACGACCCGGTAGAGCACCGCGTGCGGCTCGCCCTCCCCGTACGCCGTGCTCCCGGTGGCGGCGAACACCGCGGTCTGGCCCAGCGCGAACACATCCGCGGAGCCGCTCGCGGAGCCGCCGAGCACCTGCTCCGGAGCCATGTACGCGACCGTGCCCACGGCCGCCCCGCTGCGCGTCACGGACGTCGCGTCCGCCGCCCGGGCCACACCGAAGTCGATGACGCGGGGCCCGTCGGAGGCCAGCAGCACGTTCGAGGGCTTCAGGTCGCGGTGCACGATCCCCGCGTCGTGCACCGCTTGCAGCGCCTCCGCGATCCCGGCCGTCATCCGCAGCACCGTGTCCACCGGCAGCGGCCCGTGCTCGCGCACCGCCTGCGCGAGCGAGGGGCCCGGCACGTACGCCGTCGCGCACCACGGCACCGGGCCCTCCGTGTCGCTGTCGACGACCGGCGCCGTGTAGAGCCCGTGCACCTTGCTCGCGGCGGCGACCTCCGTGCGGAACCTGCGCCGGAACTCGGGGTCCTCGGCCAGCTCGGGTCTGATCACCTTGACCGCGACGGCCCGGCCGCCCGGCGTGTGCGACAGGTAGACGCGCCCCATGCCGCCGGAGCCGAGCCCTGCGATCAGGCGGTATCCGCCCGCCGTCCGTGGATCGCGGTCGTCCAGTGGACGGAAATTCTCCGCATCGGGCCCACCGTTCGCCAACACGCCGCACTCCACCCCTGTTCCGTCTCGTGGCCGACCATTGCATCACGTGACGTAGCGCACCCCGCCGTCGGTGCCGCGACAACGCAAAAGACCCCAGATTCATCTGGGGTCTTTCTCTGTGTCCGAGGGGGGACTTGAACCCCCACGCCCGATAAAGGGCACTAGCACCTCAAGCTAGCGCGTCTGCCATTCCGCCACCCGGACAAGGTGTCTGCCGCCTCTGTGCGGGTGTTCCCCGCGGCGACACAGAGAACATTACCAGGGTTTCCGAGTGCCTCGATCAGCCCCCCGGCCGGGCGGTCCCGCCTGTGAACGGCACGTGACGAGACGTGCCCGGCCTTGGGTCCTGAGGTCGGGAGAGAGAGGATGAGAGGCATCCACGGCAAGAGAGGAACCAGCGTGAGCGAGCCGAGCACGGGCAGGGCGGTCTCCGGGCAGGACGAGGTCGTCGACCTCTGCCGCGAACTGATCCAGATCGACACCAGTAACTACGGCGACCACTCGGGCCCGGGCGAGCGCAAGGCCGCCGAGTGGACGGCGGAGAAGCTCGCCGAGGTCGGCCTCGAGCCGAAGATCTTCGAGTCGCACCCCGGCCGCGCCTCCACGGTCGCCCGGATCGAGGGCGAGGACCCCTCGCGGCCCGCCCTCCTCATCCACGGCCACACCGACGTCGTCCCGGCGAACGCGGCGGACTGGACCCACCACCCGTTCTCCGGCGAGATCGCCGACGGCTGCGTCTGGGGCCGCGGCGCCGTCGACATGAAGGACATGGACGCGATGACCCTCGCGGTCGTCCGCGACCGGCTGCGCACCGGGCGCAAGCCCCCGCGCGACATCGTCCTCGCCTTCCTCGCCGACGAGGAGGCGGGCGGCGTGTTCGGCGCCCGCCACCTGGTGCGCAACCACCCGGACCTCTTCGAGGGCGTCACCGAGGCGATCAGCGAGGTCGGCGGCTTCTCCTTCACCGTGAACGAGCAGCGCAGGCTCTACCTTGTGGAGACCGCCCAGAAGGGCATGCACTGGATGAAGCTGACCGTGGCCGGCACCGCGGGGCACGGTTCGATGATCCACCGGGACAACGCGATCACCGAGCTGTCCGAGGCGGTCGCCCGGCTCGGCCGCCACACGTTCCCGATCCGCGTCACCAAGACGACGCGCGCCTTCCTCGACGAACTCGGCGACGCGCTCGGCACCGAGCTCGACCCGGAGGACATGGAGGAGACCGTCGCCAAGCTCGGCGGCATCGCCAAGCTGATCGGCGCCGCCTTCTCCAACACCGCCAACCCCACGCAGCTGGGCGCCGGTTACAAGGTCAACGTGATCCCCGGCGAGGCCACCGCCCACGTCGACGGCCGCTTCCTGCCGGGACACGAGGACGAGTTCCTCGCCGACCTCGACCGGATCCTCGGTCCGAGGGTCAGGCGTGAGGACGTGCACGCCGACAAGGCCGTCGAGACGACGTTCGACGGGGCGATCGTCGAGGCCATGAAGTCCTCCATCGAGGCCGAGGACCCGATCGGCAAGGCCATCCCGTACCAGCTCTCCGCCGGCACCGACGCCAAGTCCTTCGTGGAGCTCGGCATCCGCAACTTCGGCTTCGCGCCGCTCCAGCTGCCGCCCGAGCTGGACTTCGCCGGGATGTTCCACGGCGTCGACGAGCGGGTGCCGGTCGACGGCCTCAAGTTCGGCGTGCGGGTCCTGGACCGCTTCATCGACGCGTCCTGACGCGTCAATCCCGCGCCGGGCCGGAAATCGTTCGCACGTGCGCAATGGACCGGAAAGAGTGAAAGGGGTTTCACGGTCGTAGCCCCCTGCGTTCTTCCTCGTTACAGGGAGTGCAGTCCGCGGCTGGGACTGCATTGCCAACAAGGAGGAATAATGCTCAAGAAGGTCGTCGCCGCTGCGGCAGCCACTGGTGGTCTGGTTCTCGCGGGTGCGGGCATGGCCGTCGCCGACTCCGGCGCTCAGGGTGCTGCCACGCAGTCCCCCGGCGTCATTTCGGGCAACGTCATCCAGGCCCCGATCCACGTGCCGGTGAATGTGTGCGGCAACACGGTCTCCGTGATCGGGCTGCTGAACCCTGCCTTCGGTAACACCTGCGCCAACGACTGACGTTGTTGTGCCTCACCCCTTGAGGGTTTGAGCCCACGGCCCCGGAGTGCGAGCCATGCACTCCGGGGCCGACGGGTTGGACAAGGTTCCAGGGCAAGACTGATAAGGCAAGGCAGGGAAACCTATGCGACAGGTCATGCGGAAGGGCCTGATCACCGTGGCGGCCGCGTCCGGCGTACTCGCCGTCACCGGTGGTTACGCGCACGCGGACTCGGGTGCGAACGGAAGCTCCTCGGACTCGCCGGGCGTCTTGTCCGGCAACTCCGTCGAGGCGCCCGTGGACGTCCCGGTGAACGTCTGCGGCAACACGATCAACGTCGTCGGACTGCTCAACCCGGCGTCGGGCAACGGCTGCGACAACTCGGGCGGCGGTGGCGACAAGACCGGCGGCCAGTCCTCGGACGGCGGCTCGCAGGCCGGCGGGCACACCAGCGACTCACCGGGTGTCGGCACCGGCAACCATGTGTCGGTCCCGGTGCACGTGCCGGTCAACGCGTGCGGGAACTCCGTCGGCGCCGGCTCCGTCGGCAACGGGACGACCGGCAACGGCTGCTCCGACGACGGCGGTGGCAGCACCACGACGCCGCCGGCGGACTCGAACACCCCGCCCTCCAGCGGCGGGCACCACCCGGGCACGGGGTCCGACACGCCCAACGCCCCGGGAACGCAGACCGTCGACATGCCCAAGGGCGAGTCCCAGCTCGGGCAGACCGGCAGCCCCCGGGCGCGGGCGGCCGGCACCCTCGCGGAGACCGGCAGCTCGGTGCCGATCGGCGCGGCCGTACCGCTCGCCGGGGGTGCGCTGCTCGCGGGCGCGCTGCTCTACCGGCGGGCGAACGCGGCGGCGTGACAGCAGGCGGTGCACAACGGAGCGGGCCCCGCACGGACGGGGCCCGCTCCGTTGTCTCGCCTTGCCCTCAGGTCACCATGTGGCCCGCACCTGGCGGATGATCCGTCGGCGCAGACGCACGCGGCGACTGCCGTCGCGGCGCAGGCTCAAGCGGTCCAACTCCCAGTGTCCGTACTCGGCATGGTCCGTCAGCAGGCGTGTCGCCTCCTTGCGGGAGACCCCGCGCGGCACGTACACGTCGACAAATTCGTATTCCGGCATCGCATCTATTGTGCGGGCAGTGGCCCGGTACGGATAGCGTCTGCACTATGTCTGATGCTGCGCAGCCCACCGCTGCCGAGGTACGCGCCGCCGCCGAGGCGGTCAAGGCTGCGCTCGACGCCCACTTGGCGGCGGTCGAGCGCCGGTCGGGAGAAGATGATCCGGCCGTCTATGAAGCGTTCAACGAGCTGGCCGCGGCGGCCGAGGAGTACGACGAACTCCTCTACGACCGCTACGACGAGGTCACCCCCTTCGAGATCCCCGGCAGCGAGGACTCGCTGCCGCCGTACGCGGGACCCGAGGAGCCGAACGCGCTGAGCGTGCTGATCCGACGCGACTACGCCGTGGTCGAGCCGCAGCGTCTGCTCTCCCAGGCCGGGCGGGTCGCCGACCTGGACGCGGAGCCGGATGCGGAGGCCGGGAACGGGGCGGGCAGCAGTGTGCACGCCGCGCTCGGTGTCCTCTTCGGTGAGTTCGAGCCCGACGAGATCGCCTCCCGGCACAAGGAGTTCGGCCTGGAGGAGGGCGACTCCACGCTCTGGGTCACGGCGGCGGACGACCCCACGGACCCCGGCGAGTGGCTGGAGGCCCCCTTCGAGCAGGTCGATCCGCAGCGGGTGGTGTGCCGCTTCGACGTGAGCGCGGTCTTCGACGACGACGAGTTCGACGACGACGGCTCCGCCGGGGGCGATGAGGCGTTGGAGGAGGCGGACCGCTGACACCTCGCTGCCGCGGGGGGGGGGCGGGGCGGTGGTTTCGCCGCGGCGGGGTTGCGGTCGCGGGGCGCTGCCCCGGACCCCGCGCCTCAATCGCCGGCGGGGCTTCAAAAGATCGGGGTTCCGCCCCAGGCCCCGCGCCTGAATCGCCGGCGGGGCTTCAAAAGATCGGGGTTCCGCCCCAGGCCCCGCGCCTCAATCGCCGGCGGGGCTTCAAATTCCACCGCCCGCCCCCTCCGGGGGGGGGCAAGGCGGCGCCGCGGTTACGCGCTCGGGACCTGGGCCCGGACCAGGCCCCGCAAACGCGTCGTCCGGGGCTTCGGCGGGACCTCCGACACGGCGCGCGGGAGGGCCGCGTCCACGCCGTGCACCACCGAGAGATGGCGCTCACCGCGCCCGAAGGCCGTGTAGACCCAGGGGCGGCTCAGGGACTGCGCCGCATCGCCGGGCAGCACCACCACGGCCGCGGGCCAGCGGACTCCGACGGCCTGATGGCCGGTCACGGCCCACCCGTGCCGCACCGCGCCCTGCTCCACCTGCTCCTTGGGTGCGAGGACGGGGGAGCCGTCGCACTCGAGACGCAGGCCCTCCGCGTCCGCCCCGACGACCACGCCGGGCCGGATGCGCCCGCGCCCGGTGACATACACCACACGGTCCCCGGGGTCGAAGCCGCCGAACCGCCCGGGGCCCGGGTTGAGCCGCTCCTTCAGCGCCTCGTTCAACGCCCGCGTCCCCGCGGCGCCTCCGTGCCCCGTCGTGATCACCTGCGTCTGCTCGGACGGCACCCCGATCGCCCGCGGCACCGAGTCCGCGACCAGCTGCACGGTGCGGTGGATCGCCTCGGCCGGGTCCCGCACCGGAACGATCACGACTTCCTTGTCGGGCGCCTCCACCTGGTTCAGCTCACCGATGCCGATGCCCGACACCAGCTCGCCGATCGGCCCGAAGTCGGGCGTGCGGGAGGCGATGCGCGGGCAGATCTCGGCCGCCGCGACGTCCGCGAAGACCCGGCCGGGCCCTGCCGACCACAGCGTTCCGGGATCCCCGCTGAGCACCAGGCACGTCCCGTCGGCGAGCAGCTCCACGAGCATCGCGGCGTCGCCCACGTCCAACTGCGGCGCGTCCAGGACGACCAGGACGTCGAGGGCGAACGCCCCGTCCCGGTCGAGGCCCGGCCCCTCCGCCCGCGCGAGCAGACCCGCGACGGTCGCGGTGGCCGACTCCGGCGCGTCCGGGCCGAGCAGCTCGGCGGCCCGGCGGCGGCCGTCCGCGCTGTGCGCGGCGACGCACACCCGCAGGCCGAGCCTGCCCGCGGCGGCGGCCGCGGCGACGGGCTCTGCGCGGGCCGCCTCACCGCCGGTGTGCAGGACGAGCCGGTGCGCGGCGATCGCCCGGATCAGCTCGGCCGTCGTACCGCGCTCCGCCCCCGCGGCCTCCTCGAGACCGGCGGCGGCCGAACCCTCGTCCTTGGGCGCGGCGTTGAGCAGCCGGGCGAGCCCGTCCGCGAGGCTCTCCTCGGCGAGCGCGTACCGCTCGAGGCCGACCAGGACCCGTACCGGCCGCTCCGCCTCTTCCTCCTCGCCGTCCTCCTCGGCGGCGGGGGCGGGGGCGGGCGCGTCCTCAAGGGGGTCGTGGAAGATCAGCGCGTCGCCCTCCGCGACGGCGCTCTGCACGGCTTCCTCCGGCTCTGCCACCCCGCGCTTGCCGAGCGCGTCCGCGAGCACCGGCAGGTCGAGGGCCGTGTGCCCGGCGTTCGCGGCCTGCTCGAGGAGCCATACGGTGACGGCGCGGCCGCGCCGCTCGTCCTCCGGCCCGCACTCCGCGCCGAGCAGCGCCCGCGCGAACCCGTCGGCCTGCTCGGGCCGTACTCCGGCCACCCGCAGCAACAGCCACGGATCCGCGCGCAGTTCGTCGCCCGCGCCCTCGCCGAGGGCCGCGGCGGCCGCACCGGCCAGTGACTCGGGGGCCCCGCCCTCGACGAGCACGGCCCGCACCGAGGCGACGGCTTCCGGATCGGGTCCCGCCCGACCGGGGTCCTGCGGCCTGCGCACGGGTTCGGCGGGGGAGGCGGCGGGGTCCCGCCGCGGCTCGGGCTCGGGGCGGGCGAGCACGGGGGCGGCGACCGGCTTCTCCCCGCTCTCCACCGCGCGTACGGCGGCCAGCAGGTCGGCGGCGGTCCCGCTCAGCTTCGTCCCGGCGGCGATCGGCCCCTCCTTGGCGGCCTTCCGCTCCGCGATCCGCTCCTGGAACTCCCGCTGGGCCGCCAGCTCGGCCTCGGACACCTCGGCGGACTTCTCGGTGCCGCCCTCCGTGCTGTCGTCGCCGTCCGCCGCGGCCTGCGCGCCGTCCCCGTCGATCCCGCCCGACTCGGCCTCCTCGTCGGCGGCCTCCGCGTCCGGGGCACGGTCCGCACGGCCGTCGGTGCCGGCCGCCGTGGCCTCCGACTCGGTCTCGTCGATCCCGCCCGGCTCCGAGCCGGTGGTCTCCGCGTCCGCGACACGGTCGGCCTCGGTCGTCGTCGGGTCGGGCGCACCGGCCAGGTGCTCCGTGTCCGGCCCGGTGTCGGGGCGGGCCCCCGACTCGTTCTCCGCGGGAGCGGACTCCGTACTCACAACGTGCTCCAGTCCTGATCGGGATAGCGGTGCACGGGCGCCGACACGTCGTCGAGCGCCTGGCAGATCTCGTCAGGAAGACTAAGGGCCTCCACTGACAATGCCGCCGTGAGCTGCTGCGCGTTGCGCGTGCCGACGATCGGCGCGGTCACTCCCGGCCGGTCCCTGACCCACGCGAGCGCCACCTGGAGCGGCGTCACGGCCAGCCCGTCCGCCGCCGTCGCTACCGCGTCCACGATGTGCCCCGCCGCTTCGTCGAGGTACGGCTCGACGAACGGCGCCATGTGGTCCGAGCCGCCCCGCGAGTCGGCGGGCGTGCCCGAGCGGTACTTCCCGGTCAGCACCCCGCGGCCCAGCGGCGAGGAGGGCAGCAGGCCGATGCCGAGGTCAAGCGCCGCAGGCAGCACCTCGCGCTCCACGCCCCGCTGCAACAGCGAGTACTCCATCTGCGTACTGGCGAGACGCGTACGCGTGCCGGGCGCGGCGAGCTGCCAGGTGGCGGCCTTGGCGAGCTGCCAGCCGCAGAAGTTCGAGACGCCCGCATAGCGCGCGCGGCCGCTGCTGACGGCTATGTCGAGGGCCTGCAACGTCTCGTCGAGCGGGGTCCCGGGGTCGTACGCGTGCACCTGCCACAGGTCGACGTACTCCGTGCCGAGGCGGGCGAGCGAGGCGTCCAGGGCCGAGAGCAGATGGCCGCGCGAGCCGTCGAAACGCCGGTCGGGATCGGGCACGCTGCCCGCCTTCGTGGAGATCACCAGGTCACGGCGCGGCACCAGGCCCTCGATGAGCCTGCCGAGCAGATACTCCGACTCCCCGTCCCCGTACACGTCGGCCGTGTCGACGAGTGTGCCGCCCGCTTCCCAGAAGGCCTTCAACAGGTCGGCGGCGTCGTGCTCGTCGGTGTCCCGGCCCCACAGGAGGGTGCCGAGCCCGATCCGGGACACGCGCAGGCCGGTGCGGCCGAGATGCCTCTGCTCCATGGGCGCTGAGGTTACTGGCCGAAGGTCAGGAACGGGGGTCCTGTGGATATCTGCCGTCGGGGTCGCCGGGTTAGGGTGCCGGGCGGGGCACCTTACCCATGGGTAAATCACTGGATCCGGCAAGGCGTTAAGCGTTAAGGGGATGTGGTCAATGAAGCTCGGCATCAACCTCGGCTACTGGGGCGCGGGTATGGACGCGGACAACCTGGCCGTCGCGAAGGAAGCCGACAGACTGGGCTACGCGGTGTGCTGGGCCGCCGAGGCCTATGGTTCCGACGCCGCCACGGTCCTCGCGTACGTCGCCGCGCAGACGGAGCGGATCGACGTCGGCTCGGCCATCTTCCAGATCCCGGCCCGTCAGCCCACGATGACGGCGATGACGGCCGCGACGCTCGACTCGCTGTCCGGGGGCCGCTTCCGGCTCGGCCTCGGTGTCTCGGGGCCGCAGGTCTCCGAGGGCTGGTACGGGGTCAAGTTCGACAAGCCGCTGGCGCGCACCCGCGAGTACGTCGACATCATCCGCAAGGCGATGAGCCGTGAGCGGGTCACCCATGAGGGCGCGCACTGGACGCTGCCGCTTCCCGGCGGGCCGGGCAAGCCGCTGAAGCTCATCGTGCACCCGGAGCGCGAGCACATTCCGCTCTACATCGCCGCCATCGGCCCGAAGAACCTGGAGCAGACCGGCGAGATCGCCGACGGCGCCCTGCTGATCTTCCCGGCGGCCGAGCACCTGGAGGAGACCGCGCTCCAGCACATCCGCGTGGGCCGCGAGAAGGCCGGCAAGACCATGGACGGCTTCGACGTCTGCCCGACGGTTCCGCTGGCACTCGGCGGGGACGACGAGGCGTCCGTGAGCGCGCTCGCCGACATGTTCCGGCCGTACACCGCCCTCTACGTGGGCGGCATGGGAAGCCGCAAGCAGAACTTCTACAACCAGCTCGCGCAGCGCATGGGCTACGAGAAGGAGGCCGCCGAGATCCAGGACAAGTACCTGGCCGGCGACAAGGAGGGCGCGGCCGCGGCGATCCCGCAGCAGCTCATCGACTCCACCACGCTGCTCGGCTCCGTGGACCGGATCGCCGACCGGATGCGGGCCTACGCCGAGGCCGGTGTCACCACGCTGACCGTCAACCCGGCCGGGCTCACGCTCGACGACCGGCTCGCCTCGCTGCGCGCGGGCACCGAGGCCATGGAGCTCGCCGGGCTGGCGTAGGGGTTCAGGGGCCCAAGGGCTCGGCGGAGTTCTTCCACGGCCGTGGTGGGGGCTCGGGGGGTCTTCCCCGCCACGGCCGTCACAGAGCACAACGCGTCACGAGGGGCTCCGGTTACGGCTCCTCCCGCGCCCCGGGTCCTCCTTTCGGACGAGTTGACCCGCATAGCTGTTGCCCTGCCTCATGTCCCGCATTTGACTCGGACTTTGCAGTACTGCGGAGTCCGGCGCGGCGAGATGGAGGTAGCAGATGCTGTCGGCCAAGAGTCTGTTCCAGGAAATCATCGACAACGACGAGTCGTTCCGGCTGTTCTGCTCCATCGCCGCCGGCGGCGAATCCCAGGGCGGCTGGGAGAACGGGCGGATCGCCGCGCTGGTGCCCGAGGGCGAGCGCGACCTCGCCCCCAAGATCGCGCGGCACGGCGCGGACGAGGACAAGCACGGGCGTATCTTCAACGCCCTCATGAAGAAGCGCGGCCTGGAGCCGGCGCCCGTCCCCGCCGAGACCGACTACACGATGCTTCTGGAGAGGCGGCGCATCGGGCTCGCGCACGAGCGGCTGCGCGGCGACGAGCGGCTCTCCGTGCGGGACGTCGTCACGTACCTGGCGCACAGCCGTGTCACCGAACAGCGGGCCTCCGAGCAGATGGAGATGCTCCGCAAGCACTTCGCCGACGATCCCGACCTCGGCCGCGCGGTCAAGATGATCTCCAACGACGAGGACAACCATCTCGCGTACTGCCACGAGGAGTTGCTGCGGTTCGCCTACGCGGGGCACGGGCGCACGATTCAGCGGGTCCTGCGGGAGTGCGCCCTTGCCGAGATCGCCGTCTACCGGGACGTCAGCCTCGCCGTCATGGACCACATGGGGCGCATTCTGGGCTGGTCGAAGCCGAAGGCGGCGGTGCTCGCCGCGGGGATCCGTGCGGTGTACGCGTACGAGCGTCTTGGCGGGTGGCGGCGGATGGTGTCGTTGCGGATGCCGGATCGGCGCGATGCCCTGGGCGGGCCGCCTGCCACGGTCGAGTTCGCCTGAGTCGTCCGGTGGTACTGCTCGACCGGTGTTGCGGTCGCGGGGCTCTGCCCCGGACCCCGCGCCTCAATCGCCGTTGGGGCTTGATTGGGGCAGCCGGGTCCTGCGCCTCAATTGGCGGCGGGGCTTGAGTGGGTCACAGCCAGCCGCGGTGCTTGAACAGGCGGAAGAGGAGGAGTTCCAGGAGGGCCATCAGGATGATGACCGCCGGGTACGCCCACACCCAGTGCAGTTCCGGCATGTGGTCGAAGTTCATGCCGTAGATGCCCGCGATCATGGTGGGCACCGCCGCCATCGCCGCCCACCCCGAGATCTTCCGCATGTCGTCGTTCTGCCGCACGCTCATCTGCGCCAGGTGCGCCGAAAGGATGTCCGACACGAGGCGGTCCAGGCCGTCCACGGACTCGTTGACCCGCGTCAGGTGGTCGTTCACGTCGCGGAAGAACGGCCGCGCCTCCTCGTGCACGAACGGCACCGCGGCCAGGCCCCACGGGCCGACCCCGGCGAGCCGGGCCACCGGCATCGCCAACGGGCCGGTGGCGCGCCGGAATTCGAGGATCTGGCGCTTGAAGGTGTAGATCCGCTCCGCGGTGTCGCGGGTGCCGCCGCCCTGTGGCGAGAAGACCTCCGTCTCCAGCTCCTCCAGGTCGGTCTGGAGCTCGGCCGCGACCTCCAGATAGTGGTCCACCGTGGCGTCCGCGACCGAGTACAGGACCGCGGTCGGCCCCTGCTTCAGGAATTCCGGCTCGGCCTCCAGACGCTGCCGTACGGCCTTCAGGGGCGCGCCCTCGCCGTGCCGCACGGTCACCACGAACGAGTCGCCCAGGAACAGCATCAGCTCGCCCGTGGACACCTTGTCGCTGTTCGGCTCGTAGACGACCGGCTTGAGGACCACGAACAGCGAGTCGTCGTAGATCTCCAGCTTGGGCCGCTGGTGCGCCTTCATGGCGTCCTCCACGGCCAGCGGGTGCAGCCCGAACTCCTGGGCGACCTGGTCGAACTCCTCGTCGCTCGCCTCGTGCAGCCCGATCCACACGAAGGCGTCCCCGGCCGCCCGCGCCTCGTCGAGCGCGTCGGAGAAGTCGGCGGGGCGCTCGATGCGGCGCCCTTCCCGGTAGATGGCGCAGTCGACGATCACGAAGCGAATTCTTCCCAGGACCGGGCACTGTCGCACGTCGTCGTATGCCTAGGGTGGGGCACATGCCCACGCTGATCCTTGTCCGGCACGGACGGTCCACCGCCAATACCGCGGGCGTGCTCGCCGGGTGGACGCCCGGTGTGGCGCTCGACGAGCGCGGCGCGGCGCAGGCCGCGCGGCTGCCCGAGCGGCTCGCGGACCTGCCCCTCGCCGAGATCGTCGCCAGCCCGCTCCAGCGCTGCCGGGAGACCGTCGCGCCGCTGCTCGCCGCCCGGCCGGACATCACCCTGCGCACCGACGACCGGATCGGCGAGTGCGACTACGGGGACTGGTCCGGCCGCAAGCTCGCCGAGCTGACGGACGAGCCGCTGATGCAGGTCGTGCAGCAGCACCCGACGGCCGCCGCGTTCCCCGGCGGTGAGTCGATGCGGCAGATGCAGCACCGGGCCGCCGAGGCGGTACGTGAGTGGAACGCGCGCGTGGAGCGCGAGCACGGCGAGGACGCCGTCTATGTGATGTGTTCGCACGGCGACATCATCAAGTCCCTTGTCGCGGACGCCATCGGGCTTCATCTGGACCTCTTTCAGCGCATCTCTGTAGAGCCGTGTTCCATCACAGCGATCCGTTACACACGGCTGCGCCCCTTTCTCGTACGCCTCGGGGACACCGGGGACTTCGCGTCCCTGGCGCCGCGTGAGGCGCCACAGGAGGGCGATGCGCCCGTCGGGGGCGGCGCGGGCGCACCGTGATCGTCCGCCGCAGTAGGGTGAAGCAGCCGTAAGCACAGTCGGCCCGGTCGGCCGTGACCGGTTCAAGACAGTCGATTCCGATCCCATGGAGACAGGACGTGTCCCGTCAGGTGTTCCTCTACGACCCTCCGGAGCGGTTCGTGGCCGGTACGGTCGGGCTCCCCGGGCGCCGCACCTTCTTCCTGCAGGCCACGGCAGGAGCCCGGGTCACCAGCGTGGCGTTGGAGAAGACCCAGGTGGCCGCGCTCGCCGAGCGCATGGACGAACTGCTCGACGAGGTCGTCCGGCGCACCGGGGGCAACGCGCCGGTGCCCGCCGTCGCGCCCAGCGAGGTCTCCGACACCGCGCCCCTGGAGGCGCCCGTGGAGGAGGAGTTCCGCGTCGGCACCATGGCCCTCGCGTGGGACGGCGACGAACAGCGCATGATCGTCGAGGCGCAGGCCCTCGTCGAGCTGGACGCCGAGTCCGAGGAGGACCTGGCGGAGGCCGAGGAGAAGCTCCTCCAGGACGAGGAGAACGGCCCGCCGATGCTCCGGGTCCGCCTCACGGGGAACCAGGCACGCGCCTTCGCCAAGCGGGCCCTGGACGTCGTGAACGCGGGCCGCCCGCCGTGCCCGCTGTGCAGCCTGCCGCTCGACCCGGAGGGACACGTATGTCCGCGCCAGAACGGATACCGGCGCGACGCGTGAGCGACGACCGGGACCTGCTCGCCCTCGGTGAGCTGCACGTGGAAGGACAGATCCGCGAGTCGTCGAACGCGGTGCTGGTGTGCACCGTCACCCACGACGGCCGCGAGGCGCGCTGCGTCTACAAGCCCGTACGCGGGGAGCGTCCCCTGTGGGACTTTCCCGACGGCACCCTGGCGCAGCGCGAGGTCGCCGCGTACGAGGTCTCCGAGGCGCTCGGCTGGGGCCTGGTGCCGCCGACGGTGCTGCGCGACGGGCCCTACGGCGAGGGCATGTGCCAGCTGTGGGTCGACGGGCCCGACGACGAGGCCGAGGGGCAGGAACTGCTGGCCCTCGTCGACCGTGAGGAGCCCGAGGAGGGCTGGAAGGCCATCGGGTTCGCGGAGGTCGGAGAGGGCCGTACGGCGCTGCTCGTGCACCGTGACGACGCCCGCCTGCGCCGGCTCTCCGTGCTCGACGCCGTGATCAACAACGGCGACCGCAAGGGCGGGCACCTGCTCGTCGACGCCGATGGGCACCTGTTCGGCATCGACCACGGTGTGACGTTCAACGCCGAGGACAAGCTGCGCACGCTGCTGTGGGGCTGGGCGGGGGAGCCGCTGACCGAGGAGGCCACCGTTGCCCTGGAGGGGCTGCGGGTGGCCCTCGGCGAGGGCGAGCCGCTCGCTGCGAGGCTGGGCGAGCTGATCACGTCGGCCGAGGTGGAGGCCGTACGTGAGCGGGTGGCGGACCTTCTGAAGTCCGGGCGGCACCGGGAGCCCGGTGGCGACTGGCCCGCGATCCCCTGGCCGCCGGTGTAGTGCGGCCCGCACCGGTGTCGCGGTCGCGGGGCTCTGCCCCGGACCGCGCTGCTCGATCGCCGCAGGGGCTGGATTTGCCTAGCGCGTCCGTCAAGATCGCGCAAGAGGGCCGGTTCGGCCAATACGCCTGGTCCGGTTCGTATGCGGAAGCACCGTCCGGTTACGCTCGATGCATGCATGCCTGGCCCGCTTCTGAGGTCCCCGCCCTGCCCGGCAAGGGCCGCGACCTCCGGATCCACGACACCGCGACCGGTGGGCTCGTCACCCTTGCCCCCGGTCCCGTCGCCCGTATCTATGTCTGCGGCATCACGCCGTACGACGCGACCCACATGGGTCACGCGGCGACCTACAACGCGTTCGACCTCGTGCAGCGCGTGTGGCTCGACACCAAGCGGCAGGTTCACTACGTCCAGAACGTGACGGACGTCGACGATCCTCTGCTTGAGCGGGCCGTGCGTGACGGCATCGAGTGGGAGGGCCTCGCCGAGCGCGAGACCGCCCTGTTCCGCGAGGACATGACCGCCCTGCGGATGCTGCCGCCGCAGCACTACATAGGCGCCGTCGAGGCGATACCCGGCATCGTGCCGCTCGTCGAACGACTGCGTGACGCCGGTGCCACCTACGAGCTCGAAGGTGACACCTACTTCTCCGTCGAGGCCGACCCGCACTTCGGTTCCGTCTCGAACCTCGACGCCGAGGCGATGCGGCTGCTCTCCGCCGAGCGTGGCGGCGACCCCGAGCGTCCCGGCAAGAAGAACCCGCTCGACCCGATGCTGTGGATGGCCGCGCGCGACGGCGAGCCCAGCTGGGACGGCGGCTCGCTCGGCCAGGGGCGCCCCGGCTGGCACATCGAGTGTGTCGCCATCGCCCTCGACCACCTCGGCATGGGCTTCGACGTCCAGGGCGGCGGCTCCGACCTGGCCTTCCCGCACCACGAGATGGGCGCCTCGCACGCGCAGGCGCTGACCGGCGAGTTCCCGATGGCCAAGGCGTACGTGCACGCCGGCATGGTCGGGCTCGACGGCGAGAAGATGTCGAAGTCCAAGGGCAACCTGGTGTTCGTCTCCGCGCTGCGGCGCGAGGGCGTCGACCCCGCCGCCATCCGGCTCGCGCTCCTCGCCCACCACTACCGCTCCGACTGGGAGTGGACGGAGCAGGTGCTCACCGACGCCGTGGCCCGCCTCGACCGCTGGCGCGCGGCCGTCTCCCGCCCCGACGGCCCGTCCGCCGAGGCGCTCGTCGAGGAGATCCGCGCGGCGCTCGCGAACGACCTGGACGCGCCGGCCGCGCTGGCCGCCGTCGACCGCTGGGCCGAGACCCAGTCGACCGCGGGCGGCACGGACGAGGGCGCCCCCGGCGTCGTGTCCCGTGCCGTGGACGCCCTGCTGGGCGTGGCGCTGTAGCAACACCCGTCCGGTAGCCGAGAGGGCGCCTCCCCGAGCGGGGAGGCGCCCCTTTATTTCCGGTGTTTCCGGTGCTTCCGGCGCGTGCTCAGATGCGCTGCACCCGAACGCTCCGCAGGATGTTCGGCGACCCCGTGTCCCAGACGCCCACGACCTGGTGGCCGAACGCGAAGGCCTCCTGGATCTCGTCGTGTGCCTGCGGGGTGGGGTTGTTGAGGACGCGGAACACGTTGTTGATGCGCAGGAAGATCTGGCTCGGCTGGCCCGGGAGCGGCTGCACGATGTCGATGTAGCCGTTCGCGATGCCGGCGGCCAGGGCCTGCTGCTGCACCTGCTGGTGGGCCTGCTGGATCGCGGCCAACTGGACCTGCTGGAGCTGCTGCTGGGCCTGCTGCTCCATCTGCTGCGCCTGCTGGTCCTGCTGCTGGCCCTGCTGTTGCTGCCCGTACTGCTGCTGGCCGAATCCCTGCTGCTGCCCGCCGAGTTGCTGGAGCAGCTGCTGGTACGGCTGCTGCTGGCCGAGCTGCTGGAGCTGCTGCTGAAGGTGCTCCTGGCCCTGACCCTGACCCTGGCCCTGGCCGAACATGCCGGGCTGCTGCTGGCCGTACGACTGCTGGCCGAACGGCTGCTGCTGGCTCATGCCCTGCTGGTAGGGCGAGGTGCTCGGGAACTGCTGCCCCTGCTGGCCCATCTGGGGGGTGATGCTCATGCGGGTGCCACCTTCCATGAATGGTTGGCTGCGTTCAATGGTTGGTTGCGTTGCCTCAGCCCGTGACGACCAGGCCGACGACCTCGTCGTCCGAGAACCACACACGTACGTCGGGCCGTCCCCCCGCGAAAGCGGTGTGCACCGCCTGGCGGGTCTCGGGGGACGGGTTGTTCAGATTGCGCCAGGAGCCCGCCACGAACAGGCGTAGCCGGGGCGGGAGTTCCGGCGGATACGGGATCAGCTCGTCCCAGTACCGCTCGGCCTGGCCCGAACCGACCGTCGAGGGCAGCAGGTTGGTGACCGCTCCCTTGATGTCGGGCCGGTTGCCGATCCGCTGCGAGGCGGGCCGGCCGGGGGCGTCCTGCTGAGGTGAGCCGGTCGCCCGGAGCACATCGCGCGCCCGCCGTGACGTCATCGGGCGCTGACCGCCTGCCTTGAGCATTCCCTGGAGGGCGGTCAGCGCGCCGACGACCACCGGGGAGGCGGACGAGGTGCCGGAGAAGGTGTCCGTGTACCAGGCGATCTCCTCGGTACCGCCCTGGAGGTCGCCGGGCCGGTCCCAGGCGCCGCCGGTGGTGGTGACCTCGCGGCCCCAGCCCTGGGCGTCCACGCGGGCCCCGTAGTTGGAGAAGGACAGGCGCGAGCGGTCCGGGCCGTGGTCGCGGCCGTGCGTGCCCGGCGGCGGGGCGCCCGCGCCCACGAGCACCGCGTCCGAGGAGCGGTTCGACGGGTTGAACGGGTTGTGCCACCACGCCGGGAACTCGTCGGGCCTGCGCTCGTACACCGCGTCGTCGAGGGACTCGGCTCCGTTGCCCGCCGCGGCCACGACCACGATGCCCTTCGCCGTCGCGTACTTGATGGCCGCGAAGTCGTCGGGCCACCACTCCAGGGCGATGTAGCCGCGCTGGTCGTCGCGCGGCTCGAAGTCGAACCGCGGTCCCGGGCGGTGCAGTTCGATCAGGATGACGTCGCCGGGGTTCAGCCGCTCGGCCGCCGCGTGGATCGCCGCCGCCGTGCCCACACCCTGGAAGGACGCCGCCGCGGTCACCGCCTCCGGCACGATGCCGGTGATGCCGCGCTCGTTGCGGTCGCCGCCGATCACGCCGAGGACCGCCGTGCCGTGATTGCGCCAGGCCACGTCCGAGATCGGCGTGCCGACCACGATGCCCGCGAGCTTCGCCGACAGGTCCTCGTGCCCCAGCTGCCAGGCGCCTTCCACGTCGATGACGGTGATGCCCTCGCCGCTGCCGCCGAGCCGCCGCCACGCCCACTGCGCGTCGATGCCGGCGGGCGCGGGGCCCAAGTAGCCCTGGCGGCCCGTGTAGTCGGGCGTCGCGGCCGTCTTCTCCTTCAGCCGCCGCGCCTCCTCGAAGTTCTCCGGGGACGGCTGGGGCGACGAGGCGCGCGTCGCGGGCACCGCGCCCGGCTTCACGTACGCCGTGTCGATCTCCGGGAGCGCCGCGATCCGCGCGCGCAGCTCCTGTGCGCGCTCGGCCCCGCCGCGCACCCGGTAGAACAGCGCCAGATCGGGCACCTCCGCCCCGGGCGCCGCGTCGGCGTCCCGTACCCGCTCCTCGCCGCCGAACAGCGGTTCAAGAGCGAGCTGTTCGTCCCCGAGGAACATGTTCAGCGCCGATACGTCGGCGCCTGCGGCGGAGCGCACACCGTCTGCCTGGACGCGCAGGCGGGCCTCCGGGCGCGCCACGACGATGAGTTCCTCTTCCGCCCCGCGATAGGTGAAACCGGATCCGTCCGGTCCCGGCCCGGCCGCTCCCGGCCCCTGTGCCGGGCTTGCGTGCTGGTCGGTCATCGGTTCACAGCTCCCCTCGCCACATCCGGTCGTACGGGTCTGCTTGTGCCGTGTGCTTCCTTGAGGCTCGTCGGGGCTCACCCTGCTACGCCGACGCCCGCCCGTCCACCCCTCGTCGGCCAACTGCGTTTGAAAACAAGTTGAATGGGGAACCCCCTGCAACTGCCTTCAATTCGGCCGGAAACAACTGTCACGCCGCAAACCGGCCAGACTCGGGGCGCGGGCGGGGCACGACGAAGGGCGGGGCGCTCGGCGCCCCGCCCTGATCGTCACCGCATGCCGCGACTACTCGTCGCCGTCGTCGCTCTCCGGGCGCGGCGGCTTCGGCGGCCTGGTCCGGCCGCTCGGATTGTCACGCAGGTGCGAGGAGCCGTCCCCGCCGTCCGTCGCGTGACCGCCAGGACCGGCGCCCGGATCGCGGCGCTGCAAATAGCGCTCGAACTCGCGGGCGATGGCCTCGCCGGAGGCCTCGGGCAGCTCCGCGGTGTCGCGGGCCTCCTCCAGGGACTGCACGTACTCGGCGACCTCGCTGTCCTCGGCCGCCAGCTGGTCCACGCCCAGCTGCCAGGCCCGCGCGTCCTCGCCCAGCTCGCCCAGCGGGATGCGCAGGTCGATCAGGTCCTCCAGGCGGTTGAGGAGGGCCAGCGTCGCCTTCGGGTTCGGCGGCTGCGACACGTAGTGCGGGACGGCCGCCCACAGCGAGACCGCGGGGACGCCCGCGTGCGTGCAGGCCTCCTGGAGGATGCCGACGATGCCCGTGGGCCCCTCGTACTTGGTCTCCTCCAGGTTCATCCGCGTGGCCAGATCCGGGTCGGAGGTGACACCGCTGACCGGCACGGGCCGGGTGTGCGGGGTGTCGCCGAGCAGCGCGCCGAGCACGACGACGAGTTCGACGCCCAGCTCGTGCGCGAAGCCGAGCAGTTCGTTGCAGAACGAGCGCCAGCGCATGGACGGCTCGATGCCCCGGACCAGCACCAGGTCGCGCGGCTTGTCCCCGCCGACCCGGATCACCGAGAGCCGCGTCGTCGGCCATGTGATCTTTCGCACGCCGCCGTCGACGAACACCGTCGGGCGGTTGACCTGGAAGTCGTAGTAGTCCTCGGCGTCCAGCGCCGCGAACACCTCGCCCTTCCACTCCTTGTCGAGATGCGCGACCGCGGTGGAGGCGGCGTCGCCGGCATCGTTCCAGCCCTCGAACGCGGCCACCATGACCGGGTCGACCAGCTCGGGAACCCCCTCGAGCTCGATCACCCAGCGCCTCCTTCCGACGTGCCCTCGCGTACCTGCCCACCTTACGGCGTCGGCGGGGGCCCTCCGCATCCCCTTGTGGGCGCGGACTGCCCCCAACACTGCCCCGCGGCGGAGTGGTCCACTCCACCGCGGGGCAGTCGTCAGGTCCGCGCGAGCCGCGCGGCGTCGGTTCCGGCGGCCGGTGCCTCGCGGACCGGCCTGACCAGCAGCCATGCCCCGCACACCAGCGTCAGCGCCTGGGCCCCGGCGAGGAGGCCGAATCCGGCGCCGAAGCCGTGGCCGCCGCTGGCCGCGATGGCCACGCCCATGAGGGTGGGCATGAACGCCGACACGAGATTGCCGACGCCGTTCACGACGCCGTAGGCGCTGCCGACGAAGTGGGCGGGCGCGCAGTGCTGGACGAGGGTGGGGATCGCCGGACCCTGAAGGCCCCAGAAACCGCCGGCCAGGATGAGACCCGTGGCCGCCGCCGCGTCGCTGTCCGCGCCCGCGACGAGCAGCACGCACACGGCGGTGCCGGCCGATCCCACCACGAACGGCAGCGCGAGCAGCCGCCGCGGCAGCCGGTCGAGCACGAGCCCGCCGAGGAACCCGGAGACCAGCGACATCAGGAACGGCAGCGCCGAGACGATGCCCATCGCGGAGAGCGAGAAGTGCCGCTCGCGCAGCAGGTACGAGGGCAGCCACGCGCTCGACCCCCACAGATACGCGAGCGTGGCGATCTCGATGACCAGGATGGGCGCAAGGCGTGGCATCCGCAGTGCGCCCTTGAGCGTGGTCCCGAAGCCGGGCCGCTCGGCGCCGCGCACGCGGTGTCCCCGCCGGACCCGTACGAACAGCAGGATCAGCGGCAGGCCGATGACCGCGTTCAGGGCCGCGAGGGCGATGAACGAGGTGTGCCAGTCGAAGCGGTAGACGAGGTACGTGATGAGGGGCAGGCCCGCCGCCGTGCCCAGCGAGACACCCATGGAGCTGACGGCGTTCGGGCGGCCCGCCTCGTGCGGCTCGAAGTGCTCGCGCACGTACATCGTCTTCAGCGAGAACAGCGGACCCTCGGCGGCGCCCAGCAGCGCGCGCAGGACGGTCAGCGTGAGCGCGCCGAGCGCGTACGGGGAGAGCAGTGTCATCAGCGACCACAGGGCGACGCTGACGACGAGCCCGCGGCGCACCCCGAGCGACGTCTCGTAGAACGGGGTGAGGACGAACGCCGCGATGCCGTACCCGATGAGGAACACCGTCGACAGGGCGCCCTGTGCCGTCGGGTCGCCGGTGATGCCGAAGTGGTCGGTGAACGCCTTGTCCGTGATGAGGACGGAGACGTTCACCCGGTCCACGTAGCTGATCAGGACGATGACCAGCAGGCTGAGGACGCCCGCCCAGCGGGCCCGGGTGCTCATGCGCCGGCGGACTGCTTCTCGGCCTCGCCGCGGTACATGCGGCGCAGGCGGACCACGCCGAGGTCGTGCTGGTACAGGTTCTCCCGCTGGTCGGCGTCGGCCGGCATGGCCTCCAGCATCGTGCGGTCCTGCTCCAGGACCGCCCAGTGGCGCTCCTCGATCAGCGTCTTGTAGAGGAAGCGCCAGGTGTCGCGCTGCCAGTCCTGGACCTTGCGGTAGCGCCAGAAGAAGACGGCGCAGCGCTCCTCGTCGACCGGGCGGACCATGCCGACGATGCCGAACGGGCCGCCGGGGCCCGCGGACGGCGGGTAGGGGATCGACAGGTCGACCCAGTCCACGCCGGTGCGGCACAGCTCGACCCAGTCGAAGTTCACGCCCCGCTGGTCGGTCTTCTCGAAGAAGTAGCCGCGGTCGGTCTCGCGGATGCGGAACTTGGCGGTGGTGTCACCGTCGAACATCGTGTGCGAGTCGTGGTGCAGGAACTGGCCGTGCATCGGGTCGAGCAGGTTCTCGACGCCGAAGCGCCACGGCACGTCCCACTCGGCGTAGCACAGGAACGCGTCGGTGTCCGGGTCGGTCAGCGGGTCGGGGAGCGTCAACTCGACGGGCTCCGGGTGCTGTTCGTCACCGAAGTAGGCGAGGACGGCGCCGGAGACCTCGCGCACGGGCAGCGACGTGACGAGCTTCTTGCCCTCCAGGTTGCAGCCGGGCAGACCGGGCACGGAGGAGACCGTGCCGTCGGTCTCGACCTCGACGCCGTGGTACCAGCAGGCCACCCGGTCGCCCAGGTGTTTGCCGAGGGAGAGCGGGGCGCCGCGGTGCGGACACCGGTCGGCGAGCATGCTCAGGGTGCCGTCCGAGCGGCGGAACAGCAGCCACTGCTCACCGAGGACGGTGACCTTGCGCATCGCGCCGGGGGCGACGAAGGAGGACGGGACGACCGGGTGCCACTGGTTGCGCAGGCCGGTCGCGTAGATCTTGTCGGCGGTCAGAGCCATGGTGTGTCACGCTCCCAGTCGGTGCATCTCGGCGCGGAAGGATTCCTCGGTCCACGGCTGCCCGTCGGGGGCGTGGACCTGACGGGCGTTCAGCCCGCCGACGACATCGGCGAGTTCGTGGCCGACCTTGGTGAAGACCTCCTCGAGCGTCGCCGCGAGCTTGTACTCGTACGGGCTCGGCTCGTGGGTGCGCGACTGGTGGACCTCCAGGTAGGGCCAGTCGGTGGTGGTCTCGGTGCTGCTGCTCATGGGTGGTGTCTCCTACGTGTCAGGAGGGGCTTAAAGGTCCAGTACGAGGCGGGAGCCGGCCGCGCAGCGCGAGACGCAGATCATCATCGAGGCGCTCGCGGCGTGCTCCGCTTCCGACAGGAGGAAGTCGCGGTGTTCGGGGGCGCCTTCGATGACGCGGGTCTCGCAGGAGCCGCAGATGCCGTCGCGGCAGGAGCTGGCGACATCGATGCCCGCGGTCTCGGCGGCCTCCAGGATCGAGGTGTCGGCACCGACGGTGAGGGTCTGGCCCGAGGTGCGGCACTCGACCTCGAACTCGCCGTCGTCCGCGGACCGTTCGACCACCGGGGCGGCGAACCGCTCCAGGCGCAGCCGGTCGCCAGGGCAGCGCTCCTCCACGGCGGCGAGCAGCGGCTCGGGCCCGCAGGAGTAGACGAGCGCCCCTTCGGGCAGCTCGGCGAGTGTCGCATCCAGGTCGATGTGCCCCTGCTCGTCCTGCGGTACGAGGGTCAGGTCCCCGCCGAGCGCGGCCAGCTCGTCGGTGAACGCCATCGAGGCGCGCCCCCGGCCGCCGTACACCATGCGCCAGTCGGCGCCGCGCCGGGCGGCCTCCCGGGCCATTGCGAGGATCGGCGTGACACCGATGCCGCCCGCGATGAACACGTACGCCGGGGCGTCCTCCAGGGCGAAGTGGTTGCGCGGCTCCGACACGGTGACCTGCTGGCCGGGGCGCAGCTTGGTGTGCACGTGCCGCGAACCGCCGCGCGAGGACGGCTCGTTGAGCACGCCGATGCGGTACGTGCCGCAGTCGGCGGGGTCCCCGCACAGGCTGTACTGGCGGACCTGGCCGCCGACGTGCACGTCGAGGTGCGCGCCGGGCTCCCAGGCGGGCAGCGGCTTGCTCTCGGGGTGGGTCAGCTCGACGGACAGGACGTCGTCGGCCTCCCAGGTCATCCGCCGGACCAGCAGGTCGAGGCGACGCTCTTCGGTCGTCATGGTGGTCTCCTACGCGCCGGGGATCTTCACGGGCGGGGTGAACGGGTTCTTCATCGGGCCGAGCGCGGCCAGGTCGACCTCGACGAGGGTCGGGCCCTCGGCGCCGACGGCCTGCTCCAGGACCGGCCGGGCGTGCTCGGCGTCGGCGATCCGCAGGTACGGCAAGCCGCAGGCGCGGGCGAGGAGTTCGAAGTCGGGCGTGGCGAGGTCGACGCCGGAGCGGCGCTCGCTGTACCGGTCCTGCATGTTGCGCAGCACGCCGTAGCCGCCGTCGTTGAAGACGAGGACGGTCAGCCGCGGCCGCTCCTGGGCGACGGTGAGCAGCTCGCCGAGGTGCACGGCGAGGCCGCCGTCGCCCGCGATGACAACGGTGGGCCGCTCGGGGTCCGCGAGCGCGGCGCCGATGCCCATGCCGAGGCCCTGCCCGATGCCGCCGCCGCGCGGGAAGACGTTGGAGCGCGGGTCGTACATCTCCAGGAGTCGGTTGCCCCAGCTGCTGGACGGGATGGTGACGTCCCGGGCGACGACGGCGTCGCGCGGCAGCACGGCGCGCAGCGCGTCGCAGATCGCCGCCTGCGGGCCGATGTTGTCGTGCAGCGTGGCCCGCACCTCGGCCCGTACGTCCTTGATCCGCCGGGTCCACGAGGGCGCGGCGGCGCGGGCGTGGGGGAGCAGGGCGGCCAGGGCGTCGGCGGCGTCGGCGTGCAGGGTGTGCGCGGCCGGGTAGACGCGGCCGAGGGCGGCGGCGTCGACGTCGATCTGGATGTGCCGGTCCGCGTCCGGGAGCTTCAGGCCGTAGTCGGCGGTCTCGTTGGACCGGAAGTGCGTGCCGATGGTGAGGAGCACGTCCGCGTCGGCGAGCAGGGCACGTCCGGCGGGGGTGGTCGCGAAGTTGCCGATGACCTGCGGGTGGTCCTCGGGGACCGCGCCGCGCCCGGAGTTGGAGGTGAGCAGTCCGGCGCCGGTCGCCTCGACGAGCGCGGTCAGCTCGGCGCCCGCGCGGGCGGCGCCGCCGCCGGCCCAGATCAGGGGACGCTCCGCGGTCGCCAACAGCTGTGCTGCGGCGGCGAGTTCGGGCTCGGGCACCGAGGTGACGGTCGGCTCCACGGCCACCGGCGCGTCCGTCTGCGCCGCGTACTGGAGGTCGATCGGCCACTCCACGCTCGCCGGACCGCCCGGCGAGGCGAGCGCGGCGCGCGCGGCGGAGCGCAGCACGGTGCCCGCCTCCTCGGTGGAGCGGACCGTGGCCGCGTACGCCGAGACGGCGTCGAGCATGCCGAGCTGGTTCTTCGTCTCGTGGATGAACCCGCGCCCGCTGCCCAGGAACTCGGCCTCGACCTGGCCGGTGACGTGCAGCACGGACGTGCCGGAGGCGAGCGCCTCGATCAGCGAACCGGCCGCGTTGCCCGCGCCCGTGCCGGTCGAGGTGAGCGCGCAGCCGATCGTGCCGCGGGCCCTGCCGTAGGCGTCGGCGGCGTTGACCGCGCTCGCCTCGTGGCGCACGGGCACGAAGCGCAGCTCGCGGTCGACGGCCTCGACCAGCGGCAGGTTGTGCACGGACACGATGCCGAAGACCGTGTCGACGCCGAGTTCCTTGAGGACGGCGACGAGGAGGTCACCGCCGTTGGTGTACTGCATGTGAACTCCTCAGAGAATGCCGCGGCCGACGCCGCCACAGACATCGATGCCGGTTCCGGTGATGTACGAGGCGCGCGGCGAGAGCAGCGCGACGATCGCGTACGCGACCTCCTCGGCGCGGCCGAGCCGACCGAGCGAGACGCCGCGGTCGGCGGCCAGTTCCGCCTGCCAGTCCTCGTAGCTCATCCCGGAGTCCGCGGCGGCGTGCCGGCGCGTCCACTGGCCGGTGTCGACGAGGCCGAGGCAGACCGAGTTGACCCGGATGCCCTCCGGGGCCAGCTCCTGGGACAGGGACTTCGAGAGGTTGAGGATGCCCGCGCGGGCGGCGCTCGTCGTGATCAGCCGCGGCTCCGGCTGCTTGGCGAGGACCGCGTTGACGTTGACGACGGAGGCCGCGTCGGACGCCTTCAGGTACTGCCGCGCCGCCTGAAGCGGGTTGAGCACGCCCGCGAACTTCAGCTCCAGCTCGTCGCGCCAGTCGTCCTCGGTCGTGTCGTCGAGGCGCTTCATGCGGGACTGGCCCGCGTTGTTCACGAGACCGTCGATGCGGTCGCCGCCGAACGCGTGCGCCGACGCCTGCACGAAGCCGCGTACGGCGTCGGCGTCGCGCACGTCGCAGGTGGCGGTGAAGAGGCGGTCGTGCGTGCCGATCCTCTTGAGGCGGTCGGCGTCGCGCCCGCAGGTGGCGACGTTCGCGCCTTCGTCGAGGAGGGCGCGGACCGTGGCCAGGCCGACGCCCGAGCTGCCTCCGGTGACCACGTAGGTCCGGTCGGCGAGGCCCAGATCCATAACTCAGTGCTCCAGTGGGTCAGTTCATCGTGAAGCCGCCGTTGACGGCGATCACTTGTCCGGTCAGATAGCGGGACTCCTCCGAGAGGAGGAAGGAGGCGAGGCCCGTGAGGTCCTCGGGCTGCTGCGGCCGGGAGATCGCCCGGTTCGCGGCGTACAGACCGTGCCGTTCCTCGGGCACCCCTTCGGTCGCCTCGCACTCGGTGAGGCCCGGCGCCAGCGCGTTGACGGTGATGCCGCGCTCGCCGAGCTCCCGTGCCATCGCCCGGGTGAGGGCGATGACGGCGCCCTTCGAGGTGATGTAGTGCGCGAGCCTCGGGGAGCCGTAGAGCGCGGCGTCCGACGCGATGTTGACGATGCGTCCGGTCGGGCCGAACAGCGGGTGCAGGGCCTTGGCCACCAGCCAGGGGCCGCGCGCGTTGATCGTCATCAGGCGGTCCCAGGTCTCGATGTCGATGTCCTGGAACTCCTTGCCGCCGACGCCGTTGGCGAGGGCCGCGTTGTTGACGAGACCGTACAGCCCGCCCAACTTGCCTACGAAAGCGGCGAGTTCGTCGACGGACGCCGGGTCCGCCACGTCGCAGCGGACGAAGTGCGCGTCGTGCCCCTCGGCCCGCAGTTCCTCGGCGGCGCGGGCGCCGCGCTCGGGGTCGAGCTCGGCGAGGACGACCCGGAAGCCGTCCGCGCCGGCCCGGCGGGCCATGGCCAGTCCCAGGCCACGGCCCGCCCCGGTCACGACGACCGTGCGCGCGTCGGGCACGTCAGTCACGGGTGACGCCGTGCATCGGCGAGTACTCGGGGTACGAGGGAACCTGCGGCTTCTGCGTGCCGATGACGACGCAGAACAGGGCGTCGGTGTCGCCCTCGTTCTTCAGCGAGCGGGTCACACCGGCGGGCACCACGATCATGTCGCGGTAGCCGAGGGTGCGGTACTCGACCTCGTCCGGGCCGCGGTGCACGCCCACGCGGACCTCGCCCTCCAGGACGAAGAAGGCCTCCTCCACGTCGTGGTGGGTGTGGGCCGGGCCCTCGGCGCCGGGCGGCAGCAGCATGTTCGAGAAGGTGAAGCCGCCGGACGGGAGGATGCGGCTGTCGCCCTCGTGGTTGCCGGTGGCACCGGAGCCCACGTAGCGGATCTGGCCGCGGCGGTACTGCTTGCCCGCTTTCTCCTGGAAGGAAAGCGTGTCGAAGTCCGCGACGCGGGACTCCTTCGAGGCGATCAGCGAGTCGGTGTACGCGCCGAGGTCGCCGCCGTTGTCGTACTCGGTGGTGGTCAAAGGCATGGTGTGTGTCCTTAGGTAGGCGCCGACGGTCGGGCGGTGACCGTCAGGCGGTGGCGATGTGCAGGTGGGACAGGACCCAGGCGTTGAACCGCTCGGGCTGTTCCTGGTTGGCCAGGTGACCGGCGTCCTTGACGATCACGTAGGCCGTCTTGTGCAGGCCGCCGGCGATGACCTGGGAGGCCTCGACGCCGGTGACCTTGTCGCGGTCGCCGCAGATCACGAGCGTGGGAGCGGTGACGGCGGACAGTTCGGGGCGCAGGTCGGCGCTCGCCATGGCCTCGGCGGCGTACCCGTAGCCGGGCAGCCGCACGGAGGCGGCCATGGTGTCGACGACCCGCTCGACCAGCGCTTCGGGGGCGAGGTCGGAGACGAGGCGCGGTCCGCGCTTCTCGGCGAAGGCGCGCGCTCCGGCCTCGGCCAGCTCGTTGGCGCGCGCACGCATGCCCTCCGCCTTCTTCGGGTCGGTGCCCGAGCCCGCGCTGGAGTCGGCGACGATCAGCGAGTCCACGAGGTCCGGGTGCCGGGTCGCGAGCCGCAGCGCGATGACGCCGCCCCACGAGACACCGAGGACGTGCGCGGAGGGACCGTACGAGCGGATCACGTCGGCCGCGGCGTCCGCGAAGCCGTCGAGGTCCAACGGGCCGTCCGGATCGGCCGACTTGGCGTAGCCGGGCGCGTCCCAGGCGACGACCCGGGCGTGCGGCGCGAGCCCTTCGAGCTGTGGCGCGAACGCGGCCGAGGAGGAGCCGATGCCGTGCAGGCACAGCAGCAGCGGGCCCTCGGCACCCGCTTCTTCCACGTGGATCACAGGATCTGCCCCGACCGCCCGGCGAGCGCGGCCACCGAACGCAGCACCGCGTACGGCACGACCTGGCTGGTCGCCGGGTTGCCCGGGTCCGGCCGGTGCGCGACCTCGAAGCGGTACGCGCCGTGCTCCCCGGACGCCTCGATGACGTGCCGGGTGCGCGTGGCCCCCGGATCGGCGACGACCTCGACCCGCACAGCGTCCAGGTCGCCGACGGCGAGGGCGACCGAGGCGGCCACGTTCGTCGACTTGGGGAACTTCACCGGCACGTCGCGCGCCGTGCCGGACATCACCACGACCGGACCGGTCGCCGAGCGCATCCGGCCCAGCAACTCCTCGTCCATCCACGGCTGTTCGAGGGTGGAGGGCAGCTTCGTGGTGGTGAGCCGGACGTCCTCGATCGGCCCCAGGACCCGCACGGCCTGGAGCAGATCGAGGCCGCCGACCGCGCCGCCCGTGAAGAACACCCGGCCGGGCCCGGCGGCGAGCAGCCGCTTGGCCAGCTCGTCGTCGGTGAGGGCCCCGGTCGAGGCCACGAGCAGATCGGTGCCGGAGTCGAGGACGTGCTCGCCCCACTCCCGGACGACACCCTGACCGGCCGCCTCGACGATCAGGTCGCAGCGGTCGATGGCCTCCTCGAAGGTCACCTGCGGAGCGGGCGCCGCCTCGCCGAGCGGCCGGTTGTCGACGATGCACGTCAGCTCGGCGCCCTGGATCTCCCGCCCGGCGAGCGCGGTGCCGACGACGCGGCCGATGGCGCCCCAGCCGACGAGTCCGACCTTCAGCGTGCTCATTTCCGTACTCCTTCGGGGACGACCGGGGATTCCGGCGAACCGGCCATGTGACAGCGGATCTCCTTCGACGGCGGGCCCGCCGTGCCCCACAGGTCGGAGAGCTCCGGGATCCGCCGCCACACTTTGGCGATCCACCGGTCCTCGACGATCTGGGCGACCTCGGACGTGTACTCGCAGACGAGCCCGGTCGGGTCGGTGAAGTAGGAGAAGGTGTTGTTGCCGGGCCCGTGCCGCCCCGGACCCCACTGCGGGACGATCCCGTGGTGGCGCAGGCGCCCGAGTCCGCGCATGAAGTGGTCGACCGAACTCATCTCGTACGCCACGTGGTTGAGGGACACCCACTCGGCCTGGTTGAACGCGATGCAGTGGTGGTCGGCGTTGCAGCGCAGGAACGCCATCTGGTGCTCGGACCAGTCGGAGACCCGCAGGCCGAGGACGTCGCAGTAGAAGGCGACGGCGGCGTCGATGTCCGGGGTGTTGAGGACGGCGTGCGTGACACCGACCGGGACGGCCCCGTCCTGCCCGCGCGGGGCGACCGCCCAGGTCTCGGCGGACAGCTCGACGAGCCGGCCCTCGTGGTCGTGGAAGCGCAGGCCGTAGCCGCCGCCGACCTGGTCGAGCGGTCCGGGCCCGGCGACGGGCACGATCCCGCGGGCCTCCAGGCGGCGCGCCGCCTCGTCGATCTCGGCGGGGGTGGTGACGGCGAACACGAGGCGGCCGAGGCCGGTGCGGTCGGAGCGGGTGAGCTGGAGGGCGTGGTGCTGCTCGCCGGTGCCGCGCAGCCAGCTCGCGCTGTGCTCGGACTCGACGACCTCCAGGCCCCACGCCTCCTCGTAGAAGTCGGTGGCCTCGGCGAACGAGGGGGTGAGCAGCTCGACGGAGCGCAGCGCGCGCAGCCGGGCGATCGGGGGCTGAGTGGGGTGGGGCATACGGAACTCCGTTGCAGGGGTGGTCAGTTGGCCCAGGGGAGCGGGGCTTCGGACGTGCCCCAGTACAGGGACTTCTGGCGTTGGTAGGCGCGGATGGCGTCACGTCCCTTCTCGGTGCCGAGGCCGCTGTCCTTCATCCCGCTGAACGGGGTGGACGCGCTGAACTGCTTGTACGTGTTGATCCACACGGTGCCCGCGTCGATGCGGCGGGCCAGGTTCCAGGCGGCGCGGTGGTCCCGGGTCCAGATCCCGCAGGCCAGGCCGTACACGGAGTCGTTGGCCTGCTCGACCAGGTCGTCCTCGTCGTCGTAGGGGAGGACCACCAGGACCGGGCCGAAGATCTCTTCCTGGCAGGTGCGGGAGTCGTTCGCGAGCCCGGCGAGGACGGTCGGCAGGTAGTACGCGCCGTTCTCGTACGCGGGGCCCTCGGGGACGGCACCGCCGCACAGCACCTCGGCGCCCTCGGAGCGGGCGAGGTCGACGTAGGCGGCGACCGAGTCCCGGTGCTTGGTGTGCACCAGCGGGCCGACCTGGGTGTCCGGGTCGGTGCCGGGGCCGACCCGCAACTTGCTGACACGGGAGACGAGTTCATCGACGAACAACTCGTACAGCGACGCGTGCACGAACAGCCGCGAACCGGCGATGCAGGACTGCCCGCTGGACGAGAAGATCCCGAACATCACGCCCGCGAGGGCCTGCTCGACGTCCGCGTCGGCCCGCACGATCGTCGGCGACTTACCGCCCAGCTCCAGGGAGGCGGGGATCAGCTTGCGCGCGGCGATCTCCGCGATGGAGCGGCCGGTCTCCGTGCCGCCGGTGAAGCCGATCCGGCCGACGAGCGGGTGCTTGACGACGGCGTCGCCGACGACCCGGCCGCTGCCGGGCAGGACGGACAACAGGGCGGTGGGCAGGCCGAGTTCGGTGAGCGCCCGGGTGATGATCCGGCCGAGTCCCAGGGAGACCAGCGGGGTCCAGGCGGCGGGCTTGAGCAGCACCGCGTTCCCGGCCGCCAGGGCGGGCGCGATCTTCTGCGCGTCGCTGGCGACGGGGGAGTTCCACGGGTTGATCGCCCCGACCACGCCGATCGGCTCGTGCACGCTCATCGTGACGTACGGGCCGCGCGAGGGGGTGATCGCCTCTTCGGCGGTCTCCAGGGCGGCACCCAGGTAGCGGAAGGTGCCCGCCGCGCTGAGCGCGAGCGCCTTCGTCTCGGTGAGGGTCTTGCCGGTGTCGGCGGTCTGCGTCGCGGCGAGCTCGTCCGCTGCCTCCTCGGTCAGCTCCGCGATCCGGTACAGGAGCCGGGCCCGCTGGTGGGGGAGGAGCTCGCGCCAGGCGGGGTCCGCCGCTGCCGCCGCCGCGGCGCGGGCGGCCTCGTCGACCTCCTCGGCGGACGCGGTGTGCAGGGTGGCGAGCACCTCGCCGGTGGCGGGGTCGACCGTGTCGAGCGGGGCACCGGCGCCGCGTCGCCACTGGCCCGCGACGAGGATTTCGGTGGGGTGGTGGGACACGGCGGGACCTCCGGCGCACGGGAGTTGACTTGCTGAAGCACTAGAAAGCTAAGCGCTTAAATGTTTCTCCGCAAGACCCTGCCGTCGGCGGCTTTTCGGTTCACCTGTCTCCAGATCCCTAAGTGCCTAACCATTGACCGCTAAGGAGTTGGCTTCTACTGTCGCCGCAATCCCCTCGTGTTCGCGTGCTCGCGGAAGGACCCCTCCATGACGACTGTGGCCGGTAAAGCCGGAGAATCCGGCAGCCAGGGCCTCGGCTCGATCGCGGCCAGACTCGAACGGCTGCCGCACTCCCGCTGGCACGTCAAGGTGCGCTTCCTGATCGGCGCCGTGACGTTCTTCGAGGCCTTCGACCAGCTCCTCGCCGCATCCGCCCTGCCCGTCCTCATCAAGGACTGGCACCTGAGCACGGCGCAGGCGACCTTCGCGGTCACCACCGGCTCCGTGGGCATGCTGCTCGGCGCGCTGGTCGCCGGCTGGCTCGGGGACCGGATCGGCCGGGTCCGTACGGTGGCCCTCGGCGTCGCGATCACCGGCCTCGGCAGCCTCGCCGTCGCCCTGGCGAACGGGATCGAGCTGTTCTCGCTCTTCCGGTTCATCCAGGGCCTCGGCATCGGCGGCGTCGTCCCGGTCGCGGCCACGTACATCAACGAGATCTCCCGCTCCGACAAGCGCGGCCGCTTCGTCCTGCTCTACGAGATGATCTTCCCGGCGGGCCTCGCGACCGCCAGCCTCGTCGCCGTGTGGGTCGTGCCGAACCTCGGCTGGCGCGCCATGTTCGTCCTTGGCGCGCTGCCCGTCCTGATCGCCCTTGCGCTGCCCAAGCAGGTCGCCGAGTCGCCGCGCTGGCTGCTCTCCCAGGGGCGCACGGAGGAGGCCGAGCAGGCCATCGCCCGGATCGAGTCCGAGGTTGAGCGGGCCGTCGGCCGGCCGCTGCCGGAGCCCGGGCCCACGCCCGACGCGGAGGTGGCGCGCGGCCGCCTGCGGGACCTGTTCACCGGCCGCTACCTGCGCCGCACGGCCGTCCTTTCGGCGCTGTGGTTCGCCGCGTACTACGTGAACTACGGCATCGCGAGCTGGCTGCCGTCGCTCTACACGAAGAACTTCGGCCTCGACCTGACGACCTCGCTCTCGTACACGATGCTCGGCAACGTCACCGGCCTGCTCGGCACGTTCGTCGTCGCCATGCTCATCGACCGGATCGGCCGGCGGCCCGCCCTGGTCGCGGGGCTCGGCGGCGCCGCCATCGCCTTGGGCGTGCTGGCGATCGCGGGCGTCACCTCGGGCCTCCAGGTCGCCCTGTTCGCCTCCTGCACGACGTTCTTCGTCTACGCGATCAACGCGAGCCTCTATCTGTACTCGCCCGAGCTGTACCCGACGGCCAACCGGGCCACGGGCGCGGCCTTCGGCGGACTGTGGAACCGCCTCGGCGTGATCCTCGGCCCGATCGTGGTCGGCGCGATCCTCGGCTCCGGCGGCGGGCTCGGCCTGGTCTTCGCGCAGCTGGCGGGCATGGCCGTGCTGGGCGCGGTGATCGCCCTGTTCGCGGTGGAGACGAAGGGCAAGACGCTGGAGGAGCTCAACTCGTAACGGGGGAGTGCGATGTCGCGGCGCCGGGGCCAGGTGGCTCCGGCGCCGTTGTCGTGCGCTGCGGCCCGCCGCGGGGCGGGCCCGGCCTCAGGTGGTGCCCGGCGCGTCCTTGAGGGCCCCGCCCAGCGTCCCCAGCAGGGCCCGCAGCCCCCGCCGCTCCTGCGGCCGCAGCCCGTCCAGCAGCTCCCGCTCGCCCGCCCTGCGCTCCTCGGTGACCCGGTCGACCAGCTCCCGCCCGGCCCCGGTCAGCCGCAGCTGCACGACCCGCCGGTCCCGCTCGTCGCCCTCCCGCTCGATGAGCCCGGCCCGCTCGAGACGATCCGCGTGCTGGGTCATCCCGCCGGCCCCGACCGCGCCGGCCGCCGCCAGCTCGCCCATGGTGCGGCGGTGTGGGGCGGGGGTGCGGCGCAGCTCGGCGAGCACCTCGAAGGCGGCCAGGGAGATGCCGTGCCGCTTGACGACGCGGCCGATCAGGGTGCGGTAGCGGGTGGCGCAGTCGGTGAGGGCGGCGAAGACGCGGGTGTCGGCGTCGGTGGCGGGGGAGTCCCCGGGCGGCCGCGCCCCTTCGGCGTCCTCGGCCGGTGCGCCGATGGCCGCGGCCAGTACGTCGGTGAGCAACGGCTCGAGGTCGGCCGTCGGCACCGAGCGGGCCGGCTCGTGCGCGAACAGGTAGCGCTCCATGATGACGCCGAACAGCACGCTGCGGACCATGCCGATCCGGGCCGCCGCCCCGGACCCCTCGCCGAGCACGCCCCGCAGCGGCCCGGTCACCAGGCGCTCCAGGAGCTCGCTCAACTGCTCCGCGCTGGGCGGGTGGTTGAGCGCCGAGCGGATCAGCGCGGCCAGCGGGTCCTGGGCGGAGAGGCGGTCCCAGCGGTCCAGGTAGGAGTGGGCGAGGGCCCCGGGGAGGCCGGCCGGATCGTTGCCCGCCTCGTCGAGCAGCGCGGCCGTGACGCCGGTCCCCTCGCCGACGACGGCGCGGAAGAGCCCGTCCTTGGACCCGAAGTACGCCATGACGAGTCCGGGTGTCACCCCGGCGTCGGCGGCGATGGCCCGGATGCCGACCCCTTGGTACCCGTGGGCCGCGAACAGCCGCCGGGCCGCGTCGAGCACGGCCCTCCGGTTCCCCTCGGGGTCGTGCGGGCGGCCGCGCCGTTTCTCCTGCTGTGGATCCACGGCCCAACAGTAGTCGAGCCGGGGGAGCGGCCCACTTGTGCACGGCCGTTCAAATCGATCACCCAGGCAAGAGCTGGCGAACATCGATGTGAGCGACCCCCTTGCCAAGAAGGTACTTCAGAGTCAATCATTTCAGCTCTTAGGTAATCCGTACCGCTCGCTCGCTCCGAGAGGCCTGGTGGCAGACGGTTTGAAACCCACACCCTTCGACTACTGCGCCCCGCGCTCCGTCCCCGAGGCGCTCGCCCTGCTCGCTGCCGAGGACCGCGAACCCAAGGTGGTCGCCGGCGGCCAGTCGCTGATCCCGATGCTGAGCATGCGGCTCGCCCGCCCCGGCCTCCTCGTCGACATCACGCGCATCCCCGGCCTCGGCGAACTCTCCGTCGACGCGTCGGGCGCGCTGCGCGTCGGCGCCGCCGTCCGCCAGCGCGACGCGGCCGCCGACCCCCGCGTCCGAGAGGGCTGGCCGCTGCTCGCCGCCGCGATCGGCCACATCGGGCACCCGCAGATCCGCGCCCGCGGCACCGTCTGCGGCAGCCTCGTGCACCACGACCCGGCCGCCGAACTCCCCACGGCCGCGGTGGCGCTTGACGCCCGCTTCGTCGTCGCGGGGCCGGCGGGGGAGCGCACGGTCCCCGCCGAGGAGTTCTTCGTCGCCACCTTCCAGACCGCGGTCGAGCCCGACGAACTCCTCACCGAGGTCGTGTTCCCGCCCCGCGAAGGCGGCTGGGCCTTCGAGGAACTCACCCGCAGACACGGAGACTTCGCCACCGTCGGCGTCGCCGTCCTCCTGGAGCGCACGGGCTCGACCGTGGCGGCCGCCCGCGTCGTCCTCTGCGGCGTCGGCCCCACCCCGGTCCGGCTGCCCGCCGCCGAAGCGGCCCTGACCGGCACCGACGCGGGCCCGGCCGCCCGCGGGGCCGCCCTCGCGCACCTCGACCCGTCCGACGACGTCCACGCCACGGCCGCGTACCGCCGCGAGGCCGCCGCCCACCTCCTCGTCCGCGCCTGCACGACAGCTTGGGAGCGCACTCGATGACCACGACGCCGAGCCCCGCCACCGTACGGACGCCGCCGCTCGCCGAACCCTCCGGCTGGCACGAGATCCGGCTCACCGTGAACGGCGATTCCGTCACCGCGCAGGTCGAATCCCGGCTGCTGCTCAGCGACTTCCTGCGCGACCGGCTCCGGCTCACCGGCACCCACGTCGGCTGCGAGCACGGGGTCTGCGGCGCCTGCACCGTCCTCGTCGACGGCACGCCCGTCCGCTCCTGCCTCACGCTCGCCGTGCAGTGCGAGGGCGCCGAGCTGCGCACCGTCGAGGGGCTCGCGCCCGATGACGCGCCGCTCACCCCCGTGCAGGAGGCCTTCCACGCCTGCCACGGCATGCAGTGCGGCTTCTGCACCCCGGGCTTCCTCATGACCGCGACCGCTCTGACCGAACAGGACGAGCGGCCGGGCGCCACCGAGGTCGCCGACGCCCTCAGCGGCCACCTCTGCCGCTGCACCGGCTACCGGGGCATCCGCCGCGCGCTCGGCCGCGCCCTCGACGAGACGTACGGACCGGTACCGGCCGCCGACGCGCGGCGAGGGGAGTGACCCGCATGCCCACCACCTGGATCGGCCGCCCCGTCCCCCGCGTCGAGGACGACCGCCTGCTGCGCGGCAACGGCCGCTACGTCGACGACATCGACCTGCCCGGCGCCGCCGAGGCCGCCGTCCTGCGCAGCCCGCACGCCCACGCCCGCATCGGGTCCGTCGACGTCACCGCCGCGCTCGAAGCCCCGGGCGTCGTCGCCGTCTGGACCGGCGCCGACGTCGCCCACCTCGCGCCGCTCCTGAACAAGGAGGAGCTGCGCACCCCGCCCCGCCTCGCCGAACTCCTCGACCCGCGCGTCGCCACGACCCCGATGCCGCTGCTCGCCACCGACAAGGTGCTGTACGTCGGCCAGTCCGTCGCCGTCGTCTTCGCGGACAGCCGCTACCTCGCCGAGGACGCCCTCGAACTCGTCGACGTCCGCTACGCGCCGCTGCCCGTCCTCGTCGACCCCGACCGCGCCCTCGACGACGACGCCCCGCTGCTGCACGAGGACCTGCCGGACAACACGGCGGTGGCCGTCGCGGCCCAAGTGGGCGACCCCGACGCCGCGTTCGCCGCCGCGCACACCGTCGTCGGCGAGGAGTTCCAGGCGCACCGCTACGTCGCCTCGCCCATCGAGACCCGCGCCGTCGCCGCCCGCGTCGACCCCTACAGCGGCGAGCTCACCGTCTGGTCCAACACCCAGACGCCGCACCGCGTCCGCGAGTCCATCGCGCACACCCTCGGCCTCGACGCCGAATCCGTCCGCGTCATCGCCACCGACGTCGGCGGCGGCTTCGGCCAGAAGGGCATCCTCTACGTAGAGGAGATGCTGATCCCTTGCGCGGCGGCCGAGTTGGGCCGCCCGGTCGTCTGGCGCGAGGACCGGGGCGAGAACCTCACCGCCGCCTCGCACGCCCGCGAGCAGCTCCACCGCATCGAACTCGCCGCCGACGCCGACGGAAGGCTCCTGGCCGTCCGCGACCGCATCACCGTCAACTTCGGCGCGTACAACATGACCGGCCTGGTCGTCCCGTACAACTCGCTGTGCCACCTCCTCGGCCCCTACCGGATCCCGAACGTCGACATCGACGTCATCGGCGTCCTCACCAACACCGCCTTCGCCACGCCGTACCGGGGTGCGGGACGCCCCGAGACGGTCTTCGCGATGGAACGGGCGATGGACCGCCTGGCCGCGCAACTAGACCTGGAACCTGCCGAGTTGAGGGCACGCAACCTCATCGGACCCGACGACATGCCGTACGCGACCGGCCTCGTCGACCGCTCCGGAAACCCCCAGTCCTACGACTCCGGGGACTTCCCCGAACTGCTGCGCCGGGCCCGCGCCAAGGTCCACCGGCCCACGGAGAAGCGCGACGGCAAGCACATCGGCGTCGGCTACGCCATGTACATCGAGGCGACCGGGCTCGGCCCCTTCGAGACGGCCCGCATCGACATCGCGCCCAGCGGCCGCGTCAAGCTCGCCATCGGCGCGCCTTCGCAGGGGCAGGGTCATCGCACGTCCATGGCGCAGATCGCCGCCGACGCGCTCGGTGTGCCGCTCGACGTCATCGACGTGGTCGGCGGCGACACCTCCGCGACCCCCTTCGGCGTCGGCACCATCGCGAGCCGCGCCCTCGTCAACGCGGGCAACGCGACCCACCGGGCCGGCAGGCTCGTACGCGAGAAGGCCCTCGACGCCGCGGCCCGCCGACTCGGCGTGCCCGCGGCCGAACTCACCCTCACCGACGGTGTGTTCACCACGAACAAGCCCGATGGTCCCACCCTCACCCTCGCCGAACTCGCGGGCCGCGCCCCGCTCCCCGGCACCCCCGAACCCACCGACGGCCGGCACGGCACCGAACTCAGCGAGACCGTCCACTTCCGCCCTCCCGGCTTCGCGGTCGCCAGCGGGGCGCACGCCGCGGTCATCGAAGTCGACGAACACACGGGTGAGTTGGAGATCCTCCAGTACGTCGTCGTGCACGACGCCGGTGTCATCGTCAATCCGCTGATCGCCGAGGGGCAGGTCACCGGAGGTGTCGCCCAGGGCATCGGCGGCGCCCTCTACGAGGAGCTGATCTACGGCCCCGACGGCCAGCCCCGCACCGGCACCTACATGGACTACCTCGTCCCCACCTCGTCCGAGATCCCCGACCTCGACATGGACGAGATCCACTCGCCGAGCCCCATGAACGACCTCGGAGTGAAGGGCCTCGGCGAGGGCGGCGCCATCGCCCCGCAGGCCGTCCTCGCGAACGCCGTCGAGGACGCGCTGCGCCCCTTCGGTGTCGTCGTCCGCCGCGGCCCGCTCTCGCCCAGCCGCATCCGCGACCTGCTGCGCGACGCGCCGACCACCCACTGACGATCGGAAGAAGGCCCCGCCCATGCAACTCGACCACACCTTCACCGTGCCGGCCGCGCCGGACGACGCCTGGAAGCTCTTCCACGACCTCGGGCGCGTCGCCCCCTGCATGCCGGGCGCGGTCCTCGACACCCTTGAAGCGGACACCTTCACCGGACGCGTGAAGGTCAAGGTCGGCGCGGTGCAGATGAGTTACCGGGGCGAGGGCTCCGTGACCCGCGACGAGGCCGCCCGCAGCATGCGGCTCGACCTCAGCGGCAGCGAGACCCGCGGCGCGGGCACGGCCGCCGCGACCGTCACCGCGGAACTCGCCGCCGACCCGGCGGGCACCCGCGTCCGCGTCCGCACCGACCTCGACATCACGGGGCGCCCGGCCCAGTTCGGCCGGGGCATCATGGCCGAGGTCGGCGACCGGATCGTCGGCCAGTTCGCCGAGCGGCTCGCGGAATTGATGTCGGGCCCACAGGCCGAGTCCGCCCCTGCGGCGGCGCCCGCCGAGCCGGAGGCCGTCGACCTCGGCGCCGCCGCCCTGCCCGTACTCCTGAAGAAGGCCGCGGTTCCCGCCGCCGCCGCGCTCGCGGCGGCGATACTGGTCGCGGTGATCGGCAGGCGCCGCCGCGGATCGCTTCAGGGGTAGAATTTTCAGGGGCGTACGATTTCGCGTCCGCCCGTGGGAAGCGCGCGAGGGGACGGGGATGGCCGAGCGGAAGGCGAAGCGGCACGACGCCGTGACACAGATCGTGGCGGACTGGGCGCGCGAGCGGCCCGAGCTCGACACAGGACCGCTGGAGGTGCTGGCCCGCCTGCACCGCTCGTTCCTGCGCTACAACACCAAGCTCAACGCGTCGATCGAGCGGCACGGCCTGTCGGTCGCCGGGTTCGACGTCCTGACCGCGCTGCGCCGCGCGGGCAAGCCCTACCGGCTCACCGCCGGTCAGCTCGCCGACTCCGGGCTCGTCTCGTCCGCCGGGGTCACCCTGCGCATGGACCGCCTGGAGAAGGACGGCCTGATAGTGCGCGAGCGGGACGCCGACGACCGCCGCGTCGTCTACTCCCGCCTCACCGACCTCGGCCTCGCCACGGTCGACGAGGTCTTCACCGACCACCTCGCCAACGAGGAACGCATGCTCGCCGGCATCTCCCCGGCCGAACGCCGCCAACTGGCCCGCCTCCTGGGCAAGTTGGAACACTCCATCCTGGACGCGGACGACCCGAACGCCGACAAATCAAGCCCCTCCGGCGATTGAGGAGCGGGGCCCGGGGCAGCGCCCCGAGTCCGCAACCCCGGTTCGGGTAATCCAAGCCCCTGCGGCGATTGAGCAGCGGGGTCCGGGGCAGCGCCCCGAGACGTCAACCCCGCTACAGGTGACAGGCGAAAGGGGCGGCTCCCCCCGTGGGAGCCGCCCCTTCGTCACACCGGGTGAGCCCTACTTCTTGTCGAGCAGATCCTGCACCCGGGAACGAACGTCATCCGTGTCCAGCCCACGAATCGTCAGCGTCGTCCGCCGCCGCAACACGTCGTCCTGCGTCTCCGCCCACTCGTGATCACGCGCGTACACGACCTGCGCCCAGATCTCCGGCGCGTCCGGGTGCACCCGCTCGGCCAGCTCCGGGTTCTCGTTGGCCAGCCGCGCGATGTCGAAGGACAGCGAACCGTAGTGCGTCGCCAGGTGCTTGGCGGTGTCGGCCCCCATCCGCGGACCGGGCGCCGGGCTGTCGACGAGGAGGCGGTGCGCGACGGCGCGCGGGTTGGCGACACCCGGCAGCGGCAGCTTCTTCGGCAGCGAGTCGATCGGCTCGTAGTCGTCGCCGAGCGGGTGGCCGGGCAGCGACTCCAGCTTCTTCATGACCGTGCGGCCGATGTGCCGGAACGTCGTCCACTTGCCGCCCGAGACGGACAGCATGCCGCCCCTGCCCTCGTTGACGACCGTCTCGCGCTTGGCCTTCGAGGTGTCGCCGGGGCCGCCCGGCAGCACGCGCAGACCGGCGAAGGAGTACGTCATCAGCTCCCGCTTGAGCTGCTGGTCACGCACCGAGAACGCGGCCTCGTCCAGGATCTGGTCGATGTCCTTCTCGGTGACCGAGACGTCCGCGGGGTCACCCTCGTACTCCTCGTCGGTCGTGCCGAGCAGCAGCATGTCCTCCCAGGGGAGGGCGAAGGTGATGCGGTACTTGTCGATCGGGGTCGCGAGCGCGGCCTTCCACGGCGAGGTCCGCTTCATGACCAGGTGCGCGCCCTTGGAGAGGCGGATGGACGGCGCCGAGTTCGGGTCCTCCATCTTGCGCAGGTGGTCGACCCACGGACCCGTCGCGTTCAGCACCAGGCGGGCGTTGACCCCGAACTCCTCACCGTCCATACGGTCCTTGAGCTCGGCGCCCGTGACCCGGCCGTTGGTGAACCGAAGGCCCGTGACCTCGGAGTGGTTGAGGACCACGGCGCCCGCGTCCACAGCCGCACGCACGGTCATCAGCGCCATCCGCGCGTCGTTCATCTGGTCGTCGCCGTACACGGCGACGGCCTTCAGGTTGTCCGTACGGAGCTCGGGCACATCGCGCTGCGCCTTGTCCGGCGACAACAGGTGCCCGACGCCGTCACCGAACGCGGACAGCGCGCTGTACGCGAAGACACCCGCGCCCAGCTTGGCCGCGCCGTGCGGGCCGCCCTTGTAGACGGGCAGGTAGAAGGTGAGCGGGTTGGCGAGGTGCGGGGCCACATTGCGGGACACCGCACGCCGCTCGAAGTGGTTCTCCGCGACCAGCTTCACCGCACCGGTCTGAAGGTAGCGCAGACCGCCGTGGAGCAGCTTGGAAGACGCGGAGGACGTGGCGCCGGCGAAGTCGCCGGCGTCGACCAGGGCCACCCTGAGACCGGACTGCGCCGCGTGCCAGGCAGTGGAGATGCCCAGGATGCCGCCGCCGATGACCAGGAGGTCGTACGTCGCCTTGGAAAGCTGCTCGCGGGTCTCGGCGCGGCTCGGGTTGGAACCGGCGACCGGGTGCGTTCCGAGGGCAGGCACGGTCTTCAGGGTGGACTGGGTACTCATGGTGGGGTGTTACTCCTCGACAGAGCTGTCTTCGAGCCAGCCCATGGACCGCTCCACGGCCTTGAGCCAGCTCTTGTACTCACGGTCGCGGGTGTCCGCGTCCATGCGGGGGGTCCACTCGGCGGCCCGGCGCCAGTTGGCACGCAGCTCGTCGGTGTTGGACCAGAAACCGACGGCGAGGCCGGCGGCGTAAGCGGCGCCGAGGCAGGTCGTCTCGGCGACCATCGGGCGCACCACCGGCGCGTCCAGGAAGTCCGAGAGGGTCTGCATCAGCAGGTTGTTGGAGGTCATGCCGCCGTCGACCTTGAGCGCGGTCAGCTCGACGCCGGAGTCCTTCGTCATGGCGTCGGTGATCTCGCGGGTCTGCCAGGCGGTGGCCTCGAGCACGGCGCGCGCGAGGTGCGCCTTGGTGACGTAGCGGGTCAGACCCGCGATGACACCGCGCGCGTCCGAGCGCCAGTACGGGGCGAACAGGCCGGAGAAGGCGGGCACGAAGTACGCGCCGCCGTTGTCCTCGACCGAGGACGCGAGCGTCTCGATCTCGGCGGCCGACTTGATCAGACCCATCTGGTCGCGCATCCACTGCACCAGGGAGCCCGTGACGGCGATCGAGCCCTCGAGCGCATAGACCGGCTTCTGGTCGCCGATCTGGTAGCCGACCGTGGTCAGCAGGCCGGAGTACGAGTTGATGGCCTTGTCCGCGGTGTTCATCAGCATGAACGTGCCGGTGCCGTACGTGGACTTGGCCTCGCCCTCGGCGAAACAGGTCTGGCCGAACAGGGCCGCCTGCTGGTCGCCGAGCGCCGAGGCGACCGGGATGCCGCCGAGCAGGTCGCCCAGCTTGCCGCCGGTGACCTCGCCGTAGACCTCGGCGGAGGAGTGGATCTCCGGCAGCATCGACATCGGGACGCCGATGGAGGAGCAGATGCGCTCGTCCCACTGCATCTCGTGCAGGTTCATCAGCATCGTGCGGGAGGCGTTGGTGACGTCGGTGTAGTGCTTGCCGCCGTTGACACCGCCCGTCAGGTTCCAGATGACCCAGGTGTCCATCGTGCCGAAGAGGATGTCGCCGCGCTCGGCGCGCTCGCGCAGGCCCTCGACGTTGTCGAGCAGCCAGCGGGCCTTCGGACCTGCGAAGTACGACGCGAGCGGCAGGCCGGTCTCGCGGCGGAAGCGGTCCTGGCCCACGTTGCGCCCGAGCTCCTTGCACAGGGCGTCGGTGCGGGTGTCCTGCCAGACGATGGCGTTGTGGACGGGCTCACCGGTGTTCTTGTCCCAGAGCAGCGTCGTCTCGCGCTGGTTGGTGATGCCGATGGCCTTGATGTCGTCGCGGGTGATGCCGGCCTTGGTGATGGCACCGGCGACGACCTCCTGGACGTTCGTCCAGATCTCGTTCGCGTCGTGCTCGACCCAGCCCGGCTTCGGGAAGATCTGCTCGTGCTCCTTCTGGTCGACGGAGACGATCCGGCCGTCCTTGTCGAACACGATGCAGCGACTGGACGTGGTGCCCTGGTCGATCGCCGCGATGAAGGGGCCTGTGGTGTGTGCGTCGGTCACGGAGTGCTCCTCGTGCGTGGTTCGTGAGTGGTCGGTCTCGGTGGCGTCGCTCAGAACAGCTTGTAGATGAAGCCGGCGAGGGCACCGCCGATGAGCGGTCCCGCCACCGGGATCCAGGCGTACGACCAGTCCGAACCACCCTTGTTGGGCAGCGGGAGCAGTGAGTGCACGATGCGCGGGCCGAGGTCACGGACCGGGTTGATGGCGTACCCCGTGGGGCCACCGAGGGAGAGGCCGATGCCGACCACGACGAGCGCGGTGATCAGGGCGCCGAGGACGCCGAGGCCGTTGCCCTCGTTGTTGAGGCCCTGGGTGAGGATCGCCAGGACGAGCACGACCGTGGCGATGATCTCCGTGAGGAGGTTCTGCCAGGCGACCCGGATCTCCGGACCGGTGGAGAAGACGCCGAGTACGGGGCCGGCCTCGGGGGCCGCCTTCGGGTCGACGAGACCCTCGTCGTCGGCAGCGGCGCCGTTGTGCGCGATCAGGACCTCACGGTCCGTGAGGTGGGCGTGGAACTGCCCGTAGTACGCGAGCCAGACCAGGGCCGCGCCGATCATGGCGCCGAAGAGCTGGGAGACCAGGTAGAGCGGTACGTCGCTCCACTTGGTGCCGCCCTCGATGGCGAGGCCGATGGTGACGGCGGGGTTCAGGTGGGCGCCGGAGACGCCGCTCGAGAGGTACGCACCGGTGAGAACCGCGAAGCCCCAGCCGAACGCGATGGCGACCCAGCCGGCGTTGAACGCCTTCGAGCGCTTGAAAGTGACGGCGGCGCACACGCCACCGCCCAGCAGAACCAAGATGGCGGTACCGATGGTCTCGCCAAGGAAGATGTCGTGGCTGGACACCCGCGACTCCTTTGTCCTTCGTCCAGGGGAAAACCCGAGTAACGAACCTCCCGGGTCCCTTTCCGGTGGTCCGAGCCCTCAGGCGAGGGTCGGGTCCGGTCTGGCCTGTTGACACTCTAACGCGTATTGCCGGTAGGTGTTCGACAATGCCGACCGATGGACGCGAGTCTCGCTCTGTGGTTCCCGGCTCGTCAAGGGATCTTTTATCGAATGCGCGATCGTTATTGATCGCCTGCGGTTATCGGCCCGTCGTTTGTGGGGCGACAGGCCGGTGGGCGTTCAACGATGGTCACTCGGATCGGTGCGTCCTGCACCTTGAGTACGGGCGCGCGGCTCAGAAGCGGCTGGCGCCCAGATCGCGGGAGACCGCGCGGGCACAGTCGCGGACGGCCGCGATCAGCTCGGGGCGCAGCCCGCCGGACCCGGCGTCGCCACCGGTCTCGGGGTCCCGGCAGACCCGCTCGACGGCGCCCGTGATGCCCACGGCGCCCACCGGCATCCGATGCCGGTCGTGGATGGGGGCGGCGACCGAGGCCACGCCCTCCCAGGTCTCCTCGATGTCCGCGGCGTACCCGCGCGCACGGGTGAGGTCGAACACCGCCTCCAGCTCGCCGGAGTCGCACACGGTGCGCGCGGTGAAGTCCTTGCGCTCGGCCTCCAGGGCCTCGCTGTGCGCCACCGGGTCGTACGCGGAGAGCACCTTGCCCAGGGCCGTGGAGTGCAGCGGCTGCATCGCGCCGACCTCCAGGACCTGCCGGCTGTCGTCGGGCCTGAAGACGTGGTGCACGATCAGCACGCCTCCCTGGTGCAGTACGCCCAGGTAGACCGCCTCGCCGCTGGAGCGGGCCAGGTCGTCCGTCCACACCAGGGCGCGCGCCCGCAGCTCGTGCACGTCCAGGTAGCTGTTGCCCAGGCGCAGCAGTTCGGCGCCCAGCTGGTAGCGGCCCGAGGCGGAGTCCTGCTCCACGAAACCCTCGGCCTGGAGGGTGCGCAGGATGCCGTGCGCCGTGCCCTTGGCGAGGCCGAGCGCGGCGGCGATGTCCGAGAGGCCGAGCCGCCGCTCGCCGCCCGCGAGCAACCGGAGCATGGCCGCGGCCCGTTCGAGCGACTGGATGTTGCGTGCCATCGCAGTCCCTTCCTCCTCGGTTTCTCGCTGACAGGTCGCTGGCTGGAGTCGCCATGCAACGTTCGGCAATGCTGAACAGTATCGGTCGTTGCCGACCTCCGGCGAGCGCGGCGTGCGCCAATATTTCCATCGGCTGCTTCCGGCCACGACACGCGCACACCATTCCGGCTTGTGGACGTCACCACGACGGGACCATGGTCCCCGTTACCCTGACCGGGTGCGCCTTCAGGGAGTGGAGCCGCAAAGCCGACAGCCGTCGCACCTCTGGGAGAACTTTCATGGCCTCGTTGCCAACGCCCGCATCCGATCCCCGCGCCCGTGTGGACGCCCTCCGAGAAGCCCTCGCCACCCGCGTCGTGGTGGCCGACGGAGCGATGGGCACCATGCTTCAGGCGCAGGACCCGACGCTCGATGACTTCCAGCAGCTCGAAGGCTGCAACGAGATCCTGAACGTGACGCGGCCGGACATCGTCCGCTCGGTCCACGAGGAGTACTTCGCCGTCGGCGTCGACTGCGTCGAGACGAACACGTTCGGCGCGAACTTCGCCGCCCTGAACGAGTACGAGATCCCCGAACGGAACTTCGAGCTCTCCGAGGCCGGCGTCCGCATCGCCCGCGAGGTCGCCGACGAGTTCACCGAGAAGACCGGGCAGCAGCGCTGGGTCCTCGGCTCGATGGGCCCCGGTACCAAGCTGCCCACCCTCGGCCACGCTCCCTACACGGTGCTGCGCGACGCCTACCAGACCAACGCCGAAGGCATGATCGCGGGCGGCGCCGACGCCCTCCTGGTGGAGACCACGCAGGACCTCCTCCAGACCAAGTCCGCGATCCTCGGCGCCCGCCGCGCCCTGGACGCCACCGGCGTGAACCTCCCGCTGATCTGCTCGGTCACCGTCGAGACCACCGGCACGATGCTGCTCGGCTCCGAGATCGGCGCCGCCCTGACGGCCCTGGAGCCGCTCGGCATCGACATGATCGGCCTGAACTGCGCCACGGGGCCCGCCGAGATGAGCGAGCACCTGCGCTATCTCGCCCGCCACTCGCGCATCCCGATCTCCTGCATGCCCAACGCGGGCCTGCCGGTCCTCGGCAAGGACGGCGCCCACTACCCGCTCACGGCGGCCGAGCTGGCCGACGCCCAGGAGACCTTCGTCCGCGAATACGGCCTCTCCCTGGTCGGCGGCTGCTGCGGCACGACCCCCGAGCACCTGCGCCAGGTCGTCGAGCGCGTCCGCGGCGCCGAGCCCACCCAGCGGACCCCGCAGCCCGAGCCGGGCGCCGCCTCGCTCTACCAGACGGTGCCGTTCCGCCAGGACACCGCGTACATGGCGATCGGCGAGCGCACCAACGCCAACGGCTCGAAGAAGTTCCGCGAGGCCATGCTGGAGGCCCGCTGGGACGACTGCGTGGAGATGGCCCGCGACCAGATCCGCGAGGGCGCGCACATGCTCGACCTGTGCGTCGACTACGTGGGCCGCGACGGCGTCGCCGACATGAAGGAGCTGGCCGGACGCTTCGCCACCGCCTCCACCCTGCCGATCGTCCTGGACTCGACCGAGGTCGACGTCATCCAGGCGGGACTGGAGAAGCTCGGCGGACGCGCCGTCATCAACTCCGTCAACTACGAGGACGGGGACGGCCCCGAGTCCCGCTTCGCGAAGGTCACCAAGCTGGCGCGGGAGCACGGCGCCGCGCTGATCGCGCTGACCATCGACGAGGAGGGCCAGGCCCGCACCCCCGAGCACAAGGTCCAGATCGCCGAGCGGCTGATCGAGGACCTGACCGGGAACTGGGGGATCCACGAGTCGGACATCCTCATCGACACCCTGACCTTCACCATCTGCACCGGTCAGGAGGAGTCCCGGGGCGACGGCGTCGCCACCATCGAGGCGATCCGTGAGCTCAAGCGCCGCCACCCGGACGTGCAGACCACGCTCGGCCTCTCCAACATCTCCTTCGGCCTCAACCCGGCCGCCCGCGTGCTGCTCAACTCGGTCTTCCTCGACGAGTGCGTCAAGGCGGGCCTGGACTCGGCGATCGTGCACGCCTCCAAGATCCTGCCGATCGCACGCTTCGACGACGAGCAGGTCAAGACGGCCCTCGACCTCATCTACGACCGTCGCGCCGAGGGCTACGACCCGCTTCAGAAGCTCATGGAGCTGTTCGAGGGCGTCTCCACCAAGTCGATGAAGGCCGGCAAGGCCGAGGAGCTCCTCGCCCTCCCGCTGGACGAGCGCCTCCAGCGGCGCATCATCGACGGCGAGAAGAACGGCCTGGAGGCCGACCTCGACGAAGCGCTTGAGACCCGGCCCGCCCTCGACATCGTCAACGACACCCTCCTGGAGGGCATGAAGGTCGTCGGCGAACTGTTCGGATCCGGCCAGATGCAGCTGCCGTTCGTGCTCCAGTCCGCCGAGGTCATGAAGAACGCGGTGGCCTACCTGGAACCGCACATGGAGAAGTCCGACTCGGAGGGCAAGGGCACCATCGTGCTCGCCACCGTGCGCGGCGACGTCCACGACATCGGCAAGAACCTCGTCGACATCATCCTGTCCAACAACGGCTACAACGTGGTCAACCTGGGCATCAAGCAGCCCGTCTCCGCGATCCTCGAAGCGGCCGAGGAGAACAAGGCCGACGTCATCGGCATGTCCGGGCTCCTGGTCAAGTCGACCGTGATCATGAAGGAGAACCTGGAGGAGCTCAACCAGCGCAAGCTGGCCGCCGACTTCCCGGTGATCCTCGGCGGCGCCGCCCTTACCCGCGCGTACGTCGAGCAGGACCTGCACGAGATCTACGAGGGCGAAGTCCGCTACGCCCGCGACGCGTTCGAGGGCCTGCGCCTGATGGACGCGCTCATCGCGGTCAAGCGCGGCGTCCCCGGCGCGACCCTGCCGGAGCTCAAGCAGCGCCGGGTCCCCAAGCGGGACGTCGTGGTCGAGGAGACGCCCGACGAGGGCCCCGTGCGCTCCGACGTCGCCGTCGACAACCCGGTCCCCGAACCGCCGTTCTGGGGCACCCGCGTCATCAAGGGCATCCAGCTCAAGGAATACGCGTCCTGGCTCGACGAGGGCGCCCTCTTCAAGGGCCAGTGGGGCCTGCGCCAGGCGCGCACCGGCGACGGTCCCTCGTACGAGGAGCTGGTGGAGTCCGAGGGCCGTCCGCGCCTTCGCGGCTGGCTCGACAAGCTGCACACGGACAACATGCTCGAAGCGGCCGTCGTGCACGGCTACTTCCCGTGCGTCTCCAAGGGCGAGGACCTGATCATCCTGGACGACGCGGGCAACGAGCGGACCCGGTTCACCTTCCCGCGCCAGCGCCGCGGCCGCCGCCTGTGTCTCGCGGACTACTTCCGCCCGGAGGAGTCCGGCGAGATCGATGTCGTCGGCCTCCAGGTCGTCACCGTCGGCTCCCGGATCGGCGAGGAGACGGCGAAGCTGTTCGCGTCCGACTCCTACCGCGACTACCTCGAACTGCACGGCCTGTCCGTGCAGTTGGCGGAGGCCCTCGCCGAGTACTGGCACGCGCGCGTGCGCTCCGAGCTGGGCTTCGCGGGCGAGGACCCGGCCGAGATGGAGGGCATGTTCGACCTGAAGTACCGGGGCGCCCGCTTCTCCCTCGGCTACGGCGCCTGCCCGAACCTGGAGGACCGCGCGAAGATCGCCGACCTCCTGGAGCCCGAGCGGATCGGCGTCCAGCTCAGCGAGGAGTTCCAGCTGCACCCCGAGCAGTCCACCGACGCGATCGTCATCCATCACCCCGAGGCGAAGTACTTCAACGCGCGGTAATTGCCACCAGTCGTACACTGGTCGGTCCAGCGCAGGCCGGTTGCCCTTGAGCTCGAAAAGGGGCAACCGGCCTCTTCGTCCCTCATGGAGGTGTACGGATGACCAGTACGGTCCCCGCACTCGGTACCCGAACGGCCGAAGGCTCCACGCTCCAGGCCGTGCTCCTCGACATGGACGGAACACTCGTCGACACCGAGGGATTCTGGTGGGACGCCGAGACGGCCGTCTTCGCCGAGCTCGGCCACACCCTCGAGGACGACTGGCGCCATGTCGTCGTCGGCGGGCCCATGACCCGCAGCGCCGGCTTCCTCATCGAAGCCACCGGCGCCGACATCACGGTGCCCGAGGTGACCGTGCTGCTCAACGACGCCTTCGAGAAGCGCATCAGCAGCTCCCTGCCGCTGATGCCGGGGGCCGCGAGACTCCTCGCCGAGCTCGCCGCGCACGACGTGCCGGCGGCGCTCGTGTCCGCCTCCCACCGGCGCATCATCGACCGCGTCCTGGACTCGCTCGGACCGGCCAACTTCCGCCTCACCGTCGCCGGTGACGAGGTCTCACGCACCAAGCCGCACCCCGACCCGTACCTCCTCGCCGCGGCGGGTCTCGGCGCCGATCCGGGGCGCTGCGCCGTCATCGAGGACACCGCGACCGGCGTCACATCGGCCGAGGCCGCGGGCTGCCAGGTCGTCGCCGTGCCGTCCGTGTCGCCGATCGAACCCGCGCCCCGGCGCACCGTCGTCCGCTCCCTGGAGCACGTCAACGTGCCTTTCCTGAAGGGACTCATGACGTCCTGAAGTCCGCGGGGTGGCTGAATCAATGCGCACGACAAGCTCGTTGAGCGTGTGACCTTTCCCACTTTCCCGGGGGTCGACAGCCCGTCGGGCACATGCTGCGCGACCGCTTCCCGTGCGGTGCGGGGTGCCCTTGTGTCCCGATTGGCCACCCCATGCGACGAACCTTCCTCCTGAGGTGTTTTCGGTGCGTCCACGCCTGATTCCACAGCGTGATGAAAGCTCCGCTCCCGCGCCCGCGAACCGTGGCGGCACGCCCATTAATGTCGTCGCGAGAACATCGCCGTACCCTCCCGTCGCCCAGGCGTCCCACCCCTTTCGCCGGGCCGGCGGGTTCAACAGCTCTGGAGAACTTCGAGCATGAACCGCAAGACTTTGGTGCTGCCGGCCATCATCGGTCTGCTGGCCCCCGTGCTCGCCGCATGCGGCGGGTCGGACAGCGGAGACGCGGGCGGCGATGCGATCAAGGTGGGCACCACGGACCGGTTCATCGCCTCCGGGAAGGTCCCCGCGCCGTTCGACCCGGCGTACGCCTACGACACCGGGTCCTGGAACGTGCTGCGCCAGACCGTGCAGACGCTCATGGCGATGCCGCGCAGCGGCAGCGGCGAGCCCGTCCCCGAGGCCGCCCAGAGCTGCATATTCTCCGACAGCGGCAGCGAGCGCTACGCCTGCAAGCTGCGCAAGGACCTCAAGTTCGCCGACGGCAAGCCGATCACCGCGGCCGACGTGAAGTACTCCATCGACCGCGTCAGGAACATCAAGAGCGACAGCGGCTCCTACGGTCTGCTCTCCTCGATCGACACCATCGAGACCCAGGGCGACCGCGAGGTCATCTTCCACCTCAAGTCCCCGGACGCCACGTTCCCGTACAAGCTGGCCACGCCCTCCGCCGGCATCGTCGACCCCGACGAGTACCCGAAGAACAAGCTGCGCAACGGCTTCAAGGTGAACGGCTCCGGCCCGTACACCCTGAAGGCCACCGTCAAGGACGACGCCGTCGTCAAGACCGTCTTCACCAAGAACCCGAACTACAAGGGTCAGTTGAAGCCGAAGAACGACAAGGTGGAGCTGGACTCCTTCACCGACGCCGACGCCATGGGCAAGGCGCTGGAGAAGGGCGACATCGACATGATGACGCGCACCATGTCCCCGGAGCAGATCAAGAAGTATTCGGACAGCGCGCCCAAGAACATCAACCTGGTCGAGATGCCCGGCATGGAGATCCGCTACCTCGGCTTCGACACCAAGGCCAGCACCGTCCGGGACAAGGCCGTCCGCCAGGCCATGGCGCAGCTCGTCGACCGCGGCGAGCTCGCCTCCCAGGTGTACGGCACCGGCGCGGAGCCGCTCTACTCGCTCGTGCCCAGCGGCATCACCGGTCACCAGAACTCGTTCTTCAACAAGTACGGCGACCCCAGCAGGACCAAGGCCGCGTCGATCCTTCAGCAGGCCGGCATCAGCACCCCGGTCAAGCTCACCCTGCACTACACGAGCGACCACTACGGGTCCGGCACGAAGAAGGAGTTCGAGCTCCTCCAGAAGCAGCTGAACTCCAGCGGCCTGTTCCACGTCGACATCAAGGGCGACGTCTGGGACACCTACCGCGACGCCCAGCTCAAGGGGAAGTACGACGTCTACGGCCTCGGCTGGTTCCCCGACTTCCCGGACGCGGACAACTTCCTCGCGCCGTTCCTCGACAAGGACAACTTCCTTTCGTCCCCGTACGCCAACAGCCGGATCCGCAGTGACCTGATCCCGGCCGAGCGCCGCGAGGCCGACCGGCTCACCGCGTCCAAGCCCATCCAGCAGATCCAGAACGTCGTCGCCGACGACGTGCCGGTCCTGCCGCTGTGGCAGGGCAAGCAGTACGTCGCGGCGCGCGACGACATCACCGGGGTGGAATGGGCGCTGTCCGCCTCCTCGGTCCTTCAGCTGTGGGAGCTGGGCCGCGGCGTCAGCGGCTGAGCCCACCCCGGGGCCGGTCCACTCGCGGCCGGCCCCAGCCCGTCCGCTCGACCGACGACAAGGCACGTACGTGAGAATGCGCAACCAGTGGCTGGTCATGCCCCTCGGCGCGGGACTCGCCGCGGCACTCCTGACCGGCTGTGGCTCTGAAGAGGGCGACTCCGCCGACGGCGGCGACGCCGTGGTCATGGGAATGTCCGACGACATCCAGGCCACCGACCCGGCATCCGGCTACGACCCCGGCTCGTGGCTGCTGTTCAACAACGTCTTCCAGTCGCTGCTCAGCTTCCCCAAGGGAGGCACCGAGCCGGAGCCGGAAGCCGCCAAGGAGTGCCACTTCAGCGACAGCGCCACCAAGGTCTACACGTGCACGCTCCGCTCCGGCCTGGAGTTCAGCAACGGACACGCGCTCACGTCGAAGGACGTCAAGTTCTCCTTCGACCGCATGATGCGGATCAACGACGAGGCCGGTCCCGCGATCATGTTCCCGATGCTGGACAAGGTCGAGACCCCGGACGCGAAGACCGTCACCTTCAAGCTGAAGTCCGCCGACGCGACCTTCCCCAGCAAGATCGCCTCGGGCGCCGGGTCGATCGTCGACCACACCGCGTACCCCGCGGACAAGCTGCGCAACGACGGCAAGGCCGTCGGCTCGGGCCCCTACAAGCTCGACTCCTTCGGCAAGAAGCAGGCCGCCTTCTCGGTCAACGCCAAGTACCGGGGCACCGCCAAGGTCAAGAACCACGGCGTCACCATGAAGTTCTTCCACGGTGACCAGGCCGGCCTGAAGAAGTCCCTGCTCGCCGGGAAGCTCGACCTCGCCTACCGCGGCCTCGCCGCCAAGGACGTCGCCGACATCCAGAAGTCCGGCAGCAAGAACATGGACGTCATCGAGGGCACGAGCGCCGAGGTCCAGCACCTCGTCTTCAACATGGACGACCCGGTCGCCGGCAAGATCGGCGTCCGCAGGGCGATGGCCTACCTCATCGACCGCGACGCCCTCATCAACGACGTGTACGACCAGACCGCCACGTCGCTGTACTCGATCATCCCGGCGGGCATCACGGGCCACAACACGGCGTTCTTCGACAAGTACGGGTCCCGCCCCTCGAAGAGCCGCGCGGCGGCCGCGCTGCGCGCCGACGGCATCAGCGCGCCGGTCAAGCTCACGCTCTGGTCCACGCCCGCGCGCTACGGCCCCGGCACCGACGCCGAGCTCAAGGCCATCGCCAAGCAGCTCAACGCGAGCGGCCTGTTCGACGCCGACGTGAAGTCCGTCGAATTCGCCCAGTACGAGCGGGACATCAAGTCCGGCAAGTACGGCGTCTACGTCAAGGGCTGGGTGCCGGACTACCCGGACCCGGACAACTTCACCCAGCCGTTCTTCGGCAAGGGCAACGTCCTCGACAACCGCTACGACAACAGCACCATCACCGGCCGGATCATCCCCGAGACCGGCGCCCAGAGCGACCGCTCCGGGACGGCCCCGCGCTACGAGCAGCTCCAGAACATCGTCGCCGACGAGCTGCCGATCCTCCCGGTCTGGCAGGCCAAGCAGTACGCCGTCGCCAAGTCCGACGTGTACGGCCTGGAGAACTGCCTCGACGCGTCGACCGTCTTCCGGTTCTGGGAGATCAGCAAGGGCTGACCGCTCGCGGACCCGCCCCGGCCGCAGCCGCGCGCCGGGGCGGGACGGCGGCCCACTGCACGCCTGGGGCGGACCAGTGGCCCTACTGGGCCAGTAGCCCTACTGGGCGCCGGGGCGGACCAGACCGCTCTCGTACGCGTAGACGGCCGCCTGCACGCGGTCGCGCAGGCCCAGCTTCGTCAGCACATGGCCGACATGCGTCTTCACCGTCGTCTCGCTCACGAACAGGTCGGCGGCGATCTCGGCGTTCGACAGGCCGCGCGCGACCAGCTTCAACACCTCCACCTCCCGCTCCGTCAGCGTGTGCAGCGTGTCCGGCACCGGCTCGTCCCCGGACGGGAGGTGGTCCGCGTACTTGTCAAGGAGACGACGGGTGATGCTCGGCGCCAGCATCGCCTCGCCGGCCGCCACCACCCGGATCGCCTGCACCAGCTCGCCCGCGGGCGCGTCCTTGAGCAGGAAGCCGCTGGCCCCCGCCTTCAACGCCTCCACCACGTACTCGTCGAGATCGAACGTGGTCAGCACCAGGACCTTCGCCGGGCCGTCCTTGCCGGGTCCCGAGATCTGCCGGGTCGCCTCCACGCCGTCCATCCGCGGCATCCGGATGTCCATCAGGACCACATCGGGCTGAAGCGCACGCACCTGGTCGAGCGCTTGCAGCCCGTCCCCGGCCTCGCCGACCACCGCGATGTCCTGCTCGGCCTCCAGGATCATGCGAAAGCCCGTACGCAGCAGCGGCTGGTCGTCGACCAGTAGGACGCGGATGGCCACGAAACTCTCCTTTGATCCTTCGATAGACCCGGCGGCCCATTCTGCCCTGCTATGCCTGCGGAAGGTCCTCCGCCCCGGCCGCGGGCGCCGGGACGATCGGCAACGGGTACGGCGGGGGAGTGCCGCCGAACTCCGGGCACACCGCCTGGTGGTCGCACCAGCCGCACAGCTTCGTGGGCCTCGGCTGCCACTCACCCGTCTCCGTCGCCTGCTGGATCGCCTCCCACAGCGCGAGCAGCTTGCGCTCCACCCGCTCCAGATCCGCGGGCACCGGGTCGTACGTGACCACGTCCCCACTGCCCAGGTACACGAGCTGAAGGCGGCGCGGCACGACCCCCTTCAGGCGCCACACCACCAGCGCGTAGAACTTCATCTGGAACAGCGCGCCCTCGGCGTACTGGGGGCGCGGCGCCTTGCCCGTCTTGTAGTCGACGATGCGCACCTCGCCCGTCGGCGCCACGTCCACCCGGTCGATGATCCCGCGCAGCTTCAGGCCCGACTCCAGCTCGGCCTGCACGAACAGCTCCCGCTCGACGGGCTCCAGGCGCGTCGGATCCTCCAGCGTGAACCAGCGCTCCACGAGGCGCTCCACATCACCGAGCCAGCGCGCCATCCGCTCGCCCGCGGCCTCCTCGCCCTCGCCCGCGTCGGCGAACAGCTCCGCCAGCTCCGGCTTCGACTCCCGCAGCCGCTCCCACTGGCCCGGGATCAGCGCAGCCGCCCGCGGGGCCGTCCGCTCGTCCGCCGGCGCGTCGAACAGCCGCTCCAGGACGGCATGGACCAGCGTGCCCCGCGTCGCCGCCTCGCTCGGCTTCTCCGGCAACTTGTCGATCACCCGGAACCTGTACAGCAGCGGGCACTGCATGAAATCGCTCGCGCGCGACGGCGAGAGCGACCTCGGCGGGGCGGCCACGGCCTGCGCGGGGGCCTGATCGGTGCTGGTCTCCATGCGTCACGACGATACGGGCCCGCACTGACAGTCAGGCACCTGCACGCGAAGCCGCGTCTTGCGTAGCGTGGCGCGGGGGAGTCGACGGGGGCCCGCGGACACTGTCCGCATACCATCGACGCCAGAACGTCCCGCCGGGCGGCGGGAAACGCTTCGAACGAGGGGACCGAGGGATCACCGTGGACGAGAGCGGGCAGCCGCAGTCCGGCACCGGCGAGGCGACGCCACCCGGGCCGCCGGCCGCGGTCGAGCCGGACGCGACCGAAGCCCGCGCAACCAGTGAGGCCCAGGAGCCGGGCGAGCCGGAAACGCCGCAGGAGCGCGGAACCGGCTCGGAGCCGCCGCGCGCGGCCACCGAGGAGCCGGAGCACGCGGCGCGGGAGGAGCGGCCCGGTACGCAACCGGCCGACCCGCCCGCGGACCCGGCCACCCCGCCGCAGGACGCGCCACCCGCGCACCCCTACGACCGCCACCCCGAGCGCGCCACCGCCACCTCGGGCAAGCGCAAGGGCGCCATCAAGGGCCCCACCAAACGACCCGAACCGCGCGGCGGACTGCTCATGGGCCGCCCCTTCGGCGTCCCCGTGTACGTCGCCCCCAGCTGGTTCCTCGTCGCCGCGCTCATCACCTGGGTCTTCGGCGGCCAGCTCGACCGCGTCCTGCCCGAGCTCGGCGCCGCCCGCTACCTCGTCTCCCTCTTCTTCGCCGTCGCCTTCTACGCCTCCGTACTCATCCACGAACTCGCCCACACCGTCGTGGCGCTGCGCTACAAGCTCCCGGTGCGCCGCATCCAGTTGCAGTTCTTCGGCGGCGTCTCCGAGATCGAGAAGGAGTCCGAGACCCCCGGCCGCGAATTCATGCTCGCCTTCGTGGGCCCGCTGCTCTCCCTCGTCCTCTCCGGCGTCTTCTACGCGGCGATGCGCGCCGTCGAACCCGGCACCGTCCCCGGCGTGCTCCTCGCCGGCCTGATGATCTCCAACCTGATCGTCGCCGCGTTCAACCTGCTGCCCGGCCTCCCGCTCGACGGCGGCCGCATGCTCCGCGCCGTCGTCTGGAAGCTCACCGGCAAGCCCATGAGCGGCACCGTCGCCGCCGCCTGGGTCGGCCGCGCCCTCGCCGTCACCGTCCTCATCGGCCTGCCGCTGCTCACGCAGTCCGGCGCCCTCGGTGAAGGCGCCGAGGAGGCCGGCGGCATGAACACCCTCATGGACGCGCTGCTCGCCGCCATCCTCGCCGCCATCATCTGGACCGGCGCCGGCAACAGCCTGCGCATGGCACGACTGCGCGAACACCTCCCCGACCTGCGTGCCCGCACCCTCACCCGGCGCGCCGTCCCCGTCGAATCCGAGACCCCGCTCTCCGAGGCGCTCCGCCGCGCCAACGAGGCCGGCGCCCGCGCCCTCGTCGTCGTCGACGCCGACGGCGACCCGCACTCCCTCGTCCGCGAGGCCGCCATCGTCGGCATCCCCGAACACCGCCGCCCCTGGGTCCCCGTCAGCGGCCTCGCCCAGGACCTCACCGACGGCATGCGCGTCTCCGCCGAACTCGCCGGCGAGGAACTCCTCGACACCCTCCGCGAAACCCCCGCCACCGAATACCTCGTCGTCGAGGAGAACGGCGCCATCTACGGAGTCCTCTCCGCAGCCGACGTCGAACGCGCCTTCGTAAAGGCCATGGCCCGCCCGTCCTGAACGCGTGCCCGGCCGTGCATCACAGTGGCCGCCCGTGCGCGTCGCGTCGCCGCGGCACGGCATCCTGCCCTCGGCTGACGGACACAGCCGACGGCAATAGGTACGACGGCTCTCGGCATCACGATCCGCTGTCGACGGACCGGGCGGTACGGGCCGACGCCGAGTACACCCCATCGGGTTTCGCCGAGCGATGGTCGGCGTCCCCCGCCGGGCCCGGTAGGCTGTTCACATGTCCGAACCGACCGGTGCCGCCCGCAGGCGCGGGCCCTTCACGGTCGGGGACCAGGTTCAGCTGACCGACCCCAAGGGCCGCCACTACACGTTCACGCTCGAAGAGGGAAAGAACTTCCACACCCACAAGGGTTCCTTCCCGCACGACGAGCTGATCGGCGCACCCGAGGGCAGCGTTGTCCGTACCACCGGAAACGTCGCCTACCTCGCGCTGCGCCCCCTGCTCCCCGACTACGTCCTGTCCATGCCCCGCGGCGCCGCCGTGGTCTACCCCAAGGACGCGGGGCAGATCCTCGCCTTCGCCGACATCTTCCCCGGCGCCCGCGTCGTGGAAGCGGGCGTGGGCTCCGGCTCCCTCAGCAGCTTCCTGCTGCGCGCCATCGGCGACCAGGGCATGCTGCACTCCTACGAGCGCCGCGAGGACTTCGCCGAGATCGCCAAGGGCAACGTCGAGCGCTACTTCGGCGGACCGCACCCCGCCTGGCAGCTCACCGTCGGCGACCTCCAGGACAACCTGTCCGACGGTGACGTCGACCGCGTCATCCTCGACATGCTGGCCCCCTGGGAGTGCCTGGACGTCGTCAAGAAGGCGCTCGTCCCCGGCGGCATCCTGTGCTGCTACGTGGCCACCACCACGCAGCTCGCCCGCACCGTCGAGTCCATCCGCGAGATCGGCTGCTTCAACGAGCCGACCTCCTGGGAGTCGATGATCCGCAACTGGCACGTGGAGGGCCTCGCCGTCCGCCCCGACCACCGGATGATCGGCCACACCGGCTTCCTGCTCACCGCCCGCCGCCTCGCGGACGGCGTCGAGCCGCCCATGCGCCGCCGCCGCCCCGCCAAGGGCGCCTACGGCGAGGACTACGACGGCCCCAACGCCGACGGCGGCAACCGAGGCCGCTGAGCCACCGAGGCCGCGCCACCGAAGAACGTACGACCGCACAACACGACAGCGCCGCCGCGGAGTTCCCCGCACCAACGGGAACTCCGCGGCGGCGTCCGTTCGTTGGCGAAGCGGCAGCACCAGGACCAGATATCACCTGAGAAAGAACGGACCCCGCCGTTCCCGCGCACTGTGACGTATGGCACGATGCTGGCCACCCCCACCGGCACAGCCCTCACAGGAGACGCTCCTCGTGCAGCAATCCGCCGTCCCGGAACTGGCGCACACCACCACACGACCCATCCACTGGCTGGCCACCGCGACAGCCCTCGCCGCGGTCGTCGCGGTCTCCGGCTTCCTCAAGCCGGACTCCGCCACCGCGGCCCAGGCCGAGCACAAGGCCCCCCGGGACAGACCCGCGGCCGTCGCCGCGCCCGACCCCGCCGCCGTCCACTTCCCGCTCGACTGCGGCCCCGTCAAGACCAAGGTCGTCCGCCAAGCGGCCGGCGACCTCGACGGCGACGGCCGTCCCGAGACGGTCGCCGTCGTCCGCTGCGACGCCGGCGTCGGCACGCCGCCCAGCGGCATCTACGTCCTCACCCAGCCCGCCGGCGCCAAGCCGCGCGTCGTCGCCACGCTCGTCACGCCCAAGGACAACTACTCGACGACCACCCTCGCCATACAGGACGGCTCCGTCCTCGCCGACCTGGACGGCTACTCCTCCGACTCCGTGCCCCGCTACCGCCCGGACGTCCACGAGAAGGCCAAGTGGCAGTGGAAGGACGGGGCGTTCGTCCGCTCCACCCCCTCCGAGGCCCGCGCCGCCTGACACCGCACGCAACGGGCCCCGTCCGCCGGAAAACCGGCGAACGGGGCCCTTTCGTACACTTCGGGCTACCCCGCGTTCACTCCGCGTCCGGCCCGTGCACCTCGACCCTGTCCGAAACCCGCCGCACATGAATGCAGTCGCCCGGGCACTCCTTCGCCGACGCCACTACATCCGTGAGAAGCGGAAGCGGCACGGGCGTTGCCGCGCCCACGTCCTGCAACAGCTCGTCGTCCGCGCTCTTCACATACGCCAGACCGTCGATGTCCAGCTCGAACACCTCGGGGGCGTACTGCGCGCAGATCCCGTCGCCCGTGCACAGATCCTGGTCGATCCACACCTCCAGCGGAATGTGGCTGTCGGTACCGGATCCGGCCTCTTGCCGCACGCTCATGTCTCCTGCCGTTTCCTGCGTCGCGGCCCCCGAAAACCTCCTTCAGAGGAGCAAGTCGGGCCGAGCCTGACGGGTGTTGAACACTTCGACCCTACAACCGGCCGCTTTCCGATGTTGTTGGGTGGGTATTCCACTGGCGTGAGGGAGAGCGCAAGGGTGAAGATCGGACACACCCCATCGTCTTTTTGATCTAGGGGTTTCAATCGACACCCGCCCAGGTAGGGTCTGGAAGCGTCCAGCTCCCCTTGGAGGAGGTGAGGACCGTGGCAGCCCACGACGACGACATCAACCGCGGCATCCGCCCGGGACGAGGGTCCGAAGACCCTGCCGGGCAGGTTGCCTATCTCGAGCAGGAAATCGCCGTCCTGCGGCGCAAGCTCGCCGACTCTCCGCGGCACACGAGGATTCTCGAAGAGCGGATCGTCGAACTTCAGACCAACCTGGCCGGCGTGTCCGCCCAGAACGAGCGGCTCGCCAACACACTCCGTGAGGCCCGCGACCAAATCGTGGCCCTCAAGGAAGAAGTCGACCGGCTCGCACAACCACCGGCAGGCTTCGGAGTCTTCCTCTCGGCGAACGAGGTCGGCACCGCCGACATCTTCACCGGCGGCCGCAAACTCCGCGTGAACGTGAGCCCAAGCGTCGAACTCGAAGAGCTCCGGCGCGGCCAGGAACTCATGCTCAACGAAGCGCTCAACGTGGTCGAGGCCATGGAGTTCGAGAGCGTCGGCGACATCGTCACCCTCAAGGAAATCCTTGAGGACGGCGATCGAGCCCTCGTGGTCGGGCACACCGACGAGGAACGGGTGGTACGGCTCGCCGAGCCGCTGCTTGACGTCACCATCCGCCCCGGCGACGCCCTTCTTCTCGAACCCCGTTCCGGCTATGTCTACGAAGTCGTACCGAAGAGCGAAGTAGAGGAACTGGTCCTCGAAGAGGTCCCGGACATCGGCTACGAGCAGATCGGCGGCCTGGGCAACCAGATCGAACTGATCCGCGACGCCGTCGAGCTCCCCTACCTCTACCCGGACCTCTACCGGGAGCACGAACTGCGGCCGCCCAAGGGCGTCCTGCTGTACGGGCCCCCCGGATGCGGTAAGACCCTGATCGCCAAGGCGGTAGCCAACTCCCTGGCCAAGAAGGTCGCAGAAGTGACCGGCGTGGCCCAGGGCAAGAGCTACTTCCTCAACATCAAGGGCCCCGAGCTCCTCAACAAGTACGTCGGTGAGACCGAGCGGCAGATCCGCCTCGTCTTCCAGCGTGCAAGGGAGAAGGCCAGCGAGGGCACCCCCGTCATCGTCTTCTTCGACGAGATGGAATCCCTCTTCCGCACCCGTGGCTCCGGCGTCAGCTCGGACGTGGAGAACACCATCGTCCCGCAGCTGCTCGCCGAGATCGACGGCGTTGAAGGCCTGCAGAACGTGGTCGTGATCGGTGCCTCCAACCGCGAGGACATGATCGACCCGGCCATCCTGCGGCCCGGACGACTCGATGTGAAGATCAAGATCGAGCGCCCGGACGCCGAAGCCGCCAAGGACATCTTCGGCAAGTACCTCACCGAACGCCTGCCGCTGCACCTCGACGACCTCGACGAGCACAGCAGCGACCGGGCCGCCACCGTCCACGCCATGATCCAGACGGCCGTGGAGCAGATGTACGCCGAATCCGAGGAAAACCGCTTCCTCGAGGTGACGTACGCAAACGGCGACAAGGAAGTCCTCTACTTCAAGGACTTCAACTCCGGCGCAATGATCGAAAACATCGTCGGTCGCGCCAAGAAGATGGCCATCAAGGCCTTCCTCGAACAGAACCAGAAGGGCCTTCGGGTCTCGCACCTCCTCCAGGCTTGCATCGACGAGTTCAAGGAGAACGAGGACCTGCCCAACACCACCAACCCGGACGACTGGGCCCGAATCTCCGGCAAGAAGGGCGAGCGGATCGTCTACATCCGCACGCTCGTCACCGGAAAGCAGGGCGCGGACACCGGACGCTCCATCGACACGGTGGCGAACACCGGTCAGTACCTGTAAAAGACAGGGTGGCTGCGGGTGCCCGAACCGGGTACCCGCAGCCGACTGTTTTGCGGCAGCACTCCGTGGCACACCACAGGAACCGACCACGCCACCCACCGCTCGAAGCCGGAGCGAATCCAATGACGCAAATGATCTCCCCACCAGCGCAAAGGCGTTCTAGGCTCTTCCATGCCGCCGAGTCGCGCAGTGCGGGGACGGGCACCGCACACGCACCGGAGAATGAGCGGTACTTGAGCGGCGCCCCCGACCGAGGGCGCTGCCGGGCAAGGAGGGCCGCATGACCGTACGGCGAGTAATGGGCATCGAGACGGAATACGGGATCTCCGTCCCCGGCCACCCCAACGCCAATGCCATGCTCACCTCGTCCCAGATCGTCAATGCCTACGCCGCGGCGATGCACCGGGCCCGCAGGGCCCGCTGGGACTTCGAGGAAGAGAACCCGCTGCGCGACGCCCGAGGCTTCGACCTCGCACGCGAGGCCGCCGACTCCAGCCAGCTCACCGACGAGGACATCGGCCTGGCCAACGTCATCCTCACCAACGGAGCGCGCCTCTACGTAGACCACGCACACCCCGAGTACAGCGCCCCGGAGGTCACCAACCCCCGCGACGCCGTGCTCTGGGACAAGGCCGGCGAACGCATCATGGCCGAGGCCGCGGACCGGGCGGCCCAGCTGCCCGGCGCCCAGCCCATCCACCTCTACAAGAACAACACCGACAACAAGGGCGCCTCCTACGGGACGCACGAGAACTACCTGATGAAGCGGGAGACCCCCTTCTCGGACATCGTGCGCCATCTGACCCCGTTCTTCGTCTCACGCCAGGTCGTCACGGGGGCCGGCCGCGTCGGCATCGGCCAGGACGGCCACGAGCACGGCTTCCAGCTCAGCCAGCGCGCCGACTACTTCGAGGTCGAGGTGGGCCTCGAGACGACCCTCAAGCGGCCCATCATCAACACGCGCGACGAGCCGCACGCCGACGCGGAGAAGTACCGCCGCCTGCACGTGATCATCGGCGACGCCAACCTCTCCGAGATCTCGACCTACCTCAAGCTCGGCACCACGTCACTCGTTCTGTCCATGATCGAAGACGGCTTCATCGCCGTCGACCTGGCCGTGGACCAGCCCGTCCGCACCCTCCACCAGGTCTCGCACGACCCGTCCCTGCAACACCTGATCACGCTCCGCAGCGGCCGCACGCTCACCGCGGTGCAACTCCAGATGGAGTACTTCGAACTCGCCAGGAAGTACGTGGAGGAGCGCTTCGGCGCCGACGCGGACGACCAGACCAAGGACGTCCTGAGCCGCTGGGAGGACGTACTGGGACGCCTGGAGACGGACCCGATGGGCCTCTCCGGCGAACTCGACTGGGTCACCAAGCGCGAACTCATGGAGGGCTACCGGCGCCGCGACAACCTCGAATGGGACGCCGCGAAGCTCCACCTCCTCGACCTCCAGTACGCCGACGTACGGGCCGAGAAGGGCCTCTACAACCGCCTGGAGGCGCGCGGCAAGATGAAGCGCCTCCTGGACGAGACAGAGGTCGAGAACGCCCGTACGAAGCCGCCTGAGGACACCCGCGCGTACTTCCGCGGACGCTGCCTGGAGCAGTACGCGGACGACGTCGCGGCGGCCTCCTGGGACTCGGTCATCTTCGACCTGCCCGGCCGGGACTCGCTCCAGCGCGTCCCAACCCTGGAACCCCTCCGCGGAACGCGTAACCACGTGAAGGAGCTCCTGGACCGGTGCCGCACGGCCGAGGACCTGGTCAGGGTGTTGTCCGGGCAGTAAGGGGCGCCCCGATCCGCCGATGATCAATCACCGATCCGGGGCTGAAAAGCCGGCGGCAGGGGAATCACAGAGGTGGGCCCCGCACGTTGCACAAAGTGCGGGGCCGATGTCAGAGCCGACGCGTAGGGTTCTGATCACGAACGACCTGAGCGAACCACGTCGTCCACGGCGTGGATGTCGAACCGAGCGGGGTGAGCTGGACATGGCAACCAAGGACACCGGCGGCGGACAGCAGAAGGCGACGCGCTCCACCGAGGAGGTCGAGGAGCAGCAGGTCGACGAGCAGTCGACCGAGGACCTCAAGGAGCGCCAGGAGAAGCTGAGCGATGACGTCGATTCCGTCCTGGACGAAATCGACGACGTCCTGGAGGAGAACGCGGAGGACTTCGTGAGGTCCTTCGTTCAAAAGGGTGGAGAGTAGTCCACGTATGTGAACGGCGTCGCGTGCGCCGTGCTCGCGCCACTCGGGTGATCGCGACGGGCCGCAGGGCCTCGCAGGTCCTGCGCCCGCGCGTACCGGAACTACATGTGGATCACTGCCACGAGATGGGTAGGGTCCGTGGCGTACTGTGCTTCAACTGCAATTCGGCCATCGGCTTGTTGGGAGACGATCCCGACACCGTCCGTCGGGCCGCAGCCTACTTGGAAGGAAACGCGTGGAAGCCAACCCTCGTAGCACCGGGCGTCTACCGGCTGCCTTCCTGACGCCTGGATCGTCCTCGTTCATGGACTTCCTGTCCGAGCATCAGCCCGAAATCCTGCCGGGCAACCGGCAGTTGCCGCCGACGCAGGGCGTCATCGAGGCCCCCCACGGCACGACCATCGTGTCCATCACCTTCCCCGGCGGCGTCGTGCTCGCCGGTGACCGGCGGGCCACGATGGGGAATGTGATCGCGCAGCGCGACATCGAGAAGGTCTTTCCGGCGGACGAGTACTCGGCCGTGGGCATCGCCGGCACCGCCGGTCTGGCCGTCGAGATGGTGAAGCTCTTCCAGTTGGAGCTGGAGCACTTCGAGAAGGTCGAGGGTGCGCAGCTGTCGCTGGAGGGCAAGGCGAACCGGTTGTCGACCATGATCCGGTCGAACCTCGGGATGGCCATGCAGGGGCTGGCCGTGGTGCCGCTGTTCGCGGGTTACGACGTGGATCGTGAGAGGGGTCGGATCTTCTCGTACGACGTCACGGGTGGCCGCAGCGAGGAGCACGGCTTTGCCGCGACGGGTTCCGGTTCGGTGTTCGCGCGTGGGGCGATGAAGAAGCTCTACCGCGAGGATCTGACGGAGGAGCAGGCGACGATGCTGGTCGTGCAGGCGTTGTACGACGCGGCCGATGACGACTCGGCGACGGGTGGTCCCGACATGGCGCGGCGGATCTTCCCGATCGTCACGGTGATCACCGAGGACGGGTTCCGGCGGCTGTCGGACGACGAGTCGTCGGGGATCGCCCGCGCGATCCTGGAGCGCCGCATGGAGGAGCCGGACGGTCCGCGGGCCGCTCTGCTCTAGCGGTCCGAGTCTCCTTGGTTGCCTACTCATCGAGCCACTGACAGAAAGGGACGGATAGCCGGTGTCGACGCCGTTCTATGTCTCACCCCAGCAGGCGATGGCCGACCGCGCGGAGTACGCGCGCAAGGGCATTGCTCGCGGTCGCAGCCTTGTCGTGCTGCAGTACGCCGATGGCATCGTGTTCGTCGGCGAGAACCCGTCCCGTGCTCTGCACAAGTTCAGCGAGATCTATGACCGGATCGGCTTCGCGGCCGCCGGTAAGTACAACGAGTACGAGAACCTTCGGATCGGTGGCGTGCGCTACGCGGATCTGCGGGGTTACACGTACGACCGTGACGATGTGACGGCTCGTGGTCTGGCGAATGTGTACGCGCAGACGCTGGGCACGATCTTCTCCAGCGCGGGGGAGAAGCCGTACGAGGTGGAGCTGGTGGTCGCGGAGGTCGGGCAGTCGGCCGACGGCGACCAGATCTACCGCCTTCCGCACGACGGTTCGATCGTCGACGAGCACGGCTCGGTGGCGGTCGGTGGCAGTGCGGAGCAGATCAGCAACTATCTGGATCAGCAGCACCGTGACGGCATGACGCTGTCGCAGGCGTTGAAGCTGGCGGTGACGGCGCTGTCGCGGGACACCAATGGGGGCGAGCGGGAGATTCCCGCGGAGCGCCTGGAGGTGGCGGTCCTGGACCGTACGCGGCCGCAGCAGCGGAAGTTCAAGCGGATCGTGGGTCGGCAGTTGTCGAATCTGCTCACGGCCGAGGGGGCTGCCGCGACGACGGAGGCCGAGTCGGAGGCGGTGTCCGACGACGAGGGTCCTTCCGAGGACAAGTAGTCGAGGACAAGTAGTCGACGGCGTGTAGCTCGTAGCGTGTCGTGTGCCCCGGCCGGTCGGTGAACCGGTCGGGGCACACGTGTGTCAGGGGCGGGGTGCGGCGGGTCCCGTGGAGCCGCGCACGATCAGTTCGACGGGGAGCGGGGTGGTTTCGGCTCCGTGGCCGTCGAGCACGGCGAGGAGTGCGCGCATGCCGTGGGCGCCGACCTCCTCGGCGGGCAGGCGCACGGTGGTGAGTTCGGGCTCGATGGCGGTGGCGAGGGAGAGGTCGTCGAAGCCGGTGATGGAGAGGTTGTCGGGGATGCGCAGGCCCATGCGGCGGGCGGCCTTGTAGGCGCCGGCGGCGAGTTTGTCGTCGTCGCAGACGATGGCGGTGGGTTCGGTGATGCCGGAGGTGCGCAGCGCCGTTTCGGTGGCGATGACGGCGTCCTCGACGGTGAGGGCGGAGCGCACGGTGCGCACGGTGGTGCCGGGCAATTGCGCCGTGCGGTGGGCGAGTTCGCGGGCGCGGACGTCGAAGGTCCAGGATTCGACGGCGGAGGCGAGGTGGAGGAAGTTCCTGTGGCCGAATTCCAGCAGGTGGTCGGTGATCTGCCGGATGCCGTCGGCGAGGTCGAGATTGACGGTGGTCGCGCCGGGGCTGCCCGTGGGGTCGCTGTCGAGCATGACGAGGGGGATGGCGGGGGTGCCGGCGCCGCGCAGGTCGGTGAGGGCGTCGGCGGCCATGGAGGAGGCGAGGATGCCGTCGAGGGCGGCGCGGGCGGAGGGGAAGGGGTCGCGGGCCGGGCCGATCCCCTCGGGTGAGGGGTAGAGGACGACGCCGAAGTCGTGTTGTGCCGCGATGCGGGCGGCGCCCGTGTAGACGCCGGCGAAGAACTCGTTGGTGAGTGCGGGGACGACGAGGAGGGCGGTGCGGGTGCGGCCGGTGCGGAGGTTGCGGGCGGCGAGGTTGGGCCGGTAGCCGAGGTGGTCGGCTGCGGCGCGTACGCGTTCGGCGGTGGGTTCGGAGACCCGGCCGCGCCATTTGCCGCCCATGACGAGGGAGACGGCGGCCTGCGAGACGCCGGCGGCGCGGGCGACGTCCCTGCTGGTGGGGCGGGCGGTCGTGGTGCCGTCCGGGCCGCTGGTCACTGGTGCCTCCGTGGGTGTCGTTCCAGGGTGTTCGACGTTATCGGGTGGCTCTGCCGGTCGGGCACGTGGTACGTATAACCCCCGGACGTTATACGTAAAACTTCAGGGCGGGGGCGGGGCGATGGCCGCGGGCTATGCGGAGATCCTCAGGGCGCGGCATGCGATGCGGCTGCTCACGGGGACGCTGGTGGGCAGGCTGCCGAACGCGACGGCCCCGATCGCCGTCGTGCTGTTCATCCGGGCGGAGGGCGGCACGTACAGCCTGGCGGGCGCGCTCGCGGCGGTGTACGGGGTGGCGAACGCGATCGGGCAGCCGCTCCTCGGCCGTCTCGTCGATCTGCGGGGCCAGCCGAGGGTGCAGTTGCCGGCGGCGGTCCTGTCGGGGCTCGCCATGACGGTCTTCGCGTTCGTCGGGACGGAATCGCTGCCGTTGGCGTACGCGGCGATGGCCCTGGCGGGGCTGTTCACACCGCCGCTCGAGGGCGGTCTGCGCGCGCTGTGGCCGAGTGTGCTGCCGCGCGAGGAGCAGGTGCACACGGCGTACGCGATGGACGCGATCGCGCAGGAAGTCATGTTCACGGTGGGGCCGTTGCTGGTGACGCTGTGCGTGTCGCTGTGGTCGGCGCAGGCCGCGCTCGTGGTGCTCAATGTGGTCGGTGTGCTTGGCGCGCTCTCCGTGGTGCTGTCGAAGCCTTCGCGCGCGTGGCGTTCGGCGCCCCGCGAGGCGCACTGGCTGGGGGCGCTGCGTTCGCCGGGGCTGCTGGTCCTGCTCGTCGCCTTCCTGTTCATCGGGACGGCGCTCGGTTCGATCACCGTGGCGGCGATGTCGTACGCGGAGGGGCGGGGCGGCGACGCGGTGTACGGCTGGCTGATGGCGGCGATCGGGCTGGGCGCTCTGGTGGGCGGCAGCGTCTACGGGGCGCGTCAGTGGAGTGGCGCCGCGGAGCGGCGACTTCGGTGGCTGGTGGCGCTGCTCGCGTTGTTCTACGTGCCGTTGGTGCTGATGCCGGGGCCGGTCGCGATGGTGGCCCTGATGGTGGTGGCGGGGGTGTTCCTGGCGCCGTGCATCGCGTGTGCGTTCATCGTCGTGGACCGGCATGCGCCGCGCGGCACGGTGACGGAGGCGTTCTCCTGGCTCGTGACGACGTTCATGGTCGGCTCCAGTGTGGGAACGGCGGTGGCGGGTCCGGTCGTCGAGTGGGCCGGTACGCGGTGGGGGTTCGCCGTTCCGGCCGTCACTGGCGCGCTTGCACTGGTCGTGCTGCTTTCAACGGCTCGGGTCCTCGGGGAGCCGCGCACGTCCGGGCGTGTCGCGCGCTCGTCGGAAAATGATCCAAACCGTGCCGTCGAACCCCGTTTCAGCTCGGGGGATCGGGCGTAATGTTCAGTCATGGACCGCCGCATTTTCGGGCTGGAGAACGAGTACGGCGTCACGTGTACGTTCAGGGGACAGCGCCGCCTGTCTCCTGACGAGGTGGCGCGGTACCTCTTCCGCCGTGTCGTGTCATGGGGCCGCAGCAGCAATGTCTTTCTGCGGAACGGCGCCCGCCTTTACCTTGACGTCGGGTCACATCCGGAATACGCAACTCCCGAATGTGACAACGTGACCGAGTTGGTCACGCACGACAAGGCGGGCGAGCGCATTCTGGAAGGCCTGCTCGTCGACGCAGAACGCCGCCTGCACGAGGAGGGAATCGCGGGCGACGTATACCTGTTCAAGAACAACACCGACTCGGCGGGTAACTCCTACGGCTGCCATGAGAACTACTTGGTGGCGCGGCACGGGGAGTTCTCGCGGCTCGCGGACATTCTCATCCCCTTCCTGGTCACAAGGCAGTTGCTGTGCGGTGCGGGCAAGGTGCTTCAGACTCCGCGCGGTGCCGTGTACTGCGTGAGCCAGCGCGCCGAGCACATCTGGGAGGGCGTCAGTTCCGCGACGACGCGTTCCCGGCCGATCATCAACACCAGGGACGAACCGCACGCGGACGCCGAGCGCTACCGTCGGCTGCACGTCATCGTCGGTGACTCGAACATGTCGGAGACGACGATGCTGTTGAAGGTCGGTGCCACCGACCTCGTCCTGCGCATGATCGAGGCGGGCACGGTGATGCGCGACCTCACCCTGGAGAACCCGATCCGGGCGATCCGCGAGGTGAGTCACGACATCACGGGCCGGCGCAAGGTGCGGCTCGCCAGTGGCCGGGAGGCCTCGGCCCTCGAGGTGCAGCGCGAGTACTACGAGAAGGCCGTGGACTTCTGCGAGCGCAGGGGTATCCGCAGCGGCACCGTGGAGCAGGTCCTGGAGCTGTGGGGCCGCACGCTCGACGCCATCGAGAGCGAGGACCTGGACCGGGTCGGCACCGAGATCGACTGGGTCATGAAGTACAAGCTCATCGAGCGTTACCGCGCGAAGCACAACATGACGATGTCGCACCCGAGGGTCGCGCAGATAGACCTCGCGTATCACGACATCCACCGGCAGCGCGGTCTCTACTACCTCCTGGAGAAGAAGGGCCAGGCCAAGCGGATCTGCAACGATCTGAAGATCTTCGAGGGCAAGTCGGTGCCGCCGCAGACCACGCGCGCGCGGTTGCGCGGTGACTTCATTCGCCGGGCCCAGGAGCAGCGCCGTGACTTCACGGTCGACTGGGTGCATCTGAAACTGAACGATCAGGCGCAGCGCACGGTGCTGTGCAAGGACCCGTTCCGCAGTGTGGACGACCGGGTGGAGAAGTTGATCGCCGGTATGTGATCGCCGGTATGTGGGCGCACACGCTGAGCAATCCGGCCAGGGGCCTCGTACGAATCATTCGTACGAGGCCCCTGGCCGTCCCCTTGGAATGACTTGGATTGACAGGGGGAGGGCCTAGAGTGGCCGGACCCTATTCGAGCGACTTGAGGACCACTGTGCGACGCCGACTTGCAGCACTACTGATCGTGCCGGCACTGGCGCTGACCGCGACGGCTTGCGGCAGCGACGACGGCAAGAAGGATTCGGCGGACAAGGCCGACTCGTCCTCGCCGAAGGCGGCCGCGGTACCGAAGGCGGTCGACAAGGCCGACCCGATGCCGAAGGTGTCGGGGGCGTACGGCAAGCAGGCGAAGATCTCGCTGCCGAAGGGCGACCCGAGCGACAAGTTCGTCGTGCACACGCTGTCCCAGGGCGACGGCCCGGCGGTGAAGAAGAACGACCTGGTGTCGATGAACTTCACCGGCAAGGTCTGGAAGGGCGGCAAGGACCTCGGTTCCACGTACGGCTCGCAGGGCGGTGGTGACCAGATGGTGACCGCCGGTGCCGAGGGTCAGCTTCCGGCGTTCTCGCAGGCCGTGCTCGGGCAGAAGGAGGGCAGCCGGGTCCTCGTCGTGGCGCCGCCGGCCGCGGGCTTCGGCAGCCAGGGCAACCAGCAGGTGGGCATCAAGGGCTCGGACACGCTCGTCTTCGCCCTGGACGTCGGCAAGGTGATCCCGAAGAAGGCCGAGGGCAAGCAGGCCTCGATCCCCTCGGACCTGCCGCAGATCCAGGCCGACAAGGAGGAGCCGGCGACGATCTCGATCCCGAAGAGCGACCCGCCGAAGGACCTGGTCGACAAGGTCCTGATCCAGGGCAAGGGTGACGAGGTCAAGAAGGGCCAGACGGTCACCATGCAGTACAGCGGTGCCGCCTGGAAGATCAACGAGGGCAAGAAGAAGGCCGAACTGTTCGACTCGTCCTGGAAGAGCGGCCAGCCGTTCACGACGCCGATCGGCGGCGGTCAGGTCATCAAGGGCTGGGACCAGGGTCTCGTCGGCAAGCACGTCGGTGACCGGGTGCTCCTGGTGATCCCGCCGGAGCAGGCGTACGGCAAGAAGGCCCAGGGCAAGACGCTGCCGGCCAACTCGACGCTGGTCTTCACGGTGGACATCCTCGCCGCGCACTGAGCCGTCGCGCACCGCGCCGGGGAAGATGGCAGACTGTCCCGGTTGCAGAGCAGTCAACAAGCAGGAGCGCTTCACGTGAACATCGACAAGCCCGAGGTCGACTTCCCGATCGGTGACGCACCGACGGACCTCCAGATCGAGGAGATCTGGGAGGGCGACGGGGCCGAGGCGAAGGCCGGCGACTTCGTGAAGGTCCACTACGTGGGTGTGTCCTTCTCCACCGGCGAGGAGTTCGACGCCTCCTGGAACCGGGGCAACCCGCTGGAGTTCCAGCTCGGCGCCGGTCAGGTCATCGCGGGCTGGGACAAGGGCGTGCAGGGCATGAAGGTCGGCGGCCGCCGTCGGCTGACCATCCCCGCGCACCTCGCGTACGGCGACCGTGGCGCCGGTGGCGGCCGCATCGCCCCCGGCGAGACGCTGATCTTCGTGTGTGACCTGATGGGTGTCTGAGTCCGGTCACACCCGACCGTGAGCGGTCAACCGAAGGCCCATGCCGTCTGGCATGGGCCTTCGGCTTTTGCCAGGACACGCCCGAGCGGTACGGTCGTCCGTCGGGAGTCACCTGAGGAGAGGGCGTCGATGGCGATTGCCAAGGCCGAGCGGCTGATGAATCTGGCGCTGTGTCTGCTCGGGACGCGGCGCCCGCTGAGCAAGCGGGAGCTGCGCGGATCCATCGAGGCCTACCTCGAAGCGGGCAGCGACGATTCCTTCAACCGGATGTTCGAGCGCGACAAGGACGATCTGCGCGAACTCGGCCTGGTCATCGAGACCGTGGAGAACCTGGACGGCGAGGTCGGCTATCTGGCCGGCCGCGACAGCAACCGGCTGCCGCCCGTCACGCTGGACGCGGAGGAGGCCGCCGCCCTCGGGCTCGCCGCGAAGGTGTGGCAGCAGGCCCGGCTCGCGGGCGCGGCGAGCGGCGCGCTCCAGAAGCTGCGCGCCGCCGGAATGCCCGAGGACGTGGACCCGTACGAGAGCCATGGCGCCCTCGAACCCCGTATCCCCGCGCACGAGGCGTCCTTCGAGCCGCTGATGCTGGCCTGCCGCGACCGGCGCCCCGTCGTCTTCGACTACCGCAAGGCCACGGCCGCCCGCCCCGAGCAGCGGCACGTCGAGCCGTGGGCCCTGGAGTGCTGGCGCGGTCACTGGTACCTCGCGGGCTGGGACCGCGACCGGCAGGCCGAGCGGGTGTTCCGGCTGTCCCGGATCACCGGCAAGGTGCGCTCGCGTGCCGGACAGTTCACGGTGCGGGTACCGGACGTGGTGACCGTACGGGAGACCGTCGCGAGCTGGGCGGGGGAGACCGCCGACCGCTCCGCGCTGATCAGGCTGCGGGCGGGCGCGGGCTACCCGCTGCGCGCCAAGGCCGCCTCCGTGCGCGAGCTCGGTGACGGCTGGGACGAGGTGGAGGTCCCGTACGGGCACGGGCTCGACGCCTGGCTCGTGGAGTTCGGCCCCGACGTGGTGGTGCTGGAGCCCGCCGAACTGCGGGCCGATGTCGTGGACCGGCTGCGCGCCGTGGCCAAGGGCTGAGGGGGAGTACGGACAAGCATGGCTTCCAACGCCATTGACCAGACCCGGCGGATGTTGTCCCTGGTGACGTATCTGCGTGAGCGCCCCGGCGCGCGCGTGGAGGATGTCGCGCGGGCCTTCGGCATCACCGAGGACGAGCTGATCTCCGACCTGGACGTGCTGCCGCTGTGCGGGACGAGCTTCCGGGGCGGTGATCTGCTGGACATCGACACCGACGGCGACCGCATCTGGTGGCACAACCCCGACGACGTCGCGGAGCCGCTGCGGATCGCGGCCGACGAGGCGACCGCGCTGCTCGTGGCCGCCCGCGCGGTGGCGACGCTGCCCGGCCTTCGCGAGAGCGACCGGCTCGCGCTGCTGCGGGCGACCGCGAAGCTGGAGGCCGCGGCCGGTGAGGTGGCCGGCGCCAGCGCGCGGTTGAGCGTCACCTTCGAGTCGGAGGGCGGCGTCTTCGCGGACGTCGACCGGGCGATCTCGGAGCGGCGCCGGCTGTGGATCCGCTACTACTCGCCGGCCCGCGACGAGGTGACCGAGCGGGAGATCGACCCGATCCGGCTCGTGAGCGTGGGGCACACCTACGTAGAGGCGTGGTGCCGGCGTTCGGAGGCGCGGCGGACGTTCCGTCTCGACCGGGTCGCCGAGATCAAGGTCCTGGACGAGCCGTCGGCGCCGCCGGAGGTCGAGCTGCGGGACCTGTCCGAGGGGCTTGTGCAGCCCGCGGCCGAGGATCCCGAGGTGGTCGTCGAGGTCGGCCCCGGCGGGCGCTGGGTCGCCGAGTACTACCCGCACGACAGCGCGGAGGAGTTGCCGGACGGCGGGCTGCGGATCACGCTGCGCACGCCGGACCCGTCCTCGCTGCGCAGGCTCGCGCTGCGGCTCGGCAGGGACGGGCACATCGTGGCGCCCGCCGAGCTGGCGACCAGCGCGCGGGACGCGGCGCGCGAGGCGCTCGCGGCGTACGACGGGGTGGCGTGAGGGAGTTGGACGAGCCCCCGGATCCCCGGCGACGCGGCGCGACGTACGGTGCAGAACGGACAAAAGGTACGAGGTGTGTGACATGACTGGTGTGGCCGGTTTCACTGACATTGCCGAAATGCCCGCCACGGCGTCCACTGTGGCGCCCGTCGTCTTCAGGGCCGGCTGCCCCGACTGCCGTGCCCGCTTCGAACTGGCCGCTTCGGCGATCCGGTTGGCGATCGGGGGCAGCAGCCGCACCACGTTCTACTCGTTCACCTGCCCCGAGTGCGAGACCTCGGTGCGCAAGCCCGCCGGCGAGCGCATCATCGAACTCCTCACCGGTGGCGGGGTGCGTACGCTGCGCCTCCATCAGACCGTCTAGGCTCGGCGCATGTTCTGGGCGATGCTGGCGGTTGCTGTGGGTTTCGTGGGGCTCGCCGTGCTGGCGGTCCTCGCGGTGCGGGTCTTCGTCGAGGCGCAGCGCCTCGGGCGTCAAGTGGCCGACACCACGCAGCGGATCAACCGTGCGGCGGAGGATCTCGAGCAGGCCGCCGTGGGGGTCGCGAAGGCCGGCGGCGACGTGGTCTGACGGCCCGTGGGCGCCATCGGCGGGAGCGTGGAAAGCGCTTTACCGCCGCGGCCTGTCCTGTGGTCGTGGTCGGCGGGTACGCTCCCTTTGGCGGTCCGGTAGTGAGGCGCGGTCCGCAATTGGGTGGACGCACGGGCATTGCTTCGTGTTTACCCCCACGGGATACGATCGCTGCCAGCACGGTGGTCGGACAACAGTCCGAGGTCCGATCGGTACCGGCAGCCCCGCCCCCTGCCGCCTCAGTGAGAAGGTAAACGGATATGTTCGGAAGGCTCGGTGCACCCGAGATCATCCTGATCCTCGTAGTGGTCATTCTGCTGTTCGGCGCGAAGAAGCTTCCCGACATGGCGCGTTCGCTGGGCAAGTCCGCCCGCATCCTCAAGAGCGAGGCCAAGGCCATGAAGAGCGAGGGCGGCGACAAGTCGGCCGCCCCCTCGGACCCGCCGCAGGACGCCTCGACGCCCCCGGCGCAGCGCACCATCAAGGCGGCCCCCGGCGACGTGGACAGCTCGCGTCCCGTGAACGAGCAGACGAACCAGACGACCAAGAGCTGATCGAAGGCCGCCCCTGCCATGGCGGCCTGCCGCACGAGATGAGGACGTGGGTTGCTCAAGTCTGCCCGCAAACAGGAGAAGGATCCCGAGGGGCGGATGCCGCTCGCGGAGCACCTGCGTGAGCTCCGCAACCGGCTCGCGAAGGCGCTCCTGGCCATCGTCGCGATCACGATCGTCGCCGCGTTCTTCTACAACGACATCATCAACCTGATCACCCGGCCGATCCTCGACTCGGTCGGCTGCGAGCAGTCGTTCTCGGAGCTGGCCAGGTCCACGTCGGACAAGCCCTGCGCCCAGATCACGCTCAACGGTCTGCTGACCCCCTTCACGCTGGCGCTGAAGGTGTCGTTGATGGCCGGTGTCGTGGCGGCCTCCCCCGTCTGGCTCTTCCAGCTCTGGGGCTTCGTGGCACCCGGACTGCACCGGCACGAGAAGAAGTACGCGTACGCGTTCGTGGGCACGGGCGCGCCGCTCTTCGTGGCCGGCGCCTACTTCGCCTACTCGGTGCTGCCGACGACGGCGAAGGTCCTCATCGAGTTCACTCCGGGCAACGCCCAGAACCTGCTGCCGCTCGACGACCTCCTCGACCTCGTGCTGCGCATGGTGCTCGTCTTCGGCCTCGCCTTCGAGCTGCCGCTGCTGCTCGTCTTCCTCAACCTGATCGGGGCGATCACCGGCAAGCGGATGCTCGGCTGGTGGCGCGCGATGATCATGGGCATCACGGTGTTCGCCGCCGTCGCGACGCCGAGCACCGACCCGCTGACCATGCTGGCGCTCGCGGGCCCCATCTGGGTCCTCTACTTCGCGGCGGTGTGCTTCTCGCTGCTCAACGACCGGCGCAGGCGGATCAGCGAGGCCGCGGGGCCCGATGACGACGAGGCATCCGAGCTCGACCTGACGCCCGAGGACATCGGCGAGATCGAGTCCGTCCCGGCGAGCCGGGCGCTCCCGGAGCAGGCGACCTCCGAGCGCGGGGACGTGGCGACCCGAACGGACCGGGTCAACGGTTACGACGATGTGACCTGAGGTAACTCCAGTTCGGAGCGGGGCACTTGTTAGTGTCCGCCCGTGAGCTGTGAGATCACCCTCTTCGTCAATCCCACCGCGGGACGCGGCCGGGGCGCACATGCTGCGCAGCCGGCCGCTTCTGCTTTGCGGGCCGCCGGCTTCCAGGTGCGCACCGTCGTCGGCACGGACGCCGGTGACGCCCTCGCACGCGCGCGTGCCGCGGTGGCGGAGGGTACCGGGGCGCTGGTGGCCGTCGGCGGGGACGGCCTCGTGAACCTCGCGCTCCAGGCGGTCGCCGGGACCGACACGCCGCTCGGGATCGTCGCCGTGGGCACCGGCAACGACTTCGCCCGCACCCTCGGGCTGCCGATCCGCGACCCGGCAGCGGCCGGGCGACTCGTCGCCGAGGCACTGAAGGGCTCGCTGATCCGCGAGACCGACCTCGGCAGGATCGGCGACCACTGGTTCGGCACCGTGCTCGCCTCCGGCTTCGACTCCCGCGTCAACGACCGCGGCAACCGGATGCGGCTCCCGCTCGGCCGCTTCAAGTACGACCTGGCGATCGCCCTGGAACTGGCCACCTTCACGGCGGTGCCGTTCAAGCTGACCCTCGACGACGGCCGCGTGCGCGAGGTCCCCGCGACCTTGATCGCCGTCGGCAACGGGACCTCGTACGGGGGCGGCATGCGGATCTGCGCGGACGCCGACACCGGCGACGGACTCTTCGACGTGACCGTGGTCGGGGACTGCTCCCGTACGACCCTGCTGAAGGTGTTCCCGCGTGTCTACAAGGGGACCCACCTCGACCACCCGGCGGTGAGCGTGTACCGGGCCGCGCGTGTCGAGCTGGCCGCCGAGGGCATCACGGGCTACGCGGACGGGGAGCCGGTCGGCGCGTTGCCGCTGGTCGCGCAGTGCGTGCCGGGGGCGGTGCGGATCCTCGCCGGAGACCCCGCCGTGGGCCTTGCCGGATAATGATCGTCCGATGTCAGTGGTCGTCGGTAGGCTGGAAAGCACGATGACAGAGGACCTCTCCCCGGCCGAGCGGTATGCGGCAGCCCGTCAGCGGGCCGCCGAGCAGGCCACCGCGCTCGCGGACTTCCGCGAGATGTACGACTTCGGCCTCGACCCCTTCCAGATCGAGGCGTGCCAGGCGCTGGAGGCGGGCAAGGGCGTCCTGGTCGCGGCGCCCACCGGCTCCGGCAAGACGATCGTCGGCGAGTTCGCCGTACACCTCGCCCTCCAGCAGGGCAAGAAGTGTTTCTACACGACCCCCATCAAGGCCCTGTCGAACCAGAAGTACCAGGACCTCTCGAAGCGCTACGGCGCGGACAAGGTCGGCCTGCTCACGGGCGACAACAGTGTGAACAGCGACGCGCCCGTGGTCGTGATGACCACCGAAGTGCTGCGCAACATGCTCTACGCGGGCTCGCAGTCGCTCCTCGGGCTCGGCTACGTCGTGATGGACGAGGTGCACTACCTCTCGGACCGCTTCCGCGGCGCCGTCTGGGAAGAGGTGATCATTCACCTCCAGGAGTCCGTGACACTCGTCTCCCTGTCGGCGACGGTGTCGAACGCCGAGGAGTTCGGCGACTGGCTCGACACCGTGCGCGGCGACACCGAGGTGATCGTCTCCGAGCACCGGCCCGTCCCGCTGTTCCAGCACGTGCTCGCCGGGCGCCGGATGTACGACCTCTTCGAGGAGGGCGAGGGCAGCAAGAAGGCGGTCAACCCCGACCTGACGCGGATGGCGCGCATGGAGGCCAGCCGCCCCTCGTACCAGGACCGCAGACGCGGCCGGCACATGCGCGAGGCCGACCGGGAGCGGGAGCGCAGACAGCGCTCCCGGATCTGGACGCCGGGCCGCCCCGAGGTCATCGAGCGGCTCGACTCCGAGGGCCTGCTGCCCGCCATCACGTTCATCTTCAGCCGCGCCGCGTGCGAGGCCGCCGTCCAGCAGTGCCTGTACGCGGGCCTCAGGCTCAACGACGAGGACGCTCGGGCCACGGTCCGTTCGATAGTCGAGGAGCGCACGGCGGCGATCCCCGACGAGGATCTGCACGTCCTCGGCTACTTCGAGTGGCTCGAAGGCCTGGAGCGCGGCATCGCCGCGCACCACGCGGGCATGCTGCCGACGTTCAAGGAGGTCGTCGAGGAGCTGTTCGTGCGCGGCCTGGTGAAGGCCGTGTTCGCGACGGAGACCCTGGCGCTCGGCATCAACATGCCCGCCAGATCGGTGGTGCTGGAGAAGCTCGTCAAGTGGAACGGCGAGCAGCACGCGGACATCACGCCCGGCGAGTACACACAGCTCACGGGCCGCGCAGGCCGCCGTGGCATCGATGTCGAGGGTCACGCCGTGGTGCTGTGGCAGCGCGGCTTCAGCCCCGAGTACCTGGCGGGACTCGCGGGCACGCGCACGTACCCGCTCAAGTCGAGCTTCCGGCCCTCGTACAACATGGCGGTGAACCTGGTCGAGCAGTTCGGCCGGCACCGCTCCCGGGAGCTGCTCGAGACCTCCTTCGCCCAGTTCCAGGCGGACCGCTCGGTCGTGGGCATCTCGCGGCAGGTGCAGAAGAACGAGGAGGGGCTCGAGGGCTACAAGGAGTCCATGACCTGCCACCTCGGCGACTTCGAGGAGTACGCCCGGCTGCGGCGCGAACTCAAGGACCGCGAGACCGAGTTGGCCAAGCAGGGCGCGGCGCAGCGGCGCGCGCAGGCGGCGGCCGCGCTGGAGAAGCTCAAGCCCGGCGACGTCATCCATGTGCCGACCGGGAAGTTCGCGGGCCTCGCGCTCGTCCTCGACCCGGGCATCCCGGCCGGCCGGTCCAACGGGCATCGCGGGTTCGAGCACCACGACGGTCCGAGACCGCTGGTGCTGACCGCTGAGCGGCAGGTCAAGCGGCTCGCGTCGATCGACTTCCCGGTGCCCGTGGAGGCGCTGGAGCGGATGCGGATCCCGAAGTCGTTCAACCCGCGCTCGCCGCAGTCCCGGCGCGACCTCGCCTCCGCGCTGCGCACCAAGGCGGGCCACATCGTGCCGGACCGGCACAAGAAGAAGGGCCGCGCGCAGGCCGCCGACGACCGGGAGATCACGCGGCTGCGGGCCGAGCTGCGGGCGCATCCGTGCCACGGCTGCTCCGACCGCGAGGACCACGCGCGCTGGGCCGAGCGCTACTACCGGCTCAAGCGGGACACCGGGCAGCTGGAGCGCCGGATCGAGGGGCGCACCAACACGATCGCGCGGACCTTCGACCGCATCGTCAAGCTGCTCACGGAGATGGACTATCTGCGCGGCGACGAGGTGACCGAGCACGGCAAGCGGCTCGCCCGCCTCTACGGCGAGCTGGACCTGCTCGCCAGCGAGTGCCTGCGGGACGGCGTCTGGGAAGACCTCAACCCGGCCGAACTCGCGGCGTGCGTCTCGGCGTTGGTCTTCGAGGCGCGCGTCTCGGACGATGCGCTCGCGCCCAAGCTGCCGGCCGGCAAGGCCAAGGCGGCGCTCGGCGAGATGGTGCGGATCTGGGGGCGGCTCGACGCCCTGGAGGAGGAGTTCCGGATCAACCAGGCGGAGGGCGTCGGCCAGCGCGAGCCCGACCTCGGCTTCGCCTGGATCGCGTACCAGTGGGCCTCCGGCAAGGGGCTCGACGAGGTGCTGCGGGAGGCGGAGATGCCGGCCGGCGACTTCGTGCGCTGGTGCAAGCAGGTCATCGACGTGCTGGGACAGATCGCGGCGGCCGCACCCACGGAGGGTTCCACGGTGGGGCGCAACGCGCGCAAGGCCGTGGACGCCGTGCGCAGGGGAGTCGTCGCCTACTCCTCGGTGGGGTAGCGGCCCCGGAGCGGAAGCGGGACATACGTCGGCGGGCCCACCTGGATGCCAGGTGGGCCCGCCGACGCGTTTTCGGGCGCGTTCGTGCGCGCGGACGTCATTGCTCCATGTGTGCGAATCACGACCGAGCGTGTAAATGGAGCGAGTGTATTCCTGTCACGGGGCCGATTTCAGGGCCTTGCTGAATATGACACGGCGATGATCCGGCGGGACTAAGCTCGCTCACAGCGCACCGAGTTGGGATGAATTCGGCCGCTTGTTCTTTTCTGCGCCGAAGTTCCGTGATGCGGCGTACGTCAAGTGTGCCGACCCATCCTGAATCTCCGACGTTCCCAGACCCGACCGTTCAGAGGGCATACATGGTGAGTGTTCAATCGCCTCCCGGTGGCCGAGAAGTCCCCTATCTGCGCGTGCTGTTGCTGCCCGCCATGGTCTTGGCGGCCGCCACCGGAGCAGCCGCCGCCCTGGTCACGGAGCCCGCCCGCCCGGCCGTCGCCCTGTGCGGCGCGCTCGGCGTGCTCCTCGTGCTCGCCGTCTCGGCCGAGGCGGTCCGCCGCGGTCGCGTCAACAGGGCACAGAGCGCCCAATACGCCCGGCACGTAGCCGAGTTGGAAGCCCGGATAGCCGCCCAGGAACACCGCACGATGCGGGTGGCCAAGGAGGTCTTCCCGCACGCCCTGTACCGGATGTCCGCCGGCGACCGGCCCTACGACGCCGTCCGCAACACCTGCGACGCCGAACCCGAGTTCCGTGATGTCACGCCCGGCGAGCGCGAGTTGATGAGCGTGGCCCTCAAGCAGATCGACCGGGAGATCACGATGCGGGACGCGGCGCAGCGCGCCTTCGTCTCCGTCGCCCGTCGCGTCCAGGCCATCGTGCACAAGCAGGCCGAGGAACTCCGCGAGATGGAGGAGGACCACGGCCGCAACCCGGAGGTCTTCGACGACCTGCTGCGCGTCGACCACGGCACGGCCCTGATCGGCCGCCTCGCCGACTCCGTCACCGTCCTCGGCGGCGCCCGCCCCGGGCGGCAGTGGCCCAAGCCGGTCAAGCTCTACAGCGTGCTGCGCGGGGCCATGTCGCGGATCCTCGAGTACCCGCGCATCGACCTGCACGCGATCTGTGACGTGGCCATCAAGGGCGTCTCCGTCGAGCCCGTCATCCACGCCTGCGCCGAACTCCTCGACAACGCGACCCGCTACTCGCCGCCGACCACCCGCGTGCACGTCACCGCGGTCGAGGTGCAGACCGGTGTCGCCATCGAGATCGAGGACGGCGGCGTCAGCCTCAGCGAGGAGCAGCGCCGCAAGACCGAGGGCATGCTGGACAAGGCCAAGGCCGGCTACGACCTGAACGACCTCGGCGAGAACCCGCGGCTCGGCCTCGCGATCGTGGGCCGGCTCTGCGCCATGTACGACATGCAGATCTCGCTGCGCCAGTCCGCGTACGGCGGCGTGCGCGCGGTGCTCGTCGTGCCGCGCGACATGATGAGCACCCAGCACGCCCCCGGTCTCGCCCACGGCATCGGCGCCTCCGCCGTGCCCCGCGTCGACCACAAGGGCCTGCCGGTCAAGGAGGAGCCGCGACTGAAGAAGACGCGCCGCCCCACCACGGGACCCCGCCCCGTCACCGGCCCGCGCCCCTCCGCCCCGCTCGTCGCCGCCATGGAGGACGACGTACCCGTGGTCACGGAATGGCGGGCCAACGGCCTGCCGCAGCGGCGCAGGAAGTACGACACGAAGGTCATCGAGGACCAGATCATCGTGACGCCCCGCAACCCGGACCTCTCGACGCCGCCCCCCGCGGCGGAGCCCGCCCCGGCGGCGTACGGGACTCCGGCACCCGGCTCCGCCCCGCCCGGGGAACAGGAGCACGGCGGGGCCGAGCAGCCCGAACCCGGTCTGTGGGTCGAGGCGTTCATGAACGGACTGAAGCCCGAGGGGGGCCAGGTCGAGGCGGCCGACGCGGTGGGGCACGCCGCTCAGGACCCGGAGTCCTCGGCCAAGCCGCATGACGACGCGTACAACCAGCAGGTCGACGAGGGAGATCGTCAGTGATCCAGCAACGGGCCAATTTCGACTGGATGCTCAAGGAGCTCGCCGAGTGCGTGCCCAATGTGAAGCAGGTGGTCGTACTCTCCTCGGACGGGCTGCGCATCGCCCGGTACGGCGGTGACCCCGATGCCGCGGACCGGATCGCCGCCGCCTGCGCGGGACTTCAGTCCCTCGCCTCCGCCGTCGCCACGGAGATCCCGGAGAGCAGCGGCAAGATGAACATGGTCATCATCGAGGTCGACGGCGGCTTCTTCTATCTGATGGCCGCGGGCAAGGGCGCGTATCTCGCCGTGCTCGCCGACCAGTTCGTCGACGCGGGCCTCGTCAGCCACCAGATGCGCGATCTCGTCATCCGGATCGGCGCCCATCTGACGAGCCCGCCCAGGCGCAACGGCCAGACCGTATGACGCACCGTCCTCCCGAACCCCCGTTCAGGGAACCGCCGCCCAAGCGCGAACGCAGGGCGCAGCAGGGCGACGCAAAGCCCGATCCCGAGCGTCTGTACGTGATCACGGGCGGCACCGACGGAAGCGACCGCGCCCCGCTCGACCTGGTGACCCTGGTCGTGGCGCGCGGCGATCCGCCGCCGGCCTCGCCGCCCGAGCAGGCCGCCGTCATCCGCCTGTGCAAGACGCCTTTGTCGACGGCTGAGATCTCGGCCTACCTCAATCTGCCGTTCAGCGTGGTCACCGTGCTGCTCGGCGAACTCCTCGCGGCCGAGCTGGTCCAGGCGCGTGCGCCGGTGATCCGCGGCGCGGTCGCGGACCGTTCCCTTCTCGAAGCGGTGATGCATGGACTACAGAAGCTCTGACAGCACGGCCGGGTCCGACACCGCCATGAGCGTGCACATCCCGGGACCCCGGGCCGAGGAACGACTGCCCGACACCGTCACATCGGCCGTCAAGATCGTCATCGTGGGCGGCTTCGGTGTCGGCAAGACCACCATGGTCGGCTCCGTCAGCGAGATCCGGCCGCTCACCACCGAAGAGACCATGACGCAGGCGGGCATCGGCGTCGACGACAACTACGGCTCGGAGACCAAGACGGCCACCACCGTGGCCATGGACTTCGGCCGCATCGGCATCACCGAGGAACTCGTCCTGTACCTCTTCGGCACGCCGGGGCAGGAGCGGTTCTGGTTCCTGTGGAACGGCCTGTTCGAGGGCGCGCTCGGCGCCGTCGTGCTCGTCGACACCCGCCGCCTCGAGGTCAGCTTCGACGTGATCGGGCGGCTCGAGGAGCGCGGAGTGCCGTTCGTGATCGCCAACAACGCCTTCCCCGACGGGCCGCGCTACCCCACAGAGGAACTGCGCAGGGCGCTCGACCTGGACCCGCAGGTCCCCATCGTCGAGTGCGACGTGCGCCGCAGGGCGTCGAGCCGCGAGGTGCTGCTCACGCTGATGCGCTTCCTGCACGAGATGGCCCTGCACCACGCCTGACGCTTCATCAACAGACCTGTCGCCGCACGAAGTTCGCTTCTTCTTCCGTCGAACCACACCGACCGGAGCATTCCCGTGACGTCACCCTCCCAGCCTCCACAGTCGCCCACCGCATTCGACGCACTCGGAGACTCCCCGCTCGCACCGCCCGGCTGCCCCGCCCACGCCCTCGGCCCCGACGGCCTTCGCCGGCTCTACGGCCCCGAGGCGGACGCGGACCTCGCCGGTGTCTACGAGAAACTCCGCGCCGAGTACGGCCCCGTCGCCCCGGCGCTCATCCACGAGGACGTACCCATGTGGGCGGTGCTCGGGCACACCGAGAACCTCCAGATGGTGAGCACCACCTCCCTGTTCAACCGGGACTCCCGGAACTGGACCGCCGTCAAGGACGGCACCGCGGGGCCCACGCACCCGCTCGCCCCGGTCTTCACCTGGCAGCCCATGTGCGCGATGGAGGAGGGCGCCGAGCACCTGCGGCTGCGCAGCCCGGTCACCGCCGCCGTCGAGACCGTCGAGCACCGTGAGCTGCGCCGCTCCATCAACAGGGCCACGCAGGAGATCATCAACCGGTTCTCCGAGCGTGGCCGCTGCGAGGTCGTCAGCGAGTTCGCCGAGCACCTCCCGATGATGGTGATGCTGGAGATGCTCGGCGCCCCCGAGGCCTACAGCGAGCGCATCGTGCAGGCCACCCGCGATCTGCTCAAGGGTGGCGAGTCGGCGATCGCGTGCAACGAGTACCTGATGGGCATCCTGATGGACCTCGCCGTGCGGCGCCGCGCCGAGCCGCTCGAGGACGACTTCACCAGCACGTTGATCAGCTCCCCCTCCGCGCTCACCGACGACGAGGTCGCGCAGACGCTGCGGCTCATCCTCATCGCCACGTACGAGGGTTCGGCCAACCTCATCGCGAACGTGCTGCGTGTGGTGCTCACCGACCCCCGGTTCCGCGCGCGGCTCAACGGCGGGCAGATGACCGTGCCGGAGGCGGTCGAGCAGTCGCTGTGGGACGAGCCGCCGTTCAGCGCCAACATCGGCTACTTCGCCAAGGCGGACACGGAGCTCGGCGGGCAGCGCATCCGTGCGGGGGACGGCCTGATCTTCGGCATCCAGCCGGGCAACGCGGACCCGAGGGTGCGGCCCGAACCCGGCGCCCACATGATGGGCAACCGCTCGCACCTCGCGTTCGGTGGCGGACCGCACGAGTGCCCCGGGCAGGACATCGGGCGCGCGGTGGCGGAGATCGGGGTCGACGCGTTCCTGATGCGCCTGCCCGATGCCGAACTCGAGATCCCCGAGAGCGAGTTGCGGTGGACCTCGACGATCATGGGGCGGCACCTGGTGGAGCTGCCGGTGGACTTCTCGCCGCGTCCGCCGCAGGACGTGAAGTCCCAGCCGGGCCAGCTGCCGTCGCAGCGGCCGGACTGGAAGATCACTTCGGGCTCTTCGCCCATGCCACCGCCGGCGGCGACCCCGCCCGTGGCCGAGCCGACGGCCCCCGAACCTGCCGCGCAGCCGCCGTACGCGTACGCGCATCCGAACCCGCAGGGGCAGGCCAAGCCCGGGGTGTGGCAGCGCTTCCTGCGCTGGTGGCGCGGTGAGTGAGCCGGTTGCCTAGACCGGTTTCCCGGCCGGCCCCCGCTCCCACTCCTCGTACGAGGTCCAGGCCGTGAGTTCCCTTCGACTCACGAAGCGGTGCTCGCGGCCGCTCACCGGATCCGTGAACTCCAGGGTCCGGGAGAGGAGTTGCAGGGGGCGACGGAAGTCGTCGTCCGCCGCGCGCTCGGCGACTTCCGGGAAGAAGGGGTCGCCGAGGATCGGCAGGCCGACGCGGTTCATGTGGACGCGCAGTTGGTGCGTGCGGCCCGTGTGCGGGGTCAGGCGGTACAGCGCCAGGTCCCCTTTGTGCTCGGCGAGTTCGATGCGGCTCTCGGCGTTCGGCTCGCCGCCCGGCACCTCGAAGGCGGGGAGCCTTCCGGGTTCCTTCTCGATCCGGCCGCGCAGGGTGACGGGGAGCTCCACCGCCGGGTCGTACGCGGCGACGGCCTCGTACCGCTTGGTGACCCGCCGGTCGCGGAACAGGGTCTGGTACGGGCCGCGCTCCTCGGGCCGCACCACGAACAGGACGAGCCCGGCCGTCAGACGGTCCAGGCGGTGGGCCGGGCTCAGCCGCTCGATGCCGAGGTCGCGGCGGAGCCGGGCGAGCGCGGTCTCGGTGACATGGCTGCCGCGCGGCGTCGTGGCGAGGAAGTGCGGCTTGTCGGCGATCACGATGTGCTCGTCGCGGTACACGACCTCGACGGGGAACGGCACCGGGACCTCGGGCGCGAGCTCGCGGTGGAACCACACGCTGCCGCCCACCTCGTAGGGGCTGTCCGCGGTGACCGGGAGGCCGTCCGCGGTCACGAACGCCCCCTGCGCGATCATCCGGTCGATCACCGTGTCCTCGGCGGGCAGTGTGTGCACGAGGTGATCGCGGACGGTGCGCCCCGGGCCGCCCTCCGGCATCCGTACGCGGACGGCGTCGATGCCTTCGCGCTGCGGGAGCGGGGAGGGCGGCGGTGCGGGGCGCTTGCGTCTTCTCACAGAGGGAAAGGGTACGGCGGCCGGGGCCGGGGATCAGGCCTCCTGCTCGGCCTCCACCTGCGCGTTCCAGTCGCGCTTCGAGGCCTGCCAGCCGTCCTCGTTGTGCCCGAGGCGCCAGTAGCCGGAGATCGACAGGTCCTCGCGGGGGATCGCGCGGTCGATCCGCAGGTGCCGTCGCAGCTCCTTCACGAAGCCCGCCTCGCCGTGCACGAACGCCTGCGGGCGGCCCTCGGGGAAGTCGAGCCCGGTCACCGCTTCGACGAGCGCCTGCCCGATCGGGCGGCCCGCGCGGTGCAGCCAGGTGACCTCGACGGGGGAGTCGATCTTCTGCTCCTCCTCGGGGCCCTCGACCTCGATGAAGGCGTGTGCCCGCGCGCCCTCGGGCAGGGCTTCGAGGGCGGCGGCGATCGCCGGCAGGGCGCTCTCGTCACCGGCGATCAGGTGCCAGTCCGCCGTGGGGTCGGGGTGGTAGGCGCCGCCGGGGCCCATCAGGTGGATGGTCTCGCCCCCTTCGACGCCGGCGGCCCACGGCCCGGCCAGGCCCTGGTCGCCGTGCACCACGAAGTCCAGGGTGAGCTCGAGCGCCTTCGGGTCCCAGGTGCGCACCGTGTACGTACGCGTCACGGGCCACTGGTCGCGGGGCAGCTCCTCGCGGATCCTGGCGATGTCGAAGGGCTCCTCGTAGGTCACCCCGGCCGGGGCGAAGAGCAACTTCACGTAGTGGTCGGTGTGTTCGAGCTCCTGCGGGAAGTCCGCGAGCCCCTCACCGCCGAGCACCACCCGCCGCATGTGAGGTGTGAGGCTCTCGGCGCGCACGACCTGCGCGGAGCGGGCCTTGCGGGGCGGGCGTGCGGGGCGCTCGGCCATGGGCGGTCTCCCTCGAATCACAGCTAGTTAGGTATACCTAAGCTAACACCTCATTCCGAGAGGGTGCCGAGGAGCCGCTGCAAAGAACCTCCCAAGCCCCAGCGGGCCGCCAACTCCTCGAGCGCCGCGGCATCGTGCGGCGCGCGCGGCAGTGCCGTGTCCACCTCCGGCAGCGGTACGTCGCCCGCGACGCGCACCACCGTCGGCGCCACCGCCAGATACGGGCGCGCCTCGTCGAGCCGTCTGCGCTGCGTCGGCGTCAGCTTCGACTTCGGGTCGTCGACAGCCGCCATGATCCCGGCCAGGTCCCCGTAGGTCGCGAGCAGCTTCGCCGCGGTCTTCTCGCCGACGCCGGGCACGCCCGGCAGCCCGTCGCTCGGGTCGCCGCGCAGCAGTGCCATGTCCGCGTATCCCGCGCCGTCCACCCCGTACTTCTCGCGGAGCAGGTCCTCGTCCGTCACCTGGAGCGTGCCGACGCCCTTCAGCGGGTACAGCACGCGCCGCTCCAGCTTGTCGTCGACCAGCTGGAAGAGGTCGCGGTCCCCGGTGACGATGTCGACCGGGCCCTCGGCCCGCCCCGTGAACGTACCGATCACGTCGTCCGCCTCGTACCCCTCCACGCCCACGCGCGCGATGCCCACCGCGTCGAGCACGGCTTCGATGACCGGGACCTGGGGGGAGAGGGTGTCGGGGATCTCCTCCTCGTCCGGCGAGCCGGACGGCGTCTCCTCGGCGACGCGGTGCGCCTTGTACGAAGGGATGAGGTCGACGCGCCACTGGGGCCGCCAGTCCGCGTCCATGCACGCCACCAGGTGGGTGGGCCGGTGGTCGTGCACGAGCCGGGTGATGAATTCGAGGAGTCCGCGCACCGCGTTCACCGGGGTGCCGTCCGGGGCCTTCACCGAGTCCGGCACCCCGAAGTAGGCCCGGAAGTACAGGGACGCGGTGTCGAGCAGCATCAGGCGCCGGTCCGCCGCCGCTCCTGTCGTGGATGTCGTCTGGGTCACGTCCGCATCATGCCGCACCCCACTGACAGTCACCGACCGTAAGTACGCGATCAGCATGAGTGAACACGCTGTGAACTGGGTAACTCCCCCGTTTGTTTCAGATAAACGGGGGCAGGCGCCGCCACGGAGCGGTGCCGGTACGTACTTCAACTATTGAGGACGACCGGTCAAGCGGACAGATCCGTATCGCTCTACGGCCCGCCGGCGGGGGAGGCGGGCCGTGTTGTTTCGACCCGAGAGGTGTATGTGTCCAGGCTTGAAGCCGAAGACCTGTACAAGGTATTCGGCAGACGACCCGATGAGGCTGTGGAGAAGCTCCGCAGCGGTGCAGACCGTGAGGAGCTGCGCGCCGAGGGAACCACCGCCGCCGTGATCGACGCGTCGTTCACAGTGGAGTCCGGCCAGATCTTCGTCGTCATGGGTCTGTCTGGGTCCGGTAAGTCCACTCTGTTGCGCATGCTGAACGGACTCCTGGAGCCGACCGCGGGACACGTCCGCTTCGACGGACAGGACCTGACGGCGCTGGCTCCCAAGGAGCTGCGCCAGGTGCGCTCCCACAAGATCAGCATGGTGTTCCAGCACTTCGCGCTGTTCCCGCACCGCTCCGTCATGGAGAACGCGGCGTACGGCCTGGAGGTGCAGGGCGTTCCGCGTGCCCAGCGCGAGGAGCGGGCGATCGAGGCGCTGCGCCTCGCGGGCCTCGAGGGGTGGGAGAAGTCCTTCCCCGACGAGCTGTCCGGCGGTATGCAGCAGCGTGTGGGCCTGGCCCGTGCGCTGGCCACCGACGCCGACCTGCTGCTGATGGACGAGTCCTTCAGCGCGCTCGACCCGCTGATCCGGCGCGACATGCAGGACCAGCTTCTTGAGCTTCAGAAGACGCTGAAGAAGACGATCGTCTTCATCACCCACGACCTCAACGAGGCGATGCGTCTGGGCGACAACATCGCGGTCATGCGCGACGGTCGTATCGTCCAGATCGGCTCGGCCGAGGACATTCTCGTCACGCCGGCCAACGATTACGTGGCCTCCTTCACCCAGGACGTCGACCGCTCCCGCGTGCTGAGCGCGCGGGCGATCATGGCGGAGCCGGAAGACGGCTACGACATGGCCGACGCCCCGGCGAAGGTCCACCAGGACGCGCAGATCATCGAGCTGTTCACGCCGTGCTCGACGAGCGAGATACCCGTCGCCGTCGTCAACGACGACGGCGAACTCCAGGGCGTGGTGCCGCGCGAGCGGCTGCTCGCCGTGCTCGGCGAGCCGACGAAGACCGTCGAGAACGGTACGAACGGTGAGGCCGCCGGCCTCACGAAGGACGAGAAGGACGCCGTCCCGTCGCCGCGTGGCGAGGGCGACGAGTCTGCCGAGAAGGTGAATGCCGGTGCCTAGGATTCCCTTCGGTGACTGGGTCAACAGCATCGTCCAGTGGATGCTGACCCACCTCGACTGGCTGTTCGGCTTCTTCGAGGACATCTTCAACGGCGTCTACAACGGCCTGACCGAGGTCCTCCAGGCCCCCGAGCCGCTGCTGCTCGCGGGCATCTTCGCCGTGATCGCCTTCTGGCTGCGCGGCACACTCGGCGGCGTACTCACCTTCGTCGGGCTCTGGTTCATCCAGAACCTGGAGCTGTGGGACGACGCGATGATGACGCTGTCGCTCGTCCTCGTGTCGACGATCATCGCGTTGATCATCGGTGTGCCGCTCGGTATCTGGGCGGCCCGCTCCAACCGGATCAGCAACCTGTTCCGTCCGGTCCTGGACCTGATGCAGACGCTGCCGGCGATGGTCTACCTGATCCCCGCCATCCTCTTCTTCGGCTCGGGCGCCCCGGCCGGTATCGTCGCGACGCTGATCTTCGCGGTGCCGCCGGGCGTGCGCATGACCGAGCTGGGCATCCGGCAGGTCGACAAGGAGCTGGTGGAGGCCGCCGACGCGTTCGGCACCAAGCCCAGCAACACCCTGTGGCGCGTGCAGCTGCCGCTGGCGCTCCCGACGATCATGGCCGGTGTCAACCAGGTCATCATGCTGGGCCTGTCGATGGCCGCCATCGCGGGCATGGTCGGCACCGGCGGTCTCGGTGGTTCGGTCAACGAGGCCATCGGCCAGCTGAACGTCGGCCTGGGTGCCGAGGCCGGTATCTCCATCGTGATCCTCGCGGTCTACCTCGACCGCATGACGAGCTCGCTCGGCCAGCAGGTCTCCCCGCTGGGCCGCCGCGCGCTCAACAAGCTGCGGGTCACGCACGGCCTGAAGATCTGGTCCTACCGCCCCCGCCCGGCCGTCGCCGTGGTCGGTGTCGTCGTCCTCGCGCTCGTCGCGGGCGGCATGGGCATGTTCGGCCAGAACAGCGGCGGGGCCTCCCCGACCGCCACGTCCACCAACGTGGGCCAGGGCAAGAAGATCTCCATCGGCTACATCCCCTGGGACGAGGGCGTCGCCTCCACGTTCCTGTGGAAGGAGATCCTCGAGCAGCGCGGCTTCAAGGTCGAGGCCAAGCAGTTCGACGCCGGCCCGCTCTACACCTCGCTGGCCAACGGCAGCGTCGACTTCCAGACCGACTCGTGGCTGCCGACGACGCACGCCCAGTATTGGAAGAAGTACGGCGACAAGCTCGAGGACCTGGGCTCGTGGTACGGCCCCACCTCGCTGGAGCTGGCCGTGCCGTCCTACATGAAGGACCTCAAGTCCATGGAGGACTTGAAGGGCCAGGCCGACAAGTTCGACGGCAAGATCACCGGCATCGAGTCGAGCGCCGGCGAGACGGGCCTGCTGAAGAGCAAGGTCCTCAAGGAGTACGGCCTCGACAAGGAGTACAAGGTCGTCGACAGCTCGACGCCGGCCATGCTGGCGCAGCTGAAGCGCGCGTACGCGGCGAAGAAGCCGATCGTCGTTCCGCTGTGGTCGCCGCACTGGGCGTACAACGACTACAAGCTCACCAAGCTCAAGGACCCGAAGGGTGCCTGGGGCAAGGGCGACGGAGTGCACTCGCTGGCCCGCAAGGGCTTCGGCAAGGACTTCCCCGAGGTCAACAAGTGGGTCAAGGACTTCAAGATGAGCGAGAAGCAGCTCACGAGTCTTGAGGCCGAGATCAACAAGGTCGGCAAGGGCAAGCAGCAGGACGCCGTCAAGGCGTGGCTGAAGAAGAACCCCGGCTTCGTCAACAAGGTCGCCCCGGTCAAGCAGGGCGCCCCGGCCGAGGCCAAGCGCCCGGTGAACGTCGCCTGGTTCCCCTGGGACGAGGACATCGCGGTCACGCACCTCTGGAAGCACGTTCTGGAGAAGAAGGGCTACAAGCTCAACCTGAAGCAGATGGACGTCGGCCCGGTCTACACCGGCCTCGCCAGCGGTGACCTGGACGTCAACTTCGACGCCTGGCTCCCGCACGCGCAGTCCAACTACTGGGACAAGAACAAGAACAACCTCAAGGACCTGGGCAGCTGGTACAGCCCGACGTCCCTCGAGGTCTCCGTGCCGTCCTACGTGAAGGGCGTCAAGTCCTACGAGGACCTGAAGGGCAAGTCCAAGCTCTTCGACGGCAAGATCATCGGTATCGAGGCCGGTACCGGCGAGATGAGCCTGCTGAAGAAGGACGTGCTCCCGGCCTACGGCCTGGACAAGGAGTACAAGGTCGTCGACGGCTCCACGCCGGCGATGCTGGCGCAGCTCAAGCGTGCGTACGCCAAGAAGGAGCCGATCGCGGTCGTGCTCTGGTCCCCGCACTGGGCATACAACGACTACAAGCTCACCAAGCTCAAGGACTCGAAGAAGGCCTGGGGTCCCGGCGACAAGATCCGCACCATCGCCAACAAGGAATTCCCCAGCAAGTACCCGCAGCTCACGAAGTGGTTCAAGAAGTTCAAGCTGAGTGAGGACGAGCTGGCGAGCCTGGAGTCCGAGATCACGAAGCAGGGCCAGGGGCACGAGGAGGCCGCGGTCTCCAAGTGGCTCGAGTCGCACCAGGACGTCGAGAAGCGGATGACCGCTTCCTGACCACCTTGTGAGGCATGACCGGCCGTGAGGGGCGGGTTCCCGAGAGGGGGCCCGCCCCTCACGGCGTTTCCCGCGCTCACATGAAACCGCGGGGTGAACATGCGTAGGGTGCATTCAAACGAACCGGGCACATGATGAGCCGGCCGCACGAACAGGGAAACGCACAGGGCAACCGGCGGGAGGGAGCGGAAGTCGTGGACGAGCACAAGGAATCACTCCGCGTGGGCGCGGCCGTCCGGCGCCGTCGGCGTTCCCTCGAGCTGACCCTGTCGGCCGTCGCCGAGCGCAGCGGCCTGTCGGTGCCGTTCCTCAGCCAGGTCGAGAACGAGCGGGCGCGGCCCAGCCGCCGCTCCCTGGAGAAGGTCGCCGACGCGCTCGGCACCACGGCCGTCGAGCTCCTCGCCGCCGCCGACCCGGCCCGCACCGTGGACCTGGTGCGGGCGGACGATCCGTCCGTGGAGAGCCGTTCGGGGGAGGACGCGGACGGGTTCGTCGTACGGTCCCTGGTCCGCGGCCACCACCAGATGCACGCCCAGGAGTTCGTCGGCGACCACGATCCGGGCCGCGAGTTCCAGCTCCGCAACGACGTGCTGATGCATGTGACGGAGGGCGCGGTCGAGGTCGAGGCGGAGGGGCGCGCCTACCGGCTCGTCCGCGGTGACACCCTGTATCTGACCGGTGGCGTGCGGCACCGGTGGCGGGCGACCGTGCCGGACGCGCGCGTGGTGGTCGTGGCCGTCGCCGAGCACATCGACGCGGTCGACGAGCCGGGCCCGAAGTAGGCCGCGGCGCCGTGCGTGTCGTCTCGCTCGTGCCGTCGCTGACGGAGGCGGTCGCCGTGACGCTGCCCGGAGTGCTCGTCGGCGCGACCGACTGGTGCACGCATCCGGCGGGTCTCGACGTGACCCGGATCGGCGGCACCAAGAACCCCGACGTGCGGTCCGTTCTCGCGCTGCGCCCCGACCTCGTCGTCGCGAACGAGGAGGAGAACCGCGAGCCGGACCTCGCGGCTCTGCGCGCGGCGGGCGTCGAGGTGCTGGTCACCGAGGTGCGTGAACTGCCACAGGCCGTACGGGAGTTGGAGCGCGTGCTGCGGGCCTGTGGGGCGGCGGCGCGGCCGCGGTGGCTGGACGCGGCGGAGGCCGCGTGGGGTGAACTCCCGGTGCCCGAACGCCGGTTCACCGCCGTCGTGCCGATCTGGCGGCGCCCCTGGATGGTGCTCGGCCGGGACACCTTCGCGGGGGATCTGCTCGCGCGGCTCGGCGTCGACAACGTGTACGCGGACCACGCCGAGCGCTACCCGCGCATCCCGCTCGACGAACTCCGGGCCCGGAACCCGGACGTGGTGGTCCTCCCGGACGAGCCGTACCGCTTCGCCGAGGACGACGGCCCGGAGTGCTTCGAGGGGCCGAGCGCGCTGGTCGGCGGGCGCCATCTCACCTGGTACGGGCCGTCGTTGGCACAAGCGGCGGGAGAGCTCGGCGCGGCGCTGCGAGCAGCCGTCCGCTGAGCACGCCGCGCGCCGTGTGGACCGCGGCGACCGCCCAGGCCGCCACGAGACCCGCGTAGAGGACGACCGCGAGGCCGTCGAACGCCGCGAGGCCCGTGTGCTCGCCCAAGCCCTCCGCGCCGGTCACACAGGTGCCGACGGGGAAGGTGAACGCCCACCACGTCATGGCGAAACCCATGCCCCGGCGCCGAGCCCGCAGCACCATCGCGAGGGCGAGCCCCAGCCACAGCAGGGCGAAGCCCATCACCGGCACCCCGTACAGCACGGCGAACGCGGTGAAACCGTGGGCGTACGAGGCGGGGAGCACGCCGCCCGCGACGTCGGCGAACTTGTTGGCGGCCGTCGTCGACTGGCCCAGCGGGCCGAGCACGAGGAACAGCGTCGGGGTGAGGAGCAGCGGCAGCGGGCCCGCCGTGACGAGCCGCGCGAAGATCACCGGCAGCATGACAAGGGTCGCGAGCAGGCTCATGCCGAACATGGCGCAGCAGGCGAACAGGAGGGTCTGCTGTGCCTGCCCGGCCGGAAGATGCGGCACAAGCAGCGGGCCCACGGCCGCCGACACCATCGGCGCGACGACCGGCAGCAGCCACACCGGCGAGGCCTCATCGGCGGCGATGCGATGCCGGACCACCATCAGATACGGGACGGCGACCGCCGCGGCGAGACCGATGACGGTGCCGGCGACGAACAGCACGGTGTCCACGGCGACGGCCGCGTCCAGACCGAGCCAGTCCTGTCCCACGAGCAGCGTGCCCGCGCCCACCGCGAGCAGCGCCATCGACAGGCAGCCGTAGAACGGGGCGGCCGCCGGGTCAAGGAGCTGCTCCCTGGCCCGGTCGCGGTGGTGCGTCCAGTGCAGGGTGCGGGCGGCGAGGAGGACGAGGAGCAGCACGAAGGACAGGGCCCACACCACCGTGAGGGCGGTGCGCAGGCCCGGGAACCCGACGGGCAGCGTGGCGCCCGCGTTGGCGATGATCGCGGTGCCCATGACGGCGGCGTACCAGTTCGGGCCGAGCTGCCGGACGGCGGCGCGGACGCCGGTCGACGGGAGGGGGCGGGGACGGGGCGCGGGGTGGGCGGCAGTGACCATGGTTCTACGGTCCCGCCGACCGTCGGGCCCCACCAGGGACGATCTCGCTATGAGCGCATAACCTGGCCTTATGAGCCAGGAGCACACAGGGATCACGGAGCAGGCACCGGACGCGGGGCTCGCGCACCGTGTGCCCGAACTCGGCGCGCTGCAACTGCTTCTCGCGGTGGCCCGCCTCGGCAGCCTCGGCGCCGCCGCCCGCGCCCTCGGCATCACGCAGCCCGCCGCGAGCAGCCGGATCCGGTCGATGGAGCGGCAGCTCGGGCTCGCCCTCGTCGACCGCTCGCCGCGCGGCTCCCGGCTCACCGACAGCGGGGCGCTCGTCACCGACTGGGCCCGGCCCATCGTGGAGGCCGCCGAGCAGTTCGACGCGGGGGCGTCGGCGCTGCGGGACCGGCGCGACTCGCGGCTGCGGGTGGCGGCGAGCATGACGATCGCGGAGTACCTGCTGCCGCGCTGGCTGATCGCGCTGCGCGCCGAGCGGCCCGACACGGCGGTGTCGCTGCTCGCGGGGAACTCGACGGCGGTCGCGGAGCGGCTGCTCGGCGGCGAGGCGGACCTCGGGTTCGTGGAGGGGCGCACGGTCCCCGCGGGGCTCGACTCGGCGGTCATCGCGCACGACCGGCTGATCGTGGTGACCGCGCCGGGGCATCCCTGGGCGCGTCGCCGCAAGCCGCTGGCCGCGGGGGAGCTGGCCGCGACGCCGCTCATTCTGCGGGAGGAGGGCTCGGGGACGCGGCAGGTCCTGGACGCGGCGCTCGGTGGGCTCGCGCGGCCGTTGATCGAGCTGTCGTCGACGACCGCGGTGAAGTCGGCGGCGGTGAGCGGGGCGGGGCCCTCCGTGCTGAGCGAGTTGGCGGTGGGGGAGGAGCTTGCGGCGCGGCGGTTGGTGGAGATTCCGTTGGAGGGGGCGGAGCTTGGGCGGGAGCTGCGGGCGGTGTGGCCGACGGGGCATCTGCCTGTCGGCCCTGCGCGGGATCTGCTGTCGCTCACCCGGTCCGGTTGAGCCCGGTCCGGCTCCCGGTCGCGGGGCTCTGCCCCGGGCCCCGCTGCTCAATCGCCGCAGGGGCTTGATTGTTGGTCACTCGCCGTCGAGGCCGCTTGATCGCTCACTCGCCGTCGAGACCGCTTGATTGGTCGCTCGCCGTCGAGGCCGCTTGATTGGTCGTTCGCCGCCGGGTTGTGCGGGTGAAATCGGGTGGCGGGGCGGTGTTCGGTGGCGGCACCATCGGGGCATGACCTCAGCGCCCTCTGCCACCGGTGTGCGTACTCCCTGGAGTGCGCTCCCTGGGTCTGTCCGTGTCGGGGTCGAGGAGGTGCTCGGGGCGGGCATCGTGGAGGCCGTGACGCAGGGTGGGGGTTTTTCGCCCGGGGTTGCCGTGCGGGTCGTGCTTGACGACGGGCGGCGGGCGTTCGTGAAGGCCGTCAGTGCCGAGGTGAATCCCGTCAGTTCGAACTTTCACCGGCGGGAGGCGCGCAATGCCGCCGCGCTGCCCGTCGAGGTGCCCGCTCCCCGGCTGCTCGGTGTGTACGACGACGAGACCTGGGTCGCCCTCGCCTTCGAGGACGTGGCGGGACGGCAGCCCCATGTGCCGTGGCGGGAGCGGGAGTTGGCGCGGGTGCTGGACGGTGTGGGGGAGCTGGCCCGGGTGCTCACGCCCGTCCCGTTCCCCGCGCGCGCCGTCGGCGAGGAGCTCGGGGAGCGGTTCAACGGGTGGCGGGTGCTGCTCGACGAGGGGCGGACGGCGGACGCGGGCCTCGACCCGTGGGCCGTCCGCAACGCCGAGTGGCTGGCCGAACTCGCCGCGCCCTGGGGCGGTTTCGCCTCCGGTGACACACTCGCGCACGCCGATCTGCGGGCCGACAACATCCTGCTCACCGATGGCGGTGTCGTCTTCGTCGACTGGCCGCACGTCGTGCGCGCCGCCGCCTGGTTCGACCTGCTCCTCATGCTGCCGTGCGTACGGGCGCAGGGCGGGCCCGATCCCGAGGTGGTGTTCGCCGGACATCCGCTGGGGCGTGCGGCCGACCCGGAGGGTGTCACGCGGACGCTCGCCGCGCTCGCCGGGTTCTTCCTGGAGCACGCGGCCCGGCCCGCGCCGCCCGGACTGCCCACCCTGCGGCCCTTCCAGCGCGCGCAGGGCGCCGCCGCCCTGGCCTGGCTGAGGACGCGGCTCAGAAGCCGTGCGGCGTACCCGCCGCCCGTACCAGACCTTCCGTGACCCGCGCGTCCTCGCCCATCTCGGGGTGCCACTGCACGCCCATCACCCAGGACATGCCGGGGAGTTCGACCGCCTCCACCGTGCCGTCGTCCGCGTGGGCCGAGGCGACCAGGCCCCTGCCGAGGCGGTCGACCGCCTGGTGGTGGTAGGTCGGCACCTCGGCGGGCTCCGGGACGAGGTCGCCGTAGCGCGTGCCCGGCACCGGGGTGACGGTGTGGGTGCCGAAGACGCCCGTCTCCTTCACGTGGCCCTCGATGTGCTGCGTGAGCGTGCCGCCGAGGGCGACGTTGAGCAGCTGCATGCCGCGGCAGATGCCGAGCAGCGGCGTGCCGGACGTCAACGCGGCCCGGATCAGGGCGAGTTCCCAGGTGTCCCGCTCCCCGGCGGCCGGACCCGTGCGCGGGTCGCGCTCGGCCCCGTACCGGCTCGGGTCCACGTCGGGGCCGCCCGCCAGGATCACCCCGTCGAGCCGCGCCACCACCGACGGCGCGTGCTTGGGGTCGTCGGGGGGTGTCATCGCGGCGAGCCCGCCCGACTCCTGCACAAGCCGCGGGTAGCCGACGGGCAGCAGCGCCGCGGGCAGCTCCCAGATGCCCCAACTGGCCTTGTTCTCCAGGTAGGTGCTGATGCCGATCAGCGGCCTGCTCACCATGGTGTCGCGCTCCCCGATGCCGTACGTCCCGAGCACCCGAGCGTACGAGATCACGGAGCGCGCCACCGGGGCGTTCAGCATGCGGGCAGCGCCACCGGGGCAGTGTCCACTCGGCGTGCCCCGTGGCTGCTTCCCTGGTGGCGGTCCGGCGATTACGTTGTGGTTCCGGTTGACCTGAGGAGGATCTTCCCGTGGCAGACCGCACATCCCCGCTGACCGTGGAGGAACTGCACGCCCTCGTCAGCGGCGGCGAGATCGACACCGTGGTCCTGGCGTTCCCCGACATGCAGGGCCGTCTCCAGGGCAAGCGCTTCGCCGCCCGCTTCTTTCTCGACGAGGTCCTCGAGCACGGCACGGAGGGCTGCAACTACCTGCTCGCCGTCGACACCGAGATGAACACCGTCGACGGCTACGCGATGTCCTCCTGGGACCGCGGCTACGGCGACTTCGCCATGCACCCCGACCTGTCCACCCTGCGCCGCGTCCCGTGGAACGCGGGCACGGCCATGCTCACCGCCGACCTCGCCTGGGACGACGGCTCCCCGGTCGTCGCCGCGCCCCGGCAGATCCTGCGCCGCCAGCTGGAGCGCCTCGCCGAGCTCGGGCTCACCGCCCAGGTCGGCACCGAACTCGAGTTCATCGTCTTCAAGGACACGTACGAGCAGGCCTGGGACGCCGGCTATCGGGGGCTGACCCCGGCCAATCAGTACAACATCGACTACTCCGTCCTCGGCACCGGCCGCATCGAGCCGCTGCTGCGCCGCATCCGCAACGAGATGGCGGGCGCGGGCCTCACGGTCGAGTCCGCCAAGGGGGAGTGCAACCCCGGCCAGCACGAGATCGCCTTCCGCTACACCGAGGCCCTCGCCACCTGCGACCAGCACGCGATCTACAAGACCGGCGCCAAGGAGATCGCCGCGCAGGAGGGCTGCTCGCTCACCTTCATGGCGAAGTACAACGAGCGCGAGGGCAACTCCTGCCACATCCATCTCTCGCTCGCCGACGCCGATGGTGCGAACGTGATGGCCGGGCCCGGCGGGCACGGCATGTCGGAGCTCATGCGGCACTTCCTCGCGGGGCAGCTCGCCGCGCTGCGCGACTTCTCGCTCCTCTACGCGCCGAACATCAACTCCTACAAGCGGTTCCAGCCGAGTTCCTTCGCGCCGACCGCCGTCGCCTGGGGGCACGACAACCGCACCTGCGCGCTGCGCGTCGTCGGCCACGGCCGCTCGACCCGCTTCGAGAACCGGCTCCCCGGCGGGGACGTGAACCCGTATCTCGCCGTCGCCGGACTCGTCGCCGCGGGCCTGTACGGCGTCGAGAACAAGCTGTCCCTTCCGGAGGCCTGCGCCGGGAACGCCTACACCGCCGACTACGCGCACGTTCCCGCCACCCTGCGCGAGGCCGCCGAGCTCTGGGAGAACAGCCCGATCGCCAAGGCCGCCTTCGGGGACGAGGTCGTCGACCACTACCGCAACATGGCGCGCGTCGAGCTGGACGCGTACGACGCCGCCGTCACCGACTGGGAACTCCGCCGGGGATTCGAGAGGCTGTGAAAGGGAGCGCTTTGCTGCACGTACTGAACCCGGCCACGGAAGAGCTCGTGGCCACCGTCCCGCCCGCCACCCGCGAGGACGTCGACACGGCCGTCGTCCGCGCCACCGGTGCCCAGCGCGCCTGGGCGGCGCTCGCCCCCGCCGACCGGGCCCGGCTGCTGCGCCGCTTCGCCGCCACCGTCGACCAACACCTCGAAGAGCTCGCCCAGTTGGAGCTCCGCGAGGCCGGTCACCTCATCGGCAACGCCCGCTGGGAAGCCGGCAACGTACGCGATCTGCTGGAGTACGCGGCCGGCGGAGTCGAGCGGTTGACCGGGCGTCAGATCCCGGTGGCCGGCGGCCTCGACGTCACGCTCCTCGAACCGCTCGGCGTCGTCGGTGTCATCGCGCCGTGGAACTTCCCGATGCCGATCGCCGCCTGGGGCACGGCCCCGGCCCTCGCGGCGGGCAACGCGGTCGTCCTCAAGCCCGCAGAGACGACCCCGCTGACCGCCCTGCGCCTGGCCGAGCTGGCCCTGGAGGCCGGGCTTCCCGAGGGCCTGTTCCAGGTGCTGCCGGGGGAGGGGCCGGTCGCCGGTGACGCCCTCGTCGAGCATCCGGGCGTGGCCAAGATCGTGTTCACCGGCTCCGCCCGCGTCGGCAAGCAGGTCATGGCCAAGTGCGCCGACCGCGTGAAGCGCGTGACCCTCGAACTCGGCGGCAAGAGCCCGAACATCGTGTTCGCCGACGCGGACGTCGAGGCCGCGGCCCTCGCCACCCCCATGTCGTTCCTCGACAACTCGGGCCAGGACTGCTGCGCCCGCACCCGCATCCTCGTCCAGCGGTCCGTGTACGAGCGGTACCTGGAGCTGCTCGCCCCGGCCATTGAATCGGTCGTCGTCGGTGACCCGTCCGACGAGAAGACGCAGATGGGGCCGCTCATCTCGAAGGCACAGCTGGAGCGGGTGCGGTCCTACGTCCCGCTGTGCGAGCCCGCGATCAGGGGCGCGGCCCCGCAGGGCCCCGGCTTCTGGTTCCCGCCCACCGTCCTCACCGGCATCGCCCCCGACGCCCGCGCCGCCGTCGAGGAGGTCTTCGGCCCGGTCGCCGTCGTCCTCCCCTTCGACGACGAGGCGGACGCCGTGCGCCTCGCGAACGCCACCGACTACGGGCTCTCCGGCTCGATCTGGACCCGCGACGTGGGCCGCGCGCTGCGTGTCTCGGGGGCCGTCCGCGCCGGGAACCTGTCCGTCAACTCGCACTCGGCCGTGCGCTATTGGACCCCGTTCGGCGGCCACGGACAGTCCGGGCTCGGCCGTGAACTCGGCCCCGACGCCCTCGCCGCCTTCACCGAGACCAAGAACGTCTTCATCAGTACGGAGGCCTGAACCACTCATGAGCGAAGACATCATCTGCCGTCGCCTCGTCGGCCGCACCGCCGTGATCACCGGCGCCGGCAGCGGCATCGGACTCGCCACCGCGCGCCGTTTCGCCTCCGAGGGCGCGCATGTCGTCTGCGGCGACATCGACGAGGGCGCGGGCAAGAAGGCGGCCGAGGACGTCGGCGGGATCTTCGTCCAGGTCGACGTCACCGACGCCGAGCAGGTCGAGGCGCTGTTCAGGACCGCGTACGACACCTACGGCAGCGTCGACATCGCCTTCAACAACGCGGGCATCTCGCCGCCGGACGACGACTCGATCCTCGACACCGGCCTGGAGGCCTGGAAGCGGGTCCAGGAGGTCAACCTGACGTCCGTGTACCTGTGCTGCAAGGCCGCCATCCCGTACATGCGGCGCCAGGGGAGGGGCTCCATCATCAATACGGCCTCGTTCGTGGCCCGGATGGGCGCCGCCACCTCGCAGATCTCGTACACCGCGTCCAAGGGCGGCGTCCTCGCCATGTCCCGCGAGCTGGGCGTGCAGTTCGCGCGGGAGGGCATCCGGGTCAACGCCCTGTGCCCCGGCCCGGTGAACACCCCGCTCCTCCAGGAGCTGTTCGCGAAGGATCCGGAGCGGGCGGCGCGCCGCCTGGTGCACATTCCGGTCGGCCGGTTCGCCGAGGCCACGGAGATCGCGGCGGCCGTCGCCTTCCTCGCCAGCGACGACGCGGCGTTCGTGAACGCCACCGACTTCCTCGTCGATGGCGGGATCTCGGGGGCGTACGTGACACCAGTGTGAGAAGCCTGTGAGCATCGGGCTCACGCGTGTACGGTCCACTCACATGCGTAACAGACATGTTGCCGCGTGGACCTCGGTCGCGGCCGCCGCCCTGATGGCGGCCGCGAGCCTCACCACACCTGCGGCCGCCGCCACGTCCGCACGGCCCACCGCCGCCAAGTGCCCCCAGCTGTCGACGAAGCTGCCCTGGTACGGCCAGAACCGGGCCAAGCTCCAGCGCATGATCGACGAGCGGGGAAGCTGCGGCGGGCACAAGGGCCCGCGTCCCGTCGCCGCGTTCGACTGGGACAACACCGTCAGCAAGAACGACGTCACCGACGCGACCATCGCCTGGTCGCTCAGGCACGACAAGATCCTGCGGCCCGCGAGCTGGAAGAAGACCAGCAAGTGGATGACCGACGACGCCGACAAGGCGCTCACCGCCGCCTGCGGCACGGACGTCCCCGTCGGCGCCCCGCTGCCCACCTCCACCGACACCGACTGCACGGACGAGATCTTCAACATCCGTGAGTCCGGCAAGACGATGAGCGGCGCCGCCGCCTTCGCGGGGGAGTGGAACCACCGCCGCACCGTGCCCCAGTACGCCTGGGTGCCGCAGCTGTTCGCGGGCCACACCGTGCCCGAGCTGGAGTCGTACGCCGCCGCTGCCCGCGCCGAGGCGCTCGCCGCGCCCGTCGGCTCCACGCAGAAGCTGGGCACGCACACCATCCCCGGCTACGTGCGCTATTACGACCAGCAGCGCGACCTGATCCGTACGTTGCAGCGGGCCGGCTTCGACGTCTACATCGTGTCCGCCGGTTCCGAGCCGGTGACCGAGGTGTGGTCGAAGGGCGTCGGCATCGACCGCGAGCACACCATCGCGATCCGCTCCGTCCTCGACCGCGAGGGCCGCATCACCACGTACAACGAGGGCTGCGGCGGCGTCGGCGTGAACCAGGGCGAGGCCATCCCGTACATCGACGGCAAGCGCTGCTGGATCAACCAGGACATCTTCCACATCAAGGGGAAGTCGGCCTGGGAGAAGCAGCGCTGGGACAAGCGCATCGCGCTCGGCGGCGGTGACGCGGACACCGACGTGACCTTCGTCGGCGACGCGACCGGCGCGCACCTCGTCCTCAACCGCAACAAGCCCGAGATCATGTGCCGGGCCTACGACAACGCCGACGGACGCTGGGTCGCCAACCCGATGTTCATCGAGCCGCTGCCGCAGAAGACGGGCACGTACCCGTGCTCCACGGCCGGTTACAACAAGCCGGAGGGCGGCTTCGGACCGCTGCTCAGGGACGACGGTTCGGTCGTCCCCGACCAGGTCGACTCCATCCACGGATAACGGCCGGGTGTCCGGGCGGGGGCTACAGGAACGTGTAGCCCTCGCCCCGGTACGTCGGCACGGTCTCCACGACCCGGTCGCCCGACACCAGCCGAAGCGTCTCGAACCGCTCGCACAGCTCCCCGGCCTTCGCGTGCCGGAACCACACCTTGTCCCCGATGAGCAGGTCGTCCGCGGCCGAGCCGAGCAGCGGCGTCTGCACCTCGCCGGGACCCTCCTGCGCGTCGTAGCGCAGCCCCTCCGGCAGATACGGCACCGGAAGCCGGTCGCCGCCCGCCGCGCCCGAGGCCGGGTAGCCGCCGCCGAGCACGGTGACGACCCCGACGCCCGGCCTGCGCACCACGGGCTGCGCGAACAGCGCGGCAGGACGCCCCGTGAACGACGTGTAGTTGTCGAAGAGCCGCGGCACGTACAGCCCGGAGCCCGCCGCGATCTCGGTCACGGCCGCCTCCGCCGCCGTGTGCTGCACGCTCCCCGTGCCGCCGCCGTTGACGAACTCCAGGTCCGGCGCCACGGCCCGCACCGCGCGCACCACTTCGGCCCGCCGCACCGCCAGTTCCTTGCGCGCCGCCGCCTGCATGAGCCGGATCGCCCGCGACCGCACCGGCCGCCCGGCCAGCGAGTCCCCGACGCCCGCGACATGACCCTCGTACGCCATGATCCCCGCGAGCCGGAAGCCCGGGCGGCGGGTCACGACGCGGGCCAGGTCCGCGAGTTGGGAGGGCGTACGCAGGGGCGACCTCAGCGCGCCGACCCTGACCCGGCCGCCGAGCGTCCGCCACGAGGTGTCCAGCTCGACGCAGACCCGGATCTCCTCCCGGCCCCCGTCCCGCGCACCCTCGATCAGCCTGAGCTGCGCCGGGTCGTCGACCATCACGGTCACGGCCGCCGCCAGCTTCGGGTCGTGCGCCAGCTCCGCGAAACCGGAGCGGTCGGCCGAGGGATATGCGAGGAGCACGTCGTCGAACCCGGAACGCGCGAGCCACAGCGACTCGGCGAGGGTGAACGACATGATCCCGGCGAAGCCCGGCCTCGCAAGGACCCGTTCCAACAGGGCGCGGGAGCGCACGGACTTGCTGGCGACGCGGATCGGCTTTCCGGCGGCCCGGCGCACCAGGTCGTCGGCGTTGGCATCGAAGGCGTCCAGGTCGACGATCGCCAGTGGGGCGTCGAGATGAGCGGTGGCCCGGTCGTACCGGGCCCGATCGGCGGCGCGCGGTGTCATGGCCGAAGCCTGCCAGACAGGATTACCGCAGGGTAGGGGGACGGATGGTGATGGATCGGTCGATCCCGTGTGCGCGGTACGCGTTGACCTGGTCGGGCCCGTTAGAGTGACGCGCACGTTGGCTCAAGGAGACGGGGGAGGCATGAGCACGGAAGCCAGACGCGTTCCGCCGCGACCTGCCGGCCCGCCCCAGCCCACCGAACTTCCCCCCACGGCCCCACCGTTGCCCTCCACATCATCCCCGTCGCCGTCGCGGTCCGCGGCGTCGTCCTCCGCGCCCCCGCCGCCCACCGCGTCCTCCCGGCTGCCCGACGGGCCGCCGCCGAGCGACAAGGGAAAGACGCCGACGGCTTCGTCCGGAGCCCCGGACGAGGGTCGCTCCCGGCCCGTGTCGCCGGTGAGCTCCGGCGTGCCGCTGCCCCCGGAGACCCCGCCCGCGCAGCGCCGCCCCGCGCCCCCGCAGGCTCCCGGCCCGCAGCCCGCGCCCGCACCTGCGAGCAAGCCCGGTCCGCCGCCCGCGCCCGCCAAGGCGCCCGGCCCGCCGCGGGAGACCCCCGTCGAATCCACCACCCGGCTGCGCCCCGTGCCGCCCGCGCCCGCGAGCCCGCCCGCGCCTGCGAGCCCGCCCGCGCCCGCGACGCCGCCCGCGATGCCGGGGCCGCGCATACCGCCGCCCCCGCCCCAGCCGCCGCGCCGCCCCATAGGCGCGGTCGACCTCACCCCCCGCCCGGAAACCGCCGGACGGCCCTTCGTGCGGTTCGCGCCCCCCGAGCACTACGACGACCGCACCACGCTTCTGCGCCCCATCGGTGCCCGCCTGAAGCCCCGGACCGCGGCCATCGCGGCCTGCCTCGTGCTCGGCCTCGGCCTCATCGGGGGCGCCGCCACGGGCTCCCTGCTCACCGGCGGCGACAGCGGCCCCCCGTCCGTGCAGACCGCGTACCGCGAGGCGGGCCAGCTCTGGCACGGCGTCCCCGTCGACGAGCTGTTCCCGCGCACCCTCAAGGGCGGGGGCGCGGGCCCCGGCCGGGCCGACCGCACCTGGACCCGGATAGCCGTCGCCCCCGACACGACCTGCGCGGACGCCTTCGACCCGCTGCTGCACAAGGCGCTGCGCTCGGCCGGCTGCCTGCGCCTGCTGCGCGCCACGTACGCCGACGCCACGCAGAGCAGCGTCACCACGGTCGGCCTGATGTTCACCAAGGCGGACGCGGAGGCCACCCAGGCGCTGCGCTCCCGCTTCATGGAGCAGGGCCTGGACCGGCGCGACGACCTCATGCCCCGGCCCTACGCCGCCAAGGGCACCCTCGCCGCCGGCTTCGGCGACCGCCAGCGCGCGTCGTGGGCGATCGACATCCTGACCGACGCCCCCGTCGTCGTCTACGCGGTCTCCGGCTTCGCCGACGGCCGCACCGTCAGCGAGCCGCAGCCCGCCGCCGACGCCATGAAGCCCGGCGCCACCAGCGCCCCCGCCCAGGCGGGCCTCGGCCACGACGCGCAGGGCGTCGCCGACCGGATCGAACGTGACCTGCGCAAGACGGTCAAGAAGACCGCGGACCGGGACACGGAGCAGTAGCCGTCATGAAGCGTCAGCACACGATCGCCGCGATCGGCACCGCGGCCGTCCTCGCGCTGCTCCCCTCGACCGCGGCGCACGCCGACTCGGTCCGCGCCCAGCAGTGGGGCCTCACCGCGCTGCACACCGACGAGGCCTGGAAGACGACGCGCGGCAAGGGCGTCACCGTCGCCGTCCTGGACACGGGCGTCGACGACGAGCACCCGGACCTCAAGGGGAACGTGCTGCCCGGAAAGGACCTCATCGGCTTCGGCGCCGAGCGCGGCGACCGCCCCTGGGCCCGGCACGGCACCGCCATCGCCGGCATCATCGCGGGCCACGGGCACGGCAAGGACGACGGCGACGGCGTCATGGGCGTCGCCCCGGAGGCGAAGATCCTGCCGGTCCGGGTGATCCTGGAGGACGGCGACCCGTCCCGACCGAAGGCCCGCGAGTCCCGCGGCAACGCCCTCGCGGACGGCATCCGCTGGGCCGCCGACCACGGCGCCGACGTCATCAACCTCTCCCTCGGCGACGACTCGAACACCGCGCACCCCGAGGCCAGCGAGGACGCCGCCGTCCAATACGCGCTGAAGAGGGGCGTCTCCGTCGTCGCCTCCGCGGGCAACGGCGGCGAGCAGGGCGACCGCGCCTCCTACCCGGCCGCGTACCCCGGCGTCATCACCGCCACGGCCGTCGACCCGACCGGCGCCCGCGCCTCGTTCTCCACCCGCCGCTGGTACGCATCCGTCGCCGCGCCCGGCCGGGGCATCGTCACGGCCGACCCGGACCGCAAGTACTACTCGGCGTGGGGGACGAGTGCCGCCTCCGCGTTCGTGTCGGGGGCCGTCGCGCTGGTGCGCGGCGCCCACCCGGGCCTGAGCCCCGCGCAGGTCAAGAAGCTCATGGAGGACACGGCCGACGACCCGCCCGCGGGCGGCCGCGACGACTCCCGCGGCTTCGGCCTCGTCGACCCGGCCGCCGCGATCACCGCGGGCGCGAAGCTGAAGCCGCAGCGCCTGACCCCGGCCTCGTACGGCGGGAAGTACTTCGGCCCAGGGCCCGACGACGACTCCGACGGCTCGCTCGCCACCTGGGCGGGGACGCTCGCGGGCGCCGTCGGGGTGCTGCTGCTCGGCGCGGCCGGTTACCTGTGGCGCGGCCACCGCCTCATCCGCCGCCGCTGACCACCGGCACGGCGGCCCGCGCCACGTCCTCGACGAGCGCGACGCCCGCGTCCATGGTGGCGCTCCCGTGGGAGACCACGGCCAGCAGATGCCAGCGCCCGGCCACCCGGACCCGTCCGACGCTGTTGACGACCCACAGGCCCGTGGTACTGCGCGGCAGCCACCCGTTCTTCAGCGCGGCCCCGTCACCCACGGCGGACACGCCCCACACCTGATCGCCGCGCACGTTCCCCATGAGCCGCTGCACGTACGCCCGCGAGTCCTCGGCCAGCACGAGACCCCCGCCCACCCCGAAAACCTGCCCGAGCAGGGCGAGTTGATCGTCCGCGGTGGTCTGCGTGAGCCCCCACAGCCCGTCGGCGCCCGCACGGGTCGCGGTGAGCCCCAGCCGCTCGTTCGCCGCGTCGAGCCCGTCGGCCCCGCCCAGCTGCTCCCAGAGCGCGGTCGTCGCGTCGTTGTCGCTGCACTCGATCATCGCGGCGGCGCACGCACGCTCCCGCGCGGTCAGTGCCCGCCCCTCGTCCTGCGCCCGCAGCAGCAGCGCGGCGAGGACGTCGACCTTCACGATGCTCGCGGTGGCGTACGTCCCGTGCCCCGGGGCGTACGAGGCGGTCGTCCCGGCGGCCTCGTTCAGAACGGCGACGGAGACCCCGCCCGCGTGCCCGCGCACGACCGCCTCCACCGCCCCGGCCAGCTCGACGTCCCTGCGCACGGCCACGGACGACCTCCCTTTCGGTCCACGGGTCCGCCGGGAGCCCCGCCGGGCCCGCTCGGTAGGCTCGGTGAACGTGGCGAACAAGAACATTCCCGACCCCGGCTTCTCCGACGACGACGGTACGGCGGACCCGCACCTGACCGAGGCCCTGGCCGCGTGGTCCCGGGACCGCACGGCCCACGGCCCGGTCCTGGCGGCGCTCAAGGACACCCGGCTGCTCGTCCCGGTGGTCGCCGTGCTCGGAGAGGTCGAGGAGGACGAGAACGGGCTGCGCCGCGAGAAGACCAGTGACATGGCGGTCCCGACCCTGAAGGCCGCGGGCCGCAAGGCGCTCCCCGCCTTCACCTCGACCGCGTCGCTCGCCCTCTGGGACCCCGAGGCCCGCCCGGTGGCCGTCCCGCTGCACCAGGCGCTCCAGGCCGCCGCCCACGAGAAGGCCGACACCGTCGTCCTCGACGTGGCGGGCCCCGTCCCGTACGAGCTGACGGGCCCGGCCCTGTACGCCCTCGCGGAGGGCCGCAGCGACACCGACCCGCTCGCCGACCCGGCCGTCAGGGACGCGGCGCGCGCGGCGGTCGCCGCCGAGCCGGCCGTGGCCCGCGCCCACCTGGGCCCCGGCCGGTCGGACGGGATCCTGGCCCTGGTCCTCGACCCGGGCGCCGACGTCCAGGCCACGGCCCAGGCCGTCGCCACCCGCATCGCCGCCGACGAAACACTGAGGGCCCGCCTGGTGCGCGGCCTCGACCTGGCGATCCTGCCGGTCGAGGCGACGCCACCGGGCGAGCCCCTCTACGTACGTCAGTGATGTCGTCGGCCACGTACTCGAATACGCAGCCGGTTGATGCTCAGCCGTACACGGGGCCCGTGTACTTCTCGCCGGGGCCCTTGCCCGGCTCGTCCGGCACGACGGACGCCTCGCGGAACGCGAGCTGGAGCGACTTCAGGCCGTCCTTCAGGGGAGCGGCGTGGAAGGAGCTGATCTCCGTCGCGCTGCCGTCGAGCAGGCCCGCCAGGGCGTGGATCAGCTTCCGCGCCTCGTCGAGGTCCTTGTGGGCGTCGCCCTCCTCGGTGAGGCCGAGCTTCACCGCGGCGGCGCTCATCAGGTTCACCGCGACCGTCACGATGACTTCTACGGCGGGCACCTCGGCGATGTCGCGGGTCAGCGCGTCGTAGTCGGGGTTGTCGGTTGCGGGGGTCGCGTCACTCATGGGCCCCACGATATGTCGCGCGCACTCGATTGGGCGCACCCCCCAAGTCCTGCTAACCTTGTGTAACGACCGGCCGGGCGCCTGTTCTCGATGGACTCGCGGATGCGGCGACCGGCCCACAAGTGGAGGCTCCGATCTCCCACCTGACCGCCCGACCAGGGCGGTGGGTCACCGGTCAGACGGTCACCGTCGTTCCGTACGGACGACGGAACCGTCCGATGCGCCCCGCGGTTCACCGTGGTGGTGCTCCGGTATTTCTCGGAGCCCTGCCTGTGTACCGGCCGGGGCATTTTTTGTGTTTCGGCGCGGTTGGTACTTACGTCACAAACGTACGCGGCGGTCCGCCAGGCCGTCGTGTGGTGCTACCGAGGAGGATCCATCAGCGCCGAGCCCCGCATCAACGACCGGATTCGCGTTCCCGAAGTGCGACTTGTCGGTCCTAGCGGCGAGCAGGTCGGGATTGTTCCGCTTGCCAAGGCCCTTGAGCTTGCTCAGGAGTACGACCTCGACCTGGTCGAGGTGGCGGCGAACGCCCGCCCGCCCGTCTGCAAGCTCATGGACTACGGGAAGTTCAAGTACGAGTCGGCCATGAAGGCCCGTGAGGCGCGCAAGAACCAGGCGCACACGGTCATCAAGGAGATGAAGCTCCGGCCGAAGATCGACCCGCACGACTATGACACCAAGAAGGGTCACGTCGTCCGGTTCCTCAAGCAGGGCGACAAGGTCAAGATCACGATCATGTTCCGTGGTCGCGAGCAGTCCCGGCCGGAGCTCGGCTTCCGACTGCTCCAGCGTCTCGCGAACGACGTCCAGGACCTCGGGTTCATCGAGTCGAACCCGAAGCAGGACGGCCGAAACATGATCATGGTCCTCGGTCCGCACAAGAAGAAGACCGAGGCGATGGCCGAGGCCCGCGAGGCTCAGGCCGCGCGCAAGGCCGACGCGAAGGCCAACCCCGGCAAGTCGCAGAACGTTGCCGAGGACCAGGCCGACGAGGACGTCGCCGAGGCCCCCGCCGAGGCTCCGGCCGAGGCATGATCCGTGCGGCGCACAGCCTGTGCGTCACGGATACCAACTGACACAACTGACGTTCCACCACGGCCGGTTCGCGCCTCGCGCACGGACCGGCCGGGAATGCCACTGACGAGGAGAGAACGGCGCCATGCCGAAGAACAAGTCGCACAGCGGTGCCAGCAAGCGCTTCAAGGTCACCGGCTCCGGCAAGGTGCTCCGTGAGCGCGCCGGCAAGCGCCACCTGCTCGAGCACAAGTCGTCCCGCGTGACGCGTCGCCTCACCGGCAACGCCGAGATGGCCCCGGGCGACGCCGCGAAGATCAAGAAGCTTCTCGGCAAGTGATGTACGGGCGCATCAGCGCCCTGTACGTCGGCTAGACCGGGACCCAATCGAATTCGGGCCGGGTGAAGACAACCCCGGCCCCGCTACAAGGAGTTAACAGTGGCACGCGTCAAGCGCGCGGTGAACGCGCACAAGAAGCGTCGGGCGATCCTCGAGCAGGCCAGCGGCTACCGCGGTCAGCGTTCGCGTCTGTACCGCAAGGCGAAGGAGCAGGTCACCCACTCCCTCGTCTACAACTACAACGACCGCAAGAAGCGCAAGGGCGACTTCCGTCAGCTGTGGATCCAGCGCATCAACGCCGCTGCCCGCCAGAACGGCATGACGTACAACCGCCTCATCCAGGGTCTGAAGGCCGCCAACATCGAGGTGGACCGCAAGATGCTGGCCGAGCTGGCCGTGAACGACATCAACGCGTTCGCCGCCCTCGTCGAGGTTGCGCAGAAGGCGCTTCCGGCGGACGTGAACGCGCCCAAGGCTGCGTGAACGCTCCGCTGAGCCGGATGTGACGTGGGACCCGCAAGCCGTGTGGCTTGCGGGTCCCACGTTGTTCCGGCCCCCGTCGCCGCATGCTGCACCGCACGGGGCTCCCGCCCCGGACCCCGGCTGCTCAATCGCCGCAGGGGCTTGATCAGGTGACCCACATCAAGCCCCGCCGGCGATTGAGGCCCAGGCGGTGCCGCGCAACAGTTCCTCAGGCCCCAACCCCGTCATCCTGCTGAAAGTTAGGCGCATGGTCGCAACGCCCGAGTTGATCTCACCCAAGTCGCCCCGCGTGAGCGCCGCGCGGCGGCTGGCCAAGCGGAACTTCCGGGGGAAGGAGCGGCTGTTCCTCGCGGAGGGGCCGCAGGCCGTGCGGGAGGCTGCCGCGCACGGCGGGCTCGTCGAGCTGTTCGCGACCGTCGACGCCGCCGAGCGCTACGCCGACATCGTCGGGGAGGCCAGGGACGCGGGCGCCCGCGTGCACCTCGCCGAAGAGGACGTCATCGGTGACATCTCGACGACGGTCACCCCGCAGGGGCTCGTGGGTGTGTGCCGGTTCCTGGACACACCGTTCGAGGAGATCCTCGCCGCGCGGCCCCAGCTCGTCGCCGTCCTCGCGCACGTACGCGACCCCGGGAACGCCGGGACCGTGCTGCGGTGCGCCGACGCCGCCGGCGCCGAGGCCGTCGTGCTGACCGACGCCTCCGTGGATCTGTACAACCCCAAGGCCGTGCGGGCCTCCGTCGGATCCCTGTTCCATCTGCCGGTCGCCGTCGGCGTACCCGTCGAGGAGGCCGTCGCCGGGCTCAAGGAGGCGGGGGTGAGGATCCTCGCCGCCGACGGGGCGGGCGAGGACGACCTCGACGCCGAGCTGGACCAGGGGACCATGGGCGCCGCGACCGCCTGGGTGTTCGGCAACGAGGCCTGGGGGCTGCCGGAGGAGACCCGCGCACTCGCCGACGCCGTCGTGCGCGTGCCCATCCACGGCAAGGCCGAGAGCCTCAACCTCGCGACGGCCGCGGCCGTGTGCCTGTACGCCTCAGCGCGTGCGCAGCGTGCCCCCGGAGGGTGCCGCTCCGTCACTCCCGGCTAGTAGGGTGACTCTTCCGGATCGACCGCCGGGAGGGGGAGCGCGGGAGATGAGCGTCGTCAATGGCAGCGGCTCGCGCGGCCTGACCGGCTCCGAGGCGTCCGGTCCCGAAGGTCTCGCGGCGCTCGGCGTGCACCCCGACGATCTGCCCGACGGCCTCGTCGTCGCGGACGAGCGCGGCCGCGTCATCTGCTTCAACGTCGCCGCGCAGCGCATCACCGCGGTCCGCGCGGACACCGCCCTCGACGCCCCGCTCGACCGCGTCCTGCCCCTGGAAGATCTCGAAGGCCGCCGCTGGTGGCAGCTCACCGACCCGTACGGCGGGCTCGCCATCCGGGCCGGACAGCCGGAGCGGAACCTGCTGCTGCCGGGCGGCCGGGAGGTCCTGGTCACCGCGCGTTACGTGCGGGTGCGGCCGAGGGGGCCCGTGCGCCGCGTCGTCGTGTCGCTGCGGGACACCGAGGCCCGGCGGCGTACCGAACGCAGCCACGCCGAGCTGATCGCCACCGTCGCCCACGAGCTGCGTTCCCCGCTGACCTCGGTCAAGGGCTTCACCGCGACGCTGCTCGCCAAGTGGGAGCGGTTCACGGACGAGCAGAAGCGGCTGATGCTGGAGACCGTCGACGCCGACGCGAACCGGGTGACCCGGCTGATCGCCGAGCTCCTCGACATCTCGCGCATCGACTCGGGGCGGCTCGAACTGCGGCGCCAGCCCGTCGACATCGCGGCCGCCGTCTCCCGGCACATCCAGGCGCACGTCGCCTCGGGCCAGTCGGCCGACCGGTTCCTGCTGCGCGTCAAGCATCCGCTGCCCGATCCGTGGGCCGATCCCGACAAGGTCGACCAGGTGCTCAGCAACCTGCTGGAAAACGCCGTGCGCCACGGCGAGGGAACCGTCACCATTGACGTAGAGCCCACCACGCCCACCGGCACATCGGTCACCGTCTCCGACGAGGGCCCCGGCATCCCGGAGGAGTCCATGAACCGCGTCTTCACCCGCTTCTGGCGGGGCAGCAAGCGTGGGGGCACGGGCCTGGGGCTCTACATCGTGAAGGGCATCGTCGAGGCCCACGGCGGGACGATCACCGTCGGCCGGGCGCCCGGGGGCGGAGCCGAGTTCCGATTTACGTTGCCCGTGGCGACACCGGCGTATCTCACCAGCTGACCGAAGCAGCCGGCCGTCGGGCACCACGGGCGCATCCGCACACCTCACCCCCGTTAGACTCGTCCTTTGGCACGTTTGCGTCCCCGCCACTCGACGGCCGTCGAACGCGTCTGCGGGACCATCAGCCACGCCAATCGGAAGCACGGGAAGAGATGTCGGCACCGAACAAGTCGTACGACCCTGTCGAGGTCGAGGCACTGAAACCGGAAGAGATCGAGCGCGTGCAGGAGGAGGCGCTCGCCGCCTTCGCCGCCGCGGACTCGCTCGAGGCGCTTCAGGAGGCCAAGGTCGCGCACGCCGGCGGCACCTCGCCGCTGGCGCTCGCCAACCGCGAGATCGGCGCGCTGCCGCCGCAGGCCAAGGCCGCGGCAGGAAAGCTCGTGGGCCAGGCCCGCGCCGCCGTCGGCCGGGGCCTCGCCGCCCGCCAGGCCGAGCTGGAGGCCGAGCGCGACGCGCGCGTCCTGGTCGAGGAGGCCGTGGACGTCACGCTGCCCTACGACCGCGCGCAGGCCGGCGCCCGGCACCCGCTGACCACGCTCTCCGAGCGCATCGAGGACGTCTTCGTGGCCATGGGCTACGAGGTCGCCGAGGGCCCGGAGATCGAGGCCGAGTGGTTCAACTTCGACGCGCTCAACATCGGCCCGGACCACCCCGCCCGCGGCACCCAGGACACCTTCTTCGTCGAGGGCGCCCAGGAGTCGAAGGGCGAGGACGAGGCGGGTCTGGTGCTGCGCACGCACACCTCTCCCGTGCAGATCCGCTCGATGCTGGACCGGGAGCCCCCGGTCTACGTGATCTGCCCCGGCCGTGTGTACCGCTCCGACGAGCTGGACGCCACGCACACCCCCGTGTTCAACCAGGTCGAGCTGCTCGCCATCGACGAGGGCCTGACCATGGCGGACCTCAAGGGCACCCTCGACCACATGGTCCAGGCGCTCTTCGGCCAGGGCATGAAGACGCGGCTGCGCCCGAACTTCTTCCCGTTCACCGAGCCGTCCGCCGAGATGGACATGGTCTGCTACGTCTGCCGCGGCGAGTCCGTCGGCAACCCGGACCGCCCCTGCCGCACCTGCTCCTCCGAGGGCTGGATCGAGCTGGGCGGCTGCGGCATGGTCAACCCGAAGGTGCTCGTCGCCTGCGGTGTGGACCCCGAGAAGTACAGCGGATTCGCCTTCGGGTTCGGCATCGAACGGATGCTGATGTTCCGCCACAACGTCGAAGACATGCGAGACATGGTCGAGGGTGACGTGCGCTTCACCCGGCCGTTCGGGATGGAGATCTGATGCGTATCCCGCTTTCCTGGCTGCGGGAGTACGTCGACCTCCCCGCCTCCGAGACCGGCCGCGACGTGCAGGCCAAGCTCGTTTCCGCGGGCCTTGAGGTCGAGACGGTCGAGCAGCTCGGCGCCGGCCTCAAGGGCCCCCTCGTCGTCGGTCAGGTCAAGACCATCGAGGAGCTGGAGGGCTTCAAGAAGCCGATCCGCTTCTGCACGGTCGACGTCGGTCAGGCCAACGGCACGGGCGAGCCGCAGGAGATCGTCTGCGGCGCCCGGAACTTCGCCGTCGGCGACAAGGTCGTCGTGGTCCTGCCGGGCGCCGTGCTGCCCGGCGACTTCGCGATCGCCGCGCGCAAGACGTACGGCAAGACCTCGCACGGCATGATCTGCTCCGGCGACGAGCTGGGCATGGGCGACGACGGCAGCGGCGGCATCATCGTGCTGCCGCCCGAGCACGAGGTCGGCACCGACGCGATCGAGCTCCTCGAACTCGTCGACGAGGTCCTCGACATCGCCGTCACCGCCAACCGCGGCGACTGCCTGTCCATCCGCGGCGTCGCCCGCGAGGCCGCCATCGCCTACGGTCTGCCGCTGCGCGACCCGGCGCTCCTCGACGTTCCGACGCCGAACGCCGACGGCTACCCGGTGCAGATCACCGACCGCCTCGGCTGCGACCGCTTCACCGCGCGCACGGTCGGCGGCCTGGCCCCCGAGGCCCGCTCGCCGATCTGGCTCCAGCGCCGCCTCCAGAAGGTCGGCATGCGCCCGATCTCGCTGGCCGTCGACGTCACGAACTACGTGATGATGGAGCTCGGCCAGCCGCTGCACGCCTACGACCGCTCCCTCGTGCAGGGCGCGATCGGCGTCCGCCGCGCCGAGCAGGGCGAGCAGCTCACCACCCTCGACGGCACCAAGCGCAAGCTCGACGCCGAGGACCTGGTCATCACCGACGAGCGCGGCCCGATCGGCCTCGCCGGCGTGATGGGCGGCGCCAACACGGAGATCGCGGACCACGCGGAGGACGCCGGTACCACCGACGTCGTCATCGAGGCCGCGCACTTCGACGCCGTCTCCATCGCCCGCACCGCGCGCCGCCACAAGCTGTCCTCCGAGGCGTCCAAGCGCTTCGAGCGCGGCGTCGACCCGCAGGCCGCATCCGCCGCCGCCCAGCGCGCCGTCGACCTGCTCGGACTGCTCGCCGGCGGTCGCGTCGAGCCCGGTGTCACCGAGGTCGTCGCCCCGTCCGGGCCGCACACCATCACGATCCCGGCCGACCACCCGGACAAGGTGGCGGGCGTGGCGTACGGCCGCGAGACCGTGGTGCGCCGCCTCCAGCAGGTCGGCTGCGACGTGTACGGGCAGGACGCCCTGACGGTGACCGTGCCGTCCTGGCGCCCCGACCTCGCGGACCCGAACGACCTGGCCGAAGAGGTCATCCGCCTGGAGGGCTACGAGAACCTGCCCTCCACGCTGCCGAAGCCCCCGGCGGGCCGCGGACTGACCGCGCGCCAGCGCCTGCACCGCCGCGCCGGCCGTGCCCTGGCCGGTGCCGGGTACGTCGAGGCGCTCAACTACCCGTTCCTGGGCGAGGGCGTCTTCGACCAGCTCGGCCTGGCGGCGGACGACGCCCGCCGCAAGGTCGTCAAGCTGATCAACCCGCTCAACGACGAGGAGCCCGCGCTCCGTACGACGCTGCTGCCGGGCCTGCTGAACGCCCTGCGCCGCAACGACGGCCGCGGCAGCCACGACCTGGCGCTCTTCGAGACCGGCCTGGTGTTCCGGCCGACCGGCGAGGAGACCGCCCCGGTCCGCCTCCCCGTCGACCGCCGCCCGACCGACGAGGAGATCGCCGGTCTGAACGCCGCGCTGCCCGCGCAGCCGCGCCGCGCCGCCGTCGTCCTCGCGGGCGCCCGCGAGCAGGCCGGCTGGTGGGGCAAGGGCCGTCCGGCCGACTGGGCGGACGCCGTCGAGGCCGCGCGCACCCTCGCCCGCGAGGCGCACGTCGAGCTGACGGTCCGCGCCGACCGGCACGAGCCGTGGCACCCGGGCCGCTGCGCCGCCCTGTACGCGGGCGAGCAGCTGATCGGCCACGCCGGTGAGCTGCACCCGCGCGTCGTCAAGGCGCTGAGCCTGCCCGAGCGCACCTGCGCGATGGAGCTCGACCTCGACCTCCTGGAGCAGGCCGGCAGCGGCATCGTCGAGGCGCCGCGGATCTCCACGTTCCCCGTCGCCACGCAGGACGTCGCGCTGGTCGTCGACAAGGCGGTCCCGGCCGCCGAGGTCGAGCAGGCGCTGCGCGAGGGCGCCGGTGAACTCCTCGAGTCCATCCGCCTGTTCGACGTGTACGAGAACGCGGAGCAGCTCGGGGACGACAAGAAGTCGCTCGCCTACGCCCTGGGCTTCCGGGCCGGCGACCGCACGCTGAAGGCCGACGAGGCCTCGGCCGCCCGCGACGCCGCGGTGGCGCTGGCCGCCGAGCGCACGGGCGCGGTGTTGCGCGGCGCGTAACCACGCCGGCGCGTGACAGCGCGCGCAGCCGCACCTGAGGGGTGCATCCGGGACACCGGGTGCACCCCTCACTCATTCGGGTGAGGATTCTCGATGATCCGGTCCCGAACGGGCAGACGGTCGACAGAATCATTGCGGCCGCCGGGCCGACCGGCGAGCGCGCTGAAGTGGGCCTAGGGAGCCGTCGGCATGATCCGTATCAAGACCAGGGCGCCCACCGGACTCGAACCGAGGCGCGCCCGGCGCACGTTGATGCTGGGCCTGCCGACCGTGTGGGGCGCGGTCGCCATGACGTACAAGTTCGTCTGCCCGCTCGCGCAGCTGGACGGTCTGGGGGCGCGGATCGCGACCAGCGCGGTCTTCTTCGCCGTCGGCACCGGGCTCATATTACGTGTACGCCACATGCTGCTACGCGAGTTGAGCGAGGCGCGGGCCGTCGCCGACGCCGCGCAGTCCGCGCTGCTGCGCCCACTGCCGCCCCGGCTCGACGGTCTCGCGCTCGCCGCGGGACAGCTCTCGGCCGACCCCGGCGCCCGCATCGGCGGCGACCTGTACGACGTCGTCGCCACCGACCACGGCGTCCGCGTGGTCATGGGCGACGTACGAGGGCACGGGATCGCCGCGCTCGGCACCGTCGGCGCCGTCCTCGGCAGCTTCCGCGAGGCCGCGCACGACGAGGACGAACTCGGGGCGCTGCTGCGGCGGCTGGAGCGCGCGCACGCCCGCTACCTGCGCCAGCGCGCCCCCGACGAGCACCCCTCCGCGGGCGGAGGCGAGCCGGAGAACCCGCTCGCCGAGGAGTTCGTGACGGTGCTGCTCCTGGAGATCCGGCGGGACGGCGCGGTGCACGCGCTCAACTGCGGGCATCCGTGGCCGTATCTCCTGCGCCCCGGCGCCGTGCGCAGTGTGGAGCCGATGAGCGGGGGCGATCCGATGCCGCCGCTCGGCCCCTTCCCGCTGCCCGCCGAGCTGCCGTCCGTGCCCTGCGGGCGGATCCGGCCGGGCGAGGGGCTCCTGCTGCACACCGACGGCCTTGAGGACGCCCGCGATCCGCGTGGCCGGTTCTTCCCGCTGCGGTCCACGCTCGACGCGGCCGTGCGCCGCGGCCCTGTCATCCCGCAGGCCGTCATCCATGCCGTCTACAGCCGGCTCCTGTGCCACGTCGGCGGCCGGCTCGGCGACGACGCCGCGCTGCTCGTGCTGCGCAACGACCGGAGCAGGGTGCCCGCGCAGCACACCGGTCCCGTGGTGCGCACCGCCCACAAGGTGCTCTGAGATCCCGGCCGTTCCCGGTGGTTCCCGGCCGTACGAGGCCGGGGACCGCGTCGTCCGCCCGTCGCGGAGTGTGTCGGGCAGGCGAGCGGGCGGACGACGCGGATACGGGCCGCCGCGCTGTACGAGGGGGAGCCGACGGCCCGGCCGGCCTCTTTCGAGGCAGTTCAGTCAACCGGGCCCCAATCAGCCACAACAGAGCGCACATGCCACGGAGTTGGGCATTCCGATCACACCCCGTGTGAAGGCCGCTCGACTAGGCTGGCGGCACCGAGCCAATGGAGGCTCTCGATGCAGCCCAACACTCTGCTGGACGCGATTCTCGACGAGGCCGGGATCTCCCACGCGGGACTCGCGGCCCATGTGAACCAGGAGGGCAAGGCCCGCGGCCTCGCCCTCCGCTACGAACACACCGCGGTCGCCCGCTGGCTCAAGGGGCAGCGCCCGCGCGGCCAGGTGCCCGACCTGATCTGCGAGGTCCTCGCGGCGCGGTTGCAGCGGCACGTCACCCTCGACGACATCGGCCTCGGCGTCTCCTGCGAACCGGCCGCGGCGCACGTGACGACGCTCTCCGGTTTCGTGGAGCGGGCCACCGCGCTGTGGCGCTCCGACCAGCAGCAGCGCCGGCACATCCTGGACGCGCCGGCCGTCACCGGCACCCCGGCCGTGATGCCGGTGTGGGAGTGGGAGAACCCGCCCGAGGACAACGACGTCTCCCGCGGCGGCCGCCACCCCGTCAGCATCGCCGACCTGGAGATGATGCGCTCGGCCCGCGCCCACTACGAGCAGATGTACCGCAAGGCGGGCGGCATCGCGACGCGCAGCCGCATCGTCGGCTTCCTCAACACCGAGGCGGCGCCGCTCCTTCGCGGCAGCTACACCGACGACACCGGACGCCAACTGCACCGGGCGACGGGCGGCCTGGTCGCCATCGCGGGCATCTGCGCCTACGACTCGGACGCGCACGGGCTCGCGCAGCGCTATTTCCACCAGGCGCTGCGGCTCGCGAAGGCCAGCGGCGACAGGGGACTCGGGGCGTACGTCATCGCGCTGCTCGTCAACCAGTCGCTGCACATGCGCGACCACCGGCAGGCGGTCGCCTTCGCGGAGGCCGCGCTGCGGGCCGCGGGCCGGCACATCTCGCCCGCGCTCGCCTCCGATCTGTACGCGATGCAGGCGAAGGCGTACGCGCACCTCGGCGACGGCACGAGCGCCCTGGAGTGCATCCGGCGGGCCGAGGCCGCCGCCGACCGCATCCGGCGCGGGCACGAGCCGGACGAGACGGGTTACGTGCAGCCGGGATTCGTCAACGTACAGGTGGCGGAGGCACTGTTGAGTCTCGGGGACTACGCCGCCGCCAAGGAGCACGCGCAGGAGGCGGTGCACACCCCGGCGCACGATCGGGGGCGTGTGCACCGGCTCGCCGTGCTCAGCCAGATCCAGCTCAGACAGGGGAACGCGGAACAGGCCGTGGCCACCGCCGTGGAAATGGCCGAGACCGCCCGGGGCATGGAGTCGCAGCGGCTGCGCGACAGACTCCGGGCCGTCCGCGAACACCTCGTGCGTAGCGGCTGTGCAGGCACGGCCGAGGCCGCCGAACTCATCGACGGAGCGCTGCGCGTACCACTGTGAGCCTTTACGCGGGGAGCCCGCGAACGCCGCTGCTGCGATATTGCCAGCAACTCGGCGGAAGGTGGCAGAACCGTGCAGTGGACGAAAAAGAACGAACAAACTGTGTATGCAAACCGATGGTTCAGCGTCAACCTGGCAGACGTCGCTCTGCCGGACGGCCGGCACCTCGACCACTTCGTGATACGGCTGCGCCCCGTGGCCGTCGCCACGATCGTCAACGAGGCACACGAAGTGCTCCTGCTGTGGCGGCACCGCTTCATCACCGACAGCTGGGGCTGGGAACTCGCCGCGGGTGTCGTCGAGGACGGGGAGGACATCGCGTACGCGGCGGCAAGGGAGTTGGAGGAGGAGACCGGCTGGCGGCCGGGACCGCTGCGGCACCTGATGAGCGTCGAACCGTCCAACGGCCTCACGGACGCCCGGCACCACATCTACTGGACCGACGAGGGAACGTACATCGGCCACCCCCAGGACGACTTCGAGTCGGACCGCAGGGAATGGGTCCCGCTCAAACTCGTCCCCGACATGATCGCTCGCGGAGAGGTCCCGGCCGCCAACATGGCGGCCGCACTACTTCTCCTGCACCACCAAAGCCTCGGCTAGCGCCCTTCGGGGCTAATGGCCGAGGGCCTGCCACACCGCGATGGCCAATGCGCCGACCGAGGTCAGCGCGGCCACCGTGGGCAGCGGCCAGCGGGTGTTCTCGAGCGCGCTGAGCCGGGTGCTGAGATCGTCCTGATCCTTGGCGGTCTGGTCGTCGCGGTGTGTGTGCAGGGCCAGTTGACCGTCGATGCGGGCCAGTTGGACCTCGAAGACCCGTCGTAACTCTGCGAGTTCTTCAGGGACCACGGGATTATCCGGGTCGGTCGTCACGAGTTGGCTCCTTTCTCGATCGTGACATCAGTCGTGTCGTCACTGATGTACGCACCGGAAGTCAACTCGCCTGGTGGACGCGGCGGGAGCGTGTGCGAACGGCATATGCGGGTCACCGCCGCACTCCCCGTGCGAACGCAGTGGGCCCGGTGCTCCAAAGAGCACCGGGCCCACTCGCGGACTACGCAGCGTGGTCAGGCGTAGGTGTAGAAGCCCGAACCGCTCTTGCGGCCGAGCCGGCCCGCGTCGACCATCCGCTGCAACAGCGGGGGAGCGGCGTACAGCGGCTCCTTGTACTCGTCGTACATCGAGTCCGCGATGGAGACGATGGTGTCGAGGCCGATGAGGTCGGAGAGCTTGAGCGGGCCCATCGGGTGGGCGCAGCCGAGCTCCATGCCGTTGTCGATGTCCTCGCGGCTCGCGATGCCCGACTCGAACATCCGGATGGAGGAGAGCAGGTACGGCACGAGCAGCGCGTTCACCACGAAGCCCGAGCGGTCCTGGGCGCGGATCGCGTGCTTGCCGAGGATCTTCTCCACCATGGCCTGGGCGCGGCTGATCGTGCCCTCGGAGGTGGTGAGCGCCGGGATCAGCTCGACGAGCTTCTGCACCGGCGCCGGGTTGAAGAAGTGGATGCCGACCACGTGGTCCGGGCGGGACGTCGCCACGGCCAGCTTCACCAGCGGGATGGAGGAGGTGTTCGACGCGAGGATCGCGTCGGACCGCGTCACGACCTGGTCGAGGACCTGGAAGATCTCCGTCTTGACCTGCTCGTTCTCGACGACCGCCTCGATGACGAGGTCGCGGTCGGAGAACTCGCCGAGGTCCGTGGTGAAGGTGAGGCGCTCCTGCGTCTCGGCCAGCTCCTCCTCGGTGATCTTGCCGCGCGAGGCCGCCTTGGACAGGGAGCTGAGCAGCCGCGTGCGCCCGTACTCCAGGGCCTCGCCAGTGGTCTCTGCCACCTTCACGTCGAGTCCCGCACGGGCGCAGACCTCCGCGATTCCGGCGCCCATCTGGCCGCAGCCGACCACGCCGACGCGTTGGATGTCACTCAAGGGGTCCGTCACCTCGTGCCTTTCGCTCTTCTTCCGGGGACCCTGGATGCCAGGGGCACAGTGTCCTTCCGGGGGCTTCCGGATCCGCACGTTACCCCGTAGACATGAGTGGGGTGGAGCCCGGGTTAACGCCTGTTCATACGGGCTCCACGGTGTCACAGGAGGTTGGGGGGAACCTATGGGACGTATCTCACGTATTTCGCGGCGCGGTTTCACGCTCGGGGCGGCCCTCGCGCTGACCGCCCTGACGGCGGCGGACGCCGTCGCGTCGGTGCCGGTGCGGCGGGAGCTGCGGGGCATGTGGCTGGCCACGGTGGCGAACCGGGACTGGCCCTCGCGGGCGGGGCTGAGCGCCGCCGAGCAGCGTGCCGAGCTGATCGCGCACCTGGACACGGCCGTTCGCCGTCGGCTCAACGCCGTGATCTTCCAGATCCGGCCGACCGCCGACGCGTTGTGGCCGTCAGCTTACGAACCGTGGTCCGTCGTCCTCACCGGAACGCAGGGGCAGGACCCGGGCTGGGACCCGCTGGGCACGGCGGTCGCCGAGGCGCACGCGCGCGGCCTCGAACTGCACGCCTGGTGCAACCCGTACCGGATCGCCAACCACACGGACCCGAGCCGGCTGATCCCCACCCACCCGGCGCGGCTGCACCCCGAGTGGGTCGTCAACTACGGCGGCAAGCTCTACTACAACCCCGGCCTCCCGGAGGTCCGCCGCTTCGTCGTGGACGCGATGCTGGACGCGGTCGAGAAGTACCCCGTCGACGCCGTGCACTTCGACGACTACTTCTACCCGTATCCCGTCGCGGGCCAGACCTTCGACGACGACGCGGCCTACGCCGAGTACGGCGGCGGCTTCCCGGACCGGGCGGCCTGGCGGCGCGACAACATCGACCGGCTGATCCGGGAGATGGCGGCGCGGATCAAGAAGACCAGACCCCGCACCCGGTTCGGCATCAGCCCCTTCGGGGTGTGGCGCAACAGGGCCACGGACCCGCTGGGCTCCGACACCACGGCGGGCGTGCAGACCTACGACGACCTGCACGCGGACACCCGCAAGTGGGTGCGCGAGCGGTGGATCGACTACATCTGCCCGCAGGTGTACTGGAACATCGGCTTCGCGGCGGCCGACTACGCGAAGCTCGTGCCGTGGTGGGCCAAGGTCGTACGGGGCACGGGCGTGCGCCTCTACATCGGCGAGGCGCTCTACAAGGCGGGCGATCCGGCGCAGCCCGCCGCCTGGCAGGACCCCGCCGAGCTGTCCCGGCACCTCACGTTCGCGGAGCGCTTCCCGGAGGTGCGCGGGCACGTCTTCTTCTCGGCCAAGGAGGTCGGGCAGGACAGGAACGGGGCGATGGCCCGCGTGGTGGCGGACCACTACAGCTGACCGCCTGCCCGCCCGGCCGCTCCGGCCGGGTCAGGGCTTCTTCGCGGCCGGGTGCCTGACCACCGCGTCCGGGCCCGGCGACATGATCGCCTCGTGGCCGTCCGCGAACCGCACCCGGAACGGCGGATCGCCGTCCGCCCCGAGTACTTCGACGATCTGTGCCACCCGGTCGTGCTGGCCGACGATCCGGCCGTGCACCAGGAGCTGGTCCCCTACGGTTGCGCGCATCAGGAGTGACCTCCTCGACGGCTGTACGTACCGTGCGTTTGGCGGCAAGTGTACGGCGCCGCGCGGGGCTTGGGACCCTCCTCAGCCACGCGCGCGCTGGGTGGCCGCGATGCACAGCAGGACCGCCACCGCGGTGAGCGGCGCCGCGACCGGCAGCGCCTCGCCGAGCAGGGCGACCGACCAGATGAGGGTCAACAGCGGCTGGGCGAGCTGGAGTTGGCTCGCCTTCGGGATGCCGATCAGCGCCATGCCCTTGTACCAGACGACCAGGCCGAGGAACTGCGAGCCGACCGCCACCCACAGCAGCCCCGCCACGGCGTGCCCGGTCAGGTGCACGGGCTCGTACGGGAGGGAGACCGCGGCGCCCGCCACCGCGAGGGGCAGGCACAGGACGAGCGCCCACGCGATGACCTGCCAGCCCGGCATCACGGACGCGAGCCGGCCGCCCTCGGTGTAGGCCGCCGCGCAGATCAGCAGCGCCGCGAACAGGAAGAGGTCGGCGCGGGTGAGGGAGCCGCCGCTCTGCTGCACCGTGAACGCGATGACCGCGACGGCGCCCACGCACGCGGCGATCCAGAACGTGCGCGAGGGGCGGGAGCCGGTGCGTATCGACGAGAAGACGGCCGTGGTCAGCGGCAGCAGGCCGACCACCACGGCGGAGTGCGCGGTCGTCGCCGTCTCCAGCGCGAGCGTGGTGAGCAGCGGGAAGCCGACGACCACTCCCGCGGCGACGACGGCGAGGCCCGCCCAGTGCCGCCGCTCGGGCACGCGCACGCGCAGGGCCAGCAGGCAGGCGCCCGCGACGAGCGCGGCAAGCGCGCAGCGCACGCTGATCAGGGAGTAGGGGCCGAAGCCCTCCAGGCCCCAGACGGTGGCGGGGAAGGTGAGCGAGAAGGACGTGACGCCGACGGCGCCGAGCAGCGTTCCGGCCAGCCTGCCCGGCCGCTGCGAAGGTGCGGGCGCGGCGGCCGGACGCTCGGTGGCCGCTGCCCGAACTGCTACCCGGCTCGGCTCGATAGCGCTATTCTGTGCTCTCATGCAACAGAGTAGCAGCGTGGCCGAACTGGCGAAACAGCTCCGATCCGAGCTGAACCGCTACTCACCGGGTGAAAAGCTGCCGTCGAGCCGCTCCCTCGTCGACCGCTTCAAGGTGAGCCCGGTGACGGTCTCCCGGGCGCTCGGCCAGCTCGCCGCCGAGGGCCTCGTCGTCACCCGCCCCGGATCCGGCGCCTACCGGGCCGAGACGCGGGCCTCGGCCGGGCCCGTCGGCGACACCTCCTGGCAGGAGGTCGCGCTGAGCGCGGACGCCGCGGCGGAGGTCGTGCCGCGCGCCGTCGACGCGGCGGGCGTCCTGGTGACGCTCTCGCCGTCGCCACCCGGCGTGATCGAGCTCAACACCGGCTATCTGCACCCGGTACTGCAACCGGGCGCCGCCATGTCCGCGGCGCTCGCGCGCGCCGGACGGCGCCCCGGGGCCTGGGCCAAGCCGCCCGTCGACGGCCTGCCCGAACTGCGCGAGTGGTTCGCGCGCGGCATCGGCGGGGCGGTCTCCGCCTCGGACGTGCTGATCACGTTCGGCGGACAGTCCGCGCTGACCACAGCGCTGCGCGCGCTCGCGCCGCCCGGCGCTCCCGTGCTCGTCGAATCGCCCACGTATCCCGGCATGCTGGCGATCGCGCGGGCGGCGGGGCTGCGGCCCGTGCCGGTGCCGGTGGACCGGGACGGGGTGCGCCCCGAACTCCTCGCGCAGGCGTTCAGGGCGACCGGCGCCAAGCTCTTCGTCTGCCAGCCGCTGTTCCAGAACCCGACGGGGGCGGTGCTCTCCGCCGACCGGCGCCCCGAGGTGCTGCGGATCGCGCGGGAGGCCGGGGCGTTCATCGTCGAGGACGACTTCGTGCGCCGCCTCGTCCACGAGGACGCGGGGCCGCTGCCCCGGCCGCTCGCGTCCGACGACCCCGACGGCGTCGTGGTGCACGTCTGCTCGCTCACCAAGGCGACGTCGCCGAGCCTGCGCATCGGCTGTCTCGCGGCCCGCGGCCCGGTCCTGGAGCGGCTGCGCGCGATCCAGGTCGTCGACCACCTCTTCGTCCCGCGCCCCCTTCAGGAGGCCACGCTCGAACTCGTCGGCTCCCCGGCCTGGCCGCGCCATCTGCGCACGCTGGCCGGGGAGTTGAGGTCGCGCCGCGACATCCTGGCGGCCGCGGTCACCGCGGACCTCCCCGGACTCGACCTCACCCACATCCCGGCGGGCGGCTACCACCTGTGGCTGCGCCTGCCGGAGGGCAGCGACGAGGCGGCGCTGGTCGCTGGCGCCCTGCGCGCGGGCGTCGCCGTCGCCCCCGGCCGCCCGTACTTCTCGGCCGAACCCCCGGCGCCGCACATCCGGCTGAGCTTCGTGGGTGTCGCGGCGACCGCCGAGATCACCGAGGGCGTACGCCGTCTGAAGGCGGCCTGCGCGGAGGCACCGGCCCCGAATCCGCTCGACGCGCCCGCGTCCGACCTGTGAGGATCCCCGTATGACCAGCTCTCTGCCCGACGGCTACGCGATATCCACCGACCCCGCCCGCATCGACGCGGACCGCGTCCACGCGTGGCTGTCCGAGGACGCGTACTGGGCGCTCGGCCGCCCCCGCGACAAGCAGGACAAGGCCCTCGCCGGCTCCCTCAACTTCGGCGTCTACGACACGGCTTCGGGCGAACAGGTCGCCTACGCGCGCGTGGTCACGGACGAGGCGACGTTCGCCTGGCTCTGCGACGTGTACGTGGACCGCTCGGTGCGCGGCAAGGGCATCGGCAAGGCGATGGTGACAGCGGTCCGCGACCACCTCCGGCCGCTGGGCATCCGCCGCGTCCTGCTGGCGACGGAGGACGCGCACGGGGTGTACGAGGAGGTGGGCTTCAAGCCCTTGGAGCAGCCGGAGCGGTGGATGGCCTTGTACTTCTCGTAGTCAAGCCCCTGCGGCCATTGAGCAGCGGGGTCCGGGGCGGAACCCCGAGACCTTGACCCCGGCTACCCGCAAGTACACGATCAGCCACATGCACCTCACGGTCACGCTCGTCGCCGCCGCCCGCAGCTCCACCCTGCTTGACGAGCGCTTCGACGACGACCGTCCGCTGGACAACGCCGGCTGGTCCACGGTGCAGCGCGCCGCACCGCGACTCGCCCACCTCGCCGCGGCCGAGCTGCGCTACTGCTCACCCACACCCCGCAGCCGCGCCACCGGCGACGCCCTGGGCCTCACGCCGCTCGCCCAGCCCGCGCTGCGGGACTGCGACATGGGCCGCTGGCGCGGACGTACGCTCACGGAGATCGCGGCCGTGGAACCGGACGCCGTCGAGCGCTGGCTGGGTGATCCCCGGTCGGCCCCGCACGGCGGCGAGTCGCTGCTCACGTTCATCGGCCGGACGGGGGCCTGGCTGGACACCCGTCCCCAAGCTCTCGGCTGCGCGCGAGCAGGGGAGACCCCACTCGCCGAGGGCGGCACCCGCATGGTCGCGATAGCCGAACCGTCCGTGGTCCGCGCGGCGCTCGTCTACGCGCTGAAGGCGCCCCCGTCGACGTACTGGAACATCGAGGTGCGGCCGCTGTCGACGGCGGTCGTCACCGGGCACGAGGGCCGCTGGAATCTGCGGCTCGGCGGTAGTCCGTCGTGAGCAACAGGTCCTTGGCGGGCCCCCGCACCCGCCACACGGTCCGCCACCGGTCCGCGTCGTACACGGTGAACTCGCCCCGGTAGAGGTCGGCCGAGCACGGGTGGTCGGCGACGTGGTGGCCCGCCCGCAGGTCCAGGTCGTGGAAGAAGCGCCCGTCGGAGAAGCGCACGACGGCGGTGCCGGGGTCCGCGCCCGGCAGGTAGCGGAGCGTGCGCTCGGCGGGCCGGGCGACCCCGTGCCACTCGAAGGTCCCCGACTCGAAGTGCAGCAGCCCCTCGCCCTCGGCCGTGAAGCCGGTCGTGCCGGTGAACGTCCCCGTCGCGTCCGCAGCGAGGTCCCGCACCGTCCGCTCGACCCGCCAATGCCCCGCCAGGAACACCAACACATCGGAAACCGGCCAGAGTTCGCCCGTCACGCACACCACTCCCGCTCACCTCTGCGCGAACCGTTGACGCGCGCACCACTGCTTCCTATCTTGCCGTTCGCAGTTTAGGACGCCGTACGGGATATCGAACAGAATTGGGGAGTGCGCATGCCGCGTGGACGACGCAGACGCTGGACGTGGGGCCTCGGGGCCGCGGTGGGGTCCCTGCTGGTGGGCGCGGCGGTGCTGCCGTCGTCGGCGGCGCAGGCGGAGGCCACGGCGGGCACCACCGACTACTCCATGACCGTCGACCCCGCCCGCTCGGGCGCGGCCATCGACGACACGATGTACGGCGTCTTCTTCGAGGACATCAACCGGGCCGCCGACGGCGGGCTCTACGCCGAACTCGTCCAGAACCGGTCCTTCGAGTACTCCACCGCCGACAACGGCTCCTACGCCCCGCTGACCGCCTGGAGGACGAGCGGCACGGCGAAGGTCCTCGACGACGACGGACGGCTGAACGCCCGCAACCGCAACTACCTCTCGCTGGCCGCCGGTGCGAGCGCCACCAACTCCGGCTACGGCACCGGCTACACCCTCAAGAAGGGCGCCACGTACGACTTCTCCCTCTGGGCGCGCGGCGACTCCGAACTCACCGTGACCCTCGGCGACGCCGACGGCGCCCTCGCCACGCCCCGCACGATCCGGACACGCGGCGGCTGGGCCCAGTACCGGGCGACGTTCACGCCGAGCGAGGACACCGCGACGGGCCGCCTCGCCGTCGCCACGGCGAAGGACGCCGCGCTCGACATGGTGTCGCTGTTCCCGCGCGACACCTACAAGGGCCGCAAGAACGGCCTGCGCGAGGACCTCGCGCGGAAGGTCGCGGACCTCAAGCCCGGCTTCGTGCGCTTCCCCGGTGGCTGCCTGGTGAACACCGGCTCCATGAAGGGGTACGACGAGGCCTCCGGCTACGAGCGCAAGCGTGCCTACCAGTGGAAGGACACGGTCGGCCCGGTCGAGCAGCGGCCCACCAACGCCAACTTCTGGGGCTACAACCAGAGTTACGGACTCGGCTACTACGAGTACTTCCAGTTCTCCGAGGACATCGGCGCGATGCCGCTGCCCGTCGTCCCCGCCCTCGTCTCCGGCTGCGGCCAGAACAGGGCCACCGACGACGACGCGCTCCTGAAGCGGCACATCCAGGACACGCTCGACCTGATCGAGTTCGCCAACGGCCCCACGGGCAGCAAGTGGGGCAAGCTCCGCGCCGACATGGGTCACCCGAAGCCCTTCCACCTCACACACCTCGCGGTCGGCAACGAGGAGAACCTGCCGAACGAGTACATGGCGCGCTTCAAGCAGTTCCGCGCCGCCATCGAGGCGAAGTACCCGGGCATCACCGTCATCTCCAACTCCGGCCCGGACGACAGTGGTTCGGTCTTCGACACGGCCTGGAAGCTCAACAAGGACGCGAAGGTCGACATGGTCGACGAGCACTACTACAACAGCCCGCAGTGGTTCCTCCAGAACAACGAGCGCTACGACTCCTACGACCGGCAGGGCCCCAAGGTCTTCCTCGGCGAGTACGCCTCGCTCGGCAACCAGTGGACCAACGCCATGTCCGAGGCCGCCTATATGACGGGCCTCGAACGCAACGCGGACGTCGTCAAGCTCGCCTCCTACGCGCCGCTGTTCGCCCGCACCGACACCGTGCAGTGGAAGCCCGACATGATCTGGTTCGACGACCAGAAGTCGTGGGGCTCGGCCGACTACGAGGTGCAGAAGCTCTTCATGCGCAACGTCGGCGACCGGGTGGTTCCGTCCAGTGCCACCGCCACCCCGTCGACCCTGGAGCCGATCACTGGCGCCGTGGGCCTGTCGACCTGGGCCACCAGTGCCGCGTACGACGACGTCAAGGTCACCGACGCCGACGGGAAGACGCTGCTGAGCGACGACTTCAGCGGTGACGCCGCGCAGTGGACCGGCAGCGGCAGGGGGGCGTGGACCGTCCAGGACGGCCAGTACGTGCAGTCCGACGCGGCCGCCGAGAACACCCTGGTCACGGCGGGCGACCCGAGCTGGCAGAACTACGACCTGCACGTGAAGGCCACCAAGAAGTCCGGCAAGGAGGGCTTCCTCGTGGCCTTCGGCGTCAAGGACACCGGGAACTACTACTGGTGGAACCTCGGCGGCTGGAACAACACCCAGTCCGCCGTCGAACAGGCCGTGAACGGCGGCAAGTCGACGCTCGTCGCCAAGGCGGGTTCGATCGAGACCGGCCGCGCCTACGACATCGACATCAAGGTCCGCGGCCGCCAGGTCACCCTGTACCTCGACGGTCAGGAGTGGGGTTCCTTCAAGGACGACAAGCCGGCCGAGCCGTTCCGCCAGGTCGTGACCAAGGACCGGAAGACCGGCGACCTGATCGTCAAGGTCGTCAACGCCCAGGACTCCGCGGCCCGTACGAAGGTCGACCTCGGCGGCGCCGACGTCGCGGACTCGGCGGCGGTGACGACACTGACCGCGGCGCCCGACGCCGAGAACACGGCGACCGAACGGCCCGTGAAGCCGGCGACGTCGACGTTCGACGGCGTCGCCGACCGATTCACGTACACGTTCCCGGGGAACTCGGTGACGTTCCTGAGGCTCAAGAAGGGCTGAGCCCGAGCGGTGCTCAGCCGTTGACGAACCGCATGCTGTTCGCGTCGTAGCGGTCCCCGGCCACCTCGGTGGCGGGGGCCGCCGCGTCGATCGCGGCGAGGTCGTCCGCCGACAGCTCCAGGGTCGCCGCCGCCACGTTCTCCTCCAGGTACTTCTGGCGGCGGGTGCCGGGGATCGGGACCACGTCGTCGCCCTGGTGCTGGACCCAGGCGAGCGCCAACTGGCCCGCCGTGACGCCCTTCCGGTCCGCCAACTCCTCCAGACGGGCGACGATCGCGAGATTGCGCTCCAGGTTGCCGTCCGTGAAGCGCGGCTGGTGGCGGCGCAGGTCGCCCTCCTGGAACTGCTCCGTCGACTTGTAGGCGCCGGTGAGGAAGCCGCGCCCCAGCGGGGAGAACGGGACGAGGCCGATGCCCAGCTCCCGGCACACCGGCAGGATCTCCGCCTCCAGGTCGCGCGTCCACAGCGAGAACTCGCTCTGAAGCGCCGCGATGGGGTGCGTCGCGTACGCCTTGCGCAGCGTGTCCGCGCCCGCCTCCGAGAGGCCGAGGTGGCGCACCTTGCCCTCCTTCACCAGCTCCGCCATCGCGCCCACGGTCTCCTCGATGGGCACGTCCCGGTCGACGCGGTGCAGGTAGTACAGGTCGATGTGGTCGACGCCGAGCCGGCGCAGCGAGGCCTCGCAGGCCTGGCGGACGTAGGCCGCGTCGCCGCGGATCTCGACGGGCTCGCCGAGCTTGTTGGCGAAGCCGAACTTCGTGGCGAGGACGGCCTGTTCGCGGCGGCCCGGTGCGGCGAGGGCGCGGCCGATCAGCTCTTCGTTGTGCCCGGTTCCGTAGAAGTCCGAGGTGTCGAGCAGGGTGACGCCGAGGTCGAGGGCGCGGTGGATCGTGCCGATCGACTGCTCGTCGTCGGACGGTCCGAAGCCGTGGCTCATGCCCATGCAGCCGAGACCCTGCGCGGAGACGGTGAGCGCGCCCAGGCGGCGAGCGGGAAGGTTCGACATGGGTGTGCTGCCTCCAGTTGTGGTGCCGGTGCCGTACGCGCTCGACCGTATGACTTGGAGCGCACTCCAGGGCAAGCGATGCGCCCCCGGGTACGCTGCCCGCGCGCCGGGCACGCCGGCGGGGCGACGAGGGGGAGCGGTCATGAACGCAGCGCGGATCCGGCGCGGAGGGACGGCGGTGCGTGCCGTGCTCGCGGCATCCTTGTTCGCCGTCGCGGGGTGCGGGACGCCCGGCGGGCAGGCGAAGGTCCCGGACGGCCAGTCCCCGGCCCCGTCCAAGGCCGAACAGGCTTCGCTCTCCTGGAAGTTCGAGCACATCGCGGACTTCAACGGCGAGCTGACCGACGTCGCGGTCCTCGCCGAGGACGACATCTGGGCGGCCGGCGCCGAGAACGACGGAAGCTACTCCCCGCTGCTCCTGCACTACGACGGCAAGCGGTGGAGTCGCGAGCCGCTGCCCGACGCGCTCGGTGACGGTGACGGCTACCCACCGATGCTCGAAGAGGTCGGCGACAAGGCCCTGTGGATGCGGTCGAACCCGCGCCGGGGAGGCGTGCCGCAGGCGGACGCTTCGGCGGCCACGTGGGTGCGGTGGGACGGCGCCCGCTGGTCCCCGGTGCCGAACCCGCCGCCAGGAGCGGCCGCCGACCTCGACGCCGCGTCCCCCGACGACATCTGGACGCTCACCGGCGAGCAGACCGCGGCCCACTGGGACGGCACACGGTGGACCACGACCCGCCTCCCGTACAAGGTGGCCGACCTGGCCGTCGCGGGGCCCGACGACGTGTGGGCGGTCGGCAGCCGCTCGACCGGGCCCGGTACCGAGGCGGTGCACGGCGAGGCGTACGCCCAGCCCGCCTCCGCGCACTGGGACGGCACGTCATGGAAGCCGGTGGACACGCCCGGGGCCCGCTTCGAGGAGCCGGTCCCGCCCGAGCCCGGCGCGGGCCTGACCCGGGTCGTCGCCCTCGAAGGCGGCGAGGTGCGCGCCTACGGCATCAACTCCTTCAATCACGGAGAGGTCGAGCCCGAACCGCAGGACGAGTACATCCGGCTGCGCCGTGACGGCGCGAAATGGGTCGACCAGGACCCCGCCCCCGGCCAGTGCGAGCAGCGGCTCCCGGTCGGCCAGGACGAGGGCGGCCTCTTCCTCGACGGCAACTGGTACCTGACCGACGACAACCGCTGCGTGAAGATCGGGCGCCAGCGGCTGCCCCTGTCGACCGGCGCCCGCAAGTCCTCGAACCAGCAGCTGTGGCTGAAGGAGATCCACCGGGTGCCCGGCACCGACGCATGGATCGGTGCCGGAAAGGTGGAGGTCATGCAGAGCGGCGACCCGTTCGGCGCGCCCGTCGTCGTCCGCCTGGAGCGCGGCTGAACCGTGCGCACCGCGACCCACGGCCCTCCCGCGTCGATCACGCGACTCGTTGCATAAACGTGCACCGCGACGTATAGTCATGCCATCAAGGAGGAGGGTTCCATGGCGGTACGCGCAGCAGTGGCGGGAGCGAGTGGATACGCGGGCGGCGAAGTGCTGCGCCTGCTGCTCGCCCACCCCGAGGTGGAGATCGGCGCCCTGACGGGCAACTCGAACGCGGGGCAGCGCCTGGGCGCGCTCCAGCCGCACCTCTTCCCGCTCGCCGACCGAGTCCTCCAGGAGACCACGGCCGACGTGCTCTCCGGGCACGACGTCGTCTTCCTGGCGCTGCCGCACGGGCAGTCCGCCGCCGTCGCCGAGCAGCTCGGCCCGGACGTGCTCGTGGTCGACATGGGCGCCGACTTCCGGCTGAAGGACGCGGGCGACTGGGAGACGTTCTACGGCTCGCCGCACGCCGGTACGTGGCCGTACGGCCTGCCCGAACTGCCCGGTGGCCGTGCCGCCCTTGAGGGGTCCAAGCGCATCGCGGTGCCCGGTTGCTACCCGACGGCCGTCTCGCTCGCCCTCGTCCCCGCGTACGCCGCGGCGCTCGTGGAGAGCGAGGCCGTGATCGTCGCCTCCTCCGGCACCTCCGGAGCGGGCAAGGCGGCCAAGCCGCACCTGCTCGGCAGCGAGGTCATGGGGAACATGTCGCCGTACGGGGTGGGCGGCGGTCACCGGCACACCCCCGAGATGATCCAGAACTTCAGCGCGGCGGCGGGGGAGCGGGTCTCCGTCTCCTTCACGCCGACGCTCGCGCCGATGCCCCGCGGCATCCTCGCCACGTGCAGCGCGAAGGCGAAGCCCGGCGTCACCGCCGACCAGGTGCGCGCGGCGTACGAGAAGGCGTACGGCGACGAGCCGTTCGTCAACCTGCTGCCCGAGGGCCAGTGGCCGCAGACGGCCGCCGTGTACGGGTCGAACGCGGCGCAGATCCAGGTCGCCCACGACGAAGCGGCGGGTCGCGTCATCGTCATCAGCGCGATCGACAACCTGACCAAGGGCACCGCCGGCGGTGCCATTCAATCCATGAACATCGCCCTCGGTCTCGACGAGACCACGGGCCTCTCGACGATCGGAGTCGCGCCGTGAGTGTGACGGCAGCCAAGGGATTCCAGGCCGCGGGCATCGCCGCCGGAATCAAGGACAGCGGGAACCCGGACCTGGCCCTCGTGGTCAACCGCGGCCCCCGCCAGGCGGCCGCGGGCGTGTTCACCTCCAATCGCGTCAAGGCGGCCCCGGTCCTCTGGTCCGAGCAGGTCCTCAAGGGCGGCGCCGTCTCCGCGGTCGTCCTCAACTCCGGTGGCGCCAACGCCTGCACCGGGCCCAAGGGCTTCCAGGACACGCACGCGACGGCCGAGAAGGTCGCCGAGGTGCTGGAGGTGAACGCCGGGGAGGTGGCCGTCGCGTCGACCGGCCTCATCGGCGAGCTGCTGCCCATGGACAAGGTGCTGCCGGGCGTCGACAAGGTCGCCGCCCAGCTCTCCGAGCACGGCGGCGAGAAGGCCGCCATCGCCATCAAGACCACCGACAGCGTGCACAAGACGGCGGTGCACCAGGGCGAGGGCTGGACCGTCGGCGGCATGGCGAAGGGCGCCGGCATGCTGGCCCCCGGCCTCGCCACGATGCTGGTCGTCCTCACCACGGACGCCGACCTCGACAGCGAGGTCCTGGACAAGGCACTGCGCGACGCCACGCGCGTCACGTTCGACCGGGTCGACTCGGACGGCTGCATGTCCACGAACGACACGGTGCTGCTGCTCGCCTCCGGAGCCGCCGAAGTCACGCCGGAGTACGAGGAGTTCGCGAACGCCGTCCGCCTCGTCTGCGACGACCTCGGCCGACAGCTCATCGGCGACGCCGAGGGCGCCAGCAAGGACATCAAGGTCGAGGTCATCAACGCCGCGAGCGAGGACGAGGCCGTCGAGGTGGGCCGCTCCATCGCCCGGAACAACCTCCTCAAGTGCGCCATCCACGGCGAGGACCCCAACTGGGGCCGCGTCCTGTCCGCCATCGGCACCACGAAGGCCACCTTCGAGCCGGACGAGCTGAACGTCGCGATCAACGGCGTGTGGGTCTGCAAGAACGGCGGCGTCGGCGAGGACCGCGACAAGGTCGACATGCGCTACCGGGAGGTCGTCGTCACCGCCGACCTCGCCGCGGGCACCGAGACCGCGACGATCTGGACCAACGACCTGACCGCCGACTACGTCCACGAGAACAGCGCGTACTCCTCATGAGCGAGACGAACGACAGCAAGCAGGCCACCGCGCGGAAGCACACCGCGCTCCCCAAGGCCCAGACGCTCATCGAGGCGCTGCCCTGGCTGACCCGGCACAACGGCAAGACGGTTGTCATCAAGTTCGGCGGCAACGCCATGATCGACGAGGACCTGAAGGCCGCGTTCGCGCAGGACGTCGTCTTCCTGCACCACGCGGGGCTCAAGCCCGTCGTGGTGCACGGCGGCGGCCCGCAGATCAGCAGGGCGCTCGACCGGCACGGCATCGTCAGCGAGTTCAAGGCGGGCCTGCGGGTCACCACCGAGGACGCCATGGACGTCGTACGGATGGTGCTCGCCGGACAGGTGCAGCGCGAGCTCGTCGGCCTGCTCAACCAGCACGGGCCGCTCGCCGTCGGCATCACCGGCGAGGACGCGCACACCATCACCGCCACCAAGCACCAGCCCCGCATCGAGGGCGAGCTGGTCGACATCGGCCGGGTCGGAGAGATCACCGAGATCGACACCGGAGCCATCGAGGCCCTGCTCGCCGACGGCCGGATCCCGGTCGTCTCCTCGATCGCCCGTTCCCAGGACGACTCGCATGTCTACAACGTCAATGCTGATACGGCGGCTGCGGCACTCGCTGCTGCGCTGGACGCCGAGACGCTGATGGTGCTGACCGACGTCGAGGGCCTCTACGAGGACTGGCCCAACTCCGACGAGGTCATCAGCCGGCTCACCGCCACCGAACTAGAGAAGCTGCTCCCGGAGCTGGCGAGCGGCATGGTCCCGAAGATGGAGGGCTGCCTGCACGCCGTGCGCAACGGCGTGCACACCGCCCGCGTCATCGACGGGCGGGTCCAGCACTCGATCCTGCTGGAGATCTTCACCGACGAAGGCATCGGCACGATGGTCATGGCCGACAAAGAGGGCGACGAACAGGGGGAGGACAACTCGTGACCGCTAACCAGGAGTTGACGGAGCGCTGGCAGGGCGCCCTGATGAACAATTACGGCACCCCGAGGCTGCCGCTGGTCAAGGGCGCGGGCGCCAAGCTGTGGGACGCCGAAGGCAAGGAGTACCTGGACTTCGTCGGCGGCATCGCGGTCAATGCCCTTGGCCACGCCCACCCGGCGATCGTCGAGGCCGTCTCCACGCAGATCGCCTCCCTCGGCCACGTCTCGAACCTCTTCGTCGCCGAACCGCCCGTCGCCCTCGCCGAGCGTCTCCTCCAGCTCTTCGGCCGGGACGGCGCGGTCTTCTTCTGCAACTCGGGCGCCGAGGCCAACGAGGGCGCGTTCAAGATCGGCCGGCTCACCGGCCGGACGCACATGGTCGCCACGACCGGCGGCTTCCACGGCCGCACCATGGGCTCCCTCGCGCTGACCGGCCAGCCCGGCAAGCAGGACGGTTTCACGCCGATGCCCGGCGACGTCACGCACGTTCCGTACGGGGACGTGGACGCGCTGCGGGCAGCGGTCACCGAAGAGACGGCCTTCGTCATCATCGAGCCCATCCAGGGCGAGAACGGCGTGGTCGTACCCCCCGCCGGCTACCTCAAGGCGGCCCGCGAGATCACCCGCGCCACCGGCACCCTGCTCGTGCTCGACGAGGTGCAGACCGGCGTCGGCAGGACCGGGCACTGGTTCGCGTACCAGGCGGAGGAGGGCATCGAGCCCGACGTCGTCACGCTCGCCAAGGGCCTCGGCGGTGGCCTCCCGCTCGGCGCCACCGTCGCCTTCGGCGACACGGCGAAGCTCCTGAAGCCCGGCCAGCACGGCACCACCTTCGGCGGCAACCCGGTCGCCTGCGCGGCGGGCCTCGCGGTCCTCGACACCATCGCGGGCGAAGGACTCCTGGAGAACACCAAGGCCGTCGGCGAGCGCCTCAAGGCCGGCGTCGAGGCACTCGGCCACCCGCTGGTCGGCCATGTCCGGGGTGCGGGCCTGCTCCTGGGTATCGTGCTCACCGGGCCGCGCGCACCGCAGGTGCAGCAGGCGGCCCAGGACGCGGGCCTCCTGGTGAACGCGCCCGCACCCGACGTCGTCCGGCTCATGCCGCCGCTGAACCTGAGCGACGCCGAGGCGGACGCGTTCCTCGCGGCGCTGCCCGCCGTACTGGACACGGCCGCCGAGGACGAAGGACGAGCCTGAGGGAATGGGACGACGATGAGCAGCAAAGCGGAGAGAGACGTGGCCGCGGCCACGCGGCTGGCGCACGCCGCGGCGGCCGTGCCGCAGACCCGCGCCGCGCGGCACCGCCGGATAGTGGACATCCTCAACCGTCAACCGGTGCGCTCCCAGAGCCAGTTGGCGAAGCTGCTGTCCGACGACGGCCTCACGGTCACGCAGGCGACGCTCTCCCGCGACCTCGACGAGCTGGGCGCGGTCAAGATCCGCAACACCGGTGGTGAGCTGATCTACGCCGTGCCCAGCGAGGGCGGCTTCCGCACCCCGCAGGCCCCGCTCGGCGAATCGGCCAAGGAGGAGCGGATGCGCCGTCTGGCCGGCGAACTGCTCATCTCGGCGGAGGCCTCGGCGAACCTGGTGGTCCTGCGCACGCCTCCGGGGGCGGCCCAGTTCCTCGCCTCCGCGATCGACCAGGCCGAACTGCACGTCATCCTCGGCACGATCGCGGGCGACGACACGGTGATGCTGATCAGCCGGGACCCGGCGGGCGGCCAGTCCCTGGCGGACCACATGCTCCGCCTGGCGCAGAACGAGCACTGACGCCTCCCGTCCCCACGCCAGAGGGTGGGCACCGGACAAGATCCGGTGCCCACCCTCTGGCGTGTGCGATCAGGCGGCCGAAGCCTTCCGCGCCCGGTACGACATCCATGCCGCGACCAGCGCACCCGACACGTTGTGCCAGACGGAGAAGACCGCGGCGGGCAGTGCGGCCAGCGGGCTGAAGTGCGCCGTGGCCAGGGAGGCCGCGAGGCCGGAGTTCTGCATGCCGACCTCGAAGGCCATGGCGCGCGACGCGGGCTTGCCGAGCCGGCCGAGCTTTCCGGCGCCGTAGCCGAGCGCGAGGCCGAGACCGTTGTGCAACACCACCGCGACCACGACGAGGGCGGCGGCGGACTTGATGGCGTCGGCGCTGCCCGCCACCACCACGGCCACGATCACGGCGATGGTCAGGGCGGACAGCCACGGCAGCACCGTGAGCAGCCGGTCGACGTACCGGCCGAGCACGAGACGCACGACCAGGCCCGCGATCACCGGGAGCAGCACGGTCTTCAGGATGTCCGTCATCATCGACCCGGCGTCCACCGGCAGGTACGCGCCCGCGAGCAGCAGCGTCAGCGGCGGCGTGATGAGCGGGGCGAGCACCGTGGAGACGGTCGCGACGGACACCGACAGGGCGACGTCGCCGCGCGCCAGATAGGTCACGACGTTGGACGCGGTGCCGCTGGGCGCGCAGCCGACGAGGATGACACCGGCCGCCAACTGCGGGGACAGGCCCAGCGCGTGGGCGATGGCCCAGCCGAGCCCCGGCATGATCACGTAGTGCGCGACGAGCCCGAGGCCCACGGCCCACGGCCGCTGCGCGACCCCCTTGAAGTCCGTGAGGGTCATGGTGAGGCCCATGCAGAACATCACGACGCCCAGCAGGTAGGGCACGTTCGTGCCCCAGCCGGCGAAGGTGCCGGGGGACGCGAGGCCCCAGGCGCCCGCTACGAGGACGAGGACGGGGAAGACCGTGACCGCGAGCCGGGCCGCGCGGTCGGTGGCCCCGGTCTCCGCGGCCGCGTCGGTGGTGGGCTCCGCCGCGGGGGAGGCGGGGGACGTCTGTTCGGATTCGCTTCGCACCGGGCGATGCAACGCCTCCGCGGTGAATCCCCGCAACCCCGTCTCGTTATGTGGTCCCTACACGGGAGTCGGTGCCCGTATAGGTGGCCATATCCGTATACGTATCAGTACCGGGTGAGGGCCGTCGCCCCGCCCGTCGTCCCGATCGCGATGTGCGGGGACCGCCCGGGGGCCACCCAGGTCAGGATCTCGCGCATCGCGTCCTTCGGCACGGAGACGCAACCGGCCGTCGCCCCACGCCCGTTGACGTGCAGGAAGATTCCGGCTCCGCGGCCGCGCACGGGGCGGTGGTAGTTGAAGCCGACCACGAGCGCGTGCGCGTACTGCGTCGCGTAGTCGGCGAGGTGCTCGGACTCGGCGGCCCGGCAGTCGCGGGGGCGCGGCTCGGTCCAGCGGTTGTACGAGCGGGAGGCGTTGTCCTGGCACCACCAGGAGTCGCGGTGCACGCGCCGGTACGTCGTCGTGGTGCCCTCGGGCGCCGCCTTGACGCCGAACGCGAAGGGCAGGTCGTAGAGGCCGGTCGGGGTCGTGTTGGTGCTCTGCTTGCGCTTGCTCCCCGCCACGAGCCCTTTCGCCCCGAAGCGCGCGGGCGCCGAACCGGCCTTCATCCAGCGGCCGTCCGCGCCCCGGTCCCACCAGGTGACGGTCCCAGTGGTCGAGGACGTACGGGGCGCCTCGGCGGTGATCAGCTGACGGCCGCCGCCGGTGTCCGCCATCCGGGCGGGCAGCGGGTCGGAGGCGGAGGCGGAGGGGGCCGCCGCGAGGGCGGCACAGGCGGCGACGGCGGTGGCGATACCTGCTCGAATGGGGCGCATGCGTCAGAACGTAGCGGGAGGCAGCGGCAACGGCAGCCCGGGCAGGCCGTCCAGGCTCTCCGCGATGTACTCCTTCTTCTGGAAGTACGCGTCGAGCCCCGCGTCGTCCTCGCGCGCGAAGCGCCTGCCGTGCAGGTCGCGGTCCTCGTCGTACGTCATGAAGGGCACGGCGTAGCCGCAGGTGTCGCGGATGTGCTCGGCGCGCACGACGATGACCGCGCGCAGGCCGTTGCGGGTCGGGTCGATGTCCGGGAAGCGACCGACCAGCTCGGCGAAGCGCGGGTCGTCGCGGAACACGGGCTCGCCGCGGCCGTGCACCCGGACGATGTTCGGCGGGCCCTGGAACGCGCACCACATCAGCGTGATCCGGCCGTTCTCGCGCAGGTGGGCGATGGTCTCCGCATTGGAACCCGCGAAGTCCAGGTAGGCGACGGTCCGTTCGTCGAGCACGGCGAAGGAGCCCTTGAGGCCCTTGGGGGAGAGGTTGACCGTCCCGTCGTCGGAGAGCGGGGCGGTGGCGGTGAAGAAGACCGGCTGCTCCTCGATGAACGTGCGCAGGCGGCCCTCTATGCGTTCATGACTTTTTCCCATACCGGGATGATGCCCGGTTCACGCATCCTTTGTGGTGGCAGTCCGCACCGCGAAATATCCGGCGGCCAACAACAGGACACAGCCCGCCAGTTGGAGCGGTGCCGGGCGTTCGCCGAGGACGAGGGCCCCGCAGACGAGCGCGCCGACCGGGGTGAGCAGGAGCAGCACGGCGCCGACATGGCTCGCCAGGTGCGGGGAGTGCACGGCGACGAGCAGCCACCCGATCACGCCGCTCGTCAGCGAGGCCCCGGCCAGCCACCCGACGGCGGCCCACCCCGGCGCGAACTCGACACCGGACCACAGGGCTCCGGCCCCCAGCGAGACGACGGCCGCGGACGCGGTGACGACCAGATACGTCTGCCGCACCTGCCCGGAGAGCCCGCCGCGCCGCAGCAGGAAGAGGAACCCCGAGTAGCAGAGCGCGGCGAGCAGCGCGTGCACGGTGCCCAGGAGCGGCTCGGCGCCGACCGCGTCGGAGAACACGCCGCCGGTCAGCGCGACGCCGACGACGAGCGGCGGCAGCCACAGCAGGAAGCGCCGCGTGACCCGCTCGCCGTCCACCAGCCACGCGAGCAGCGGCACGAGCACCACCTGGACATTGACCAGGACCGTGGACAGGCCGGCCCCGACCTCCCCGATGGCCGCCGTCCACAGCAGCATGTCGCCCGCGAACAGCGCTCCCGCCAGCGCCGCGAGCGCGAGACGGCGGGCGCCCGGCGCCCCCTCCCTGCGCCGCTCCGGCGCGCACAGCAGCGCGAGCAGCGGCAGGGCCAGCGCGCAGCGCAGATACGAGGCCGTGCCCGGCGAGGTGCCGGAGAGGTCGATGAGGACGGGGGCGAGGGAGAGCGAGAGTCCGCCGACACCCATGCCGATGAGGGCGCGGGTGCGCGTCGGGAGGGCAGGCCGCGTGATCATGACATCGCCGGGTACCCCGCGTCCGAACGGTCATGCGCGGGTTCCGGTGCGGCGGCCCCGAACGGGTGACCCGGGCGCGATTGACGAAACATACGGGACCCTGCATAATCATGCACAGCTTGAAACGACCGGCACAACGCACCGGCATTCAGATCCACCGGCCCGAGGAGCAGAGCACGTGAGCAGCAACACCGGCGATGTCCGCCTCTGGGGCGGCCGGTTCGCCGACGGCCCGGCCGAGGCCCTGGCGAAACTCTCCGCCTCCGTCCACTTCGACTGGCGCCTCGCCCCGTACGACATCGCGGGTTCCCGTGCCCACGCGCGCGTGCTGAACAAGGCGGGACTGCTCACCGAGGACGAGCTGGCCCGCATGATCGCCGGCCTCGACCAGCTGGAGACGGACGTCGCGGACGGCTCCTTCGTCGGCACGATCGCCGACGAGGACGTGCACACGGCCCTGGAGCGCGGCCTCCTCGAGCGTCTCGGTGTGGACCTCGGCGGCAAGCTGCGCGCGGGCCGCTCCCGGAACGACCAGGTGGCGACGCTCTTCCGGATGTACCTGCGGGACGAGGCCCGGGTCATCGGCGGCCTGATCGCCGACCTCCAGGAGGCCCTCGTCGGCCTCGCCGAGGCGCACCCGGCCGTCGCGATGCCCGGTCGTACGCACCTTCAGCACGCCCAGCCCGTGCTCTTCGCCCACCACGTCCTGGCGCACGTCCAGGCACTGTCCCGGGACGCGGAGCGGCTGCGCCAGTGGGACGAGCGGACGGCCGTCTCGCCGTACGGCTCCGGCGCCCTGGCCGGCAGCAGCCTCGGCCTCGACCCGGAGGCGGTGGCGCGCGACCTCGGCTTCGAGCACGGCAGCTCGGCCAACTCCATCGATGGCACGGCTTCCCGTGACTTCGTCGCCGAGTTCACCTTCATCACCGCGATGATCGGCGTGAACATCTCGCGGATCGCCGAGGAGATCATCCTGTGGAACACGAAGGAGTTCTCCTTCGTCACGCTCCACGACGCCTTCTCCACCGGCTCGTCGATCATGCCGCAGAAGAAGAACCCGGACATCGCGGAGCTGGCGCGCGGCAAGTCGGGCCGCCTCATCGGCAACCTCACGGGCCTGATGGCGACGCTCAAGGCGCTCCCGCTCGCGTACAACCGTGACCTCCAGGAGGACAAGGAGCCGGTCTTCGACTCCTGCGACCAGCTGCGCCTTCTGCTCCCGGCGTTCACCGGCATGATGGCGACGCTCACGGTCAACCGGGAGCGCATGGAGGAGCTGGCCCCGGCCGGTTTCTCGCTCGCCACGGACATCGCCGAGTGGCTGGTCAAGCAGGGCGTGCCGTTCCGCGTGGCGCACGATGTCGCGGGCGAGTGCGTCAAGGTCGCGGAGTCCGAGGGCAAGGAGCTCGACGACCTCACCGACGAGCAGTTCGCCAAGATCTCCGAGCACCTCAGCCCCGAGGTCCGCACGGTGCTCAACGTTCCGGGCGCCCTGGCCTCCCGCTCCGGCCGCGGTGGCACGGCGCCGAGCGCGGTCGCCGTCCAGCTCGCCGAGGTCAAGCGGGACCTGACGGTGCAGCGCACCTGGGCCGACGCGAAGAAGTGACCCCGTAGGTACCCGGTAGGTACCGAACAGGGCCCGGTTCGTCCATCCGTGGACGGCCGGGCCCTTCGGTGTGCGTACGTCGTGCGTGGGTCGAGCGCGGGCGGAGCGTCAGCGGCGGGCCCGGGCCCCGCCTCCGTAGCTCGACAGGTCGAGCAGCAGGCCGAAGACGATCACGACCCAGCCGATCCCGCGGACGCCGACCACGGGCGCGTACGCGATGACGTAGCCCAGGGTGGTCCAGGGCAGCAGGATCAGGCCGATGAGCGGCAGCAGAACGCCGTTGAAGGCGCGGTCCACAAGGTTGGTGAACAGCCACGTGATCACCAGGGCCACGCGCGGCCCGATGGCGGCCATCGCCGCGAAGATGCAGCACCCCATGCCGGTACCTCCCGAGAGTCGGACGTCCCGACAGTCGTAGCACCGCGTGAGAAGGGCGACCACTGGAGACGCCCCCGCCTCGCGTGAGACATTCATGTCTCACTTGATGTACTCTCGTCTCATGCCAGTCGATCGCGCCCAGGTACTGCACAGCGCCGCCGCCCTGCTGACCCGCAAATCCACGGCCACCATGGACGAGGTGGCGCGGGCCGCCGGCATCAGCCGCGCGACCCTGCACCGCCAGTTCGCGGGCCGGGACGCGCTGGTCCGCGCGCTGGAGGAGCTCGGCATCGCCGAGTGTGAATCGGCGCTCGACCGGGCCGGGCCCGACGAGGGGCCGGCCGCGGACGCGCTGCGCGCCCTCGTCCGCGAGCTGGAGCCCGCGGCGCCACTGCTCGCCTTCCTCGTCACGGAGAACCAGCTGTTCGAGGGCGAGCAGCAGCACGAGGGCTGGGCCCGCCTCGACTCCCGCATCGAAGCGCTGTTCCGGCGCGGCCAGGAGACGGGCGAGTTCCGGATCGACCTGACACCCGCCTGGCTGACCGAGGCGCTCTACGGGCTCATCGGCAGCGGCGCCTGGGCGGTACAGGACGGCCGCGTCGCGGCCAAGGACTTCCAATTCATGATCGTCGAGCTGCTGCTCGGCGGCGCACTACGGAGAGTGGAACCATGACCAGCACACCACAGCGCACCCCTGCGGCGGAGGTGGTGGAGTCCCGTCCCGCGCGGTGGCTCGCCCTCTCCGTCCTCGTGCTGGCCGTGCTGCTCGTCGCCGTCGACGCGACCGTCCTCGGCCTCGCGACCCCGTACATCAGCGAGGACCTGAAGCCCTCCGGCACCCAGCTGCTCTGGATCGGCGACGTCTACTCGTTCGTCATCGCCGGACTGCTCGTCTCGATGGGCAGCCTCGGCGACCGCATCGGCCGCAAGAAGCTGCTCCTCGTGGGAGCGGTCGCCTTCGGCGCGGTCTCCGTGCTCAACGCGTACGCCACGACGCCTGAGCTGATGATCCTGGCGCGCGCCCTGCTGGGTGTCGCGGGCGCGACCCTGATGCCCTCCACGCTGGCCCTGATCCGCAACATCTTCCACGACCCGCGCGAGCGTTCGCTGGCCATCGGCATCTGGGGTGCCATGGCCTCGGCGGGCGCAGCGGTCGGCCCGGTCGTCGGCGGATTCCTGCTCGAGCACTTCTGGTGGGGCTCGGTCTTCCTGATCAACCTGCCCGTGATGGCGATCCTGGTGATCGTCGGCGCGAAGCTCATCCCCGAGTCGAAGAACCCGGTGCCGGGCCCCTGGGACCTGCTGAGCGTGGTGCTGTCCCTCGTCGGCATGATCGGTGTCGTCTACGCGGTGAAGGAAGCGGCGGCGCACGGCTTCGGTGCCGGGGTGGCGGTGTCGGCGGTGCTCGGTGTGGCGGCGCTCGTGTGGTTCGTGCGGCGTCAGCTCTCGCTCCGGGAGCCCCTGTTGGACATGCGGCTGTTCCACAACCGCGGGTTCTCGGGCGCGGTCCTGGCCGACCTCCTGACGATTCTCGGCCTCGCGGGTCTGGTCTTCTTCCTCTCCCAGTTCCTGCAACTGGTGCAGGGGCGGGCGCCGTTCGAGGCGGGGCTCGCCGAACTCCCGGCCGCGGTGGGCGCGGTGGTGGCGGGTCTGATCGCCGGTACGGTGGCGCGGCGCTTCTCGGTGCGTGCCGTGGTCGCGGGCGGGCTCGCGGCGGTGGGCCTGGCCCTCGCCGCGCTCACCACGCTGAGCCAGTCGACCGGTTATCCACTCCTCGGCGCGGTGCTGCTCGTCGTCGGCGTCGGCGCGGGCTTCTCGTTCACGGTGACGGCCGACGTGATCCTCTCCAGCGTGCCCAAGGAACAGGCGGGTGCGGCGTCGGCGGTGTCCGAGACGGCGTACGAGCTCGGTACGGCGCTGGGTATCGCGCTGCTCGGCTCGATCGTGACCGGGGTCTACTCCGGGTTCACGGTTCCGGCGGGGACGCCGGAGGACGTGGCCGTGGCGGCGCATGACTCGCTCGGTGGGGCGGTCGAGGTGGCGGGCGGCCTGCCGGCGGGGCAGGCGGATGCGCTTCTCGCGGGGGCGCGGTCGGCCTTCGTGGACGGTCTTCAGGTCGCGGCGGGCGTCGGAGCGGTGGTGCTTCTGGCGACGTCGGTGGCGGCGTGGTTCCTGCTGCGCGGCCAGCGCCTGGAACAGTGACCCGTCCCCCGGCCACGGGGCTCCGCCCCGGACCCCGCGCCTCAATCGCCGGCGGGGCTTGATTCGGCCGACCGAGCCTTGGGCAATCTGCCGCCTTGGGCGGCAGGGTGGGCAAGGCGGCCCCCGGCCCCGGCGCAGCAAAAAACCCGGTCGACCGAGACACTCGGTCGGCCGGGTCCACGGCACCCGCCGAAAGGCTTACGCCGCCTTCGCCTTCGAGGCGTACATGTCCACGTACTCCTGGCCGGAGAGCCGCATGACCTCGGTCATGACCGAGTCCGTCACGGCCCGCAGCACATACCGGTCGCGCCCCATCCCGTCGTAGCGGGAGAACTCCATCGGCTCACCGAACCGCACCGTCACCTTGCCGGGACGCGGAATCCCCGCACCCCCCGGCTGCAACTTGTCGGTGCCGATCATCGCGAAGGGAACGACGGGCGCACCCGTCATCAGCGTCAGCCGGGCGATACCGGTCCGGCCGCGGTACAGGCGGCCGTCGGGGGAGCGCGTGCCCTCGGGGTAGATCCCGAAGATGTTGCCCTCTTCCAGGATGCGGCGGCCGGTCATCAGCGCGGCCACACCGCCGTTGGCCCCGTCGCGGTCGACCGGGATCATGCCGACCCCGGTGAAGAACCACGCCATGAGGCGGCCCTTGAGGGACTTGCCGGTGACGTACTCGTCCTTGCCGATGAAGAAGACCTGCCGGTCACAGACGAGCGGCAGGAGCATCGAGTCGATGAACGTCAGGTGGTTGCCCGCCAGAATGACGGGACCGTTCCCCGGAATCTTCTCTGCGCCTTCCACACGTAGGCGGAACATCAGGCGCATGATCGGACCGAGCACTGCCTTGATGAGCGCGAAGCGGGACAACGAGCCCTCCGATGTCAAGGAATGAATGGTGGTGAACACCTGGATTGGACTGAGGAGTCTGTGCAGGTGAGGACGATACTCGCGCACGAGTACCCGTTGCACATCGGGTTCACGGACTGGATACGCGGAGTTGACCGAAGTTTGCGCCCCGTTGATGTGTGTGCAACGCCCGGACGCCACGCCGCATCACCCTGACGTTCCGCCCGGGGTCTCCCACTCGTCACTTCCCCACCCCTACGATCGGTCTCGCTTTGACAGGTGCAAGGCAGTACTTGGTGGGAGGAGTTCTTCATGGGGAACAAGGGGAACGAGAAGTCGCAGGCCGCACAGGGGGCGCGGCAGCCACAGGGCATGGCGGCGCTCGGCCGCCGCTCGCTGCTCGGCGCGGCGGTCCTCGGCGCGAGCGCGACGGCACTCGGGGCGGCCGGAACGGCGAGAGCCGCCGAGAGAGAAAGTGGCGCGAATAACATGAACAAGGGCCTCGCGGGCCTCCCCGTGCCCACGGTCATCGCGCACCGCGGCACCAGCGGCTACCGGCCGGAGCACACCCTCGGCTCGTACCAGCTCGCGCTCGACATGGGCGCGCACATCATCGAGGCTGGCGACCTCTGTCCGACCAAGGACGGCCATCTCGTATGCCGTCACGAACCGGAGATCGGCGGCACGACGAATGTGTCGGACCACCCCGAGTTCGCCGACCGCAAGAAGACGAAGAGCCTCGACGGGGTGGCCACCACCGGCTGGTTCACCGAGGACTTCACGCTCGCCGAGCTGAAGACGCTGCGCGCCAAGGAGCGCATCCCGGGCACCCGCCAGCACAACACGATCTACGACGGCCGCTGGGAGATCCCCACCTTCGAGGAGGTGCTTCGCTGGCGCGCCGAGCAGAGCAAGAAGCTCGGCCGCGAGGTCTGGATCTACCCGGAGCTCAAGCACCCCACCTACTTCCGCAAGCAGAACCTCGCCCTGGAGGAGCGCCTCGCCAAGGTGCTGCGCGCCCACGGACTGCACCGGAAGAACTCGCCCGTCATCATCCAGTCCTTCGAGCCGACGAGCATCCAGCGCATGAACAAGCTGGTCGACAACCCGCTCGCGGTCCTGCTGTCCACGGCGAAGTCCCGGCCGTACGACTTCGTGGACAGCGGCGACCCGCGCACCGTCGCCGACCTGATCACGCCCAAGGGCCTCGCGGAGATCGCGTCGTACGCGAACGGCATCGGCCCGACGCTCGACCTGATCATCCCGAAGGACGCGAACGGCAAGCTGCTCGAACCCACCACCCTGGTGAGGGACGCGCACAAGGCGGGTCTCGTCCTGCACCCGTACACGATGCGCAACGAGAACACCTTCCTGCCGGCCGACTTCAAGAAGGGCACGGACCCGAACGCGTACGGCGACGCGTTCGGCGCGTTCAAGGCGTACTACGGGACCGGCATCGACGGCATCTTCTCGGACAACTGCGACACGGCGCTCCTCGCCCGCGAGGACTTCGTCAACGGGTGACCCCGGCACGCCGGTTGGAGTGAGACGAGGCCGCCCCGGCAACCGGCCCCCGGGGCGGCCTCGTCGCGCAAGGCATGACGTACGACACCGTGATCGCGTCCCTGCGCCCGCTCCTCGCCGCCGAGGTCCGCGCGGAGCTCCCGGGCGCCGCCGTCGACCCCGGCGACCTCGAACAGGCCGTCTGGGTCCGCCTCCTGGAACGCCTGCGCACCCAGGGGCCGCCCGCGGACCCCGCCGCGTGGCTGCGCGAAGCGGTCGGCGCCGAGGCCCGGCTCCAGCGGAGCGCGGCGCTGCGCGAGCAGCCGTACGGGCTGACGGCCGCCGCCGATCCGGCCGCCGTGGACCCGGAGCGCCGCGCGCTCACCCACGAACGCGACCGGGCACTGCGCCGTGCGGTGAGCCGGCTGCCGGGGCGCTGCCCGCGCCTCATCGGCGCCCTGCTGTCCCCGCAGGACCTCACTTACCGTGAGATCGCGGGCGAGTTGGGTATCTCACAGGGCAGCCTTGGGCCGGAACGTTCCAGATGTCTGGGTTGCCTGCGCAGAATCCTGCCCTCCGAGGTTGCGCCCAGGGCCCGCCGGGGAAAAGGGTGAAGGACAACCGGCGAACAGGTGAGCGGGAGGCATGCACACATGGGCATGAGCGTGACCATCTCTGCGGCGACCGAAGCGGATGCCGAGCAGATTCTGAAGCTCCAGTACCTCTGCTACCAGAGCGAGGCGCAGCTCTACGGGGACTACACGATCGAGCCGCTCACACAGTCCCTGGACTCCGTGAGGGCCGAACTCACCAGCGGCACCGTGCTCGTGGCACGCCTCGGCGACGAGGTCGTCGCGTCGGTGCGCGGCACGGTCGACGCCGACGGCACGGCGCACATCAACAAGCTGATCGTCCATCCGCGCATGCAGCGCCACGGCCTGGGCGGCCGGCTGCTCTCGGCGGTGGAGGCCGAGCTGGGCGCGGCGGGCACGGCCAAGCGCTTCCAGCTGTTCACCGGCCACCGCAGCGACCACAACCTGCGCCTGTACCGCCAGCACGGCTACGCGCCCGTGTCGACCGAGCGGGTCGACGAGAGGCTCACCGTGGTGACGCTCGCCAAGGACACCGAGGCGAACGCCTTTGCGGCGAGCGCCTAGAGGGCCCTGCCGGTCAGCTCTCCGGCTGCTGCCGTTGCAGCACACCCTTGCGCAGCCAGTACATCGCGCTCAGCGGCAGCAGTACGGGGATGAACAGATAGCCGACCCCGAAGTCCGACCACACGGTCGCGTCCGGGAACGCGGACGGCTCCACCAGCGTCCACGTACCGACGATCAGCACGCCCGCGAGCTCCAGGCCGCAGCACACGAAAGCGGCCCGTCGGGCCGTGTCCCCGCCGCGCACCAGCGAGTACGTGATGAAGGCGTACACGAGCCCCGCCACCGCCGACAGCGAGTACGCCAGCGGCGCTTTGTCGAACTCGGTGGAGATCTGCACGGCCGACCGCGACACGGCACCGACGACCATCACGCCGTACAGCCACACCAGCAGCATGCCGGGCCCGCTGATGAGGCGGCGCCGCTTCTTCTCGGCCTTCGCCGAGGCCTTCGCGGCGGCCTTCGAGGTGTCCTTCGAGGTGTCCTTCTCTTCAGCGGTCACAGCCACCTCAGCCTCCCCAGATGTCAAAGAGCCGTACTTCGAGCACGGCCAGCACGACGCCGCCCGCGGCGACCGTGATCGAGCCCCAGCGGGTGCGTTCGGCGAGCGACATGAAGCCCGCCGCCGGAACGCAGGCGAACGCCCCGATCAGATACGCGACGAAGATCGTCGTGCCCTGGTCCGGCTTCTCGCCCCGCGCGAGCTGCACGATCCCGACCACCAGCTGCACCAGCGCGAGCACCGACACCACGGCCATGCCGATGAAGTGCCAGTCCTTGGTGGGCTGGTCGCGATACGCGGCGAAACCGCACCAGGCCGCGAGCGCCAGCGCGGCGAGACCCGTCACCAGGGTCAGGACATCAAGCATGGCCGTGAGCCTATTACGGGCCAAAAGACCCGATGCGCTCGACCCCGGTGTCACGTTTAGCCTTGGGACATATGAAGATCACCGCTGACGCCCTGCTGTTCGACAACGACGGAACCCTGCTCTCGTCGATGGAGTCGGTGTACCGCTGCTGGACCCGCTGGGCCGAGGAGTACGGGATCACCGCCGAGGCCTTCGCCGCCGTCGAACTGCACGGCCGCCCCGCCGCCGAAATCGCCGCCGACCTGCTGCCCGCCGACAAGGTCGCGGACGCCGTCAGGCGCATCGAGGAGCTGGAGGTCGAGGACGTGCCCAACGGAGGCACCCACGTCCTGCCCGGCACCCTCGACCTGCTCACCTCGCTGCCCGACGAGAACTGGGCCGTCGTCACCTCCGCCACCCGCCGCCTCGCCGAGGCCCGGCTCGCGGCCGTCGGGATCAGGACGCCGCTGCTGATCGCCGCGGACGACATCACGCACGGCAAGCCGAACCCCGAGCCGTTCCTGCTCGCCGCCGGGAAGCTGGGCGTGGACCCGGAGCGCTGCGTCGTCTTCGAGGACGCCCCGGCCGGTCTCACCGCGGGCCGCGTGGGCGGCATGAGGACCGTGGCGTTGACCACAACGCACGAGGCGGACGAGCTCTCCGCCGATGTCGTGGTGAAGGACCTCTCCGCGGTGTCCGCGCAGGTCACGGACGCGGGCGTGGAGATCACGGCCGCCCCCTGAGGGCAAGTGGAACACCGGCCCCCGCTGTCCGAATAGCGGACAGCGGGGGCCGTCCGCGTCCTCACGTCTGCTTTACTTGCCGACATGACCACGACGAGCAGCCGCACCCTTGCGACCGAGGCGACCATGACGCCCGGTGCTGCTTGTATGTGTCGAATGTGCGCCTTCTGAGGGCCCCCACATCGCCTGTTCTCGCGCCCCGAAGCGAGACCCGCGCGCCCTGTTCCGTAGGGAGTGACTCCGCAGGGAGAAACAGTCCGCCTACGTGACCGGGCCTGCCCCGCGCACAGCTTCTCCTCACGGGTTCATCCGCCTCTGCGAGACCTGTCGCGCGCCCGGAAACGAGCCAAGTTCCCGAACGAATGCCCCGTGCCCGGTGCCACCCGCGCCGCGCACTCGACAGCTACGGAAACCCACGTGATCACCACCAAGGGCCTCACCAAGGTCTACCGCTCGCGCGGCCGCGAGGTCACCGCCCTCGACGGCGTCGATCTCCACGTGCGCGAAGGCGAGGTGTACGGCGTCATCGGACAGTCCGGCGCCGGCAAGTCCTCGCTGATCCGCTGCGTGAACCTCCTGGAGCGTCCGACCTCCGGCACCGTGACCGTCGCAGGACAGGACCTCACCGCCCTCGTCGGCCGCGGCTCGCGCGCCGGCAAGGAGCTGCGCGAGGGGCGCAGCCGTATCGGCATGGTCTTCCAGCACTTCAACCTGCTGTCCTCGCGCACCGTGCAGGACAACATCGAGCTGCCGCTCGAAATCCTCGGCAAGTCGGGGAAGGAACGTTCCACCAAGGCGCTGGAACTGCTCGACCTGGTCGGCCTCGCCGACAAGGCCAAGTCCTACCCGGCCCAGCTCTCCGGCGGTCAGAAGCAGCGCGTCGGCATCGCCCGCGCGCTCGCCGGCGACCCGAAGGTGCTGCTCTCCGACGAGGCCACCAGCGCCCTCGACCCGGAGACCACCCGCTCGATCCTCCAGCTCCTTCGCGACCTCAACCGGCAGCTCGGCCTCACCGTGCTGCTCATCACGCACGAGATGGACGTCGTCAAGACCGTCTGCGACTCCGCCGCCCTCATGGAGCGCGGCCGGATCGTCGAGTCCGGCACCGTCAGCGAGCTCCTCGCGACGCCCGGCTCCGAGCTCGCCTCCGCGCTCTTCCCGGTCAGCGGCGAGGCCTCCGGCGACGACCGCACCGTCATCGACGTCACCTTCCACGGCGAGTCGACGACCCAGCCGGTCATCTCGCAGCTCTCCCGCACCTACAACGTCGACATCTCGATCCTCGGCGCCGCGATGGACACCGTCGCGGGCAAGCAGGTCGGCCGCATGCGCATCGAACTGCCCGGCCGCTACGACGACAACGTCGTGCCCATCGGCTTCCTGCGCGAACAGGGCCTCCAGGTCGACGTCCAGGGCACCGCGCCCGCCGCTCTGCTGAAGGAAGGTGTCACCAAGTGACCTGGTCGGAGATGCAGCCGCTGCTGTCCCAGGCGTGTTGGGACACCCTTTACATGGTCGGCTGGTCCACGCTGATCGCGATCGTCTTCGGGCTGCCGCTCGGCGTCCTGCTCGTCCTCACGGACCGCGGCGGACTGTTGCAGAACACGTTCGTGAACAAGGTCATCGGGCAGATCGTGAACATCGTCCGCTCGATGCCCTTCATCATCCTGATGGTCGCCCTCATGGGCTTCACGCGCGCCGTCGTCGGCACCACCATCGGCCGCGAGGCCGCCATCGTGCCGCTCGCCATCGGCGCCATCCCGTTCTTCGCGCGGCTCGTCGAGACGTCCGTGCGCGAGGTCGACGGTGGCCTGATCGAGGCCGTGCAGTCGATGGGCGGCAACACCTGGACCGTCGTGCGCAAGGTCCTCGTGCCGGAGTCGCTGCCCTCGCTGATCTCGGCGACCACCACGACGATCGTCGCGCTCATCGGCTACTCGGCCATGGCCGGAACGGTCGGCGCGGGCGGCCTCGGCGACATCGCGATCCGCTACGGCTACCAGCGCTTCGAGGCCAACCTGATGTGGATCACGGTGGCGATCCTCGCCGTCGTCATCTCGCTCATCCAGTTCGCCGGCGACAGCGGCGCACGCGTCCTGCACCGCCGCGCGGGCAAGGGCGGCGACCCGATCCGCTTCAACCTGTTCGCCGGTCGTACGGCCGCCACCGCCACCAAGACCGGCTGAATCCCGTTCTCCCCGCCCCTCAATGGGGTCTCCCCTGCTCGAGGTTGTTCGAGAGCTTGGGGAAGGGTTGCACCACTGATGGAAAGGCACTTTTCGTGCGTAACACCACCAAGATCACCGCAGCTGTCCTCGCCACCGGCGCCCTCACCCTGGGTCTGACGGCCTGTGGATCCGGCAACGACGACGCTGGCTCCAAGGCCAAGGCCTCCGACCCGTTGGTCGTCGCCGCGACTCCCGTCCCGCACGCCGAGATCCTCAACTTCATCAAGAAGGACCTGGCGAAGAAGGAAGGCCTCAAGCTCGAGGTCAAGGAGTTCACCGACTACGTCACGCCGAACAACGCCACCGAGGACGGTTCGGTCGACGCCAACTACTTCCAGACCACGCCCTACCTGGAAGACTTCAACAAGAAGAACGGCACGCACCTCAAGTCGGTCGCCACCGTCCACCTGGAGCCGCTCGGCCTCTACTCGCAGAAGGCCAAGAAGCTCGACGGCCTCAAGAAGGGCGGCACCGTCGCCCTTCCGAACGACGCCGACAACGAGAGCCGCGCCCTGCGCTTCCTCGCCGCCAACGACCTCATCACCCTCAAGAAGGGCTCCGAGGCCGCCGCGACGCCGCAGGACATCGCGAAGAACCCGAAGGACCTCCAGTTCAAGGAGGTCGAGGCCGCCCAGACGCCGCGTTCCCTCAAGGACGTCGACGCCGCGGTGATCAACGGCAACTACGCCATCGGTGCCGACCTCAACCCGGCCAAGGACGCGCTCGCCCTGGAGTCCACCAAGAACAACGAGTACAACAACGTGCTCGCCATCAAGGACGGCAACCAGGACGACCCGCGCGTGAAGAAGCTCGCGAAGCTCCTGACGTCGCCCGAGGTGAAGAAGTTCATCGAGGACAAGTACAAGGGTTCGGTGCTCCCCTCCTTCTGATGCCGATTCCCTTGAAGTCCACGATTCCCGCCGCCGTGATCGCCGGGGCACTCGTCCTCGGCCTCACGGCCTGCGGCAGCGACAAGGCGGACGCGAGCGAGAAGCTGGTCGTCGGGGCCACCCCGACCCCGGCAGGCGAAGTCCTCACGTACGTACAGAAGAACCTGGCCAAGAAGGCCGGACTCGACCTGGAGATCAAGGAGTTCACGGACTACGTCCTGCCGAACACCGCGCTCCAGCAGGGCGAGCTCGACGCCAACCTGTTCCAGCACACGCCGTACCTGAAGGACTTCAACAAGTCCAAGGGCACGACGCTCACGCCGGTCACGCAGGTGTACCTGCCGCCGCTCGGCTTCTACTCCAAGAAGACGAAGGACGTCACGAAGTTGCGCGACGGGGCGACCGTCGCGCTGCCGAACGACATCACCAACGAGGGCAGGGCGCTCGAACTCCTCGCCTCCCAGGGTGTGATCGGCCTCAAGAAGGGCGCCGGTCTGAACGCGACGCCCAAGGACGTCGCGAAGAACCCCAAGGGGCTGAAGTTCAAGGAGCTCGAAGCGGCCCAGCTGCCGCGCTCGTTGGACGACGTCGACGTGGCCGCCGTCAACAACAACTTCGCGATGGACGCGGGACTGAACCCCAAGAAGGACGCCATCCTTCTGGAGTCCGTCAAGGACAACCCGTACAACAACATCCTCGCCGTGAAGAAGGGCGAGGAGGACGACCCCCGGGTCAAGAAGCTGGCGAAGCTGCTGACTTCACCCGAGGTCAAGAAGTTCATCGAGACCAAGTACAAGGGTTCGGTGCTCCCCGTCTGAGGGGCCCGTCCGACGCACGCCCCTGGGGGCCGCACCTGGCAACAGGGGCGGCCCCCATGTGCAGTTACGTGCCTTCATGCTGCATGCTGGGCAGTTCACGAGGCCGACGCGAAGGTAGAAGGCCGACGAAGGTTACGGAGAGCGGCGCATGACGAACACCTTCCCGGAGATCTCCATCAGCACGGAACGCCTGGTGCTGCGCCCCCTCGACGAGGACGACGTGCCCGCGCTCGCGGAGATGATGAACGACGAGCTGGTCGCCGCGTGGACCGCGGTGCCGCAGCCGTTCACCGAGGAAGGCGCCCGCACCTGGATCTTCGAGGACGCGCCGAAGGAGCGGGAGTCCGGCGCCGGACTCACCCTCGCCGTCGCCGAGTTCCTCACCCAGCGGCTCGTCGGCGTCATCCAGCTCTCCAAGACCAACTGGCACGTGCGGTCCACCGAGCTCTCCTACATCGTCGCCCCCTGGGCGCGCGGCGAGGGCTACGCGTCCGAGGCCGCGCTCGCCACGGCCCAGTGGCTCTTCCGCGACCAGCGCCTTGAGCGCATCGAGCTGCGCACCGCCGCCGACAACACCGCCTCCCAGCAGGTCGCCCAGAAGATCGGCTGCATCAGCGAGGGCGTGCTGCGCAACGCCTGCATAGCGCGTACGCGCACCGAGGACGGCGGCCTGATGGAGGCCCGCACGGACTTCATCGTGTGGAGCCTGCTGCCCGAGGACCTGGAGGGCGTCACCGAGCAGCTGGCCGAGGCCGGGGGTTTCACCGCCTTCTCGGACTGGAACTGACCCCACGGGCGGTCGAACGGCCGGGCAGGTACGCTCACGGTGCCCCGGCCCCGGTGGCGCCCCCGGCCTCCGTGCCGCATGGGCACGTACGTACCCGAGCACACTCAGGAGACTGACGACGATGGCCGACCGGGTCACGGTGATCGGCTGGGACGGTTCGCCGCTGACGGACGCGGCCCGCTCAGCACTCGGCGCGGCCACGCTCGTGGCGGGCGCCGGGCACCACCTGGCACTGCCCGAGGTGCCCGAGCGCGCCGAGCGCGTCCGGCTCGGCAGCGTGGCCCTCGCCGCCCGCCGCATCGCGGGCCACCGCGGCACGGCCGTCGTGCTCGCGGACGGCGACCCCGGCTTCTTCGGCGTCGTCCGCACCCTGCGGGCACCCCAGTACGGCCTTGAGGTCGAGGTCGTACCCGCCGTGTCCTCCGTCGCCCAGGCGTTCGCCCGCGCGGGCATGCCCTGGGACGACGCACAGGTGGTCGTCGCACACCGCCGCACCCTGCGACGCGCGGTGAATGTGTGCCGCGCCCACACCAAGGTCGCCGTGCTCACGTCCCCGGGTGCCGGGCCCGCCGAACTGGGCCTGCTGATGGAGGGCGTCCACCGCACCTTCGTCATCTGCGAGGAACTCGGCACCGACCGCGAACAGGTCACCGTCGTCACCTCCGACAAGGCCGCCGACCACGCGTGGCGCGACCCCAACGTCGTCATCGTCATCGGGGGACCGGTCACCGGCGCCCCCGAGAACGGCAACTGGCTGGCCGGCGGCGACCCCGACGCCGGACCGCGCGGCTGGGCGCTGCCCACCGAGGAGTACGCGGGGCCGTTCGGCGAGGGCGAGACCGAACAGCTGCGCGCCGCCCAACTCGCCCGCCTCGGGCCCCGCGCGGGCGACCTGGTGTGGGACATCGGCTGCGGCAGCGGAGCCTTCACGACGGAGGCCGGGCGGTTCGGTGCCGCCGTCATCGCCGTCGACCGGGACGCCGACGCCTGCGCCCGCACCCTCGCCGTCGCGCGCCGCTTCGGCGTCCAGGTCCAGATCGTGAACGGCACCGCCCCGCACGCCCTCGAAGACCTTCCGGAGCCCGACGTCGTCCGCGTCGGGGGCGGGGGAGCGGCCGTCGTGTCGGCCGTCGCGGACCGGCGCCCCGCCCGCATCGTCACGCACGCCGCGACACGCGACGACGCCGAACTCATCGGCAGGGACCTGACGGAGCACGGATACGACGTCGAGTGCGCCCTCCTGCAATCCGTCGAACTGGACACTCGCGCCTGGACGGAGAAGGAGCGGACCGTGGGGTTCCTCCTCTCCGGTCGTCTTCCCGTCCGCCACCCGTGACCCTGGCGGCGCGCCGCGCGCGGTAGGCTGGCCGATCGTTGTACCGCACCGGAACGTTGAGTTCTTCGTACGCCAATGTCCCGAAAACGCACCACTTTTGGGGTGCGTGTGGTACGGCACCGACCGGAGGACGCGCAACGTGGCGCAGTCCACAGAAGGCCATGGTCGAACTACGTTCCGTGGCCGCGGTCCGACCGGGACAATGCCTGTTGTCCGGAGCGGTTCGTGCCGCGCGGCACGCGCGCTCGTTGTTGTTGACGGGCGGTCGAAGCGTCGCCCCGGACAGCGAAACAGTGAAGCGTGAAAGTGCTCGCAGTTCCGGCGGACGGCCGGGGGCGGCCAGGAAGTTCTCATTCGATGGGCGAGGGGTAGGCATGACCGACACCGGTCAGGTTCCGGGCGAAGGGCTGCCGGAGGACGCAGGCACGGCGGAGCCGCCGGGCGTTCCCGCACCCGGCGCGTACACCTACCTCGATCCCGCCGACGCCACGGCCGAGGAGGACGAGATCCTCCTGATGCCCGGGGCGCAGGGCGCCTGGGGCCAGCCGCAGGCGCAGGCCGCGGACCAGAGCCACAGCCAGGGGCAGGGCCAGCAGTACGCCCAGGCCCAGGCCCAGCCGCGCCGTCCGCTGCACATGGGCCCGGCCGTCCCCGACACCAACGGCAGCCCCGTCCGCACGCTCGCCGACCGCGGCCCCGCGCCGCAGGCGCCGATGCCGACCCGCCAGTCGGGCCCGCCCACCACCGGCCCCGAGTACCTGGACATCCCGCCGCAGGGCGCCGCCCCGTGGCAGCCGGCCCAGGCGCCACAGGGCACGGCCCCCGCAGAAACGGTCGCTCCGCAGCACGCGCAGCCCGAAACGCCCGCGCATGCCCAGGAATTCGCCCAGGTCGGCGCCGAGCCGATGCCGGTGGGCGCGTACGCGGGCCAGGCCCCGTACGCCGCGCACGAGCACGGCCAGGGCGGCTACGAGCACGCGCAGCACGGTTACACCGAGCAGCCCGCCGCGGACCAGACGCTCGGCCAGTTCGTCCCGGTGGACGGCATCGTCCCCACGACCCCACACCTGGCCCCGACGCCGCCGCAGGCGATGGTGGTCCCCCCGCTCCCGGAGGAGCAGGACGTCGCCGCCGAGCAGCCGAGCGTTCCCGGCCAGCAGGACGGCGCCGACCGCCAGGGCCCGGGTGGCGGCGTGCAGGACGTCTCCGCGCAGTCGGCCGATACGGGCCGGCAGGACGCGGCCGGTGAGCAGGCTGCCGCCGCGCGGCCGGAGACCGACGCCGAGCAGGGCGCGCGGTCCGGCGCCGGTCAGGAAGGCGCGGCCGAGTGGACCGGCGCGGACCAGCAGGAGGTGCCGGCTGAGCAGGGCGGCACGTCCGTCGAACAGCCCGCGCCGGGCGCGGCCGACCAGCAGGTTCCCGCTGACCAGCAGGTCTTGGCCGACCAGGTGGCCGTGGGTGGCCAGCAGTCCGGCGGCGGCCAGCAGGTCCTGGCCGACCAGCTGTCCGCCGGTGACCGGCAGGCTGTCGCCGATCAGCAGGTCCTGGCCGACCAGATGGCCGGTGGCGGTCAGCAGGTTCCGGCCGACCAGCACGTCGCGGGCGAGCACGTGGCCGTGGCCGATCAGCAGTCCCTTGCGGGGCAGCAGGGCGTGGCCGACCAGCACTCCGTGGGTGGCCAGCAGGTCCTGGCCGATCCGCACGTCGCGGGCGAGCACGCGGCTGTGGCCGATCAGCAGTCCCTTGCGGGGCAGCAGGGCGTGGCCGATCAGCAGTCCGCCGCCGGTCAGCAGCTCCCGGCCGACCCGCAGACTGCCGCCGACCAGCAGGTCGTTGATGGTCAGCAAGCCGTGGTCGACGGCGCGGTCGCCGGATCGCAGTCCGGTGCCGATCCGCAGTCCGCTGCCGGGCCGCAGCCCGTCGCCGGGCAGCAGCTCCCGGTCGACCAGCAGGCCACCGCCGATCAGCAGGCGGCGACCGGTCAGCAGCCCCTGGTCGATCCGCAGGCCGCCGCCGAACACCAGGCGGCCACCGGTCAGCAGCTCCCGGCCGACCAGCAAGCCGTGGGCGACCAGCAAGGCGCAGTCGACGCAGCGGTCGCCGGACCGGAGTCGGCTGCCGATCCGCAGTCCGCTGCCGGCCAGCAGCCCGTCGCCGGCCAGCAGCTCCCGGCCGATCAGCAGGTGGCCACCGGGCAGCAGCCCCTGGCCGATCCGCAGGCCGCCGCCGATCAGCAGGTGGCCACCGGCCAGCAGCTCCCGGCCGACCAGCAGTCCGCCGCCGACCCGCACGCCGCAGTCGGCCCCGGTCAGCAGGACGCCCCCGGCCAGCAGGCCGCCCACCCCGTCACCGACCCGCAGGACCCGCACGCCATGGCCAACCAGCAGTCCGCCGAGCAGGCGCCCGCGGGCGACGCGTCGTTCGCACCCGAGAACGTCGCGGAGTGGGACACCCCGGGCCCCGAGTCCGCCGGGCTCCCCCCGCAGGGTGCCGCCTCCCCGGACGGGGCCGCGAGCGTTCCCGCCCCCCGCGGAGGCGACTCCGGCGCGATCCCGCTGCCCGAGTCCGCCGACACCGAGGACCCGGCGGAGCAGACCGTCGCCCCCGCCGAGCTGACGGGCGAACCCGAGCACCTGACGCCGGAGGCGGAGACCGCCGAGCCGCACCCCGCCGCCCCCGGCTACGACGACACCGAGCGCGAGGCCGTGCTGCGTGTGATGCGCGAGCGCCGCGACATCCGCAACGGCTTCCGCAGCGACCCCATCCCGCACGAGGTGCTGCTCCGCGTCCTGGAGGCCGCCCACACGGCGCCGTCCGTGGGCCACTCGCAGCCCTGGGACTTCGTGGTCATCCGCTCCGCTGACACACGCCGCGCGATGCACGAACTGGCCATGCGCCAGAAGGACGCGTACGCGAAGTCCCTGCCCAAGGGCCGCGCGAAGCAGTTCAAGGAACTGAAGATCGAGGCCATCCTCGACACCCCGGTGAACATCGTCGTCACCGCCGACCCGACCCGCGGCGGCCGCCACACCCTGGGCCGCCACACGCAGCCGCAGATGGCCCCGTACTCCTCCGCGCTCGCGGTCGAGAACCTGTGGCTCGCGGCCCGCGCCGAGGGCCTCGGCGTCGGCTGGGTCAGCTTCTTCGACGAGCGCGAGATGGTCCGCTCCCTGGGCCTGCCGGAACACCTTGAGGTCGTCGCCTACCTCTGCGTCGGCTACGTCGACGAGTTCCCGGAGGAGCCGGAGCTGATGCAGGCCGGCTGGTCCAAGCGCCGCCCGCTGTCGTGGGTCGTGCACGAGGAGACGTACGGCCGCCGCGCCCTGCCCGGCGAGGACCCGCACGACCTGCTCGCGGAGACCGTCTCCAACATCCGCCCGCTGGACGCCAAGGCGCTCGGCGAGGCGTGGGAGCGGCAGAAGCGGATGACGAAGCCGCCGGGCGCGCTCGGCATGCTGGAGATCATCTCCGCCCAGCTGTCCGGCCTGTCCCGGGTGTGCCCGCCGCCGATCCCGGAGCCCGCGGCCGTCGCGATCTTCGCGGGCGACCACGGCGTGCACGCCCAGGGCGTCACCCCCTGGCCGCAGGAGGTCACCGGCCAGATGGTCGCCAACTTCCTGGGCGGCGGCGCGGTCTGCAACGCGTTCGCGAGCCAGGTCGGCGCCGAGGTCTGCGTCATCGACGTCGGCGTGGCGGGCGAACTCCCGGCGACGCCCGGCCTGCTGCCCCGCAAGGTCCGCGCCGGAACCGCCGACATGACGACGGGCCCCGCCCTGACCCGCGAAGAGGTCAAGGAGGCCATCGAGGTCGGCATCGAGACGGCCCGCGACCTCGTGGCGGCGGGCAACAAGGCGCTGCTCACCGGCGAGATGGGCATCGCGAACACGACGGCGTCCGCCGCCCTGATCTCCGTATACACCGAGGTCGACCCCGCCGAGGTCACCGGCCGGGGCACGGGCATCAACGACGAGACGCACGCCCGCAAGGTCGAGGTCGTGCGCCGCGCCCTCGACCTGCACAAGCCCGACCCGGCGGACCCGATCGGCGTCCTCGCGGCGGTCGGCGGCCTGGAGCACGCGGCCATGGTCGGCCTGCTCCTCGGCGGCGCCTCGCTGCGCACGCCGGTGATCCTCGACGGCGTCAGCGCCGGTGCGGCCGCCCTGGTCGCGCGCGCCATCGCCCCCGAGGTGCTCGCCGCCTGCATCGCGGGCCACCGCAGCGCCGAGCCCGGCCACGTCGCCGCGCTCAACAAGCTGGGCCTGCGCCCGCTCGTCGACCTGGACCTGCGCCTCGGCGAGGGCACGGGCGCCCTCCTGGCCCTCCCGATCGTCCAGAGCGCGGCGCGGGCGATGCACGAGGTGGCGACGTTCGACTCGGCGGGTGTGACAGAGAAGTAGCCCCCGAATCTCCTCAATCGCCGGAGGGGCTCCACATGGAGCCCCTCCGGCGATTGAGGAGCGGGGTCCGGGGCGGAGCCCCGGTTTCGGGAAGGGGCGGGGAGGGGGAAACATCCCCGTCACGCCCACGACGTACGCTCACAAAAAACCACCGCACGCCAGAGGACACCCCATGCCCGCCGCCGACCACCCCGCCTACCCCGTAGGGCTCCGCCTGACCGGCCGCCGAGTCGTCGTCCTGGGCGGCGGCCAGGTAGCCCAGCGCAGGCTCCCCGCCCTGATCGCCGCGGGCGCGGACATCACGCTGATCTCCCCCTCCGCCACCCCCTCCGTCGAGGCGATGGCGACGGCCGGCGAGCTGACCTGGACCAAGCGCCGCTACGAGCGGGGTGACCTCGCCGACACCTGGTACGCCCTCGTGGCCACCAGCGACGCGCAGGCGAACGACGCGGCCTCCACCGAGGCCGAGGCGGGCCGCGTCTGGTGCGTCCGCTCCGACGACGCCGACGAGGCGACCGCCTGGACCCCGGCCACGGGCCGCGCCGACGGCGTGACCGTCGCCGTCCTGACGACCTCGGCCGCGGACCGCGACCCCCGCCGCACCGCCGCCGTCCGCGACGCGATCGTCGAGGCCCTCCACGACGGCACGGTCACCGTCCAGCGCACCCACAAGCCCGGCGTCGCGCTCGTCGGCGGCGGCCCCGGCGACCCGGACCTCATCACCGTGCGCGGCCGCCGCCTCCTCGCCGAGGCCGACGTCGTGATCGCCGACCGCCTCGGCCCGCGCGACCTCCTCGACGAACTGCCGCCGCACGTCGAGGTGATAGACGCAGCGAAGATCCCGTACGGCCGCCAGATGGTCCAGGAGGCCATCAACGACGCCCTGATCGACCACGCCAAGCAGGGCAAGGCCGTGGTCCGCCTCAAGGGCGGCGACCCGTTCGTCTTCGGCCGCGGCATGGAGGAGGCCCAGGCGCTCGCCGCCGAGGGCATCCCGGTCACGGTCGTCCCCGGCATCTCCAGCTCGATCTCGGTGCCCGGCGCCGCCGGCATCCCGGTCACCCACCGCGGCGTCGCCCACGAGTTCACCGTCGTCAGCGGCCACGTGGCGCCGGACGACGAGCGCTCCCTGGTCGACTGGGAGGCGATGGCGAAGCTGACCGGCACCCTCGTGATCCTCATGGGAGTCGACAAGATCGCAAAGATCGCCGAGGCCCTCGTCTCGTACGGCAAGAGCCCCGAGACCCCCGTCGCCCTCGTCCAGGAAGGCACGACGGCGGCCCAGCGCCGCGTCGACGCCACCCTCGCGACGGTCGGCGACACGGTCGTCGCCGAAGGGGTCAAGCCCCCGGCGGTCATCGTGATCGGCGACGTGGTGAACGAGAACCCGCACAAGCACCAGAAGTAACCAGCGGTAACGCAACTCGTTCCGAGCCGTTGGCACCACACCCAGAACAAGGCAGTATCGACCCGTGGCTGAAGCTGAACATCGAGGGATCATCACCATCGATGACCCCGACGACCCCCGCCTGTCCGACTACACGGGCCTGACCGACGTAGAACTGCGTCGCAAACGTGAACCGGCCGAGGGCCTGTTCATCGCCGAGGGCGAGAAGGTCATCCGGCGGGCCAAGCTCGCCGGGTACGAGATGCGCTCGATGCTGCTGTCCGCGAAGTGGGTCGACGTCATGCGCGACGTCATCGACGAGGTCCCCGCCCCGGTCTACGCGGTCGCCCCCGACCTCGCCGAACAGGTCACGGGCTACCACGTGCACCGCGGCGCCCTCGCCTCCATGCAGCGCAAACCGCTCCCGACCGCGGACGACCTCCTGACCACGGCCCGCCGCGTGGTCGTCATGGAGTCGGTCAACGACCACACCAACATCGGCGCGATCTTCCGCAGCGCCGCCGCGCTCGGCATGGACGCGGTCCTGCTCTCGCCCGACTGCGCCGACCCGCTCTACCGCCGCTCCGTGAAGGTCTCCATGGGCGCGGTCTTCTCCGTGCCGTACGCGCGTCTGGAGGCCTGGCCGAAGTCCCTGGAGACGGTCCGCGACGCCGGCTACGAACTCCTCGCGCTCACCCCCGCCGAGCAGGCCAAGTCCCTGGACGAGGTGGCGCCGCACCGCATGGACCGCGTCGCGCTGATGCTCGGCGCGGAGGGCGAAGGACTGTCGACCCAGGCCCTGATGGCGGCGGACGAATGGGTCCGCATCCCGATGGCCCACGGAGTCGACTCCCTCAACGTGGGCGCGGCGGCCGCCGTCGCGTTCTACGCGGTGGCGACGGGCCGCCCCGAACTCTGACGTTCCCGGGGCCCCGCCCGCGCCGCGGACGGGGCCCCGGGTGCGGTCACAGGCTCTGCGCCGCCGCGATCGCGAGCGCCACGAGCAGCGTCACGACGACGAACACGAAGAGCCGCTGGCGCAGCAGCCGGGGGTTCGCGGGCCGCAGCTTCTTGCCGCTGCCCGTGCCGTTCGTCCGCGGCGCCGGGCGTCCCGCACCGCTGCGCGGCCCGGAGCGGCCGTTGCTTGAACGGCTGTTCGTGTTCCGCGCGGGCGCCGAACCGTTGCTCCTGCCGTTGCTGGGCCGCGAGGTGGGAGTCCCCGGCTGCGTACGCCGCTGGGTGCGCTGCCCCTCGTAGGTGTCCGCGAGCCGCCCGGTCGGCCGGTCCTGCTCGGCGGTGCGGGGCGCGGGCGGGCGCGGCTCGGCGGCGATGCCCTGCGCCTCCCGGGCCGCGATCTCCTTGAGCCGCAGCGACAGTTGCAGCGTGCTGGGCCGCTCCTCCGGATCCTTCGCCAGGCACGCGCGCAGCAGCGGCGCGAGCGCGTCCGGCACCCCGGCCAGCTGCGCCTCCTCGTGCACGACCCGGTAGAGCATGACCTCGGAACTGCCGTGCCCGAAGGGCGAGTCGCCCATCGCGGAGTACGCGAGCGTGGCCCCCAGGGCGAACACATCGGTCGCGGGCGTCACGGCGGCGCCGCGCACCTGCTCGGGCGCGAGGAAGCCGGGGGAGCCGACGGCGGTGCCCACATGGGTCAGCGTCGAGGCGCCGGTCGCCCACGCGATGCCGAAGTCGATGATCCGCGGCCCCTTCGGGGACAGCAGGATGTTGGACGGCTTGAGGTCGCGGTGCACGACCCCGGCCTCGTGGACGGCGACGAGACCTTCGGACAGCGCGGCCCCCACGGCCGCCACGTCCGAGGCGGCCAGCGGGCCCTCCTCGGCCACCTTGTCGTGCAGCGAGGGACCCGGCACGTACTGCGTCGCGAACCACGGCCGCTCCGCCTCCAGATCGGCGGCGACGAGCCGGGCGGTGCAGCCGCCCCTGATCCGCCGGGCGGCGGACACCTCGCGCGCGAACCGCGACCGGAACTCCTGGTCCTCCGCCAGGTCAGGCCTGATCACCTTGAGCGCGACCCGCTGGCCGCGCCGGTCGGACCCGAGATAGACCACGCCCATCCCGCCGGCCCCGAGGCGTCTGTGAAGCCTGAACGAGCCGACGACGCGCGGGTCCTCGCGCCTCAGGCGCATCATCGCCATGTTCATCCCCGCTGCTGCCCGGTCCGTCTGACGAGCCACAGCTTACGTTTTCGCGCACGGCGGCGCGCAAAGGCCGCGCCCTCGTGGCCGATTCGATTGTCAGTGCCCGGTGGGAAACTTGAAGAGCGGTCAGGGAGCGCGGGAGCGGGGCGGCTTGTTCCGTGCCCACGGACCAACAGGGCGGCTTCGGAGGGGGATTGGACCCATGAAGGGTGACCGGGTCGAGATAGTCGTGGATGCCGGGGACACGACGCGTACGTACGAGGTGGTGGCCGGCAGGGCGGGCCGGAGGGTGGAGACAGCGGTGCGCAGAGGGGTGGTGGAAGTGAGCGAAGTCACCCGATCCGGATCCGTGGTGCGCACCGCGCGCTTCATGGCCACCAGGGTCCTGGCGCTGGTGGAGCACCCTGTCCCGCGCGAGGAGCCCGCCGAGCGGGAGGCCCGCGTCGGACGCCCCCTCGGGGAAGACCCCGAGGCCTAGGACTCCATCTCCACCCAGGGGAGTACATCGGGCGCAGGTGGTCATCCTCGGGGAGGCCCGGCAATCGGTACGAGGGCATGACGTCCCGGACGCCCGCGACTCATAGATTTGAGGTCAAGCGGCGGGTGCGGCACTCGTCCCCCGAGGTCAGGTGCCCGCCGCTTGCCAAGAAGCGACAACCACAAGACGCAAGAACTCAAGATTTCGACCGGGAGAGGACCATGGCGGACACGGCACCGCGGACGACAGCGTTCCGCACAGTGGCCCGCAGGGCGGGCCTTTTCGGTGGCCCCGCGACCGACCGCCGGCATCCGCTGGTGGCCGCGGCCATGGTTCTCCCTCTCGCGGCCCTTCTCGTCGTCGTGTTCGGCGGCTGGGACGCGGTGGTCACACAGGCGTCGTCCGTGGGTGTGATGCTGGGGCGCTGAGCGGCGCTCCCAGGCCCGGAAGAGCGGTCCGGGCGGGGACATCCGGCCATGAAACCCCGTGGGGACGGGGGTGCGGCGGACGGCACAAATGCTGCGCGCAGCTGGGGAGCTGCGCGCAGCATTATTTTGTGCCCACGCGGCCCCGTAGTCTGCCGCCGTGACCACGCTCATCGTTCCCGCGCTCAGGGCCGAGGCCCGGGGCGCGGCCCACCCGTCGGGGATCGCCTGCGTCTGCGGCGCCACGACCCTCGCCGACCGCCCCGACGCCACGGTGGTCCGGCACGGCGACACGGTCGCCAAGGCGCACGCCCCCGGCACCGACCCGGCCGAGCTGAACCTGCGCCTCGCCGTGGCCACCCTCCCGTCCCTGGCCGGCGTACTGCTGCGCCCGCTGCGCCCGACGGCGGCGGCCCTGGACGACCGGCTCGTCACGTTCTGGCCGCACGGCACCCCCGTGGACCCGGACCACCCGGAGCACGCCCCCTGGGAGGCCGTGGGCGCCCTCGTCGCCCGCCTGCACGGCACGCCGGCGCACGAGCTCCCGCCCGCGCTTCCGCCCATGCGCGGGCCGCTCAAGGCGGCCGCCGCAGTGGCCCGCCTCCGTGCCTCGGCACCCGATCACCCGGCCGCACGGCCGATCCTCGACGCCTGGCGCACCCTGCCGCCCTGGGCCCGCGCCGAAGCCCCGTACGGGCACGCGAGCGCCCTCTGCCACGGAGACCTGCACCTCGGCCAGCTGGTCCGCCACCCCGCGGACTCCGCCGCGTGGACGCTGATCGACGTCGACGACCTCGGAATCGGCGACCCCGCCTGGGACTTGGCCCGCCCCGCCGCCTGGTTCGCCTGCGGGCTGCTGTCCGCCGAGGACTGGACCCGCTTCCTCGGCGCGTACCAACGGAACGGCGGCGCAAAGGAACTGTGCGTCCCCGACCCCTGGCCCGCCCTCGACGCCCCGGCCCGCGCCCTGAGCGTGCAGACCGCCGCGCTCGCCGTCGCGAAGGCCACCGACGCGGGCCGCGCGCTCGACGAGGTGGAGGAGGCGGTCGTCGACGCCTGCGCCCGAATGGCATCGGTGCCACCGCAGTTCGAGGACGAACCGGCCAAGTAGGGTGCGGGGGACGGAAGCCGGGCAGTGTTCCGGCGAAGCAGCACCGAGCGGCAAGGAGTTGAGCCGAGCATGCAGTGTCCGAAGTGCCACGCACCGATGCACACGTACAACCGCAATGGCGTCCAGATCGAGCAGTGCAGCGGTTGCCGCGGGATATTCCTGGACTACGGCGAGCTGGAGTCGCTGACCCGCATGGAGTCGCAGTGGCAGCAGCAGGCCCCGCCGCCCCCGCCCGCCCCGCAGGGCTACCCGGCCCCCGCGGCCCCGGCCTGGGGAGCCCCGCACCACGGCGGTCACCACGGCCACCACGGTCACCACAACCGTGGCTTCGGCCGGATGCTGTTCTCCTCCTGAGGCGCTGAGCGGCTCTTCTTCGAAGGGCCGCCCGGCCCCCGGGCCGTTCGGAACGGCAGAAGCCCCCGGCCACGAGGACCGGGGGCTTCTTGCTTGTGCGCGATACTGGGATTGAACCAGTGACCTCTTCCGTGTCAGGGAAGCGCTCTCCCGCTGAGCTAATCGCGCGGGAACCCACAGGGGGCAGTGGACGATACTGGGATTGAACCAGTGACCTCTTCCGTGTCAGGGAAGCGCTCTCCCGCTGAGCTAATCGTCCGGGATGGAAGCCTTGCGGCCTCAGTGCGCGATACTGGGATTGAACCAGTGACCTCTTCCGTGTCAGGGAAGCGCTCTCCCGCTGAGCTAATCGCGCTTGGAGGTGGAGACGGGATTTGAACCCGTGTAGACGGCTTTGCAGGCCGTTGCCTCGCCTCTCGGCCACTCCACCAGGAGCGTAGGGGTTCGGGAAGATCCCCCACATCCTGAGCGAACGACCGGGTTCGAACCGGCGACCTCAACCTTGGCAAGGTTGCGCTCTACCAACTGAGCTACGTTCGCGTGTCTTTCCGGTCCGCTTGCGCGTCCCGGCGACGTGTTGAACTCTAGCGGATTCCTGGGGGAGGTCCAAAACGCGTTTGCGCAGCGTGCTGCGGTGCGACCGACGAAGGTCCTGCTCAGGTGGGCCCACCGTCATCAGTCATAGACTCGAAGGTGTGCACGACCTCCCTGCTCTGGCCCGCTTCGGCGGGCTCGTCGCGACCGATCTGCGCGACGTCACCAGCGATCCCGCGGCCCTCGACTCCAGCGGCTTCTGGGCCGTCTGCGCCGATTTCGAGGGCCGCCTGACCTGCGCCCGCTTCGGCGACGTCCGCGAGGAACCGGTCCCCGCCCCGCGGTCCGGCGCCTGGCACGGGCCCGCGCCGATCGACTGGACGTCGTCGCTCGACCACGCCGCGTACACGGACGGCGTGCGCGGCATCCGTGCGCGCATCGCGACCGGCGAGGTCTACCAGGCCAACCTCTGCCGCGTGCTGTCCGCGCCGGTCCCCGCCGACGCCGACGTGGACGCCCTCACCGCTCTCCTCGCGCGCGGGAACCCGGCGCCGTACGCAGGAACGATCCGGCTGCCGGAGCACGGCGTGGAGGTCGCCACGGCCTCGCCCGAGCTGTTCCTGCGCAGGGACGGCCGGGTCGTCGAATCCGGGCCGATCAAGGGGACCGGGCGCACCGAGGACGACCTCCTCGACAAGGACCACGCCGAGAACGTGATGATCGTCGACCTGGTCCGCAACGACCTGGGCGTCGTCTGCGCCACCGGCAGCGTGACCGTCCCCGAACTGTGCGTGGTCGAGAAGCACCCGGGCCTCGTCCACCTCGTCTCCACCGTGCGCGGCGAGCTGCCGGAGGCGGCCGGCTGGCCCGAGCTCCTCGACGCCGCGTTCCCGCCCGGCTCCGTCACCGGCGCCCCGAAGTCCAGCGCCCTGCGGATCATCGACGAGCTGGAGACGGCGCCGCGCGGCCCCTACTGCGGCGGCATCGGCTGGGTGGACGCGGACCGGGGGAGCGGGGAACTGGCGGTCGGGATCCGCACGTTCTGGATCGACCGCGGCGCCGACGGCGACTTCCTGCGCTTCGGCACCGGCGCCGGGATCACCTGGGGCTCGGAGCCGGAGCGGGAATGGCGGGAGACCGAGCTGAAGGCGGCGCGGCTGTTGGCGGTAGCGTCGGGAACGTACGCACTCGAACAGTGAGAGGCAAGAACCCGTGAAGATCTGGCTCGACGGCCGGTTGCAGGACCCGGAAGCGGCGCGCGTCTCCGTCTTCGACCACGGGCTCACCGTGGGCGACGGCATCTTCGAGACGGTGAAGGCCGTCGAAGGCAAGCCGTTCGCGCTCACCCGCCACCTCGACCGGCTCGCCCGCTCGGCCCGCGGGCTCGGCCTCCCCGAGCCCGACCTCGACGAGGTGCGCCGCGCCTGCGCCGCCGTCCTGGACGCCAACCCGATGGCCCTCGGCCGCCTGCGCATCACCTACACCGGCGGCCTCTCGCCGCTCGGCTCCGACCGCGGCGACCACGGCGCCACGCTCGTCGTCGCCCTCGGCGAGGTGCAGCGGCGCCCCGACACCACCGCCGTGATCACCGTCCCCTGGACCCGCAACGAGCGCGGCGCCCTCGCGGGCCTGAAGACCACCTCGTACGCGGAGAACGTCGTCGCCCTGGCCCGCGCCCACGAACACGGCGCCTCCGAGGCCCTGTTCGCGAACACCGTGGGGCAGCTGTGCGAGGGCACCGGCTCCAACGTCTTCGTCGTCCTCGACGGCGAGATCCACACCCCGCCGCTCACCGCGGGCCCGCTCGCCGGCATCACGCGCGCCCTCGCCGTCGAGTGGACCGGCGCCAAGGAGACCGACCTGCCGCTTTCCGTGCTCTCGGAGGCCGACGAGGTGTTCCTGACGTCCACGCTGCGCGACATCCAGGCAGTGCACCGCGTCGACGACCGGAACCTCAACGACGCGCCGGGCCCCGTCACCGCGAAGGCGATGCGCGTGTGGGACGAGCGGGCAGCAGACCGCCTCGACCCGTAAATCCCTTGTCGCGTCGGGGGTGCGGGCGGGTACAACTCCCCTGATGACCACGACCCTGCGGCCGACCGAGCCGCTCCAGCGCACCCCCGACGGTTCGCGCTCGCGTCACTACGCGGTGTGTGTGAACAGCCGCCCCGTCGGCACCCTGCACCTCGCCACGCACCCGGTCTTCGGCCCCTCCGTCGCCCAGATACTCGAACTGAGCGTCGACGACAAGGACCGGGGGCGCGGCCGCGGCACCGTCGCGGCGCTCGCCGCCGAGGAGGTCGCCCGCTCCTGGAACTGCCGCCGCGTCGAGGTGGCCGTCCCCGCCGACGCGCAGGGCATGCTCCGTCTCGCGGGCGCCCTCGGCTACGTGGAGCGCAACCGGAACATGGCGAAGGCCCTGCCCGACCAGCCGCCCGCCCTCCCCGAGGGCGGCGTCGGGCGGCGCATGACGGAGGCCGAGTACGGGCCGTGGCTCGCGCACACCAAGGCCGCGTACGCGCGCACCTGGGTCGAGCGCGGCGTCACCGAGGAGGAGGCGCGCCAGAAGGCGGAGCGCGACCACGCGGCGCTGCTCCCGGAGGGCGTCGCCACCCCGGACGTCCTGCTCGGCGTGCTCGAGCACGCGGGGGAGCGGGTCGGAACGCTCTGGGTGGCGCAGCGCCCCGACGGGGCGTTCGTCTTCGACGTCGAGGTGGCGGCCGAGCACCGGGGGCGCGGCCACGGGCGCTCGCTGATGCTGCTCGCCGAGGCCGACTCGATCGCGGCGGGCGCCACCCGGATCGGCCTCAACGTCTTCGCGCGCAACACGGCCGCGCTGAGCCTGTACGCCTCGCTCGGCTACGAGCCGACGACGTACTACCTCTACAAGCAGCTGTGGTGAGGGTCAGGCCTGCTCGGCGAGGAGCCGGTCCGCGATCTCCTCGATCCGCTCCCGCAGCCCCTCCTGGCTCTTCCCGCCGTGCAGGAGCTCCCCGCCGATCTCGTACGTGGGCGTGCCCGTCACGCCGATGACCTTGCCCTCGGCCTGGTCGGCGTCGACGATCAGGATGTGCCGGCCGTCGACGAGCGCGGTGTCGAACTCCTCGGCGTCCAGGCCGAGTTCGCCCGCCACCTCGACGAGGAACGGCTCGCCCTTGCGGTCGAACTCCTCGACCCGGCCGAGCACGGCCTCCACGTACGGCCACCCCTTGCCCTGCGCGAACGCCTCCTCGGCGGCCTGCGCACCGGCGAAGGAGTGCTTGTGCTTGTCGAGCGGGAAGTGCCGCAGGCGCAGCTCGACGCGGTCGCCGTAGCGCTCGCGCAACGCGCGGAGATCGTCCAGGGCCGAGCGGCAGTCGGGGCACTGCAACTCGCACCACACGTCAAGGATGGGGTTCGGGGCGTTCATGGGGGCAAGTCTCCCAGGAGCGCCCGCCGGGCCCAACCTGGACCTGCGGAGGAGCGGCGACCCCGAGATGTCCCCCAGATGTGGCCGAGGTGGGCTCCGGGCGTGGCCCGCGGACCCCCGGGCGGTGCAGGATGGGAGGGGGAAGCGCCCCGCGATGTCCTAACTCGGGAGGACCCGATGATTGCCGAGACCGTGTGTTCCGCCGTCGCCGTGGCGGGCCTGGGCATCGCCGGGGTTCTCGCCTTCCGCAAGCGGTTCCTCAAGGCCGCCAGGACCGCCGCCTACGCCCTCGTGCCGCTGGGCCTGGTGATGACGGGCGCGGTGGAGTGGATCGTGGACACGGCGTTCAGTCCGACCGCCTGGGCCGGCTTCGGCGTGCTCGGCGTCGCCTGGCTGATGTTCATGGGGACGCGCGCCGTCGAGCGCCGCCGCTCCGGCCGCACCGGTGTGGAGGGCAAGGAGGGCAAGGCCGCCGTCGCCCCCGCCGCGTCGGCCCCCTCGCTCGGCGAGAGCCGGCGCCCGACGCCCGCGGCGCAGCCGAAGCAGCCGAAGGCCGAGCCCGCAGAGGACTTCAGCGACATCGAGGCGATCCTCAAGAAGCACGGCATCTGACGTCAACGGACGCGGCCGCCCCGCTGTCACGGGTTGCGGCGAACTCCCCCTCGAAAGTGGTCCGTTGAGTACCCGTCACCCGATGAGTGCGACATCATCGCGACGAGATGCTGGACACACCGCAGCTGCCCGATCAGCTGGACGCCGACCCGGGGCAGGCCCTCCACAGCGAGCCCACGCCGCCCGTACCCGTACGAACCGAGGAGCGGCCGAGTCAGCGCGGCTGTCTCTTCGCGCTCTCCCAACCACCGCTGATGATCTTCCTGGGAGTGATCGGCAGCCTGCTCCTGCTGGCGGCGCTGCACGACCTCCTGCTGCTGTGAACGGTTTCAGCCCGTCGCTTCCTTGCGCCGCGCCCGGTACGCCGCGACGTGCAGCCGGTTCCCGCACGTACGGCTGTCGCAGTAGCGGCGCGAGCGGTTGCGGGAGAGATCGACGAACGCGAACCGGCAGTCGGGCGCCTCGCAGCGGCGCAGCCGCTCCTGCTCCCCGGCGACCACGAAGAACGCCAGGGCCATCCCGCAGTCGGCCGCCAGGTGGTCGGCGACGGAGGCCCCGGGCGCGAAGTAGTGCATGTGCCAGTCGTAGCCGTCGTGGTCCGTGAGGCGGGGAGTGGTGCCCGCCTCCGCGACCAGTTCGTTGATCACCGTCGCCGCCGCACGCTGGTCACTCGCCGCGAACACCGCCGCGAAGCGGTCACGCACCGTACGCACCGATTGAAGATCGTCTTCGGTTATCACGCCGACATCGCTGACATCGTTCCTTCGTACGAAATCCGTCAGCTCGGCCGGACTCGTGAGCCCGTCCGCCTTCGTGTCGCCGTCCGGTGTCGTGTTCACCAGATCGACCACGGTGTCGAGCGCGCACCGGGTGTCGTGGGTGATCAGCACGATTCGCTCCCTGGCCTGGGGTAGGGCTCCTGCCCGCCGATGCCGCACGAGCCTAGTACCTGGCGGCCTCCGGGAACGCACCTGCGCCGCCGCCGTGGAAACTCCCACGGCGGCGGCGCCGGTGTATGCCGTATGCGGTTGTCCCGACCGTGATGCCGTGCCGTTCCCCGAGTGGACGGCACGGCACGCTCTCGCGCAGCTCACGCCGACCGGGTGCCGGCGCGGGCCTCCTCGTTCCGCGGCGCTAACTTTCCGCGAGGATGTGCGACAGCTCCTGGTCGAGGTCGAAGTGGCGGTGTTCCGTGCCGGGTGGCACGGCGGCGTCCGTTCGCTTGAGGAACGACTCAAGGGCCCGCGCCGGGGCCTCGAGCAGAGCCTCGCCCTCGGGGGAGCTCAGGGCGATGCAGACAACGCCCTGACCGTGGCTGCGGGACGGCCAGACTCGGACGTCTCCGGTGCCGGTCGGCCGGTGAAGGCCTTCGGCGAGGAGGTCGCGGGCAAACACCCATTCGACTGTCTCCTCGGCTCCGGTGTGGAAGGTGGCGTGCACGGCATACGGATCGGCCGTGTCATACCGCAGACCTGCGGGAACGGGCAGTGAGGACTCGCTCGACACAACGAGGCGCAGGTGCAGCTCGCAGCTGACCGTGGTGTTCATAAGCGCCAGGGCCTTTCGCTCAGTGTGCGCTCGGGGATTCGCACGTCGGCGAAATCGACATGCCACCTACGGTGCCGTTGTAAACCCCTCTGAGTGTTTTGAGCGTCTTTAGGTAGCTCGTACGGCCGAGTCTTATCTGTGAGAGAACGCCCATTCCGGTGACGCGAAAGAGTCGGGTAGGTTTGAGTGCATGAATACGGGGAGTGACAAGGGAGCCAAGGAGCCCGAGGCGCCGGAGCGGGCCGAAGAGGCCTCCGGGGCCGGTGCCGAGGGCGAGGCGGCCGGGGGGAAGCCGCTGGGCTCGCGGGCGCCGGGGTTCATCCAGGCCAGGCGGACGCTGCACCTGAGCTGGCAGGTCGGCGTCTTCATCGTGGGCCTCGCGGTCGTCGTGGGTGGCGTGATCATGCTGCCGCTGCCCGGCCCCGGCTGGCTGGTGATCTTCGGTGGCATGGCGATCTGGGCGACCGAGTTCGTCTGGGCGCAGCTGGTCCTGCGCTGGACGAAGCGGAAGGTCACGGAGGCGACGCAGCGCGCGCTCGATCCCAGGGTGCGGCGGCGGAACATCATCCTGACGACGATCGGCGTGGTGATCATCGCCGTGCTCGGCGGGGTCTACGTATGGAAGTTCGGGCTCGAGATGCCGTGGAACATCAAGCAGTGACGATGTGGTGCCGAGCAGGGGGTGCGGGGTGGTCCCAGGCGCCCCCTGACATGGGGTAATGTTCTTCCTGCGCCCGGGCGATTAGCTCAGTGGGAGAGCGCTTCGTTCACACCGAAGAGGTCACTGGTTCGAACCCAGTATCGCCCACCCCGGACCGAGGGCCCCGGAGACGTCGAGTCTCCGGGGCCCTCGGCGTTTTCCGGCGCCCACCTGCGGTTTCGAGGCGCTTCGAGCCTCAACTTCGTCCGAACTGTTGACGCACCCCCCACCCGTCTCTACTTTTGCTCGGCAAGCGCTTGCCTAAAACGATTCAATGCGCAGGGTGGAGGGGCTGGCTGTGCCTATGAACAGGGATCTTGATCGTCGTGGCCTGCTGAAGGTCACGGGGGCGTCGGTCGCCGCGCTCGGCCTGACGGCGGCCGGGTGCGGTGGTGACGGAGGGTCAGGAGCCGCGGGGGATGCGGAAGGGCCGGCGACCCTGCGATTCGCCTGGTGGGGCGGCGAACCGCGCGCCGTGAAAATCAAGAAGGCGATCGCGCTCTTCGAGAAGAAGAATCCAAAGATCAAAATCAAGCCCGAATTCACCGATTACCAGGCATTCTGGGAGAAGTTTCAGACGCAGGCCTCGGGCGGAAATCCTCCGGATGTATTCCTCAACTCCGTTGCCTTCCTTGCGAAGTACGACAAGCGTGGAGTTCTGCTCGACCTCAAGTCCCAGGTGGACGCCGGGAATCTGAGCCTCAAGCAGTTCCGCGGCGGCGTCGAGACGGCCGGTCAGGTCTCCGGCGGCAAGCAGGTCGCGGTTCCGGTCGGTGCCAACACCATGTCGCTCGTCATCGACAAGAAGGCCTGGGACAAGGCGGGCGTGGAGCCGAAGTTCGGCTGGACCTGGGGCGAGTACTTCACGTCGCTCCAGATCATTCAGGACAAGCTGGGGATCGCGGGCGACACGGGCTACGCCGGGGTCATGTACCTCTACGACCTGTACCTCCGTCAGAACGGCAAGGCCTTCTTCAAGGACGGCGAACTCGGCTTCACCCAGGACGATCTGACGCAGTGGTGGTCCGACTACTACAAGCGCGTGAAGTCCGGGATCGTCGCCGACCCGAAGCCCAACGGGTTCGTGCAGGGCAGCGGGCTCTACGACCTCGACACGGGAAAGTTCGCGATCGCCGACAAGCCCGTCGTCGGCGTCTCCCATCTGTCGGCGGTCTTCGGCCTCAACGAACTGTGCGCCGAGCTGATCGACATCGTCGACATGCCGAATTTCGAGGAGGCGTACTACGACTACTGCCGCTGCTTCAACGCCACGAAGGCGGAACAGAAGGCGCGCTACGGCTCCGACTTCGGCTCGCTCATCCTCTTCCAGGGCCACTCCCGGCTCGACGCCTACGCCGCCGTGCGCACCGGCGACGACAAGCTGGCCGAGCGGGCCTGGGAGAAGTTCTTCAAGAGCGACGGCTACACCGAGGCCTCGCCGTGGAGGACGGAGAAGGTGGAGGGGCCGGTGACGCTCGTCGCGGGCACCGAGGCGAACTGGGTCTACACCAACGACACGGCCCTGTACGGACTCGCCGCCATCGAGAACCTGGCGCTGGTCGGAGACAAGATGCCCTGACCCCGGCAGACTCTGGCCATGGACGGGAGGCCGTGGACCGGGAGGCCGTGGAACGTGGACTGGAACCATTACCGCTTTCGCAGCGTGTGGGAACTGCCCGCTCCGCCGGGCGCCGTGTACGCGGTGCTCGAGCGGGCCGAGGAGTACCCGCGGTGGTGGCCCCAGGTCCGCTCCGTGACGCCGCTGGACGGAAGCGACTCCAGCGGCGTCGCCGTCTTCCGGTCCTTCCTCCCGTACGAGCTGCACGTCACGGCGCGCGAGACGCGTCGGGACCCGGCCGCCGGGATCCTGGAGGTCGCGATGACGGGGGACCTGGAGGGCTGGGCGCGCTGGACGCTGACGCCGCTGCCGGGCGGCGGCACCCGCGCCGCCTACGACCAGGAGGTCGAGGTGGCCAAACCGCTGATGCGCCGGTTCGCGGTGGCGGGCCGGCCGGTGTTCCTCGCGAACCACGCGTGGATGATGCGCGGCGGGCGGCGGGGGCTTGCCGCCCATCTGCGACCGGCCTGACGCAACCGGTTTGAACACAGGGCGTCGCGACCTGTATTGTTCAACGCGTTCCCGGGCGATTAGCTCAGTGGGAGAGCGCTTCGTTCACACCGAAGAGGTCACTGGTTCGAACCCAGTATCGCCCACCCGAGAATGACCGGTCCGTCGCACAGACGGGCCGGTTTTTCGTTGTGCGGGTACGGGGTGGCGGACCTGGTGGGTGCGGTGTCGTTTCTGCCTTCGGGGCCCCGACGGGGGAACGGTCAGGCCGCCGCGGGAAGTTCCGGGCGCAGCGGCCACGCCGGGTCCACCACCTCCGGGTTGCCGCTGCGGGCGAACCAGGCCTGCAGGCCGCGGGCCTGCGCCGCGTGCCAGACCGCCTGCAAGGTGTGCAGCTCGGCGGGGGAGAGGCGTTCGAGGCGGGACGCGAACCGGCGGCCCACCGCCCGCACCACATCGAGGGACGCCTGGGCGTCCGCCCCCGCGTCGTGCGCCCCCGTCAGCTCCACCTCGTAGTGCTCGCACAGGTCGGTCAGCGTGCGGCGGCCCTTGCGGTAGCGGTCCAGGTGCTTGTCCAGGACGCGCGGGTCGATCACGCACAGGGACGCGGTCTCCAGGTAGTGGGAGAGCGCCGAGTTCCGGTGCCGCTTCAACTCGCGGTCCAGCAGCGTCAGATCGAACGGGGCGTTCATCACGACCAGCGGCCGGCCGGCCGCGGCCTGCTCGGCGAGCGCGCGGCCGACCTCCTCCATCACGGGCGCGGGCCAGCGCCCGTTGCGTTGAAGATGTTCCTCGGTCAGGCCGTGCACCTCGGTGGCACCGGGGGGTACCGGCACCCCGGGATTCACCAGCCAGCGCGTCACCCGCGGTCGCGTTCCCGCCGCGTCCTGCACCACGACAGCGGCCGACACGATGCGGTCGTTCTCCACGTCCACGCCGGTCGTCTCGGTGTCGAAGGCGGCCAGCGGCCCTTCGTACCAGCACGTCATGATCTCTCAACTCCTGCTTCCCGCGCGGCAGATGACGTCCCGTCGACGTGTTGTCCCTGCCCCAAGCGGTGATACCCGCGCTGTTTGCGTCGTACGCCGAGCGGTGACAACACAGGTACACGGCAGTTCAGCGGGGTGCCATCGTCGCGAACCCGCTTTCCCGGAAGGCCAGTTGGACCATGGCGCTCGCGCGGCCCGAACGAGGCGGGCTGCTGCCCGAGCGGATCGCACCGCCGCGCGGCACACTCGCCACCACCGCCTGCATGGAGACCCTCCAGGTGGGCTATCTGCACGCCGTGGCCGCCGCCGCGGGGTGCTCGCTCTCCCAGCCCTTTCCGGACAACGGCATCGACTGGCACGTCAGCCACAGCTCGCCCGGGCACGCCATCGACGACGAGGTCACCATCAAGGTGCAGCTCAAGGCGACGTACCAGGTCGCGCCCGATCCGCCGGGGCCGTCCTTCGCGTTCACGCTCGACAACGCGCACCTGGAGAAGCTCGCCCGCACCCCGGTCTCGGTGCACAAGATCCTCGTCGTGATGCTCGTGCCGCGCTCCCAGGACGACTGGCTGCGGGCCGCCCACGACCGGCTCGACCTGCGGCACTGCTGCTACTGGATCAACCTCGCCGGACACCCGGTCACCGGGCGGCGCAGGACCACCGTGCGCGTCCCGACGGCACGGATCTTCGACGACCGCGCGCTCTGCGAAATCATGGCGAGGGCCGGCGCGGGTGGACGTCCCTGACGGTTCGACTCGGCCTGGGCCGAAGGGAGTTGTGTGATGCAGCACCGCCCGATCGATGAATCCCTGCGTCCGCTCGGCGCGGGGCGCGGCCACCCCGTCGACCTCGTCGGACCCGAGCCGGGGCAGGTCGACCCCGCGGTGCTCGGCGCCCTGCTCGACCGGCACGGCTGGCAGCGGCGCGGTGGGGCCGCAGGACGGTACGCGCGCTGGACGCTGCCGGGGGCCGGCGCCCGCACCAGCCTGCTCGTGCCGGAGAGCCGGGCCTTCCCGGACAGCGAGGAACTCCTCGGCGAGGCGCTCGTCGCCCTGGAGCGCAGCGGTACGCCGTCCGCGCGCGAGGTGCTGGTCTCCCTCGCCGTGCCGAGCGACGAGATCCGCTGGACGCGCGACGTCCCGGCCGGACCCGCGGGCGCCTCGTCCTGGCCCGCCGAGGAGCGACTGCGGGGCGCGGCGCGGCAGATGCTGCTCGCGGGGGCCCTCGCCGCGCGCGGCCGCGCCGGGTACTACGGGGCCAGGCACCGGCGGCCCGCGGCCGCGGCCCTGGAGAACGTACTGGTGCAGACGGCGTCCGGCGGCCGCCGTCTCACCGCCTTCGTGCCCGTCGCCACGGGGCGGGCGCTCGCCGTCCGGCTGCACCAGGCGCTGTACGCGGTGCGCGAGGCCATCGACTACCGGCGGGCCACCGGTGGCATGGACGCGTTCGACAGCGCGATCGAGGCGGGCGTCAGCCATGAACTGACCGAGGCGCTCGTCGCGCTGGTGCGCGGCACCGAGGGCGCGCGCGTCGGCGTGGCCTGGGCACCCGCCGCCGGGGTGCCGGGGGAGTGCACGGACGGCGACGCGCCCGTCGAGTTCTCACCCGGCGACCTCGATGTGCTGCGCGAGGCCGGGGCCCGCTTCCTGTACGCCGAACCCGCCGTCTCCGTCCGCGTCACCGGCACCGTCGTCCGCATGCGCCGCGCCGGGCCGCGCGGCGCGGGCACGGTGCGCCTTCGGGTGCTCGCGGGCGTCGAGGTGCCGCACGTACGGATGACGCTGGACGAGGAGGCGTACCGGATCGCGGGCCACGCGCACCTGGTGGGTCTGCCGATCCGGGTGCACGGGCGCCTTGAGAGCCGGGGCGGGTTCCGCCGCCTCACCGACGCGACCGGGATCGTCCCCGTACAGGTGGAGGAGGCCGAGCGGGACCGGATGATGAAGTCGCTCCAGGAGAACCTGGACTTCTTCGAGGAGGCCTGCGCGGGGGAGGAGCCGTGACCGCTACCGGTGCGCGTACAGGTCTCTGAGCAGGGCGATCTCCGCCGTGTGGTGCAGCATCTCGCGGTTGATGTGCAGCACGAGCGTCGCCATCGGCTCCTTCTCGAAGGGGCCCTCGGCCGGACCGCACGGGCGGGCGAGCCCCGCCTCGTCCAGGCCGCGCACGCCCGCGATCCACCGCGCGTACGCGGCGTCGAGACGGGCCAGGGCCTCGGCGGCCGTGCCGGGATAGTCGTACGACATGTAGTCCACCGGCTCCGCCCCGAAGTGCGAGGCGTTCCGGAGGCCGAGCACACCCACCAGGATGTGGCCGAGGCGCCACGCGATCGTCGTCACGGGGGCGGGGACCGGCTCCGGGTACGCGAAGTCGATCGTGAGGTCCCCGGAGCCGCCCTGGATGGCGGCGGTGCCGGTGCCGCGCGGGTGCAGGGTCCAGCAGTCCGGCACGGGCTCCCAGAAGTACTCGTCGTCGGTCAGCCCCGCGAGCCGGTCGCGGAGCTGGTGACGCCAGTGCCAGTCGAGCTGGTCGGCGAGGAGCGTGTTCCAGTCGAGTGTCATACGTCTCACGCTAGATCCCGGCACCGACAGCCGCCCTGCCTGCGGACGGCTGCCCCGGTCAACCGTTTCGCGAGCGGCCCTGGTGACTCGGTACGATCGTGGCTGCGCGCGTCACAGGTAATGGCGCGGCGTTCCATCTTCAGGTAGGAGAAGTCCGGTGTCTGACGTCCGTGTGACCATCCAACGCGATTCCGAGCGGGAAGAGCGCGTGGTGACGACGGGCACTACGGCCGCCGAGCTCTTCCCCGGTGAGCGCAGCATCGTCGCGGCCCGCGTGGCCGGTGAGCTGAAGGACCTCGCGTACGAGGTCGCCGACGGCGAGACCGTCGAGCCCGTGGAGATCTCCTCCGAGGACGGTCTGAACATCCTGCGGCACTCGACCGCGCACGTCATGGCGCAGGCCGTGCAGGAGCTGTTCCCCGAGGCCAAGCTCGGCATCGGCCCGCCCATCAAGGACGGCTTCTACTACGACTTCGACGTCAAGGAGCCGTTCACCCCCGAGGACATCAAGCGCATCGAGAAGAAGATGCAGGAGATCCAGAAGCGGGGGCAGCGCTTCTCGCGCCGCGTCACCACCGACGAGGCCGCCGCCGTGGAGCTCGCCGACGAGCCGTACAAGCTGGAGCTCATCGGCCTCAAGGGCAACGCGGCGCAGGCCGCCGACGGCGCGGACGCCGAGGTGGGCGGCGGCGAGCTGACCATCTACGACAACCTCGACGCCAAGACCGGCGAGCTGTGCTGGAAGGACCTCTGCCGGGGTCCGCACCTGCCCACCACCCGTGTCATCCCCGCGTTCAAGCTGATGCGCTCGGCCGCCGCCTACTGGCGGGGCAGCGAGAAGAACCCGCAGCTCCAGCGCATCTACGGCACCGCGTGGCCGTCGAAGGACGAGCTGAAGGCGTACCTGGAGTTCCTCGTCGAGGCCGAGAAGCGCGACCACAGGAAGCTCGGCGCCGAGCTGGACCTGTTCTCCTTCCCGGACGAGCTGGGCCCGGGCCTCGCGGTCTTCCACCCCAAGGGCGGCGTGATCCGCAAGGTCATGGAGGACTACTCGCGGCGCCGCCACGAGGACTCCGGCTACGAGTTCGTGAACACCCCGCACATCTCGAAGGAAGCGCTCTTCGAGACCTCGGGCCATCTGCCGCACTACGCGGAGGGCATGTTCCCGCCCATCCAGTTCGACGAGCAGAACTACCGCCTCAAGGCGATGAACTGCCCGATGCACAACCTGATCTTCAAGTCCCGCGGGCGTTCCTACCGTGAACTGCCGCTGCGGCTCTTCGAGTTCGGCACCGTGTACCGCTACGAGAAGTCGGGCGTCGTGCACGGCCTGACCCGCTCGCGCGGTTTCACGCAGGACGACTCGCACATCTACTGCACCAAGGAGCAGATGGCGGGGGAGCTCGACAACCTCCTCACCTTCGTCCTCGACCTGCTGCGCGACTACGGCCTGAACGAGTTCGAGCTGGAGCTGTCCACCCGCGACGACTCCGACAAGTTCATCGGCACGGACGAGGACTGGGCGGAGGCCACCGAGGCGCTGCGCTCCGCCGCCGAGAAGCAGGGGCTGCCCCTCGTGCCCGACCCGGGCGGCGCCGCGTACTACGGCCCGAAGATCTCCGTGCAGGCCAAGGACGCCATCGGCCGCTCCTGGCAGATGTCGACCCTCCAGGTCGACTTCAACCAGCCCAAGCGGTTCGGCCTGGAGTACACGGCGGCGGACGGCTCGCGCCAGCAGCCCGTCATGCTGCACCGTGCCCTGTTCGGCTCGATCGAGCGGTTCTTCGGTGTGCTCCTGGAGCACTACGCGGGCGCCTTCCCGGCGTGGCTCGCCCCCGTCCAGGCCGTCGGCATCCCGATCGGCGACGGGCACGTGACGTACCTGGAGGAGTTCGCCGAGAAGGCGCGCGCCCAGGGCCTGCGCGTCGAGGTCGACAAGTCCTCGGACCGCATGCAGAAGAAGATCCGCAACCAGCAGAAGGCCAAGGTGCCCTTCATGGTCATCGCGGGCGACGAGGACATGAACGCCGGTTCGGTGTCCTTCCGCTACCGCGACGGCTCGCAGGAGAACGGCATCCCGGTCGACGAGGCCATCGCGAAGATCGCGAAGGTCGTCGAGGAGCGGGCGCAGGTCTGACCACCCGTCCCGTCAGTCGGTATCGCGTCGAGAGGCCCCCGGAGCGTGCTCCGGGGGCCTCTCCCCTTCCCGCGCGAACACCTGCAACAGCCACGACGAGAACGAACCCGTGACGGCGCCGAGCAGCGCCAGGCCGCAGGCCATCACGCCCACCGCGACGAGCCTGCCGAGCGGGGTCACCGGCGCCAGGTCGCCGTAGCCCACGGTCGACAGCGTCGTGCAGGTGAACCACACCGCGTCGCCGTATGTGCGGATGTCCGCGTCCGGCGCCGTGTGCTCCTGCTGGTACAGGGCCAGTGAGGCCGCGAAGCCGAGCAGCGTCACGGACAGCCCCGCGTACGCGATCACGCGCGCGTGCAGCGAGAGCCGCGGCTCGTTCCGCCGGCGCTGCACCGCCTGGTAGGCCTGCACGATCCGGACGGGACGCAGCAGCGGAAGCAGCAGGACCAGCGTGTCCAGCCAGTGCGTGCGGACGAAGCGTGGCCAGCGCTGCCCGCTCAGGCGCCGGCGCACCACGTAGTCCACGATGAACACCGCCCACGCGGCGAGCGTGAGGGCGAGGCACAGATCCCGAAGGGCGCCGGGCAGGGCCTGGCCGAGGACCCGGACCGCGTACCCGGCGAGGTAGACGAGCGAGGCCACCGCCAGGACGACGCCGTTGTGCCGCTCCCAGCGAGCGAGTGGGGTGTCGGTCATCCCGACAGCATCACCCGCGCCGACCTGGGGTGGTACCCGCCGACACGCCCCCGTGAGGTGACGCCATATGCTGCATTGCATGACGAGTGAGCCGGAGCAGCAGGTCGGTCCAGTGGGCGAGCCGGACGGATTCGGGCGTCTGTGGACCCCGCACCGCATCGCGTACATCCAGGGCGAGGGCAAACCGAGCGGCCCCGGCGCCGACGACGGCTGTCCCTTCTGCGCGGCTCCCGGCAAGTCGGACGAGGACGCGCTGATCGTGGCCCGCGGCAGCCACGTCTTCGCCATCCTCAACCTGTACCCGTACAACGGCGGGCACATGATGGTGCTGCCCTACCGGCACGTCGCCGACTACACCGACCTCGACCTGGACGAGACCGCGGAACTCGCCGACTTCACCAAGCGCGCGATGGCCGCGCTGCGCTCCGCCTCGGGAGCGCACGGATTCAACATCGGCATGAACCAGGGCGCGGTCGCGGGCGCCGGTATCGCCGCCCATCTGCACCAGCACATCGTTCCGCGCTGGGGCGGCGACACCAACTTCATGCCGGTCGTCGGCCACACCAAGGTGCTGCCGCAGATGCTCGCAGACACGCGTACGGCCCTGGCGAAGGCCTGGCCGACCGACTGACCGAGCGGGCCCCTACGCGTTGTACGTGTCGGCCTTCCCCGGCGTCGGGTCCTGGACCGCGCCGCTGAGGAAGCCCGAGCGGGCACCGAACTTCTCGGTGTCCACGCCGTTCTCGTCGAGCACCTTGATGGCCGCGGCGTGCACCACGCGCAGCACGGGCGTGGCCGTGCGCAGCGCGTCGTCCGCCATGAAGCGGTGCCGCCACGGCTGGTCCGCCCAGGCGTGCCGCAGGCCGAACGGCTCGGGCAGCACCAGCTTCCCGCCGAGGTGGTCCAGGAGCGGCGGGTACCAGGTGAAGGGGGCGCGGACCGCGATCCGGACCGCCTCGTCGGAGGTGATCAGCGGGAGCGTCTTCTCCGTGGTCTCCCAGAACCGTATGGGCTTGGAGATCTCCTTCTTCCGCGGCTCCGGCTTCGACGTGAACAGGGAGTGCACCGGTCCGAGCGCGTGCCCGGTCACCTCGATCCGCAGCGTCTGGTGCAGCACCGTGACCGTGATCAGCATGGTGATGACCAACTGGCCGTCCCAGAGCGTGAACTGCACGCCCAGGTAGTGGCGGCTGCCGCCGCCGAACTGCTGCTCGTTGCAGATCCGCTCTATCTCGTGCGTCCTGGTCTCGAACGCCTCCACGTTCACGCCCGAGGGGCGCGTCACGCTCTTCGCGTTCTCCCCGATCGGCGAGACGATCCAGTGCTTCACCGAAGGCGTCGGGAAGCCGCCCGTGTGGATCGGCTTGCGCTCCAGGAGGCGGAGCTGGTCGTGGATCGCGCGGACCACGTCCCAGCTGCGGAACGGGTGGATGTCCTTGCCGGGCTCCTTCGACACCAGGTCCTCGGCGAGCTGCCAGCCGCCCCAGCGCGTGCCCATGCCCAGGATGCCCTTGGGGCCGGCGTAGAACACCGAGTTCGACTGCTGCTCGGCCGACAACTTGGCGAGGTTCTGGCGCAGTTGCTCCGCGGCGGTCTCACCGGGGCTGCCGGGCACGGCCTCGGGGATCTTCGCCCCGATCCCGCCGCCGGACAGCAACCCGCCCCAGCGGTCCCGCAGGTCGTGGGCGGTGCGCTCGCAGATCCGGCGTGCCCACCAGCCGCCGATCACGGGCGCCACGAAACAGGCGCGCAGATACCAGGTCCAGCCGCTGTCGGACGGAAGCTTGACGAGCGCGATCACGACGGCGACGAACACGACGGCCATGATCGCCATGGTGAGGGCGGCCCGGCCGTGCGCCGCGCGCTCGTGCTTCTTGGCCTCGCGCTTCTCCTTGGTGCTCTTGCCCTCGGCCTCCTTGACCTCCTTCTCGGCCAGTCCCACCCGGATGGTGTCCCTGCGGCGGATCTCGAACGCGGTCACCCAGAGCAGGAATCCGGGCAGGAACAGGAAGCCGAACACCACGGTCACGAGCGTCAGCAGGCTGTCGCGCTGGCGCCGGATGCGGTTGGCCGCGAGGCAGTGCTCCACCACGACCTGCGGTTCCGTGCCGAACGACTGGATGAGCGGCTTGCGGGCGCCACCCAGCATCCGTACCTGCACCGCCCGCGCGAAGGCCTCACCGAGATTCGGCGCCATGAGCGACCACATGCCCCTCTTCACCTGGGACTTGTGCCACTCGTTGTTGGTCTCCTCGATCTTCACCGCCGGGTCGTCCCGGTACGCGGCCGAGGCGATGGCGAACGTCGCGGCGGTCTGGCCCGCGGACCCCTGGAGCGGGATCTGCGCGCCCGGCCGGAAGTCGAATATTCCGTCGGCCGAAGCCGGCTTGATCGTGTCCGCCACTGCCACCCCCATCACCGCACGCCGTCGCTGCGGCTTTTCCCGACTTGCCCGTCCCGCACACCTGTTGGGCGCGCCGTCGGCCGGATCCGGCTGATCTTCGACCAGCGTAGCGGCCGCCACCGACACCGGCCCCGTGGAACGGGAAGCCGGTGCCGGTGCGCGCACCGGAGTCGATTACGGGACGTCCTGGGCCTGTTCGCGGATCCGCTCGCTCAGCTGGGCCGGCATCGGCTCGTGCCGGGCGTACGCGCGGCTGAAACGCGCGGTGCCGTGCGACAGGGAACGCAGGTCCACCGCGTAGCGGCCGATCTCGATCTCCGGCACCTCGGCCCGGATCAACGTCCGCCCGCCCGCTGCCTGTTCGGTTCCGACGACGCGGCCGCGCCGCCCGGACAGATCGCTCATCACGGCGCCCACGTAGTCGTCGGCGACCAGGACCTCGACCTCGGCCACCGGCTCCAGGAGATGGATCCGCACATCGGCCGCCGCCTCGCGCAGCGCCAGCGCCCCCGCCGTCTGGAACGCCGCGTCGGAGGAGTCCACCGAGTGCGCCTTGCCGTCGAGCAGCGTCACCCGCACGTCGATGAGCGGATATCCGGCCGCGACGCCCTTCGCCGCCTGCGCCCGCACGCCCTTCTCCACGGACGGGATGAACTGCCGGGGCACCGCGCCGCCGACGACCTTGTCCACGAACTCGATGCCCGAGCCGCCGGGCAGCGGCTCCACCTCGATCTCGCAGATCGCGTACTGGCCGTGGCCACCGGACTGTTTCACGTGCCGGCCGCGCCCCGCCGATTTGCCCGCGAACGTCTCCCGGAGGGAGACCTTGTGCGGGACGACGTCGACCTGCACCCCGTAGCGGCTGCGCAACCGTTCGAGAGCGACGTCCGCGTGCGCCTCGCCGAGGCACCACAGCACCACCTGGTGCGTGTCCTGGTTCTGTTCCAGGCGCATCGTCGGGTCCTCGGCGACCAGGCGTGAGAGCCCCTGCGAGAGCTTGTCCTCGTCGGCCTTGCTGTGCGCCTGGATGGCCAGCGGGAGCAGCGGATCGGGCATCTCCCACGGCGACATGAGCAGCGGGGCCTCCTTCGCCGAGAGCGTGTCCCCGGTCTCGGCCCGGCTCAGCTTCGCGACGCACGCCAGATCGCCGGCGATGCAGTGCGTCAGCGTGCGCTGCTGCTTCCCGAAGGGGGCCGAGAGCGCCCCGATCCGTTCGTCCGCCTCGTGCAGGGCGCGCGTCTCGTGCCCGTGGTCGGTCAGGCCGTGGCCCGACACGTGCACCGTCTCGTCGGGCCGCAGGGTGCCGGAGAAGACGCGGACGAGCGAGACCCGCCCCACGTACGGGTCGGACGCGGTCTTCACGACCTCCGCCACCAACGGCCCCTCCGGGTCGCAGGCGTGGATGTCGAGTTCCTTCCCGTCGCGCGCCCGTACGGCGGGAGCGGCCCGCTCCAGGGGGGTCGGGAAGCCGCCGGTGATCAGTTCGAGGAGTTCGACGGTGCCGATGCCCTGCCGTGCGTCCTCCGCCGCCGGGGCCGCCGCGAGGACCGGGTGGAAGACGCCGCGCGCCACGGCCCGCTCCAGGTCGTCGATCAGCGTCTTGACGTCGATCTCCTCGCCGCCCAGATAGCGGTCCATGAGGGTCTCGTCCTCGCTCTCGGCGATGATCCCCTCGATGAGCCGGTTGCGGGCCTCCTCGATCAGCGAGGCCTGCCCGGCGTCCGGTTCCGACTCCTTGCGTTCGCCCGACGCGTAGTCGAAGAGGCGCTGCGTGAGCAGCCCGATCAGGCCCGTCACGGGCGCGTGCCCGTCCGGCGCCCGTTCGCCGCGCAGCGGGAGGTACAGCGGGAGCACGGCGTCCGGGTCGTCGCCGCCGAAGATCTCCGCGCAGGTCCGCGTCATGTCCTCGAAGTCGGCGCGCGCCGCCTCCAGGTGCGTGATCACGATGGCCCGCGGCATGCCGACCGCGGCGCACTCCTCCCACACCATGCGCGTCGCGCCGGCCATCGTCTCGGGCCCGTCGGCCGCCGAGACGACGAAAAGGGCCGCGTCCGCAGCCCGCAGACCGGCCCTCAGCTCCCCGACGAAATCCGCGTAGCCGGGGGTGTCCAGGAGATTGATCTTGAAGCCGTCCCACTCCAGAGGGACGAGCGAGAGCTGGACCGATCGCTGCTGGCGGTGCTCGATCTCGTCGTAGTCGGAGACGCTGGTGCCGTCCTCGACGCGGCCCGCCCTGTTCACCGCCCCCGCGGTCAGCGCGAGGGCCTCCACGAGGGTCGTCTTGCCCGATCCGCTGTGGCCGACCAGCACCACATTCCGTACGGACGCGGGATGGTCGGCCGTCGCTGCCCTGCCGGCGGCTCCGGGGTGTCCGTTGCTCTTGTCGCCCATGCCTTGCCTCCCGGTTTGTTGCTCGGTGAGGTCCTGAGGGCGCGGACACGCGAATCCGCGTGCGGAGGCGGCTTCGGCGACGCCCGCGGTGTCTTCGAGCTTTCCACTCGGGTCACTGTGCGTCCATACGTCGTACGGGATCGCACGCCCACGCGTGCGGCCCGTCGGCGGTTCGCACGTGTGCGTGGCTACGATGGGCCAGCCGGTGGCCAGAGGGGCCGCGCGGCCACCGACCCTCGGGAAGGCCATGCTGAACAAGTACGCGCGTGCATTCTTCACGCGTGTCCTCACACCGTTCGCCGCGTTTCTCATCCGCCGCGGAGTCAGCCCCGACGCGGTCACGCTCCTGGGCACCGCCGGAGTCGTGGCCGGTGCGCTGGTCTTCTATCCGCGCGGTGAGTTCTTCTGGGGAACCGTCGTCATCACGCTGTTCGTCTTCTCGGACCTCGTGGACGGAAACATGGCGCGCCAGCTGGGCCGCTCCAGCCGCTGGGGCGCCTTCCTGGACTCCACGCTCGACCGCGTCGCCGACAGCGCCATCTTCGGCGGCCTGGCGCTCTGGTACGCCGGTGGGGGGAACGACAGCGTCCTGTGCGCCGTGTCGATCTTCTGCCTCGCCAGCGGCCAGGTCGTCTCCTACACGAAGGCACGTGGCGAATCGATCGGCCTGCCGGTCGCCGTGAACGGACTCGTGGAGCGCGCCGAACGCCTCGTCATCTCGCTCGTCGCCGCGGGCTTCGCCGGGCTGCACAAGTTCGGCGTGCCCGGCATCCAGTACCTGCTGCCGGTAGCCCTGTGGATCGTCGCCGTGGGCAGCCTGGTCACACTGATCCAGCGCGTGGTCACGGTGCGCCGCGAGTCCGCGGAGGCCGACGCGGCCGCCCAGGAGGGGGCCACCTCGTGAGTGGGACGCAGGAGCGGATCACCGACGCGCTGTACGGGCTCGGCTGGGCGACCGTCAAGAAGCTCCCCGAGCCGGTCGCCCGGCGCCTCGGCCGCACGATCGCCGACGCCGCCTGGAAGAAGCGCGGCAAGGGCGTGCTGCGCCTGGAGGCCAACCTCGCGCGCGTGGTGCCCGACGCCACGCCACAGCGTCTGCAACAGCTCTCCAGGAAGGGCATGCGCTCGTACCTGCGCTACTGGATGGAGTCCTTCCGGCTCCCCGCGTGGAGCAAGGAGCGCATCCGGGACGGCTTCTCGGTCAAGGACGTCCACTACCTCACCGAGGGCCTCGACTCCGGCCGGGGCGTCGTCCTCGCGCTGCCCCACATGGGCAATTACGACCTGGCGGGCGCCTGGGTCACCACCAAGCTGGACACGCCGTTCACGACCGTCGCCGAGCGGCTCAAGCCGGAGACCCTGTACGACCGCTTCGTCGCCTACCGGGAGGGCCTCGGCATGGAGGTGCTGCCGCACACGGGCGGCTCCGCCTTCGGGACGCTCGCCCGGCGGCTGCGCGCGGGCGGCCTGGTCTGCCTGGTCGCCGACCGGGACCTGTCGTCCTCCGGTGTGGAGGTCAAGTTCTTCGGCGAGACGACGCGGATGCCCGCCGGGCCCGCGATGCTCGCCCAGCAGACCGGCGCGCTGCTGCTGCCGGTCACCCTCTGGTACGACGACTCGCCCATCATGCGGGGGCGCGTCCACCCACCCGTCGACGTGCCGGAGACAGGTACGCGGGCCGAGAAGACGTCTGTCATGACGCAGGCGCTGGCCGATGCCTTCGCCACGGGGATCGCGGACCATCCGGAGGACTGGCACATGTTGCAGCGCCTGTGGCTGGCCGACCTCGACAACTTCGAAGAGAGGTCGGCGTGAGGATCGGAATCGTCTGCCCGTACTCCTGGGACGTGCCGGGCGGCGTCCAGTTCCACATCCGCGATCTGGCGGAGCACCTCATCGCCCTGGGGCACGAGGTGTCCGTCCTCGCGCCCGCGGACGACGAGACCCCGCTGCCGCCGTACGTCGTGTCGGCGGGCCGCGCGGTTCCCGTGCCGTACAACGGCTCGGTGGCGCGCCTGAACTTCGGCTTCCTGAGCGCCGCGCGCGTGCGCAGGTGGCTGCACGACGGCACCTTCGACGTGATCCACATCCACGAACCGGCGTCCCCGTCGCTCGGCCTTTTGACCTGCTGGGCGGCGCAGGGGCCGATCGTCGCGACCTTCCACACGTCGAACCCGCGCTCGCGCGCCATGATCGCCGCGTATCCGATCCTCCAGCCCGCGCTGGAGAAGATCAGCGCGCGCATCGCGGTGAGCGAGTACGCGCGCCGCACCTTGGTCGAGCACTTGGGCGGCGACGCGGTCGTGATCCCGAACGGCGTCGACGTCGACTTCTTCGCGCGGGCCGAACCCAAGGCCGAGTGGCAAACAGAAGGGGCGCGAAGCTCGGTTGAGGGCGGTGGTGGGAGACGGGCGGGAGGCACGATCGGCTTCATCGGCCGCATCGACGAGCCCCGCAAGGGCCTGCCGGTACTCATGAAGGCGCTCCCGAAGATCCTCGCCGAGCGCCCGCAGACCCGCCTTCTGGTCGCCGGGCGCGGTGACGAGGAGGAGGCGGTCGCCTCGCTCCCCAAGGAGATGCGCGACCGCGTCGAGTTCCTCGGCATGGTCAGCGACGAGGACAAGGCGCGCCTCCTGGCGAGCGTCGACGTCTATGTCGCCCCCAACACCGGAGGCGAGAGCTTCGGCATCATCCTCGTCGAGGCGATGTCGGCGGGCGCGCCCGTGCTCGCCTCCGACCTGGACGCCTTCGCCCAGGTCCTCGCCCAGGGCGCGGCCGGCGAACTCTTCGCCAACGAGGACGCGGACGACCTCGCCCTCGCGGCCCTGCGCCTGTTGGGCGACCCGGAGCGCCGTGAGGAACTGCGCGCGCGTGGCAGCAGGCACGTCCGCCGCTTCGACTGGTCCACGGTCGGCGCGGACATCCTCTCGGTGTACGAGACGGTGACCCAGGGCGCGGCGGCGGTGGCGGCCGACGAGCGGACGGGCCTGCGGGCGCGCTTCGGCTTGGCGCGGGACTGACCCCTGCCGCTGCCCGGGTAGCCTTGCCGCCCGTGACCGTCACCCTCATCTGGATCGCCGTAGCCCTCTTCGCGATCGGGCTCTACCTGAGCTGGACCGCGGGGCGGCTCGACCGCCTGCACGCCCGCATCGACGCGGCCCGCGCCGCGCTCGACGCCCAACTCCTGCGCCGCGCCTCCGTCGCCCAGGAACTGGCGACGTCGGGCGTGCTCGACCCGGCCGCGTCGATCGTGCTGTACGAGGCGGCGCACGCCGCGCGCCAGGCCGAGGAGGAGCAGCGCGAGGTCGCCGAGAGCGAGCTCAGCCAGGCGCTCAGGGCGGTCTTCAGCGAACCCGACCAGGTGGAGGTGGTCCGGGAGGCCCCCGGCGGCGAAGAAGCCGCGGAGGAGCTCGCCCAGGCGGTCCGCCGCGTGCCCATGGCCCGCCGCTTCCACAACGACGCCGTGCGCGCGGCCCGCGCGCTGCGCCGCCACCGCAAGGTCCGCTGGTTCCGGCTCGCAGGACACGCCCCGTTCCCGCTCGCCTTCGAGATGGACGACGAGCCCCCGGCGGCCCTCGCCGACCGCGCCACCACCTAGTTCCCAGGCCAAAAGGAGCCACCGGCTACCCATTGGCCCTTGTAGTGGCCTGTTCCCCAGAGGTTTCCTCGGTGCTGCAAGAGCCTTCGTTCACCGAGTGAGGTCACCCGTGTCCACTTCCGAAAACACCGCCACCGGCACCGCACGCGTCAAGCGCGGCATGGCCGAGCAGCTCAAGGGCGGCGTCATCATGGACGTCGTCACGCCCGAGCAGGCGAAGATCGCCGAGGACGCCGGCGCCGTGGCCGTGATGGCCCTGGAGCGGGTGCCGGCCGACATCCGCAAGGACGGCGGCGTGGCCCGGATGTCCGACCCGGACATGATCGAGGGCATCATCGGCGCCGTCTCGATCCCGGTGATGGCCAAGTCCCGCATCGGCCACTTCGTCGAGGCCCAGGTGCTCCAGTCCCTCGGTGTCGACTACATCGACGAGTCCGAGGTGCTCACCCCGGCCGACGAGGTCAACCACAGCGACAAGTTCGCCTTCACGACCCCGTTCGTCTGTGGCGCCACCAACCTGGGCGAGGCCCTGCGCCGCATCGCCGAGGGCGCCGCGATGATCCGCTCCAAGGGCGAGGCCGGCACCGGCAACGTCGTCGAGGCCGTCCGCCACATGCGGCAGATCAAGAACGAGATCGCCCGCCTGCGCGGCTTCGACAACAACGAGCTGTACGCCGCGGCCAAGGACCTGCGCGCCCCGTACGAGCTGGTCAAGGAGGTCGCCGAGCTCGGCAAGCTGCCGGTCGTGCTGTTCTCCGCCGGTGGTGTCGCCACCCCCGCCGACGCCGCGCTGATGCGCCAGCTCGGCGCCGAGGGCGTCTTCGTCGGCTCCGGCATCTTCAAGTCCGGCGACCCGGCCAAGCGCGCCGCCGCCATCGTGAAGGCCACCACCTTCTACGACGACCCGAAGATCATCGCGGAGGCGTCCCGCAACCTCGGCGAGGCCATGGTCGGAATCAACTGCGACACGCTCCCCGAGGGTGAGCGTTACGCGAACCGGGGCTGGTGATGACCACTCCTGTAGTCGGAGTGCTCGCGCTCCAGGGCGACGTGCGCGAGCACCTCGTCGCCCTGGCCGCGGCCGACGCCGTGGCCAGGCCGGTGCGGCGCCCCGAGGAACTGGCGGAGGTCGACGGTCTCGTCGTCCCCGGCGGCGAGTCCACCACCATCTCGAAGCTGGCCCACCTCTTCGGCCTGATGGAGCCCCTGCGCGCGCGTGTGCGCGAAGGACTGCCCGTCTACGGCTCGTGCGCGGGCCTGATCATGCTCGCCGACAAGATCCTCGACCCGCGCTCGGGCCAGGAGACCATCGGCGGCATCGACATGATCGTGCGGCGCAACGCCTTCGGACGTCAGAACGAGTCCTTCGAAGCGGCGGTCGACGTTCGGGGCGTCGAGGGCGATCCTGTGGAGGGCGTCTTCATCCGGGCTCCCTGGGTGGAGTCCGTGGGCGCCGAGGTGGAGGTGCTCGCCGAGTACGAGGGCCACATCGTGGCCGTGCGCCAGGGGGACGCCCTCGCGACGTCCTTCCACCCGGAACTCACGGGCGACCACAGGATCCACGCCATGTTCGTCGACATGGTGCGGGCGAAGGGCGCCCCGGGTTCCTTGTAGGATCTCTGGCGTTCGTAAATTGGTTACGCGAAGGAGACAGGCAGATGTCCGGCCACTCTAAATGGGCTACGACGAAGCACAAGAAGGCCGTGATCGATGCCAAGCGCGGCAAGCTCTTCGCGAAGCTGATCAAGAACATCGAAGTCGCGGCGCGCATGGGCGGCACCGACATCGAGGGCAACCCGACGCTGTACGACGCCATCCAGAAGGCGAAGAAGCAGTCGGTTCCCAACAAGAACATCGACTCCGCGGTCAAGCGCGGCGGCGGCCTCGAGGCCGGCGGCGCCGACTACGAGACGATCATGTACGAGGGCTACGGGCCGAACGGTGTCGCGGTGCTCATCGAGTGCCTCACCGACAACCGCAACCGTGCCGCGTCCGACGTGCGCGTCGCCATGACCCGCAACGGCGGCAACATGGCCGACCCGGGTTCGGTCTCGTACCTGTTCAACCGCAAGGGCGTCGTGATCGTCCCCAAGGCCGACCTCTCCGAGGACGACGTCCTGGGCGCCGTGCTCGACGCGGGCGCCGAGGAGGTCAACGACCTGGGCGAGTCCTTCGAGGTGCTCTCCGAGGCCACCGACCTGGTCGCGGTCCGCACCGCGCTGGTGGACGCCGGCATCGACTACGACTCCGCCGACGCCAACTTCGTCCCGACCATGCAGGTCGAGCTGGACGAGGAGGGCGCGCGCAAGATCTTCAAGCTCATCGACGCGCTCGAGGACAGCGACGACGTGCAGAACGTCTTCGCCAACTTCGACGTCTCCGACGAGGTCATGGAGAAGGTCGACGCCTGAGCGGGCAGCAACGCGACGGCGGGCCGGGGAGACACGTCTCCCCGGCCCGCCGTCGTTGTCGGTGGCAGCGGATAGCCTGGAGGACGTTCGAAGATCACTCGCGGTCGGGAGGGGGCGCGCATGCGTGTACTGGGGGTCGACCCAGGGCTCACCCGCTGCGGTGTCGGCGTCGTCGAGGGCGTCGCGGGACGGCCGTTGACCATGCGCGGCGTCGGTGTCGTACGGACGCCCCCGGACGCCGAGTTGGGCCACCGCCTCGTCGCCATCGAGCAGGGCATCGAGCAGTGGCTCGACGAGCACCGGCCCGAAGTCCTCGCCGTGGAGCGGGTGTTCAGCCAGCACAACGTCAGTACGGTGATGGGCACCGCCCAGGCCAGCGCCGTCGCCATGCTGTGCGCCTCGCGCCGCGGCATCCCCGTGGCGCTGCACACGCCCAGCGAGGTCAAGGCCGCCGTCACGGGCTCGGGCCGCGCCGACAAGGCACAGGTGGGCGCCATGGTGACGCGGCTGCTCCGGCTCGACGCACCGCCCAAGCCGGCCGACGCCGCCGACGCGCTCGCCCTCGCCATCTGCCACATCTGGCGCGCCCCCGCGCAGAACAGACTCCAGCAGGCCGTCGCCCGGCACACGGCCCAGGCGCCCAAGGCAACCCCCGCTTCCCGCGCCGCCCGCGCGGCCCACGCACCGAAAGGCCGTACCGCATGATCGCCTTCGTCAGCGGCCCCGTCGCCGCCCTCGCCCCCGACGCCGCGGTGGTCGAGGTGGGTGGTGTCGGCATGGCCCTCCAGTGCACGCCGAACACGCTGTCCACGCTCCGCATCGGCCAGCAGGCCAAGCTCGCCACCTCCCTGGTCGTGCGCGAGGACTCGCTCACCCTGTACGGCTTCGCGGACGACGACGAGAAGCAGACGTTCGAGCTGCTCCAGACCGCGAGCGGGGTCGGCCCGCGCCTGGCCCAGGCGATGCTCGCCGTGCACAGCCCGGACGCGCTGCGCAGAGCGGTCTCCACCGGCGACGAGAAGTCGCTCACCGCCGTCCCCGGCATCGGCAAGAAGGGCGCTCAGAAGCTGCTCCTCGAGCTGAAGGACCGGCTCGGCGAGCCCCTCGGCACGGGCGGCCCGGCCATCGGCACGGCCGTCACGAACGGCTGGCGCGAACAGCTGCACGCCGCGCTGATCGGCCTCGGCTACGCCACCCGCGAGGCCGACGAGGCGGTCGACACGGTCGCCCCGCAGGCCGAGGCCGCCGAGGGCACGCCGCAGGTGGGCCAGCTCCTGAAGGCGGCCCTGCAAACCCTCAACCGCACCCGCTAGCCACCCGGCCGCCACCCGCCCCCACCCGTAACGCGAGGCACCACACATGAACTGGGACGAGACCACCGACGACGCCGCGACGCCGCAGGCCGACCGGCTCGTCGGTGCGTCCGCCGACACCGAGGACCAGGCCGTAGAGGCGGCGCTGCGCCCCAAGGACCTGGGCGAGTTCATCGGCCAGGAGAAGGTCAGGGAACAGCTCGACCTGGTCCTGCGCGCCGCCCGCGCGCGTGGCGCCACCGCCGACCACGTCCTGCTCTCCGGCGCCCCCGGCCTCGGCAAGACCACCCTCTCCATGATCATCGCGGCCGAGATGGGCGCCCCGATCCGCATCACGTCAGGACCCGCGATCCAGCACGCGGGCGACCTCGCGGCGATCCTCTCCTCGCTCCAGGAGGGCGAGGTCCTCTTCCTCGACGAGATCCACCGGATGTCGCGGCCCGCCGAGGAGATGCTCTACATGGCGATGGAGGACTTCCGTGTCGACGTCATCGTCGGCAAGGGCCCCGGCGCCACCGCCATCCCGCTGGAGCTGCCGCCCTTCACCCTCGTCGGCGCGACCACGCGCGCGGGCCTGCTGCCGCCGCCGCTGCGCGACCGCTTCGGCTTCACCGCGCACATGGAGTTCTACGGGCCTCCCGAGCTGGAGCGGGTGATCCACCGCTCGGCGAGCCTCCTCGATGTGGAGATCGACACAGCGGGCGCCGCCGAGATCGCCGGGCGCTCCCGCGGCACCCCCCGCATCGCCAACCGCCTGCTGCGCCGCGTCCGCGACTACGCGCAGGTCAAGGCCGACGGGCAGATCGACAGGGACATCGCCTCCGCCGCCCTCGGCGTCTACGAGGTGGACGGCCGCGGCCTCGACCGCCTGGACCGCGCCGTCCTCGAAGCCCTGCTCAAGCTGTTCAGCGGCGGACCCGTAGGACTTTCGACACTCGCCGTCGCCGTGGGGGAGGAGCGTGAGACGGTGGAAGAGGTCGCCGAGCCCTTCCTCGTCAGAGAGGGGCTTCTGGCGCGCACCCCCAGGGGACGTGTGGCGACTCCCGCCGCGTGGGCCCACCTGGGACTCACCGCACCCCAAGGGAGACCTGGGGCAGGCGGACAACAAGACCTCTTCGGGGCATGACGGCGCGCGTAGTCGCCGGGGCTGGAACCCCGGTGCCATGCTGAGCGTTGTTCCCACCGTGCGGACTCGCTTAGACTCCGCCGACGTCGCCATTACGGTGGCGTGATACCCCATCATCGACACGGCCGCATCTCGACGCGGCCGAATGAAGGAAGTTCCTACCCGTGAGTCCTGTGACCCTCCTCCCGTTCATTGTGCTCATCGGGGCTATGTTCCTGATGACCCGGTCTGCCAAGAAGAAGCAGAAGCAAGCCGCGGACATGCGCAATGAGATGCAGCCCGGTTCCGGCGTCCGCACGATCGGGGGCATGTACGCCACGGTCAAGGAGGTCCACGACGACGCGGTCCTTCTCGACGCCGGCCCCGGGGTCCACCTCATGTTCGCGAAGAACGCCATCGGTGCCGTGCTCACCGATGACGAGTACAACCGCATCGTCCACGGCGAGGAAGTCGTTGGTGATGATGAACTGACCAACGACGCCGTCGTGCCGGACGACGCGTCCTCCCTCACCGAGACCGACGAGACCGCCGCCGACGACTCGCGCATCGACCTCGGCAAGAAGGACGAGCCTGCCGAGGACGCCGAAGCCGACAAGGCCGAGAAGGTCGAGGCCGAGAAGGTCGAGAAGGCCGACGACGCCGAGGTGAAGAAGACCGACGGCGAGTCCGACGCGAAGTAGTACGGCCGGAACCGTGGGGTGACCGCTCGATGTGCCCCGCGGTTCCTGTCCGTGCGTGATCCGCGCGGACTCTCGACCATTTCATGGCCGTCCTGGCACCCAACCCCGATGCCGGACGGATGGAGAGGGAGTACGAGAAGGTGGCCACACCTAAGAAGAGCCGAGGGGCAGGTGCCCAGTCGAAGCCGGGGCGCGCCCTGGGCCTGATCGTGATCATCATGGTCGCGCTCGTCGGGGGGATGTTCGCCTCCGGCACGTTCACCCCGCGCCTTGGCATCGACCTCGCGGGCGGCACCAGCATCACGCTGGAGGCCAAGAACGAGCCGGGCAAGCCCAACGCGATCAACAAGACCAACATGGACACGGCGGCGGACATCATCAACCGCCGTGTCAACGGCATGGGTGTCTCCGAGGCCGAGGTCCAGACGCAGGGCAAGAGCAACATCATCGTCAACATCCCGCGAGGGACGAACGAGAAGCAGGCTCGCGAGCAGGTCGGTACGACCGCGCAGCTCTACTTCCGTCCCGTGCTCACGATGACCGCCGGCCAGCCCGCCGGCAAGGGCGACAAGTCGGCCACCCCGTCCCCGAGCGCCTCGACCGGCGGCAAGGCGACCGACAAGACCACCGGCCCGGACAAGGCGACCGACAAGTCGACGGCCACGCCGACGCCCAGCGCCACGACGCAGGGCCGCGCCGTCACCGACAGCCTCAAGGCCGACGCGACGCCGAGCGCCTCCGCGAAGAGCGGTGACGAGGCGAAGGCGGCCCCGAGCCCCAGCACCGACCCGGCGACCGCCGCGCTCCAGAAGAAGTTCATGCAGCTCGACTGCACGGACAAGGCGGCCCGCACCAAGATCAACGAGGGTGCGAAGTCCTCGGACCCGATCATTGCCTGCGGTCAGAGCCAGGGACAGTGGCAGAAGTACATCCTCGGCCCGTCCGAGGTGGGCGGCAAGGACGTCAAGAAGTCCCAGGCGACCATCAACCAGCAGTCCGGTCAGTGGGTCGTGAACATGGAGTTCACGGGCGCGGGATCGAAGAAGTTCGCCGCGACGACCAGCAAGCTCAAGAGCCAGCAGTCGCCGATGAACCAGTTCGCCATCGTGCTCGACGGCGACGTGGTCTCCGCCCCCAGCGTCAGCTCCACCCTGAGCCAGAACGCCGAGATCTCCGGCTCCTTCACCCAGGAGTCCGCCCAGGACCTCGCGAACGTGCTGTCCTACGGTGCCCTGCCGCTGACCTTCCACGAGCAGAGCGTCACCTCGGTGACCGCCGCGCTCGGCGGTGAGCAGCTCGACGCCGGCCTGATCGCGGGCGCCATCGGCCTCGCGCTGGTCATCATCTACTTGGTCGTCTACTACCGGGGCCTGTCGCTCGTCGCCCTGGCCTCCCTGCTGACCTCCGGCATCCTCACGTACACGCTGATGACGCTGCTCGGCCCGGCCATCGGCTTCGCGCTGAACCTGCCGGCCGTCTGCGGTGCCATCGTGGCCATCGGTATCACCGCGGACTCGTTCATCGTGTACTTCGAACGCATCCGGGACGAGATCAGAGAGGGACGCTCCGTGCGTCCCGCGGTGGAGCGCGCCTGGCCGCGGGCCCGACGCACCATCCTGGTCTCCGACTTCGTGTCGTTCCTCGCGGCCGCGGTGCTCTACATCGTGACCGTCGGCAAGGTGCAGGGCTTCGCGTTCACGCTCGGCCTGACCACCCTGCTCGACATCGTCGTGGTCTTCCTCTTCACGAAGCCGCTGATGACGCTCCTGGCCCGCACGAAGTTCTTCACGGGCGGGCACAAGTGGTCCGGCCTCGACCCGAAGCGCCTCGGCGTGCAGCCCCCGCTGCGTCGCACCCGCCGCGCCACCCGCCCTGTCGACCCGAAGGAGGCGTGAGATGTCGAAGCTGGGCAATCTCGGCGCCAGGCTGTACCGCGGTGAGGTCGGTTACGACTTCATCGGCAAGCGCATGATCTGGTACGGCGTCTCGATCCTCATCACCATCACGGCCATCGTCGGCCTCGGGGTGCGCGGCCTGAACATGGGCATCGAGTTCGAGGGCGGCGCGATCTTCACGACGCCCAAGACCAGCGTCTCGGCCCAGAAGGCCGAGGAGTACGCGGTGGAGGCCTCGGGTCACCCGGCGGTCGTCCAGGAGCTCGGCTCGGGCGGTCTGCGCATCCAGGTCGCGGGCGTCGACACCGCCAAGTCGGACCAGGTCAAGGCCGAGCTGTCCAAGGACATGGACATCAAGGCCGACGACATCAACGCCGACCTGGTGGGCCCCAGTTGGGGCGCGTCGATCGCCAACAAGGCGTGGCAGGGCCTGGCCATCTTCATGGTCCTCGTCGTGATCTATCTGGCGATCGCCTTCGAGTGGCGGATGGCGGTGGCGGCACTCGTCGCGCTCATCCACGACATCACGATCACCGTCGGGATCTACGCCCTGGTGGGCTTCGAGGTCACGCAGGGCACGGTGATCGGTCTGCTGACCATCCTCGGTTATTCGCTCTACGACACGGTCGTCGTCTTCGACTCGCTCAAGGAGCAGACGAAGGGGCTGGAGAAGCAGACCCGCTGGACGTACAGCGAGGTCGCCAACCGGTCGATCAACAGCACCCTGGTGCGCTCGATCAACACCACGGTCGTGGCGCTCCTGCCGGTCGGTGGCCTGCTGTTCATCGGCGGCGGCTTCCTCGGCGCGGGCATGCTGAACGACATCTCCCTGTCGCTCTTCGTGGGCCTCGCCGCCGGTGCGTACTCGTCGATCTTCATCGCCACTCCGCTGGTCGCCGACCTCAAGGAGCGCGAGCCGAAGATGAAGGCGCTCAAGAAGCGGGTGCTCGCCAAGCGGTCCGCCGCCGCGGCGAAGGCCGACACGGCCGTCGTGGGCCACCAGGCCGACGGCTCGCTGGAGGCGGAGACCGACCCGGAGGACGCCGCCCCCGCGGGCGCCGGTTCCACGGCCTCGGGTCCGCGCAGCCAGCCGGCCCGCAACCGCGGTCGCGGCCGCCCCTCGGGCAAGCGCCGCTGAGCCGGTCCCGCAGGTCGTCACAAGGGCGCCAGGAGCCTTCGAGGCCCTGGCGCCCTTGGCGTTCCCCGACAGCCGCGGCTGCTAGGGTTGGCGGTCGCCGCAAAGCGGTCGAATCTTCTGGAAAAACTCTTCACATACTCGCTGAGGTGCAGAAATGACCGACATCAAGGAGCTGCTCCTCAGCCGCATCCGCGATGTGCAGGACTATCCGGAGCCCGGCGTCCTGTTCAAGGACATCACGCCGCTGCTCGCGGACCCGGCGGCCTTCACGGCCCTCACCGACACGCTCGCGGAGCTCTGTGTCCGCAACGGCGCCACGAAGATCGTCGGCCTGGAGGCGCGCGGCTTCATCCTGGGCGCCCCCGTCGCGATCCGTGCGGGCCTCGGGTTCATCCCCGTACGCAAGGCGGGCAAGCTCCCCGGTGCGACGCTCGCGCAGTCGTACGACCTTGAGTACGGCTCCGCCGAGATCGAGGTGCACGCCGAGGACCTCGGTGCCGAGGACCGCGTCATGGTGATCGACGACGTGCTGGCCACCGGCGGCACCGCCGAGGCCGCGGTGCATCTGATCCGCCGGGCCGGCGCCGAGGTCGCGGGCTGCGCCGTCCTCATGGAACTGGGTTTTCTGCCCGGCCGCGGACGACTGGAATCCACACTTCGGGGCGCGCCGCTCGACGCCCTGCTCGTGGTGTAAAACCGCAGCTCACAGCCCTGGCGGCGGGCCCGGAGGAATCCGGTGCCCGCCTCTGGTGTTTCACCAGTACGAAGACGTCCCGTCGGCCCAGGGCGAGCCGAGGACGCCGGATCGATACCATGGGCTCTCCGGGACCTGAACGGGGGACCCGTCGCGCACGAGGAGCGCCGTTGCCAGACGAGGCCAAGCCACTCTCCGCCGCCACGCATGACGAACAGGCCACGCGCGCCGCGGCTCCCTCCCGTGCGCCCGAGAAGGACGCGAAGGCGGCGAGGCCTGCGCCGCCGAGCGGCACGGCGGCCGAGCAGCCGCGCACCAAGCCTCCCGCCAACCAGCCGCGCCCCACGCCGCCGCCCGCGATCCGCGCCGCCGCGAACCAGCCGGCGTCGCGCTCCGGCTCCTCCAACCGCGTCCGCGCCCGCCTCGCCCGCCTCGGCGTGCAGCGCTCGAACCCGTACAACCCGGTCCTGGAGCCGCTGCTGCGGATAGTGCGCAGCAACGACCCGAAGATCGAGACGTCCACGCTGCGCCAGGTCGAGCGCGCCTACCAGGTCGCCGAGCGCTGGCACCGCGGCCAGAAGCGCAAGAGCGGCGACCCGTACATCACGCACCCGCTCGCCGTGACGACGATCCTCGCCGAGCTGGGCATGGACCCGGCCACGCTGATGGCCGGCCTCCTGCACGACACCGTCGAGGACACCGAGTACGGCCTGGACACCCTGAAGCGGGACTTCGGCGACCAGGTCGCCCTGCTCGTCGACGGCGTGACCAAGCTGGACAAGGTCAAGTTCGGCGAGGCCGCGCAGGCAGAGACGGTGCGCAAGATGGTCGTCGCGATGGCCAAGGACCCCCGCGTCCTGGTCATCAAGCTCGCCGACCGCCTGCACAACATGCGCACGATGCGCTACCTCAAGCGCGAGAAGCAGGAGAAGAAGGCCCGCGAGACGCTGGAGATCTACGCTCCGCTGGCGCACCGCCTGGGCATGAACACCATCAAGTGGGAGCTGGAGGACCTCGCCTTCGCGATCCTCTACCCCAAGATGTACGACGAGATCGTGCGGCTCGTGGCCGAGCGCGCGCCCAAGCGCGACGAGTACCTGGCCATAGTGACCGACGAGGTGCAGTCCGACCTGCGCGCGGCCCGCATCAAGGCGACCGTCACCGGACGCCCGAAGCACTACTACAGCGTCTACCAGAAGATGATCGTCCGCGGCCGTGACTTCGCGGAGATCTACGACCTGGTGGGCATCCGCGTCCTCGTCGACACGGTCCGCGACTGCTACGCGGCACTGGGCACCGTCCACGCCCGCTGGAACCCGGTTCCGGGGCGGTTCAAGGACTACATCGCGATGCCCAAGTTCAACATGTACCAGTCGCTGCACACGACGGTGATCGGCCCCAACGGCAAGCCCGTCGAGCTCCAGATCCGTACGTTCGACATGCACCGCCGTGCCGAGTACGGCATCGCCGCGCACTGGAAGTACAAGCAGGAGGCCGTCGCCGGCGCCTCCAAGGTGCGCACCGACGCGCCGAAGTCGTCCGGCAAGGGCAAGGACGACCACCTCAACGACATGGCGTGGCTGCGCCAGTTGCTGGACTGGCAGAAGGAGACCGAGGACCCGGGCGAGTTCCTGGAGTCGCTGCGTTTCGACCTCTCCCGCAACGAGGTCTTCGTCTTCACGCCGAAGGGCGACGTCATAGCGCTCCCGGCCGGGGCCACCCCGGTGGACTTCTCGTACGCGGTCCACACGGAGGTCGGCCACCGGACCATAGGAGCACGCGTCAACGGACGCCTGGTCCCGCTCGAATCGACCCTGGACAACGGCGACCTGGTGGAGGTCTTCACCTCCAAGGCCCAGGGCGCGGGCCCGTCCCGCGACTGGCTCGGCTTCGTGAAGTCGCCGCGTGCGCGCAACAAGATCCGGGCGTGGTTCTCCAAGGAGCGCCGCGAGGAGGCCATCGAGCAGGGCAAGGACGCCATCGCGCGGGCCATGCGCAAGCAGAACCTGCCGATCCAGCGGATCCTGACGGGCGACTCGCTCGTCACGCTCGCGCACGAGATGCGCTACCCGGACATCTCGTCCCTGTACGCCGCCATAGGCGAGGGCCACGTCACGGCGCAGTCCGTCGTGCAGAAGCTCGTGCAGGCGCTCGGCGGCGAGGAGGCGGCCAACGAGGACATCGCCGAGAGCGCACCGCCCTCGCGCGGCCGCTCCAAGCGCCGGTCGAACGCGGACCCGGGCGTGGTGGTCAAGGGCGTCGACGACGTCTGGGTGAAGCTGGCGCGCTGCTGCACGCCGGTGCCCGGCGACCCGATCATCGGCTTCGTCACGCGCGGCAGCGGCGTATCGGTTCACCGCAGCGACTGCGTCAACGTGGACTCGCTGTCCCGCGAGCCGGAGCGCATCCTCGAGGTCGAGTGGGCCCCCACCCAGTCGTCCGTCTTCCTGGTCGCCATACAGGTCGAGGCCCTGGACCGCTCGCGGCTCCTGTCGGACGTGACCCGGGTCCTGTCGGACCAGCACGTGAACATCCTGTCCGCGGCGGTCCAGACGTCCCGCGACCGGGTGGCCACGTCCCGCTTCACGTTCGAAATGGGCGATCCGAAGCACCTGGGCCATGTCTTGAAGGCGGTGCGCGGCGTGGAGGGCGTGTACGACGTGTACCGGGTGACATCCGCACGCCGCCCGTAGGTGTATCAAGCCCCGCCGGCGATTGAGGCGCGGGGTCCGGGGCAGAGCCCCGAGACGTGGGAACGGCCCCCGAGCACAGTGCTCGGGGGCCGTTCCCACGTTCCGGCCGGAGGCGGAGGCTCAGCCCCCGAACTCGTGCAAGCCCTTCACCGCCTGGTCCAGCAACGCCTGACGGCCGTCCAGCTCCTTCTGAAGCTTGTCCGCCTTGGAGTTGTTGCCCTGGGCACGAGCCTGCTCGATCTGACCCGTGAGCTTGTCCACCGCCGCCTGCAACTGGCCGGTGAGGCCCTCCGCACGCGCGCGTGCCTCCGGGTTCGTGCGACGCCACTCGGCTTCCTCGGACTCCTGGATGGCGCGCTCCACGGCGTGCATCCGGCCCTCCACCTTCGGCCGGGCGTCCCGCGGGACGTGACCGATGGCCTCCCACCGCTCGTTGATCGAGCGGAACGCGGCGCGCGCCGACTTCAGGTCCCCGATCGGCAGCAGCTTCTCGGCCTCGTCGGCGAGCGCCTCCTTGAGCTTGAGGTTCTCGCCCTGCTCGGCGTCGCGCTCAGCGAACACCGCGCTGCGGGCCGCGAAGAAGATGTCCTGGGCGCCGCGGAAGCGGTTCCACAGGTCGTCCTCGTGCTCGCGCTGGGCGCGGCCCGCGGCCTTCCAGTCCGTCATCAGATCGCGGTAACGGGCGGCCGTGGCCCCCCAGTCCGTCGAGTTCGACAGCGACTCGGCCTCGGCGACCAGCTTCTCCTTGGTCTTGCGGGCCTCCTCGCGCTGCGCGTCCAGCGAGGCGAAGTGGGCCTTGCGGCGCTTGGAGAACGCCGAGCGGGCGTGCGAGAAGCGGTGCCACAGCTCGTCGTCCGACTTGCGGTCCAGGCGCGGCAGCCCCTTCCAGGTGTCCACCAGGGCGCGCAGCCGCTCGCCGGCCGCCCGCCACTGCTCGGACTGGGCCAGCTCCTCCGCCTCGACGACCAGCGCCTCCTTGGCGTGCCGGGCCTCGTCGGACTGCTTGGCCTTCTGGACCTTGCGCTCCTCGCGGCGGGCCTCGACGGTCTCCACCAGCTTGTCGAGCCGCTTGCCGAGCGCGTCCAGATCGCCGATCGCGTGGGCGTCCGTGACCTGCGCGCGCAGGTGCTCGATCGCCGTCATGGCGTCCTTGGCCGACAGGTCGGTCGTCTTCACCCGGCGTTCGAGGAGCCCGATCTCGACGACCAGGCCGTCGTACTTGCGCTTGAAGTAGGCCAGGGCCTCGTCAGGGGACCCCGCCTTCCACGAACCGACCTCACGCTCGGTGCCGTCGGCATTACGCACGTACACGGTCCCCGTCTCGTCGACGCGGCCCCACGGGTCGCTGCTCACAGCGCCTCCTCCACATGATGCCTGCGCGGGGGTGTCCCACCCCGGGGCATCGTCCACAGTTTCCTGGCGGGCCCGGCCCGCCCTCCACAACGCGGCTCGAATCCGCGCCGCACGAAGCCAATCTAGGCGACCGGCCGCCCCACTGTCCGCACTCAGCGCGGCACAATTCCGCGCCTACGCGCGCGTGGGGCGGCCCTGTGGCCTCACTCCTTGCCGACCGTCGCCTTGCTGACCTTGACGGCCTGCTTCGGCGCCCCGTCCTGCGAGCCACCGGCGACGCCCTTCGCGGCGACGTCCTGGACGACCTTGAGGCCCTTCGCGTCCATCGTGCCGACGGGCGTGTACGTGGGCGTCAGCTTGCTGTCCTTGTAGACCAGGAAGAACTGGCTGCCACCCGAGTTCGGCTGTCCGGTGTTGGCCATCGCCACCGTGCCCGCCTTGTAGGTCACCGAGCCGTCCTTGGCCGGCTTGCCGAGCCCCTTCAGGTTCTCGTCGGGGATCGTGTAGCCGGGGCCGCCCGCGCCGGTGCCCTCCGGGTCGCCGCACTGGAGGACGTAGATGCCCTTGGTGGTGAGGCGGTGGCACTTCGTCCCGTCGAAGAAGCCCTTGTCCGCGAGGTGCTTGAACGAGTTCACCGTGTGCGGGGTCTTCGCCGCGTCCATCGCGATCGTGATGTCGCCGGCGCTCGTCTTGAAGGCCATGTCGTACTTGGCCTTCTTGTCGATCGCCATCTTGGGCTCCGACGCCTTCTTGCTCGGCGAGGGCGACGGGCTCTCCTTCGCGCTGGAGGTGTCCTTCTTGCCGTCACCGCTGAACGCCCCGGCGGCGTACGCGCCGCCCGTGCCGAGGACGGCCACCGCGAGCACGGAGGCGATCACGGTGTTGCGGGTGCGCGCCTTGCGTCGCGCGGACTCGCGCCGCTGCTGCTGGCGCAGGAACTTCTCCCGGGCGAGCTGACGCTGCCGCTGATCCTTGCTGACCACCGGGTCTTCTCCTCGTACGTCTCGTGACCTTCTACGGGCCCCTGATAGTGCCCCGTACCGTATATGGGTTCGCTGTGGAATCGGCCGCGCCGGTAGGCTCTGATCCGCCGCATTCTGTTTGGACGACATTCCACGACCTACGAAGGACGATTGTGCTGATTGCCGGGTTCCCCGCCGGAGCCTGGGGCACCAACTGTTATCTGGTTGCCCCCGCCGCGGGTGAGGAGTGCGTGATCATCGACCCCGGCCACCAGGCCGCCCAGGGAGTCGAGGAAGCGCTCAAGAAGCACCGCCTCAAGCCGGTGGCGGTCGTCCTCACGCACGGGCACATCGACCACGTCGCCTCGGTCGTCCCGGTCTGCGGGGCGCACGACGTCCCGGCCTGGATCCACCCCGAGGACCGCTACATGATGAGCGACCCGGAGAAGGGCATCGGCCGTTCCATCGGCATGCCGCTGATGGGCGAGCTGACGGTGGGGGAGCCGGACGACGTGCGGGAGCTGTCCAACGGCGCGCAGTTGAAGCTCGCCGGGCTCGACTTCACCGTCGCGCACGCGCCGGGCCATACCAAGGGGTCGGTGACCTTCCAGATGCCCGAGGCGGCGGACATCCCGTCCGTCTTCTTCTCGGGCGATCTGCTCTTCGCCGGCTCCATCGGACGCACCGACCTTCCCGGTGGCTCCATGGACGACATGCTCGAATCGCTGGGCCGTGTGTGCCTGCCGCTCGACGACTCGACCGTGGTGCTGTCCGGACACGGCTCCCAGACGACCATCGGCCAGGAGCGCGCCACCAACCCGTATCTGCGGCAGGTGGCCGCCGGCCAGGGACCCTCCACCGAGGGCCCCCGACGAGGAATGTGACGAGAAACCTCCCGTGAGTACCTTCCAGGCCCCCAAGGGCACCTACGACCTGCTTCCGCCGGACTCCGCGACGTACCTCGCGGTCCGCGAGGCGATCTCCGCGCCGCTGCGGAACTCCGGCTACGGCTACATCGAGACGCCCGGCTTCGAGAACGTCGAGCTCTTCGCGCGCGGTGTCGGCGAGTCCACGGACATCGTCACCAAGGAGATGTACGCCTTCGAGACCAAGGGCGGCGACCGGCTCGCGCTGCGTCCCGAGGGCACCGCTTCCGTGCTGCGCGCCGCCCTGGAGGCCAACCTCCACAAGGCCGGCAACCTCCCGGTCAAGCTCTGGTACTCGGGCTCGTACTACCGCTACGAGCGCCCCCAGAAGGGCCGCTACCGGCACTTCTCCCAGGTGGGCGCCGAGGCGATCGGCGCAGAGGACCCGGCCCTGGACGCCGAGTTGATCATCCTGGCCGATCAGGCGTACCGCTCGCTCGGGCTGCGCAACTTCCGCATCCTGCTCAACTCGCTGGGCGACAAGGAGTGCCGCCCGGTGTACCGGGAGGCGCTCCAGACCTTCCTGCGCGGACTCGACCTCGACGAGGACACGCTGCGCCGCGCCGACATCAACCCGCTGCGCGTCCTCGACGACAAGCGGCCCGACGTGCAGAAGCAGCTCACGGACGCGCCGCTGCTCCGCGACTACCTGTGCGACGCCTGCAAGGCGTACCACGAGCAGGTGCGCGAACTCCTCACCGCCGAGGGCGTCGCCTTCGAGGACGACGAGAAGCTGGTCCGCGGCCTGGACTACTACACCCGCACCACCTTCGAGTTCGTCCACGACGGCCTCGGCTCGCAGTCCGCGGTGGGCGGCGGCGGCCGCTACGACGGCCTCTCCGAGATGATCGGCGGCCCCTCGCTGCCGTCCGTCGGCTGGGCGCTCGGCGTGGACCGTACGGTCCTGGCGCTCCAGGCGGAGGGCGTCGAGCTCGCGCTGCCCGCCACCACCAGCGTGTTCGCGGTGCCGCTCGGCGACGAGGCGCGGCGCGTGCTGTTCGCCAAGGTGACCGAGCTGCGCAAGGCCGGGATCTCGGCGGACTTCTCCTTCGGCGGCAAGGGCCTCAAGGGCGCCATGAAGAACGCCAACCGGTCCGGCGCGCGGTTCACGCTCGTCGCCGGTGAGCGGGACCTGGCCGAGGGCGTCGTGCAGCTCAAGGACATGGAGTCCGGCGAGCAGGACGCCGTCGCGGTCGACGACATCGTCGGCGTGCTCACCGCGAAGCTGAAGTAGGCCGATTTACACAGTTGATGTTCGAGCCCCCGGAACAGGTTTCCGGGGGCTCGAACAATTCCGCCCCCTGAGGCGTACATGCTTATGCCCAACGAACGGTGGACCCCGGCGCGGGTGCGGCAGAATGACCACCGCAGCACCCCCACTCGCGTACTCACCTACGGATCGGCGTGATGAGCAAGACGACGACAGCAAGTGACACCGTCTCCCGTGACACCGGTGCCGACCCCGCACCGCGATCCGTCGGCGGCAGCCGGGCCTTCGGGCTGCTTCTGGTGATCACAGGGGCGGCCGGGCTGCTCGCCTCGTGGATCATCACCCTCGACAAGCTGAAGCTGGCCGAGGACCCGAACTTCACGCCGGGCTGCTCCCTGAACCCGGTCATCTCCTGCGGCAACATCATGAAGAGCGACCAGGCGACGGCCTTCGGCTTCCCGAACCCGTGGCTCGGCCTCGTCACCTACGCCATCGTGATCGGCGTCGGCATGAGCCTGCTGGCCCGTGCGCGGTTCCCGCGCTGGTACTGGCTGACCTTCAACTTCGGCTGCCTCTTCGGCGTCTGCTTCGTCTCCTGGCTCCAGTTCCAGTCCCTGTACCGGATCAACGCGCTGTGCCTGTGGTGCTGCCTGGCCTGGGTCGCCACGATCATCATGTTCTGGTACGTCACGTCCTCCAACATCCGCAACGGTTTCCTGCCCGCGCCGCGCCCGGTCAGGACGTTCTTCGAGGACTTCACCTGGGCCCTGCCGGTGCTGCACATCGGCATCATCGCCGTGCTGATCTTCACGCGCTGGGGCGCCTCGCTCTGGGCCTGAGCGGGGCCCGACCGGCCCGCGCCCGTCGCGTTGTCAGTGGCGTGACTTAGGGTTTTGACCGTGGAAGCCGACCTGTTCACCGCCGCAGCCGAAGAGCGCCAGGAGAAGGACCCGACCGCGAGCCCCCTGGCCGTTCGGATGCGCCCGCGCACCCTCGACGAGGTCGTCGGCCAGCAGCACCTGCTCAAGCAGGGTTCGCCGCTGCGCCGGCTGGTCGGCGATGGCGGCTCGGGCCCCGCGGGCGCCTCCTCGGTGATCCTCTGGGGCCCGCCCGGCATCGGCAAGACCACGCTCGCGTACGTGGTGTCCAAGGCGACGAACAAGCGGTTCGTGGAGCTGTCCGCGATCACCGCGGGCGTCAAGGAGGTCCGCGCCGTCATCGAGGGCGCCCGCCGCGCCCTGGGTGCCCACGGCAAGGACACCGTCCTCTTCCTCGACGAGATCCACCGCTTCAGCAAGGCCCAGCAGGACTCGCTGCTGCCCGCCGTGGAGAACCGCTGGGTGACGCTGATCGCGGCGACCACGGAGAACCCGTACTTCTCGGTGATCTCCCCGCTCCTGTCCCGCTCCCTGCTGCTCACCCTCGAATCCCTCACCGACGACGACCTGCGCGGACTGCTCGCGCGTGCGCTCACCGAGGAGCGCGGTCTCGCCGGCGCGGTGACGCTCGCCGAGGACGCGGAGGAACACATCCTGCGGGTGGCCGGCGGAGACGCCCGGCGTGCGCTCACCGCCCTGGAGGCGGCGGCCGGAGCGGCCATCGCCAAGGGCGAGGAGAGCATCACCCTCGAAAGCGTCGAGGAGTCGGTGAACCGCGCGGCGGTCACCTACGACCGGGACGGGGACCAGCACTACGACGTGGCGAGCGCCCTCATCAAGTCCATCCGCGGCTCGGACGTGGACGCGGCGCTGCACTATCTGGCCCGCATGATCGAGGCCGGCGAGGACCCCCGCTTCATCGCGCGCCGCCTGATGATCTCCGCGAGCGAGGACATCGGCCTCGCCGACCCGACGGCCCTGCCGACCGCCGTCGCCGCCGCCCAGGCCGTCGCGATGATCGGCTTCCCGGAGGCCGCGCTCACCCTCAGCCACGCGACGATCGCCCTCGCCCTGGCCCCGAAGTCCAACGCGGCGACGACCGCGATCGGCGCCGCCATGGAGGACGTCCGCAAGGGCCTGGCGGGCCCCGTCCCGCCGCACCTGCGCGACGGGCACTACAAGGGCGCCGCCAAGCTGGGCCACGCGCAGGGCTATGTGTATCCGCACGATGTGCCCGGCGGCATCGCGGCCCAGCAGTACGCGCCGGACGCGATAGCGGGCCGCCGCTACTACCAGCCGACGCGCTACGGGGCGGAGGCCCGGTACGCGGACGTGGTGGAGCGGGTCCGCGAGCGGCTCGGCGGCCCTGGCGGCGAGGGGTCCGACTGATCCGGTAGACTGCCCCGAAGTGCTGTGTCCCGTGCCCGGGATCCCGAAAGGGAAACCGGCACCACCAGAGCGGGACATCAAGCCGGATCCCCCGAACCGTGCGTTCGCCGTACGGCACAGGAGATCCAGGAGCGTCGCGCACCGTCGAAGGTGTCGCGGGCAGCCCACCACCAGCCCGGCCCGCAAGGGCCCGGAGCCCGGTCGGTGGGCCACTCGCGTGCTGCACGTATGTGCCCAGACCTGGGAGCGGCTGCCCTGCCGTCCGCAAGGACAGCGGTGGGGTTTCCCGGGCTGCGGATTGCGACCTCCCCGAACCCTGGTGAAGCCGTATTCGCATCAGAAACACGAGGTGTTTGGTTCATGCCGAACCAGTCCCGCCCCAAGGTCAAGAAGTCGCGTGCCCTCGGTATCGCGCTGACCCCGAAGGCCGTCAAGTACTTCGAGGCCCGCCCCTACCCGCCGGGCGAGCACGGCCGCGGCCGCAAGCAGAACTCGGACTACAAGGTCCGTCTGCTCGAGAAGCAGCGTCTGCGCGCTCAGTACGACCTGAGCGAGAAGCAGATCGCCCGCGCCTACGACCGCGCCAAGAAGGTCGAGGGCAAGACGGGTGAGGCGCTCGTCATCGAGCTCGAGCGTCGTCTCGACGCCCTGGTTCTCCGTTCGGGCATCGCCCGCACGATCTACCAGGCCCGTCAGATGGTCGTTCACGGCCACATCGAGGTCAACGGCCAGAAGGTCGACAAGCCGTCCTTCCGCGTGAAGCCGGACGACGTCGTCATGGTCCGCGAGCGCAGCCGCAACAAGCCGCTGTTCCAGGTCGCGCGTGAGGGTGGCTTCGCCCCCGAGGGCGAGACCCCGCGTTACCTCCAGGTGAACCTGAAGGCCCTGGCCTTCCGCCTGGACCGTGACCCGAACCGCAAGGAGATCCCCGTGATCTGCGACGAGCAGCTCGTCGTCGAGTACTACGCCCGCTGATCTCCCTCACCGGAGTCTCCCTCGCGGGAGAGCGGACGCAGTACCACCTGCGTTTCAGCCCGCCGTCTCCCCGCCCTTCCAGGTGCGGGAGGCGGCGGGTTCGCGTTTCTCCCTGACCGGCTCCGCGGGGCGGGCCGGATGCGGTACCGCCGCGGCCACCCGCCGGCGACCGCCGCGGCTGAGCGCCCGGGACACCGCTTCTTCCTGCTCCAACTGCTCGCCCGCGCGCGCGAGTTCGGCGAACCTGGCGTCACCGAGCGACTGCCGCGCCCGCACCTCGCACAGTTCGTGCGGCGCGTTGTAGTGGGCCGAGCCGAACAGCGGCAGCCCCACGGAGGACCACATCCGGGCCGCCGCCCCCTGGAGCACCGCCGCCTCGGCTGCGTCCCCCTCCTCGACCGTGACCAGGGCGAGCAGCTCAAGGGAGAGCACGGTGCCCAGCAGATCGCGGAACTCGTGGTCGATCGCCAGGCACTCGTCGAGCAGCACGCGGGCCTGCCCGTGACCGCCTTCCGTCCACTGCGCGTACGCCAGCACATAGAGCGCGTACGCGAGGGTCCAGCGCTCCCCGTGGTCCTCGCACACCTGCCGTACGTCCGCGCACAGCGCGACCGCCTCCGCCAGATCGCCCTGGAACGCGAGCGCCATCGCCAGCTCGACCTGACCCATCAGGACGTTGCTGTTGAGCTCGCCGATCTCCCGGTAGCTGGACAGCGCGGTGCGCAGCAGGTCCTCGGCGCGCGGCAGGTCGTCGCTGACCAGGGCCAGGCACCCGGTGCGGTGCACCGCGTACGCGAGCGCCGTGGCGTCGCCGGTGCGCTCCGCCTCCTCGCGGCACTCCTGCAACGCGGCGAGCGCGGGCACCGTGTCGCCCTGAAGGATCGCGACGTAGCCGAGCACCCACAGCGCCTTGAGGCGCGAGGCCGCGTACTCCATGGACTCGTCACCGCCACCCGGACAGACGTCGCCGTCGTCGAACTCGACGTCCAGGCCGACGCTGCGGTCCAGCCAGTGCCGTCCCTCGGAGAGCCGCCCGCAGCCCGCCCAGTAGAACCAGAGCGTGCCCGCCAGGTACTGGCCCAGATGCGCCTCGCCCGGTTCGGTCAGGCAGTGTTCGAGGGCGGCGCGCAGATTCGGCAGCTCCGCCTCGATCCGGGAGGCCACCTCGCCCTGCCGCGGCGAGAACCAGTCCAGCTCGCACCAGGTGGCCAGGCCCATGTACCAGTCGCGGTGCCTGCGCCGCATCCGGCGGCCGTCGCCCAGGGCGTCCAGCCACTCGGCCCCGTACGCGCGCACCGTGTCGAGCATCCGGTAGCGCACCTCGCCCCGGACCTCCTCGCGGACGAGCACGGACTGCGCGAGCAGCTCGTCGATGACGTCGATGACGTCGTCCGCGGGCAGGCCCTCGCCCCCGCACACGTACTCCGCCGCCTCCAGGTCGAACGAGCCGGAGAACACCGAGAGGCGCGCCCACAGCAACCGCTCCTGGGGCGTGCACAGTTCATGGCTCCAGCCGATCGTGGTGCGCAGCGTCTGATGCCGCGGCAACACGTCGCGGCCGCCGCCCCGCAACAACCGGAACCGGTCGTCGAGCCGCTCCATCAGCTGCGGCGGCGAAAGGACCCGCAGCCGCCCGGCGGCGAGTTCCACCGCGAGCGGCAGACCGTCCAGGCGCCGGCACACCTCCAGCACGTCGACCAGCGTGCGCCCGTCAAGCCGGAAGTCGGGCAGCAGCGCCGCGGCCCGGTCGGTGAACAGCTCCGCCGCGTCGGCCGGCGTCAGCGGGGCGAGCGGGAACACCTGCTCCCCGTCGACGGCGAGCGGTCTGCGGCCCACCGCGAGCACCCGGAGCCCCGGCGCCGCGCGCAGCAGGTCCCGTATGAGAGAGGCGCACGAGTCGACGAGGTGTTCGAACCCGTCGACGACGAGGACGAGCCGGCGCTCGGCGAGGTGGTCCACGAGGACCTGGCGCGGGGCGCGGGTGGTGTGATCGGTGAGGCCGAGGGCCTCGGCGAGCGTGTACTCGACGAGCTCCGGCAGCCGCACGGTCGCCAGCTCCACCCGCCACACCCCGTCGGGACACAGGGACCGCGGGACCCGGGCGGCGGCATGCGCGGCGAAGCGGGACTTGCCGACGCCGCCGACCCCGGTGACCGTGACCAGGCGGCCCGCCTCCAGGGCCGCCGCCAGCGCCGTGAGTTCGGCGGCACGGCCGACGAAACGATTGAGTTCGTGGGGGAGGTTGCCGGGTTGTGGGGGACCGGCGGGGACATCAGTGGGGCGCGAAGAGCGTCGCATGGGGCACAGAGCGTACTCACGCGTGTGCGGTCCGTACAATCGCATCGTCGAATGTCCGCCGCTCGGGACGCGAATGCGGTACGGAGCGCGGGGTCGGGCGCGATAGGCTCGGGGGACGACTTTTCGATGTTCAGCAGCTGTGCTTTCGCACAGGGCTTTCGCACAGAGCTAGGGAGCGGTGCCAAGTGTCCGGTGGAGAGGTTGCCGGGATTCTGGTGGCTGTCTTCTGGGCGATCCTGGTCTCCTTCCTCGCGGTGGCGCTCGTGAGGCTGGCCCAGACGCTCAGGGCGACCACCAAGCTGGTCGCGGACGTGACCGAACAGGCCGTCCCGCTGCTCGCCGACGCCTCCGCCGCGGTCCGCTCCGCGCAGACCCAGATCGACCGCGTCGACTCGATCGCCTCGGACGTCCAGGAAGTCACCTCGAACGCGTCGGCGCTCTCCTCCACCGTGGCCTCCACCTTCGGCGGCCCGCTGGTCAAGGTGGCCGCGTTCGGCTACGGAGTGCGCCGGGCCATCGGTGGCCGGGGCAAGGACGCGCCCGCCAAGGAGTCGCGCCGTACCGTGATCGTGGGGCGCACGCTCCCCGAGGCGCGGCGGGCCAAGCGGGCCAACCGGAACAAGAGGGACTGACCGCATACATGTTCCGCCGTACGTTCTGGTTCACCGCGGGCGCAGCCGCCGGCGTATGGGCCACCACCAAGGTCAACCGCAAGCTCAAGCAGCTGACGCCGGAGTCGCTCGCCGCGCAGGCCGCCAACAAGGCCGTCGAGGCGGGCCACAAGCTCAAGGGCTTCGCCCTCGACGTCCGCGACAACATGGCGGAGCGCGAGGCCGAACTGGGCGACGCCCTCGGCATCAACGAGCAGCCGGATCCCGCCGAGCTGCCGCAGCGCCGCTTCGCGGTCATCCAGAACACCTTCACCACGAAGGCCGTTCACACCAAGCAACCCAAGTACCTCGAGAACACCAGGTACTCGATCAACAATCGGAATGAGGACCACTGATGGAGTCGGCTGAAATCCGTCGCCGCTGGCTGAGCTTCTTCGAGGAGCGTGGCCACAAGGTCGTGCCCTCGGCGTCGCTCATCGCGGACGACCCGACTCTGCTGCTCGTCCCCGCGGGCATGGTCCCGTTCAAGCCCTACTTCCTGGGCGAGGTCAAGCCGCCCGCGCCGCGCGCCACTTCGGTCCAGAAGTGCGTGCGCACGCCGGACATCGAAGAGGTCGGCAAGACCACCCGGCACGGCACGTTCTTCCAGATGTGCGGCAACTTCTCCTTCGGCGACTACTTCAAGGAAGGCGCCATCAAGTACGCCTGGGAGCTGCTCACCAGCTCCGTGGCGGACGGTGGCTACGGCCTGGAGCCCGAGAAGCTCTGGATCACCGTCTACCTCGACGACGACGAGGCCGAGCGGATCTGGCACGAGGTCGTCGGCGTGCCGAAGGAACGCATCCAGCGCCTCGGCAAGAAGGACAACTTCTGGTCCATGGGCGTCCCCGGCCCCTGCGGCCCGTGCTCCGAGATCAATTACGACCGCGGCCCCGAGTTCGGCGAAGAGGGCGGCCCGATCGTCAACGACGAGCGCTACGTGGAGATCTGGAACCTGGTCTTCATGCAGTACGAGCGCGGCGCCGGCACGTCGAAGGAGGACTTCGAGATCCTCGGCGACCTGCCGTCGCAGAACATCGACACGGGTCTCGGCCTCGAGCGCCTCGCGATGATCCTCCAGGGCGTACAGAACATGTACGAGACGGACACCCTGCGCGTCGTCATCGACAAGGCCACCGAGCTGACCGGCGTCGGTTACGGCGACAAGCACGAGTCGGACGTCTCGCTGCGCGTCGTCGCCGACCACATGCGCACCTCGACGATGCTCATCGGCGACGGCGTCACGCCCGGCAACGAGGGCCGCGGCTACGTGCTGCGCCGCATCATGCGCCGCGCCATCCGCAACATGCGCATCCTCGGCGCCACCGGTCCCGTCGTGCAGGAGCTGCTCGACGTCGTGATCGACACGATGGGGCAGCAGTACCCGGAGCTGATCACCGACCGCAAGCGCATCGAGCAGGTCGCGCTCGCCGAGGAGGCCGCGTTCCTCAAGGCCCTCAAGGGCGGCACGAACATCCTGGACACCGCCGTCACCGAGACGAAGGCCGCCGGCAAGTCGGTCCTCGCCGGCGACAAGGCGTTCCTGCTCCACGACACGTGGGGCTTCCCGATCGACCTCACCCTGGAGATGGCCGCCGAGCAGGGCCTCTCCGTGGACGAGGACGGCTTCCGGCGCCTGATGAAGGAGCAGCGGGAGCGCGCCAAGGCGGACGCCCAGGCCAAGAAGACCGGCCACGTCAACGTCGGCGCGTACCGCGAGATCGCGGACGCCGCCGGTGCCACGGACTTCATCGGCTACGCCTCGACCGAGGGCGAGTCCCGCGTCGTCGGCCTGCTGGTCAACGGCGTCTCCTCGCCCGCCGCCACCGAGGGCGACGAGGTGGAGGTCGTGCTCGACCGCACCCCGTTCTACGCCGAGGGCGGCGGCCAGATCGGCGACACCGGCCGCATCAAGCTGGACAACGGCGCGGTCGTCGAGGTCCGCGACTGCCAGAAGCCGGTCCCCGGCGTCTACGTCCACAAGGGCGTCGTCCAGGTCGGCGAGGTGACCGTCGGTGCCCCGGCCCAGGCGATCATCGACGTGGCGCGCCGCCGCGCCATCGCCCGCGCCCACTCCGCCACGCACCTCACGCACCAGGCGCTGCGCGACGCGCTCGGCCCGACGGCCGCGCAGGCCGGTTCCGAGAACCAGCCGGGCCGCTTCCGCTTCGACTTCGGTTCGCCGTCCGCCGTTCCGACGGCCGTGATGACCGACGTGGAGCAGAAGATCAACGAGGTCCTGGCGCGCGAGCTCGATGTGCACGCCGAGGTCATGTCGATCGACGAGGCCAAGAAGCAGGGTGCCATCGCCGAGTTCGGCGAGAAGTACGGCGAGCGGGTCCGCGTCGTCACCATGGGCGACTTCTCCAAGGAGCTGTGCGGCGGCACGCACGTGCACAACACCGCCCAGCTCGGCCTGGTGAAGCTGCTCGGCGAGTCCTCCATCGGCTCCGGCGTGCGCCGCATCGAGGCCCTCGTCGGCGTCGACGCGTACAACTTCCTCGCCAAGGAGCACACGGTCGTCGCCCAGCTCCAGGAGCTGATCAAGGGCCGCTCCGAGGAGCTGCCCGACAAGATCTCCGCGATGCTCGGCAAGCTCAAGGACGCCGAGAAGGAGATCGAGAAGTTCCGCGCGGAGAAGGTCCTCCAGGCCGCCGCCGGTCTCGCCGACTCCGCCAAGGACGTCCGCGGCGTCGCCGTCGTCACCGGCCAGGTCCCGGACGGCACGTCCGCCGACGACCTGCGCAAGCTGGTCCTCGACGTGCGCGGCCGCATCCAGGGCGGCCGCCCCGCGGTCGTCGCGCTCTTCACCACGGCCAACGGCAAGCCGCTCACGGTCATCGCCACCAACGACGCCGCGCGCGACCGCGGCCTCAAGGCCGGCGACCTGGTCCGTACGGCCGCGAAGACCCTCGGCGGCGGTGGCGGCGGCAAGCCGGACGTCGCGCAGGGCGGCGGTCAGAACCCGGCCGCGATCGGTGAGGCCATCGACGCCGTCGAGCGCCTCGTGGCGGAGACCGCGAACTGATGCGCCGAGGCCGCCGCTTGGCGATCGACGTCGGGGACGCCCGGATCGGGGTCGCGTCCTGCGACCCCGACGGGATCCTCGCGACTCCGGTGGAGACCGTGCCGGGACGCGACGTCCCGGCCGCCCACCGCCGTCTGAAGCAGATCGTGGAGGAGTACGAGCCGATCGAGATCGTCGTCGGGCTCCCTCGCTCCCTCAAGGGCGGCGAGGGTCCCGCGGCCGCCAAGGTCCGCGGCTTCGCCCAGGAACTCGCCCGAGGCGTGGCACCCGTTCCGGTGAGACTTCTCGACGAGAGGATGACCACAGTGACGGCCAGTCAGGGACTGCGCGCCAGCGGCGTTAAGTCCAAAAAGGGCCGCTCTGTCATCGACCAGGCGGCCGCGGTCATCATCCTCCAGCAGGCCCTGGAGTCCGAACGGGCGTCAGGAACCGCTCCCGGCGAGGGCGTCGAAGTGGTTGTCTGATCGCGATACGGTAACGTTCCGCGCGACCGGCGGTGTTCGAATAGCCGCCGCACAGCATCAAGAGGCGGAACGGTTGACCTTCCAGATCGGAGAGCGGCCCACCCCGCCTCGCGGCTTGTAGGGGACCGATGACTGAGTATGGCCGGGGCCAAGGCCCCGAACCGTGGCATCCCGCGGACCCGCTGTACGGGGACCAGGGGTGGGGGCAGCAGGCCGGGAGCGGCCAGGCGCCCTACGGCGGCCAGGGGAGTTACGACCCGCAGCAGGCCTACGGCGGTGACTGGGACACCGGTCAGCAGGGCTACGGCTACGGCCAGGATCCCGGCTACGGTCAGGACCCCGGTTACGGGCAGCAGTCGTACGGCGGTGGACAGCAGGGCCAGAGCGGCTGGGACAACGGCCAGGGCGGTCAGCCCCCGTACGGTGTGGACCCCGCGGACCCGTACGGCACCGGTCAGCACGCCGCGTACAACGGCGAGGAGCCGGACTACTACAACACTCCGGGCGCCTACCCGCCGCCGGAGCCGCCGGGCAACCGTCGCCCGCAGGACCCCGGGACCGGCTGGGACGCCGGACCGGACCAGGGCGAGGAAGCGTTCTTCAACGGCGGTGGCGACGACGAGGACGACTACGACGAGGGGCGCGGCGGGCGCCGGGGCCGCGGCGGCAAGAAGCCGAAGAAGCGGCGCAGCGGCTGTGCCTGCCTGGTCCTGACCGCGATCTTCGCGGCCGGTGTCGGTGGCGTCGGCTACTTCGGCTACCAGTTCTACCAGGATCGTTTCGGCGCGGCCCCGGACTACGCGGGCAGCGGCAACGGCGAGCAGGTCACCGTCGTCATCCCGAAGAACGCGGGCGGCTACGCCATCGGCCAGCAGCTCAAGGACGCCGGCGTCGTGCAGAGCGTCGACGCGTTCGTCGCGGCCCAGGCGGCCGACCCGAAGGGGAAGACGATCCAGGACGGCGCGTACGTCATGGAGAAGCAGATGTCCGCGTCGAGCGCGGTCGACATGCTGCTCAGCCCGACGGCCCGCGCCAACCTCACCATCCCCGAAGGCGCCCGCAACGCGGCCGTCTACGAGAAGATCGACCAGAAGCTCAAGGTCGCCAAGGGCACCACGGCCAAGGTCGCGAAGAAGGACTACAAGGATCTCGGCCTGCCCGACTGGGCGCTGGACCACCGCGGCGTGAAGGACCCGCTGGAGGGCTTCCTCTACCCGTCGAGCTACGCGGCCGCCAAGGGCATGAAGCCCGAGGACGTCCTGAAGGACATGGTCGCGCGGGCCAACGACACGTACGAGCGGATCGACCTCGAGGGCGAGGCCAAGCAGCTCCACCTCGACAACCCGTGGCAGGTGCTCACCGTCGCGAGCCTCGTACAGGCCGAGGGCAAGACGCACGACGACTTCCGCAAGATGGCCGAGGTCGTCTACAACCGCCTCAAGACCTCGAACACGGAGACCAACCAGCTCCTTCAGTTCGACTCGACCTTCAATTACCTCAAGGGTCAGAGCAACATCAACATCGGCGAGTCCGAGATCAACAGCAACAAGGACCCGTACAACACCTACACGCGCAAGGGGCTGCCGCCCGGCCCGATCGGCAACCCCGGCGACGTGGCGCTCGCCGCGACGCTCAAGCCGACGAGCAACGGCTGGCTCTACTTCGTGGCCACGGACGGCATGCACAAGACCGAGTTCGCGAAGACCAACGCCGAGTTCGAGAAGCTGAAGGAAAAGTTCAATGCCAGCCAGTCCAACTGACGTGCGCAGGGCGGCGGTTCTGGGTTCGCCCATCGCCCACTCCCTCTCGCCGCAGCTGCACATCGCGGCGTACCGGGCGCTGGGTCTGGACGACTGGCGGTACGACCGGTTCGAGACGGACGAGGCGGCGCTGCCCGCCTTCCTCTCCGGGCTCGGGCCCGAGTGGGCCGGGCTCTCGCTGACGATGCCGCTGAAGCGGGCGGTGATCCCGCTGCTCGACGAGATCACCGAGACGGCGCGCTCCGTGGAGGCGGTGAACACCGTCGTACTGCGCGCCGACGGGCGGAAGGTCGGCGACAACACCGACATCCCGGGGCTCATCGCGGCGCTGCACGAGCGCGGTGTGGAGAAGGTCGAGTCCGCGGCGATCCTCGGCGCGGGCGCCACCGCGTCCTCCGCGCTCGCCGCCCTGTCCCGGATCTGCACCGGTGAGGTCGTCACCTACGTGCGCAGCGCGCAGCGCGCCGACGAGATGCGCGGCTGGGGCGAACGCCTCGGGGTGCGGGTGCGCACGGCCGACTGGGCCGAGGCGCCGGCGGCCTTCGAGGCGCCGCTGGTGATCGCCACGACGCCCAAGGGCGGCACGGACCACCTGGTCGAGGCGGTCCCCGAGAGTGTCGGCACGCTCTTCGACGTCCTCTACGATCCGTGGCCCACGCCGCTGGCCGCGGCCTGGGAGCGGCGCGGCGGGGCGGTGCTCAGCGGGCTCGACCTGCTCGTGCACCAGGCCGTCTTCCAGTTCGAGCAGTTCACCGGCGACACCCGCCCGGTGCTCGCCGCGATGCGCGAGGCGGGCGTCAAGGCGCTCGGCTGACCCGGCTCCCGGGCTCGCGCGTGTGGCACGCGTCTCATGTGGCGTCCGCACCCCGGACACCCGAAACGCCGGGCTCCGTGGACGTGGGAGGATCGTTCCCATACACAGAGCGCGAGCATGAGGAGCACCGTTGAGCAGGTTGCGCTGGCTGACCGCGGGGGAGTCGCACGGCCCCGCACTCGTCGCGACGCTGGAGGGACTTCCCGCCGGCGTTCCGATCACCACGGAGATGGTGGCGGACCACCTGGCACGGCGCCGCCTCGGCTATGGCCGCGGGGCCCGGATGAAGTTCGAGCGCGACGAGGTCACCTTCCTCGGCGGTGTGCGGCACGGCCTGACCCTCGGCTCGCCGGTCGCGATCATGGTCGGCAACACCGAGTGGCCCAAGTGGGAACAGGTCATGTCCGGTGACCCGGTCGACCCGGAGATCCTCAAGGACATGGCGCGCAACGCGCCGCTGACCCGCCCGCGCCCCGGCCACGCCGACCTCGCCGGCATGCAGAAGTACGGCTTCGACGAGGCCCGCCCGATCCTGGAGCGCGCCTCCGCCCGCGAGACGGCCGCCCGGGTCGCGCTCGGCGCGGTCGCCCGCTCGTACCTCAAGGAGACGGCCGGGATCGAGATCGTCTCCCACGTCGTCGAACTGTGCTCGGTGAAGGCCCCGCAGGGTGTCTACCCGACCCCGGCCGACGTCGAGAAGCTGGACGCCGACCCGCTGCGCTGCCTCGACGCCGACGCGTCGAAGCAGATGGTGGCCGAGGTCGACCAGGCCCACAAGGACGGCGACACGCTCGGCGGCGTCGTCGAGGTCCTCGCCTACGACGTGCCGGTGGGCCTCGGCTCGCACGTGCACTGGGACCGCAAGCTCGACGCCCGCCTCGCCGGTGCGCTCATGGGCATCCAGGCCATCAAGGGCGTCGAGATCGGTGACGGCTTCGAGCTGGCGCGGGTGCCCGGTTCGCAGGCGCACGACGAGATCGTGAAGACGGACGAGGGCATCCGCCGCGTCTCCGGACACGCGGGCGGCACCGAGGGCGGCCTGTCCACCGGTGAGCTGCTGCGCGTGCGTGCCGCGATGAAGCCGATCGCGACCGTGCCGCGCGCCCTGAAGACCGTCGACGTCGCCACCGGCGAGGCCACCCAGGCCCACCACCAGCGCTCCGACGTCTCCGCCGTGCCGGCCGCCGGCATCGTCGCCGAGGCGATGGTCGCGCTGGTGCTCGCGGACGCGGTCGCGGAGAAGTTCGGCGGCGACAGCGTCTCCGAGACCCGGCGCAACGTCACCTCGTACCTCGACAACCTCCAGATCCGGTGAGCGGCCCGCAGGTCGTCCTCGTCGGACCGATGGGTGTCGGCAAGTCGACGGTGGGCGCGCTGCTCGCCGAGCGGCTCGGCTGCGCCTACCGGGACACCGACGACGACATCGTCACCGCACAGGGCCGCACCATCGCCGACATCTTCGTCGACGAGGGCGAGGCGCACTTCCGCGCCCTGGAGAAGGCCTCCGTCGCGGCGGCGCTCGCCGACCACGAGGGCGTGCTCTCGCTCGGCGGCGGCGCCATCCTCGACGCCGACACCCGCGCCCTGCTCGCCGCCCACCCGACCGTCGTCTATCTCTCGATGGACGTCGACGAGGCGGCCAAGCGCACCGGCCTGAACGCGGCCCGGCCGCTGCTCGCCGTCAACCCCCGCAAGCAGTGGCGGGAGCTGATGGAGGCGCGCAGGCATCTGTACACCGAGGTCGCCCGGGTGGTCGTCGCCACCGACGGCCGCACCCCCGACGAGGTCACCGAAGCGGTCCTCGACGCACTGGAGTTGAAGCAGGCATGAGCGAGCAGCCGGAGCAGGTCACCCGTATCCACGTCGGCGGGACCGCTGGCACGGACCCGTACGAGGTCCTGGTGGGGCGTCAACTCCTGGGCGAGCTGGGCTCGTTGATCGGTGACAAGGTCAAGCGCGTCGCCATCGTGCACCCGGAGGCGCTCGCCGAGACCGGCGAGGCGCTGCGCGGGGACCTGGCCGACCAGGGCTTCGAGGCGATCGCCATCCAGGTGCCGAACGCCGAGGAGGCCAAGACCGCCGAGGTCGCCGCGTACTGCTGGAAGGCCCTCGGGCAGTCCAACTTCACGCGCTCCGACGTCGTCGTCGGCGTCGGCGGCGGCGCGACCACGGACCTCGCCGGGTTCGTGGCCGCGACCTGGCTGCGCGGTGTGCGCTGGATCGCCATCCCGACGACCGTGCTCGCCATGGTGGACGCGGCGGTCGGCGGCAAGACCGGCATCAACACGGCCGAGGGCAAGAACCTGGTGGGCGCCTTCCACCCGCCGGCCGGGGTCCTGTGCGATCTGGCGGCGCTCGACTCCCTCCCCGTGCACGACTTCGTGTCCGGTCTCGCCGAGGTCATCAAGGCCGGCTTCATCGCCGACGAGAAGATCCTCGAACTCATCGAGGAGGACCCGGAGTCGGCCCGTACGCCCACGGGCAAGCACACCGCCGAGCTGATCGAGCGCGCCATCCGGGTCAAGGCCGAGGTCGTCTCGTCCGACCTCAAGGAGGCGGGCCTGCGCGAGATCCTCAACTACGGGCACACGCTCGCGCACGCCATCGAGAAGAACGAGCGCTACAAGTGGCGGCACGGCGCGGCGGTCTCCGTCGGCATGCTCTTCGCCGCCGAACTCGGCCGCCTGGCGGGCCGGTTGGACGACGCGACGGCGGACCGCCACCGCACGGTCCTGGAATCCGTGGGGCTGCCGCTGTCGTACCGCTACGACCAGTGGCCCAAGCTCCTGGAGACCATGAAGGTCGACAAGAAGTCCCGCGGGGACCTGCTGCGCTTCATCGTCCTCGACGGCCTCGGCCGACCGACCGTTCTCGAGGGCCCGGACCCGGCCGTTCTGCTCGCCGCGTACGGCGAAGTGGCGGAATAGTCCGTTCCGTTGATGTTCGGGCACGTCGGGACCTCCCCGGCCGTTCACACAACGGCGGCCGGGGACGGTACCGTTCGGTAGCGCCCCGTTCGCCGGCGCCCAAGTGACCGTCGTACGAGATGGAGTGGCACCGGATGCAGCACGCAGGGGGGTCTCCGCTGCCGCCGCCCCATCGGCCGGGGCAGGTGCCGTCCGGCCCTTTGCCGCAGGCGAGTCACGCGCCTCAGCCGCCGCCAGGCATGCCGGGCTTCAGCGGAGCGCCGCCGCACCACCCGCCGGCCCAGCAGCCGCACATCCAGGCGCCGCAGGCCCCGGCCCCGCCACCGCCGCAGGCCGCGCATCCGCCGCAGCAGCCGCCGCGCGAGACCACCGGCCATGTGCAGCTCCCGACCGGCGCGCCCGTCGCCGTGCCGAGCCCGCCGCCCGCGCAGGCGCCCGCCGACTCCACCTCGACCACGCTCGCCGTGCTGCTCATCGGGCCCGCGGGCGCGGGCAAGACGAGCGTCGCCCGCCACTGGGCGGAGAGCCGCCGCGTCCCGACGGCCCACATCAGCCTCGACGACGTACGGGAATGGGTGCGCTCGGGCTTCGCCGACCCGCAGAGCGGCTGGAACGACAACAGCGAGGCCCAGTACCGACTGGCCCGCCGCACCTGCGGTTTCGCCGCGCGCAACTTCCTGGCGAATGGAATCTCCTGCATCCTCGACGACGCCGTGTTCCCGGACCGGCCCGTGGTGGGCCTGGGCGGCTGGAAGCGCCACGTGGGACCCGGCCTTCTTCCGGTCGTCCTCCTCCCCGGCCTGGAGATCGTCCTGGAGCGCAACTCCCGGCGCAGCGGCAACCGCCGCCTCACCGACGAGGAGGTCGCCCGCATCCACGGCCGCATGGCCGGCTGGTACGGCTCGGGCCTCCCGATCATCGACAACTCCCAGCTGGACGTCCCCGGCACGGCCCAGGTCCTGGACGAGGTCCTGGCCCGCGCGATCACGAGCCCCCCGAAGTGGTGACACCGCCGTAGCCCGGCGGGGTCGGTGGATTTGGTTCCGGTGGGGGTGACGGGGTCGGCGGCCTAGGTTTCGGCTGGAGTCGGCGGGGCCGTCGGATGTGGTTCCGGTGGGTCGGCCGGGCCGGGGTCATCCGTGGCTCTGCCGGACGAGGGGATGCGGCGCGCCGCGGCCTGTCCCCTTAGCCCACCTCCCCCCCTCCCGCCCCCTCCGGGGGCATCGGCCCGACGGGTGCGGCCTCCCGCCGCGGTCGGCCGCGCCACCGTCTTGGGCCGCCTTTCGTCGTTCACGGGGTCCCACCCGTTGCGGTCGGCCGCCACCGACTTGGGCAATCTGCCGCCTTGGGCGGCAGGGTGGGCAAGGCGGCGCACGGTGCCGCGCAACGAAGGTGAGGCCCCGACCACGTGGAAGCCACGCACCCCGCGCCTACGCAGGCGCCAACCCCGCCGCAGCGGGCCCGGCCCCGGGCGGCCGCAGCCCCCGGAGGGGGCGGGCGGGTGGGAGATGACCGGGGGCCGACGAAGCCGGGTTGGTACGGCGCCCCGCAGCGATCGCGGCAGACGTCCCCCGACGAGGCAACCGGCCCCGGGCAGCCGGAACCCCACCGCCGCCCACGCCCCCGCACCACTCCGCCCACCGCAACAACCCCCACCCCACCCGGGCGGCAGCCCACCCGTTCCGACCGGAGGGACCCGTCCGGACGCGCTGGGACGGCCGCGGGGCCCAGCCGCTCGTACGCTCGGCGTCATGGCAGAGGTGTACGCGGCCCGACGGGACCGGCTCAGAGAGCGCGCGACAGCGGGTGGCAGCGCGGCCACCCTCGTCTCGCGGCCCGCCAACGTCCGCTACCTGGCGGGAACGGCACCGAACGGCGCCGCCCTCCTGCTGGGCCGCGACCCCGGCGGCGGTGACGACCTCCTGCTGTGCGCGCGGGCGCCGAGCGACGAACCCGTCGAAGGACGGATCGACGAGGCACTGCGCGTACAGGTCCTGGACGTGCCCGCGGGCGACCCGGCCGTCGCCGCCGCCGACGTGGCGGCGTTCCGCGGCGCGGACTCGCTCGCCGTCGAGGAGCACCACCTCACCGTGGCCCGGCACCGGGCGATCGGCTCCGTGGCACCCCGACTCCGCCTCCTCGACCTCAACAGCGGCGTCGAACAGCTGCGCCTCGTCAAGGACGAGGAGGAGATCTCCTGCCTGCGGATCGCGGCGGAGATCGCCGACCAGGCGCTCGGCGAGTTGCTCGAATCCATTCTCGTCGGCCGCACGGAGCGGCACCTCGCCCTCGAACTGGAACGTCGACTTGTCGACCACGGCGCCGACGGCGCCGCCTTCCCCACCTCCGTGGGCACGGGCCCGAACTCGGGACGCGTCGCCCACCGCCCCAGCGACCGCCGGGTCGAGGAGGGCGACTTCCTCTCCGTGTGCCTGGGCGCGACGTACCGCGGCTACCGCTGCGAGATCGGTCGTACGTTCGTCATCGGAACCTCGCCCGCGGACTGGCAGATCGAGCTGTACGACCTCGTCTTCGCTGCCCAGCGGGCCGGCCGGGAGAGCCTGGCGCCGGGCGTCGAGTGCCGCGAAGTGGACCGGGCCGCCCGTCACGTCCTGGACGCGGCAGGGTATGGTGACGGGCTTGCGTCGCTGACCGGACACGGGGTGGGACTCGAAATCGACGAGGACCCGCAGTTGGCCCCCGCAGCCATGGGTAAACTGGACACTTGTGTGCCGGTCACCGTCGAACCGGGGGTCCACCTCCCGGGGCGGGGCGGCGTCCGGATCGATGACACGCTCGTCGTTCGCCCCGAGGCGGACGGCGGACCCGAGCTACTCACCATCACGACCAAGGAGCTGCTCGCGCTCTAGCCCGCAAAGGCTGCTCGCGTGCCCCTGGGTCGTCCACGTCAGTCCAGGAGATTCCGCAACCGTGGCTTCCACGAACGACCTCAAGAACGGCCTGGTGCTCAAGCTCGACGGGGGCCAGCTCTGGTCCGTCGTCGAGTTCCAGCACGTCAAGCCCGGCAAGGGCCCTGCCTTCGTGCGCACCAAGCTCAAGAACGTGCTCTCCGGCAAGGTCGTCGACAAGACGTTCAACGCCGGCGTCAAGGTCGACACGGCCACCATTGACAAGCGCGACATGCAGTTCTCGTACATGGACGGGGACTACTTCGTGTTCATGGACATGCAGACGTACGACCAGCTGCACGTCGACCGCAAGGCCGTCGGCGACGCCGCCAACTTCCTGATCGAGGGCTTCGAGGCCACGGTCGCCCAGCACGAGGGCGAGGTGCTCTTCGTCGAGCTGCCGGCCGCCGTCGAGCTGGTCATCAAGGAGACCGAGCCGGGCGTCCAGGGCGACCGCTCCACCGGCGGCACCAAGCCCGCCATCCTGGAGACCGGCCACCAGATCCAGGTCCCGCTCTTCGTCACCCAGGGCGAGAAGATCAAGGTCGACACCCGCTCCAGCGACTACCTCGGCCGGGTGAACAGCTAACCGTGGCTGCCCGTAATACGGCCCGCAAGCGCGCCTTTCAGATCCTCTTCGAGGCAGACCAGCGCGGCGCCGACACCCTGACGGTCCTCGCGGACTGGATCCGGCACTCCCGCAGCGACACGCGGCAGCCGCCGGTGAGCGAGTACACGATGGAGCTGGTCGAGGGGTACGCCAAGCAGGCGTCCCGGATCGACGAGCTCATCTCGCAGTACTCCGTCGGGTGGACCCTGGACCGGATGCCGGTCGTCGACCGCAACATCGTGCGGCTCGGCGCCTATGAGTTGGTCTGGGTCGACGGGACCCCGGACGCCGTGGTGCTCGACGAGGCCGTTTCGCTGGCCAAGGAGTTCTCCACCGACGAGTCCCCGGCGTTCATCAACGGACTGTTGGGTCGTTTCAAGGACCTGAAGCCGACCCTGCGCCGCGACGAGGTCTGAGCCCCGCCGCCGGACGCAGCACCGTTCCGCGGGCCCGGAGCAGAACATGAACGATGTTCTGCTCCGGGCCTGGTGCGTTTCCGGGGTTCTTCATAGGTTCTGGTCATGCCACCGACAGGTCCGGACTCCCTCCCCGCGCGCGTGCGCATCGGCTACGTGGCCCGAACTGATCCGCCTGCGCGCCGACTTCGACGAGTCCTTCGCGCCGGGCGAGCACCGAGGGCCACCCGGCGAGACGAGGAGTCCGCATGACGACCGACGACCCGATCCTGGCCCGGCTGACCGCACTGCGCGCGGGGGATCTGCCGGTGCACGGCGGCCGCACGATGGCGTACGTCTACGACTCCGGGCTCGAAGGCCTCGACGAACTGGCGAACGCCGCGCAGGCCGCCTTCGCCGGGGTCAACGGGCTCGACATGACGGCGTTCCCGAGCGTCGTGGAGCTGGAGAACGACCTGGTGCGCCGGGCCACCGCACTGCTCGGCGGCAGCGCGGGAACGTTCACCAGCGGCGGCACCGAGAGCTGTCTGCTCGCCGTCCTGACCGCGCGTCAGCACGCCCGCAAGGAGCGCGGGGTGACCGAGCCCGAACTCGTACTCCCCGAGACCGCGCACCCCGCCTTCCACAAGGCCGCCGAGCTCTTCGGCCTGCGCGTGGTGAGCGTCCCCGTCGACCCGGACACCTTCAAGGCACGCCCGGACGACATCGCCGCGGCGATCAGCGACCGCACCGCCCTGGTCGTCGTCTCCGCCCCCTCGTACGCGCACGGCGTCATCGACCCGGTCGTCGAGGTGGCCCGGGAGGCGGAGCGGCGCGGGGTGCTGTGCCACGTCGACGCGTGCATCGGCGGCTGGTACCTCGGGCATCTGCGGCACGCGGCGCGGCAGGAGCGGGACGTACCGGACATCCCGGAGTTCGACCTGTCCGTCCCCGGCGTGACGTCCCTCTCCGTTGACCTGCACAAATACGCGTACACGGCGAAAGGGGCCTCGCTGCTCCTGTTCCGGGACGCGGGGCTGCGCCGCCACGGCTGGTTCGCGCACGCCGCCTGGCCCGGCTACCCCGTGGTCAACTCCACGCTCCAGGGCACCAAGTCGGCAGGGCCCCTCGCGGCGGCCTGGGCGGTGACGGAGCGCGTCGGCGCCGAAGGTTACGCGGTGCTGTCGACGCGCGTACACCGCACGACCCGCGCGCTCGCCGACGGTGTCGAACGGATCGGCGGTCTGCGGCTCGCCGCGCGGCCCGAGGCGTCCCTGATCGCCGTGGCCTCCGACGACCCGGACATCGATGTCTTCGTGGTGGCGGACGAGCTGCGGGGGAGCGGCTGGTATCTACAGCCGCAGCCGGCGTTCGGGGCGTCACCGGCAACCCTGCATCTGACAGTGACCGCGGCCGTCGCGCAAGAGGAGACCGCGCGGCTGCTCCTCGCGGAGCTGGAGAAGGCGGTGAAAAGGGCGCGTGAGCTGGGGCCCGTTCGGGTGGATCCCGAGGTCGTCGAGGCGGCGGCCACGCTGGATCCGGACGCGCTGACCTCGGAGGAGGTGGAGATCGCGCTGGCGCTCGCCGGGGTGGGGGAGGGCGGCCGGCTGCCGGAGCGGATGGCGCCCGTGCTCGCGGTCCTCCAGGCGCTGCCACCGAGGCTGAGCGCGCGCCTGCTGCCCGAGGTGATCGGGCGGCTGTACCGGAATTTTTAGCCCCTCCGGCGTTTGAGGAGCAGGGTCCGGGGCGGGGCCACGCGGCGCGGGGCCCCGGTGTTCCGGGCCCGAAACCCCAGAAGGGGCGGAGCCCAATCGCTCCGCCCCCTCAGGGCTGTGACGTTTCTGCTGCGTGTGGCCGGATCAGACGTCGTCGTGCGCCACCGCGCGACGCGCGTCCGCGTCGAGCACGCCCCAGCTGATCAGCTGCTCGGTCAGCACCGAGGGCGACTGGTCGTAGATGACGGCGAGGGTGCGCAGGTCGTCCTGGCGGATCGAGAGCACCTTGCCGTTGTAGTCACCGCGCTGCGACTGGATCGTGGCGGCGTAGCGCTGAAGCGGGCCCGCCTTCTCCGGCGGCACGTGGGCCAGACGCTCCAGGTCGAGGCGCAGCTTCGGCGGCGGCTCGGCGGCGCCACCCGGGGTGGTGCCCGGCAGCAGCTCCTGCACCGGCACGCCGTAGAAGTCCGCCAGTTCGGCGAGGCGCTGCACGGTCACGGCACGGTCGCCGCGCTCGTACGACCCGACTACGACCGCCTTCCAGCGTCCCTGGGACTTCTCCTCGACACCGTGGAGGGAAAGGCCCTGCTGGGTACGGATCGCGCGGAGTTTCGCCCCGAGCTGTTTGGCGTATTCGCTGGACATATAGCTCCCCGGACACTGCATCACTAAGCGGCTGCGCCGCGTGGCTGTAACTCACTGTGAGGTTACGCAGCGTTACTTGGCCGCGTCAAGCCGAATGGTCCGTACCGACCTTCTCGTGAATTCGGCCGTCCCGCACCTCCAGGCGGGTGATCAGTGATGTTCCGGGGGCTGGTAGTGTTGACACGGCAAAATCCGACGTCCTTTAAGGTCCGTCCCGTGAGGCGGAGAAGGGGGTCCGTTTCGTATGGACACGCAGCAGTCCGATGCCCGGCCGGTTCTCGAAGGCCCTGACATCGCGCGGGTACTGACCCGCATCGCCCACGAGATCGTCGAGCGCGCCAAGGGCGCCGAGGACGTGGTTCTCCTGGGCATTCCCACGCGAGGCGTCTTCCTCGCCCGCCGGCTGGCCGAGAAGCTCGAAGAGATCACCGGCCGCGCCATCCCCGTCGGCTCGCTCGACATCACGATGTACCGCGACGACCTGCGCATGCACCCGCCGCGCGCGCTCGCCCGCACCGAGATCCCGGGTGACGGCATCGACGGCCGCCTCGTCGTCCTCGTCGACGACGTGCTCTTCTCCGGCCGCACCATCCGCGCCGCTCTCGACGCCCTGAACGACATCGGGCGCCCGCGTGCCGTGCAGCTCGCCGTCCTCGTCGACCGCGGCCACCGCGAACTCCCCATCCGTGCCGACTACGTCGGCAAGAACCTCCCCACGTCGCTGCGGGAGACGGTCAAGGTCCAGCTCGCCGAGGAGGACGGCCGCGACGCCGTGCTGCTCGGTGCCAAGCCGGACGCCCAGGCGGCCGAGCAGTAGCACCCCTTCCTGCCGTGCGCGCGCCCGCGTACGGCTCGACAGGTGTGCCCTCGCGCGCCCGTATGTCCCGAATCTCCTGAACTTCCTTACGGAGCACCCCAGATGATGCGACACCTCATCTCGGCCGCCGACCTCTCCCGCGACGACGCCGTGCTCATCCTCGACACCGCCGAGGAGATGGCCCGCGTCGCCGACCGGCCCATCAAGAAGCTGCCCGCGCTGCGCGGCCGGACCATCTGCAACCTCTTCTTCGAGGACTCGACGCGTACGCGGATCTCGTTCGAGGCCGCCGAGAAGCGCTTGTCCGCGGACGTCATCAACTTCGCCGCCAAGGGGTCGAGCGTCTCGAAGGGCGAGTCCCTCAAGGACACCGCCCAGACCCTTGAGGCCATGGGCGTCGACGCCGTCGTGATCCGGCACGGCGCGTCCGGCGCCCCGTACCGGCTCGCCACCTCCGGCTGGATCGACGCGCCGGTCATCAACGCCGGTGACGGCACCCACCAGCACCCCACGCAGGCGCTGCTCGACGCGTTCACGATGCGCCGCCGCCTCGTGGGGCCGGACGCCGGCATCGGCAAGGGCCTCGACGGCAAGCGCGTCACGATCGTCGGAGACGTGCTGCACAGCCGCGTCGCCCGCTCGAACGTCGACCTGCTGCACACGCTCGGCGCCGAGGTCACCGTCGTCGCGCCGCCCACCCTGGTGCCCGTCGGCGTCGAGAGCTGGCCCTGCGAGGTCTCCTACGACCTCGACTCGACGCTCACCAAGTCCGACGCCGTGATGATGCTGCGCGTCCAGCGCGAGCGGATGAACGCCGCGTTCTTCCCGACCGAGCGCGAGTACTCGCGCCGCTACGGGCTCGACGGCGACCGCATGGCGCGGATGCCGGAGCACTCCATCGTGATGCACCCCGGCCCGATGGTCCGCGGCATGGAGATCACCGCCGAGGTCGCCGACTCCGACCGCTGCACGGTCATCGAGCAGGTCGCCAACGGCGTGCACACGCGGATGGCCGTTCTGTACCTGCTGCTTGGCGGCAACGAGCCCGCCGTCAGCCACTCTCGTACCGAGGAGACGAAGTAATCATGAGCAAGACCCTTATCCGTGGTGCGAAGGTGCTCGGCGGCGAGCCGCAGGACGTCCTGATCGACGGCGGCGTGATCGCCGAGGTCGGCAGCGGACTGTCCGCCGAGGGCGTCGAGACCGTCGTCGAGGCCGAGGGCAAGGTCCTTCTGCCGGGCCTCGTCGACCTGCACACCCACCTGCGCGAGCCCGGCCGCGAGGACTCCGAGACCGTCCTGACCGGCACCCAGGCCGCGGCTTCCGGTGGCTACACGAACGTGTTCGCCATGGCCAACACGTTCCCGGTCGCCGACACCGCGGGCGTCGTCGAGCAGGTCTACCGGCTCGGCCAGGAGCACGGCTACTGCGACGTGCAGCCCATCGGCGCCGTCACCGTCGGCCTGGAGGGCGTCAAGCTCGCCGAGCTCGGCGCGATGCACGAGTCCGCCGCAGGCGTCACCGTCTTCTCCGACGACGGCAAGTGCGTCCACGACGCCGTGATCATGCGTCGCGCCCTGGAGTACGTGAAGGCCTTCGGCGGCGTCGTCGCGCAGCACGCCCAGGAGCCCCGCCTCACCGAGGGCGCCCAGATGAACGAGGGCACCGTCTCCGCCGAGCTGGGTCTCGGCGGCTGGCCCGCGGTGGCCGAAGAATCGATCATCGCCCGGGATGTCCTGCTCGCCGAGCACGTCGGCTCCCGCGTGCACATCTGCCACCTGTCGACCGCCGGCTCCGTCGAGATCATCCGCTGGGCCAAGTCCCGCGGCATCGACGTCACCGCCGAGGTCACCCCGCACCACCTGCTCCTCACCGACGAGATGGTGCGCTCGTACAACCCGGTGTACAAGGTCAACCCGCCGCTGCGCACCGAGAAGGACGTCATGGCGCTGCGCGAGGCGCTGGCCGACGGCACGATCGACATCGTCGCCACCGACCACGCCCCGCACCCGCACGAGGACAAGGACTGCGAGTGGGCCGCCGCCGCCATGGGCATGGTCGGCCTGGAGACCGCGCTCAGCGTGGTGCAGCAGACGATGGTCGAGACGGGCCTGCTGAGCTGGGCCGGGGTCGCCGACCGGATGTCCGTCAAGCCCGCCGAGATCGGACAGGCCAAGGGCCACGGACGTCCCGTCTCGGCAGGTGAGCCCGCGAACCTCGTTCTCGTCGACGCCGACTACCGTGGTGACGTGGACCCCGCGGGCTTCGCCTCCCGCAGCCGCAACACCCCCTACGAGGGCCGTGAGCTGCCGGGGCGCGTCACCCACACCTGGCTGCGGGGCAAGGCCACCCTCGCCGACGGGAAGCTCGCGTGACACCTCTGCAACCACTCGCCGTCCTCGCCGCCGAACAGAAGTCGGCGGAGGTGACCGACTGGCCGAACCGCATCGGCTGGATCGTCGGCCTGCTGCTCTTCATCGCGCTCGTCTACTGGCTGATGCGCCAGGGCTGGAAGTGGCGCGGCACCCTCCAGGGCGACCTGCCGGAGCTGCCCAGCGCGCCTTCGGAGCAGGGCCCGGCGAAACTGGAGCTGAGCGGCCGGTACCACGGCTCCACCAGCGCCGGGCAGTGGCTCGACCGCATCGTGGCGCACGGCCTCGGCACCCGCAGTCGCGTCGAGCTGACGCTCACCGACGAGGGTCTGACCGCCGTACGCCCCGGAGCGAGCGACTTCTTCGTCCCGGTGGGGGCGCTGCGCGAGGCCCGGCTCGACAAGGGCATCGCGGGCAAGGTCCTCACCGAGGGCGGCATGCTCATCGTCACCTGGGCGCACGGCGACAAGCTGATCGACTCCGGATTCCGCTCCGACCACGCCGCCGAGCAGGCGGAGTGGGTCACCACCCTGAACGACATGATCAACAAGAACATCCCGCAGGCAACGACGGAAGGCACCGCACGATGACCACCTCCACCAGGGGAACTGAGAAGGTTCCCGCCGTGCTCGTCCTGGAGGACGGCCGGGTGTTCCGCGGCCGCGCCTACGGGGCCGTGGGGGAGACCTTCGGCGAGGCCGTGTTCTCCACCGGCATGACCGGCTACCAGGAGACCCTCACCGACCCGTCGTACGACCGCCAGATCGTGGTCGCGACCGCCCCGCAGATCGGCAACACGGGCTGGAACGACGAGGACGACGAGTCGAAGCGCATCTGGGTCTCCGGCTACGTCGTGCGCGACCCCGCGCGCGTGCCGTCCAACTGGCGCGCCAAGCGCAGCCTGGACGACGAGCTGGTCGCGCAGGACATCGTCGGCATCTCCGGCATCGACACCCGCGCCCTCACCCGCCACCTGCGCGAGCGCGGCTCCATGCGCTCCGGCATCTTCTCCGGCGAGACGCTCCCGGCCGACGCCGAGCTCGTCTCCCGCGTCCAGGCGCAGCCCGCGATGAAGGGCCTGAGCCTGTACGAGGAGGTCGCCACCAAGGAGGCCTACGTCGTCCCCGCGGTCGGCACCAAGAAGTTCACCGTCGCCGCCATCGACCTCGGCATCAAGGGCATGACCCCGCACCGCATGGCCGAGCGCGGCATCGAGGTGCACGTCCTGCCGGCCACCGCGACCCCTGAGGACGTGTACGCCGTGAATCCCGACGGCGTGTTCTTCTCCAACGGCCCGGGCGACCCGGCCACCGCCGAGGGCCCGGTCGCGCTGATGACCGCCGTCCTGGAGCGCAGGACGCCGCTGTTCGGCATCTGCTTCGGCAACCAGATCCTCGGCCGCGCGCTCGGCTTTGGCACGTTCAAGCTGAGGTACGGCCACCGCGGCATCAACCAGCCGGTGCAGGACCGCACCACCGGCAAGGTCGAGGTCACCGCCCACAACCACGGCTTCGCCGTGGAGGCGCCGCTCGACAAGGTGAGCGACACCAAGTTCGGCCGCGCCGAGGTCTCCCACGTGTGCCTCAACGACAACGTCGTGGAGGGGCTCCAGCTGCTCGACCAGCCGGGCTTCTCCGTCCAGTACCACCCCGAAGCGGCGGCCGGTCCGCACGACGCCGCGTACCTGTTCGACCGCTTCGTGTCTCTGATGGAGTCCGCCCGTGCCTAAGCGCAACGACCTGAAGTCCGTCCTCGTCATCGGCTCGGGCCCGATCGTCATCGGCCAGGCCGCGGAGTTCGACTACTCCGGCACCCAGGCCTGCCGGGTGCTGAAGAAGGAGGGCCTGCGGGTCATCCTGGTCAACTCCAACCCGGCGACGATCATGACCGACCCGGAGATCGCCGACGCCACGTACGTCGAGCCGATCACCCCCGAGTTCGTCGAGAAGATCATCGCCAAGGAGCGCCCCGACGCGCTCCTGCCCACCCTCGGCGGCCAGACCGCGCTCAACACCGCGATCTCGATGCACGACCAGGGCGTCCTCGAGAAGTACGGCGTCGAGCTGATCGGCGCCAACGTCGAGGCGATCAACAAGGGTGAGGACCGCGACCTCTTCAAGGAGGTCGTGGAGGAGGTCAAGCGGAAGATCGGGCACGGCGAGTCCGCCCGCTCGTACATCTGCCACTCCATGGACGACGTCATGAAGGGCGTCGAGGAGCTCGGCGGCTACCCCGTCGTCGTCCGCCCCTCCTTCACCATGGGCGGCGCGGGCTCCGGCTTCGCGCACGACGAGGAGGAGCTGCGCCGCATCGCCGGTCAGGGCCTCACGCTCTCCCCGACCACCGAGGTGCTCCTGGAGGAGTCCATCCTCGGCTGGAAGGAGTACGAGCTGGAGCTGATGCGCGACAAGAACGACAACGTCGTGGTCGTCTGCTCCATCGAGAACTTCGACCCGATGGGCGTGCACACCGGTGACTCGATCACCGTCGCCCCGTCGATGACCCTCACCGACCGCGAGTACCAGCGGCTGCGCGACATCGGCATCGCGATCATCCGCGAGGTCGGCGTCGACACCGGCGGCTGCAACATCCAGTTCGCGATCAACCCCGAAGACGGCCGCGTCATCGTCATCGAGATGAACCCGCGCGTCTCCCGGTCCTCGGCCCTCGCATCCAAGGCCACCGGCTTCCCGATCGCGAAGATCGCCGCCAAGCTGGCCGTCGGCTACACGCTGGACGAGATCCCGAACGACATCACCGAGAAGACCCCCGCGTCCTTCGAGCCGACGCTCGACTACGTCGTCGTGAAGGCCCCGCGCTTCGCCTTCGAGAAGTTCCCGAGCGCCGACTCCACGCTGACCACGACCATGAAGTCGGTCGGCGAGGCCATGGCCATCGGCCGCAACTTCACCGAGGCGTTCCAGAAGGCGCTGCGCTCGCTGGAGAAGGCGGGCTCGCAGTTCTCCTTCGTCGGCGAGACCGGCGACAAGCAGGAGCTCCTGGAGGCCTCGGTCCGCCCGACCGACGGGCGCATCAACACCGTCATGGAGGCGATCCGGGCCGGCGCCACGCCGCAGGAGATCTTCGACTACACGAAGATCGACCCGTGGTTCGTCGACCAGCTCTTCCTCATCAAGGAGGTCGCCGACGAGCTCGCCGCGGCCCCCGAGCTGACGAAGGACCTGATCGCCGGGGCCAAGCGGCACGGCTTCTCCGACCGCCAGATCGCCGAGATCCGCGGCCTGCGCCAGGACGTCGTCCGCGAGGTCAGGCACGCCCTGGGCGTCCGCCCGGTCTACAAGACGGTCGACACCTGCGCCGCCGAGTTCGCCGCCAAGACGCCGTACTTCTACTCCTCGTACGACGAGGAGTCCGAGGTCGCGCCGCGCGAGAAGCCCGCCGTGATCATCCTCGGCTCCGGCCCGAACCGCATCGGCCAGGGCATCGAGTTCGACTACTCCTGCGTCCACGCCTCCTTCGCGCTCAGCGACGCCGGCTACGAGACCGTGATGGTCAACTGCAACCCGGAGACGGTCTCCACGGACTACGACACGTCCGACCGCCTCTACTTCGAGCCGCTGACCCTCGAGGACGTCCTGGAGATCGTCCACGCGGAGTCCCTCGCGGGCCCGATCGCGGGCGTCATCGTGCAGCTCGGCGGCCAGACCCCGCTGGGCCTCGCGCAGGCGCTCAAGGACAACGGCGTGCCCGTCGTCGGCACGCCCCCGGAGGCGATCCACGCCGCCGAGGACCGCGGCGCCTTCGGGCGCGTGCTCGCCGAGGCCGGTCTTCCCGCGCCCAAGCACGGCACCGCCACCACGTTCGCGGAGGCGAAGACGATCGCCGACGAGATCGGCTACCCGGTCCTCGTCCGCCCGTCCTACGTGCTCGGCGGCCGCGGCATGGAGATCGTCTACGACGAGGAGCGCTTGTCCTCGTACATCGAGGAGTCGACGGAGATCAGCCCCTCGCGGCCGGTCCTCGTCGACCGCTTCCTCGACGACGCCATCGAGATCGACGTCGACGCGCTCTACGACGGCGAGGAGCTCTACCTCGGCGGCGTCATGGAGCACATCGAGGAGGCCGGCATCCACTCCGGCGACTCGGCGTGCGCCCTGCCCCCGATCACGCTCGGCGGCCACGACATCAAGCGCCTGCGCGCCTCGACCGAGGGCATCGCCAAGGGCGTCGGCGTGCGCGGCCTGATCAACATCCAGTTCGCCATGGCCGGGGACATCCTCTACGTCCTGGAGGCCAACCCGCGCGCGTCCCGCACGGTCCCCTTCACCTCGAAGGCGACCGCGGTGCCGCTCGCGAAGGCCGCCGCCCGCATCTCGCTGGGCGCCACCGTCGCCGAGCTGCGCGCCGAGGGCCTGCTCCCGAAGACCGGTGACGGCGGCACGCTGCCGATGGACGCGCCGATCTCCGTCAAGGAGGCCGTCATGCCGTGGTCGCGCTTCCGCGACATCCACGGCCGCGGCGTCGACACGGTCCTCGGCCCGGAGATGCGCTCCACCGGCGAGGTCATGGGCATCGACTCCGTCTTCGGCACCGCCTACGCCAAGTCGCAGGCGGGCGCCTACGGTCCGCTGCCGACGAAGGGCAAGGCGTTCATCTCCGTCGCCAACCGCGACAAGCGCTCGATGATCTTCCCGGCGCGCGAGCTGGTCGCCCACGGCTTCGAGCTGCTCGCCACCTCCGGCACCGCCGAGGTCCTCAAGCGCAACGGCATCAACGCCACGATCGTGCGCAAGCAGTCCGAGGGTGAGGGCCCGAACGGCGAGAAGACGATCGTCCAGCTGATCCACGACGGCGACGTCGACCTGATCGTCAACACCCCGTACGGCACCGGCGGCCGCCTCGACGGCTACGACATCCGTACGGCGGCGGTCTCCCGCTCCGTGCCGTGCCTGACCACGGTCCAGGCGCTCGCGGCGGCCGTCCAGGGCATCGAGGCGCTGGGCCACGGAGACGTGGGCGTGCGCTCCCTGCAGGAACACGCGGAGCACCTGACGGCGTCCCGCGCTTAAGGATCCAGCAGCCCAAGAGGGGGACACCACACCGGTGTCCCCCTCTTCATGAGGCCACCGCCTCATGAGGACCTATAGGACTTCCAGCATGTACAAGCTGTTCTTCAACCTCGTCTTCAAGCACATGGACCCGGAGAAGGCCCACTACCTGGCCTTCCGCTGGATCCGCCTCGCGGCCCGCACGCCCGTTCTGCGCACCTTCGTAGCGGCGTACTTCGCGCCGCGCTACAAGGAGCTGCGTACGGAGGCACTGGGCCTGCGCATGCACGGCCCCTTCGGCCTCGCCGCCGGCTTCGACAAGAACGCCGTCGCGATCGACGGCATGTCGATGCTCGGCTTCGACCACGTCGAGATCGGCACCGTCACCGGGGAGGCCCAGCCCGGCAACCCCAAGAAGCGCCTCTTCCGCCTCGTGCAGGACCGCGCGCTCATCAACCGCATGGGCTTCAACAACGAGGGCTCGCTCGCCGTGGCGGCCCGCCTGGCCTCCCGCAACCCGGTCTTCAAGACCACGGTCGGCGTGAACATCGGCAAGACCAAGGTCGTGCCGGAGGCCGACGCTGCGGCCGACTACGTGAAGTCCACCGAGCGGCTCGCCGCGTTCGCCGACTACCTCGTCGTGAACGTGTCCTCGCCGAACACGCCGGGCCTGCGCAACCTCCAGGCCACGGAGTCGCTGCGGCCGCTCCTGAGCGCCGTGCGCGAGGCCGCGGACCGCACCGTGAAGTCGCGTCGCGTCCCGCTCCTCGTGAAGATCGCGCCCGACCTCGCGGACGAGGACGTCGACGCGGTCGCCGACCTGGCCGTGGAGCTCGGCCTCGACGGCATCATCGCCACCAACACGACGATCACCCGCGAGGGCCTCGCCACCCGGGGCGACGTCGTGAACGAGACCGGCGGCCTGTCGGGCGCGCCCCTCAAGGAGCGCTCCCTGGAGGTCCTGAGCCGCCTCTACGCGCGCGTGGGCGACCGGATCACGCTCGTGGGCGTCGGCGGCATCGAGAACGCCGAGGACGCCTGGCAGCGCATCCTCGCCGGTGCCACCCTCGTCCAGGGCTACTCGGCCTTCATCTACGAGGGCCCCTGCTACGCCCGCGCGATCCACAAGGGCCTCGCCGCCCGCCTGCGCGACTCCCCGTACGCCACGCTCGCCGACGCGATCGGCGCCGATGTGAGGAAGGTTTCCGCATGACCGCCCTTGAGCCCTTCGGCGCACGCCTGCGCCGCGTCATGGACGAGCGCGGCCCGCTGTGCGTCGGCATCGACCCGCACGCCGCCCTGCTGTCCTCCTGGGGCCTGACCGACGACGTCGCGGGCCTGGAGGCCTTCACGCGCGCGTGCGTCGAGGCCATGGCCGACACGGTCGCCGTGGTGAAGCCGCAGATGGCGTTCTTCGAGCGGTTCGGCTCGCGCGGCGTCGCCGTCCTGGAGCGGGCCGTCGCGGACCTGCGCGCCGCCGGGACCCTCGTCGTCATGGACGCCAAGCGCGGCGACATCGGCTCCACCATGGCCGCGTACGCGGAGACGTACCTGCGCGAGGACTCCCCGCTGTTCGTGGATGCCCTGACCGTCTCGCCGTACCTGGGTTACGGGTCCCTGAAGCCGGCCCTCGACCTGGCCCGCGAGTCCGGGGCAGGACTCTTCGTGCTCGCGCTCACGTCGAACCCCGAAGGCGGCGAGGTGCAGCACGCGGTGCGCGCCGACGGCCGCAACGTGGGCGCGACGATGCTCGGGCACCTCGCCGAGGAGAACGCGGGCGAGACGCCCATGGGCTCCTTCGGCGCGGTCGTCGGCGCGACGCTCGGCGATCTGTCCTCCTACGAGCTGGACATCAACGGCCCGCTCCTCGCCCCCGGCATCGGGGCGCAGGGTGCCACCGCCGCCGACCTCCCCTCGGTCTTCGGTTCCGCCGTGCGCAACGTCGTACCGAATGTGAGCCGTGGAGTTCTCAGGGCGGGTCCTTCGGTCGCCGCCCTTCGGGACGCCTCCGTGCGGTTCGCGGACGAGGTGCGCGAGGCCGTCGCGGGGGCCTGACGCCGGGGTTCGGAGAGGGTTCGGGGTGAGGTTTAAGGGTGGCACTCCGTGCCGACCTTGGGTTTTGCGTCCGAATCCTGTCCTGTTTAGTGGTCGATTTGTCCAGAATGTACGGCTCGACAGAGGCTGACCAGGACTTTTCGTCTGTTCTCGCTGACTCTGGCGGCCATGCCCGCTAGTCTCCGTCGAGAGTCAACGGTCAACTGCACGCCAGCGGGTTGTTCGTTGCTCCCCAGGTGTGGGGCGACTAGGTTCCTCACCGGTCCGTATCCGACAGTTCGACATCCGAGGTGACGTAGGCGTGGCTCTTCCGCCCCTTACCCCTGAACAGCGCGCAGCCGCGCTCGAAAAGGCCGCCGCGGCTCGCCGGGAGCGGGCCGAGGTCAAGAATCGACTCAAGCACTCCGGCGCCTCCCTCCACGAGGTCATCAAGCAGGGCCAGGAGAACGACGTCATCGGCAAGATGAAGGTCTCCGCCCTCCTCGAGTCCCTGCCGGGCGTGGGCAAGGTCCGCGCCAAGCAGATCATGGAGCGGCTCGGGATCTCCGAATCCCGCCGGGTGCGCGGTCTCGGTTCCAACCAGATCGCCTCCCTGGAGCGCGAGTTCGGCAGCACCGGAGCCTGAGTGGCCGCGACCTCCCCGGGCTGATTCCCGGGGCTGGTCCGGGCACTCCGGAACAACTGGAATAATCGCTGCATGAGTGAACGTCCGCGGCTGACCGTGCTCTCCGGCCCCTCGGGGGTCGGCAAGAGCACGGTTGTCGCCCATATGCGCAAGGAACACCCCGAGGTCTGGCTCTCGGTGTCGGCCACGACCCGCAAGCCGCGCCCCGGTGAGCAGCACGGTGTCCAGTACTTCTTCGTCACCGACGAGGAAATGGACAAGCTGATCGCCAACGGTGAGCTCCTCGAGTGGGCCGAGTTCGCGGGGAACCGCTACGGCACCCCGCGCGGAGCCGTGCTCGACCGCCTGGAGGCGGGGGAGCCGGTGCTGCTGGAGATCGACCTCCAGGGTGCTCGCCTGGTCCGGGAGTCGATGCCCGAGGCGCAGCTGGTCTTTCTGGCCCCTCCGAGCTGGGAAGAGCTGGTCCGCCGGCTCACCGGGCGAGGTACGGAGGCGCCGGAGGTCATCGAGCGCCGCCTCGCGGCCGCCAAGGTGGAGCTCGCCGCCGAGGCGGAGTTCGACACCACACTTGTCAACACCTCCGTCGAGGGTGTGGCCGCTGAGCTGCTAGCCTTGATGAAAGTTGTTTGATCTTCAGCAGTCTTTACCCCATCGGAAGGCAGAGAGTGTCCTCTACCATCACCGCGCCCGAGGGCATCATCAACCCGCCGATTGATGAGCTCCTCGAGGCCACCGACTCGAAGTACAGCCTGGTCATCTACGCCGCCAAGCGCGCGCGTCAGATCAACGCGTACTACTCGCAGCTCGGTGAGGGCCTGCTCGAGTACGTCGGCCCGCTGGTGGACACGCACGTCCACGAGAAGCCGCTCTCGATCGCCCTTCGTGAGATCAATGCGGGTCTGCTGACGTCCGAGGCCATCGAGGGCCCGGCTCAGTAACGCTCGTAGTCTCGGTACTTCAGGCCCGGCAGCGCAGCTGTCGGGCCTGTGGTGTGTCATGGAGTCGTACGTTTCCTCGTACGCAGCGAAGTCAGGGGAGAACCGGTGTCGTCGAAGCCGAAGGTCGTACTGGGGGTCAGCGGCGGAATCGCCGCCTACAAGGCGTGTGAACTGCTGCGACGGCTGACGGAGTCCGGCCACGACGTACGCGTCGTGCCGACCGAATCGGCTCTGCACTTCGTCGGCGCCGCGACCTGGTCGGCGCTCTCCGGCCATCCGGTCTCGACCGAGGTCTGGGACTCGGTCCACGAGGTGCCCCACGTACGCATCGGCCAGCACGCGGACCTGGTGATCGTCGCCCCGGCCACCGCCGACATGCTCGCCAAGGCGGCCCACGGACTCGCCGACGACCTCCTCACGAACACGCTCCTCACCGCCCGATGTCCGGTCGTCTTCGCCCCCGCGATGCACACCGAGATGTGGGAGCATCCGGCCACCCAGGAGAACGTCGCCACACTGCGCCGCCGCGGCGCCCTCGTCATCGAGCCCGCGGTCGGCCGCCTCACGGGCGTCGACACCGGCAAGGGCCGCTTCCCCGACCCGGCGGAGATCTTCGAGTACGCACGCCGGGTGCTCGCCCGCGGCGATGCACCGCAGGACCTCGCCGGGCGCCACGTGGTCGTCAGCGCCGGCGGCACCCGCGAGCCCCTCGACCCGGTCCGCTTCCTCGGCAACCGCTCCTCCGGAAAGCAGGGCTACGCACTCGCCCGCACGGCGGCGGCCCGCGGCGCCCGCGTCACGCTGCTCTCCGCGAACGCCGACCTGCCGGACCCGGCGGGCGTCGACGTCGTGCGCGTGGGGACGGCCGTGCAGCTGCGCGAGGCGGCCCTCAAGGCGGCCGCCGACGCCGACGCGGTCGTGATGGCCGCGGCCGTCGCCGATTTCCGCCCCGAGGTCTACGCCACCGGGAAGATCAAGAAGAAGGACGGCGAGGAGCCCGCGCCGATCGCCCTGGTGCGCAACCCGGACATCCTCGCCGAGCTGTCCGCCGACCGGGCCCGCCCGGGGCAGGTCGTCGTCGGCTTCGCCGCGGAGACCGACGACGTCCTCGCCAACGGTCGCGCCAAGCTCGCCCGCAAGGGCTGCGACCTGCTCGTCGTCAACGAGGTGGGGGAGCGCAAGACCTTCGGCTCCGAGGAGAACGAGGCCGTGATCCTGGGCGCCGACGGTGGCGAGACGCAGGTCCCGTACGGCCCGAAGGAGGCGCTCGCCGACCGCATCTGGGACGAGACGGCGCGGCGGCTCACTCCCGCGGCGGCGGGCTGAACCTTGGTCGAACACGCGCGGAATCTCACCGGTACGTGAAATTCACATCCGACGCGTTTGACGCAGGGAAACCCGGAAAACACGCCATTTTCGGGCGAGCAGTACCCTTCCGAAGACCGATCGTCGTATCGCAGAATGCGGTGTCGCAGGTCACAGCCCTCCCATTGGGCGAGACACGTGGACCGGCGGACGAGTACGACCGATAAACTGTTCCCGGACGGTGCCGGGCGCAGCCCCCCGCACCAACCGGCAAATGATCAGCCAGCAGCCGCTGCAACCACAGGGAGCGTTGTGTCCCGTCGCCTGTTCACCTCGGAGTCCGTGACCGAGGGTCACCCCGACAAGATCGCTGACCAGATCAGCGACACCATTCTCGACGCGCTGCTCCGCGAGGACCCCTCGTCCCGCGTCGCCGTCGAGACGCTGATCACCACCGGCCTCGTGCACGTCGCGGGCGAGGTGACCACGAAGGCGTACGCGCCGATCGCGCAGCTCGTGCGCGACAAGATCCTCGAGATCGGCTACGACTCGTCGAAGAAGGGCTTCGACGGCGCTTCCTGCGGCGTCTCGGTCTCCATCGGCTCGCAGTCGCCCGACATCGCGCAGGGCGTCGACACGGCGTACGAGAAGCGCGTCGAGGGTGACGAGGACGAGCTCGACAAGCAGGGCGCGGGCGACCAGGGCCTGATGTTCGGCTACGCGTGCGACGAGACGCCGGAGCTCATGCCGCTCCCGATCCACCTCGCGCACCGCCTCTCGCGCCGCCTGTCCGAGGTGCGCAAGAACGGGACGATCCCCTACCTGCGCCCCGACGGCAAGACCCAGGTCACCATCGAGTACGACGGCGACAAGGCGGTCCGCCTGGACACGGTCGTGGTCTCCTCGCAGCACGCGAGCGACATCGACCTGGACTCCCTGCTCGCCCCCGACATCCGCGAGTTCGTGGTGGAGCCGGAGCTGAAGGCGCTGCTCGACGACGGCATCAAGCTGGAGACCGAGAGCTACCGCCTGCTGGTCAACCCGACCGGCCGCTTCGAGATCGGCGGCCCGATGGGCGACGCCGGTCTGACCGGCCGCAAGATCATCATCGACACGTACGGCGGCTACGCCCGGCACGGCGGCGGCGCCTTCTCCGGCAAGGACCCGTCCAAGGTCGACCGCTCGGCCGCGTACGCGATGCGCTGGGTCGCCAAGAACGTCGTGGCCGCGGGTCTCGCCGCGCGCTGCGAGGTCCAGGTCGCGTACGCGATCGGCAAGGCCGAGCCGGTCGGTCTCTTCGTGGAGACCTTCGGTACGGCCACGGTCGACACGGACAAGATCGAGGCCGCGATCTCCGAGGTCTTCGACCTCCGTCCGGCCGCGATCATCCGCGACCTCGACCTGCTCCGCCCGATCTACTCCCAGACGGCCGCCTACGGCCACTTCGGGCGCGCGCTGCCCGACTTCACGTGGGAGAAGACGGACCGCGTGGACGCGCTGCGCAAGGCCGCGGGCCTGTAGGCCCCGAGCCACTGATCGGCCCGTAGGGCCCGGTTCTCCTTCGGGAGGGCCGGGCCCTGCGGCGTTCGCGGGCCTTCGCCGACCGGGCCCCGTGTCAGTGCCCTCTGGTAGGAATGCACGTGTGAGCAGCGAGAACGACAGGGGCGACGAGGGCGGGGAGCCGGAGCAGCTTGCGTTGATCCGGGAGAGCGTGCGGGCTGCCAAGGTGCCGAAGGCGAAGCCGCGGACGTGGCGGGGGGCGGCGTTGGCGGAGGAGCTTCCGGTGGCGCGCGTGCTCGTGGACAAGGGCGTGCTGCACCTCGACCGGTACTTCGAGTACGCGGTGCCGAAGGAGCTGGACGCCGCCGCGCAGCCGGGCGTGCGGGTGCGGGTGCGCTTCGGTGCGGGGAACCGGAACGTGCGGGACGGGCGGCGCGAAGGCGGCGGCCTCATCGACGGGTTTCTCGTCGAGCGGGTCGCCGAGGCCGAGTATCAGGGGCCGCTCGCCGCGCTCGCGCAGGTCGTGTCGCCCGAGCGCGTGCTCGACGCGGAACTGCTCGGGCTGACCCGGGCCGTCGCCGATCGGTACGCCGGAAGCCTTGCCGATGTGTTGCAGCTGGCGATTCCGCCGCGTCATGCCAAGGCCGAGGCCCGGGAGTTTCCCGCGCCGCCCGCGCCGCCGGGGGCTCCCGAGGCCGGTTCCTGGGAGCGGTACGAGCGGGGGGCCGATTTCGTGGCCTCGCTGGCGGCGGGCGGCGCGCCCCGCGCGGTGTGGACGGCGCTGCCCGGGCCCGAGTGGGCCGGCGAGATCGCGGGGGCCGTGCGGGCGACGCTCGCTTCGGGGCGGGGCGCCCTGGTCGTGGTGCCGACGGTGCGGCTCGCGGCGCGCGTCGACGCCGCGCTGCGGGAGGAGTTGGGGGAGGGGCAGCATGCGTTGCTGACGGCCGATGCCGGTCAGCAGCGGCGGTACTCCGAGTGGCTTGCCGTGCGGCGGGGGGCCGTGCGGGCCGTCGTGGGGACCCGGGCGGCCATGTTCGCGCCCGTGCGCGATCTCGGGCTCGTGGTGGTCTGGGAGGACGGGGACCAGCACCACAGCGACGACCACGCTCCGTTCCCGCACGTACGGGAGGTCCTGGAACTGCGGGCGACGCGGGACAAGTGCGCGTTCCTGCTGGGGAGTTGGAGCTGCACCGTCGAGGCCGCACAGCTCGTGCGCAGCGGGTGGGCGGCCGCCGTGAGCGCCCCGCGCGACGTCGTACGACGGGTCGCTCCGCTCGTACGCACGGTGGGGGACCGGGACGTGGCGCGCGACGAGGCGGCGCGGGCCGCCCGGCTGCCGAGTCTCGCGTGGGAGGTGGCGCGGACCGCGCTGCGCGAGGGGCCCGTGCTGGTGCAGGTGCCGAGGCGGGGGTACGTGCCGCGGCTCGCGTGTCAGCGGTGTCGTGAGCCCGCCCGGTGCCGGCAGTGCGCGGGGCCGTTGGAGGCGCGGGAGGCGACCGGGGTGCTCGCGTGCGGCTGGTGCGGGCGCGAGGAAGGGCGCTGGCAGTGCGCCGAGTGCGGGGGGACCCGGTTGCGGGCGCAGGTCGTCGGGGCGCGGCGTACCGCCGAGGAGTTGGGGCGGGCGTTCTCCACGGTGCCGGTGCGGACGTCGGGGCGGGAGCAGGTGCTCGACACGGTGCCGGGCACGCCCGCGCTGGTGGTGAGTACGCCGGGGGCCGAGCCGGTCGCCGAGGGCGGGTACGCGGCGGCGCTGCTGCTCGACGGGTGGGCGATGCTGGGGCGGGCCGATCTGCGGGCGGGGGAGGAGGCGCTGCGGCGGTGGATCGCGGCGTCCGCGCTGGTGCGGCCGCAGGAGGTGGGAGGCGCGGTGGTCGTGGTCGCGGAGCCCACGTTGCGGCCCGTGCAGGCGCTGGTGCGGTGGGATCCGGTGGGGCACGCGGTGCGGGAGCTCGCGGACCGGGCGGAGCTCGGGTTCCCGCCGGTGTCGCGGATGGCGGCGGTCACGGGGACGGCGGAGGCCGTCGCCGGGTTCATGGCGGCGGTGGAACTGCCGGGGGACGCGGAGGTGTTGGGTCCTGTGCCGGTGCCTTCGGCGATACCGGGTGGCGCGCGGCGGGGCGGGGGGCCTCCCCCAAGCTCTTCGAGCAGGGGATACCCCATGGCCGGGGAGGAATGGGAGCGGATCCTCGTGCGGGTGCCGCCGGGGAGCGGCTCCGTGCTCGCCCATGCCCTGAAGCAGGCGCAGGCGGCGCGGATGGCCCGGGGGGCCGGGGAGCCGGTCCGGGTCCGGGTGGACCCGCTCGACATCGGGTGAGCGGACACAGTGGACACGCTTTGCCACACACTTCTGCCTCCCCGTGCGCCAGGTCGCGGACGGGGAGGCAGAGGTATGTGACGCGGTGGCTCAGCCGTGGCGCGGGCCGGGGAAGGCGCTGGGGCGCGAGTCGTCGCGCAGGCCCGTGGTGACCGCGGTCGGCTGGGTGGGCAGCGCACGGGCGGCGGGTACCAACGGGCCCGCTCCCATCGGCACGGTGGGGCGCGCGGCCCCCGCCGAGGACGGCACCGCGGCCGCGGGTGACGCCGGGGCCTCCGCCCCGCGCTCGGCCTCGGCCGCCGCCTGGGTGACCGCCCTGCGGGCCCCGTAGCGGCGGTGGACCGCCTGCTTGGTGACGCCGAGCGCGGAGCCCACCGCGTCCCACGAGAACCCCAGCGAACGGTCGAAGTCCACGGCTGCGGTGACCAATGTCTCGACGCTGTCGCGCAGTTCCTGGGCGAGACGGACGGTGGGGGCGGGCGCCCTCCCGTAGACGACGAACCCCGCGGAGGGGCCGGAGCGGCGCGGGCGGTAGACGTTGCCCAGCTGTGCGGTGAGGGTGCGCAGTGCGTCCACCTGACGGCGGACCCGCTCGATGTCCCGCACAAGAAGATGCAGGCTGGCCCGTGCCTGGGCGTCGTGGGTTGCGTGGTCGGCCATGAACAAGCCTCTCGAACCGGCGATGAAAAAGGATCGGGCCACGCTCGCGTCAGGCGACACCGACGAAGACGAGTGAGCGATGACGGATGACTGATTGCGGCCCATGACTGGTCAACTCTTTCTTGACCAACGCGCCATTCGGTGTCGGGTCACGCTGTTCGGGCGTATCCGCATATGCGAGGGGCGCACGTCATGGCGTGCGCCCCGTACGCGCCCGCCGGACGGCGCCCATAGACTGGTGCGCTGCCCGTGACCCTGCCCCGAGAGGCTGTACGCCACCGATGAAGCTCGTCTTCGCAGGCACCCCCGAGGTCGCCGTTCCCGCCCTGGACGCCCTGATCGCCTCCGACCGGCACGAGGTCGCCGCGGTCGTCACCCGGCCCGACGCACCGGCGGGGCGCGGCCGTCGCCTGGTCGCGAGCCCGGTCGCCCAGCGGGCCGAGGAGGCCGGCATCGAGGTGCTCAAGCCTGCCAAGCCGCGCGACGAGGAGTTCCTGGCGCGGCTGCGCGAGATCGCGCCCGACTGCTGCCCGGTCGTCGCGTACGGGGCGCTGCTCCCGAAGGTCGCGCTCGACGTGCCCGCCCACGGCTGGGTCAATCTGCACTTCTCGCTGCTGCCCGCGTGGCGGGGCGCCGCGCCCGTGCAGCACGCGGTGATGGCGGGCGACGAGATCACCGGCGCGTCCACGTTCCTCATCGAGGAGGGGCTCGACTCCGGGCCCGTGTACGGGACGGTGACCGAGGCGGTCCGTGCCACCGACACCAGCGGCGACCTGCTCACCCGGCTCGCGTTCGCGGGCGCCGGGCTGCTCGCCGCGACGATGGACGGGATCGAGGACGGCACCGTGCAGGCCGTGCCGCAGCCCGCCGACGGCATCACGCTCGCGCCGAAGATCACCGTGGACGACGCCCGTATCGACTGGAACGCGCCCGCCCTCCGGGTCGACCGGGTCGTCCGCGGCTGCACGCCCGCCCCGGGTGCCTGGACCGAGTTCCGCGGCGAGCGGCTCAAGGTGCGCACGGCGGTGCTCGCCCCCGACCGCACCGACCTGGCGCCCGGAGAGATCAGCGCGGGCAAGAAGAACCTCTACGTCGGCACCGGTTCGCACGCCGTCGAGCTGCTCTGGGTGCAGGCCCAGGGCAAGAAGCCGATGGCCGCCGCGGACTGGGCGCGGGGCACCCGGATCGCCGAGGGGGAGACCCTGGGCTGACCAGCCCGCACCTCTTGGGCGGACGAGCCCACGAGGACCGCTGTCGGGGCCGGGACGTACCCTGGGAGGGTTCATCCCGGCGTACGACCCGTGCGTAGCGCCCGTACGATCCCAGCAGCGGAGCACCTTTGAGCGACCAGCCCGGCCGGCCCCCTCGTAAGCCCGGCAAGCCCCACCGCCGTCCCAAGAAGGACCCCGTGCGCATCCTCGCCTTCGAGGCGTTGCGCGCGGTGGACGAGCGGGACGCGTACGCGAACCTCGTGCTGCCGCCGCTGCTGCGCAAGGCCCGCGAGAAGGGCGACTTCGACGGGCGGGACGCCGCGCTCGCGACCGAGCTCGTGTACGGGACGCTGCGCAGGCAGGGCACGTACGACGCGATCGTGGCGGCCTGCATCGACCGGCCGCTGCGGGAGGTCGACCCGCCGGTTCTCGATGTGCTCAACCTCGGCGTGCACCAGCTGCTCGGCACGCGCATCCCCACGCACGCCGCCGTGTCCGCGTCGGTCGAGCTGGCGCGGGTCGTGCTCGGTGACGGGCGGGCCAAGTTCGTCAACGCGGTACTGCGGAAGGTCTCGCAGCACGATCTCGACGCGTGGGTCGAGCGGGTCGCGCCACCGTACGACGAGGACCCCGACGACCATCTGTCCGTGGTGCATTCGCATCCGCGATGGGTCGTTTCCGCCCTGTGGGACTCGCTGGGCGGCGGGCGTGCCGGGATCGAGGACCTCCTTGAGGCCGACAACGAGCGGCCCGAGGTGACGCTCGTGGCGCGTCCCGGGCGGACCACGGCCGAGGCCGTACTCGCCGAAGTGGGCGAGGAGTCGGGGCTTCCGGGGCGCTGGTCGCCGTACGCCGTGCGGCTCGCCGAGGGCGGCGAGCCGGGCTCGTTCGACATCGTGCGCTCGGGGCGGGCCGGAGTGCAGGACGAGGGAAGCCAGCTGGTCGCCATCGCACTCGCGAACACTCCGATCGAGGGGCGCGACGAGAAGTGGCTCGACGGGTGCGCGGGTCCCGGCGGCAAGGCGGCCATGCTGGCCGGGCTCGCGAGCGAGCGGGGCGCGACGCTGCTCGCCGCCGAGAAGCAGCCGCACCGGGCCGGGCTCGTCGCGAAGGCGCTGGCCGGGAACCCGGGCCCGTACCAGGTGATCGCCGCGGACGGGACGCGGCCGCCGTGGGGCCCCGGGACGTTCGACCGGATCCTGATGGACGTCCCCTGTACGGGACTCGGTGCGCTGCGGCGGCGTCCGGAGGCGCGGTGGCGGCGGCGTCCCGAGGACCTGGAGGGGTTCGGTCCGCTCCAGCGGGGGCTGCTGCGCAAGGCGCTGGAGTCCGTGCGGGTGGGCGGCGTCGTGGGGTACGCGACGTGCTCGCCGCATCTCGCGGAGACGCGGGCGGTCGTGGACGACGTGCTGAAGCGGGACGCCGGAGCGGAACTCGTCGACGCGCGGCCGTTGTTCGAGGGGGTGCCGGCGCTGGGGGAGGGGCCGGATGTGCAGTTGTGGCCGCATCTGCATGGGACCGATGCGATGTATTTGGCGTTGATTCGGCGTACCGCCTGAATCGTGTTGCGGCCGTCCGGGGTTGAGGTCGCGGGGCTCTGCCCCGGGCCCCGCGCCTCAGTCGCCGGCGGGGTTCGAAAGATCGGCCCTCAAGCGCCGGGCGGGCTGTATTCCGGCTCGGCCCGCGAGAGCGCACCCGGCCACCACACCTTCGCCCCCACGTCCAGGAACAAGGACGTCACCAGGATCGAACGCACCACGAACGTGTCCAGGAGGACGCCCACCGCCACCGTGAAGCCGATCTCGGCGAAGGCGACCATGGGGAGCGTGCCGAGGGCCGCGAAGGTGCCCGCGAGGACCAGGCCCGCCGACGTGATCACCGCGCCGGTCGCGGCCAGGCCCGTGACGACGCCGGGGCGGGTGCCCTGGCGTGCGGCCTCCTCACGGATGCGGGTCGTGAGGAAGATGTTGTAGTCGATGCCGAGCGCCACCAGGAAGACGAAGACGAACAGCGGGAAGTCCGTCGACTCGCCCGCGTAGTCGAAGAGGTGGCGGAAGGCCAGCGCGCTGACGCCGAGGGCCGCAGCGAAGGACAGCACGACCGTCCCGATGAGCAGCAGGGGCGCCACCAGGGCCCGGAGCAGCAGGCAGAGGATCAGCAGGACGACGACGAGGACCAGCGGGATCACCAGCTTGTTGTCGTGCGTGGTCGCCCGGTCCATGTCGAGCAGCGCCGCCGTGCCGCCGCCCACCTTCGCCTCCGCGCCGTCCACGTCGTGCACCGCGGCCCGCACCCGGTCCACCGTGTCCTTGGCGGCCCGGCTGTCGGACGGCGCCGTCGTCGTCGCCTCGAACAGGATCCGGCCGTCCGCCACGGGCCTGGTGTTCGGTGGTACGCCGATGCTGCCGCGTACGACGCCCTCCGTCGTGGCGACCGCGCGCCGCACCTGCCCGCCCCGCGCCTCGTTCGCGACGATGACGAGAGGGTCGCCGGTGCCCGCGGGGAAGTACTCCGCGGAGATCTCCTGTCCCACGATCGAGTCGGGTTTGTCGGTGAACGAGTCGGCGTTGCTGATGCCCTCCGCCCTCAGCTGGATCAGGCCGAGGGAGAGCAGCGCGAGCGCCGCCGCCGTCGCGATCCACACCAGGCGCGGGCGGCGCGCGATCCTTCGCCCGGTGCGCGCCCACACGCCCCGCTCGGTGGGTTCCGGCGAGCCGACGTGCGGGATCACCGGCCAGAACAGCCAGCGGCTGAAGATCACCAGGAGGGCCGGGAACAGCGTCAGCATCGCGAGCAGCGCGATGGCCACGCCGATCGCCGCGACCGGGCCGAGGCCGCGCGTCGAGTTCATGTCGGCCGTCAGCAGGACCAGCATGCTCAGGACGACCGTCGCGCCCGACGCGAGCACCGCGGGGCCCGCCCGGTGCAGGGCAAGCGCCATCGCCTCGTGCCGGTCCTCGTGCCTGCGCAGCTCCTCGCGGTAGCGGGCGACGAGCAGCAGCGCGTAGTCCGTCCCCGCGCCGAACACGAGGACGGTGAGGATGCCTGCGCTCTGCCCGTTCACGGTGAGCCCCGCGTGCCGGGCGAGGAGATAGATCAGCGCCTGCGCCGTGAACAGCGCCGCCACCACGCTCAGCACCGGTACGAGCAGCAGGGACGGGCTGCGGTACGTGAACAGCAGGGTCACGACCACGATGCCGAGGGCGGACAGGAGGAGGGTGGAGTCGATGCCCTCGAACGCCTTGGAGAAGTCCGCCGAGGTGCCTCCCGGCCCGGTGATGTGGATCCGCAGCCCGTCCGCCGACGTACCGGTCTCGTCCCGGATGGAGTCCACCGCGGGCGCGATCCGTTGCCAGCCCTTCGCGTCCATCGTGATCGGCACGTAGATCTGGGCCGCCGAAGGCCCGGGCCGCTTGTCGAAGAGCGGGCCGCGGGTCTCCGTACCCCGCACCCCGTGGGCGCTCAGCTGCTTGATCTGGGCGACGTCCTTGGCGATCCGGGCCCGGTCCGCGACGGTGAGCCCGCCCTCGCGCGCGTAGATCACCACGGCGGGGACGGTCTCGGGCCTGAAGTCCTTGGACAGATCGAGGACTTGGGTGGACTCCGCCGAGCCGGGCAGCCACGACTGCGCGTCGTTGCCCTGGGCGTCGGTGAGCTTCTGGGCGAGCGGCGCCGTGCCCACGATGACCACCAGCCACAGCAGCAGCACCAGCCACTTGCTGCGCCGCCCGCACACCAACCACGCGACCCCCCGGCGCTGGGGCGTCGTGCTCACCGTGCTCTGCTCGTCCGCCATGGCGTCCCCCGCTGCGTCGTGCGCGGTGCTTGCTCCCCCGAGAACCGGTTCGAGGCCGGCCCCTCCTGCGAGCCGCCAAGAATGGCACGGGCGGGCACGGCTCGGTATCGGTCTCAGGTATGGGGCCGGACCGTGGCGGAGCGTGCGCCCGGGGCATGGCACGCTTGGGGCATGGCCGTGCAGATCAACCCCAGCATCCTGTCCGCGGACTTCGCCCGCCTTGCCGACGAGGCAAAGGCCGCCGAAGGCGCCGATTGGCTCCATGTCGACGTCATGGACAACCACTTCGTCCCGAACCTGACCCTCGGGGTTCCGGTCGTAGAGTCGCTGGCGCGCGCGACGGACACCCCGTTGGACTGCCATCTGATGATCGAGGACCCCGATCGCTGGGCCCCGCAGTACGTCGAAGCGGGGGCCGGGTCCGTCACCTTCCACGCGGAGGCCGCCGCCGCCCCCGTCCGCCTCGCGCGCGAGATCCGCGCCAAGGGCGCCCGCGCCTCGATGGCCCTGAAGCCGGCGACGCCGATCGAGCCGTACGAGGATCTGCTGCCCGAGCTCGACATGCTGCTGATCATGACGGTTGAGCCGGGATTCGGGGGGCAGGCGTTCCTGGACATCATGCTGCCCAAGATCCGCCGCACCCGTGAGCTGATCGGAAAGCACGGTCTGGAGCTCTGGCTGCAGGTCGACGGCGGAGTGTCCGCCGCGACGATCGAGCGGTGCGCCGAGGCGGGCGCCGACGTCTTCGTAGCCGGTTCGGCCGTCTACGGGGCGAAGGATCCGGCGGAGGCGGTACGTGCACTGCGCACCCAGGCGGAAGGCGCCACCGCGTCCGCGACCTGGGCGTGCGGCCACTGAGCCACGGGTTCGTGAACGGCGTCCATCGGGGCTGATCAACCGCGTCGGATCTGCAAGGATGAACCGCGTATCCAGGTTGTGCGCAGCAGTCGATTCGTGAGTCGATTCATGAGCAGCAGTCGAATTCATGGCTTAAGAGAAGTTTCGTGACGTAAGAGAAGTGAGGAGAACGCCGTGTCCGCATCATCGGCGGGACGGGCGGCCCTGCGGATGGGACCCGCGGAGCTGGTGCAGGCGGCGGCCATGGCCCGTCGCTTCTACCTCGAGAACAAGTCCAAGATCCAGATCGCCGAGGAGTTCGGCGTGAGCCGATTCAAGGTGGCGCGGGTTCTCGAGACGGCCCTCGAGCGGGATCTCGTACGCATCGAGATCCGGGTCCCTGCCGAGCTGGACGCCGAGCGTTCCGACGCGCTGCGGGCCCGCTACGGGCTGCGCCACGCGGTCGTGGTCGAGTCGCCCGCCGAGGTCGACGAGTCGCCCGACCCGGAGAACCTGGGCGAGGTCGCGGCCGATCTGCTCGGCGAGCTGGTCACCGAGGGCGATGTGCTCGGCCTCGCGTGGGGCCGCTCCACCATCCACATGGCGGCCGCCCTCGACCGGCTCCCGCCGTGCACCGTGGTGCAGTTGACGGGCGTGTACGACGCGGGGACCGCGGAGCGCGGCTCCGTGGAGGCCGTACGGCGTGCGGCGCAGGTGTCGGGCGGCGACGCGCACCCGATCTACGCGCCGATGCTGCTGCCGGACGCCGCGACGGCGGCGGCGCTGCGCAACCAGACGGGGATCGCCCGCGCCTTCGAGTACTTCGACAAGGTCACCGTCGCGTGCGTGTCCATCGGTTCCTGGGAGCCGGGCATCTCGACCGTGCACGACATGCTGAGCGACGAGGAGCGCGCGCACTATGCGTCCCTCGGTGTCGCGGCGGAGATGTCGGCGCACCTGTTCGACGCGCAGGGGCGTCGGGTCGGGCGTGACCTGGGGGAGCGGTGCATCACCGTCGAGGCGGATCGGCTTCGGCGGATACCGGAGGTCGTGGCGATCGCGGGTGGCCAGCGGAAGGCTGCCGCCATTGACGCGGTGTTGCGGTCGGGGCTTGTGACGTCCTTGGTCACCGATACCGCCGCGGCGGACTTCTTGCTGGCGGCCGGGTCCGCGCCGAAGCCGGCGTTGCAGCGGGCGGATCCCGACGGGGTGTGAGGCCGGGTGCGGGGTTGCGGCCGCGGGGCTCTGCCCCGGACCCCGCGCCTCAATCGCCGGCGGGGCTTGATTGGCTCGACCGGCGGCGGGGCCTGATGTGCTGGATCGGCGGCCGGGCTTGAATTGCTCAACTGGCCGCGGGGCTTGGTTTGCTCGACCGGCACCGGGGCTTGATTGGCTCGACCGGCACCGGGGCTTGGTTTGCTGGATCGGCGCCGAGGCTTGGTTTGCTGGGTCGGCGCCGGGGCTTGAACTGGATCGATCGGCCGCGGGGCTTCAATTGGCTTGATCGGCGGCGGGTATCCATTGGCTCGATCGGGTCGATCAGTGGTACGCGCTGGCGTTGATGGCAGCATCTGGGCATGAGAGTTCTGTTCCGGGTGGTGCTCGCCTGTCTCGTGTTGTTCGTCGGGGGGTGTGCCGGGGGCTCCGAGGGGGCCTCCGGGGACGCGCCCTCCTGGGCGAAGGGCATGGCCACCGTGTCCGCGGCCGAGCTCCCCGCCGAGGCGCGGCGGACGCTCGAGCTCATCGACGACGGTGGGCCCTTCCCGTACGAGAAGGACGGCAGCGTCTTCGGGAACTTCGAGGGTGAGCTGCCGCGGCAGCCGCGCGGCCACTACCACGAGTACACCGTGCGCACCCCGGGCGAGGACGACCGGGGCGCCCGGCGCATCGTCACAGGGCGCGACGGGGAGACGTACTACACCGATGACCACTACGAGTCGTTCAAGGCGGTGCTTCGATGAGCGGGCTGCCCGCATCCCCGGACCGGTGGACCGTGCGCGGGCTCGACCTCGACGGAGTCACCGACAAGGCCGGATTCATGGACCGGTGCGCCGACGCGCTGGAGCTGCCCACATGGTTCGGGAGGAACTGGGACGCCCTCGCCGACGCGCTGAGCGATCCCGGACAGCTGCCCGAGGCGGATCAGGACGGGGCGCTCGTGCTCGTCGTGTCCGGGTGGGAAAGGTTCAGGGAGCGGCAGCCGGAGCAGTGGGACATCGCCAGTGAGGTGTTCGCACAAGCCTCCGCGGTCCAGGTGCTGCTCACGCTCGGATGATCATCCAAGGAACGTCCCTGACCTTGGGATGTTCGGCCCGGAGACGTGATTCCGGCCGCCATGGGAAAATGAAGTACGTGCTTTGTGCTCCGGGAGCAGACTTCTGGGGCCCCCTTCTACCGACTGGGATGTCCGCACGTGCGTTTCCTCAATGACATCAAGCCCGCGTACGACCTGACGTACGACGACGTCTTCATGGTGCCGAGCCGGAGCGCCGTCGGCTCCCGGCAGGCCGTGGACCTTTCGTCGCCCGACGGTACGGGCACCACGATCCCGCTGGTCGTCGCCAACATGACCGCGATCGCCGGGCGCCGGATGGCCGAGACCGTCGCCCGCCGCGGTGGCCTTGTCGTCATTCCGCAGGACATCCCGATCGAGGTCGTCACCGAGGTCATCTCCTGGGTCAAGACGCGCCACCTGGTGCTCGACACCCCGATCGTCCTCGCGCCCTCGCAGACCGTCGCCGACGCCCTGTCGCTGCTGAACAAGCGCGCGCACAACGCCGGTGTCGTCGTCGACGGCGAGCAGCGCCCCGTCGGTGTCGTCACCGACCAGGACCTGACCGGCGTCGACCGCTTCACGCAGCTGTCCGAGGTCATGTCCAAGGACCTGCTGCTGCTCGACGCGGACATCGACCCGCGCGACGCCTTCAACAAGCTGGACGGCGCCAACCGCCGCTACGCCCCGGCCGTGGACAAGGACGGCCGCCTCGCCGGCATCCTGACCCGCACCGGCGCCCTGCGCGCGACCCTCTACACCCCGGCCACCGACGCCAACGGCAAGCTGCGCATCGCCGCGGCCGTCGGCATCAACGGCGACGTGGCGGGCAAGGCCAAGCAGCTGCTCGACGCCGGCGCCGACACGCTCGTCATCGACACGGCGCACGGCCACCAGGAGTCGATGATCGAGGCCATCAAGAAGGTCCGCGCGCTCGACCCGCAGGTGCCGATCGTCGCGGGCAACATCGTGGCCGCCGAGGGCGTCAAGGACCTCATCGAGGCCGGCGCCGACATCATCAAGGTCGGTGTCGGACCCGGCGCCATGTGCACCACGCGCATGATGACCGGCGTCGGCCGGCCGCAGTTCTCCGCCGTCCTGGAGTGCGCCGCCGAGGCCAAGAAGTACGGCAAGCACGTGTGGGCCGACGGCGGCGTCCGGCACCCGCGCGACGTCGCCATGGCGCTCGCCGCCGGTGCGTCGAACGTGATGATCGGTTCCTGGTTCGCGGGCACGTACGAGTCCCCGGGCGACCTTCAGCACGACGCCAAGGGCCGCGCCTACAAGGAGTCGTTCGGCATGGCCTCGGCCCGCGCCGTGAAGAACCGGACGAGCGACGAGTCCGCCTACGACCGCGCCCGCAAGGCGCTCTTCGAGGAGGGCATCTCCACCTCGCGGATGTTCCTCGACCCGGAGCGCCCGGGCGTCGAGGACCTGATCGACTCGGTCATCGCGGGTGTGCGTTCCTCCTGCACCTACGCGGGTGCCAACTCGCTCGCCGAGTTCGAGGAGCGGGCCACCGTCGGTATCCAGTCCGCCGCCGGTTACGCCGAGGGCAAGCCGCTGCACGCCAGCTGGAGCTGACCCTCCCGCGACCCCGCCGCGAACCCCGCGTCCCTCTCCGGAGGGGCGCGGGGTTTTGTCGTATTCGGTCAATCCGCGCGCAATGGACGAAAGGTCGCGCGCAACGATCGTTCGACTCCGGGAACGTAGCGCAACGATCATGCGCGACTGCGCAAGGTTGCTGCATTACACCTGAGAAGAGAACTCCTCTAGAGTCATCCGCTGTACGTTGCGTGGCGGGGGTTCGGCCTGCTCGGCGGGACCCGTTCTCCGGGTGTGCTCCGCCGCGTCCCCCTCGCTGCGGTCAACCCCACCCGGCAGCGATCAAGGAGCAAGTCCGTGCTCGATCACGGCGCACCACCGCGCACCCCGCAAGCCCCCACGCCCGTGGGGTTCGGCGCCCGCCTCATGCGGCGCAAGCCGGTGGACCTGCTGGTCGCGGAGGGCGGCCAGGGAGAAGGCGGATCGCTGCGGCGCTCCCTCGGGCTCTGGCAGCTCACCATGATCAGCATCGGGGCCACGCTCGGCACCGGCATCTTCGTGGTGCTCGGCGAGGCCGTCCCGAAGGCCGGTCCCGCCGTCACGCTGTCCTTCGTGATCGCCGGTCTCACCGCGCTCTTCTCGGCCCTCTCGTACGCCGAGCTGGCCGGCACGATCCCGGTCGCCGGATCCTCCTACTCGTATGCGTACGCAACGATGGGCGAACTTCTCGCCTGGGTCTGCGGCTGGTGCCTGGTCCTCGAGTACGGGGTCTCGGTCGCCGCGGTCGCCGTCGGCTGGGGCGAGTACCTCAACGAGCTGCTCGACGGGACGATAGGCGTCACCATCCCGGCCGCGCTGTCCGCGCCGCCCGGTGACGGCGGGATCTTCAACCTGCCCGCGCTCATCGTGGTGCTGCTCGCCATGGTGTTCCTGCTGGGCGGCGCCAAGGAGTCCGCCCGCGCCAACACGATCATGGTCGCCGTGAAGATCGCGGCCCTGATCCTCTTCTGCGTCATCGGCTTCATGGGCTTCAAGTCCGGCAACTACGAGGACTTCATGCCGCTCGGCATGGCGGGCGTCAGCGCCGCCGGTGCCACGCTCTTCTTCTCGTACATCGGCTTCGACGCCGCCTCCACCGCCGGTGAGGAGGCGAAGAACCCGCAGCGCGACCTGCCCCGCGCCATCATGCTGTCGCTGATCATCGTCACCGCGCTGTACGTGCTCGTGGCCGCCGTCGCCGTGGGCGCCCGCCGCTGGACGGACTTCACGGACTCCGAGGCGACGCTCGCCGCGATCATGAAGGACGTCACCGGCCAGCCGTTCTGGGGCACGGTGCTCGCCGCCGGTGCCGTCATCGCCATCGCGTCCGTCGTGCTCACCGTGCTCTACGGCCAGACCCGCGTGCTCTTCGCGATGTCCCGCGACGGCCTCGTGCCCAAGATCTTCGCCAAGGTGCACCCGAAGACCGGGGCGCCGCGCGCCAACACGGTCATCGTGTCCCTGTTCTGCGGCATCCTCGCGGCCGCCGTCCCGCTCGGCCAGCTCGCCGACGCCACCAGCATCGGCACGCTCTTCGCGTTCGCCCTGGTCAACATCGCCGTGATCATCCTGCGCAGGACCCGCCCCGACATGAACCGCACCTTCCGCGTGCCGCTGTCGCCGGTCCTGCCGGTCATCGGCTTCGCGCTCTGCGTGTGGATGATGGGCAGCCTGTCCGCTATCACCTGGATCGTCTTCGGTGTCTGGATGGCCGTCGGTCTCGTGTTCTACTTCAGTTACGGGATGCGCCGCTCCCGCCTGGCCGCCTCTGACACAGGCCTCGTAGACGCAGAAAAGTGAACCTCCTGCCTTGCTGAACGATCTCGACGAACGCATCGTGCACGCCCTCGCCGAGGACGCCCGCCGCTCCTACGCGGACATCGGCCAGCTGGTCGGCCTGTCCGCGCCCGCCGTGAAACGCCGCGTGGACCGGCTGCGGGCCACCGGCGCGATCACCGGGTTCACGGTGCGCGTCGACCCGGCCGCGCTCGGCTGGGAGACCGAGGGGTTCATCGAGATGTACTGCCGCTCCAACACCTCGCCGGAGGCGATCCGGCGGGGCCTGGAGCGTTATCCCGAGGTCGCGTCCGCCTCCACCGTCACCGGTGAGGCGGACGCGATCGTGCAGGTCTTCGCCTCCGACATGCGGCACTTCGAGCGCGTCCTGGAGCGGATCGCGGGGGAGCCCTTCGTCGAGCGGACGAAATCCGTGCTCGTCCTGTCGCCGCTGATGCGGCGTTTCACCTCGGGTGCGCCCGCGTAGCGGGAGCCCCACGCGTACGGACCGGCCTCACGCGTACGGATCGGCCCCGCGCAACGAATCGCCGTTCGGTGCGAAAATCACGCAACGAACAGCTCGGCATCGCGCAACAGGTGGTTCTTGTCCACGGTGGTGGTCCCCCCGTAGCTTTTTGGTGACCCCGAACCCCGCCCCGTACCGGTTGAGGACACCCATGCGCACCGCCCTGCTCCAGAGCTCAGGACACCCCGGCTCCACCGCCGCGAACCTCAAGGTTCTCGACGCGGCCGCGGGCCGGGCCGCCGCGGTGGGCGCCGGGATCCTCGTGACCTCGGAGATGTTCCTGACCGGGTACGCGATCGGTGACGACGTGGCCCGGCTCGCCGAGCCCGCCGACGGGGACGCCGCCGACGCGGTCGCGGAGATCGCGCACCGGCACGGCCTCGCCGTCGCCTACGGCTATCCGGAGCGCGCGGGCGACCCCGACGGCATGGTCTTCAACTCCGTACAGCTGATCTCCGCCGAGGGCGCCCGCCTCGCGAACTACCGCAAGACGCACCTCTTCGGCTGCTTCGAGCGCGAGCAGTTCACGCCCGGCGAGCAGCCCGTCGTGCAGGCCGAGGTGAACGGTCTGCGGGTCGGCCTCATGATCTGCTACGACGTCGAGTTCCCGGAGAACGTCCGGGCGCACGCCCTCGCCGGCACCGACCTGCTGCTCGTGCCGACGGCGCAGATGCACCCCTTCCAGTTCGTCGCCGAATCGGTCGTGCCGGTGCGCGCCTTCGAGAACCAGCTGTACGTCGCGTACGTCAACCGGGTCGGCGCGGAAGGGGAGTTCGAGTTCGTCGGGCTCTCCACGCTCGCGGGACCCGACGGGGTGGCCCGCGCCCGCGCGGGGCGCGGCGAGGAGCTCGTTTTCGCCGACGCCGACCCCGACTTCCTCGCCGCCTCCCGTGCGGCCAACCCGTATCTGAGCGACCGCCGCCCGGCGCTGTACGGCCCGCTCGCCTCCTGAGGCCCGGCCCCCGGCCCCGCCTCAACTCCCGCTTCCTGCCCAGCACTTCAGTACCCCGCAAGGAGTCCGCACCCCATGACGTCCACGGTGCCCACCGCCGCCCAGCACACCGAGGGCCAGCCGCCCATCACGATGTTCGGGCCGGACTTCCCGTACGCGTACGACGACTTCCTCGCCCACCCGGCGGGCCTCGGCCAGATACCCGCGACCGAGCACGGCACCGAGGTCGCGATCATCGGCGGCGGCCTGTCCGGCATCGTCGCCGCGTACGAGCTGATGAAGATGGGCCTCAAGCCCGTCGTGTACGAGGCGGACCAGATCGGCGGCCGGCTGCGTACGGTCGGCTTCGAGGGCACACCGGCGCAGGCCTCCGGCCTCACCGCCGAGATGGGCGCGATGCGCTTCCCGCCGTCGTCCACGGCGCTTCAGCACTACATCGACATGGTCGGACTGAAGACGCGGGCGTTCCCCAACCCGCTCTCGGAGGCCACGCCCTCGACCGTCGTCGACCTCAAGGGCGAGTCCCACTACGCGGAGACGATCGCCGATCTGCCGCAGGTGTACAGGGACGTCGCCGAGGCCTGGAACAAGTGCCTCGACGAGGGCGCCGACTTCTCCGACATGAACCAGGCGATGCGCGAGCGCGACGTGCCGCGCATCCGCGAGATCTGGGGCAAGCTCGTCGAGAAGCTCGACAACCAGACCTTCTACGGGTTCCTCTGCGAGTCCGAGGCGTTCAAGTCCTTCCGGCACCGGGAGATCTTCGGCCAGGTCGGCTTCGGCACCGGCGGCTGGGACACCGACTTCCCGAACTCCATCCTGGAGATCCTGCGCGTCGTCTACACCGAGGCCGACGACCACCACCGCGGCATCGAGGGCGGCTCGCAGCAGCTGCCGCTGCGCCTGTGGGAGCGCGAGCCGCGGAAGATCGTGCACTGGGCGCCCGGTACCTCGCTGTCCAGCCTGCACGTCGACGGCAAGCCGCGCCCGGCCGTCACCTGGCTGTCCCGCACCGCCGGGAACCACATCACCGTGACGGACGCCGACGGCGACATCCGCACGTACAAGGCCGCGATCTTCACCGCCCAGTCGTGGATGCTGCTGTCCAAGGTCGACTGCGACGACTCGCTGTTCCCGATCGACCACTGGACGGCGATCGAGCGCACGCACTACATGGAGTCCAGCAAACTGTTCGTGCCGGTCGACCGGCCGTTCTGGCTCGACAAGGACGAGGACACCGGCCGTGACGTCATGTCGATGACGCTGACCGACCGGATGACCCGTGGCACCTACCTGCTGGACGACGGGCCGGACAAGCCCGCCACGATCTGCCTCTCCTACACGTGGTGCGACGACAGCCTCAAGTGGCTGCCGCTGTCCGCCAACGAGCGCCTCGAAGTGATGCTGAAGTCGCTCGGCGAGATCTATCCCAAGGTCGACATCCGCAAGCACATCATCGGCAACCCGGTGACCGTGTCCTGGGAGAACGAGCCGTACTTCATGGGTGCGTTCAAGGCGAACCTGCCCGGCCACTACCGTTACCAGCGCCGCCTGTTCACGCACTTCATGCAGGAGACGCTGCCCGAGGACCGGCGGGGCATCTTCCTCGCCGGCGACGACATCTCGTGGACGGCCGGGTGGGCCGAGGGCGCCGTGCAGACCGCGCTGAACGCCGTGTGGGGCGTCATGCACCACCTCGGCGGCAGCACGGACGCGTCGAACCCCGGCCCGGGCGACGTCTTCGAGGAGATCGCGCCGGTGGAGCTCCCGGAGGACTAGAGGACCAGAGGTCCAGAGGAGCTAGACCCCGGCCGCCCGCGCCTTCTCGTACACCTCCGCCGCGACGTCCTTGAGCTCCTGGGCGTCGCGGGCCTGGCCCTGGAGTTCGATCAGGATCTCCTCCAGGCCCACCTCGTCGTGCGCGACCAGGTCCTCCACGATCTGGTCGGCGCTGCCCTGGAACGGCTTGCGGTCCTCTCCGGTGTACGGCTCCCGCGAGTAGGTCGCGTTGGCGCGCAGCACCGTCTGGAGGGGAGCGGTGCGGCCGCGCTCCTCGGCGAGGGCCTGGAGCCGGTCCCACTGCTGCTTGAGGCCCTCGGCCCCCATCGCGGCGGGCATCCACCCGTCCGCCTTGTCGACCAGACGGCGGGCCGACCTCGGGCTGTTCGCCGGGAGCAGGATCGGCAGCGGGCCGGCGGGCTTGGGGCCGACCACGGACGGCGCGATCTTCGTCAGCTCTCCCTCGTACGCCACCGGGTCCGGGCCCCACACCGCGCGGCACACGTCGAGCAGTTCGTCGAGCACCTTGCCGCGCCGCTCGAAGGGGGCCACGCCCGCCGCCGCGTACTCGTCGTGCGACCAGCCCGTGCCGAGCCCCGCGACGACGCGGCCCCCGCTCGCCGCGTCCAACGAGGCCAGGGAACGGGCCAGTTGGAACGGGACGTGCAGCGGCGCCACCAGGACGCTGGTGCCGAGCCGGGCGCGGGACGTGGCGGACGCCGCGAGGGTGAGCGCGACGAGCGGATCGGCGACCGAGCGGTACTGGTCGGGCCAGGGCAGGCCCGGGATTCCGTACAGGCCCTGGGTGGCGGGCTCGGGGAACAGGATCCGCTCGAACACCCACAGGCTGTCGTAGCCCACGGCCTCCGCCGCGCGCGCCACGTCCGGGACGTCCCTGCCGATGTCGTACTGCTTCATCTGGGGCAGTCCGAGGCCGAGTCGGGTCGTCGTCGCCATGCTCGTGCTCCTTTGCTCGACAGCGTGGGTCGTGGTGTCAACGCGCCTGTGCGGTACGGATGTTCCCGGCGCGGCGGCCGGGTCAGTCCGGCAGCGGGGTGAGCAGCATCCGGCCGACCAGGCCCACCGAAGCGTCGAGGCGGTGGGCGAACTCGGCCTCCACGGACGGCAGGTCGCGCAGCGCCCACAGCGCGCGGGCCGCGCCCCACGCGCCGTCGCGGGCGCGCTCCAGGCTCCACGCGCCGAGCAGATGGGTCAGCGGATCGGCGACCTGGAGCAGGTCGGGGCCCGGCATCAGCTCTTCGCGGACGCGCTCCTCCATCGTGACGAGGAGGTCGCCCACGCGCTCGAACTCGTCCTCCAGGGCACCCGGTTCGCAGCCCAGCGTGCGACACGCGTCCACGACGGCGAGCGCCAGATCGTGCCCGATGTGCGCATTGATGCCCGCCAGCGCGAACTGCAAGGGGCGTACGCCGGGATGCCGGCGGAACTGGAACAGGGGCCGCCAGCAGGCGGGCGGGCGCGCGCCGTGGGACGCCGCGTCGACCGCCGTGAGATAGCGCTCGGCGAACCGGACATCCAGCGTGACCGCCGCTCCCCGGTCCACGAAGCCGCTCGTGGGGCCGCCGTCGATGGCCCGGTCGACCGCCTCCGTGACGGAGAGATAGACCCGGTTGAAGACGGCCACGCCGTCGCGCGGTGGCAGATCCGCCCCGAGCGCGCGCATCCGTGCGATCACGATGTCGACCCCCTGAGCGGGAATCCGGGCCTGTGCGAACCGCTCCAACTGCGCCATGCACGCAGCGTCCCAGTCGTAGCCTTGCGCGGACGTCGGCTGGCCGGGGGCTTCCCCAGAACGAGGGAACGGCGGACCTGAAGGGGGAGGGTGCGGTGTCGGGCTCACGCGCGCGACGGCTGGCCGAACGACGGGCGGAGCGACGCCGCGGCGCCGTGCGCGGAGCACTCGCGGCGGCGGCCTCGGCCGTGGTGGCCGTCGGCACCGTGGCGGGCCTCGTCTCCGCCATGGGCGACGGGCGCGGCGAGGCGGACGAGGCACGCCCGACCGTCAGCGCCACCCCGAGCCCGCCCCCGCAGCCCGCGGTACCGACCCCGTCCGCGACGAGCAACTCACCTTCGCCGTCAAAGAGGTCGAAGCCGAAGCCCAAGAAGACGGCCCCCGCGCGACCGAAGCCGTCGAGCGCCCCGCCGGCCGCGAGCGACCTGTACCGCTACGGCGACTCCCAGGTCCTCGACTGGGTGCGGGCCAACCGCTCCGACCCGCGCCGCCCGCTCATCGAGTCCCGGATAGCGAACCGCCCGGCCGCCGTCTGGTTCGCCGACCACGCCCCCGCCACGATCACCGCGCGGGTGCGCGCGGTCACCTCGGCCGGTGCGCGCGCCGGACAGGTGCCGGTGCTCGTCCCGTACGCCGTCCCCGACCGCGACTGCGGCGGGCACTCCGAGGGCGGGGCGCCCGACCTGGACGCGTACGGCGACTGGATCGAGCGGTTCGCGCGGGGCCTCGGCTCCCGCGAGGTCATCGTGATCCTGGAGCCCGACGCGCTGTCCCAGACCGAGTGCCTGTCCAAGGGCCAACAGGCCGACCGGTACGCGGCGTTGGCCCACGCGGGCCGGGCCCTGAAGTCCGCGAATCCGCGCGCCCGCGTCTACTACGACGGCGGGCACTCCGCCTGGAACCCGCCCGGCACCCAGGCCGCACGGCTGCGCGCGGCGGGCGCCGCCTCCGCCGCGTCGTCCGACGGCGTGTTCACGAACGTCTCCAACTTCCACCGGACGTCCGACGAGATCGCGTACGCCCGCAAGGTGCTCGCCGCGCTGGGCGGGCCGAGCGGCCTGGGCGCCGTCATCGACACGAGCCGCAACGGCAACGGCGCCCCGGCCGACGGCGAGTGGTGCGACCCCGACGGCCGCGAACTGGGCCGGGCCCCGACGCTGCGCACCGGGGAGGCCCGCATCGACGCGTATCTGTGGGTGAAGCTGCCCGGGGAGTCGGACGGGTGCAAGGGGGAGCCGGGGACGTTCACGGCGGACTACGCGTACGAGCTGGCGGACTGAAGCGATCACCGGGCGGCCGCTCCGGTAAGTCCCGTACGTACTTGAGGGGTTGACAGTTCCAGTGGCCGGAATATGTTGCATGCAATGTGAAATATGGCCGATGCCCGAGATCCCTGGACCCTGGAGGCTCGATGGAATCCGTGCGGCAGTGCGACCTCTTGTTGACCGGAGGCCACGTGGTCACCGTGGACGACGCGAGGAACGTGTACGAACCCGGCGCCGTCGCGGTGTCGGGCGAGCGGATCGTGGCGGTGGGCCCGGCGGCGGAGATCGAGGCCGGGTGGCGGGCCGCGCGGGTGGTGGACTGCCGGGGCCGGGCCGTGCTGCCGGGGTTCGTGGACGGGCACAGTCACCTGTTCCAGGCGCTGGCCAGGGGGCTCGGCGAAGGGAAGGCCATCTGGCCGTGGCTGTGCGAGTTCATGTGGCCGTACTCGATCGCGGTGGACCCCGAGGACGCACGGATCGCGGCGACGCTCGGCGCGGTGGAGGCGCTGCGCTCCGGCATCACCACGGTCGTCGACAACCACTACGCGCCGACCGATGCCGAAACGGTTCTCTCGGTGGCGGACGCCATCGGGGCGACCGGCCTGAGGGGCGTCGTCGCGCGCGGCATGATCGGGCACAAGACGGCCGTCGCCGCCGCGCGCGGACTGCCCGACGACCTGTTCCGCTACTCCGTGGCGGAGGAACTCGACATCACGCGCGACTGCATGCGCAGCCGGCCGCCGGGATCCGCCGTCGAGATCTGGCCCGCCCCGCTCAACCTCAGCTACGGCGACCAGGAACTGGTGCGCGGGGCCGCCCGGTTGGCCCATGAGTTCGGCGTCCGCTGGCACACGCATTGCAGCGAGGGCGCCAAGGATCCGGCGAGCTACCTCGACGCGTACGGGATCAGGCCCGTGAGCTGGCTCGCGGCCGAGGGCCTCCTCGACGAGCGCACCACCCTCGCGCACGCCGTCTGGCTCGACGACGCCGAGACCAAGGCGGTGGGGGAGCGCGGCGCCGCGGTCGCGCACAACCCGGCCTCCAACGCGTACCTCGCCTCCGGGGTGATGCCGCTGCGGCGGCTGCGCGAGGCCGGGGCCGTGGTGGCGCTCGGCACGGACGGGCCGAGCGCGGGGCACCGCCAAGACATGTTCGAGGTCATGAAGCAGACCCTGTTCGCCCAGCGTCTCGACACGCTCGACCCGGCGGTGGCGCGCTGCGAGGAGGCCCTGGAGCTCGCCACCAGGGAGGGCGGCCGATACGTCGGCAACGGCGCCGGGGTGCTCGCGCCCGGCGCCCCCGCCGACCTCGCCGTGGTCGCGCTCGACCGCCCCCACCTGCGCCCACTGCACCGCGCGGTGGCCGCGCTCGTCTACTCCGCGCGCGGCGGTGACGTGGAGACGACCGTCGTCGGCGGCCGCGTCGTCGTCGAGAACGGCCGCTGCACGCTCGTCGACGAGGAGGCGCTGCTGGCGGAGGCCCAGGAACGCGCCGAACGCCTCGTCCACCGGGCCGGCTTCGCCCCGCTGACCACCCCCTGGCAGCACTGAGAACCACAGACAGCCACAGGTAGCGGCCGTCCGTCCACGGCCCCGGTAAGTGCGCACGAGACAACACCCGGACCACCGGGTGGAGGGAGTAACGCACATGTCCGAGAAGGAAGTTCAGGACGGAACGCAGGGCGGGGCGGCGGCGGAGGCGGAAGCGGCGGCGGTCGGCACCGAGGTGCCGCGCAAGGATGCCGTCGACTCCGTGCCCTCCGTGTGGCGCCTCGTCGTCTACGGGTTCCAGCACGTGCTCGCCTTCTACGCGGGCGCCGTCGTGATGCCGCTGCTCGTCGCCGAGGGCATCGGCATGAAGGGCGACGACATCGCCCTCCTCGTCAACGCCTCGCTGCTGACCTGCGGCCTCGCCACGCTCCTCCAGTCCGCGGGCCTGCCGGGCATCGGCATCAGGCTGCCGGTGGTGCAGGGCACGTCCACCACCGCGGTGCCCTCCCTGGTGTCGGTGGGGCTCGCGGCGGGCGGGGCGAAGGCGGGCCTGCCGACCGTGTTCGGGGCGGTGATCGCTGCGGGACTCGCCCTGTTCGTGGTGGCGCCCGTCTTCAGCAGGCTCGTACGGTTCTTCCCGCCGCTGGTCACCGGCACGATCGTGACCATCGTGGGGATCACGCTGCTCGCCGTCGCCGCCCGGCAGGTGGGCGGGGGAGACCCGAGCCAGGGCTCGTTCGGCTCGCCCGCGCACCTGGGGCTCGCCGCCGTCACGCTCGTCGTCATCCTGTTGCTGCACAAGCTGTCGCGGGGCTTCCTCGCGACGGTGGCGGTCCTGGTCGGCCTGTTCATCGGCACGGTCGTGGCCGCGTTCGCCGGGTTCGCCGACTTCTCCGGGATCTCCTCCACGCCCTGGCTCGGCACGGCGGCGCCGCTGCACTACGGGGCGCCCCGGTTCGACGTCGTCGCGGTGCTCTCCATCGTCCTGGTCATGGTCATCATCGCCGTCGAGTCCATCGGGCAGTTCTTCGCCGTCGGCGAGATCGTGGACCGCAAGGTCGAGGGCAAGCACGTCACGCGCGCCCTGCGGGCGGACGGCCTGGCCACGGCGGTCGCCGGGGTCCTCAACTCCTTCCCCAGCACCGTCTATTCGCAGAACATCGGCCTGATCAGGCTGACCAGGGTGAAGTCCCGGTGGATCGTCGCGTCCTCCGGCGTGATCATGATGGTGCTCGGGCTCGTGCCGAAGGTGGGGGCGATCGTCGCCGCGATGCCGGCCTCCGTCCTCGGCGGCGCGACCATCGTGCTGTTCTCCACGATCGCCGTCGTCGGCGTGCAGATCCTCTTCCAGGCCGACCTGACCGACCAGCGCAACACCATCCTCGTCGCCGCGAGCGTGGGCGTGGGCTTCCTGCCCACCGCGTTCCCGCAGTTCGCCGAGCAGATGCCGGGGCGGCAGCTGCACGCGCTCTTCGAGAGCGGCATCATCCTCGGCACGCTCACGGCGGTGTTCCTGAACCTCTTCTTCCACCACCTGCGCCTTCCCTTCGGGAAACGGCACAAGGACCGGGAGGAGCCGTCCGAGGACGTCGGATCCATTGACGCGCCCGAACATTACATGCAACATGTATCTCCAACGGGCAAGCAGTGAGGGGGAGTTGAGATGAGCGCAGAGCGTGCGGTCAATCCGGTCGCGGCCGGCAGCCTCCTGGCGGACCGGGCGTACGAGGAGCTGAAGGGCGCCGTCCTGGCGAACCGGCTGCGTCCCGGCGACCCGCTCTCGGTGCCCGCCCTCGCCGCACAGCTGAGCATCAGCCGCAGCCCGGTGCGCGAGGCGGTCCAGCGCCTCATCCACGACGGCCTCGCCACGCACGTCCCGCACAAGGGGGCCGTGGTCGCCACCGTCGACGTGGAGGACGTCCGGCAGCTGTACGTCGTCCGTGAAGTGATGGAGGGCCTCGCCGCCCGCCTGGCCACCGAGCGGCTCGACGCCTCGCGCCTCGCCGAACTGCGCGACCTCCTCGAACGGCACGAGCGGGAGGTCGGCACAGGGGTCGACGAGCGCACCCACATCGAGATGGACATGGCGTACCACCGCATGATCCGAGAGGTGGCCGACAACGCGCACCTCACCGCCGCCCTCGACACCATCCAGGGCCGCGCCCACCTCGCGCTGCACCAGCTGTGGCGCGGCCAGGAGGCGCCGCGGCTCGCCGTCGCCGAACACCGCCGGATCTTCGAGGCGATGACATCGGGCGACCCGGACGCCGCCGACCTCGCGGCCCGCGACCACATCCGCAAGCTCCGCATCCGCCTCTCGCAGGCGGTCGCGCCGGGACCTTCGGACTCATCCGAGCCCGGCCGCGTACGCCCCGTCGAATAGCGCCGTCACCAGCTGAAGCAACGCACCACGTTCGCACGATCAACTCCCGTTCAGCGCAAGCCAGAAGGGAAGTGAACGACCGTGAGCACCGCAACCGGCACCGCCACCGCTGTCCGTGACGGCGTCGGCGCCAGCACCGCGCGACCCGACGGCCGACTCAAGGTCAAGGGCGACTTCGCGTACTCCTCCGACCTGCGGGCCGAGGGCATGGTGTGGGGCGCGACCCTGCGCTCGCCGCACCCGAGCGCCCGCATCGTCCGGCTCGACACGAGCGCTGCGCTGCGGCTGCCCGGGGTGCTGGCGGTGCTCACCCACGAGGACGTTCCCGGACGGGCGACCTACGGCATGAAGGTCTCCGACCAGCCGGTGCTCGCCGCTGACCGGGTGCGCTACCAGGGGGAGCCGGTGGCCCTCGTCGCCGCCGACCACCCCGAGACGGCCCGCAGGGCGCTGGCGCTGATCGACGTCGCGTACGAGGAGCGGTCCGCGCTCACCGACCCCGAGGACGCCGTGCGGGGCCTGGGCCCGCTCGTCCACGAAACGCGCGCCGACGGCAAGCACGGCAACGTCGTCCGGCACGTCCGCATCCGCCACGGCGACATGGACGCCGCCCGCGCCGAGGCGGACGTCGTCGTCAGCGGCACGTACGAGGTCGGCATGCAGGACCAGGCCTTCCTCGGACCCGAGTCCGGACTCGCGATCCCCGCGGAGGACGGCGGCGTCGACGTCTACGTGTCGACGCAGTGGCTGCACGACGACCAGCACCAGATGTGCGCCGCGCTCGGCCTGCCGCCGGAGAAGGTCCGGCTCACGCTGTCCGGCGTGGGCGGCGCGTTCGGCGGGCGCGAGGACGTGTCCGTGCAGATCCACGCGGCGATGCTCGCCCTGCGCACCGGCCGCCCGGTGAAGATGAGCTACAACCGCGAGGAGTCCTTCTACGGACATGTGCACCGCCACCCCGCGCGCATGTGGTTCGAGCACGGGGCGACGCGCGAGGGCCGGATCGTGTTCGTCAAGGCCAGGCTGCTCTTCGACGGCGGCGCCTACACCTCCACCTCGCAGGTCGTCATCGCCAACGGCTCGTACTTCGCGGCCGGCGCCTACGACGTGCCGCACGCCGAGATCGACGGCTTCTCCGTCTTCACCAACAACCCGCCCTGCGGCGCGATGCGCGGCTTCGGCGCCGTCCAGTCCTGCTACGGCGTCGAGTCGAACCTCGACAAGCTGGCGCGCGAACTCGGCATGGACCCGGTCGAGTTGAGGATCAGGAACGCCATGACGACCGGGACGGTGCTGCCGACCGGGCAGGCCGTGGACGGCCCGGCGCCGGCGGCCGAGCTGCTGGAACGGCTGCGGGCGCGACCGCTCCCCGGAGCGGGGGAAGGGGCGTTCGGGAAACCGGGCGGGCTCAACAACACCAGCCACGGAGAGGGGGTGCGGCGCGGAGTCGGGTACGCGATCGGGGTCAAGGCCATCGGCTTCTCCGGCGGCGTCGACGACCGCTCCGTCGCCCGCGTGCGGCTCGTCCTGAACGGCGGCGAACCCGTCGCCGAGGTGCACACCGCCGCGGCCGAGTGCGGCCAGGGCATCGTCACCGTACAGACGCAGATCGTACGGACGGAGCTGGGCGTCGAGCGCGTGGTCGTGCTCCCCGCCGACACGCAGGTGGGCGACGCCGGATCGTCCTCCGCGTCCCGCATCACCTGGATGAGCGGGGGAGCGGTGCAGGGCGCGTGCAAGGCGCTGCGCGAGCGGATCACGGCGTTGGGCGACCGGCCGCTGAGCGAACTGCTCGCCGAGGCCGGGCCGTTGGAGGCCGAGTACGAGTACGCGCACCGCCGCACGTTCCCCGTCGACGACGCACGCGGGCAAGGGGACGCGCACATCGCGTTCGCGTTCGCGGCGCACCGGGCCGTGGTGGACGTGGACACCGAGCTGGGGCTCGTGAAGGTCGTCGAGCTGGCCACAGCGCAGGATGTCGGCAAGGCGATGAACCCCCTTGCCGTGGCGGGCCAGATCGAGGGCGGCAGCGCGCAGGGGCTCGGCCTCGCGGTGATGGAGGAACTGCGCGTGGAGGCGGGGCGACTGCGCAATCCGTCGTTCACGGACTATCTGATCCCGACCATCGCCGACATGCCGCGCGTGCCCATTGACCTCCTGGAACTTCCGCACCCGGACTCGCCGTACGGCCTCAACGGCGTCGGTGAGCCGCCCACCCTGTCGTCGACCCCGGCGATCGCGAACGCGTTGCGTGACGCGACGGGTCTTGAGTTGGCGAAGGTGCCGGTGCGGCCGGAACACATTGTCGTCGTAGCAGAAGGGAGGTGAGGCGGGCCCTGCCCTGGGTCCCCAAACGGTCCACCACGGAACACGGTTGGCACCAGCTGGGAAGGACACAAGACCTTGATCATCGACACTCATATGCACCCGACCAACATCGTCGACCAGGCGTGGCGGCACGACGGCTCCCCGTTCACGGGTGAGCGCACGCTGGAGATGATGGACGGCCCGTACATGATCAACGGCAAGCCGCGCCGCATCGACTACGGCTGCATCATGCCGCCCCCCGGCAACTCCGTCTGGCAGGACGGGATGCGCACGGGCCGCGAGGGCATCCGCGACTACATGTCGTACATCACCGAACTGGTCACCACCTACCCCGACCGGTTCATCGGGAACTTCATGTACAACCCGCGCTTCGGGCCCGAGAACGGCGCGAAGGAGCTGGAGTTCCACGTCAAGGAGTACGGCTACAAGATGCTCAAGCTGCATGCCAACATGCACGCTTACCGGCCGGACCGGGCCCTCGACTGGCTGCGGCCCGTGCTGCGGGTCTGCGACGAACTGGGTGTCGTCGTCCTCATCCACACCGGCGACGGGCCGTACTCGATCCCGACGCAGTTCTACCCGATCATCCGGGAGTTCACGAACGTCAACTTCATCCTCGCCCACTTCGGTGTGCAGACCGGTGGCGTGTACTGCTTCGAGGCGCTCTACATGATCCTCGACTCGCCGAACGTGTACGGGGAGTCCGGCTGGCTGCTCCAGTCGCGGATCGTGGAGTTCGCGCAGCAGATGGAGAAGCACCAGCTGGTCTTCGGCACGGACTCGCCGCCGAACGAACCCGGCATGTGGGCGCGGGAGTTGGAGGTGCTGTGCGGCCCGCCGCCGCAGGGCATGAACCTCTCCGAGGAGCACCTGGAGGGGTACCTCGGCAACAACATGGCCAAGCTCCTCGACCTGAAACCGACGCCTCCGCCGCGCAACCAGGAGGAGGCGCAACTTCGCCTCACGGATACGTACGCGTCGTTGGACACGGTTGCGCGGAGGTGACGGGGGCCGGGGGCCGGGCCGGGCTGGGGTGTGGCGTGGTTCGGCTCCGGCCTCCGGTGGGCTGCGACGGGGTCGACCCCAGGGGGCTGCGCCCCCGGACCCCCTGTCCTCAATCGCCGGACGGGCTTGATCGGCCCACCCGGGGGGCGGGGATGGAGACGTCCCGCCTCCCCGGGTGGCGCTGCGGTCCCCGCCGACTGCGTCCGTTCCCCCGCCCATCTCCCACCCACCCGCCCCCTTCAGGGGCGTCGGTCCGACGGGGTGCCGGAACCCGTTGCGGTCACCCACCACTCGCCTCGGGCGCCGGGCTGCCGGCCACGGCTCCCATGGGTTGCGGTCGACTGCACCCCCGGCTTGGGCGACTGCCGCCGCTACGGCTCTCACCCGTTGCGGTCGGCTGAGCCTTCTCTTGGGGGAGGCCGCCGCTACGGCGGCCCCCGTTGCGGTTGACCGCGCCCTCGCCTTGGGCGACTGCCCCCGCTACGGCTCCCGCCCGTTGCGGTCGACTACGCCCCCGCCTTGGGTGACGGGCCGCCGGCCACGGCTCCCCACCCGTATCGGCGGGCCGTCACCGCCTTGGGCAATCTGCCGCCTTGGGCGGCAGGGTGGGCAAGGCGGCGCCCGGTGCGGCGCAACGATGGCGAGGGGTCCGGCCCCGGTGCGGCAGCCGCGGTGCTGCGTCGCGGGCGGTGTGTACGCCCCGGGGCGGCGCGAGGAGAAGGGGGCGCCGCCCCAGGGGCACCCACGGGGGCCGAAGCCCCCGGAGGGGGCGGGCGGGTGGGAGATGGGCGGGCACCGGCGCAGCCGGCGTGAGTGCGGTGCTGCGCATCAGCCGCGGACGGCCTTGGCCGCGTCGACCGCGCCCGGTTCCCGTAATGGTCGCGGGCGGCCCTGGCCACGTCGTCCGCCCCCCGGTTCCCGCAATGGTCACGGGCGGCCTCGGCCCCGGCACCAGCCTCCGGTTCCCGCAACGGTCACGGGCGGCCTCGGCCACGGCACCCACCCCCGGCTCCCGTAACGGGTACGGACGGCCTCGGCCACGCCACCCGCCCCCGGCCCCCGCAACCGCCACGGACGCCCTCCACCACCCCACCCGCCAAACCCCACCGCAACAGACGGGACCCGCCAAGAATGCAACGTATAGGGCACCTCCTCCCCGCCACCTCCCTCGGCGCCGACCGCTGGGTCGCCCAGATCTGCGCCCCGGTCCAGGTGGACATCGCCCACCCGACCGCCCGCGCCCTCCTCCCCGAATTCCAGTACGGCCCGGACCTGACCCCCACTCACACCGCCGAACTCCGGCGCGGGGCCGAACAGTTGGCCCAGGCCGGCGCCGACGCCATCGTGTGGCACGGCACATCGGGCGGCCTCGACGGCGCCGCCCACGCCCGCGCCGCCGCCCGCGTCATCGAACGCACCGCAGGCGTCCGCGCCTCCACCGTCACCCTCGGCCAACTCGACCTCCTGGCCCGCGCCGCGACCCACTCCATCGCCCTGATCACCGCCGGCTCCGAGCAACAGGCGGGCCGCCTCGCCGACACCTGCCTCGCCGCGGGCCTCCGCATCGCCTCCCTCACCGCCCTCGACCTCGCCACCCCGCGCGAAGCGGCCGAGCTCCCCGTCTCGAAGGTCCGCCGGATCCTCCTCGACGCCGATTCCGCCGACGCCGAGTGCCTGGTGGTGGCGGGCACCGAACTCCCGGTCGCCCCCGTCGCGGCCATGGTGGAAAGGGAGTTGGGCAAGCCGGTGCACGACGGCGCGCGCGTCGCGGTCCGCACCGGGCTCGACCTGCTCGACACGGGCGTCGAATCACCCGCGTGGGGCGGGCTGTTCACGGGCGGCGTGCACGCGGGAGTCTGCTGTGACACCCACTGAGCCCGCCCGTGCCGGCGCGACCACCGCCGCCCCCGCCACCGGCGACCAGGACCTGCACGCCTTCCTCGACGCCTACCGCAGCGCCCACCCCGACGACGTACTCACCGTCGACGAGAAGCTGGAGGGCGAGGACATCGCCGCCCTCGTCGCCGAACTCGCCGCCCGCGGCCGCACCGAACTCCTCCTGTGCCCACAGGTGTCGGGCCTCGACGGCACGCCCCTGGTCACCAACCTCTTCGCCTCGCGCACCCGCGTCGCCCGCCTCCTCGGCACCGACCCGGCCGGCCTGCACCGCGCCTACCAACGGGCCGCCGCCCGCCGCACCGAACCCCGCGTCGTCCCCACCGGGCCCGTCCTCGACACGGTCGCCGAGGGTCCGGACGTCGACCTGACCACGCTCCCGCTCCTCAAGCACTTCGACTCGGACCGCGGCCCGTACATCACCAGCGGCGTCATCACGGCCGAAGCACCACCCGGCACACCCGGCCAACCCGACGCACTCCGCCGCTCCGGCAACCTCAGCTACCACCGCGCCCTCGTGCACAACCGCACCGAACTCGCCACGAGCCTGCACTCCCGCGGCCACCTCTGGCAGTTGCTGCGGCTCGCCGAGGAGCGCGGCGAGCCGCTCCCCGTCGCGATGGTCATCGGCGCCCACCCCCTCTTCCAGCTCGCCGCCTCCGCCCGCGTCGGCCCCGACGTCGACGAACGCACCCTCGCGGGCGGCCTGTTGGGCGCGCCCCTGGACGTCGTACGCACCCCACGGCACGGCATCCGGGTCCCCGCCCACGCCGAGATCGTTCTCGAAGGCGTCATCGACCCGGCCCGCACCGCACCCGAGGGCCCCTTCGGCGAGTTCTCCGGCTACTCGTCCGACCGCTCCACGAACAACGTCCTCACGGTGCACAGCGTGCTGCGCCGCCGCGACGCCGTCCTCCTCGACGTCGTCGGGGGCAACAGCGCCGAGCACCTCAACCTCGCCCGCATCCCGCGCGAGTCGGAGATGGCGGAGCAGCTCAGGTCCCGGTTCCCCGAGGTCACGGCGCTGCACTATCCGACATCGGGCACGCACTTCCACGCGTACGTCGCGCTGCGCCGGACCCGCCCCGGGCAGGCCCGGCAGATCATGCTGGCGCTGCTCGGCTGGGACCCGTACCTGAAGACGGTCGTCGCGGTCGACGAGGACGTGGACGTCACCCGCGACGAGGACGTGCTGTGGGCGCTCGCGACCCACTTCCAGCCGCACGCCGACCTGTTCACGGTCGACGGGCTGCCCGGCAGTCCCCTCGACCCTTCGTCCACCCCGGACGGCACCACGTCCCGCATGGCCCTCGACGCCACCCGCGGCCCGGACTTCGACGCCGTCCGCATCCGCACGGACCCGGCGCGCGTCGCCCGCGTCCGCGAACTCCTGGACCGGGGCGCACCGTGAGGCTCGTCGTCGGGATCACCGGTGCGACCGGCGCCGTGTACGGCATCCGGCTCCTGGAGGCCCTGCGCGCCCTGCCCGACGTGGAGACGCATCTGATCCTGACCCGCTGGGCGCGTACGACCATCGAGCTGGAGACCGATCGTGGCGTCGGCGACGTACAGAAGCTCGCCGACGTCGTGCACCGCCCCGGCGACCAGGCCGCCGCCGTCTCCTCCGGCTCGTTCCGCACCTGCGGCATGGTGATCGCGCCGTGCAGCATGAAGACCCTGGCGGGGATCAGGGCCGGATACGCGGACGGCCTGATCGGCAGGGCCGCCGACGTGACCCTCAAGGAGCACCGCCCCCTGGTCCTCGTCCCGCGCGAGAGCCCCCTGCACGAGATCCACCTGGAGAACATGCTCGCCCTCGCCCGCGTGGGCGTCCGCATCGTTCCGCCGATGCCGGCCTTCTACCGGCGCCCGAAAACGATCGAGGACCTGGTCGACCACACGGTCGCCCGGGTCCTCGATCAACTCGCCCTGCCGGGTCCGGAGGTGGGCCGCTGGGCGGGAGGCTGACTCAGTTCTTGCCTGCGGTGCCCTCGGACTCCTCGTCGTACGACGACGTCCCCTCGTCGAGCAGCGGCTTCTGCGTCTTGAGGTGGTCGGGGGCCATGGCCCGCAGCGCGTGGTAGCCGGTGATCACGACGACCGTGCCGAGGGCGATGCCGCTCAGCGAGAAGGTGTCGGTGAACTTCAGGGAGACGTCGCCGATGCCGATGATGATGCCCGCGGCGGTCGGCACCAGGTTCAGCGGATTGCGCAGGTCGACGCCCGCGTTGATCCAGATCTGCGCGCCGAGCAGGCCGATCATGCCGTAGAGGATGACGGTGATGCCGCCGAGCACGCCGCCCGGGATCGCCGCGACGATCGCGCCGAACTTCGGGCACAGGCCGAAGAGGAGCGCGAAGCCCGCCGCCGCCCAGTACGCCGCCGTGGAGTAGACGCGGGTCGCGGCCATGACGCCGATGTTCTCGGAGTACGTGGTGTTGGGCGGGCCGCCGACGGCGGTCGACAGCATCGATCCGACGCCGTCCGCCGAGATGGCCGTCCCGAGCTTGCCGTCGAGGTTGTCGCCGGTCATCTCGCCGACGGCCTTGACGTGCCCGGCGTTCTCGGCGATCAGCGCGATGACGACCGGGAGGGCGACGAGGATCGCCGACCACTGGAAGGACGGGGCGTGGAAGGACGGCAGGCCGAACCAGTCGGCCTGGCCGACCGCCGACAGGTCGAGCCGCCAGTGGTCGACCGCCTTGCCGCCGCTGTTCGGCGAGTGGATCTGCCCGAAGATCTGGTCGAGGACCCAGGAGAGCGCGTAGCCGAAGACCAGGCCGAGGAAGATCGCGATGCGCGACCAGAATCCGCGCAGGCACACCACGGCCAAACCGGTGAACAGCATGACGAGCAGCGCCGTCCACTGATCGGTCGGCCAGTACGTGGAGGCCGTGACCGGGGCGAGGTTGAAGCCGATGAGCATCACGACCGCGCCCGTCACCACCGGTGGCATCGCCGCGTGGATGATCCGTGCCCCGAACTTCCGCACCGCGAGTCCGACCAGGAACAGCGCGACGCCGACGACGAAGACCGCGCCCGTGACCGTCGCGCTGCTGCCGCCCTGCGCCCGGATCACGGCCGCGACGCCCACGAAGGAGAGCGAGCAGCCCAGGTAGCTGGGGACCCGGCCGCGCGTCGCGAGCAGGAAGATGACCGTCGAGACGCCGGACATCATGATCGCGAGGTTCGGGTCGAGGCCCATCAGGACGGGTGCCACGAAGGACGCGCCGAACATCGCGACCACGTGCTGTGCGCCGAGTCCGACCGTGCGCGGCCACGAGAGGCGTTCGTCGGGGCGGACGACCGCGCCGGGAGCCGGCGTGCGCCCGTCGCCGTGCAGTTTCCAGCGCACGCCGAGGTCCATGAGAGTTTCCGCCTTCTGTGGTGGCCGTGAGGTGGGTGGTGCCTGTGCGGCTCGGAATGATCGCTTCATGTTAATGCGACGTAAGTGCGAGTTCGTACCGAGCCGCCGCCCACCTGGCCTGAGCTACGAGGCGTGGTCCGCCGCCCGCGCGGTGTTCGCCTCCGCCGCTCCCGTCGGCGTACGGTCGCCGCCGCGCAGCACCTTCGCGAACACCACGAGACCGCTCGCGAGCACCGTCACCAGGCCGAACGACACGACGAGGCTGGTCGCGTCGGCGATCGTGCCGATCGCCGACGGCGCGATCAGGCCCGAGGTGTACGTGATGGTGGCGACGCCCGCGATGGCCAGGCTCGGGTTCGGGCCGCTGCGTCCGGCGGCGGCGAAACAGAGCGGCACCACGACCGCGATCCCGAGGCCCACCAGACCGAATCCGGCCATCGCGACGCCCGGGTTCGGCGCGACCACCACGAGCAGCGCGCCGAGCGTGGCCACGAGGCCGCTGATCCGCACGGTGCGCACCGCGCCGAACCGGTCCACCACCGCGTCGCCCGCGATCCGCGCCACCGCCATCGTGAGCGTGAACGCCGTGGTGCAGGCGGCCGCGAGACCGGCCGATGTGCCGAGCACGTCCCGCAGGTACACCGCCGACCAGTCGAGGCTCGCGCCCTCCGCGAACACCGCGCAGAAGCCGACGGCCCCGATGAGGAGGGCGGACTTCGGTGGCAGCGCGAAGCGCGGCGGCGCCTCCTCTTCCTCCGTCGGGCGCAGATCGAGCACCCAGCGGCAGGCGACCAGGCCCGCCACGGTCAGGACGCCCGCCGCGAGCGCGTGGTGCAGCCGCGCGTCCGAGCCCAGATGCGCGGCGAGGGTGCCGCCGAGCGAGCCGATCAGGGCGCCCACGCTCCACAGCCCGTGAAGCCCCGACATGATCGATTTGTCGAGCCGGGTCTCGATCTCGACGCCCAGCGCGTTCATGGCGACGTCCGACATGCCCGCGGTCGCCCCGTACACGAGCAGCGCGGCGCACAGCGTGACCACGTTGGGCGCGAGCGAGGGCAGGATCAGGGCCAGCGTCCACAGCGCGAGCAGCCCGCGCAGTCCGGCGCGGGCACCGAAGCGGTGGGTGACGCTGCCCGCGAGCGGCATCGAGAGCGAGGCGCCGATCGCGGGGAAGGCGAGCGCGAGGCCCAGCTGGCCCGCGCTCACGCCCGCGTGCTCCTGGATCCAGGGCACCCGCGTCGCGAACGACCCGGTCACGGAGCCGTGGATGCAGAAGACGGTGGCGACGGCGTACCGCGCCCGCTTCAACTCACCTGGTGCATACGTCAGTTCCTGCATCCCGCGGGCCCTCCCCAAGTCTCCCTTGCGTGCCGCCGTAAACTATCAGGAACCCTGCCTGATAATGCCAGTGATATCCGCGTAGGATCCCGCCATGCCCGCATCGCCGAGAACCGCCCGAGCCATCAACGACCGGCTCGCGCTGCGCCTCCTCCAGGAGGAAGGGCCGCTCACCGCAGGGCAGTTGAAGGAACGCACGGGCCTGTCCCGGCCCACCGTCGCCGACCTCGTCGAGCGGCTCACCGCGGCCGGTCTCATCGAGGTCGTCGGCGAGGCGGGCGCCGAGCGGCGCGGCCCCAACGCCCGGCTCCACGGGATCGTCGCCGACCGCGCCCACCTCGCCGCGCTCGACGTGCGCACCGGGGGCGTCAGCCTCGTCGTCGCCGACCTCGTGGGCACCGTGCTCGCGCAGGCCTCGGTGCCGGTCGAGGCGGGGGAGGAGGCGGGCGCCGCCGTCGAGCGCACCGTCACGGCCCTGGAGCGGACGGCGAAGGAGGCGGGCATCGAGCGGCTGCACACCGTCGGCGTCGGTGCCCCCGGACTCATCGACCCCGCGACCGGCGAACTGCGCGACTCCTCCGGCCTGCCGGGCTGGCATCGCGCGCTGGTCGCCGCGCTTCAGGAACGGCTGCCCGCGCGCGTGCTGGTGGAGAACGAGACGAACCTGGCCGCCCTCGCCGAGCGCGGCGACGGCGCCGCCCGCGACCGGGACACCTTCGCGCTGCTGTGGCTGGGCCTCGGCATCGGCGCCGCCGTCGTCCTGGACGGAAGGCTGCGGCGCGGCGCGTCCGGCGGCACCGGGGAGGTCGGGTTCCTGCCGGTGCCGGGCACGCGCGGGCTGCCGTCCGCGTCCGGCTGCGACGGGGGCTTCCACTCGCTGGCCGGCTCGGCCGCGATCCTCGAACTGGCCGTCGCGCACGGGCTCGTGGACCCCGGCGAACCGCTGGAGCGGGCGGCCGACGTGGTGCGCTCCGGCGACGCGGCCTTCCTCGACGCGCTGGCCGACCGGATCGTGCTCGGCGTCGCCGCCGTGGTCGCCGTGCTCGACCCCGGCTGCGTGGTGCTCGCGGGCGAGGTCGGCCGGGCGGGCGGCGAAGCGCTCGCCCGGCGCGTGGGGGAGCGCATCGCGGTGATGTCACCGCTGCTCACCGACGTACGCGCCGGTGAGCTGGGCGGCGGGGCCGTGCTGGGCGGGGCCCTGCTGATGGCCCGGGAGGCCGCTCAGGAGCGGGTGTTCGCTCCGTAGCGGCTCCCGCCGACCGCACCTGCCCGCGGGCCCCGCGTCAGGAGCGGCGTCCCCGGTTCCGGGCACCGCGCGCGACGAGGACGAGCGCGCCGCCCACGGAGATGAGCGCCACGGTGCCCCAGACGGCCCAGCGGTTCACGGACCCCGCGCCGGTCTCCGCCAGCGCGGGCGGCTTGGACGGTTGCGGGGCCTGCGTCGCGGACGGCGCCGGGGTGCTCGGCGTCGGGGTACTGGTCGGTTCCGTGGCGGTGGGCGTCGGCGTCGGGGTGTCGCTCGGCGTGGGAGTGGGCGTCGGCGAGGGCGACTCGCAGTCGTGCCACTCCAGGGCCACCTCGCCGTCCCCGGCGCGGGCCCCCGTGGTGAACGTAGAGCCCGCCGGGCCGAGGCTTGAGCCCCCGCCGCCGCCACCCGAACCCATGCTCGCCGCGGTGGAGGACCCGCCCGCGCCGCCGCCGTGGGCCCCGCCGCCGCCCCCGCCACCGGTGCCCATGTGCGGGTCGCCGACGTTGAGCGCGCCGGAACCGCCGGTGGTGCCCACGGCCGCGCCGCCCGGGAGGCCCGGCGTGTCCCAGGACTCCTGCGGTACGCCGCCCTCGCCACCGGTCCCGCCCGCGCCGCCGGCCGCCCCGCCCTTTCCGGAGGCCGGGGTGCCGTTGTCGGATCCGGCGGTGCCGGTCTCGCCGCCCGCGCCGCCCGCGCCGCCGTCGGGCTCGCTGAAGCTGCCGCCTCCCCCGCCCCCGCCACCGGCGACGACCAGCGTCCCGCTCGTGGTGGCGACGGTCGTGGCGCCGCCTCCGCCCGCGGCCGTGGCGCCGTTGCCCGCGCTGGGGTCGTTGTTGTACGCGCCGGGCTGCCCGCCGCCGTTGTAGCCGCCGCGGGCGGCCGGGGCCTCGGAGGTTCCGCCGGTGCCCGCGCCGCCGACGTTCACGGTCAGCACCTGCCCGGCCGAGACGTCGACGGTCGCGCGGACCTCGGCGCCCTTGCCGCCCGCGCCCCCGTACAGCGCGTCGCCGCCCGCGGCGCCGAACGCGTCGATGGTGACCGAGCAGGTGTTCTCCGGCACGGTGACCGTCTGTTCCGCGCCGCTGAACGCCACCGTCTCGCTGCCCGCGGCCAGCGCCGCGGAAGCGGTCGCTCCGGTGAGTGCGGCAGTGGTGGCGAGGACGAGGGCTCGCGAGACATGGCGTCCGATTGTCATACCGGCGAGGCTGCCGGGGGCGCGGGTGCTCGGCGGGCAGGCGCGGCGCCCGCGGCCCGACGATCCACTCGACTGGGGGTGCGGGCGCCGGGAGGAGCGGGCGGATCAGGCCAGGTACTCCGCGAAGGTGCGCTTGCCGACCGCCTGCTCCGGTGCCAGATGCCCGCCCGCCCGGAACGCCCGGTACGCCTTCCCCGCCAGCGGCACCGACACCACAGGACGCCGCTTCCCCGTCGCCTTGAGATACATACGCGCGAGATCGGTGAACGCGAGAACCTCCGGCCCGCCCATGTCCGCCACCCGCCCCGCCGGCGGCGACTGCGCCAACTCGGCCAGCCGCTCCGCCACTTCGGCCACCTCGATGGGCTGATCGCCTACCCCGGAGGGCAACAGCACCACCGGCAGCTTCGCCGCGACCCGCAGAACCGTCGCCACCAGGTCGTGGAACTGCGTGGCCCGTAGCACCGTCCACCCGAGCCCCGACTCCGCGACGAGCCGCTCCACCGCGAGCTTCGCCCTGTAGTACGGGAAGGGGACCTCGTCCACGCCGACGATCGAGATGTAGACGAGGTGCGGGGTCTCCGCCCGCCGCGCCGCCGCGATCAGGTTCGCCGCCGCCTTCTCGTCCCCGCCGGTCTGCGTCGACGCGCAGTGCACGATCGTGTCCACGCCGGTCACGGCCCGGTCGAGCGCGGGCCCGCCCTCCCGCAGGTCCACGGCGTACGGCTCGCTGTGCCTGCTCAGCACCCGCACCTCGTGCCCGGCCGCGGTCAGCCGCTCGGTGACGAGCCGGCCGAGCGTTCCGGTTCCGCCGGTCACCAGGATCGTGGTCATCGCCTTCTCAGCTCCTTCGCACCCGGACGGTCCCCCTGCGGAACCCCCGTTGTCAGCTGAGAACCGGCGGCGCCGCGCGTTTGTGACAGCCCCGCGAGACAGTTCCTACGCGGCCGTCCCGAGCTGACGGGTCACGAACCCCAGCTTGTCCGGGTTCAGGATCGTGCGCCCGACCGAAACGCGCCCTTCCCGCACCTCGAAGCAGACCACCGCGAACAGGCTTCCGTCCGGCTGCCGCGCGACGATCCCCGGCTCCCCGTTGATCTCCGCGACGAGCAGCTCCACGCCCACCAGATACCGCTCGGCGACGCCCTCCAGGAACCGCAGCACCTTCTCGCGGCCGGAGACGGCCCTGCGGGCCGCGGTGACCTTGCCGCCTCCGTCCCCCCACCACTGCACGTCCGTGGCGAGCATCTTCTCCAGGGCCGCGAGATCGCCCTCGCGGGCCGCCCCCACGAACGCCTCGACCAGCTCGCGCCGCACCCGCTCCGACGGCTCGAAGCGCGTCCGTTCCTCCTCCAGGCGCGCCATGGCACGCCGGTACAGCTGCCGGCAGTTCGCCTCGCCGAGGTCGAGCACCCCGGCGATCTCCCGATACCCGTACGCGAAGGCCTCCCGCAGCACGTACACCGCGCGCTCGGTCGGCGTGAGCCGCTCCAGGAGCACGAGCAGCGCGCAGGACACCGAGTCGAGCTGCTCGGCCGACTCCAGCGGGCCGAGGGTGCCGTCCGAGGTGAGGACGGGCTCGGGCAGCCAGGGGCCCGCGTACTGCTCCCGCTGGACGCGCGCCGACGAGAGCCGGTTCAGACAGAGGTTCGTGACGACCTTGGCGAGCCAGGCGCCCACATGCTCGACGGCCCCCGGTTCGGTCGCCCCGAACCGCAGGTACGCGTCCTGCACCGTGTCCTTGGCCTCCTCGGCGGAGCCGAGCATCCGGTAGGCGAGCCCGAACATCCGGCCCCGGTGGCTCTCGAACTCGGCGGCGCGCTCCGGGTTTTGTGTGCTGGTCACGCCCTCAGGCTGCCAGAACGGCGGCGTATTCCCGAGGACGGGCGAAAACCAGCGCCGCGGCCTGTGAGTCAGCCCACAGCATTCGCATGCGTGCACGTCGGGGAGACGTGGCAGACTGGCTCTGTACCAGAAGCAGCGCACTCCGGGGTCGGTGAAAGTCCGAACCGGCGGTTACAGTCCGCGACCCGGTCACGCACCTTGTGACCGGTTGACCAGGTGAAATTCCTGGACCGACGGTTAAAGTCCGGATGGGAGGCAGTGCGCGGCGGGCGGGCACGTGAGTGCGCGTCGCCGGCTGTTTCAGCGGTCCCTCCAGGGGACCGGTGTCGACCGCGGCGTCGCCCCAGGTGTCGCAGTCCGTACGTTCTGTCGTCGTCGTACGACAGTGCCCCGGAGTCCAGGCCCGTAGAGGGAGGACCCGGGAAGTGTTCACCGGAATCGTCGAAGAGCTGGGCGAGATCACCGCCGTCGAGAATCTCGATGACGCCTGTCGCTTCCGTGTCCGCGGCCCCGTCGTCACCGACGGCGCCAAGCACGGGGACTCCATCGCGGTCAACGGCGTGTGCCTGACCGTCGTCGAGCACGAGGACGACGAGTTCACCGCCGACGTCATGGCCGAGACCCTCAAGCGCTCCAGCCTCGGCGCGCTCGCCACGGGCTCCCGCGTCAACCTCGAACGGCCGATGGTCGCCGACGGCCGCTTCGGCGGGCACGTCGTGCAGGGCCACGTCGACGGCACGGGCACGATCGTCGACCGCACGCCCTCCGAGCACTGGGAGATCGTCAAGATCTCGCTGCCCGCCGAGCTGTCGAAGTACGTCGTCGAGAAGGGCTCGATCACCGTCGACGGCGTGAGCCTGACGGTCGTCGAGGCCGCCGAGGACTACTTCACCATCAGCCTCATCCCCACCACCCTCGCCCTGACCACGCTCGGCGTGAAGCAGGCGGGCGACCCCGTCAACCTCGAGGTCGACGTCATCGCCAAGTACGTCGAGCGGATGCTCGGCGACCGGGCCGGATCCCAGGGCGGTGCCCGATGAGCTGGCTCAACACCGAGGCGTTCACGATCTTCGGCCAGCACATCCTCTGGTCCGACATGATCGGCAACACCATCGGCCTCATCGCCCTCGCGCTCGGCTGGCGCCGCTCCATATGGACGTGGCCCGCCCAGCTGATATCCGGCGCGATCCTGCTCACCGCCTTCGCCACCGCCCACCTCTCCGGCAGCGCGGGCAAGCAGCTCGTCGTCATCGCCGTCGCCCTGTACGGCTGGTGGCAGTGGAACCGCGGCAAGGGCCAGGCGCAGGACGGCTCCATCGCCGTCCGCTTCGCCACCTGGCGCGAGCGCGGCTGCCTGATCGGCGCGGCGGCCGTCGGCACGCTCGCCGTGGGCGGCCTGTTCACCGCGTTCCCGACGCTGTCCTGGGACCCGTGGCCGGACGCCTACATCTTCGTCGGCACCGTCGTCGCGATGTACGCCCAGGCCCGCGGCATGGTCGAGTTCTGGTTCGCCTGGCTGCTCGTCGACCTCGTCGGCGTCCCCCTGAACTTCGCCAACGGCTTCGCCTTCTCCGGCTTCGTCTACGTCATCTACGGCGCGCTCGTCCTGTGGGGCATGCGCGACTGGTGGCTGCGCTCCCGCGCCGCCGCCACCCCCGCCCCGGCCCTGGAAGGAGCCCGCGCATGAGCGCCCGCCCGTCTCCCACCCCCGCCCTTCCAAGGAAGGCGCTGCGCGCCACCCCGTCTGATTCGAACCTCTACGAGGTCGAGGACCTGAGCCTCGACCCGGTCGAGATGGCGATCCGCGACATCGCCGCAGGACGCCCCGTCGTGGTCGTCGACGACGAGGACCGCGAGAACGAGGGCGACCTCGTCGTCGCCGCCGAGAAGATCACGCCCGAGATCGTCGCCTTCATGATGAGCGAGTGCCGCGGCCTGATCTGCGCCCCCATGGAGGGCGCCGAACTCGACCGGCTCGAACTGCCGCAGATGGTCGGCAACAACACCGAGTCGATGCAGACCGCGTTCACCGTCTCCGTCGACGCCTCCGGCGCGCACGGCGTGACCACCGGCATCTCGGCCGCCGACCGCGCGAAGACCCTGCGCATGCTCGCCTCCGGCACCTCGATGGCCGGCGACTTCGTCCGGCCCGGCCACATCTTCCCGCTGCGCGCGAAGGAAGGCGGCGTCCTGGTCCGCGACGGGCACACCGAGGCCGCCGTCGACCTCGCCCGGCTCGCGGGCCTGCGCCCGGCCGGCGCCATCGTCGAGATCGCGGGCGAGGACGGCGTCATGCTGCGCCTGCCCGAGCTCGTCCCCTTCGCCCGCAGGCACGGCCTGACGATCATCTCCATCAAGGACCTGATCGACTACCGCCGCACCTCCGAGCCCACGGTCAAGCGCGAGGCGACCGTCCAGCTGCCCACCGCCTTCGGCGAGTTCACCGCCTACGGCTACCGCTCCACGGTCGACGGCGTCGAGCACGTCGCCCTCGTGCACGGCGAGATCGGCGACGGCGAGGAGGTCCTCGCCCGGATCCACTCCGAGTGCCTGACCGGCGACGTCTTCCACTCGCTGCGCTGCGACTGCGGCCCCCAGCTGGAGGAGTCCATGCGCCGCATCGTCGAGGAGGGCCGCGGCATCGTCGTCTACCTGCGCGGACACGAGGGCCGCGGCATTGGCCTGCTCTCCAAGCTGCGCGCCTACGAGCTCCAGGAGCAGGGCCGCGACACCCTCGACGCCAACCTGGAGCTCGGCCTGCCCGCCGACGCCCGGGACTACGCCGCGGGCGCCCAGATCCTCGGCGACCTCGGCGTCCGCAGCCTGCGCCTGATGACGAACAACCCCGACAAGACCGAGGCCCTCACCCGGCACGGCCTCAAGGTCACCGAGCGCGAGCCGATGCCCGTCACGGTGGGCGAGCACAACCTGCGCTACCTGCGCACCAAGCGGGACCGCATGGGCCACGACCTGCCGTGGCTCGACGCCCCGCGCACGTCCGCCTGCAACAACCAGTAGTAACCGACAGTTGATCTACGTACGTACGAGGAGAAGCGCGTGAGCGGCAAGGGTGCACCCGAACTGAGCGTGAAGAACTGCGGCGACCTGCGGGTGGCCGTCATCGCGGCCCAGTGGCACGAGCAGGTCATGGACGGACTCGTGAACGGCGCCCTGCGCGCCCTGAACGAGCTGGGCATCAGCGAGCCCACCGTCCTGCGCGTCCCCGGCAGCTTCGAGCTGCCGGTCGTCGCCAAGGTCCTCGCGGGCCGCGGCTACGACGCGATCGTCGCGCTCGGCGTCGTCATCCGCGGCGGCACCCCGCACTTCGAGTACGTCTGCCAGGGCGTGACGAACGGGCTCACCCAGGTCAGCGTCGAGACCGGCGTCCCCGTCGGCTTCGGCGTCCTGACCTGCGACACGGAGGAGCAGGCGCTCGACCGGGCCGGTATCGAGGGCTCCAACGAGGACAAGGGGCACGAGGCGGTCACCGCCGCCGTCGCCACCGCGACCACGCTGCGCACCATCGCCGAGCCCTGGCGCTGAGGCCGGGCCCGGGACGCGTAAAGTAGACGCCACCATGTCCAATAAGACGTTCGAGGAGCTCTTCACCGAGCTCCAGCACAAGGCAGCCAACGGCGATCCCGCCACGTCCCGCACCGCTGAGCTGGTCGACAAGGGCGTCCATGCCATCGGCAAGAAGGTCGTCGAGGAGGCCGCCGAAGTCTGGATGGCCGCCGAGCACGAGGGCAAGGACGCCGCCGCCGAGGAGATCTCGCAGCTCCTCTACCACGTCCAGGTGATGATGGTCGCCCGCGGCATCTCCCTCGACGACGTGTACGCGCACCTTTAAGCCCGCGTACCTACTCCATCCGCAACTCACCCCTTACGCAAAGGAATCCGACCTCATGCTGCGCATCGCCGTCCCCAACAAGGGTTCACTCTCAGGGCCTGCGTCGGACATGCTGCATGAGGCCGGATACCGGCAGCGCAAGGAGTCCAAGGAACTCGTCACGGTCGACCCGGACAACGAGGTCGAGTTCTTCTACCTGCGCCCCAAGGACATCGCGATCTACGTGTCCTCGGGCAAGCTCGACATCGGCATCACCGGCGAGGACCTGCTGATCGACTCCGGCGCCGAGGCCGAGACGATCCTGCCGCTCGGCTTCGCCCGCTCGACCTTCCGGTTCGCCTCGCGCCCCGGGGCCGTCAAGGACCTCGCGGACCTCGCGGGCCGGACGATCGCCACCTCGTACGAGGGCATCGTCGCCAAGTACCTCGCCGAGCGCGGCGTTGAGGCCAACGTCGTGCACCTCGACGGCGCCGTCGAGACCGCCATCGAGCTCGGTGTCGCCGACGCGATCGCCGACGTCGTCGAGACGGGGACCTCGCTGCGCAACGCGGGCCTGGAGGTCTTCGGCGAGCCGATCATGCGCTCCGAGGCGTGCGTGATCCGCCGCAAGGGCGACACGTCGGACGACCCCAAGGTGCAGCAGTTCCTGCGCCGCCTCCAGGGCGTCCTCGTCGCCCGGACGTACGTGATGATGGACTACGACTGCCGCGCCGAACACCTGGAGAAGGCGGTCGCCCTCACTCCCGGCCTGGAGTCCCCGACGATCTCGCCCCTCCACAACGAGGGCTGGGTCGCGGTGCGCGCCATGGTCCCGTCGAAGGGCGCGCAGCGGATCATGGACGATCTGTACGCCCTCGGCGCGCGGGCCATCCTCACCACGGCCATCCACGCCTGCCGCCTCTGAGGACGCATCCCATGTCCGACCACCCCAGCCTGCCCGTCACCTTCCGGCCGGGCCGCACCCGCGCCATCCTGCACGCGCTCGGCGCCGCTTCCTTCGTGGTGATCACGGTCGTCGCGCTGCTGCTCGGCGGCCTGAGCCCGGGGGAGAAGGCCAGCTTCGTCTTCACCGGGGCAGTGTTCTGGGCCGTGCTCTGGCTCCTTGCCCGGCCCAAGGTCGTCGCCGACGCCGAGGGCGTCACGGTGGTCAACGTGGCGCGCAGCCGCCGCCTGACCTGGGCGGAGATCGTCCGGGTCAACCTGCGCCCCGGCGACCCCTGGGTCTTCCTCGACCTCACCGACGGCACGAGCATGGCCGCCATGGGCATCCAGCCCGGCATGGCCAAGGAATCGGCCATCCGCGACGCGAAGGCGCTGCGCGCCTTGACGGAATCCGCGCACACCTCATCGGGCCCCAGCGGCGGCTGAGCGTTTTCGAGCCCCGCCGGCGATCGAGGCACGGGGTCCGGGGCAGCGTCCCGCGACCGCAACCCCGGTGCCGAGGACTCCAGCGGGCGCAGCCCCTGCCACATCGCCCCCCGGCTTGATTAATCTGGTTCCGGGGCGCGCCCACCGCGCCGCCCCGCCCCACCCGCCAAACCGGCGGAGCCAAGGGCTCCTGCTAACCAAGGAGTGACTCCCTCCAGCGATGGACGGATCGTCCGGTAGTACCTGCGCCGCCCCCTCCCGACACAGCGCCCCCGAGGCGCGCACGTCCCCGGAGGCGGCGGCATGACCATCCCGTTGCTGCTCCTTGCGGCCGCCTTCCTCCTGATCCTCGCCAACGGCTTCTTCGTGGCGGCCGAGTTCGGCCTCGTCACCGTGGAGCGCCCCGACGCCGAGAAGGCCGCGGCCGCGGGCGACAAGCGCGCCCGCACCGTCGTCGCCGCCCTCAAGCAGCTGTCGTTCCAGCTGTCCGGCACCCAGCTCGGCATCACCATCACCTCACTGGTCGTCGGCATGCTCGCCGAACCGGCCCTCGCCCAGCTGCTGAACGCCCCCTTCACCGCCATCGGCATCCCCGAGGGCGCCGTCGGCAGCATCTCCGTCGTCGTCGGCATGCTCCTGGCCTCCGCCGTGCAAATGGTGATCGGCGAACTCGTCCCGAAGAACTGGGCGGTATCAAAACCCCTCCAGGTCGCCCGGTTCGTGGCCGGCCCGCAGCACGCCTTCTCCCGCCTGTTCCGCCCGGTGATCGCCCTGCTGAACGCCGTGGCGAACCGCCTGGTCCGGGCCCTCGGCGTCGAGCCCGCCGACGAACTGGCCTCCGCCCGCACCCCGGGCGAGCTGGTCTCCCTGGCCAGGCACTCCGCGCAGGCGGGCGCCCTGGAACAGGACACGGCCGACCTGTTCGTCCGCACCCTCTCCCTCGCCGAGCTGACCGCGCAGCACGTCATGACGCCGCGCGTGAAGGTCAGCGCGCTCCAGTCGTCCGCGACCGCCGAGGACGTGGTCAACCTGACCCGTGCCACGGGTCTGTCCCGCTTCCCGGTCTACCGGGAGCGGATCGACGAGATCATCGGCATGGTCCACCTGAAGGACGCCCTCACGATGCCGGCGCACGAACGGCTGCGCACGCCGGTGAGCCGCATCGCGCAGCCCCCGCTCCTGGTCCCGGAGACCCTCCCCGTACAGCCTCTCCTGGCGCGCCTGCGCAGCGAGCAGCCGATCGCCGTCGTCGTCGACGAGTACGGCGGCACGGCCGGGGTCGTCACCCTGGAGGACATCGTGGAGGAACTCGTCGGCGAGGTCCGCGACGAGCACGACGGGCTCGATCTGCCGGAACTGGCGGTCGCCCCGGCCGAGGACGGCCGTCCCGCCTGGGACGCCGACGGCGGCTGCCGCGTCGACATCCTGCGCCGCATCGGACTCGAGGCCCCCGAGGGCCCGTACGAGACCGTGGCAGGCCTTGTCGCCGATCTCCTGGGCCGCATCCCGGCCCCCGGCGACAAGGCCGAACTCCCCGGCTGGCGCCTGTCGGTGCGCGCCGTCGACCACTACCGGGCCGAACGCGTCCGCTTCGTCAGGGCCGCGGAGCCCCACGAGCCGGCGCCCGCCCCGCAGCCCGTCCTGGAGGCGGCCCGATGACCGCCCTGCAACTCGTCTTCGCCGCCCTGCTGGTCCTCGCCAACGGCTTCTTCGTCGGCGCGGAGTTCGCCCTCGTCTCGGTGCGCCGCAGCCAGATCGAACCGATCCCCGGCAAGCGCGCCAAGCAGGTCCTGTACGGGCTCGAGCACCTGCCGCAGATGATGGCGGCGGCCCAGTTCGGCATCACCGTCTGCTCACTGACCCTGGGCGCGGTGGCCGAACCGACGGTGGCCCACCTCCTGGAGCCCGTCTTCGAGGCGGCCCACGTCCCGCACGGCATGATCCACCCCCTCGGGTACGTGATCGCGCTCGCGGCCGTGGTCTTCTTCCACCTCGTCATCGGCGAGATGGTCCCGAAGAACCTGGCGATGGCGGCGCCGGAGCGGACGGCGCTGTGGTTCAGCCCGGGACTCGTCGCCTTCGCCCGCCTCTGCAAGCCGGTCACCCTCGCCCTCGGCGCCTGCGCCCGGCTGATCCTCAAGCTCTTCGGGGTCGAGCCGAAGGACGAGGTGGAGGCGGTCTTCACGAGCGTGCAGCTGGGCCGCCTCGTCGAGGACTCGGGCCAGGCGGGACTCCTCGCCCCCGAGGAGCAGGAACGCCTGGAGGACGCCCTGGAGCTGGGCTCGCGCCCGGTGACGGACGTACTGCTCGACCGCGCCTCGCTGGTGACGGTGGGCCCCGCGGTCACCCCGGCCGAGATCATCGACCTCACGGGCCGCACGGGCTACTCCCGTTTCCCGCTCTGTTCCGACGACGGCGCCTTCATGGGCTATCTGCACGTCAAGGACGTCCTCGACCTGATCGACGGCCCCGACACGGACCGCGCGGTCCCGCAGCAGCTCTGGCGCCCGATGGCGACGCTCCGCTCGGAGCTCCCCCTGGACGACGCCCTCACGGTGATGCGCCGCGCGGCCACCCACCTCGCCCAGGTCGCGGACGCCTCCGGCCGCGTCCTCGGCCTGGTCGCCCTGGAGGACGTCCTGGAACTCCTGGTCGGCGAGGTCAACGACCCGACCCACCGCGAAACACCCCACCCCCGGGTCCCGGTCGCCCGCAACCGCGAGGGCGCACTGGCGTAAACAAACAAGCAGGCAGGCACCGCCGCCGACCGGGCCAGTTCAAGCCCCGCCCTCGGGATGAGAGCCAGTGGGGCCCGGTTCGGCGGGTATTTCAAGCCTCGCCTTCGGGGTGAGAGTCAGGGGGGTCTGGTTCGGTGGGTACTTCAAGTCCCGCCTTCGGGGTGAGAGCGAGCGGGGTCCGGTTCGGCGGGTACCTCAAGCCCCGCCGGCGATTGAGGCGCGGGGTCCGGGGCAGAGCCCCGCGACGTCAACCCCGCTTCCGGCGCACGGGGGCCGTCCGCCACAAAGTCACCCGGCGGACGGCCCCCGCCCGGACAACACCTCACCGTAGGCCTGCATCAGATCCGGCAACCGCAACGTCGCCAGATCATCCCGCGTGGGCTCGACCACATACCCGGTCAACCGAAGGTCCCGGTACGCGCACGACTTCTCGTACAGCGTCCGCAGGAACCGCCCGTTCCCGAGCTCGTCGATCCACCCCTGGTCGACGACGTGCCCGGCGATGGACCGCAATTCGTCCAACGCCTCCTCGTCCCACACGTCCCCGTTCTCCGCGGCCAGCACCTCGCCGATGGACGTGAGTTCGAGCGGCCGGTACGAGGGGAAGTCGACCCGCGTCGTGAACCGCGACGAAAGCCCCGGGTTGGCCGCGAGCAGCCGGTCCATCCCCTCCGGATACCCGGCGAGGATCACCACGAGGTGGTCCCGGTTGTCCTCCGCGCGCTTGAGCAGCACCTGAAGCGCCTCGTCCCCGTACGCGTCGCCCTTGCCGTAACCGGAGTTGGACAACGCGTACGCCTCGTCGACGAACAGCACGCCGCCCAACGCGGAGTCGATCAGCTCGTTCGCCTTGACCGCGGTCTGCCCCAGGTACTCGCCGACCAGATCCGCCCGCTGCGCCTCCACCAGGTGGTCCCCGCCGAGCAGCCCGAGCGCGTAGAACACTCGCCCGAGAATCCGCGCCACCGTCGTCTTCCCCGTACCCGAAGGCCCGGAAAAGACGAAGTGCCGCTTCGGCGGCTGGACCGGAAGGCCCTGCCCGGACCGCAGCCGCGCCATGTTCAACTGCGCGGAGAGCGCCTTCACTTGGCGCTTCACGGGCTCGAGGCCCACCATCCGCTCCAGCTCGCTGAGCGCCTCCTCCAGGAGCACCGGATCCGTGCTGCTGACCGGCGGCGGCGCGGGCACCGGCACCACGGCCTTCTCCCGCACCATGTCGGCGTCGTCGGCGGCCGCGCCGCCGGGAGGCGGCAGATCGGGGTCGGTGACCTTGAGGTTGCGCTCGTCGCTCTCGTACAGCGGGTCGCCCGTGTCGCCGTCGAGCCCGTCCGGATACCCGGTCATCGTCAGCGTCGTGAGGTCGGAGCCGTCCCCGAAGTCCCCGTACCCGTCCCCCTCGGCGATCGCCGCGAGCCGCGCCGAGGTGTCCATGAAGGCGGGGTCGACGCGGTGCACCGCCCGGTACAGGGGGAGCGCGGCCGCCGAACGCCCGGTGCCCTCGTGCGCCCTGGCCAGCCAGTAGCGCAGCTCCTTGCGCTGCGGCTGCTCGCTGCGACAGCGCATCAGGGCGGAGGAGAGCAGCGGCTCCGCCTGCCCGTACATCTCCAGGCGCACCCGGGCCATGCCCCCGAAGAGACCGGCCTCGATGCCGAGCATCGGGTCGTCGGTCAACGGGTCGGTGTGCCGCACCAGTTGCTCCCAGTCCTTCACCAGGTACGAGCGGCAGGCGTGCAGGAAGCGCACCTGCGGGTCCGCGTCGAACGGCGGCAGGGTGGCCAACGCCCGGTCCAGGTCCGGGACATGGCGCCCGTCCAGCCAGTGCGAGGCGTGCGCGAGCAGCAGGTCGCGCGGGTGTTCAAGGACCGGCTGCACCCACCAGCCCAGCCAGTACCAGGAGTTGAGTGTGCGCCGATGTCGGATGCGCTGCTCGCCGAACCGGTCGCGGTGCCGGAACATGCGCAGCAGTGCCGTCGTCGTGTCGACGCGCAGGGCGTGCAGCCCGAGCCAGCCGTCGGCCATTCCCGGGTCCATCCGTACCGCCGTGCGGAATTCGTCCTCCGCCTGCGGATAGGCGCCCATGGTGTAGGCGTCGACGCCTCGCAGCCAGGCGAGGTCGGCCGGGCCGGCCTGTGCACCGGTGCCGAAGTCCATCACGTCCCCCACAAACCGTGCCCCCGATGAACCGCTCTGTCATGGACGGGAGTTGTCACGATGCGGACAGCGAGCCGTCCGTAGACCGCACCGAGGGCATCGTACCTGCGGGGGCGAGCTCGGCCGTAGGGCGCGACCCGGTCGGATCGGGGCACGAGCGGGGGGATTCGGTGCAGGTGAGCGCGGTACCGAATGGTGACCCAGGGTGAGCGAAAGGCGGCTCGGTGCGCTCGGCGAGGGGCCTTGAGGGCAGAACGAAGCCCCCGATCACGGGGGAACAACCGGGGGCTTCGCGTCTGTAGGCGGCCCCGAAAGGCCGCACATTGAGAACGTAAGTCCTGTACGGCCCCTCGGTCAAGCAGAGTTGGGGCTCTCGTGGAAAGTGGCGGAAGTGTGTTTCCACAGGTTCACCGGACCGCTGGCGGTCCGTCACGGTGAGTGATGGTCTCCTTCAAGGGTGGGATCCCACCAGGCCCTTTTCGCACCTCGTATCCCTCTGGACACTCGCGTACCAAAAGGTGTGCGAAGGGGAGGGACGGGTTCTCCTTGAAGTGCTCCCGTTCCGCTGGGATCCAGCCGTCCCAGAACTCCCTCTGTTCCTCCCCGTCCCGCGCGCGCCCCCGCGCCCATGCGGTCTCGCCCGGCATGTCGAGCCACAGCAACATGGCGAGTTCCGGACGAAGTTCGCTCCGGCCCACCCCGACCCCCTCGATCAGGACGACGTCGGCCGCCGGAAGCTCGCGCACGGCGGCGTAGCGGCGGGCGTGCCAGTCGTACGTCTCGTAGCGCGCGGCCTCGCCGCGGGAGAGCGGGGCGAGGACCTGGGTGCGCAGGCGTTCGGTCCAGGCGAAGAGCGCGTCGTGGCTCGCCAGGTCGTCGAGCCGCAGGACGGGAGCCCCGCCGAGCGCCCCGGCAAGGCGTGTCGCGAGGGTCGACTTGCCGGAACCCGCGTGCCCGTCGATGCCGATGAGCCGCACGGGGCCGCAGGAGGGCGGCAGCCGGCGGATCCGGTCGGCGCAGTCGGCGAGGGGCGCATGGTGGTAGCTCACGGCCGCAAGGGTACGACGCCGCCCGGATCGGTTTCGCGCGCGCCGCCGCAGGTCATGCCAGTGGTGAAGACCAATATTCGTGCGGGCGCGCCGCTGCGAAACGCTGGTGGAAATCCCGCCCCGGCGGCCATAGTTGGCGCACTCTGTCACGTCAGTCTCCGTCTCCGTCACGTCCGTCAGAACCGACGACCGAGGGATCAGCCGATGACCCGACCCGAAACCCCGTCCCCGCTCTCCCGGAGAACCGTTCTCGCGGCGGCCGCGGGCGCCGCGCTGGCCACGACGGCCGCGACGGGCGCCGCACGCGCCGCCGGCTCCGCGCGGCAGCCCGCACCGACCGCACGGAAAGACGCCGTGAACCGCCTCGTGGACAACCGCACCTGGACGACGTCCGTCGACTGGCGCTCCGGCACCGCGCACGGCACGCGCGTCGTGGACGGCGCGCGCCCCGGCGTGACGATCGGCGCGCCCGCCGGTACGACGACGTACAAGGATCCGCACCTGAACAAGACGGCCGAGTGGGAGTACGCCGAGTGGCTCTCCCCGGTGCACGCGCTGTCGGTGCCCGCCACCGAGGTCATCGCCTCCTGGAACGCGCGCACCCCGAAGGGCACCTGGATCCAGATCGAACTCCAGGGCACCTACACGGACGGCGCGTCGACCCCCTGGTACGTCATGGGCCGCTGGACCGCGGGCGACGACAAGGACGCCGACATCCGTCGCACGTCCGTGGACGACCAGTCGGACGGCAAGTCGAGCATCTGGACGGACACGTTCTCCATCGACGACGCGGCCTCGGGCCTGCGCCTGGTCTCGTACCGGCTGCGTCTGAGGCTGCTGCGCGCGCCGGGCTCGAAGGCGGCGCCCACGGTGTGGCGCCTGGGCGCCATGGGCTCGGACGTCCCGGACCGCTTCACGGTCCCCGCGTCCACGCCGGGCCTCGCCAAGGAGTTGAAGGTCCCGCGCTACTCGCAGAACATCCACGTCGGCCAGTACCCCGAGTACGACAACGGGGGAGAGGCCTGGTGCAGCCCCACGTCCTCGCAGATGATCATCGAGTACTGGGGCCGGAAGCCGACGGCGGAGCAGCTGGCCTGGGTGGACCCCTCGTTCGCCGACCCGCAGGTCTGCCACGCCGCCCGTTATACGTATGACTACCAGTACGAGGGTTGCGGCAACTGGCCGTTCAACGCGGCGTACGCGGCGACGTACAAGGACCTGCAAGGCGTCGTCACCCGCCTCTCCTCCCTCGGTGACCTGGAGAAGCTGATCGCGGCCGGCATCCCGGCCATAACGTCCCAGTCGTTCCTCAAGGAGGAGCTGACCGGCGCGGGGTACGGCACGTCGGGACACCTGATGACGGTCATCGGCTTCACCGCCGACGGCGACGTGATCGCCAACGACCCGGCCTCGCCCAGCGACCCCGCGGTCCGCCGCGTCTACAAGCGGCGTGAGTGGGAAAATATTTGGCTCCGTACCAAGCGCTACAACGCCACCGGCAAGGTCGTCTCCGGCACGGGTGGCGTCTGCTACCTGTACTTCCCGGCCCACCCGACCGAGAAGCAGCGCAAGGCGCTGGCGGCGGTGGGCGTGCGCTGAGCACCGCGTGGACCGATGAATCGGGCCGTCCGCAGTGGTCTCCTCATCCGTAGGGGGAATCCCCGGTGAGGAGACCACCATGCGGCGGCACAACACGAACCATCCGGCCCTGGACACCCTGGACCCGCTCCTCGGCGAGTGGCGGCAGTGGGCGCTCGTCGAGGGTGCTCCCGACGGCCGGATCGGTCCGGTCACGACCTCGTACGCGCGCACGCCCGACGGCGGCTTCCTCGTGCAGCGCGCCGACCTCGCGCCGGACACCGCCGCCCGACTGCCGCAGGGCTGGCGCGAGCACCATCCGTTCCCGACGGTCGCCTACATCGGCTACGACGACGCCGCCGGGCACTTCACGATGCTCTACGCCGACGGGCGCGGCGTCTCACGCGTGTACGGGCTGAGCCTGGCCGAGGGGGAGCTGCGGATCTGGCGCTCCGCCCCGGACTTCCACCAGCGCTTCTCCGCCCGGTTCGACGCCTCCGGGGACACGCTCGCGGGTGCCTGGGAGGCGTCGAAGGACGGAGAGGCATGGCACACGGACTTCGGGGTCGTGTGCGAGCGGGCTCCCGGCCGGTGACGCGGGTCAGCCGGTGACGACCGGGTTCACCACCCAGTCGGGGTGGCCCGGCATCGGCGGGGTCTTCGAGCCGTACAGCCAGGGGTGCAGGAAGCCGGTGAGGTCCTGGCCCGCGGCCTTCGAGGCGAGCTTGACGTAGTCCGCCGTGGACGCCGTCCTTCCCCGGTACTGGGTGACCCAGGCCCGCTCGATCTTCGAGAAGGTCTCCGCGCCGACCTGCGCGCGCAGCGCGTACAGGACGAGCGCCGAGCCGTCGTAGCGCATCCGCTTGAACAGGTTCGGCTCCGTGGGCTCGGCGGGGGCGCCGTAGTCGTGGCGCCACTGGTCGTGGTTCTCGTAGGCCGTCTTCATGGCGGCCTCGAAGCTGTCGCCGCCGTGCTCCTCGGAGTACCAGCGCTCGTAGAAGCGCGCGTGCCCCTCGCTCAGCCACAGATCGGACCAGGTGGCGATCCCGACGCTGTCGCCGAGCCACTGGTGGGTCAGCTCGTGGACGAGATTGCGCTCGGCGTCGACCTTCGTGCCGAGCAGGTCCGCCTTCGGGACGAGGGACAGCGTCTGCGTCTCCAGGGCGACCCCGAGATCCGTGTCGCCGACGAGGACGCCGTACCGGTTGAAGGGGTAGGGGCCCAACTTCTCCTGCAACCACCGCAGGTGATCAGGCGTCAGGTCGCGGTACTGCTTGGTCGGCGCCACGAGCGCGTCCGGCACGACATCGCGCAGCGGCAGCCCGCCGGGGCCCTTGCTGTCGACCAACGTGAACTTCCCGATGGCCAGTTGGACCAGCTGCGTTGCGAGCGGCTGCTCGGAGTCGTACGTCCAGCGGACCCGGCCGTCGCTCCGCTCGGTGCGGTCGACGAGGCGCCCGTTCGCGACGGCCGTCCGGTCGGCCGGGGTCGTCACGCGGAACGTGACGGGAGCGCGCCGGCTCGGGTGGTCATTGGACGGGAAGATCATCTTGGCCCCGTTGGGCTGCGGGTACAGGACCGTCCCGTCGGGCGTCGGGATCCAGCCGTAGTCCTCGATCGCGTCGTCGCGGTGGCGCACCTGCGTCGGGTCGGCGGTGTAGCCGACCTTCACGGTGAAGGCGCTGCCCCTGGGGATCGGCGCGGCGGGCGTGACGATCAGCTCGTCGCCGTCCCGCCGGGTCTGCGCCGCGCGACCGTTCACGGTCACCGAGTGCAGCTCGTTCCCGGCGAAGTCGAGGTCGAAGCGGGACAGTGCCTGGGTCGCCGTGGCCTTGATCGTGGTGGCGGCGGCGAACGGGGTCCTCGGCGCCTGCCAGTCGAAGTCGAGCGTGTAGTGGCGCACGGTGTAACCGCCGTTCCCGTCGAGCGGGAACATCGGGTCGCCGAGGCCCGCCGCGCCCGGTGTCGCGGCATCCGTGGCCGCCCGGGAGACGGCCGCGGGGCCGGTCAGCGCGGCCGTGACGGTGATCGCCGCCGCGAGGGCGAGACGGGTTCTGCGGCGGGGTGTCCGGTACGTACTCATCGGGAACCTTCCGGTCGGACGGAACGCGTCGCTAGGTGGGACGCGCGACGCCGCGGCCCGGTTGTACGTGACCAAGGTCTCGGCCGCGGATCGGCGATCCGATGGCAAGGTGGAGAGGGCGCCGCAGGGGGCACGGGCGCAGCCGGGGGAGTCAGGACCAGCACCGCGACCCGAGCGAGACACCCATGACCGCGAATTCCGCCACCGCATCCACCGCCGCCACGCGCGCCCGCACCGGCGGGCCCGAGGACAACGGGCCCAAGATCCTCGAACACGTCCTGGGCTGGACCTTCGTCGTGGTCCTCGCGATGCTCGTCACCCAGCTCGGCTGGATGTGACCGCCCCGTCGCCCACCGCGACGTGACGCGCCCCGCCTCGGAGTCCTGAGGGCACCGCGAGAAGTGCCATACTGCGGCATCCGCACGGAGTCCGAGACCAGGGCCGGAATTGAACACCAGCCAACAGCGGGCGCACGGCGCCGACCGCTCCACCGCCCGCCGCGCCGAACTCATCGCCATCGGCCGCAAGTTGTTCGCCGACACGTCCTACGACGCGCTGTCCATGGACGACATCGCGCAGCACGCGTGCGTGGCCAAGGGGCTCATCTACTACTACTTCACGTCCAAGCGCGGCTACTACCTGGCGATCATCGAGGAGTCCGTCGGCGAACTCGTCGACGGCGCGAGCAGCGTCGGTGACCTGGCCCCCGTCGAGCGGGTGCACCGCACGGTGGACGGCTATCTGCGCTACGCGGAGCACAACCAGGCGGCGTACCGCACGATCGTCACGGGCGGCGTGGGCTTCGACGCCCAGGTGCAGGCCATCCGGGACGAGGTGCGGGACGCGCTGATCGCCACCATCGCCCGCGCCGCGTACGGGACGGCACAGGTGCCGCTGCTCGCGCGGACGGCGCTGCTCGGCTGGCTGTGCAGCGTCGAGGGCATCACGCTCGACTGGATCGGCCACCAAAAGCTCGAACGGGACACGGTGCGCGCCCTGTTGGTGCGCACGCTCGGCGAAACCCTGCGGGTGATCGAGGAGTTCGAGCCCTCGCACCCAGCGCCGGTGCTCCCCTGACCACGCGCACGTACGCGCGTGGTCAGGGGGGCGGGTGTTCGGGGCTGAGGGCTAGCCGATCGCCTTGATCAGCTCACCGTCCGGCGTGTCCCCGGACAGCTCCCAGAAGAAGGTGCCGCCGAGGCCCTGCTGGTTCTTGTAGTCCGACTTCCCCGCGATGGTCTGCGGGGTGTCGTAGCTCCACCAGTCGTTCCCGCAGTGCGCGTACGCGGTGCCGCCGACCGTGCCGGTGGCCGGGCACTTGCTCTTGAGCTCCTTGTAGTCGTCGATGCCCTGCTCGTACTTGCCGGCCGCGGGCCCGGTCGCGGTGCCGCCGGGGGCGTCCTGCGTCACGCCGGTCCAGCCGCGCCCGTAGAACCCGATCCCGAGCAGCAGCTTGCCGGCGGGCACGCCCATCGCCTTGAGCTTCGCGATGGTGGCCGAGGAGTGCCAGTCCGCCTTCGGGATGCCGTCGTACGAGGTCAGCGGCGAGTGCGGAGCGGTAGGGCCCTTCGCGTCCCAGGCGCCGAAGAAGTCGTACGTCATCGGGTTGTACCAGTCGACGTACTGGGCGGCGCCCGCGTAGTCGGCGGCGTCCAGCTTGCCGCCCTCCGAGGCGTCGGCCGGGATGGCGGAGGTGATCAGGTAGTCGCCGCCGAACTTCGAACGCAGCGCCGCCATCAGGTTCTTGTACGCGTCGCGCCCGCTGGTGTCGCAGGTGAGGCCGCAGGCGTTCGGGTACTCCCAGTCGATGTCGATGCCGTCGAAGACGTCGGCCCACTTGGAGTTCTCGACCAGGTCGTAGCAGGACTGCGCGAACGCGGCCGGGTCCTTGGCCGCCTCGCCGAAGCCGCCGGACCAGGTCCAGCCGCCGAAGGACCAGAGGATCTTGAGGTCCGGGTGCTTCTTCTTCAGCTTGAGCAGCTGGTTGAAGTTGCCGCGCAGCGGCTGGTCCCAGGTGTCGGCGACGCCGTCCACGGACTGATCGGCCGTGTACGCCTTGTCGGTCGCGGCATAGGAATCGCCCATCGCGCACTTGCCGCCCTGGACGTTGCCGAAGGAGTAGTTGATGTGCGTGAGCTTGTCGGCCGAACCCGACGTCTCGATGTTCTTGACGTGGTAGTTCCGGTCGTAGACACCCCATTCGGTGAAGTATCCGACGACCTTCGAGCCGGCCGCTTTCGGCTCGGTGTCGCTCTGCTGTTGTGCGGAGGCGCCGCCCGCTCCGGCGAGCAAGCCCGCGCCGAGTACGGCGCAACACGCGGCGGAGACGAGGGCCTTGAGGCCTGTACTGGGGAGGTGCGGTCTGAGCATCGTGTCTCCTCGTGGGGGAGGGGAGCGTGGGGGTTCGTGCTGTGGACCTGCGCGCCGCACCTTAGAAGGACTAGACCAGTGAGGTCAATGGTCCGAACCAATTCGGCCGCCCCGGAAAAACTTTGAGTAAGCGGTCGTTAACCAGTGACGGGGCGCTCCGGATCGGGAATACTCAACACGCCGCGGCCGCTTGGTCTGCGCTTTCCGTGATCCGGAAGGGCAGCATCGGCCCGGCAGTGACCACCCGGCGGCGCCCGCCCACCCGGCGGCCGTCGCCGCAGGCCCGCCCAGGGAGGAGAGCGTCGCCATGCCGGAGCCAGGAGTCGAGCGTCAGCTGCCGACGGACGAAGCTCAGGATCTGCTGCGGCTCGTCCGCGACATCGCGCAGCGGGAGATCGCCCCGCGCGCCGCCGAGGACGAGGAGGCGGGCCGCTTCCCGCGCGAGACCTTCGGGCTCCTCTCCGAGTCGGGACTGCTCGGGCTGCCGTACGACGCCGAGTTCGGCGGCGGCGAGCAGCCGTACGAGGTCTATCTCCAGGTCCTGGAGGAACTCGCCGCCGCCCGTCTCACGGTGGGCCTCGGCGTCAGCGTGCACTCGCTGTCCTGCCACGCCCTCGCGAACTTCGGGACGAAGCAGCAGCGTGCCGAGCACCTGCCCGACATGCTGGGCGGCGGCCTGCTCGGCGCCTACTGCCTCTCCGAGCCGTCCTCGGGCTCCGACGCGGCGTCCCTGCGCACCAAGGCGGTCCGTGACGGCGACGACTGGGTGCTCACGGGGACGAAGGCCTGGATCACCCACGGCGGCGTCGCCGACTTCTACACGGTCCTGGCCCGCACCGGCGGCGAGGGCGCGCACGGCATCACGGCGTTCCTGGTGCCCGGCGACGCGGCGGGGCTGAGCGCGGCGCTCCCCGAGAAGAAGATGGGTATGAAGGGCTCGCCCACCGCCCAGATCCACCTGGACGGGGTGCGGGTGAGCGACGCGCGCCGCCTCGGGGACGAGGGGCAGGGCTTCCAGATCGCCCTCTCGGCGCTCGACTCGGGCCGCCTCGGGATCGCGGCCTGCGCGGTCGGCGTCGCGCAGGCCGCGCTCGACGCGGCGGTGGACTATGCGAAGGGGCGCTCCCAGTTCGGCCGGCCCATCGCGGACTTCCAGGGGCTGCGCTTCATGCTCGCGGACATGGCGACGCAGACCGAGGCGGGCCGCGCCCTGTATCTGTCGGCGGCCCGGCTGCGGGACGCGGGCAGGCCGTTCTCCAAGCAGGCCGCCATGGCGAAGCTGCTGTGCACGGACGCCGCGATGAAGGTCACCACGGACGCGGTGCAGGTCCTCGGGGGCTACGGCTACACGGCCGACTTCCCCGTGGAGCGCCTGATGCGCGAGGCGAAGGTGCTCCAGATCGTCGAGGGCACCAATCAGATCCAGCGCATGGTCATCGCCCGTCACCTCGCCGGCCCTGAGAGGGGCCGGCAGTAGGTCCCGCGACGCCGCGGAACCTACTGCCGTGCGCTCTGCATCGCGCTGAACTGGCCGGTGCGCACGGTGGGCGCGATCAGCCGCGCCCACTCCGGGTCCTCGCACCCCGGAAGCGTCCTGCCGCGCTCGGTCCAGGCTGTGATCATCGCCTGGTAGATCGGCGGGTTGTGCAGGCGCGGCTGGGGCGGTTGCGGGTGCGGCTGCTGCTGCGGCCGGGCCTGCTGCGGCCGGGGGAGCGGCTGCGGTCCCGCGGGCTGGAGGGCAGCGGGCTGGAGCGCCGGGGGTTGTGCGGCCGGGGGCGCGGCAGGCCGCGGGGGCGGTGCGGCCTGGGGGGTGCGCCGAACCTGTGACGTGGGCGGGGACTGCGGTTCCTGAGGCGGCTGCTGGCCCTGGGGGAGCGGGTGGGACGTGGGGGACTGCCGCCCCTGGTGAACCGATTCTGCGGTAACCGGTACGAGGATGCGCCTGCGTCGTCCCGTGGGCGCAGGTGCCGAGGTCTGCGTCGAGGTCATGGCCGTTCAACGAAAGAGGGATGGGCGGGTCACTGGTTGACGAATTCGAGCGTCAGTTCACGACATACCCGTACGCGTGGCGCCGGCCGGTCGAACGTCTGGCCAGCAACGCCGAGCTGACGTACCGTCAACTCCGCCGCCGGGCAGGCCGCACCCCTCCGGGCGACGTCAACTGCCGTGCTCCCAGGGAGGTTTGCCGTGTCCGCAGACGAGGCCGTCGACCGTCCCGTCGCCTTCGACGAGTGGCCCGTCCACCAGGTCCCGCTGTCGATGAAGCACGTCGCCACCAGCGACCGCAACGCCTACGACCGCTGCATCTTCCACCTCTTCGACCCCGAGGGTCGGTTCCTGCTCATCCTCGGCCTCGGCGTCTACCCGAACCTGGGCGTGATCGACGCCTACGCCACCCTGCGCGTCGGCGACACCCTGCACGCGGTCCGCGCCTCGGACGCCCTGAGTGACGATACGCGGATGAACATGCGGGTCGGCCCGTTGAAGATCCTGGTCGAGCGCCCCCTGAAGGACTTCGTCCTCACCTGCGCCGCCGATCCGGACGACCCCGACGGGCTCTCGTACGAGATCAACTGGAGCGCCGACTTCCCGGCCCTGTGGGAGCCGCACCACACCCAGCGCAAGGGGGCGCGGCTCACCCTGGAGGGCAAGCGGTTCGTGCAGGCCGGGCGGTGCGACGGATGGCTGCGGATCGGGGGCCGGGAGGTCCGGCTGAGCGACTGGACCGGGACCCGCGACCGGAGCTGGGGCGTGCGGCCGATACCGGGGGAGGAAGGCGGCCGGATCGCACAGGAGTACCCCACCGAGGGCTTCCACTGGATCTGGGCGCCGGTCCGCTTCGACGACCGCTTCCTCATGGTGATCACCCAGGAGGACGCCGACGGCTACCGCACCCTGAACGACGCCACGGTCGTCCGCGAAGGCCACCGCGACCGCCAACTCGGCTGGCCGCAGACCGACATAACCTATCGCCCCGGCACCCGCCACCCCGAGCGGGCGGTCATCCACCTCATGGACCCGGTCGACCGCAAACCGCTCGACATGGGCGTCGAGATCCTCGCCTCCTCCCCGCTCGCCGTCGGCGCGGGCTACCCGCCGGCCGACGACTGGCAGCACGGGACCTGGCGCGGCCGCGACTGGTGCGAGCGGCGGACGTACGACCTGGCCGACCCGGCGGCCCACCCCCGGGCCGCGTTCGGGGTCATCGACCACGCCGCCCGCTTCACCCTCGACGGGCAGGTCGGGCACGGCATCTTCGAGCACGGCTCCTTCGGCCGTCACGACCCGAGCGGCTTCACGGGCTTCGACTCGGTGGCCCCGGCTCCCGAACGGTCGTAACCACCCCTCACGGACAGGGAGTTCGGCGATGGCGACAGCACCTCGACAGCCCAGGCCCCGCACGTCCACCCGCGAGCCCGAGGAGATCGCCCGGCGCCTGACCGCGTGGCTCGGCCGCCGGCTGCCCGGGGCGAAGGCGGTGAACGTCACCGTCCCCGAGTCCAACGGCATGTCCAGCGAGACGCTGCTCTTCGACATCGAGCACCCCGAACCGCCCGTACGTGCCTGCGCGTTGCGGCTCGCCGCGGACCCGTCGGCGTACACGATCTTCCCGGTGTACGACATGCCGCGCCAGTACCGGACGATGCGCCTCGCGGCCGAGCGCACCGGCCTTCCGGTTCCGCGCGTGCTGTGGCTGGAGGAGGACCCGGGGCCGCTCGGCGCCCCGTTCTTCGTCATGGAACGGGTGGCGGGCCGCGTGCCGCCCGACGTCATGCCCTATACGTACGAGGGGAACTGGCTGCACGAGGCGAGCGACGACGAGCGGGAACGCCTGGAGGACGCGAGCATCCAGGTGCTCGCGCGGTTGCACGACGGCGTGCCGGCGGCCGAGGCGTCCTTCCTGGAGCTGTCGGGGGAGGGCAGCCCGCTGCGCCGGCACGTGGACGCCCAACGCGCCTACTACGCATGGGTGGTGGAGGGCCGCAGTCCCTCGCCCCTCATCGAGAGCGCCTTCGCGCGCCTGGAGGAGCTGTGGCCCCGGGATCCGGGCCCCTCGGTCCTCAACTGGGGCGACGCCCGCATCGGCAACATCATCTACGAGCAGGACGGCTTCGCGCCCGCCGCCGTCCTCGACTGGGAGATGGCCGCGCTCGCCCCGCGCGAGGTCGACCTCGGCTGGACGGTGTATCTGCACCGCTTCTTCCAGGACCTGACCGAGGCCTTCGGGCAGCGCGGGCTGCCGGACTTCCTGCGCCGCGACCGCATCGAGGCCCGGTATGCCCGACTCACCGGGCACACCCCGCGCGACATGGACTTCTACACGCTCTACGCGGCCCTGCGGCACGCCGTCGTCATGCTCCGCGTCGCCTACCGGCAGATCCATTTCGGCGAGGCCACCGCGCCCGCGGACCCGGACACGCTGATCCTGCACCACGACACCTTGCGGGCCATGGTGCGGGGCAGCTACTGGGCCGACCGGTCGTAGCGGATCAGGCGGCGGCCCGGCGGTAGGGCTGGTCGGGCACCCGGATGGGGCGCGAGCCGGGGCCACCGGCGTGCGAGAACGGCTGTGTACGCCAGTCGAGTCCCTGAGGGAGCGTCAAAAGGATTGCGGCGTCCTGCTCTTGGGTGCCGATCAGGTCGTCCGTGGGCAGGGCGTCCGTGACGGTCCTGCCACTGCCGACGCAGACGGTGAGCCCGAACGGGTCCCAGGGCGACGTGACATGGGCGTGCTCCGGCAGCACCTCCTCCTCCGCGAGGAGGGCGATGGCCTTGCCGCAGTCGGGGCAGGCCACCCGGTACATCTCGAACGTCTCGTATCCGTCGCCCGCGTCCCCCTCGGTGCCGAAGAGGTCGGGTTCGACGCCCTCCGGCTGGGGCTCGGCGATCGCCTGCTGCCGTCCGCGCGCGCCAGAACGTCCGGAACGCTTCACACTCTGCATGGGATTCTCCCCCTCGGGTGGGCCGGCCGCTGATGTCCATGAGTGGCGGCCTCGGCCACAGCAAGCATTTCCCGGCTCCTCGTCGAGGTAATCACTCCATGCCGGTGGACACGGCCCCAGGCCTGTGGTGTTCGTCACATGTCGAATGGACTTGCCCGTCCGGCGGTAGACGTATCGCCCATCTCGTTCCTTCAGGTATCCGTGAGGATCAAGGGACGGGTAGGTTCAGCGGCATGGAGGAGCTCGACCGACAGATTGTGCAGCTGCTCGTCAAGGACGGGCGGATGAGCTACACCGACCTGGGCAAGGCCACGGGCCTGTCCACGTCCGCGGTGCACCAGCGGGTGCGCCGCCTCGAACAGCGCGGCGTGATCCGTGGCTACGCCGCGGTCGTCGACCCGGAGTCGGTCGGCCTGCCGCTCACCGCGTTCATCTCGGTGAAACCGTTCGACCCGAGCGCCCCCGACGACATCGCGGAGCGCCTCGCGGGCGTGCCGGAGATCGAGGCGTGCCACAGCGTGGCCGGCGACGAGAACTACATCCTCAAGGTGCGGGTCGAGACCCCCCACGAGCTGGAAAACCTCCTGGCCCGAGTCCGCTCCCTGGCCGGCGTCTCCACCCGCACGACGGTGGTCCTCTCCACCCCGTACGAGGCGAGGCCCCCGAGGGTCTAGCGAACGGCCGCGCCGGCTCCCCGGCCCCGACGGCCTCGCTCCGGACGGACGGCGAGCGACTGGCCGATGCGCGTCCGCGCCGTTGCGGCCCACCGGACCTACGCCTCGTGCCCCCTCCGGGACCCATCTCCTCCTCCCCCCGGGGGGCCATCTCCTCCCCCCCCGCCCATCTCCCACCCACCCGCCCCCTCCGGGGGCGTCGGCCTGACGGGGTGCCGCCCCCGCCTTCGGCGCCCGCCCTCCGCTACGCTCCCCACCCGTATCGGCGGGCCGCCCCCCGCCTTGGGCAATCTGCCGCCTTGGGCGGCAGGGTGGGCAAGGCGGCGCCCGGTGCCGCGCACCCATGACGGGAGGCGCCGACCCCGGTACGGGTCGAAAACCCCGGCGCGGCGCACCCATGACGGGAAGCGCCCCCCCGGCACAGGTCGAAAACCCCGGTGCCGCGCACCCATGACGGGAGGCCCCGACCCCGGCACAGGTCGAAAAACCACGGCTCCGCACACCCCCCGACGCACCCCACCCCACCGACACGGGAAACTGTCACCATGAGCACGCCCTCCACCCCCCGCACCGTCCTCCTGCGCAGAGGCGAGATCCACAGCCCGGCCGACCCGTTCGCCACCGCGATGGTCGTGGAGGCGGGCCACGTCGCCTGGGTCGGCTCGGAGGGCGCGGCGGACGCGTTCACGGACGGCGTGGACGAGGTGATCGACCTCGACGGCGCCCTGGTGACCCCGGCGTTCACCGACGCCCACGTCCACACCACGTCGACCGGCCTCGCCCTGACCGGCCTCGACCTCACGGCCGCCCGCACCCGCGCCGAAGCCCTGACCCTCGTACGGGAACACGCCGCGGCCAACCCCACCGACCGCGTCCTCCTCGGCCACGGCTGGGACGCCGCCCGCTGGCCCGACCGCACCCCCCTCACCCGCGCCGAACTCGACGAGGCCACGGCGGGCCGTCCCGTCTACCTCTCCCGCATCGACGTGCACTCGGCCGCCGTCAGCACCGCCCTCCTCGACCTCGTCCCCGGCATCACGGACCGCCCCGGATTCGACCCCGAGGGCCCCCTGACCCGCGACGCCCATCACGCCGTCCGCGCCGCGGCCCTCGCCGCCGTGGGCCCCCAGCAACGTACGGAGGCCCAGCGCGCCGCACTCCGGCACGCCGCCTCGCTCGGCATCGGCTCGGTCCACGAGTGCGCGGGCCCCGACATCTCCTCCGAGGACGACTTCACCGGCCTGCTCGACCTCGCCCGCTCGGAGCCGGGCCCGCGCGTGGCCGGCTACTGGGCGGACCGCGACATCCAACGCGCCCGCGCACTCGGCGCGCTGGGCGCCGCGGGCGACCTGTTCGTCGACGGCGCCCTCGGCTCCCACACGGCGTGCCTGCACGAGCCCTACGCGGACCTCGCCGCGGCGCCGCACAACGGCACCGCCTACATGTCGGCCGAGGACATCGCCGCCCACGTGGTCGCCTGCACGGAGTCCGGCCTCCAGGCGGGCTTTCACGCCATCGGCGACGCCGCCGTCACCGCGGTGGTCGACGGCATGCGCGCCGCGGCGGAGAAGGTCGGCCTCGCGCGCGTACGCGCGGCCAGGCACCGCGTGGAGCACGCGGAGATGCTCACCCCCGAAACCGTCGCCGGCTTCGCCGAGTTCGGCCTCACCGCCTCCGTACAGCCCGCCTTCGACGCCCTGTGGGGCGGTGCGGACGGCATGTACGCCGACCGCCTCGGCGCCGAGCGGGCGCGCACCCTCAACCCGTACGCGGCCCTGCTGAAGGCCGGCGTCCCGCTCGCCTTCGGCTCCGACAGCCCGGTGACCCCGCTCGACCCGTGGGGCACGATCCGCGCCGCCGCCTTCCACCGGACGCCCGAACACCGCGTCTCCGTACGCGCCGCGTTCACCGCCCACACGCGCGGCGGCTGGCGTGCCGTGGGCCGCGACGACGCGGGCATCCTCGTCCCGGGCGCCCCCGCCGACTACGCCGTCTGGCGCACGGACGAGCTGGTCGTGCAGGCACCGGACGACCGCGTGGCCCGCTGGTCGACGGATCCGCGCTCCGGCACGCCCGGCCTGCCGGACCTGTCCCCGGGAGTTCAACTCCCGGTCTGCCTGCGGACGGTGGTGTTCGGTCAGACGGTCTTCGTAGGGCCGGACGAGTGATAACCGGGGCGCCACGACTTCGATCTTGTGGCGACACGGTCCCGTGCGACCTGCGAATCCTCCGCGCTGACCAGCGGAGTTCGCGGAGAGCCGCAGGTCGAACGCCTGTTGACAAGGCGCGGCGGTCGACGGGTAGGTTCGGCCGGGTCCACCACCTCCAGGTTCGACCGGGGAAGTCCAGGCAGTCGTAGAACGCAGCTGGGTCAGGGGGTGGTGCGCCGCACCGGCGTACCACCACTGGGAGCCAGGCCCAGCGCCCGCGCCACGGGGCGCTGGAACGTTCCGGCCGGTCGGCCAGGTGCGACCCGGGTGGGGCCCGGGCGTTCAGTAGACAACGGCTTTAGGTCGACCCGCAGCCAGCGGGCCCCAGGTCGGCCCGAAGGACGCCCGGCCCCGATCCGCAGTATTCGTCGATCCGCAGTGACCGGTTTCGTTTCCGGCCCGCGCCGGCTCATCCGGCTCATTCGGCTCATCCAGGGCGCCTTATCGGCGTGAACTGGGGTGCTCGCTATGGTGGTCCCCCTGTGGACGGAAGTTTTAAGGGGAAGCTGTGAGCGACGGCGGTGGGCGGAAGTTCGGCCCTCTGGGCACGACCTTGGTGATCATCCCGACCTACAACGAGGCGGAGAACATCAAGCCCGTCGTCGGCCGCGTCCGGGAGTCCGTGCCTGCCGCGCACGTCCTGATCGCCGACGACAACAGCCCCGACGGCACCGGCAAACTCGCCGATGAGCTGGCCGCCGAGGACGAGCAGGTGCACGTCCTGCACCGCACCGGCAAGGAGGGACTGGGCGCCGCCTACCTGGCGGGCTTCGCCTGGGGCATGGAGCACGGCTACGGCGTGCTGGTCGAGATGGACGCCGACGGCTCCCACCAGCCGGAGGAGCTGCCACGGCTGCTGACCGCGCTGAAGGGCGCCGACCTGGTCCTGGGCTCGCGCTGGGTACCGGGCGGGCGCATCGTCAACTGGCCCAGGTCCCGGCAGTTCATCTCCCGCGGCGGCTCCACGTACTCGCGTCTCCTCCTGGACGTCCCGCTCCGCGACGTCACCGGGGGCTACCGCGCCTTCCGCAGGGAGACCCTGGAGGGCCTCGGCCTCGACGAGGTCGCCTCGCAGGGCTACTGCTTCCAGGTCGACCTGGCCCGGCGCGCGGTGCGGGAGGGCTATCACGTCGTCGAGGTCCCCATCACCTTCGTCGAGCGCGAGCGGGGCGACTCCAAGATGAGCAAGGACATCGTCGTGGAAGCGCTGTGGCGCGTCACCACGTGGGGCGTCGGCGCGCGGGTGGACAAGGTCCTGGGGCGCAAGCCCGGCGATCGCTGAGAGCGATCTTGATCCCCCGCTTACGCCAATCGGACCCGGCCCCAGGCAGACTGGGGGCATGACCACTGGCACTCCGCCTCGTAATCCGTCCACCGGAGCCCGGCGCTCCCGGCTCCGCAGGTATCTGCCGCTCGGCGTCGCGGCCTGGATGGTCCTGGAGATCTGGCTGCTCACGGTGGTGGCGGGCGCGATCGGCGGCTTCACGCTCGGCATCCTGCTGGTGGCCGGCATCGTGTTCGGTTCCGTGGTGATGAAGTCCGCGGGGCGCCGCGCGTTCAAGAACCTCACCGAGACGCTCCAGCGCCAGCAGAGTGGCTCTCCCGAGGCCTCCAAGCCCCCTGAGCAGCGCTCGCAGGGCAATGGGCTGCTGATGCTCGCCGGGCTCCTCCTGATGATCCCTGGGCTGATCTCGGACGCTCTCGGCCTGCTGCTGCTCGTGCCGCCGCTGCGCACGGCGCTGAGCCGGTACACCGAGCGCAAGGTCGAGCGGAAGATGGGCGCGACGGCGGGCCAGGGAACGTTCGGTGACGCCTTCCAGCAGGCCCGGATGCGGCAGTCCGGCGGCACCGTGATCCAGGGCGAGGTCATCAGGGACGACGAGCGTCCGGGCCCGCGCGGGGACGACACGGACCAGCGGCCGCCGCTCACGCCCTGACGGGCCACGCACGACGAACGGCCGGGGCCGGACACACGGTGTGTGTCCGGCCCCGGCCGTTGTGCTGCGGTGTCTGTGGAACTCAGGCCGACTTGCGTCCGCTGTTGTCCCGCGGGTGCACCGCGATGTTCATCGCGCCCGAACGCAGAACTGCCAGACGCTCCTCGAGGACCTCTTCGAGCTCCTCACGGGTGCGCCGCTCCATCAGCATGTCCCAATGCGTACGAGCCGGCTTGCCCTTCTTCTCCTCAGGGCCGTCGCCGTCCACGAGAAGTGCCTGGGCCCCGCAGACCTTGCACTCCCACTCCGGCGGAATTTCGGCCTCCACCGAGAAGGGCATCTCAAAGCGATGTCCCTTCTCGCATGCGTACTCCACGGCCTGGCGCGGGGCCAGGTCGATGCCGCGGTCCGTCTCGTAGCTGGTCACTACGAGGCGTGTGCCGCGAAGAGCTCGCTCACTCATGAATCGTGCCTCCCGGGCTTGTCGCCCACAGGACAGGTGTCGCTGTCGTCGTCATCCGGTCAACGTCCGGTCGGCGGTAAAGATTCCCGGTTCCCGGGTCATGCGTCGCCGTCGTAGCCGCCCCTTGTTGTACCCACCCGTGACCGGTTTGTCACATCTCACGCAGGATGTCACCTGGCGTTTCGCGATCTAGACGTGCAGTAACGGTACGCCTGGCAGGCCAACCGCGTACACTACCGGGATTTGCCTTCAGGTGCTAAATCCGGGCCGGTACGGAGTTGCCCGCGTCGCGGACCGCCCGCTGGACCGGAACCCGCGCGAGCAGGACAAAACCGATCACGAAGAAGGCAACAAGGGACCCGATCGCGTCCCGATAACTCCCGGTCAGCTGGTACGCGAGCCCGAACACCAGAGGCCCCACCCAGCTCATCCCGCGGTCGCTCATCTCGTATGCGGAGAAGTACTCGGCCTCCTTCCCGGCCGGTACGAGATGCGAGAACAGCGAGCGGGACAGCGCCTGGGTGCCGCCCAGGACGAGCCCGATCCCGGCGGCGAGCACGAAGAACCACGCGGGCGCCCCGGCGGGCAGGAAGTAGCCGGCCCCGATCGTCACCGTCCACGCCACCAGGGACCCGAGGATCGTGCGTTTGGCGCCGTACACGCGCGCGAGGCGGCCCATCGCGAGCGCTCCGGCCACCGCCAGGAGCTGCACGAGGAGCACCGCCACGATGAGCGTCGACTGGTCGAGCCCCAGCTCCTCGGAGCCGTACACGGAGGCCTGCGAGATCACCGTCTGCACGCCGTCGTTGTAGACGAGGTAGGCCAGGAGGAAGGAGAGCGTCAGCGGGTGGCGGCGCATGTCCTTCACCGTGGCCAGGAGCTGCCGCGGGCCGGAGGCCGTACCACCCGGCGTGGGCTCCGTGCGCCGGTCGCGCAGGCGGCGTAGCGGCACCACGGTGAACGCGCCCCACCACACGCCCGCCGACGCCAGGCAGATGCGTACCGCCGTCGACTCGGAGACCCCGAAGGTGTCGTGGGCCGTGTACAGCACCAGGTTCGCCAGGAGGACGAGGGCGCCCGAGGCGTAGCCGAAGGCCCAGCCGCGCGAGGAGACCGCGTCGCGCTCCTCCGGGGGCGCGATCTGCGGCAGGTACGAGTTGTAGAGCACCATCGAGACGGCGAGCGAGGAGTTCGCGACGACGAGGAGCAGGCCGCCCAGCAGATAGCGGTCGCCGTCCAGGAAGAACATCCCGGCCGTCGCCGCGGCGCCTATGTAGGCGCAGAGCGCGAGCAGCGGCTTCTTGCGGCCCGTACGGTCCGCCGCAGCGCCCGCGAGGGGCATCACGAAGATCGACAGGATCACCGAGAGGGAGACCGAGTACGCGAAGAACGAGCCCGCGCGGACCGGGATGCCCAGCGGGTGCACGAAGCCGTCCGGGTCGGCCGCCGCCTTCGCGACCGAGGTCAGGTACGGGCCCAGGAACACCGTCAGGACGCTGGTCGAATAGACCGAGCACGCCCAGTCGTAGAAGTACCAGCCGCGCTGCTCGCGTTTGCGCTCGGCGGGGGTCGACGCCCCCGGCGGCGTCTCCCGCGCGATCTCGGTGCCCACCCGTGTCCCCTTGCCGTCCCCGCCGTACGGCGCCGCGGGAGGGCGGTCAGACCCAGGTCCCCCGGTCCTTGAGGACGTCCCGCAGCGTCTCGATGTGATCGGAAACTATGCCATCGACCCCCAGGTCGAGAAGCCGCCGCATCTCCTTCTCGTCGTTCACCGTCCACACGTGGACCTGGAGCCCGCGCGCGTGGGCGGCCCGCACGAAGCGGTGGTCGACCACCCGGACCCGCCCGTGCGTCACCGGCACCTGGGCGCAGATCGCGGAGCGGCGCAGCGTCACCGGGATCCCGCACGAGCGAAGACGCAGGCCGAGTGCGCCCCGGGTGCCGTACGACGTGGCGAGGCGGGGGCCCGCGAGGGTCTGCGCGCGGGCGACGCGCGCCTCCGAGAAGGACCCGACGCAGACGCGGTCCCACGCGCGCGTGCGGCGCAGCAGGTCGAGGAGCGGTACGAGAGCGGGCTCCGCCTTGACGTCCACGTTCCAGCGCACGTCCGGGAACGACTCCAGCAACTCCTCGAAGAGCGGCACCGGTTCCGTGCCCGCCACGCGCGCGTGGCGCACTGCGGCCCACGGGAGGTCGGCGATCCTGCCGCCGCCGTCCGTGACCCGGTCCAGCGTGGCGTCGTGGAAGGCGACGAGGCGCCCGTCGGATGTCGCGTGCACATCGGTCTCGATGTAGCGGTAGCCGAGGTCCACCGCGCGGCGGAACGCGGTGACGGTGTTCTCCAGACCGTCTGCCGCCCCGCCCCGGTGGGCGAGGGCGAGCGGCCCCGGATGGTCGAGGTAGGGATGGCGTACGCGCGAGGTCACCGTCGCAGTATCGCCCGGCGCCATGTGCCGCCGGCGACCACCGTGGAACCTGCGGGCGACGCGGGGACGGCGAAGACGCGCAGGAAGAACTGCGCGAGCGGGCCGATCGCCAGGGCGTACAGGACCGTGCCGACGCCGATCGTGCCGCCGAGCAGGAAGCCGCTCGCCACGACGGCCACCTCGACGACCGTGCGCATGAGGCGGATCGAGCGGCCGGTGCGCTGGTGGAGCCCGGTCATGAGACCGTCGCGCGGGCCGGGGCCGAACTTCGCGGCGATGTAGAGGCCGGTCGCGGCGCCGTTGAGCACGATGCCGGCCAGCATCAACGGGATGCGCACTCCGTAGGAGTGCGCTTCGGGGACGGCCGCGAGCGTGCCGTCGATCGCGAGGCCCACCACGAAGACGTTCGAGACGGTGCCGAGGCCCGGCCGCTGCCGCAGCGGGATCCACAGGAGCAGCACGATCGCGCCCGCGATGATCGACACGACGCCGATGGAGATGCCCGTCAGCTCGGCGAGCCCCTGGTGCAGCACGCCCCAGGGCTCCAGGCCGAGGCCCGCCTCCACGAGGAGCGCCGAACTGGCGCCGTACAGCGCGAGTCCCGCGTAGAGCTGCACGAGGCGGCGGACGAGCGGGCCGCCGGGCGACGGAGCGGACGGTGACGCGGACAAGGTGAGCCCCTCTGTGGTGGTAGTGGCCTGACGCATGACACTCTGTGGCGTGGAATCGGATGCCAACCATGGCCAATCCGAGGAAGGTGGACTGGCTCGCATGGCCCAGTGGACTTCGGCGATCGGCTCGACCCAGCTCGCCCGGCTGCTCACCTCGCAGCAGCCGCGCCCCGCGGGCCCCGGCACCCGCCGCCCGCCCGCCTACCGCGCCCTCGCCGACGGCATCCGTCTGCTCGTCCTGGAGGGCCGCGTCCCGGTGGCCACGCGGCTGCCTGCCGAGCGCGAACTGGCCCAGGCGCTCTCGGTGAGCCGCACGACGGTCGCGGCCGCCTACGAGGCGCTGCGCGGCGAGGGCTTCCTGGAGTCCCGCAGGGGAGCGGGCAGCTGGACCGCCGTGCCCGCCGGGAACCCGCTGCCCGCGCGTGGCCTGGAGCCCCTGCCGCCCGAGGCCCTCGGCTCCATGATCGACCTCGGCACGGCGGCCCTGCCCGCCCCCGAACCGTGGCTGACCCGCGCCGTGCAGGGCGCCCTGGAGGAGCTGCCGCCGTACGCCCACACGCACGGCGACTACCCGGCGGGGCTGCCCGCGCTGCGCACCATGATCGCCGAGCGGTACACCGCGCACGGCATCCCGACCATGCCCGAACAGATCATGGTCACGACCGGCGCGATGGGCGCCATCGACGCGATCTGCCACCTCTTCGCGGGCCGCGGCGAACGCGTGGCGGTGGAATCACCCTCGTACGCCAACATCCTTCAACTGATGCGCGAGGCCGGCCTGCGGCTCGTGCCCGTCGCCATGGCCGACGGGCTTCAGGGGTGGGACCTCGATCGCTGGCGGCAGGTGCTGCGCGAGGCGGCGCCGCGGCTCGCCTACGTGGTCGCCGATTTCCACAATCCGACGGGCGCGCTTGCCGACGAGGAGCAGCGCCGCTCGCTGGTCGACTCCGCGCGCGCGGCGGGCACCGTCCTTGTGGTCGACGAGACGATGACCGAGCTGCACCTCGACGCGGGCCTCGACATGCCGCGCCGGGTCTGCGCGTTCGACCCCGCGGGCTCCACGGTGATCACGGTCGGCTCGGCCAGCAAGGCGTTCTGGGCGGGCATGCGGATCGGCTGGGTGCGGGCCGCGCCGGACGTCATCCGCAGCCTGGTCGCCGCGCGCGCGTACGCGGACCTCGGCACCCCGGTCCTGGAGCAGCTGGCGGTGAACTGGCTGCTGAACACCGGGGGGTGGGAGGAGGCCGTCGCGCTGCGGCGCGAGCAGGCGCGGGAGAACCGCGACGCGCTGGTGGGCGCCGTACGACGGGAGCTGCCCGACTGGGAGTTCGACGTGCCGAACGGGGGCCTCACCCTGTGGGTGAAGGCCGGCGGCCTGTCCGGATCTCGGCTCGCCGAGCTGGGCGAGCGGGTCGGGGTGCGCGTGCCTTCAGGGCCCCGCTTCGGCGTCGACGGCGCCTTCGAGGGGTATGTCCGGCTGCCGTTCACCGTGGGCGGCGCCGTGGCCGACGAGGCGGCGGCGCGGCTCGCGGCGGCGGCGCGGCTGGTGAGGGACGGTCAGGGCGCGGGCGGGGACGTGCCGCGCACCCTGATCGCGTAGGGGCCGGGACCGAGCGCGAGGTCAGCGCTTGGAGAGGGCCTCGGCCTCGTCGGGGACCGCCTCGACCGGCGTCTCCACCGTCGCGTCGGCCGGCGTGCTGCGCTCGGGGAGGAGCGCGACGACCGCCTGCCGGTGGGCCTCGCTCGTTGCGTCGTCGTACGGATCGGGCGTGGCGGGGACCTGGAGGCGGTGGACGGGGCCGTTGCCCAGGCGGGCGTAGCCGCGGCCCGCGGGGGTGTCGGCGGTGGGCGTCGTCTGCGGCACGGTGCCGAGCACGTCCCCCAGCTCCTCCGGAGCGGCGGGACCGAGCACCACGCGCGCGCGAGTGTGCTGGCGGACCGGGTCGATCAGGGCGTCGAGGCTGTCGAGCTGCTCGGCGACGACGACCGTCACACCGGCCGCCCGGCCGTGCCTGAGGGGCACCTGGAGCAGCGTCTGCGGGTCCTTGCGGCCGTCCGCGGCGGCGAGGTGGCCCAGGGCGCTGGGACGGTCCAGGAGGATCCACAGCGGGCGCTTGATGTCGTCCGGGGTGGGATGCCCGGCCTGGCGCGCCCGGTTCGCGGCGATCAGCCGCCGCTCCGTCTCGTGTGCCGCCCATTCGAGGCTGGTCAGCGCGCCGGCCAACCCGCACTCCACGGCGAGCACCCCGGAGCGGCCTACCAGACACGCGTAGTCGCCCGTCCCGCTGCCCTCGATGACCAGCACGTCGCCGTGCCGCAGGGCTTGCAGCGCCACGGAGCGCAGGAAGGTCGTCGTGCCGCTGCCCGGCTGCCCCGCGACCAGCAGATGCGGCTCGGTGGAGCGGACGCCGGTGCGCCACACGACGGGCGGCACGTCCCGCTCCTCCTCGCCCGCCGTGACCGGCAGCGTGCGCTGGACGCCGGTCCCGTCGGTGAAGCCGAGCACGGTCTCACCGGGCGAGGTCACGAAGGGCTGGGCCGCGATGTCCGTGGGCAGCGGGTCGAGCACGTTCACCGTCAGGTGGTTGCCCTCCTCGTCCCACGCGAAGTGGTACTCGCGGCCCCGGCCGAGCTTGGCGTGCAGCAGCTGCTCGATCCGGGCCCGCGACGCCGCCTCGCCGTCCGTGAAGTAGGCGGGGTAGCGGATGCCGATCCGGTCGACCCGGCCGTCGCCGTCGAAGTCGAACGTCTCGAACGCCTTCTCCCAGTCGCCCCCGTGCGCGTACAGCGGGCTCGGGTCCTCGGCCACGGAGAAGTACGGTACGAGCGCCTCGTAGAGGGACGAGAGGCGCTGTACCTGCGAATCGTCGGGGCCGGTCTGCTCCGGCGGCTTCGGATCGCGCCCCTTCCATGCGGCCGCCGCCATCAGGGTGATGAGCGCCAGCAGCGGACCGTACGGAATGAACACCACGACCAGGACGACGGCGGCCACCAGGAAGAGCAGCGTTCCGCGCCGCTCCTTGGGGGTGTCCGCCCACTTGTGCCGCCCGGCAGCGGCCAGGCGGCGCAGTCCACGGCTGACCGTGATGAGGGGGTGGAGTACGTCGGTGGCACCGTCGGCGGCCGTCCGAGCCATGTCCCGGCTCCGGGCGATCGTGGCGCTGCCGTTGCTCAGAATGCGGGGGAGTGGGCGCCTGGCCACGTCGTTCTCCTGATGGTGTGTGCGGGTGAGTGGTCCGTCAGAACTTGATCCCGCCGAGCAGGCTGGCGAGGCTCTGGCCGCCCGCCTTGATGCTCGGGGCGATGGCAGTGCCCGCCAAGTAGAAGCCGAAGAGGGCGCAGACCAGTGCGTGCGAGGCCTTCAGGCCGTCCTTGCGGAAGAACAAGAAGACGATGATGCCGAGCAGCACGACGCCCGAGATGGACAGGATCATGAGGGTTCTCCTGGTTGATGGGGACAGTCACCATGAGTTCTTCCAGGCTCACAGCATGTATCTATACGACAAAAGGTGCAAATGGGTGGAAATTTGTTGTTTTCACCCGTTCGCGAGGCGCTGCTGAGCCGCTCGAGCGTGCTGCCGGACGGTCGTCCGCACTCTCCGTGATCTTTGCCTCGGCGGGGTCGGGCCATGTGCCCGACCGGGCAGTACCCTGTCGATTCACTCGTACGGCTGCACAGCCGTACCGGCACGTATGAGAAAGGCGGTCCGCCCGATGAGCGAAGCCCCCGACCCGGAGGTCGTGGAGCTGGCCACCAAGATCTTCGATCTCGCGCGACGCGGCGAGACGGAGGCTCTGGCGGGCTATGTGGACGCCGGGGTTCCGGCGAATCTCACGAACGACCGGGGCGACACGCTCGTCATGCTCGCCGCCTACCACGGGCACGCGGAGGCGGTGCGCGCCCTCCTGGAGCGCGGCGCCGACGCCAACCTCGCCAACGACAAGGGCCAGACCCCGCTCGCGGGTGCCGTCTTCAAGGGCGCCGACGACGTGATCGGCGCGCTTCTCGAAGGCGGCGCCGACCCGGCCGCGGGGACCCCTTCGGCGGTCGACACGGCTCGGATGTTCGGCAAGACGGAGCTCGTCGACCTCTTCGGCGCCTCCTGACACACTAGCTCTGACCAGGCAAAACGGGGGTACGGGAAATGTGGTCGCGGTGTGCTCCGCCGCTGGGTCATGATGACGGCGTGATTTACGGACGCGAGGCCGGGGCAGGTGGTGCCCACGTGCAGAGCGGGCCGTGAACGGCCCGGTTCCGGGCCTTGGACGAGAGGCAGAGAAATGGGTAGCAGCAAGCAAGAGACGGCGGGCGCTCCGACGTGTTGTCGCGTGGCCAGGTAGGTGAGCATCCCGGTTGCGTCGACGCTTGATGTGAGGCTGTTTCCCATGTTCGAACCGGTCATAGCGCCCAGCGGTACGCTGCTCGGCCTGCTCCAGCGGGGCCGCGGCGACGGCACGCTGCACGCGCTGACGGCGCCGCGAGCCGAGGCGCTCGCGGCAATCAATCACTGTGTGCTGAGCGACCCCCGCCACGACTGGCAGGTGGAGAACCGCTCGCTGTACTACGCCCGGCTCTACGTCGACCTCCACGGCGAGCTCGACGAGATCGAGCGGCACCTCTTCGACCCCGAGGACCTCCTCGACACCGAGGAGTCGCGTACGGGCCTGGCGCTCGCGGTCCTCGGCCACCTCGCCTCCTACGGCAGGCGGGACGCCCTGGAGCTGCTGCGCAGGTACGCCGCCGTGGGCGGCAACTGGGCCTGGGCGCTCGACGAGCTGGCCCTGCGCGACGACGATGCGGGCCTGCGCGCGCTCGCCGAGCCGGTCCTCGCCCGCTTTCCGGCGGACGCCGAGGCGGAGCTCGCCGCCGTCGTGCGCGACGCCTTCGAGCCGCGACCCTGGCGCCTGTGGGCCGAGGATCCGCGGCCCCATGTGGGGGCACGCGTGCGTGCCGCGCAGGAAGCAGGCTCCTTCGACCGCTGGCAGCGCCAGATGCGGCCGGCCGGACCGCGCCCCGAGTGGAGCGTCCAGGCCGTCTTCGACTGGGCGCAGGAGGGCTTCGAGCGGGGCGCCGTCCTGTACGTGCCCGCCGCCCGCTGCCTGACCGCCGTGGCGGGTCCCGAGGACCACGCCGAGATCGTGCGGGCCGCGCAGGACGGGACCGACGGGGCCCGCTGCACCGCCCTTCGCTATCTCGCCGACATGCACGATCCGGCCGTGCTCGACCTCATCGAGGCAGCCGTGGAGGCGCCGTCCCGCGCCGTCGTGGACGCCGCGCTCGACGCCTTCGAGCGGATGCGCAGCGCCGCCGTCGTGCAGCGGGCCCGCCAGTGGGCCCCCCGGCCCGACGCGCTCGGCGCCGCCGCGGGCCGCATGCTCGCCTGCCGGGGCAGCGCACAGGACGGCGAACTCGTCCTCGCCTCCCTGCGGGAGGCGGTACGCGGCGAGGGCCCCGACGACCCCGCCCTCTGGCCGCTCGTCGACGGCGCGGGACGGCTCGGCATCGTCTGCGCCGCCCCCGTGCTCCGGCACATCTACCGCGAGACGGCCTCCTCCCACCTGCGCGGTCGCGCCGCCCGCGCGCTCGCCGCCACCGATCCCTCCTTCGCCGCCGGCTTCGCCGTCGAATGCCTGTGGGACTGCGAGGAGAGCACCCGCGAGGTCGCCGCGCGGCACGCCGAGACGGGTGACGCCCGCGTCGTCGACCAACTGCGCCGCCTCGCCGCCGACCCGGCCGAGGAGGACGAGGTGCAGACCGCCGTCCGCAGCCGTATCGGGCCGGACGCGACGGCCCTGTGACGCGCTGACGTACAGGAGGCGGCCCCCGTGGGAGGGGGCCGCCTCCTGCTGTTTCCCCGGACGTCGACGGGCGGCTGAAGCTCACGGACCGTTCCTCGCCAGGAAAGATCCACTTTGACGTGAGCACGTCCGGCGGGGCGACAAAGCCCGTATGCGTGTCGTCATCGTGACCGAGTCCTTCCCTCCCGACATCAACGGTGTGGCGCACTGCGCCCTACAGACCGCGCGGCACCTCGCCGCCCGCGGCCACGACCCCCTCGTCGTCGCACCCGCCACCCCCGCCGCTCCTGAGGCGGACACCGCGGCGCCCTGCCCCGTCGTCCGGGTGCCGTCCCTCCCGCTGCCCGGCTATCCGCAGGTCCGTGTCGCACTGCCGGGGCGCCGTCTCGCCCAGACGGTGGCCGCGCACCGGGCCGAACTCGTCCACCTGGCCAGCCCGTTCGTACTCGGCATGCGCGGCATGGCCGCCGCGACCCGGCTGCGCGTGCCCGCCGTGGCCGTCTACCAGACCGACCTGGCGGGCTACGCGCGCACCTACGTGGGGGCGGGGGAGAGCGCGGCCTGGCGGCGGATCCGCTCCGTGCACGCCGCCGCCGACCGGACGCTGGCGCCCTCCACCGCCGCGCGGCGCGACCTGGAGGCGCACGGGGTGCCGCGGGTGCGGCTGTGGCCGCGCGGGGTGGACGCCGTGCGGTTCCGGCCGGAGCGGCGCTGCGAGCGTCTCCGCGCCGACCTGGCGCCGCGCGGGGAACTGCTCGTCGGATACGTGGGGCGGCTCGCTCCGGAGAAGCACGTCGAGCTGCTCGCGCGGGTGTCCGGTCTGGAGGGGGTCCGGGTCGTCGTGGTGGGCGACGGGCCGAGCGAGGCGGCCCTGCGCGGCGCGCTGCCGGGCGCGGTCTTCCTGGGGCGGCGCACCGGCGACGAACTCGCCCGGGTCTTCGCCTCCTTGGACGTGTTCGCGCACACCGGTCCCTACGAAACGTTCTGCCAGACCGTGCAGGAGGCCATGGCCAGCGGGGTGCCGGTGATCGCCCCGGCGGCCGGCGGGCCGCTCGACCTCGTCGCGCACGGCAGGACCGGACTGCTCGTACCGCCCGGCGACGCGGAGGCGCTGCGCGACGCCGTGCGGGCGCTCGCCGCTGATCCCGGGCGGCGCGCCGCATACGGGAGTGCCGGTCGCGCCGCGGTGGCCGGGCGCGGCTGGGAGGCCGTGGGCGACCTCCTGGTCGAGCATTACGAGGATGTGCTGCACGCGCGGGCGGCCGGGGCGGGCGCGGTGGCGGCATGAGCGGGCGACTGCGGATCGTGCGGATCGCGAACTTCGTGGCACCCGCTTCCGGTGGGCTGCGGACCGCGCTGCGAGAGCTGGGCGCGGGGTACCTGGCGGCGGGGCACGAGCCGGTGCTGATCGTGCCGGGGGAGCGCCTCTCGGACACGGAGACGCCACAAGGGCGCGTCATTACGTTGCCGGGGGCGCCGCTCCCCGCGAGCGGCGGCTACCGCGTCCTGACCGACCGGCAGCGCGTGGCACGGGTGTTGGAGCGGTTGCGCCCCGACCGGCTTGAGGTGTCGGACCGTACGACCCTGCGCTGGACCGGTGAGTGGGCACGCCGCGCACGGGTGCCCGCCGTGATGGTGTCCCACGAGACCGCCCACGGAGTGCTGCGCACGTGGGGCCTGCCCGAGCGCGCCGCACGGCGCGCCGCCGACGTGCTCAACGTCCGCACGGCGCACGCCTACACGCGCGTGGTGTGCACCACGGAGTGGGCCGAGCGCGAGTTCGTGCGGATCGGCGCGCGCAACGTGGTGCGGGCCCCGCTCGGCGTCGACCTCGTGCGGTGCCGGCCGGGGGAGCACAGCAGGCAGGTGCGTGCGCGGTACGCGCGCGTGGACGAGGTGCTGCTCTTCATGTGCACACGACTGTCCGTGGAGAAGCGGCCGGGCATCGGCCTCGACGCGGTGGAGCGGCTGCGCCGGTCCGGCGTGCCCGCCCGGCTCGTCGTGGCGGGGGACGGGCCGTTGCGGCCCCGGCTCGAACAACGCGCGCGGGCACGGCGGTTGCAGGTCGACTTCCTCGGGCACGTCGCCGACCCGGCGGCGCTGGCCGCCCTCCAGGCCACGGCCGACGTGTGCCTGGCGCCGGGGCCCGCCGAGACCTTCGGGCTCGCCGCCCTCGAAGCGCTGGCCTGCGGAACACCGGTCGTCGTCAGCGCGTCCTCGGCGCTGCCCGAAGTGGTCGGCGGGGCCGGGGCGGTGGCCGAGGGCAGCGGCGCGGCGTTCGCGGCCGCCGTCCGGGACGTGCTCGGACGGCCCCTGTGGCAGCGCAGGGCGCGGGCACGCGCGCGTGCCGAGTGCTTCGGATGGGACACCGCCGTGGCCGCCTTCCTGGCGGCGCACGACGCGCCCGCCCTGCTGCCGCTCGGGGGCGCCGCATGAAGGCGCTCAGGTTCGCCGCCCTCGGCGATTCGCTCACCGAGGGCGTCGGCGATCCGGTCGGCGGCGGATGGCGGGGCTGGGCCGCGCTGCTCGCCGAGGGCCTGACGCCCGCCGAAGTACCCGTGGAGTTCCGCAACTTCGCGGCCGGCGGGGCGCAGACCTCCGACGTGCTCGCGCGGCAGCTGCCCCGTGCGCTGGAGTTCGCTCCCGACGTCGCGTCCGTGGTGGTCGGCGTCAACGACACCCTGCGCGCCGCTTTCGATGTCCAGGCCGTCGCCGCCCGCCTGGACGCCGCGTACGGGGCGCTCACCGGGCGGGGCGCCCTCCTGCTCACCGCCTGTCTGCCGGACCCCGGCAGCCTCTTGGGCCTGCCAGGAGCCCTGGCACGTCCTCTCGCGCGTCGCCAGCGCGCGGTCAACTCCGTGGTCCACGCCCTGTCCGAACGCCACGGAGCCGCCCATCTGCACGCCGCCGACGCCGACTGGGTGGCCGACCGCTCCCTGTGGAGCGCGGACCGGCTGCACCCCGGCGAACGGGGGCACCGCCGGTTCGCGGCCCGCTTCCACGCCGTGCTCGCCGCCACCGGGGAGGCGCGCGGCCCGGCGCCCGACGTCGAACCGGAACGGCCCGGGCCGACCCGCGCCGCGGGCCTGTGGTGGCTCGCCACGGCGGGCACCGGCTGGGTCGCGCGCCGCTGCGCCGACCTGCTGCCCCAGCTCCTGGCGCTCGCCGCGGACGAGGTGCGGCACGACCTGCGGGGCACCGGCTCCCGGCTCGACCTGCGGGCCTCGGCCGGTGTCGCGGCGGCGCTCGCCTCGGTCCCGGGTCTGGAGGTGCCGCTTCGGGGTTGCGATCATGTGACGGGAGCCGCGGGAGCGGCTCCGGGTACGAGCCAGCCGTGCGAGGTCTGCCCCTGACCGGTCTGCCCTGACCGGTCTGCCCTGACCGGGAGGCGGCCTCGCACCGCCTACGCACCATAGGAGTTGAGTCATGGCCCTCGACATCGCGGCCGTCCGCGCACAGATCCCCGCCCTGAAGTCGGGTACGGCCCGGTTCGACGCCCCGGGCGGCACCCAGACCCCCGCGCCGGTCATCGACGCCGTGGCCGCCGCGCTGAGCGGCCCCCTGGCGAACCGCGGACGGACCACGGAGGGCGAGCGCAACGCGGACGACATCGTCGCCGGGGCCCGCGAGGCGCTGGCCGACCTGCTCGGCACCACACCCGGGACCGTCGTGTTCGGGCGCAGCGCCACACAGCTCGTCTACGACCTGTCCCGGATGCTCGCCAAGACCTGGCGGCCCGGCGACGAGGTGGTCGTGACCCGGCTCGACCACGACTCCAACATCCGCCCGTGGATCCAGGCGGCCGAGGCGGCGGGCGCCACCGTACGGTGGGCCGACTTCGACCCGGAGACGGGGGAGCTGCGGCCCGAGCACCTTGAAGCGGTGCTCTCGGACCGCACCCGCCTGGTGGCCGTGACGGCCGCCTCCAACCTGATCGGCACGCGTCCCGACCTGCCGGCCCTGGCCGCCCTCACCCACGCGGCGGGCGGGCTGTTCCACGTGGACGCGGTGCACTACGCCTCGCACGCAGCGGTCGACCTGGCGGCGCTCGGCGCGGACACGCTGGTCTGCTCGCCGTACAAGTTCCTCGGCCCGCACCTGGGCGTCCTCACCGGCCGCGCCGAACTGCTCGACTCCTTGCGCCCCGACAAGCTGCTGCCGTCCAGTGACGCCGTGCCGGAGCGCTTCGAACTCGGCACCCTTCCCTACGAGTTGCTGGCCGGTGCGCGGGCCGCCGTGGACTTCCTCGCGGACCTGGGCGCGGGGGCGGGCGGCAGCCGCAGGGAGCGCCTCGTCGCCTCCTTCGCGGCCTTGGAGGAGCACGAGGACGCGCTGCGTCGGCGCATGGAGCAGGGGCTCGCGGATCTCGACGGCGTTACCCGCTACTCGCGCGCGCAGCGGCGCACCCCGACCCTCCTGTTCACCGTGGAGGGCCACAGCCCCGCCGAGATCTCCCGGCGGCTCGCCGACCACGGCATCGACGCCCCCGCCGGTTCCTTCTACGCGCTGGAGGCCTCCCGGCGGCTCGGCCTCGGGGACGCGGGCGGCGTCCGGGTGGGCCTCGCCCCGTACAGCAGCGCGGAGGACGTCGAGCGACTGCTCACGGCCCTGGAGGCGGTCGTGTCCTGAGGCGGTCGTGTCCTGAGAGGTTCGGGTCCTGAGACGTTCGGAGGCCTCGTTGAACGATCCGTCGATACCTACGTTGTCTCGTTCCCGGAACTGCGCTTGAATTCGGCCCGTGGCCATGGACGAACTCAACGCACTCGCGGACGACCGCGCGCTGCTGGGACGCACCAGCACCGCGGAGCGCGTCGCGGACATCCTGCGGAGCCGGATCGCGGAAGGCTACTTCCCGCCCGGGACGCGGCTGTCGGAGGACAGCATCGGGGGCGCCCTCGGGGTGTCGCGCAACACGCTCCGCGAGTCGTTCCGGCTGCTCACGCACGAGCGGCTGCTCGAACACCGGCTGAACCGCGGGGTCTTCGTCCGTGTCCTGAGCGTCGATGACGTCGAGGACATCTACCGGACCCGGCGCATGGTCGAGTGCGCCGTCGTGCGGTCCCTGGGAGATCCCCCGTACGCGCTCGACCGGGTCGCGGAGGCCGTCGCCGGCGGACACCGGGCGGCCGAGCTCCGCGAGTGGAAGAGCGTCTCGACCGCCAACATCCACTTCCACCGCGAACTCGTCGCCCTGGCCCGCAGCGAGCGCACCGACGAACTGATGCGCAGTGTCCTGGCCGAGCTGCGGCTCGCCTTCCACGTCGTGGACGATCCGCGGCGCCTCCACGAGCCGTACCTGGCGCGCAACCTGGAAATCGTGGAGATGCTGCGCGAGGGGCGCAGGGACACGGCCGAGACCCTGCTCGGCGAGTACCTCGACGACTCCCGCGAGGGGCTCGTCGAGGCCTACCGCCAGCGGATGCCGCAGGACGGATAGCGGCCGGCCGGGGCCCGTCGAGGGCGGGCCCGAAAGCCGTCGCATCTGCGCCGTTTCGACCGTTGTCAGACCCAGCGCATACCCTGTGCTCCGTGACTTCGCCTGCCAGCACGGAATCCGTTCCGCCCCAGCTCAGCGCGGGGCCGCGCCCCGCACCGGGCCCGGCCGCCGACGAGGGGCTCGCGCGGCGGCTCCGCGCGCTCGCGTGCACCGCGCCGCTGCACGACCTGGACGTGCGCAAGGCCAATCTCGCGGGCGAGTACTCGACGTACGGGATGGCGGAGGTGGCGCTGTCCGCCATCGACCTCGTCACCCTGAACATGGACTTCGACACGGGCGCCGACCACGAGCAGATAGTGGCCAGGCTCGTCCCGCGCATCGCGGCACAGGCACCGCAGCGGCCCGCCGCGGAGCACGAGCGGGTGGCCCGCTGGGTCCTGGAGAACCTGATCAACGTCGGCAGCGTGGACCGCGGCTTCCGCGCCGTGTACGGCACGTTCGCGCCGGACGGCTCCTACGTACGGCGTGATTACGACTTCAAGCTGATCGAGGAGGTCCCCGGCTACGGGGGCAGCGTCTACCTCCGCACGACGGACGAGGCGGTGAACGTGCTGGTCGGCGCCCTCGACACGGACGTCACCAGTGCGCAGATCGCCGCCGAGGTCAAGCTGGAGGTGCTGATCAGCCGCGGCCGCCTCGCGGACGCGCAGCTCGCCGCCGAGCAGGCCAGGTACCGGACCGTGCAGTACTCGGAGACGCTCCGCAAGGCCCTGGACGCGACGCGGCGCAATGTGCGCGCCGTGGACTGGCTGAAGGCCGTGCCCGACATGATCGCCGAGGCGCTCGACCACGTGGCGGACCGCTACCGGCACGAGAACGCGATCCTGACCAACATCCGCAAGGCGCGCGACGAGTCGGAGGACCAGGAGCACAAGCGTCGCGCCGCCGAGCTCGTCGACATCGTCAAGGACTGCATCCGACGGCACACGCTGTTGCAGTCCCGCCTCCTGGAGGCCGGACCGCTGTTCCGCGCCGAGCAGGACCGGCAGGCCTTCACGGCACCCTCCGCGCGCGCGGGCCTCGACCTGTACGGGCAGCTCGTCGCGCCACTGCTGCCGCTTCCGGTGGAGAGCGCGAGCAGGGTGACCGATGCGTTCTTCGCGCGCGGCACCGGGCTCCGTACGCCCGTGTCCGTCCGCGTCGGCGACCTGGTCGACATACTGCTCACGCCTCCCCAGGAGCGCGAGCACCTCGGCGCGGAGATGCCCGAGCCGGACCTCATCGCCACGCCGGACGACAGCCGGTTCAGCGACGAGCAGCTCGCGGGCGCCATGGAACTGCTCGACCTGCCGTCGGACGCGCCGCGCCGGCTGTCCGGGCTGCTCGCCGACGCCCGCAAGCGCGATGCCGAACTGCCGTACCTGGTCGCCCTGTTGGCGGTGCACGCCGCGAGCCCGCCGGTCGGCACCGCCTACCGCCAGGGCGAGGAGAAGCTGCTGTTCGCCGTGGACGACGGCACCGAGCTCGACGACCCGGAGTTCGGCGGCGCCGACCTCATCGTCGGCACGGCCCTGCTCGACGCGGTCGGCATGGCCACGGACCGGACGGAGGCCGCGTGATGCCGACCCACGGCCCCGTAGAGCACGCAGAGCACGCAGAACCCACGAAGGAGCACCACCCGTGACCGAGTACGCCGAAGAGCACGCCGAGCGGGGCGAGCCCGACGCTTCGGGCTCGGCCAGGGCCCAGGCGCCCGTCACCCCGGCCGACGCCGCGGACGCGGCCCGGCTCGTCTCCTTCGGCCTCCAGCCGAAGCTCCAGCCGTCCCGCGACCAGGAGTACGGCGAGCTGCTGCGCCGCTACCGTGAGGACCCGCCCTTCGCGCGGCTCGCCGACGCTGTCGCCACCGGGCTCGGCCTCGTCGTCCTGGAGGTGTCCCCGCGCGCGGGGATGGCCGTGACCGCAGCCGAGGACTCCGTGTTCGCGGTCCGCATGGGCGACTACGCGCGCAAGGCGGCCACCGACTCCACCGACCGCTTCCTGCACGGCCTCGCCCATCTCGCGGTCGCCGCGCTCGCCTTCCCGCGCCCCGAGGACCTCGCCGACGACGGCTACATCGGCCGCGTGAGCGTCAACGGCGTGGACGCCTTCGTCCGGCAGGCCTGCCGGAAGCTGGAGGAGCGGGCCGAGGAGACCGGCGAGAACACCGACCCGGCCACCGGGGCCCCCGGGCTCGAAGCCGCCTGGCGGATCTGGGCGCGGCGCAGCTCCACGGGAGCCACCAAGGACACGCGCCGACTCGCCAGTTCGACGACCGGCATCGTCGGCAAGGCCGTCGCCTTCCTCACCGACTCCGGCTTCTTGCAGAGAACCGGCGACGACTCGGGCGGCACGTACCGCACCACCGCCCGCTACCAGCTCCAGGTCCGCGACATGGCCGGCACGGCCGCGATGGCCGAACTCCTCGAGCTGGGCGTCGTCCCCGTCACCGACGGGTCCGCGAGCCTGGTGCCGCCGATGGACGAGGAAGCCGCCGAGCTCGCCGCCGACGCGGGCCTGCCGTTCCACTCCTGATCTTTTCGAACTTCCGTACCTACCACGAGAGTCCGCCATGTACGAGCTGTCCCGGGTTCGCCTCTACTCCATCGGGCCCGCCGGTGCGCGCTACGCCGACACCGTGCTTGACCTGCGCGGAGTCGGCGAGCCCGTGCCCGACCCCGCGCCCACCCAGGCGGAGTTCTTCGAGGACGAGCCCGTCGGCCCGCCGCGCCGCCCCGCGCCGGCCGGTGTGCTCTTCCTGGAGAACGGCGGCGGCAAGTCGGTCCTGCTCAAGCTGATCTTCTCGGTCATGCTGCCCGGCCACCGGAACACGCTGGGCGGCGCCAGCTCCGGCGTGCTGCGCAAGTTCCTCCTCGCCGACGACTGCGGACACGTCGCCCTGGAGTGGCAGCACACGCTCACCGGCGAGTGCGTCGTCGTCGGCAAGGTCAGCGAGTGGCGCGGGCGCCAGGTCTCCAACGACCCCCGGAAGTTCGCCGAGGCCTGGTACTCCTTCCGGCCGGGCCCCGGTCTGAGCCTCGACTCGCTGCCGGTCGCCGAGTCCAGCGCCGTACGTCCCGCCGCCGAGGGCGCCTCGGGCGCGCGGGGGCGGCGCCGCACCATGAAGGGCTTCCGCGACGCGCTGATGGAGGCGGTCAAGGTCTACCCGCACCTCGAGGTGCACTGGGAGGAGATCCACGACCGGTGGAACGAGCACCTCGGTGACCTGGGCCTCGACCCCGAACTCTTCCGCTACCAGCGGGAGATGAACGCGGACGAGGGCGAGGCCGCGGGCCTCTTCGCCGTCAAGAAGGACTCCGACTTCACCGACCTGCTGCTGCGCGCCGTCACCGACACGCGGGACACGGACGGCCTCGCCGACCTGGTGAGCGGGTTCGGGAACAAGCTGGGACGGCGCGCCGAGCTGATCGCCGAGCGCGACTTCACCGCGGGCTCCGTCGACCTGCTCACCCGCATCGTGGAGGCCGCCGACACGCGGGCACGCGCGCGGGACATCCACGCCGCGGCCGAGCGCCGCACGCGCACGCTCGCCCGCCGTCTGTCGGCCCGCGCCGCCGTCGAGCGCGGCCGCACCGGGGAGCTGGCCCAGCAGGTCACCGCCGCCGCGCACACCGTCACCGAAGCGGAGTCGGCGCGCGAGCGCAGCTCCCTGATCGCCGCCGAACTCGCCTACCGGCACGCCTCCTTGGCGCTCGCCGGCGCCGAGAAGGCCGCCGCGGCACAGAAGCGCGAGCTGGCCGACGCGCGCAACCTCCACGCCGCCTGGCAGGCCGCCGAGGCCGTCCTGCGCCACCGCGCCGCCGCGGACCGCTCCGCGCGCGTGGCCGTCGCCATCCGCGAGGCCGAGCGCGACGCCGCTCCCGCGCTCGCGGCCCGCGCCAAGGCCGCGGCCGAGCTCGTGCGGGCGCTGCACGGCGCCGCCGAGCAGGCCGAGGCCCACGCGAACGAGGGGGAGGAGCGCTCGGCCGTCCTCCAGGAGGCGGGCGAGACCGCGCACCGCGACGCCACGGCTGCCGCCACCGAGGCGCAGCGCGCCCGCAGTGAACTCGGGCACCTGCGCCAGCGGTTGACCGAGGTCGAGCAGGAGACCGCCGAGGCCGTGCGCGCCGGGTGGATCGACGACAGCGCGCCCGACGCCGACCCGGCACGCGCCGCGCTGGCCGCGGCCGACGCGGAGAAGACCACCGTTGCCGCGTGGGACACCGCGCGCGAGGCGGCCCGCCGGGCCTCCGAGCACGCGCGCGAGGCCGCTTCCGTCGAGGCGCGCGCCGAGCTGACGGCGGCCCGCGCCGCCGACGCCGCGAGCGCGGCGGAGCAGGCGTACCAGGCGGAGGAGCGGGCGGCCGCCGCCCTCGCAGGTGAGGAACGGCTCGCCGAACTGCTCGGTGCGGGCGGGCTGCCCGCCGCCTCCGAGGCCGGGGAATCCGGCGGAGCCGCGCAGGACGCCGCCGCGTCCGAGGGCGCGCTGACCGCCGAGGACCTCGACCGTGCCGCCGACGACCTGAAGACGCTGCTCGACGACACCGTGGCGTCCGCCGAGCGGCAGCTGTTCGAACTGCGCACGGCCGCAGCCGACGACTCCCGGATCCTGGGCGCCCTCGGTGACGGCGGCCTGCTCCCGCCGGGCCCCGACGTGCTGGCCACCGTCGAGTTTCTCGGCGAGCACGGCATCCCGGCGCTGCCCGGCTGGCGCTACCTCGCCCAGTCCGTCGATCCGACCGACCACGCGCGCGTGCTCGCCGCCCGGCCCGAGCTGGTCGACGGCGTCGTGATCACCGACTCGGCGGCCCATGAGCGGGCCCGGGCGGCGCTCGCCGGGGCGGCCCTGCTGCCCCGCTCCGCCGTCGCCGTGGGCACCGCCGCCGCGCTGCTCGCCCCGACCCCGGCCGAGAACGCGTCGGACGGGGACGTCTTCCTCGTACCGCCGAACCCGGCGATGCACGACGAGCACGCCGCCGACGAGGAGCGGCAGGCGCTGCGTGAACGCGCGGCCCGGCGCGACGAGGAGATCCGGGCGCTCGCCGCGCGCCTCGCCAAGGACCGCGAACTGGCGGCGCGGCTCACCTCCTGGCGCTCCGGCTGCCCCACGGGCCGCCTTGCCGAACTCGCCGCCGTGGCCCGCGAGGCCCGCGCGTTCGCCGAGGAGTCCGAGGCCGAGCTCGCCGAGGCGCGCACCGTGCGCGCCGAGGCCGACGAGTCCGCCGCGGAGGCGACCCGTGTGCGCGACGAGCGGCAGGAGGCGGCGCAGAAGGCCCGCCGCGCCGCAGATGCGCTCGCCGGGCTCGCGTTCCGCCTGCGCGAGCGCGCCGGCTGGCAGGCGAAGGTCCGCGAACTCGCCGACGAGGCCGTCGAGTCGGAGGCCCGCGCCCAGTCCTGCCTGGAGCACGCGCGTTCGGCCGACGAGGACCGCCGGGCCGCCCAGCGCTCCGCCGACGACGCCCGGCGCACGGCCCGCACGCTGCGCGCCGAGCGCGCCGAGATCGCGGGCGCCCCCGACGAGATGCCGGAAGGCGCGCCTCCGCAGGCCTCGCTGCCCGCGCTGCGCGAGGCCTACCGGGCCGCGTCCCAGGTCTACGAGAAGGTGGGCGTCGGTGCCGACCTGCGGGCCGAGCAGGCCCGTGCCGAGTCCGACGAATCGGCGGCACTCGCCGAACTGGACCGGCTCAGCAACAAGGTGCGCACCCGCGCCGCCACCCTCCTGGAGACCTCCGAAGGCGCCGACGGGCCTTCCCGGCAGGCCGCCGCCGCCCGCGCCGAGGAACTCGTCCAGCTCCTGGAGACCCGCGCCTCCACCGCGAGCGAGCAGCTCGGCCGGCTGCGCGGCGAGGCCGAGCGGCACGCGCCCGAGGAAGGCGAAGCGCACACCGAACTGCCCGAGGACCTCGTCCCGTCCGACACCGAGCACGCGCAGACCTTGCTGCGGACGGCCACCACCGAACTCGCCGTCCGGACCGACGCGTTGAGCACCGCCCGTGCCGCCCACGCGGAGCTCCTCGACGCGCACCGTGCCGCCGAGGACGGGGCCGGCGGCTTCGACGAGACGGCCGCGCTCCTGCGCGACCTGCTGCGCGATCACGCGGACCCGTCCGACGAGCAGGACGAGACCGAGTCCTACCCCGGCGCCCTGGAGGAGGCCCGCCAGGCCGCGGCCGAGACCCGGCGCTCCCTGCGCGGCTGCGCCGCCGACCTGTCCGCCGCCGAGGCCGCCGTCCGAGAGGCAAGCGACATCCTCGTACGGCACGCGAACTCGACGCGCTACGAGCAGGTGCGCACGCCCGCCCGCCAGCAGATTCGCGAACTGCCCGCCTCCGCCCTGCCCGAGCACGCGCAGAAGTGGGCCGACGCGTTCGCGCCCCGGCTGCGCGTCCTCACCGACGAGCTGGTCCAGCTGGAGCGCAACCGCGACTCGATCGTGGACCGGCTGCGCGGCCTCGTGGAGTCCTCGCTCGCCACGCTGCGGTCCGCCCAGCGCCTGTCCCGGCTGCCGGAGGGGCTCGGCGAGTGGTCAGGACAGGAGTTCCTGCGGATCCGCTTCGAGGAGCCCGACCAGGCCACACTGATCGAGCGGCTCGGCGAGGTCATCGACGAGGCGACCAGCGCGGCCGTGAAGAAGAACTCCGACCTGCGCCGCGACGGAATGTCCCTGCTGCTGCGCGGCGTCAGCGCGGCCCTCCAGCCCAAGGGCGTCGCCGTCGAGATCCTCAAGCCGGACGCGGTGCTGCGCGCCGAGCGCGTCCCGGTCGGACAGATGGGCGATGTGTTCTCCGGCGGTCAGCTGCTCACCGCCGCCATCGCCCTGTACTGCACGATGGCCGCGCTGCGCTCCAACGACCGGGGCCGCGACAAGCACCGGCACGCGGGCACGCTGTTCCTCGACAACCCGATCGGCCGCGCCAATGCCACGTACCTGCTGGAACTCCAGCGAGCGGTGTCCGACGCACTGGGCGTCCAGCTTCTCTACACCACCGGCCTGTTCGACACGACGGCACTCGCCGAGTTCCCCCTCGTGATCCGGATGCGCAACGACGCGGACCTTCGGGCCGGCCTGAAATACATCAGCGTGGAGGAGCACCTGCGTCCGGGGCTGCCGCAGCAGGATCCCGAGGGGGAGACGGTGCACGGCGAGATCACGGCCACGCGGATGTACAAGCGGCCTGCCGAAGGCTGACGCCGGAGCGCGCGGCGGGGCGGCGGCTGCCCGGGCGGCGGGCGCTTGCCCCTGCGGGGCGGGCGGCTCAGGTGTGGGTCAGCTGTCCGGACCTGCCGCGTCGGCGTATGCCGACCGAGTCGGGCCGGGCGACGCCGCCGCTCCGCGACTTCGCGGCGCGGCGGGCCCGGCGGCGCTCCTTGCGCAGCTGCCGGGCCGTGCTGGCCGGGACCGAGACGACGCCGTGCCGCTGGTTCCACACCTGGCGGGTCACCCAGACGTCCAGGACGCCCCACGTCGCCACCACTGTGCTCCCCACGCTGCTGAGCACCATGGGGAAGGCCAGCCAGGAGTCGGTCAGCGTGCAGAGCACGGCGATCATGGCCTGGATCAGCGTGAGCGCGACTATGAGGACGGCCCGCACCGCGGACGTCCGTACGGGATCGGGCATGCGGCGCCGTCGCGCCGGCTCCTCGACCCACAGTCCTTTTCGATCCGCCGTGCCCATCGCCACGTCACTCCCCACCGCTCGTGGGTCCTCAACGACCCTCAAGCCGATGCCCCCGCACCGGCACTGCACAGTGACTGCCCGAATTGCCGTGCTTTACGCCGTCGAGTCGTCTGCCCTTGATGAAGACGAACGGCGGGGCGGAAAGATTCCCGATCCGGCGAACTTGCCTGTTCCGGGTGGGCGGTGCGCAGGATTCCGGCCAACTCTTCGGCCGCACGCGCCGGTTGTGATCGACGTGGAGGCCGGTCCAGGGTGGAGGGAATCTCCCGCAATGCCGGACAACTCATGATCTCTGCACCGCAGTTCATCCGGACGTCATCCGGACAGGTCTTCGAGTTGCTCCCGTCTCAGTAGTAGGCTCGCGCCGTTTGTTGACGCACATGTGTGCCCCTGAAGGCAGAGGGGTCGATCTGGGGGAGGCCATGCGCTTTCGCGGGAAGTCCATCCGCCGGAAGATCGTGGCGTTGTTGCTGGTGCCGTTGTTGTCCCTGACGGCCATCTGGGCCTTCGCCACGGTGATTACGGGCCGCGCTGCCGTCCAGCTGATCACCGCGGGCCAGGCGATCGACTCGGTCGCGTACCCGTTGGTCGCCACGAGCCGCACCTTGCAGGCGGAACGCCGCCAGACGCTCGTGTACCTCGCCGACCCCCGTGCCTCCGACGCCCAGTCGGCGCTGCGGGCCAAGCGGACCGCGGCCGACGAGTCGATCACGCGGATCAAGGAGAAGGTGCGCGACAGCGCCGTCCGCGAGGACCTGGACGGCGACGCCCGGGCCTCCCTCGATACCGCCGTCGAGGGCCTGGAAGGCATCGCGTCGCTGCGCCGTAACGTCGACGAAGGCACCGTGACCCGCGCCCAGGCCCTCGAGTTCTACAACCGGCTCGTCGCGCCGACCTACGACTTCCTGCTCGACCTCACGGCCCTCGACAACGCGAAGGTGGAACGCCAGGCACGCGCCCTCGTCGGCGTACTCAAGGCACGCGAACTCCTGTCCCAGGAGGACGCCGTGGTCGGCTCGGGTCTCGTCGCCCGCCGGTTCACCCAGCAGGAACTGCGGCAGGTCTCCGACCTCCTCGCCCAGCGCTCCCTCCTCTACGAGAGCAATCTCGCGCTCCTGCCCGACTCCGAGCGCTCCAGCTACCAGCGGTACTGGAAGAGCCCGGACACCAACCCGCTGCGCACCGCCGAGGAAGCGGTCGTGAACGGTTCCCCGGGCACACCCCGGGGCGTCACCGCGCGGAGCTGGGACAAGGCGTCGCAGTCGGTGCTCGGTGACCTCGTCGACCGGGACACCGCCGCGACCGAGCGCTACCAGGACCGCGCTCGCCCCGAGGCCATCGACGTCCTGGTCCGGGCAGGCGTCGCGGGAGTGCTCGGCCTGCTCGCCCTGCTCTTCTCCCTGTACCTGTCCGTACGCATCGGCCGCGGGCTCGTCCGCGACCTGCGCCGGCTCCGCCTCGAGGCACACGAGGCCTCCGGCGTGCGGCTCCCCGGAGTGATGAGACGCCTCGCCGCCGGGGACGAAGTCGACGTGGAGACCGAGGCGCCGCGCCTCGAATACGACAAGGACGAGATCGGGCAGGTCGGCCAGGCGCTCAACACCTTGCAGCGGTCCGCCGTCGAAGCCGCCGTCAAGCAGTCCGAGCTGCGCCGCGGCGTCTCCGAGGTCTTCGTCAACCTCGCCCGGCGCAGCCAGGTCCTGCTGCACAAGCAGCTGACCCTGCTCGACACCATGGAACGCAGGACCGAGGACACCGACGAACTCGCCGACCTGTTCCGCCTCGACCACCTCACCACCCGGATGCGCCGCCACGCGGAGGGCCTGGTGATCCTCTCCGGCGCCGCCCCGTCCCGGCAGTGGCGCCGACCCGTCCAGCTCATGGACATCGTGCGGGCCGCCGTCGCCGAGGTGGAGGACTACGAGCGCATCGAGGTACGGCGGCTGCCGCGGATCGCCGTGACCGGTCCCGCCGTCGCCGACCTCACCCACCTCGTGGCCGAACTCCTGGAGAACGCCACGGTGTTCTCGCCGCCGCACACGGCCGTGCAGGTGGTCGGCGAGCGCGTCGCGAACGGCTTCACCCTGGAGATCCACGACCGGGGCCTCGGCATGGCCCCGGACGCGCTGCTCGACGCCAACCTGCGCCTCGCCGAGACACCGGAGTTCGAGCTCTCCGACACCGACCGGCTCGGTCTGTTCGTGGTCAGCCGCCTCGCCCAGCGGCAGAACATCCGCGTCTCCCTCCAGCCGTCGCCCTACGGCGGCACCACCGCGGTCGTCTTCATCCCGGACTCCCTGCTCACGGACGCCCCCGACACCGAGGGCGCAGGCTTCCGTCTCGACCGGCCCAACGCGCTCCGCCGCACGGCCCCTTCGGCGACCCGCGCGCAGCCGGGCACCGTGGCCGGGCTGCCCGGTCTGCCGGCCTCCGTGGTCGACGGCCCCGTCGAGCTCGAGGCCCCGCTGACGACCTCCGACATGACCCGGTTCCCCGGGGCCCTGGGCGACGACGACAGCGAGCGCGGCAGCCTGTTCCGCCCCCGCCGCGCCGTGGCCGGGCCTCCTGGCGAACAGCACCAGCAGGCCGACGACGGCGCCGGGACCGACGGCACGGACGCCTCCCGCCGCACGGGCGGCCCGCGCCGCTCCGGGGACCGCGATGCGCCGGATCCGGCGGCCTCTCCGGAGGGGCCGCTGCCGCTCCCGCGCCGACGCGTGCCCAAGCTCGTCAGCTCGCACGGCAGGCCCGTGACCCACAGCCGCCCCGGCGAGGGCGACCGCACCGCGCCCGAACCGAGCGCACGCCACGACCGGGACGACAGCAGCGGCAACGGCAAGGGCAGCGACGACACCACCGGCAGCGACGGCAACGGCGACGCTCGACCTGATGCCCCGGTGGGCCTCCCCAGGAGGCGCCGCGCACGTGCGGTGGAGGAGACTCCGGCACCGCGCAGCGAGCCCCCGGAACCCGCGCCGGACGCCCCGCGGACCGACGGCACGCCCAGCACCACTCCCGGCGGACTGCCCCGCCGCGTCCGCCAGGCCAATCTGGCACCGCAGTTGAAGGACGGCCCCGACCTGCGCGGCGACAGCGCGGCACCGGCCGAGGACAGGACTCCCTCCGCACAACCCGCCGACCGGGACGCCGACGAGGTGCGCAGCCGTATGGCCTCGCTCCAGCGCGGCTGGCGGCGTGGGCGAGCGGAGAACACCGCGGGCGATGAGCGCGCCGACGGTACAGCACGAGGAACGAACTCTGAGGGGGACGGTCGATGACCGCGCCGAAGGCCAATGCGCAGACCACCAACGGTGTTGTCGGTGAGTTGAACTGGCTCCTGGACGACCTGGTCGAGCGTGTCGCCGGTATCAGCAAGGCGATGGTGCTCTCCGGCGACGGGCTGCCGACAGGCGTCTCCGAGGGCCTGAGCCGCGAGGACAGCGAACACCTCGCCGCCGTGGCCTCCGGATTCCACAGCCTCGCCAAGGGGGTGGGCCGGCACTTCGAGGCGGGCGGCGTCCGCCAGACCGTCGTCGAACTCGACGAGGCCTTCCTGTTCGTCACCGCGGCGGGGGACGGCAGCTGCCTCGCGGTGCTGTCCGACGCGGACTCCGACGTCGGCCTCGTCGCCTACGAGATGACCCTGCTGGTCAAGCGCGTCGGAGCGCACCTGGGGACGGCCAGGCGCACGGATCTGCCCGCCGGAGGGTAGTGGATTGACATGAGACCAGACGGTCACGAGACGCATCACTGGTTCGACGACGACGCGGGTCCCGTCGTACGCCCGTACGCCATGACGCGCGGCCGCACCACCAGCGCGGCCCAGCACCGGCTCGACCTGATCGCGGTCGTCGTCGCCGAACAGCGCGAAGGCGACCCCGTGAAGGACCAGACGCTGTCGCCGGAACACGTCGACATCGTCGAGCTCTGCCAGGACGCCCCGCAGTCCGTGGCCGAACTGGCCGCGGAGCTCGATCTTCCGATCGGAGTCGTGCGTGTCCTCATCGGGGATCTCGTCGACGACGAACTCGTCCATGTGACGCGGCCGGTCCCACCGGCCCAGCTGCCCGACACGAGTATTCTCCGCGACGTGATCGACGGCCTCAGAGCGCTCTGATCCGACAGCGGAGCCTGCGAGGCACAGGAACGGGGCGGACGGCGGGAGACACGAGTGGCAGGCTGGCAGTTCTGGATCGACCGAGGCGGCACCTTCACGGATGTCGTGGCCCGACGGCCCGACGGCCGCCTGGTCACACACAAGCTGCTCTCCGACCATCCGTCGCGCTACGCCGACCCGGCTGTCTTCGCGATCCGTGAACTCCTCGCCGAGGGCGCGGAGCCGGAGTCCGGTGGTCGGCCGGGCGACCCCGCGGAATCCGTCGACTCCGTACGCATGGGCACCACCGTCGCCACCAACGCCCTCCTGGAGCGCCGCGGCGAACCGACCGCCCTCGTCGTCACGCGCGGCTTCCGCGACGCCCTGCGGATCGCCTACCAGAACCGGCCCCACATCTTCGCCCGCCGCATCGAGCTGCCCGAACTGCTCCATGAGCGCGTCGTCGAGGTGGACGAACGCGTCGACGCGCAGGGCGAAGTGCTCACACCGCTCGACCTCGACTCCCTCGAAGTCTCCCTGCGCAGGGTCTACGAGGACGGCATTCGGGCGGTGGCCGTCGTCTGCCTGCACAGTCATCTCCACCCGGACCACGAGCGCGCGATCGGCGCCCTCGCCGAGCGCATCGGCTTCCCGCAGATCTCGCTGTCCAGCGAGGTCAGCCCGCTCATGAAGATGGTGCCACGGGGCGACACGGCGGTCGTCGACGCCTACCTCTCGCCCGTCCTGCGCCGCTACGTGCGCCAGGTCGCCGATCAACTCCCCGGTGTGCGGCTGATGTTCATGCAGTCCAACGGAGGGCTCGCGGAGGCCGGGCAGTTCCGCGGCAAGGACGCCGTCCTGTCCGGGCCCGCGGGCGGCATCGTGGGCATGGCCCGGATGTCGGGGCGCGCCGGCTTCGACCGCGTCATCGGCTTCGACATGGGCGGCACCTCCACCGACGTCTCGCACTTCGCGGGCGAGTACGAGCGGGTCCTCACCACGCAGATCGCCGGCGTACGGCTGCGGGCGCCCATGCTCGACATCCACACCGTCGCGGCGGGCGGCGGTTCCGTGCTGCACTTCGACGGCAGCCGCTACCGGGTCGGCCCCGACTCGGCGGGCGCGGTACCGGGACCGGCCTGCTACCGGGGCGGCGGGCCGCTCACGGTCACCGACGCCAACGTCGCCCTCGGACGCGTCCAACCCGCCCACTTTCCGCGGGTGTTCGGCCCCGAAGGGGACCAGCCGCTCGACGACGCTCTCGTACGCGAGCGCTTCACCGCCCTCGCCGCCGAGATCCGCGAACGGACCGGTGACGCGCGCACCTCTGAACAGGTGGCCGAGGGCTACCTCCAGGTCGCGGTGGCCAACATTGCCAACGCCGTGAAGCGCATCTCGGTGCAGAAGGGCCACGACGTCACCCGCTACGCCCTCACCACCTTCGGCGGTGCCGGTGGCCAGCACGCGTGCAAGGTCGCCGACGAACTCGGCATCCGCACGGTCCTCGTACCGCCCATGGCAGGCGTCCTCTCGGCGCTCGGCATCGGGCTCGCCGACACCACGGCCATGCGGGAGCAGTCCGTCGAGGCCACCGTCGACGCCGCCTCGATGCCGCACATCCTCAAGACCGCCGACGACCTGGAGAGCGCCGCACGCGAGGAACTGCGCGCCGAGGACGTCCCGGAGCAGCGCATCCGGATCGTCCGCAGGGCCCAGCTCCGCTATGACGGCACGGACACCGCGCTCACCGTGGAACTCGCCGAACCCGACGCCATGACCCGCGCCTTCGAAGAACGTCATCGCGCTCACTACTCCTTCACCCTGGACCGACCGCTCGTCGTCGAATCACTCTCCGTAGAAGCCACTGGCCTGACCGATCCCCCCGATCTCTCCCACCTCGCACCCCGCACCACTGCCCCGACTGAACCGACCGCCTCTGCCACCGTCCGTCTGCACACCGGCGGCTCCTGGCGCGATGTGCCCCTCCACCACCGGGCCCAACTCCCGCCCGGCGAGCCCGTCCAGGGGCCGGCGATCATCGCCGAGGACGGCTCGACGACCGTCGTCGACGACGGATGGCAGGCGGCCCTCGCGGACGACGGCCACCTGATCATGGAACGGTCGGCGGTTACAGAGAGTTCCGATCCGGGCGCGGAAGCCGACGCATCACTCGATCCGGTGAGGCTCGAGGTCTTCAACAACCTCTTCATGTCGATCGCGGAACAGATGGGCGCCCGCCTCGAGTCGACCTCGCAGTCCGTCAACATCAAGGAACGCCTGGACTTCTCCTGCGCGCTCTTCGACCCCGACGGCGGCCTGGTCGCCAACGCCCCGCACATTCCCGTGCACTTGGGCTCGATGGGCACCAGCGTCAAGGAGGTCATCCGCCGCCGCGGCGCGACCATGCGGCCCGGTGACACCTTCGCCGTCAACGACCCGTACCACGGCGGCACGCACCTGCCCGACGTCACCGTGATCACCCCGGTCTTCGACACGGACGGTGACCGGATCCTGTTCTACGTCGCCTCGCGCGGGCACCACGCCGAGATCGGCGGCATCGCCCCGGGTTCCATGCCCGCGAACAGCCGCACCATCGACGAAGAGGGCGTGCTCTTCGACAACTGGCTGCTCGTGGAGGCCGGCCGGTTCCGCGAGGAGGAGACGCTGCGCCTGCTGACCGAGGCGCCGTACCCCTCGCGCAACCCGCGAACGAACCTCGCCGACCTGCGCGCCCAGATCGCGGCCAACCAGAAGGGCGTCGACGAAGTCGCCCGCATGATCGAGAACTTCGGCCTGGACGTCGTGCTCGCCTACATGAAGCACGTACAGGACAACGCCGAGGACTCCGTACGACGCGTCATCGACACCCTTGAGGAGGGCGAGTTCGGCTACGAGACCGACTCGGGCGCGGTCATCCGCGTGCGCGTGAGCGTGGACCGCGCACAGCGCCGCGCCACCGTCGACTTCACCGGAACCTCCGACCAGCTCGCCACGAACTTCAACGCCCCGTTCGCCGTCGTCAACGCTGCCGTCCTGTACGTCTTCCGGACGCTCGTGGGCGACGACATCCCGCTCAACGACGGCTGCCTGCGGCCCCTCGACATCGTCGTGCCACCCGGGTCCTTCCTCTCGCCCGAGCCGCCCGCCGCCGTCGTCGCGGGCAACGTGGAGACCTCGCAGGCCATCACCGGCGCCCTCTACGGGGCGCTGGGCGTGCAGGCCGAGGGCTCCGGCACGATGAACAACATCACCTTCGGGAACGCGCGCCACCAGTACTACGAGACGGTGGCCTCCGGCTCCGGCGCCGGGGATGGCTTCCCCGGGGCGCCTGTCGTGCAGACCCACATGACGAACTCGCGGCTCACCGACCCCGAGGTCCTCGAATGGCGGCTGCCCGTCCTCCTGGAGGAGTTCGCGGTGCGGCGCGGCAGCGGGGGAGCGGGCCGCTGGCCGGGCGGGGACGGCGCCGTGCGGCGGATTCGCTTCCGGGAGCCGATGACCGTCTCCACGCTGACCCAGCACCGCAGGGTGCCGCCCTACGGGATGGCGGGTGGCGCCCCCGGAGCGCTCGGCGCCAACTCCGTGGAGCGCGTGGACGGCACCGTCACCCGCCTCGACGGCAGCGACACGGCCGACGTGGCCCCCGGCGACGTACTCGTCGTCGAAACGCCCGGAGGCGGCGGCTACGGGCCGCCGGAGGCGAGCAGCAGTACCCGAGACAGCGACACCAGCGAGGCAGGAGAGACACAGTCATGATCTTCGGGCGTTCTGAGCGCCGTAAGGCCCCCGTCGAGCCCGTGACGCTCAAGATCCTGGTGGCCGGCGGTTTCGGCGTGGGCAAGACGACGCTGGTCGGCGCGGTCAGCGAGATCCGGCCGCTGCGCACGGAGGAAGTCCTGACGGAGGCCGGGCGCCCCGTGGACGACACCGTGGGCGTCGAACGCAAGAGCACCACCACGGTGGCGATGGACTTCGGCAGGATCACGCTCCGCGACGACCTGGTGCTCTACGTCTTCGGCACACCGGGCCAGGACCGCTTCTGGTTCCTGTGGGACGAGTTGGCGACCGGCGCGCTGGGGGCGGTCGTCCTCGCGGACACCCGCCGCCTGGAGGACTGCTTCGCCGCGGTCGACTACTTCGAGCGGCGCTCCATACCGTTCATCGTCGGAGTGAACTGCTTCGACGGCGCCGACCGCCACCCGGCCGAAGCGGTCCGCCAGGCACTCGACCTCGACCCGGACGTCCCGGTGATCCTGTGCGACGCGCGCGACAAGGAATCGGTGAAGGACGTGCTGATCGCGGTCGTCGGCCATGCCGCGGAAGCCGCCGAGCGCCGACAGCCCGCCGCGACCTGAGAGCCCCGGCACGTGCAGCGGCGGTCCGCACCCCCGCCGACCGGGGTGTGAACCGCCGCCTACGCGCGTGCATGGCTGTACGTCACCACGCGCGCGTACATACGCGCGTGGATGTGACCTACGCGCCGTCTCCGTCCTCGTGCCAGCCGAAGCTCTTCTCCACGGCCTTGCGCCAGTTGTGGTACTCGCGGTCCCGGGTGCCCGCGTCCATCGCGGGAGTCCACTCGGCGTCGCGCTGCCAGTGCGCCTTGAGCTCGTCCAGGTCGTTCCACACGCCCGTCGCGAGCCCGGCGGCGTACGCGGCGCCCAGGCAGGTCGTCTCGGAGACCCTGGGCCGGATCACGGGCACGTCCAGGACGTCCGCCTGATGCTGCATCAGCAGGTTGTTCTTGGTCATGCCGCCGTCGACCTTCAGGGTCGTGATCTGCACGCCGGAGTCCTGGTACATCGCGTCGACGACTTCGCGGGTCTGCCAGCTCGTCGCCTCCAGAACGGCACGCGCCAGGTGCGCCTTGGTGACGTACCTGGTGAGGCCGGTGACGACGCCGCGCGCGTCGGAGCGCCAGTAGGGCGCGAACAGGCCGGAGAACGCGGGCACGATGTAGGCGCCGCCGTTGTCGTCCACGCTCGCCGCGAGCGTCTCGATCTCGTCGGCGGTCTTGATGATGCCGAGCTGGTCTCGGAACCACTGCACCAGGGCGCCCGTGATCGCGATCGACCCTTCGAGGCAGTACACGGGCGCCTCGGAGCCGATCTTGTACCCCATGGTGGTGAGCAGGCCGTTCTTCGAGGGCACCGGCCGGTTTCCGGTGTTGAGCAGCAGGAAGCTGCCCGTCCCGTAGGTGTTCTTCGCGGTGCCGGTGTCGTAGCAGGCCTGTCCGAACACGGCCGCCTGCTGGTCGCCCAGCGCCGAGGCGACCGGGACGCCGGCCAGCTGACCGACAGCCGTGCCGTACACCTCGGCGGACGAACGGATCTCCGGAAGCAGCGACTCCGGCACGTTCATCGCCGACAGGATCGACGGGTCCCACTGGAGGGTCTCCAGGCTCATCAGCATGGTGCGCCCGGCGTTCGTGACGTCAGTGACGTGCACGCCGCCGTCGGTGCCGCCGGTGAGGTTCCAGATCAGCCACGAGTCGATCGTGCCGAAGGCCAGCTCCCCGCGCTCCGCCCTGGCCCGCAGGCCCGGCACGTTGTCGAGCAGCCAGGCCGCCTTGGGCCCGGAGAAGTAGCTCGCCAGGGGCAGGCCGGTCGTGTCGCGGAAGCGGTCCTGCCCGTCGGTTCCGCCCAGTTCGTTGCAGAGCGCCGAGGTCCGCGTGTCCTGCCACACGATCGCGTTGTGCACGGGCTTGCCGGTGGCCCGGTCCCAAAGGACCGTCGTCTCCCGCTGGTTGGTGATGCCGAGCGCGCTGAGCTGGTCCGCGCGCAGCCCCGCCTTGGCGATCGCGCCCGCGACCACGGCCTGGACCTTGGACCAGATCTCGGTGGCGTCGTGCTCCACCCAGCCCGGCTTCGGGAAGATCTGGCGATGTTCGCGCTGGTCGACGGCGACGATCTCGCCGTCCTGGTTGAAGATGATGCAGCGGCTCGAGGTGGTGCCCTGGTCGATGGCGGCGACGTACTTCACGGAAGTGTCGGGCATGGCTACCCCTTCGTAAGAAGACGTTCGAGTGTGTCTCTGAGCTTCAGAACGCTGCGTTGTAGATGACCCCCGCCAGCGCGCCGCCGACGAGCGGTCCGACGACGGGGACGAGAGCGTAACCCCAGTCGGACGTCCCCTTGTTGGGGATGGGAAGGAACTGGTGCACGATGCGCGGGCCCAGGTCGCGGGCCGGGTTGATCGCGTAACCCGTCGGCCCGCCGAGCGACAGGCCGATGCCGACGACCAGGAGCGCCACGATCAGTACCTGCGTGCCCGACTCGCCGAGTCCCTTGGTGAGCCCGAACGCGAGGATGGGCAGGACGAGACCGACCGTCGCGATGATCTCGGTGAGCAGGTTCGCGACCAGGTTCCGGATCTCGGGGATCGTCGAGAAGATGCCGAGCGTCGGCGTCGGGCCGTCCTCCGCGGACCCCTCGCCGGAACCGACGTTGGCGTTGAACTGTGCGAGATACACCAGGTAGGCGAGGACCGCGCCGATCATCGCGCCGACCATCTGGCCGAGCAGATAGACCCAGACCTTGTCCCACTTGCCGGTGTCGACCGCGATGCCGATGGTGACCGCGGGGTTGAGGTGACCGCCCGACAGCGGAGCGGCGGTATAGGCGCCTGCCAGCACGCCGAAGCCCCAGCCGAACGCGATGACGACCCACCCGGAGGCCCTCGCCTTGGAGTGTTTCAGGGTGACGGCGGCGCAGACGCCCGCGCCGAAAAGGATCAGAATCGCGGTGCCGATGACCTCACCGATGAAGATGTCTCCGTTGCTCATGGCGGCTCCTAGGCCCTCGCCCGGGGGCAGTGCTCCCCGGTCCTCCGTGCAGGGTGCGTTTCCATGGCTGGTTCTGAACCACGGCTGCCGTGGGCAGGGAAGCCCCGCGCCCCGCCCGGCGTCCGTGACGAGCGTGCCCGCACAGTCGGAACCACACGTGGGGGAGCGGCCCTGACCTGCCACAACCCGGCAGGAAAGCGCACCTGGGACAGGCGGTGCCCCGAGCAGCGGTGGGCCGATTTGCGGCGATGCCGACTGACACCCGGAAGTGTTCACCGGCCGTACTGGAGCGTCAAGGTCGTGGACGGCAACGGTTAACCGGTGGCCGGCGCTCCCCTCGGATCGTGCGCGGCAGCGGTCGCGCGAGCGCCGCGGCGCACGTCGAAACCTTCGCGCCCCGCCTGGCCGCACACCCAACTCGCCCCGGTGAGCGCCTTCGCGGCCTTCTTGAGCGGGGCGAGGAGCGCCGCCGCCTGCCGGTGGTCGGCCACGCTGCCGGGCGGGCAGACCACCGTGGCCAGCGACAGCGTCACCGCCCTGCCGCCCGCCGACCAGGGGGCGTCGAGCATGGCGGCCGCGAGTGGACCGAGCCGCTCCGGATCGGCCAGGACCAGGAAGTCGTCACCCCCGATGTGCCCCACCCGCACGGACTCCGACTCCGTACGCGCGAGGACCTGCCCCACCGCACGGATCAGCTCGTCGCCCGCCGCGAACCCGGCACCGTCGTTGACCTGCTTGAATCCGTCGATGTCCAGCCAGCTCAGGGCGAAGCCGCGGCCCTGCGCCACCCAGTGGTCCAGCTCGCCCGTCACGGTGTCCGAACCCGGCAGCCGCGTCAGCGGGTTGAGCCCGGCGGCCTCCTCGACCCGGCTCTCGGCGAGCGCCCGTACGAGGTCGGTGAGGCGGACGACGCCGACGCAGCGACCGTCGTCGTCCACCACGGCGACGTCGTCGGCGGTGCGGGTGTGCTCGCCGTCCGCGACCACGTCGAGCACCTCCCAGGCGGTCGCCGCGACGCCCACGGTGCGCGGCCGGTCGCCGAGCCGCGCGGCGGGCCGGTCGGCGTACAGCGCGTGCCCGTAGCGCGTGGACAGGGACAGCAGGAAGCGGTCCCGCTGCACCGACCGCACCGGCACCCCGGCGGCGTCGACGAGCAGCACCCCGGTCACCTCGGCCGCGCCGGTGAGCCGGCGCCGCACCTGCTCCGCGGACGCCGAATCGGGCAGCAGGGCCGCCGGCCGAACGAAGTCCCGCACCGGCGGCCCGGTCGGTCGCGACGAGCCGAGGGCCGGGGGCAGTTCGGGCACGTACACCTCGGAGATCGGCAACCGGGCCGCCGGGGCGAACAGGTTGCCCTGCGCGAGCTGCGCCCCGGCGTCGCGGGCCGCCATGCACTGGGTCTCGGTCTCCACGCCCTCGACCGCGAGCAGTGCGCCGATCTCCTCGCACAGCGTCCGCATGGCCCGCACCGTCGCCCCGCGCGACAGCAGCGAGGCGTCGAGCTTGATCAGGTCCGGCGCGAGATCGTCGAGCAGCCGCAGCGGTACGTCGCCGTCGCCCACGCCGTCGGCGCAGACCCGGAAGCCCTCCTTGCGCAGCGCCGCGACACCCTCCAGGAGGGCGCGGTGCGGTACGTGCGTGAACGGCGGGCCGACATCGACGGTCACTTCCCACGGCAGCCGGCCCGCATCCTGCACCGCGCGCCGCAGCGCATCAAGACCGCCCAGGTCGGCGAGCGTGCCCGCGAACACGTTCACGTGCAACGGCAGCAGCGTCTCCCTGCGTGCCGCGTCCCGGATCGCCAACGCGGCGAGGTCGCCGTCGAGCTCGGGCTCGCGGTGCGCCCGCGCGAGTACGTCACCCGACTCGGGGCGGGCGAGGATCTCCAGAGCCGCGGCCGACCCCGTGGCCAGATTGACCACGGGCTGGAAGGCGAAGCGGAGGCTGTCGGGCCAGGTGTGCACGCCAGCATGATGGCGTCACACAAGCGCCCGCAGGGCCGGTTCACGCGCTGTTCACGCAGCATTCCCGTACGGCCACGCAGCGTGCGCACAGGGTGGTCAGCGCACCGCCACGACCGACGAACCGTGGCCGAACAGGCCCTGGTTGGCCGTGATCCCGGCTCTGGCGCCCGCCACCTGCCGCTCGCCCGCCGCACCCCGCAACTGCCACGTCAGCTCGCAGACCTGGGCGATCGCCTGCGCCGGAACCGCCTCACCGAAGGAGGCGAGTCCACCGCTGCTGTTCACGGGTATGCGGCCTCCGGGGGCGGTCGCGCCCTCCCTGAGCAGCTTCGCGCCCTCACCCTCGCCGCACAGCCCGAGATCCTCGTACCACTGCAACTCCAGGGCCGTGGACAGGTCGTAGACCTCCGCCAGGGACAGGTCCTCGGGGCCGATCCCCGCCTCTTCGTAGGCGGCACGGGCGATCGAGGCGCGGAACGTCGGGCCTTCGGGGGCGACCCCGGCGGCCGAGTCCGTGGCGATGTCCGGGAGGTCGAGCACGGTGTTCGGATACGTCGGCGTCACCGTCGACACCGCCCGTATACGGACCGGGTCCGCCGCTCCGTGCCGCCGCGCGAACTCCATGCTGGACAACACCAGCGCCGCCCCGCCGTCCGACGTGGCACAGATGTCGAGCAACCGCAGCGGATCGGCCACCACGGCGGACGCGGCGACCTCCTCGGCCGTCACGGTCTTGCGGTAGCGCGCGTTCGGATTCAGCGCGCCGGAGGCGGCGTTCTTCACCTTGACCTGGGCGAAGTCCTCGAGCGTGTCCCCGTGCACGGCCATGCGCCGGCGCGCGTACAGGCCGAAGTACGTCGGGTTGGTCGCCCCGAGCGCACGGAAGCGCAACCAGTCGGGGTCGTCAGGCCGGTCACCGCCCGCGGGCTTGAAGAACCCCTTGGGTGCCGCGTCGGCCCCCACCACGAGCACGAGGTCCGCGAGCCCCGAAAGGATCTGCGCCCGCGCCGTGTTGACCGCCTGGGCCCCGGAAGCGCAGGCCGCGTAGACGCTGGCCACCCGCGCGCCCTGCCACCCGAGTGCCTTGGCGAACGTCGCCCCCGCCACGTAGCCGGGATAGCCGCCGCGCACCGTGTCCGCGCCGACGATCGAGCCCACGTCGCGCCAGTCGACCCCGGCGTCGGCGAGCGCGGCCCGCGCCGCCGCCGCCCCGTACTCGACGAAGCTGCGCCCCCACTTCCCCCAGGGATGCATGCCCGCGCCGAGAACCGCCACGTCCCCCGTCATGCCGTCACCCCCGTCGGCCGCCAGTGCCACGTCGTCCACGTCGTCCCGGTCTCGTCGTCCCCCTCCTCGTTGAGCATGCCCGGTACGAGCTCCACCTCCATGCCGACCGCGAGATCGGCCACGGAGACGCCCGGAGCCCCCTGGCCGAGCACGACGAGACGCTCGGCCTCGAGCTCCACAGCGATCAACGCGTAGGGCTGCCACGGGAGTTCCCGGTCCGACACATATGGCTCCGGTGGTCGGTACCTGGCGTCCGTGTACGACCAGACGCGCCCACGCCGCGACAGTGGCAGCTCCACCAGCTCCCCGCCCGCGCAGGCGGGGTTGCGGCAGGCCCCGTCCTCACGCGGAAAGAACACCGAGGCGCACGCGGAGCAGCGCGTGCCCAGCAGACGGAAGCCGTCCCCCTCTCCGCTGAACCAGTCGGCCACGACAGGTGTACGCGTACGCGCCACAGTGCCTCCCCGGCAATAAATCTGACGGAACGTCAGAAGTGTGCCACGGGGAACCGAATGACGTCAGGGGTCCCGCAGAACCGTCCGTGCCCGACCGGCGTCAGTGATCGGTGTGGGCGCGACCGGGATCCACGGGGGTGCTTCCGGTCGCGCCCGCCGCGTCACCGCCCCGTCAGCGAGCGCCTGGAGACCGGGAAGTCGAAGTACGTGTCCGGGTAGCGCTCGGGCTTGTACGTGTAGTGCCACCACTCCTCCGGAAGATTCACGAACCCCTGCGCGCCGAGCGCGTCCCGCAGCAGGTCCCGGTTGGCCCGTTGCACGCCCTGGACCCGCGGATCGTCCGTGTGGGCGAGCGTGTCGAAGCAGTCGAACCCGGTGCCCATGTCCAGCGAGTTGTCGGGGAACCGCTCCGCCTTCGGCCCGTAGCAAGGCGTGAGCTTCTCTCCGGGCTCGTAGGGACGTGTGGGCAGGGCGGGCAGCTGCACGACGGTCAGATCCAGGGTGGAGCCACGGCTGTGACCCGACTTCTCCGCGATGTACCCGTCCGCGAACAGACGGGTCTTGTCCACGCGCGGGTAGAACTCCGCCTTCATCTTCTGGTCGTCGAGATCCTTCGCCCAGCGCACGAAGTGGTCGACCGCGCGCTGCGGGCGGTAACAGTCGTACACCTTCAGCGAGTAGCCCTTCTTCAGGAGGCCGAGCTGCGCCTTGTGCAGCGCCTGCGCGGCAGGTCTCGTGAGGAGGCACATCGGCTTCTTGTAGCCGTCGACCGGGACGCCCATGAAGTCGTGCTGCGTGTAGTAGCGCATTTCCTGGATGATCGTGGGGTCCACGTCATGGAGCGCCACGAAGTCCTTCGGCGCCTTGGGGTCGGGCGTCGCATGGGCCGCCGAAGGCGCGGCGGCCACGCCGAGCAGCGCGGCGGCGGACAGGGCGGCGAGTTTCCGCAGAGCGGTGGAGGCTCGAGTCATGGATCAGCTCCTATCAGGAGCCGGGCCCACCGGGGAAGACCGCGGCCGAGTGATCGGATACAGTCCGCGCCGTGTCCGCATCAACCCACTCCACGGTCAACCCCGTCCCGGATTCCCACTGTTCGAGCTGTGGGGCCGCCTACGGGGCCGAGGTGCACGGCTGGCCCCGCACCTGCCGGGCCTGTGACTCCGTCGCCTATCGCAACCCGCTCCCCGTGGCCATCGCCCTGCAACCGGTGTACGACACGGTGGGCACCGCTCTTGTCGCGATCACCCGAACCATCGCCCCCGCGCGCGGGGAGCCCGCTCTGCCGGGCGGCTTCATCGACGACCGGGAGGACTGGCGCCGCGCCGTCGTCCGCGAACTCCAGGAGGAGACGGGCATCGTCGCCGCGGCGCGCGACGTGCGCCTCGTGGACGCCATGAGCGCCCCGGACGGCCACCTGCTGCTTTTCGGCCTCCTGCCCGAGCGCCCTGCGGGTCTCCTGCCCGCCAGCGTGGCCACGGACGAGACGGAGGGCTGGCACCTCCTGCGCCGCCCGACCGAACTGGCTTTTCCGCTCCATACGTTGGCGGTCAAGGCCTGGTTCGAGGGCCGCTACCTGTAGGAGCCGCAGGCCCTTGGGCAGCCGGCGCCACCCAGCGCCGAAAGGGGCTCACAGGCCGCGCACCCGCACCGGGTACGGCGGTTCGCCCTCCCCGTTCTCCCCGACCGCTTCGACGACCACCCGCCCCTTGCTCCAGCGCACCCGGAACCGTTCGATCTCCGGCTCCTCCCAGCCGTCCCCGGCGTCCCGCGCCGCATGGCCACCGCCCGTACGGCCCGGCGCAGGCGCCCACGCCTCCAGGGTGACGCCCCCGCCCGGATCGCGCACCGGTAGCACCGACCCGCCACGCGCGAGTACCGGAATGCGCGACAAGGGGGCGTCCACAGTGACCTGCCCGGGCCCCTCGAAGACTTCGCCGGTCACCGTGTCGTACCAGCGCCCGGGTGGCAGCTGCACGGTGCGGCGGTCGACTCCCTGCTCCAGGACGGGGGCGACCAACAGACAGTCGCCCAGCAGGAAGGCGTCCTCGCAGTCGCGCAGCGCCCGGTCCTCCGGAGCACCCCACCACAGAGGCCGCACATACGGGGCACCGGTGCGCCGGGCGAGCTGCGCGAGGGTCATGAAGTACGGCTGGAGGCGGCGCCGCTCCTCCAGCGCCACGCGCGCGTGCGCGAGAACCTCCTCGCCGAACATCCAGGGCTCGCGCCGACCCGCCCGCGGCGCCGAACGTGTACGGAACAGCGGCATCTGGGCGCCCAGCTGGAACCAGCGCAGGAACAGCTCAGGTGACGGCTTCCCGTCGAACCCGCCCACATCGGGCCCGGAGTACGGCACCCCGCACAACCCGAGCCCCATCACCAACGAGAGCGAGGACCGCAGGCCGGCCCACCCGGTGGCGACGTCACCGGACCAGGCCCCTCCATAGCGCTGCAGACCCACCCAGCCGGACCGGGAGAACAGGAAGGGCCGTTCCTGCGGCTGTAGTTCGCGCAGCCCCTCGTAGCCGGCCCGTGCCATGCAAAGGGCGTAGACGTTGTGCGCCTCCCGATGGTCGCCGCCCCGCCCCTCGACCGCGTGCCGGGACGACAGGGGGAGCGTGGGTTCACCGAAGGCGGCGAACGACACCGGTTCGTTCATGTCGTGCCAGAAACCCGAGAAGCCCTGCGCGAGACGCTCCTCGTACAGGCCGCCCCACCACTTGCGCACCCGCTCCGCCGTGAAGTCCGGGTACATCGACTCACCCGGCCACACGACCCCGCGCACGGGCCGGCCCGCCGCGTCCCGCACGAAGGCGTCGATCGCCTGCCCGCCGTCGTACAGGGCGTTGCCGCGCTGCACCTTCACCGCCGGGTCGACGATCGACACCAGCCGAACGCCCTCGCCGCGCAACTGTTCGGCCAGCCTGGGCAAGGAGGGAAACCGCTCACGATCGACGGTGAAGGCCTGTCGCGCCGTGAAGTGATCGATGTCCAGATGGACGGCCTCCAGGGGCAGCCGTCGCTCCCTGTAGCCCGCGACGACCCGACGCACCTCCTGCTCGCTCCCGAACCCCCGACGCGCGTGCTGGTGGCCCAGGGCCCAGCTCGGCGGCACCGCCGGAGCACCGGTCAGCCGGGACCAGACGTGGAGCACGCGCGCGGGGGTGCCCACCACCACCCAGCAGCGCAACGGGCCGCCCTCCATGCGCAATTCGGACGCCCCGGCACAGTCGTGCCCGGAACCCGCACCCTCGCTGCCCTCACGGAGGCTGACGGTGCCGTCCCACGAGTTGTCGTGGAACACCAGATGCGTGCCCGCGTCCGCGACCACCACCTGCACCGGCATCGTGAGCGACAACGGATCGCCCCGCCGGCCGAACGAGCCGCCCGGATCCGTGTTCCACAGCCGATACGTCGCGTCACGCAGCCGCGGGCCCGAAGCGCGCGCCCCGAGTCCGAAGAAGCGTGCGTCGGCGGAGACCTCGCTCCGCTGCGCCCAGCGCGCCTCACCACCGCCCTCCGGCTCCCACCACCGGGGCGGCAGATCGCGGCGCAGCAACACCCCGCCGGGCGTGCGCACCTCCAAGGCGCCGTGCCGTGAGACGACGACGGTCACCCGCTCGGAGACCACCCGCCAGCCGCCGTCCTTGTCCGGCTCGAGCACCGCCCGCGGGTCCGCCTCGGGGCAGTGCCCGGACAGCGCGTACGAGGGCTCGGGTTCGGCCCCGTCCCAGCCCCAGAAGAGAGCGCCGCTCACGGTGACGGTGATGCGCAGCCGGGACCGCGTGAACCGCACCAGGCCGCCGCCCGGCTCCGGCGTCGCACCGACCACGGAACCCGGGACCCGGGCCCGCTCGATGCCCCGCCGGGGGAGGCCCACAGAGTCCGCGCGACGGTGCCGCCACGACGCCCGAAGGGAACGCAGCCCATGGGCCGGCCCCACGGACGAGACCGCCTTCGCCAAGCGCACCAGGTCACGACCATCCATGCTGCTCACCCTGCCACCGAGGCGCACGCGTGCGTGCCGCGTTCAACTGCCGTTCATCCGTGGTGCCAGCACATCTTCACGAGGCCGACTATGTGGGATACACCCTGGTGCCGAAGTCGATCACGTGGCATCGTCCAGTGAGCCGCGTCAGGCGCACACTCCGCGGTGCGCGCCGAGGACGCACACGCCGAGCACGCACTTCCTGGAGCCGCATCATGTCCACCGTGAACCCGTCACCGCTCTGGCAGCCCGATCGGCAGCAGATCGCCGACGCCCAGATCACACGGTTCCAGGCCTGGGCGGCCGAGCAGCACGGCGCTCCCGCCGACGGTGGCTACGAGGCGCTGCACCGCTGGTCGGTCACCGAACTCGAAACCTTCTGGAAGGCCGTCACCGAGTGGTTCGACGTGCGCTTCACGCACCCGTACACGCGCGTGCTCGGCAACCGTGACATGCCCGGCGCCCAGTGGTTCCCCGGGGCCACGCTCAACTACGCCGCGCACGCCCTGCGCACGGCGGACGACCCGGCCCGCGCGGACACCCCCGCGATCCTCCACGTCGACGAGACCCACGAGCCCCGCCCCGTCACCTGGTCCGAGCTGCGCCGCCAGGTCGGCTCCCTGGCCGCGGAGCTGCGTGCGCTCGGCGTACGCCCCGGTGACCGGGTCAGCGGCTACCTGCCCAACATCCCCGAGGCCGCGGCCGCCCTCCTCGCCACGGCGGCCGTCGGAGCCGTGTGGACCTCCTGCGCCCCCGACTTCGGCGCACGCAGCGTCCTGGACCGCTTCCAGCAGGTGGAGCCCGTCGTCCTGTTCACCGTCGACGGCTACCGCTACGGCGGCAAGGAGCACGACCGTCGCGAAACCGTTCAGGAACTCCGCGACGAGCTGCCCTCCCTGCGCGCGGTGGTGCACATCCCGCTCCTCGGCACCAAGGCTCCCGAGGGGGCCCTGGAATGGTCGGCACTCACCTCGGCCGACGTCACGCCCGTCTACGAAGACGTGCCGTTCGACCACCCGCTGTGGGTGCTCTACTCCTCCGGCACCACGGGCCTGCCCAAGGCCATCGTGCAGTCGCAGGGCGGCATCCTCGTCGAGCACCTCAAGCAGATCGGCCTGCACTGCGATCTCGGCCCCGACGACCGCTTCTTCTGGTACACGTCCACCGGCTGGATGATGTGGAACTTCCTCGTCGGCGGCCTGCTCACCGGCACCACGATCGTCACCTACGACGGCAGCCCCGGATACCCCGAGACCGGCGCCCAGTGGGCGATCGCCGAACGCACGGGCGCGACCCTCTTCGGCACCTCCGCCGCGTACGTCATGGCCTGCCGCAAGGCCGGCGTGCACCCCGCGCGCGACCATGACCTCTCCCGCGTCAAGTGCGTCGCCACCACGGGCTCCCCGCTCCCGCCGGACGGCTTCCGCTGGCTCCACGACGAGGTCCGAGAGGACCTGTGGATCGCCTCCGTCAGCGGCGGCACCGACGTCTGCTCCTGTTTCGCCGGAGCCGTACCGACGCTCCCCGTCCACATCGGCGAACTCCAGGCCCCCGCTCTCGGCACGGACCTCCAGGCCTGGGACCCCGCAGGAGCCCCCCTGACCGACGAGGTCGGCGAACTCGTCGTCACCAACCCCATGCCCTCCATGCCGATCCGCTTCTGGAACGACCCCGACGGCAGCAGGTACCACGACAGCTACTTCGACACCTACCCCGGAGTCTGGCGCCACGGCGACTGGATCACGCTGACCGAACGCGGCTCCGTCGTCATCCACGGCCGCTCCGACTCCACGCTCAACCGCCAGGGCGTCCGGATGGGATCGGCCGACATCTACGAGGCCGTGGAGCGGCTCCCCGAGATCCGCGAGTCCCTCGTCATCGGCCTGGAACAGCCCGACGGCGGCTACTGGATGCCCCTCTTCGTGCACCTCGCACCGGGCGCGGTCCTCGACGACGCGCTCCGCGCCCGCATCAAGCAGGTCATCCGCGAACAGCTCTCCCCGCGCCACGTTCCCGACGAGGTCATCGAGGCCCCCGGCGTCCCGCACACCCTCACCGGCAAGCGCATCGAGGTCCCCGTCAAGCGCCTGCTCCAGGGCACCCCGCTGGAAAAGGCGGTCAACCCCGGCTCCATCGACAACCTCGACCTCCTCAAGTTCTACGAGGAGATCGCCCGCAAGCGAGCCTGACCGGAGCCCGACACCGACGGTGCACCGTCGCCGAACGTAGCGTTGTCAGTGCCCCCGATTACTCTGAGTGAGCATCGTTCAAGCGCGCTCAGGGGGAATCATGGGGCACACGCAACACAGCCGGACGACCAGCATGCGGTGCGTCCTGCGCCGCGAAGTGGCCGGAACCATCGGCCTGTTGGCCGATGAGCAGGACTTCGAGGCCATGCGGCTCTACCGCAGCTTCACCTTCGACGACCACACGACGTACTTGCGCCAAGTCGAAGGGCTGCTCAAAGCCCAGGCCGCGGCCGGCGGATACACCACGGTCACGCTCTTCGACCCTGCAGAGTTCACGGATTTCTGCAGGGCGGAGGGCCTGGACCCGGACACCGCGGGCAGCCGCACCCGCTTCACCGCGGAACTCGCGGCCTCAGGACCTCTGGTCGCCTACCAGGGACAGCCCATGGCCGACCTCGTCCCGGAGCTCGTGGAAGAGGCGGTCCGCCAAGCGACGTGGGAGTTCGCGACGTCCGTCCTGTCCCGGACAGGCGCCTGCGCCGTCTGCGGACAGGACGTCGGACGCATGGCCTTCGCCAGGGCCTCCTACCTGGTCTCCCGAGTGATCGAGGCGCTCGGCGAGGGCGCCCACCACTGGGTGTGCAGCGTGCTCACCGACAGGGAGTCCCTGCACGCCGCCCTGCACGTGGACGCCACGGAACCCGGCACGGTCAGGATCGATGAGTCCGCGGCCATGGAAGTCACGGCCGTGCTGGCGCTGGCGATCGTCACCCGGCGCGCCAGCGCGGTCATCGTGCGCAGCTCGGTCACCGGCGAGGAGGCCCGCGTCCACGGCTGGCACCTGAAGGACGAGGGACTCCGGCCGATCCCCGGGGGCCGGGTCTTCGACGCCTACTGCACCGACGCGGACTCCGGCGACCTGTCCGCTCCGGAACCCGGCGTGAACTACTGCACCGCACCCGAAGTGGACGACACGAACCCGGAAGGGAGGCATGTGCACTGACCCCTGAGGACAAACGCGAAGGGCGCCCCGCCCAAAGGCGGAGCGCCCTCCGAAGGCACCGATCGTGCTCGCTTACTCGCCGGACAGCACGGCCTGAGCGGCGTTGCGCGCTTCCTCCGCCGACTCCGCGGCACGCGCGGCAGCGGCGGCGCGCTCGCACTGGGCCAGCGTGTACTTGCCGAGCGTGGTCCGCACGTACGGAATCGAAGCGGCACCCATGGACAGGGAGGTGACACCCAGACCGGTCAGGACACACGCGAGCAGCGGGTCGGACGCGGCCTCACCGCAGACACCGCAGCTCTTGCCCTCGGCCTTCGCCGCGTCCGCGGACAGCGCGACCAGGTCGAGCAGCGCGGGCTGCCATGGGTCCTGCAGACGCGACACGGCACCGACCTGACGGTCGGCGGCGAACGTGTACTGGGCCAGGTCGTTGGTGCCGAGCGACAGGAACTCGACCTCCTGCAACACCGACCGGGCACGCAGCGCGGCGGACGGAATCTCCACCATCGCGCCGAACTTCGCCTGCAGCCCGGCCTCACGGCAGGCGTCGGCGAACGCCTTGGCGTCGGCGCGGTCGGCCACCATCGGCGCCATGACCTCGAGGTAGACCGGAAGCCCCTCGGATGCCTTGGCCAGCGCGGTCAGCTGCGAGCGCAGCACCTCCGGGTGGTCGAGCAGCGTCCGCAGACCGCGCACACCCAGAGCCGGGTTGGGCTCGTCGCCGGGCGTCAGGAAGTCCAGGGGCTTGTCGGCGCCGGCGTCGAGCACCCGCACCACGACACGACCCTCGGGGAACGCCTCGAGCACCTGCCGGTACGCCTCGACCTGCTTCCCCTCGGAAGGAGCGTTCTTGCTGTCGTCCAGGAACAGGAACTCGGTACGGAAGAGACCGACACCCTCGGCGCCCGCCTCGACCGCCGCGGGCACGTCCGCCGGGCCGCCGACGTTGGCGAGCAGCGGCACCTTGTGCCCGTCAGAGGTGGCACCGGGACCGGTCGAAGCGGCCAGCGCCGCCTTGCGCTCGGCCGCAGCGGCCTCCATCGCGGCCCGCTTCTCCGCACTGGGGTCCACGAAGATCTCACCGGTGCTGCCGTCGACGGCGACCACGGTGCCCTCGGCGAGCTCACCGGCACCGGGAAGCGCCACCACGGCCGGTACGCCCAGGGCCCGGGCCAGGATCGCGCTGTGGCTGGTCGGCCCGCCCTCCTCGGTGACGAAACCGAGAACGAGCGCGGGGTCAAGCAGCGCGGTGTCCGCGGGCGCGAGGTCACGGGCGATGAGCACGTACGGCTTGTTGCTGTCCGGAACGCCGGGCATCGGCACGCCGAGGAGCCGGGCAACGATGCGGTTGCGCACGTCATCCAGGTCGGCGACACGGCCCGCCATGTACTCGCCGGCTCCGGCGAGGAGCTCGCGGTAGTGCGAGAACGCGTCGTAGATGCCGCGCTCGGCCGTGCTCCCGACGGCGACACGACGGTCGACGTCGGCCATCAGCTCGGGGTCCTGGGCGATCATGGCCTGGGCCTCGAGCACCGCCTGGGCCTCGCCACCGGCCAGGTTGCCGCGCGCCATCAGGTCGGCCGCGACAGCTTCGACGGCCTGGCGGGCGCGCCCCTGTTCGCGCTCTGCGTCCTCGGCCGGAATCTGCTTGGCCGGCGGCTCAAGAACCGCCGTCCCCATGTGCCGAACCTCGCCGATCGCCACACCGTGGCTCACGCCGACGCCTCGCAGCGTTGTCTCCATCTCACCCGTCTCCGATAGTGCGGCGAGCGCTGCCGCCGCGTTGATTTCCTGCCGTCCGTCAGTGACGGAGAGCGTCACTTCCAGCCGAAGAGCGCGTCGCCGGCCTTGACGTCACCGTCCTCGACGACACCGGAAAGGGACTCGGCCGTGGCCTCGAGGGCAACGACCGGGCAGATCGGGGACTTGCCGGCCGCCTCGACGGCAGCCGGGTCCCAGCGGACCACGGCCTGCCCGCGCTGCACGGTGTCGCCCTTGTTGACGAGCAGCTCGAAGCCCTCGCCGTTGAGCTGGACAGTGTCGATGCCCAGGTGCGTCAGCACACCGTGGCCTTCCTCATCCACGACGACAAAGGCGTGCGGGTGGAGGGACACCACGATGCCGTCCACCGGAGCCACGGCGTCGGACGCCTCGCGCGCGGGGTCAATGGCGGAGCCGGGGCCGACCATCGCACCGGAGAACACCGGGTCAGGAACAGCGGAGAGCCCGATGGCGCGTCCGGTGAGCGGGGACGTCACACTGGTCATGGCAAGCCTCCCAGGGGGCGGAGATTCAGGGTCGCCGTCACTGCCTGTCCTGGACGGCGTACTGCTCAGAAGCGTAAGTCATAAAAAGTCCCGGTTCCCTACGAGAGGTCCCGGTTGGCGGACGTAGGGGCCGCGGGCAAACGATTTGCGCCGAAGCTCGGGCCCCATGTACTGTCGTACCCCTGCCAGGGAGTCAGCCGACGCCTCGAGCGTCCAACACCTCAGCAGCATCTATCAAGTCCTAAGTTGCAATGCGAACCTTACTTCTGCATGCCTGCAGGAGTGTGGCAAGCGGGCCGGAAAAAGACTGGTAGTGTTTGACCTCGCCGAAAGAGCCGCGAAAGCGGAATTCCAGAAGGCAGGCGTCAAACCCGAGGAAATCGGCCGGTGAAACGGTCTGATAGAGTCGGAAACGCAAAACAGCAAGAACAAAAGCAAGACCCGAAGGGAAGCGCCCGGAGGAAAGCCCGAGAGGGTGAGTACAAAGGAAGCGTCCGTTCCTTGAGAACTCAACAGCGTGCCAAAAATCAACGCCAAAATTTGTTGATACCCCGTCTCCAGCATCCGCTGGGACGAGGTTCCTTTGAAA